>NZ_CP047025.1:0-2400000 GCF_009796845.1 Cobetia sp. L2A1 | reverse complement strand
CTATGCCGAAATTCTCGACTGCCCGCGTGTGCACGCGATGGCAGGTCTGGTGCCGGCAGAAGCCGACGAGGTGACGCGTGCCCGCCATACCGCCACCTATCTCGCCAATCTTGGCTATGCCGCTGCTGAGCTGGCCAAGGTGGGCAAGACTCTCTTGATCGAGCCGATCAATCCCCGGGACATGCCGAACTTCTATCTCAGTGGTCAGGCGCAGGCGCGCGAGATTCTCGCCCGGGTCGGCGCCGCCAACCTCAAGGTGCAGTTCGATCTCTATCATTGCCAGATCGTCGAGGGAGATCTGATTCGTAATCTCGAGGCGCAATTCGCGCACATGGGCCATGTCCAGATTGCGGGCGTGCCGGACCGCCACGAACCGGACGGCGGTGAAGTGCACTATCCCGCGCTCTTCGCGCGGCTGGAAAGCTTGGGCTACGACGGCTGGATCGGCTGTGAATATCGTCCGCGAGGCAAGACTCGAGAAGGGTTGGTCTGGGGCAAGGATCATGGATTGACGAGTGGTTGACGGTCTGTGGCAAGCCACTCGTCACTTGTGACCAAGCACTTGGGACCAGCCGCATGCCGCTTGCCGTGTGAGGCAGCAGGAGCCTGGCTCTGAATGCCACCACGTCGGGTGATTTCCCGTCCTGGGTGCTGCCGTTGTGCATGATTCATCACTTTGGGGTGGCAAATAATTGGTATGCTGTGCATACCAATGTGGCTTGCGCACATTGCGAACACGGCCTTTTTTAGGCTATTGGTTGTACTTATCGACGAAAATGTTGACCTGAGTCCCTTGGTCGCTCTAGATTTGCGCAACAACTGGTATGACTATTAGACCAATAATGAATGAGATATCGGTGTGAGCCTCTAGATGAATATGGCACGGCGTCCATCGAATAACCGGAAGGAGATAGCGGATGCACGTCATGATTACCGGCGCGGCAGGATTTCTCGGTCAGCGCCTGACAGCCGCCTTGATCGAGAAGGGCAGCCTCAACGGCCAGCCCCTCTCGCGTCTGACTCTGCTGGATCAGATTGAAGCTCCGCGGCCTGAAGTGGTCTCGGCGCTGACAGTCGAGGTAGTGGCTGGCGATATCGCAGATATCTCGGTACTGGAGCGCTGCCTGGCTGGTGAGCCACAGGTCATCTATCACCTGGCTGCCGTCGTCAGTTCCGCAGCGGAAGCGGACTTGTCCCTCGGCATGCGGGTGAATTTTGATGCGACCCGCTTGCTGCTGGAAGGCTGCGCAGCACGGGGTCTCAGTACCACGCGTCTTGTCATGGCCAGCTCTGTTGCCGCCTATGGGGGGGATCTGCCCGAGATACTCGAGGACATGACGGCGTTGGTGCCGCAGAACTCCTATGGCACGCAGAAGGCGATGTCGGAGCTTCTGATCAACGACTATAGCCGTCGTGGCCTCATTGATGGCTGTGTACTGCGCTTGCCAACCATCATCGTACGTCCCGGCCGACCCAACGCCGCGGCCTCAAGCTTTGCCTCTTCTCTCCTGCGCGAGCCGCTCAATGGAGAAGCCGCCATCTGTCCGGTGCCGACGGATCTCGAGATGTTCGTGATGTCGCCGCAGCGTGTCATTGAGGCATTGCTCAAGGGAGCGGAAGTCCCCGCTGCCGCCTTTGGGCTCTCACGCTGTTTCATGCTGCCGGGCATCACCGTCAGTGTCGCCGAGATGCTTGAAGCACTTGAACAGATGGCAGGGGCTGAGGCGCTGGTGCGAGTCAGTCATGTGCCGGATGCACGCATCACGGCCATCGTCTCCAGCTGGCCAGCGCGCTTTGAGACACGCAAGGCGCGTGCGCTGGGCTTCACGGGCGATGCAGATCTCGCCGACATCATCAGCCTTCATCAGCGTGATCGTGACGTCCTGGCCAATGGCAACTGACTCACGGTGACGTCGTCATTCGAATGCCATAGGAGAGACACTTCAAGACTAGTTCGGCCGTAACATCACACAGCATTTCCGCCAGGTACGACACAGATCCGCCGCCAAGCTCCACATGACAACACCAAAAAAATACACCAACGCCACACAACAACAAGAGAATAGGAGACTCCCATGACAGACGCCGCCGTCGCGGGACCACAGGTCATCATCGGCCTGGGTATCGCCATCTTCGTCATGATCTATCTAGTACTGAAAACCCGCGTGCATGCCTTGCTGGCATTGATCATCGCGGCCTCGCTGGCCGGCCTCATCGGCGGCATGCCGCCCAACGAAGTTATCAATGCCATCACGACCGGCTTCGGCAAGACACTGTCCACCATTGGTCTCGTCATCGGCTTCGGTGTAATGATGGGGCGGGTGCTAGAAGTGTCCGGTGCGGGTCAGCGCCTGGCATACGCCATCCTCAATCTGCTGGGAAAGAACAAGGAAGAGGCCGCGATGGCGCTGACGGGCTATATCGTCTCTATCCCGATCTTCTGTGATTCGGCCTATGTCATCCTGAATCCGCTGGTTCGCTCACTGGCTCGCAACAGTGGTCGCTCGGTCATCGGGTTGGGCATAGCGCTGGCGGCCGGTTTGATCATCACACACTCGTCGGTGCCCCCGACCCCTGGCCCGCTGGGCGTGGCAGGCATCTTCGGCGTGGATATCGGCTTGATGATCGGCTGGGGGCTGGTTATCACGGCGCCTGCACTTGTCGTGCTTGTCATCTATGCCCGCATCATGGGGCCGCGCATTGAAGCGATGCTGGAAGCGCAACCGGGCGGTTTTGAAGGAAGCGTCAAGAATGATAGTGGCACCATGATGGCGGATACTGAGCTACCGTCGTTACTGATGTCCTGCATGCCGATTGGTCTGCCGATCGCGCTGATCTTCCTCAATACGCTGCTGGGCGCGGTGATGGGTGATACCACCAATGTACTCACCAGTACGGTCGCCTTCATCGGCAACCCGGTCATTGCGGTGGGGCTTGGCGTGCTGGTGGCGATCTATGGCCTGATGCCCAAGACACCCAAGCAGGAAGTGTTCGAGCATCTGGAAAAAGGCGTCGAAACGGCCGGTATCATCCTGTTGGTGACTGGTGCCGGGGGCGCGTTGGGGTCTGTGCTGCGTGCCAGTGGTGGTGGCGACTACATTGCCATGCAGGTAGCAGCACTGGGTCTGCAGCCCCTGTTGATTCCGTTCATCATCGCGACGCTGGTTCGCTTCATTCAAGGGAGCGGTACTGTTTCGATGATCACGGCGGCCTCCATCTCTGCGCCTATCCTGATGGGAATGCCAGACGTCAATATGGTGTTGGCGGCACAAGCTGCCTGTATCGGCGCAATGTTCTTCAGCTACTTCAATGATAGCTATTTCTGGGTGGTCAATCGCATGCTGGGCGTCAAGAGTACCAAGCATCAGATGCTGGTACTGACGCTGCCTTCAACATTGGCATGGGCAGTCTCCATCGTGACCCTGTTGATACTCAACGCTATCATCGGATGATGTGCGGATAGCGTCATCGAATCACGCTTGCCGTGATCGTCAGCGAAATGAAAAGCCGGGCCTCTCGATGAGGCCCGGCTTTTTTTGATGTATTTATCACGCCTGCAACTCCACAGGCGTGGCGTGAGGGGCTACACTGCGCGCCGTCATTTTCATTCATGCCACGTTCATGCCGGAGATTGTCTTGGTTCCGCACGATTCCACCGCTACATCAGGTTCACCTGCCGCTGGCTCGCCTGTTTTATCTTCTACTATGCCTTCTGATCCAGACACTCTTGAGACTTGCTCGTCACTTCCACGCATCGTGTCTCCCTCTACATGGCGAGGCTGGTGTCTGCTGGTGATCTTCATGGCCCTGATCGCGCTGGGGATCTGGCCGGTCATCGGGTGGGTCAATCGTCAGAGCATGCTGTGGGGAATGCCGTCATTGGTGATCTGGAGCTATCTGATCATCTTCGCGTGCAGTGGCGTGATGTGGCTTGCCAACATGTGGCTGGATAGCAGTGAGGAGACTCGGGATGACTGAGCGGATCAGCACGCTTTTCGGCACCTTCTCCCACCTGCATGACAGCATTCCGTTGCTGGTGACGCTGGGCTATATCGTGGTCGCCATGCTGATCGGGCTTGGCGCGCGCGGTGGCCGCAAGATGGACACACTGGAGCAATGGGGAGTGGCTGGGCGATCGATGGGGCCGGTGACGCTCTATCTATTGATCGCAGCGGGCAGCGTGAGTGCCTACACCTTCATGGGCGCGCCGGGTTGGGCTTACAGCAAGGGTGTTCCGGTGTTCTACGTCGCCATCTATCTGGCCTATCTGGCGCTGGTGGCGTGGTACTTCGGCCCCAAGGTCTGGAAGTTCGGCGAGCAATTCGGCCATGTCACCCAGGCCAGCGCGATTGCGGATCGTTATCAGAGCCCCGCACTCGGCGCGCTATCGGCGCTGGTGATGTCGATCGCCTCCATCGCCTATGCAGTGCTGCAGACCATCGGCTCCGCTTACATCTTGTTGGTGATGAGCGGCGGAAGCATCCCGCTATGGGCGGGCGTGCTGCTGGTGCTGAGTGCGATTGCCATCTATCTGTTCGTCAGTGGTCAGCGTGCGATAGGGCGCACCAATGTGTTTCAGGGCGTACTGATGCTGGTAGTGGCGTGGGTGATCGGGGTGTGGGCCGCGTATCTGGCGACTGGAGAGTGGGGCTTTGCTGGCGTCTTCGCGCGTGTCGCGGACAGTCATCCAGAGTATCTGCGCCTGCCGGGGGCGGGTGGTGACATGAGTTTCAGTTTCTGGACGACCTCGATCATCGTCTCGATGCTGTCCTTCATGCCGCCGGTATGGACCCAGTGGATGAGTGCATCATCAGCACGCACCATTCGTCGCAGTGCCAGTTGGTTGCCGACCTATTACGTGGTGATACTGCCGCTGGTCGTTGTCGGGTTCATCGGTATTTTCAGTCTGCCGGAACTGGCACGCGCTGACACGGTGGTGCTCGAGTACGCCATGGCCAACATGCCAGTGTGGTTGGTGGGCTTGCTGGGCGCGGGGACGCTGGCTGCCTCGATGTCATCCAGTGAGCCCTTCATCCATTCCGTGGCGTTGAGCCTCAGTCGTGATGTCCTGCAGCCCAGCCTGGCCTTGAGCGATAGTCGCGCTGGTAAGCTGGCACGCTGGCTGATCTTCCCGGTCATGTTCCTCGTCATCGCACCATTGGCGATCCTGGAGCCGGGTAACCTGGTGATGATTCTGCTGATCGGGTTAGGCTTTGCCTCGCAGGTACTACCGGCCTTCATCGGCATGTTCTTCTGGCCGCGCGCCTCGGCTATCGGGGTAATCAGCGGTATCTGTGCAGGCTTTGTGGTCACGGTGGTGTTTACCACTATCTGGCCGCATCCGCTGGGGATTCACGCGGGCTTCTGGGGCCTGATGCTCAATCTGCCGGTATTCGTGGTGGTGTCGCGATTGACCCGCCCCGTTGATGCGGCAGTGACCCTGCGCTTCTTCCGCATCGCAGCTCCCTGGCACTTCGATTGATGTCTGAGAGATGCCGAGAAGTGCGAGGTCACGGGAAACGTGGCGGGGCGAGGATTGTCATGATGACCCCGAGTTTTCTGAACAAGAGATGACACCCAGGGTCTCATTCGTGCGACAACTAGTGCGGAAAAT
The DNA here is from genome assembly GCF_009796845.1 of Cobetia sp. L2A1. Lineage (NCBI taxonomy): Bacteria > Pseudomonadati > Pseudomonadota > Gammaproteobacteria > Oceanospirillales > Halomonadaceae > Cobetia > Cobetia sp. L2A1. The sequence goes on along the minus strand of NZ_CP047025.1, from coordinate 2,394,386 downwards.
GAGGAAACAGGCTGAGAAGCGGTGCATGACTTGCAACTCCTGGGGCAGGAGGATAATGTTTTAGAACATTGTTTTCTTATTGGTTGGCCATCGATACCAATAGACACCGAGGAGATTCATCATGCGTAAAGGCACTTTGATCAGCCTGGTAATGGTTTCCGCTCTGATGGGGTCTTCGCTATCACTGGCAGCCCCCCAGGATGACCATTACCAAGAGCAAGGAAAGCAGGAGCAGCAAGGCCAGCAGCAAGGCCAGCAGCAACAGAAGCAGCAACAGAAGCAGCAACAGAAGCAGCAACAGAAGCAGCAACAGAAGCAGCAACAGAAGCAGCAACAGAAGCAGCAACAGAAGCAGCACCAGAAGCAGCAATCACACAACAAGCCCGCGGCCAATCATCCCGCGCATGGCTGGAAGCAGGGCGGCCATGTGCCGCGTGATTACTACGCCAACGAACGCTACTGGGTCAGTGACTGGCAGTCGCACAACCTTTCCCGTCCGCCCCAGGGCCATCGCTGGATTCATGTGGACGGCCGCTATGTGCTGACAGCGGTAGCGACAGGTGTGATCACGGCGATCATCCTGGGTCAGTGATGGGGGAGAGGCATCGACTGTGATAGCCATGCATTGAGCCCACCGGTAATCACAGAAGGTTCGTCAATTGACTTCTTCGTTGCCGTGCTAGCGCCACGTCATTGACTGGACGCCACCTTCGGGTGGCGTTTTTGATAGGGGCTGCGTGCTATCACCTTATCGCCGGTGTGATCGACAAAGACGTGGCGAGCGTCGTCATTCCGTCACGTTGGACAAGCAGATGTGAACGATTGTATCCATATTCCCTGTCATGATGAGGCTTCTGGCATTCTTCTCCCAGCGATAACGACTTGAGCAATGCCAAGTCATTACGAGTGGGGGCGGTGGGATGAAGGAGCTCTTGGTACTGATAGACAGGCAGTTGGAAAGCCCAGGCCTGCTGGGTATTGGTTTCCACTTGATATTGGAGGAGAAATTTGAGCGTGATGTGCATCAAGAGAGAAGTCGACAGCTAACATATATGGGGGGTGTTGCCATCACCATTTATGTACTGTTCTTGTTCAATGACTTACACATGCGCCCCGACCACTTTATGGAAGCTGTCATTATTCGTGTCGGTATCATGGCGCCCATTGCCCTGGCCTGTATTTTCTTGTTGAAACGTGGCGTGACACCGGCGTTGCGCGAAATGATCATGTCGGTACTCATCTGTTTTGCCATGTTGTTTACTGCACTATTGTTGCAGCTGTCGGTGTCGGCGCACTCGTTCCTGGATCTCTTTGCTCTGGGGTTGATCGTGTTGGTCGGCAATGTCCTGTTCCAATTGCGTTTCTGGTTTGCTCTCTACACGTCGATCTTCAATATCATCGTGATGCTTTATCTGGTCAATTATCACCCGATATCGTTCGATAATGCCGGACTCATGGCCATGATGGTTTTTTGTGCCGTCACCATATTCTCGATCATTTCCAACGTGCGTGCCGAAAAAGCCGAACGCCTTTCCTATCTACTGTTACTTCGCGAGCAGCTGAGGGTTGAAGAGTACACTGATAAAAGTGAGGAGTTTCGTCGTCTAGCCTCTATTGATCCGTTGACCGAAGTCTATAATCGCCGTCATTTTGATTGCCTGGTGAAATCGCTGATCAGCAAACACGCGAGTCATTCCCTGCAATATGGCGTTGCCATGATCGATGTCGACAAGTTCAAGTGTTACAACGATAAATATGGCCATGTGAAGGGTGATATGTGTTTAAAGCGGATCGCGACTGCCATTTTTGAAAGCGTGCATCCTGACGTGGATATCGTGGCTCGTTTTGGCGGTGAGGAGTTCGTGGTTCTGTTCCCCTCTACCGGACCACGCGACCTGCTGGCTCGTGCTGAGAAGATTCGCCAGCATGTCAGAGGGTTGGCGCTGCCACATGCTGACAACGTCAATCAGGGCATCGTTACCATTAGCGTGGGAGTGTCGGCAGTGGGTACGGGAGATGCTTATCGCTTCGAGAGTGTCTTGCAGCAGGCAGATGAGGCTCTCTACCGCGCCAAGTCCAGCGGTAGGGACAGGTGTATTCTGGCGACGGGAGTCGAAGCGAAGATGAATGACGAGCCAACTATCGCGTAATCGTATATTTCTGCATCTTCTTGACCAGCGTCGACTGATTGATGCCCAGTGCGCTAGCAGCGGCGCGGGTCGTACGGTGGTTGTTCAGTGCCTGTCTGATCAGTTGACGCTCCAGAGCCTCGGTTTTCTCCTTGAGCGTTGCCTCGCGCAGGGCATCCGTTGCTGAAGTGGGGGCGTCGAAGCGTTGCTCGCGTTGTTGATCACGCTGTTGCCCACGGTACGTCGCGCTGACGGAGTCGCTATCAGGGGCAGAGTGAGGAGTCGACGGGATAGCACCGAGCGTCCCCGCCAGGCACTCTATCGGCAGCATCTTCGGTGTGATGAGCTCATCGCAGGTCGTGACGACGAGTCGCTCGACCAGATTGATCAGTTCTCGAATATTGCCAGGCCAGTCATGGCTGCCGAGCAGTTCAAGCGTTTCCGGATCAAAGCGACAAACGCGGGCATGGCGGTGACAGAAATGCGACAGGTAATGATGCAATAACGGTGTGATCTCAGCGCGACGCTCACGTAGCGGGGGTAGGGTGATCGGTACGACGCTCAAGCGATAATAGAGGTCTTCTCGAAAGCGCCCCTCGCTCACCCGCACCCGCAGATCATGATGAGATGCCGTCAATAGACGTACGTTGGTGCGTTTCAGCTCGGTACCGCCGACCGGCATGAAGCGTTGTTCCTCCACTACCTTGAGTAGCTTGGCCTGTAACGACAGGGGAAGATCACCGATTTCATCAAGGAATAGCGTGCCACCATTGGCGACATCCAATAGTCCCTGCTTGCCGCGAACGCTGGCGCCGGTGAAAGCACCGGGCGCGTAGCCGAATAACTCTGCCTCCAGAAGTCCTTCCGGCAAGGCTGCACAGTTGAGTTCGAGAAACACGCTAGTGGCGCGCTCGCTGTGTTCGTGAAGATAGCGCGCCAATAGCGTCTTGCCCGTGCCGGTTTCGCCTTGAATCAGCACTTTTACATCAGTGGCCGCCACTCGCTCGGCCAGCGCGAAGCAATCGGCTGTGGCATCGCTGGTGACCAGCTCCAGTGATTGTTCGTCGGTACCGGAATTGACACTGTAGGTATCGTGCAACGAATGCAGTTGGCGTAGTTGCTCCTGGGCATGCTTGGCGCGCAGCAATTCGGTGATATCACGCACACTGGTGACGACATGACTCAGGGTCCCGTCATCGGCCTGCATGGGCATACCACTGACCAGTATCTTGCGGCCGTCACGCAGGCTCTGTACCAGTGTGACTGGCTGGCCATCGCGAATGACTTCAAGCGATACGGATTTGGAGATATAGCCGCTGCGTACCAGTTCGCGCATGTGGCGCCCCAGTATATCGCTACCCTTGAGGCCGGTAATGCGCTCATAGGCCTGATTGATGGCCACGGTCACGCCGTGGGCATCGGTGATATAGACCCCATCATGCAAGGCATCCAGAAGTCGCTGGATTGGCACGCGGGTCAGTCGATCTTGTGCGGGCTGTATCGTGGCTGCCGTATCAGAGACAGTCGATGAAGCGCCGCGATAAGGTGGGCGTGTGCCTTCCCGTGCGAGACGTTCCTTGAGTTCACCCGCCGATTCGACATCCTGCCGCGTCAGCACGCCAATCACCTCCCCCTTCGGGTCGATGACCTTGACCGCATCGAGCGATTGGCGGTCCAGCAGCGCTAGTGCGGCTTCGAGCTTGAGATCCTGTTCCACGTTCTGCATCAATCGTTCCCCTGTCAGAAGCCCCCGCACCGTCAGGCAACGGGGGCGCATGGGGTTACGATACGTCATTGGTCGCTGACGTGGGCGGCGTCTTCTTGATAACAGAGGCGCCAGCATCTGCCTTTCCGATATCACGGCTGAACGTTTCGTCGATTTCGCCAGAGAAGAAGCGCTTGCCGTAAATCAACAGGCACAGGGCGATGCCGATGCCGAAGGCCCAGGCGGCACCCTTGATGACCAGCACTGCAGCAATCACGCCGGCGATACCGAGGTCACGCTGACTGCGCGCTTCCAGAATGCCCAGTCGTACGCTGACGTAGCCTTGGATCAGCAGCGTCAGTGCCAGTGCAATGCCGAGTATCGGCTGGACGAGGCTGACGATGGGTAGCAGCAGCAGGCCAGTGTTGGTCCCCCAGCGGAACGAGCCCGAGCCGCCAAACAGCGAGTTCATCGCCTGTTTGCCTTCCTTGTAGCGCTCGACCACGACAACCTGCATCGCTGCCCATAGCGGGCCGCACATGGTGACATCGGGTCCAAGCAGGCTCATCAGCGTATTGCGGCCGCCGAATATCATGTGCGCACGGTTGGCGTCGTAATCGATCTTCTCGTCCGGTCGTGCCTCATCAGCTTCCTCAACCAGCGCCTTGGACTGCAGTACATCGCCAAACAGTACGATATAGGCTGCCAGTACGGTCGGCAGCGCCGTCAGGAACATCGACAACGGCGGTAGGCCTACCCCAAAGACGGTGTACTGACTGAACATGGTCACGAAGTCAGGCTGGCTAAAGCCCCACTGCACATCAGGCCATGCCGCTTCGCCGGCCAGCGGTGCGACGATGATTGCCAACAGAATGATCGGGAAGATACCGAGCTTGCCCAGCGTACCCCACATCCGGCTTGACGATTTCAGCTGGGCGAAGTGACGCGAGAAGATGATGTAGAAGGCCAGGCCCACGGCAATGCTGATCGTGATGGGGTAGGTGTCAAAGCGTCCGCCTTCCTTGAAGACAACCGAAATGGCCGCCAGGCCCGCGCCCATGATGATACCGGCCTTGATGGCCGAGGGAATCAGGTTGACCACCTTGCTCGCCAGCCCCGTTCGCCCGAGCACGATCGACAATATGCCGAGCATCAGCTGGAAGGCAATCAAGGCATGGACTCGCGTCTCACCCTCCGGAAAGGTAGCGACATACGCGATCAGTAGCGGAATGGCAGGGGTGATCCAGCCGGGAATGACAGGGTCGCCCAGCAGGTGGTGGACCAGATACAGCAGCCCGTTGATCATCACGATAGCGAGCGCTGCCTCAAAGGGCATGCCCAGTAACTCAGTCATCAGCGGGATGGCGGCAAGATCAACCGCACACATCAGTAGACCTTGCAGATAGTCGGGCAGCTCAAAGCGGTAATGCAGAAAGGGAAGACGAATCTTGAAAGGCCCAAGGGCATAGTAGGGGCTTTCTTCTCCCGATTGGCGAGTTTTCCACTGGCTCATGGTGACGTTCCTGTTGTTATCGTTATGCGGTCGAATCGTTCATGTGCGGAGTTGGGCGTATCTCCGCTGGCTGTTTTTTTCAGTAGGCAGCGCGATAGATACTCTCGATATCGGCCTGGCTCAGTTGGCGTGGATTGTTGCGCAGCAGGCGTTCGACCTTGATGGCGTCCGCGGCGAGTGACGGAATATCGTCTTCGGGTATATCGAAGTGGCGCAATCCTGCCGGAATATCGACGTCACTGCACAGGCCATGCAGCCGTTCGACAACCAACTCTGCGGCGGCCTCATCCTTGAGATGGCGATGTTCAATGTCGAGGGCTTCGGCAATATCGCGGAAGCGCTCCACGCAGGCCAGTGCATTCCAGCGCATCACGTGGGGCAGCAGCAGAGCGTTGGTAACGCCGTGCGGCAAGTGATAGCGCCCGCCCAACGGATAGGCCAGCGCGTGTACTGCGCCGACACCGGCGTTACCGAAGGCCATGCCGGCCAATAGGCTACCTGTCGCCATATCTTCGCGGGCCTTCAGATTATTCGGATTGGCGTAGGCCTTGGGTAGCGCCTTGATGATCAAGCGCATCGCCTTGATGGCGAGCGCGTCTGTGATCGGGGTGGCGAAGTTGGAGAGGTAGGCTTCGATGGCATGCACCAGCGCATCGACACCGCTGGCTGCGGTGACATGGCGTGGGCAGCTGACCGTCAGCTCCGGCGCCACGATGGCGACATCGGGTAACAGGTAATCATTGACGATGCCTTTCTTCATCTTGGCCACGGTGTCGGAAAGAATGCCGATGTTGGTAACCTCTGACCCGGTACCAGCGGTCGTCGGCATGGCAATCAGCGGTGCGCCTCGTACCTTCGCCTTGTTCTCTCCGAACAGACTTTCGAGATCACCGTCGTGAGTGGCATAGACGGCTACGCACTTGGCGATATCCATCGCGCTGCCGCCGCCCACGGCGATAAGGCTGTCGCTTTTCGCCTCAAGATAGACACTCATGCAGTCCTCGACGACATGCACCTCAGGCTCGGCGCTGACTTCGCTGAAGATACGGTAATGCGTCAGTTGCCCACCGGCCTTGAGCGCATCCAGCTGGTCGGTAATGGGCTTGAGCGTGCCGGACGCCAGCACACCGGGGTCGGTCACTAGCAGCGGACAGCGCATGCCCAGGCGGATGATCTCTTCACCGAGCCGCTCGGAGGCGTGCTGGCCGGTAATCAGGCGATTGGCAGATTTGAAAATCGCGATACTCATGGAAGTGTCCTGTAACAGATGACCGTTTACGGATATCGTGCAGCGTTTCTTGCAGGAATGGATTGCAAGCAGCATGCCAGTTTTCAATCTCTTTCAACCTGATGATTATATTGATATATATTTCGTTATTCGTCGAAAGTCGCAGTATCGACAGTCACTATTTGATTCATTATGGAATCGGTATTATGTGCAATTTGATTCTGTATGGAATCGAAAAGAGTGAATGTCACATAAAAAAGCGCCGAGCAGGAAGGCTCGGCGCGAAGTGAGACATATGAATGTGATCAAAGGCGGTGGCGCCGGATCATTGAGCTGTCAGTGCGAGGCCACACTCGGGCTGCGCCTGAAGAGACCGCCGGTGCGTCGCTGCGCCCGTACCCCGGGGAAGTTCAACTCTACCTGGCGCAGGCACAGCGTCAGCATGATCGTCAGCACGAGATAGATGGCGGCAATCAGCAGCAGCGGCTCATAGGTGAGGAAGTTCTCATCGCGGATGATGTTGGCGACCTGCAGCAAATCCATCATGGCAATGGTCGACACCAGCGGTACGGACTTGAGCAGCAGGATCATCTCGCCTGTCAGCGTCGGCAGGCATAACTGAATGGCACGCGGTAGCCACAGGCGTGTGAACACCTGGAATGGCCCCATGCCGAAGGCGCGACCGGCTTCACGCTCACCCGGCGGCACGCTGAGCAGCGCTCCACGCAGGACTTCGCCGGTATAGGCGCCCACCGAGAGTGTGAACGTCAGAGTGGCGTAGAAGAAAGGATCCCGCAGGATGCCCCAGAACATGCTCTCCTTGATGCCGGGCACGCCTTCCAACAAGCGGCCGATGCCGTAATAGAAGAAGAACAGCTGCACCAGCAAAGGGGTGCCACGCATCACGACGGACACGCCGCTTGCCAACCAGGCGAGCGGCTTCGGCCCTTTGATACGCGCTAGCGCCATCCCGACGGCCAGCGTGAAGCCCAGCACCGCAGACACCACCAGCAGCCATAGCGTATTGACCAGGCCCTCCCAGAGCGATTCCTGATAATACGGATCAGATAACCAGCTGAAATCCATGTCACGCCTCCTGGGCAGAAATATCAGGCTCGCCACGGCGCACGTAACGCTCCAGGCGGCCGAATGCGGCGCTTGAGGTCAGGGTCATCATCAGATAAAGCAGGCCAGCCACGCTGTAGAACAGGAAGTAGGCGCGCGTACTGGCGGCTGCCTGTTGAACGGTGAAGAACAGCTCGCTGAAGCCGATGACACTGATGAGCGCCGTGTCCTTGATGAGAATCAGCCATAGGTTGGACATGCCCGGCAGGGCGTTGGGTAACATGGCGGGCAGCATGACGAAGCGAAAGCGTGCCATGGGTGAGAAACCATAGGCATCGGCCGCTTCGAGCTGTCCCTTGGGAATGGCCAGGATGGCGCCCCGGAAGACCTCCGTCATGTAGGCACCTTGCACGAAGGCCAGCACGCCGACGGCGGTGATGAAGCCGCTGATTTCTATTCTTCCTGCGAAGCCAAGCGCATTCATCAGCCACGTCAATGCCTGGGAGCCGCCGTAATACAGCAAGATGATCAGCAAGAGTTCCGGCACGGCCCGTACGACCGTCGAGTAGCTGGTGGCCAGGCCGCGAACGGGCGCCCATGGACTAAGTCTGGCGGAGGCGCCTATCAACCCCAGCAGTAGCCCGATGGCATAGGCAGCAAAGGCGATCTGCAACGTGGTGATGGCGCCAGACAGGATAGGGCTCGCCCAGTCAGCGAGCCCTTGATCGGGAAAAAGGGACATGGTCAGGGGCCTTGTCGAGTCAGGGGCAGGGCGACAGTCCCACGGTCATGCATCTACGTAGATGACCGTGGGGATCGTCTCTGCCGGTATGGAGGTCAGGTGGCAGGTAGCACCTTGTGTAACCCGACAGGGTTCAGCCCATACAGACATCGGTGTCGAAGTACTTCTTCGACAGCGCCGTGCAGGTCCCATCTGCATAGACTGACTTGATGGCGGTATCGAGTGCGTTCTTGAGCTCACTCTCTCCCTTGCGAATGCCGACACCGGCACCGATGCCATACGCCTCGTGTTGCGGTGTGGTCGCCTTGATCTCGAAGTTGCTGGCTTCATCACGCTTGACGAGCGCGCTCATGGCGATCTCATCGGCCAGAATCACGTCCAAGCGGCCGGACAGCAGGTCACTGTTGACCTGCTCCTGCTGGTCATACAGGCGCACATCGACACCCGTATCTCTCAGCGCCTTGCGCGCAAAATTGGCGTGGGTGGTCGCTGACTGAGCACCCAGAATCTTGCCGTCGAGACCGTCCGGAATTTCGATGTCGAGGTCTTTGGAGGCGACGTAGGCGCCCGGCGAATTGTAATAGGGAATGCTGAAGTCGATGACCTTCGAGCGGGCCTTGGTGATGGTCATGGAGTTCATGATCATGTCGATGCGACCGGCTTTCAGCGAGGGGATGATGCCGCTCCAACCCGTTGGGGTGATGGCGCATTCGCGCTGCATGGCGTCGCAGATCGCATCGGCCAGTTCCACTTCAAAACCAGTCCACTCGCCGCTGGCAGAGGTGTAGGTAAAGGGCGGGTAAGGTTCTGCGGAAATGCCTATCTTGAGCGTGTCGGCAGCATGTGCCTGAGCAGCGGCACCGATGGCCAGGCTACCGAAGAGGAGTGCGCCGAGCGTCGTTTGCTTGAAGACATGTTGAAAAGTGCGCTGGAGCGTTTGCTGAGCCGTGCGTATCGCACTGGTAGTCCGAAGGGAAGGATATGTCCGTGATGCTTCAAGGGGAATATGTGTCATTGGGCCATCTCCTGGGGTCGTCTTGTTGTTATCAGTCACCACGGCAAAGGGGCCATGCTGCTGGGTGCATCAATCATCAGATCAATATTCGTCATCAACGTCGTTTTGTTGTCAGGCTACTGGCGCAATGAAGTGTCGGCAGCGTTCGTGATGTGTCTGTTCGAACACCTCGGCGGGGCTACCGACAACACCAACCCTGCCTTGATCGAGGAACACGATCTGGTCTGATACTTCACGGGCAAATGCCATCTCATGCGTCACCATCAGCATGGTGCGACCTTCATCGGCAAGGCTGCGAATCACCGCCAGTACTTCACTGACGCGCTCGGGGTCCAGCGCTGAGGTCGGTTCATCGAAGAGCAGTACGCGTGGTTCCATCGCCAATGCACGTGCAATGGCGACGCGCTGTTGCTGACCACCGGAGAGAAATGCGGGGTAGGTGTCAGCACGTTCCAGCATGCCCACCCGTTCGAGATAGTGTTCAGCGACCTTGGTGGCCTCGCGCCGCGACAAGCCCTTGACCCGCATTGGCGCTTCAGTGACGTTACCCAGCACGGTCAGATGAGGCCACAGGTTGAACTGCTGGAAGACCATGGCGACCTTGGAACGCAGCCGCTGGATCTGGCGACGATCCAACCCGATGATGTCGCCCCGCGCATTGCGATCAAAGCGCACGTGTTCGTCTGCAATTGATAGCTCACCTTGATCAGGGCGTTCCAGCAGATTCATGCAGCGGAGCAGGGTACTTTTTCCGGAGCCACTCGCCCCGATGATGGTCGTGACGGTGCCTTCCTTGACTCGCAGAGAGACATCGTGGAGTACGGCCAGCTCGCCATAATGCTTGACGATATGGTTGGCCTCGACGGCTATCCTGGATGACTGCGCCTTGCCATCCTTGGCAGCACTGGGGGAGGTGTGTTGCGTTGGGCGCTCGCTGTCATGGTGGTTGATCGTCGATCGGCCCTGCGGTGCAGTGTTCGTGGACGTCATTGTCATAAGCGACTCAACTGTGAAGGGAAGTATCCGGCGCGTTCATGCCGAGCTTGTTCGCTATCGTGTCGGCGTCGATCACACGTCCTGCGCAAGCGGTGTCGGCCAGCAGTGCCAGTCGCTGGCAGGCTGCCGCCAGCAATAGTGGTGACACGGTCAGGCTCAGACGAACAAAGCCCGCACCGGAGGGGCCGAAGGCCTCTGCTGACAGCACCGAGACGTTGTGTTCATCCAGCAGGCGGTCTGCAAACTGCTGGGAGCTGAGACCGGTCGCACGAATATCAACCATCACGAACATGCCCGCCTGTGGGGTGATGACGTGCACGGCTGAGCAGTGTTGCAACGCATCGCAGACAGCATCACGGCGCTCACGATACGCCTCACGCATGACATGAATGTCGGCCTGACGCTCATCGCTCAATGCCGCGATGGCCGCGTCCTGGATGAAGTCGGGGCAGCCGTAGAGCATGCATAGCGCCAGATTGGTCAGATGCTCTATCAATGCCTGCGGGCCCAGTACCCAGCCCACACGCCAGCCAGTCATGGCATGGGATTTCGAGAGACTGGAAATCACCACGCTACGCTCGGCCATGTCTGGTAGCGCTGCTGCACACACATGCTCGCCATCGAAGATGAGTTCGGCGTAGACCTCATCCGAGATCAACCAGAGGTCATGCTGGCGGCACAGAGCGGCAATGGCATTCCATTGTGCTGCCTCGATCAGCGTGCCGGTGGGGTTATGGGGGCTGTTGAGCAGGATGGCGCGAGTACGTGGCGTGATGGCCGCGGCGATGTCGGCGACCTCAAGTCGAAACCCGTCATCACCTTTCAGAGGCACCCGCTTGATGACAGCACCGGGCGCTTGAATCACGGCTTCATAGGTCACGTAGCAGGGCTCCGGCACGATGACTTCATCACCGGGTTCAAGCAGGCACTGAGCAACCGCATAGAGGCCACACTGGGCACCGGCCATCACGATCAGATTCTCTGCCTTGGCGTCGGTGCTTGCTACGCGATAACGTTCCGCGATGGCCTCCCGCAGGGCATGTTTACCCTGAACGTCTGCATAGTGCGTCGCACCCTTGTCGAGGCTTGCCTTGGCGGCCTCGATGATGGTATCCGGGGTGGTGAAGTCAGGATCACCCACGGACAACACGGTGATGTCTTCTCCAGCGGCGCGGCGCTTGAGGGCACGTATGTGAATGTCCCAGGCACTGGCCCCTTCGCCGGCGATACGGTCGGTTAGTGTTGAGAAGCGCATGTGGTCTCCAGCAAGGCCGAGGATGAGGTCATTTGGGCAGCAGGTGCCGTGATACCCAGGCGACGCAGCTCTGCGCGCCAGGCGAGATCAATGCCTTGGGCGCTGGCATTCCAGCGGTCGTACTGACGTGCCACGTGTTCGCACAGGGCTGGTGTTGCACGGGTGAGTATCTGGCCGGTGGCCTGAGCCGCTAGCTGTGCCTGACAGCTACGCTCGAGATCTCGCATGCGCAGGAAGGCGTCGCCGACGCTGGTGCCACAGGTCAGCATGCCGTGTTGCTGCAGTACCAACGTCATGTGCGACCCGAGGTGAGCGACGAGTCGATCACGTTCGGCCAGCTCCAGCGCGATACCTTCATAGGGGTGATAGCCGATGCGGTGATGAAACTGCATCGCCCACTGATTGAGTGGCAATAGCCCTTCGTCGAGGCAGGACACGGCCACTCCGGCGACGGTGTGTGCGTGCAGCACACATTCAACGTCAGGGCGCGCCGCATGCACGGCGCTATGAATCGTAAAGCCGGCAGGGTTGATACCAAGCCCGGTGGGGTCATCGAGTATGTCGCCGCTGGCATCCACAGTGACAAGATTGTCCGGCCGAACCTCCTCGAAGCGCAGTCCAAGCGCATTGATCAGGAAGCGCTCTCCGGTCAGACGGGCAGAGATATGGGTCGAGATACCATCATCCATGCCGTCAAGCGCCATCAAGCGATAGGCTGCGGCCAGATCGCGCCGGGCGATACTTTCATCGCTGGCACCTTGTCGAGAGGAGTGTTCGTGTTCGTTCGCCTTCATAAGCTGCCGTCTACGGCTGCGATGGCATCACCACCATCACGCGTCGTCACGCCATCGAGAAATTCGGCCAGTTTTTGGGGATGTGCCTGAATCCAATCGTGAGCGACATCTTCGAGATCACGCTCATTGAGGCCGTAATCGAGGATAAACGCACTTTGCTCATCAGCACTGAAAATCAGCTGATCGAGGAAGCGCGTCATGTTGGGATTGGCAGTGGCGAAATCGGTGGAGACGATGGTCTTGACGTCGCTGGCACCGTTTTTACCACCGTAAACAGCGTCGGGATCATCGAGAATGTGAACGTCAAACTCCGGCACCATCCAGTGCGGTGTCCAGCCGTAGAAGACGATCCAGGTCTGATTGCGCGCAGCGGCACGTACTTCGCTGAGCATGCCTGGCGTTGAGGACTCCATCACATCCCAGTCACCCAGGTCATAGACATTGTTGTCTACGGCGTTATTGATGAAATCGCTGACCGTGGAGCCGCTTTCGATGGAGTAGAACGTCTTGTCGAATTTATCACCACTGGCCGCCAGGTCGGCAGCGCTATGAATACCGGCGTCATACACATAGCCGGGTACGGCGAAGCCCATGCGGGCGCCGGTGACATTGTTTCCCAGGTCAGTAATGGCGCCGTTGGAGATGGCAGCGTCATAGCTGTCTTGCTGGGCGGGCAACCATCCTGCGAGGAAGGCATCACTATCGCCGGTGGTCATGGTCTTGTAGCCCACGGTAGAACTGACTTCCTGACGCTCTACGGTGTAACCCATCGGAGTAAGGATCTGGGCAACGATTTCGCTTTTGACCGTGACACCAGGCCACGGCGGCACGACCAGCGTCATGTTCTTGTCGCGATCCATCGCTGCGGCGGCGAGTGCCGATGAGCTCAGCATCAGAGTGCTGGCCAGCACTGAGCTGACAAGTGCAGCACTGGCGAGTCGTGTTGTACGGCTCAGAAAGTGTTGGTCTGTCTCGCTACTTACGTTGTCGGAAGCACACGGGGTGCACTTGATGGATCTGGAGGGCATCGTCATCGGGCTTTCCTTGTCGGCCTCAGATCGTGCTGAGGCTCATGATTATTAGTGGTCGATAATTGAATCTGTCGCGACATCAGGTACGGTGCTGCAATTCGTTGTCCAGCCAGCGCTCGACGTTGATCTCGATCAGCAGCGGGGAGCTTGCCTGACTGAGATTCTCGAGAGCGCTGCTTAACATGTCAGGCGTGGTAACGGCTGAGTATCGGCAGCGGAAGGCGTCTGCCAACGACGGGAAGTCAGGTGCTTGCAGGTCGACACCGAGGTGCTCGACCTTGTCATGGGTCATGTAACGACGAATCTCATCGTAGCCATCGTTGTTCCACACCAGGATGGCGATGGGGTGGTTCAGGTCACGCGCGGTGGCCAGTTCTCCCAGCACGAATTGCAGGCCGCCATCTCCCACGATGGCCACGACTGGCAAGTCGGGGCGCGCGATACTGGCCCCCAGCGCCGCAGGTAATCCATAGCCCAGCGTGCCGAAACCGGTGGCCGCGTTGAACCAGCGACGTGGCTCGCTGCGTCTGGCGAGGAAGTTACCGGCGTAGACCGGTCCGGTGGAGTCACCGACGATGATGGCCTCCGGCACGCTGGCATCCAGCACCTCGAACAGGGATACGTAAGGCGCCAGATCCGGTTGTCGTTCAAGATCAAGACGCTGACGAAGGCCCTCACAGATGTCAGCGCCCTGGCGATGAGCCGGTGTGATGCACTCGGCCAGTGCGTCCAGCGTCAGGCTGACATCCGCCACCATCGCGAGGCTGGCGAAGTGATTGCGTGCCAGCTGCTGAGGATCGATATCGACACGGATCACCTTGCCGGTAAAACCGAAACCGCCGTCGAAGACCTGATCGTAATCGGTTTCCCCAAGCTCGGTGCCCAACGCCAGTATCACGTCGGCGTCGCGGGCCAGCTCACGAATCGGTGCGAACGTGGCGGTGCAGCCCAGATCCAGCGGATGATGGTGTCCCAGTACGCCACGCGCATTGATGGTGGTGAGAGTGGGGGCATCGAGACGCTCTACCAGCGCACGTGCTGCCTGAGGCGCACTGGCGCTGCCACCGCCAAGCAGCACCAGCGGCCGCTGTGCCTCATCCAGCCAGCGGGTGGCCAGCGCCAGTGCTTGCGGCGCGGGGGCCGGCGGGAAGAAGGCCGACACCGCGGGAGACGTGGAATGGCAGAGGTGCGCGGGCATCGGTGCTGCCATCACATCCAGCGGAATCTCGATATGCACCGGGCCGGGGCGGGCTCCCTGGAAGACGGCAAAGGCCCGAGCCATCACCTCCGGCAGCGCCGCGGGGTCGAGTAACGTATGACTGAAGACGCTGACGCCCGCCAGCGTCTCGCGCTGGTGTGGCATCTCATGCAGCCGACCCTGACCTCGGCCGAGGCTAGTGGTGGCATTGACGCCAGAGATGACCAGCATCGGGATCGAATCCGCCAGAGCCTGACCCATGGCCGTGGCGATGTTGGTCATGCCCGGGCCGGTGATGATGAAGCACACCGCGGGCTTCCCGCTGGCGCGTGCATAGCCATCGGCCATGAAGCCGGCGCCCTGCTCGTGGCGCGGCGTGTAGTGACGCAGCCCGGAGTGGGGGAGTTCTCGATAGAGCTCGATGGTATGCACGCCAGGGATACCGAAGGCGGTATCAATGCCATAGGCCCCCAGCAGCTGAATCAAATGTTGAGCGCAGGTCGTCATACGGTGGTTCCTTGTCGCGTGTCATGCCCCGCGCGCTCAGGACCGTCAGGGTGCTGGTCTGCCTTGAGAGCTCGCGCCACCTCGGCTGGCGTCACCAGCTCCGGCAGCCCGCCGAATGGCTCGCGAGCCAATATGCGTTCGACCATGGGCACGAAATCCGATAGCGGCAGGGTGGGATAGTCGGGGTCGAAACTGGACTGATCCCATTCGTCGCAGAAGCGCACAGTACGCTCATATGCAGGATGCTGCACATAGTCTTCGCGTGCATGACGGTCCTGGCCGAAGAAATGCCGGTAGTGATAGCCCTGGAACAGTTCGTGATGGCGAATCATCCAGGTATTGAGCGGATCGATGAAGGGCGCGAGGATCGCCGCGGCGATCTCGGCATGATTGGCAGGTGCCAGGTCATCGCCGATGTCGTGGAGCAGTGCGCACACCACCATCTCCTCATCGGCACCGGCATTCAGTGCACGAGTGGCCGTCTGCAGGCAATGGTCATAGCGATCGATGGGGTAGCCATGATGGTCGCCACGAAGGCGTTGCAGGTGAAGCAACACACGGCGACAGGCATCGGATTGGTAGTGGCGGAAATGGTCATCAATCAGCGCCCATTCTTCATGAACACTCTCCCCGAAGTGGCGGAAGCGCGCCTGTGTCAGTGGTGGAATACTGTCCGTGACCTGCGGCGACAGCGTCTGGCGAGAAGAGGCTGATTGACTCATGCGGTCGCCTTCTGAGTATGGCGGAGATCGCGCAGGAGTAGATGACGGCTGGCGGTAGAGTCACGATCCACATAACCCTGACGCATGTGACGAGTTCCGCCCTCCAGTTGGAAGGCGCTGCGGCCATGGAAGAGTCGATAGTTATCCATGATCAGCATCTGGCCCGGTTCGAGCTTGAGATGGAGGGTGAGCGCATCACTGGTGATCAGGCGATAGAAGGCCTGACGGGCGGCGTAGTAGCGACGCAGTGTCTCGCTTGCCAGGGCGGGGACGCGCTCGGTACGGTTGGAGAAGCGCACGCGTTTGACGCAGCCGCGGCTGTCGAGTTCGATCAGCGGGCCTTCGCTTTCCAGACGGGTGGTCGCATCGTGATAACGGAACCCCGGGGTCACCTCGGTCAGGGAGGCGAACGCTTCGGGGTCTTGACGTCGCAGTTGCTCGGCGGCATTGAAGCCATCTACCAGTCTACTGTCCCCTCCGCTTGCGGCATTGCACAGGCAGTGCAGCCAGATATAGCCGGGGATGGGGTCCCGGTAGGGATTGTCGGTATGGGGTTCGAGCCCACGCTGCGTCATGGTCAGGTCATAGGCATTGGCCACGGACTTGACGTCGGCGATGCCGCCCCAGTTGGTCTGTCTGACGGGGCCGATGCGGTGAATCAGCGCCTTCATGCCATCTTCCGTCCCTGGCACACCGCTGACGCGCACGAAGCCGAAACGACTGAGCTGATCGAGCATGTCGAGCAGGGCGTCGTCGTCGTCCAGCGCCGTCGCGAAGTCAGTGCTGGGAATGATGTCGTGCGATGCTGCCCATGACTCGGACGTCCAGAGTGTCAGGTCATCACGTACTTCGTGGGCCGTGGCTTCGGTCATCAATGCCGTCAGTGGAAAGCGCGCATGGTGGTCGTCACTGAACACAAGCTTGAGAGCTCCACTCTCGAGCGTAGCGTCAGTGATGCTCAAGTTCAGCGGCAACTCGGCCGCCTCAATGAGACGCTGGCCTGTGAGGGCGTCGAGCGTGTCTGCATCAGGTGCCCGTTCGCGAAGCCACAGGGCATCGAAGATCACATCTCCCTCGGTGCGTGTCAGGTGGAGTTGTTGTCCTTGGTTCAGCAGGCTGAGAGCTATGTTCGCGCTGGGCACTCGTGGATCTCCGCGGCAGAGGGAGCGGCACTGAAAGTCCGGTCCGGCAGTGATGTTTTCCTTACCTTAATCCTCTGACGTGCGTAGGGTTTGATTAAATTAGCCAACAAGTTGACAAAAATAGCCCCATGTCGGACACAACCTCTCACCACGGCTCGCCTACGTCACCTGCGGGATCTCATCATTATCCGCGCCCTGACTCCCCGCCACTGCTGGCCCCGGGCGCGGCTGAGCACACGCTGAACGTCTGGCTGGTGCCGCGATTTTCGATGCTGACGTTATTTTGCCTGCTGGAACCCTTGCGGGTGGCTAATCGCTTTGGACGCGATCTTTTTGCTTGGCGACTGCTGTCCGCCAATGGTGAAGCCGTGGTGGCGAGTAACGGTGTGCGTATCGATGTCGATGGTCAGTTGAGTGATTTGATCGTGGAGGGTGCTCACGACAGAACGGGCACTAGTGATAGGGACACCAAGCCACGGCTGATGGTGGTGTCATCCTACGAGGCGGAGGTGAGTGTCGGGAGTGAAGCACGTGCGGTCTTGCGCTATCTCGCCGCACACGGTGCCTGGTTGGGAGGGCTGGATACGGCGCCTTTCATCCTCGCGCGTGCCGGTGTGCTGGCAGGCCATCCGGTGGCGTTGCACTGGGAAAGTGTGCCGGCATTTCGCCAGGAATTCCCTGAGCTGACCGTCAGCTCATCGCATTACGAATGGCAGGGGGAGCGACTGACAGGTTCAGGCGGCGCGGCCAGTATCGACATGATGCTGGTCTGGATAGAGACGCTTTATGGCCCGTCGCTGGCGGATGCCGTGGAGCGACAGATCGTTCACCAGCGCGCCCATGAGGGAGCGGTGAGTCGAGATCGCCCTGCGCCTTCATCGCTGCCGCGCGGTGTTGTCCGAGCTCTGGCAGTAATGGAAGCGAATCTGGCGCAAGCGCTATCGATTCCCGAGGTGTGCCGACTGGCTGGCCAATCCCAACGGCAACTGACGCGCATCTTCATGGCTCAGTTCGGTGAGACGCCCAAGCAGTGCTATCTCGGCATGCGCCTTGATCATGCTCAGCGAGTGCTCGCCGATAGCCGCGTGAGTGTGTCGCAAGTGGCATTCTCGGTCGGATTTTCGCACTTGGCGCATTTCTCCCGCGCGTATCGACAGCGCTTTGGTGAGGCCCCCAGTGTGACCGCGCAGCGTGGACTGGCAGCTGATTGATCGCTGAATGATGAAAGAGCCGCTCGTTAGCTCAATAATTCATTGATTCAGCCCAAAGTGCTCCATTCAGCAGCCAGAATCAGTCGGGTACGCCACTATTGCCTGTCGTGGCTCAGTGCTACCGTTCGTTACCGCCGTTGGCAGGGTGATGCCCCGCGATGACACCCTCAGTACGATAGTAAAAAAGTCCTGTGTGCATCGACACCGTGCAAGCCACGCTGTGGAAAGCGCGTGTCGCGTCACATTGCAAGGGAAGGAAAAGGTATGAACTGGATAACCTGGCTAGATTTGGCCGGTGTCATGATTTTTGCGCTGACAGGCGTTGTCGTTGCCTGCCGTTCACGGATGGATCCGTTCGGTATGTTGGTGCTGGGAGCGGTAACGGGAATTGGGGGCGGCACGCTGCGTGATCTGGTGCTGGGGATTGGCCCAGTCTTCTGGGTCGAACAGCCTATTTACCTGTGGGTGATCCTGCTTACCGTGCTGGTGGCGACGTTCGGGTTTCATTATATTCATCGCTTGACGCGCGTCTTCCTGCCAGTGACGGATGCTTTCGGCCTTGCGCTATTTACTGTGCTTGGTGTCCATAAGGCACGCATGCTGGGAATGGATGGCGTCGTGGCTGTCGTGATGGGCACCATGAGTGGTGTGGCAGGTGGCATGATTCGGGATGTACTGGCACGCCGGGTGCCGATGGTGCTGCGCCAGGAAATCTATGCCTCGGCGTCGTTGGCAGGTGGCATCCTCTATATTGCGCTCTTGGAACTTGGCCTCCCACTGCCCTGGGCAACCGGTGCCGCGATTGTAGCGGTGCTGATGATTCGATTGCCGGCCATTTACTGGAACCTGACATTGCCGACCTTTGCCTGGGTCATCGTGCCCCCTTCCGACGCGTCTACAGGCGCGCAAAGCAAGGCTCAGCACTCGGCAGACAAAGAGGATGATCAAAGCGATTCAGAGTTCTCCACTACCCTCGGTGGCGCCGTCGGTATCAGCAAGATCGAGGCAACGATGCAGCTTGATCAGCCTCCTGAGCCTCCGGTCTTGCCACGGCGCACGCCCAAGGCCCGTGTCAGAATGCTGCGCCCGGGTGAGAGTCGGCGAGGAGGAAGTTGACCTTGTACTTTCTTGTACTCTCTTGTGCTGTCCTGTGGTGATTTACTAGCCATAAAGCAGGTTTCTTACCCTCTGGTACAATATAGCGTGAGAGCTTGAAATGGATGCCGACCGACATCCCAGGTCGATGTAAAAACGAGGAGTCATCACGATGGCAGTTGGACGCAAGCGCGAGTTTGATGAGCACATCGCCTTGCGCAGGGCGATGGAGGTGTTCTGGCTCAAGGGGTACACCGGTGCATCGTTAGCCGAGTTGACTCAGCAGATGGGTATCAACAAGACCAGCATGTATAGCGCCTTCGGCAATAAAGCGGCCTTGTTCGTCAAGGCGACAAGGCATTACATCGAGACCGAGATGCACGAGCACTTTCAGTGGCTCCAGGCGTCCGATGTTTCACTTGCCTGTCGTTTACGCAATTACATGTTGTCTGTCGTGAGCATGCAGTCTGCTACACCGCATCCCAGAGGGTGCTTTCTGGTGCTGTGTCAGTCGGAGTCCGCTGCAGGCGATATGCCAGCAGAGGCTAATGCGTTGCTGGAGCAAGAAGACCGCATGGCACTGGACATGTTCACTGCGTTGTTTACGCAAGACCCGGAGTCTATTGCGCTTGGGCTCGACAAGACGGCAGCGGCCAATGCGCTGACGGTGTATACCGTGCTCAAGGGTACGGCCTCCATGGCGCGTTCAGGTGTCTCGGCGAATCAGCTTGAGGTAGTGATTGAAACGACGCTGCGCGGGATTGGGCTCGAGTTGGGCCCGGGGTGATGTCACGGCGAGTAGACCATTGCTGGGGCAGTTAGTGGCAAGGCATGCAGTGATGCGCCGTCATAAGCAGTGACAAGGGCTCTCTTTCGAGGGCCCTTGGTGTTTCTGGGCTCTGGGTATCGCTGAGATGAGCAGGCGGCGTGGCGATGGACTTCACACCTGGACAAGGGGGGATGGCGCAACGTGTTGTCATTGCGTACTGATAGGTATAGAGTAATTTCATACTGATCGGTACGCAATTGATTGTGCTGATCGAGCATCCATTGATACGAGAGAGAAACATGCGCTATTCAGTCAAAGGCAAGGTGGCACTGGTGACGGGCGCCAATCGTGGCATCGGTAAGGCAATCGTCGATGCCTTCTTCGCACATGGCGTCGAGAAGGTCTATCTGGCCGTGCGTAACCCGGAGTCCACTCAAGATCTTCAAGCCAAATATGGCGACAAGGTGGTTGCGCTACCGGTTGATGTGACGGATGAGGCGTCCGTCAAGGCGCTGGCTGAGCACACACGCGATGTCGATATTCTGGTCAATAACGCTGGGATAATGAAGGTTGTCTCCCCGCTGAGCGAAGACGCGGAATCGGCCCTGCAGGAAGAGTTCAATGTGAACGTCTTTGGGCTGCTGCGTACTGCTCAAGCATTCGCTGATACTCTGGAAGCCAATAAGGGCGTGCTGGTTCAGCTTAACTCCATCGCGTCCATGAAGACCTTCGGTGACATGACGACCTACTGTGCCTCCAAGGCGGCGGCTTACTCCGTGACCCAGGGTCTGCGTGAGAAGCTGGGCGAGAAGGGTGTCAGCGTGCTGAGCGTGCATCCAGGGCCGATCGCGACGGATATGGGCAAGAGCGCCGGCTTTGATGAAGCGCCGGGTGCTGAGACCGTGGCTGCTGGTATTGTGGAAGCACTGGAAGCCGGTGATTTTCACCTCTTCCCGGACCCAATGGCCAAGCAGATCGAAGCGGCTTATCAGAGCTATGCTGACAACATCATTCTTGGCGACTTGTCAGTTTAAGTCGCGGTCACTTCTCGCTAAGTCACGGTCACTTCCTGATGGAGAGTCTTCTGATGATCAAGGTCAATATTCTTTACCCGAACGGCCCGCAAGTCGTCTTCGACTTTGACTACTATCGCAATACACATCTGCCGCTGGTGGCAGAGCTAATGGGCGATGCGCTCAAGGACACCCAGGTCGATGCTGGCCTTGATATGGGTCCGCAAGGCGAGAAAGCGCCCTATATCGCGATCGGGACGCTGTACTTTGCATCAGTAGAGGTGTTTCAGGCTGCCTTTGGGCTGCACACGGAGCAGCTGATGGCGGATGTCCCCAATTTCACCAACACCACACCAGTGGTGCAGGTGAATGAGCAACGCTAGCAGCGAGTGATGGGAAACCCAAAGCGAGCTTTTGTCATACTCTGATGTCAGCTAATACATAGTGGCCTGCCTTTTCAGCAATGAAAGGGCCGGCCGCTTTCGTTGAAGAGATAGTCGTTATTCATCAGCACTGTCTAGCGCTTTTCTACATGACGGAGTTCTCGGCCATCAATAGGTTTCGTGTGACTTGGCTTGGCGTTGACACGAACCAGTGAGTACTTTTTATCAGCAACAGGATAGACGGCGGTCACCCGCGTCAGCCTGCGGCTTGTAGGCAAGATAGTGTCCAGCAATCAGACGGAGCCCAATAAGGTACTTGTCTTTGATGATCCCGTAGCCCTGGCTGCGGGATTTTTCGTTTTGGCCCCTATGTGAATTTTCCCGTCCGGTTGTCAGTGAGAAGACGCGTGAAGCCATACCTCTCAATAGGGTTATCTGCTGTGCATGAAGAGGGAGGTGGGAGTTGTCTCCTGTGAGAGCCTGGTGGTGTACTGACCTTCTGTACTCTCTACTCATCCGTCGTGGAGAGCTGACTGAGGAGTCTGTCATGGTTACCTGGCCGGAGCCCTTTTCGGTAAAAGGGCAGCATGTCGCGTTGGTACCGCTGTCTCACGATCATCATGGTGATCTGGTGGAGGCCACTGCCGATGGGCAATTACATCGTCTCTGGTACACCAGCATCCCGGACGGTGCTGGGATGGAGGCGGAGATATCACGCAGGGCGGCACTGGAGACGATGTTGCCATTCACAATCTTGGATGTCGCAACGGGCAGGGCGGTGGGTATGACGACCTACATGAATATCAGTGAGGAACATCGACGCCTCGAGATTGGCTCTACCTGGTATCGTAAATCGGTACAGCGCTCGCCGATGAATACCGAGTGCAAACTGTTGTTGTTACGGTATGCGTTTGAGCAGCTTGGGTGTGTCTGTGTTGAGTTCCGTACGCATGTTTTGAATCAGCAGAGTCGTCGTGCCATTGAGCGCTTGGGCGCGAAGCTGGATGGCGTGCTGAGGTCAAACTCGATCATGCCCAATGGCACCGTGCGTGATACTGCAGCGTATTCCATCATTGCCAGTGAATGGCCGATGGTGAAAGCCAATATTGAATGGCGTCTGCACAAGCCGCGCCTGTGAAGGCTTGATGCGACACATCAGAAAACTCTCTGGCCGCCGTTGGAAACCCTGGCCCCGATTGCGGCGGTATGTGGGAGATAGCCAGGTGGGTGGCATGTACAAGATACAGTGACCTGTCATCCCGATGCGCGTACCCCCATGCTCCCCATCGAACTGGCTTGCTGTCGTGCAGCCAACACCCTCATCAGATCGGGATTTCTGGAGTGGACAGCACCTCACGCAAGCCCATGAATGAGCGAATCTGACGCACGCCCGGCAAATACAGCAACTGTTCAGCGTGCAGTCGGTTGAAGCTTTGGCTGTCTTTCGTTCGCAGCAGCATGAAGTAGTCGAATTCTCCGGTCACGACGTGGCATTCCATACAGCCCGATACTTTCTGTGCCGCGGCTTCGAAGGCAGCGAAGGATTCCGGTGTGGAGCGGTCCAGCACCACGCCAATCAGTACCACCATGCCTGCCCCCAAGGCTTCATTGTCCAGCAATGCCACGATGCCTCTTATCATGCCAGTCTGCTTCAGGCGTTCGACGCGTCTCAAGCAGGCGGGAGCACTGAGACTGACTTTCTCGGCCAAGGCCACGTTGGAGAGGGAGGCGTCTTCCTGCAGCACCGCAAGAATGGCGCGATCAGTGCGATCCAGAGATGAATTCGTGTCTGTCGGTTGAGATCGCTTGTGTAATTTTGTTGTGTTCAAAGCCAGATTCTCACAATGAAAATGTGTTTTCTTGATTTCTTTAGAAACAAATATCTGAAAAACCTTCGCTATTTGCAACCAATATTCGGATGAATATCTCTACCATTATGGGTGCTGAAGTTTTCCCGTGACGTCGTGTCCGCTCACGTCGCCTTCAGTGTTCTGAGCATCCAATAACAAGGAGAAAAGGTATGAATCTGGATAAATTCGAGCGCTATCCGCTGACATTTGGTCCTTCCCCGATTACCCCCTTAAAGCGACTCAGCGAGCATCTGGGCGGCAAGGTCGAGCTGTATGCCAAGCGCGAGGACTGCAACAGTGGCTTGGCGTTCGGTGGTAACAAGACTCGCAAGCTTGAATATCTGATTCCTGAAGCCCTTGCACAAGGCTGCGATACCCTGGTATCCATCGGCGGAATACAGTCGAATCAGACGCGCCAGGTCGCGGCGGTGGCAGCACATCTCGGCATGCAGTGTGTGTTGGTTCAGGAGAATTGGGTCAATTATTCCGACGCCGTCTACGATCGAGTCGGCAATATCGAGATGTCACGCATCATGGGGGCAGATGTCCGTCTGGATGCCGCCGGCTTTGATATCGGCATCCGCCCTAGCTGGGAGCAGGCTATGGCGGATGTCGTCGAGAGAGGCGGCAAGCCTTTCCCTATCCCCGCTGGCTGCTCCGAGCATCCTTATGGTGGTCTAGGGTTTGTCGGCTTTGCAGAAGAGGTACGCCAGCAGGAAGAGGAGTTGGGGTTCACCTTCGATTATATCGTCGTGTGCTCGGTCACGGGGAGCACTCAAGCGGGTATGGTTGTCGGTTTCGCAGAAGATGACCGGTCACGCCGGGTGATCGGGATTGATGCTTCCGCCAAGCCGGAGCAGACCCGGGCCCAGATTCTTCGTATCGCTCAACAGACGGGAGAACTGGTCGAGCTTGATTCGCCAATCACCGCTGAGGATATCGTTCTGGATACTCGTTATGGATATCCAGAATATGGTCTTCCCAATAACGGGACCCTGGAAGCCATTCGCCTATGCGCAAGACTCGAAGGGGTGCTGACTGACCCCGTGTATGAAGGCAAGTCCATGCAGGGGATGATCGATATGGTGCGAAAGGGAGAATTCCCTGAGGGGTCACGCGTGCTTTACGCCCACCTCGGAGGTGTACCGGCCTTGAATGCTTACAGCTTCCTGTTCCGCGATGGCTGAGGGTGCTTCGAAGCCCGATCGCACAATTTCACGTGTCTGACAAAGATCCCGCCTGGCGGGATCTTTTGCGCTTCATGACGACTCAGTGTGTCATTCAGGTTTCCTTGCACCCGCTGAGAGGTCGAAGGTCCATGAGTCAGTAGGCAGAAGACAGAAGGACTGCCTCATGTTGTCCGCAATAGACATAAAAAAGCGAGACAGGCCTGAGCCCGTCTCGCTTTTTTACGTTCTGCCGCCGTCAAACTCGCGCGATTTCCTGAACTTCGTCAATCATCAGCTATCAGCGATTTCAGGAAGCGACCAGCATTTCCAGCGTGGCGCGAGCGCCATTGTCGTGCAGACTCTTCAGGGCCTTGAGATAGGCATCGCGGAAGCGCGGCTGATCGACCAGGTCTCCGAAGAGTTCACGGTTGTCGATGAAGGCGGTTGGCTCTTCACGCTGACGGCTGGCACGGGCCATCAGATCTTCCTTGAGCGGATCAACCACGTCGATGGCTTCACCTTGCTCATCCACGCCTTCGGCGTAACGTGCCCAGCTGGCAACGACTGCCGCCGTACGACGTAGTTCGCCGCCGCTTTCCAGCTGCGCGTGGGCAACGGGAATCAGGAACTTCGGAATGCGGTCAGAGGTTTCTGCGCACAGACGGGCGAGGGTATCTTTCACTTCCGGATTGGCGAAGCGTTCGATCAGGGTGCGGCAATGCGCATCAAGATCGATACCCGGTAGTTGTGCCAAGGTTGGACGGGCTTCTTCGTTCATGTAGCCGAGCAGGAAGTCGACGATGAGCGGGTCATTGCAGGCTTCGTGAGCATAGCGATAGCCCGCCAGATAACCGAAGTAACACAATGCCTGGTGGCCGGCATTCAGTAGACGAAGTTTCATCAGTTCATAAGGTTCGACGTCATCTACCGGCTGCACACCGACGTCTTCAAATGCCGGACGGCCATTGGCGAAGTGATCTTCCAGTACCCACTGGGTAAACGGTTCGCAGACCACCGGCCAGGCATCTTCCACGCCAAAACGTGCAGACAGCTCTTCGATATCGGCAGGCGTGGTGACAGGGGTGATACGGTCAACCATGGAATTGGGGAAGGGCACTTCGGCTTCGATCCACGCCGCCAATTCTGCATCGCGGGCGCGTGCGTAGGCAGTGAACATCTTGTGAGCGACCTCACCGTTGCCCTGGATGTTATCGCAGGACATCACGGTGAAGGGAGCCACGCCACGTTCGCGACGACGTGCCAGAGCTTCGGTGATCAGGCCGAAGCTGGTCTTGGCAGCGCCCGGATTGGCCAGGTCATGCTTCACATCCGGGTTTTCAAGATTGAACTCACCGCTCACCGGGTGGAAGTTATAGCCACCTTCAGTCACCGTCAGCGAGACGATGCGAATGGCCGGGTCTGCCATCAGTTCAATCACGGCATCCGGGGAGTCCGGTGCATAACGGTAATCGATGATGGAACCGATCACGCGCGGCTCATAGGTGCCATCCGGGTGCTTGAGCACGAGGGTGTATAGGTTGTCCTGAGAAGCCAGGGCTTCCTGCATGCGACGATCGCCGGGCATCACGCCGACGCCGACGATGCCCCAGTCCAGCGCTTGACCGTTGTTCATCAGCTCATCGAGATACATGGCTTGGTGAGCACGATGGAAGCCACCCACGCCAAAGTGAACGATACCAGCGCTCACCGCACTACGGTCGTAGGTCGGCGTCGCTACCTTGGCATCAAGCTGAGTCAGACTGGTATTGGAGAGACGAGTCATGGAAGGTCTCCTGCCGCGTGTCGCGGTCGGGTCAAAAGGGGTGAAGAAGTCGTCGGTACTAACGGCCAGCGGCGAAGGTAGCCCGGTGTCTTGGGACTACCTTCGCCGCTGGCCTGTCTATTTGCCTGTTGGCACGTTGTCGACTCAGCTAGTAGCGGGTGCTTGCTTGGCAGGCTGATTGTTGAATAGCGCCTTGCCGCGCTGTAGCTCCCAGTACGCAAATGCAAAGTAGATTGCCGTACACCAGATGGCCACGTGATAGAACATTTCACGATTCGCTTCGTAAGTGGCGAGGTCGGGGCTGAAGAAAAGCACACGAACTGCCAGTACGAGAGGAATGGCAAGACCCACCACCATCCAAGTCGCTTTGATGATCTTGGTCAGGCCAGAAGTATCCTTGATCGGTGCGAAGTTCGTCGTCTCTGCCTGCTTGGCATGGAAGACTTCGACGCGCGCCTGGAATTCACGCTCGGCCGCTTCTGCTTCCGGATAGGATTGTGCTGCGCCTGCGCGTTTTGCCATCAAGGTATACAACGCGATGGAGACGAACCAGGTGGGCAGGAACAGATAGTAGAAGGGAATGACATCGACCAACTCCAAACCGAATCCGAACAGCAGTGATAGCCCCCAGGTCGCCAATGCAGGGACGTTATGCTTCAGGCCCTTGTAGCGTGCCCAGTAACGGCTGAAGCCCAGTTTCGGGAACAGATGATGTTCCGCGAAGATGATCCCACCGATCGGTACCAGCACCAGACCCGCATAGGTCAGCAGCGGCAGCATGCTGCGATAGACGAACGGGAAGCAGCTAAGCACGGCCACGCAGATACCCACTGCCAATGTCGCCTTGTTGCGCGAGAGGTTGGGCAGTGCAGATTGGGCGGCAAGCCCTGCACGGTAAAGATTGGCGTTGGCGGTGGTCCAGCCTGCGACGACCACGATGACGAAGCCTGAGGCGCCGAGGGCATGGAGAGCAACTTCACCAGGTTCAAGTATTTCGATGCTGATACCCGCCACGGCAGCTGTCGCCGCCCCCATCAGGCCAGCAGAAATCCAGGCAACGTAATGGCCAAACATCATGCCGGTACCGGTCGCCAAGCCAGAGCGCTTGCGCTTGGCGTAGCGCAGCAGCGCCATATCGATCAGACCGAAGTGCGAGAAGGTGTTGGCCGCCCAGGCGAAACCGATCACTTCCCAGATACCAATGCCTGCTTCACCATCGGAATTGATACCAGTGAAGACCGTACTGCCTGCGACATCGATCAAATTCGAGAAACTGCCAAGGCTGGTCTCACCGGTGACGGACTCGGCCAGCTCCGGCAACAGCACCATGCCGCCGACGGTGAACATCAGCATCAACCACGGGGCGCAGATGCTGGCGAATTCGGTCAGAGCGTTGAAGCCATAGACCGCCACCAGCACTACGATAGCTGCCACTGCCAGCGCCAACAGGATGAATTCAAAGCTGGTGGGATATGCCTGGGTCTGAGCCGGGATATCAAACAGAAGCCTGACCGCCGTTGCGGAGACGGTGATCATCGCCGCAGAAATGGCACTGAAGATGATGACATTGGCCCAGTTATAAAGGCGTGACATCGAATCACCGGCGATGCGGTGAAGGTAGGTGAAGAGGCTGAGGCGGGTCTCGATGGCGATCGGTGTCGTGATCAACCAGAAGCTGAGAACCGCAAGAGCGTTACCAATCAATAGACCGAACAGAATATCCCAGATACCTGCACCGAGTGCGACAAAGGTCGCACCGATAACGAATTCGGTAGCGGCAACATGCTCGGCAGCGTAAAGGCCGGCGAAGTGCGGCCATCGGTGCAGTTTGTGACGTGGTACCGGCAGTAGTTCATCGTCCATCTGGGCGATTTGCCGATCCAGGTCTGGCGCAGTACTGGCCATGTTTGGCTCCTTTTTTTACGGCTTATCTTGCTGCTCCTACCTGAGGCGTCACGTAAGTGCGATGGCGTTAAAACCGGCAATGACGAGGATAAGTCGTCAGTCAAACGATCAAACTACTCAGTGGTGGCGCAAATGATCGGTGAACGGACATGGAAATGCAAAGCTCACGTACTTGAACTTTGGGCTATGTCGTCAAGATGTTGCTGATTCTTGAAGAGAGGTAGCGCTACAGGCCGCATGATACGGGGGTTTACTATCAACTTGTCAATTTGATGACTCGATTCATCAAAGCAGTTTTTCACAATGCTGAACGCCAGTCGCTACGCCAGTCGCTACGCCAGTCGCTACGCCAAGCATTGTTTCAAGGCTAAAGCGGCGGAAATAAAGGGGAGGCTCTTTCGATTTTATATGCAAAAAAGCGCATATTTGAATGCTTCTATGCTTCGCAACGCCATGCGCTCACGCCGAAGTAATCAGAGACAACGTGGCTGTTCCTCTTGCTAATGAAAGGACATTCATGAAATCGGGAAGGGACACCATGACGAGACAGCCAAGTCTCGATGATGATGAAATCGTTCAGCAACTTCATGATATATAGGGATTTTTGGAATTTTCCTGGCGCGTAATATTCGATGAAAGATGGCCGCAGAAAGCATGATGTGGTGAAGATCGCCTCTATCGTCAATCGATAGGGGCGTTTTTGTACGTTGCTCAGTCATCAATCCGTGTGGCATGGAGTGGTCTTCATGTATCCAATAAGCGACACCAATCGCAGCGTCGGGCGACGCTTTGTGCACGAAATAACGACAAAAATAGCGAAAATTGAGACATCTTGCGGTGCTGGACAAGTCTCGTTAAGGTTGCGCAACACTGTTTCCTAACTGAGAAACTCCCTACATGATTCCCGGTGTTGAAATGGCGGCGGGGCAAGATGAGGAGGCCAGCCATGCGCACGCGCACACTGACCATTCTGATGATGATCTTTACCCTGCTGGGTGCTCCACTGGCACAGGCAGGTCCTCATGATCGAGGGCACGGCCATCACGATCGAGGCCACGGACATCACGATCGAGGGCATGGCCATCATGATCGCGGCCATCACGGCAGACAGCACAAGAAGCATTACCGACAGCAAAGGCATCATGAACATCGTCGCCATGAGGCGCGTCGTCATCACCAATGGCGCCGAGGCGACCATCTGCCGCGTCATTACTATTCCGATAATCGCTACTGGGTGCAGAATTGGCGGCATCGTCACCTGTCCAAGCCGCCGCGCGGGCATCGCTGGCTGAATATTGATGGTCGCTATGTGCTGGCGGCTGTCGCGGGTGGGGCGATCACGGCGATCATTCTCAATCGCTGATCGCGTGACATCATCGCAAGATAGCTGAGCCAGCATTGTGTCTAGCCCTGAAATAGGACTGCCTCAGCGCCATAGCCAATACGCTCTATCTTTTCGTCATCTGGTAGCGGCTGGATGTGTTGTTCATTCTTGACTGACGACTGTCAGTTTCGTGAATCCGCTTGGCTAGCATTGAATTGCCTCGTTCAACGCGTCCCTGAGCGTTTCCCTTACCACCTCTGGCGTGAATGGGGGCTTGAGGAAGCGAACTCCGGTGGCATCAAACAGGGCATTCGCGATGGCGGGGGTGCCGGGCAGTGACGTGGACTCACCCACGCCAAGCGGGGGGAGATCGGGGCGGTCCAGCAGCATGACGTCGATATCGGGAATTTCCGAGAACCGCAGGATAGGGTAGCTGCCCCATTCACTGCTGGTCGGCTTGCCATCCTCAAAGCTCACACGTTCCTTCAGCGTTCGGCTGAGCGTCTGGATGACATTGCCGTGCACCTGATGTCGTACGCCGTCAGGGTTGATCATGAGGCCGGCATCCTGGCCGACCGTCAAGCGGGTGATGATGATGCGTCCGCTCTTGGGGTGCACCGTGAGCTCGACGACCCAGGCCGCCAGTGCCGCACCAAATCCGGGGAAGCGACTGTGGACATACTGGGCATAGGCGAAGCCTCTGCCTGATAGCCACCCTTCGTCATCGAGACTTTCAGAAGGGGCAGAGTGTGCAACTCGTGTTTCCCAGCCGGCGCGAGTCGCTACCCGCATGGAGAGCTCGACGGCTCGAGGGTCCGTCAGCGCATTGAGGCGATAGATGACAGGATCCTGCCTGGCAAGAAATGCCAGCTCGTCGATGAAACTCTCGTGGGCAAAGGTGTTGGGCATGGCAGAGACGCCGCGTAGCCAGGAGGCGCGGACCAACGTCGGTACGTCATCGCATGCGATGTCACGATTCGCATACCGGTAGGGCGGCACTGCTGTGCGATCCCCCATCTCGAAGGGAATGTCACTGGGCGTCGCTGCGCCGGTCAGAAGTAGTGCCAAGGTGGGGGAGTTGTTCGACGGATAACGCGAAGTGAAACGATAAGCGGCAGGGCTGCCATCGACGTCAATCGCGCCGGTGACTGTCATCAGCTGGGCTGCCCCCTTGGGCTCCCAGGTGTGTTCCTGCGCGCGCGTCAGTTGAACGCGCACCGGACGCCCCACGGCGCGCGAGAGGAGTGCCGCATCGGCGCCGACATCATCAGCGCAATTGCGACCGTAACAGCCTGCCGCCTCCATGCGCGTGATGGTGATGCGGGCTTCATCCAGTGCCAGCAAACGGGCGAGATCGGCTCTCAGGCTGTGCGGGTTCTGCGTGCCGGACCACAGTGAAAGTCGGCCGTCGCGATAGTCGGCCAGCGAGCAAGACGGGCCAATGGAGCCATGCAGCTGAAAGGGCCAGACGTAGGTGCGCTTTAGCGCATGACGAGCGGTTTCCAGCGCATTGTCAACATCGCCCTCGTTGAGCAACGGTCGATGCGTGGCCGGTAATTCACGTAATGCCTGCTCAACGTCGTCCAGTGATGGCAGGCTCGCGCAGGGTCGCCACTGTATCTCGAGTCTGTCGGCGATGGCTCTCGCTTGCTCTTCCCGCTCCGCCACCACACCGATGAAGTCGCCGATGACCACCACGTCTACCAGTCCCGGCATGCCTTCCACGGACTGGATATCGACCGCAATCACGCTGGTATTGACGAAGTCCCCGCGGTCATGGCCCGTGTAGGGCGGACGGACCACGGCGCCGTGCAACATGCCCGGCAGGCGCATGTCATGTACGAAGGTCAGCTGGCCCGTGGCTTTCTGGGGAATATCCACTCGTGATGTCGATTTGCCGACAATTTTATAATCACTTACCGGCTTCAGGCAGACATGATCGGCAAGCGTCAAGGCATGACGGTGACCCTTGAGCAGCTCTGCATAGTGAATGCCATCGCCGTCAGCCTGCGATCCTTGAGATGACTGAGTCGATTGAACGCGGCCATCGACGCAGCGTAATGCCGTGCGCGAAACCCCCAGGCGCTCGGCAGCCAGCTCCAGCAGATATTCCCGCGCCTGAGCTGCCGCGCGTCTCAGCGGATCGGCAGTGATCTGAATGGTGGCACTGGCAATGGTCGGGCCTTGATTGGGTACCTCAAACGGGTGGCCCAGCACCATGGTGACCTGCGCGCAGGGCACTTCCAGCTCTTCTGCCACGATCTGCGCCAGCGAGGTACGAATGCCGGTGCCAAGATCGACATGGCCATTGAACGCCATGACCTGGCCATCTTCGAGTAGGGCGATGAAGAGTTCCGGCTCGTTGGGCACGAAGTTGGAGTGTGTGCCGGGTTGTCCGGGGGCGGGCTTGGGAGGAACGACAGGGTCACGATAGACCACCAGCATGTCGGTGCCCGTGAGAAGTTCATGGCGGTCAGGCAGCAATGCGCGAGTCATGTCAGCTCTCTATTGGATGTGTTTTTATTGTGGGAGGATGTCGCGGCCTCCATGCCCAGCGGTTGCGTGATTTGTGGCGTATGCATGAGGAATGTCGCGCGTCACGGTACCGAGAGAATCAGTATGAATATCCGCCTTTCGTATTGTATCGTCTAGCTTTTGTGCCAATGGTGTTGCAATGCAAGCGTATCGAATACACTGCGCGGGTAAGGTGTGTACCTTATGCTGCGGGTATATCCCGTGTCGGCCGCTGTCACGCGAGAAGTGAGCTGGCAGCAAGAGTGCTGTCGGCAAACGTATTGCTGGCAAGCAATGTGTGTTCCTCAAGGATGCTGCATGACCATCGAGACACAAGATAAAGCGTCACGGACCGGTGAGCACCAGACCCCGGCAGAGCAGGGCTATGATTTCTCTGAGCAAGTCGGCCATTTGCTGCGCAAGGCCTACCAGCGCCATACGGCCATCTTTCAGCGTCACTGCAGCGACTCACAGCTAACGGCTATCCAGTTCGTGACGCTCTGTACCGTCATGGAGCGTGGAGCCAGTTCGTTGACGGAGATCGTCAGGGCAACCGATATCGATCCCGCGACCATTCGGGGCGTCATCAAGCGTCTCAAGGCACGTGAGTGGGTGACGCTGGCGACTGATCCTGCGGATCAGCGCAAGGTCATGGTCGCGATCACTGACGCGGGGGAAGCCCTGGTCGAGAGCATGATTCCGGTGGCACATCAGATCACCGACCAGACGATGGGCAAACTCAATCCCGCCGAGCGCATCGCACTGCTGCATCTCCTTGAGAAGATGAATACGCCCTGAGATAGCCCCGGGCACCGTGAGCGTCAATCGACATCCAGTCGATGCATTGATCACTTGGCCTCCTGGCCTCTTGGCTTCGCAAGCGTTGCAATGAAAAATGCCCAGCCATGGAAGGCTGGGCATTTTCCGTTACGCCTGTTGCAAGTGCTCAAGCGTCTCCTTTAGCGAGATGACATCGCCGTACTTGCTGTCGATGTCGAACAGATTGGCTTCGTGAGGAGCCGGGTGTCGATCACCGACGCATTCACGTACCACCATCATTCTGAAACCGTGCTGCACGCCATCCACTGCGGTGGCGCGAATGCAGCCACTTGTCGAACAGCCCACCAGGATGAGGGTGTCCACGCCCATCGCCACCAGTGTCGACGCCAATGAGGTGCCGAAGAAAGCGCTGGCATATTGCTTGGTGATGACCAACTCATCATCTTGCGGCATCACTTCTTCACAGAATCGTGCGTAGGGGCTGCCAGGTACCATATGACGCATGACAGGCGCCTTTTGAACCCAGAGTCCACCATCGCGCTGTTCCGGTGCCAAGTACAGTATGTTGGTGTGGATGATCTCGATGCCCGATGCACGGGCCTGCTTCAGCAGGCGTGGCATCCTCGCCACGGCCTCCACCACCCCGGGTGCATAGAGTGGCGACTCGGGGAGGATATAGCCCTGCATGAAGTCCACCACCAGCAAGGCAGCCTTGTGGCCAAAGCCAAGGCGCCCATCCCAGACACCCTTGTAGTTGTCATTCACGTCTTGTGATCGCATGCCGGCACTTCCTCATTGCTTGTGTTCAATAAGCCCCTGACAACAGAGCACCCGCCCCCGGCACGATTGGTTCCAGTCCCAGTGATTTCAGCATGGAATACGTGGTGGCAATCGCCGCTGTCACGACCGGCTTTCCGGTCAGAGCCTCGACCTTGGCGACGGCTGGCAGAGAGGGCATCTGAACGCAGGCGGAAAGCACGATGGCATCAATGTCGCTCAGGTCCATGCTGGCAACGATGGCCGGCAGGTTGTCCGGGTCGTGGCGCGCGACATCCAGATTGTCGGGAATCTCCAGCGCCCGATAATCCACCACATCAATCCCTTCCTCGCGGATGTAGTTCACGACCATCTCCGTCAGCGGCTTCATATAAGGAGCCACGACCACCACGCGCTTGGCGCCTATTACCTCAAGAGCATCCACCAGTGCACCGGCGCTGGTGACCACCGGAGTGTCTGCGCCATTCTCGGCGGTGCACTTGCGCAGGCGCTGCTGTGATTCACGATGATAGCCCGGGCCCATCGACATGATGGCGACAAGGCAGGCGTAGCCCATGACATCGACGGCTGCGTCCGAAAGCTCCAGTGCGCAGCGATCGGATTGTGCGTCCATGGCGGCCAGCTCTTCCTTGGCGACTGTCTTCATGCGCATGCGGCTGGAATGGAAGGTGAAGCGTTCCGGGCGAATATGCTGGCGGGCCAGCAGCATGGCCGGTATTTCCGTCTCCATCGTGATGTTGGAGCTCGGGACGATCTGGCCGATACGGTAGGGTCTGGCCATCGTGGAAGGCGTCTGGGGCATGACGGACATCCTTTATTGTCGTTATGGAGTTGTGCAGTTATCGGGTCAGGAAGTCTTCGAAGGCCTCGAAGAAGCCGTCGAAATCATCCCAGGGAATCATGTGGCCAGCATTCGGCGCATGGGTAATGCGAATGCTCGGCAGCAGGCGTTGTATCTCTTGCTTGTCTTCCTCCTGAATGACGCCTCCCTTGCCGGCACACATCAGCAAGGTAGGTATCGCGATCGCCGGTAGATCCTGATGGATATCCACGCTGTGGAATTCCTCGAAGGCCTGCACGATGGCGGGGGGGAAGCAGGTATGCAGCCATTCCGCGCGCAGCATCAGTTGCTCGTCGCTCCAGGTGGCGCAATAGCCGCGCATGGTCTCGATATCCGCCCCGAGGGAGCAGTCGCGGATGGAGTCCACATACCAGGGCAGCTTGCTGGGGTACTCCCGACGTCCTGGCCCCGACACCGGTGGATCGATCAATACCAGCTTGCTGACATCCTTCGCGCCACGTGTCACGGCGCGTATCGCGAAGCGCGCGCCCATGGAATGTCCTGCCAGAATCACGTCCTTGAGCCCCAATGCCTTGATGAATTCGATGATGTCATCGGCACAGGTGTCAGTGTCGTAATTCAGCTCAGGCCCTGTGGAGGACAGGCCGCGGCCACGTACGTCCAGCACGTAGGTATCGAAATGCTGCCCGAGTTGCTCGGCAACGAACCCCCAGGTGATGGCAGGACTGGTAATGCCGGGGACAAGTACCAATGCCTGGCGTGGTGCACCATCAGATGTTGGCGAGGAGGCGCCGCCATAGCGCAGGTAGTGTTGGCGGATGCCATTGGCCTGGACGTTTGCGCCATGGAGATAGGTGCTGCTCATGCGACATGCTCCTCGGTGGAAGTGGCTGGCTGCTTCAGGGGGACTTCATAGACGTCGTAGCCAAACACCCAGGCGGGATCTTCGTCTTCTCGAAGCCAGGTGTTGTCATGGGAGACCTGTTGCACGCGGGAGGCCCGCTCGAAGCGATTGTGGCGATACAGTTCGAAGGCTTCCTGATACTGATGAGCGCCGACTTCTTCGAGGCAACGCACCAACATCGCAGCGTCTTCAATGGCCATGGCGGCGCCTTGTGCCATATGCGGTTTCATCGGGTGGCAGGCGTCGCCGAGCAGGACGAGGCGGTTCTCATGCCATAACGGCAGCGGATTGCGCTCCAGCAATGGCCACTTGGTGACAGTCTCGGTGCAGTCGATCAGTGCCTGGACCGTGGGATGGTAGCCATCGAACGCCGCGCGCATCTCGTCGCGGGAGCTTTCGACGAAGGAGGTGCCGTGATTCCACTCCGGCTCAGGGACACCAGTGACGTAGTAGTACTCTTTCTCATCGCCTGTCACGAAATAGACCATCATGTGCCGGTCTTCTGACCACCACTTCACGCAGGCTTCGAAATCAAGATCGTAAGCCTTGAGCTTTTCCGCCGAGATGATGGCGCGATGGGCGACCCAGCCGCTGTAGGTCGGGGCTTCCGTCCCCAGCAGCTTCTCGCGAATACGCGAGTTGACACCATCTGCGCCAATGACGATGTCGGCTTCTTCTGTGGTGCCATCGGCAAAGGTCATGACCACCTTGTCATCGCGCTCGTCGACATCGACCAGATGCTTGTTGAAGTGCAGTTGCCGTGGATCAAGGGCGCTTACCATCAGTTCATGCAGGTCGCCGCGATGCACGGTGATATAGGACGCCCCGTATTGCGCGTGCGCAAACTCGCCCAGGGGGATGCGTGACTGGTAGTCGCCTGTTCTGCCATCACGGCTGAACCACTCATCAGGATGTGACCCCATGGCGTTCAGCGAATCCTCGATGCCGATTCGTCGCATCACCTTCATGACATTGGGGCCCATGTGAATACCAGCACCCAGTCGCGTAAATCCGGGAGCCTGTTCATACACCTTGGTGTCATAGCCGGCCTGTTGGAGTAGCGCTCCAGCGGCTGCGCCCCCGAGCCCAGCGCCAATCACGGCAATCGTGGGTTTCTGTGTCATCTCGACGTTTCCTCTTGGTCTTGTTGTAGGTTGGCCGTCCGGCTTGTCGTGCATGCGAGATGATGAGAAAGCAGGCTTTCTTTCATCGTCCTTCGAGCTTTCGGGCCATTGATTCATCAGGTGACGATTTCTGTAAAAACAACGTATACGCCATTAATGAGTGGGTCAAGCACGATATTGGTAAAATGGAAATTGTCGATAAACCTCACGATAGGCTTACGGATTTTCCACTTATCTGGCTGTTTTATGTGTGTTTGTGGCATTTATTCGTGAATTCTATTAATTCTTGCCAACCTGCAAGTGCCGGTGCTATATGTTGTAGTCACTGGAATATATGCGTGTATACGTTTTTAAATGGCGAGAGGGTTTGCACCGATCTGGACGGTGGCAATCCGGCATTGCACTAAAGGTGTGCGAGTGCGAAGTCGCGACAGGCCTACGAGATGTCAGCGGGCGATGCAGGAACTGATCCACGTGGTGCCGAGGCAGTACGTGCTGGCGCAAGAGGCACTGACGCAATAGGTGCTGGCGCAATAGTGACGGCACCCGCCACAAACGAATGACACGTCATCGAGAACAGAACAAGAGGTGGTGAAATGCCCGTCAGTCAAAGCGAATTGACCCAACATTTTGAGCACGTTCTCGCGTTGTCAAAGGTGGATGACACCCAGAGCGTGGCGATTCTCAAAAGCCATTACTCCAATGCCATGATCGTGGCGGCGGCCATGGAGGCCTCGCAGCGCCTTGGTGCCAAGGCCTATATCGTCGAATTGGCGTCGTTCAATCATCGAACGGCGGTCGGCAATGATCTCACGGCCTATGTCGGGCATACCGCATTGACCAATCATCCAGCCGCCCAGCAGGCGCTGATGGCGGCAGATCTGGTCGTGGACACCATGATGCTGCTGCACTCACCAGAGCAGGAGGCCATTCTCAAGTCCGGCACGCGAATCCTGTTGGCGGTCGAACCACCCGAAATGCTGGCACGCATGCTGCCCAGCCTGGATGACAAGCGACGAGTCGAGGCTGCAGCGGATGTCTTCAAGCAGGCCTCCACCTTCAAGGTGACTTCCAAGGCAGGCACGGATTTCACGGCCAGTCTTGGTCAATACCCAGTGGTGAGTGAGTACGGGTTTGCCGATGCTCCGGGACGTTGGGACCACTGGCCGAGTGGTTTCCTGTTCTCCTGGCCCAACGAGGGCAGTGCTGAAGGGACGATCGTGATAGACATCGGCGATATTCTGCTGCCGTTCAAGACCTACGTGCGCGACAAGCCGATCACGCTGGAAATCAGCGAGGGCTTCATCCGCAAGATCCATGGCGGCTTTGATGCGGAATACCTGCGCGAGTACATGGCCCATTTCAAGGATCCTGATGTCTACGCCTTCTCGCATATCGGCTGGGGATTGCAGTCTCGAGCCCAGTGGACGGCCTTGGGGTTGCACGACAAGAACGATGCCATTGGCATGGATGCACGTGCCTTCGAGGGTAATTTCCTGTTCTCGACCGGGCCCAATACCGAAGTGGGTGGGCCGCGCAACACCCCCTGCCACATGGATATTCCGCTACGACATTGCTCCGTCTTTCTGGACGGGAACGCCATGGTGGAAGAGGGCAAGATCGTGGCGCCGCAGGGCTCATTGTCATCTGAGTGACATGCCTTGATGAGAGTTGGCAGCAAGCAGGGTGCGGTAAGCAGAAAGCAGGAAAAAGTGCAGAGATTGGCGGCTATGGAGGGCATCGGCTCAAGAGGCGCCCCCTCCGCGGGATTGGCAATGCATAATTGAGGTTCCCGAGAGAACCCGAACCACCCAACAATAATGATGAGTCCCATGACGCAGACACTGACGTTGACGGTTGATCAGAAAACCCATGAGTTGTCGGTGTCTCCGAACATCCCGCTGCTCAATGTGCTGCGTAATGATTTGGCGCTCAACGGCCCCAGGTATGGCTGTGGGCTGGGAGAGTGCGGTGCCTGCAGCGTGTTGGTGGATGGCATGGCCGCAAGGGCCTGCATCATTCCGGTGGCCTCGGTGGTGGGGCGCGAGGTCACGACGCTTGAAGGATTGGGCAATGATGAGCAGCTGGACCCGGTGCAACAGGCCTTCATTGATTGCCAGGCAGCTCAGTGTGGCTATTGCCTCAATGGCATGATCATGACCGTGCGCGCCGTACTGAATCGCCAGCCTGATGCGACAGCCGCCCAGCTGCGCGCGGCGCTGGAATACAACCTCTGTCGCTGCGGCACGCATGTCGAGATCCTGGCAGCCGCCCAGCGTGCGGTGATTTTGAATGCTATCGCCATCAAGAAGGGGGTGGCAGATGAGTCAGCGTCAGCGCAGTGAACTCCCATCACTTTCAGCGCTCGTAGGGTGTCCCGGCGAGCTCATTCATCGTGCGCGTTACGGTGTGGTAGTGCGCCCCCCGCAGTATGCCTGGGATGGCAATCAGTTCGTGTGCGATCAGCTGTTGGATATCACGTCCAGTGCTGATTCAGATGCCAATGGCAGTTTTCAGATCGTGCGGGAGGCCAATTTCATTGGCATCGTGGCGGACTCCTTGTCAGCAGCGCAAGACGCCGCACGTCAGCTCACGGCCCGCTGGCAGTCCTCTGTGACGGATGGGGCGCCTGCCTTGTCTGACCGCAGTCCAGTGGCACAGGCATCGTCGCAAGACGACGTCCATCATCACGACTATGGCTGGCCCAGCCGCATGGGGTGGGGTGACGCTCCGGGTTGGATATTGGCGGATTGCACCACTAATGGCCTCCATGTCTGGGCGCAGACTGTTACTGCGGCGCTATTGAAAGAAGATCTCGCATTCGCAACGGGGATGCTGGCGCACCAGATCCACGTGGTCAGCGAGACCTCGGCACGTCTTTGTGGGTTGGGGCGGCACTGTGGCGATGATGCTGCGGTCGATGCTGCCCTGATGTCGCATGCGCTAGGCTGTCCTGTCGCGGTCTGGCTGGACGCCAGTTATACCCGGGATGTGAAGGCGCTGGGGGTGTCACAGCGGATTTCCATCAGTGCCGCGCGCAAGCGTGATGGCGAGATTGTGCAGTATCGCAACCAGCAGGCGCACCTCACTGGTGAGGTGCCAGCGGTCGGGGTGCTGCTGGCGGATCGTTTGCCTGCGTGGCCAGGGAATCGTCAGGTGGCATCAGAGGCCGACGAAGACCCGTATCAAGACGAGTTGGATGGCATTGATCTGTTTTCGCCCTATGAGTTTGCCGACGAGACACTCTCGGCGCGCAATGGCGGTGTAACGGCAGGAAGTGCGCTTGAGGGTCTTGGTGATATCCAGCAAGTCTTCGCACGTGAGTCGTTCCTGGATGAGGTGGCACATGCCAGTGATGAAGACCCGATTGCGCTGCGATTGCGCTATATGGAAGATGTGCGTGGTACTGAGCTGATCCACTCCGTGTCACAGCGTGCGGGGTGGGGAAAGACTCCGCCGAGCGATGGGATGGAAGACAAGCCGCAGGAGCTGCTGGCGGGGCGGGGGTTTGCCTACTCCCAGCGACCTGATGCCAGTCATCGACTGGCGTCAGGCGTGCGTTCTGCCTGGATTGCCGATGTTGACGTCAATCGCATTACCGGAAATGTGACTCTGACGCGATTGGTGGTCGGTCAGGACGCCGGCGCTGACGTGGATACCGCGCGGCTGAAGCAGACCCTGCAGGCCAGGGTGCTGGGTGAGCGTTTTTCGGTATTGGGCCACGAGCCAGCCTTTGATGAGTGGGGCGATGGCAAGCGTGTGGTGAATACCTCGCCGGATAAGCTCGGCAGCAGAACGATTGCACTCGCTGGCACTTCGGCACGTGATATCGCTGCTTCAACGGGTTGCGACTCAAGTCACCACGCCTCAACCTCTGACGATACGCTGTCGCTCTTGCCCGAGTCGGCAGACCTGTCGCCTGGGGTCGCCGTGATCGCCAATGCCCTGTTCGACGCGACTGGTGTGCGTTTCAGGCAGCCGCCTTTCACGGCAAAACGCGTACGGGCTGCCTTGAAATCACGCGACGCTGCTCACGATGTTACGCAGGGGCGGCCGCAAAAAGACGATGCTCGGGTTCAGAGGCGTAAAAGCTCGCCTGAACGTCGCGTGAGCAAAGGCTGGGTGAAGAGCACGGTGCTGACGGCGGCTGCCAGTGCGGTCGCGGGCACCGTCGTCATGGCCTGGCCATGGAAGGGGGCCATTGCCCCCATCGCGAGGCCCTCAGCCACTCTCTACTCGGCTGATACCATTGAGCGCGGAAGACTGGTCGCCGCCGCCGGAGATTGCGCCGCGTGTCACACGGCAGAAGGCGGCACTGAAAATGCTGGCGGCCATCGCTTTGATACCCCGTTTGGCACGCTTTACAGCACTAACCTTACGCCAGATGAGGCCACGGGCATCGGGCAGTGGTCCTACGATGCCTTCAGACGTGCGATGCGTGAGGGAGTCAGTCGAGAAGGACATCATCTCTATCCTGCCTTTCCCTACACCGCCTTTGCCAAGGTCAGTGATGCTGACATGCAGGCGTTGTATGCCTATCTCATGGCACAACCGGCGGTCAGTGCCAGCGCTCCCGCCAATGACTTGACGTTCCCGTTCAACCAGCGCGCCTTGATCGCTGGCTGGAATACGCTCTATCACGACACCACCCCTTTCATGCCAGATCCCGCGCAAAGCGAGCTTTATAACCGTGGCGCATATCTTTCAGAAGGGCTGGGGCATTGCAGTGCCTGCCATTCACCCCGCAATGCCTTGGGGGCTGAGCGCGGTGGCAAGGACTATCTGGCGGGCGCGATGATCGACGGCTGGGAAGCGCCGGCACTCAATACGCTCAATCACTCGCCAGTTGCCTGGAGCGAAGCGTCGCTCTATGACTATCTGCGAGAAGGCAAGTCGACATTGCATGGTGTGGCTTCCGGGCCGATGGCGCCCGTGGTGGCGGGGTTGGCGGAGTTGCCGGAATATGACGTGCGTGCCATCGCGCACTATGTCGCGACACAGATGGAGGCACCGGCTGGCGATAGTCCGGTCATGCTGCAAGATGCTGCGGCCAGAGTTGCGCTGTCGCAGACAGGTCCTGCGGAGAGGGAGGCAGGTGAACGTCTGTTCGATGGCGCCTGTGCCTCCTGTCATGCCGAGCAGCTGGTGCCGTCCTTCTCCAGTGCCACGACATCATTGGCATTGAACAC
Source organism: Cobetia sp. L2A1 (assembly GCF_009796845.1). Taxonomy (NCBI): domain Bacteria; kingdom Pseudomonadati; phylum Pseudomonadota; class Gammaproteobacteria; order Oceanospirillales; family Halomonadaceae; genus Cobetia; species Cobetia sp. L2A1. The sequence continues at coordinate 2,352,752 of NZ_CP047025.1, read as the reverse complement.
CAATCTGCACAGCGCCTCTCCCGACAATACCCTCCATGCCATCCTGGGCGGTGTGCACGCTGAGCACGCCCCTGGTATCGGGAACATGCCCGGTTTCTCCGGCAGCTTCACCGACACCCAGGTCACCACGCTGACGCAGTATCTGCAGGCACGCTTCGCGCCTGACAGCTCCCCTTGGCAAGACGTTGAGCAGCGCGTATCCGCGATACGCAAGGAACACCACAGCGCATCATCATCTCACCCCTAAGACGACAACAATAAGAGGTTGATCATGAAGAGAAGTAAATGGATATGGCTGATATGGGCCTTGGTCCTGCTCTGTTACGTAGTGCCCTATACGTTACTGACCCATGTGAGTGCATGGTACGGCAGTTTCTTGTTCTGGTCGGTGGCGGGCGTGATCGTCATCGCCGTGAACCTCTATATCACCAAGGATTTCGAGGAGCACAGCAATGACTGAGTCACTGATCTGGTGGTCCATCGCCATCTACATGTTGATTGCCGTCGGGATTGCATTGCTAGCGCGCCAAGGGGGTGCGGAAAGCATGTCGGGCTACTTCCTGGGCAATCGTCAGATGAACGGCTTTGTCTCGGCAATGAGTTACAGCGCAACGACCTATAGTGCCTTCATGATGGTAGGGCTGGCAGGACTGACGTATGCCGGTGGGGTCGGCGCACTGGGATTCGAGATCATTTATTTTGCCGGTGTGTCGCTCGTTGCCATCTTCGGTCCCAAATATTGGGCAGTGGGCAAGGCCTTTGGCTTTGTCACGCCAAGTGAGATGCTGGGTCGGCGTTATAACAGCCGCCACGTCGCCATGGCAGTCTCGATTGCCAGTTGTATCTTCCTTATTCCTTACGCGGCAGTGCAGCTGGCGGGCGTAGGCTATTTGCTTCAGGGGACAACCAACGGTGCAATTGATTTCACCACGGGTGTGGTAATGGCGACGGCCATTGCTATCTTCTTCTCCTACGTCGCGGGCATTCGTTCAGTCATGTGGACTGACTCATTGCAGGCCATCATGATGATTGTGGCTTCTACATTGGTCGCGTTTCTGGTGATCAAGGGACTCGGTGGCTTTGGAACCCTGTTTGATACGCTGGCCACTGAGAAACCGCAGTCATTGACGGTGCCGGGGTCGGGGTTGTTCAGCTTCGTAACTTTCCTCGGGCTTACCATTCCGTGGTTCTTCTTCAGTCTCTCCAATCCGCAAGTCAGTCAGCGCCTGTTCATGCCATCCTCGTTGAAGGCCATGCGACAGATGCTGCTCGGATTCCTGGTATTCGGCCTTATTTACACATTGGTATCGGTGCTGTGGGGGTTCTCTGCGCTGGTCGCCTTCCCAAGCCTTGAGAGCGCTGACCTGGCAACAGCATCGTTGCTGAGTTCTGGATTCGTGCCGCCGGTGCTGGGTGTCATCGTACTGATTGGCATCATGGCTGCCGCCGTCTCTACCATTGACTCCATCATGTTGACGCTATCATCGATGCTTGCGCGTGATGTCTATGCCAACCTCAATCCCGCTGCCAGTGAGAAGCGTCAGTTGATGGTCGGCAAGATTGTGGTCCCCTTGATTGCGTTGATGGCGCTAGGCTTTGCCGAGCTCAAGCTCGATCTTATCGCCGTGCTGTCGGTTGCCGCATCGTCGGGACTCGTCGCGGCAGTGCCTGCCATCATCGGCGCCTTCTATTGGAAGCGCGGAACGGCAGCAGGCGTACTGGTCAGCGTCATCGGTACTGCCATCTTCGTGCTGGCGATGTACGCCACCGGCAACTCACTGCTCGGCCTGCCTGCTGGCATCTGGGGCATCATCGTCTCCAGCGTGTTGTTCGTTGGCGTGAGTCTTGCCACTCAGCCGCATGCTTCCTCCGCAGATGAGTTCATGTTGGCCATCACGGATGAGTTGAAGAAGAAGCGGGGTGCCTCGGCGACTCCTTCCCATGCGGCGCCCATGAAGTACGCCAAGGACTGACGGCAGTCGCGTCATCTCATTGCAGAGACAAGAAAGCCCCGAAAGGGGCTTTCTTGTCTCTGGCATCATTCATTTGCCGTCACCCACACGATACTCGCTACCCTCAGGCATGAGCGCTGCATACCCAGGTGATCGTAGCGGGGGTCTCCCCGTTGTAGGTGATGGCATGCCCCAGGGTGCTGTCAAAGGCGAGGCTGTCACCGACTGCGAGTTCAATCGGGTCATAGAGTTCTGTCCAGACGGTCACTTCACCGCTGGTGACGATGACCTGCTCTTGCCCTGCGTGACGCTGAAGATCGCCAAACTCCGCCAGATTCCGATTCAATATCGTGGTTTCCAGCACCATGTATTCCTTGGAGGCCACGTTGTTGCACAGCGGACGGTAGCGATAGTTGGGGGTCTCCACCACTTCGCCCTCCTGAGCGCGCGTGAGCGCCAGCCAGCCACGAAAGGCGTGTTCTTCCGCGTGATAGAACAATTCGCTGACATCTACCTCCAGCCCCTTGGCAAGACTCACGATGACTTCAAACGTCGGGGAAATACGCCCGTTCTCGATGCGCGAGATGCTCGCGGCGGAAATTCCCGAGGAAAGCGCCATGCTGGCGATAGTCAATCCTCTGGCCTTGCGTAACGCCTTGAGGTTGTCACCAATGGCGCCGGCCTGTCGTTTTCGAGGTTTCAGTACCGGCGGCTGTTCCTGGTGAGTGGGCATATCGTGTCGCTCCGTCGTGATGGTCAGGGTGTGAAACATTCAGGCATCACAGGTCATGTTCGGGCTGGGCCGCGACTGGTGCTGAACCATGCAGCTCCAGGCTCGGTGTCTGCTTGCAGAGATATTTAGAGCCCGATCGCGATGAATGTCGAGGCAATATCCATATTTGACGCAATATTGCGTATATGCAATTCTCGTGCAGGGTCGGATTTTCGCGCACAGGTCGCTCGCGGTTCTCGTGTCTCGTCTGAGGCCATGACGTGTCATGGAGGGTCGCGGCCACTGGCAGTCCTGCATCAGCACCGCACTCTAATTAAAATAATCTCGGGAGAACAACAATGTACAACTTCAAGAGACACATTCTCAGCACCTGTATCACTGTTGGCTTGCTGGCAACTGCCACGGTGCAGGCCGCTGACATCGAGTGGAAAATGGCGACTCCCTGGGGTGGTGGGCCCTGGCTCGAGCGAGATGCCAAGACCTTTGCCGACTATGCCAATGAATTGACCAACGGTGATGTGAGCATTCAGGTGTTTCCGGGCGGCACTCTGGGGGGAGCGCTTCGCGTGACCAATACCGTGAAGTCCGGTGTCGCGCAGATCAGCCACAACTACATCAACTATGACTACGGGACCGATCCTACCGCTGCACTTCTGGCAGGGCATTCCAGCGGCCTGACGCCGGAAGAGTTCATGCTGTGGATGTATGAGGGGGGCGGTATTGAACTCTACGAAGCCTTCCGGCGTGAAGTCTTCGGTGTCGTTGCTTTCCCGTGCTCGACCCTGGGCACCGAGATATTCCTGCACTCCAGCAAGAAGGTGCAGACGCTGGAAGATTTCCAGGGGCTGCGCCTGAGAACGTCCGGGGCCTGGGCGGAAATCGCCTCGCGCCTCGGCGCTTCTACCGTGGTGATGGCGGGCAGTGACATCTATACGGCGCTTGATCGCGGCGTGATCGATGCCGCGGAGTGGGGCAGCCCGGAGCTCAACAAGCCGACAGGGTTCCAGAATGTGGCCCAGTACGTCATCTTGCCCGGTATTCATCAGTCGGGCGGCATTCTTGAATGTGAAGTGAACGTCGATGCCTGGGATGGCCTGAGTGAGGCCCAGCAGAATCAATTGCGTCTCGCCGGCAAGTTGAGCGTGTTCGAATCGTGGTTGGATAGCTCCTTTGCTGATCTCGCGGCCTTCAAGGAACTGAAGGAGGGCCCCAATGAAATCGTGCAGCTGGATCAAACCTTCATTGATGCCATCTACGAGGAAACACGTGCCTGGGAAGATGAGAAGGCTGCCGACAACGAATGGTTTGCCCGTGTGCTGGAGTCGCAGCGCAACTTCAAGCAGAGCATGACGACCTGGCAGGACTACCGTCTGCCGATCGGGGAGATGGGGCGCTAAGACGCTTCGCCACACGTTCATGGCACAGGCGATAGCAACATCGCCTGTGCTCTCTCCCTGTTGTTATCCGGTAGGTTGCCATGAAAATTATCGCTGTCATTGAGCGCCAGACCCGCTGGGCGGGGTATCTGGGGGCTGTCTTGATACTGCCGCTGGTGCTCGCGCTGGTCTATGAAGTCTTCAGTCGTTATGTGCTGGGAAAACCCACCTTGTGGGCGTTTGAAGTCAGCTACATGGTGATGGGCGCCATCTTCATGCTGGGCATGGCGAATGCCCTGCGTGTCGGGCAGCACGTCAGCGTGGATGTGCTGAGCCAGAACTTCCCACCACGCCTGAGAGCGGGTGCTCACCTGGCCTGCTATGGAGTGTTTCTTCCGGTCCTGCTTTGGCTGGTCTGGGAGCTCTCGTTCTATGCGATCGAGGCATTCTCTTCGAGTGAGCGTTCTGGACGTTCTGCCTGGAATCCAGTCGTCTGGCCGGTCTTCAGTGTCTGGTGGCTGGGCTTCGTCTATCTGGCCCTGCAGGTGGTCGCGGAGATGCTGAAGCTGCTGGCGACGCTGCTTGGCCACGATGACGCTGTGGAGGCGCACTCATGAGCGACATTCTTGGCCTGATCATGTTCCCCGCACTCATCGCGCTGATCGTGCTCGGGTTTCCGATCGCATTCTCGATGATCATCGTTGCAACCGTCTTTGGCGTTGCCCAGTTCGGCGATGCCGCGGCCTATCAGCTGTTGACCAAGATTGAAGATACGGCGTCCAACTCCATTCTCGCCGCCGTGCCATTGTTCATCTTCATGGGCGCAATGCTCGAGAATTCCGGCATTGCCGAGCGCCTGTTCGGTGCCATCCATCTGTGGACACGGCGGATGCCGGGTGGACTGGGGGTGGGAGCCGTCATCATGGGGACCATCTTCGCGGCGGCCAGTGGCGTCGTCGGGGCGACCGAGGCGGTGATCGGCATGCTCGCCGTGCCTGTCATGCTCAAGCATCACTACGACAAGTCGCTGATCTCCGGCACCATCTGTGCCAGTGGCTCATTGGGCACGGCGATTCCGCCATCCATCACCGTGGTCATTCTCGGACCTGTCGCCGGTGTTTCCGTCGGCTCACTGTTCAGTGGTCTGCTGATCCCAGGCCTGCTGATGGCGCTGTTGTTCCTTCTCTATATTGTCGTGGTCTGCGCACTGAAGCCTGCGCTCGCGCCGCGACTCAAAGAGGATGAGCAGCACCCGGGGTGGGGCAAGTTGCTCACTATTACCCTGAGTGCGCTGCTGCCGACCATGAGTCTGATCATGGTGGTGCTGGGGACGATTCTGATGGGCATCGCCACGCCGACGGAAGCGGCGGCCTGTGGGGCGCTCGGCTCCGTATTGCTGGCGCTGGGGTATCGCAATCTCACGCTGTCCATCCTGTGGAGCGCGGCAATACGCACACTCAACATCACCGCGATGATTCTGCTGATCGTGCTGGGCGGCAACATGTTCGCCGGTGTCTTCTTCGCCTCCGGCGGGATGGCGACCGTCCAGTCGCTGCTGCTGGATACCGGCATGAGCCCATGGCTGATTCTCGGTGCCATTCTGTTGATCGCCTTCCTGGCCGGTTTCGTGCTCGACATGATCTCGGTGGTCCTGATCGTCATCCCCGTGGCCATGCCGGTCATCGGCCTGCTCGGCTTTGATGAGATCTGGTTCTGCGTGGCGTTCCTGATCGTGATGCAAACAAGCTATCTGACACCGCCGCTGGCACCTTCCATCTTCTATCTCAGAGCCATTACGCCGCCTGAAGTGACCCTCAAGCATATGTACAAGGGCGTAATGCCTTTCATATTCCTGCAGCTTCTGGTCCTGGCGTTGATCCTGGCATTCCCGGGTCTGGCGCTGTGGTTGCCGGATGCCATCAGCGGGCCGTCATGGAAGTAAGGCTCCTCGACTCTTTAAAGGAATGAATTCGCATGAGTGAAGCAATGCAGCACGTGGGTGGGGCGGAGATCAATCTTGGTGAAGCAGAGCTCAAGGCGTTGTGCCACAAGGTGCTGACTCGTCATGGCTTCAGCAAGCCGCATGTCGAGGCCATCAGCGAAGCACTGGTCGCTGCTGAAATGTCAGGGAGCCGCTCACATGGTCTTTATCGCCTGATGGGGTTTGTCGCGACACTGAACAATGGCGGCGTGATGCCGAAGGCTGTGCCGGTCGTCGAGGATGCGGCGCCTTCCGTCGTCAAGGTAGATGCCAAGGGCGGTTTCTCGTCCCTGGCCTTTCAGCAGGGGGCACCTGAGCTTGTCAGCAAGGCGAAAGCCAATGGCATTGCCATTCTCGCCATCAATCACTGTGTCCACGCGACAGCCTTGTGGGTCGAGATCGAGCGACTGACGCGTGAAGGGCTGGTGGCCATTGCCTGCAATCCGACCCAGTCCTACATGGCACCTCATGGCGGCAGTCAACCGCTGCTGGGGACCAATCCCATCGCCTTCGGCTGGCCGCGTGGAGACGGCAACCCGTACGTGTTCGACTTTGCCACCAGCGCCATTGCACGCGGTGATATCGAGTTGCATCGTCGTCAGGGTGATGAGATTCCGCTGGGCTGGGGCGTCGATCGAGAGGGAATGCCGTCGCAGGATCCCACCGAGGTACTGGACCACGGGGCGATGCTGCCTTTCGGAGAGCACAAGGGCTCGGCGCTGGCGATCATGGTCGAATTGATTGCCGGCCCGCTGATCGGTGACATGCTCAGCATCGAGTCCACGGAGCATGATCAAGGCAAGGGAAGCCTGCCGTATCATGGTGAGCTGATCATCGCGATGGACCCGGCGCGCCTTTCGGGCGGCAATACCCAGCAACACATGCTGCGCTCCGAGAGGTTGTTCGACATGGTCAAGCAGCAGGGAGCACGACTGGCATCCGAACGCCGTTACAAGGCGCGTCAGACACATCAAGCGCAGGGGGTTACTCTCAGCCGAGCCTTGTACGAGGATGTCATGAAGCTGATCTTGTGATGGCCGCGTGATAGTCACGAGGTACACGCTATCGTTGTATTGATGCACCAGAAAGGCCGCCTTTTCAGGCGGCCTTTCTGGTGCTGTGCTCACGCTTCTTCATCCCTGGGTCCCTATCCAGTCCTGCCTGATAATGTGCAGCACTTTTCCAGCCGTATTATCGCCTTGTTCATCATTGCTGATAGCGTCAACAGCTACCCGGCGATCTTGTCGTTCTGGTCAGGCGTTATCTGTGGCTGTCCTGTCTCGTGTTTGGGAGGTGCGTATGACGATTGAGTTGAAATCGCGATTTCGTGGATGTTTGCTCGCTGGTGCTGTCGGGGATGCGCTGGGCGCCTCTGTGGAGTTCATGTCGCGCCACGAGATTCTGTCTCGCTTCGGATCGGCGGGGATTCGAGAATATGCGCCGGCATACGGCGGACTGGGGCGGATTACTGACGATACGCAGATGACATTGTTTACCGCCGAGGGCTTGCTACGTAGCCATGTGCGGGGATGTCTCAGAGGAGTGTCATCACAGCGAAGTGTCGTCAGCAGTGCCTATGAACGCTGGCTTCTTACCCAAGGGGAGCGGACGAGCATGGATACAGAGCAGGAGTGGCTGGACAGCGGGTGGCTGATCAAGCAGCCAGCGCTTCACTCTCGCCGAGCGCCCGGCATGACATGCCTGTCAGCACTCAGGCAGATGCGTCATTACGGTGATGAGGCTCGCAATGACAGTAAGGGCTGCGGTGGGGTGATGCGCGTGGCACCGGTAGGTTTGTTTGCGCATGCCATGGAAGCGTCTCCCGAGATGAGCTTTGCGCTGGGTGTGGAAGTGTCAGCGCTGACCCATGGACATGTGACAGGCCAGCTGACCGGTGGTGTCCTGGCAGTCATGATTCAGCAACTGGTCGCAGGGGATTCGCTGACAGAAGCGTTGGGTGTCGCTTGTCGAATCCTGGAGCAGCAGCCTCGCCATGAAGAGACACTGACGGCGCTGGTGCTGGCGCGGTCACTGGGGCAATCAGATACCGCTCCCGAGCTGGCGATCGAGCAGCTGGGACTTGGATGGATAGCGGAGGAGGCGCTGGCCATCTCGGTCTACTGCGCCATGAAGGCTGATACCTTCAGAGATGCCATCGAAATGGCCGTCAATCACGATGGTGATTCTGATTCGACGGGAGCCATCACTGGCAATCTGCTGGGCGCGCTATGGGGGGAGGCAGTGATCCCTGAACGCTGGCGCGAGCCATTGGAGCTTGGCGATGTCATCCGTGAAATGGCAGATGATCTGTATGGTTGTAGCCGCTGGAATCTCTCCACGGGCGGTGGCGGCAAGGATGAAGAGTGGGTTTGGGAGAAGTATCCGGGCTACTGATGCTTGATGATTCAGCATCATGATAGCTGGGACCAAAAGCCAAGGGGCGAGAAGCAAGGTAGAAAAAAACGCGGTGCAATCCCTGGATTGCACCGCGTTTTTTTGGGTCTTTTCCCTGTCATTGCGTCCGTGTGGACATGCCTGGATCACGGGCCTATGAAGGTTGCATGACATATTGGTTTCGCAAGTGATTGATATTGCATGACTTGTGGTGAAGCAATCCGTGGAGCGTTCGATAGGAATTCAAGATGAGTGCCAATTGATTCCTTGTGGGAATCAATGCTGTTCCACTGCGGGGATATGTCTTCTGTTCGCCATCGTCCACAATGTGCACATTCCAGAGGATTGAGGAAACGCGCTTTATAAAGGGAATTTCTGAATTCTCACCGTTGCTTGTCAAGATATCCCAAAGTTTTTGACGAATGACCGCATCCAGAATGAATCGCTCGGCGTATTAGTCTACAAGCACAACGGAGCGGGTTTCAGAGTCATGAGGCAGTAGGGAAGTGGCCTGAAAGATTCTCGAGGGTCGTGACTAAAGTCGATAGGGAAAGAGGCGGGAAGTCACCTCTACAAGCAGCAATTTCAGAGTGTCTTGCAGCAAATCTACACACTCTAGGTTGTACGATAATTATACGAAAGCGATTCAATGCTTGTTGGAGGAAAGTGTCTCGGACGATGGTCTTCACCTGACATCCAACCTCGCCTGAACCTGAAGTTGCTTTTTGGGAAACAGTGAGCTTCCAGTAGCATGGCTAGTTAAGTACCGAGATAAATATTAGTCTGGTAACAAGTTAGCGAGGCACAGCAAAGACTGGCCTTATCACCATAAGGGCACCATCGCCCAGGACATCAAAGGAAAATCCTAATGAAAACTCTGAACCTCAAGACACTGATCGCCGCCATCGCTTTCGCCACCGTCAGCACCAGCGCGCTCGCCGCAGACGACAGCCCGGCCGCGCAGCGTGTCCAGCAGTCCGTCAGCCAGCACGTGATTGAAGGTGCTGTGCAGCAGGCGCCGACCGCTCAGGCAACTTTCGCCGAGACTGGCATGAGCACCGCATCAGGCCGTTTCCAGTACGCCTTCGATGAAAGCCTGATCCGTGGCAATGATCGCTCCATGCATCTGCGCGGTGATGACGTCGCCAATGATGCTGGCAAGAGTGTCGCCGCGACCCGTGTACAGCACGCCCTGAGCGATAGCAGCGTCTGATAACTGGCCATCACGCCACTCTAGTCCCCCTGACTTGAACTGATCATCTGAATTTATCGAGGAGCAAGACCATGAAAGCCATCAATACCCTATTCGCCGTTGCCGTCCTGTCTGTTGCCGCTACTGGCGCCGCCAATGCCAGTGACAGTGCTGCAGATGCCCGTGTACGCGCTGCCTTGAGTGACAATGTCATTGTCGGTCAAGCCCAGCCTGCGGCTCAGTCGTCTGCGCTGCGTCAGGCCAGCTTCGCTGACACTGGCATGAGCGCAGCTGCCGGTCGTGTCCAGCAGTCCATTAGCGCTGAGCGTATCCAGGGTGAGTCTCGTGCAGTGGCTAGCGATAGCCAGGATTTCGCGAATGACGCAGGCAAAAGTGTCTCTGCCACTCGCGTGCAGAACTCATTGAGCGACAGCAACGTCTGATATCGATCGAGAAGTGACAGCCACTTTCCTTTTACCCATCACCATCAAGTCGTAACGCCATGCAAAACTGCATGTGTTGAGGAGCATGATCATGAAAACCATCAATACCTTTTTCGCTATCGCCGCCTTATCCGTTGCAGCCACTGGCGTTGCCAATGCCAATGACAGCGCTGCCGATGCACGTGTCCGTGCTGCTCTCAGCGACAGCGTCATCATGGGTCAGGCCCAGCCGGCGACACATCAAGCAACGCTGCATCACACGAGTTTCAGCAATAGTGGCATGAGTGCTGCTGCCGGCCGTGTTCAGCATTCCATCAGCAATAGTGGTATCCAGGGCAATACTCGTGCATTGGCGAGTGATTCCGTGGACAACACCAACGATGCTGGCAAGAGTTTCTCTGCAACACGTGTCGAGAAAGCACTGAACGAAAGCGCTTGAAGGGGATGACCGTGTGAGACCGACGTCGGGTCTTCTCCGGTTGATCTCGTGAAGCTGGCCCTGCAAAGACAGCAAGACAGTAAAGGATGCTTATATGCCATCGCCTTACCCCTGTCAGTTGCTAGTGGTACTTACTGACCGTCGTGACCAAGCGTGATACGTCGTGACGGTCAGAGCCCCAGAACGCCAACAGTAGGAAAGAAGAACGCTTGAGCAAGTGTTTTGAACAGTCCCGAAGCACTGGCCTGTTGTGGAACACAGAACCCTTTCTCAAACGCTTTCCTGTCCTGAATGTCCTGTCCCGACATTCCCTGCCCACCACTGGTGGGCTTTTTTCGTTGTGGGAGCGTGATTCGCAGCCGGGACAGGGAGGAGGGTCATGCCGCGACTAGCTTGGCCTCCATCAGTGTCCGGACATACGGCGGCAGATTAGCTTTGGCGAGGCTTGCGACATCTCCCAGGTGTTCGGTGCGGCCGTTGCGCAGCACCAGTACGCGGTCCGCGAAATGGCTGACCAGCCCCAGATCATGGGTGACGAAGACCAGGCTCAGGCCGCGTTCTCGCTTGAGGCGTTGCAGCAGGCGAATGATGGTGGCCTGAACCGAAACATCCAGTGCCGAGGTGATCTCGTCACACAGCAGTATGTCGGGCTCGGCGGCCAACGCGCGGGCGATGGCGACGCGCTGCTGCTCGCCACCCGATAGCTGGTTGGGCAGACGGTCCAGGTAGAGTGCGGGAAGGCGAACTTCTTCCAGTAGCGATTGGGCACGCTGGCGGGCGACATCTCCACTGAGATCTAACCAGCGAGACAGCACCGGCGCGAGGGATTCGAACACGGTCAGACGAGGATTCAGTGCCGTGCTGGCATGCTGGAAGATGTATTGGATCTTCTGGCGCTGCACCGGGCGTCGCTCGGCGACAAGTCCCGCCAATGACTCCTGACGCAGACTGAGTTGCCCGGAAACGGAGGAGAGCAGGCCGGCCAGCGCCTTGAGAATTGAGGTCTTGCCGCTGCCGGATTCGCCGATCAAGGCCAGCGTCTCGCCCTGCTGCAGCGAGAATGCCACATCGCTGACGGTGAGTGATGCCGCTTCACCGCGCAGGCGTGCCAGCCAGCCGGGCGTGCGATAGCATAGATTCAGTGACTCCACGGCCAGCAGCGGCGCGGCGTCCAGTGACGTGGCTGGCTGCGAGTCGCGCTTCACGCTATCCGCCCGCTCATCGGTCGTTGCGTCACTTTCCGCACTTTTTCCGCTCTCCGCACGCGCTCTTTCCACTGATTCATGACTCTCCAGCGCATGATGGCAGGCGTAGCGACCTTGCCAGGCCGGCACACTGTCACGGCACAATTCACTGGCGCGCGTACAGCGCGGTGCAAAGGCACAGCCCTTGATGGCGCTTCCCACCAGGGGCGGCGTGCCTTCCAGCGCGGCGTCAGGTCGATAGCACTGACTGCCCGGTGTCGCGGCCACCAGTGCATGCCCATACGGGTGGCGCGGCCCGCTCAGGAAGTCGCGAGTCGCGGCGACCTCCACCAGTTGACCAGCGTACATCACCGCGACGCGGTCACACAGGTGAGATACTGCGCCCAGATCATGACTGACGAAGACGATGCTCATCCCCAGCTCAGCGCGCAGCGAGGCCAACAGCGCCAGAATCTCATTCTGGGTGCTTGCATCCAGCCCGGTGGTCGGCTCATCCATCACCAGCACTCGCGGGCGTTGCGCCAGTGCCAACGCCAGACTGGCGCGTTGTTGCTGCCCGCCGGAGAGCTGGTGCGGATAGCGTTGCATCAGCACTTCGGGATAAGGGAGGTGGACGCGTCGCAGCCATGCCACGGCCTGCTGTTCGCGCGCCGCCTTGCCTTTCACGCCCTGTGACAGCAGCGTCTCGCACAGCAGGCTGCCGAGCGTGAGGTGAGGCGTCATGGCCTTTTCGGCATGCTGGGACACCAGTCCGAGCTTGAGTTCGCCCAGCCAGCGCCCCGGTTGATGATGAAAGCTCAGCGACCTGTATTTGTCGTGAAGAGGGTTGTTCCTGTCATGACTGCCCTTGTCTTGACTCCTCTTATCGTGAGCCGTGGCGGAAGAGGCGGGCGCAGGTGTGGCGATACTCACCTCGCCAGTGCGCACCAGACTTCCCCGACGCAACAGGCCCAGCATGGCCGTGGCCAATGTGCTTTTGCCGCTGCCGGACTCGCCCACTAGCCCCAGAATCTCGCCCTGGCCCAGGGTCAGATCGATACCGTGCAGCACGGGTCGCCAGGTCTGCTGGCGATCATGGAAGCCGATATTGAGATCGCGAATGCAGATCACGGCGTTATCCGTCATGGCATGACCTTTGGAATTCGGCGTCATTCGGGGCGCCCCGCGCGGTCGATGCCCAGTGTCTTGGCCAGCGTGTCGGCGACCAGATTGATGGCGATGATCAGGCTGGACAGCGCCACGATGGGCGGCAGCACGGCCCAGGGCGCGAAGGACATGAAGCCGCGGCCATCGGCGACCATCAGACCCCAGTCCGGGGTCGGCGGTGAGACGCCGAAGCCGAGAAACGACAGCGAGCTGAAGGCCAGCAATGCCCAGGACCAGCGCATTGCCAGCTCGACGAGGATCGTGTCGAGCACGTTGGGTTTGATCTCATGCCACAGCAGGCGCATCAGGCTGTCGCCGCGCAGTCGTGCGGCCTGTATATAGTCAAGGCACAGCACTTCGCGGCATGCCGTGACCATCACGCGCACCACCGCCACGCCATAGAAGATGCCCAGGGTCAGGATGAAGACCAGCGGACCGGGGCCCATCACGCCGATGACCAGCAACAGGAACAGTAGCCAGGGAATCGACAGCAGGGCGTCCACCAGTCGCATGGCGAGGTTCTCGACCCGCCCGCCGAGGATGGCCAGCAGCATGCCGCAGGCGCTGCCCCATACTACGGCCAGCACGGCGGCTGGCAGTGAGGTGAAGATGGCCTCGCGGCCCCCGGCCAGGGTGCGGCTGAGGACATCACGGCCGAGCTGGTCGGTACCCAGCCAATGCTCGGCACTGGGGGGCAGCAGCGAGGCGAGACTGTCACCCGCGGAGATGTCATGGGGCGCCAGCCAACGGCCAGCGATAGCCAGTAGAAGATGCAGGCCGATCAGTACCAGGCCCAGACGGCCCTGGCGATTGGCCCACAGCAGCGCCAGGGTACGTTGACCCGGCAGGCTGGCCATGGCCAGTCGCGGGCTGCGTGCGATCGTCGAGGAAGAAGCGTTCATGAGTGACTCAGGCTGTCTTGAGTTTGGGATTGAGCACGATGACCAGCATGTCGGCGATCAGATTGCACAGTACATAGGTGACGGAGAGCACCAGCGCGCAGGCCTGCACCACCGGCATGTCCCGGTCATTGATGGCCGAGATCATCAGGCGCCCCAGCCCCGGATAGTTGAAGACCTGTTCGACGATCACCACGCCGCCCAGCAACCAGGCGATGGTCATGGCGGCCAGACTGATGGTCGGCAGCAGGGCGGCCGGGGCTAGATGACGGATCACCAGACGCCAGCGCGGCAGCTGGCGGATGCGTGCCATGTTCATGAAGTCGCTGTCCATCACGCTGATGGTGTTGGAGCGGGTCATGCGCATCATGTGTGCCATGGCCACCAGCGCCAGCGTGATGGCGGGGAGCCAGGCACCGGGCAGCAGGTTCCACAGGCTCTCATTGGCACCGGCCACGGTGATGGCAGGGAACCACGGCAGCCAGATGGCGAAGACCAGGGTCAGCAGGGTGGCACTGATGAATTCCGGCACCGTCATGGCGACCAGCACCAGGCTGGAGAGGCTGGAGTCGATCCAGCTATCGCGCTTGAGTGCCGCGACCAGCCCTAGCAGGATAGCCAGCGGGATGGCCATCACTGTCGCGATGCCGCCCAGCAGCAAAGTATTGGCCAGACGCGGCATCAAGGTATCGCTGACCGGTGCGCGACTGGTCAGCGAGGTGCCGAAATCACCACTCAGCAACTGCCCCCACCAGCTGACGAAGCGCGTCGTTACCGGCGATTCTAACCCCAGCTCGGCGCGGCATTGGGCGAGATTGATCGGAGTCATGCTGCGTCCCAGATAGTTGACGCAGAAGTCGCCCGGCAGCATCTCGATCACCCAGAACACCACGCAGGCCACGAAGACCAGCGTGAAGCCGCCATACAGGCAGCGCTGCAACAGCATTGCCCACATCTCAGTTTACCTCTTGAAGATCGCGTGCTCGGTGTGGCGTGGAGTGCTCACCGAGGGGCGGCAGGCCCAGCACCTGGCGTAGGCGCGGGTGGAGTGCCAGTGACTCGAGTTCAAGGCGTTCCCCCGGCGCCACCGAAGGGCCATGCAGGATGGCGAAGCGCTGATCTGACGTAGCCCCTGGCCCGAAACCATGTGTGGAGACATAGCCGGGGGCCGCCACCAGCTCTGCGTGATGGGCATGCTTGCAGGCGGGTTCGAAGCTCATGCCCGGCGGTGCCTGATAGAGCTGTATGTGGTTCACGTCCGGAGGCAGGAAGTCGGTCGCCTCGAGTGGCATGACGCCGAACTCGGCCAGGCGTGCGGCCTGCTCGCGTTGGCGCTCACCATCTTCACCGGCCACCAGTAACAGGCCGCCATCACATTGCAGCGCGACATCCGGCAGCAGGCGGTCCGCTACCAGTGCCTGCTGGACCGGGGCATGACCATGATCACTGAAGACGCACAGGTGATAGGCCTCGCGCTTGCCGGCGGCCGCAAGGCCGGCCAGCAGGCTGCCGAGCTGGGCATCGACCATCATCAGGGCCCCATCGACCAGCGCGTCATCATTGCCATGCACATGCAGGCAGTAATCGGGGGTGTTGAGTTCGAGCAGTACCAGCTCCGGTGTTTCACGCTCGATCAGTGAAAGTGCCTCATTGAGCAGTTGCTGGTCGTTGCTCATCGCGCGCATCAGAGCGTCATTGCGGGCATCCCAATGATTCAGACGCGGCGCGGTCATGCCTTTGGCGCGCAGGGCGCCTTCCTCCCACCAGGGCGACAGATACCAGTCACAGCTTTCGGGGCGGGCCAGACCGAAACCTAAGCTTGCCACACGCAGTCCGTCCTCACGCGCGGCCTCAAGCAGGGTTTCACCCCGCAGGTCCTCGACGGCTGCAGGGCGGAAATGCCCTGTAGTAACGTTGGCACCTGTGCCATGACAGTCGGTGTCAGATGCAGCTCCAGGGCAATGGATACCGTTGGAATAGATGCCGTGCACCTGGGCCGGTTGCCCGGTCAGGACGCCCGCTCGCGCGGGCATCGAATTGGCATTGGTATCGGCACCCAGGCGCTCGATCAGCAGGCCGTCTCTGGCAAGGGCATCAAGATGCGGCAGGCGCGCTCGCGTCTCGGTGAAGCGCTGACTGCTGATGCCGTCCATCAGAATCAGGATAAGGCCAGGGCGGGACATCAGCTCTCTCCCTGCTTGTCGACCAGGTGCCAGCGAATCGCGAAGTGTTCGACCGCCGGAATATGCACTTCACGCTTCATAACGCGATTGTTGTTGAGGTGGAAGGGAATCAGCGTCGCGCCGGTCTCGGTCAGCATCGCCTGGGCCTGGTGATAGAGCTCGGTGCGTGCCGCGTCATCCAGGGTGGCACGTGCCTTGGCGAGCAGAGCATCGAATTCGGGGTTCTTGTAGGCTGACTCGTTCCAGTTGGCCTCGCTCTGGAAGATTTCGTTGAGTACCTGATCGGTGGGACGCTGGCCCCAGGCCGTGGTGAAGGCCGGCTTCTTCATCCAGGCGGTGTTCCAGTAATCCGCGGCGGGCACGTTGTGCACGTTGACGGTGATGCCAGCCTCGGCTGCCTGACGCTGATAGAGCTCCGTCATCGGGCGGAAGTAGTTGTCGACACCGCTGGTATAGACGTCGATTTCCAGCCCATCGGCATAGCCCGCTTCGTTCAGCAAGCTGCGTGCGGTGTCCAGGTCCTGCGGGCATTGCTGCGCCAGCTTGTACTGATCACCGTTCCAGACCGGATTGTCACAGGTGATGGTGGCGCCGCCCTTGCCGAACAGCAGGTTGACCATCTCTTCACGGTCGGCCACCAGACGCAGTGCGCGACGCACGCGCACATCCTGGAAGACCTCGTCGTCCGCGCGGAACACCATGCCACGCCAGTCGCCGGTGGCGATGGAATCATAGTGATAGGCCGGGTTGCTGGAGAACAGACGCAGCTGCTGGGCGTTGACGCCGTTCCAGCCCGACCAGTCAATCTGGCCGGCCAGCAATGCCTGGGTGCGGGCGTTGTCATCGGGGATGCCGATCAGGTCCATGCCATCCAGCTTCGGTGCGCCTTCCCAGTAGTCAGCGAAGGCCTCGAATGTGGTGGTGCCCTGCGGATCGAATTCGACCAGCTTGAAGGGGCCGGTGCCGATGCCTTGCAGTGAGGTGTCATCATCAAAGCCGACCGGCACGATCTTGGCGCGGTAATCCATCAGCAGAATCGGCAGGTCAGCATGGGACTGGCTAAGGCGGAACACGATCTGGCCGGCCTCATTGACGCTGACTTCCTGGATGATCGACAGTGCCGCACGCGCCGGGGCATCGCGCTCGGGGTCGAGCAGACGAGTAAAGCTGTAGATGACGTCATCAGTGCTCAACGCCTTGCCGTTGTGGAAGCTGACCCCGTCACGCAGCGTGAAAGTCCACTCATCGGCAGCGGGATTGGCCTGCCACTCGGAGGCCAGATCCGACACCGGCTCGCCCTTGCTGCCCTGACGTACCAGGCGGCTGTAGATCAGCTGGTTGGCCGAGTAGAAACGCGTCGGGGAGATGGGGTCCAGTGACTCCTTGCCACTGAACTCGACCCAGTGCGGGGTCCGTAGTGTCTCGGCATGGGCCAGCTGGGGGACGGCCAGTTGGGCGAAGGCGGCAAGCCCGATGGCGGCGATCAAGGGCTTCTTCATGTCAGGCTCCAGGCAAGGGCAGTGGTCAGGCACGGTGGTCAGGGACAGCAAACAGGTTCAGGAAAAACCGAGTCAGGGATAGCAAGCTGAGCCAGGGACAGCGAACTGGCTCAGGCCGACAGCTAGGCCGATAAATTGGGCGTAGCGCAGCTCGCCGGGGCGGTCGGTCTGCGTCAGCGCTGTCGTCTTGAGGCGTCATCTTTGGCGCAGATGATGACGTTTCCGTGACAGATGCCTGCCGCTGGCCGCGACAAAAACTGCGGCTGTACCTTAGAAATTCTGAGGGTCGCGCCTTCCTCCCCGTACTAGCGGGGCTGGGGAGGCATCTCGATGCCGGCAGGATTGGCCTGAGTGGTGTGCATGGTGCTGCGCAACCAGGCGCAGAAATCGTTGACGGCCGGGGCATGTCGACGCTCCGGAGACACCAGCAGGTACTGGTTGCTGGCACTGGGCATGCGGAAGGCGTGCACCAGTTGCAGGCGCCCGCCCTTGATAAGGTCCATCACGAAGGACTGGCGGACGAGCAGGAAGCCGTGCCCCTCGACCGCAGCGGCAATCGCGAGACTGGCATTGCCGAATTGCAGGCCGGCAGGGGCGACGTGGCCGCGAAACTTCTGCAGCCGGAACCAGTCCAGCCAGCTTTCGCGGTAGCCGATGCACTCGATTCTGGGCGCGCGGGCCAGCTCGTCGAGTGGGGTTGAAGGGGAAGCGATGGGGGCGAGGGAGGGGTGGAGGAAGGCCGGACTGGCTACTACCACCCACTGCTCATCGGCCAGCTTCTCGTACTCGCGCCCGCACCAGCCGCCGTAGCCATTGATGATCTCGATATCGACGTCGGGCTGCTCGTCCGGGAGTATCTGGTTGTGCGGCAGTACCGTGATCTGGATGTTCGGATGCAGGCGCTGGAAGTCCTTGAGTCTGGGGATCAGCCAATATTCGACGAAGCTATGATTGGAGCGCAGCGTCAGGCTCTGCTGCTCATCGTGCTGGAAGAGGGAGGCGGTGCCGCGCTTGAGGGTCTCGAACACGCCACTGACCAGCGGCAGATAGGCATGCGCCTCATCGGTCAGCTCGATGCGATTGCCACGCCGCACGAACAGACTGACAGCGAGGAAGTCTTCCAGCAGTTTGACGCGCTGACTGACGGCGCCCTGGGTAATGCACAGCTCGGCGGCGGCGCGGGTCAGGCTGCCGAGGCGCGCGGTGGCCTCGAAGGCGGTCAGGGCATTGAAGAGGGGCAGGCGCTGAGAGAGGCGCTGCGAAGGATGATAGGCAGGACGCGACATACAGAACTCCAGCAGGACTGAGCCAGTCGCCGCATCAGCGGCTGGTGCTGAAGCCATGACTGCAGATCCTGCCGCCGATGCGGCCGGGCGCTCATTCTTGCAGCCGTGCATGACGATGGCATGACAATCTGCTCGCATAAAAACTAAGGCTCGCCGTCAGAAAGTCTCGCTATGGCCACTTGTCTGCGTTCACTAGCATGACGTGCATTCACTGGAGGATCGCTCGTTTGACATGAGCGTTCGCCATGCCCGTTCGTCATGCCGTGCCTTGCGGCTTGTGATCGCACTCGACAGACAGGAAGACTCTGCATGCCTCGCCTCGCGTTTGACGCCGAACAGCTTCACCTGACTCTGGATGATGGTCAGACCCTTTCCCAGCATGTGCTGTGGCTGCAAGACCATGATCCCGCCCGTCGCCATGCCAATGGCCAGCGTCTGGACAGCGTGCTGGATCTCGACTGGGACGCCGCCATCAGCGAGGCGACGCTTGAGGCAGGTGACATCCTGCGAGTGACACTGAGCAATGCTCGCGAGATTCGCTATGCAATCGTGGAGCTGGCTGCCCTGAGCGTCGGCTTCCCCGATGAGCGCAGCAGTGCACACAAGATGCTCTGGCAGGGGAGTGAGTACACGGTCGCCCATGTCGAGTGGGCCAATTTCACCGCTGAGCGAGATGTGCGTGGCAAGGCGCTGGCCTGTGTCCGCGACAGTGGTGTGGTGTGCCTGCGCGGCGTGCCTGTCGAGCAGGGCAAGGTGCTCGAGGTGATCGACCAGTTTGGTTATGTGCGCGAAACCAATTACGGCAAGCTGTTCGATGTGCGTACTGAGGTCTCGCCCAGCAATCTCGCCTTCAGCAATCTCGGGCTCGGGGCGCATACCGACAACCCTTATCGTGATCCGGCGCCGAGCATTCAGCTGCTGCATTGTCTGAGCAACGAGGTGGAAGGCGGCCAGACCCTGCTGGTGGATGGCTTCGCTGCCGCCGAGCGCCTGCGCGAACTGGCGCCCGAGAGTTTCGCGCTGCTGACACGTACGCGGGTGCCATTCCGTTTCCATGATGCGGGACATGCTGATCTCAGAAGCTGGGTGCCGTTCATCGAGACCGACCACACGGGCAACATCCGCCAGGTGCGCTACAACAATCGCTCGATTGCCTCGCTGCCACTGCCGCTTGAGGAGCAACGTACCTTCTATCGTGCCTATCACGACTGGGCACGCGTGATCGATCAGCCGGAGCAGGCCATACGACTGCGCCTGGCGCCAGGAGATTGTCTGCTGTTCGACAATAGCCGCGTGATGCATGCGCGTACTGCCTTCATGGCGGGTGGCAATCGTCACCTGCAGGGCGCCTACGCCGATCTTGATAGCCTGTATTCCACCCTCAACCTGCTGGAGAACGCCCGATGATGATTCAGCCCACCAGCGCAGAAAGTATCGTGATGTTGATTGAAGAGATCTTCGCGCTGCATGGTGCGGACTCCTACCTGGGGGAGGAGGTGACCATGGCCGAGCACATGTTGCAGGCGGCGCACCTTGCTGAGCAGCAGGGGGAAGGGGAGTCGGTGATTCTGGCAGCCTTGCTGCATGACGTAGGACATTATGCCAATGCACTGCCACCGGAAGTCTTGATGAATGGCCAGGACAATCGCCATCAGGTCAGTGGTGCCGACTGGCTGGCGCACTACTATCCGGCCGAGATCGTCGAGCCGGTTCGCCAGCACGTGGCGGCCAAGCGTTATCTGGTCGCAGTGGAACCCCGCTATCGCGCCTGCCTGTCGCAGGCCTCATTGGACAGTCTGGCGCTGCAGGGCGGTGCAATGAATGAGCAGGAAGTGCAGGCCTTTGCCCGACAGACTCAGCTTGAGGCGATCCTCACGGTGCGTCGATTGGACGACGCCGCCAAGGTCGCGGCCATGCAAACCCCGGATTTCGCCTATTACAAGCCGATGCTCGAGCGCTGGGTGCTGGCGGCTGGATGACGGGCGGGATGACTGCGCTTGATGGTGAACGCTGCCAGGAGGTGGTTGCCATGATGGAGTGCATGATGCGCAAGTGTCGCTGATACCGAGTGATGCCACCTCTTTGAAATTGCCGATCTCTTCTCGTCATTGCCTGTCATCAGAAAGCCCGAAAGACACCTGTCTCTCGGGCTTTCTGGCATGAGACTTTCCTGGACGAACACTCGCGATGCAGCGGTGCCCACAAGATTTATTTCAAAATCTTTCGCCTCAACCGCATCCAAGAGGTGGCAGTCAGCGTATTAATCATCAAGAACGACAGAGATGCACCACGCGATACTCGGTGGCTCTGGCAGTAGAAAGATTGCATCAGATAGATCGTATGAGTCCGACCTAGAAGGTTGGATGGTCAGGGACATGAACAGGCAGTAGTGATCGGCTGGCATCATTCTCCGATTGGCAGCGTGATAACAGCATGACTGCGCCTGCTCGGTTGTACAGAAATAATACAAGAATTGTTCAAGAGTATTATTTCTGGGGCGACACACCTCACGAGGCAGACAACACAGCCTCATCAAAACAAGGGCATCAATGCCCGGGACAGCACAGGAATCACACCATGAAAACTCTGAACCTCAAGACACTGATCGCAACCGTTGCCTTGGCTACCGTCAGCACTGCCACCTTTGCCGCTGATGATAGTGCTGCTGCATTGCGCATTCAGCAGTCGCTTAGCCAGCCGTTGAGCCAAGGATCTGTCCAGCAGACTCCCACGGTACAGGCAACTTTCGCTGACACTGGCATGAGCGTTGCTGCAGGCCGTCTCCAGAAGTCCATCAGCGCCGAGCTGCAGGGCCAGAGTCGCACCGTCGCTTCACAGCAGCAGGAACACCTGAATGATGCCGGCAAGAGCGTGTCTGCCACCCGTGTCCAGAATGCTCTGAGCGATGCCACCGTCTGATGACGGGTAGCTTCTCGCTGAATTGAATGACTTGTCCGCGATAACACATCGATATGATTGAGGTGATTGAACATGAAAACCATCAAGGCACTCTTTGCCGTTGCAGCACTCACAGCCTTCAGTACCGCGGCGTTGGCCGCCGACGACAGCCCTGCAGCACAGCGCGTGCAACAGTCTCTCAGCCAGTCCTTGAATGAGGGCGTCGCACAGCAGGCTGGCGTTTCCCAGGAGACATTTGCAGATACCGGTATGAGCGTTGCCGCGGGCCGTCTGCAACAATCCATCAGTGCAGAACTTGAAGGTCAGAATCGTAGCGTCGTCTCACAGCATTCTGAATACCAGAATGATGCTGGCAAGAGCGTCGCCGCGACTCGTGTAGAGCAATCGATCAATGAGCGCGTTTGAATCCCGTGCTGTAATGATGTGATACGTCAGCATGAAAAATAGCAGAGTGTTGATATGCCATTGATTGATGAAACACGAGTAGCACTTGATGAAATGCTGACCGACGTTGAACCTTTGGACGGTCAGTTGTCAGGCATCGCGCTAGAATATTGCTAAAGCACTTGAGCAAGCATTCTGGCTGATCAACAGACCTCTTGCTCAAATGCTTTACCTGTCCTGAATGTCTTGTCCAGGCATTCGCAGCCCGCCCCTGGCGGGCTTTTTTGTGGGTGTCAGTTCCGTCAGCCTGCCTGTCCTCGGTGACAACGATGTGGTGTAACCCTTAACGTCTTGAAGCGGATTGACGCAGAGCGATGATTCACCTGTTGCCCCAACGACCTGTGCGCGTGAGAGAAATCGACTTTCATATTCATTCTCATTCTCTGGCGCGTTAAGATAAACGAGCGTTCTAATACCAGTCTATTTGGCTGACAGCCGCTATTCCCTTGGAAGATTTCCTTCATTATCGTGGCGCGGGCATCGGGCAATGATGCGCAATCCACGTATTTTGGTATTCCTTTTGGACGCGATATCGACACGGGGCAGGGAGAGAGCATGAGCAAGCAGGACCCATCATCTTCAAAGCGCGTCACGATCACGGATGTGGCCAAAGAGGCCAATGTCTCGATTGCAGCGGTATCACGTGCCATGAATCCTGAAGGCAGCAGCTCTCCCGAAATGCGCAGTCGTATTCTGGCGGTGGCGGAGCGCCTGGGCTACAAGCCCAATCGTCTGGCACGCGGCATCAAGTCGCAATCAAGCCTGATCGGGATCCTCGTGACCAACTTTGAAAATCCCGTGTATCTGGCCATTCTCAGTGAATTTTCCGCCGCCATCCAACGACACAATTGCCATACGTTACTGATCAATGTGAATACCGAGAAAAGTATCTCGGAGGCCGTGTCATTGGTGATGGAGTATCACGTTGATGCATTGATCGTCACGTCGGCCTCCTTGCCTCCGGAACTGGTCGAGGCCTGTGCCCAGCAGAATACGCCGGTCGCCATCTTTGGCCGCGACGGTGAGGATTCAGGAGCTTCTGTGGTGACCTGTGACGATGTCGAAATCGGCCGGATGGCAGCTGATCATCTTATCGATCATGGTTATCGTCGCCTTGCCTACGTGGGTGCCTCCACCAAGGAGCAGGCTACGCTGGATAGAAAGCGTGGCTTTATCGAACAGCTTGAACGGCGTGGATTACACTCCTATGGGGTGGGAGAAGGTCATCGTCACAGTTACGATGCCGGTTATGAGGCCACCTGTGATCTGCTTACCGATGTAGACATCATTCCCGACGGTATCTTCTTTTTCGATGACATCATGGCCTGTGGTGGCATGGATGCCATTCGTCATGAGTTTTCTCATAGAATCCCGCAAGAAGTCGGTATCGTGGGTGTCGACGATATCCGGTTTGCGTCGAGCAAGTCCTACGACCTGACGACCATCTGCCAGCCATTCAGTGAAATGGTCGACAAGACGGTGTCATTGCTTTTCGCCCGCATCAAGCGCGGTATCTTGCCCCCCACTCGTGTCATCATGCCGTGCCATATCATTCAGCGTGGCTCCACCGAGAGCGTTGACTGACAAGCACCATGGCAGAATTTTCCTGCCAGGAGCCTGTCATTCTCCTCGTCATGACTCTCCGAATTTCGGTATATCCTCAACAGCCTCTTCAACCACCTCTTTGCTCTGCCATTGCCGCTATCCCCGATGACCTCCGTTCAGAGGGTTATGTTTCATGGCATGTCGCCGCCCGGCAGCATGCTGAAGTGTGCTGTGTCACACCTCATGTCAGCCGCTGACCTGCCAAGAGTTTTCCTGTCGTTTCCTGTCTCGTCATGGCCATGACTTTCCTGAGGCTTCAAGCCTTGGGCGTGGGTCTTGATGCATGAGAGTGTCACCTCGGTTGCACCGGATTTCCTCTTCTCGTCCCTTGGTCTAAATCGGATTGAAATTGTTTTCAAAGCGAGTGGCGCTACGCTAGTCTTTCTTTCGAGCACGGCGCCACAGGAGCGCGCCTCACCGAGTAGAACACCGACTCAGCAACCAAGGCAGGTACGCCGCATGATCCACCGTTCAGTCTCAGCATCAATCGATCCAAGCACGCCTCTGGCCAACGACACTGTTGTAAGCGGTGCTTCTCGATCCAATGACGATGGGATATCTCAACCCGTCCTGCGGCTGGGCATGATCGGTGGTGGTGTGCAGTCGTTCATTGGTCAGGTGCATCGTGCGGCGGCTCAGATGGATGGCCAGTACCGATTGGTTGCGGCAGCGCTGTCTTCGCATCCGGCTCGGGCGCTTACCCAAGCAGAACAGCTCAATGTCTCCCGCGGGTATACCGACGGTGAGACACTGTTGCGCGAGGAAGCAGCCCGCGATGATGGCGCCGAAGTCATCGCCATTCTGACGCCCAACGACAGCCATTTTGCACTGGCCAGGCTGGCACTCGAGCTTGGTTTTCACGTGATCTGCGAGAAGCCGCTGGTCAATAGTGTCGAGCAGGCGCATGAGCTTGAGTCACTGGCGGCACAGGTCGGGCGCTGTTTCTGTCTGGCCTATGGCTACACGGGCTACCCGATGGTGCGCCAGGCGCGGGCCATGATCGAGAACGGTGAACTGGGCGAGATTCGCCAGCTGCAGTGCGATTACGTGCAGGGGCATCTGGCTAGTCTGACAGAGGCTGAACGTGCGGGGCATGATTGGCACATGGACCCGGCCATCGCGGGGGAGTCGATGATTCTCAATGATATCGCGACCCATGCCTTCCATATGCTCGAGTTCGTTTCGGGTCTTGAAACACGAGAGCTGAGTGCTGATGTGGTTGCTTGCGTGCCGGGGCGTGAGGCGCATGACAACGCCAATCTGATGATGCGCTACGCCAATGGTGCGCGAGGAATGATGTGGATCACCCAGGCGGCAGCGGGTGCAGAGCATGGCCTGACCTTCCGGATCTTCGGCAGCCTTGGGGGCCTCGAATGGCATCAGGAAACACCCAATCAGCTGTTGCATCGACGTCTTGAAGGCGCTCCAGTCCTGCTCTCCAAGGGGGCTGAGGGATTGCATGAGGCATCCACCCGCATTTCCCGCGTGGCCTTCGGTCATCCGGAAGGATATCGCGAAGCCTTCTCCTCGCTGTACCGAGATCTGTTCGAGGATATCAGTGCGCGAAAGCGTGGGATGACACCGCATCCGTTGGCGCAGTGGTATCCAGACCTGGCCAGTGGTGTACGTGGGGTAGAGTTTGCTGCCGCAGCACTGTCCTCGAGTCAGCATAACGGGGAGTGGGTCAAGATGGATCGCCGCTGATTTCCTGATGCCACCTCGATCATCGTCTATTGATTGATCCCGAATCATCTCTTGGCGGTATATCTATTGCGCCGTGAGATAGATCGACATCCCGTTCAATTCTCCTCGCCCATGGAGGCCATGATGCACAAGAAATCCGTCGACGAACTGCGCAGTAATCGCTGGTTCAAGCAAGATGACCTACGCTCGTTCGGCCACCGGTCACGCGTCAAGCAGATGGGGTATTGGGGAGAGGAGTTTGTCGGCAAGCCGGTCATCGCCATCATCAATACCTGGAATGATCTCAATACCTGTCATTCCCATTTTCCGGAACGCGTCAAGGATATCAAGCGCGGCATCACCGCAGCAGGTGGCTTTCCGGTAGAACTGCCTGCCATGTCACTCGGCGAACAGCTGATGAAACCCAGCGCCATGATGTATCGCAACATGCTGGCCATGGAAGTCGAGGAATTGCTGCGCAGCTATCCCGTCGACGGGGCAGTGGTGATGGGTGGCTGTGACAAGACCACACCGGGCGTGCTGATGGGGGCCATTTCGATGAACTTGCCCACTATCTATGTACCTGCCGGTGCCATGCTGCGTGGCAACTATCGTGGCCAGGTATTGGGTAGCGGCACGGATGTCTGGAAGTACTGGGACGAGCGTCGCATCGGCAATGTCTCTGATGACGATTGGAGCGAGATCGAGAACGGTATCGCACGCTCACCGGGCACCTGCATGACCATGGGTACGGCAGCCACGCTGATGTCGATCGGTGAGTCGCTTGGCATGAGCCTGCCGGGGGCCTCAAGCATTCCTGCGGTGGACGCGAACCATAACCGCATGTGCTACGCCAGCGGCAAGCGTGCGGTGGAGATGGTCTGGGAAGATCTCAAGCCCACCGATGTGATGAGTGAGGCGTCATTCGACAATGCGATCGCGGTGGACATGGCGATCGGGGGCTCTACCAATGCCATCATTCACATTGTCGCCATGGCGCGCCGTCTTGGTTTCTCTCTGCCCATGGAGCGCTTCAATGAGATTTCGCGGCGTGTGCCGCTGGTCCTCAACCTGAAGCCATCGGGTGAGTACCTGATGGAAGACTTCTTTTATGCCGGGGGTTTGCCGGCCTTGATGACCACCATCGCGCCTGAGCTGACACTCTCTGCAATGACGGTGACCGGCCGCACACTGGGTGACAATATCGAGGGCGCGCAGGTCTGGCGTCCGGAAGTCATCCACTCGCTCGAGAATCCGGTCAACGCCTCTGGCGGTACCGCAGTACTTACCGGCAATCTCGCCCCCAAGGGTGCCATCATCAAACCCACCGCTGCAGATCCGCGTCTTCACGTGCATCAGGGGCCTGCCTACGTATTCGAGAACATTGCCGATCTCAAGGCGCGAATCGATGATGAAGATCTTCCGGTGACGGCTGACAGTATCATCGTGCTCAAGAATGGTGGGCCGGTAGGCGGCCCTGGCATGCCGGAGTGGGGCATGATGCCGATTCCCGCCAAGCTCCTGAAGCAGGGCGTACGCGACATGCTGCGGATCTCCGACTCGCGCATGAGCGGTACCAGCTATGGCAGCTGCATCCTGCATGTAGCCCCGGAATCAGCAGTGGGGGGGCCACTGGCCATCGTGCGGACCGGTGACATCATTTCTGTCGATGTCCCCAATCGCAGCCTCAATCTAGTGGTCGAGGAAGACGAGATACAACGTCGACTGGCGGATTGGCAGCCACCAAAAGACCGCCATCCTCATGGCTATGCCTCGCTCTACAAGGCTCACGTCACTCAGGCGGATGAAGGGTGCGACTTCGATTTTGCCAATGGCGCACCGGGCAGTACGCCTGAACCGGACATCTACTGAGCCTCAAGCGAGATGGATCGCACAAATCTCTTCAGCAACGACGTGCTCATCGCAGGTGCAAGGAGGCGGATATGGCGGAAGTGGAGCTGTTGATCGAGAGTCGCGCCATGCTGGGGGAGTCCCCCGTGTGGGACGCAGACCAGGGGTGTCTTTATTGGGCAGACCTCTATGCACCAAGTATTGAGCGCTATCGTCTGAGCGACGGACAGCAGCAGCGCTGGCCGATGCCGGAAACACTCGGCGCCTTTGGTCGCAGTGTAGAGGGGCGACTGATCGTCGCGATGCGTTCCGGGCTGTATTTCTTTTCACCAGCGAATGGTGAGCTGGAATATCTGTGCTGCCCAAGCGAGGAGCCACGTGCTGAGACTCGCTTCAATGATGGCAAGGTCGCGCCCAACGGACGCTTCGTGATCGGCAGCATGGATGAGGTTGAGCGGTCGCGGCCACTCGGCAGCCTCTATTGCGTTGATATTGCTGGGAATTCGAGCCACCTCAAGTCTGGCTTCATTGTCGCCAATGGCCTGGCCTGGAGCGCTGACGGACGTCGCATGATGTTCAGCGACACTCGTCGAGACACCCTTTATACCGCCGATTACTGCCTTGAAAGTGGTGCGATCGAGTCACCGCGTGTCTTTGCCGTGACTGATCCGGCTCTTCATGGCCGGCCTGATGGCGGGGCCTTCGACATGGCGGGCGGCTACTGGAGTGCGGGCGTCTTTGGCGGGGTACTGAATTATTGGGATGCAGAGGGACGCCTGGCACGCCAGGTTCGGCTGCCGGTGCCTGGTCCTACCATGCCGTGCTTTGGCGGGGCTGACATGAAAACACTCTTCATCACGACGCTGCGCAAGGGCATGACACCGGATGAACTCAAGCAGGCGCCGCTTTCTGGCAGTGTCTTCGCGGTAGAGGTGGATGTGCCGGGAGTGCCCATTGCAGTCTTTGGCGGCGCTGGCACGCAGGCATCATCTCTGCATCGCAAGACGCTCGTGGGGTCGTGCCCATGAGCCCATGCCTAGGCCCCTTCGCCTGAATCACTGTCCACATGCCAGTGCCCCTCTGCCTTGTCACCAACCGCTCAGTCCTGTTCAGGGCTAGCCTGCTGCCTCATGGCCAAGCCGCTCCCGGGAGAACACCATGCGTCTCAATCAACTCAAGCAACGCTTCCAGTCAGGTGAGGGCGTGGTCAATGGCTGGTTATCGCTGCCATGTGCTTTCGCCGCCGAAATCATGGCCCATCAGGGGTGGGACAGCCTGACCATCGACATGCAGCATGGACTGATCGATTACGCTGATCTGCTGCCGATGCTGATAGCCATCTCCACCACCGACACCGTCCCGCTTGTCCGAGTGCCAAGTCTCGAACCGGGTCTGATCATGAAGGTACTGGATGCCGGTGCCTACGGGGTGATCGCCCCTTTGATCAACAATGCCCAGGATGCGCGCGCACTGGTGGCCGCCTGTCGTTATCCGCCGCTGGGCATGCGCAGTTTCGGACCACACCGCGCCATGCTTTACGGTGGTGCGGATTATGCCACCCATGCCAATGCCGAGATGTTGGTGCTGGGCATGATCGAAACCCGAGAGGGTGTCGCCAACCTTGAGGAAATACTGGCCGTTGAAGGGCTGGATGGTATCTATATCGGTCCCGCAGACCTTGCACTGACGCACGGGTTTACACCGGGTTTCGATCATCCCGACGGACCGATGGATGACTTGATCCAGCAGCTGATCGAGCGCACGCGTCGTCAAGGCAAGCGGGTGGGTATCCACAACGGTGGTGCCGCCCACGCAAGGAGCATGCTGACACGTGGATGTGATCTCGTGACGGTCGGGTCTGATGCTCGGCTGCTGGCCACGGGGGCCCGTACGCTGCTTGAGGCCATGGAGCGCACGACGCATCACCAGGAAGGTTATTGAACGGGTCCATCAATTTTCACAGCATCGCTGTGTACGCGGCGTCATCAAAGGAGAGAGACCATGAGTCAATTTGCACGCTATCCCAGCCTTGAAGGTAAGCATGTGTTCATCAGCGGTGGTGCCAGTGGTATCGGCGCCGTCCTCGTCGAGCACTTCTGTGAACAACAGGCCCGCGTCAGCTTCATCGATATTGATGATGCTTCCGGCAATGCCCTGGCTGAACGTCTTGGCTCATGTGGGGCTGAAGTTCGCTATCGCCATTGTGACGTGACGGATATCGAGCAGCTGCGCTCGGTGATCCAGGAAGCGGCCGAGGATTTCGGCAGCATCGGCGCACTGGTCAACAATGCGGCACGTGATACGCGTGTTCCGCTGGCGGAGCTGGACGTTAAGACCTGGGATGATCTTCAGGCCACCAACCTGCGACATGTGGTATTCGCCTGCCAGGCGGTATTTGCCGGCATGCAAGCCGCTGGTGGTGGCTCAATCATCAACTTCAGTTCGCCCAGTTTCCTGCGACGCTCACGTGACATCTCTGCCTATTCAAGTGCCAAGGCAGCGACGATCGGCCTGACGCGAACGCTATCCCGTGACATGGGAGATGCCGGTATTCGCGTCAATACCGTGCTGCCTGGCTGGATCATCACCGAGCGGCAGAAGGCATTGTGGTGGGACCCGGAGCTTGAGCGTCAGGTGCTGGAAAATCAGAGCCTGCACCAGCGTGTCCAGCCTGAAGATGTCGCACGGATGGTGCTGTTTCTGGCCGCTGACGACAGCCGCATGATGACCGCACAGACCTATATCGTGGATGGTGGGCTGGTCTAGTGGCTGTCTGACGGGTCAAGGATCAGGGGAAGAGGCTGGCGGATGATGTCTTGATGGCATGTCAGTCAGCAAGAGGATCGATAGCACAATGATCGATAGCGCAATGAGTGATTGAGAGGGAATCAGATAGCAGTTCTCAATCATATGCAGCTCCTCTTATTGAACTTTGATCCAAGAGTGGCACTTTTTTTTGATTTGAAGATGAAAACGTTTTCAAGCGCTGCTAATGTCAATCCAACGACGCAGGACAGCGGCTCCGACATGGGGCGCAGAGCGTCCACACAGCAGCCCCTGAGATGTCGATGATGGATCGCCGCCATCGCCTGACAGACCCCTAACAACAACGCCATACGCTCATCGGGAGAGAAGAATGAACACCATGAACTTGACCGTCTCCGAAGCCATTGCCAAGTATCTGGCCGCCCAGAAGATCGTCATCGATGGCAAGGTCGAATCGCTGTTCGGTTGTGGCTTCGCCATCTTCGGTCACGGCAATGTGACCTGTTTCGGTCAGCAGCTGAACAACATTCAGGACATCATTCCCATCTGGCGGGGCCAGAATGAGCAATCCATGGCAGTGGCCGCTGTCGCCTATGCCAAGGCCAACAAGCGTCAGCGCATCGGTATCGCAAGCACCTCCATCGGGCCGGGTGCCACCAACATGATCACTGCGGCAGGGATTGCGCATACTAACCGTCTTCCGCTACTGATGTTCGCCGGTGATGCCCACGTCAGCCGGCTGCCGGACCCGGTACTGCAACAGGTCGAGCATGCTCATCAACCTGGCCTGAGCGTCAACGATGCCTTCAAGCCGGTGACTCGTTACTGGGATCGCATCACCCATCCCGCACAAATCATCCAGTCATTGCCTGCGGCGATCGCGACCCTGACGGACCCGGCCAACTGTGGCCCGGCATTCATCTCGCTGCCTCAGGACATCCAGGGGGTGGCCTACGACTACCCGCAAGCACTCTTCGAGGAGTGTCTGCATCACATTCGCCGTCCTGAAGCGGATACCCGCGCGGTAGAGGAAGCCATTGCCCTTCTCGAGAAAGCCGAAAAGCCGCTGATTCTCGCCGGAGGTGGCGTGCATTATTCCGCGGCCAATCAGTTGCTGGCGGAGTTTGCTCAGCGCCGCAATATTCCGGTGGTCGAGACCATCGCCGGGCGGTCCTGCCTGCTGCAATCCCATCCCTGCAATGCTGGCCCGTTGGGTGTCACCGGCTCCAATTCGGCCAATGCCATGGCAGGTGAGTGCGACGTGCTGGTAGCCATCGGCACGCGGCTACAGGATTTCACCACGGGCTCCTGGTCGGTCTTCCGCAATCCCGATCTCAAGATCCTTGCCGTCAATGTCGCCCACATGGATGCGATCAAGCATCGCTCATTGGCGGTGATCGGTGACGCGCGCCATACCCTGGCACGCCTGGATGCCGGCCTTGGCGAATGGCAGGCGTCTGCTGACTGGCTCGGCAAGGCGCAGCGCGAAGTCGCTGAGTGGAAATCGCTGTGTGCCAATCGTGGCGAGATCGTGCCGGGTCAGATGGCGTCCTACGCGCAGGTCATTGCCAGCGTCAATGCCGTGCAGGAGCCCGGCGATACCGTGCTGACGGCCGCCGGTGGCCTGCCGGCAGAGCTCAACATGAACTGGCAGAGCAAGCAGCTCGGCAAGTTCGATATCGAGTTCGGTTTCTCCTGCATGGGATATGAAGTGGCGGGCGGCTGGGGCGCCAAGATCGCCAATCCCGACAACGAGGTCGTGGTGCTGGTCGGCGATGGCTCTTACATGATGATGAATTCCGACATCTACAGTTCGGTGCTCACCGGTCACAAGATGATCGTGGTGGTCTGCGACAACGCCGGTTTCGCCGTCATCAACAAGCTGCAAAACAACACGGGCAATCCTTCTTTCAACAACATGCTGGCCGATTGCCGCACTCAGGCCGACGAGCTGGTGCGTGTCGACTTCCTGAAGCATGCCCAGGCGCAGGGCGCTCACGGTGAACATCTCGATGACATCAGCAATTTCCGAGCGGCTTACCAGCGCGCCAAGGAGAGCCCGCGTACCTACGTCATCGTGGTGGATATCGATTCCAGCAAGTGGTCTTCCTGTGATTGCTGGTGGGATGTGGGGCTACCCGAGGTCGTGCGTGAGGACGTCGATGCCGACTGTATCGCCAACATGAATGCCGGACGAGTCCATCAGCGTCGCGGACTCTGATTCGTTGCCAATCAAGCGTGCTTCGGCGACTCGCCAGGGACGCCACAATATAGCCACCTCGTCATGACCGCGCCCATCGCAGGCCGCCATGCACGTGATAAGGAGAGTTACCGATGTTCAATGAAGAGCACAATCTTGCACCGCTGCGCTGGGCCATGGTCGGTGGTGGACGCGGCAGCGAGATAGGCCATTCCCACCGTGCCGCCGCCCACCGTGACAGCTTGTTCCAACTGGTCGCCGGTGCCTTCGATCTCGATGCCGAGCGTGGCCGTGAGTTCGGCGCCAATCTGGGGCTGGACCCTGAACGCTGCTATCCGGATTACGCCAGCCTCTTCGAGGCGGAAGCATCCCGCGAGGATGGCATTCAGGCGGTCAGCATCGCCACGCCCAACAGCACCCACCATGCCATCAGCCTGGCAGCCCTCAAGGCAGGCCTGCACGTGATTTGCGAGAAGCCGGTGACCTTCACGGTCGCCGAGGCCGAGGAACTGAAGGCCGAGTCACAGGCGCGCGGTCTGGTGTTCGGTGTCATGTACGGCTACAGCGGCTATCAGATGCTGCATCAGGCACGCGCCATGGTGCAGTCGGGTGAGCTGGGCCAGATCCGCATGGTCAACATGCAATTTGCCCATGGCTTCCATAGCCAGCCGGTCGAGCAGGTCAGCAGTGGTGCCAAGTGGCGCACCAGTCCTGCTGTGTCCGGGCCGACCTATGTGCTGGGGGATCTGGGCACGCACATCTTCTATGCCGGCCAGTTCATTACGGGGCTCAAGGTCGAACGCCTGATGTGCCATCGCCAGAGCTTCGTGGCCTCGCGTGCGCCGTTGGAAGACAACGCTCAGGTGTTGCTTCAGTACCAGAACGGCGCGGTGGGGTCGCTGTGGGCCAGCGCCGTGAATGCGGGCTCCATGCATCAGCAGAAAATCCGTGTGGTGGGAGAGAAGGCCAGCATTGAGTGGTGGGATGAGTATCCCAACCAGTTGCGCCTGGAAGTGCAGGGCGAGCCGGTGCGCATTCTGGAGCGCGGCATGGGCTATCTGGCCGAGGGTGATGCAGCAGTGAACAGCAACCGCATCGGAGGCGGCCATGCCGAAGGCTTCTTCGAGTCCTGGGCCAATGTCTATCACCGCTATGCGCTGGCCATGCACACCGCCGAGGCACGCCGTGACGGGCGCAGTGCAGACTCGCTGGGGCTCAGTGAGCAAGAACTGGAGTCTCTGTGGTTCCCGGATATCAATGCTGGCATCGAAGGAGTGCGTCTCCTCGAGTGCTGCGTGGAATCCTCTGACAACGATAACCGTTGGGTCGCCTTCTGACCTGACAGTGATACCCGTCTCGTGGGACCTCCACGCCAATGGATGCCCGCGAGACGTCTCATGCCTTTGGCACTTCGCACGACAATGACAAGGACAACATCATGCAAATCAAGCTTTCCAATGCACCGTGTTCCTGGGGTATCGAGTTTGCCGGCAATCCGGCCAACCCCAGCTGGCAGACCGTACTGGATGAGATCGCCGGTGCTGGCTTCAAGGCCACTGAGCTTGGGCCACTCAACTACATGCCGACGGAACAGGCGGCGCTGGCGTCCGCGTTGGACAGTCGCGGGCTCGAGCTGATCGCCGGTACCATCTTCAAGCATCTGCACGATGCATCCCGTCGTCAGGAAATCCTGGACTACACCCGCGCGACCTGTGAAGTCCTGAAGCCTCAGCAGGGCAACTATATGGTCATCATCGATCATGTCAGCTCGCCGCGCACCGATGAGGCTGGCCAGCAGGAAACCGCTACCCGCCTCAATGATGCGCAGTGGAACGAGATGATGGTCACTATCCGTCAGGTCGCCGAGATCTGTCAGGAATACGACGTGACGCCCGTACTTCACCCGCACGCCGGCACCTATATCGAGTATCGCGATGAAGTTGATCGTGCCATGGCCGAGCTGGATGCCGACCTGGTCAAGCTATGCATCGACACCGGCCATTGCACCTACGCGGGGATCGATCCGGCTGAGCTGATTCGCACCTACGGCGAGCGCGTCGCCTATATCCACTTCAAGGATATTCAGGCCCCAGTGCTGGAAAGCGTGGTGAAGGATGGCATCGATTTCTATACCGCCATCGGCCAGGGCGTGTTCTGCCCATTGGGGCAGGGCTGCGTCGACTTTGACGCGGTTCGCGAGAGCCTGGAGTCCATCGGCTATCAAGGCTGGATCACCGTCGAGCAGGACGTCGATCCGACCAAGGACAACAGCGCGCTGGAAAATGCCCGCGAGAGCCGTGAATTCATCGAACGCAGCATTCTGGAGAAAGGTCTGGCGGAAGCCTGATCTGCAGAGAGCCCTGCCGCCATCACGCCAGAAGGCGGCAGGGCACGCAAGATACATCAATGACTTGTCTCGATCACGTGGTGCGACAGGTACCGCGATCGCTCGAGCCACATCTGCCTCAGCAGTTCTCGTAATACTATAACAATCGATCACGAGAGGTCGTCATGCCCACTTCGCACCCCGGTAGCGATACCGCTACCTCCTCAGCATCAGCCAATCCCGCCTCACCCAAGATTCAAGAAAAGCTGACGCCAACGCAGCTTGTCTTCCTGATCAAGATCATTCTGGTGGCCGCCCTGGGTGGCTTGCTGTTCGGTTATGACACGGGTGTCATCTCTGGCGCCATCGGACCCATCGCGCAGTATTTTGACCTGTCCGCTGCCGAGAAGGGCTGGGCGGTCTCCTCCGTCGTCATCGGCTGTATCGGTGGCGCACTCATCGCCGGACGCCTGTCCATTGCCTATGGCCGCAAGGCTGTCTTCATGCTGTCAGCGCTGATGTTCACGGCATCGGCACTGGGCTCCGGTCTGGCGAGCACCTTCGATGCCTATATCTGGTGGCGCATCCTCGGGGGGATTGCCGTGGGGATGGCCAGTGTCATGGCGCCCATGTACATCTCCGAGATGTCGCCCGGGTACATGCGCGGGCGTACCGTCAGCCTTTTCCAGCAGTCCGTGGTCTTTGGCCAGATGGTGGTGTTCTTCGTGAACTACTTCATCGCCAAGGGCATGGCGGAGACCTGGATTCTGAATCACGGTTGGCGCTGGATGCTGGGGTCTGAAGCGATCATCTCCATTCTGTTCGCCGTGCTGATTCCCTTCGTTCCCGAATCTCCGCGCTGGCTGGTGCTCAAGGGACGTTACGAGGATGCTCGCAAGGTCCTGGCGCGCTTCTATCAAGGTGATGCCATCGATCGCACCCTTGGGGAGATTCAACAATCCTTCAAGCACAGTGAAAGCAAGCGCAACGTCTCGCTGCGCAGTAAAGGCATGCTGGGCCTGGTCGCCATCGGTATCTTCATTGCTGCAGCTCAGCAGCTGACCGGCATCAATGTGGTGATGTATTACGCGCCAGATGTCTTGTCGACCGTCACTTCCAGCAATGAGGATGCCTTGCTGCAGACTTCCATCATGGGTGTCACCTTCGTGGCCGGTAACCTGCTGGGCATGCTGCTGATCGACAAGGTCGGGCGTCGTCCACTGCTGATCGCGGGGAGCCTGGGCAGCATCGTCGGCATGACCTTCCTCGGGGTGGTGATCGGCAATGGCGAACCGGGCATCAGTGCCCTGATTGCGCTAATCGTCTATGTCGTCTCGTTCGCCATCTCCTGGGGCTGTGTCTGCTGGACACTGGTGTCCGAGATCTTCCCCAATGCCATCCGTGCGCGTGCCATGTCGTTGGCCGTCGCGTCTCAGTGGCTGCTGGGCTTCATCGTCACCCAGACCTTCCCGATGATGCGTCAGAGTGATTTCCTCAATGACCTCGTCGGTGGTGGCTTCAGCTTCTGGCTATATGCCGTGCTGACCTTCCTGAGCCTGTTGGTGGTGCTGCGTTACGTGCCGGAAACCAAGGGCAAGACCCTGGAAGAGCTGGAAGGGATCACCGGGACTCGTCTCAGCAAGCGTCGTCGCCGGTTGGCGCGTCAAGGCTTGCCGCTGACAACGGAGTAAAACAGCAGCGCTCAAAGCTTGCCATCACTCTGTTGCGCGACGCTCCCGCTGGCAATCTTCATGCGCCGGCGGGAGCGTATTCTTGTGAAAGCGACATCGTCCTGCCTTGTCATCGGTGGCATGCTCAAGAAACCACGAGCTGCTTCCAGAGGACACAGGGATGAAGCATAACGTCGCACGGTATGGCCTGATATTGAATACAGAGCGGTTCGATGAGTGTGTCGCGTTCTACCAGGGCCTTTTTGAACTGCCACTGATGTTCAGTAAGGAAGATGGCAGTTTCAGGCTGACCTGCCTGGCATATGGGGCGGGCTATCTGATGATCGAGCAGGGCGGAAAAGCCATTGAAGGCGGCAAGACACCAGAACAAGGCAGCGCCAAGCTGCGCTTCAATGTCAGCGACATCGAACAGGCCTTGGCGGATGTCAGGGCATGGGGGATCGAAGCCGAAATCGAAGAGACGTCCTGGGGGAGGACGATCCATCTGCATGACCCGGATGGTAATCGAGTAGGGATTCGTGGGCCAGATGGCGTATTGAGCGCATGTGCAATGCCAGGAGGGTGCCCTGTGCTGTGCTGCTGAATTTTCCTCACCCGGGATCCCTACAGGAAAGCTCCTTGCCAATGCCACGTGATCAGGTGGTCGGCAAGGAGCTCATGTGGCATGCAGCTCATGTGTCATTGGGCACATGGGTCATGACGCCCAGGCGACGCTGGGCGTCACCAATGGCCGTCAGCTGCTCAAGCTTGTGCTGGCGAGCGCCCGCCGACGTTTGCTGAGGCGAGTGCCTGTGATGTTCTCAAGCTCTTCCAGGGTCTTGCCCTTGGTTTCCGGTACATAGCGCAACACCACCAGCAGGCTCATCAGCGTCAGCACGGCATAGAGCCAGAAGCTGAAACCGCTGCCAAACAGGTGGTTGAGCCAGTCACTCTCGCGCAGCATCGGGAAGGTCTGCGTGACAATGAAACCCGCGAACCATTGGCCAGCCACGGCCAGCGCCATGGCGCGTCCACGAATCGCGTTGGGAAAGATTTCCGACAACAGTGTCCAGCAGACACAGCCCCAGGAAATGGCGAAGGACACCACGTAGACGATCAGCGCGAACAGCGCGCCATAGCCCACCGCATCTCGCCCGATGATGATGCCCAATGCACACATGCCGATCATGCTGCCGATACTGCCGGCAATCAGCAGTGGGCGACGCCCGACCTTGTCGATCAACAACATCCCCAGCAGGTTGCCGCCCACGAAGGTGACACCCATGATCGAGGTCTGCAGCAGGGCATCCTCACTGCTGGCGGTCACCGAGGACAATACGTCCGGGGCGTAGTACATGACGACATTGATACCGGTCAGTTGCTGGGCACTGGCGAGGAAGACGCCGAGTATCACCAGCCCCAGCAGGCCGCGCTCACGCAGACTGATGAGATTGTTCCGCGAGGAGTCACGATAGGAGGTGATGATGCTGTTGAGTGTCTGGTCCAGGTCTTCGGCAGGAGTGAAGCGGCTCAGTATGCTGCGGGCTTGCTCGGGATGACCTCTCAGCACCAGCCAGCGTGGCGATTCCGGAATGAAGAACAGCAATGCGCCGAACAGCAAGGCGGGCAGGGCTTCGGACCCGAGCATCCAGCGCCAGCCATGATCGATCATCCAGTGTTCGGCCATGCCCTTGGCGATGAAGTAGTTCACGAAGAACACCACCATCTGTCCGAAGACGATTGACTGCTGGAACAGGCTGACGGTACGTCCTCGCAGATGGCTGGGGGACATTTCAGAGATGTACATCGGCGCGACCACACTGGCCAGCCCCACCGCCATCCCGCCGATGATGCGCCACAGGGTGTAATAGTGGAAATCAGTCGCCGTGGCAGAGCCGATGGCGGAGAGCAGGAACAAGATGGCGGCAATCAGGAAGGCCTTGCGTCGGCCGAATCGGATGGAGATCCAACCGGCGCTGATGGCCCCTGCGATACAGCCGATGACGACGGAGGACACCGCCCAGCCTTTTTCCGCGGGTGTCAGTTGGAAATATTCAGCGATGGGGCCGATGGCTCCGGAGATGACGCCGGTGTCATAACCGAAGAGCAGTCCGCCCAGAGTGGCGATCAGCGTGATACGTATCAGATAGCTGAGTTGCTGACGTGACAGGGAATGTCCGGCCCTGTCGGGCGAGAGCTTGGCAGTCATGGGAAATCTCCAGCGTTGGGACGTGAAGGCGTCCCGCGCAGATGGCAACAGGCAGACGGGTGGGTTGGCGTGACTCGCTGCCCGCGATGTTGTTATGCCCATGCAGGTGATGAGGTATCACTCCATGGAGGTGAGGCGCCTGAAGGCTCAGGCAGGTACGTCGAGCGCGAAATGCTGGCGAAGCGCCGAGACACTGCGTGACAACTGATCTTCCAGTGTTGTCAGATAATCGCCCGTCTTGACCGGCGTGAAGGGGTCAGGACCCATGGCCGGTGCCTCGACGATGATCGGGCCGTCATAGTGCATGGCACTCAGCTGGGTGAATTGATCCGCCAGCTGACTATGCCCCTGACCGATACCGCCGCGATTGGAGTCGGCGACGTGATAAAGCCCCAGGTGATCGCCAGTCTCGGCCAGTGCGCGCACGGGGTCAGGCTCTTCGATATTCATGTGGTAGGCATCCAGCAATACCTTGAGCTGGGGAGAACCGATGTCCTGGATGAGCCTGCGACACTGGGCTGCAGTGTTGATGAGGTGGGATTCGTAGCGATTGAGAACTTCGAAGACGAGCGGCACCTCGCGACTTGCTGCATGGTCACACAGTGGAGTGAGCACTTCGACGAGGTGGCGGTATTCGCTGTCTTGATCACTGCCATCTGCGGGACGGATTCGCCCCACGAGTCCGTGCAGTGAGACTCGCGCGCCGCCGAGCGCCTGGGCAAAGTCGATCAGCTGTCGATAGTAGGTCTCGGCAGCCTCGCGATCCGACGCGTCGGGGGAGGCGGGATCGCAATCTCCCGGCGTGAGTGAGAACACTTCCAGCCTATGGGTCTGGCAAAGGGCGCGGATCATGTCTGGTGTGAAGGCGTCGAGATCGCCATGCAGTTCCACCCCGTCAAATCCCAGGCGTGCTGCCCGCGCGAAGATATCCTCGATCGGCAGCGGGCCGAAGGTCCAGGTACAGACACCCACTTTCATGTTGTGCGTCATGACGTGCCTCCATGGCGGTCATGTGCCTTGCCGGTCTGGCAAGGCGCGATGAAAAGCGGTCGGGCATGACGCTGTCATGCCCGACCCTGAGAGTGGTGGATCAGAGTGTCGGCATGGTGAAGTGGCTGGCTTCACTGCGCAGACCGTCAGGCCAGCGGGTGGTGACGGCTTTCATGCGGGTATAGAAGCGCACGCCATCCGGGCCATGCATGTGAAGCGGGCCAAAGAGAGAGCGCTTCCAGCCGCCAAAGCTGTGGAATGCCATCGGTACAGGGATCGGCACGTTCACGCCGACCATTCCGACCTGAATGCGAGTGGTGTATTGACGGGCAGCATCACCGTCGCGAGTGAAGATGGCCGTGCCATTGCCATATTCGTGGGCATTGATGAGCGCGATCGCCTCATCGAGTGACTCCTGACGAACCAGACACAGGACCGGCCCGAAGATTTCCTCGGCATAGATGCGCATGTCTGGGCGGACATGATCAAACAGGGTCGCGCCCACGAAATAGCCGTTCTCGTGTCCGGGAACCGTGATGTCACGGCCATCCACGACCAGCTCCGCACCTTGTGCGACACCGCTGTCGATGAACTCGATGACCTTGTCAGCATGTACGCGGGAGATCAGTGGCCCCATGTCATTTTCCTGGCCTTCGACCTCACCCGGACCCACCCGCAGAGTGGCCATGCGCTCGAGGATCTTGTCGCGTAGTCGCTCTGCGGTCTGCTCACCGATCGGGACTGCCACCGAGATGGCCATGCAGCGCTCACCAGCACTGCCGTACGCCGCGCCCATCAGGGCATCCGCCGCCTGATCCAGATCGGCATCCGGCATCACGACCATGTGATTCTTCGCCCCCCCCAGGGCCTGGACTCGCTTGCCGTGTGCCGAGGCAGTGGAATAGATGTACTCGGCGATCGGGGTGGAGCCGACAAATGACACGGCTTCGACACGCTCATCGGTCAGCAGGACATCGACGGCTTCCTTGTCACCGTTGACGACGTTGAACACGCCCGGCGGCAGGCCGGCTTCCGTCAGCAGTTCCGCCATGCGCAGCGGGGCAGAGGGATCTTTCTCGGACGGCTTCATGATGAAGGTATTCCCGGTGGCCAGGGCGATGGGGAACATCCACATCGGCACCATGGCCGGGAAATTGAAGGGAGCGATGCCCGCACACACCCCCAGCGGTTGCATCAGAGAGTGGCTGTCCACCCCGGTGCCCACGTTCAGCGAGTGCTCGCCTTTCTGCAGGTGGGGCATGCCGCAGGCGAATTCTACGACTTCCATGCCGCGAGTCACCTCGCCAAGCGCATCCGAATGCACCTTGCCGTGCTCGCGGGAGATCAGCGTGGCGAGTTCGTCGCTGTGCTTTTCCAGCAGCGCCTTGAAACGGAACAGGATGCGTGAGCG
This sequence comes from Cobetia sp. L2A1, assembly GCF_009796845.1. NCBI lineage: Bacteria > Pseudomonadati > Pseudomonadota > Gammaproteobacteria > Oceanospirillales > Halomonadaceae > Cobetia > Cobetia sp. L2A1. The sequence goes on along the minus strand of NZ_CP047025.1, from coordinate 2,311,950 downwards.
CTTGAGCGCCGAGGTATTCGACCAGCCAGGGAAGGCGGCGCTGGCGGCCGCGATGGCACTGCGAGTTTCCTCGGCGCTGGCCAGCGCGACACTGGCGGACTGCTCACCGGTCGCAGGATTGAAGACCGCCGCATTGCGACCACTGTCGCCGGGTTGGATCTGACCGTTGATGAAGTGATGTAACTGTTGCATGAGGCATCCTTTGCGTCTTGTTCAGGAGGTGTGGCGATGTCTGAAAAGGGTGAAATCAGTTGATGAGGCCTGCGTCCCGGGCAAGCCGGGAGAGGTTTTGGTAGCCCAGAGTGGCGTAGGTCAGCGGGTCGGCAACGGAGGGATCCTGCTCGGCCTCCACGACCAGCCAGCGCTCTGTATCCTTGCCGTAGCCTTTGCGTGCCAGTACGGCGAACAGCGCGGCGAAGTCGATCCCGCCATCCCCCGGCACGGTGAACACGCCATCGAGTACGGCATCCAGAAAGGATTTGTCACGGTTGATGGCGTTATCCATGACGGCGAGACGAATGTCCTTGCAGTGCACATGGGTGATGCGGTCCGCGTGGCGCTCGGCGATGGTGACGGGGTCTCCACCGGCATAGGTCAGGTGGCCGGCGTCCAGCAGCAGTCGTACCTGTGTGGTGGAGGCCATCAACCGTTCAATGTCGGCCTGGCTCTCGATGACGGTACCCATATGGTGGTGATAGGCCATCTCCACGCCCTGGTCTGCCATGTGGCGTGCCACGGCATCCAGCCCGGTGGTCAGTCGTTGCCAATCGGCATCGTTCATGACCGGGCGCCGCGAGACAGGCATGTCCTGGTCACCGTGCACGCAGCGACTGACCTCGCAGTACACCATGACTGTCGCGCCGCAGGCTTTCAGTAGCTGAAGGTGGTCATCCAGCGCGGCAATTTCCTCGTCAATGCTGCGTTCCAGCAGGCGGCTGGAATACCAGCCGGAAACGAGAGCCAGCTCATGCGCGCCGAGTGCGCGAGACAGGGCCTGCGCCTCGCGCGGGAACTTGTTGCCCAGCTCGAAACCGGCAAAACCTGCCTGGCGGCCTTCGCCGAGACAGACTTCCAGCGGTGTGTCGGCACCGAGGCTTGGCAGGTCGTCGTTGGTCCAGGTCAGCGGGTTGATGCCCAGGCGAATGCTCATGGCGGTATCCTTCTTCGAGATATTGAGAGTGCAGGGAGGCACGGTGGCCTCCAACGGCATGGCGTAGCTTCAGGGCCGGAGAGACTGGCTGTTTGTTGTCCCCCGACCCTGTGAGTGTCTTAGTGAGCTTGTTGCTGTTTTTGCGTCAAATAGCCCTGGTAGGCGTCACGGACCTCAGTACGTTCGCTGACCTCGGGAATGGCGACCTCCCACCAGTGCCCGCCTTCTTGGGTGGAGGGCAATGGATCAGTGTCCAGTGCGATGACGTAGGTTGTCGCTGAGGCCCGAGCACGCTCGAGCGCGGCGTCCAGTTCGCCAATCCCCGTGACCTGTTCGGCCTGACAGCCCAGTGCACGAGCGTGCGCCGCAAAGTCCACCTTGGGGGCGCCTTCCGGAACGGTGCGGCAGTCCTTGAGCAGGTTGTTGAAGCCGGCGCCGCCGGTGGCATGTTGCAGGCGATTGATGCAGCCGTAGCCTCGGTTATCGAGTACGACGACGGTCAATTTGTGGCCCAGCATCACTGAGGTGGCCAGCTCGGAATTCAGCATCAGGTAACTACCGTCTCCTACTACGACGGTCACATCACACGATGGGTGAGCCATCTTGACGCCCATCCCGCCGGCCAGTTCATAGCCCATGCATGAGAACCCGTACTCGACGTGATAACTGCCGGGGACAGTGGCTGCCCATAGCTTGTGAAGCTCACCAGGCAAGCCACCGGCGGCACAGACCACGGTGGTATCTTCAGTCGCTTGACGATTCACGGCCCCGAGCACCTGGGCATCGGTTGGCAGCGAGAGCCCCTGATCAGCCATCACGCTCTCGCGGACCGCTTCCCATTCCTGCTTGAGCCCGGATTGGCGTTGCACCCAGCTGTCTGGCGCGGCCCAGTCACCCAGCCCTGCCGTCAAGGCCTCAAGTCCCCGCAGGGCATCGCACTGCAGTTGCCGTGCGCCATGCTTGACGGCATCGAAGCGACCGACATTGAGGTTGATGAGTGTCTGGCCGGCGGCTTCAAAGAGCGTGCGAGAGCCGCTGGTGAAATCCTGAAGCCGTGATCCGATGGCCATGATGACGTCGGCTTCACGTGCCAGCTGGTTGGCGCTGGCCGCGCCGGTGACACCGATTGCGCCCATGTTGCGAGCGTGGTCCCAGGGCAGGGCACCCTTGCCTGCCTGTGTCTCGACCACTGGAATGCCGTGTTGCTGGGCAAAGGTGGCGAGGGCCTCGCACGACTCGCTGTAATGCACGCCACCCCCGGCAATCAGCAGTGGCCGCTTGGCTGTGCGCAGTGTGTCCAGGGCTGCCACCAGCTCTTCCTGAGCGACGGGAGCGCGACGGATGTGATGCACCCGACGGGTGAAGAAGTCTTCCGGCCATTCGAAGGCAAGCGTCTGGACATCCTGTGGCAGACACAGGGTGGCAGGGCCACAATCCACGGGGTCCAGCAGCGTGGCCAGCGCCTGAGGCAGGCTGGTCAGCAACTGTTCCGGTCGCGTGATGCGGTCGAAGAAGCGTGATACGGGACGGAAGCAGTCATTGACGCTCAGGCCCGGGTCATTGAAGTGCTCGACCTGTTGGAGCACCGGGTCCGGTGCGCGGCTGGCGAAGGTATCGCCGGGCAGGAACAGCACCGGTAACCGATTGACATGAGCAAGCCCGGCAGACGTCACCATGTTGGTGGCACCAGGCCCGATGGACGAGGTACACGCCATGATGCGACGGCGATTGTTGGCCTTGGCGTAGGCAATGGCCGCATTGGCCATGCCTTGTTCGTTGTGGGCGCGATAGGTGGGAAAATCATCGCCCGCGGCGTGCAAGGCCTCGCCGAGACCCGCCACGTTGCCGTGGCCGAAGATGGCGAAGCAGCCACCGAACAAGGGGACTTCCTGTCCACATTGTTCGATGTATTGCCGGCTCAGGTAGCGCACCAGTGCCTGGGCGACGGTCAGACGCACGGTATCCGGCGCCGCCGCCGAGTGGAAAACGGGGCTCATTGCAGGACTCCTTCTGCGAGCGGTGTGGCAGGACTGACATCCGCTGCGCCGCAATGGGCATCACGCAGCTGCTGCCAATGGGTGATCAAGTCGAGATAGTTGTCAGCGGCCTGACGAATCAGGGTCGCATCGTCAATGCTGCCTGACAGCCAGGCCTGGCTGGGGGCAGTGAACAAGGTGCGCCCGACGGTGAACCCCTTGCAGATCGGGAAACGCGCTGCCTGCTCGAAACCGCGTTTGACCTCTTCGATCGGCGCATCAAGCCCCAGCAGCACGACACCATGACACCAGGCGTCGCGAGCGCTGATGATTCGGCTGACGCGTTCCCAACCTTGCGTCGTCAGAGCGGGCAGTTTCCACCAGTCCGGGCGAATGCCGAGGTTGTAGAGACGCTCCAGGCTACGTGGGACGGTGGTCTCATCGCAGGCGGGTGCGTCTGCCTGACGTGGCGGGATGACTTCGATGAGCAACTCATGCCCCGACATGCAGCAGGCGTCATACAGCTGGCGCAGGCGGGCTTCCTGATCGAGGCGCAGCGTGGCCTCATCGTCCGGGTGATAGAACACGAGGCACTTCACGATGTGGTGGCGCGGCCAGCGTCGCAACTGGCTACCGATGTCATCACCATGCTGGAAGCGCAAAGGCCGTGAGCTGGGGAGCTCGACCGGACGGCCTACCCACCAGTCCAGTGCTGCCGTGTCATTGAGCGCATCCTGTCCCAGGACATCATCACAGAGAATGGCAGGGCGCTGGATACCGGCCTGTTGCGCCGCGCTGCGGGTGGCCTCTACCAGTAGCTGCTTGAGGCGTGGCAGGCGCTCGGGGTCGCCTTCGACATCGCGTGCCATGTCTAGGAATTGACGACGGTGATCGAATGCCAGCCCCAGCACGCTCTCCCAGTGCGCTACCCGACGAGTGGTGACGCGATGCAGGTGGGTCAGATGATCATCAAGGTCCGGGCGTGGCACGGACTCGCGGCGGCTCAGATAATCGAACAGTTCCGCTTCCGTGGGCATGGCAGGTGCACATCCATGGCGAGACACGACCAATGCGCCACACGCGTTGGCGTAATGGCCGCAAGTGTCCCAGCTTTCATCGCGAAGATAGCCACGCAGGAAGCCACTCATGAAGGCATCACCGGCGCCAAGCACGTTCATGACCTCGACCTTGACACCCTCGACCAGAATGCCGTCTTCCAGATGTTGTGGGATGTCGCCCTCGAAGATGACGCAGCCGCGTGCCCCTATCTTGCACACGAGCACGGCATCGCTGTGACGGCGAACCTCGCGCAGCGCGTCCAGCGTGTCGGTGCTGTTGCCCGCGATATGAAACTCTTCTTCCGTGCCGACGATCAGGTCGAAGTCACCCAGCCAACGGGCCATGTGCTGACTGACACTCTCGTCTGCGACGAAGCGCGTCTCGCCATCCCCGATGCTGGTCAGCCCCCAGAGTACGGGGCGATAGTCGATATCCAGCACGCGCTTCACGCCGGCCTCGCGTGCGGCATCCAGTGCCTTGCGGGCGGCACGTTGGGTGCGGGGAGTGGAAAGGTGGGTGCCGGTGATCGCCAGGGCGCGGGCTCGAGCGATGAACGCCGGGTCGACATCATCTTCATCAATGGCCATGTCGGCACAGTCGTTGCGCACGAAGAGCAGCGGGAACTGGTCCTTGTCCTTGATGCCCAGAAGCACCAGTCCGGTCAGACGCTCGGGGTCACGTTTGAGATGGCTGACATCGCAGCCGACCGAGGCGAGTTCCTCGCGCAGGAATTCGCCCATCTGCTCATTGCCGACGCGACCCAGCATCGAGGAGTTGAGTCCGAGGCGTGCCGTGCCATACGCCATGTTGCCGGAGCTGCCGCCCAGATATTTCTTGAAGCTGGTGGCGTCTTCGAGGCGCGCACCGATCTGTTCGGCATAGAGGTCGACGGCGACGCGGCCGAGGCAGATGACATCCAGGTCAGGTGAGTGAGGTGAGTGGCGCGTCATTGGCATGTCCCTTGATATAGGCCGGTGATGACCGGCATTGACAGTAATCGGTGCACGTCGAGGCGTTGGAGCAGCCTCGACGTCTCTGCTGCAGCGTGACCGGCGCGATGGTGCCGTGTCAGGCCACCGTGGCGGCGTCCATCCGCTGGAATTCCGCCAGTTCCGCATCCAGGCTGGCCATTTCCTCGCCGCCGGCCATCATGTTGAGCACTTCCTCACGCGTGATGTCTTCCTTGCGCCAGCTACCCAGAGAGGTACCGCGTTTGAGCAGGGTGAACGCATCGCCGATGGGATAGGCATGATGAACGTTGTGCGTGATGAAGATGACCCCGAGCCCTCGATTGCGAGCCTGTGCGATATAGCGCAGCACCTTGGACGCCTGCTTGACCCCCAGTGCCGAGGTCGGCTCGTCAAGAATGAGCACCTTGGCACCGAAGTAGACGGCCCGTGCGATCGCCACGCACTGACGCTCACCACCGGACAGGGTACCCACCGGCTGGGACGGATCGCGGACATCGATCCCGATCTTGGCCATTTCCTCCCGCGCGACACGGTCAGCGAATGCCCAGTCGACACGTTTGAAGAGGCCGACCCCCTTGGTGGGCTCACGTCCCATGAAGAAGTTGCGGGTGATCGACATCAGGGGAATCATCGCCAGATCCTGAAAGACCGTCGCGATGCCGGCATCAAGCGCCTGACCTGGTGTCGTGAAGTTGGCAGGGGTGCCCTCGAGCAGCAGCTCACCGTGGGTCGGGGCATGTACCCCTGACAGGGTCTTGATGAGGGTGGACTTGCCGGCGCCATTGTCGCCCAGCAGGCACATGACTTCGCCTGCGTACACTTTCAGCGAAATGTCGGAGAGAGCGACCACATTGCCGAAGTGCTTGTCGACGGCCTGCATCTCGATCAATGGCGTGCGAGTGTCAGCGGCTTTCGGGGTGTTACCTCTGGCGCGATCGGCGGCGGTCGTGGTCTGTTCCGGCGCCTGTTGCAGGTTGGCATTGGCAGTCATCACTTGGCCTCCAGGGCTTTCTTGCGCACGTAGTTGTTGAACAGCACCGCGATCAGGAGCATGGCGCCGAGAAAGACCTTGAACCAGTCAGTGTTGACCCCGGTGTAGAAGATGCCCATCTGGACCGTGCCGAAGATAAGCGCACCGAAGACGGCCCCTACGGCAGACCCATAGCCTCCGGTAAGCAGAGCACCGCCGATGACCACGGCAATGATGGCTTCCAGTTCCTTGAGCAGTCCGCGCGTCGTGTCAGCTGACCCCGTATCCATCACCTGCAGGCAGGCAAAGATGGTGGCGGCGACAGCCGTGAAGATGAACAGCACGATCTTGACCTTCATGACCGGGACGCCGACGTTGCGAGCGGCATTCACGTCGCCGCCACACGCGAAGATCCAGTTGCCGAATCGCGTGTAGAGCAGCAGCCAGGTCGCGGCGATGGCCAGCACGATCCACCAGACGATGGAGATAGGTACTCCCGTGACGCTAGGGTTGCCCGCGAAGTTGGTCGCGATCCAGCCCTGCGCCGCCATCCAGCTGAAGAGTCCGGTGAATACCTCGCCGGAGAAGAGCGGGGCCAGCCAATCGTGATCCGCCAGTTCCTGAATGCCCCCGACTTGAGTGCGGCCGGTCGTCCAGCGCGTCAGGCCAATGGCCAGGCCACGAAGAATGAACAGGAACCCCAGGGTCACGATGAAGGAGGGCAGGCCGGTGCGCATCACCAGATAGCCGTTGATCCAGCCGATCAGCACGGCGCTGGCAAAGGCGAAGGTGATGGCCAACCAGAGTGGCCAACCGTATTGCACGGCAGGGATGGCGATCAGGATGCCGGCAAAGCCGATCATGGAGCCAAGGGAAAGATCGAACTCCCCTCCGATCATCAGCAATGACGCCGCGATGGCCAGGATCCCCAGCTGAGCGGAGACCTCCAGAAAGTTGAGTATGCCTGCCAGGCTGAACATCCCGGTCCCTGAGGCCGCGGCAGAGAAGAAGGCAAATACCAGGATAGTGCCGGCAATGGCACCGAATTCGGGGCGTTTCAGTGCGGCTTTCAAGGGGTGAACGCGACGGAGGCGCTCGTCATCCGTCTCTGAAACAGCGCTCATGGCGTGATCGGTCATGATGTTCTCTCCTGGCGCCTCCTCGAGGAAGGCGCCATCTCACGGAAATGAAAGTGTTGCCAGATGGGAGAGCTCAGCGAATGCCTTGCTCTGACAGCTCGATGACCTGACCGGCATTCTCGGCGGTGACAAATCCGGGCCCTGTGGCGACATCGCCAGCCGGCATCAGACCGTTAAGGTGGTACTGATGCATGAAGACCACCGGCAGATAGCCCTGCAGGTACTGTTGCTGATCAATGGCAAAGTTCATTTCCCCGGCCTGGACGGCCGCGAGAATATCGGGAGAGAGATCGAAGGTGCCCAGCTGGAATTTCTGGGTGGCACCGGCTTCCTGCATGGCCTTGAGCATGGGTTCAGAGCTGAGGGGCCCCAGAGCCAGAATCGAGTCGATCTCGCTGTGTTGATTGAGATATGCCACCAGGGAATTCTTTATCTCGGTCGGATCGGTACTGGTCGCCAGTTCGTCTGCACTGCCGTCAAACCCCTCGATGAAGCCTGCACAGCGGGCATCCAGCCCCACGTTGCCCTGTTCCTGGTTGATGCACAGGCCGTGCTTGGCACCACTGTCCATCATGCGCTCAGCCGCAGCACGCCCAGCCTCATACTCGCTCTGTCCGATATGCAGGCGAGCACCGACGTCCTTGGATTTGTCGCCACCGGAATTGATGGTGATGACAGGGATCTTCTGGTCCACCGCATTCTTGATGCCCTTGCCCAGTGCATCGGCATCGGTCAATGAAATGATCAGGCCATCGGGCTGAGAGGCCACTGCGGCATCCAGCAATTGCGCCATCTTGGCCATGTCAAAGGTGGAGGGAGCGCGATACTCGACCTTGACCCCAAGCGCCTGGGCAGCATCATCCGTACCGCGTTTGACGATGGACCAGAAAGGGTCGGAGTTCTGTCCATGGGTGATCATGACATAGCGCTCGGAGTCCGCTGCCCACACGGCATTGGCGGCTGAGGCTGCCAGCAGAGCCGTGACGATGCCGGCGGTGATGCGACGAAAGCGGGACGTTTCGTGGCGGGGCTTTCCGGTACGGGGATGGACTGGAACTGGATGAGCGTGTGAATTGGCGTGGTTCATCGATGACTCCTGACGTCTCTGATTATTGTCGTTGTCAGTACGGGCTGCCGGATTGGCGTCTCGGCATCCCGTTTCAGTGCCTCTATGGGCGCAAGCAGAATCATTTCATTGTGTGAGGTGGTGTGCCGTCACGGTGGTGCCTGTCACTCAGCGGGTGCCCTGACACAAGGCAGGAACATGGCGTTCCGTTTTGATCCGCTTATGGAATGTAGATTCCAGAATTGGGGAATGCAACAGGAATATTCGATTTATTTTTGTATTGGAATTTTCATTCCATATGCCTACACTGCCAATCATTGCTCACTCGAGGTACGGCCGCTCCGACGCCGAATTGGCAGGTGAGCCGCGACAGGAGTTCCCATGGCTGAGATAACCCCCTTGCAGACGACTGCACGCCAGATTGAGTCATTCGAGTCCCTCGAAGCTCATATCAGCCAGCAATACCCGTCCCTATCGCGCCGGTTGCAACAAAGTGCTCGATTTCTACTGGAGCATCCTCAAGAGGTGGCCTTCGGAACTGTGGCAGGGCTTGCCGAAAAAGCGGATGTCACGCCTTCGACACTGATACGTTTTGCCAACGCGTTGGGATTTTCAGGCTTTTCAGAGATGCAGAAGCTGTTTCGGGCTCGCCTGGTCGAAGCGGAGCCCAGTTATAGTGAGCGCATCAGGGTCGCCCGCGAGGTGACCGGCGAGAGTCCTGGCGCTCACGAGCTGTTGAGAAGTTTCTCGGCTGCCAATCAGCAAGCACTTGGCGAACTGCCAGGACGTATCGCGCCCAAGGATATCGAGCGAGCTCTCGATCTGCTGGAAGCCGCGGAGGCTGTTCACCTTCTGGGAGCACGGCGAAGTTTCGTCGTCTCAAGCTACCTGGCCTACTCATTGCGGCATATCGCCAAACGCGCCTTCCTGATGGATGGCATGGGGGCGATGTATCGCGAGCAGGCAGAAGCGATCTCCCGCCAGGACTGTCTGCTGGTCACCAGCTTCGCGCCCTACGCAGAAGAGGTGCAGTCTGCCGTCCATGTGGCGCGTGAGCGCGGTACCCCCACGATACTCATTACCGACTCTTCCCTGAGCCCGCTGACTCACCATGCAGATGTCGTGTTGGTGGTGAACGAAGCGGAAGTGCAAGGCTTCCGAGGCCTGACGTCCACGCTATGCCTGGCCCAGGCACTTGCCATCGGACTGGGCGTTCGCCAGCAGGGCAGCGGGGAAGTGCAGGGGACCACACCGCACGACATCTCATTGCAGGAAGAGGGCGCTGCCAACCTTCGAGGCTGAAGTACGGCAAAGGCGAGCACTACAGGAGGTAGTGCTTGCCGACAATCTCTCTCAATTCGTTCGAGACGCAACAACAACAAACGCCATAGATATGGAGGACGCTTCACATGAAAATCGCTCTGCTGGGCGCCGGTCGCATCGGCCGTGTTCACGCTCGCGCCATCTCTGATCACCCCCTGGCGCAACTGGCATGTGTCAGTGATGCCTTCCCGGAGGCTGCCAATTCACTCGCTGCGGAATATGGTGTGCCGGTGATGACGGCGGAGGACATCTTCGCGTCAGCGGAGATTGATGGCGTTCTGATCGCCTCCTCCACTCCGACTCACTGTGACTTCCTTGAGCGTGCGGCCCGTGCGGGCAAGGCGGTACTTTGCGAGAAGCCGATCGATCTGGATCTTGCGCGAACGCGTCACTGTCTTGGTGTGCTGGCGGAGCACCCCGTGACCTGTGCTCTCGGGTTCAATCGTCGCCATGACCCTCAGTTCTCGGCGCTCAAGCAGGCGCTGGAAGCGGGACGAATCGGCGAACTCGAGATGATCACCATCACCAGCCGTGATCCAGAGCCGCCGCCCGCAGAATATGTGGCAGCCTCGGGAGGACTCTTCCGTGACATGAGCATTCATGATCTGGACATGGCGGTCTGGCTGCTGGGCGAGCCGGTCACGGAGGTGACGGTCAGTGGCAGCTGCCTCGTGGATCCAGCCATCGGTGAAGCGGGAGATCTGGATAGCGCACTCATCAATCTGAAGAGTGCTTCCGGCAAGTTGGTCTCCATCAGCAACTCGCGTCGTGCCTGTTACGGCTATGACCAGCGGATCGAGGTCTTTGGCAGCCAGGGCATGCTGGAGGCGCGCAACGAGACGGATACGCGCCTGCGCTTCACCGGCGTGGAAGGTGTGGTGGAAGAGCGTCCACAGTGGTTCTTCCTCGAGCGTTACGCGCAGGCCTATGTGCGTGAAGTGGGAGATTTCGTCACTGCCTGGCAAGAAGGTCGTGCCCCGCTGGCCGGCGCGCAGGATGGACTCGCCGCGCTTGAACTGGCCGAAGCGGCGTTGATTTCCTATCGCGAAGGGCGCCGGGTACTGCTCAGTGAGATTCGTTGAGCCCACTTCTCCCTGCTGCTGAAAAGGACAAGAACATGACACTTCTCGTGAGACCGCATGCCCCTGGTGAAGATGGAACGCTACTGGAAGTCACTCCGGAATCTGCAGGCTGGACACACGTGGGCTTTCGCGTACATCGCCTGAAACAAGGTGAGCGTTTCGAGCGCCACACCGAGAGTCGCGAACAGTGCCTCGTGCTGCTCTCGGGACGCGCAACCGTGCGTACCGGTGACCAGACGTTCGAGAACATCGGTGAACGCATGAGCGTGTTTGAACACCTGCCGCCGTACTCGGTATATCTTCCGGACGGGATAGCCTATTCAGTGGAAGCACTGACGGAGCTGGAAATAGCCGTCTGCAGTGCTCCGGGGCATGGCAATCATGCCGCTCGCCTGATTCGCCCCGAGCAGGTGGCCTGTTCGACACGTGGCGAGGGGACCAACACGCGTCACGTGCAGGACATTCTTCCCCAGACGGAGCCCGCCGATAGTCTGTTGGTGGTGGAGGTCTATACGCCCCCTGGCAACTGGTCCAGCTACCCTCCGCACAAGCACTGTGCCGACAATCTGCCGGAAGAGTCTTTCCTGGAGGAGACGTACTACCACAAGCTCAATCCGTCACAAGGGTTTGCGTTCCAGCGCGTCTATACCGATGACCGATCCCTGGATGAAACCATGGCGGTGGAAGATGGCTGCTGTGTGATGGTACCGGAGGGGTATCATCCCGCCGCCGCTCCACACGGCTATGAGCTTTATTATCTCAATGTCATGGCTGGCCCCAAGCGGGTCTGGAAATTCAAGAATGACCCCGCGCATGAGTGGATCGTCGACATGAAATGAAAGTGTGGTAACTGGCATTGAGTCGATACACGAAGCCCGCGATCGGTAATGACCGATCGCGGGCTTCGTGATTCAGGCCGAGTGATGGGGCGCATGTTACTGGGTAGAGGTGACGGCTGGCAGCTTATGCTGACATGAAGTCGTTCCAGCGTCTGACGAGATAATTGTGTTCATCCATGACGGTATTCCATACCGCTATCCGGCTCATGCGTGTCAGATAGTCTCCACCATCACGTATTTCTCCAAGATGTATCAGTCCCGATACGCCAGAGGAGTCGGCAAGTTCCTCTGATGCGGGTTTACCGGCATACCAATAATCCCACTCTGCTTCTGACAGGTAGGGGCGCGTCAGTTCTGGCGTCGAGATGTAGTAACCCTGACGCGCCATGACGGCGCCGGGCCATCCAGAAATCCACCAGTTGAGATATTCGTAGGCCGCATCCAGAGTCCGACCCTTGACGCTTCGCGATAAGGACATGCCACCGTACCAGGCGCGATAGCCTTCTTTGGGCGATGCCATGCGCACCTTTATTTGACGTTGCTTGAGCATTGTCATGGCTGGAGACCAGAGACTTTCGATCCCGACTCGGCCACGGACCATGTCTGAAGAGGCCTGATCTTGATTGCTCCAGAAAGTGCGGAAGTGCTGCTGACGTTTGAGCTCGATCAGACAGTCGATCAGGGTATCTATCTCGTTCACGCTGAGATTGCCCAGATCTTCGAATTGTACGAGGCCAGCCGCCTTGGCGGCCAAGGCGGCGTCGATCGCTCCAATGGCGCTATCGTTCTGCAGACTGACCATGCCACGCCAACGTTCGTCCAGTAGCCAGGCCCAGCTCTCCATGTCGCGATTCAGTCCTTTGGGCAACAAGTCCATGCGATAGCCGAAGCTGTCGACGTTATGGCTGACCGGTAGCATGGTGATGCGATCACTTGGACGAGAGCCGCAGTTTCCATCCGGCTGTACATAGAGGCGATCAACCGGGTTGCCCCCCGCTCCCAGTGGGGCATGCGGTGTCAGCCTGCCGGTCTTGGGTAAATCGTTGATCTGGTCCCAGTGCGGGATACGATCCAGCTCGATTGGCTGGATGGCATTGGCCGGCCAGACGAAATCCACGTTATGAAACCACTGGTCATAAATATCGAAGCTGTCCGGTGCCATCACGCCTGCTCGTTGAGCCGCTACCCCATCCATGATGTCGAATTGCAGGCGAATGCCGAGATCTTCGTGAGCTTGCTGGCGAATGCTCTCCAATAGCGTTACAGAGGTGCCAAGCACACGAAGAGTGACAGGGCCGCGTGACACATAGGGGGCATTGGGTTTCGTCATGGCGTCAGGCATGGAAGATCCTTGGGCTCGGGTGGTCACTGACTTGACGCATGAATGCATTGAGGGAATCTGTCACGCGATCTGCATTGATGCCGCGAGTGATGAAGATGAGTTCGGAGCAGCGGTCATCCTCAGGCCAATGTTCCACATGTTCCGGCGGATGAATAGTGTGCTGTACACCATGAAGTATCACGGGCCGGTTGTCGCCCATGACATGAAGCACGCCCTTGACCCTGAGGATATTGCTGCCATGACGATTGAGCAGCATCGATAGCCAGATCCCCAGGCATGTCCAATCGATCTCGCCCTCAAAGTTGAGACGAAATGACCTCACCTCATTTAGGTGATCATGACTGTCGGCTGTCGTGACTCTCCTCCACGGGCCAAGCCATGACTTGGCTTCGCTTGGGGTGAAACTCTGGAGGTGGGGGCTAGAGGCAAAGAGCAGGTCGCTTGGTTGCCCAAGCGCTTCGGCGCCCAGGCGCCGGGCTGCCGGGTTGATGGTATCGAGCAGGTCCTGCACGTCTGAGAGTTCTGACTCGTTGATCAGATCCGTCTTGCTGATCACCAGGGTATCGGCGACTGCGACTTGCGCTTCCCAGACTGGAAATTGCTCGCGGCTGGTGCTGGCATTGAGTGCATCAACCAGCGTCACGTTTGTCCCCGGACGCAAGTGATGGCGAAGAACTGGGTCGGCCGTGATCGTCGAGGCGATAGGACCGGGGTCAGCAAGCCCGGTGGTCTCCAGCACGATGCGCTTGAACGCAGGGATAAGCCCCTCCTGCCGCTGTGACAAGAGGCGTCTGAGAGCGTCAGATAGCTCCCCGCGGATGGTACAGCAGACACAGCCATTGGAGAGCAGTACCGCATCTTCCGCGATACTACCCAGCAGTCGGTTATCCAGCCCTACCTCACCAAACTCGTTGATAAGGACAGCGCTGTCGCCAAAGTCCTCGCTGGCCAGAACCGACTTCAGCAGGGTGGTCTTGCCGCTGCCCAGAAAACCCGAGATCACATGCACAGGTAGTAAAGGGGTCGTATCGTTCATCACAGGATCCTTGCATGAGTGATTGGGACTCGAAACGACCATGAGTCAGCCAAGTGAGTGCAGGAAAGCAGTATCCAGAGGATCTATCATCCTCCCGCTCAACTGTTCCGCTTGATGCCAGACGCCACCAAGTTCCTGCACGATTTCGCGTTTACCGGTCGCGGTCGCGAGAACAAAACTCGCTGCCTGGAAATCCTCTATCACTACCCGGTGCGGCTTGAGTACGCGATTGATCAATGTGATGCGATACGCACGGGCACGGCGTCGCTCAGAATGTGCCTGCTCCGGATCTTCGATATGGGTGCTCCAGTGTCCCTCGCCACCGAGGGCGCCACACAATCCACACATGGGAAACTCCTTATATTAGAGGGAAGATCTTCATCGGCTCAGGTATCGGCTTGCTGACAGTGCCACGCGGAGCAAGGGTTCATCTTCACCACAAGGTGCGCTGAGTTGCAGGCTGGTGTGCTGGTCTGCCTCATCCGTGCCACTGGGCAGTGCCACGGCAGGGGAATCCAGGAAACTTGCCACCATGCTCATTCGAAGGGTTGCCAGGTTGACCTCGGCAAAGTGCTGGGCATCCGCCTCCAATGGACCCAGAAGTGGGGCCGTATGAGCCACTGTCGGGGTCAGAAGAATGGCGCCGCTCAGCTCTTCACGCAGCTGCGCCTTGAGGCTCTGGCGGTGACGATACAGTGTGACGACGTTGTCTGGAGTCATCCGAGCGGCGGATTGCAAGCGGTGACGTACGCGAGGGTCCATGGCGTTGGCCGCATCGCTTTCCAGTAGATGACGGTATTCGGTATAGGCCTCTACTGCGCCTAACCAGCCAAGTCGGGCGATGCAATTCAGTGTGTCATGGACACTGACTACGTGTCGGTGGACGACCCGGAAGCCTGCCTGAGCCAGGCGTTCAGCGCTGTTCTCGAGATTGCGGCGTACGCTGGAGGCCACCCTGGGATCCTCCAGGCAGGTCGTGTCGAGAATGATGACGGACTGTTCCGGCGGACTCGGTAGGCGCTGATACACAGGCCTGCCGCGCATGGCATCGTCGACGGCCAGACAATCTTCCAGTGTCGTTGCCATGGCGCCGAGCGTGTCCATGTTTCTGGCCAAGGGGGTGACGCCCTGTCGAGTATGACGTGCCTGAGAAGGGCGGTAAGCCACCAGGCCATTGAAAGCCGCCGGTACGCGCAGCGATCCCGCGGTATCAGTGCCGATGGCGACCGGAACGATACCCTTGGCTACGGCGATGGCGGAGCCGGAGCTGGAACCTCCGGGCGCACGGGGTTCACTCTGGCCCGGGGTGTGGTGAGGAGTGCCATAGTGCGGGTTGAGACCAAGTCCCGAATAGGCAAGCTCCGCAAGATTGGTCTTGCCTATGCCAACCATGCCTGCGCCAGAGGCATGTCGTACCGCATCGGCATCCGAGCGTGCGCAAGGCTGGGCCAGTATCTTGCTGCCTCCGGTAGTCAGCGTGCCTTGAATATCGATCAGATCCTTCCAGGCAATGGGAACCCCATCGAGAGGGCCCAGCAACCCCCCGAGGCGTTGACGGTCAGCGGAGGCTTGCGCTTCAGCCAGAGCACGCTCTTCGGTGAGAGAGATGAAAACCGCCTCGCTCTCTCTTGCCATGGCCAAGGAGTGCTTGGTGACTGCGACAGGGTCTAGTTCGCCGCGCTGAATGGCTTGACCGAGATCCAGCGCGGTAGGGGGAGTGGAGGACATCAACATCTCCATGAAAAGAGAAAGGCGCCGCCAGGGCGGCGCTATGGGACAAATCAGCGATCTTCACGCTTGAGAGCACTGGTCGGAATGTCGTCAGTTTTCAAGCGCTCGAAGTGTCCTTGTTGGGTATAGACCCAGTTGCGGCCTACCGAGGTTGCCAAGAAGCGATCATTGAAACCGGAGTCGATCTCTTCTTGAGGGTAGTGTCGAAGTATCCAGCCCTTCATCAGCAGTACATAGACCACCAGGGCTGTCACGAAACCAACGGCGTAGGCGTACTCGAGAAAGATCAGGGCCATGGTGCCACCCGTGATCCAGGCAATGAGAGCTGCCGGATTGAAGCCCTTGAAAAAGCGGAACTGACCGGTGGGAGAATACAGAGCCGGAACATTGAGTCGGCGGCGGCGAAGCAGGTAATAATCCGCCACCATGATGCCGCCTACTGCCGATAGTACGGCACCGTAGTAGCTCAGGAAGGTAAACAGGTTGTCGAGAATCAACCAGGGCATGGAGGCCGTGCCGATGATGCCCGCGATAACCAGGGCCATCGGGTAGCTCACACGTGGTGCACCCGCATTCACGAAGGTAAGAGCTGCAGGAATCAAGTTGGCGGCGTTATTGGTCGACCATTGGGCGAGGATGACCATTGCCAACAGGGCAATCAGCGTCAGTCCTCCACCTTGGCCCTGTATGACCGTGACAGGGTTCCAGTCACCTGCCGCGATGAATGACACACCGCCGATCAGCGCGATCCATGCTTGTGTGACAGGTAGCGCAACAAATTGAGCGACGAGAACGTTGCGATTTCGCGCAAGGAAGTTGCGTTGCCCACCGGTGGTCTTGAGAAAGCGTGTCAAGTTGGGGATGTCGACGGCCAATGCTGACCAGAATGCCATGTTGGCAAAGAATAGCCCCAGCGCTGCGACGTTCTGATCACCGACAAAGGTCCAGATATTGATGCCTTGCGTCTTGGCCAGTACATCGAGTGTGAAGTACATCCACACGGAGATCGCGACGATGCAGGGGGCGGCAATGGAGGCCAGGAGCTCCACGGCGCGTATGCCAAGAGCCGTATTGATGATCTGAATGGCCGCGAAGAGCACGTACCAGACCACCCAGTTATCGAAGCCCCACAGATATTCGACGATACCATTGAGCGCTATGGCACCGAGGTAGGTTTGTACCCCAAACCATATCGCCGCCACGATACCGCGTGATACGGCAGGCAGGTGAGTCCCCTTGAGCCCGAAAGGAGCCCGTAGATACACTGCAAACGATAGCCCATGTTCAGTGCCGATATCGGCAGTCAGGGTCATCACGATGCCTAGAACGAGATTGGCGAGGAAGATGATTGCCACGACATGCAGCAAGGGGAGCCCGGCAACTCCGCCTGCACCGAGCTGGAATGTCGCAATGATGACCGCCATGCCGATCCATAGCCAAATGAACCCGAGGAAGCCAATGGTTCTCTGGTTCAACCATACGGGCAGAATGGAAGCTTTCAGAAGATGTTGAGCATCATCGGAAGCTGCGTTTGATCGGTCAGGTAGGGGGGCATGCTGAGTGTGTACCACGGCATCGCTCCAGAGTTGGATGGTTGTTATTGGAGTGCGATAGCGTCGAAGAGCATCGGGCTGTCTCCAGATCGCATAAATGCAGTATGGATACAAAAATCATTTTTTGGCAACCTTTGAAACCTGTACCTCGCCGCGCAACTAGTGCATAACCATTTCTGAGTCGGGTTTTTCAGTGAGAAAATCGGGTTATCAAAGGCAAGTAAGCGCAAAGCGGCTTTGGAGGCGGTAGAAAAAGTCATTTTTTCGCATGCTCGAAAGAGCGTGAGCGAAGTGTCAAAATGTTCCGGACCGTCGACCCTTGGTGATAGAGGCTTCGTCGGGGAGGATCCCGCGGGTCCAGAGTGATCCGGCGACATCATGGAGGAATGGGTTCTGGCCAGTGCAAACAGTTCTACCAAGCGTCAGGAGAGTCGTGCCCCGCGCTATGCGATGATTGAAGATTCTCTGCGAGAAGCGATTCTGTCCGAGCGCATGCCCACCAACCTTGTGTTGTTGGAGGGTCCTATCGCGCGACTGTTCGGGACCAGCCGTGGGCCGGTACGCAAAGCCCTGGAACTGCTTCATGAACAAGGCCTCATCAGTCGGTTCGAGGGTCGCGGCTTCTTGGCGACCCCGGATCCTGATGCCGTGACACCATCACGTGAACCACTGACACCTCAGCTGCTGGGGCTGGGGCATGAGGAAGCGCCGGTCGTGGACACGCGACCCGCCGCAGAGCGGATTCATGCGGAGGTGGAGGAGGCCGTGGCGATGTGTCTGGCCTTTGGGCATTTCCGAATCATCGAGACGGCGCTAAGCGAGTTCTATGGGGTAAGTCGAACCGTGGCTCGGGAGGTCCTGGGGCGCTTGCGCAGTAAACGTCTTGTCGAGAAGGATCGTCACTCGCACTGGTTGGCGGGGCCCTTGACTGCACAGGCCGTCGCTGAGGATTTCGAGATTCGAGTACTGCTTGAACCAGCAGCTCTGAGAGCTTCTGGTCCCATGTTGGAGCGTGCTGAACTCATGGACATGCGGTCGCGATTACAGCGTCTGCTTGATCACCCCGAAGAACAGAGTGTCGCCACGATTTCCAAGCTGGAAAATGACCTGCACCAGCAGTGTCTGCGTCATTATCGCAACCGTAAGGCCAGTGAGATGATTGCCCAGAGCCAGCTACCGATGATCGTCAATCGAATGTTCTTTCAGATGCTGGGGGTGCCGAGGCACGAGCCGCTGCTGATGGAACACAAGCTGGTCATTGATCACCTGATCTATGGGGCATTCGACGCTGCAGCTTCCAGTCTGCAATCCCATCTTCAAGCGGCTGCAGAGCGGACTCGGCGGCGCTTGAAAGTCCTGTCAGTATTCCCTGAGCCAGACCTTCCTCCCTACCTGCTTCGCATCGTCTAAGGTGTGATATTTCGACGAATGCCATAGGTTCTCCCCTGATGGTGATGCGTGTCACGAGGTAGTGGAACTGCTGCCTCGTGGTATCGCACGCTGAGCCATTGCGCTCCCTTCCCCCTCAAGTAGTCTCTCGCTGCCTCGTGCTGTCTGGCGTGCTTCCGCGTCATCACGTCTCCCATCTAAAATGGTGTCTGTATACGTTTCTTCCTAAAAATGATCATTGTTGAAAATGATCCTAGACGTTTTAGCCTTTGGTCGAAAGCTCGCATGAAGTGCACCACTCCTCTCGATTCCATCGTTCTCGTGTAAATCGCTTTTCAGTTAATAAGTTAGCCGCAAAACCTCGATTCCTGGGTCAGTGTTTATGCGCTGATCGAGATGTATGTCGGTCTACACATCTTCTTGACAAAAATGACCTTTGTATCCAATCTCCAATTCAGGGCGGGTGTGATCACTGCCATGCCGTCGTTCGGCCCATACGTGCAAGGTGCGAACGACAGCACACCATGACAAGTTCAATAACGAGGTGGTCAAGATGGCGAAGAAAGAGATTCTGTGTGCTTTTGGGGTCGATGTTGATGCAGTAGCCGGTTGGCTGGGTTCCTACGGTGGTGAAGATTCTCCTGACGACATTTCGCGCGGTCTATTTGCTGGGGAAGTCGGGGCGCCGCGATTGCTCAAGCTGTTCGAGCGTTACAACCTGAAGACCACCTGGTTCATTCCTGGCCACAGTATCGAGACATTCCCGGAGCAGATGAAGGCGGTGGTAGAGGCGGGACATGAGGTTGGCGTACATGGCTATAGCCATGAAAATCCGATCGCCATGACGCGCGAGCAGGAGCGCGACGTGCTGGATTACAACATCGACTTGGTGACCAAACTGTCAGGCAAGCGCCCGACGGGTTATGTCGCGCCGTGGTGGGAATTCAGTCCGGTGACCAACGAGCTGCTGCTTGAGCGCGGAATCAAGTACGACCACAGCCTGATGCATAATGATTTTCATCCCTACTACGTTCGTGTTGGTGACTCCTGGACCAAGATTGATTATTCGAAATCGGCCAAGGAATGGATGAAACCGCTTGTGCGTGGTGAGGAAACGGATCTAATCGAAATTCCCGCCAACTGGTATCTCGACGACCTGCCGCCAATGATGTTTATCAAGAAGGCACCCAATAGCCATGGCTTCGTTAGCCCTCGCCACTTGGGAGAGATGTGGCAGGACCAGTTCGATTGGGTCTATCGCGAAAATGACTACGCCGTCTTCACCATGACGATTCATCCGGATGTGTCAGGTCGCCCTCAGGTGCTGATGATGCTTGAACGTCTTATCGAGCATATGAAGAGTCATGAAGGCGTTCGTTTCTGTACTTTCGACGAAATTGCCGATGATTTCGCGGCACGTAATCCACGCAAATGATGCACCCCCTTAACCCCTATATAACGACAATCAAATGAGAGGGTAATGAGGATGACTGAACGAACGTCGAATGTAACAGTCAAGGGGCAGGCTGCAAGCGCAGATGAACCTTGGAATGCTGAAATTACCAATAAGCAGATCGGCTATGCTTCTCTGGTTTGCTTCATTGCCTGGGTGGCTTCGGTCTATGACTACACCCTATTTGGCACACTATTACCCGTGATTGCTGATGATTTCGGGTGGACTACTGCCAAGGCCACTGCGGTCAATACCTGGGCGACGATTGGCGTGTTTGCCGTTTCTCTGGTTGTCGGCACCATGCTTGACCGCTTCGGCCGCAAGAATACCTTGATTCTACTGGTGATCGGCGGGGCGCTTAGTTCCGGCCTGTCCGGGATCGCTATTGGTGCGGCATCAATGGTGATCATTCGAGCTTTCTCAGGCTTTGCTGTCTCTGAAGAAGTCGTCAATGCCGTATACCTCAATGAGATCTACAAGAAAGCCAAGGGTCGCGGCTTCATGTTCAGTCTTGTCCAGAGCGGCTGGCCAGTAGGGGCGCTGCTGTCGGCCGGGATGACGGCAATGCTACTGCCAGTCGTTGGCTGGCGTGGCAGTTTCTTTGTGGCGGCCTGTGCGTCGATCATCGTCATCGTGATGGCCATGAAACTGCCGGAATCGCCGGTGTTCGCTGCCATCAAGGAAGTGGAGCGTCGTCGTAAATCGGGTGATGCTGCCGGGGCTGCCGCATTGGCTGCCGAGCATGATATTGAAGTCAATACAGGCAATAACCTTGGGCTCAAAGGTGTGTTCGGGCCAGAACTGCGTCGTCATACCATCTCGCTGTCATTGGTTTGGTTATTCAGCTGGATGGCGATCCAGGTCTTTGCCGTGTTGGGAACGACAGTCCTGGTGGAAGCGAAAAGCGTAAGTTTTGAAAGCTCTTTGTATGTCTTGATCCTGGCCAATGCGGTGGGCTTCGTGGGGTACCTGACACATGGTTGGCTTGGGGATCGCATTGGCCGTCGCACGACGGTGATGTTGGGCTTCCTGTTGGGCGGCATCGCTAGTGTAGTGATGCTGTTGGGCCCGGCCAGTGATGGCTTTGTCTACATGATGTATGCCATCACGCTGTTCTTCTTGCTTGGCCCGTTCGCCGCCATCCTGTTCTACATGGGGGAGTCTTTCCCGGCTCACGTCCGTGGTACAGGAGCCAATGTCGCCCACGTGATGGCCCCAGTGGGAGCTATCGTCGGTTCCGGTTTGGTCTCCGTGCTACTGACGGCAGGGGTGAGCATGACGTGGGCCGCTATCCTGGCGGGGTCTCTGCCATTGATGCTCAGTGGCCTTCTGATGTTGGGGACTCGCAAGGTGGATCACCTTGAAGAGGATGTTCTAAAGGAGGCAGTCGCATGAGTACCTTGACACGTGACGATGGTTTGGCTGGCAAGGTGGCGATCATCTCCGGGGCTGCCAGCGGAATTGGTCAAGCCCTGGCGGTCAGTTACGCCAAGGCTGGGGTAAAGGTAGTCGCAGGGTATTACCCCAGTGATCCTCATGATATCGAAGATACCTTGTCAGCCGTCAGGGAGGCTGGTGGCGAGTGTATTGCCGTAGCGGTGGATGTCCGTGATGGAGACCAATGCGACTCTCTCGCTCAGGCAGCCACTGAGGCTTTCGGGCAGTTGGATATTGCCGTGGCGGGAGCAGGGATTCTGCGTCAGTCTCCGTTGGAAACGCTATCAGACGATGCCTGGAATGACATGTTGTCGGTGGACCTGACTGGTGTCATGCGAGTATTTCGCAGCGCCTCGCGTGTCATGAAGGGGCCGGGTGCCATGGTAGCAATTTCCTCCATCGCTGGCGGCGTTTACGGATGGGACAATCACTGCCATTACGCGGCTGCTAAGAGTGGATTGATGGGGCTGGTGAAATCACTTGCAGTGGAGCTTGCCCCGCGTGGCATTCGAGTCAATACCCTGATACCGGGCTTGATCGAGACTCCTCAGTCGCTTGATCCGGTCAACTCGCTAGGCCCTGATGGTCTGGCTGCTGCAGGCAAGGTCATTCCGGCAGGGCGAGTAGGGCGTGCTGATGAAGTTGCCCGTACGGTACGCTTCTTGACCAGTGATGATGCTTCCTATGTCACCGGTCAGCAGTTGATCGTTGATGGTGGGCTGACGGTTCGTTGGCCGAGCTGATCGCTGAATGACGGGGCAGAGTCCCTGCCCCGTTCCTTCTCTATTGCTGGAGAGATGTTCCATGTCACAGAAACTTCATGGCAAGGTGGCTCTGATCGTCGGTGGTGCGAGTGGAATCGGTTTGGCCATCGCGAATCTGTATCATGCGGAAGGCGCTACCATTGCAATTGCCGATCGTGATGTCGAAGCCTGCGGCAAGGCTGCAAAGTCGCTCGAGACTCGCATCAGCACCCATGTCGTTGATGCCTCTGATGAAATGTCAGTCAAGAACATGATCGATAGCGTGATTGCGAAGCATCAGGTCATTGATGTATTGGTCAATAGCGCTGGCATTCTGGATGAAACTCCCTTCCTGGAAATGACCTCTGAGACCTTTGATCGCATGATCGGTATCAATTTACGCGGGGTCTTCCTGATCAGTCGCTACGTTGCCTCGCACATGGTCGAGCGAAAGCAGGGGCGTATCATCAATATCGCCTCACAGCTGGCACTCAAGGGAGGTGTGGGATTATCACACTACTGTGCGGCTAAAGCCGGTGTATTGGGGCTGACCAAGTCGATGGCACGAGAGCTGGCACCTTACAATGTTCTGACCAATGCGATAGCCCCTGGCCCGATTCTGACGCCTATGCTGGAAGGCCTGAGTTCCGAGTGGATTGCCGCAAAGGAGGCAGAGCTTCCTTTGGGACGTTTCGGTAGAGCGGAAGAGGTAGCACCAACGGCACTGATGCTGGCGGCTTCACCTGACGGCGATCTCTACCTCGGGCAGTGTCTAGGTCCCAATAGTGGCGATGTCATGTAATCACGCGGGAGTGTGTTGATGTTAGGGCTTCTGCTGGTCAAATGGTTGTCGACTGCCCTGATCGTGATCGGCGTGTCAGTCGCCGTGGTGCGACTGGGCCCCAAACTCGGTGGAGTATTGGCGGGAACGCCTATCGTATTGGCGCCGGGTTACTTCTTTATGCTGCAGGAACAGTCGGCTACGTTTGTGGCTGATGCTGCGCTCGGTACCCTGCATGCCATGTTGGCGACCCTTGCCTTTTGCCTGGGGTATGTGCTGCTGGCAGCTCATAGAGGTGCCACCCTGAGTGGTGTACTTGCAGCGCTTCTATGGTTGCCGGTAGCAGCCTTGGCCGGACTGATGCCGGGTGGGCTTGGGCTGGCACTTGTCGTGTTCCTGTCTTCCCATTGCCTGGCTTTAAGATTTACTCGTGGGTTGGGACTTGCGCGCGCGCTGTCAGTATCACCTCCACGATGGGGGGATCTCGTAGTCCGTGGTGCACTCGCAGGAACTATTGTCTGTCTTGCCACAGTAGTACTGGACGATATTGCTCCATCTGTCTCTGGTATTGCCTTGAGTTTCCCGATTGGCATGCTGACCATTGCCTTGACACTTCACCAACGGTATGGAGCCGAGGTGGCCAGAGCGACATTGGCGGCGACACAGCTTGGAATGCTGAGTCTGGTAGCCTTTAGCGCAGTGATGGTAATGAGTGTTCAATCGCTGCCGCCGGAATATGCCTTCGGTCTATCCCTGGCAGCATCACTTTGTGTCAGCACGATGCTCTGGTTATCCCAGTATTTTCACTCCATTTATATATGTCGGAATAATCCGCGTATATCTTGACTGGTTTCGCACATCTGTCCGATAAATCACAAGAAGCCCACCACTGGAGTCTCCAGTGGTGGGCTTCTTGTGTCACGGTGCTACGTCACATCACCTCTTATACCAGATCACGCTGTTCCTTACGCGCACTGCGGCGGTCGCGGGCAACCGCACGGCAGATGACAACCAGTACCGCCAGTGTCAGCACCGGCCAGACCAGGACATAAACAGCGAAGAGTAACGTCATGATGAATGTCTCCTTGTGTTCAGGTGCTATGCATTCGTTGGAGTGGCAGGCCGTGTCTGGATCGAATCAGAGTCACGCCGATTCTCGGCATCCAGCGCTTCATCGTAGTTGCCGACCTTTTCACCGATGGTGGCAAAATCGAAGCGCTCCTGACGACTGGACAAGCTCATCACCACACACACCAGCGTGCTGGTGCCGTAGGCAGTAAGTGAAGACAACAGCACGGTGTAATCGCGAAGAAAGCCGGTGGCGAAGATCAGCATGGCAATCATTGCCGCAACACCTGCAATGATGCCGAGTGTGCGTCCGAGGAAGCCAAATACCATCAGGCCGATGATGACACCGCCCCCGATGCAGGCGAGTAACTCGAAGAACAACCCGCTGAGTCCAGTGAGCGGAACCAGTTCAAAGCGCGCAACGCAGAACAGCACCATGGCGACCAGTACCGAGACGGTAAAGGCGGCATTGGTGACCCGATTCCAGAAGCAGCTGGCGATGACAGGGAATACGATAGCCCCCCACAGCGCACCGACGAATACCAGCATCACGAGGATATCCAGTGAGAAACTGGCGAAGGTAATACCGAGCATCGTCGCGACAATCATGGTCACACGACCGATGAGCAGCATGCGTCTGGGGTCTGGCTTGCCGCGGGCGATATTCTTGCCGTAGACATCGGCCATGATGATGGCGGAGAGCGCAGATAGATCAGAATCGGCGGTGGACGACAGTGAGCCGATCACCAGAATGAAGAACAGTGCGATGAAGAAGGGCGGCAAGTACTCAGACACCATCTGAGGGATCAGATTGTTCATGTCGCCATTCATGGGCTCGACACCCAGTGTCAGCGCCATCAGGCCGATCATGCCCAGGCCGATGACGATGGCGCCATAGCCTACGGTCGCCGTGATGAAGGTCGGTTTGATGTGGTCTTCATTGACGGCAA
Source organism: Cobetia sp. L2A1 (assembly GCF_009796845.1). Lineage (NCBI taxonomy): Bacteria > Pseudomonadati > Pseudomonadota > Gammaproteobacteria > Oceanospirillales > Halomonadaceae > Cobetia > Cobetia sp. L2A1. Next base: position 2,286,892 of record NZ_CP047025.1, on the reverse strand, counting down.
AGAGGCGCTGGGAAATGGTCTGGTTACCGATTGCGTAGGCCAGTACAGCCACGAAGAAGGGAGCCCCCTGATTGAGGATGGCATCCATCGAGAAGAAGTCCGCCTGTTGTGGCGTGACATGCTTCAAACCTTCGACGAGCTCTGCAGGCCCCCCCATGGCAAAGAACACCGCGGGTATGATGATGATGGCGATGGCCATCAGGGCGACCAGCTGGGCGAAATCGGTTAAGACCGATGCGCGGAAGCCAGACCAGAACGTGTAGAAGAGCACCCCGGTGCCCGCCATGATCACGCCCGCCTGGAACGACAGCGGAGACAGCACGGAGACCAGTGCGCCGGCGGCAGTGAAGTTGACCATCAGGCTGATGATGCTGCCCAGCACGTTGGAGAAGGCCAGGATCAGCTGGCTGCTTGAACCGTGACGTGCATGGATCAGCTCCCCCAGCGTGTGGGCATTGGGGGCAAGCTTGCGGAACCGACGGCCGAAGGGATAGATGAATAGAATCATCAGCGCCCCCCAGAAGCCATAATGTATCGGGCCAGAGACGCCATAGGTGAAGCCCGAGGTAGCTGCTGCGTAGAACGATGCCGCCCAGATCCAGGTGGCGGTCATGCTCGCAGCGCCCATGCCGAAGCCGACTCTATGGTTGGAGACCATGAATTCGTCAGCATCTTCGGTTTTCTTGCGGATGCTGAGTGTTATCAGATAGGTGCCGCCATAGAAGGCGACCAATAGCAGCACGACAGTCAGCGTCGAGAATTGATATAACGATTCATTGTTCAAGAACGGACCCTCTGTGGGTTAACAGGGCACTGGTCAGCAGCAGAAATCACTGTCGACAGCGACGAGTAATGAGAGGAAGGTTCTTAGCCGTAGACGAATACAGCATTATTTGCACAGGCAACTGAGGTCCTGCGCAGCGCGATATGCCGCGTCATTGATTATCGGCAGACTCAGTCGGTAGTGACTGGGCTTTTAGCACTTCCCGTCGAGGAAAGTGGCGGGGGGGGGGACGTCGGGGCATGCATCGTCCTTCATCAGTATAATGAAGTCTCATGATCTTCCTTGTTATTGAGTGTAGCCATCAGCTATGGCGGTATTTTTAAGCAATATCCTTGGTCAACGGCATACGCTGTGCGCCCTGAGCGACTGGTCGCCAAGCACATAAATGTATGCGGAATGTAACAATTATTTTTTCGTATTATGCTTTCCACAAGCAACCATAAATTATTCGAATCAATATGTCCAATTTGTCTCTATACAGCAGCTATTCTGAGTTCAATCAACGATATTCAAACTAAATTGCGATAGGAAAAGGAAATGCTACCCAGCAGTGGGGCATTACTCAGGCTATCAATGTCCGTGGGTTGGTGTCTGCTGATTAGTTTGTTTCCATTTGGCAGTATTGTATTGCATGTACCCTATTGTCAGGGGAGTTGTGTAGATAATGCGGAGAGTGATAATTAGAAGGTTAATAAAGGCCAATTCGAGTTTATTTTTACATTTTATTCTCTAGTAATGAAACACTAAGCGAAGACTTTTTATTGAGCTTCGAAAATTTTGAATGCTATTTTCGGAGCTTTATATATGCCTGTCAGAATCTGCTTTATTTAAGTTTTTATTGTGATTATTATAATAAACGATAGTGAATCAGTATCATTTTCCACTATCGGTTATTATAATAACTGATGGTGATGTAGCGTCATTGCCCACCATCAGTCTTGTAATAATTTTTCACTCGGCGTTTGTCTCCACCAAATGATTGATCATCGTAGTAGCGGAGGAGACAGTCTCGGGAGGCGTGCTTCCAGCAGCATCGCAGCATGCATGACTTTCATATCTTCAAATTTTGCGCCGATCAATTGCAGGCCGACCGGGAGCCCCGTGTCATCCAGGCCACAGGGCAGTGATGCGGCTGGCTGTTGTGTCAGATTGAAGGGGTAGCTGAATGGCGTCCACTCCATCCAATCCTGATAAGCGCCGTCGGGAGGCACGTTGAATCCGGCGGCAAAGGGGGAGAGTGGAAGAGTGGGGGTGACGAGTAGATCCCATTGTTGATGAAAGGCCTGCATATGCGCGGTCAGTGCCGTGCGCTCGCGTCCCGCTTCCAGATAGCGAGCCAATGAGATTTTGCTGCCGCGCTCAGCAATATCCAGGAATCCCGGATCCATCTCATTGAGCTGATTCTTTGCAAGTTTTTCGACGACTTGCGTAGCACCAGCAAACCAAAGCGTATTGAAGGTATCCAGAGGGCACGAAAAACCCGGGTCGATCTCTATTATCTCAGCACCCAGTATCGCCAATTGCATTACTGCTTCATCCACTCGTCGACGTATGTCGTCAGCCACATCGACATAACCCAGTGTCGGGCTATAAGCGATTCGCCAACCCTCGAGAGAACGAGGTGGAGGAGTACTCCAATCAGGACACTGCGGATTCCCGAGGAAGCCGTCGCGCGCATCGGGTTGCGTCATGCTGGCCAGCATCAAGGCGCTATCTGCTGCGGTTCGCGTCATGGGGCCCAGGTGTGAAAGAGTCGACATGGCACTTGAAGGCCATTGCGGGATCCAGCCGAACGTTGGCTTCAAGCCGAAGGTACCTGTGAAACTGCACGGAATCCTGATCGACCCTCCTGCATCGCTCCCCTGGTGTAGCATGCCAAGATTCAAGGCTGCTGCTACTCCTGCGCCGCCTGAAGAGCCTCCAGGTGTCAGCGACAGATCCCAGGGGTTGCGCGTGACACCATGAAGAGGGTTGTCAGTGACACCTTTCCAACCAAATTCTGGAGAGGCAGTCTTGCCTAGAAATACTGCCCCAGCGCTACGCAGATGTCCTGCCACAGGTGCGTCCGTGGCATTGGGAGCCTCAGCGTCTGAGGTGGCCGAACCATATCGCGTTGGCATGTCGCGCGTCAGCGTGAGGTCCTTGATGGTTGTCGGTACTCCGTCCAATGGGCCACAAGGACTGCCGTTCATCCAGCGAGTTTCTGATTTTAGAGCAGCTCTCATCGCCTCATCGTGTGCAACGTGAACGAAGGCATTGATACTCGGATTCACGTCGTCGATACGCGCAAGGCAGTCACGGGCCAGTTCAATGGGAGACAGCTCACGACGCCGGAACAAGTCGAGCGCTTGATGGGCCGTCAGCTCTGAAAGCTGTGTAGGAAGATTTTGGTGCTTCATGAGAATGAGTTCTCCCTTGTAGAGAAAGTGCCAGTCATGTCACGGAGATGGGCGACAAGGAATGCTCTTGAATTAAGTCCCTGACGCTATCAGAGGGTGGAAAACACCGAGCGTAAAAGAGTAGGGGCCTGCCATGAGCAGACCCCTATACCTTTCGTTATTGAGTGCTAGTAGCTTGGCTGGAGTCGGAGTCTTCAAGTTGCTCGGGATGATACTCGGCAGTGTAATCCTGACGCGCTTTAGCGAAGCGCTCGACGACATCATGATCCTGTCGTTGCAGGACAAGGCTCAATACGACAAATACCGCAGTGTTGAGAACCAGGCCCCAGATGCCAGCATGCAGACCTAATGGGTTACTAGTGCTCGCACCGTAAGAAAGCCACAGTACTGTCGTCACCCCTAACATGAGCCCCCAGAAGGCAGCCATGGGGTGAGCTTTACGCCAAGTGATCGCGCCCAATGTCGGCACGATCAATTGAGCTGTTCCAGCCAGAGCGGCGATACCGATGGTAACAAGGAGTCCCGGAACGGTAAGTGCCAGAATATAGGCCGCGAGGGAGAAGCCGACCAAAGAGAGACGTCCGATATGGACGATTCTTGCCTGATTGGCGGCAGGGTTGACGTAGCGCTTATAGATATCCATGGTCACGACGGTTGATACCGCATGAATCTGTGAATTTGCCGTGGACATTGCTGCCGCCGCGCCTGCGGCCATGATCAATGACGCCAGCAGGTAAGGGGCATAGTTCATCAGCATGACGGGGAGGATCTGATCAGCGTTCTCCAGACCCGGCTCGAGTAGCACACCGGTATAGCCCGTCAGGACTGAACCGAAGTACGCGAATGCAGCAAGCCCGAGCAAGAACGGCATCAAGCCAAATAGCTTGCCGCTCTTTACAGAGTACATGCGCAGCCAGATTTGCGGGCCCATGAACGCCCCGATGGCGACAATCACGAACAGTGAGAACCACATGGAATAACCCATGTTGCCATTTGGCCCAGGTAGAGTCAGATGCCCTGGTGAGCTACTGGCAAGTTGGGCGAACATGCTGGCCGGTCCGCCGACCTTACCTGCGATGTAGTAGCCCGCATACATCATGCCGAAGAACAGAAGTGCCCCATAGATCACATCCGTCCAGGCAATGGCACGAATCCCGCCGACCCAGACATAGACAATGATGATGAAGTAGAACAGCAAGGCGGCTAGCCAGAAAGGCACGACGCCGCCAGAGGCGACCTCGATCAGGTAGGCACCGCCTGTAAGCTGAATCTGCAGGTAAGGTACGGTGAAGATCAGCGTGATGACAGCGACAAGGATTCTCAGGGCTTCACTGTTATAGAAATCCCCCATCAGGTCTGATGGTGTCAGGTAGTCGAAGCGCTTCCCGAGATACCAGACTCGTTTACCCACCCAGTAGTACATGAAACCAAACAGGAGATTCCATGCCAGGGCAGTGAGATAGATGGGACCGCTGGTATAGAAGGTGGCATTTGAGCCAAGAAAGGCAAAGGCACTCCACCAGGTGGCGGCGACCGTGAAGAACACGGCAACGCTACCCATGGCTCTTCCCTGGACAAAGAAGTCTTCACTGGTAGTTTGAGCTTTCCGTGCTGATACAAGCCCGACGATCAAGGGAATGATCATGAAGGCCGCGATGATCAAGATACTTCCTGTCATGGTGAGCTCCTCAGCGATTGTCGGTAGTTGAGGTGGCTCTAGCACTACCCCAGTTAGTCAGGTAGGCGTATAGGAATACTGCGGTGAGGAACCCCCACCACACCAGGTTCCAGACAAGGAAAAACGGGATCCCCATTACCATGGGCTCGATCTTGTTGGCCATCAGTATCAATGGGCTCTCAAGCATGGCGAAGCCAAGCAGCATGAAGCCGTATATAGCGACCTTGCGGGTAGTAAAGCGCTTTCTCATTGCATTCCCCTTTATTGTGGTTGGTGGGGCGGGCTATGACCTGCCGAGAATTACGGCAGGGAACCAAACATGGCAATGCATCAATTATTGTATTTATACGTATAAATTAACCAATAGGTGAGAAAGGCCGGATCGTCAAGAAAGTAAGGGGCATAGCCACGAATAAATTTTTGTGGGGACTTCTGCTAGGACGTATCGATATGGAGGCCAGTCAGATCAAGGATTCAGGGTCTTGAGGCTTCGGCTCTCCTTTTCCCCCGCGACGTAGCCCTCCAAAATCTGGATAATGGCGACCATCGCGCAGCCGCCTTCCAGGCGCGCAGGCTCACACTCTTCACAGCGGTGCATCGTTCATGGAAATCAAGGTCAACTTTCTCGACAACCTGAGGCTCGAGGCGAAATTCGACGACTTCACGGTCGTCACCGATCAGCCCATCCGTTACAAGGGTGATGGCTCGGCGCCGAGCCCGTTCGACTACTTCCTGGCCTCGTCGGCGTTGTGCGCGGCGTACTTCGTGAAGGTGTACTGCGTGGCACGGGACATTCCGACCGAGAATATCCGTCTGTCGCAAAACAACATCGTCGATCCGGAGAATCGCTACAACCAGATCTTCAAGATCCAGGTGGAGCTGCCGGAAGAGCTGTCCGACAAGGACCGTCAGGGCATCCTGCGTTCCATCGAGCGTTGCACGGTGAAGAAGGTCGTTCAGACCGGCCCGGGCTTCGAGATCGAGACGGTCGACAATCTTGACGAGGACGCCCAGGCATTGCTGATGGCGGAGCCGCCAGAAGGGCAGAGCACCTGGATCGAAGGCAAGGACTTGCCGCTGGAGCAGACCATCGCCAACATGACGGGCCTTTTGAATGACCTTGGCATGAAGATCGAGATCGCCTCCTGGCGCAACATCGTGCCGCACATCTGGTCGCTGCACATTCGTGATGCCGCGTCGCCGATGTGTTTCACCAATGGCAAAGGCTCAACCAAGGAGAGCGCACTGTGTTCGGCGCTGGGCGAGTTCATCGAGCGTCTGAGCTGCAACTTCTTCTACAACGATCAGTTCTTCGGTGAAGCGATCGCTGACAGCGAATTCGTGCATTATCCGAACGAGAAGTGGTTCCAGCCGGGTCCGAAAGATGAAATCCCACAAGGCGTGCTGGATGATTACTGCCTTGCAATCTTCAATCCTGACGGTGAGCTGGGTGGCTCCAATCTGATCGACACCAACTCCGGGCGTGCGGATCGTGGCATCGTGTCACTGCCGTTCGAGCGCAAGTCAGATGGCGAGACGGTTTACTTCCCGTCCAATCTGATCGAGAACCTGTATCTGAGTAACGGCATGAGTGCGGGTAATACCCTGCCGGAAGCGCAGGTGCAGTGTCTCTCGGAGATCTTCGAGCGAGCCGTGAAGCGCGAGATTCTCGAACAGGAGCTGACGCTGCCAGATGTGCCGAAAGAGGTACTGGCCAAGTTCCCCGAAATCGTCGAGGGCGTCGAGGCGCTCGAGGCACAGGGCTTCCCGATTCTGGTCAAGGATGCCTCGCTGGGCGGGCAATTCCCGGTCGCGTGCGTCACATTGATGAACCCGAAGACCGGCGGTGTGTTCGCCTCCTTCGGTGCGCATCCAAGCTTTGAAGTCGCCATTGAGCGTAGCCTGACCGAGCTGATGCAGGGTCGTAGCTTTGAAGGGCTCAACGACTTCATGCCGCCGACTTTCAGCTCGCATGCGGTTTCCGAGCCGAACAACTTCGTCGAGCACTTCATCGACTCTTCCGGCCTTGTCTCGTGGCGTTTCTTCAGCTCGAAGACGGATATTGAATTCGTCGAGTGGGATTTCACCGGCACCAATGACGAAGAAGTCGCCAATCTGTTCAGTATCCTCGAAGAGATCGGCAAGGAATCCTACATGGCGGTGCATGAGGATCTCGGTGCGCCGGTCTGTCGCATTCTGGTACCAGGCTACTCCGAGGTCTATCCGGTGGAAGACCTCGTGTGGGACAACACCAACATGGCGTTGGACTATCGCGAAGATATCCTCAATCTACATCGTCTTGATGATGAGCAATTGGCAGATCTTTCGGAGCGTCTGGAAGAAAGTCAGCTTGATGATCACATGGACATCAAGACCCTGATCGGTATCGAATTCGACGAGAATACCGTGTGGGGTCAGCTGACGATTCTTGAACTGAAGCTGATGATTGATCTCTCGCTGGGCCTGCATGAAGACGCACTGGATCGCGTCGAGATGTTCCTGCAGTACAACGACAATACTGTCGTGCGTGGCCTCTACTATCAGGCCATGAAAGCCGTACTGGAGATCACGTTGGACGACGAGCTGGAGCTTGAGGATTATCTCTATAACTTCCGCCGCATGTTCGGTGAAGAGACGATGGCGGCGGTGGTCGGCTCCGTGGATGGTGAGGTTCGCTTCCACGGTCTTGAGCCGACCAACATGCAGCTGGAAGGTCTTGACCGTCACCAGCGTCTGATCGAAAGCTACCAGAAGCTGCACGCACACCGTGCTGCATTGGCCGCCAAGCAGGTATGATGAGCTGATATTGTCATGAAAACCCCTCCTTTATCTGCTGGTAAAGGAGGGGTTTTCATGTCTGGATGTGTGAAAGATTCTTGACCACATTGGCTCGACATTATCGGACGACCGATAGCATCGATGCTGGTATATTTATGACTTAAAATATACTAATGCATGGAGGCGTTATGTTAATGGTGGTCGGCTTGATCCTGAATCTGATGTTCGTGTTGTTCTTCCCGCAGATTGTGGCCGATAGAGACATGTCGGCAGACACTGTCTTCGTCTTCCAGATGTCATTGTTCGCCAGCTGGTGCATCTGTGTATTTGGCGGTGTCTTGCTGAAAGTCGGCAAGCACAAGGCTGGCTTCATTCTGGTGGCGATCGGTAGCCTGTTGTTCGTTCCTTTAGGGCTTGTCGCCATGATCGGTGCACGCAAGTTGAAGGAGAAAGATCAAGGGTCGACTCTTGAAGCGCGTCGCGAAGCCTTGTTGAACGCTGACAAGGACGCTGCATGAGCACTCAGGTTGCAACGGCGGAGCCGCTCGATTTCTATGCGGAGAAGCACTCGCGAATGAACATGACATTGGCCTGGATTGCGCTGGCAATTCTTGTCGTGGGGTTCCTCTTCACTATATCCCAGAACATGCCCAGCGCTAGTTTCGCGCCGCTCGTCATGGCTATCGTCATTTGCTTCATGCATGGCAATGCCTACAAGAAAAAACCAGCGGCTATTCTGGCGTCAGATCACGTGTCGTTGCTACTCAATCCTCTGGCGGGACGCAAGCTGGCACTTTACAAGGAAGTGACTGGCCTGACGCTCAAGAAGGGGAAGGTATGCAGCATCAAGTATGTGCAGTCTGATGATGCCAAGTCGCGCGAAAAGACACTCAAGCTCAGCCTCAACATGTTTGATGAGGGGCAACGCAACCCCCTGATGGAAGAGCTTTCGGTGCGTACCGGGTGCGATATCCAGCGAGTCTGATTCACTTGCGATAGCCTCACTGCGCGAAAAGCGGATGCGCGATCAATCAAGAACGGCCTCTCATCGAATGATGAGGGGCCGTTTTCGTTGGCGGTATTTCACATGTTCACGGGCTAGCTCACGCGACGCCAGAGAACTCCCGACAGCACTCGATGATCTGATCTCTCAGCCAGCGATGTGCGGGGTCTTTCTGATAGCGGCGATGCCAGCTGAGGTGGAAGGGGAAGGAGGCGAATGCTACCGGTGGCGCGACGGTGGTCACGGAAAATTGATCGCTGAAATGCTGACACAAGCCTGTCGGCAGGCTGGCGATCAAGGGCGAGCGTTCGAGCAAAGAGGGCACGGCCATGAAGTAGGTGACGGCAAGAGCCACCTCGCGCTTTAGCCCCTGGCCTTCCAGCTGCTTGTAGATACCGCTCTTGAGTCGAGTATGGGGTTGTACGAGCACGTGGGCATGTTGCTCGAAATCCGCTTTCGTCATTCGCCCCGCGCTATCCAGCCGCTCCAGCAGCGGGTGGCCGTTGCCGACCAGACACTCGATGCCTTCCCGAATCACCTCGCGTACCACTAGATTCTCAGGTGGCTCTACCTGGCGCCCGAAGGCGAGATCCGTGGTGCCGCTCATCACGCCAGCCTCGCTCATGTCCTGTGAAAGACGACGTATCTGAATCGTGATGCCGGGTGCGCATTCTCGCAGAATGACCGCCAGTTGTGGCAGCACCAGCACTTCGAAGTAATCGTTGGCGGCGATCTCGAAATGACGTTGTTCAGTGGTTGGATCGAAGTGACGTTCACTGTTGATCAGGCCGTCGAGGTCCGTCAGGGCTGCCTCGATGGTCGGGAACAGATGCTCGGCCTTTTCCGTCGGACGCATGCGCTGACGGTCACGGATGAATAGTGGGTCATTGAATAGCTCGCGCAGCTTCGAGAGTGCTGCACTCACCGAAGGCTGACTCAGGTGCAGTCGTTCACCCGCACGGGTGACGTTCTGCTCCAGATAGAGCGCGTGAAAGGTGCGCAGCAGGTTGAGATCGTAGTTGAGTTTCATCATGACACCCGACAGGCATTGAGCTCACATAAGGGTGAGGGGTGAGTACTATTTGTGTGGATGATAGCAGCTATATGGACTATCGATTGTGATGATGGTGGCAGGCGCAGTATGGTGGATTCCAACACACGGAGAGCGAATTTCCGTTTCAAGCTTCATCAAGCGCGTTTCATCTACTGCAATATCGCGGTATTCCCGCACAAGGAGAGCGTCATGAGCAAGGTTCTAGTGGTTGTCACTTCCCACGATACCCTCGGTGACACTGGCAAGAAGACAGGCTTCTGGCTGGAAGAGCTGGCAGCGCCCTACTACGTGTTGAAAGATGCAGGTGTCGAGGTGACACTCGCCTCTCCCAAAGGTGGTCAGCCGCCGCTGGACCCGGCCAGCGAAGGCGAAGACTTCCAGACGGATGCCACCCGTCGCTTCAATCAGGATGACGCCGCGCAGCAGGATCTTGCTACCACCGCCGTGCTGTCCGAGATACGCGTCGAAGATTACGATGCCGTCTTCTATCCGGGTGGCCACGGCCCGCTGTGGGATCTGACCAACGACGCCGATTCCATCCGTCTGATCGAGCAGTTCCATGCGGCTGGCAAGCTGGTCAGCTCTGTCTGCCACGCACCAGCCGTGCTTCTGAACGCACATAAGCCGGATGGCACCCCCTTCGTTGAGGGCGTGCATGTCACTGGCTTCACCAATGGCGAAGAGGAAGGCGTCGGCCTCACCAACGTCGTGCCGTTCCTGGTGGAAGATGCGCTGCAGCAGAAGGGTGGTATCTATGAGAAGAAGGACGATTTCACGTCCTATGCCATTCAGGATGGCCTGATCATCACTGGTCAGAACCCGATGTCTTCCGAGGCGGTGGCAGAGCTACTGCTCAAGAGCCTCGAAGCCTAAGTCACGTCACAAAACGGCCCTTCACCTGATGGTGAAGGGCCGTTTTTTTATGGGCTGACGCCGAGTAGGACGGCGACGAGATTCCGTTCAGCGCGAGACGTCATCCTGTTGAGAGACGCGCTTTTCGCTACTCCTGACCAGCTGTCCGTTCTCCCGCCAAGGATGTCGTGGCGGGTAACACGAGCGTCACAAGATGGCGTGCGCCATCGAGGGGGACACGGATCGTTTGCGCCTCGCAGAGTATCTCATCTCCATTCAGTTGCGCTGTTGAGACAATGAGAGCGGCGTCCGTCGAGCGTTTTACCTGAAGCGTGTAATGCGACGACGCCACGCTGATGGTTGCCTCGAATCCCGGCCAGGCAGGCGGCAGGCACGGGGCGATGACAAGGACATCGCCTTCGCGACGAATACCGAGAATGCCCTCCAGGCCCGCGCGGTACATCCAGCCTGCGGAGCCCGTGTACCAGGTCCAGCCACCGCGTCCTTCATGTGGCGCAATGGAGTACACGTCCGCGGCGACGACATAGGGTTCGACCTTGTAGCGTTCCGCTCCTTCCCGGCTGAGAGCATGATTGATGGGGTTGAGCAGTGAGAACAGGTTGGCCGCCTTGTCGCCCTGTCCCAATGTTGCATACGCCAGGATGGCCCACATTGAGGCATGGCTGTATTGGCTGCCATTTTCCCTGAGTCCGGGAGGATAGCCACCGATATAGCCCGGGTCATGTTCAGGCTTGTCGAAAGGCGGCCAGAACAACAATGCCAGCCCGGGGTCCACCCGGATCAATTCTTTCTCCATCGACCGCATGGCGAGTGCGGCACGTTGTGGATCGGCCGCGCCGGACAGCACCGCCCAGGTCTGGGCAATCGAATCGATGCGACACTCATCGCTTGCATGAGTCCCCAGCCAGGTGCCGTCATCGTAGGTCGCACGTCGATACCACTCACCATCCCAGGCATGTTGTTCGAGGGATTCGCGTACCGACTCTGCGTGGGCACGCCAACGCCTGGCGCGAGACTCTTCGCCGCTTCGTTGCTCTGCGAAGGGCACGAAAAGCGCCAGGGTGCGTATCAGCAACCACCCCAGCCACACGCTCTCGCCCTTGCCGGCTTCCCCTACACGGTTCATGCCATCGTTCCAGTCACCCCCGCCGATCAATGGCAGACCATGCTCACCCGTCAGCGTCAGGCATTGATCGAGACCACGAGCACAATGCTCATATAGTGAGGCTGTTTCGTCAGCAATCATGGGCTGGAAGAAGGCGTCGTGTTCACCGCTGGCCAGCAACGCGCCTTCGAGGAAGCTCACCGGCTCATCCAGCACGTCAGTGTCGCCAGAGGTGGTGACGTACCGGGCGCAGGCATAGGACAGCCAGACCCGATCGTCGGAAATGCGCGTGCGCACGCCCTGACCGGAATGCGGTAACCACCAGTGCTGGACATCTCCTTCGACGAACTGACGCGAGGCGGCACGCAGCAAGTGATGTCGAGTCGTTTCGGGGCTGGCGAAGGTCAAGGCCATGCCGTCCTGCAGTTGATCACGGAAACCGTAGGCACCACTGGACTGATAGAACGCGGAACGCGCGGTGATGCGGCAGGCCAATGTCTGATAGAGCAACCAGCCATTGAGCATGATATCCATGGCGCGATCGGGGGTTGTGACTTGTACCGCTCCCAGCTGCTCATGCCAGTGGGCGGCCACCGCCGCGAGCTCAGCATCCAGGTCAGTTTGGCGATACCGGAGAATGAGCGCCCTGGCGTCTTCATCGCTATGACATTGGCCGATGAAAGAGGCGATCTCGACGGCCTCGCCGGGCGCCAGCGCGATGCTGCATTGCAAGGCCGCGCAAGGATCCCACCCAGCGCCCACGGCGCCTGAAAGAGGAGTGCGGCCAGCAAGGCTTGCGGGGGCGGCGTGGCTGCCACCATGGCCGAGAAACTCGCCGCGATCAGCGGTCCAGGTCGTTTGCAGGCCGCTGAGATCGGCGAAGGCAACACGTCCGGGGAAGTTCATGTTCCACGGATAGCTGGCCAGCAGCGCGCCACAACTTTCATCCCGGCGCGTGACAATGAAGGGGGCGGATGCGCCGCGAGACAAGCCCAGTGTCCACTCCGCATAGGCCGTGACAGACAGCTTGCGTGGCCGTTTTGAATGGTTTGTCAGGGTGAGACGCGAGATCCGGATAGGGTCATCCAGCGGCACGAAATGGATCAGGTCGAGGCCGATACCGTGAGCCTCGTGTTCGAAACGGCTATAGCCGAATCCGTGGCGGGCCACGTAACGTCCCTGATCACGTACCGGCATTGCCGTTGCCGTCCATACTGCCAGGCTCTCTTCATCGCGCACATAGATCGCATCGCCGCAGGGGTCCATCACAGGATCGTTGGACCAGGGCGTGAGCGTATTCTCACGGCTGTTGTCGGCCCATACATAGCCTGCGCCTTCCGCCGATACCTGAAAACCGAAGCCGGGGTTGGCGATGACATTGAGCCAGGGTGCCGGCGTGCTGCGGCCGGCCTCCAGGATCGTCACATACTCCTTGCCCTGCTTGTCAAAGCCCCCGAGACCATTGAAGAACTCCAGCGCAGGCAGCATGCCTTCGTCTTGAGGTGCTTTGTTCTGCTGCGGTTGCACTGTTGCAGGCTCAGGCTGGTTCGTCGTCTCGGACATCGCGTCGGGCATCTTCCCGGACGGCGGATAACACAGTGCAGGCGGTATCAGAGCGAGCTGGTCGGCAATGGGTCCACGGTGCGCCATCAGCATCACCCTCGCCACGGACTGCAGCAACATACGTGATGCAAGGCTCATCAGGTCAGCGCGCAAGACGATGACCGAGCCCTGATCATGGCCCTCGTGCATGCGCGGGCGTGTCTGGCTGCTCTGCACAGCCGTTTCTATCGCTTGCTGGAGGTCCTGGACATAGGAGGAGGCGCGCTCATTGATGATCACCAGATCGACGCCAAGGCGCTTCATTCGCCAATATTCATGGGCGCGCAGCAGCTGGCGTACCTGGGCCATGTCCTCGGTGGAATCGATGCACACCAGCACGATCGGCAGGTCGCCGGAAATGGCCAGCGGCCACAGTGAGGATTGCAGGCCAGCGCCGCGTGCAATGGCCTCTCGCGAGGCCCTGAATCGGATATCGGCATACAGGATGGGGGCGGCCAGGCGCTGGAAGTCCGAGGCCTCTTCTGGCGTGATCCCCAGATGGCGAAGCTGAACCTGTGCCTGAGTCCAGGCCAACGTCTTGGCGCGTTCATAGGCGCTGCGGTCGTGGTGCTTGTCGATCAGATCCAGCAGCGCTTCGCGAGACGCCGCCACGACAGTCCAGAAGGCGATGCGAGTGACTTTGCCGGAGGGCACCTTGAGGTAATGGCGCAGTGAGAATACCGGGTCGAGCACCGTGCCGGTCGTGTTGCTCAGGCGCTGTTTTTCCTTCAGTGCAGCGGCTGTCATCACCGTGCGCCCCCTGCCGATGAACTGGGCGCGATCGGTCTCATACTGGAGCGCGCCGAGAGATTCGCCTTCCACTATCGCGAAGTGCGCGGCCCAGATCTCAGCCTCATCTGGACTGCGTCGACGACGTGTCGCGATCAACGCCTCGAATTCTTCCAGGTATTCGGTGACCACGAACAGCTTGGCAAACGCTGGATGAGCATTCTCGGTGGCGGGCGTGGTCAGTACCAGTTCCGCATAGGAGGTCACTTCGATCTTGCGCGCCTTGCGCCCGCTGTTGGTCAGGGACACGCGACGGACTTCGCTATCATCCTCGCCAGAGACAAGGACATCGAGGTGAGTGGTCAGGGTGTCCTGGCGATGCGTGAAGCGGGCATAATCTTCTGCAAAGAGTACATCATGGCTGTCTGCCTTCGCTTCTCCGCCACTGCCGGGCATGGGGCCACTGGCTGACCAGACGGTGGACGTGTCCCTGTCACGCAGGAAGATGAGGCTGCCCAGATGATCACGGGTCGCATCTTCCAGCCAGCGACTGATGGCGATGTGCTGCCAGCGGCTATAGCCGGCTCCCGTCGCCGTCAGCATGACGGAATAACGACCGTTCGAGAGCAGGTGGGTGACGGGTGCGCCGGCACACGTTGCCGGGATACACCGGATCGCCCGACCATCGTTGAGCGTGTCTCGCGGGGGTGACGTGACTTCTTCTGCGCGAGGATGCGCGATTGCCATGTTGCGCGGGATGCGTTCCTGCAACAGCAGCTCGCAGGCCTGAATGATCGGCTCACGATGGAAGCGTTCACGCATCTGTCCGTCGTGAAGGGTATTGGCAATCGCCACGATGCTCATGCCCTGATGGTGGGCCATGAAACTGCGCACGATGGAAAACGGCTTGCCTGCCTGGATGCGCGAGGGCGTGAAATCGAGTGCCTCATAGAATCCATGGCGACCCAATGCGCCCAGCTCAGCAAGGCGCGCGAAATTGCGATGCGCGGCGAGGGGCTCGACCATCGTGGCCAGCCCGGTCGCATAGGGCGCGACGACCAGGTCCGCTGACAGACCACGCTTCAGCCCCAGCCCCGGTACGCCGAAATTGGTGTACTGATACGTGAAATGCACATCGCGAACGTTATAGGCCGATTCGGAGATTCCCCACGGCATGTCGCGTCCTGCGGCATAGGCCATCTGGCGCTTGACCACCAGGCGATTGGTTTGCTCAAGCAGACTGCCGGCCGGCGCCCGCATCACCAGCGATGGCATCAGGTATTCGAACATCGATCCTGACCACGAAATCAGCGCTGAGCCGTGCTCAAGTGGCGTGGCCGTCCGTCCGAGACGGAACCAGTGGCGCGTCGGAGCATCGCCCTTGGCAATCGCCAGCAGACTGGCCAAGCGGGCTTCGGAAGCGAGCAGGTCATAACAGCTACTATCGAGGGCATTGTCGTCCACGGAATAGCCGATCGACAGCAACTGGCGTTCAGGCACGAGCAGGAAGGCGAAATTCATTCCCAATGCCATCGCTCGAGCGTCGGCAGCAATCTGTCTGAAGCGCGCCAGGAGCTGGTCACAGGGATCAGTCTTGGTGGACTCTTTTTGATCGTGGTAATGCTCGGCGGCCGACTTGCGCAGCACCCCTACCCAGAACAGCACTTCTTCGGCCCAGCCTGCCTCGGTGTCGCGCAGGGAATCATGGGCGATTCTCGTGGTGTGATCCGCGAGTTGTCGCAGTGCGGACAGGCCCGTGATGAACGACGCCTCTGTCTGTAAATATCCTTCGATGTCCTTCAGGCAGAGGCAGAGCGGTGCGATCAGCGTTGCATGTGTCCTCGGGACTGCCTTGAGGGCGTCGTGTAGCAGGCTCAGATTGTCGGCGACGCCTTGACGCAGAGTGGGCAATTGCCGGGTTCTTGACCAGGTATCACAGGCATTGGCGACCACCAGCAGATGGCCCGCCAGGTTGCCGCTATCGACCGAGGAGACATATCTTGGGTCCAGCGGGCGCAGGTCACGTGTATCGTACCAGTTGAAAAAATGTCCACGGTAACGGGGAAGCGTCTGCATGACGCCCAGTGTGGCCTCCAGACGCTCGGCGGTATTGAGCGCACCCAGCCACCCAAAATCCCGGGCGGCCAGAGTGGACAGCAGATAGAGCCCCATGTTGGTGGGAGAGGTGCGATGCGCGATGACGGGCTGAGGGGTTTCCTGAAAATTGTCCGGTGGCAGCCAGTTGTCGCGAGCGGTGACGAAGGTTTCGAAGAAGCGCCAGGTCCGTCGCGCGATCAAGCGTAGTTCACGTGCTTCGGCATCAGACAGCGGCGCCTGATGTTCAAGGCACCCCGGCCGACTGACCCAGGCAGCGATAGCTGGCGCTGCCAGCCACAGCAGACCTGCCAGCAGTGCCACCGGCCACGCCTCGGGCGACTGGATCACGACACTCAACGCGGCGGTCAGCGCCAGCAATGTCCCCGGCGCCATACTGCGATAGAAGCCGGTCAACGTCAGTCGCGGGCGACCGGTTGACTGGGCCGCCGTCGTCCACTCAAGCAGATGGCGGCGAGTGATCGTGACCCGAATCAGCGTCCTGACGATGGCATCCAGCATCCGCCAGGCCTGATCGGGCAGGAAGGCGAGCCACAATAGTGTCTGTATCGACGCCAGTCTGAGTTCGGAGAACCATTGCTGAAAATAGTGGCGCACGTTGATGCCAGACCGCCTTGGTACCAGCGACAGCAACAGCGGCAGAAGCGGAGGCGCGGCAATGACGATGATGGTGCCCAGTGTGCCCAACAGCGCCGCGGGAAGCGGCAATAACCAACTGATGATCAGAAAGGCGAGCAGGAGTGGTGCAAGGAGTGAGCGGCGAAGGTTGTCCATCAGTTTCAGACGCCCGGTCCAGGGCATCGTCTGCGCAACGATCCATGGCAGCAATTGCCAATCGCCTCGTGTCCAACGGTGTTGGCGCTTGGAGGCAACATCGTAGCGGGAGGGGAATTCCTCGATCACTTCGATATCCGAGGCCAGCCCGGCCCGAGCAAAGACGCCTTCGAACAGATCATGGCTGAGGACGCTGTTTTCCGGCACACGCCCGCTGAGTGAGGCTTCGAATGCATCAATCTGGTAGATGCCCTTGCCGGCGAAGGACCCCTCGCCAAGCAGGTCCTGATAAAGGTCTGAGGTCGCCGCAGCGTAGGGATCTATTCCGCCGGGCGCGGAAAAGAGACGTTGGAAGATCGAGCCTTGTCGACCCATTGGTAGCGAGGGTGTGACACGTGGCTGCAATACCGCATAACCCTCAACGACGCGCTGGCGGCTTTCATCGAACCTGGGCTGATTCAGCGGATGCGCCATCTTGCCGATCAGTCGACTGGCTGCCCCCCGCGGCAAGCGGGTGTCCGCATCCAGCGTGATGACATACTGCACATCACTCGGCATGGCCGCGGGCGTCAGGAAGGTGGTGTCGTTGGCACCGCGCAGCAGGCGGTTGAGCTCCTGTAGCTTGCCGCGTTTTCGCTCCCAGCCCATCCAGCAGTCTTCACTGTGATTGAAGACCCGTCGCCGGTGCAGCAGGAAGAAGCGATCATGGCCATCAATGTCGCCATGGCGCTGGTTCAATTGCGCGATCGCTTCACTGGCGGCCGCCAATAGCGGCGCATCGTCGTCGATGTGTTCGTGCTGAGCATCGACCCCATCGGTGAGCAGCGCATAGACAAGCGCACCGCCACCGCTGGCCAGATGATGTACCTCCAGTCGCTCGATCTGCTCGTGAAGTTCGGCCGCATTGGTCAGCAAGGTGGGTACGGCAATCAGGGTGCGTAGGCTAGAGGGGACACCTTCGGAGAGATCAAGGCTGGGTAGGGGCTTGGGGCCAACACAGAAGATGATGAGGCGACTGGCCAACAACGTCGCGATCTCGGTGGCCGGCAGCAGCCCAAGCAATCCGAGTAGCCATAGCCAGCCAGTGACCGATTCACCGCCGGACAGTGACCATAACCCCGCCAAGGTCACTGCCAGCAACGCGACGGTCATGAGTGCAATCAGGCTCACGTAACCGCCAATGCCTGCGCTGACAAAGCCCTGGCGTATGCGCTGGCGCAGTGAAGGCCGAAAGCCGAGGGTTCGTTCAAGTGCAGGGCGCCCAGCGGCTATCAGAAAATAGCCGGGATCACCTCGGCGAGCGGTTTCGATGGCGCCCTCAGCGTTGGCCAGTGCCGCGTGTGCAGCGGCCAGGGCGTGCTCGGCAACTTCCAGTTCTTGCCAGTCAGAGCCACGCGCCAGTTGCTCCACGGCACTGCGATAACTATTGCGGGTCGGGAAGTCGAGAGTCGCGAAGAGAGGGCTCTGGTTGAGCCGCGCATTGACCAGACTGACGCTTTCGAACAACTCCGCCCAATCGATACTCGAGACGAAGTGCATGCTGGTGATGATGTTGCGCACGGTAACGTTGGCGGCCCCCTGATGTTGCTGGGCTCGCTGCACCACATTGTCGACAGAGCCGCCTTGAGACCTGACTTTCCGCTCAAGCCAGTCCACCATGGGATTGGTGCGCGGATCCAGGCCTCGCAAGCGCTTGGCCAGCTGGGCGACGAAGGGGTCTTCTAATGGCGTTGTACTTCGCGGCAGCGTGGTGATATCCAGGGTTGGATAGAGTTCTTCCGGCACCAGCCACTGACTGGCCAGGGCATCTGCCTCATTGCGGGCAGACTGCTCGCTGACAATTTGTTCGGCGAGGCGCCGCAGGTTTTCGACAAGCACGATGCGAAGCGTGATCGCGACCGCCCAGAGTTCGCCGATCGTCAAGGGTTGAACGCGCTGATAGGCCGTGATGAAGTCGTGCAGAGTGTCGATGTCGAGGTGGCTATCGGTGTGAACCACAAAGGCCCAGGCAAGGCCAAAGACCCGTGGATAGCCGGCAAATGGGCCTTCTGCCAGTTTGGGAAGCTGGTGATAATAGCCGGGAGGAAGGTCATCGCGAACCTCGCGAATCTGGGCCTCGATGAGATGATAATTATCGAGTAGCCAGGTGGCGGCAGGCACGATGTCGCGTCCCTCCGCGACTTCCAGCGCACTGGCGCGATAGGCCTTCAGTAGCACCTTGGCATTATCCTCAAGCCGTGCCGACAGCGACAATACTTTAGGAGGCGTGTCAGTGACACCCTGCGCGAGCGCAAGGCTACTGGCATGTTGTTCGAGACGCTCGACACTGAACAGCTCTCCCCGTACGGGGGCTGTGTCATGCCAAGGTGAAGACGAAGACGAAGACGAAGGAAAAGCCCGGAGCACCACATTAAGGAGAGAGGTCACGAGCGCTATCCTGGTCGATGCGCATTACCCATGGGGGCAAGCGATAGTACGTCACCAGAAAGTATGTAGAAGGCTCATGAAACTGTCTGTTCGTTAGCGCACACATCCCTCCCTGCTGCGGCGCCTCGGCCATCTAACCTGGTGGGGTGTTCAACGGCTCGTTATTACCAGTGAGAACTCAGGCATTCAGGCATTCAGGCATTCAGATAAGCAGCGAATAGGGCATCAGGCGATCGCTTTCCTTCTTGACCACCGCATAACACTCGCAACATCGCTCCTCGAGTCGCGGTCTGTCGAGTACCGTGATATGGCCACGCTGATATTTGATGATGCCCAGTCTGTTCAGTTTGCCGGCCGCTTCGGTAACCCCCTCACGGCGCACTCCCAACATGTTGGCGATCAACTCCTGGGTCATGTTCAATTGGTTGCTCGGCAGTCGGTCCAGAGACAGCAGCAACCAGCGGCATAACTGCTGATCGATCGAATGATGACGGTTGCATACCGCCGTCTGCGCCATCTGAGTGATGAGTGACTGGGTATAGCGCAACAGCAGATGCAGCATTTCGCCATGGCGGTTGAACTCATCCTTCAGCTGATCTACCGGCAATCTGAACGCCAGCCCGGCACTCTGTACAATCGCGCGACTGGTGGTGCTTTCACCCCCCATGAAGACCGCAATGCCCACCAGGCCCTCATTGCCGACCACCGCGATTTCTGCAGAGGCACCATTCTCGGTCACATAGAGTAATGACACGATCGCATCAATGGGAAAGTAGACGTGATTCAGCGCGCTTCCCGACGTGTGAATGATCTGCCCCAACGAAAGTGGCACGGTGTCTATGTGCGGCGCCAAGCGTTCCTTCACGTCATCAGAAAGTGTGGCGAGCAGATGATTATGATCATGAGTCAGACGTTCGGTCATACCTTTCCTCCAATGAAAGGATTTGTGTGTAGCAACATCCATTGTCTTGACATTATTTGTGTCTTTTACTTCCGTGATTTCATAGGGCTATTATAGGTGGGCATAGTATTGTCTTCGCTATTCAAGATGAATCGAGGGTCTAACGACGTTGCTCGCCTTCTCGAGAAAAGCCGACATCAAGAGTGATCAGTCTATTTGTTGACAGCGGAGGTGACGCTGAGTATTACGGCAGCATGGCACCCCGCAACAACGTCAATAACGACGGAATGTTACTGAATAAGTGCTAGTTGACTCGTCATGATGACAGTCAAGACGTGATGGCGAATGGAGCTGACGCTACAAAGTAACATAGTCTCAGTGACCACACGTTCATGACAGTCTCTTGTGATGCTGATGGATAGGCCTACCGTATCTATCGTCGACGTGATAAAGACGCGAGTTTTGTCTGCCTGATACAGGCCAGCGTCATCAACGAAAATGGGCGCCCACTCGTCGAGAGTTGGACGCCCATTTTCATCTTACTATCATTCTCTTCCCGCCATCATCTTCCTGTCTAGAAGTAGAAGATAGGTCACGGTACATGCTTATTTTTGCTCCACCCAGGCCTTCCAGCCACCGTATTCGCTGATGTCCGTCATTGGCACATCACTGTCGGCAGACACGGAGCAGATGAAGCCCGCGACCCAGTGGCCATCTTCCAGTTCGACCTGGCCCAGCCCGAGCGGGAAGGGGATGCCGGCGAGGAAGCTGCCGACGCTGGCGATAGGCAGTGACCAGACTTCCAGCGCGATACTGGTGCCACCTTGTGGTGCGCGCAGCATGGCCGGTTTGGCGGGCGTGGCATCGTCGAGCTGATAGAGATGATAGCGCGAGGCGCTGTGTGTGCTCGCCACCAGGCGGGCATCACGCTGGGTGAGCTGATGATTGAGCGGCATGCCGCTCAGGTGCGCGCCACACACGGCGATCTCGAGTCGACCATTTTTCGCCATCGGCAGCTGACTGTCGGCGAGACGCGCCTGGGGACGAGCGACGGCGCTGGCGCCCAGCGGCAGCGCGAATTCCTTTTCGAGCAGACGGGCAATGCTGAGCAGCTGAAGGTCTTCAAAGGCGGGCGCGAACAGCGTCACGCCACCGGGCAGGCTTTGGCTATTGAAGCCGACCGGTACTGCCAGTGCACTCAGGTCCAAAAGGTTCATGAAGTTGGTCCAGGTGCCCAGCTCCGAATTGACGGCAATCGGCGCCTCGGCCAGTTCCGCCTTGGTCGGCAGACGCGGCGTGGTCGGGGCCAGCATCACATCCACCTGCGCGAGCAGGGCATCGGCCTGGCGACGATATTCGGCCAGTTGATAGCGCGCATCGAAGGCATCGACCGCCAGAGGTGTGGCACCGCCGAGAGTGATCTCACGCGTGACCGGATGCAGCGCCCCGGGATTGCGCTCGATCAGTTCGCGCACTGCGTGATAGCGCTCCGCCACCCACGGGCCTTCATAGAGCAGACGCGCGGCGGCCAGCAATGGGCTGCAATCCAGCTCGATCAGCTCGGCGCCCAGTACCTTGCACTGGCGCATCGCCGCTTCCATGTAGCCGCTGTAATCGGCATCGGTATGCCATTGGCTACGCGGCGGCACGCCGATACGCAGGCCGGCAAGATCCGGCAGCAGGCCGTAGGCCTGGCCATGCACGGCGAAGTCATGCTCGCGCGCCCAGCGGTTGTCGGGATCAAACTGAGCCGTGACTGACAGCACCCGCGCCGCATCATCGCAGCCCAGCGCGAAGATGGAGATGGTATCCAGCGTCGCGCAGGCCGGCACCACGCCACCGGCACTGAGCAGGCCAAGCGTCGGCTTCACGCCCACCAGATTGTTGAAACAGGCCGGCACACGCCCGGAGCCCGCCGTGTCAGTGCCCAGCGCGAAGCTGACCTGGCCCTGGGCAGTGACGACGGCGGAGCCGCTGCTGGAGCCCCCCGGCACATAGGCGGGGTCGAAGGCATTGGCGGGTGTGCCATATACCGGCAGGGCGCGCTCGCCGACCAGGCCGGTGGCGAACTGATCTAGATTGGTCTTGCCCATCGGGATCGCCCCTGCCGCGATGAGCTGCTTGACCACGAAGGCGTTATCGCTCGGTGTATAGGCAAATTCCGGACAGCCTGCGGTCGTGGTGATACCCGCCAGGTCGATGTTGTCCTTGGCCGCGAAGGGAATGCCATAAAGCGGCAATGACTCAGGGGCGACACCATCGAGTTTCGCCAGATAAGGCTCCAACTGCTCGGCCGTCAGACGGGTGATCCAGGCAGCGTCTGTCTCGGGGCGTGCGGCCAGCAGGTCGTCGATCAATTGGCGTGGCGTCAATTCACCGGCCTGGTAGGCCTTGCTCAGCGCCGTGATGCTCAGGTTATGCGGGGGTTGGGTCATCATCACAGCGTCTCCTCGGAGGACAGGGTCTGGGGTGTGCCGTTGTCGCGGTCGCTTTCAGTTCCGGTGGTATCAGCATTCAGTTCAGTCGACAGCACGATCAGTGGCTGGCCGGGGGCGACGCCACTGCCTTCCTTGATCGGCAGACGTACGACCCGGCCTGCAGCGTGGGCACGAATCTCGACTTCCATCTTCATGGATTCGACTAGTGCCACCACCTGTCCGGCCTCGACGAGATCGCCCTCAGCGACTTCCAGCTTCCACAGGCTACCGGTGACCGGCGTCTCGATACCCGATTCATCCTCGGCGAGACTATCGGCTTCCTGCACGTCATTGACCTGGTCTTCGAAGGTGAACTGGCCACGCGCGTGCCAGTCGTCGATTTCCTGCTGGAAGGCGGCCTGACGGCGCGCGCGGAAGGCGTCGGTCTCATCCTGATGCTCGGCGATCTGCGCCTGATAATCGGCGAGGCGGAAGCGGGTCTTCTCGATCTTGAGATCGTAGCGACCCTGTGGGTGGTCACGACGGATCTGGTTGAGGTCCTCGTGGCTGACCGGGTGGAAGCGCAGCTGATCGAACACGCGCAGCAGCCATGGGCTGGTGAAGTGCTCGGTGCGGCGATAGCGATTCCACATCTGCAGCGTGCGGCCGACGAACTGATAGCCACCGGGGCCTTCCATGCCATACACACACAGATAGGCGCCGCCGATGCCCACCGAGTTCTCGGCGGTCCAGGTGCGGGCCGGGTTGTACTTGGTGGTCACCAGACGCTGGCGCGGGTCCAGCGGGGTGGCGACCGGCGCACCGAGATAGACATCGCCCAGGCCCATCACCAGATAGCGGGCATTGAGTACGGTCTCGCGCACGGCGGCTTCATCCGCCAGACCATTGATGCGACGGATGAACTCCAGATTGCTCGGGCACCAGGGCGCATCCGGGCGTACCGAACGCTGGTACTTGTCGATGGCCTGCTGGCATGCCGGATCATCCCAGGACAGTGGCAGATGCACGGTACGTGCCTCGATCTCGATGTCCTCGACATCCTTGAGCGCGACTTCGGCCTGTTCGAGATGCGCCATCAGCGCAGCAAGTGACAGCGTGCGCGGATCGTAATGCAGCTGCAGCGAGCGGATACCCGGTGTCATCTCCATCAGGCCGTCCAGGCCGTTGTCTTTCAGCCACAGCATCCAGGCATGCGCGCGGAAGCGCAGCGCGATATCCAGCTCCATCTCGCCGAATTCGATCAGCAGGAAGTCATCACCGGCGCGACGATAGATGATCTGCTCGCCGCCTTGCTCGGCGCTCAGACGCTTGAGAACGGGAGAGTCATCGGGGCGTGGGCGGCTCTCGGCGATGGTGCTCAGCGCGGTGCTGGTGGTTGCCGCCGTGGGCTTGTCGAGAGTCTCGAGCTCTCCACTGGCGAGGGCGGCGAGCAGGGCGTCCTGCTGCACCTCTATGGTGCGGGCTTCTTCCAGTGTCAGTGCGACGAAGCGGATGCGATCACCGGCGGCCAGCTGGCCCAGCTTCCAGCGCTCGGCGCGCACCACGGTGGCAGGACACACGAAGCCACCCAGTGAGGGGCCGTCCGGTCCGAGGATGACCGGCATGTCACCGGTGAAATCGATGGTGCCGAAGGCGTAGGCATTGTCATGGATGTTGGAGGGGTGCAGACCGGCCTCACCGCCATCCGCGCGGGCCCACTGCGGACGCGGACCGATCAGACGCACGCCGGTACGGCTGGAGTTGTAGTGCACTTCCCAGCGGTGGTCGAAGAAGCTACTGATGTCATCCTCGGTGAAGAAGTCCGGCGCCCCGTGCGGGCCATAGAGCACGCCGATCTGCCATTCGCGGCCCGGCGCCTTGTCTTGAGCATTGTTGCCTTGCTCGTCTTGCACTGAGCTGGCGGCCTGCGGAATCCACTCCG
The DNA here is from genome assembly GCF_009796845.1 of Cobetia sp. L2A1. NCBI lineage: Bacteria > Pseudomonadati > Pseudomonadota > Gammaproteobacteria > Oceanospirillales > Halomonadaceae > Cobetia > Cobetia sp. L2A1. Next base: position 2,262,311 of record NZ_CP047025.1, on the reverse strand, counting down.
TAGGCAGTTGCGTCAATGTTGGAGCGGCGCAGTCAGCAAGATTCGCCAGCGGGAGGGTATCGCCACTGCGCAGGGCCCGCCCGGCGTGGCCGCCGAACTGACCCAGGGTGAAGGTCGCGCGCGAGCCCAGATACTGCGGGCAGTCGATGCCACCGGCGATCAACAGATAGCTGCGTGCGCCGGCGGCAATCTTGCCCAGGCTCAGGGTGCTGCCCGCGGCGATCTCGTGCACCTGCCACAGCGCAAGAGACTGGGGGGCCGGCGACTGGGCGGTGTCGTCCTGCGGCGCCAGTGTCAGCTGGGCGGGCAGCGGCGCACCGGCCAGCACGATGCGCGTGGCACGATTGAAGCGCAGGGTCGGACCATTCAGGGTGATCTCGAGGCCAGCGGCATCGGCATGACTGTCCAGAAGAGCGTTGCCGAGCAACGCGTTGCCGAGGCGGAAGGCGAAGTCATCGAAGGGGCCAGAGGGCGGCACGCCCACATCCCAGTGGCCCTGGCGACCCGGCATGTCCTGCACGGTGGTCAGGGTGCCGGGGACGATCACCTCAAAGGTCGGCGCGGCCCACTCGAGGCCTTCCAGCCAGCGGGTGTAGATCTCGACATTGATGAAGCGTGGGTCTTCCAGCAGGTGCGACAGCCACTGACGGTTGGTCTCGATGCCATACAGGCGTGACGCCGCAAGCGCGTGGGAAAGATCGCCACGTGCCTGTTCACGGGTTGGCGCATGCACCATCACCTTGGCCAGCATCGGGTCGAACCATGCGGGCACTTCGAAGCCGGCCTCGATGGAGTGATCGACCCGCAACTGACTTCCGGCCGTCAGGGTTGCGGTGACGACGTCATCGCTGAGCTCCACCTCGGTGAGCAAGCCGCTGGAGGGGCGGAAATCATGCTGCGGATTCTCGGCATACACCCGCGCCTGCATGGCATGGCCGCGGGGGGAGAGCAGTGCGGCCAGCGCGGCGAGATCGCCCAGCTCACCGGCGCCCAGCTTTAGCATCCAGTCGACGATGTCCACGTCCCACACCAGCTCAGTGACACCGTGTTCGACCTGCAGGCGCGTGTTGACCTCCAGGAAGTAGAAGGCTTCGCGCTCGGCGTCATAGATGAATTCGACGGTACCGGCGCTGCGGTAATTGACGGCCTTGCCGAGGCTGATGGCGGTGGCGATCATCCCGTCGCGCACGTGCTCGGGCAGGTCGGACGCCGGGCATTCCTCGATGACCTTCTGGTGACGACGCTGGCTGGAGCAATCGCGCTCACCGAGGGCGATCACCTGGCCTTCGCCATCGCCGAACAGCTGCACTTCCAGGTGGCGGGCGCGGGCGATATACGCCTCCAGGAAGACACCGCCATCCCCGAAGTTGCGCTCACCCAGCCCCTTGACGGACTCGAAGGCACGGTTGAGGGTCGTCGCGTCTTCACAGACCTGCATACCGATACCACCGCCACCGGCGGTGGACTTGAGCATCACCGGATAGCCGATTCGGTTGGCCTCGCTCAGTGCGCTCTCGACGTCGTCCAGCAGACCGGTGCCGGGTACCAGCGGCACGCCTGCGTTCTCGGCGATGGTGCGCGCTTCGTGTTTGAGGCCGAAGGCGTGGATCTGCTCGACGGTCGGGCCGAGGAAGACAAGGCCGGCGGCGTCACAGGCCTGGATGAAGCGGGTGTTCTCGGACAGGAAGCCATAGCCCGGGTGCACGGCCTGCGCGCCACTCTCGCGGGCAATGGCAATCAGCTTGTCGATATCGAGATAGGTGTCGGCGGCGGCGCCTTCGCCGAGGCTGAAGGCTTCATCGGCCTCGCGAACGAAGGGGGATTCACGATCGGCTTCTGCGTAGACGGCGACACTCTTGACGCCGAGGGTACGCAGCGTGCGCTGGATTCGGGTGGCGATGGCGCCACGATTGGCAATCAGGACCTTGTGGAACATGACGAAGTCATCCTTCCAACGGCGGGTCGTCCCGCCTTCAAACAGTGAGCTGCCGGTCGTCCGGTAGCTGGGCAGAGCCTTGGAGAGCTGACGAGTGATGCAAGAGAGATGACATCGTCAGGCGGGGCTCGGCCGTTTCTTGTCGTATGCGTGTTCGAAAGCTTCGCTGTCAGCTCGGCGGCTCAGCTCGGCGGATCAGCCTAGCGGCGAGTCGCTGATGCTGATGGCGACCGGTGTCGGGTCGTAGCCATTGCAGGGGTTGTTGAGCTGCGGGCAGTTGGAGAGCAGCACGTAGACGTCACGCTCGGCGACCATCTCGACGTACTTGCCCGGGCCCGACAGGCCATCCTCGAAGCTCAGGCCGCCATCGGCGGTGACCGGCACGTTCATGAAGAAGTTGATGTTGTGGCCGATGTCGCGCTTGGTCAGGTCGTATTTCGGGTAGCGGGCGATGGCCAGCATCCAGTTGTCGCGACAGGAGTGCATGTGGCGCTTCTCCAGGTCGTAACGCACGGTGTTGGATTCGCTGGAGCAGGCGCCGCCCAGGGTGTCATGACGGCCACAGGTGTCACCGGTGATGGTCAGCAGCGGACGACCCCGCGTGGAATACAGCACCGTGCCGATGGTCAGGTAGACCTTGCCTTGCTCGCGCACGGTGTCCATTGCGCTGTAACGCTCGGCGGTGTCATCGGCTGAGAAGAACAGCGTGTCGGCGGCCTGGTTGCCGTGCAGGTCGGTGATACGCAGGTGCTGACCGGCGCGGACCAGGCCGATGAAGTGATCGCCGGCCTCGATGGTGCGCTCAAGCTCGCGCGGCTGCTGGGCCGGGTCGGCATAGCTCAGTGGTGCGCCATCAGTCGTGGAGTGCTGATGGGTATGTGGATGTTCGAGTGTCGATGTGCACATGGTGATGTCCTGTCGTCGTTGCTGTCGTTCTGCCATCGTGGCTGCGGTCGTTCCGCGCTCGTATCGTCTGTCGCGTGTGGCCTGATCAGCTCGCCAGGTGATAGAGCTGATTGTTGGCAAAGGCACGGGCATTCTCGGGGCGCGACAGATAGCAGGCGTCGCGTTCATCCATGGCCGTGGCGGTGCCAAAGGTCAGGTCCACACCGCGCAGCGGATACTCGGCGGCGGGGTCCAGCGGATGCGGACAGGTGTGCAGCAGGACGAGGGTGTCCATCTCGAAGCGCAGGGTGACGCTATCGCCGGCGGCGCAGTGGTCGGTGACGTAATGCAGGTTGGCCTCTTCATCGGCGCGCACGCGGGAGAACAGGTTGAGGTTGGCGCACAGATCGCGCTCGCCCAGCCCGTACTTGGCCATCTCGATCAGCAGGCTGTCGTGGCCGGTGGGCGTGAAGTCATTGAAGGCCTGCTGGTAGGCCTTCTTGTGCCAGCCCTTGGCCGCGAAGTGCTGCTCCATCAGGTTGCCGCTGGCGCTGTCATGCCAGCCCAGATCATCCTGGATGATGGAGGCGAACATGCGGCCCATGTCGGAATACAGGCAGTGACCTTCGGTGAGGCGGAAGGTGTGCTGGCCCTTGAGGGTATCCGGCAGGTTCAGACGCTCAAGCGTGTCCTGCGGGTTGTACATCACCAGGCCGACATTGGCGTTGGCCTCGCTGGCGGTCAGCTTGAGGGCACTGCCCCGCGGCATGCGCATCGACCAGTGATGGCCGCCGGGCAGGTGCGTCTGATATTTCGCGGTGAAGTGTGCCGTGACGCTGTCAGTGCTATTGGCGGTATCAAGCGGTGCGTTCATTGAGTTGGCCTCCGGTAAGGTTGGCATTGGCGGCATGAGTGGCGGCACCTTCGGTCGAGGTGCCTGCCACTGCGGTATCGGGGTGACGTGAGTCGGTCACGGAAGGTCTGGCTGTCGTGTGGCGGGTATCGCCGCGGTCTGTCGGGAGGTCGTAGGTGATGGTCGAGCCATAGGCCTGCGGGGCTTGTGGATCGACACGCACCTTGTCGAACACCCAGACGCGCGAGCCCAGCTCAAATGCTTCTTTCAGGTCGTGGGTGATCATGAAGATGGTCAGCTGCTGTTCTTCCCACAGGCGCAGGATAAGCTGGTGCATGTCCTTGCGAATGCCCGGGTCCAGTGCGCCGAAGGGCTCATCCAGCAGCAGGATGCGCGGCTTCATCATCAGCGCCTGGGCGATGGCCAGACGCTGCTGCATGCCGCCAGACAGCTCGTGCGGGTACTTGTCCAGCGCATGGGACAGGCCGACTTCTTCCAGGCGCACTTCGGCGGCGATACGCGCTTCACGACGCTGGGCGCCGAACAGCTTGCCGGTCAGCGGTGCACGCGCCAGCTCTTCCGCCATGATCACGTTGCCCAGCACCGTGAGGTGGGGGAAGACGGAATACCTCTGAAAGACGATGCCGCGGTCCGGGCCCGGCTCACCGGGGATGGGCTTGCCGTCGAGCAGCAATTCACCGCGCGAGACTCCTTCGGTGCCCAGCAGCAACTTGAGAAACGTCGTCTTGCCACACCCGGAGGCGCCGACCAGCGTGATGAACTCGCCGGCTTCGACGGTCAGGTTCATGCGTTCCAGCACCACTTGCTGTCCGTAGTGCTTCTCGAGATTCCTGGCGTGTATCAGGCTCATGATTGGCTCTCCTCGGCGTGATACCACGGGAAGGCACGCGTGGAGATGAGTACCAGCAGGCGGTCGAGCAAGAAGGCCAGCAGCGTGATCCAGGCCACGTAGGGCAGGATGACGTCCATCGCCAGATAGCGGCGCACCAGGAAGATGCGATAGCCGAGCCCGTCCTGGGCGGCGATGGCTTCGGCGGCAATCAGGAACAGCCAGGCACTGCCGAGCGCCAGGCGCGTGGCGCTCAGAAGGCGCGGCGTCAGTTGCGGCAGCAGCACGCGAGTCAGTACCTGCCAGGAGCTGGCGCCCAGTGTCTGGGCCTTGATCAGCTGCTCATCGGGCAGGCGTAGCGCCTGATTCTGCAGGTCGCGAATCAGGAAGGGCGTGATGCCGATGACGATCAGCGCGATCTTGGCCATCTCGCCGGTACCAAAGGCGATGAACAGGATCGGCAGTATCGCCATCGGCGGAATCAGGGAAAGCACGGTGATCAGCGGTGACAGCTTGGCGCGCAGCAGCGGCAGGCCACCGGTCAGCAGGCCGACGCTCAGGCCGATCAGCGCACTGATCAGCACGCCGGCCAGCAGGCGTTCGAGACTGGCGAGGGTGTCAGTCCACAGCGGGAGATCACCCGTGCGCACGTTGACCTCGGTGGCCAGCTTGGCGAAGGACTCGCCCATGGTGGCAAAGGACGGCAGCAAGCGGTCGTTGGGGTTGTCGAGCAGCCGCTGATTGGACTGCACGATGTAGAGGATCGCCAGTAGCGCGAACGGCAGGCCACCGAGTAGCCAGCGTCCTCCTCGGGAAGGTGTCAGATTGATCAGGCGTTTCATGCGCGAGCTCCACGGGTGTGTGGTCTGATAATGAAGGAGCGAGGGAGAGGTGGGCAGCGAGCGCCGCGAGGCGGGAAGCCCCGCGGCTCTCAGACCCTCATTCCTCGCGCGGCGTTACTGGCTGTCTGCCAGGGCCGCGGTGTAGCTCGGATCGAAGCGCAGCATCACGTTGCCTTCATCGCCGACGATGCCTGCGGGAGTCTCGATGCCGATGAAGCCGGCATCCGGTGCGCCTTCGCCCAGCAGCCCCTGCGCGAAGCTGAAGTCGGCAATGTGCTGCATGGTGTCCTTGAGACTCGGCGCATTGAAGGCAGCGACGGCATCGGCGGGGGTGTAGTACATGTGGGTCGCGGCCAGCTGTGCCTGATAGCCGGCGAGGTCGGTGCCTGCGGCATCGGCCATCTGGCTCAGGGCGTCTTCGTCACCGGCCTTCATCTTCTCCATCACCTCATACCAGGCGCCGACCAGCGCGTGACCGAAGTCCGGGTTGTCTTTCAGGGTCTGGGTATTGACGACCATCAGGTCGAGAATCTCGCCGGGGATATCGCTGGAGTTGAAGACTTCGGTATAGCCGGGCATGTCCTTGAGGGTGGCCAGCTGCGGATTCCAGGTCACGACGGCCTGGGTATCGGCGTTACTGGCCAGTGCGACGATATCGGCATCGCCGGTATTGGTGGTGGTGAGGTCACGCTCGCTCATGCCAACGCTGTCCAGCGCGCGGGCCAGCAGATAGTGGGAGACACTGAACTGCACGAGATTGACGTTCTTGTCGGCCAGCGACTCGATGGAATCGCCATCGCGCACCATCACGCCGTCATTGCCATTGGAGTAGTCGCCAAGAATCAGCGCGGTGGAATCCACGCTGCTGGCGGCAGGCAGGGTGAGGGCGTCCATGTTGGTCATGGCACAGCCGTCGACATTGCCGGAGGTGTACTGATTGATGGATTCGACGTAATCGTTGACCTGCACGACATCGATGTCGATATCGTACTTCTTGGCCCACTTGTCGACGATGCCCTGGGTGTCCACATATTCCCACGGCATCCAGCCGGCATAGACCGACCAGCACACGCTGAAGGAATCCTTTGCCATTGCCTGAGGGCTGAGTGCCGCGCTCAACAGCAGAGCGCCAGTGATGGTCGCCGCCTTGGTGGCACTGCGGGTCACGGAAGAAGAGGGGCTTGCGAGGGACGCCGCGACGCGTGAATCAGCGTGGCTGGCAACAGCAGTGTGAGAACTACGAAGTGGCTGGGTCATCGTGGTTATCTCCGGCGGAAAAAGGGTGAGAGGCGCCGACCTTTTCAGGCTTTGCGTCTCCCGGGCTTTTATCCCGCCGTGTAACCCCCAGCTGGAGGTCGAGTGCTCTCGGACCAGTCGTGACGGCCATCAGCCAGTCACCGGAACCCTAGCGCTCCATTGGTGTAGATTTTCTATTGTTGTATGCCTATCGGTGCCTCGCTGTTTTCTAGCAGGAAGCGTGCCATTTTTTGATTTTTACAGTCAGCCAATAGGGATGCCGAGCGGTTTCAGTTGACTGGTGGTATGAAATTGCACAAGGAAAGAGCATTTTTTCATGGGTGCACAAAAACAGTGCTAAAGATAAATAGGCTTTACTATGTGTCGGGTCCCGTCTGATTAACTACGAGCTTAGTGAATAACTCCGGCCGTTCGGCTTGCCATTCCTTCATCGCTGCGATTGGCGCCTTGTGATGTAGTGCCTTCTGAGGAATGTGGTAGTTATATAGCCAGCAATAACGCTCAAGCGTCTGTTCCAAGTCCTCACTTGAGTCATAGCGCCGAGTCGCCAATACATCACTGATACGGCCATTGAAGCGCTCCACCATCCCGTTCGTCTGCGGTCTTCCCGGTTTGATCAATCGATGTTCGATACCATGGCTTTGGCACTCCTGATCGAATAGATGGCGCCCGCTGGGCCTACGTTCACCTCCCACGGTGAAACGATCGGTAAATGATTTGCCGTTGTCAGTGAGCACGGTGTGAATCGTGAAGGGAGCCTTCTCTTTCACCCGCTTCATGAACGCCTGGGCGTCCTTCGCAGATTGGCTTGATCTGACCTCCAGATATACCCAGCGAGTGGCGCGATCAATCGCGACGTAGAGATAGCGCTTCTGATCTTCGTCAGGCATTTGGGGAAGGTGCTTGATATCGATGTGCACATATCCGGGCTCATAATCCTTGAAAGGCCGGTATTTGGGCTTCTCGTCCCCTTCCGCATCTCGCCGCGCCAGCTTGGCGAGAGTCGGCACATCACGTCGTTTGAGCATGCGCTGAAGCGCGGAACGTGACAGCTTGGGGTTCAGGAATTCACGCGCGACGACAAGTAGATCATCAAGCCCCAGGCGTATCAGTTCGCGGGTGGCGATGACCACCTCCTCCTGTTCAGAGGTCAGAGTCGCCAGCAGGTTATGGCGTGTGTGTGAGCGATCCTGGATATGATCACGGTAACGCCAGCGCTGGATGGTTGAGATGCTGACCCCAAACTGACGAACAAAGAGCTCGCTCATCAGTACGGCGTCCCCATCTATACTAAGGGGGAGGGCAGCAGAGACAGTCAAAAAACACTCGATGACAGGCGAAGTCGAGAAGGATCTGCAAGAGTCTTCGGTGGTTGATGCGCTTGAGAAAGGCCCTCCATCCTCGTTTTCGCGTGGTGGTTTCTTGGGCATGAGTGGGGCGGCATTGGGTCAGTTGTGCTCAAGCCTTCTGCCAAGTCACCGTTACGACTCAAATATAACGAGAATGTATTTGTTATGGTGCCATTTGCGTAGCGTACAAAATCGGCTTCGATCACGCATCCCGATAGACCTCTCTTTGTTGAACTGGCAAAACAGCTGAATCTGCCATTGGTAAATGGTAACGGTAATCCTCACAACACCCGTCAGCTGGGCAGCTTGGTCATCAAGAGTGTGACTGAGGCGTCTGCCTAGCCCCCAAGTATGAGATAACCAGTCAACACTGCAGAAATCGAAACCGGCCCTTGTGGCCGGTTTCTTGTTGTCGAGCAGAGCGTTGGCTCGCACCGCTGGCGGTAGAGGGGACAACGCCCGTGTGGCTTTCAACAGCGTCGAGTGCGATAACAGAAGGTCAGATACGTGACAACGAGTAATGCCCATGCCTTTGCGTTTGGCGATGTTGGAGCAGCAGCTTTCCGCCTCGACACCGGCGGCACTGAGCTTTTCTCCCCAGCTTGAGCAGGATTTCGAGTTGGAAGACCGCTCAGCGCGGGTGGCGCGGGCCAGCCTGGGCTGCTGGGCACTGATCCTCTTCGAGATACTGCTGGTAGTGTATGACACCGCCTATGCCCATCTGCATGTGCCCGTTGTAGAGAATGTCTCGGTGCAGGCGCGGTTGGCTCTGTGCGTCGGCCTGGTTGTCACCATTCTTGTGATGCGCCACCTTCCGCTGGGCTTGAAAGTGCGAGAGAGGGGATTGATCGCCTTGCTATGGCTCACGATGGCGATTGGCGCCTGGCTTGCGATAAAGGAGCCTCACATTCGCTGCCAGCTGGAGCTCTATGCGCTGGGAGTGGTGCCGATGATAGGCGGTATCGTGATGCGGTTGCGCTTTACCCATGCCTTGTTCATGTCACTGGTGGGCCTGATATTCCTCATCATCGTGTCGCATCTGGCTGAGATGCCTTATCCCTACATGGCATTTTCGGTCAGCTTCGTCTTCATGGCGTATTGCCTGTTCACGCTGATGGCCAACTACCTGACCGAGCGCTCTGCTCGTCACGCCTACCTGATGAACTGCATGGACCATCTGACCCTGCAGAATACGGTGTCCCATAACCTGCAGCTTCACGAGATGGCCCGACGCGACTCGCTGACGGGTCTCTACAATCGCCGCTTTCTGATTGAGGCGCTCGCGCATTACGTCAGACATGACTCGGCTGGGGCATCAGCGACGGGCGTTTCGGTGGCGCGCATTTCCATCCTGAATGTTTCCGCCGAGAAGGCCATGCAAGCGGATATGGCGGCGAACGAGACGACGTTGCCTGTCATGCCGCACGGACACTGCCTGGCGCTGGCGCTGATGGATGTTGACCACTTCAAGGCCTTCAACGACAGCTATGGGCATGTCGAGGGTGATCGTTGCTTGTCACTCCTGGCCGAGACCCTGAAGGAGGCAGTGGGCGAGCGCGGTATCGTGGCCCGTTACGGCGGTGAGGAGTTTGTCGTTCTGATGCCTGTCGCCACGGTGTCAGAGGCGCTGCACGAAGCGCAGGCGTTGCGACGCGCCGTGGCGGGTCTTGGCGTATCACATCGAACCAGTGAGGCAGGACATGTCACCTTGAGCCTCGGGCTGGTCGTGCATTCTCCAGCGACGTTGCGCGAGGCAAGTGCGAGCGCTCGTGATGAGGAGGCCGAAAGTCTGCTGCACATCTGGATACAACAGGCTGATGAGGCGCTGTATCAGGCCAAGGAGAGTGGCCGTGATCGAGTGTGTCTGGCCCGCGCCGATCTCAATAGCGGGGATGGGTGTGCCCCATGACTAGCCAGAAGCCGGTGCCGTTGCTGAAGGCCAAGGCGCAGAGTGCGCCGCTGACACCTGCTGATGTTCTCCTGGTGGAGGTGGCGCTCGAGTCATGGCGGCCCCTGTCGCTGCGGCTGCGTTTTCCTGCAACGCTGGAGCATCGGTATCAAGAGCAGGAGCGTGAGTCACGCACTCGGATGTTTTTCCTGTCAGGTATCGTGGTCTTTTTGATGTATGCCACCTTCCTCATCAACGATGCCATCTACCGTAGTGAAGATCTGCCGCTGGCCATGCTGATTCGTCTGCTGGGCGTGTGCAGCGTCGCAGCGCTGGTGTTGCCGTGGGTGCGCCGAGTGGAATCAATGGCGCTCAAGGAATGGCTGATGACGGGGCTGGTGGTCAATGCCATTCTGGTCAGCGCCGTACTGCTGCAGCTCTCGCGCACCGAGACGTCATACATGGACACCTTGTTGTTCGGCTTCTTTCCTTTGGTGGCCAATATCGTCTTCCGCCTGCGCTTCCCGTATGCGCTGGGAGGATCAGCGCTCTGCTCGGTGATCATGCTGGTGGTGGTGGTGCGCGAACCGCCCAGTCTTGATGGGCTCGAGTTTCTGGCACTGGTCATCTTCGTCTGCATCACGGGGCTTTCACTGCTCGCCAACCATCAGCTGGAACAGCAGGAGCGTCGCGTCTGGTTGTTGCGCTGTCGGGAGCAGCACCGCCTGAGCGAGCACCGCAAGAGCGGGGATAAACTGACGCAGGAAGTGACGCATGATGTCCTGACCGAGGTCTACAACCGGCGCTATTTCGATCATTACCTCGTTCACCAATGGCCAGTGCTGACCCAGCAGCAGAATCTGGCGTTCATCATGGTGGATATCGATCACTTCAAGGACTACAACGACCATTACGGCCATGTGCAGGGCGATATCTGTCTGACGCAGGTGGCGGCGGCGTTGCAGGGCGCGATTGGCTCACAGCGCGGGATGGTCGTGCGCTACGGCGGGGAGGAGTTTCTGGTGCTGCTGGAATCAGTCAGTCAGCAGCAGGTGCGGGGCTGCGCTGAACGTATTCGTCGCAGGATACGCGCCCTTGAGCTTGTCCATCGACGTAGCCCCGTGGCCGGAGTCGTGACCGTCAGCGTCGGTGCTGCCTGCTATCACCCGGGCCGGCACACCAGTGCCACGGACCTGGTGCGCGAGGCCGATGACGCGCTTTACGCCGCCAAGCATCAGGGCCGCGATCGCAGTGTCATGGCGGAGTGACTCCCATCTTTCCTTCAAGAGCTGAGCGGCGTCGTCTGACATGATGTCGTCACACCGGTCTTCCAGGATGGGAAAGAAAACGTGGATTTCCTGGCGTTCATTTGCGAGCGCTTGCCATGCTGTTCAGTGTCTTATACTTTCCATTTTCGCCATGGACGACGATGTGGCGGGACGTTATTTCGCCGGTGAGAGGCGATGAGTCAAGGACTTTATAGAAGTATAATCTAATATAAATATTTGCGTTGAGTCATGTGATGAGTCGGCCAGCAGTCGATTCATCCTGTGATAATCATATAAAAATCAGTCATGAAGTTTGACGATATTCACGCAGAGGCACGATCCAACATGATGAATTCCTTCCGCAAGACACTCATGGCTCTCGCCCTGTGTGGTGCTGCTACCTCAACCACGGTCATGGCGCAGGAGACAGGCACTCACAATCCCTTGCTGTATTCCGTCGCCTGGAAGCAGACTGCTGCCGAGTATGAAGCGCTTTATTATCAGGGCTTCAATGTGGCGCGCATGCATGTGGAAGCCGCGCTGGCTAAACGTAAGGCGGGCGACAAGCCGCTGGCCATCGTCTCTGATTTTGACGACACCCTCGTCTTGCCGCTGCCGTATTGGGCCACACTGGTCGACAAGAACATTGATTTCTTCGACGACCCCATCTGGGATGCGTGGATTCCCAAGAATGAAATGGTCGCGTCACCGGGAGCAAAGGTATTCCTGGCATTCTGTGAAGAGAATGACGTCGAGATCTTCTATATCACCAGTCGCGATCAAGGGGAAAAGACCTACGAATACGCACTGGGCAATATCAGGAGCCTGGGGTTTCCGCTGACAGATGAGTCTCATCTGACCGTACTGCGTGATACCTCCAACAAGGAAACGCGTCAGGACGAGATCATGCAGGACCATGAGGTCGTCGTTTTCCTTGGCGACAGCCTGAACGACTTCCGCCGCAAGTATTATGTCAAAGGCGATGTCGAAGGTCGCAAGGCCAAGATGGAAGAAGATCGTGAACTTTACGGCATGAAATACGTTCTGTTCCCTAATCCGACCGACGGCCACTGGATGGCCGGTATCTTCGGTGAATCGGAGCCTGAAGCCAGTGATGACAACAGGGCGAAGCTGAAGGCCGCGGCGGCGGGCAAGCTGTAAGGCGACTTTTCGCCAGCCTGCTGGCAAGAGATGGCAACATGAAAAAGCCGATAGCGTGTCTATCGGCTTTTTCATGCCTGGTAAGCGCGTGCGATGGCGTGTCACTTCATGTCTTTCTTGCGGTACTCACACCATGGCGTCCCAGCGGGATCATCATCGGTTTGCCGGTGACGGGATCTGGCGAGACATGGCTTTCGAGACCGAAGACGTCCTTCACCATCTGAGGCGTCAGGACTTCCTGTGCAGTGCCACGGGCGTAGATACTGCCCGCTGACATGGCGATCAGTTCATCGGCGTAGCGTGCCGCCAGATTGAGTTCATGCAGCACCATCACGATGGTGGTGCCTCGGTCATGATTGAGGTCCGTCAGCAGGTCCAGCACCTCGATCTGATGATGGATGTCGAGGAAGGTGGTGGGCTCATCCAGCAACAGGATGTCGGTCTGCTGCGCGAGTGCCATGGCGATCCAGACACGTTGACGTTGCCCACCGGAAAGCTCATCCACGGGGCGGTCGGCGAGGGCGATGGTATCGGTTGCCTGCAGCGCTGCTGCCACGGCACTCTCATCTTCATCATTCCAGCGATGAAACAGCCCTTGATGCGGATGACGTCCGCGACTGATCAGGTCCAGCACGGTAATGCCTTCCGGCGTGATCGGTGACTGGGACAGCAGCCCCAGTTGCCGGGCAAGCTTTCGGGCAGGCAGGCGATGGATCGACTTGCCGTCGAGCAATACCTCACCGTGTGACGGTGTCAGCAACCGCGAAAGGGTGCGTAACAGCGTGGACTTGCCACAGGCGTTGGCCCCGACGATCACGGTGGTCTGGCCGGGGGTGATGTTGAGCTCGATATCCGTCAGGACTGGACGCTCGGCGTAGCCTGCCGTCAGGTGGTGAACCGAGAGTGAGGGGTGTGTCATGACGCGGCTCCCCGCTGGTTTTCGCGAATCACGAGATAAAGAAGGACGGGCGCGCCCAGCACGCCGGTAACGACGCCCACGGGATAACGTGCCGGGAGCAGGAATTGCCCGATGAAGTCGGCGCTCAGCATCAGCAGCGCCCCGACCAACGCGGCAGGCATCAACATGCTGCCCGAGTGGCGAAACAGCCGTATTGCCACTGGCCCGCTGAGAAAGGCCACGAAGGCGACTGGCCCTGCCACTGCGGTCGCACAGGCGACCAGGCCGACCGCCGATACCACGATGCCCAGGCGAGTGAGTGATAGCCTGACACCCAGGCCGGTTGCCATGTCATCGCCCATGCGCATCACCTCCAGATGGCGGCTCAACAGCAGCAGCAATCCCCCGGGGCCGATCAACGCTAGAGCCAATGGCGGCACTTGGTGCATCGTCACGCTGTTGAGGCTGCCCGTCATCCAGCGCAGCGCTTCCTGCAATGACCAATCGGGGGCCTGAGTCAGCAGGTAGGCCGTCATGCTCTGCAGCATGGCGCCCAGCCCGATGCCGACCAGAATCAAGCGCGCGCCGGGGATTCCGTTGCGCCATGAGAGCGCATAGATCAGCACTGCGACGCCCAGTGCGCCGCCGATCGCGAACCACGACACGGCGCTGCCGCTCAGTGACAGCACCACGATGGCGAACACCGCTGCGGTACTGGCCCCCGCACTGATGCCGATGATGTCTGGGCTGGCCAGTGGATTGCGCAACATGCTCTGGAAGGCTGCACCGCCGAGCCCGAAACACGCCCCTGCCAGTATCGCGACCAGCGCCCGTGGCAAACGAAGTTCACGCACGATGAAGCTGACGCCGGGCACGTTTTCGCCAAACGCGTTGCTGCCAAGCACTGCCCCCATGACAGCCCTCGGCGCGATGAAGGACTGGCCCTGCATCAGTGTCAGGCAGAGGGCGGCCAACAACAGGCCGACCAGTATCAGCAACGTGATGGTGCGCTGGCGTTGACGGGCCTGCCGCAGGTGAGCGGCCATGCGAGCTGGTGAGGTACTCAGATTGCTGTGTCTTGCTGGGGCAGCTCGACGTGAGGCGAAGGTCTTCACAATGCTTTCACCTCGTGGCGGCGCACGATCCACAGGAACACGGGCGCGCCGACCAGCGCCGTCATGATACCGACCTCAAGCTCGGCCGGGCGGGCCACCAGACGGCCCACGATGTCGGCCGATGTCAGCAACAATGCCCCGCACAACGCAGAGAGTGGTAACACCCAGCGATAATCGCTGCCCACGACCAGTCGACAGACATGCGGCACGACCAGGCCGACAAAGGCGATAGGGCCACAGATGGCGGTAATGCCGCCGCAGAGCAGAATCGCGCCCAGCGCTGCCATGCCGCGGACAAGTGCGACACGCTCCCCCAGGCCACTCGCCATGTCATCTCCCAGTGCCAACAGGTTCAGCTTGCGCGCCGCGAGCAGGGTGATCAGCATGCCGCTGAGGACGAAGGGCAGTGCCGGCGTGATCTGCTCGACACTTGCCCCGCTCACGCCCCCAATCAGCCAGGACTGCACCAGTCCGCCGATGTCCGTTCGTGGCAAGATCACGGCAGCACTCAGGGAACTGAGGGCTGCCGAGACTACCGCGCCGGACAGCGCCAACCGGAGGGGCGTTGCGCCACCGCGTCCGAGACTCGCGATGAGATAGACCGTGATGGCGCTCAGGCCCGCTCCCGAGACGGCCAACCAGAGATACTGATTGGCCTGATCGATGCCGAACCACGCGATGCCGATCACGACCGCCAGGGCAGCGCCGGCGTTGACGCCCAACAGGCCAGGATCTGCCAGCGGATTGCGAGTCAGGCCCTGCATGGTCGCGCCGGACAATCCCAGCGCGGCCCCCGCCAGTACCGCCAATCCGGTGCGTGGCAAGCGACTGGCGACCGCCGCTTCTGCCATCGAGTCGATGCTGCCGTCGAACAGGGAGCTGATATCACTCCAGTCGGTGATTCGGGCACCGAAGGCCACGGACAGCGCCATGCTCACGATCAATGCGAGGACCATCAACAGGGCGCCCAGCCAGCGGCGACGCCGTGAGGCTGACCCGGGCATGCGATCAGTCAGATTTCTTTGCGGCGACGGACAGCAGGTCAACATAGTCGTCGAGTACCCAGGGGATCGAGAGAGGCGTGGGATTGGCTGCAGTCCCCATGGGGCCATTTTCCAACAGGACGATGGCATCCTGCTGGATGGCAGGCAGGCGTGAGGTCAACAGGTGCGAATTGAGGCGGTCTATCAGCTTCTGGCCACCGTAGGTGAGCACGATGTCGACATCGGCGAGTTCATCCAGACGCTCTGCGCTGATCTCGCCGGCAAAGCGGCCGTCAGTAGCGGTATCGGCGACGAACGGCGGAGAGGTCAGTCCCAGCTCATGGAAGAAGCGCACCCGGGCATCATTGTCGTTGTAGAAGACGATGCGGCTGAGATTGGTCGGATCGATATGACTGATCACGATGATCGACTTGCCCTTGAGTTCAGGGTGGCTCGCGATATTCTCGGCCACCTGCGCTTCCAGCCGCTGGATCAAGGCATCCCCTTCAACAGCCATGCCCATGCCAGCACTGTCGAGGCGGATCATGTCGCGCCAGCTGGAAGACCAGCGCGGGCCGGGGCGTGCCACGACCGGGGCTATCTTGCTCAGGGTTTCGTAATCGGCCTCACTGAGGCCCGAGTAGGCGGCGAGAATGACATCCGGGTTGCTGGCCGCCACGGCCTCGAAATCGATGCCATCGCCTTCATCGAAGAGATTGGCAGAGTCGGCGCCCAGCGCTTCAAGCTGCGCCTTGACCCACGGCATCATGCCGTCACCGTCGTCATCACCGAATCGCTGGATCGGGAAGCCGACCGGGATGACGCCCAACGCCAGTGGCACTTCGTGGTTGGCCCACGCGACGGTCGCGATTCGCTCGGGCTTGTGCTCGATGACGGTAGTGCCGAAAGCATGCTTGATCTGCAGCGGATACTGCTGGGCTTGTGCTGCAGTCGAGACGGATGCTGGTGGCTGCATCTGATCTTGATCTTGAGCTTGTGTCTGAGCACCAGCATCAGAAGGAGAGGATGATGAGGAATCGTGTGCCTGTGTGGCGGGCACCAGACTTGCGGCCATGACGACCAGACCAATGGCGCAGGAGAGCTTCGTGAGTCGCATGCAAAAATCCTTTTCAAGCACTACAGATGAGTTGGCATGACAAGAGCGTCAGTGGTTCGCGGTGGGCCTGCGAGAGAGCGGCAGTGACCTAGAAGTCATAGGTCACGCTCATCAGGGCAGTGCGCGGCTCGCCGTAGAGGTACTGGCTATAGAAGCCCTGCTGAACGTAGTACTCCTCATCGAACAGGTTGCTGACGTTGAGCTGGGCACTGACGTGATCATTGAAGCGATAGCGCGCCATGGCATTGGCGAGGAAGACATCGCCCTGGCCGACTTTCTCGGTGCCGGTCGGTGTGGTGGCATCACGATAGGTATCCCCCTGCCAGGTGCCGCCAGCCCCCAATGTCAGGCGATCCCACTGGCCCGGTAGCTGCCAGGTGGCGTAGACCTTGGCCTGCTGACGCGGATAGCTGGTATTGAGCTGCGTGCCGTCTGAATCCTCGGCATCCACCAGGGCATAGCTGGCGGAGAGATTGACGCCCGGCGCGACTTCACCGGCCACTTCCAGCTCGAAGCCTTCGACCACGGCACCGTCAGATTCCGAGTAGGCCTGATCGGTGGTGCCTGCGACGTAGACGCCGGGAATCTCGACGGCCAGATTGTCCTGTTCACTGCGGAAGACGGCGAATGACACGTCAGCACGGTCATCGAACAGCGCGGCTTTGACACCCACTTCGACGCTGGTGCCTTCCAGCGGGTCCAGCAGTGCACCATCAGGCGAGCGCTCGCTCTGGGTGTTGAAGATCTGCGTGTAGCTGGTATACGCCGTGACGTTGTCGGTGATGTCGACGATCAAGCCGGCATACGGCGTGAATTCGTCGTTGTATTCGTAGCTGCGCTGGCCGCGATAATCCTGGTCGATATTCCAATCGGTCAGACGAGCGCCGATGATCAAATGCACCGGATCCGCCAGCGAGAAACGCGTCACTGCGTAGAAGGCGGACTGCTCCGTGCTGGTGTCATCCGTCAGGCCCCATTCGCCCCATTGTGGCTCTGCCAAGGCCGGATCATTGCGGTCCGTGAAGTTGCCCAGTGCGGGTACGCTGCCTGCAGGGGTACGGCTGTAGATCTCGTACTCTTCCTTGAGCTGCATGTAGCCAAAGCCCAGCTGATGCTCGCGCCCCAAGAATTCAAACGGCCCTTCAGCGCTGAGGTTCAGATTCTTCTGCGTGCGGTCACCGCGATAGTCGACCAGATAGGAGCTGGTCGATGACTGTCGGTTGCTGTCGTAGTAGAGAAGGCCATTCTCGCGATCGACATAGCCGCCACGGTAGTTGTAGGTCAGCCCGTAATTGGCGTCGCCGTAGCTATAGGCTGCCTTCGTTTGCCAGCCGTTGCTGAAATGATGTGTCAGATCAATGAAGCCGCGGGTGTTTTCCGTGAAGAAATTGGCCCACTCGGTGTTGTTGGCCACTGATTGATCAAAGTCGGTACGTGTCCCATCGGTGTAATAGAGGGGTACGCCCAGATAGGCGCCGTCCTGGTTGTAGCGCTGATATTCAACACCGATATTGAGCTCGGTATCCGGCGTCAGCTCGGCGGCAATCACGCCGTAAAGCGTTTCGCGATCATTCTCGACATCATCCATGAAGCTGTCGGAGCGATCCTTGGCAGCCACGAAGCGCACCCCTACCTTGCCTGCCTCATCCAGTGGTGTGCTGACATCCACCACACCCCGCCGCCGATCCCAGCTGCCGAAGGCGCCAGTCACGCTAGCCGCTGGCGCATCAAGGGGTTTCTTGCGCACGAAATTGACGGTGGCAGACGGATCGCCCACGCCTGTCATCAGGCCGGTGGCGCCCCGAACCACCTCGACACGGTCATAGATGGCGGTATCCCACTCCGCATCACCAAATGGCCAGAAGCCACTGGTGTTGCTCTGCTGTCCGTCGAATTGGAAATTGCGGATCGTGTAGCCCCGTGAGGAGAAACTGGTCCGCGTGCCATCCAGGCGAGTCGAGGACACCCCCGGCAATCGGTTGACGGCTTCCGTCGTACTGGTGATGGCTTCGTCGTCCATCTGCTGGCGCGTCAGAAAACTGATGGATTGCGGTGTCTCGCGAGGAGACAGCGTCAGGCCATTGGCACTGGTGCTTGAATCGACCTGGTAGCTCTCTGTCAGCTCGGTGGTGCTCGTCTGCGCTTCACCGATGATTGTCATCGGTGTCAATTGCGATGTCTCATCGGCCGTGGCCAGAACGGGATATGCAGCACCGGCAAGGGCAATGGCGATCGTCAGCCGCGACAGTGGCATGGGGGGTGTCTGTAACACGATGTCGTTCCCTTGAGGCTTTTATAAGAATGATTATTATTACCTTTGTGTTTTGGCATTTGTTTTGCGAAATGCCAGAAAAGCTTTGCGAAATGCCAAGCTTCTCCGAAAACGAGGAACTTTCTGCGGATCATGAGGCGATGGGGAAGATGGGCGTGCGTCTTCAGGTCTTTATCTGAGGAGGGTGTGAGGGCGTTGCGTAAATCGCGTTGCCGCGTTACGCAGAGCGAGCGGTGCGGTGAGTTGTGGTGATGACGAAAGTCTTATAGTTTGGATGTGCTTAATTAGAGTTAACAAAAATAACAGCCTGCATTCATTGCCTTGCCTCTGTGCTCATGTCATCGGAGCACCTCTCACTGTGGCTCACCAGAGTCGTCTCATCAGGAGGGCGCCTCAACGAGGCTTTCGATGCAAGGCGTGAAGGGCAGCACTCAGTAAGGACGCACGATGACAGATGTCGTAGAGCAAGATGTGGCTGAACAAGGGATAGTCGGAGCACAAGGAAAAGCGGCAAGCGCAACAGGCCGCGCGCCAGCGTCACGCTCTCGTCGTGGTTTTCTGGGCATGAGTGGGGCGGCGATTGCAGGAGCTGCACTGGGCCAGTTCTTGCCGGGTATTCCGAACGCTTTCGCAAAGGAAGCGCCTTCATCAACGGCAGTATTGGCCCCTTCGGCACAGGCTCCAGTGCGGCTGAATTACAATGAGAATGCGTTGGGCATGGCACCTGCCGCTCAGCGTGCCGCGACTGCCTCCATCGCGCATTCCAATCGGTACCCGTTCGCCCACATGGGCAAGTTGCAGTTACTGGTCGCGACGCACCACAAGGTCACCCCCGAGAGCGTGCTGTTCACGCCGGGTTCCTCCGATGCGATTCGTGCCAGTGTGCTGGCCCACGCGACACCGGACACTCAGCTGGTCATCCCGGAACTGACCTACGGTGATGGTGCGCTCTACGCCGGGTTCTACGATCTGGCGATCAACAAGGTGCCATCTTCACGTGAGGACTGGTCTTTCAAGATTTCCGATATGCAGCAGGCCGTGGCAGATCACGCCGGGCCGTCCATCGTCTATCTGGTCAACCCCAACAACCCGACCTCGACCATCATCTCCAGCGATGCGTTGTATGCGTGGGTCAACAACAGTCGCGCCGATACGCTATTCATCATCGATGAGGCCTATGCAGAATTCGTCAATGATCCCGCCTTCCGCTCCGCGGATAGCCTGGTATCGGGCGGCGCCAGGAATGTGCTGGTGCTCAAGACCTTCTCCAAGATTCATGCCATGGCCGGCCTGCGAGTGGGCTATGCCGTAGGTGATGCCGAGCGTCTGGAGAAGGTATCGCACTTCGTCGAAGACGACTCCATGACGTTGTCCTATCCTGGCGTGATGGCGGCTACCGCCTCGATGCAGTCGCCTGAGTTTCTGGTGCACAGCAAGCAGAGCAATGACGAGTCACGGGCCATTTTCACCGCAGCGCTGGATGAATTGGGCTGGGAGTATCTGCCGGGGCAGACCAATTTCGTCTTCCATCGCATTTCCACGCCCCTCAAGGAATTCCAGACGGCCATGAAGGAGCGTCATGTTCTGATCGGGCGTGCCTTCCCGCCGGCCGATGGCTGGTGTCGCATGTCGTTGGGCACCCCGGAAGAAATGCATTATGTGTCAGCAGTGTTGCGCGAGATGAAAGCGAAAGGCGTGGTATGACCAGCGCTTGACTGATCGTGTCGTGACCCGCAATGCTCGCCACACCTAACTGTCACGCTTGCCAGTCATTCTGATTCAGGCCATGTCCGTTGGACCCAAGAACGCCCGCATACGCGGGCGTTCTGCGTTGTGCCTACCAGCCCTTGAAGCGCTTTTTGCCATCAGGAGTGAAGACAGGATGTCACGGTCCATGCGGCAATCTGTCATCAGACAGCGTGTGCCAAGCGTTCTATGATGAATGCCAAGTACCATGTCTCACGTGGAAAAGGCTGAAAATAAAATGATTTTTTGCTAATGCTAGTGAGAGCGTCACGCCCCTGACCGTGATGTCATTGCGCAATGGCCATCCTCTGGCCGGGATACGTCGTTTGCCACCCAGAAACCTGCAGTCTTGAGGAGTCGCCCATGGAACTGGATCCGGTGATCCTGTCACGCATACAGTTCGGATTTGTCGTGTCATTTCATGCCGTATTCCCGGTGTTCACCATCGGGTTGGCATCCTATGTCGCTCTGCTGCATGGTCTGTATTACAAGACAGGCAATGCCGCATGGGATCGGCTTGCTGCCTTCTGGGTAAAGGTCTTTGCCGTGGTGTTCGGCATGGGCGTGGTGTCCGGCATCGTGATGGCGTTCCAGTTCGGCACCAACTGGAGCAACTTCAGCTATGCCACCTCCAACTTCATCGGGCCTATGCTCAGTTATGAAGTGGTGACCGCCTTCTTCCTGGAGGCTGGCTTCCTTGGCGTATTGCTGTTCGGGAGGGGCAAGGTGCCAGAGGGTGTCCACCTGTTCGCTGCCTTGATGGTGTCGCTGGGCACGTTCATCTCGTCTTTCTGGATTCTGGCGACCAACAGCTGGATGCAGACCCCGGCAGGCGTGGACTTTATCGATGGCCACTTTTTCGTGACGGATTGGGCGGCGGCCATCTTCAATGCCTCCTTCCCGTATCGCTTCACGCACATGGCGATAGCCTCATTCCTGACCGGTGGCTTCGTGGTGGCCGGGGTGAGTGCCTGGTATCTACTGATCGGGCGTGATGTGGAAGCCAACAAGCGAGCACTGTCGATGTGCATGTGGCTGTTGCTGGTGCTGGCACCGACTCAGGCCTTCGTCGGTGACATGCATGGCATCAACACGCTGGAGCACCAGCCGACCAAGGTGGCGGCGATGGAGGGCAACTGGGAGACACAGTCCGGTGCGCCGCTGTTGCTGTTCGCCTGGCCGGACAAGGACGCCCAGGAGAATCTGATCGAGATCGGCATTCCCAAGCTGGCCAGCCTGATTCTCACCCATGATATCGACGGGGTAGTCCCCGGCCTCAAGGAGGTACCACCGGAAGAACAGCCGCCAGTGTGGTTCGTGTTCTGGTCGTTCCGCGTGATGGTCGCGATGGGGCTGCTGATGATCGCGGTGGTGGTCACGGGGCTGTTCATGCGTCGCGGGGGCAAGCTCTATCGTTCGCGCCCCTTCCTGCAGACTCTGCGACTGATGTCGATCGCACCGTTCTTTGCGGTGCTGGCAGGCTGGTTCGTCACCGAGTCAGGACGTGCACCGTGGCTGGTCTACGGAATGATGACCCAGGCCGAGGCCGTCACACCGTCACTCACCGGATGGATGGTGCTGACCACGCTGATCGGTTACTTCCTAGTCTATCTGGTGGTGTTCCTGGTCGGCAGCTACTACCTGACCCGCGTGATCCGAGGCGGCATGCTGCCTGAGCTGCCACACGATGAAGTGGAAACCCCGATGCGCCCGTTGTCTGCCGCACACGAGCGTCTTGATGGTGATGCCAGCCGCACGGTAAGGAGTTGAGCACATGGAACTGATCAATCTGACCATGATCTGGGCGCTGATCATCGGCTTCGGCGTCATGATGTACATTCTGATGGATGGCTTCGATCTCGGGGTCGGCATCCTCTATCCCTTTGCTCCCGATGAGCATGCCCGCGATGTGATGATGAACTCGGTCGCCCCCATCTGGGATGGCAACGAGACCTGGCTGGTCCTGGGCGGTGCCGGCTTGCTGGCCGCGTTTCCGGCGGTGTATTCCATTCTGCTGCCGGCGCTGTATCTGGGAGTCTTCCTGATGCTGGCGGGGCTGATCTTCCGCGGAATCGCCTTTGAATTCCGCTTCAAGTCCTCACGCAATCGTCATTGGTGGAACATCGCCTTCAGTGGTGGCTCCTTCGTGGCGACCTTCTGCCAGGGGGTGGTGGTCGGTGCCTATATCCAGGGCTTCGCGGTGGAAGGGCATGTCTATGTCGGCGGGCCTTTCGATTGGCTTTCCCCCTTCACCGTCATTACCGGGCTGGCGCTGGTCGCAGGGTATGCGTTGCTGGGCGCGACCTGGACCATCATGAAGAGTGAGGGCGCCGTGCAGGACTGGGCATACGCCATCGCGCCCAAGCTGTTGATCGGCGTGCTGGTCGGTTTTGGCATCATCAGCGTCTATACCCCCTTCGTGGACGAGTATGTGCGTGAGCGCTGGTTCGACCATATCGGCATGTTCTGGATCTTCCCGGCATTGGCACTGGGCTGTGCCGCACTGATCTGGCGGGCACTGCGCAAGCGCCTGGAAGGCCAGCCCTTCGTCGCCACCCTGGGGATGTTCCTGTTCACCTATCTGGGCCTGATCTTCAGCAAATGGCCGTATCTGGTGCCGCCGGATATCACCATCTGGGACGCGGCATCAGACCCGGGCTCGCAGCTGTTCCTGCTGCTGGGCGTGTTGTTCGTGATTCCCATCGTGCTGGGCTACACCGCCTGGAGTTACTGGGTCTTCCGCGGAAAGGTGCAGGCCGTTGGCTATCACTGACATGACGGACGGGGCATCTTGCGGTGCCCCGCACCATGTCACTGCCCCTGAGGGTGAGAAGGGCAGTGACAAGGACAGCAGCGACAAGGCCAGACGCAGAGCGGCTGGCAAGTGGCTTACCCAACAGGCGACGCGCGAGCGTCGCCTGTTGGGTATGGCGGCACTGTGCGGCGCCTTGGCTGGCCTGGCGACGGTCGCGCAACTGGTCCTGCTGGCCTGGCTGATCACCCAGGTGATCGAGCAGCCTGAGGCGTTGGCTCGCCTGTGGTGGCCGTTTGCGGGGCTGATCGCGCTGCTGGCGGTGCGCGCCATGCTGGGTGCCGCGCAGGAGCTCTGTGCACAGAAGGCCAGCCAGCGTCTGCGTCAGCGGGTGCGGCGTGATGTGCTGGATCACCTGCAGGCATTGGGCCCGGTGCGGGCGGCGCAGTTTCATAGTGCCGATGTGGCGCAGCGCTGGGTCGAACAGGTCGAGGCGCTGGAAGGTTATTTCGCGCGCTTCTACGTGCAGCTTCGGCTGGTACTGATCAGCCCGCTGGTGATTCTGGCCATCGTGGTCAGTCAGGACTGGCTGGCGGCGATTCTGCTGGCATTGACGGCACCATTGATCCCGCTGTTCATGGCACTGGTCGGCATGGGCGCCGAGTCACTCAATCGCGAGCAGTTTCTGGCGGTCTCGCGCCTGTCGCGTCATTTCGTCGATCGCGTACGCGGCATCACCACGCTACGGCTGTTCGGTCTGGGGGAGCAGGCCACGCATGAAGTCACTCTGGTGGCGGATGATTATCGCCGCCGCAGTCTGCGTACGTTGCGACTCGCCTTTCTGTCTTCGGCGGTGCTGGAGTTCTTCTCGTCGGTATCGATCGCGGTGGTCGCGATCTACATCGGCTTCGGCCTGTTGGGTGACATACCCTTCGGGCCCGCCCAGTCGCTGACATTGTTCAGCGGACTGCTGATCCTGCTGCTGGCACCGGAGTTCTTCCAGCCGCTGCGTACGCTGTCGCAGCATTATCATGATCGCGCGTCGGCGTTGGCCGCTGCGGACTCTCTGCTGGAGCTGCTGGAGACACCGGTTGACGCGGCGCGCCTGTCGTCTCTCGCGGGGCTTGATGAATCAGCGCGACAAGGCGATGTGCTGTTACAACTTGAGGCTGTCACGCTGGGGCATCCCGGGCGGGGCAGGGTGCTCGGGCCGTTGGACCTCACGCTGAGCGCCCATGAGGTGCTGGTCATCCAGGGGCCTTCCGGGGCGGGCAAGTCATCGCTGTTACAGCTGATGGCCGGGTTCGTGGCGCCGGATGCGGGCCGGTGCCTGCGCCGGGACGCGATGCGCATTGCCTGGATGGATCAACGCCCGCTGCTGATGCAGGGCAGCCTGGCCGATAACCTGCGCATCACCGCCCCCGAGGCCAGTGATGGCGATATCGCGCAGGCGCTGACGCGCGCCGGCCTTGCCGAGGTGCTGGCCGCCTTGCCGCAGGGCATCGACAGCCCGTTGGGCGAAGGCGGGCGCGGGCTGTCCGGCGGCCAGGCCCAGCGTCTGGCACTGGCGCGGGTCTTCTTGAGCGATGCACCGCTGGTGTTGCTGGATGAGCCGACCGCGAGTCTGGATGCCGAGACAGAGCAACGTCTGATCGCCGGTTTCCAGGCATTGGTCGCGCAGGGCCGCACCTTGGTCATCGCCACTCACCATCCCGCCCTGATGGCCATGGCGACGCGCCAGCTGCGCCTGACGAAAGCCGGTGTCGTGGTCGCCAGTGATGGCCATCATTCCTCCGGGGAGGAGGCATCATGAACCCGCGCATGTCCTCGGCTTCACCCTCGACCCGTGAGGCATTCGCCGTGCTGGCCCCCTGGTGGCGGGTGCATGAGCGCTACCGCCGTCGATTGCTGCTGGGCGTAGTGCTGATGGCGCTGACGGCGCTATCGGCGTTGGGTCTGCTGGCTGTGTCGGGCTGGTTCATCACCGCATCGGCCTTGACGGGCGCGGCACTCGCGGCGGGAGCCGTCG
The DNA here is from genome assembly GCF_009796845.1 of Cobetia sp. L2A1. Lineage (NCBI taxonomy): Bacteria > Pseudomonadati > Pseudomonadota > Gammaproteobacteria > Oceanospirillales > Halomonadaceae > Cobetia > Cobetia sp. L2A1. The sequence continues at coordinate 2,237,110 of NZ_CP047025.1, read as the reverse complement.
CCGTGCTGGATGTCTATACGCCGGGCAGCGCGATTCGTCTGTTTGCGGTGTCGCGCACCGTCGCGCGCTATCTGGAGCGCCTCTACAACCACGACACCATCCTGCGCCTGCTGGCCAGTCTGCGTGGCAGTGCCTTTGCCTCGCTGGTCAGCATGGACCCCGCACGCCTGGCGTCGCGACGTTCCAGCGATTGGCTCAATCGTCTGACCGCGGATATCGACACGCTCGATGCGCTCTACCTGCGTCTGGCGGCGCCGCCCGTGATGGCGTTGTCGTTGATCGTGGCGCTGCTCGTCGTCACATGGGTCTGGCTGCCCGGGGCGACGCTCTGGCTGGCATTGTTGCTGCTGACCGGCTGGGCATGGCTGACGCTTGGGCAGGCGCGCTGGGGATTGGTGGCCAGTCGTCGGCGCGTGACCACGCTTGAGGACTTGCGCTCCAGTCTGATGGAGGCACTGCGCGGGCATGCCGAGCTTGAGGCATACACGGCACTGGGTCATGTGCGTGAGCAGCTGGAGACCGTGGAGGCGCGTCTGCTGGCAGATCAATGGCGATTGGCCATCATCAGTGCCGTCGGCAACGCGCTGGCCGTGCTGGTGATCGGGCTTGCCTGGCTGCTGTTGCTGGCAGTGGGCATCCTGGCCTTGCGCGATGGACAGCTCACCCCGGCCACGATGGTGATGCTGCCCCTGGCAGCGATGGCTTTGGGAGAAGGGCTGGCAGGCTTGCCGGCCGCCTTCACTCAGGCCGGTGCGACGCTGGGAGCGGCAGAGCGTCTCAATGACATCGAGCATGCTGCGGGTGCGTCGCGGGGGCAGGCTCATCTGTCACCGGGGCCGATTGCGGTCACGCTCGAGACGGTCAATTTTCGCTACCCAGATGCCTTGTTCGATGCCCTCTCGGATATCTCCCTGGCGATCGAAGCCGGCGAACAGGTCGCGATCTGCGGTGCCTCCGGTTCAGGCAAGTCGACACTGGCGGCATTGCTGACTGGCCAGACAAGCCTTGAATCACGTCAACGACAGAGCGGGCCTCATGAACAGCAGCACGGCCGTGTGTTGCTCAATGGACAGGAGGTTCAGCAGTTTGCCCCATCGGTAATTGCCTATGGCGTCGGGTGTCTCACCCAGCAAGTCGATCTGTTCGATGCGAGTCTCGCGGACAACCTGCGCCTTGGCGCGGCAGAGGCAGATGATGCCGCGCTATGGCGGGTACTGGCAGCGGTGGATCTCGCGGATTGGGTGACAGGCTTGCCGCAAGGGCTGGCAACGCGTGTCGGGGAGGGGGGGCGCCAAGTCTCCGGCGGTCAGGCCCGGCGTATCAGTCTGGCGCGCCTGGCACTGACTGATCCGGGCCTCGTGCTGCTGGATGAGCCATTTTCCGGGCTGGATGCCACGACGGCGCAACGCGTCGCGCGGGGGTTGGCTGACTGGCTGGCGGGGCGCACGGTGATCTATCTTCTGCATGAGCATGACCTGGCTGCGCCGCGTCCGGGGGCCGAAGGCGTGACCCAGGTGTGGTGGTTGGATCGCTGAGCGGCAATCACTATTCAATGACGTCAGGCACAAACGGAAAAGGCCTCCCGGGCATGGTGTCCGGGAGGCCTTTGGGTATCATGCTATCGGGTCATGCAGCTGGCGTGACGGAATGCGCCTGGCATCCTGTCTTCCGCCATCAACGTCAGGTGATCAATCCCAGTCGGGCGCGAAGTCAGGGCTTGCGATGCGCTCACTTCGGTCCAGCTCGGCAATCTTGGTTATATCTTCGCCGGTCAGTGTCAGCGAGAAGGCCTCGAAGTTGCTCTGGATGTTCTTCAGCTTGGTCGAGGACGGGAAGGTCACGATGTCCTGCATCTTTAGCCATGCCAAAGCGATCTGCGCCGGGCTGACGCCATGGCGATCAACAAGGTGCCATCTTCACGTGAGGACTGGTCTTTCAAGATTTCCGATATGCAGCAGGCCGTGGCAGATCACGCCGGGCCGTCCATCGTCTATCTGGTCAACCCCAACAATCCGACCTCGACCATCATCTCCAGCGATGCGTTGTATGCGTGGGTCAATAACAGTCGCGCCGATACGCTATTCATCATCGATGAGGCCTATGCCGAATTCGTCAATGATCCCGCCTTCCGTTCCGCGAATAGCCTGGTATCGGGCGGCGCCAGGAATGTGCAGAAGGTATCGCACTTCGTCGAAGACGACTCCATGACGTTGTCCTATCCTGGCGTGATGGCGGCTACCGCCTCGATGCAGTCGCCTGAGTTTCTGGTGCACAGCAAGCAGAGCAATGACGAGTCACGGGCCATTTTCACCGCAGCGCTGGATGAATTGGGCTGGGAGTATCTGCCGGGGCAGACCAATTTCGTCTTCCATCGCATTTCCACGCCCCTCAAGGAATTCCAGACGGCCATGAAGGAGCGTCATGTTCTGATCGGGCGTGTTTTCCCGCCGGCCGATGGCTGGTGTCGCATGTCGTTGGGCACCCCGGAAGAAATGCATTATGTGTCAGCAGTGTTGCGCGAGATGAAAGCGAAAGGCGTGGTATAACGAGCCCACTTCGGCGTATCCTGAATTCGCTACTGCATACCAAATGCCCGCTATTGCGGGCGTTTTTGTTGGCTGATGCGGATGTTTTATCGCGCTGCCATACACTTACCTTATCATCATTGCACTCCCTTCCAGAATATCCCTCTACGGTCCTTGATTCAGCGCAAGCTATCTGAAATATCTCCTTTGAACGCTATACCAACAGGTATGTTGGTGACCATTGAATGGTAATCTTGTCGGCACGAGATCAGATTATGTTCGTCGCCATTTTTCGGTATTGTTTTTTACGAAAAAACATGGCGAAAAGGGCTTTGAATGTCGTACTAAAGCAAGAGATGACTCATTGATTCATCTCTTGCTTTAGTAGGGAATAAGCGTGATCTAGACGGCTGTTGTTTCAGCAGTGAAGGCAAAAAGGAATCGAGTCACTCTCTCAATGTCATGGATGACCTTGTTGATGCTCCGTGATCGATGTCACTTGGTTGATGATCAATCAGTGTTGATGATGAATCAGTGTTGATGAATGACCGATGGCGAAAGGATCAGTAACTGCTTTTGTTGTTTACGCACGTACATTCCAAGAGGAAGTGCAAGAATGCCTATTCATCATATCAACGCAGATGATCAATCGAGTCTCAAGGACATCTACGCGACAGATGCATCCACGAGAACGCTTCCCAAGTACCGGATGCCCGAGGATAGGACTGAGCCCCACGCAGCGTACTCTCTCATCCGTGATGAGCTCTTGTTGGACGGTAATGCTCGCCAGAATCTCGCTACGTTCTGTACCACCTGGATAGATGATGAAGTGAAGCAGTTGATGACGGATTCCATCGACAAGAACATGATCGACAAGGATGAGTATCCGCAAACCGCTGAGCTTGAAAATCGTTGCGTACATATTCTGGCGGACCTGTGGCATGCGCCAAAATCATGGCAAACGATAGGGTGCTCCACCACGGGCTCAAGCGAAGCAGCCATGCTGGGCGGCCTGGCATTCAAGTGGAAGTGGCGCAAGCAGCGCGAAGCCGAGGGCAAGGACGCCAGCAAGCCGAACATCGTCACCGGCCCTGTGCAGATCTGCTGGAAGAAATTCGCGCGCTATTTCGATGTGGAAATCAGAGAAGTGCCGCTGGAAGGTGATGCACTCGGCTTGAAGCCTGAAAACCTCAGAAAATACTGTGACGAGAACACGATAGGTGTCGTGGCGACACTCGGCGTCACCTTCACTGGTGTCTATGAGCCCGTTGCCGCATTGGCTCACGAATTGGATGCCATGCAGCGCGATCTGGGGCTTAACATTCCCATTCATGTCGATGCCGCGTCTGGCGGCTTCATCGCTCCCTTCATACAGCGCGATCTCGTCTGGGATTTTCAGCTGGACCGTGTGCGTTCCATCAATGCTTCTGGTCACAAGTACGGCTTGGCGCCGCTAGGGGTGGGTTGGATCATCTGGTCTTCCAAGGAAGATCTGCCGGAAGAGCTGATCTTCAATGTGGATTATCTCGGTGGCAACATGCCGACCTTTGCGCTCAATTTCTCGCGTCCTGGTGGCGAAATCATCGCGCAGTATTACAACTTTCTGCGCCTTGGGCGCGATGGGTATACCGCCGTTCAGCAAGCGTGCTCAGATACGGCGCAGTGGCTAGGCAAGCAATTGGCACACCTCGGGCCTTTCGAGATGGTCTATGACGGCCATGGTGGTTTGCCGGCCGTCGCTTACAAACTGACCGAGGGGGATCACGGCTATACGCTTTATGATCTTTCAGAGCGCGTGAGAATGCGTGGCTGGCAGATCGCGTCTTATCCATTGCCCTCACATCGTCAGGAAGTGGTGGTGCAACGCATTCTGATTCGTCACGGCGTCAGCCGCGATCTTGCCAGGTTATTGCTGGATGACATAAAGCGTGCCATCGAGCATCTGACACAGAACCCCGTCCCCAATTCCAGTGCCAAGCCCGGCTTCCATCACAACTAGATTTGATCACGGCCATGTAAAGAAGACTGCAAGGCGAGTTCATCAATAAGGGTGACTCGCCTTCTTCTTCATTTCTGATGTTCAATCCCTTGTCTTGCTGCTGGGTCAGCGCTGGCCCAGCCTCGCGAGATGCTTGAGGAGAGGCGCGTGATAGGCCAGATATTCGATACGATAGAGCCTGTAGTAGAAACAGGTTTGCACGGATTTTTCCAATTATTGCACCTTCAACCGATAGCCTTCGTATTGCTTGCACTTGCCCTGGGTGCATTGGTTGGCAAGGTGAGCATCAAAGGCATCTCTCTGGGCTCTACGGCAGGTACCTTGCTTGTTGGTGTGATCATCTCGATGTCGGCTGAAGCCATCTACGGGATCACGTATTCCATTCCGGGAATACTGTCATCCTTCATGCTGCTGCTCTTCATGTATGCCCTGGGACTGAAGGTTGGCCCGCAGTTCTTCTCGGGGCTGCGCAAGGGTGGCCTCGCCTTTGTCGGCATCGGCCTCATTGTCTGGGTGTTGAACTGGGTCATCTGCTATTTCGGGGCGATGCTGGTGGGCCTGGCGCCGGGCTATGCAACAGGGCTCATCTCCGGCAGTTATACGATCACGGCCATTCTGGGCGTGGGGCAGAGTGCCTTGGCCAGCGGTGCCTATGTGCCGCCAGAGGGCATGACGATTGCAGAGGTCGGTGCCAACATGGCAGCGGCGTATGCCATCAGCTATGTGCTGTCCAGTGTCGGTATCATTCTGCTGATCCGCTATCTTCCCCGCATCTTTGGCCGTGATGCCAAGGCGGATGCCATCGTGGCCGAGGCTGAATTCAGTGGTGGGGCGACCCATCCGGTGCCGGGCGCACCCAATGCGCTGACGTTGGGATTCTCGCCCTTTGATCTACGTGCGTTCACGGTGACGCATGAAAAGCTCATTGGTCGCAGCGTGTCGACATTGGCAAATGATTTCCCCAAGGCCCCCATTCTGCGTGTCGTACGCGATGACGCTATCGTGGACTTGAAGAATGACCCCGTCATTGCCATGAATGACATCGTCACAGTGCGTGCCAACGTCCATGACTTGATTCTGGAAGAGGGTGAGCTGATAGGGCCAGAGTCAGATAGCCTGCTGGCACGCAATGTCACCCTGGAAGTCGCGGACATTCATGTGAGCTCTCGCGCCGTCACTGGCAAGACATTCGAGGAACTGGCCCGTCACGGCACGGCTGGCGTCGAAGTTCAGGCGTTGTTCAGGGCAGGCAATGAGCTGCCGATAGGCCCGGCAAGTACCCTGTTGGTAGGGGACGTGCTGCGGTTATCTGGGCCGGATATTGCCCTGAAGGCGGTCGCGAAACAGATCGGTGGCCATGCCATTCTCCCCACCATGAAATCGGAAGTGCTGTATCTGGCACTCGCCATGCTGGTGGGGTATCTGGTAGGTATTGCCTCGGTCAATATCTCGGGCATTCCGTTCTCTCTGGGCACGTCGGCCGGGTGCATTCTGGCGGGTGTCGGCGTCAGTTACTTCCGCAGCCGCAATCCTGAATTTGGTGGGCCTGTCCATGAAGGGGCGCGCAGCTTCCTGCAGGACTTCGGGTTGAATGCCTTTGTGGCGGTACTGTCTGCCAACGTGGGGCCAAAGGTCATTTCGGCCCTGGGGGGCGATACCATTCTCTGGCTGGCTCTCATCGGTTTGCTGGGCGCCCTGGTTCCGCCATTCATTGCCTTCTGGGTCGGCTTCAAATTCTTCGGACTGAACTCCATCATCGCGGATGGCGCCACGACCGGTGGCCGCAACAGTACACCGGGCCTGAATGCCATCATTGAAGAATCGGGCAGCTCGGTCGCGGCCGTGCCGTATCCGGTGAGCTATGCCCTGACGACGGTGCTGGCATTGATCGGCGGCTACTTCTCGATGATTCTGATGTAGTTGTTGCGGGTACGCACCACTGGCCCGCATGACCCTTACGCCGATAGCTCTGACGACGATGGCCCCGTTTCTTCTGGAAACGGGGCCATCGTCGTCATGTCGCTTCGTCAAGCGTTACTGATAGCGCCCAGCGGCGAGTGCTGCATCATGTCGTGCACCTCTTGCGCAATGATGACTTCTTCATCAGTCGGGATGATGTAGAGGCTGATACGTGAGGTGGTGGTACTGATACAGCTGGCATTGCGGGCGTTGGCGTCGGTATCGAGTTCAGCGCCTAGCCACCCAAGACGCTCGACGATGAGACGACGTACCAGTGCCGAGTTCTCGCCGATACCTGCAGTGAACACGATGCTGTCGAGTCCGCCGAGAGAGGTCGCGAGGGCTGTCATGTCGCAGGCAGCGCGATAGCAGAAAAGGGCAATCGCCTCGTGTGCTTCTGGCGCGGGGTGCGCCTCAAGCTCTGCCATGTCGTTGCTGATCCCCGACACTCCAAGAAGTCCTGATTTTTCATAGAGGAGATGGCTGACGTCATCTGTCGTCATCTTCAGCGTGTCCATCAGATACAGCACGACGCCCGGGTCCAATGATCCGCAGCGTTGCCCCATCATCAGCCCCTCAAGCGCGGTAAATCCCATACTGGTCGCGACACTCTTTCGCTCACGCATGGCACATAGACTCGCGCCGTTGCCGAGGTGCGCGGCGATGACTCGTCCTTCGGCATGCACGCCGGTATACCGGGGAAGCTGACGTGCGATGTACTGATACGAGAGGCCGTGAAAGCCATAGCGCAGTACACCGGATTCCGTCAGTGCGCGAGGCAGGGCGAAGTGTTGTGCCAGCCAATCTTGCGTGCGGTGGAAGCTGGTATCGAAACAGGCAATCTGCGTCAGATGTGGCGCGGTGGCAGCAAGACAGCGAATGGCCGCCAGATTATGCGGTTGATGGAGCGGTGCCAGTGGGATGAGTGCTTCCAGCTCATCGAGCAGTGCAGGTGTCACCTGTGCGGGCCCCCCGCGAAGACGACCACCATGCACGACGCGATGCCCTGCACAGGTGATTGTGAGGCCGTCTTCATGACGCTCCAGCCATGTCAGTAGCGCCGGAATAAGCGCATCGTGGTCCGCTTCCGTGCTGACGAGCATCAGGTCTTGGGATGGCAATGGCTGGCCGTGGGCATTGCGCGCCGAGAAGACAGGATGTGTACCGATGCCGGCGACCTTGCCGCGTAGCCTGACATGTGGCCCGTCGGGTTCGCAGGAATAGACGGCGAACTTGAGGCTGGAAGAGCCGGCATTCAGTACCAGGGTGGCATCTGTCATGGCGTGGGTTCCGCGTGATGGCTGAGATAAAGCTGCGCCAGCGCACAGGAAGCAAGGCGGGCCAACAGGCTATCGGCACGGCTGGTGAGAATGATCGGCACACGTGCGCCCAGCACGATGCCGGCGGCGTCCGCTCCTGCCAGATAGATCAGCTGTTTGGCGATCATGTTGGCGGCTTCCAGATCCGGTGCCACCAGGATGTCGGCGTCGCCGGCGACACTGGAGTGAATGCCTTTCTCGGCAGCGGCCTTGGCCGAGATGGCGTTGTCGAAGGCCAGTGGACCGTCGATCAATCCCCCCGTGATCTGGCCGCGGTCCGCCATCTTGCACAGCGCAGCAGCATCAAGCGTAGAGGTGATATGCGGATTGACCGTCTCCACGGCCGAGAGCAACGCGACCTTGGGCAAGTCCACTCCCAGTGCCTGCATGAGATCAATGGCGTTCTGAACGATATCGCGCTTGTCGTTGAGTGACGGGTAGATGTTGATGGCGGCGTCCGTCACCAGCAAGGGCTTGGGATAGGTGGGGACATCCAGCGCATAGACATGGCTGATGCGGCGTTCGGTCTTGAGTCCCAGGGTGCTATCGACCACGGCCTCCATCAATTCATCGGTATGCAGAGACCCCTTCATCAAGGCACCGGCCTTGCCGGAGCGCACCAGTGCCACTGCCGCTGCCGCGGCGGCATGACTGTGAGGGACATCGATGATGTCAATGCCATCAAGAGATAGCTCGGCGGCCACGGCGGCGGCTTCTATCTTCTGTCGCGGGCCGATCAGGATGGGCACGATGATCTCGCGTCGTGCGGCTTCCAGCGCGCCGGTGAGTGACAGGGCATCACAGGGATGTACCACTGCGGTGGCAATGGCGGGTAATTCACGAGTCGCGGCGATCAGGCGGGCATATTGCGCCCCCTGCACGTGGAGATGCACCTCTGGCAGCACGACGCGTGGGCGGCGAATCTTCCTGTCGGGTGCGATGACACGTGCCTCGCCTTTGATCACGGTCTTGTCATGCTGGTTGATGCAGCTGCAGGCCAGTACCAGCCTGCCCTTCGGGAGCTTCTCCGTGACCTTGATGCGTACGGTGATCGTGTCGCCTACACGGACGGGTGCCTTGAACTTGAGTGTCTGGTCGAGAAAGATGGTGCCCGGCCCGGGTAGCTCAGTCCCCAGCACTGCCGAGATCAGCGCGCCGCCCCACATGCCATGTGCGATCACACCATGAAACATGTCGGTGCTGGCAAACTCTTCATCGACGTGCGCGGGGTTGACGTCGCCGGACATCACGGCAAACAGCTGAATATCCTCCGGCTTCAGCGTGCGGCAAATCTCAGCGCTGTCTCCGATGGCGATATCGTCATAGATGCGGTTCTCGATGTACTGCAGGCTTTCCTGCGCCACCGGATGTGCCGACGTTTTAGACGCCAGTCGTTCAGCTGCGTTTTTTTCTTGGGTGCCAACGTTATGCTCGGACATGCAGACCTCCGTCGATATGGATCGTTTCGCCCGAGATGAGACGTGCGGCATCGCTTGCGTACATCGCGGCCACCTTGCCGACCTCCTCGATGCTGACGAGAGACTTTTCTGGCGTGCGCTGTCTCGCGGCATCGATCAACTCATCGAAGTGTGAAATACCAGAGCCCGCGCGTGTCTTGAGAGGGCCGGGGGAGAGAGCATTGACGCGAATCTGGCAGGGGCCGAGTTCTACTGCCAGCGAGCGGACGGTACCTTCCAGTGCGGCTTTTACCGGCCCCATGATGTTGTAGTGGTCCACCACCTTTTCGCCGCCGTAATAGCTCATCGTCAGAATGGTGCCGCCCTCGTTCATCAGTGGCTCTGCCAGACGTGCCATGCGGATCAATGAATGCACCGAGATGTCCATCGCGCGGGAAAATCCTTCACGTGAGCAATCGACGACCCGACCATGGAGATCCTCCGCCGGGCAGTAGGCGATGGAATGCACGAGAATGTCGAGTCGGCCCCAGCGTGCCTTTATGGCTGCGAAGACGGCTTCCATCTCACCTTCGACTTCTACATCCAAGGGTAGGAGAAGGGTGGCACCTACCTCTTCCGCCACCGGTTGGACATAGGGGTGGGCCTTGTCATTGAGATAGGTCAGTGCCATTTCGACACCTGCTGCGGCAAAGGCACGCGCGCAGCCGCTAGCGATGGAATGAGAATTTGCCACGCCGACGATCAGCGCTACCTTTCCTTGGAGATGTGTTTCTGGGTCCATCAGATTGCCTCACTCATGTGGGCTGGCATCAGGCCTTCACGACACCAGATTTGCAGGACATTAGGTTTGCAAGACATCAGGTTTGCAAGACATCAGGTTTGCAAGACATAGCTGCCGGGGGCGTCGCACAGGGCAACGTAACGTCCTGTCGATACCCCCATCGGTGGCGGGGAGACAGGTGCGCCGGAGTGCCCATCGAGCCAGCTCGCAAAGGCTTGCCACCATGAGCCGTCCTGCGGCGTCACGCTGGCAAGCCATTCGTCAGGGTCTCGGAAGGCTGCATTCGCCGCGGTATCGGCGATACGGAAGTGACGATGTTGATGGCCAGGCTCAGAGACGATGCCCGCATTGTGCCCCCCGCTGGTGAGCACGAAGGTCATGTCGACATCGACGAACAAGTGAAGCTTGTAGACCGAATGCCAGGGGGCGACGTGGTCGTCCTCGGTACCGACCGCAAAGATCGGTGCGCGAATATCCGAGATGCTGATCGCCTTGTCACCTACGTGATAGTGGCCCTCGGCGAGGTCGTTATTCAGGAACAAGCGACGCAGGTATTCCGAGTGCATGCGCGCTGGCATGCGGGTGGCATCCGAATTCCAGATCATCAGGTCGAAGGATTGACTGCGTTGTCCCAGCAGGTAGTGCTTCACTGCCGGCGTCCAGATCAGATCACGTGCACGTAGCAGGGCGAAGGTGCCGGCCATCTGGTCGGAAGAGAGGTAGCCCTTGTCTGCCATCATGTCCTCGATCAGCGTGACCTGTGAGTCGCTGATGAAGAGGCGCAGTTCACCGGCCTCGGTGAAGTCGACCTGCGCGGCCAAAAGGCTGACCGAGGCAAGGCGATCATCTCCATCACGGCTCATCGCCGCCGCGGCGATTGCCAGCAGCGTACCGCCAAGACAATAGCCGACCGCGTGCAGCTTGGGTGCCTGGGTAATGGCCTGTATGGCATCGATGGCGTCCATGATGCCCAGTCGGCGGTAGTCATCCATGCCGAGGTTGCGCTTATCGGCGCCAGGATTGGTCCAGGACAACATGAATACGCTGTACCCCTGTCCCACCAGAAAACGGACGAATGAGTTTCCGGGCGAAAGATCGAGAATGTAGTACTTCATGATCCAGGCCGGCACGATCAGTATCGGCTCGGGATGCACGGTACCTGTGGTCGGCGTGTACTGGATGAGTTCGATCAGTTCATTGCGGAAGATGACCTTGCCGGGCGTGACTGCCAAGGTATGTCCTACCTCGGGGGGAGGCGGTGTTGCCGTCTTCGCTGATTCGCCCATGCGTTTCAGGTCTTCCAATAAATGCTGTGCGCCCCTTACCAGGTTCTGGCCCTTTTCGCTCACGGTCGCTGACATCACCTCGGGATTCGTTGCCGGGAAGTTTGAGGGAGCGGTGGTGTCGACGACCAGACTTGTCACGAAGGCCATCAGGTTTTCGTGTTCTGGTGTCACGCCATGAACCTGTGTCATGGCGTCTTGCCACCATTGCCAGGTCTGACGGTGTGCCTGTGACCAGACATTGAAGGGCAGCACCTGCCAGGCATCGTCGGCAAACCTCCTGTCCTGAGCATCATCGCTCGCGCCGATACCAAGAGCCGTATTCCAGACCGCCATGTTCCCTCTGAGGGCTGATTCCATCAGTTTGAGTTGCTTGCCCGGGGAAATGGCCAGGTGTAGTGCCCAGTCCATCCAGGCCTCACCAAGCACTGACGGCGCCAGCCCCAGCGTGGAGTTGGCAACCCCTGCGTGAACGATGCGATCGATTGCCTCATAAAGGGTTGTCTCGCCCCCGGGCGTCGCCTTTTCTGACGATGGTGGGATGCTGGCGCGCTTGGAATGGTCGGGCAGGGACTTGATGGTCGCTGTTGGATCGCTGGATGGATTCAGCATGAAGCCTCCTTGGATGTGTAGAGCAGGCGCTCTATCACTTGCCGCATCATAGGCTTGGCACGAACGTCAGAGCCTGATCTCCATCAGCTTCTCTGACAGACCATCTCACGGATTACCGGCGGCCGCGCCAGTGCCCAATTCGATGATTTCGGCGGTGATTGATTCTTGTCGTACCTGGCGTAGCTTGGCCTTGAAATCTTCGAGCTCGCTCTCGATTTGATTCGCAGCAGAGGACATGGCCTCCATGCGTGCTTCGTTCTCGGCAGCGAAAGCATGTAGCGCCGCCTTGCAGATGCGTGCATGCACATAATCCTGACCGAGGCTTGCGAGCAGCGTGTCGCGAGGGAGCTGCATCAGCGGGCTATCGCCGGTCGTACCATGGTCAGGCGCTACGATATCCTGCGGCTCAATCGGTAGCAGGAGCCGTCGCTCGACCTGCGGCTGTCCGGATGACCAGCGGGCGTGAACGATCTCCAGTCGATCGATGTCACCATTGCTCAACGCAGCGTAGATGACGTGGGTAATGTCATCGGCCAGCGTGGGTATGCCGAGCGAATGGGACGGCATCGACGCGGACCAGAGCGGGGTAAGGCCGCGCGTCGCGGTGATCGAGAGGCCGCGGGTGCCGATGACTAACAAGGGCACCGATGCCAGTACATCACCGACGCTGTCCAGCACTCGTTCGCTGAACGCGCCGGCAAACCCTTGTTCAGCGAGAAATAGCAGTAAGCCAGTGTTGCCTGATGCCGTTGCCGTGCTTGCTTCTTGGGGAGAGGGGTGTTGTGTGATATCAGTGTTCACGCTGCCAAGAGAGCACGCCATTGCATTGGAAATCATCGCCGTATAGCGATCGACGGCCTCGACCTGGGCTCGTGCGGCCCGGGCTCGGGCCGCGGCGATTCCCTTTATCGCATTCACGACGGCGCTCAGTTGGTGCATACCCTCAATTCGAGCGCTGATATCCGCTAATCGCTCGGTCATGTCGCAGGCTCCACGTCGCTCGGATGCGTTGCCAGGCGAGTCATGGTGGCCAGCAATGATGTTCTTGCGTCTACGTCCATCTCGCCGGTAGCGGTGATCGATTGCACTACCCCGGCAGCCTCTCGGTCCAGGGTTGTGGGCAGGGCAGCACAGAATGTTGCCATTGCCGCCATCGACAAGGTGTCGAAGATACCCTCCTGCAAGGCCAGCATCAGCGCAATTTCGTCAGCCAGGCGGAAGGGGGTATGCTGGGGCTGGCGCAAGAGCGCGCGTATCCGTTCACCGCGCTTGAGTTGATCGCGGACTCGGCCTTCCGGCATGCCACCAAAACGGGTGAAAACTTCCAGCTCGAGAAACTGGGCATAGTCGAGTCGCAGTGTGCCTGCCGCCGCGCGCAATCCGGGCGCTTGCGTCTTGCCCCCCACACGGCTGACGCTCAGGCCCACGTCCACCGCGGGTTTCTGGCCCTGATGGAACAAGGTGGCATCCAGTACGATCTGACCGTCAGTGATTGAGATGAGATTGGTTGGGATATAGGCGGACAAGTTGCCTGAATCCGTCTCGGCAATCGGCAGTGCCGTCAGGGAGCCACCGCCGAATGCCTTTGACAGCTTGGCTGCCCGTTCCAGCAGTCGTGCGTGGATATAGAAGACATCGCCCGGATAGGCCTCGCGTCCTGGCGATTGTCGGGTCAGCAGCGCGATTTCCCGGTGGGTGGCGGCATGTTTGGAAAGGTCGTCGATGACGATCATGGCGTGCTGACCCTTGTCGCGGAAATACTCCGCCATCGTCATCCCTGCATAGGGCGCGATCCATTGCAGTCCGGGGGCCGAAGCGGAGCCCGCCACCAGTACGATGCAGCGGGCGAAATCACCATGTGTCTTGAGCGCGTCGATGGCGCGCCGCACACTGGAGGTCTTCTGTCCGACCGCGACATAGATACAGATCATGTCACTGTTGCGCTGCGCGATCAGGGCATCGATGGCGAGTGTTGTCTTGCCGGTGGAGTGGTCGCCGACGATCAGCTCGCGTTGGCCACGGCCAAGCGCGAACAGCGTGTCCACCGCCACGATGCCGGTCTGTACCGGTTCGGACACAAGATCGCGCTCGATGATGGAAGGGGCCGGACGTTCGATAGGCAATCGTTGATTTGTCTCGATGGCCCCCTTGTCATCAAGTGGGCGGCCCAACGGATCGACGACCCGTCCCAGCAGCGCCTCGCCAACGGGTACCTCAACGATCTCGCCAGACCCATACACTGCGTCGCCGGCCTCAACGTCAGTCGCAGCGTCCAGCAGCACGCAGCCGATCAGGTCAGAATCTAGCACCTGGGCGAATCCGATCTGCCCGCCTTGAAAGCGCAACACCTCGTCAAGCCCTACATCGCGAAGTCCCGAGATCATTGCCACGCCGTCACCGATTTCCTCGACGCGACCACGGTGTTCAGCTCGTGGGCCCAGGGGTGTCTTGCGCAGGACTTCCTGCGCCGTAAGCAGCCATGCCGGCGTCTCAGACGACATTCCTCACCTCCTTCAGGCCTGCCATCTCTTTCAGAAGGGTGGTGAGACCCGCTCGCCAGCTGTTGTGAAGAATGAAATGCGCGCTGCGCAGTTCCACACCGGCAATCAAGTCGGGGTCAGTAACGAATGTCAGTTCGGGCGTTCCTCCGAGGGCGGAGATAATCGCTGTCTGGATGCTCTGTTTGTCTTCCGCCGCCAGGGTATCAGTGGTGACGATTTCGATGCCGGCTGGAGAGGCAACCAGTGCCGCACGTTCAGAGGGCGACATGTCGGTGATGGTCTCGATCAGCAGGGCACGGAAGGCGGTCTGCACCAAGGGGCTGTTCAGTCGCCCCAATAGCCTGGCAGCAATATCCACCGCCAGAGAAGAGGCCTGTGCCACGTTGTCCTTGCGCGCCGTCTCGGTATCACGCGCGATGGATGTCTGAGCGCTCGCCAGCAGCAGGTCGGCCTGGCCCTGCGCGTCGGCGAGCAGGGCTTTCGCGTCCGCCTGTGCTTGTGTCGCGGCCCCGGCCAGGATGGCGGTGCGTTCGGCTTCAATACCGGAGCGGGCCTCATTGACTTCGGCCAACGTGGCATCGGCTTTTGCGTGTGTCGTATTGGCTGCGTCGAGTGTCGCTCTCGCGGTATGCCGCCTTCGGTCAATGGCCTCGGCAACTGGCCGCCAGAAGACGCGCGAAAGCAGCCAGACAAGGATCAGTACATTGATCGCCTGTAGCCCCAGTCCCCAGAAGTCGATTGTCATCGGGTTACGCCAGCAGTGGGTTGGCAAAGAGCAGCAGTAGCGCAATCACCAGACAGTAGATTGCGGTCGTTTCAATCATCGCGAGGCCAACAAATAGTGTGCGCGAGATGGTGCTCGCGGCCTCAGGTTGGCGTGCGATGGCATCCATTGCGGCGGCCACGGCTCGTCCCTCTGCAAGGGCAGGGCCGAGAGCACCGAAAGCGACGGCGAAAGCTGCGCAGATGATGCTGGCGAGGGAGAGGTAGTCCATCAGGAATCCTTTTGTGTCGGGAGCGTTGCCGGTTCGGCGTCAGTGGGTCTGGGCTGGCCGTCCTCTACCGTGGAGGTAATGAAGACCATCGCCAGAATCGCAAAGATATAGGCCTGGACCAGACCGGTCAGTAGATCGAGTGCCATGAGCGGGATTGGAATGAGAAGCCCTGCCAGTGAGGCGACGATGCCGATGACGAACACCCCGCTCATCACGTTGCCGAACAGGCGGACGAACATTGAAAAGGTACGGGTCACGCTTTCCAGCATATTCAGGGGGATCATCACCACGTTGGGCGCAGCGAAGGATTTGAGGTAGCCACCTATCCCGGCACCGCGGACGCCGAACCAGATCACTGACAGGAAGACCAGAACAGCAAGAGCGGCATCAGTCTCCAGTTGTGCAGTGGGCGGCTCGACTCCTGGTACCAATGAAGACCAGTTGGCGATGAGGATGAAGAGGAAAAGTGTGCCGATGAAGTCACGATAAGGCGTGGGTTCCGCCCCTGTCGTCTCACGTATCTGACGGTCGAGCGTCGCGACCATGAGTTCCAGCGCAGCCTGCCGTTTGCCGGGGAGTAGCGCGAGCTGACGGGTCAGGAGGTAGGCGCCTATCACCATGACGGCCATGATCACCCAGGTCGTGATAATGGCCTGCGTGATAGGCACTGGTCCGAGATGAAAAAGGGCAACTGATTCGAGCGGAGAGTTCATGCGTCGATCCTCCGTGTCTGATAGAGCAATAGCGCCTTGGCGATGAGTACCCCTGCCAGCGTTGTCAGAAGTGCAGCGGCACCTGCCTGTACTGCCAGAAAGAAGCCCCCTGCCAGCACTGCCAAACGCCCTAGAGTCAAGGCGATACTCAGTAGGGGATGTCCCTGATTGACGATCAGATCCGCTGTGTGGCGTAGCGCACAAAAATAGAGATAGCCGAGAATAATGCCACTCAGCAAACAGAGCGGCAGCACTACCGCTAGTGACAAGTCAGTCATGTCCTTCATCGCGCGTTCATCCATTTCCATGCGGTCCAACCGCCGACACATAGCCCCAATGCCATCATGGGGGCACTCCAGAAGATCTCTGTCGCCATGCGCGCATCGAGCCATCGCCCGAGAAATAGCCCGCCCAGGGTTGGAATGACGAAGATCCACCCCAGCACACCAATCTGCGCAAGCCGACGGCCAACTGACATGCCTCCCTCACGTAGCCATCGATCGTGGCGATCGCGGCGACGGCGTATTTCGTGAACTAGCGGATCCTGGTCTGGCGCATCCTTCTCTAGTGCTTTCTCTAGATCAATCGGCGGTTTATGCGGTGGAGATGACATCACCGGAACTCTCCTGAATTTGCCCGGGGTTGAAGCCGGCTGATCATATGACGCAGGGCATTCAATTGGAGACGCACGCTCTCGGTATGCTCAGTGCGCTCGACGTCGCTGTCGGCGCGGAAGCGAGCCAATACCTCGTCATCAAGAGTGGCAAGGTTCTGGCCAATGACAGCCTCACGTGTCGCGATGGCGATGTTGCCGTCGATAACGCTCAGCACGCCGCCGCGTACGGCGCAGAACTGGTGTGTCTCAGCCTTGCGCCAGCTGACGACAGAGATCACCAGTGCTGTCAGAAAGGCGGTGTGACCAGACAGAATGCCGAAACTGCCGCTGGCATCCTCGGCGCGAAGGCTGTCGATCTCTTCATCCACTACCATCAATAGAGGCGTCACGATCGTTAATCTCATGGTGCCGCCGTAACAGAAGTGTCGGAGGCTTTTCCATGAGCTTCCTTTTGTCGTGCATCTTCCAGCGTGCCAACCATATAAAGAGAGCTTTCCGACCAGTCGTCGGTTTCGCCCGCCAGGATGGCGCGGCAACCCGCCAGTGTGTCGGTGAGCGGTACGCTAGCGCCGGGTGTGCCGGTAAAGGCCTCGGTGACCATGAAGGGCTGGGTGAGGAAGCGCTGTAATCGGCGCGCACGCTTGACGATCTGCCGGTCTGCGACGCCAAGCTCTTCCACCCCGAGCAGAGAGATGATGTCGGCCAGTTCCTGGAAGCGCGCCAGTGTCTGACGCACGGCGTCCGCCGTTTGGTAATGCGCTTCGCCCACGACAAGCGGGTCTAGCAACATTGAGGATGAGCCCAGTGGATCGATGGCGGGATAGAAGCCTTCGGCGGCTTTCGCACGCGACAGCATGATGACGCAATCCATATGACTGGAGATCGTCGTGACAGCGGGATCGGTAAAGTCATCGGCGGGTACGTACACCGCCTGAATGGCGGTGACTGCAGAGCCCGCCACCGATGCGATGCGTTCTTGCAGGCCTGCAACCTCACTGGCAAGTGTCGGTTGGTAGCCCACGCGTGAGGGGAGGCGACCCAGCAGGCTTGAGACCTCTGCGCCGGCCTGCACGAAGCGGAATACGTTATCCATCAGCAGCAGTACATTGCGGTGCTGCTGATCGCGAAAGTACTCCGAGATCGTCAGGGCTGTCAGAGGGGCTCGCCAGCGTGCGCCGGGCGGTTCGTTCATCTGGCCATAGACCAGCACGGTACGCTCGATGACGCCGGAGTCCCGCATTTCGGTCAGTAACTCGTGGCCC
This sequence comes from Cobetia sp. L2A1, assembly GCF_009796845.1. Lineage (NCBI taxonomy): Bacteria > Pseudomonadati > Pseudomonadota > Gammaproteobacteria > Oceanospirillales > Halomonadaceae > Cobetia > Cobetia sp. L2A1. The sequence continues at coordinate 2,219,127 of NZ_CP047025.1, read as the reverse complement.
TCGCGTGACCTTTCCCCAATGCCGGCGAACACTGAAATACCTTCGTATTTCTCGACCATGGCACGAATCAGTTCCATCACCAGGACTGTCTTGCCGACTCCAGCACCGCCAAACATCGCTGCCTTTCCCCCCTGTGCCATTGGCGTCAGCAGGTCAATCACCTTGATGCCCGTCTCGAACATGTCGGTGGTGCTGATCTGGGATTTCAGCAGGGGTGCCAGCGCGTGAATGGGCCGACGTGGTGTGTCTTGAGGCAGTGCTGGGCCGTTATCCTTCGGGTCGCCCACGACATCCAGCAGCCGCCCGAGCACCGCATCCCCCACGGGAACCGTGACAGGGCTACCCGTGGCGCGAACTGTCACGCCGCGTGCGAGTCCCGCCGTAGACTGAAATGCCACGGCCCGCAGCGTATTGATAGTCAGATGACTGTGTACTTCGAGGATGAGAGGCGTTGGCTTGTCCCACTCCACGACAAGGGCAGAATTGAGAGGCGGGAGATCAGATTCGGTGAAAACGACATCGACGACAGCCCCTCTGACGGCTTTGACGGTACCAGAAGACGGAGTGACGGAGTTCGACGGGTACGCACGCATATCCACTTGACCTCTTTTACTGTACCTCGGAGACGTGGGGAGTCCGGCTGCGTAAAATGAAGTGCTGCACTTATTCTATGAATTCAACGTCTAGAATGTTGTTGACCATTGTTGTCTTGATTGCAGTGGATATTGGTCATATTAGTGTAAAGATCAAAAGATACTAATTCACATGTAAGAATACTAATGTGCATGTGGATAGCCAGTGATAAAAATGATATTCAATGAATGACAATAAATATTGTTGATCATAGAGATATCAAGAAGAGCGTGATTGATGAATGAAACTCATAATAATGTAACATGCGACATGATGACGCGATATTGCTCTCTGCCGTGGTATCAGTGCGATGAGGGCATGTCCTCATGACTGGGAACTTCAAGTGTTTTACCACGTCAGGCGTCAGCTTGCAGCGTTAATTCATCCGTTATGGTTACCCTTGTGACGTTATCTTGATTTGCATCAATAAGTGGTGCCTGTGTGTATTCAATGCACGCACTACGACGATAACATAATGCACCAATACAACACGCGAACACGCGAACACGCGAACACGCGGAGATAGCGCTAGATGAGCGAGCTGCTCTGACGTTGCAGGCGCTTGAGTCAATAATGAAATACTTTTGTACCAGGGCCTCATGTTTTCCGTCAGCCGCATCGAATATGGGTGAATGTTGATGGTTGATGTGAGTATGAATATGACGGCAGGGGCAGTCCTGAAGTACACAGGTATCTCTGGCCAGCAAGGCACTGACGCCGTATTAGTGACGACGTGCATGCCCGTAGCGTGCCGCCCACACCGCGAGTGCCAGAGTAAGGCAGAACAGCAGCGGTAGAGCGACATCCAGGCAAGAGTCCAGATTCCAGTGATGTAGCAATCCGTAATCCCAGCTGACGGTTTTAGGGCCGCCACCCTTGTATTCATGCTGGGCAATTTCACGCCCGAGAAATAACGCAACGGCGATGCCACCCGCAGACCAGAGCCCGAACAACGGCCACAACACGAGCTGGATGACAAGTGCGATCATGCCATGCTGCAGGGCACTATTGACTATTTCAGCCGTCATCAAGCCGCGACCTCAGGCATAACCCAGTGCACGCTGTAGGCGGCTGGCGTTGTCGGCTACCCACTGTGGGTTGATAGGACCCCAGTCGCGAATGGCATAGTGGCCGATGTTATGACGCTGACCTTCGTCATGCTCGAACCGACAGACGATATCCAGTTCTGCCAGTGCAGTGATGGTGTCCTGAGCAGTGCGCCGCGGCATGCCGGTCGCTTCGATGATATCGGGCACAGTGGCAATATCATGCGCAATCAGGTGGGCCACGAACAGGCGGCGATAAAAGCTTGTCTGGGTCTTGCTCAAGACGGTATCAGGCATGCAGGCTCCGGTGATGCGAAGAAGGTAGATGATGAGTGCTGGTAGACAGTAATCGTCAGTTTTTCAGGGTGTAGTCAATCGTGGTGACCACTCTGACCTGCTTGATGTCGGGAGTGTAACTGTCGAGATCAGAGATCGAGAAATAGCCCTGACTGGCATGCTTGATATGGCCGACGCTGCTACCGGAATCCTTGGCGAACTGCTGCGCGGCACGTCGAGCATCGGCGGTGGCCACGGCGATCATGTCAGGCTTGATGGCTTCGAGCCCCGTAAAGAGGAATTCGGTGCGATAGGCATAATCAGCCGAGAGCAGGATGCCTTCGCGCACCAGCTCGCCGGTTTTCGAGGCGCTGGCCTTGACCAGGTCAACCTTGGGCGAGCGAACCAGTACGGTAGCCTCTGCACGATAGCGCTCATCCGGGCGCTGGGCGTTATAGCTGTTGGCATAGAGGTCCGTGACCTGCGGTGATGTCACGCTGATCTGATCCGTGGGGAAGCCTTGGGTGGTGAGGAAGGCCCGGATTTTCTGCTCATCACTGGCCAGTGCTTCGTGCAGGCCAACCAGTTCATTGGCATTGACGCTGAAGTGGAGTGGCCATAGGGCCAGGTTAGCCTTGACCTCGCGCTCGGCCAGCCCCTTGACGGTGACGACACGGCTGGAGGATTCCCATACCTGCGCGGCGTCCTTGAGGTAACTGCCGCTCCAGACCAGGCCTACGGCCAGCAGACCGCCAACGACAAATGCCGGTAGCACGAGTGAGCTGCGAGTAAGATTCATCGAGTTTCATCCTTGAAAGAAACAGGGTGAGCGTGAGGCAGTCCCGGGGGCCAGGCAGCCAAGTCCTGTTGAGTGACAGGCTTCAATCCTCGACTTTACCGCGCATGGACTTGATCTTGCCCTTGCGCGTCTTGCTATCGACACGTCGACGCTTCGCCCCTTTACTGGGGCGCGTGGCACGACGCGCTTTCTTCACCTTGACGGCCTCCAGAATCAGCGCCTTCAGACGTGCCAGCGCATCTTCCTTGTTGTGCTCAAGGGTGCGGTGGCTCTGCGCCTTGAGAATGATGATACCGTCCTTGCTGATGCGCTGATCCGATAGCTGCATCAGGCGTTCTTTATAAAAGGCCGGCAGGGTAGAGCGTTGCACATCAAAGCGAAGGTGGACGGCAGATGCCACCTTGTTGACGTTCTGGCCGCCATTGCCCTGGGCACGAATCTGGGTCAGGTCAATCTCCCAATCGGCCAGTGTCACCGAGCTGGAAAGTGTCAGCATGGTGGGTCTCCTTGTCGTTGGGACTGCACGCCGTGTTCCAATGAAATATGACGTTGAAGAGCACGGTCTTGAAGACAACAGTCGAAAGATAAAGCTTCATTCTACCGCATTCAGCGCGTGTCTTCAGAACAGCGCCTTATCAGTGCTGGAATCTGATAATCTTCATTCCACTTCGTCGTGCCTTTATCATCTGCCGCGATGTCCCGTCGATTTCTCCGCGAATCCGCGCGGCCACTCACAAGACCTATCCCATGGATATTCCGCATCAGCGCCTGGTCTACTTCCAGGTGACCGTCGCTGCCGGCTCGATTCGTCGCGCCGCCGCGCGTCTTGATATCGCACCCTCGGCTGTCAGTCGTCAGATCAGCCTGATTGAGGAGGCGCTCGCGGCACCTCTCGTTGAGCGCACGCGTGATGGCGTTCAGCCCACTCCCGTGGGTGAGATGTTGCTGGATTATATCCAACAGCGGGAGAAGCTGGATCAAGCCTTTGGCGAGCAGCTCGATGCTTATCAGCGTCTTGAGACGGGCGAGATTCGACTCATCATTGGCGAAGGGTTTGTCGGTGACCTCATCAATACACCGCTACGTGCCTTTCGTGAGCAATATCCGGGCATCAAGCTGAAGGTCGATACCGGCAGCATGCAGTGCATCATCGACTCGGTCGTCGAGGATGAGGCAGATATTGGCCTGATGTACCACGAGCGAGTGCATCCACAGCTACGCTTCTGGCATTCGAGTCCTCAGCCGTTGGTAGCGCTGATGTCACCAGAGCATCCGCTGGCGGGGGGGCACCATGCCTTGACGCTGGAGGAGGTCGCGGCTCATCCCTTGGCGCTATGGGGGCCGGGACATGGGGTGCGCCAGTTGATGGATGACGGCTTCAATGATGCCGGTGTGCGTCCGCAGACGGTAGTGCAGACCAATTCGATGGAAGTACTCAAGCAGGCCGCGCGCTCGCATCTGTGCATCACGCTGTTACCGGCCTTTGCGGCAGCCCGTGAATTGAGTGAGGGAGTGCTGGTGGCGCGCGGCGTGGAATACTCCACTTTCCGCGAGGCCCGCGCGCATATCATCACGCGGGTCGGACGGCGTATGCCGCGCGCCAGCTTGCAATTACTGCGTCACCTTGAGTGTTGGATTACCTCCTTCCGCTGTCCTGACGCTTGACTGCAGGGTCAGCGCGATGTCGATGAGGGCGGTGTTGGCACATCTCTGAGCCAGCGATCGCAGATACGATTCAGGTCATCGTCATCCGCTGGGCACTGCTCTGGCGGTTGCCAGCGTTCAAAGACGGCCTTCATGAGCCCTTCTGGCAGATTCTGTGTGGCGACAAAGCCACGTGCCAGTCGCAAATCGCGCCGCATCGTCCCTGTCGTGAACTCAGAGTCATAGCGCCCCGGGAGCACCCAGCGTGGGAAATTGACCTCGCTGACCACACTGCGCCCCGCGCCGACATTGATGCCCTGGATGCAGGCCTCGGGAGCAACGCCAGCGCGATACGTCATCGCGACCGCCTCTGCCGTCGTGATGAGGTGAGCAGCGTGGAGGTAGTCATTGGCCAGTACGACGGCGTGACCACAGCCCGCATCGCCAACATGCTGAAAGCGTGTGCAGATGGCCTCCAGCATGGGTGCCATGCGTTCTAGCGTCGCGGCATCACTGCCGACCAACAACGTCAGGTCTCCCGCCGCACTATCGGCGGGGTTATGGCTGACCGGTGCTTCCAACCAGTAGTGGCCGGCCAGACGTGTCTGGACGGCCAGCTCACGGCTGATGTTCACATCACCGCTCGACATATCAATGATGACACTGCCTACGGGGGCCAGGCGCAGCAGCCCCGCATGGCCTGATAATACCTTCTGTATCTGCTGCGAGGTTGATAACGCCAGCAGATAGACATCGCGGTCGGGTAGCGCGCATGCAATGTCTTGCGTCACCACATCAAAGCTCGCTCTCTGGAGAGCCTCGGTGACATGAGTTCCCAGTGATCCCGAACCGATTACGCTAATCTTCATGCCGCGTTTCTCTCATTGGAGTCATCTGGGCCTCATCAGGGCACCATCGTCATGGTCAGGTTGCTGCGAGCAGCTGGCGGATAAGTGATGTCCAGTAACTCACACCCAGCGGGATCGCGGCGTCATTGAAGTCGTAATGCGGGTTGTGCAGTGATGCACTGTCTTCGCCATTGCCCAGCCAGATATAGGCCCCCGGGCACTCCTGCAACAGATAGGCGAAATCTTCTGAGGCCATGGAGGGCGGCAGATCACGGTGCACCTTGCGCATCCCTGGCAGTTGCTCCAGTACACTGGCGCAGCGTTCGGCATGGCCTGGCGCATTGAGTGTGGCGGGGTAGCGGGGCTGGTAATCGAAGTTGACCTTGAGGCCATGGAAGCTGGCGGTCGCCTCGACAGCTTGCTGGAAACGCTGCTGGAGGTACGCGCGCAGTTCCGGGTCAAAGCAGCGCAGCGTTCCACGCAGCTCAACATGTTCAGGCATGACATTGAAGGCATCGCCTGCGTGGAACTGGGTTACGCTCAAGATGGCCGTCTTGTGAGCAGGCGTCTCGCGACTGACCAAGCCCTGCAGCTGCGTGACCAGCTGACAGGCCGCCAGAATGGTGTCCTTGCCCAGATGAGGCATGGCGGCGTGACAGCCATGGCCACTCAAGGTCAGCGTGAAGACATCAAAGGCGGCCATGACGGCCTCTTCATGTACCGCTGCCTCACCCAACGCCAGCCCCGGCCAGTTGTGCAGGCCATAGATGGCGTCCATCGGGAACTGCTCGAAGAGACCCTCCTCTACCATGCGGCGCCCACCGCCTTCATTCTCTTCAGCGGGCTGGAACACGAATACCACGCGACCCGCGAAATCTGGTTGGCGCGCCAGCTGGCACGCGGCGCCCAGCAACATGGTGGTATGGCCATCGTGGCCACAGGCGTGCATCTTGCCGGGGATGCTTGAGCAGTGGTCCACCGTGTTGGATTCGGTGACATCCAACGCATCCATGTCAGCGCGCAGTCCGATGGTCCGGCCTGGTCCCTGATTGCCATCCAGCACGGCGATCACGCCAGTCTCTGCAAGCCCTGTCGTGACCTCAAGACCTGCCGCCCGCAGTATCTCGGCGACGCGTGCTGAGGTACGGTGCTCTTCAAAGGCGGTTTCAGGATGGCGATGGAATTCATGACGCCAGCTACGCAGGAGGGCGTCGTCGATGATCTCAGGTAGTTGCATGGTGAAATCCTGTTGATACCGGCGCCCGACGACGCCGGCAGAACGTGTGACTCAGGCATCAGTCCGCGCGAACCTTCTACGCATCATGAGGTGTCGTGACAGCAGCTGCTCTTTACAGCAGCCACTGCGCGATGGCAGCAGAGCCGATGTAGGTGCCGGTGAAGACCAGCAGCGAGATGATGATCAGCTTCCAACCTGCCTGGCGGAACATCGTGAACTCGCGCTTGCTGAGCGCCAGGCCTGCATAGGCCAGTACTGGTGTGACAATGGCAAGGAAGTTGACGAAGGAAAGTTGCTCGGTGATCCAACCGTTGCCCGGGAACCACGGCAGTGTCATCAGGATACTGACCAGAGAGACCCAGGCGATGGCCGGCAGATAGAAGGGCATGATGCGAGCCACCAGCAGACCCAGCATCGTCATCACGTAGAGGATCAACATGCCGGGTGCTGCCTCGATCAGGCCGGCGCCGTTGATGGTATTGACCACCCAGCCCACGACACAGACGACCGCGACGACAATGGCCGTCTTGCCCAACTGCTGCTCCGGGCGCTCGTCCACCATCGCGTCCTTGGCCACCTTGGCGTCTTCTTCGGCCAATGCATCTGGCGCGATACCGCGCTTGGCACTGAAGAATTTGAACAGACGCTCGGCAACAGGCAATGCAATGAACAGCGATACATAAAGGCCTGTCGCATAGGTCAGCAGGTTACTGGCACCGGCAAAGGCCAGCAGCTCTTCACCCATCTCCGGCAAGGCGCCGGCAATCGCGCCGGAACAGGCCGCGACCATGCTGCCACTCCCAACGCCGCAGGCCATGGCCAGTGCGCGAGGATCAAAGATATCCAACGAGGTCAGGTATCCCGCCATCAGCGCAAACCACAGCGTGCCGAACATGGTACCGACAACATAGACCCCCATCACGCCGACACCTTCCGGTCCCTTGAGGCCATATTTGTCGGAGATGATCGCGATGTTTGGTTCACGCGCGATGGAGTAGGTGGCACCGATGGCCTCACGGCCCATCTTTAGCACGATGACCGCGAAAGGCATCGCGATCAACATGGTGCCAAGGTTGCCCAGCTCCTGCAGTATCAGTGCGGGGCCTGCAGATATCAGCTGTTCAATAGCCGGCCCGATGGTCGAGCCAAAGCGTGCGATGAAGGGCATGATCGACAGCAGGATAACCGGACCTGCCGCCATGCTCACCACCGGTGGAATGAAGCGCTTGGTGCCACTGAACAGATGCGGATTACACAGTACTGCCGCGATGAAGGCGTAGAACAATGGCAGCAGCAACAGAGTGCCAGGGCCAATAGGGAACTTGAGGATACCGATGAACTCGGCTCCGAGAGAGAGCACCACGACCAGCAGGTGCAGCCGCCAGTCCAATAGTTGGTTAAGGGGCATGAGAGACTCCGGTTGTTATTGTATGTTCTTGTTCACCAGCTGACGCGCGCATCCTGCTCGTGCCGACGGCGGCAATTCAGTATTGTCAGGAGCGGCGCACTAAAGAAACAGGGATGGTGTTCTAAAAATGAGCTCAGGCGACTGATGGCACTAGATGATGACCAATGCCGGGAGGCGATATGTTTCTGGAAGGCGCGTGCCACTGTCGTGCAGTGAGTTTTAGTTTTGAATCACCTCATCAGTATCCCTATCAGCGCTGTTATTGCTCCATCTGTCGAAAGTTGAATGGCGGCGGCGGTTACGCCATCAATATCAGCGGTGAGGCGGAAAGCCTTCAGGTGGAGGGTGATGAGCACAAGGGGATATATCACCCCCTGATCGAGGGGCAGCCGGCGATAGGAGAGCGACATTTCTGCCGTGAATGCGGGACTTCACTCTGGGTCTTCGATAGTCGCTGGCCAGTGCTAGTGCACCTTTATGCCAGCGCCATTGATACGCCGTTACCGCGTGCACCAGAGCACGTGCATATCATGCTCGACAGTAAGGCTGATTGGGTCACGCCTGACATACATGAGAATGATCAGTGCTTTGCGCAATATCCCGAGGAAAGTATCAGTGACTGGCATGGACGGCTCATGCTAGAAGAAGACTAGACCAGCGAAGAATGAGCCATTGGCATGAAAAGCCCCACTGTCTTTACTGAAGGCGGTGGGGCTTTTGGGTAATGCATGTGTTAAGAGCGGCCAGGTCCGTCAGGGCTTCAGGATGCGCTGGCAGCGCAACACCTCATGGCAGGCACCGAGACTGTGGTAATCGCACTTCGCACCCGGAGAGCTCTTGAGGTCATCAAAGCGCTGATTGTCAGCATCCAGTATCCGATACCAGCCGCCGTGTCGATGGTCGATCAGATGTGCCCAGGCGTATTGCCATAGACGGTTATACCATGTGACATAACTGTCATCGCCGGTGGCCTCATACAACAGTGCCGCGGCTACCAGGCTTTCGGCCTGAACCCAGAAGTACTTGTCGTCATCACAGATGGTGCCGTCCGGCGCAAAGCCGTAATAGAGGCCGCCGCGTTCGCTATCCCAGGCGAGACCCATCGCGGTATCGAACAGGCGCTGTGCGGTCGGCACCAGCCAGTCGTCATTGCGATGACGCTTGAGCATCAGCAGCAGCTTGGCCCATTCAGTCAGGTGGCCCGGCTGGAAGCCCCAGGGACGATAGAGGTGCTTGGGGTCCTCACGGTTATAGTCCCAGTCGATGTTCCAATCGCGATCATAGTGCTCCCAGATCAAGCCATCTGCATGAGCCGCTTGGCGCTGACAGATATTGCTGGCCAACTGCATGGCCCGGTTCAGGTAGTGCTCGTCACCGGTAGCCTCGAAGGCGGCCAGCATGGCTTCACAGGCATGCATGTTGGCATTCTGGCCACGGTAGTCGGAGACTGTCTGCCAATCGGCACTGGCCTCGTCGGCATACAAGCCCTCTGTCTCTGACCAGAAGTGACGCTCCATCAGCGCGTGTGTTTCCTCCAGCCAGCCGCGCGCCTCCTCAACCCCCGCGCGATGGGCCGTCGCATAGGCGAGCATGACAAAGGCCAGGCCATAGCATTGGTTGGCGTGATCCGCATTGCCATTTTCATCCAGTGACCAAAGATAGCCTCCGGTCTGCGGGTTGAGATGCACCTCGCGCAGATAGCGAATGCCGTGGTGTGTGGCGTACAGACACGAAGCGTCACCAGTACGCAGATATTCCATCGCGAAGTTGAAGATCATGCGCGTACTGCTGACGAGATGGCGTGCTGCTGGAGCATAGACAGTGCCGTCATCCTTATAGGCCTGGAAGTATCCACCACGTTGATGATCTATCGCGCGTGGAAGATAAAAGGCCATGATCGAACGGATGTGCTCGTCCAGGAAAGTCCGGCTGGCAAAGCTTTCAGGCATGGTCGGAGCTTCCTGGCACTCCTGGCGCGCGGGCTTTTGAGGTGCGTGTTGCTGCGTCGCCATCAGGAGGTCTCCACTTCGCTTTGCGGAGCCTTGCTCGCTGTAAAGCTCTCCAGCGGGTTGAGCCAGTAGAGGTCCATCGCGGCCGTCCATGAGAAATCGCGCCCGCCACAGCCTTCACCCGTCACCGAGTTGAAGTACTCGTAGTAACCTGCGACCGCGATGCAATCCTTGCTGGCCTGCTTGATCTGCGCAGCCTCCTGAATGAGCCCATGGTCTTCAAAACCGATCGCCAGCATCCAGTTGATGTGTAGCCAACTCGGCCCGCGCCAATACCGCTTCGGCTCGAAACGCGTGCTTTGTGGATGGGTTGAGGCCAACCCGTAAGGGGCCTCGGCCAACCAGTCTGCGACCAGCGTCCCCATGCGTTCGGCCTGTATCGCGTTTGGCAGTCCTGCGAATAACGGCAGCATGCCCGCCGTAGTGACATGCTCCAGTAGGACATCGGCACGTGCATCATGACTCAGGAAGCAACCCAGTTCTTCGCTCCAGAGCGCTTGAATGCCCTGTTCCGTGAGGGCCTGGGATTGCTTGAGGCTGTAAAGCGCCTCGCCGTGCGTGCTGGCAAGCCCCAGGCCGGCGGCATCCGCTTCGCACAGTGCGACCAGGTCCCGCGTGCCGCGATGCAGGATGGAAATCAGGCTGATATCTTCCACGCGGTAGGGGCAATCACGATATAGCACCTCGCCATCGTGATCATTCTGCTGGAAGAACTGCACCAGATAGATATAACGATCGTATTCGTACTTGTGCGGACGTTCGGACGGATCGACCAACCCGGTATCGCGGCGCACGTATTCAGCATCGACCGGTGGTACGCCAGCCAGTGGGCCATCCCACTGTGGGCTGTTGTCCATGCCGGACTCCCACGGGTGATAACTGCACACACGGCCGGTATTTTCTGGATCACGCTCGCGATAGAACCACAGGTGATAATTGATCACGGCGGGCAGGGTGGCAGCGAGCTTCTCGCTGGCCAGCGCGCGATCATGACCCTCCTCGAACAGGATCTTCATCACGCTGGCCAGCACGGGTGGCTGCGAGATGGCACTGGTCGACGGGCTGCGCTGTACGCCCCAGACTTCTGGCCCCGGGAAGTAGGTTTCCGCATCTCCATGAAAGATGATGTGCGGCACCATGCCGTTGTCCCACTGGCCTTCCAGCAGGCGCTCCACTTCTCGCCAGGCGCGCGCTTCATCACCGGCGGCCATCCAGCCCAGCGCTGTGATGGCGGCGTCCCAGTTCCACTGGAAGGGATAGAGGCCACGCGTGGGTACGGTATAACCGCCCAGATCGTTGAGCTTGAGAATGTCGTGGGCACTTGGGGCATCGGGCATTGCTGTCATGTGCAACGGGCTCCGTCGTCGGGTTGAAGGTCAGACATGGATGAATCAGGGCGTGTCAGGCAGACATCAGATGACCTGTCTGGTCATAGAAACGCATCTTTTCTGCCATCGGGCGGACGTGAATATCGCTGCCGTTGGCGATATCGAGATCACTTGGCACATTCACGCGAATCATTTCGTCACCAAAGCGCGCGGTGAGTTGCTTGTGCGAGCCCAGTAGCTCGGAGACCAACACGCGGACCGGTGCAAAGTGCTCGGTGGGCTCAAAGCGCACCTCAAAATCTTCGGGGCGAATACCGCATTTATGAATTCGCGACAATGTCGGAACGTTTGGCTGGGACTGCGTCCAGCGAGTGTCTGGCAGGATGAAGTTCATGGGTGGATTGCCAATGAAGCTGCCGACGAATTCGGTGGCCGGATAGTGGTAGATCTCGGACGGTGGGGCGTACTGTTCTATCTCACCGCCTTTCATCACTGCGATGCGGTCGGCGAGACTCATGGCCTCGACCTGATCGTGGGTCACGTAGATGGTGGTGGTATCGGACGCCGACAGGATGGTCTTGAGCTCGGCGCGCATCTCGAGACGCAGCAGCGCATCCAGGTTGGAGAGTGGTTCATCCATCAGCAGCACTTCCGGTTCCATCGCCAGCGCGCGGGCGACGGCAACACGCTGGCGCTGACCGCCGGAGAGCTGGCCGGAGTAGTGCTCGAGTCGGTCCTCGATGTGCATCAACTCGGCGGTTTCCTTCACCTTGCGCTGAATGTGTGCCTCGCTGTCCTTGCGCACGCGCAGGCCGAAGGCGATGTTCTCCGCCACTGTCATGTGTGGGAAGACGGCGTAATTCTGGAACACCATCGCGATACGGCGGTCGCGCGGGGCCAGTGAAGTGATCTCTCGGTCACCGATGCGAATCGAGCCGCTGGTCTCGTATTCAAGCCCCGCGATGATGCGCAGCAAGGTGGATTTTCCGCAGCCAGATGGTCCCAGTAGTACGGTGAATTCCTTGTCGCGAATCTCGAGATCGATGGACTTGAGGATTTCCTGCTTGCCGAACTGTTTGCGCACGGCACTGATCTGGATGGCTGACATGGTCGGACTCCTTGTGGTCGTGAGCGACGGCGCTGGATGGACAGGTGACAGCCGTCGTCATGCATTGGCCGGATGAAGGGCCGTACGCTAGCGGTTGGAAATGCCCCACATGCTGAACAGGTACTTCCTGATCGCGAACAGGAACAGCAATGCAGGGACGACCAGAATCAGGCCACCGGCGTACTTGATCTCGGCAGGTGACTCGGAAAGGCTCTGAACGAGGAAGGCGGTCAAGGTGCGGTTCTGAACGGTGAGAATTGCCGAGGCAAACACCTCGTTCCAGGAGATGACGAAGGCGAATACCGCCGAGGCCGTGATGCCCGGTGCAGCCAGCGGCAGCACGACGCGGCGGAAGGCCTGCCAACGATTGCATCCCATCAACCAAGCCGCTTCTTCCAGCTCTACCGGAATGCCCATGAACAGGCTTGAGGTGATCAGCACCGCGAAGGGCAATGCGAGCGTGGCATGTACCATCGCCAGTCCGATGATGGAGTCATCAATGCCAACCCGAATGAAGATGACCGCCAACGGAAGCGCCAGCAGAGGCATCGGGAAAGCACGCGACATGATGATGATCATTCGATAGGCATTCATGCCGGGGAATACGAAGCGCGCCAGGGCGTATCCCGCAGGCGTTCCGAGCACGATGGCGATCACCATGGTGAAGCCAGCGGCCAGTAGCGAGTTGCCCAACGCACTGATCACGCCCTGGTAATGCCAGAAGAAGTCGAGCGTCTCTAAGCTCAGCGCGGGTGTCAGCGTCTTGGGCCAGCCACTGATCTGCTCCGGTGTGCTGATGCTGTTGAGCATCAATAACGCGATGGGTACCAGTACCCACAGCACTAGAATCGCGACACCTGCTCGGAACAGCCATTTCCAGGCCATGTCATTGCGTCGCGGCTTGTGGGCGGTCTGCTCCAGTGGTCGCGAAGAGATATCAGCGGCCGGTGGAGAGGACATGATCGCCTCGGGAGATGAAGATTTCATCAGCGGGCCTCCTTCGGAACATTGAGGAACTTGAGGTAGCAGCCGGTGATGACGACCGAGATCAGCATGATCAGCACGGCATAAGCAGCGGCGGCACCGGTCTGCTGATAAAGGAACTGCCAGTCGAAGGTCTCGCTCATCAGTACCGGCATGTCACTACCGCCGAGCATCATCACCACCGCGAAGACTTCCAGCGCCAGCAGGGTGCGCAGTATCAGTGCTGACTGAATGCTCGGGCGCAGCATCGGCAGGGTGATCTTCCACAGGCGTTGCCAGTAGCTGGCGCCGAAGACCTGGCCTGCCTCGTCATATTCCTTGGGGATGAGCCCCATGCCGGACACCAGAATTACCAGCACGATGGCGGTTCCCCGCCATATCTCGGCGACGACGACCGCCAGAAACAGCGCGAAGGCATTTTGATAGTTGAGCCAGGAGGTTGGGGTCTCGATCAGGTTCACGGCGCTCATGAAGCTATTGAGAAAGCCGAACTGCTCCAGAATCGCCAACCAGATGATGCCTGCGGCCAAGTCCGAGATGCCCAGCGGGATGGTCCAGATATAGAGGATGCTGTCACGCCCCTTGTTCATCTTGGTCACCATCAATGCCATACCGATGGCCATGACCAGCTGGACCGGCACGACGACCCCGGTCAGCAGTAGGGTGTTGGTGAGCGAAGGCCAGAAATTGAAATCACTGATGATGCGACTGAAGTTGCCCAGCCCCACGCCGCCGTCACTATTGGTGAAGGCTTCAGCAAAGATCTGCAGGAAGGGATAGAGAAAGAATGCGCCCATGAACAGCAGGCTGGGAGCGATCAAGTAATAAGGTAGCCAGCGATTGTGCTTCATCAGTGCTCACCTTTGATTGTTGTGATGGTGGATGGCAGAGAGCGAACATGGCAGGGGTTGGCGTACTGTCATGTCGACTCTTGAGGCGCTTACGGTGCTTGTGAACTTACGGCAACATCGATGTTCTGCTGGCTTGCGAATCAGCGACTGTCTTGCAGTTCTGGTGGAAGAGGCGGAGTCATTTGACGGGACAGGGCCCATCGCTGGGGGCATCCGGCAACCAGCAGCCAGCGCCCGACTTGTCGATCAAGGCCTGTAGGCGTGGCGCGAGGATATCCAGCGTCTCGTGAATGTCGGCATCGCGCAGCACGATCTGAACGAAGGCGTCACGATAGATCTTGTTGAATAGCCCCGACTGCTTGCCAAGACCGCTGGGCAGCAGTGACAGCACGGCATCCTCGGCTGAAGACTGGGTGGCGACGGCCTTGCCGGACATGCGGATGCTGGCGGGCAGGTCATCGGGAAGATCGGTTGCCACCACGGGAAAGAAGTTGGTGGCGCGCAGAGTGCGAATCTGAGCCTCAGGCGTCATCAGGTACTGAATCAGCTTGTGAGATGCCTCGGCGTCAGGGGCGTTGGCGGGCACCGCCAGTCCGGCAACCACCGGCATGTAGCCACGTCCAGCGGGGCCGGCGGGAGCAGGGAAGGCCACGAAATCATCAGGGCGCTTGTTGAAGGCATCTTTCAGTCGCGCGGTGTGGTCGAAGGCGACCCATACCTCGCCATTGAGTAGCGGTTCCTGCATGAAGCCATATGCAGTGGAGCGCGGATTGGTCACCGCCCAGATATCACGAAATTTTTGCCACATCGCGACGGCATCATCACTGCGGAATTCACGCACCACCGAGTGGGTGAAGGACGGGTAAAGATAGCCCTCGAGGAAGCGATGGATCAGTCCCTTGCGACCCGCGGGAAAGCCCAGCTTCGGCTGTCCGGTGGCAGCCTCGATATTGCGACCCCAGGCCAGTAGCTCGTCGTAGCTCAACGCATTGAGGTCCGCGCCTTTGGGCAGATAAGGCAGCGCCTTGCGACTGGCCGCCATGATGTAGGTGGCCTGCATCCACGGGATATAGCGCTGCTGTTCGCCCCCCAGCTTGCCGAGTGACAGGTACTGCTCACTGATGCCTTGTTCGCCCAGTGTGCTCATCAGGCCATCGAGAGGGGCCAATACCGCTGGCGTCAGCGAGCCAAGCTCGCCATGCAGCCCGCCCAGCACATCCAGTGCACCACTCGCGCTGCCTTTCTCAGCTTCAAGACGCGACAGGAAGGTACCCGCTTCCTGGGGCATGTAATTCACCACCTCGTCATAAGGCGCCAGCGCGATCTCGCGCATCTGCTGGGCTTCCTCCAGCGGTCTGGCCTGGGTGCTGAAGAAATTGATATCAGCCATGGCGGCCGTGCTACCCAGTAGTGCCATCAATGTGAGGGCAATTGGCGTCTTGCGCATGGAACTCTCCCTTCTCGGGTGTCGTTGTACTTGTCAGGCGTGCTGTTGAAACATGTCGGCGAGGTCGATTGATCACCCGGTGGTGTCGCGTAGCAGTAACTGATAGTCGAAGCTGCGATGACGCGGCGCTCTTCCGGCGGGCGCTAGCACCCGTTCGATCAGCGCCTGACTGACGCTTTCGAAAGACACGTCCAGCGTGCTGAGGCGTGGCTGGTTGTACATCTGGGCGGGCAGATTATCTGCACCGATGATGGCAAGATCCTTGCCGGGGACTCGGCCAGATACGGTAGCGGCTTCCATCACGGCATAGGCGAAGATGTCACTGGCACACATGAATGCCGAGGGCGGATTGGGGGCAGAAAGCATCTCGCGGGCGACCTGATAAGCACTGTCGTAACCATGTTGGCAATGGCGTGACATGGGGGATAGTTCGGCTTCCTGCATTGCGTGTCGATAGCCTTTCTCACGTTCTACCGCCGTATAGAGATCACTGAAGAAGTTCAGGAACAGGATGTCTTGATGGCCGCTGCCAATCAGATGGCGAGTGGCTCTGGCAAAACCGTCGGCGGCATTGGTATCGACCCAGTCATGTTCATCCGCACGGCCAGTACGCCCATGAGTGACGAACCTCACGCCGCTCTCCAGTAGGTAATCGACCCGTGGATCTTCGATGCGAGTCCGTGCCACCACGAAAGAATCCACCTTGCCGCTGTCGATGAAGCGCTTGTAGGTATCCAGCTCGTTGCGGTCTTCCGGCACGGTAGTGACGATCAAGTCATGCTCCGGTGCGGCGTCGTGCAATGCCTGCCCCAGAGCCACCAACAGCCGAGTATTGAATTGATCACGAAAATCGCCCTGGGCCGCATTCATGATGTAACCCACGGTCGAGGTGCGTCCGGTCTTGAGCCGGCGAGCACTTTGATTGGGCGTGTAGCCCACCTCGCTGGCAAAGGCCTGGACTCGCTCACGGGTAGCGACGCTGACGTCCTCGAAGCCGCCCAGTGCTCGCGAGATGGTTGTCACCGAGAGTCCAAGCTGGCTGGAAAGGTACTTGAGCGTGATATTGGGTGGCATGGCATGAATCCTTGAGCGACAGCGCGTTCATAAGCGTGTTCAGAAACCTTTCCCGAAACGTTTCGGATAGATGATTTCACCGTTTTTGGCTTCGTCGCAAGTGAATCAAGACCAAAGAACATGTCTGTAATATTTCAGACATTTCAAGGGGTAGGCTGAATGTGAGGCATGCAGAAGACCACACGCTAATTGAACGCAAGTGTCAGGAGGGGGCGAGTAAGTCTGGAGGGCTGGAAACACATCACCCCGCTCAAGGGCGGGGTGATGGTGAAGGGTGCCGGGCATCAAAAAGCCGGGCATGAACGAGCAAGATCAGAAAAAGATGGGCTCAGTTACGGTGTAACGACAGGGAAGCGTGTGCTTCTTCGGCTGCTTCACGTCGGGTAGGACGAACCAGTCGACCCTGAAGGTCTTCCAGTGAGACGCCTTTGGTTTCCGGCATGAAGAACAGCACGAAGATCAGCTGTAGCAGCATCATCAGCGCGAAGAAGGCGAATACCGGACCACCACTGAAATGGCTGAGAATGGCCGGCATCAGCAGAGCGATCAGTGCTGCGAAGACCCAGTGCACGGAGCTGCCGAAGGACTGGCCCATCGCGCGCACCTTGTTGGGGAAGATCTCGGAGATGAATACCCAAATCACCGCGCCCTGGCCCATGGCATGGGCCGCGATGAACACGCCCAGCAATACCGGCACACCATAGCCGCCGAGGGCGCTGAAGTCCTGTAGATAGAAGGCCCACGAAATCAGGCACAGCGAGAGCAGATAGCCGGCTGAACCGATCAGAATCAGCGTACGGCGCCCCAGCTTGTCGATCAGTGACATGCCCAGCATCGTGAAGACAAGATTGATCAGGCCGATGCCAGCCGTCGAGAGCAGGGCGGCGCTGCTTTCCAACTGTGCCTCCTCGAGAATGCGTGGCGCGTAATAGATGATGAAGTTGATGCCCGAGAGCTGGTTGAAGGCCGCGATCAGGAAAGCAAACAGCACGGGCAGACGGTAACGCCATGCGAACAGGCGGGTGTGCTTGCCGGCGGTTTGGGGTGACTCGGTGCCGCGAATGATGGCAACTTCCTCTGCGATATTCGCCTCGGGGTTGATCATCTTGATCACCTCACCGGCCGCCACCTCATCATTGCGTTGCAGGATGAGCCAGCGGGGACTGCGCGGTACCTTGCAGATCATCAGCAGATAGAACGCGGCCGGAATGGCCTCGACACCCAGCATCCAGCGCCAGTTCTCACCCTCGATGAAGCCGATGAAGTAGTTGGAGACGAAGGCGATCAGGATACCCAGCACGATATTGAACTGATAAAGCCCGACCAGTGCACCGCGGCGTGCACGTGGTGCTATCTCGGAGATATAGATGGGGGCGGCCACCGAAGAAGCGCCGACACCAAGCCCACCCAGCAGGCGGAAGAAAGAGAAGACGTAAGGGTCGGTTGCCAACGCTGAGCCCAGTGCCGAGACCAGATAGAGCACGCCGATGCCGATAAGTGTCGCGCGCCGACCGAAACGATCCGTCGGCCAGTTGCCGAAGATGGCACCGATGACAGTACCCCATAACGCCATCGACATGATGACGAGGCCATGCGACAGGTCGCTCAGCCCCCACAGCTGTTGCAAGGAGGTATCCGCGCCGGAAATGACGGCGGTATCGAAGCCGAACAGAAAGCCGGCCAGTGCGACCGTTATCGACCATTGCAGAATTCTAGACATGAGAGTTTCTCGTCCGATGAGAGGTTGTTTGTGACTTTTAGTGAAGATGAATCGAGTCACCTTGTGAATTAGCTTGTCATGTCCTTTTCATGTGTATCTGCTAGACCTTATATGAAGACGGCGATATTTGCGGTCGTTACCGCGCTGTTCATAGTGGCTTATGTAAATAATATCAATTGGTTATCGATGCACACATGCATTTATTCCATATAGGAATAACGTTATTCGCTATTTTGCATTTCGTGCGATTGAAGTGTAATCTGAAGTCAGTTTTCCGATACGCACTAACCTACGAGGCATGCACCTATGGCACCCTCTATCCAATATCCTGATGTCACCAGCTTCTTTGACAAGGACAGCAATACCTTTACCCATCTAGTGTGTGATCCGCAGTCAGACCGCTGCGCGATCATTGATCCGGTGCTGGATTTCGATTATCCCGCCGGCAAGACCAAGACCGATTCCGCGGATGCTCTGCTGGCGCATATTGCAGCTCACTCGCTGCAGGTCGAGTGGATTCTCGAGACGCACGTACACGCCGACCATCTCTCTGCGGCCGCCTATTTGAAAGCGGCGCTGGGCTGTCCGCTGGCGATCGGCGCACGTATTCGTGAAGTGCAGGACATCTTTGCCGATATCTTCGCCGCGGAAGCCGGTTTTGCGCGTGATGGTCGCCAGTTCGACCGACTGCTGGAAGAGGGTGACAGCATCCAGGTCGGGGCGCTGACCTTTCAGGTGCTGCATACACCAGGCCACACACCGGCCTGCATCAGCTATGTCGTGGGTGATGCGGTCTTCGTGGGCGACACCTTGTTCATGCCTGATTACGGCACCGCGCGCTGTGATTTTCCCGGTGGCGATGCACGCACGCTGTATCGCTCGATTCACAAGGTATTGGCATTGCCGGATACGACACGCCTTTTCCTGTGTCATGACTACTCGGCAGACGGACGTGAAGGGTTCTGTTGCGAAACCAGCGTCGGCGAGCAGCGCCTGCACAACCTGCATGTTCATGTAGGTATCGATGAAGAGGCTTTCGTCGAGATGCGCTCCACGCGTGATGCCGGCCTGGGCATGCCGCGCCTGATGCTGCCTGCGGTGCAGATCAACATGCGGGCCGGACAGATGCCGCCGGTAGAGGCCAATGGGCAGGCCTATCTCAAGATTCCCCTCAATCGCTTTTGAGTGGTGCAGATGGCAGTCGGCATTCGTGGTTCAGGCAGCGCACCTGCAGGGCGACAGCGTGGGTCTCAGCGAATGATGTAAGCGAATGACGTAAACTTCTTACCGATACATGTCCCTTTTCTTTTTCAGGAGTCACGGATGAATAACCCAGTCACTGAGTCGGCGTCCGCACAGCCTTCACACGCTACGGCGTCAGTCACGATTCCGCCCAATGCTCACAAGGTAGTGATTCTGGGGGGCGGTGCCGGGGGTATCGCCGTGGCGGCCAGTCTGCTCAAGCGTCAGCCAGGCATGGATATCGCCATTGTTGAACCCAGTGATCAGCACAGCTACCAGCCAGGCTGGACGATGGTCGGCGGCGGGATCTTCACGCCGGAGTTCACCCGCAAGCCGATGCAGGCGGTGATGCCCTCGGATGCTCACTGGTACCGCGAATCGGTGACGGCGATTGATGCCGAGGCGCATGAGGTCACGCTCAGCGATGGTCGCAAGCTCAGCTATGAGCGGCTGGTGGTAGCCATTGGCCTTGAGCTTGATTGGGCCGGTATCGAAGGGCTGGAAGACACCTTGGGCAAGAATGGCGTGACCTCCAACTATCGCTACGATCTTGCGCCTTATACCTGGCAGTTGGTGCAGTCGCTCAAGGGAGGGAATGCACTGTTCACCCAGCCACCGATGCCGATCAAGTGCGCCGGTGCGCCGCAGAAGGCGATGTATCTGTCCTGCGATCATTGGCAGCGCGAGGGTGTGCTCGGTCAGCTGAACGTCACCTTCCACAATGCAGGCGGCGTGATGTTCGGTGTGCCCGCCTATGTGCCGGCGCTGGAAGAGGCCGTGAAGGGCTATGGCATTGAGGTGCAGTTCAATCAGCGTCTGATTTCCGTGGATGGTGAAACGCAGACGGCTCGCTTCGAGGTGCCGGCAGCCGAAGAGGGAGGCGAACCGCAGATCGTCGAGCAGTCCTTCGACATGCTGCACGTGGTGCCGCCCCAGAAGGCACCGGCACTGATCGCTGATTCGGCGCTGGGCAATGCGGGCGGTTGGCTGGATCTGGAGCCCGAGACGTTGCAGCACGTGACGCATGCCGACATCTTCGGGCTGGGCGATATCAGTGGTACTTCGAACGCCAAGACGGCAGCCGCCGTGCGCAAGCAGGCGCCTGTGGTCGCCGAGAATCTGCTCGCGACCCTGGCCAATGGCGCCCTGACGGCTGGCTATTGCGGGTATGGCTCCTGCCCGTTGACGGTCGAGAATGGCCGTATCGTGCTGGCGGAGTTTGGTTACGGTGGCGAGCTTCAGCCCACCTTTCCCAAATGGATCAATGACGGCACGCGCCCGACGCGCCTGGCCTGGCAGCTCAAGGCGCGCGGACTGCCGTTCATCTATTGGAATCTGATGCTCAAGGGGCACGAGTGGTTGGCGCGTCCGGCGTCACGTGATGTCTGATCCGGCTCACGGAGCGGAGGGACGTTCACTGTCACGCTGGCTACCACTCATCGGCTGGTTGCAGGACTATGATCGCCAGAGTTTCGGACGCGACCTGCTGGCGGCGGTGATCGTCAGCGTCATGCTGGTGCCGCAGGCTCTGGCTTATGCGCTGTTGGCGGGCCTGCCTGCCCAGGTGGGCCTGTATGCCAGCATGTTGCCGCTGGTGCTGTATGCGTTGTTTGGCACCAGCAGTACCTTGGCGGTCGGGCCGGTGGCGATCATCTCGCTGATGACCGCCTCGGCCATCGCGGGTATGACAGGGGCGGATGGTGGGGCGTTGAGCACTCCCGAGATGCTGGGCGCCGCGCTGTTGCTGGCGCTGGTCTCGGGCGCGATGCTGGTGGCGATGGGGCTGTTGCGTCTCGGTGCGCTGGTCAATTTCATCAGCCATCCGGTGATCTCGGGTTTCATGACGGCGTCTGGCATTCTGATCATCGCCAGTCAGCTAGGGCCATTGAGCGGCCTGAGTCTGAAAGGCGGCAATCTGCTGGAAATGGGCGAGTCGCTATTGTCAGGTAGGCATGGGGTGCATTGGCCGACACTGGCCATCGGGCTGGGATGTTGGACGGGACTCATTCTGGCGCGCCGTCATCTCAAGAATGGAGTGATGGCGCTGGGGCTGAGCGACACAACGGCAGGCATGTGCTGCAAGACGACCCCGATCATCGCGGTGATCGCCTCCAGCCTGCTGGCGTGGGGCTTGAACCTGGGAGATCAGAACGCAGAGCACGGCATGGCCTTGGTCGGGGCAGTCTCGGCGGGCTTGCCGGTCATCAGCCTGCCATCCTTCGTGACCAATGACTGGTCCGGGCTGCTGATATCAGCACTGTTGATCAGCGTGGTGGGCTTTGTCGAGTCGTTGGCGCTGGCACAGACACTGGCCGCGCGGCGGCGTCAGCGCATCGACCCCGACAAGGAGTTGATCGCGCTGGGGCTTTCCAACATGGGCGCCGGTATCAGCGGTGGCATGCCGGTGTCCGGCGGGCTGTCGCGTTCGGTAGTCAACTTCGATGCCGGTGCCGCGACACCGCTGGCGGGTGCCTTCACGGCGCTCGGCATCCTGCTGGCGAGTTTGCTGCTCACCGATTGGTTGGCATGGCTGCCGCGCGCCACGCTGGCGGCCATCATCATCGTGGCGACCACCAGTCTGATCGATATCGCGGCCATCAAGCGTACCTTCCGCTATTCAGGGGGGGATGGCGCAGCTCTGGCGATCACGCTGATCGTGACACTGCTGCATGGCGTCGAGAGCGGCATCCTGGCGGGAGTGGTGATTTCACTGGTCCTGTATCTCAAGCGTACCAGTCAGCCCCACAGTGCCTTGGTCGGGCGTGTGCCAGGCACGGAGCACTTTCGCAACGTCGAACGTCATGAGGTAGAGACCGACCCGCAACTGGCGATTCTGCGTATCGATGAAAGCCTCTACTTCGCCAATGCACGCTATCTGGAAGACACCGTGCTGGCGTTGACGGCGCAGCGGCCCTCACTGCGCCACCTGGTACTGGCGTGTCAGGCCGTGAATCTGATTGATGCCTCGGCACTGGAAAGTCTCGAAGTCATCAACGAGCGCATGACGGCCGCTGGCGTGAAGCTGCACCTGAGCGAAGTGAAAGGACCGGTGATGGATCGCCTCAAGTGCTCTGACCTGCCCGCCAATCTCGGTGGCGAGATCTACCTCAGCACCTTCGATGCCTGGCAGGCACTCAGCGTGCACGGCAGTCATTGCGGGCAGGCCTGTGCACTGGATGGTGTCAGTCAGACAGCGACATTCAGGTGATGGTAGACGAGATGACTTGATTGAATGATCTGCGATAGCCAAAAACGCCCCGAGCCTGCCAGTGGCAGAGTCGGGGCGTTTTCTATTTACGTGCTGTTGGCTACGTGCTGTTGGCTACGTTCTGTTGGCTACGTTGTGTCTTGTGAGTTCTGTTGCGAGCGCCAGCCATGCCGCCCAGTCAGCGGGTGATGCTCGCGGACTGGGCACTCCAGTGCAGTTCAGCTCAATGTCGCTCAGTTCAGTCGAGTACCGGGCCGATGATGTGCTTCACTTCCAGATAACCTGCCAGTCCCCACGGCCCCAACTCACGGCCGATACCGCTGCGCTTGAAGCCACCCCAGCTGGCCTGAACCAGCGGAATCTGCTCGCTGTTGTACCACGTCACACCGCTGCGTAGATGGCGACACACGGCACGAGCACGTTTGGCATCGCCACTGATGACGGTACCGACCAGGCCATAGTCACTGTCATTGGCCAGGCGGATCGCCTCGGCTTCATTAGCCACGGTATGCGAACACAGCACCGGCCCGAAGATCTCTTCACGCCACAGACGGCTATCCAGCGGCACTTCGGTGAACAGTGTCGGTGCCACGAAGTAGCCCTGTGTCGGCAAGGTACGGTGCGCGCCATCACGCAGCGCCGTCAGGCCTTCTTCGCGTGCTACGTCCAGATAGGTGAGCACGGTGTCACGCTGACGCGCGCTGGTCATCGGGCCCATCTGGGTCGCGGCGTCGAGCGGATCACCCAGCACCAGCGCATCGATACGCTCGGCAAGTGCCGCGTGCAGATCATCGGCCAGCGACTCATGCACCAGCAGGCGTGAGGTCGCGGAGCAGATCTGTCCGGCGTTGAAGTAGATGCCGGCCATCACCCAGTCGGCGGCTTCTTCGACGTTGGCGTCGTCAAGCACGATGATGGGCGACTTGCCGCCCAGCTCCAGCGACACGCCTCGGATACCGCAGGCAGCGGCTTGCATCACCTTCTCGCCGACCACATTGCTGCCGGTGAAGGAGATCTTGTCGATACGCGGATGACGCGTCAGCGGGCCACCGATGCCTTCGCCATCACCGTGCAGCAGATTGAACACGCCGGCGGGCAGCTTGGCTTCCAGCGCAATCTCGGCCAGCACCTGTTCCGGCAGCGGCGTCACTTCAGACGGCTTGATGACCAGCGTGCAGCCCGCCGCAAGCGCGGGAGCCACCTTCCAGGCACTGGTGACCAGCGGGAAGTTCCACGGCGTGATCAGCCCGACGACACCGGCGGGTTCCTGGTAGCAATGCCCGGCGTAGCCCTCGACATCATGCTCGACCGCGACGCCCTGACGCGCATCCAGCGCACGCGCCTGCTCGGCGTAGTAGCGATAGCAGCCGATGGCATCGTCGAGATCGATCTCGGCCTCGGCGCGAATCTTGCCGTTATTGCGCACCGACAGCTCGACCAACGCCTCACGACGGGTCGTCAGGCCCTCCGCGAAGGCCTCCAGATACACGGCGCGCTCTGCACCGCTCAATGCTTGCCAGCCCTCGAAAGCCGTGGCGGCGGCTTCGACGGCAGCGTCGACATCACGCGGATCACCGGCCGTCACCTCGGCAATCACGCTCTCCTCATACGGGTTGGTCACGGCCAGACGGCGCTGGCCGTGACTAGGGACCCACTGGTTGTTGATGAACTGATGGAGGCACTGATTGACGAGAGTCTGCTGATCGAGCTGTTGCATGTGAATTCCTTGAGACGGTGACGCCATGAAGCGGATGAAAGTGCCAATGAGGTGACAGACAGTAGCGCTAGCGTACGTGATGGCACCATGCGGCCGCATCGATTTCTACCAGTAGCGGTGCCTTGGCGTTGCGTTCGGTCAGTGCACTGCTCAGGCTGTCCGGCGAGTCGACACGCACCGCGGCACAGCCGAAGCCCTGGGCGATCAGTTGGAAGTCGGGTGCCTGGATATCGACACCGAGTCGCGTCACGCCGGCGTTGTCCATGAAGCGGCGAATCTCTTCGTAGCCCTGGTTGTGCCATAGCACGATGATGACGGGCAGCTGCTCTTCCACCGCACAGGCAAGCTCGCTCAGCGTGAACATGATGCCGCCATCGCCGACCAACGCGATCACCGGCAGGTCAGGGCGCCCGAGGGTGGCGCCCATTGCGGCAGGCAGGCCGTAACCGAGAGTGCCGTAACCGGTCGCAGAGTTGAAGTAGCGCCGCGGTGCGGGCTGGCTGACCAGATGATTGGCGGCGTAGACGGTCGCGCAGGAATCGCCGACCCAGATGGCCTCCGGCAGCGATTGCTGCAAGGTGTCGAACAGTGGCACATAGGGCGCGAAGGCAGGGTCTGTCGGCAGTGCGAGCGCTTTCAGTGCGGCAGCAGTGGTCTGCGCACCTCTGGTTGAGCCATCGCTTGAGCTCTGGAATGTGTGCGTGCCTGCTTCACTGCAGCGCTTGGCCAGTATCTCCAGCGCCAGGCCTGCATCGGCGACCATCGCCAAGGTGGCGTGTTGGTTGCGACCCAGTTGCTCAGGGTCGATATCGATGCGGATCAGCTGGCCACCGATCACGAAGCCGTCATCGAAGACGACATCATAGTCGGTCTCGCCCAGCTCGGTACCGATCGCCAGTACCACATCGGCATCACGTGCCAGCTCGCGCACGGCAGGCAGTGAGGCATTGGCACCGAGATCCAATGGATGAGCAGCGCCCAGCAAGCCCTTGGCATTTACCGTAATGACGGTGGGCGCATCGAGCGCCTCCACCAGCTGTCGTGCAGCTTCGGGCGCGGCGACACAGCCACCGCCGAGTAGCACCAGCGGGCACTTGGCGCCGTTGAGCAGTTCGACCGCGGCATCGATCAGCGCGGGGTCGGGTGCGGTGCGACCAATACGCGGGCGAGTCCACTCATGCGACGCGCGGCCATGTGGCGGCTCGACTTCCGCGGGAAACAGGTCGATGGGAATCTCGATGTGCACCGGGCCGGGACGTGCACCCTCAAACAGTGCAAAGGCACGGGCCAGCACTTCTGGCAGCGCCGATGGATCAAGCAGGGTATGGCTGAAGCGAGCAACGCCCGCGATCAGCTGCTGCTGGCTGGGTAGCTCATGCAGACGGCCCTGACCGCGACCCAGCGTATCGCTGCGATTGACGCTGGAAATCACCAGCATCGGGATGGAATCGGCCAGTGCCTGGCCCATCGCGGTGGTGATGTTGGTCATGCCCGGGCCGGTGATGATGAAACACACGCCCGGCTTGCCGGTGGCGCGTGCGTAACCATCGGCCATGAAGCCAGCGCCCTGTTCGTGGCGCGGCGTGACGTGGCGGATGGTCTTGTCAGTGGCATCGTCTGCCAGGCCACGCTTCTCTTCCAAACCACGATAGAGCTCGATGGTATGCACGCCGGGAATGCCGAACACGGTATCCACGCCGTAGGTGTCACGCAGTAGTCGAATCAACAGTTCAGCACAGGTCATGAGAGGCTATTCCAATGACGGGAGCACCGTGGTGCTCCCGTATGAGATGAGAAACAAGTCGAGTGCCCGCGTGACTCAGAACACGAACACATGCGCGATGAAGGCGATGATCGGCAGGGTGATCAGCGTGCGCAGCAGGAAGATGGCGACCAGCTCCCATATCTTGAGCGGAATCTTTGACTTGAGCAGCAGGGCGCCAATCTCTGACATGTAGATCAGCTGAGTCAGTGACAGGCAGGCGATCACGAAGCGCGTCAGCTCGCTGTCGATGTCCTTGGCCAGCACCGCCGGCAAGAACATGTCAGCAAAGCCGACCAGCGTAGCAGGTGCCGCTTCGGCTGCGTGGGGAATCTGCAGCAGTTCCAGCAGCGGAATCATCGGATAGGACAGCCAGGTGAACACGGGGGTGAACTCGGCCAGCATCAGCGCGATGGTACCGATGGCGATCACGACCGGCAGCAGGCCCAGGAAGATATCAGCCACATTGATACCGGCAGACTTCACCAGCTTGAGGGGTCCCGGCGCATTCTCGGCGCGTGCGACAGCCATGCCGAGGGAATAACGCAGCACGCCACAGTCGCTCTGATTCTCTTCATTGATCTGGCAACCGATCGGCTCGTGATAGCTATCACGCTTGCGCGATAGCGGCGGCAGGCGCGGCACGATGACAGCGGCAATCAAGCCCGCGACGACGACGGTCAGATAGAAGGGCACGAACAGGTGATTGATGTTCATGAAGCTGGTGACCAGCAACGCGAAGGCAATCGAGACCACCGAGAAGTTGGTCGCGATCACCGCGGCTTCGCGCTGGCTGTAGAAGCCTTGCTCGTACTGCTGAGTGGTGATCAACACGCCGACGGTGCCGGAGCCCATCCATGAGGCAGTGGCATCGATGGCACTGCGGCCCGGCAGATTGAAGATGGCGCGAAATGGGCGCCGCACCAGGCTGCCGATGAATTCCATGAAGCCGAAATCGACCAGCAGCGGCAACAGGATGGCTGCGAAGAAGAAGAAGGTCAGCAGCACCGGCGCGAGGTCATTGAGCATCACGCCGCCGGTAAAGGCCGCCGTCACCTGCGCTGGCCCCCACTGGAAGTAGGTCATCAATGCGAAGACGGCACCGAGTGCACGCATGCCGAACCAGACGGCAGACACATCAAATAGTTCGTGGGCAGCGCCCTGTCTGGCCCAACTCGGCTTGGCAACCTTGACGAAGGCTGTCAACAGCACGGAGAGACACAGCACGGCTACGGCGATGGCGGGCAGAGAACCGCCGAGTGTCGCCTTGAGCCAATCGGCCATCAGGCCCATGCCGATGTTGATGGTGTCGCCGACACTGAACGGCACCAGGAAGAAGGACACGCCGAGCAGCGAAGGCACCAGGAACTTGACCAGCCCGCGCGTGCACAGCGGGGCGGGTGTCGTGGCAATTATTGTTTTCTGTGTCGCTTTCTGCGGCTTGTTCTGCTGATCAGAGTGCTGAGGCTGATCAGCGGAGGATGGTGTGATAGCCGCCGTCGGATCTATGCTTGAGGACATGATAGGTCACCTTGGTATTTTTGTAATAGTCAGGCTTCGTTAAGACTTTGTTTTTACTGATCTATTTCATGAGGCTGTGGCAGGAAAATTCGTTGGCAGGTCTGTCGTCCGTGCGCTGCCCATCTGACGGGACAATCAGGTGGGCAGCGCGGAGCTCATGCCAGCCGAGTGTGCATCAGTCGCGCTGCATCACGCCCGGCAGTACACACAGCATTTCGTAGAGCAGTGTCGCGCCCATCAGTGCCGTATTGCCGCTGGTATCGTAGGGCGGAGAGACTTCCATCAGGTCACCGCCGACGATATTGAGGCCACGCGCACCACGCACGATTTCCATGCCCTGCGGCATGGTCAGGCCGCCGGCTTCCACGGTGCCGGTGCCGGGGGCGACGGAGGGGTCGAGGCCATCGATGTCGAAGGTGATGTAGACGGGGCGATCGCCCATCATGTCGCGCACTTCGGCCATCAGCGGCGCGAGTGACTTGAACCAGCACATCTCGGCGGTCTCGACACGGAAGCCCTGCTGACGACACCAGTCGAAATCATCGGCGGAGTAGCCAGTGCCGCGCAGGCCGATCTGCACCACACGCGTGCTGTCGAGCAGGCCTTCTTCCTGAGCACGACGAATCGGCGTGCCGTGGGCAATCGGCTCGCCGAACATGTGGTCGTTCACATCGGCGTGGGCATCGATATGGATCAGGCCGACCGGCCCGTGCTTCTTGGCGATGGCACGCAGCACCGGCAGAGTGACGGTGTGGTCACCGCCCAGCGTCAGCGGCACGCAATCGTGGCTGAGCACTTCATCGTAGAATTTCTCGATGATGTCCATGCTCTTGGGCAGGTGGAAGGTGTTGATCGGTACATCGCCGATGTCCGCCACCTGCAGGCTATCGAAGGGCGCTGCGCGGGTGGCCATGTTGTAAGGCCGCAGCATGCGGGATTCATCGCGAATCTGACGCGGGCCAAAACGGGCACCGGGACGGTTGGAGGTGCCGATATCCAGCGGAATCCCGATGAAGGCTACATCCAGATCCTTGGCTGTCTCTTGAGTTGGCAGGCGCATCATGGTGGCCGGGCCGCCAAAACGTGGCATGTCGTTGCCGCCCAACGGCTGATTGAATTCACTCATGAATTTCTCCGGATCGTGAAGGGCTCGCGATGAAATGAACGGCGAGCAGGATGATTGTCGTTATAGGGCCGTGTGGACTGCGGCATGTGACTCGTCATTGCAGTAAGCATGCCAATTTTCAGTCCGTTGTTTTCATGGGATTTTTTGTGAAGAGCCGTTCACACGATTCATTTTTGGATCGAAATGAGCCATCAATTGATCCATTTATGAATCATTGATCCATTTATGGATCGCCAGAAGTGAATGATTGGGTAATGATAAGAAGCCAATGAATACTGCCCAGCTCATCCCCCGTACATTCTCCCGTGAGGCCTGTCATGTCAGAACTCGATAGCCAGACACTCAAGACCATCATCGACACCGCGCATGACCATTACTTCGTGGTCGATGCCGAAGGCCAGGTGGTGGATGTCAGCCCCGGCGCCGCTGCGGTGTATGGCATGACACGTGAAGCGCTCTGCGCCGCCAACGTGCATGACCTGGAAGCCAGCGGCGTGCTGACCCCCTCCATCAGTCTGGAAGTCATTCGCACCGGCAAGACCGTGCAGATGATGCAGAGCACGGGGACGGGGCGTCGGGTGGTGGCGCAGGCACACCCAGTGTTCGTCGAGGGACGGCTGGTACGGGTGGTCAGCCGCTCGATGGACCTCACCGATATTCAGCTGTTGCAGCAGGAATACGCGGTGCTTCAGCAACGATTCAGTGATCACCTGCGGCGCAGCTCGCGGGACCAGGCATCCATGCGCACCGGACAGGCCATCATGAATGATGGGGAGAGTGACAGGGATTGCGGGGAGATCGACTGCGGCCAGCTTCAGGTCAAAAGCCCCGTGATGCGTGAGATAGCGCTGTTGCTCAAGCGCGTTGCGCCCACCAATGCCACGGTGCTGATGCTGGGGGAGTCTGGCGTCGGGAAGACGGCCTTTGCCCATCAACTGCATCGCTGGAGCGAGCGCGCCAAGGGGCCGTTCATAGACGTCAACTGTGGGGCGATTCCGGAGAACCTGTTCGAGGCGGAGATGTTCGGCTATCAACCTGGCGCCTTCACCGGCGCAGGCAATCGCGGCAAGGCTGGCCTGATGGAACAGGCTGAAG
Source organism: Cobetia sp. L2A1 (assembly GCF_009796845.1). Taxonomy (NCBI): domain Bacteria; kingdom Pseudomonadati; phylum Pseudomonadota; class Gammaproteobacteria; order Oceanospirillales; family Halomonadaceae; genus Cobetia; species Cobetia sp. L2A1. Next base: position 2,189,044 of record NZ_CP047025.1, on the reverse strand, counting down.
GCGGCACGCTGTTTCTGGATGAAATCGGCGAGCTACCACTGGCCACCCAGACCAAGCTGCTCAAGGTGATTCAGGATGGGCTGATCACGCGACTCGGTGACACCACCACCCGCCGCGCCGACTTCCGCCTCGTTGTCGCCACCAACCAGAATCTCGCCGCGTTGGTGGAGCAGGGGCGCTTCCGGCTGGACCTCTATTACCGCATCAATGTGCTGCCAGTGAACTTCCCACCCTTGCGGGAGCGCCCGGAAGATATCCCGGCACTGGTCGAACAACACCTCGCGCGGCTCAATCAGCGTCATGGGCGTGACAAGCTGCTTGACCCCACCCTGTGGTCGCTGCTGCTGCAACAGCACTGGCTGGGTAATATCCGTGAACTCGAAAACTGGCTGGAACGCGCCTGGCTCAGTGCCGCAGGTGATGTTATTGACGCTGCCTCACTGCAAACACTAATAAACCCTTATTCAGCGAATAACGCTAATGGACTAGGTGTTTCATTTAAATTCGGTAATAACAAATATGAAGAAATAGGCGTAAATAAAAGAGATGCGCCTGCCAACAATTTCAACAACGGTAGTTCCCTCTCAGAGTCTACCGCTGAGAGGGCGGTAGCTATGCCAATACCCAAACTCGGCCCCAACGAAACTCTCAAGGAAGGCCTGGCACGCATCGAAGCACAATGGCTACTCGAGATGGCAGCGGAATTGCCCAGTACCTATGCGATAGCCAAGAGGGCGGGGATTAGTCAGCCATCGGTGGTACGAAAACTAAAAAAGACTTAAGTGCTAAAGTGTAATATTTGTACACTACTTTATAACAGGTGATTTTTATGATTCTTTTAGAGTTAAGTCTAGGTGAAAGACGTTATCGTCTAGTTGTCGGGTCCCGTCTGATTAACTACGAACTTAGTGAATAACTCCCACCGTTCGGCTTGCCATTCCTTCATCGACGGCGAGGTCTGTCTTGGTTTTGGCGTAGGTGGTGCCGTCGGCGACAGGATGGTAGCGGGTGCAGTGCAGGCGGATCAGCTTGTCGTCGAGGAAGAGGCCATATTCGCATGTCTGCGAGGTGATGGGCGTGCCTTGGTGTCGTTGTGTTATGGCGATATCGAACCAGCAGGCCCGCCGGTATTGGGTGTGATGATGATGCGAGGGAGTTATCGGTGATCAGGCGGATTCATGGGAGAAGTGTTGGAGGGGGGGGGAGCAACGAGATAGCATCCTCTCTAACGGCTGACGCTGGTCTCGTATGTCTGCATCACCGCCGAGCCCTTGATCACTCCACCACATAGTGTCTTGAGTGACTCGAATTCGCTGTTGGAATCTCGATCGCGAGGCGATTTCACCTCTGTCATCCCCTCCGGCAGCGCCTGATAGGCACTGCAGCTTAGCCGTATCATCTTGTCATTGATGAAGGTGCCGTACTGACGGGTATGCGAGAGGGTGCGCTTGTTTTTATGCTGCTGTGCCATCGAGATATCAAACCAGTAGCCCGGACGCTGATTGATGGTCGTGACACCAGAGTCGAGCATCTCGCTGCCCTGCGGCGCCCACCGGCTGAGCTGTCGGTTGGCTTGCATCATCTTGAGCTGTCGGGTGTTGATGGTGACCCCGTTGAGATCATAGATTTCCAGCACGATCAGCTGCATGCCGGTGCCCGCCTGACTGCGCCATTTCTGCACGATATGCGGTTGCTGACTTTCCTTGGCGCTCCAGGAGGCGGGCAGACGCAATGTGAAGTCTACCCCTCTCGATTTGGCATGCCCCTGGGTATTGAATTGCTGATAGTAGCCGTCATATAGCTCATACACCGGCTCGTCCTGGTAGGTGGTTGCCAGCAGGTATTCGAGGTAGGGAGAGGGGATATCATCCCCACCGGCGCGGCGATGAAGGGTCGCGAAGAAGCGATGGGCAAAGTCGGTCGTCAAGACTTCCGGGGCCAGCATGGCGACCAATTTCTCGTGGACCCGCTGCTCGATGCGTTGCTTGGCGTTGGCCGTCGCCTCGCGACCGATAAGAGACTCTATCGCGCGTGTCAGCCGCTGGGTGATGTTTGGGAAGGCATTATCGAACTCGGTGGCGGTTGCGCGCACCTGATCCTGAAGCTCTGGATGTTGCTGTGCTATCCGCGAAAGCGTGACGTCCTGCGCCACGATGAAGCCGTAACTGCCGCCCAGGTTATTGAGGACGACTTGAGTGTGCTGGAAATTGGCAGCCTTCGCGGGAGGGATGGCAGACAGCAATGCGCCAGCCCCGCCGAGCATCAGGGCAGCGGAGATACGACGCACCCTTGCGGCGTACCGAGCCGAGGCAGGGCGCCAGACAACCGAAATCGACATGCGAGACATCCTGTCAGAGTGAGGTTGAGGCAAGGCCAACAAGGGTAAGGGGTAACCTCGCTGAGTACTGTAGGCGATACACCGCAACAACCGTGAGCAACCTGTGACGATATCGCACAACCCAAAAGACCACCAGAATCAATCTGGTGGTCTTTTGGGTTGTAGCGCACGTGGTGTGCCGAGTTGCATGCAGAGTGGCATGTCCATCAACCGCGTGCGTTCACTTCCTCGATCAACTGGCTTGAGCCGGTGAGGTCCGGCAGGCAGGCACCGTCGGCGATCTTGGCAAGCAACACCTCTTCGGCCTGCTGTACCTCGATGGCGTGAGTGGCGATGGCGGAGACTTCCTCGGGAACCATGACGATGACGCCGCTTTCATCGGCGAGGATGGCATCGCCCGGATTGACGACCACGCCGCCGATGCTGACCGGCACGTTGAGCGCGCCGCCGATACCGGCGAAGCGGGTGGTCAGCGAGGCGACACCGCGACTCCAGACCGGGAACTGCTTGTCGCGGATGGTCACGGCATCGGTCGCCATGCCGTCGATCACCACACCCGCCACACCAATACCGGAGGCGACTGTCGTCATCACGCCGCCCCAGCAGGCACGGTGGCGGTCGCCCTGACGATGCACGATCAGCACATCACCCGGGCGCACCAGCCGCATCACGTGATTGAGCAGGGTGCCGTCTTCTGGCGGTAACGAGACAGTGACGGCGGTGCCGACGACACGCACTTGTGACAGCATCGAGGCGATGGCCGGTTCGACGAAACCGTGGGTATGGAAGTGGCCAATGGTGGCGGTTTCGCATTGCTTGAGCTGTGCCAGCAGTTCGGGCGCGACCTGCGCAGGCATGTCATTGAGTTGGTACATGGAAGTCTCTCGTCGTGGTCTGTCAGATCAGGCTGGGCAGGAAGGTGGTCAGCGCTGGAATCCAGTACAGCATGAACATCGCAAACAGGAAGCAGATCACGATAGGCCAGGCGGCGGCATAGATGGTCTGCATTGGCATCTGCGGTGCAGCGCCCTTGACGGCGAACAGGTTATAACCGAAGGGCGGGGTGAGACTGCCGACCGAGATGTTGATCAGGAACAGTGTCCAGAACCACACCGGATCAAACTCATACAGTTTGACCAGCGGCGCGTAGATGGGGATGACCACCATCATGAAGGCGATCTGATCGATGAACATGCAGGCGATCAGCGGGATCAACATCAACAGCAGCAGCATCCAGACGGGATCGAGATCCATGCCGGTCACGCTGTTGACCAGCCCGCTGGTGGCGCCCGTGAAACTGAGCAGCTGCGAGAACAGCTTCGAGCAGGCCAGTATCAGAATGATCATGGTGCTGACCTTCAGCGACGACATCACCGCCTCGCCCGCCATCTTGAACGAGAACTTGCGGTAGTAGGCGGCCACCAGCAATGCGCCCATCACACCGGTTGCCGCTGACTCGGACGGCGTGGCGATACCGAGCAGGATCAGCCCGAGCACGGCGAAGATGATGACGGTGAACGGCAGCATGTTGGTCAGTGCGCGGCGTTTTTCCTGAGGTGTGCCACCGCCGCTTTCATCCACCGCCGGTGCACGACTGGGGTCGAGCATGATGCGTATCTTGACGTAGAGGATGAACATGGCAGCCAGCAGGATACCGGGCAGAATGCCCGCGATCAGCAGGCGTGCAATCGAGACATCGACCATCGAGCCGATGATGATCACCAGCAGGCTCGGCGGGATGATGGGGGCCAGGCTTGCCCCGCCCAGAATCAGGCCGATGGAGAGCTTGTCGTCATAGCCACGCTGCTGCATGGTCGGCAGCGCCGAGCGACTCAGCATGGCCGTCACCGCAAGCGCCGAGCCGGATAGGGCACCGAACAGCGTCGAGAGCGCAACGACGAAGAAGTAGAGGCGGCCCTTCATGCGGCCCATCAGGGTATCGAGGGAATCGAAGATCACGTCGATGGAGCCAGAGCGGAACAACAGCTCCCCCATCAGTACGAATAGCGCGATGGTGGTCAGCGTCTCCGAGGTCATGCTGTCGTAGACACTGTTGGCGAACATGCCGAAACCGGCGGTGCCCATCAACCACAGCGTGCCGAGCACGTTGATGGTCAAGAAGGCGGCGAACACGGGAATGCCGAGGGCAAAAAGGCCCATCAGCACGGCGATGGCGAGGCCCAGAGAGAGATACCATTCCATGACTCAGGGTCCTTTTGTGGGGTCGACAGCAGGTGCTGACTTGGCAGGTGCCGACGTGCCCGTGTCTGGCACCGTCTGAGCCGCCGAGCGACCGAAGCCGTGACGCAGGAAATGCAGCGCAGCACTCACCAGCGCATAGGCGATGAAGGCCGAGACCCAGACCTTGGGGATATCGAGGCCGAGTGCCGTGGTGGTGTGGTAGTTGAACTGGCGCAGACTTTCTTGCACGCAGATCCAGCCGGCAACGGCACACACGATACCGGTGAGCACGGCGAGGAACCGGTCATAGCGGGCGCGTGTGGCAGGCGACAGACGCTCGGGCAATACCGTGATGGCGATATGACCGTGAGTGCGAGCCAGTTCAGGCGTGGCCAGTGAAATCGAGAGGCACAGCAGGTAGGCGACCATCGCGCCGGACCACAGGGTCGGAGAATTGAAGAAATAGCGCGCGATGACTTCCAGCCAGAAACACAGGACGATGCCACACAAGGTGACACCGCCCAGAAGGAAGCCTGCTCGCGTCACGCCGTCATGTACACGTGCAAGCAGGGTTAGCATGAGAGATTCCTTACTCGCTGACGGTGGTCAGGTTTTTCTCGATGGCCAGTTTGCGCATGGCGGTGACGGCTTCCGGCGACTTGTCGATGCCCAGCTGCCAGATACCGTCGGTGACCAGCGCATCCAGACGTGAAGCATCTTCGGGTGAGAACTCGGTCGGCTGCATGCCTGCTGCTTCCAGCGACTTCCACTCGTCGATGGCCAGCTTGTCCATCACAGGCGCGATCTCGGTTTCAAGCTGGCGACCCTGGTCCAGCAGGACTTTCTGCTCTTCCGGGGACAGGCTGTTGAAGGCATTGAGGTTCATCAGCACGAAGTTGTAGGTCTGGCCGAAGGTCGGCTTTGAGAAGTAGCCGGCGACTTCCTGCCAGCCCATGTCCTTGACGCCATTCAACCCCCAAGCGGCACCGTCTATCACGCCGCGGTCCATGGCGGAGTAGACGTCGCCACTCGACATCAGCACCGGCGTACCGCCCAGGCCCTTGGTGACGTTGGTGTAAGTCGGGCTGCCGCGCAGACGACGGCCATCAAGACCCGGCGAGCCTTCAATCGGCTTCTTGAGCACGTACTGGAAACCACTGCTACCCAGCGGCGGAATCGCGATCAGCTTGAGGCCGAGTGTCTGGTAGTGCTCATCGACCAGGTCCCAAAGGCCGGATTCACGCGTCTGCTCAGGATTGACCTTGACCGCATCCATCGCGGCGCCAACACCGGTCGTGTTGGTGTGGTAGGCGGCATGGGTGTACAGCAACTGGAAGACACCTGCGGCGACTGGCTGCAGCTGTTCGAACGGAGAGACGACATCCGGGCCGGTCAGCTTGATGGAGATGTCGGCTGCATCGTTGGCTTCGACTTCCTTGATGAAGCGTTGGGCAATCTCGCGTGAGTAGGCGCTGGTTTGATCGTAGCTTGCGAGCATGCGCAGCTCGGTCGCCATTGCTGAGGTTGCAGGGAGCAGGGCAAATAGCGGGAGCAGGAGGGCGGGCTTGAATGTTTTCATGGAATTATCCGCGTTATCGTTATTTTTGAGTTCCCGAGATCATGCGATCTGGAAGCTGGAGGCAGTGGTGAATACTGACCAAGTAGCCAGGAACAGGTGGCATCCTTGGTAAGCACTAGGGGTGCCTTCTCTGTCATCAACATGATGGTACGCCTTCAATCTATGAGTCGCTCAGGCAGCGGTCAACGAATCATCTTCCTTTTGGCTTTTCAAATTTCAATACTTGGTATTTATATGGTTTATGTTAGTTAATAAATTTATGTTGATGGTCAAGGTGAGCGCATTATCATCGCCGCTAAATCCACGCGTATCGCAGTGATCATTGACTGAATTTCTCGCCAATATCAGATCGATAAATACCAGAGTTCTATTGCCAGAAACGCACGACACCCCTTTCCGGGTCCTCATGAGGGAGCGGTAAGGGGTGTCGAAAGTGCCTTGAAATCCAGCGTCACTATCTGCACGTACTTCGTGAATTCAGCTACTGAATGCAGTTGACACGGCCGCTGAATCAACGCCAGCAAGCACTCTCACTTTGCACTGGACATTGTTGTCAGTGGTGATCGTGCCTGACGCAAGGCGAGTGGCATCAATGCCAGTGAAACGGGTAAGCCAATCATCACCGGATGCAGTCCGAACGGATGCCCCAGTATCTGCCACATGACGGCAGTGGCGAGACCGCCCCACATCATGATCTGACCGCCACGCGGATTCGGCGTACGGCAACACAGCGCCACTATCGTGGGGACCAGTACCCCGCATACCAACATGGCGCTGCCCAGGATCCAGATATCCAGCAGGCGCGGTGCATAGAGCGCAAGTCCCAGTGAAATCAATGACATGGCGATGACGGAGTGGCGGCTCATGCGTAGCATGAAGGCATCATCACGGCCTTTCATGCGCGGTTTGATGACGTCATTGGCAATCGACGAGGCACCCGCGATGAAGAACGAATCCGCACACGAGATGATCGTCGCCAGCAGCACCACGACCATGCTGACCATCAACGGCAATGGCAGGGTCGCCTTGATGATGGCATAGAAGGAGAGATCCGGATTGGTGACCGCAATGTCCAGCCCCAGCCTGGCGAAGCTGCCGATCAAGACCACCGCCGCACCGACCAGTAGAGTGAAGACGATCGCGACAGCGTAACCGGTCCGGGCCGCCTTGAGGCTGCGTGCGGCCCAGAAGCGTTGCCACAGATCCTGGCGGACAAATTGATAGGCACCGATGGTCAGCATGTAGACCGTCAGTTCGTGGCCGGAAATACCGGTCAGGCTCAGGAAGTCAGGAGTGTCTGTGGGCAGCGGCGTGGCCGACATCACTTCCCAGCTACCACTGGCGAAATAGACCATGCCCAGCAAGAAGAAAATGCCCAGCGTTTGCAGGGTGCCGAGGATGGCATCTGACCAGATCACCGCCATCAGGCCCCCCAGCCAGGTCTTGGCGGTCAGCAGCGCCCAGGTCAGCAGGATGCCCGCCGGCAGTGCTAGCCCGAACACCAGCTTGAGCACCGTGGCCACTGCGACGAATTGCATGCCGGTGATGGCGGAGTAGGCACACAGCACACTGATCAGGGTCGGGGTTCTTACGCCTTCCCCGAAGCGACTGACCAGAAAGTCGGCCAGGGTCACCATGTTAAGGCGCTCACCTTCAGAGTGTATCCTGGCGATGAAGAAGTAGAGCGCCAAACCGGCAACGGTCATGCCGACCGGTAGCCACAGCTGGCCAAGGCCAAAAGCATACCCCTTGGAGACGAATCCCAATAACGTGGAGCCGCCGACGGCGGTACCAATGAGTGTACAGATCAACGGGAAGGTACCGGTGGAGCGTCCGGCAACATTGTAGTCGTCATAAGTCTTGATGCGACGGAAGAAATAGAGCGAAAGCCCCATCAGAAATACGCCACATGCTATGATCATGATCGAGAGAATGAAGGTTTCTCGGCTATTGAACATCGTCTTTATTTCCGCTTTTTTGGTATTGTGTTTCACGTCATCACAGCGTGAGTCATGCCTGCGTGCTGCGCAAATGACCACTGCTGTCGCACGGATTTTCTCACGTTATACAGGAACAAGTGACATGCGGCCCATTCACGACACGCTGGACTGGAATCTACTGCGTACCTTCATCGTCATTGTCCAGGAGGAAAGTGTCAGTCGGGCAGCCGCACGTCTTTACCTGTCTCAACCCGCGGTCAGTCTGTCACTCAAACGATTGGAAGAAAGGCTGGGGCAGCGATTGATCGAGCGTGACAGTCACCGCTTTCGCGTGACATCGGCGGGGCAGGTGGTCTACCGCGAGGCGGTGGAGATCTACGCCAACGTGGCACGTCTGGCGTCGGAGGTGGGCAATAGTCAAACGGAGATTTCCGGGCATGTCTCGCTCCTTTTCGTGACCGGCATTGAATGCCGTTTCCTTGATAGCGTATTCGCGCGCTTTCATCGCTGTTTTCCCCAGGTCACCTTCTCGATACAGGACATGTCCAGTCACGAGGTTCAGCAAGGCCTGTTGCAGCGCCAGGGTGCGCTTGGCATCTGTCTGGCACGACAGACCCCTGATTCCCTGATGTCCCAGGTGCTGGTGCGCCAGAGCTATCACTACTTCTGTGGCCAGACGCACCCGCTGTTCGGGCGCCAGAATCTGCCCCTTGAGGCGCTACGCAACGAGCGTTACATCTCGTTTGGCAGCGAGCAGCTGGATGGCGTGCTGTCACCGCTGGCGGTGTTTCGCGCCAAGGAAGGCCTGCAGGGGCCAGTGGTCGGCCAGTCCAGCAGCCTGCAGGAAATCCAGCGCATGGTGCATGCCGGCTGGGGCATCGGCTGCATGCCGGAACACATCGTCAGGCGCGAAGTCGAACAGGGTCAGCTGTGGCCGCTGCCGCCCTATGGCGGTGTCGCGGATATCGATCTGCATCTGATGTGGCACCGCGAGGCGCGCTTCAGTGCGGCCGAATCCACCTTCGTCGACTTCCTGCATAACGCACTCGCCAAGGTACCGCTGGAAGATCGCCTGCATCGCGGTCTTGAGTCCGTGCGTGCGCCAGAACCAGATCCCAGGACGGCAGCGCCAGAGAATCGATCGTCCGATACGCCGCGAATGATCGATTCCCTGACACTGCCGCCTGCGGATACCTAGTAGTCGAGATTGATCCAGGTCGTCTTGAGGTCTGAATACTTGTCGAGGGCGTGCAGTGACTTGTCACGCCCGAAGCCAGACTGCTTGACGCCACCGAAGGGCACGCTGATATCGCCATCGGCGTAGCAGTTGACCCACACCAGACCTGCCTTCAAGCGCCGCGATACCCGGTGTGCACGTGCCAGATCACGCGTCCACAGCCCCGCGCCCAGACCGTAGATGGAGTCATTGGCCAGTTCGATGGCCTGTTCCTCGCCGCTGAAGCGGGTCACGCCCAGCACCGGGCCGAAGATTTCCTCGCGCATCACGGTGCTGTTCTGGTCGCCTTCCACGATGGTCGGCTCCAGATACCAGCCGCCGGCGCAGGCATCGCTGGGCGCGATGGCCTTGCCGCCCTGATGCAGTGTCATGCCTTCCTTGAGCGCCGTCTCGACAAAGCCCAGCACCTTTTCATGATGATCAGCGCTGACCAGTGCGCCCATGCGCGTGGCCGGGTCGAGCGGATCGCCCGCCGGCATGGCGCGTGCGCAGGCGATCAGCCGTGGCATGAAGTCGTCATAGATGGCGTCATCGACATACAGGCGTGATCCCGCGATGCAGACTTCGCCCTGATTGATGAAGATGGCGTCTGCCGCCGCGCGCGCCGCCAGATTGAGGTCCGGGCAATCAGCGAAGATGATGTGCGGCGACTTGCCGCCGCACTCCAGCCACACACGTTTGAGGTTCGACTCGCTGGCATAACGCATGAAGCGCTTGCCGGTCGCGGTAGAGCCGGTGAAGGCCAGTGCATCGACTTCCATGTGCAGGCCGAGTGCCTGACCCGCCACCGCGCCCAGGCCTGGGGTGACGTTGAACACGCCCGCCGGGAGGCCGGCTTCATCAGCCAGTGCCGCCAGACGCAGCGCGCTGAGGCTTGAGGATTCCGCCGGCTTGAGCACCACGCTGTTGCCTAGCGCCAGTGCCGGCGCGAACTTCCACGACGCGATCATCAGCGGGAAGTTCCATGGCACTACCGCCGCAACCACGCCCAGTGCTTCACGGGTGATGGTGGCGTGGACGTTCTCGCCCGTTGGTGCGATCTCGTCATAGTGCTTGTCGATGGCCTCGGCATACCAGGCCACCGAGCGGGCGGTCTCCGCCAGATCAAAGCCGAGGCTATCACCGATCGGCTTGCCCATCTCCAGTGTCTGCAGCAATGCCAGCTCTTCGGCATGCTCGCTGATCAATGCCGAGAAACGCTGCAAGACTGCCTTGCGTGCCTGGGGCGACTGACGCGACCAGATGCCAGAGTCGAAGGCACGCCGCGCGGCCATCACGGCGCGGTCAATGTCCTGCTCGGTGCAGGCGGTGATATGGGCCAGCACTTCACCGGTCGCCGGGTTGTAAGCCGGGAAGGTGTCGCAGCCAGTGCTTTCGACATACGCCCCGTCAATGAAGGCACGGGTCTCGAAGACGAGCCCTGCCGCGCGTGCTTGCCAATCAGCATGCGTCAACGGGGCGACAGAGGCCTGAACCGAAGTCGCCTGATCAGAAGAGGTGCTCATTGCGCAGCCTCCTGCGGATTGGCAACGACACCGGCGCGTTCCAGCATCGCCAGCAGCAGCACATTGGCGCCGGCTTCCAGATCCGCCGGCTCAGCGTTCTCGCTTTCGTTGTGGCTGATGCCGTCTTCACAGGGCACGAAGATCATCGCGACTGGATTGATACCGGCGATCTGCACCGCGTCATGCCCCGCACCGGTTTCCATGTCGCGGAAGCTCAGTCCTAGATGACGGCTGGCGCTGCGCACCATCTCGATCAAGGGTGGTGCGAAGGGCGTCGGCGGAATGTGCTGCACCTCGATCAATTCGACATCAACCTGCTGCTTGCCACCCTGATTGGCCGCATGATGCTGAAGACACAGCGCCTTGAGCCTGGCGTGCATCTCGGCGAGCACTGCCGGTTCCAGGTGGCGAAGGTCAACGCTGAAGCGCACCTGACCCGGAATCACGTTGCGCGAGTTCGGGTGTACATTGAATTCACCGCAGGTGACGCGACCGTTGGGCTGATAGTCGTCGGCCAGCGTCAGAATCTCGCTGACCAGTGCGCAGGCGGTTTTCAGCGCATCGCGCCGGTAGGGCATCGGTGTCGGGCCGGCGTGAGCTTCCTGGCCACTGACGACGACATCAAACCAGTGCAGGCCGAGGGAGCCGGTGACGGCACCGATGGTGATTTCCTCTTGCTCCAGTACTGGGCCTTGCTCGATATGCGCTTCGAAATAGGCACCGAATTCGTGGCTACCCACCGGCACGTCACCAGCATAGCCGGTGCGTTCCAGCGAGGCGGCAACGTTGTCGCCATCCCGATCGGTGGCGGCCAGTGCCTTCTCCAGCGTGATCAGGCCCGCGTGAACACCAGAGCCCATCATCACCGGCACGAAGCGGCTGCCTTCCTCGTTGGTCCAGATCACCACTTCCAGCGGCGCCTCGGTCTCGATGCCGCGCTCATCCAGCACGCGCATGACCTCAAGTCCGGCCAGCACGCCGAAGCAGCCATCAAACTTGCCGCCGGTCGGCTGGGTGTCGATGTGACTGCCGGTGGCGATGGGCGGCAGGGCATTGTTACGGCCTGCACGGCGCGCGAAGATATTGCCGATCTGATCGACGCGCAGTGTCAGGCCCGCGGCCGCGAGCCAGCCGGTGACCAGCTCGCGGCCGGCGCGATCTTCCTCGGTCAGTGCCAGACGGCAGTTGCCGCCCTTGGGGGTGGCGCCGATCTTGGCCAAGGTCATCAGCGCTTCCCACAGGCGCTGGCCATCGACACGCAGGTCGAGCGTTTCAAGAACATGATGAGGTGACTGGGGAGATGTTGTGCTCATGTCAGACTCCTGCCTTGTCGTTGGCGGCATTGCGTGCGAGGGCATCTTCACGAATGCCGCTCAATAGCTTGCCCGGGGCGATGCCGTCCGGGTCATAGCGCAGCTCGATCAGTGCCGGCAGGCGCTCGCGATCAGCGAATTCCAGTGCGCGGGTGAAGCTTGCCTCGAAGTCTTCGTCCTTCTCGACGACCTGACCTAGACCGCCATAGGCCGTCACCAGCGCCGCGAAGTCAGGATTGGTGAAGGTCAGTGCGATCTCACGGCCCGGGAAGTCGTTCTCCTGATGCGCGCGGATGGTGCCCCACATGCCGTTGTTGAACACCAGTACCACGATGCCGACGCGATACTGCAGTGCCACGCCCAACTCCTGCATGTTCATCTGGAAGCAGCCGTCGCCGGCGTAGCAAACGGCCGGGCGCTCCGGGAACTCCAGCTTGCTGGAAATCGCCGCCGGCAGGCCGTAGCCCATGGAACCGACCGTCGGTGCCAGCGAACTGCCCAGACCACGAAAGCGCACATAGCGGTGGGCATAGAGGGCGTAGTTACCCGCACCGACGGTGATGCAGCCCTTGCCGTCGAGGATGCGATCAACCGTCAGGCTGACCTTGTCGAGACTCAGCGGGCCAGGTGACGGCTGCTCTTCCAGCGTGGCCAGATAAGCAGCGCGCGCGTTGCGGGTGATGTCAGACCAGCGCGGTGCGCTGACCGGTGACAGGGTGGTCAGTGCCAGCGAGAAACCATTGACGTCGGTGTTGATGGCCAGCGTGGGCTGATAGACGCGGCCCAGCTCTTCCGGGTCGGCGTAGATGTGCACCAGCTTCTGGGCCGGCACCGGCGACTGGATCCAGCTATAGCCTTCGCTGGTGGCTTCGCCGATACGGGTACCGACGGCGATCACCAGGTCACTCTCGACCAGCTGCTGACGCAATTCAGCGTGCATGCCCATGCCGACGTGACCGACGAATTGAGGCAGTTCGGCATCGACACATTCCAGACGCCGCCAGGCGACGCCGGTCGGGATATCGAAGCGCTGGGCGAAACCTTCCAGTGCGATCTGGGCATCGCGGGTCCAGCCGCTGCCACCGACCAGCAGGAAGGGGCGCTCGGCACTGGCGAGCAGGCGCTTGAGTTCATCCAGCTGCGGCTGGCCCGGGTAAGTCATCAGGCGCGGATGCGGCTTGACGTCCGCAACCTGCGCCTCGCCCCACAGCGTGTCTTCCGGCAGTGCCAGTACGACAGGCCCGGGACGACCACTACGCGCGACCTGATAGGCGCGGGCGATGTATTCCGGAATGCGTGAGGTGTCGTCTATCTGGGCGACCCACTTGGTCATCTCGCCAAACATGCGACGGTAATCGATTTCCTGGAAGGCTTCGCGCTCGATGAAATCGCCCCCGACCTGACCGATGAACAGAATCATCGGCGTGGAATCCTGATAGGCGGTATGCACGGCGATGGAGGCGTTGGTCGCGCCCGGGCCACGGGTGACGAAGCATACGCCCGGCTCGTTGGTCAGCTTGCCGTAGGCTTCAGCCATGTAGCCGGCGCCGCTTTCCTGGCGGCAGACAATGGGCTCGATGGCGCCCTTGTGCTCATTGAGCGCATCGATGCACGGCAGGTAGCTTTCACCCGGCACCAGGAAGACACGCTTGGTGCCGTGCAGACGAATCTGATCGACGAGGATCTGTCCGCCATTGCGCAGCGGGTATTCAGAGGCAGTGGAGGTGCCGGTGGTGTCAGAAGCAGCGGTGGCCTGAGTCATGGGAGTGCTCTCGTTATTGTTGAGGAGATCAGAAGTGGGATCGAGACGTCGGCTCGAGAAGTGGCGTCGCCAGCGGCATCAGGTCGCTCAGCGCTTCCAGTTGTTCGGGGTGAATCACGCAGCGTGCCTTGAAGCCCTGCTGATTGGCCCAGTGTTGATCGGTGCCCAGGCCATTCTTCCAGCGCCATGGCCCGTCGATGGCCAGCCGCTGATGTGTCTGGCAGGCTGTCGCCAGTCGCACGCGCCAGGGCTTCAGAGTCTCGGTGATCAACACCGGGTCCCGTGTGGCTGACAGGCCAAGATCCGTTGCCAGATCCCCCGTGCCGATCAGTGCACCCAACAAGTGTGGGGTCTGTTCACAGGGGCGAAGCAATGCATCGGCGGCCAGCAGCCCTGCCTGACTCTCAAGCGTCGCGATGCTGCGCAGACTGCCAGCGGGCAGGCGGTAGAGATGCTCCTGTTCGGCAAGCGCGTCATCCAGCGCGATCAGTTGCGCGTGGTGCTCGACGGCGGGAATGAAGACGACAGCCGGGCAGTCTTCCAGTGCGCCAGCAGCGTTAGAAATCAGTGCTGCGAGTTCTGCGCGACCGCCTTGCTCCAGCAGATTGAGGCGCACGGCTGGCCAGACGTTGAGCGAACGCGCCCGTCGGGCGAAGGTGGCGAAGCGACTGATGGCAAGCTGGCGGCCTGCGGCGGGAGTGAACTCTTCGAGGTCCACCACGATGGCATCGGCACCACTTTCCAATGCGGCATCCAGTCGTGCGGCATCGTCGCCGGGCACGAACAACCAGCGCTGTGGCAGGGTCTGATCAACGGAAGTGGTCATCACTTAGCTCCCCATCAGATTGGGCAGGAACAGCACGAGTTCAGGAATGAAGGTGATCAGCATCAGCACGCAGATCATCGCGCCGAGCATCAGTCCCAACGGGCGTAGCGAGTCACTGACGTTGATGCCGGCGATGCGGCAGGCGGCCATCAGGTCGATGCCCAACGGTGGCGTGTTGGCACCGATGGCCAGGTTGACGGTCAGCAGCACCCCGAAGTGCACCGGGCTGATGCCGTACTGGGCCAGCAGCGGCATCACGATCGGGGTCACGATGATGATGATCGCCACGCTTTCCATGAAAGAGCCGAGCACCAGCAGCACGGCGGTCAACAGCAGCAGCACGCTGATTCGGCTATCGGTGAAGTCACCAATCAGTTGGGCGATGGCCTGTGGCACCTGCTCATAGGTCAGGCCCCAGGCGAACATGCCGGCGGCGCCGATGATCAGCAGGATGGCGCCGGTGGTTTCAGCAGTCGCCTTGACACTATCCAGCATGCCGCGCCAGGTCAGGCTGCGATACACGCAGGTACCGATGACGATGGCATAGAGAATCGCGGAGGCCGCGGCTTCGGTAGGGGTGAAGACCCCGAAGCGAATGCCGCCGATGATCATCACGGGCACCATCAGCGCAGGCAGTGCACTGATGAAGGCGCGGCGCCGTTCACCGGGTTTGCGCTCGGCGACCCCGCCGGACCAGCCATGCTTGCGTGAGGTATAGAGTGCGACGCCGACCAGTGCTGCGGTCAGCATCAGGCCCGGCACGATACCGCCCATGAACAGCTGACCCACCGAGGTGTTGGAGGTGGTGCCGTAGACGATCATCACGATGCTGGGCGGGATGACGGTACCGATGGAGCTGGCGGTGCCGACCAGCGCACTGCTGAAGCCCTTGTCATAGCCGTTGCGCGCCATGGTGGGCAGCAACATGCTACCGATGGCGATCACGTCCGCGACACCGGAACCGGACAGCGCACCGAACATCATGCAGGCCAGTACCGCGACCACGGCCAGACCGCCGCGAATGTTGCCGACCATCGCCATGCACAGCTTGACCAGACGCTCGGTCAGTCCGGCACGGTTCATCAATTGGGCAGCCAGCACGAACAGCGGAATCGCCAGTAGTGTGAAGCTTTCCATGCCGGCGACGAATTGCTGCGCCGACACCATCATCGGTGCCGCACCGAAGGCCAGCAGGTAGACGAGTGCCGACATCAACAGCGCGAAGGCAATGGGAATGTCGATCAGGATGCCCAGCGCGAATACGCCGAGCAGAGCCAGGGCGCCGAGTGTCATGAGGCATCTCCTTGGCGGGGTGACGGCGTCAGCAGATGCTCAAGCTGAATCAGCGCCATCGCGGCGCAGCAAAACGGCACGGATAGATAGACGATGCCAGCGGGAATCTGCAGCGCAGTGGTGGTCTGACGCATGGTGATCACGGACAGGTCATAACCGGCCTTGGCCAGCATCAGTAACATGATCAAGATCAGCGCATCGGTGATGCGGCCAGTGATACGTTGCACCTTGAGTGAACGCACCAGCAGCGGCAGTAGACCCGCACTCAGATGAGTGCGGTTGCGCGTGCAAGAGACGGCGGCCAGCAGGGTGGTCCACACCAGCACCAATTGCGGCAATTCTTCTGCCCAGTGCGGTGGCTGACCCATGACCCAGCGCATGAATACCGTCCAGATCACCAGTGCCGAGAGTAGCGCCACGCCGCTGGCCGCCAGGGTGAGACAGCCCTGGCAGACCCAGCGTGACAGGGTGATGATCAAGACGCGCGCAGCAGACATGGCTGAGGGCTTGGCGGAAGGAGAGAGGAAAGCCATGCTTACTCGCCCTTGCGGTACTGCTCGACCAGGCCCATCAGCTCAGGCCCGAAGACGTCGGCATACTCTGCCCACACACCCTGCACCTGCGCATTGAACGGCGCGGTATCAACCTCATTGACCTTCATGCCCGCCGCTTCCAGCTTGGCGACCAGCTCGGCGTCGTCCTGCTGCGTCATGGCACGCTGCTTGTCACGCCACACATCGGCGCTCTGCTGCACCGCGGCCTGGTCATCTTCGGAGAGCTGATTCCAGGTGAAGTTGGATAGGGTCAGACAGGCCGGTGCCCACACGTGGCCGGTAAGAGAGACGTAGTCCTGCACTTCACTGAAGGATGAGGAATAGATGATGGAGAGCGGGTTTTCCTGGGCATCGAACACGCCCTGTTGCAGCGCGGAGTAAAGCTCACCGAAGGACAGCGGTGCAGGACTGGCACCCAGTGCGGTGAAGGTGTCCAGACGCATCTTGTCTGGCGTGACGCGAATCTTGAGGCCAGCGAGGTCTTCCGGCGAAGTGATCGGGCCACGGTTGTTGGTGACGTGACGGAAACCGTTTTCCCACCACGACAGAATCTTCATGTTGTGCTCGGCGGCCAGTGCCTCGAGCGCGTCGCCCAGCTTGCCATCGTAGGCGGCATAGGCGTGCTCGCGGTCCGGCCAGGAGTAGGGCAGCTCGACGATACCGAAGCGGGCATCCAAGGGCTGGAAGGAACCACAGCCGATCACGCCAGCCGGTACGCTGCCGATCTGCATGCCTTCGACGACGGTCTTTTCGTTGCCAAGCTGACCACTGGGGAAGACCTGGAAATTGACGCGACCGTCGGTCGCCTCAGCCACATCCTTGGCGAAGCCTTCCGCAGCGATGTTCCAGCTGTGCGTCGGGGCAAGAACATGACCCAGCTTGATATCCTGCGCCTGAGCGGCGCTCAGTGGCAGGGCGGTGGCAGCCGCGATGGCAGCGCTCAGTAGAGCAGGCTTCAACAGGACGGATTTCATCGAGACACCTCTTGGAGTTGTTATCGTTGTGCAGGCACCTCTATGTGCGCCTTGATCCAAGAGTGTGTTCTTGACGTGTATTTCGGTAGTTGCAATTTTTTATTCTTGGTATTAACCAGGTTTATGTCAGTGTGCCCCCTTGCCCAACAACGAGGTCTCAGTACCCTCCAGCTACCAATAGAGAGTGTTTCATGATGGTTATACAATGATAGATATACCGTTATCTTGCTTGTTGTTTGAATGGCTCAATCAACATCCGGTATCCGGGCAGGGTACATCACGACAACTGCCACGATCAGACAGCATCACGAGCATCCCCCGTGCTTGAATAGCAGGGGGATGCTTCATGCCATCAGGCAGCATGTCTCAAGCCTTTACGTCTTCGCTTTACACCTCAAACCTTACGCCGTGGCCTTCTCAAGCGCCTGGCTGACATCAGCGATGATGTCGTCGATATGTTCGATACCCACCGAGATACGCACTAGATCGGCAGAGACTCCCGCCTTGGCAAGCTCCTCTTCATTCAGCTGACGATGAGTGGTGGAGGCCGGGTGGCAGGCCAATGACTTGGCATCGCCGATATTGACCAAGCGCAGAATCATCTGCAGCGCATCGATGAACTTGCCGCCGGCGATCTTGCCTGCCTCAGCATCCGCGGCCTTGATGCCGAAGCTGACGATGCCAGAAGCCTTGCCGCCGGTAATCTTCTGGCAGGTGGCATGAAAGGGGCTATTGGGCAGTGCGCCGTAGTTGACCCAGCTGACGCTTGGGTGTTGCTCCAGATACTCGGCGAGCGTGAGCGCATTGCTGCAATGACGCTCCATGCGCAGGCTCAGGGTTTCCAGGCCTTGCAGCAACAGGAAGGCACTGTGCGGTGCCAGCGCCGCCCCCGTACTGCGCAGCGGCACGACACGACAACGCCCGATGAATGCCGCCGGGCCGAAGGCCTCTGTATAGACGACGCCATGGTAGGACGGGTCTGGCTCGTTGAGGATCGGGAAGCGGTCCTTGTTGGCAACCCAGTCGAACTTGCCGGAATCGATGATGATGCCGCCGACGGTGGTGCCGTGGCCGCCGATGTATTTGGTCAGCGAGTGCACCACGATATCGGCGCCGTGATCGAAGGCGCGGCACAGTACCGGCGTCGCCACGGTGTTGTCGACGATCAATGGCACGCCGTATTTGTGTGCAATCTCAGCCAGACGCTGCAGGTCAACGATATTGCCTGCCGGGTTGCCGATGGACTCACAGAACACCGCTTTGGTCTTGTCATCGATCAGTGCTTCAAGTCCGGCGAAATCATCAAACGCTGCCATGCGCACTTCAATGCCCTGGCGCGGCAGACTGTGGGCGAACAGGTTGTAGGTGCCGCCATATAGCTGGCTGGTACTGACGATGTTGTCGCCGACCTGAGCCAATGCCTGAATGGCGTAGGTGATGGCTGCCATGCCAGAGGCCACGGCCAATGCCGCGATGCCGCCTTCCACCGCCGCCATGCGCTGTTCCAGCACGTCATTGGTCGGGTTCATGATGCGGGTGTAGATATTGCCCGGCACCTTCAGGTCGAAGAGATCCGCGCCGTGCTGGGTGTCATCGAAGGTATAGGAGGTGGTCTGGTAGATCGGTACCGCTGCCGCCTTGGTGGTGGCTTCCGATTCATAGCCGTAATGCAGGGCCAGCGATTCCAGCTTCATGTTATCAACCGACATGACAGTGTCCTTGAGCGTGCGTGACGTGGGCGTGGTGTGAGCGGGGGATTCCAGGAGCCGCATATCGCGCGAGAGCGGCGGCCATCCACAGTAGCAAGGCAGCAAGACCAAGTCGAAAGCTTGTCGTCACGCCGCCCCTTGGGGCGAGGCGATGGCTGTCGGCGGCGTGCTCAGGCGGTGGGCTATCTGCTCACGCTGGCGCGGTGAGAGGTCGAACTGGCGGCGAAAGGCAGTCGCGAAATTGGCCGCACTGCGATAGCCCGCAAGCTCCGCGGCGGCTTCCACCGTGACACTGCGATCCATCAGCAGATGTGCGGCACGCGTGAGCTGTCGCACCCGCAAGTCACGTGCCAGCGAGCTGCCATAGGTGTCGCGGTAACGACGCTGCAACTGGCGAAGACTCATGCCCAGCTGGGCCGCCATCTCTGCCTGGCTCAGGTAGGCCGCCTCGCCGCTGTGTATCCAGCTGTCCAGTCGTGTCTGCCAGTCTTCACCGCGACGGGATGCGGTATCCAGTGGCGAGGCGATGGACGCCAGGCATTCACTGATGGCTTCCAGGGCGGCGGACTCCATCCCCAATCGCTGAGACAGTCGCTCTGGTGTCTGCTTGCTGAGCGCATCCAGTCGCTCTATCAGTCGCGCTGATGGCTGCCAGTAGTGATGGGCGAGATGCTGATTGAGCTGCAAGGCGGCGCTGGGAGTCGTGATTCCCAGATGCTGTGTGAGCCAGGCGGGTGTCAGCGTCAGTATCGCGCTGTGTTCGTGTGCACTCCTTGGGCTTTGCAGGCTGAACTCAGTGCTTTCATTGAGCGCGATGCACAGGGCGATACCCGGCTTGAGCTGATGCGGGCTGTTGCCGAAGCATACCGTTGGCTGTCCCCGCCATACGATGGAGATCTTGAGTGACGGATCGATCGAGGCCTGAATCCTGAGGTCCGCGCGCTTGCGCAATCGATTGAGTCGCATGAAAAGACCCGGCTGCACTTCCTGCATGTGCATGTTGCCGATCAGGGCGCCGTCACCTGACTGGCCTTCCACGGGTTGACACTGATGCTCACGCGTCAGCGCACGTGCCATTCGGTGTACGGCCTCGAGTTCGATGATGGCCGGTGGCGTGCTGCCCGCCGAGGATGTCATCACGGAACGAGTAAGGGGGGGGAGGCGAGAGGCATCGCTCATCTTGTCGCACCTGCAAACATTGGGGAGGAATTCGCAAAGGTTTTTATCGTCATGGAGTGCCAAAATGCCCGCTTGTTTCGCCAAGTGCAAATAATTCTCATTAAAAATGAGCGAGCAAGGGGACATGATGAAGATGATGAATTCACACGGGCGCGTTCTGCGTGGGGCTGGGACTCGTCGGTGGATGATCGGCGCGGGTGTGGTGCTGGTGAGTCTGCCGGCGCAGGCAGAAGAGTCGACGATGGTGCTGGATACCCAGCGGGTGACGGGAGTGCGCCTTTATGACATGGCGTCCAGTGAAGAAAGTGGTGGCTACAGCGTGGACGCCGCGACAGTTGGCTCCAAGGTGCCGGCCTCCTTGCGCGATATACCGCAGTCCGTCAGCGTCGTGACCCATGACGCTATTGAAGACCAGAACTTCATCACGCTGGATCAATTGGCGGAGCGCACCCCTGGCGTACGGGTGTTGAGCAATGACAGCGGGCGCTCTTCCATCTTTGCGCGCGGTTATGAATACGACGCCTACAGCATCGATGGCCTGTCGGCGCCGATGTCCAGCTTGACCGGCTCCGTGCCGTCACTGACGGCGATAGACCGGGTCGAGATCATGCGCGGGCCGTCGGGGTTGTTCAACAGCACGAGCGAGCTGGGCGGTGTCATCAATCTGGTACGCAAGCGTCCGACCGATACCTTCCAGGGCTCCATCAGCGGCAGTGTCGGTACTCTGGATGACAGAAGTGTCACTGTCGATATCTCCGGGCCCATCGATGAAGCCGGACGTATTCGTGGACGCCTGGTGACACGCTCTACCGAGCAGGCGCAGTGGGTCGATGACAACGACAACACGCTGAATGATTTCTATGGCGCGCTGGACATTGATCTTGACGAGAATACCGAGCTGTCACTGGGTGTGATTCACAACACCAAGGACATCACCGTCAACCAGGGTCAGCCCGTCGACAGTGATGGCAACTTGAGCTATGGCCGGAGTTCCGCATTCTATGGCGCGGACTGGAACAGCTTCGAGAGTGATTCCACCGATGTCATCGCCGAGCTGACGCACCGTTTCAGTTCGCGCGGCTATGGACGTCTGGCGGCGCGTTACAGTGATCGCAGCGCGGATTATGAGTACGCCTACAGTGGCTCCGCACTCACTGACAGCGGCGACATCAGTAGTGTCGCGGGCTACGCCGGCTTTACCGATGAGACCTCGGTGACTGTCGATGCCAGCTTCACCCAGGGCTTCGATGCCTTCGGCAACCAGAACGAATTCGTGGTCGGGGTCGATTACAAGACCACCGATACCGACACCACCGCTGCCCGTACCAGCGATCTGACCGGCTCCAGCGCCAGCATCAGCGAGCTGAACAACCTGGCCTATGTCGACATTCTCGGCAACGCCCGCGACGGTGTCAGTGGCTATAGCCTGTCGCGCACGCGCACCCAGCTCGATGAGCAGGGCCTGTATGGCAAGGTGACGCTGCGACCCTATTCACCACTGGCGGTGATACTGGGCGCACGGGTCAGTCGTTTCTCGGTGGACTCCGAAGACAAGATCAATGGCGGCAGCAGTGACATGCAGGACACCGCCGTCACGCCTTACGGTGGCATCGTCTTCGATCTGGACGCCGATCACTCCCTTTATGCCAGCTACTCGAAGGTCTTTGAACCGCAGACCAGCGAAGGCGAGGATGGTGATCTGATCGACCCGCGTGAAGGCGAACAATATGAGCTGGGCATCAAGGGCAGCTACCTGAACGGTGCGCTGAATGCGCGTATCAGTGGCTTCCAGTTGACCGACAGTCATCGCGCCGCCTCCTCGACAGACAGTAGCGTCGATTACTCGGTGGATTCCGGCAAGATGCGCATCACCGGCGCGGAGCTGGAGCTGGTCGGCAACATCACGCCGCAGTGGGATATCATCTTCGGCTACACCTACATGGATTCCGAAGTGCTGGAAGCCGGTAGCTCCGATGCCCTGCTGATGCTGATGCCCAACAACATGGTCAATCTGTGGAGTCAGTATCGCTTCGAGGGCAATCTGCTGGATGGCATCTCCGTCGGCGCCGGCATGACTGCGCTGAGTGACTTCGACAATACCCAGGGCACCATCCATGCACCAGGCTATGCCGTCTTCGATGCCATGCTTGGCTATGAATTCACGCCGAAGCTCAGCGGCCAGCTGAACTTCTACAACCTGTTTGACCGCGAATATTACGTGCGCGCCGGTTCCGCCAGTGTCTTCAATTTCGTCGGGCGTCCGGCCAGTGCTGTGGCCACCATGAAGTACGAGTTCTGAGGGTGAGGTCGAGCATGAGGACCACAGTTGATGAGCGGGGCAGAGACCGCAATACCTTGAGGGTGATGGTGAAGCGAATGACGCTGTTCGCGCGGCGACAGGCATGGGGACTCATCATGCTGACATCCGGCGCTGTCAGCTTGCCGGCCATTGCCATGACTCACGCCGCTGACGATAACGCACTGCCAGGCACGACAACAGTGTTCACACAGCACTCCAGCGCCACGGGGCAGGACTACCTGATCCAGGTGGCGTTACCCAAGGTCGCACCGCCCCAGGGAGGCTATCCGGTATTGCTGGTGCTGGATGGTAATCGCCACCTGGATCTGTTCACGGCAGCGCGCGACATACTGGGACGTCGTGGCTTTGACAAGGCGCCCGCGAGTCTTGCCATTGTCGCGGTGGGCTACGCCGGAGAGGGGGAGCGCGCCCCGGAACGCGCCTTCATCTCACGGGCGCGTCTCAAGGACTTCACGCCGCCCCTCACCAGCGGCGTGGCTCACGAGGGCATGGGCGGTGGCGATCGTTTCCTAAAGTACCTGACCCAGGCCTTGCCCCCGGCGCTGGCGGCGCGTTATCCGCTCAATCTGGCGCGTCCGGCACTGGCGGGGCATTCGCTGGGAGGGCTGTTCGCCCTCCATGCACAGCAGCAACAGGCCGAAGCCTTCGGCGCCATCTTCGCGATCAGCCCGTCGCTGTGGTGGCTGGCGGAGCACGACTCTGCCCATTGGCCGCCGGTATTGCATTGCTCACGCCATATGGCGCCCGTCATGATCGGCGCTGGCGGACGTGAGCAATCGCCACAGCCAGAGCGCAATGCCCCTGAGCGTGATCGGTTGCGTGTCGCGCGGGCGATGATCGACAACGCGCGAGACTACGCCAGTCAGTTGCGTGAACGCTGCCCACAGGCACAGGTGCAATGGAATCTGTATGAGAACGAGGACCACGGCAGTGTGATGTGGCCCGCGGCGCGCACGGTAATCGAGAGCCTTTCGAACCCCCGCTGATCGCGCAGGCGTGTACAGCTAGATAATCGAGAGTCACAAAAACACGACGGCGGCATCAGCCTTGGACATTCTTCGTCCTGGTTGATGCCGCCGTCGTGCTTGATGCTTGAGGCTTTTATTTCTACGGCTATTTCACGCCAGAGCAACGTTTACATCACCGCACGTACCGCGAGGAACAGCACTGTCGGGGCGAGCAGGATACCGAGGCCGGTGTAGAAGGTCGCCGTCATCGCGCCGTAGGGCACCAGACGTGCATCGGTGGCGGCAAGGCCAGCGGCCACGCCACTGGTAGTCCCGATCAGGCCACCGAAGATCATTGCCGAACGCGGATTGTCCAGGCCGATCATGCGCGCCGTCATCGGCGTGGCAACCATGGTCAGGATCGACTTCACCAGGCCTGCGGCAATCGAGAGCGCGACCACTTCGGAGCTGGCACCCAGCGTGGCACCCGTGACAGGGCCAACAATATAGGTGACGGCACCCGCGCCGATGGTGGTGATATCGACGGGATCGGTATAGCCAAAGGCGATGGCGACACCCGCACCGGCGACGAAGGAGATGAACACGCCGACGAAAAGTGCGATCACGCCGCGAAAGCCGGTCTGGCGAATCTCTTTCAGGTTGACGCCGTAGGCGGTGGCAATGATGGCGAAATCTCGCAGCATGCCGCCGCCCATCAGGCCGAGGCCCGAAAACAGCGTGACATCGGAAAGCCCCTTGCTACCGCCGGTCGTGATACCGCCGATATAGGCCAGAACCAGCCCCAGAATGATGGCGATGGCGGAGCCGTGCAGCTTGCCGCGCGTGAGGTTGTTGCTGATCCAGTAGGCCACATACATCGCCAGGCCAATCACGGCGAAGGCGGCGACCAGATGATACTTGTCGAACAGACTGACGATGGAATCGATCATGATGCTACCTCCTTACTGGCGGTGGGTGGGGGGCGTGATGGAAGACGCGCTCGCAGGTGCGCTGTGACGACTGCGGTCCAGCACTGGCGCGCCGGTGGTGACGGAAGTCCTGACCGGCGTGAAGCGGGTGCCTTCGTCCATCCCACCTTCGGGATGCTCTTCGTCAGCGGGCTCGGGCGGACGTTTGCCCGTCAGCAATGGCACCAGCGCCAGGCCAAGTACCACGGCCAGTACACCGGCGACGAGGGCGACCATGCCGCCGCTGAAGGCCGCTGCCACGTTCTGGCTGGCGGCCATGGCGACGACGATGGGGATGTACATCGCATTCCAGAAGTTGATGCCGTTGGAGGTACTGTCGGCCATCTTGCCGCGCTCTTTCAGCACACCGGTGATGAAGATGAGCAACAGCATGGCGATACCGACACCGCCGAGATTTGAATCGATATTGAGTAACTGTCCGAGCAGGTCACCGATCACGAGACCCGCCATCATGCACCCTGCGAGCAGGGCAACTCCGTAGATAACCATGGCGTGTGTACCTTCGTTGTTGTTGTGTTGTCTTGTGGCGTACGTTGGCGTTTTGACACGTGTGTCGTTGAGAATCAGGCGTTGGATCAGTGATCCGATGTCAGGGGTGGAGGTAGCCACCGGCAGTGGGATACGGCGATATCGCCTGCCGGTGGTCGAGAGTGAAATCCTTCAGTGCGCGCTGTCTTTCAGGCGTGAGTCAGGCGTGTATCGAGCCTGCTCCAGGTGCCCATCAAGCGTGCTTTTCGTGTTTTACGGCAAAGAGATCTGCATATTCATCGCGCAGCTGTTTCTTCTGTACCTTGCCCATCACATTGCGCGGCAGGCTATCGATGAAGAAGATGCGCTTGGGCTGCTTGTAGCGAGCCAGCTTGTCTTGCAGTACAGCGAGGATGCTGGCTTCGCTGGCCTGGCCTTGCTGGCCTGACTGCATCACCACGACGGCACAGACGGCTTCACCGAAATCTGGATGCGCGACGCCGAACACGGCAGATTCGTTGATGCCTGGCAGGTCATCGATCAGCAGCTCTACCTCTTTCGGGTAGATGTTGTAGCCACCGGAGATGATCAAATCCTTGTCGCGGCCACTGATAGAGATATAGCCGTTGTCGTCGATCATGCCGAGGTCCCCCGTGATGAAGAATCCATCCTCGCGGAACTCGCTGGCGGTCTTCTCTGGCATCTTCCAGTAGCCTGTGAAGACATTCGTCCCCTTGACTTCAATCAGGCCCGTTTCGCCACGCGGCAAGGTCGCGCCCGTCTCGCGATCAGTGATGCGCACCTCAGTGCCCGGCAGGGGCAAGCCGACCGTGCCGGGACGACGTTCGCCGTCATAGGGATTGGAGGTGTTCATGTTGGTTTCGGTCATGCCGTAACGTTCAAGAATCGCATGGCCGGTGCGCGCGCTGAATTCGCTGTGCGTCTCGCTCAAGAGCGGTGCCGAACCCGAGACGAACAAACGCATGCCAGCAGTCGTCTCGCGATTGAGGCGATCCGATCCCAACAGGCGGGTATAGAAGGTGGGCACGCCCATCAATACGCTGGCGCTGGGCATCAGGTCGAGAATCTGCTCGGCATCGAACTTGGGCAGGAAGGTCATTGACGCCCCGACCGTCATCACGATATTGCAGGCTACGAACAGGCCATGCGTGTGGAAGATGGGCAGGGCGTGAATCAGATGATCATCGCTGGTGAAGCGCCAGGTCTCGGCCAGCGCGATGCAGTTGGAGGCCAGATTGTCGTGGCTGAGCATCGCCCCCTTGGAGCGTCCGGTGGTGCCGGAGGTATAGAGAATAGCCGCCAGATCTTCACCGCTGCGCGGTTCGACATCGCTGCTGATCTGCGCGGCGGCGGCCTTATCCATCAGGCTGCCATCGTTGTCATCTCCCAAGCTCTCGACGCACGCGACGCCACATTCGCTGGCAAGCTGGCGAGCGGTGTCCAACACGCTGGGCTGACAGACATACAGGTGCGGCTGGGCATCGCCCAAAAAGTAGCGAATCTCTTCGCCGGTATAGGCGGTATTCAGCGGCAGATAGACCGCGCCGACCTGCAGGCTGGCCAGATACAGCAGTACGGCTTCACAGCTTTTATCGACCTGAACGGCGATACGATCGCCCGGCGAGACACCCAGCTCACGCAGTACGGTCGCGATGCGACCCGCTGCCTGACGTGCTTGATCAAAGGTGTAGCTGCGGGCGCCGGGCGTGCTCATGAAGGGGGCATCGGCACGTTGCGTGAAATTGACGGCGAACTGCTGATAAAGGTTCTGGTTCATGACGTCTTCCTGGTATTGGCGTGTTGTTATTGGTGCAAAACGTTGGCGTGTTGTTATTGGTGTAAACCGTTGGCGTTTGATCGATCACCAGTCGTCTATTGATCAGCTGGTCTGAGAGCGTTCGTCGGACCTTTCGTCAGAAGCCTCCAACTCGCGGGCACTCGGTTTGGCATCTTTCTTCGCGATACGCTTAGTATCTTTCTCCACCGCTCGCTTGTCTTTTTCGAGAGTATTGGCGCCTTGTCTGGCTTCTTTTTTCACGTCGCTGCTGCACACCACATTGTCATTGCGGCTGAAGGCTTCGTGATTTTGCTCAATGCGATGCGGCTCATAGAGGTAGTTCACCATCAGGCCATGGGCTTGCTTGAGGCCGTTGTGCGAGGTGTCTCCCGGCCAGTTGAGGCGATGCAGACTGGCACCATTGCCCAGGTGGAAGCGTGCCACCGGGTCCAGCGGCTGGCCGCTGCGATGTTTGACGTTGACGAGATAATGGGCGGCGAGGGCGCGCAGTTCCGGTGCCATCTTCTGGCGCACGTCGTCCTGTTCGACCCAGTCGCCCTGAGCCAGCTGCTCGGCCAGCAGGTCCGAGACTTCCAGTGCTTCATCTTCACGTGCCTTGGATAGCCACTGACTGAAACCAGGGACAGGGGAGAGCGTGACGAAGCGGCTGAGATTAGGCAGCTCGCGCTGCAGTTCCTGCACCACCTGCTTGATCAGGAAGTTGCCGAACGAGATGCCTTTCAGCCCTGCCTGACAGTTACTGATGCTATAGAAGACGGCGGTATCCGCTTCGCGCTCGGTGGTCTGGCCACTGTTGGCCAGCAGGTGCTGGATGTTGTCCGGCGCGCCCTTGCAGAGCGCGACCTCAACGAAGATGAGCGGCTCGTCGCCGATGGCCGGGTGGAAGAAGGCGTAACAGCGGCGATCTTCAGGGTCGAGACGGCCGCGCAGGTCGCTCCAGTCCTGAATCGCGTGCACCGCTTCATAGCGGATGATCTTCTCGAGCACCGCCGCCGGGGTGTTCCAGTCGATAGCCTCCAGCATCAGGAAGCCACGATTGAACCAGGAGGCGAACAGGTGCGCGAAATCGGCGTCCAGCGGCTTGAGCTCTGGATGTTCCTTGATGACCTTCAGCAGGTCAGCGCGCATGCGCACGATTTCATAGGTGCCGCCGGGGCAAAGGTTCAACCGGCGCAGCAGTGACTGGCGCTTGGGCTCGCAGGCAGAAAACAGGTTCTCCAGACAGGCGTTGTCCGGCGACTCGCGATAGGCCGCGTAAGCGGCATGAATGCCATCCTCATTGGCGGCATACTCGTCTGCCAGCAGCTGAAAGAAGGCGCGTCGTTCGTCATCATTCAGCGTCTGGTAATCCTCCAATGCGCGCTGCGCGATCATGATGCGTGAGGCTTCACCGCTGCTTTCCGTCAGGCGATGGCAGTTGTCGGTCAGGCGAGCCAGCGGATGCTCGCTGCCGCTCTGACTCGGCCCGAGTCCCACCTGATGACGGGCGCGGTTGCCTACGTGGGTCAACAGGTCCTGCAGAAAACTGAGATTGATGTTCACGGCGGTTCCTCGTGGCGGTCTCTCATGGCGGCTGAACAGTGGCGGCTTGCGTCACATGACACATCAGCAACGGGGTCATGTTGGCAGTATGGCGTCTTTTGCTAATATATTTTTCTTGTCTTGTTGTATACAACAGATAGGCTTCTGACGTGTAAGCGTCAAGCGCCTCAACGCTCAACACGACTAAAGTCATCTCTCTGTTCTGTCACTTTTTTGGTGACTGTCAGGCGACAGACCGCCGTCAGTGCCGTTATTGTCAGACGACAGCACAAGGACCCCCGCTGATGATCAAGATGTCTCACGCACAACGCCTGCGCGACCTGCTGGAAGACGCCATCGTCGAAGGGCGCTTTCCTCCAGGCACCAAGCTCGACCCCGAAGCGCTGGGTCGCGAGTACGAATGCTCACGCACGCCGATTCGCGAAGCATTGCAGCAGCTGGCTGCCTCCGGAATGGTGAAGGTCGTGCCCAAGCGCGGCACCTTCGTCACGCAATTGGGAATTTCAGAACTGGTCGAACGCTTTGAAGTGATGGCAGAACTGGAGGCCATGTGTGGACGTCTCGCCGCGCGGCGTATCACCCCGCAAGAACTGATCGAACTGAAAAAGGCCCATGCCGCCTGCCGTGAACGTCTCAAAGCTGACGATGCCAATGGCTACTACTACGAGAATGGCTGCTTTCATCACTGCCTCTACCGCGCCAGCCACAACGCCTTCCTCACCGAAGAAGCCACGCGCCTGCATGCCATCCTCAAACCCTACCGTCGGTTACAACTTCATGTTCGTCACCGCATGCACACCTCCTTCGCGGAACACGAAGCCATCGTCGCCGCCATTGAAGCGGGCGACGCCGCTGCTGCCGAGCAGGCATTGAAGGATCACGTGCATATCCAGGGGGAAAGGTTTACAGACCTGGTAGCTAATATAGAGAGGCTGCATGAACCAGCTTGAAGTAAATGATCGGCCATTTATTGATATTGATATTTTTTAATTTATTTACAGGGTTTTGCACGTAATACAGAGTTTTGATGTCATAAAATATCAAGGTGGGCATTATCGTTCGATATTACGTGTATTGCTTGTCAGTAAAATGCTGTACCCTGCGTCTTGTAGGGTGTGGAGAATTTATAGGTATTTATACGATTTATTGATTTTATATATGAATCATATGCCAGTCATCAGGTGGTTTTTATGTTACGAATGGCAATGGCTTCCGTCTCAGTATTGATGCTTTCTGCATGTACTGCAGGGCCGTCGGGCCTGCAACAGGCTACGCTAGAAGTTGATGTTCAGAATGTCGCACCAAGCGGGAAATATCGCAATCTAGGCCCAATAACAGCAACGCATGGGCATGGTTGTGGCCTGTTTGGCTCTCGAGGGGATTTTGAAGGAGCAGTCATTATACTGAGGGAAAAGGCAGTGGCTCGTGGGGCAAATTACGTACAAATCATCAAGCAGCAGGGTGAGTTTATTAGAGAGCCCTGCCTGGATAGAACGTACATCATAGATGGCTTCGCCTATAAAACCTCTGAATGACTGCCGGTGAAATATCCCCCATCCGCTTGAGTCTCAGCGTGAAGAAGAGCACCTCAATCACTGACTTGCGCTAACAGTTTGGCGTGCCTTGTAAAGGCGATGAAGTGTTAACGCGAACATCACCACCATCAACTCGATGGCCACTGTCAGGCCAAGTGTCATCACTAGCCCTGATGTCGTGCTTGTCTCCAGCCAGCTTGGTCCAACCAGTATCAACTTGAGCAGCGGTAGCACGCCTTGCAGGTACGCCGGAGCGAAGTAGATGGCGGGATTTCTGATTTTTATGGTCACGAGCAATGCCCCGACCATGACCGCCATCGACGCCAACTCCACCGGCAGCCTTCTCAGTATCGACAGCCAGGATTCACCTGCCACTGCCAACTCTGCGCCACCCTAGGCGTAGCATCCCGCCGATACCAAGGTGGTTGATACCACCACTACAACGCCAATGCTCCATTTCTTCATATTGATCTCATTCCCTGATGATCATGATGGTCAGTATTTTTGTTCGACCGATACTAGCGGACCTCCCAATCGGTGGCCAAGCCATCGCTGCCACTAGACATGATGATCATTATGACATTCAAATAGTTATCTGATGGGTTTGATCTCATTATTCTAATGAATAGTTGCAGCGAGGCAGATCTAGTGCTTTCTTGAAAGCAATCATGCGTGAAGTACGTCATCCTCAAGCCCTGTCGTCGCTTGTAGCTGCACGTGCGCCACCGCATGCACAGCTCCTTCGCGGAACAAGAACCCATCGTCGCCGCCATCCAAGCCGTTGCTGTGGAACAGGCGCTGAAGGATCACGTGCATATCCAAGGGGAGAGATTTACGGATCTGGCGGCGAATATTGAAAGATTGCATGAGGTGGGGTGATTATCATTATTTAAATAATAACAGAATAATATTAATATACCCACAGGCTTGGATTGATATATTCTAAATGCTATCCTGGATTTTGTGAATATAATGCGAAGGCCACGCCTCGATAAAAATATACGTGCCTATTGACTGTAAGGTTATTGCCAAGTCGCTAAATGTAAATGTTGACATTATATTTGTGAGATTATGTCCTCACTCGGAGAACAAACATGATTGCAAATGGAAGTTGACTCTAGCGTACATTTATATGTCAGAAAAATAGGTAATGAATTTGAGTGCATGAACTACCCTCTAATGTCATCGGTATTGGCAATTTTGCTCATGGAGAAAAGGAAGTTCTGGACGGCCACGACTATATTCATATTGTCGATATTAGTCTCTTTGATATCAATATATGTCTTTTTTATGTAATTTCACTTGAGCGCGCCGCCCATGAAGTGGGTGTTAAATGAATATTGATTAGCTTATTGAGAAAGATAATACTGGGAGTGACTTACTCACTCTTTATACAACTGATTGAAGCCTTTCACGCTGAAACCCTTCAGGAACTGATCACCAATCTTCAGGACGGGCACGCTGCGAAAGCCTGTCTTGGCGAATTCCTTCTGTCCCGCTGGGGATCTGACATCGACCAATCGGAAGCCGATCTTCTGCTGTTCCAGATACTGCTTGGCTGTCTTGCAGTGTGGGCAGTTCGACATGCTGAAGAGTGACACTCGTTTCATTCATATTCTCCCGTATTGATCAATCAAGCTTGTCACTCGTCACTTGTCATTCGATATAGGCGGCCAATGATACCAGCCGTTGTTCACTTCCCGCACCGGCACTTCCCACACTGTGCATCCTGAAGATCAGCTTTTGATCGGAACATGGCTCATGGCATGTTCCGTCAGCGCGGTGATCGTCAAGCTCGGGTTGACGCCGAGGTTGGCGGCGAGCATTGAGCTGTCGCAGATCAGCATGTTCTGGTAGTGGAAGACGCGGTTGTGGCCATCGCAAACGCCTTCCTCCGGAGTGGCCGCCATGGCCGCGCCGCCCATGCAGTGGGCTGTCGTCGGAATATTGAACAGTACTTCGGTGAAGCTGCTGCCGGGGATGGCGCCGATGGCCTTGGCGCCACGGATGACGAAATCATTCGCTTCAGGAATGAAGGTGGCGATGCGTTTGCCCTCAGTCACCAGCGCCTTGCGGAATGGCCAATACCATAGCCGCTTCAGCTTCATGTCGAGGTGACCATCTGCCGTCTGCATGCACAGGAAGATGATCGTTTCTTTTGCGAATCTCCACG
Organism: Cobetia sp. L2A1; assembly: GCF_009796845.1. Lineage (NCBI taxonomy): Bacteria > Pseudomonadati > Pseudomonadota > Gammaproteobacteria > Oceanospirillales > Halomonadaceae > Cobetia > Cobetia sp. L2A1. The sequence continues at coordinate 2,156,861 of NZ_CP047025.1, read as the reverse complement.
GTAGCTGGAATTTCATCGCGCGCAGTGGGTTGGCGACGAAGAGTTTTCCCATTGCGCTCAGCCATGAAAAAGGGCGTGTCCAGCCGGGCTTGCCCTTGGCCATCGCGGTAAACAGCAACCCCATGAAGTCAGAGCCGGCAGGGTAGCGGGTGGCTTCAATGTGCGTGTATTCATCAATATGAATGCCAGAGCCGATGGCGATACCTTTCGACATGTCGGCCTCGCTATCCGGGATACGACAGCTGATCAGAGACTCCGCATTGGTGCGCACTCGCTGACCCAGTGCCGCCGAGATGTTCGGCAATGAGCCCCTGTCCTTGAGCGTGAACAGCAACTCCTGCGTGCCAAGTGATGAGCCGGAAAAGACGATGGAGTGGCAGGTGAACGTGCGCTTGCCTCTACCAAGAGTCAGCCCGGCAAAGGTGGAAGGCACCGTTGTCACCGCATAACCGTCTTCTCCATCTGCCTTGCCATTGAGCGGCACGACATCGATCACCTTGGTTTCAGCATGCATCTTGGCGCCGTGCTTCTCGGCCAGATACAGGTAGTTCTTGTCCAGTGTGTTCTTGGCACCATGTTGGCAGCCCATCATGCAGCCGCCACAGCCGATGCAGCTGTGCCTTTCGGGGCCTTCGCCATCGAAGTAGGGGTCTGGATACGCCGTGCCGAGCGCGGCCTTGTCATGACTTCCTTCGGGGCCAAAGAAGATACCGACGTCGGTGGGGTACCAGGTGTCTTCGCAGCCGGCGACTTCCGCCATGCGTTTCAGGCCGAGATCGGCCGGCGCGATGATCTGATTGGTGGTGACGCCAAGCATCTTCTTGGCGGTGGCGTAGTGCCCCGGCATCACGGCATGCCAGTCATTGAGCGCCGCCCATTGGCCGTTGTCCCACACCTTGTCGGGCGGCACGAGCAGGGTTTGTGCATAGGTGATGGAGCCGCCGCCCACGGCATTGCCATGCAGCACGATGACATGGCGAAAGAAGCTCATGGTGAAAAAGCCGCGCAGGCCCAGCATGGGCCGCCACAGCCAGTGTCTGATATGCCAGTTGGAGCGAGGCATGCTGTCAGGTGTCCAACGCTTGCCCTGTTCCATGATGCCGACGTCATAGCCTTTCTCAGTGAGGCGATGCGCACAGACCGAACCACCAAACCCGGAGCCCACGACGATATAGTCGTAATCGAACGTATCGTCATGATCGTGGCCTCGAGCGTTTTGCATGGCAATGCCTCACGTATTGATTGGCGCTGGAACCATTGGCGCTGAATCTATTGACGCTAAGTCTGAAGCGGCGCGCTTCATGACGCTAGTTGGCTTTTGAATACTCTTTCAACTGCTTGACGATGAAGGCCACAAACCCCTCTCGATCAATATCGAACAGCACCTTGGCGTTGTGCGGCTTGCCGGTAAGCTGGTAGCGGTCGACGACGGTCATGCCCTGGGTATATTCGCCTTGTGTCTCGACGCCGACCCAGCAATCCACCGCGGTGAACAGCTCCGGTTGGAGCAACCATGCGATGGTACAGGGGTCATGCAGTGGGGCGCCGGTGAAGCCCCATTTCGGATCGCGGTGGTAGATCATGAAGAAGTCGAGCAACTCCGCGACACATTGGGCGGCAGGGTTGTCGATGGTGCGAAAGCGCTCGATATCCTCGTCCATGATCTGCGCCTGATGTGTGACATCCAGTCCACACATCACGATCGGCAGGCCAGACTTGAACACCATGTCAGCGGCTTCAGGGTCAACGAAGATGTTGAACTCGGCGGCAGGCGTCCAGTTGCCAACACCCGCCGCACCGCCCATCAACACGATGCTGTCGATCTTGTAGTGCAGCTCCGGGTGAGCGGCAAGAAACAGCGCGATATTGGTCAGCGGGCCGGTGGGCACCAGGGTGACGGCCTGCTCACATGCGCACACCTTCTCGGCCATCAGCTCGATAGCCGTCTGCTTGACCGGTGCAAAGGCGGGGTCGGGTAGTTTGGGGCCGTCCAGGCCACTTTCGCCATGTACGTTGTCCGCGATGATCAGTTCACGGGCCAGCGGCTTGGGTGCGCCGCCTGCCACCGGAATATCATGACGCCCCAGTAGAGTCAGCACGCGCAGTGCGTTGTTGAGTGTCTTGTTTGGCGTCTGATTGCCGGCACTGGTGGTGACGGCCAATACCTCAAGCTCAGCAGTGCTGAGTGCCAGAATCAGCGAGATGGCATCGTCGTGGCCGGGGTCGCAATCGAGAATGACAGAGCGTGTCATGGGTGATGTCCTTTTTGTGTTGTTCTTGTGTCTTGTCGCGGTCTTAGACCCACTCTCTCTTTATGCCTGATCCAAAAACGACACGCCATCCTGAAGAGGGGCGTGTCGTTGCGGCGGATGCTGGCGATGTCAGCGAGTACCTGTTGTTCCCCCGACAACCTTGCCGTCGTGGAGGCAGGGAAATCGCGGAGGCTTTTTGAAAGAGGGTCTTTTGTCTGAGAGTGGGTCCTGAAGGGCGTGAGAGGTGGTGGATGTTGAGTCGTGTTCAGAGACTGAGAACTTGGTAGGTGTAGGGGTTTTCGGTTAATTAACTTTGTTAAATATAGAGATACGCCGTTTCACGCTTATTCTTCGGTTTATTATTTGTCAAAAGTTTCCTGCGTCGTTATGTCTTAAGTCGTAAAGACGTTTGGAGCAAATACCTTTTGTTAATAGTTACTGTTAACTATTCACTGCTAGTGTTGCTTTACCAGCCTGGTGCCGCTGTGATTTCTCACATAGGAGCAAGGAAATGGCATACAGCAACAATAATATCTATGTCCCCAATCGTAATCAGAGTCGTTCTCTAGTCAATTATGATGCCACTGCCATAATGCCCAAGAGCGCGATGTTCATAGCGGCATTGGGATTTGCACAATTCTGCCTATTTGTTGCGTTATTGGGCCCTGTCATGGTGTCAATGGTCTTGAAAGCAAAGACGCTTTCCAGCGACCCACTGCAAATAACCAATATTGTCGGGAATGTGCTGGGGATTGGCGCCATAGCAGCACTGATAGGCAATGTATTGTTTGGTTATCTTTCAGATCGTACCCGGTCAAGATATGGTCGTAGACGCCCCTGGATCGTGGGTGGCGTGCTGTTTATGGCGTTATCTCTTTATATGATAAGCCTGGCAAATAGCACCTCCGTTCTATTGATAGGATGGTTTTGTGCACAATTAGGGGCCAATGCAGCATTTGGACCATTCATTGCAACACTATCCGATCAATTACCACGTACTCAATACGGAAAAGTCTCTGCGGTAATAGGCATTGCCCAGAATGTTGGGGTTCTTGCCGCTGCGTGGTTAGCCAGCAAGCTGTCGGATGACATGTTCCTGCTGTTCATGGTACCTGCTTTCATCGGGGTTGCTGGAATGCTGGGGTATGCCCTGATATTGAAAGATCCACCCAATGAAGAGGTGGCGACAGAATTTCATCTCAAGGATTTGCTGAAAGCGTTTTGGATCAATCCTGTGCAGCACTCTGATTTTGGCTATGCCTGGCTTTCCCGTTTCCTTGTCATCTTCTCTACCTTTCTTTTCACGACCTATCGCTTGCCGTACGTAATAGAACACTTCAGTTCAGAAAACAATGCCGTGGATATAGTGTTCAATGGAGTGCTGGCTTATACCATTTGTCTTGTAGTTTGTGGCTACCTGGCAGGCAAGATATCAGACAGATTGGGGAAACGGAAAATCTTCGTCTTTGCATCTCTCGTCATATTCTCGATAGGCACCTATTCGTTGATTCATCTTGATTCTGTAACGCAGTTTTATATTGCCGAAGCCTTGTTGGGCGCAGCCTTTGGTATTTATACCAGTGTTGATATGGCGCTTGTCCTGGAGGTGCTCCCCAATCCTGATCGATGTGGCAAGGACTTGGGCGTATTCAACATGGCCGCAGTATTACCTCAGTCCTTGGCCCCTCTGATCGGAGCAATACTATTGAATATAACCTCAGGGGATCCGAATTATCATCTCCTGTTGATTGTAGCTGGGGTCTCCGGTTTATTGGGGGCTATTACAATACTTCCGATTAAAAAGGTGAAATGACATGAACTCCAGTGTCTTTGTTGACAACAGTTCCCTCAAGTATGCGGACAAGATAAATACGCTATCACTTGCGGAAAAAGTCGAGTTGTTGAGCGGAAAGTCAGCGTTCACATTACACGGCAATACCTCAATAGGCTTGCAGCCCCTGGTATTTTCAGATGGACCGACAGGTGTACGAGGGCTGAAGGCACTCAATGGCGATAAAGTCGCACTGCTGCCCAATGCCACCTTGATCGCGAGCTCGTGGGATGATGATATCGCAAGAGAAGTGGGCGTGATTCTCTCCGAGGAAGCGTCGCGTCAAGGGGTCGATGTGGTGCTTGGGCCTACCATCAATTTGCATCGAAGCCCTTTGGGAGGGAGACTTTTTGAAGCCTATTCTGAAGATCCCTATCTGACAGGACGCACCGCCACCGCCTATGTGCAAGGTATGCAGGACAACGGGACTGGCGCGTGTCTGAAACATCTGGTCGCCAATGAATCAGAAACTCTGCGCAATTTTGTCAACTCGGTCGTTGATGAATCCACACTTCGGGAACTGTATCTTTTACCCTTTGAAATGGTAGTACAAGATGCCAATGTCTGGTCAATGATGTCTGGTTACAATGATGTGAATGGCTTGCCGGCATCGTCTCAGGACAAGATCAAGAATACCATCGTGAAAGGTGAGTGGCGGTGGGACGGATTGATAATGAGTGATTGGTATGCGACCAAATCAACTGTTTCTTCCGTCAATGGAGGATTGGATCTGGTGATGCCAGGCCCCGGTGGTCCCTGGAAGCAACGTCTTATATCCGCCGTGGAAAGCGGCGCTGTGCTTGAAAGCACCGTGGATGAGCATGTCAGTAGATTATTGCTGCTGGCTGATCGAGCAGGCAAGTTGGACTCTGATACCAAATTCGACTCTCATGACTCATGTCTCGCTCCCGATGCTGATCAAAGAAGACAACAATTGCGCCGTATCGCGTCACGCGGAATGACGCTTCTTTACAACAATGATGTATTGCCACTCAACAATGCCCTGTCAGACGTCGATAAAAAGATATCGCTGATAGGTCGACATGCCATTGATACGGTATGCATGGGCGGTGGGTCTGCCAAGGTCAATCCTCCTCACCAGATTTCACTGGCTGATGCGCTGGCTCAGCAGTTGGAGACTGAACTTGAAATCGTCGATGGAGTGGAGGTTCGTGAGCGACCCTTGCCTGCTGATACTCAGTACATTTCTGACCCTCAGAGTGGGCAGCCGGGTATGCATGTTGTTTTCCTGGATGAAAATGACGAGGTAATGAGATCCTGGTCAGAAGGCAGCGCTGCCATCACTCTGGAACGCGAAGATGGCGTGAAAGAATTTCCGCATAGAATCATCTTTGAAACCCGGTTATCAAAGACATGTTCTGACTGGGAGGTAGGAGGTATCGGTGCAGGTTCATGGACCATCACGATTGATGATGAATCCTATTCTGAAAAACTTTCCTACAAGAGTTTTGACCCGGGTGAATCTGTCATATGTCCTGCTTCTACCACACGTCTGTTTACCCGCGTAGGCGGCAAGATTCTCAGAGCAACACTGGATCTCAATATCATCGATTGGCGTCATGAACTGGAGCAGAAACTGAACATCTCCCTTCCTGATGAAAGTCATATGTTTGAAATGACGTCTCAAGGACTGTTTGCACTGGCGGCAATCCCGAGAAGACATACTGATGAAGAGGCTCTGATCGCGGCCGAAAATAGCGCGAGAACGTCAGATATTGCTATCGTCATGGTCGGGCTTACGGATGAGGCAGAGACAGAAGGTGCTGACAAGGCAACTCTTTCGCTACCGGGACGACAGAATGAAATGGTCGCTCGTGTCGCCAATGTGGCCAAGAAGACCATTGTCATCGTCAATGCAGCCACCCCTGTCTTGATGCCATGGGCAGATGATGTCGATGCCATCCTGATTGCCGGCTTGCCAGGCCAAGAGGGCGGACATGCGATAGCAGATGTCATTGTCGGCAGTAGTGAACCTACTGGACGACTTGTGACTTGCTATCCCATTGAGGATGGTGCATCTCCCGCGTGGTCCGTTCAACCCGATGACAACTTGAATCTGGTATATGAGGAAAAATCCTGTATAGGTTATCGTGGCTATGACAAGGACATTTCGCCAGCCCCCTTGTTCTGGTTTGGCAGTGGGTTGGGATATGGCGTATGGAACTACGAAAACGTCAGTGTATGTTCCTATATTCCCGGGAGTGAATGTGTTGTAAAGGTAACGCTATCGAATACAGGCGCCATGGATTCTCGGGAAACAGTGCAGGTCTACTTCAGACCAGATGATGATCATCAACCAATACGCCTGGTGGGTTATCAAGGCGTGGATGTGTCAGCGGGGAATCAGGGGACTGTATCCATCAAGTGTGATCCTCGTTTATTCAATTTCTGGGATGCGTCAACTTCTCAGTGGAATATACTGGCACAAGGAGAACTGATCATTGCACGTGGACTGGGAGATAAACGACTGCGGATTGCATTGACTTGAGAAACTAAGTAAGTTGAAAAGGAGGTGGCGACAGCTACCTCCTTTTCATAACAAGAGTTTACAAGATGAATTCTTCCGTGAATGGTCGCAGAACCGTCGGACGGCCGCGCAATACCGATAGCGACGCTCGACGTGAAAGGATTCTGGAAGTCGCAACTGACATATTTTCTCGCGATGGATATAGAAGTACTGCCATGACGACGATCGCCAGAGGGGCTGGTTTGAGTCAGACAGGCTTGTTACATCATTTTCCCAACAAGAATGCATTGTTGAACGCAGTCATGGCACGTCGTGATTCCCATGACTGGCTAAAGATTGATCTAGCCGGAACTCGTGCACGCGGGTGGCACTATATCGAAAATCTGGTATTCCTGGTTGAGCATAACCAAAGCAAAAAAAGTATTGTCAAACTGTTCACTACGCTTTCTGGTGAGGCTGTAGATATTGATCACCCCGCCAATCATTGGCTCCTGGAACATCATCAAACTTTCTCTGAGGCGATATGTCAGGCCTTGAATGAAGCCAAGAGTGATGGGCTTATCGATGCTAATGCACCTGTTGAATCCATTGCCAGAACTATCATGGCAGTCATGGATGGACTGCAGATTCAATGGTTATCGAATACAGATTATAAAGACATGTCTCACGACTTTTCCCTGTATATCGACACAATACGCAAACAATGGCAGGCGCCTCACAAGCCTGAGCAAGACAAATAAACACGCCTGCAACAGGCGTGTTTTTTCTAGCGTGTCATTCCCTCTTTATACCTGCTGCTCGCGAGCCTCTGTCAGCATCTGCACCAATACTTCCACCGGCTGTGCGCCCGGTACGTAGAACTTGCCGACGATGGTGCTGGGCACGGACTGAATGCCGGCTTCGCGCAGCGCTTCCTGCTGGCCAGCGACATCCTGCTCACCTTCAGGGGATTGCAGGAAGGCGAGTGCCTGCTCGACGCTTAGATTGTCATCGTGTTGGCTGGCGATCTCGGCCAGTACCTGCTTATCTCCCACGTCCTTGCCGTCGTGGAAGTAGGCGACAAACAATGCCTCCAGCAACGGGCGTTCCGGCAGGCCTGCCGACTGCTGACGCCAGACGACACGCTGGGCATCAGTGGAGTTGGGTGTACGCTGCATCAGCGAGTGACGGAAGGTAACACCGCTCTGCGCGCCGCTTTGCGCCACCTGAGCATCCAGCTCCGCGCCGCGCTCGACACTGCCGAACTTCTGGCGACGGTAATCAGCACGCGCCATGCCTTCACGCGGCACATGCGGATTGAGCTGGAAGGGCAGATAGCTGACGCTGATCTCATCCTTGAACTCCAGCTGCGCGATGGCCTCATCCAGATGGCGCTTGCCGATCCAGCACCATGGGCAGACCACGTCGTAGGCGACTTGAATGTCGAGTTGTGACATCGATATCTCCACTGATTGAGAGAGAAGTAAGCAATAATTCAAATACTTTATTGAGCGATCACTCATCATAGCGCGTCAGTTGTCTGGACGATAGCGCGGTTGGGTGGCGGTATCACGAAGACAGTGCGAGAGAGCGACTCTTGTCATTCCCGTATGGCGAAAATGAAGAACGGCCACCCGAAGGTGACCGTTGTCTTCACACGTTTGTCTTGCGCGATTGCCTTGTAACAGGCAATGGATCAGGCGAGGCTTTCCAGCGCTTTCTCGATGATAGTGAGGCCTTCCTCGAGCACTTCTGGCTCGACGGTCAGCGGCACCAGCACGCGGATGGTGTTGGAGTAGAAGCCACACGACAGCAGAATCAGGCCCAGTTCCTTGGCCTTGGCGCATACGGCAACAGTGGCCGCCGGATCCGGCTTGCCATCGGCATCGACCAGTTCGAACGCTGCCATGGACCCCAGATTGCGCGAGTGAGCGACGTGGGTGAAGCGCGCTTGCCAGCTGGCGAAACGTGCTGCCAACAGCTCGCCCATCTGAGTGCTGCGCTCGAGGATATTCTCTTCACGGATGACGTCGATGACGGCCAGTGCCGCGGCGCAGGACAGCGGGTTACCACTGTAGGTGCCGCCGAGCGAGCCGGGGCCAGATGCATCCATCAGTGCGGCAGTACCGACGACAGCGGATAGCGGCATGCCGTTGGCGAGACTCTTGGCCATGGTCATGATGTCGGCTTCGACACCGCTGTGCTCCATCGCGAACAGCTTGCCGGTACGCGCGAAGCCGGACTGCACTTCGTCGGCGATCAACAGGATGCCGTGCTCGTCACACAGCGCACGTAGCGCCTTGAGGTAGGTCGGCGAGGCGATGTAGAAACCGCCTTCACCCTGCACCGGCTCGATGACGATGGCGGCGGTGCGGTGCGGCGCGATATCGGTCTTGAACAGGGTATGGATCGCGTTGAGTGACGCTTCTTCGCTGATGCCGTGAATCGGATTCGGGTAGGGCGCACGAAAGATATCGCCCGGCATCGGGCCGAAGTCATTCTTGTACGGCAATACCTTGCCGGTCATCGCCAGCGTCATCATGGTGCGGCCGTGGAAGGCGCCGTCGAAAGTGATGACACCGCTACGGCCAGTGGCAGCACGCGCGATCTTGATGGCGTTCTCGACCGCTTCCGCACCAGAGTTGACCAGCAGCGTCTTGCGCTCCGGGCCACGCACCGGCGTCAGCTCGGCAAGCTTCTGGCTCAGCAGCACGTACGGCGCGTAGGAGATGACGCCGGCGGCGGTATGCATGACCTTGTCGAGCTGTGCCTTGACGGCGGCGACGATCTTCGGGTGACGGTGACCCAGATTCAGCACGCCAATGCCGCCGGCGAAGTCGATCCAGCGCGTGCCGTCGGCATCCCAGATTTCAGCGTTAAGCGCGGTATCGGCGAACTGTGGTGTGGCAGTCACGGCACCCTTGGCGACGTACTTGTGCTTGAGGACGTCGAGCTGTGCGTTGCTCAGGCCGTTGGTGGTATCGGTGCTCATGTCATTCTCCTGAAAGTCTTCGGGCAGGATCACTGCCTGCCTTTTCGTTGTCTTGGGCCCGCACGCCCTGGCGTGCGGGGAATGTCTCGTGACGTCTACCACTCGAGAACAGGCCGTCTTAGAGGCCGCCGATGCAGACGTACTTCAGCTCGGTGAACTCTTCCAGGCCATGGTGCGAGCCTTCGCGACCCAGTCCGGATTCCTTGATGCCACCGAAGGGGGCCAGCTCAGTGGAAATCAGGCCTTCATTGACGCCGACCATGCCGTATTCCAGTGCTTCCAGCGTGTGCCAGATACGACGGTAGTCATTGGCATAGAAGTAGGCTGCCAGACCGAAGGGCGTGTCATTGGCCATCGCGATGGCCTCTTCGTCCTTGTGGAAGCGGAAAATCGGCGCCAGCGGGCCAAACGTTTCTTCATCCGCGACGAGCATGTCGGTGGTGACATCAGCCAGTACGGTTGGCTCGAAGAAGCTGTGACCCAGCGCATGCTGCTTGCCACCACACACCAGGCGTGCACCCTTGTCGACGGCATCGTCGATATGGCGCTGCACCTTGCTGACGGCGGCATCATTGATCAGCGGGCCGATCGTGTTGCCATCCACCAGGCCATCGCCAACCTGCATGGCGGCGACACGTGCGGCCAGTTTCTCGACGAAGGCGTCATACACGCCGTCCTGGACGAGGAAGCGATTGGTGCAGACACAGGTCTGACCGGCATTGCGGAACTTGGAAACGATAGCGCCCTCAACCGCCGCATCGACATCAGCATCATCGAAGACGATGAACGGTGCGTTGCCGCCCAGCTCCATCGCGGTCTTCTTGACGGTCGAGGCACACTGCGCCATCAGCAACTTGCCCACCGGCGTGGACCCAGTGAAGGACACCTTGCGAATGCGGGGATCGGTGGTCAGCACTTCACCGATGGCGATCGGCTTCATGGCAGTGACGACGCTGATCAGGCCCGGCGGCAGGCCGGCTTCCAGGGCGAGATCCGCCAGCGCCAGTGCGGTCAGCGGCGTCGCTTCCGCCGGCTTGATGACCACCGAGCAGCCCGCCGCGATGGCCGGTGCACACTTGCGGGTGATCATCGCCAGCGGGAAGTTCCACGGCGTGATGGCCGCGACGACACCGATAGGCTCACGCAATACCATCAGGCGCTTGTCCGCCCCGTGGGACGGCAGCGTTTCACCGGCCATGCGCTTGGCTTCTTCAGCGAAGAACTCGATAAACGAGGCGCCATAGGTCACTTCGCCACGCGCTTCGGCCAGCGGCTTGCCCTGTTCCAGCGTCATCAGCTGAGCGAGGTCTTCACGATGTGCCAGTACCAGATCAAACCAGCGACGCAGCAGCGCAGAACGCTCCTTGACCGGCACCTTCTTCCACGCCTGGCCGGCCAGATCGGCGGCGGCCACGGCATCACGCGTGTCATCGGCACTGACTTCAGCGACACGCGCCAACAGCTCGCCCGTGGCCGGATTGGTGACATCGAAGGTGGTGCCGGTCTCGCGTCGCTCTGCACCGATCAGTGCGGGAACGAAGATACCGTCACCGACATAGCGTTTCAGGAAGGCGGACATCTCGACTGCGGTATGGGACATGTGAAGCTCCTCTTGCGTCATGAGTGCTTGGCGTTCAAGCGCTGGCGTTGTACATGGGGAAACGTCTTGCAGGGACGTGCAGGGCGAGCAAGCAGGACAGACTCACTCGTCGACGAAGGACGGTTTCATGATGCGATCACTATAGTCGCGGCCGTATTGCTTGAGGGCGATGGCGTACATCACCAGGCCAAGCATCATCCAGCCACCGAAGATCAACCATTCGGTGCCGGTCAGGGCAGACGGACTGCCCGGCAGGTACAGACAGGCCATGGCGAAGGACAGAATCACGGCGAGCACGCCACACACCATGCCATTCTTGACGCGGAACGGACGCGGCATGTTCGGCTCACGGACGCGCAGAATCACGAAGGACAGTGCGACGAACAGATAGGCGATGACGATGCCCAGGCCACCGGCGTCGACGATCCAGACCAGTGCCGGGCGTCCGAAGAATGGCGCGATGCAGGACAGCAGGCCGATCAGCAGCACGGCGTTGGTCGGGGTCTTGTGTTTCGGGTGCAGCTTGCCGAGTGCGGCAGGCAACATGCCGGCATGAGCGAGTGCGTAGATGGCACGTGAACCGCCGATGTAGAAGGCATTCCAGCTGGTGATGATGCCGGCGATACCCGCGAGGATCATCAGCTTGCTGGCCCACGGCGAGTTGAAGAGTGATCCCATGGCATCCGGCACGCTCAGGTTGCTCTGATTCAGCGCTTCCTGATCGAGTGACATGCTGGTAGCCAGAATGATCAGTGCATACCAGACCACGGCTAGCACGACCGACATCATCAGCACTTTGCCGATGGCGTTGTAGGGCAGATTGATCTCCTCGGCGGCCTGCGGGATGACGTCGAAGCCGACGAACAGGAAAGGCACCAGCACCAGTACGGCAATGATACCGGCGGTCACGCCACCGTCAGATTGAGTGAACAGCGGTGTCATGTTGGCGACGTCACCTTCAAACAGCGCGCCGGTCACGAACAACACTCCCGCGATGAGGATGATGCCGGTCACGACTTTCTGCAGCAGTGCCGCGGTAGTGATGCCGACGTAGTTGATGGCCATCATGGCCAGTGAACCACCGACACCAACGGCAACCCAGGTAGCCTTCACGTCCCAGCCCGCGATGGTCCACATGTGGCCAATCGCGTAGTTGGGTGCCAGATTCTCGATGACCGTCGGCAGCGCTACCGCTTCAAACGACACCACGCTGAGATAGCCGAGGATGATGGTCCAGGTGCAGATGAACGATGCAAAGTGGCCCATCGCACGATAGCTATAGACGTGTTCACCGCCAACCTTCGGCATGGCAGCGGCCAGTTCGGCGTAGGTCAGTCCAATCAGTACAACGGCAGTACCACCAATGATGAAGGCGATGATGGCCCCCATGCTACCGGCGTCTCTTATCATGCCACCGGTGAGGACAATCCAGCCCCAGCCGACCATGGCCCCGAAGGCCAGTGCCAATACATCACCACGGGCCAATACTCTGACAAGTTGTTGTGCAGGAGGAGAAGTGTTGCTCATGAATAGTCATCCGAATGCTTTTGGAAGTTGTTATAGAACGACGCAGTGTGCGAGCTAACGTCGCTCTCGCTACCTGTCCGGGGGAGACACTTTATCTGCGGCGCTTGAAAGACACGCTAGCAGTGGTTTTACTGTCTGCGAATGGACCAATTATTCTTTTGACTAGACCACTTGAAGTCGCCGTCGGATAATCCTACGTTGCCTACCCCCTTGGTCGTAGAGCGACCGACCCCTGCGATCAGGAGTATTGATATGGATCAGGTGACACTCGCTCCGCTGATCGAGCGCTATATGCGTCAGTCTCAGACCCTTGGCAAGCAGGTCCGGGTGGAGCAAGCGCTCCTGGAAGTCATTCGTCATGACTGGCCAGTGGGTGCGAGACTGCCAGCGCATCGCAGTCTGTGTGTGGCATTGGGGGTGGCGAGAAATACGCTCGCACTGGCGATCAAGTCACTAATATCAGAAGGTTATCTGCATACCGGTCATGGACAGGGCACCTGGACACGACGGCCGCATCATCCGCAACGTCTGGCACCACAGACGGCTGTCATCACGCCACTGCCGTTGTCGACACGTGCGCGCAGGGTACTGGGCGGTCAGGGGGCCAGCCTGATTCAAAGCGGCGCCTTCGTGCCGGGTATCCCCGATATCGCGCGTTTTCCGATGCGTAAATGGCGCCAGTTGTATGCCAGTGTCACGGTGCCGCACAACGCACTACTACTTTCGTATTCCAGTGGCGGCTATGGTCCGCTGAAGCGTGAGATACGGGATTTTCTACGCCGCTGGCGCAATATTGATTGTGATACTCAGCAGATCATCATCACCGAGGGCACTCACCACGGCATCGAACTGTGTGCCTTGGCGCTGGCCGATGTTGGGCAGCGCGTCGTGATGGAATCACCGTGTTACTGGGGGGCGCGCAATGTCTTTCTGGCGGCTGGGATGGAGACAGACTTGATACCGTGGTGTCCCGAAAATGGACATGAGCTGGCAGCCTTGCCACGTGTGCCCGTGCAGATGGCGTATTTCACTGGCTCACACCACTACCCCTTGAGTGTCCCCACCTCCCGCGAAGACAAGCTGGCACTCTGTGAGGCATCTCAGCCGGCCTATATCCTTGAGGATGATTATGAGTTCAGTGGCGATGATTGCGATGAACTGCTGTTTGACCCGGATTCGGATAATCGCTTGCTCGTCGGGTCCTTCTCCAAGCTGATGTTCCCGGGCTTGCGGCTGGGGTATCTGGTGGTCCCGCGCTCACTGGCGGGTCCGATGAATCGGCTGCGCAGTGAAGTCTTCCGTGAGGGCCGCATGCTGGATCAGGCGGTGCTGGCGCAATTCATCGCCGATGGCGATCTCGATGGCTGGTACCAGCGCATTCAGCGTGATTATCTGGGACGTCAGCAGGTCGTACATGACCAGTTGTGTCAGGTGAAGGGTGTGTTCAGTGTATCGCCGCCCTCACGTGGCATCAGTCTGTGCTTGCAGTTTGCACAAGACATTGATGACCAGCGTGTGGCGCAGTTATTGATGAAGGAGCATCTCATCGTGCGGCCGTTGAGCATGGTATGCAGTGAGACGGATTTGCGACGAGGGTTGGTGCTTGGCGTGGGCATGTTGTCTGGCGACAGTCTGGTCAGCGAGGCGGCACGTCTACGGCGTACTCTTGAGACGGTACTGAAGCTGCGCGATGTTCGGTTGCGCAGCAGCCCCGCTTCCACGAATGCCATGGAGAAGCGGGGCGAGTGAGCCGTAATGAGGGGGGGCTAGCAGTGCGTGTCACAAGCAGGAGCAGTGTGACAGGCAGGGAAAGCGACATTATTTCGCTTGCTGCATCCGTTCAGTCAACTTGCGGAATTCCTCACGCATGGCGCTGTTCTGGAAGCTGATCGCGACGGGCACCTGTAGCTCTGCCAGCGTATCGAACGTCTTCACGCCCTGACGGATCAGATCGGCGACATGCGCGCTCAGCTTGACGGTGCGGTAGGTGTTGGTCGCCACTGCCAGTTCACGTTGGCTCTGGCTCAGCGACTGCTTGACCCGATCACGCTGCTCGCTGACCAGGGTGCGATACAGAGTGATGGTCTTGAGTGTCAGGGCATTGGCGCGGATGTTGTTTTCCAGACTCTCACGTTGACCGCCTTGCTTGATGAGTGAGCGGGCGTCACGGGTCGTGGCCTCAGCCTCTGTGGCAAAGCCTTTCAACTTTGGCAATACCTCATCATTTACACGCGTGATGAAGTCTTCCTGCATGGTCACGATCATGCGATGCAACATGACAACCATGCCGTAATAGCGGCGCGCGTATTCCAGATTCTCGCCACTATCGCGGGTCAACTCAGCCAGCTGCTGTGCCACTGACTTGATGCTCGCGAATACGACACTCATGTCCAGTACGTCATCACCAACCACGGATGACAACCATACCTGTACCTGGTCGGGTGTCAGCGTGATATCAATCTCCTTCAGCCGCGCTGCCAGCTGGCCTTCCAGCGTTGTCAGCTCACCCTGATACGCTTCGATATTGGTCTCATGAGCCTTGATCAGCAGATCATAGTCACCGCGCGTGCTGGCGGTGAACTCACGCAGCGTCTCGGTCGGCGTGAAGCGTGTCAGAGTCGAAACATCGGTATCCGGCGCGAGGATACGCTTTTCCTTGAGCTCCGATATCTGCTGACGTGTGTCGCTGATCTTGTCTTCGACCTTGCGATACGTCGTGCGCAGCTGGGTCAGCTCCGGTACGTCCAGTGCCTCCATCGCCTGTTTGATCATGTCGTCCATATCATCGCGTGCCGATGTCTGGTCACGACTGATCCAGGCCTCCTCTGGCAGCGTCTCCATCTCGTCGAAATAGCTGACGGCTTTCTTGAGCGTGGCGAAGGCTTCCGGTTGATCGAAGTCCATGCCGTCCGCTGCCAGTACCGCCGGTGACAGGGTAGACGCAGAAAGACACAGTGCGATCACTGCGGCGCGAACGGATACACAAAGAGCTAGGCGTGGCGCTGGGGGCATTCAGGAAGTCTCGATTGATCGTGAAGCTCGGGAGCGCAGGGTAGCAAAATCGCGGCAGAGCGTCTTGCGCTGACGCAGGAAGGGGGAGGTGATGCCTGACTGGCATCGGAGTGCAGACCACGGAGCTTGGAACAGAGCCATCGAGGAGGCTCAAGAGTCGTCTGGTACGGCAATCACGGCAGGATACACGACAAGTGTGACGCTCAAGATGAAACGAGCAGGGGCCGATATCCTTGCATCGGCCCCTGCCCGTCAGTGCGTCATTCAGTGGCGTCGGATCATTGCGTGCCGTGTGATTCAGCGTTGCATGATCCAGTGTTGAATGATCAAGTATTGAGGATGACGCCACCATTGAGATGAAGGGTCTGTCCTGTCATGTAGGACGAGTCATCACTGGCGAGGTACACGTAAGCCGGCCCCATCTCGCTTGGTTGGCCTGGGCGACCCATCGGTACCTGGCTACCAAACTCGGCGACCTGTTCATCATTGAAACTCGCCGGTATCAGCGGGGTCCATACCGGGCCTGGGGCAACGGCATTGACGCGAATGCCTCTGTCCATCAGCGTGCCGGAGAGTGAGCGCACCAAGCCCTGAATGGCGCCCTTGGTGGCGGAATAATCAATCAGGGTATCGTTGCCCTTGAAGGCGTTCACCGAGGAGGTGGCGATGATCGTGTCGCCCTTGTCGAGATGCGGGACCGCTGCCTTGATCAGATAAAAGTGACTGAAGATGTTGGTCTGGAAGGTGCGTTCCAGCTGGGCATCCTCGATCTCGGTGACATCGCCCCAGTCGTATTGCTCGGCTGCGTTGTTGACCAGGATGTTGAGCTTGCCGAAGGCCTCCAGCGCACCGGAGATCACCTTGCGGCAGAAAGCCGGGTCGCCCACATCACCCGCGATTCGAATCGCGCGCTGCCCCTCTGCCTCGACCAGGCTAATCGTCTCCTCTGCATCCACTTCTTCACTGCCCAGGTGAGTGATCATGCAGTCTGCCCCTTCACGGGCAAAGTGCACGGCCGCCGCACGACCTATGCCGCTGTCACCGCCGGTAATGACGGCGACCTTGCCCTTGAGCTTGCCGCTGCCGCGGTAACTGTCACGAATGTATTGCGGTGCGGGCTGCATGCGATGTTCATCGCCGGGTTGGTGGTCCTGATGCTGCGGGGGCTGTAATTGACTCATGTCGTCACACTCCCTATCCGTTGATCTAGAGGCTAGATAAATTCGTCTTCAGATATTCAACGTCCTGCACTCACTGACATGCGGATACGCAGCGAGTTTTAAACCCTCATGTGCGTTTTTTCTCATATTTGGGGTCTTGTCATCCAGGAGAGGCGCGGCTTTTCCCTGCTTCGCCACAGGGAGTGTGCTGCTCGAAGGGAACGAAGAGACTTGTAGACTGAAACGCCCGCCGCTGAGGGATCAGCGACGGGCGTCATTGTCAGCCTGTTTAGCGTCTTGTCCGTCTGTCGAGTGTCTTGCCAGCCTGTCGGGAGATGACACGCTGCTGTGATGGCGTCGCTTCAGGACATCATGCCGCGGGGCTTGTC
Source organism: Cobetia sp. L2A1 (assembly GCF_009796845.1). NCBI lineage: Bacteria > Pseudomonadati > Pseudomonadota > Gammaproteobacteria > Oceanospirillales > Halomonadaceae > Cobetia > Cobetia sp. L2A1. The sequence goes on along the minus strand of NZ_CP047025.1, from coordinate 2,139,631 downwards.
ATGCACCGTTGCAGGCTCGCTGGCACCTGCCGCGACAGAGGCAGAGTTGAGAGTGGCAGGTGGGGCTAGCGCGGCGGCCTCGACCATGTCATCAGTAATGCCATTGGCAATGGCGGGCTCGGCTACGGAAGGGACGATTTCTGCCTCGCGTGCGCCATCGAGGACAGGGACATTGCTGGGGTCATTCCCCGGGCCTGCTTCCAGACTTGGCAAGGCGCTGCGGATGATGTCGGCGCACAGCGCTCGATGCTCTGTCAGCTGCATGCCTTCACGTTCAAGGTATTGCATGAGTCGAGTGGCCGACACGAGTGCCACGATGGGATGGAGACTGCGAAAGCGTTCAGCGACCTTTTGTGTGTTGATCGTCGCTAGCTGTTCAGGCTGGGTATGTGGCATCGAAATGTCCCCTTTTTCGGTTTCGATGTAATGGAATCTCGTTGGATTCTCTAGGTACGTTGCTATTTCAAGAGAGTGTGATGACGTCCACGAACGTGCCTGCAGTGCTTGGGTCGTTGTACGTTCGTTTGTTGCAATAGCACATGAGGCATTACAAAACGCAGTGTTAGCCGTTCTCTCAGCTGTCCCTTCAGTCATTCTTCCAACGCCTCAAGCAGAAGTATTAGAGAAGCTAGAAGAATGTGCCAGCAATATACGCCCTGATATTACTTCAGCCTCTTTGAGAGTTGTCTCCAAAGTGACTGTCTCGGTGGTGAGTGTCTTTGTGTGGTAGAGAGAAAATGCTGAGTCGTGAGCCACGTACCAACGCTGTGCTCAGCGCAGCCGTCAGCCATTGAAGCCATTACCCGGCACTTTCCCTCTTGGATATCAGCAACATCATCGAGGCTGTTAGACTAACGCTCCTTCATGTCGAGTGGATGTCCGTCATGTTGATATTGTTGACAGGGCGCGGTCTGACGGCCCCTGTGACTTCTTCCTCTGCGATTTTTCCCCTGTGGATGTGCCATGAAACGTTTTGTGCTGCTTGATACTGCTCCGATTCCCGGCACGACAGACTCACTCTGTCTGTTTGAGTATGGCGAGGATTTCGTCATCAAGATCGAGAGTGGCAAGGGCGGTCAGCTGATGAACACCCGCATGCATGGCTCTGAAGATGCGCTGGCGGAGATTCCGGCGCGCCTGCTGACAAGCCGGACGGCTCAGCGCGTATTGATTGGCGGTTTGGGAATGGGCTTTACGCTGGCCTCGGCGCTCAAGCATTTCAATGCCGATGCCGAGGTGATCGTGGCTGAGCTGGTGCCGGGTGTGGTGGCCTGGAACGACGGTCCGCTGGGTGAGAAGGCGGGTTATCCGATTCGTGATCCGCGGGCTCTCGTCGATAATCGTGATGTGGCCGAGGTGCTGCGTGAGGCGCCTGCCGGCTTCGATGCCATCATGCTGGATGTCGACAATGGCCCTGAAGGGCTGACGGCAGATGACAATGACTGGCTCTACAGTGCCGCAGGGCTGGCGGCTTGCGCGCGTGCACTGCGGCCCAGTGGCATTCTGGCGGTGTGGTCGGCGAGTGCAGATCCGCGCTTTTCCCAGCGTCTCTCCAAGGCGGGATTCAAGGCCAAGGCCGAGCAGGTCTATGCTCACGGCAGTTCTGGCGCCAAGCACACCATCTGGATTGCGCGCTATGTGGGGCGTCCCGAAGCTCAGGTAACTGCCCGTAAATCGCACGATGACAAAGGCGGTTCGAAGGGGGCTCACAAGCGCGGAGCAACCACCCGTCCAGCGCGTCGCAGGTAAGCCATGCGGAGAGTCCAGGCACGGGCGTCATTCAGGTAACAACGCAAGAGGGGCTGGCCATCATGGCCAGCCCCTCTCTCTCGCCAACGACATCGCCAACGACAATATCTGTTCTCGCCGCTACCCGCATCAGTATCCGGGTTTCAACAAGTGCTGACAGCGTCAGTCAGGCAGTTTCACGTGCCTTCATGTCGGCGAGATATTCATCTGCCAGCGTGTGCTTGGCGGCGTCATCAAGGGCGCGCCCTGCCAGTTGGAAGACTTCCTGCTCTTCTTCTTCCAGATGGTGCGTCACCAGGTGCTCAAGCTGTTTGGCCGTGGTCAGCCAGGCAGAGGAGCTGTAATCCGTCGCTTCGAGCTTCTCTACCAGCTCATCGATTTCATGGTGCTCTGCCACACTGTGACGCGCTTTTTCCTGCGTCATGTCGTGTTCCATCATCGGGATATACAGCGCGCGTTCCTCGGCACCGGCGTGGTTGGCCAGCTCAGCCTTTAGACGGTTGAAGAGATCATCACGCGGTGCGCTATCACCTTCTGTCTGCACCAGCATGCCCAGCAGACGGCGTTGTTCATCGTGGCTCTTGCGCAGGGCTTCAAAGATGGTCATGTCGCTTTTCATATCGCTATTCATCTCCAATATCCTCATCGATGTCAGGTCATTGCAATTCTAGCGGTGACAAATACATGAAATCACCGCGCTTGTGTCAGGTCTGCTTGTGTCAGGTCTGTATAACCTTGGTGTCGACTGACAGCAACTTCAAGGGGGGAAGCAGGTGAACATGGGAGCAGCCTCTTGAAAAAGGCCCTTCGCGCATGCAGGTACTGGTAACTGATTGTCCCTGGATGACCCCGCATGCCTGCTGGAGCTTGACCATGACCGATGTGCCTACCCCTCAACCGTCTGATGACGTCAAACGCCAATCGCAGGTTACTGCAGAGGCACCGTCTACTGACCAGAAAAGTCCCGCTTCAGGCATACCGCCTCAGAAAGGCGCGATCATGAGTGACAAGGGCTCCCATGCACCGGCGCTGGACGCGCACCTCGCGGGGAGCCAGGTAGGCACTTCACCCGGTGGAGGCTGGCCATCACTGAAAGCGGTGGAGCACTTCATCTGGCAGCAGCATCTACCCATCAAGGGCCACACCAGCTTGATGAAGATGAACAAGCCGGATGGCTTCATCTGTCCCAGCTGCGCCTGGCCGAATGGTGACAAGCCCAAGGGTGCCAATTTCTGCGAGAACGGTGCCAAGGCGTTGGCATGGGAGGCCACGCGTGAGCGAGTCAGTGACAGCCTGTTCGCAGACAACACGCTAAGCGAGTTGCGCGAGTGGACGGACCACCATCTGGAGCGGGAAGGGCGCCTGACGCATCCTTTACGCTATAACGCTGTGATAGATCGCTACGAGCCGGTGAGCTGGGAATCGGCCTATGCCGAAATCGGCGAGCGGCTCAAGCGTTACGAGGATCCCAATCAGGTCGAGTTCTATACCTCAGGTCGCACCTCCAATGAAGCGGCATTCCTGTACTCGTTGTTTGGGCGCATGTATGGCACCAACAACTTCCCTGACTGCTCCAACATGTGTCACGAAACCACCTCGCGTGCCTTGCCGGAATCGATCGGTATCGGCAAGGCGACGGTGAATCTCGAAGACTTCAAGCAGGCGGATGCCATCTTCATCTTCGGGCAGAACAGCGGTACCAACAGCCCACGGATGCTGGGCGATCTGCATGAGGCACGCGGGCGGGGTGCTGAGGTCGTGACCTTCAATCCGCTGCGCGAACGTGCACTGGTCCGTTTCGCTGACCCGCAATCGCCCAAGGACATGCTCAGTCGTGATGGCGTGGAGATCAGCACCCAGTATCACCAGTTGCGAATCGGCGGTGATCTGGCTGCGATTCAGGCCATGTGCAAGTACGTCATCGAGTCTGATGACACATTGCGTGCGGATGATCCGTATGCGGTGGGGGTTCTGGATCACGACTTCATCGCCCAGCATTCCCATGGCTACGAGGCTTTTGCCAGCCATTGTCGCGCGCTTGATTGGCAGTACCTGGTCGACATGTCCGGTCTCTCGCGTGAGTCACTGGAGAAGGCGGCCAAGACCTACATGGAAGCGGAGCGTGTCATCTGCTGCTGGGGCATGGGCATCACCCAGCATGCCCGCGGTGGCGATACGATCCAGCAGATCATCAATCTGCTGTTGCTACGCGGCAATATTGGCAAGCCGGGGGCAGGCGCCTGTCCGGTACGCGGGCATTCCAATGTACAGGGTGACCGTACCGTCGGTATCGAGAATCTGCCCACCACCGAGATGTTGGACGCCTTCGATCGTGTATTCGACATTCAATGCCCGCGCGAGCCAGGGCATGATGTGTCGGAATGCTGTGAAGCGATACTGCGCGACGAGGTCAAGGCATTCATCGGCATGGGGGGTAACTTCTTTCGTGCCATTCCGGATCAGAAGCGCGTGGTCGAGAAGGTGCGTGAACTGGACATGACCGTGCACATCGCCACCAAGCTCAATCGCAGCCATCTTCAGCCCGGCAAGCACGGTTGGGTGCTGCCGACCCTTGGGCACAGTGAGCGTGACCTCCAGGCAGGAGCCGATGGCAAGGGCGCGGAGCAGACCACCAGTGTCGAGGATGGCATGTGCAACGTGGCGCCATCGCGCGGCGTGATGGCGCCGGCAGACCCGAGCATGCACTCGGAAATTGCCATTGCCTGTCAGCTGGCCAAGGCCACCTTGCCTAGGCATCCCACGCTGGACTGGGATTGGCTGCAGGCCGATTACGCGCGGATTCGTGAGCGCATCGAGGCCGTGTTTCCGCAGATATTCCCCCGCTATAACGCTCGCCTGGCGCAGGGCGGCTTTCATGTTCGTATCGCCCCGCGTGAGCGTATCTGGCATACCGACTCCGGGCGCGCCAACTTCCTGTTTCCCGAAGGCCTGGGGACCGATGAGGAGGGTCTCGACAAGGTAACTCACGAGACGCTGGACATGGACAGTACCTTCCTGTTGATGACGCTACGTGGCCATGATCAGTTCAACACCACGGTTTACTCGAATGATGACCGTTATCGCGATGTCTACGGCACGCGCATGGTAGTGATGATCAGCCCGCAGGATCTCGAGACGCTCGGGCTCGAGGAGGGCCATCGGGTGCGGCTGGAAACCGTGTCGGAGGACGGTGTCGAACGCAGCATGGCCGGCTTCAAGCTCAAGGCCTACGACATCCCGACCGGTTGTCTGGCGGCCTACTACCCGGAAACCAATGACCTGATTCCTCTGGATCACCGTGATGCGCGCAGCAATACACCGGCCTGTAAATCGGTGCCGGTTCGCTTGCGTCTGATGGACACTGAAGAGGTCAATGCCAGTGAAGGTGTGCTAGCCAGTGCTTGATCTGAGAGAAATGAAGTCGGCGACTGGACGTCAGAGTGCGACGTTCGTCAAAAAACTTGATCTTGAACACTAAGTCAAGATAACGACGAGGCTTGCAGTAGAATCAACCCTGGTCAAACGTCAAGTGATGACCCTGACGCTTAAAATGCCGAACGCACCCATGTGGTGCGTTCGGCATTTTCATGCCACAACCCAATGCATTGGGGAGTTTCAGGCGGTAGCCAAAGGAGTTTGGCAAAGCGCATGATCTGCCGCTCAGCCTTGCGATCCGATGAGTTTTCCTGTCGCGCGCGAGTCAGCAACCTGACGCCTGAGACAGCTTTCAAGCGTTGCGCCAGAGGCAACTTGGCAGCTGTGTCGCAAAAACTGGCCTGAATATTGCGATCTGGTACCGTAGCGCCGCTGCAGCCCGCTGGCTGGGCGTCCCTCGCGCAATATGTCCCCACTCATCACGAGACTCGGAAGATTGATGACCGAGCTCCAGGAAGGCACTCATGGCAGAACACGGTAATAGCGCCGCGACAGACGGCGAATCAGGCAATGATTATCCCTTGAGTGAAGTGCCGGCGTCGGCGCGACGTGGGTTGCTCTCCACCTCGATGGTGCTGCTCGGTTTCACCTTCTTCACTGCCACCATGTGGGCGGGTGGGTCATTGGGCGCAGCGTTCGAGCTCAATGAGCTGATGTGGATCATCGTGATCGGCAATCTGTTGCTCGGCGGTTATGCAGCCGCCCTGGCCTATATCGCCTGCAAGAGTGGTCTCAATTCGGTATTGATGGGCCGTCTGTGCTTTGGCGAGAAGGGCAGTCGTCTGTCAGATATCGTGCTCGGCTTCACCCAGATTGGCTGGTATGCCTGGGGTACGGCGACCATCGCCATCGTGCTGGTCAAGACGCTGGGCTTGCCGGAATGGCTGACCACACCGTTGATGGTCATCTTCGGCTTTGCCTTCTGTCTCACGGCGATGGTCGGCTATCGCGGGCTGGACATGCTCTCGCGTGTGGCCGTGCCTGCCATGCTGCTGTTCATTCTGTTCAGCCTCTATACCGGCATGGTGGATATCGGTGGCATGACGGGGCTTGCCGCCATCGTGCCGGCAGACTCCATGAGCTGGACGGCTGCCATCACGGCCGTGATCGGTACCTTCATCAGTGGCGGCACCCAGGCCACCAACTGGAGCCGCTTCGCACGCTCGCCCAAGATTGCCGTGATCGCCACGCTGGCGGCCTTCTTCGTCGGCAATGGCCTGATGGTCGTGACCGGCGCACTCGGCGCGATGATCTACCAGCAAGCCGATATCGTTGACGTGATGATCGCCCAGGGGCTGGTCAGCCTTGCCGTGTTGATGCTGTTCCTCAATATCTGGACGACGCAGGACAACACCATCTACAACTTCGCCATTGCCGGCTGCAACCTGCTGCGCACTCCGCATCGTCAGCGTGTCACTCTTGGTGGCGCGGCCATCGGCACATTGCTTGCGGTACTCGGCATGTATGAATGGTTGATCCCGTTCCTGATTCTGCTCGGCACCTTCATCCCGCCGATCGGTGGCGTCATCATGGCCAATTTCTGGCTTGGGCATAAAGGCCAGTATCCGCGCCTCGCCGAGATGCCGAGTGTCGACTATCACTGGCCGGGGCTCGCTGCCTACGCCATCGCCTGCCTGTGTGCCTGGGCCTCGCCCTTCATGCCACCTGTCGTGGGTGTCCTGGTCGCCTTCATCGTCTACGGTGCACTGCTCAAGCTGATGTCTGTGGAGGTCACCAGCAAGACGGCGGCGTGAGTGACTGAGCCTATGATGTGAAGGGTGGAGGAATATGAAACGCCCAACGAGTCCTAGACTCGTTGGGCGTTGTAATTACCAGTCTGTAAAATCTAATACTCTGTCTAGTCTTAACAAGGTGGCCTTGCTACCTAATATTTCATGCCAATATGCGACTCGATCTCTTTCTTCTCCAGCGCCACTCCATTCAACAATTCTTACATGCTTGCCACCTTCAATAACATGCGGTTGAATGGTTTTATTTAGATGTATATCTTGGCCAGAGTAACCGAATAGTATTACCTCCGTTGCTTCATGTAGTGCTAGTTGTAATTGATGCCAGTATGCTGTTAGTACATTCGAATTAAGAATGGCAGAGCGTTTGTGCTTAACATGAGTTAATACGATATGAGGTCCGTAGCTTTCCATCGCTAAGTATAGACCACTTAACCGAGCTTTTACGGTCTTTGCATCTGCATCAAAAAATAAAGGGGACCCATGAAGATGCATATAGTAGCCAAAGTCTTTGCCATATTTTCTGTTGAAATTTTCAGCCTCGAATCCTCTGCCTAGCATGCCATCTATCAAAGCACTGTCATAGTTTTTGAGGACCTCTGTGTTTATAAATGATTCATATAAAAGTTTGTCATAATTTAACGTTGCAACATGTGATTTGGTAGATTTGACAAACTCTGAAAGTGGCATAGCGAAATGGTTAGGTAGAGCTCCATCAAAGTTATACAGTTCAATTGCAGTTTTGTGGATAAACTTACCAGTAACTATAGGGAATTCAGCGCCATGCTTATTTAGCCATCCACAACATCCACGCCCTAGAGTTTCTAAGCTATTACAGTGTGATGCGACTTGATGCAATATGTCTAATTGCTCTTCACCTCTTGGGCATTCGTCTGTATCTAGACAGGCTTTGATAAGACCTTTTTGTTCATCAGTCAAGAAGTCATCAAGGCTCCACACTTTTTCCAAAGCTCTAGATAGTAAGAAATGATCGCTATCTAGAGCCATGCCAAGTCCATTGCCGAATATTATCAACTTCCTTGTCATGATCGTTCCCTTATAGTTTTGATTTTTGACTATCTCTATTAGGGTTGTAGTCATGTTTAAAGGTGTCAACATTATTTTTTTAATACCTTAACGCTGTGGCTTCACTTGGATTACTAGGCAGGCGGCGATCAGCGCCATGCCCAGCCAGCTGAGCGATTTGTTCTCCGACGATGGTGACTGCGAGCAGCGCGGCGACCAGCGGTTCGAACAGTGCCAACAGGGTAGCCTTGCTGGCGGCAACGGTCTGCAGGCCGTTGCCGAAGATGTTATAGCCGAGGAACATCGGTACCAGTGCCATGTAGAACGCGACGCTGGTGTTGCCGAGTGTGGTGAACAGACGCGAGTCTGCCGTCAGTATGCTGAAGCCCAGGCCTGCGATCAGCGCGACACCGAACAGGCTGCCCACAGCAGCGCGGCAAACAGAACGGCGAGGCTGCCCATGTCGATTGCGCTGTCAGGTGCTGCAACATCGGCGCGTGGCATCGTCATTGGGCTGTTCTTTTTTCTCTGGACGTCTCTTGATCCGAGCTGCCTTTCTCTGAGCTGCCCTGTGCTGCTCACGCCATGGCCACTGCCTGCAAAAGTGTGCTGAAACCACTGTCGGTCAATACGACGAAATATCACCAACATTCGATGATGTCGTCTCTGACGATCGGGGAGAGTCCGGTTGGTTCCATGCATCAGAGTCGCTCCACAGATCAGAGTCACCCCAGTCTGCAGAGTCGGGTTGGGGCTCTGCTACCGTGTGGGGAGCCGTCCAGGTCGCGAGCTCCGGCTGCTGAGTGTTCTGCGCGGCCTGCACTGCTTGAGGACGCAGTTGCAGCATCAGGCACGTCATGATCAGCACCATACCGACTGCGCCCATCAGGGTGAACTGTTCACCGACCACGATGACGGCCAGCAGTCCGGCGACCAGCGGTTCGAACATGGTCAGCACGGTCACTCTGCTGATGGGAACGCAGGCGAGTCCACGTCCGAAGATCAAGCTGGCCAACAGCATCGGGATCAATGCCATGTACACGGCGACCGTGGCATTCACCGGCGTGGCGAACAGGCGAGGATTGATGAATAGACAGCTGACCGCCAGGCCGATCAACAACAGCACTCCTGCGATGCCGAACATCGCCCCCATGGCGGCGCGCCGGTGGATACCCAACAGCATCATGCGTCTCGCGAGAAGGGAGTAGGTGGCGTAGCTGGCGCCAGCCAGAATGCCAAGTCCGATACCGATGAGCTTGTGGCTTTCCTGCGCGATGGCAGAGGCGTCTGCAGGCGTTGAGGCATCAGGCAGTCGTGTCTCGCCCATGGCCATCAGGCCGACTCCAACCATGCCCAGCATCAGGGCTGCGTACCAGCGAGGGCTGACGTGCTTGCGGTCAAGCACATACTCCAGGGCGGCAGCCGCCAGTGGCGCTGTGGCAATGGTGATGACAGTCCCCATCGCCACGCCGGTGTATTCCATCGCGGAATAGAACGCCAGGGGATAGAGGATGATGCACAGGGCTGCCCACAGGACGAGGTGTCTATGCGCGACGAGTATCGCCAGCTCAACGCGGAGGATCCTGCGCGAGAGCACTGCCTGCAATATGCCACCAAACCCCATGGCGAAGGCGCCGGTTGCAAGCGGGCTGACACCCTGATTGAAGTGGGCTGCGGTGCCTGTTGTCCCCCATAGCAAGGCTGCCGTGAGGACTGAGAGGTTGCCGACCTGGCGTTGCAGAGCAGAGCGTAAGGGCGCCTGGGAGAAGGAATGCTGCATGATGAATGGCTCGCAATGAAGTGTGTCTCGGTGAGTACGAGATTACGCTTCATTGCGAGATATTATTGTGCTGAAACTACGCTCTGATCTGCCGAGAGAAGCAAACCATCACATGCCAGCGCAGCAATGACATCGAGCATTCTGGAAGGGTTCTGAAAGGCAGCTCAATCGTTTGCTGGAGTGAGACTGGAATACTGACGTGTCATTTCGCGCGGGGACTGCCCGAAATGGCAGGAAAAGCGCCGAGAGAAGGCGGAAAGATTCTGATATCCGACGGCCTCGGCCACCTGTTGCACGCTCAGATCGGTATGGATCAACTGCGCGCGGGCGCGCTCCATGCGTTTCGCAGTCAGATATTGCTTGACGCTGATCCCCAGACTGTCGCGAAACACCTTGTGAAACTGGGTCGGGCTCAAGTGAGCAAGCCTGGCCAGTGAGGCGACGTCGTGGGGCTGGCCAAGCTGGGCCTTCATGGTATCCAGTACCCGCAATAGCCGGCGATCGACCCGATGATCGCAGGTCTGCTTCTCCAGCAGGCCGAGAAACAGAGAGATCGACAGCCGGTCGATCTCTCTGTCTATCTCACCCTGCAGCTGGGCTTCGAGAAACAGCAGGTAATTCATCAGTAGAGTGCTGATCGAGAACACCACCCGCTGAGATGCCGCGAGATTGTCGGGCAGATAGTCCAGATCGGCGACGATGAACCGCGCGGCATCCTTGGCATGAAACAGGTGCGACTCGCCGGGGCGAATGATGACGCACTCCCCGGTGACCACGGTGCCCTGATGGCTGCCCACCTGGACATCGAGATGTCCTCGGATCGGCAATATCAATTGGTGATGCACGTGATCATGCACGGTAGCCTGCGGGGGATAGGCCCGCAGTGAGAGTGTCGTCATGGTGCAATGGCCATCATCAGGCGGTGAATGCGGACAAGTGTGGCGGTGTTGGTGCTGTAATGGAGCGCGGCGACCAGCGCGCAATCAACGGCTGAGTTCGATGCTACGGGTCTGGCCTCGTCCGACTTGCACCTGGCTGAGAATCAGCGGGCTGCGCGTGCCGTCGGGTAGCTTGATCACACCTGCGACATAGAAGGTGCCGGAGGGCAGGCTGCCGGCATTGAAGTAGCCATTGCTGTCGGTCCGCACGATATGGGTATACGCCTGAGCGCGGGAGTCAGCTCTCTCTACTGTCTTGCCCGACAGCGCCAGTTCAGCGGCTTCAGCGGAGTAGGTCGTGACAGGTGCCACTGAAATGCCATCACCATTGGCGTAGACCGTCTGCCCCTTCCAGTCATAAGACATGCGGCCCTTGATGACAGAGGTGCCGGTCTTGTCAAGCTTGGCGTATTCGGCTTCAGGGAAGGCAATCGTGCGTTCGACGCGTTGTTCGCCCTGAGTTACCTCGGGCGTCGAACTGAAGTCCGGCATGGTGATGCTGTCGGCCATGCGCGAGGCGCTTTCGCAACCGGCAAGGGCTGCCGTGCAGAGCAGCAGGGCAAGGGGAGTACGCAGTTGGCGAAGCATGATGGACCTTCCTCGAAGATGATGATGTAGCGATGGCGACTGATGGGTGCAGCATGTCACAAGCGCCACCTTGATAGCGCCATCCTACTGGCCTGGTGGAGTTCAGGAAACTGTCAGTGGTGGCCGACATGCCTGTGAGCAAAGAGCATCGCCACCCCGGGGTTGTGCTTGGGGCACGTATCTATCTTTCTCTCATACCGTTGGCGTGCTGTCAGCTAACCTATGAAATTGTTGAAACAGAAAAGCATTATTCATTAGACCTTTGTCTATTAATGCGAGACAGTTGCCTCTATTCATACATCGTTAATGTTTGCGTGGCTACCTGAGGGTATATCGCGAGCTCGTTATCGGGTTTTCATTCTTCGGAGAGTTGCATGACCCCACGTGAAAATAGTGTTTCGGATGATGTCCCCATGCGCCAGGATGGTCATCATGAAGCGTCCCAAGTCGCTGAGCCGACCAGCCCGGCACGTCGTCGTCTGCTCAAGCTGGGTGTGTCGGGGCTGGGATTGGTGGCGCTTTCCAGCCTGTCACTTTCTGCACTGGCGGCCAGTGCCACCTCATCAGAGGCGTCATCCGGTGCCGCGTCTGATGATGACTCAGCCTTCAAGGCGTTCATGCTCCTGTCAGCATGGTTACTGAGCGACAAGACGCTGGATAAACGTCTGGGTGAGCGTTTCTTTGAGGCATTGGTGCGTATCCCTGCCCCCAATGTGCCAGGCATGGGTAGTTTGCCCGCCCTGAAGAACAAGTTGCTGGCACTTGGCGAGGCGCGTGACTATCTGAAGGAAGACGATCTCGACGCCTCCGAGATGCAGTTGGTGCGACGTGTCCTCCAAGCCTGGATGCTGGGCACGGTTGGCACTGCAATTGATGATCCCGCGGCGGAAGTCATCGCCTATGAATACGCGGCCATGTATGCCGGCCCTCGCGATGTGCAGATCATCCGCACCTATTGCCCTAACCAACCGGGCTTCTGGGCACAGCGTCCTGAGTGATCATGCCTCGTCAGTCCTGACCCTGATGCTGTCCCTGATACGCTTTTTGAACTTCCTGACAACTTGACTCGGGTACTTCCCGATCAAGATTCACGTCTAAAAAATGTTCCTCTGAGGAGAATCCTGCATGGCTGCGGAATCCCATTCGCATGATGCCGATGTCATCATCGTCGGTTCTGGTGTTGCTGGCGCCTTGATTGCCCACCGGCTTGCCGAGGCAGGTAAATCAGTCATCATGCTTGAGGCTGGCCCTCGCATGCAGCGCTGGCAGATTGTGGAGCGCTTCCGTAATCAAGCCGACAAGATGGACTTCATGGGGCCTTATCCGGCAAGCAAGGCTGCGCCACACCCGATGCTGTATGGCGAGAATGCCAATTACCTCGTGCAGAAGGGCGAGCAGGTCTATGACGCGCAATACATTCGCGCCGTCGGTGGTACTACTTGGCACTGGGCGGCGTCTGCATGGCGCTTCCTGCCTAGCGATTTCCGCTTGAAAAGCGAATATGGCGTCGGACTGGATTGGCCGATTTCCTATGATGACCTGGAAGGCTACTACTTCCGTGCCGAGCAGGCGCTGGGGGTATGGGGCCCGAATGATGTTGACCTCGGCAGCCCGCGCAGCGCTGATTATCCGATGGCACCGTTGCCGCTGTCATGGAATGAGCAGCGTGTCAGTCAGCGGATCAATCCGCATGGCTTTGACATGGTCACCGAACCTGTCGCGCGCAACAGTCGCCCGTACGACGATCGCCCGACCTGCTGTGGCAACAACAACTGCATGCCGATCTGTCCGATCGGGGCGATGTACTCCGGCATCATCCATGTCGAGAAGGCCGAACGTGCGGGTGCCAAGTTGATCGACAATGCTGTGGTGCACCATCTGGAAAGCGATGCCAGCGGCAAGATCCGTGAAGTGCGCTATCTCGATCCGCAGGGCAAGGAACATCGCCTGAGCGCGCCCAAGGTTGTGCTGGCGGCCAACGGTATCGAAACGCCCAAGCTGATGCAGATGTCGGTGAATGCACATACGCCCAATGGTGTCGGCAATCAGAATGACATGGTGGGGCGTCACCTGATGGATCACCCCGGTACCGGCGTCAGCTTCCTGGCCGATGAAGTGCTGTGGGCAGGGCGTGGGCCTCAGGAGATGACCTCGATCATCACTTGGCGTGATGGGGACTTCCGCAAGGAGTACGCCTCCAAGAAGCTGCACCTCTCCAACATGGCGCGTACACAGCAGATGACGACGGAGGTGTTGTCGGAAACCCCGCTGCGCCTGGGCGCCGACCTGCAGGCCCAGATTGACAATCGTGCCAGCCGTTATGTGCAACTGGATAGCTTCCATGAGTTGTTGCCGGAGCCGTCCAATCGCATCACGCCATCAAAAAAACGCGATGCGCTCGGCCTGCCGAGGCCAGAATTCCGTTATGCTATCGATGATTACGTCAAGCGCAGCGCCGTGCATACCCGAGAACAATATGCACGTATCGCTCAGCTGATGGGAGGCACGGATATCGCGTTCCGTGACGAATTCTCCAACAACCAGCATATCTGCGGTACGACCCTGATGGGAGACGACCCCAAGAAGTCCGTGGTGGACCGCGATTGCCGTGTGCATGGCCATGACAACCTGTTTGTCGCCAGCTCCGGCTGCATGCCGACCGTTGGGTCGGTCAATTGCACCCTGACCATCGCGGCCTTGTCTCTCCGTATCGCCGATCAGCTAGAACAGGAAATATGAGCATGGGCCAGCCAGGTCGTAACGCCGTGAATGATGAGAGTATTGCCAAGAAACGCCTGATGGTCCGTCCTGCGCATCGTCATCTGGGAAGCGCCATTCGTCTAGCGGCATTTGCCGGCGTCAGCACACTGCTGTTGAGTGGTTGTGGCAACGGGGAAGATGAGCACGCCAAGCAGGTTGCTGCTGACAAGGCGGCCACCAGTGACCCGGCCTTGGTCAAGCAAGGTCTTTATATGGCGCAGGCCAGTGACTGTGCTGCCTGCCACACGACCAAGGATGGTGAAGACTACGCAGGTGGCCTCCCGTTCGAGACACCGGTCGGTGAGATTTTCTCCACCAACATCACGCCGGACACCGAGCATGGCATCGGCAACTATACCCTTGAGGAATACACCCGTGTGCTGCGCGAAGGGGAAGCAGCTGACGGCCATAACCTGTACCCGGCGATGCCGTTCCCGTCCTACGCGCGTCTGACCGATGATGACATCAAGGCGCTGTATGCGTGGAACATGCATGATGTCACGCCGAGCAGCGAGCCGAATCGTGAGAGCGAAATTCCGTTCCCGCTCAACATGCGTTGGCCGATGGGCCTGTGGGAAGAAATCTTCTCACCGCTTGAGCCATGGCAGGATGACGAGCAGAAAGAGGCTGACTGGAATCGTGGCGCCTATCTGGTGCAGGGCCCGGGTCACTGCGGTAGCTGCCATACCGAACGCGGCCTTGCCTTCCAGGAGAAGGCGCTGACCGGCGATGAAGAAGGGTATCTCGGTGGTGCGATGATTGAAGGCTGGCGTGCCTTCAACCTGACGCCGGACGTCAAGGATGGCTTGGGTAGCTGGAGCGAGCAGGATATCGTCACCTATCTCTCGACGGGCAACTTGAAAGGCAAGGCACAGGCGGGTGGCCCGATGGCGGATGTCATCAGTCACTCCATGCGCCATATGACTGACGAAGACCTCAATGCGATGGCGGTCTATCTGAAGTCACTGCCCGCATTGAATGGCAAGGGCGAGCAGGGCGAGGCGGTCAATGATGATGACCGCAAGGCGGAGGCTACGGCGCCATCTGAGAAGCAGGCCGACGAGAAGGGCTCGCAAGATGCCCCGCAGGTCGCGACTCGCTTCAATCAGGGCGCACCGGCCGATGACGTGCTGTTGCTTCGTGGGCAGCCGCTGGACAAGCGTCCGGATGACAAGGAGTTGATCGGCCAGCTGACGGATGCAACGCCTGGCGTGCGTCTGTATCTGGGCCACTGTGCCATGTGTCACGGTGCTGATGGTGCGGGTACGCAAGACGGCTACTACCCGTCACTGTTCCACAACAGTGTCACCGGCAGCGTCTATCCGGATAATCTGGCGCAGGCCATTCTCAATGGCGTACAGCGTGAGAGCAATGGCCACAGTGTCTTCATGCCGGCCTTTGACAGCAGCCTGAACGACAATGAGCTGATCAATCTGATGGACTATCTGGAGAATCGCTTCGGAGAAGGCCATGACAGCCAGACACTGGCCGCGCCAGATGCGCGTCGTCAGCTGCTGAGTGACAAGCTCAAGGATTGGCGTGGCGAGTAAGCACACCAGTCTACGCTGACAGACAGGGCGCTTTTTCAGGGGCAGCTAGCCGTGATGTGGCTGCCCCTGTTTGACAAGGTTTGATTGTGTTGAACGGTTTCCTACTGGCAGTACATTGCTTTCAAGGGCAACTCGCACTGGCGCTACGACGAAGTTAGGGTAAAATTGCAGTACGCAGGACCCTAATTCGCATTCATGCCGTGCGTGTTGCGCGCAAATGCAGCACAAACTGAAGAACTGCGGTAGAATGTGCGCCCAGACTTTAGCTCTTTACCAATTATTCGAGGCAACATAGCAGTATGACCGACGCCACTCTTGACGATCAGCTTGCATCCCTGTTTCAGGAGCAGGACACCAAGCAAGACCAGAATGCCCGCATCAAGGAGCTGGAACGTCAGCTGCGTGAAGCTAGCAAAGAAGCCGATAAGCTCCGTAATGCCCGTGACAAGGCAAAGAAAGAAGTTGAGGAAATGCGCGCGCGCAATGAACGCCTCAGCGAGAAAGCTTCGGCTTCTGACAAGCATCGCAAGCAGATTGAACATGAATTCAACCAGAAGCTTGTCCAGTACAAGGCACGTCTGGCGCGCGAGCAGGCAATTGCCCAGTCTCGCATGATGCCGATGGGTGCTTCTGCTGAAGGCGAGCAGACTGAAGAAGATGCAGCAACGCTTGAAGACCTCGGTCTGAATGCTGCTGCTATCCGTGCTTTGACGGATGCTGGCTATGATGACGTTGCCAAGGTGCGCCAAGCGCACGCTGATGGCGTGATTTCTGAAGTGAAAGGTATTGGTCCGAAGGCGCAGTCGCAGATTTCTGAATCTCTCGACGCCTGAGACTGATCTATCAGGATGGGTCGATTGATCCATCCTGATCACTGATCAGAGTTATCGATTACGGCATTGATCAATAGCCCCGCTGTCATTGGCTGCTGTCTGCTTCTCCTGTGAAGTGCGACTGGCAGCCAGTTGTTGGGTCTGAAGTGTTTCCTGACGCTTCATTGCATGCTGTAGTCGTCTCTAGCGACATAAAAAAACCCGCCATCCCGGCGGGTTTTTTTATGTCTCGATGGCGAGCGCAACACGCGTCTGTCGGTCTCGGTGCTTTTCCATCTCAGCTATTCTCAGCGTCAGCTCTTGTCAGCATGAGCTGTCGCTTCAGGTGTTTGCTGAGCTGACGAGACAGGCGTAGTCCTTTCAGGCCAGATGACGGATGACGATTCGCTATCCTTCAGGTCGAGCCAAGCAGAGAGTGCCTTGCGCATATCGGCAACCGGAATCGAATGGCCGTTCAGTGCATGGACAACGCGCGGTAGGCTCGGGGCATCACCCGCTTCGGCAGGCCAGTCCTGTTTCAGCATGAAGGCAATCTTGGTGGGTTCCTCGTCATGCAGTGCCTGCTGCGTGCGGACGTGCTCGGCAGCGAGTTGATCCAACTCACCCGCCAGTGCAGCATCCTGAGTGTCAGCGAGGCTGACCAGCAGCATGCGTGGCAGGTCCAGCATGTTGGCACGCGGCAACCAGTCCTTGGATAACGGATGAATCGCGACCAGGCGTGTGGCATCGTCACCGTTCAAGAAGGCTGAATGAATCTTGCGGCTATTGACCAGTGCCTTGGGTGCATCACCGGCGTATTCATCGCCTTCCAACTCATCCAGCGAGCGCGGACTGACCAGCTGCATGCTCGAGCCGACCTTGACCTCGACCCACTGCTGGAGCGCCAGGCGTGAACGAACATCATCATCTTTCATTGCAACTCGCATGGCGCGCGTGGTGTCGTTCAAAAAGCGTACCAACATATCCCGCGGCTCAAATAGCTCGGTATAGCGGATCAGCTCATCACGCGCGACCAGGCTGACATCATCGAGATCAGCACCGTCCAGGATACGAAGCGCCAGGCCTTTGTCTATCAACTGCTTGAGCATTTCTGGCGTCACATAGGCGGCATCAAGTGTGCCGTCTTCAAGCCCCTGTTCCACGTCGTCAGTCGCCGCGAATTGCATCAACGTCAGTGGGTTGTCTAATGTGCCATGAGCTTCGAGCATCACGGCAGGACTAGCGCTGACACCAGCATTTG
Organism: Cobetia sp. L2A1; assembly: GCF_009796845.1. Lineage (NCBI taxonomy): Bacteria > Pseudomonadati > Pseudomonadota > Gammaproteobacteria > Oceanospirillales > Halomonadaceae > Cobetia > Cobetia sp. L2A1. The sequence continues at coordinate 2,121,984 of NZ_CP047025.1, read as the reverse complement.
CTGGCATGCCAACCTCGAGAGCGGCTGCCTGCTGTGCACTGACCAGCAATGTGCTGAGTAGACTGGCGTTCATCACGATGCGAGAGACGCGCGACAAGCGGAAAGTAGAAACGGGGATAAGGAACATCTTGCACTCCGACGACGGGGACAATAGCGGACATGAATGGCCGCCATCTTAGACGTTTGCCATCATGCTGTCAGGCGCTACGCGGCGTCATGTCTCACCTGAACGCAATGCACGCAATGAAAAGGCCTCGTCACTCCAATGAGTGACGAGGCCTTTTGCTCAGCTGTCTTGCGTGTCTTTCTTGCGGACTGGAAAGGCGTGCGATGACGAGGGCTAGGCGCCCGATTCACCCTGGGTATTCGCCCCAGCCTTGGCCACCACACCATCGCGACGGGCGAAGTGGTCAACCCATAGCGCAATGACCCCGTCGCCAGTAACGTTGGTGGCAGTACCGAAACTGTCCTGCGCCAGATAAAGCGCGATCATCAGCCCCAGTTCCGCCTCGCCGAAGCCCAGCATGCTACCCAGCACACCCAGTGCCGCCATCACGGCGCCACCCGGTGCGCCCGGCGCTGCGATCATTGTCAGGCCGAGCATGATCAGGAAGGGAATCATGTCGCCGAGACTGGCGATGGCCAGATCATGGCTCATCAGCATCACGGCGGTGGCACAGGTGACGATGGTGATGGTGGAGCCTGACAGATGGATGGTGGCACATAGCGGAACACTGAAATCCGCCACCTCGTCGCTCACGCCATTGGCCTTGGTCTGACGCAGGCTGACAGGAATGGTCGCCGCCGATGACATGGTGCCCAGTGCGGTCAGATAGGCCGGCAGCATGTTGCGCAACAGGCCAAGTGGTGAGCGGCGTTGCAACAGCCCTGTCATCAGATAAGCGGCACTCAGCCATACCCAGTGCATCACGATGGCCAGTACCAGCACCTTCCAGAAGGTATCGAGTGTGGAGAATGCCTTGCCTTCATACGCCATCTCGGCAAAGGTGCCCGCGATGAAAAGAGGCAACAACGGAATGATGACGCGATTGAGGAAGACATCGACCACTTCGCGTGATTCAAAGACGGCGCTCTTCAACGTCGGCAGTTCGCGGCGACTGATGACGACACCGAACACGAATGCCAATACCAGCGCTGTCATGACTGGCAGGGCCGGCGGAATCTCAAGATCAATGAAGGGAGCCAGTGCCTCGCGACCTTCGGTGATCGGTGCCATGCCGGTCAACATGCCCGGCAATAGATTGCTAGCGACCAGGAAGGCCAGGATGCCGGCGAGAATCGTCGAGCCGTATGCCATGCCGACCGTGCGGCCGAGCATGGCACCAGAATTTTTCGGCAGGGAGGCGATGCCGCTCATGACGTAGAACAGAATGATCAACGGGATGGTGAAGTTGATCAGCTGACCGATGATGATCTTCGCCGTCAGGGCGATGCGGACGAGGACATCCGGAGCCATCAGGCCGATCAATAGACCGGCAATGATGCCAAGAATTAGTTTAACGATGAGCTTCATGTGGATCTCGAAGGTTTGACGGGTTCTTGCCCGGACCGCAGGCCGTGAATCGCGTACCACTTCGCCGTGACTCGCACGGGGTAACCCCTGCGTACGCACCGAAATGGCGCGCAGAGTCTACCTGAATTGTGAGGGCATTTCAGGTCGCCGCTTCTACAGGGCTGATGACACATCCATAGCCTTCATGTCTCCCCAGGCACAACGTGTCAGAACGCTCTGCGTTGCGTGAGACAGTGATGCAGGAGTGCCGCTGCCGCCAGACTCAGGCCGAAGAGAGACAGGCCCTCCCAGTCATAGAGGCTCATCACCTTGACGCCGATGGCGGAGCCCGCACCCGCCCCGAGGTAATAGCCCAGCATGTAAACGGCATTCATGCGGCTCTGTGCCTTGGGATCAATCGAGAAGACCCTCACCTGATTGGGAATCTGCGCCCCGAACACCCCGAGATCCAGCAGGATGATGCCCACGATCAATCCGGCCAGACTATCGCCCCAGATCGCCAGTACCGCGAAGGCTGCCAATACCATCAATAGCGCCACAGTGATCAGACGCCCCGCACCGACACGATTGACCAGACGGCCTGAGGCCTTGGCGCCGAAGATACCCGCCAGTCCGATGATGCCGAACAGTCCGGCTTGCTGGATGCTGTAGTCGAAGGGCGCATCGCTGACGTGAATCGCCAGAGTCGCCCACATCGCGTTGAAGGCCGCAAACCACAGGGCGCCGGTCAAGGCTGACTCACGCAGCAGTGGATGGCGTTTGACGAGTGTGAACATGGAAGCGATCAGTTGCGGATACGCCATGCTGACCGAGGGCTTCTGGCTGGGCAGATGTCGATGCAACAGCACGCCAATGATGACGGCAATGAGAGCCGCGACCAGGAAGACACTGCGCCAGCCCCAATACTCACCGATGGTACCGCTCAAGGTGCGCGAGAGCAGGATACCGATGGTCAGACCGGTCATCAGGGTGCCAATGACCTTGCCGCGTGTTTCTGGGGTCGAGAGCGAGGCCGCCAGCGGAATCAACTGTTGAGTGATGTTGGCACCGAGACCGACCACGAAGCTTGCCATCAGCAGCGGCCAGAGGCTGGGCGCCAGAAAGATGGCCAGGGAGGCCAATGACAGGGTGATCGAGAGATTGCGGATCAGCACGCGCCTGTCCATGGTATCGCCCAGTGGCGAGATCAACAGGATGGCTGCGGCGTAGCCGAACTGCGTTGCGGATGGCACCAGACCGACCATGCCCTGGCTGAGGCCGAGTGATGCGGCCATCTCGGCCAGCAGCGGTTGATTGTAATAAAGATTGGCGGCGGTGGCCGCGACGGCAATGGCCATCAACAGCAGCAGTGCGCGACTGATGGCCGGCGGCACGAAGGTGTCGGTTGTTGAAGTGTCTGTTGCAGAGGTATTGGTAGCAGAAACCCCGGTAGCGGAAGTGTCGTTCGAGGAGGGCGCGCTAGGCATGTCATGTCCTTGGTGTCGTGCCATGTGTACGCCTCAGGGCGACACGGGTGAAGGCTGCACGATTGAGTCGTGGCGGACAGTCTAGGGCTCGACGACTTATCACGGAAATGTCGATATTTGATATATTTGATGCCCAAACAGCATGAGTAGATATCTGAGGCATCAGCTGAGTGCCTTGGTTGACTTGACGCCATGCCAGACAGGGACACTGACAAGGACAGCGCTCACGGTTGCGCCTTGAGCTTGACGCTTTCGCGCACGACCAAGGTGGGTGCCAGCTGAGTCTGGCCCGGGAAGGGGGTACCTTCCAGGCGCGCGATCAGCTGATCTACCGCGGTGGTGCCCAGTGCATAGATGGGCTGGCGGATTGTGGTCAGAGCCGGGCTGAGATAGGCACTGATCTCGATATCGTCGTAGCCGATGACGGAGAGCTGCTGTGGTACACGAATGCCAAGATCTTGCGCGGCGCGCAGACAGCCAAGCGCCAACAGGTCATTGAAGGCAAAGATCGCCTCGGGACGATCATCAGGGTTGGCCAGCAGGAGATGTGCTGCACAATGGCCGTCGGCCAGCATCAACTCGGTGTTCAACTGCCAGTCTTCGGGCAGTCCGAGCCCGTTGTCTCTCAGCGCGGCCATTGCACCGGCCAGACGCTCACGCGAGCGGGCGTGATCCTTCGGTCCTGTCAGCAGCGCGATGCGTTCTATCCCCTGGGCCAGCAGATGTTCGATGGCGAGCCTACCTCCCAGACGCGAATCATCATTGATGACGGTCATGTCCCAGCCTGGCTGCGGATGGGCATCCATCATCACGGTGGGCAGTGGCAGTGCACTCAATGCCTCGAGAAAACCGGCGCCATTCTTGGCGGTCATCACGACCAATCCATCAATGCGGCGATCGCGCAGAGTCTCCAGATAATTGAGCTGCTTGTCGTCGATATCGTCGCTGTTGCACAGGATGAGGCTGTAGCCCGCCTGATAGCAGCGGTCCTCGACACCACGAATGACCTCGGCAAAGAACGGGTTATGCGCACTGGTGACGATCATGCCCAACGTGCGACTCCGGTTGGATTTCAGTGCCCGCGCCACGCTGTCTGGGCGATAACCCAGTGCCTTGATGGCCTCCCTCACTCGTGCTTCCGTTGCCTTGGCGACAGGGCGAGTCGCGTTGACGACATGGGACACTGTGGTCACGGAAACACCTGCTTGCGCGGCCACTTCCTTGAGTCGAATCACGTTACGGTTCCTTGAAAGACGGATGAAAGACAGTGTCCAAACACGAACGCCGACTCAAGGCCGGCGTTCGTTCAGCAGGTGTGCTTCGAGCACCATTCTGCCGGCGCCTATCCTGCGAATAGCGGTATATCGAGGCTTACTGGGTGATCAGCTTGAGCGGCACGGCGATGGTCTTCTCGACGGCTTCACCCTTGAGCAGCTTGTCAGCGACTTCGACGCCGAGGCTGCCGATAAGTGCCGGTTGTTGGGCCACGGTGGCATCCATCTTGCCTGCTTGGACAGCCTTGATGCCTTCATCGGTGCCGTCGAAGCCGACCAGCAGGATGTCCTTGTTGGCGGCCTGCAATGCCCGCTGGGCACCGAGTGCCATCTCGTCATTCTGCGCGAAGACGGCATTCACGCCCGGATGCGCCTGCAGCAGATTTTCCATTACGTTCAGGCCTTGAGTGCGGTTGAAGTTGGCCGGCTGGCTGGCGACCAGACTGATGTCCGGCTTGCTGCCAATGGCCTTCAGGAAGCCTTCACCGCGATCACGCGTGGCAGAGGCGCCCGCGACACCCTCGAGCTGTACCACCTGACCTTTGCCACCGAGCTTGTCGGCCACGAAGTTGCCTGCCAACTCGCCCCCTGCGACATTGTCAGACGCGACGTGAGCGGCGACCTTGCCACCGTTGGCGCTGCGATCCAGGGTGATGACCGGCACATCGCGGCCATTGGCAGTGCGCACGCTTGAGACCACGGCATCGGAATCGGTCGGGTTGATCAGCAACAGGTCAACACCGCGCGACAGGGCATCCTCGACATTGGAGAGTTCACGCGCGGCATCGTCGCCGGAATCCAGCACGATCAATTCGTGACCGAGTTCCTCTGCCTTGTCCTTGGCCCCCTGCTGGAGACTGACAAAGAACGGGTTGTTGAGTGTCGAGACAACCAACGCGATCTTGTCGGCCATGGCAGATTGGGTGGTGACGAGCCCCAATCCTGCTGTCACGACCGTGGTGGCGATGGCTGTCTTGATGGAGGTGGCGAGCTGCTTCTTCATGAGACATTTCCTTGTTGGCGTTGGCCCTGCGGTTGGCGTGCAGGGCTGGGCTATCGATGCTGCTGTGCTGTTGTTGTGGTACTGCGTCTGACGTTGCCTATCGTTGATCCATTCTTGCCGATGATCTATCGCTGCGCGCGGCTGTCGATCAGCACCGCGAGCAATATCACCGCACCCTTGGCGATCATCTGGTAATAGCTCGAGACACCCATGATGTTGAGCGCGTTGTTGAGCACGCCGATCACCAGGGCACCGATCAGCGTACCGAAGATGCGGCCACGGCCACCCATCAGGCTGGTACCGCCGATGACGACGGCGGCGATGGCATCCAGCTCATAGCCGGTACCGGCGTTCGGTTGGGCAGAGCCCAGTCGTGCCGCCAGGATGGCCCCGGCCAGTGCCGCGAAGGCTCCGGCGATGGCATAGACACTGATCTTGATGCGATTGACGTTGATGCCGGAGAGACGTGCGACCTTTTCACCGCCGCCGACCGCATAGACATGGCGGCCAAAGCGCGTGTGATGCAGCACGCCCCAGCACAGCACGTAGACGAAGAACATCATGTAGATCGGAATCGGTACGCCGAGCCAGTAGCCACCGCCCAGATTCCAGAAGCTGTCGGCGGCTTCGCTGACGCCGATGGAGACAGGACGACCATCGGTGTAGACGAGGGTCGCACCACGCAGCACTGTCATCGCGACCAGCGTCACGATGAAAGCCTGGATACGACCGAAGGCGACGAAGAGGCCGGACACCGCGCCGAGAGCAGCACCCGCGACGATGGTACCTGGCACGCTCAACCACGGTGACAAGCCAGCGGCGGTCATCGAGGCCGCGAAGGCACCGGTCAGGGCCAGCACGGCGCCGACCGAAAGATCGATGCCGGCGGTGAGGATCACGAAGGTCACTCCCATCGCGATGATGGCATTGATGCTGGTCTGGCGGAGCACGTTCAGCAGGTTGTCGGTGGACAGGAAGTTGTCAGACAGCCCGGCACTGACGGCGATCAACAGCGCCAGTGCGATCAGCGCCTTGTTGTCGACCAGCAGACGCATGACGTCGATGCGGCGTGAACTGCTGGCGGAAGAAGAAGGTGTGGACATCAGATCGGCATCTCGTTACAGGAATCGGAAGAAGGGGTGCTGGGGGCGGAAGTGGTGTTGCTGAGGTGGCTCTCAAGTCCTGAGGCCGCGGTCATGATGGCTTCCTGGGTGGCGTTCTCGCGGCTGAACTCACCGGAGATACGCCCATCGGCCACCACCAGGATGCGGTCGGCCAGTCCCAGCAGCTCGGGCATTTCAGAGGAGATCAACAAGATGCACTTGCCCTGTCGCTTGAGCTCATTGATCAGCAGGTAGATTTCGCGCTTGGCGCCGACATCCACGCCACGGGTCGGCTCATCAAGAATGACCAGCTCCGGGGCGGGCATCAGCGCCTTGGCCAGCGAGACCTTCTGTTGATTGCCGCCGGACAGCGTATCAACCGGTTGCGCGGTATCGCTGATCTTGATCTGCATGCTCTTGACGAACTGGTCGACCGCGGCGGCTTCCTTGGCATGATGGATGCGTCCGAAAGCGCCACAGAAGCTCGGTAAGGCACTGAGTGACATGTTGCTGGCCACCGAGTGCGCCAGAATCAGTCCCGCCTGCTTGCGGTCTTCCGGCACATAGACCAGTCCTGCCGCCAGCGCGGCAGCTGGACTGGAAAACTGCTGGTGTTGGCCCTTGAGGATGACCTCGCCACTACTGATGCGCGTATCGCCGCACAGCGCGCGCGCCAGTTCGGTACGACCGGCGCCCATCAGGCCGCCGAAACCGAGCACTTCACCACTGCGCGCCGAGAAGCTGATCCCGTTCACGCCCGGTGCGTGCAGATGCTTGACCTCCAGCATCACCTCGCCTGTCGGATCGGCCGGGACGAACGGATACCGTTCAGCCAACTCACGCCCGACCATCAGGCGAATCAGGCCATCTTCATCAAGGTCTGCCGTCGGGCCCTGATGAATCATCTGACCATCGCGCAGCACGGCGACTTCATCGCACATGCTGAAGATCTCGTTGAGACGATGAGTGATCAGCACCAGTGAGCGGCCCTCTGCCCGCAGCTCTGCCACTACCTCGGCCAGTATGTCGGTCTCGATGTCGGTCAGTGCGTCTGTCGGCTCATCCATGATGATGATCTCGGCATCCAGCGACAGCGCGCGGGCGATCTCGACCATCTGTTGCTGACCGATGCTGAGATCCGCCACGGCAGTGCGCGAATTCAACGACTGGCGCAGGCGCGCCAGCAGACGGCTGGCATCACCATGCAGGCGTTTCCAGTCGACGGTGCCAATGGCGGTGCGCGGCTCACGCCCGAGGTAGATGTTTTCACCTGCCGAGAGGCCCGGGACCAGATTGAGTTCCTGGTGGATGATGGCAATGCGGCTATCCATTGCCTGGCGCGGAGTGGTGAAGACGACGGGTTCGCCGCGCAGCAATAGCGTGCCGGCGTCGTAGCGATACACACCAGACAGAATCTTCATCAGTGTTGACTTGCCAGCACCGTTTTCTCCTGCCAGTGCGTGTACGCGACCCGCGCGCAGCGTCAGGTCGACACCCTTGAGGACGCTGACGCCGGAAAAGCCCTTGTCGATACCGCGCAGTGCCATCAGCACACGCGGTTCTTCAGCCGGTTGTTCGGTCATGGCATGGGGCGCGTCTGAGCGTTGGCCCATCACGGACGCTGTCATCAGAAAGGCACCCCGCAGTGCAAGATGAGGTTGGCGAAGGGGGTGCATTCGCCCGTTCGCACGATGACGCTGGCCTTGCTCACTTCCGCCTTGAAGGCTTCATGGCTGATCTGTTGACGCCCCACCGGTATCAACGAGAGACGGTCGAGGGTGTCCAGGCGCTCAATGACGGCGTCATGGAAGGAGGGGCTCTTCACGGGCAGCTCCTCGGCCAGCGTCACACGCTCGATGCATATCTCGGCCAGCAGGGCATCCAGCACGGGGAGCAGTGCCGGCAGTCCGGGCAGGACGGCCAGATCGACACAAGGCACATCGGCGGGAATGGGCAAGCCTGCATCCGCGATCACCAGTGTGTGGGTATGCCCGAGGCGGGCGAGATGTCCGCTGAGCGGGGCGTTCAATATGCCGTGTCGTTTCACGTCTCAGTCCTTGAAAGAGGCAGGGGCGAGGCGATCCAGTCGTTTCTTGACGGGTTCACAATGGCATCAATTATGGACCGCAAACGTTTGCGGCGCGGTAGGCGATACGTCGTAGTCGCTGTAAAGCGACTACTTTTTTGTAGTGGGAGAGAAGGTTCCAAGAGATGTTGGAGAGCCAATCAAACAGGCAGATGCAACAACACCGCCTCATGGGCGGTGTTGTTGATGCTCGGTTCGATTGAAAGCTCTGTCTTGAAGCAGGCCCTTCTGGAAGGTCCTGTCGTCAAGAAGGAGTGCGGGAGACGGCTAGTAGCTTTCGCGTTCAGGCTCGGTCTTCACGCGTCGCTCCTCTTCTGAGAGATGCTGCGCTTGCTCATCGACATGACCATCGAGGTGCCAGTCGTCTTCCATGCCGGTAACGCGATCATTCATGACACCTTCGTCACTCTCGATCTGTTGCACCACGTCGTCGCCTTCCGCATTCTCTCGCTCGGCGTCGCGCTTGGCTTCCAGTTCTGCCTCCATCTCTGCTTCCAGTACGGGGTCAGCGTCAAAGTCGAATTCCAGCTGACCGGTGTCGGGTTCCGTGATGGCCTCTTCGACCCAGGCAGCACCCAGCGGGCTCGTGGGAGAGGGCGCGACCACATAGTGACCGGGGTGGTCCCCTTCGTCATCGCCGAGTTCCTGTCGCGGCTTGCCGGTGACACTGGCAGCGACGATCACGATCAGAATATGGACGCCAGCCAGGGTGTAGAGGAAGCCGTTAGCTCCGAAGCGCTCCATCAGCAGGCCGGCCGTCAACGGGCCGAGAATGGCACCGGCACCGTGGACCAATACCAGCGTGCCGCTGGAGGAAATGATCTGCGGTGTGGTCAGCAGATTGTTGGCCGCGGCCAGGAACAGGGAATACTGCGTCAGAATGAGCCCGCCCAGACCAGCACCGAGCAACGCCATGGTCATCATGCTACCGCCGGTCAGAGGCAGCCCCCCGAACGAGAGCGCGATGGCGCCGACACTGGAGACCAGAATGACCTTCTTGGCAGACAATTTGTCGGACAGCTTGCCCAGCGGCCATTGCAGTATCGCCGCCCCCAGAATGAAGGCGCCCATGAACCACGATACCTCTTGCAGTGATAGGCCTGCGCGGTCGGCGTAGACCGCCCCCATGCCGAATACGGTGCCGTTGGCGATCCCCGTCGCAAAGTTGCCCACCGTGCCCAAGGGCGCAAGGCGTATGAGGCGCAGTAGTCCCATGGCTTCTGGCTGTGCGCCTTCCGGCTGCGGCGAGGCAGACAGCAGCATCGGCACCAGCGCCAGCGACATGATTACCGAGACCAGAATAAAGAGCAGGTAGGTGTCAGGATTGCCGACGTTGAGCAATAGCTGACCGCCGCCCATGCCGAGATAGGTGATGACCATGTAGATGGCGAGCAGGCGCCCGCGCATCTGATTGGTCGCCTGGCTATTGAGCCAACTCTCGGCCACGACATACAGACCCGCAAAGGCGAAGCCGGTGATGAAGCGCATGACAATCCACACTTCCGGCACGACATACATCGCATGGATCAGGATGCACACCGAGGTGATCGAGGCCAGTGCCGCAAAGGTGCGCACGTGGCCTACCTTGCGGAGCTTTCGCGGGGCTACCGTCGAGCCGAGCAGGAAGCCAGCAAAGTAGGCCGACATGATCACACCGGTCATCGTATTGCTGAAACCTTCCGATGAGGCGCGTATCCCCAGCAGACTCCCTTGCAGACCATTGGCCAGCATCAGCATGCCTACCCCCAGCAATAGCGACCACAGAGCCACGGCCGCACCCAGACTACTGGTCGGTTTGCCGATGACAGGCGCGAGGCTGTCGGGATCCTGGCTTTCGTAATCATTCTCGAAAGTGGTCTCGAAGGGAGTGGAGCTAGATTCCTGCTGGGGGTTCTGCATGTAAGAGGGGCCTCGTCTGCATGGAAATAACGTTGTCTGTCGTGGGTCAATCCTTGGGGGAATGGTCGCCAGTCTACCCACCCTGCGGCAGGACTGCGACCGCAAGCCCCCTGACAAGAGCCGATGACACGCAAGATGTCGCTTCTGGCCAAGGAGTGCTCATGACCGAGACTGTATGAATATACACCTACGGTGAAAGGCGCATTTCCATTACCGCGCGCGACGTTAATGCGTCATGGGGCTATCCAGGAGCCAATAGGGCCCGTTGAGTAAGGAGTTGTGGCCGCTGGGGTGAGGTTTTGCCTGTAGGAAGTGTCTACATTACCGGTTAGTGTATATGCATACAGTATTTACTCGCGTAAGCCTTCATACGGGCCGAGTCTTACCGTCGCATGGTCGAATGGTCACGCTGCCATACAGATGAGAATCTGCTTCTGCATGCGTACTGCATGTGCGACATTTGTTGATGCGCTGAGTGACTAGACACTGCATTCAATGACAAAAACGCATGGATATGCGTCATGTCGCTGCTGGACTCGACACTTCACGCTAACAATCATAATCAAGAGGTTATTCATGACCCTGCTTGCTGCACACATTACCGCCACGACACGCCGCCACTCCTTCATTGCCACTGGTCTGCTCGGGTTGGCACTGCTGACACCGATGATCGCAAATAACGCCGAAGCACGTGAGCTGTCTGTTTCCACTGTCTTGTCTGATGCTTTTCCGTGGGGGCAAGCCGCTGAAAAATGGGCGGAGCTCGTGAAGGAGCGCTCAGGGGGCGAGCTGACCCTGCGCGTCTATCCCAATGCCCAGTTGGTGGCGGGGGATCAGACCAAGGAGTTCTCAGCCATGCGTCAGGGGCTGATTGACCTCGCGGTCGGGTCAACCATCAATTGGTCGCCACAGGTACCAGAGCTCAACCTGTTCTCACTGCCGTTCCTGATGCCGGATCATGCAGCCATTGATGCGCTGACGCAGGGCGAGTCAGGCAAGCAGATATTCGCGGCGATTGAGTCAAAGGGCATTGTGCCGCTGGCATGGGGAGAGAATGGCTTCCGTGAAGTCTCGAACTCCTCGCGTGCGATCAAGACGCCGAAAGATCTTCAAGGCCTCAAGATTCGCGTTGTCGGTTCACCGCTATTCCAGGACACCTTCACTGCGCTTGGCGCTAACCCGACACAGATGAGCTGGGCAGATGCCAAACCGGCACTGACCACGGGTGCTGTGGATGGCCAGGAAAACCCGCTGTCGGTATTTGATGTGGCACGTATTGATCAAGTCGGCCAGACCAATCTGACGCTATGGCATTACATGGCCGATCCGCTGATATTTGCTGCCAATCAGCGCGTCTGGAAATCGCTTGATGAAGATGAACGTACGTTACTGACAGAGACGGCGAAAGAAGCGGGAGTCTGGGAAACGGCCATGAGTCGTGCAGGGAATGCTCAGCGGCTGGCGGACATCGAAGCGCGTGGCGTGAAGGTGATCACGCTGGAGGAAGACGCCATGCAAGCCTTCCGCGATGCTACCCAGTCTGTCTATGCCACGTGGACACCGAAGATCGGCGAGCAGTTGGTCGAGACTGCGCGTGCCGAGGTAGAAGCGTCACGCTGAATGACGGATGGATAGTGTCTGAAGAGTGACGTTTTTCGTGATGACCCACGCCATATTCTAGTGCAATGTCTGTCGTGTTAGCGGTGGCGTGTGTTGTTGATTCGTGAGGTCTTGCGCCGAGGTCGCTGTACCTCGGCGTGTGTGTGGATACAGTAGCATGTCCCAAGTTTCGCAAGATTCAGTCGGTGGCACCCAACGCCAGCCGCCGGACGTTCCTCCCATCGTTGAGCCCGCCAAGGCGCGGCCGGAATCCTGGCTGGCGGCGCTTGCCTTGGGGGGGATCGGTCTGATCAGTCTGGCTAACGTGGTAGTGCGCTATGCCACCAATGCATCCTTTGCCTTTACGGAAGAGTTTTCCGTTTTCCTGCTGGTGCTATTGACGCTGGCGGGTGCCTCGGTGGCGATTCGTCATCAGGCACATATTCGCATTGCCATGCTGGAAGACTATCTCCCATTACCCGTGTGGCGGGTCGTCGTCGTCCTTCAGACACTGGCCTGCCTGTTGGTGCTGGGGATGATTGTCTGGTTTGGCGGCCGCTTCGCATTGGAAGAGTATCAGTGGGATTCGCTCTCGCCGGGGCTTGGGCTGCCCAACTGGTGGTATGTGATCTGGTTGCCTGTTCTCGCGGTGGCGATGGCGTGGCGTCAGTGGCAGCAATGTGTCGAGCGACTCAGGCGCGGCCCTGAGCAAGACGCTGATCAAGGACCTGTCGATCAAGTAGCGAAGCAAGGCAATAACGCTGCGTCTACCCCGGACAAAGGGCGTGATCATGAGTCCTGATCTCTGGCTGTTAGCGAGTTTTGTCACGCTGCTGGTACTCGGGGTGCCGGTCGCCTTTGCACTTGGCCTGTCAGGTGCCGTCGGTATCGTCGCGGGCCTGCCGATCAACATGCTGGCGACATTGGGCACCAATACCTACAACAGCGTTGCCAAATACCCATTGATCGCCATTCCGTTGTTCATTCTGACGGGGCTGGTGTTTGAAAGGGCGGGGGTGGCAGCACGGCTGGTTCACTTCGCGCAAGCGCTGATCGGCCCGCGCCATGGTGGCCTGGCATTGGTTGCGGTGCTGGTATGTCTGATCATGGGCGGGATGAGTGGCTCTGGCCCGGCAGATGCGGCAGCGGTGGCCATGGTGATGATACCCAGCATGACGCGGGCCGGTTATCCCAAGGCTTTCTCGGCGACGCTGATTGCGGCCTCGGCTTCGACAGCGATTCTGATCCCGCCTTCCATCGCACTGATTCTGTATTCCATCGTGGTACCGGGCGTGGATCTACGTGCGCTGTTCGCGGCAGGCCTCATTCCGGGTCTGCTGGTCGGAGTGGCGCTATTGGTACCGGCATGGTATCTGTCGCGACGCTATCGCTGGGAAGACCCCAGTCAGGTGACGCGTATACCGCTAGGTCCAGCCTTCCGTTCTGCGATTCCAGCGTTACTGGCACCGGTGATCATCCTGGGGGGCTTGCGCTCAGGACTGTTTACCCCGACAGAGGCTGCAGTGGTCGCAGCTGCATATGGGCTGTGCATAGGGCTCTTCATCACGCGGGAGCTCAAGTTGTCGCAGGTGTGGCAGCTACTCGGCGAGGCTGCAGTCATCTCGGGTGTGGTCATGCTGATTATCGCGTTGGCAGGTATCTTCGCCTGGGCTGGCACCATGCTGGGGACTTTTCGTCATCTCGCAGAGTGGCTCATCACGCTATCGGACAGTGGCACTGTACTGCTGATACTGGTGATGATCGCAGTATTGATTGCTGGCATGTTGCTGGATGCGGTGTCGATCTATCTCATTCTGATGCCAGTACTGATACCAGTGATGCAGCACTTCGGTTGGCACCCGGTGTGGTTCGGTATCCTGCTGGCGATGAATATTGCCATTGGGCAGTTCACGCCTCCCGTTGCCGTCAATTTGATGGTGACCAGTAGTGTGGCGGGTGTCCGGATTGAGAAGACAGTGGGGTGGGCGTTGGTGTTTGTCGTCGCGATGTTGGGGGCGCTGGCAGTAGTGATGATGTTCCCTGAACTTGCCTTGTGGCTGCCACGTACATTGGGATATGCCGTCTAGGCTGCCTCTTCTTCCCGAGATGTCATGCAGCGCCTGGTCACCTGAATATGTGAACGGCTTGCCTTATGGGTAAGCCGTTTCTTTTTTCTTGCTGCAAGCAGGTGTTGATTACCCTTGTTGCTCAAGCAGTTGAGGTAGGAATGCGCTATCAGATGCGCTTCCCAGGCGCCATGCCGTCTGCAACGATTTAGCATTAGACTGAAAAGTTTGTGTGTAATGGGAAAGTGCCGACATCCCAATGAATTTGCGGAGTTCACCTGACGCAACGTGGCGTGGAGCGCAAAAAATGTTAGCCTGCATATAATGTATTCGTTGTTCTTTAACGAGACGACGGGAAAGCTTGAATGACGGAGGTTGTGCCTCCATCGTTTAACGCTGACTGTACGCAATCCCCTCGGGCCGAGTGATAATCGCGTACGGACTCTCTGCGGGTTGCTGTGCAGCTTCGTGATCATATCGCCATCTCATGGCATGTCTATCGATGGGTAGCACGAGATGTGCATACGCCATGGATTGCAGCTGTGCTTCTGAGGAGTCTCCAAGGCTCGGTGTTGGCTTCATTGGTATCGTGCTCCGCGTTGGTGCGCGTCAAAGGAAAACAGTAGATGAACGTGACATCCGCAGACACTGGCTTCATGGCAGGCTTCAATGGGCTACATGAAATGGTGGTGGGTGAATTTCTGATCAGTCCCATGCTGGTCTATGCCTTGGTGGCATTGCTGGCGGCAGGACTTATCCGTTCGCTGCTGCACCGTTTGCTGGCCAATCATGAGCTATGGTTCGAGGCCTGGTTTGATATTTCTCTCTTCATCATCTGTCTGGCCTCAGTGGTTGCGCTGGTGACCTGAGTGATGACCGCGGATATTGCTGCTTATGGTCGGCGCTTGGTGAGCGCACTTCATTCAGTCGCTCCCTCGCCCCATCGCTGGATCAATTTTTCAAGGAACGCTGCATGAGCAAGCCCGGACAGAAAGTCGTGAAATGGATCATTACCCTGTGCCTGGTGGCGGCCGCTGTGTGGTGTGCACTGTGGTTGTGGAAGACCTACATGTATAGCCCCTGGACGCGAGATGCACGGGTGCGGGCCGAAGTCATCACGCTAACCCCGGATGTCTCGGGCTGGGTGCGCGAGCTGAATGTGGCCGATACCACCGAGGTACATGAAGGCGATGTGATTCTGCAGATAGATCGCGCGCGCTACTCGGCGGCACTGGATAAGGCCAATGCAAGCCTGGCAAGCGCCAAGGCGACGCTGCGTCTCAAGGAGCACGAGGCCAATCGGCGTAGTCGATTGAACACTAGTGCGATCAGTGAGGAAGCGCGTGATACTGCGCGCCTTGAAGCGGAAGTGGCCCGTGCCGATGTGCAACAGGCTGAAGCCGCCGTGGAATCTGCGCAATTGGATCTCGATCGTACTCAGCTGACGGCGCCTGCCAATGGCAGCATCCTCAATATGCACCTGAGTCAGGGTAACTATGTGACGGCGGGCACATCGGTGATGGCTCTGATCAAGAATGACTCCTTCTACCTCAGTGCCTACTTCCAGGAGACCAAGCTGCAGCATGTGCGTCATGGTGACGAGGTTCAGATTACCCTGATGAGCGGTAGCGAAAGTTTCAAGGGACATGTGGTCGGCATTGGTCAGGGCATTGCAGACAGCAATACCACTATCAATGCACAGCAACTCCCTCAGGTCAGTTCTACCTTTAGTTGGGTACGCCTTGCGCAGCGTATTCCAGTGCGCGTCGAGTTCGATGACATCAAGGCGGTACGCGCCACCGGCGTCAACCTGGCGGCGGGAATGACAGCGACGGTCAGATTGATTGAGGATGCATCGTCGAATACCAGGAGGCCCTCGGCTTCGCAAGCAGATACTGTTGACGGGACACCCTAACGCATGTCGCCTGCACTCGCTGCCTTTCTCAAGCCAACGCCCTTCGCGCTCAAGTTCGCCTGCAAGGGTGTGCTGGCCATGGCGTTGGCGCTTTACGCTGCCTTCTATTTCGACCTTGAACGTCCCTATTGGGCGCTGATCTCGGCAGCCTTTCTTCAGACTCGGCCCATGTCCGGCATGGTGGTCGAGAAGGGCATTTGTCAGATTACCGGAACCTTTGTCGGCATCTGCGTGGCGACTGTCATCATGGGCCTGTTTGCCCAGACACCGGAGCTTGCCCTTGGTAGTGTCACGCTCTGGATCGGGCTATGCATCTATGGCGCCTCGCTGACGCATAACAATCTATCCTATGGCTGTGTCATGGGGGCGGTGGCCTGCATGATTGTCGTGGTACTGACATCCTCGGCCCCCAGCACCTTCTTCACGGTGGCACTCGCGCGTTTGAGCGAGCTGAGCCTTGGGGCATTGTGCGCCGTACTGGTGAGTGCGTTGGTCTGGCCGATTCGTGTGCGCAATCACCTGGGCGTGCTGGCGGATACCGCAGTGAATGCCACCTTCCGCTATATGGCGCTTGCGCTCTCGATGCCGCTGAACTCAGGACAGAGTGCGGGTCAGCCGGGAGGGCTGGAGCAGCGCACGCGGGAGCGGGATGAACGTAAAGCGATGTTGGAACAACTCATGACGGGGCTTGATGCGCTCAACAATCTCGAGATTGACGCGCATTCTGCTCGCTATGAAGGTCCGCAGGGCAAGGGCCGTATCCGAGGAGTTCATCTGTTGACGCGGCGCAGTATGCGGCTCTATGCGACGCTCAAAGCGCTTCATCAGTTACGACACCCAGAATTTTTCGTCCCTCCTCAGGAGGTGCAAGAGATAGATGCTTCAGACGCTGAGAGCGTTACGCTGATGGCGGAGCGATTCAGTCAGCCGACGATGGACCTCATGCAGCGATTGGGAGTTGCCTTTCAGAGCATGGCAGACAATCAGGGGACAGATCAGGCACGCGTCACGCTCAAGGAACTTCGTGGAGAATGCCTGCGACTGTCTCGTGGCCATCGCAGTATCACGGCGCTTGAAGCACGACTGCTGTTCAGTCTGAGGGAAGTGCTGGGTCATACCTTGGTGATGCTGCAGGCCCGTGAAGTCATCAACCATCCGGGGCGCCATCAGTTGCGTCAGCCAAGCATGAGCTGGCATCGGGATCATGGACGTGCGGCAACCAATGCGCTGCGCGCCATGTGTATTTTTGCGACGACGGCGACGTTCTGGGTGGCGACGGCCTGGGATAATGGTGCCGTATCCATGCTGCTTGGCACGTTGTTCTCCGGCATTTTTGCCAGTCGCGATGATCCCGCGCCCATTATTCCCATGGTACTGAAAGGCCTGATGTTCGCAGTGCCCAGCGTACTGCTGTTTGGCAATATCCTGCTCAGCCATGCCCAACATTTTGTGCCCTTTATTCTCATCTTCAGTGTGCCTTTGTTCTTGGGGCTGATGGGCTCCGTGGTACCAGTGCTGGCGGGTATCTGTCTGCCGTTCGTGGTCTTCAATATCCTGCTGGTGATGCCGGATAACGGCATGACCTTTGATGTCGCCTATACACTCAACAGGAGCCTGGCCGCGGGTATCGGTCTGGTCGTGACCATCATCGGTTTCCGCTTGATACCGGTGCCGGGGGCGAGTTGGGACAGACGACAGCTTATTCGCTCCACTGTCAGCGATATTCGTGAGTTGTCTGAGCGCTCGACCGCACAGCTCGATAGCTGGTTCGGCGGACGGATGGGGGACCGCCTCTTGCGTCTTGCTCGCCACGAGCAAGTGCGTAATCAAGAGCAGGCTGCGCGCGGGACTGACAAGGAAATTGAGCTGAAAGAGCAACAGGTGTCAGGGATGCCGTTGTTGTCACTTGGGCTTACCGGCATGGATATCGGGCGTGGCATCAGCTTTGTGCGTCGTGAGCTAGGCAGCAAGATGCCCAAAGAGGTCGAGCGCGCATTGAAGGCGCTTATTCTCGTGCTGGCGGAGGATTTTGAACGTGCGACCCGCGGTGAACGGCCGCACCATCTCAAATCTGCTAGTCATCGACTCTGTGATGCCATTTCGGTTCACGAGAGTATGAGCCGTCACAAGCAGGCATTGCTGGCGGGTTGGCTGGCACGTATTCACCTGACTCTCGAAAGCGATGCTATCAGGCAGCACCACGGCTGAGGGTGAAGCCCGAGGCCATTTATCGTGACGAATAGCGCATGAAAGATAAGTAGTTGATTGCCTGCCTCTATCGGTGGGCAATTTTATTTCTGCGTGATTTCATTGTGGAATGATTGCAACTTCGTTGGTTAAAAATCACGTTAAAAGTGATGAGAGAATATATATTCTGTCGCGCTGTTAATTGGTTGATTGAAAATATGTCAATTAATAGCAACTGATCAGATTATCTGCGCTATGATAAAAAGGATTGCTCGAGACTGAGTGTAATGTATGAGCCTTTTAGTGCAGGAGGGTGCCATGGCTTTCATGAATGATATCAGTAGCAGTGGGCGAGCTGTTCCTGAGCGTTTTCGTCGTGTCACGTTCACGACCCAGTATCTTCATGCATTGAATCTCTACGTGTTACCGGCCGGTGAAGTGTTGCTGCGTGTGAGTCAGGCTGGAGAAGATATCATGGTGCTGCAGTTCGATGACGAGCAATACGCCGAGATTATCGCATCACGTATCGTGGATTGGGTGGCAGAGCACCCGGGCTATGATCAGGATGATTTGACACTTTGGATCAAGACACGTGCTCGTGAGGACGTCAGCACACCGCATGTGCCGCATCACGTTTATTGAAGCACCACAATGATGTCGCGATGATCGTGGTGATAAAACGTCACCGCCACCTCTGCAGGTGGCGGTGACGTTCATGTATCAGCGCCATTGAATGGCATATGGCGCAAGAGCAACCACTACGTTGTGATTAGAAGCTACCGACGACACTGCCGAGTATCACGACGGTAATCAGCGCTAGCATTGGGAAGGCCACTGTCATCATGAACATCTGCCCGTAAGACTGGCGGTGTGTCAGCTTGCAGATCGCCAATAACGTAATGACCGCGCCAGAGTGTGGCAGGGTATCCATGCTGCCAGCCGCCAGCGCTGCCACACGATGCATCAGTTCAGGGTCAATGCCGGTTTTCACCGCCATTTCCATGTAGGTTGACCCCAATGTCGAGAGCGCGATACTCATGCCGCCGGAGGAAGATCCGGTAATCCCTGCCAACACATTGACCGCCACGGCCTCTGAAATCAGCGGATTGCTTGGGTAGAGCCCCAATACGGCCTCCTTGACGATGGCAAAGCCTGCCAGACTCGCAATGACAGCGCCGTAGCCAACTTCCGACGCTGTGTTGAAGACCGGCAGCATCGCGCCGAAACAACCATTGTTGACGGTTGTCTTGATATCGCTCCATTGCTTCCAGCGCGTAATGACCAACCAGGTAGACGCAATGGCCAGTGCGATAAGAATCGACCACATGCCCGTCGCGCCTGCCGGTTTGAGATCAGGGAAGGCCTCAGCCAGATACGAGAAATCGATTCGTGGGAAAATGAGGTAAGTCAGCAGCGCATTCAGACCAATGACCATGATGAGCGGAATCAGTGCAGTCATCATGCTCATCTTGGCGACGGGAGCAGCGTCTGTCTCGAGTCCTTCATCAGGATGTGTGCCGTAGTGCTCGCCTTGCGCCTGTGCCTTGCTGGCACGCCCTTTGAGCCACCAGGTACCCAGTCCCAGCATCATCAGGCCGGCAATGATGCCTAATCCCGGTGCAGCGAAGCTGTTGGTCTGGAAGTAGGGGATAGGGATGGCGTTTTGGATAGCCGGCGTGCCTGGCAAGGCTGTCATCGTGAACGTGAAGGAACCGAGTGCAATCGCAGCGGGTAACAGTCGCTTCGGCGTGCCCGTGCGTTGGAATAACTGCGCCCCGATGGGATAGACCGCGAACGCCACCACGAACAACGACACGCCGCCGTAAGTGAGGATTGCGCAGGCCAGTACGACGGTCAATATCACGTGGCGACTGCCCAGCCGCTTGACCAGGCCTTCGGAGATGGCATGCGCTGCGCCGGAATCTGCCATTAGCTGACCGAACAAGGCCCCGAGAATGAACAGTGGGAAGAACTTGGCCAGATAGCCGCCCAGCTGACTCATGAAGGTCACGGTATAGCTTGGGAGAAGCGTGCCGGCATCGCCGGACAAGATGACAGCAAGTGCTGCCATCAGAGGGGCAAGCAACAGGACAGTGATGCCGCGATAGGCCAGGAACATCAGCAGCCCAAGCGAGATCAGAATGGCAAGAATACTCATGGAGGGGACTTCTCGTGGTTGGCGTTGTAGTAGGCGTAGTGTCGTCTGCCATTAACGACGTATGTTCTGCTATCAGGTGCGTGTCCTGTTTTTTACTATTTACGTTTAGGCTGATATGCAGTGACATGCTGCATACCGTAGTGTTTGTCCGACATTAGGACAATGCGGCTTAAGTGGCAGCAGAGGCGGTGAGACAAGCACCAGGCGCCACAAGAGATGGTCTGATGATGCTATAGGTATATACCGTTATCTTGTTTAACTGTTGATTAACAGAACGAATCGGTTCTTCGCGGGGCGAAGGAATTGCGACGACATATCGAGAGGCATCAGCGGGGATAGCAGTAGAATGATGCGGGAGGTGGACTCTGGTTACCGTGGATGGTCACCCATCTTGCGGGTGTGGCTATAATTGGACATGCAAAAAAAACGGTGCCCTGAAGGCACCGCAAAAATCGATCGTACAGTCTGTCAGTCGCGAAATCTGACAGAGGTTCAAAGTGTTATACGTAGAAAATCACGTTTCAGATGTAATGCTACGTTGATGGGCTTATCTCTGCGTCGACGCCAAGATTCGACTGGGCATCACTTGTTCGTATCAACGTTCAGATCATCGGATCGCCAGATACTGACGCCAGCGGCGGGTAACTGCTGGTTACCGGTTACCCGACCTGACTCCGGCATTAGCCCGTCAGGCAACCAACGTGATTCGGGCGCGTAATTGAAGGCGAAGCACAGTGTGCCTCGACGACGCAGACGTACGCCTTGTGGCAATGCGACGGTGGCAATATCGGCGTCACGACACTCGGCCTCGAGAACTGCCAGCAGGCTATCTTCATCCAGCCACGCGGTGAGATAGCTGACGCTGTTTTGCTGAAGTATGGCGGGCTCACCATCATCAAAGCGCGATAGCACGCTGGCCGTCGTACGCTGCATGTCGAGCATGTCGCGCCAGCGTAGCGCGTGACCTCGATGGCCATTGGTCAGGGTAAGGGCTGGTTCAGCGGCAGGACGCAAGCCGTCCACACGATCTACCGTGACGCCAGTCAGTGCCGTCAGCGCTCCCGGTGCCAGTTGGTCAGGAATTCGCAGATCAGCCGTGCGTGAGCCAGAACGAGCCCCAATGACGATCCGGCTGCCACTGTTACGCGCACTACATAAGCGAGCAGCTAGTGCATCGTCCGCGATCACCTGACATGGCAGCACCACCAGCGGATAGCCTGTCACGTCATCACATGGCGACACGATGTCGATGTCGAGGCCTAATCGACGCAGTGCGCTGTACCAGCTGAGGTGTAGCTCCAGTGCATCGAAATTCTCGGCATGGGGCTGAATCTGGCAGGCCCAGATAGAGGCATAGTCGAACATCAGTGCTACCGGTGCGCGCTCACGAGCAGGGGCTTCAATCTGAGCCGATGCATCGTCGTGCATGGCCATCGCGGCTAGTTCATCGCGCACCTGTAGCAATTCTGGCCACGCAGACGCCGGTGTACCATCAGGGCGCAGCAGACCAGCATGCATCTGCTCCTGCGCGAAGGGGGCCTGGCGCCAGCGAAAGTAAGAGACGACTTCAGCGCCGTGGGCAAAGGCTTCATGGCTCCATAGCCGTACCATGCCGGGGAGGGGGGCTGCATTGCTGATGGCCCAGTTGACGGGACCTGGCTGCTGCTCCATCACCCACCAGCGACCCTTGCACATGGCGCGATAAAGGTCGTGGTGGAAGCCGGCAAAGTCGGGATGCCCCTGTTGACGATAGAAGCCCTTGGTCGCTTCATCATGGGCACCACGCTCAAGGAAGCCGAGTGGATAGCTGTCCCAGCTTGCGATGTCGAGATCGCGCGCGACATCAAAGTGATCGAATTCGGTGAACAGGCCCATGAAGTTATGCACGATATCGACGCTGACACCGGCAGTGCGCAGAGTATCCACCTGCAATCGGTTGTATTCGACCACCATATCCGAGCAGAAGCGGCGGTAGTCGAGCACGATAGCGGGGTGCGGCTCAGTAACGGTACCGACCGGTGCCTCGACTTGCGTGAAGTCGGTAACTTCCATGCTCCAGAAGACGCTTCCCCACGCCTCGTTGAGCGCCTCGACCGAGCCATAGCGCGCCGCGAGCCACTGTGGGAAGCGTGCGCGTGCTGCTACTGAGTAGCTGAGAATGGTGTCATGACAGCCGTATTCGTTATCGGTCTGCCAGGCCATGATGGCGGGATGCTGAGCGTAGCGCTCTGCCATCAGGCTTACGATACGCTCGCTTAGCGTGCGATAGACGGGTGAGGAAAAGCAGTAATGGCGGCGCGAGCCGTAACCACGCACAGCACCATTTTCATCCACAGCAAGAATCTCGGGATGGGCATCCACCAGCCACTTGGGCGGTGTCGCAGTAGGCGTGCCCATCACTATCTTGAGACCTGCATCAGCCAGTACCGAGACGGCATCATCCAGCCATGCGAATTCGAGCTGACCTGAAGTCGGCTCTAGTCGACTCCAGGCGAACTCACCGATCCGTACGACACGAATGCCGGCGTCGACCATGTCGCGGGCATCCTGCGCCCAGCGCTCACGGGGCCAGTGTTCGGGGTAATAACAGACACCGAGTTGCATGCGAGTCACCCTTGAAGCGTTGTATGAGAAGAGAAGACGAACTCAGGCATCAGGAATCAATCGCTTGCAGGTGGATAAGAATCGCCTGATCAGGATCGAGTATCGGTAATGCAAGTCCTGCACGCATCAGATAGTCGCCAGTGACGACAATGGTTTGACCCTGTTGCTGCGCCTCGATCCAGGCCGGTAATTGCTTCATGCGACGCTCTGGATGCTCGGGTAGCTCAAGTAACTCGATGCGATAGGACTGTGCTTTCTGGAGTCCTGCCAGTGGCTGCAGTGCCGGTAACGCGTGACGTGGCATCGCCAGCTGGTTGACACTGAACAGTGCTTCATGGCCATCGAGGCTGACCACACCATGTGCGTGCTGGTGCTGGTCAAGACAATCCAACTGCCAGCTGACGCCGTTATGCAGCAGGCCACGCAACGATTTATAGCGTTCAAGCCAGCCACGCAGTTCAGTGCGCTCTGTCTGATCGAGCTGACTGACATCCAGTTCCAGCCCTAGATGGCCGAACAGTGCCGTTGAGGCGCGGAAGGCCAACGACGTGCGGCGAGACGTGGTGTGGGCATGATCGGGACCGATATGTGCCCCCAGTAACTCTGGTGGCAGGAAGCGGCTAGCCCCGCGCTGAATATGCGTACGTTCATGCGGGTCATTACAGTCTGAGGTCCACACGCGATGGGTATGACGAAGGATGCCGTGGTCGGTCCGGGCACCTCCTGAAGCACAGCTTTCGATCTCGACGGAAGGATGCGCCTGACGCAAGCGCGCCAGCAGGGTATAAAGTGCTTCGACTTGAGCGTGGGCCGCCGGCCTGCCGGTGCGTTCACCCGCTTGAGTCGCCGCGTGGGTCAGGTCGCGATTCATGTCCCACTTCAGGTACTTGATCGGATATTCACTGAGTAACGCATCCAGACGCGAAAACAGGTAGTCGCCGACGTCTTCGCGAGTGAGATCCAGCACGCACTGATAACGCCCCAGTGGCTGTTCTCGGTTGGCCAAGCCCAGAATCCAGTCGGGATGCGTGCGATAAAGCTCGCTGTCCGGATTGACCATCTCGGGCTCCACCCACAGACCGAACTCCATTCCCTGTGCGTGAACCGCTGCTATCAGCGGGCCTAATCCCTTCGGGTATTTGCGCGCATCCAGATACCAGTCACCGAGTGCCGCGCGCTCTCCATTGCGGCCGACAAACCAGCCATCATCCAGTACGAAGCGTTCCGCTCCGACGTCACCCGCAGCAGTGACCAGCTCATCGAGACGTGCCGCGTCATGATCGAAGTAGAGTGCTTCCCAGGTATTGACGTGGACGGGGCGCGGTTTGTCGGCAGTCGGCCAGTCGAGGCGAGCACGCAGAGTGCGATGCATGCGCTGACTCGCGCCGTTGATGCCGCTATCAGACCATGCCATGACCACTTCAGGCGTCGTGATGCTGTCGCCTGTGGCGAGTGACTGCTCGCCAGGTAATAGCAGCGCCCCCATCTGCAGTTGAGTGCTGCCATCAAACTGACGCTCGACCAACAGACGATGATTACCACTCCAGGCAAGATGTGCACTGATCACTTCACCACGTTGCTCACTGAAGCCTTGCGTGCCGATGATCAGTGAGGGTACGCGTTGATGTGAGCTGCGTCCGCGACGGTTTTCCAGTGTAAACGTGCCTTCACTCAGGGTGTGGCGGGTCTCGGTGAATTCCTGCACCCAGCGGCCACCGAAACTCAGGCACTCCTCGAAGCGGACTGGCAGAGGCAGGCAGCAGGCCGCCAGCCACTCGAGGCGGTAGGGCACGCTGCCGTGGTTGGTCAGCATGGTCTGTTGGCGCAGCACGCCCTCTATCGTCAGCGTCAGCGACACTACAATCTCAAGTGCGCTGACGTTATCCGACAACGACAGTTGCGCATGGGCACCGCGGGAATCTGTGGTGCACTCGACATCACTCAGACGCATATCAGTGAGCCAGTCACGTCCCTCGCGATCCCCTATCAACGCAGGATAACCAGCGAAGCCCTGGCCGGCGTCATTGAAGAGAGTGGTCGGTGGCAAGCGGTCAAGGCTGGCCTCGGGCGTGGCGCTGCCGCTCATCAGACGGTGCTGTGCAGGGTCAACCAATGTCTGACGACCGAAGTGTGCCAGCGTCAAGACACCATCGCTGAGATCCAGCTGTAGCTGAATTCCATCAGCGCTCATGCTCAGCCACTGCTGATCACTCAGCCAGCTTGCCGCGGGTACCGCGCGCGAGGTCATTGATGTGGCAGATAAGGCATCGGATAACGACATGATCAATCCTTGAATATCCATAAAGAGAAGCATTGGGCGAGGCAGACAACAGCCTATGTAAAAGGAGCCCAGGGAAAAGACGATCAGAGATAGCAACAGGCGCCTGATGAATTCATGACTCCCGTCAGGCATCAATGCCCCCTGAACTGATGACCCCTGTGCTGTCACAGGCCAATACAGAGGCCAACATCAGAACCCGTTAGCACTTGGCCTGCCCAAGGCCGGATTGGCTCAGGTTGCACGCAGCGGCTTGTTCAAGGGCTAACTCCGGGGCTAACTCAACACCAGTCTCGGCTCTACAAGCCCTTGAATGCCGGCGGATGACAGCTCGAATGCAAACAGGTCACCATCCTGCGTGTCGTCAGCGACCTTGAGGGCCTCATGGGCCGTCGTGATATAGAGCGTGTCGAGCGATTCCCCTCCGAAGAGCGGACACGAGGGCTGGCTGACGGGCAATGCCACATGTGCCACTTCATCGCCATCGTGATTCAAGCGCGCTACGCGACCTGCGCCCCAGAGCGCGATCCACATGAAGCCTTCGCTATCGATCACTGCTCCGTCTGGGCCACCCCCTGATTCGCGAAGATCAGCCCAGACTTCAGGTGCCTCATGGCCGCCCGCTGAGGCAAGTGGCCAGCCGTCAGCATCGAGCATCCAACGCATCACCTGTCCGGTGACAGTATCGGTGAAGTAGGCGAAGCGACCATCGGGTGAGAAGCACAAAGCATTGGGGATGCTCAGACCACTCATCAGACACGTCAGCTGGCCACGGTGTAGCCGGTAGAGGCTGCCTGCACCGGTTTCCGCGTTCACACCCATGCTCGACAGCCACAGGCTACCGTGAGTATCGACGCGAGCATCGTTGCTGCGTGTCGCCGGTGAGTGATCGGACTCAAAGGGGAGAAAGTCCGTCAACTCACCCGTGGATGGGTCGAAACGTGACAGCTGACGCTCGGCCACCAGCAGGTAATCACCCTCAGTGGTGAGCGCCGCGTAGGAGGTCTTGCGGGCAAGTGCCGTCATACGGTGATGACTGCCGTCGGCAGAGGCGTGATGCAGCTCGCCGGCCAGGATATTCAGCCAGCGCACTTCACTCTGATCGGCGTTCCAGCCCGGCCCTTCACCTAGCTCGCAGTGGCTAGCCACACAGCACTTGGCCTCTCCCAGACAAGTTGATTGCGTCATCTTGCACTCCTGCTTGTTGATGGTGATAGCCCGTGAGGGATCAGCCGCTTTCCCCCACGGTGAAGTGTATTTAGTCAGCGGCTGTCCAGGCAGACACCAGTGCGCGGGCACGCTCGCCAACCTCAGTCGCTGTCAGGCCCGGTGTGTAGATCGCAGTCCCCAATCCAGCGCCATGAACGCCCGCGGCACGCCACTCGGCAAAGTTGTCGGTCCCGATACCGCCCACTGCATACAGGTCAGTGCCTCTTGGCAGTACCGCCAGCATCGCCTTCATGTTGGTGATGCCGACCTGGGTAGCCGGGAATAACTTGAGGCCAGAAGCACCGGCAGCTACTGCGGCGAAAGCTTCTGTCGGCGTCACGATGCCCGGCATCGAGACCATCTCCAGGCGACGGCTTTCACGAATGACGTCGATATCAGCATTCGGTGACACGACAAGGCGTCCGCCAGCGGCGTGAACCTCACGCACTTGCTGGGCGGTGAGCACAGTACCAGCGCCAATCAGGATCTTGCCGTCATGATGGGCTTCACAGTGCTTGACCAATGAGGCGATGCTTTCGAGTGGCTGTGGTGAGTTGAGCGGCACTTCGATGCGAGTGATGCCCGCGGCGATGATTTCATCGGCAATGGCGATGATTTCATGCGGTGCAACACCGCGCAGAATGGCAACCAGGGGGAGGCTCATGAATATCTCCAATACAAGATGAAGGTGTCAGTTGACGGCGTGGCGT
Organism: Cobetia sp. L2A1; assembly: GCF_009796845.1. Taxonomy (NCBI): domain Bacteria; kingdom Pseudomonadati; phylum Pseudomonadota; class Gammaproteobacteria; order Oceanospirillales; family Halomonadaceae; genus Cobetia; species Cobetia sp. L2A1. The sequence goes on along the minus strand of NZ_CP047025.1, from coordinate 2,094,893 downwards.
GTGCGGTGAATCTGTCCCAGGCCGGCCAGTATCATGTCGGCATTGGCAGCGATGCAGACGCGGTAACCGAGGTGTTTCAGCGCAATCTGGTACCGCTGACACAGCACGGCATCGCCTATCAGTGTCACCCGTGCATTCTCGGACAGTGATGCCGTGGCACCTGCCAGCTCAAGCCCTAGCACCAACCCCGACAAGCGTGCGCCAAGCACTGCCGTGCGGGATTTGTCACCGGGTAGGCGCGTGTCGAGCAGGTCGCGGGCACGAATGCCGAACAGTTCAGCCGTGATGCGCTCTGGCGACGCAAGCGCCGTCTCCATACCCGCCAGATAGGCGTTGTACTGGGCAACATCCGCGAGGTCACCGCCAGCCACGGAGTGCTTGAGCACTGAGTCCTGACTGAGCAACTTGTAGAGCTCGCCACTCATGTAGGTGTTGAAACAGATGATCTTGCCGTGCTCAAGGTGCGCCCACTTGGCATGGGTGCCTGGCAGGCACACTGCGCCAGTGTAATCCGGGGTATTGGCTACCAAGCCCGCGAGCTGGGTCTCTTCGCCACGCATGACATCGAAGGTAGGCTGACGCTGACAAAGCCCTGGCACAATCGACACGCTCAGGCGTGGATCGCGCGTGGCCACTGAGGTCAGCTGCTCCCCGATGGCCGCCAGTACGTCCCTGGACAGGGGGTCCGGTGCATCCAATGGCAAATATGCCGCCTCGACCCACCCCTGTCGTGCGCCGGCCATGCCGCAGATGAGGACGGGTATCGTGACTGACTCAGATGAGATCGTGGTTACTGCCGGTAGCCAGTCATTGACCAGTACACGCAGCACATCCTCGAATTCATCTGCTGCAAGTCCAAGCATGCCGCGTGAGCTACTCGCCTGAGCGATGATCTTGTGATTGGCATCCAGCGCCCAGGCACGCAGGTTGCTAGACCCCCAGTCGACGGCGATCCACTCGAGCGTATCAGGGGGTGAGATAGCGGGTGAGTGAGAAAGAGGCAGGGCGTTCACACCCGCCCTCCATCAACGACCATCGGCTGACCAGTCATCATTCGGGAGGCGGTAGAGGCGAGAAACAGGCACGGGTTGATCATGTCTTCGACGGGAATGGCTTCCTTGAGGCATTGCTGATCAATGCACTCATTGAGGTCCTTGTCATTGACCCACAGCTCGCGCTGACGCTCCGTCATGACCCAACCCGGGATGAGGCAGTTGACACGAATGGCGTCCGGCCCCAGTTCGCGTGCCAGCGCCTTGGTCAGGCCCATGATGCCAGCCTTGGCGGTGACGTAGGTCGGGTAGCCGCCAAGCCCTAGCATGTAGCTGTTGGAGGATAGATTGATGATGGCGCCGCCACCGAGCTTGCGCATGTCAGCGGCGACCGCTTGAGCCGTGAAGAACTGCGGGCGCAGGTTGGTCGCGATGGAGGCGTCCCATTGCTCAACGGTCCAGTCTTCCAGCGTATGACGGGTATCACGCGCTGCGTTGTTGACCAGTACCCCAATCGGGCCATGTGCCTCGCGCGCCTGTGCGACTGCTGCTTGCAGCGCCGCAATATCTTGTATGTCGCAGGCAATGAAGAGTGGCCGACTGGCATATTTAGCTTCCATTGCATCACAGAATTCAGTCGCGTCGGACAAACCGACGAAGGCCACTTTGGCGCCCTGAGCGAGGAAGCCCTCGGTCAGCGCCGCGCCAATACCGGAGCCGCCCCCGGTGATGAAGATGCTGGCGCCGTCGAGGTCTGGGTAACGGAAGTCGGCAAAGGCAGGAGTGGATACGGTCGCAGTCATGAAGGCTCCATCTTTCATTGAGACAGGCCATGTAAGCAGGGCCTGTCGTATTCAGTGCAATCGCGCTTCAGGGCAATTGTCAGCGAAGACTGTCAAAGCGACAGTGCATGGCGTGTAGCGGGGTTTACCACTCAGCGACGGAACCGTCTTCGTGAGTCCATACCGGGTTGCGCCAGCGGTGGCCGACCTTGGAGCGCTCTTCGACGAAGGCTTCATCAATCTCGACACCTAGCCCCGGGCCCTGTGGAATGGCGCAGAAGCCGTCCTTGATCAACAGCGCGTCCTTGTCCACCAGATAATCAAGGACATCGTTATCTTTGTTGTAGTGAATGCCCATGCTCTGTTCCTGGATGAAGGCGTTATGGCACACCGCATCCAGTTGCAATGAGGCCGCCAGCGTCAGCGGGCCGAGCGGGCAGTGGGGCGCGAGCGCGACATCGTAGGCGGAGGCCATCGCGGCAATCTTGAAGCCTTCACTGATGCCGCCACAGTGGGAGAGGTCTGGTTGAATGATATCGACCATGCCGTCCGCCAGCAGATCACGGAACTGGAAGCGGGTGTGCAGGCGCTCACCGGTCGCAATCGGCGTCGAGATACCTTCAGCGATGTGCTTGAGTGAAGGCAGGTGCTCTGGCGCGACCGGCTCTTCAATGAACATCGGGTGGAATTGTTCAAGTTCACGCAGCAACGCCTTGGCCATCGGACGATGGACCCGGCCGTGGAAGTCGATACCGATACCCACATCTGGGCCGACGGCGTTGCGCGCTTCAGCGACACGCGCCACTGCGTCATCAATCTTCTTGTGTGAATCGACGATCTGCATTTCCGGCGTGCCGTTCATCTTGAAGGCGGTAAAGCCCTGATCGACCAGTGCCTTGGCACCTGTGCCGACATCAGCCGGGCGATCTCCCCCGGTCCAGGCGTACATACGCATCTTGTCGCGCACGGGGCCACCCAGCAGCTGATGTACGGGCACTCCCAGATCACGTCCCTTGAGATCCCATAGCGCCTGGTCAATACCGGCAATCGCTGACATCAGAATCGGGCCGCCACGATAGAAGCCACCGCGATACATCACATTCCATAGATGCTCGATATTGCGTGGGTCCTGGCCTATCAGATAGTCAGAGAGCTCATGTACGGCAGCTTCAACGGTCGAGGCACGCCCTTCGATTACCGGCTCTCCCCAGCCATAGCAGCCTTCATCGGTCTCGATTTTCAGAAACAGCCAGCGCGGCGGTACTTGCCAAGTCTTCAGTCGGGTGATTTTCACGGGAGTATCCTTTTAGCGTGCGAATGGAAGTCGATGGGCACGACGTTGCCAATATTTAGTGGTGCGAGACTCAGGGGAAGCATAGATTCAGGGGAAACATGGGTGCCGCCGATAGCTGTCAGTAAGGTCGGCTATCGAGGCGCGGATGATCCTGGCCAAAACCGAGATCGCGTGCAGCGGTTTCCAGCACGCGTTCGGCACAGGTGCGCGCCATTTCCGGCTGACGTAAACGAATGGCTTCCATCACCGCGCGGTGGCGATCAAGGCTGGCACGGTGGTGACTATGATCATGCTGTTGCGCCACCTGCTGAGTCGATTGAATCAGCTGGCTGATGGAGGGCCGCAGCAGGCTGCCCAGCTGTGTCCACACCAGATTATGCGTGGCGTGATAGATGGCTTCATGGAAGGCCACGTCGTACTCGGCGTGCGCATCGCGCGTGGTGTCATTGGCTGTCTTGACCATGCCTTCAAATGCCCGCTCAAGGCGTGCGAGATCCTGAGCGTTGGCTTTCATGGCAGCCAGTGCGCTGACGTAGGGTTCCACTGAGAGACGGAAGGCATAGATCTCACGTATCAGATCCGGATTGATGTCATGCAGACCGCTGATCCAGTCGCTCATCAGCGGGTCCAGCAGCTGCCATTCACTCATGGCACGTACTACCGTGCCGCGACCTGCAGTGCGCTCCAGCAGGCCAGCACTGACCAGTTGGGCAAGAGCATTACGCAGGCGATTGCGGCTGGTATCAAAGCGCTGACAAAGATCCAGTTCCCGCGGGAAGCTGTCGCCAGGCCCAAAGTCACCGGCAAGTATTTCGCGTGCCATGAACGTGGCAATGGCTTCCATACGGATGGGAGCGGTGCTCGTTGTCGATGCGTCGGGAGCGGTAAGGACGGATAGGGGTGTTGTCACGCGTAGCCTCTTTGCCGTCGTTGCACCAAGCAAGCGCCGGCTCAATAAATGTCTGAACTCACAATAATAAATGTCCGACATTTGAACAAGCATAATGACATGCAACTTTGGTCTGCTGCTTTCCCCTCAGGGACGATTGCTGAGTACTAACGCAAACCGCCCCTTGGAGGGGGATCCAAGGGGCGGCATTGAGAAGGCGATGAAGGAAGCAGAATTCAAACTTGGGTATGGATGAGACTATCGATAACGGCTTGCCACTCTTTCAGTGACTGTGGACACGATAAAGGGTGCATAGTGATGTCGAGATGTGCGGCGCCATCAAGGGAGAGTAATTGGGCATGAAGCTTTTCCTGCGAGAGACGCGATAGTGGTTCTCGGGCGGTGTCAGAGGCGGGCTGGGCAAGCGACGATTGATGAATGTCTGCTGACGAGTGGGGCGCTTCAGCCTCGCGGAAATTCTCGCTATTCAGTACCAGAAAGTGGCCTGTAGCAAGATGAAATACCTGAAGCGGATAAAAACAGGCATTCAACTGGGGCCCGAACTGCTGATCCAGCACGGCTGCATCGTTCGGTGTGCGCAATTGCAGGTGGTATAGGCTGATGCGGCGCGCCAACGTCGGCTGGCCATTTTCGAGTCGTGCTTCGAGTGAGGCATCCAGCAGGCGACGGTTGAAGCATCCGGTCGCGTGGTCTCGCCAATGGGATGCAAACCGCTCGATCTGAAGTGGCATGAGGCGGTGTCGCGTGGCATCTGCCGGGGGTATGGGCTGCTCTGCCAATACCTTGCGGGTCATCTGCAGGACTTCAGCCGAAAAAGGTTGCTGTGGGCGATGCTCTACCTCGCTAATGGCTTCGGCTGCGGTGAGGTGCGAGTGTCTGACCTGCTCCACTATCTGCACGACAAGCGCCAGTATGCCTGGGCCTGGAGTGGTCGGCGATAATTTCTCGCAAGAGGACGTGCTCATGCTGGGCATGTATTGCTGACTCGCGCTCAAAAGGTCTGCTTCATGAGGCGCCATGAGCGCATCGGCCATCAAGCGACTGCCGATAGCGATATGCTGACGCAAGAGCTGGGATTGATCAAAATGGAGCTGATGACGTGGTTTGAGCAATGCATCGGGCAGTGCCAGCTTGCCGAGGTCGTAAAGCAGTGCAACACGCGCTAACGCCGAGATTTCCTCGTTATCCAGCGCGAGTCCCGTGGCGATGTCAGTCACGTACTTCGCCACGATAAGTTCATCGCCTACACGCTCAGGGCAGCGCTCATTTCTGATGATTTTCAGTGCTGTCACTAGCCTGTCTTCGCCCTGTTGCTCTAGTTTTCTCTCTAGAAAATTCATGCGTCTACGCATTAGCCTTTGGCGCGTACGCAGCTGACGAAGCAACGTATAGCCGATACTCACACACAGCAATAGAGTGACGGCCAGCGTGATGAGGAAGTGCCAACGCTCAAGCGTATGCTTTTTCTCCATACTCGCTTCGTGGGCCTGAAATGCTGCGGTATTGATATCGTCGAGATAGACCCCACTCGCCACTATCCAGTGAAACGGAGGGTAGAGCGCTGCATAGGCAGTCTTTTCTTCCGGCGTGGCTCCGGGTGCCTTGGGAAAATGGTAGTCAAAGAATATGCCTCTGCCGCTTAGCACTCCCTCGAGCTCTGTCTGATAAGGGTAACGACCAGTCGCATCACGATACTGTGTGGAAAGTAGCTCGCCTTCCGTGTCAGGAAGTAACGGATGGATCAAGCGCCGCGCATAAGATCTCCCTCCCGCAGGGTCGATGATTTCGTTGATCCAGACGTAGTGTCTAGCTTTTTCGCTGAGGCTGGCATGCAAGGATTGTCGAAGCTCACTTGAGACAAGGAAAGCCACCATCTTTGGATCGATATGCACCAGGGTCCAACTGGCACTGGCAGGAATGCGCTGACGGCGTACCTCCCCGCTGGCGTCTGATCCGTGCTGGATAGGAATGGCAAAAACAAGACCTGTATCAGAGCCACGCATAAATTGTGGTTTGCGCTCATTAGACTGCAGACGAAGAGTCAACTCGGGAGACCACCACGTGGGAAGTAGGGTCGTCGGTAGCTGCTCGATGGAAATCCAATCCGGGTTGATACGCAGGTCGGGGAACTGGCGTAATAGCTCGGTGCTGATGAAGGAGCGATCACGGCCACTCAGGTGGCTAATCCCCAAGAAGGGAGCACGCATGATCGTCATCAGCATGCGCTGTAGTCGATGTTCATAATCCCTATGCCGCGAGGCAATGACACCCAGCGTTTGCTCTACCAGCAGGCTTGCCTGTTGCCTACGTTCCTTCATGATGAGCGTTTGCGTCGCTTGTGCGTTTAGTGTGTATAGTTCGCGGTTTTCCGACTCTAGAAACACCAGTAGTCCACCCAGTGATGCGCCGGTGAGTATGGTGAGCCCTAACCATTGGCGTAGGGGCATGCCCACCATATCCATTGGGGCTAAAAGTCGACGTTTCGGGCGTTTTAGCCCGATACTTGAGGGAGAGAGATCGCTATCCTTGATCATCACAACACTTCATCCGTGAGTTATGCTCAGTTGCCAATATGATTGCCTGAGTGATTATGTCTTTGAGCATAGCGTGTCGTCTGTCAGAACGGCAGTCGGATCACGGCATTGTGCAAACGCTATGGATTTCACGCACGCGATGCCAAGCTGGTTTATGCTGTGTGTAGCATAGGGTTGTCTGTGTGATCGCGGGCTTGCTAGCAGGCGTTGAAAGGGGCATGATGAAGCGCTCTTTCTGTATGTCTTTCAAGAAGATATCTGCTATTCAGGCATATTTTCCTTGATATTGCCTTCTTAATGCCTTGATTCGAGGCCACCCTGCAGGGTGCTTTTCTGCTGACGTTTACAGCGTCGCATGGTACATATTTCCTGTAGTGGGCATCTCAGGTTGTCTTCTTGTTGTCGACAAGATCAATAGTGGAAAATCGTGCATGAACCGACAAGATGAAAAAATTATTGCGAGTGCTCGCAAGCAGCGTGCCTTGTTTGATGAACTTGAAAAAGCATTGTCTGAAGAGCTGAACGCGCTTGATCGCTCCTCAAAACCTTCAGCTCCACAAGAGCCGAAGACGTCTGTTGCTGAAGATCGTGCGCACCAGCGTGAGGCTGAATTCGTGGCACGTCTTGAGGCACTGATCGCAGAATTTGCTCTAGACCGTAAGGCTGCTCACAAGTGGCTGTGCGAGTTGGAAGAATTCTACGCGACGTCTGACTGACACTGTGTGATCGCTAGGCAATATAAAGTCCCGTCTTTTTATAAAGAGCGGGACCTTATATTGCCTGTAATCGCACTTTAATTTCCTATTTTGATTTTTATAGGCTATTTACAGATTATAACTCCTCCCAAATAGCATCTTTCAGCTCGTCATTTAACGATTTCAGTTGCTGCAGGCGTTCTGTTGCATGCTTATGCACGTCAGTCATTATATTACCCAGTGATTGATGGGTAGCGCCGGCACTCTCCATGTCGGTCGGTAGCCGGCATAAGCATTGTCCCATCTCCAGGCTTTTCAGCTGACATATCCTGATGAATTCAAGCTCTTGCTGATAGACCTTGAGTCCCATGGACCAGAACAACTGCTGAGAGCGCATTATGGGCCCAAGCGGGCGAATGAGGTCATCTGGCCGATTCAGCCAAGAGAAGGGGTCGGCAAAAAACGATGTGACAGCATGGGGTGGCTGGGTCACTGATTTCATGATGAACTCCTACCCTGAGGGGATGTGACGCAAGATTTAGGACATCTGTGGCTGGTATTTATTCTGTTTGTGGCCAATAGTATGAGTATCGAAAGAAGCTTCTGCAGCGAGTCAGGCAAGCAAGTTCATTGAGCATAGTCGTCTGTTGAGCGCTTCGCATAGCACGTCAGGGTGGGATTTTTATCGTAACTGGCACTAGTGTGCCCTGGATCAAGTATCAGATCAGATGATGTAGTGAATGAGGTCATCCAAGGGGACGGTCATGATCAATGAAGTCAAATCCGTACTTGCTGCATTCATTGGTGTGCAAAAGGAAGCGAATCGAAAACGGGATTTTGAGCAGGGGCATCTGCTTGATTTTGTTGTTATTGGATTGGTGATGGCTGCACTGTTGGTAGGTGGCATGGCACTGTTGGCGACATTTATTGCAGGCTAGCGCTACCGAGTATTCTCAAGGTGGCTTGCTGGCACCGAGATAGAAAAAGCCCCTACAGGCCGGAGATGTCCTCCGGCCTGTAGGGGCTTTTTCATGATGAAATCACGGCCTGCAATCAGCGTACGATGACGTTATCAGCGGCGAGCAAACAGTGGCGTCTTCTGATCAACGCCTGTCTGATAGCTCACCGTGAAGGATGATAGTGCATGCAGAGCGTCTTCGACGTACTGATCATCACGAAGACGGAAGGCATTGAAGCCACAGCGACCCATGTAATGCAGCTGATCAACCAGGACATCGCCTATCGCGCGAATCTCGCCATGATAGCCGTAGCGCTCACGCAGCAGGCGCGCAATGGTATACCCGCGGCCATCATTGAAGCTCGGGAAGTCGACTGCAAGTAGCGGGGCGTCTGACAGTGTCTCACCGAGTTCAACCGTCAATTCAGTATCACTTGAAATCCAAGGGGCTAGCTGCTCATTGGCACTGCCTGCTGCTACGCATTCACGCCAATGCGCGAGTGGGACAAGTGCTGGTTGCTCAAACGACGGCAGATTGCCTTCTTCATCAATACGCACGACCTGCCAGGCATCTTCGGTGACGAGCTGATTCTGACGAATCACGCCGCCTTGCCGAAGATCACTCAACTCTCTTGTTGGCGTCATTTCCACAGTGTCCTCAGGCATAGACCCGCTCCTTGAACGGCTTTATGCCGATGCGATGGTAGGTATCGACGAAGACTTCGTCTTCAAGGCGCTGCTCGACATAAACCTTGAGCACCTTGTCGATGACATTCGGCATGTCTTCTGCATTGAATGACGGACCTAGAATCTTGCCAATGGTCGCGTTGTCATCGCTACGACCGCCCAGCGAGACCTGGTAGAACTCCTGACCTTTCTTGTCGACACCCAGAATGCCGATATTACCGACATGGTGGTGACCACAGGCGTTCATGCAACCGGAAATATTCAGGTCGATCGGCCCAAGGTCATACAGGAAATCGAGGTCTGCGAAGCGGTCTTGCAGCGCCTGAGCAATAGGGATGGACTTTGCGTTGGCCAGTGAGCAGAAATCGCCACCAGGGCAGCAGATCATATCGGCCAGCGTACCGACGGTCGGATTTGCCATGCCAAGCGCATCGAGCGCTTTCCAGAGCGCTTCCAGCTCATCGACGGGAACATCGGACAATACGAGATTCTGCTCATGAGTGACGCGCAGCTCACCAAAGCCGTACTGTTCTGCCAGGTCGGCGACAGCGTCCATCTGGTCAGCAGTGACATCACCGGGTGCCAGCTCGCGACGCTTGAGGGACAGAGTGACGGCCTTGTAGCCCGATATCTTGTGACCTACGACGTTATTGGTTACGAAGCGAGAAAAGGCACGATTCTCGACACGCAGCGCTTCATAGGCCTTGATCGCATCTTCGGTGACGTCACGACGAGCCGGTTCCGGGAAATAACCGGTGGCATTCGCGACGGCGGAATCGGTCAGTGTTTCAGGGCCATCCTTGAGATGGGCCCACTCTTTCTCTACACGAACGCGGAATTCTTCGATGCCCAGCGCTTTTACCAGAATCTTGATGCGAGCCTTGTACTTGTTGTCACGGCGGCCCCACTGGTTATAGACGCGAACGATAGCGTCCAGATAGGTCAGCAGGTGTTGCCAGTCGAGATTTTCGCGTACGACATCGCCCACCATCGGCGTACGGCCAAGACCGCCACCGGCGAGAATAGTCGCTTTGACGCTGCCGTCTTCACCGCGTGTCAGGCGGATGCCGATATCGTGAACCTGAATGGCGGCGCGATCAGCGCCGGCGCCGGTCACTGCTATCTTGAACTTGCGCGGCAGATAGGCAAATTCGGGATGTAGGGTGGACCACTGTCGAATCAGCTCACACCATGGGCGTGGGTCAACGGTCTCGTCTTCCGCAATACCGGCAAACTGGTCGGTAGTGGTGTTGCGAATGCAGTTGCCGCTGGTCTGAATGGCATGCATCTCAACCTGTGCCAATTCACCGAGAATGGCCGGAACGTCTTCAATTTTCGGCCAGTTGAGCTGAAGGTTCTGACGCGTCGTGAAGTGACCGTAGGAGTGGTCATAACGACGGCTGATATCAGCCAATGTGCGGAGCTGAGCTGCACTCAACATGCCATAGGGAATGGCAATACGCAGCATGGGAGCATGACGCTGAATATAGAGGCCGTTCTGCAAGCGCAGAGGGCGGAATTCTTCCTCGCCCAGACGACCGGCCAGATAACGATCCATCTGGTCCTTGAACTGAGCTACCCGCTCGTCGACCAGTGTTTGGTCATAGGTGTCATAGCGATACATGTCAGGTGTGTCCTACGGTCGGGCATCAGGTGGGCGTCCACTGATGCGAATCTTATTGATGCTTGGGCCACTCTACCTTTTATTCTTTATTCTTTAAAAGAATAAATCATCATAGTTTTCGACGATCGCGTTATGAAGAAGGTGCTGCAAGTGTGCCGCCAGTCTTGTGAAAAGAAAAGGCCACCCCGTCAAGTGAGATGGCCTTGCAAGCAAAGAGGGAAATGAGGATGACGATTCACTGGCTATCTTGCTGCTCTTGTTGGCTGTGTAGCTGGGGCTCAAGGAGAGCTGTCAGTCGCTCCGAAAAGTGCTTCGAAAGACTCCAGGGGCATCGGGCGTGCGAAATGATAGCCCTGGAAAGCGCGTACCCCCATCGCCTGAAAGATTTCCGCCTGATCGCGTTGTTCGATACCCTCCACCACTACCTGCATATCCAGGGAGCTGGCCATGTCCACGATGACGCGAGCCAACTGCTTGTCTCTTGGGCTGGTGCTCACATTGTTGACGAATGAGCGATCGATTTTCAGGGTGCCGAAGGGCAGCTCATGCAGATAGGACAGACAGGAGAAGCCGGTGCCAAAGTCATCCAGCGACAGATTGACTCCCAGTTTACGTATCGCGTCGAGCTGGTATCGAAGACTCTCCTCACTATCGAGCATGAGATTCTCTGTTACCTCAATCACCAGCTGTGTCGGGTTTATCGGGTAACGCTCGATTAGCGACTCAAGTTGATGAAGAAGCCCATGATTCCGGAACTGGATAACCGAAGCATTCACCGAGAGATAGCGTGTACTGAAACCTTGTTTTTGCCATTCACAGAGGATGACGGCGGCTTCTTTGAGTACCCAATTCCCTATCTCGATGATCTGGCCTGTCTTCTCTGCGGCAGAAATGAAGACATCGGGGGATATCAGCCCTAGCTCAGGGTGTTCGAGGCGAATAAGTGCTTCAGCGCCCAGTAATTCGGGTGCATCAAGATCTGGACTGGCAGCGTCGTAGATTGGCTGCAGATAGAGTGAGAACCACTGCATGGTCAGGGCTTCACGAATCATTCTTTCATTGAGAAACAGTGCCTCGCTTTCTTGCTGAGCACTTTCTCGAGAACACATCCGGTACTGATTACCCCCCGCATGCTTTATCTCGACCATGGTGTGCTCAAGTTGATGCAGTAGTTGGTTGGGCGTCTGCAGGCCGGCGTGAGCATCGAGACCCGCCATGCTGAAGAAGAGATATATCGGCTCACCGGCCTTCAACAATGGCTCTGCAAACGCTTGCTCAATTCGTTTTACCAGGCTGGAGAGTTGCTTGATATCACACAGCATCACGAACTCATCCCCACCATTGCGCCCCAGCCAATCCGGTTCACACTGTTGCAGCCGCTCACCGACCTCGACCAGTAGGCGGTCTCCATCAGATGGCCCAAGATGATGATTGATGCTATGAAAACGGTCGATATTGACGAACAGCAGACTGAAAGCAACCTCTTGCGACATCAGTGATGTCAGATGCCGATTCAAGGCGATGCGGTTGGGAAGACGCGTCAATCCGTCAACCAGTTCATGCTCCATCAGGCGCTTCTGGGTCTGCATCAACTCGGTAATGTCGTTCAACAATAGCATCGCACTCTCTTGTGTTTCTTTGGCAGCTGGGATGACAACCTGCACATCGCGATTCTCTTGATACTGACACTTCAGTACTAATACCAGGTCATCACAGGCAGTACCTGTCTGGAGAGCTGACTGCACACGACTGAGCTGGTCTGTCTCGCGTGAATCAAAAAGTTCATCAAATCTCATGCCCGATAACGTAGCCCGCGGGATACTGATGAGATTGATCAGCTCCTGACTGGCATCCTGAATGATGCCATTCATGTCGACGACCAATAACAGGGCGGGCGTGTCACGATAGAAATGCTGATAGCGCTCTTCATTATTTCTGAGTGCCTCCATCATCACGAACAGTTGCCTACCCAGCATGTTCAGATTGTCGATCACATTGTTGACTTCATGGGTACGAACCAGAGGAATCGCCTCAAAGTGTTCTGTGGGTCCCTCCAATTGGCGCATGCTTTTGATTGCCCGGTTAAGCGGAGTCAATGCATAGTGCTTCAACTGCCAGGAAATCAATACGACCACACCCGCCACGATGAACAAGGCAATGCCAGACAAGAGCGCGGCGACTTGATAAAGCTTTTCGACCAAGGGTTGATCAGTACTTTCTATTTCCAGCCTGCCAACCTTTTGAGTCACCAGCGAACTGGAATAGACCAATTGACGTTCATGAGTCATTGGTGAGATCGCTGTCCCTTCCTTGGTGATCGACTCCACTAGATCATCGTGATGATCATAATATCTGACAGCATGGATACTGGGCTGGTCACTCAACGTTTCCAGATATTGCTGGATGACAGCCTGATCAAAGTTCCAGATGGCATTCGGCAATGCCAATGCCGCCAGATTGAGGACTTTTTCATGATCCTGATGCATGTGCTCCGAGCTTTCCTTGGCATAGAGATAGAAACTCAGGAACCCGAAGATCAAGCAAATGATGAAGATCAATGGCACCAGCAAGCGCAGAGTTCGCCATATGAGAAAGGTGCCATGAGGCATTGAAGATGTCTCTTCTTGAGGTCGAAACCCGGAGGGATCATTGCTCATCGTCTTCATCACCATTATCCCTCATGTTCAACGTTGCTCCAGACATCTCGACAGATGAATAGGGGGTTGAAATACCCTCTTTGGATCGGTCTCTGAATGTGCTGAACATCCTGGTATCTGAAAAGGTTAAAGGAATCCGTGAAATCCTGTCTCTGATATTTCATTCTCCGACTCTATCTGTCATTCATATCTTGATATCCGGTAGTGCTTCTATCTTGAGCTGTTCCAATACTTGCATGGAATCAAAATGATAACGAGGATTACTTGGCGTAAGGCGATAACGCTTGAAATCAATGCGTGTCCAATCAGGTGCAAGTAATAGAGGACCATACTCCAGGACATTGTGGGTGGTAATGGCTGACATGGGGAACGTTACCAGTCGTGCCAGCATCTCGGGATTGTCAGTATGGTCTCGTATCATGATCATGGCCCAGGCACCGGCCATGAAGTGCCCACCATCCGTCAGTAGCATGCGTCCGTCTGCAACCATCTTGATACCTTCTGGCGACCAGTTGAGTCCCGCCACCAGAGTATCTTTACCTGGCTGAATACTGGTTGATTCCAATGCTTTGATGGCACCTTCGGCGATGGCGTCATTCGCGGACCAGATTATATCCACACCGTGCTTTTCTTTCTTTATCCACGTGAGATACTGCTGAGTGAGACGTTCGGCATCTTGATGATTCCAGCGAGCTTCCAGAATACGGTCAATGGTAAGTGCATCATCCGAGCCGAAGCCGGACAACATGCCAGCATTGCGCGCGATGGAGGCGGGTGTCCGTGTATCTCCGATCAGTGCCAATGCATGAAGTGGGGTGTCAGGTCTGAGAGCCCGTGCCTCTTTCAGCAGTAACGTGGCCATGCGTTTTCCTGCATCATGATTATCTGGAATGACACTTCCTATCCAGGAAGGATGCAGAATCCTCTGCGACTGATTCAAATAACGATGTTCTGCGGGCAAATCATTGAGCAGCATCAATACCTTTGTATGCGTGGTGTCAGCGATACTCAGTAGCTCGGAAAAAGCCTGCTCTTCATTGACCAGCAACAGGTAGTGCGGTGGCATGCTGCGCGTGAGTGTTTCCGTGGCAAGCTCGCGGAGTCGATAAGGGCTTCGCTCGGCATAAAGGATCTCCAGCGCGATATTCAGGTCTTGAGCGGAGGCTGACATGATGTCAGTGACCATGTCCCAGAAACGCTCGCCTTGTTTGCCGGGATTGATGAACGTTGCCGAGAGGGGACTGGACCTACCTTGGGATATCAGCTTGTCCGTACCATCGATTGTTTCGTGAATTGAGGACGATGAAGTGGCGGAAGCCATTGAGGCAAGCGCGGCCTCCGGGACCAGAGAGTCGGGTCCTTGCGTACTGGTGCCATAGGGGTGTGAAAACTCGCTCGCATTCGCCTGTGCAGCTACAAAAGAGCTGGCCCCCAACATGGTGACAAGCAGGAAGGTCATCGTCTGGCCAAACCAACACGACGTAAAGCGACGCATGAGCTATCTCCGGGCATTACCAAGGGGAGTGTCTCTTGTCAGAATACGGGAAAGCCTTCTGGCAAGTAGGTGATAATTCAGAAGAAACAACGATGCGTTCAACGTTTCAGGTGTGAACAGGACAGCGACAGGCGTTCTAATAGTGAGTGTCTGCTTTCATTGATCGCTGTCCCACTATCACACTGCCAGCTTCTGCCAGCCTCTACCTTGCCATAGCATGGCGAAGACGCAGGAGTTGAGCAGGCGATAGCCAAGCTGGAGCCACCAGATCGCCAGTAGACCACCCTCCTGCGAGACTCCAAACCACCAGGCCAAGGGTAGAAAAACTGCCCATTGCAAGCTCAGCGTAGCCGTCATGACCGTGCGATTGGCGCCAGCCCCCAACAGTGCCTGTCCAAGCACAATCGCCGCGCAATCCGCGGCGATCATCACGGCAGTCAGTTGAAGGGGAAGATGCCCCAGCGCCACCAGTGTGGAGCGATGGAGAAAGAGTCCCAGTACGGTATCGGTGGCAGCCCACAGCGGCAGCCCCAACAGCAATAGGCAGGGCAGTGCGATACGCACGGTATCCCATCCCCATCGATGAGCATCCTCTCGCTCACCACGCCCCAGTGCCTGCCCCACGAGGCTCATGGCTGCAAGACCCAGCCCGACACCTGGCAATATCAGTAACAGTGATAGATTGACCAGCACATGAGCCACAGCCACGCTGGCAGCGTCGATCTTGCCTAGAATCCAGAACAGCATTGCGTAGCCGGCGGCAAACCACAGTTGCTGAAAGGAATGAGGAATGGCGAGCTTCAGGGTGGCCAGATATGTCGAGGCAGCTGGCAAGGCTTTCAGCACGCCGTGCCCTTTGCCGCTGCGCAGGGTGGTCTGCAACCATAGCCCCAGCCCGACGAACTGTGACAGCGTCGTACCAGCGCCGGCGCCATCTGCGCCCATTTCCGGCAAGCCAAGCCAGCCATGTATCAGCAATACGCTGGCCACGACATTGACGAGCTGAATGATCACCATGATGCGTAGATAGACGCCGGTACTCTGGATCCCATTCCAGTAGCCACGAAAGCAGAATGCCATCGCGATGGGAATCAGTCCCAGCACGCGCCATTCAAAGTAGGAGGTGCCGGTGCTCAGCACCTCGGGTTGCCCATTGATTAACCCCACCAGGAAATGGGAGCCCAGATAGCAGGCCGCCGTGAGCGGAATTCCGGCGACCAGCGCGATGACGAGTCCTGAATTCAACCCTTCGCCACAGCGTGACAACGCTTGTTCACCCAGTCGGCGTGAGGTCTGTGCCTGAACTCCCGAGGAAAGCCCGAAGAGGACTGCGGTCACCATGAACATGGTATATCCGCCAACCCCGACGCCTGCCAGCGCTGTCTCCCCCAGTTGACCGACCAGAGCAGCATCAATCAGATTCAGTAGGCTTTGCGACAGCATGCCACCAATGATTGGCAGCGCAAGCGCAAGAATCCTGATGCTACGGACACGATCAGGCAGCATGAGTGAGTCCCACCTGCGAAAGTGAAAGACAGAGAGGGGAGCCAGAGCAGGCAGTGGGAATGCAAGAAGGGGGCAGTAACAGCAGCACAGGCGACTCACAGCAGTAAAAG
Organism: Cobetia sp. L2A1; assembly: GCF_009796845.1. Classification (NCBI taxonomy): domain Bacteria; kingdom Pseudomonadati; phylum Pseudomonadota; class Gammaproteobacteria; order Oceanospirillales; family Halomonadaceae; genus Cobetia; species Cobetia sp. L2A1. Next base: position 2,078,649 of record NZ_CP047025.1, on the reverse strand, counting down.
AAGATGGCCATGATAGCGTGCTCGTCACAGAGAGAACACGACGAGCCTCAAGAGAGACAAACAACTACGCCTCACGTATCAAGGCGTGAGGCGTAGTTGAGTCTCATGGCGGGGAAGGTGCGTGGTGAGTGCCACTTTCGTCCGCAGCTTCTATCACCTGGCGTCGGGATCGTAACTCAATATCGGGGACAGCCAGCGCTCCATCTCGCTCATCTCCATGGCCTTGCGCGTTGCCAGCGACTGCACTTGATCACGCGTGATCTTGCCAGTAGAGAAGTACTTGGATTCCGGATGCGCAAAGTACCACCCAGAAACAGCGGCGGCCGGCCACATCGCAAAGCTGTCAGTCAGTAGCATGCCGGCATTGGCTTCAGGCTCGAGCATGCGGAACAACGTGGCTTTCTCGGTGTGATCCGGGCAAGCCGGATAGCCTGGCGCCGGACGTATGCCACGATATTTCTCCGCGATCATCGCCTCATTATCCAACGATTCATCGGCATCGTAGCCCCAGAATTCCTTTCGCACACGCTCATGGAGCCGCTCCGCGAAGGCTTCGGCAAGGCGGTCTGCCAGCGCCTTGACCATGATGGCGCTGTAATCATCTCCAGCTTCTTCATAAGCCTTGGCCAGTTCGTCAGCGCCATGCCCCGTCGTGACGGCAAAACCTCCAATCCAATCGGGCTTGCCACTACTCTTCGGGGCGATGAAGTCCGCCAGGCTATAGCAGACACCATCACGATTCTTGGTCATCTGTTGACGGATATGATGCAGGTGTTCGATCACCTCGGTACGTGACTCATCCGCATAGACTTCCAACATGTCGTCATCCACGCAATTGACTGGCCAGAAGCCGATGACACCTCGCGCCGTCAGCACTTTCTCATCGACTAACTTGCGCAGCATGACCTTGGCGTCGTCGAACAACGATCGCGCCGCCTCACCGACCATGCTGTCCTCGAGAATCTTCGGGTACTTGCCCGCCAGCTGCCAGCTGATGAAGAACGGCGTCCAGTCGATACACTCGATCAGTTCATCCAGGTGGTAGTGATCAAAGACCTTGAGCCCCGTAAAGCTGGGCGCGGGGGGCGTGTATTGCTCCCAATCCGGCTGCAAGCGGCGCTTGCGCGCCTCAGGATAGTCGAGGTCCGCGGCCTTGGGACGACGCTTGGCATTGCGCTCGCGCACCTTCTCATACTCGGCACGAATCTCGGCCGCATAGGCAGGCTTGAGCTCCTCCGACAGCAGACGGGATGCTACCCCCACTGCACGTGAGGCATCCGTGACATAGATGACGGGATGATCATACTGCGGCTCGATCTTGACTGCAGTGTGCGCCTTGGAGGTCGTTGCGCCACCGATCAGCAGCGGCAATTCAAAGCCGCGGCGCTTCATTTCCTTGGCTACATTGACCATTTCATCCAGCGACGGCGTGATCAGGCCGGAGAGACCAATGATATCAGCCTTCTCGTCGATGGCCGTCTGCAGAATCTTCTCGGCTGGCACCATGACGCCCAGGTCAATGACTTCGTAGTTGTTGCACTGAAGCACCACGCCGACGATGTTCTTGCCGATGTCATGCACATCGCCCTTGACCGTCGCCATCACGATCTTGCCTTTGGCCTGCACTTCACCATTCTTTTCCGCTTCGATGAACGGTATGAGGTGGGCAACGGCCTGCTTCATGACTCGTGCTGACTTCACGACCTGCGGCAAGAACATCTTGCCAGCACCGAATAGATCACCGACCACATTCATGCCATCCATCAGTGGCCCTTCGATGACTTCAATGGGACGGGCAGCCTGAACGCGTGCTTCCTCGGTATCTTCCAGGATATGCACCGTGACGCCCTTGACCAATGCATGCTCAATCCGCTTGTTGACCGGCCAGCTACGCCATTCAAGATCTTCCTTCTTCTCGCCAGTACTGCCGTCACCCTTGTACTTGTCGGCGATGTCGAGCAAGCGTTCGGTACTGTCATCGCGACGATTGAGTACGACATCGAGTACCGCTTCACGCAGCTCTTCGGGAAGATCGTCATAAAGTGCCAGCTGGCCGGCATTGACGATACCCATGCTCAGGCCGGCCTGAATGGCGTGATAGAGGAAGGCGGAATGAATGGCTTCGCGGACGGGGTTATTACCGCGGAACGAGAAGGAGACATTGGAGACCCCTCCCGAGATCATCGCGTGAGGCAGATTCTCGTGAATCCAGCGAGTCGCCTCAATGAAATCGACGCCGTAATTGTTGTGCTCCTCGATCCCGGTGCCGATGGCAAAGATATTGGGATCAAAGATGATGTCTTCCGCCGGGAAGCCTATGTCATCAACCAACAAGCGATAGGCACGCTCACAGATCTCGATCTTGCGCTGGTAGGTATCCGCCTGGCCCACATCGTCAAAGGCCATCACGACGACGGCAGCACCATGGCGACGACAGATCTGCGCCTGATGCCGGAAGCTGCCCTCGCCTTCCTTCAGTGAGATGGAGTTGACGACTGCCTTGCCCTGGATGCACTTCAGGCCGGCCTCGATGATGTCCCACTTGGAGGAATCAACCATGATCGGCACACGAGAGATATCCGGCTCCGAAGCAATCATGTTCAGGAAGCGCACCATGGCTTCCTTGGACTCGAGCATGCCCTCGTCCATGTTGACGTCGATGATCTGCGCGCCGTTCTCGACCTGTTCGAGCGCGACCTCAAGCGCTGTGGTGTAATCCTCTTCCTTGATCAGTCGACGGAAGCGTGCGGAGCCGGTGACGTTGGTCCGCTCCCCGACATTGACGAACAAGGAATCTACCGTGATGTTGAAGGGCTCAAGCCCTGATAGACGACAAGCCGGGGCGATGACCGGGAGCTGACGAGGAGGGTAGCGCTCAACCACTGCCTTGACGGCTTGGATGTGTTCCGGCGTAGAGCCACAGCAGCCCCCGATGATGTTGAGCAAACCGTCGGCCGCGAAGGTACCAATGATCTCGGCCATTTCTTCCGGGGTCTGGTCGTACTCGCCGAATTCGTTGGGCAGGCCTGCGTTGGGGTGGGCGGAGACAAAGGTATCTGCCTTGTCTGACAGCTCGCGCAGATAAGGGCGTAGCTCTTCTGCGCCAAGCGCACAGTTGAGGCCGACGCTCAGCGGGCGTGCATGGCGCACAGAATTCCAGAAGGCTTCAGTGGTCTGGCCCGACAGCGTACGGCCAGAGGCATCCGTGATGGTGCCGGAGATCATTACCGGCAGACGCGGATGGCCCTCGTCAAACAACTCTTCGAGTGCGTAGATAGCGGCCTTGGCATTCAGGGTATCGAAGATGGTCTCGATCAAGATGAGATCTGAGCCACCTTCAAATAGCGCCAGTGCCGCTTCACGATAGTTGTCACGCAGCGCATCGAAGGTCACGTTACGCTTGGCCGGGTCATTGACGTCTGGCGAGATGGAGCAGGTGCGGCTGGTGGGCCCGAGTACGCCGGCGACGAAGCGGGCGATGCCTGTCTCGGCGGCAACGTCATCGGCTGCCTTGCGTGCCAGGCGGGCTGACTGGAGATTGATCTCGTAGACCAGCGCTTCCATACCGTAGTCCGATTGTGACAACCGGGTGGCATTGAAGGTGTTGGTTTCGACGATATCGGCGCCGGCCTTGAAATAAGCACGGTGAATGGCGTCTACAATATCGGGGCGTGTCAGGGCCAGCAGATCATTGTTGCCTTTGATATCGCGAGGCCAGTCGGCAAAGCGTTCACCACGGAAATCCTCTTCCTCTAGCCCATAGCTCTGCAGCATGGTGCCCATGCCGCCATCGAGGATAAGGATGCGTTCAGCTAATGCCTTTTGAAGCGCAGGGGGGAGGGGAACTAAGGCTCTCGCCATGACAGTCTCCAGCAGATAAGGCGTGTCGCGTTGTGTCTTGTAGCGTTGCGCAAGAGGTGACTCTTACGCTGCTGCAGGCGCGAACTCATGATTATAGTGGCCTGTGACAAGAGATGATTCATCCGGCACGGTGGCCTTATGCTACCAGACTCCCGAGGATGCACCATGCTCCGGTGAGGGCACTCGCTCCAGGACTAGACAGCAGAGAATGATCAGAAACGCTGCTTGAAACCCGCACGTTAATCCCGAGTGAATTACTCAGGATTGCGAGTGCGCTAGCTTTTCCTTAACATGACGCTATAAGTCACCTGACATCGAGAGAGTCTCTACGCCATGAGTGAGAGCATCCAGATTACCGACAGCGCCCAGGAGTACCTGGCAGAACTGCTCGAGAAACAGAACGTCGAGGGCATTGGCGTTCGTATTTTCATTACCCAGCCGGGTACGCCTTACGCCGAGACCTGCTTGGCCTACTGCCGTCCTGGTGAAGAAGAGCCAACTGATGAGGTGCTGGCACTTCCCAAGCTCAAGGTTTATCTCGACAAGAACAGCATCGCGTTTCTTGAGGAAGCCACCGTTGATTTCAATGCCGACCGTATGGGCGGCCAGCTGACCATCAAGGCCCCGAATGCCAAGATGCCCAAGGTCAACGCCGACAGCCCGCTGGAAGATCGCATCAACTATCTCCTTTATAGCGAGATCAACCCGGGGCTTGCTGCCCACGGTGGTGAAATCAAGCTGATGCAGCTGACCGAAGAGCAAGTGGCTGTCTTGCAGTTCGGCGGCGGGTGTCAAGGCTGCTCAGCAGTCGACCTGACGCTCAAGGATGGCGTTGAAAAGACGCTGATGGAGCGTATTCCGGAGCTGACTGGTGTGCGCGACGTCACAGATCATACCGACACCACCAACGCTTACTACAACTGATTCCTTGGTCAGCAAGGCGTGTCTGATCATCAGGTCCGCTAGCTGATCTGGCGTCACAGCGTTCAAGCCCCCGCATCGAGCAATCGATGCGGGGGCTTTTTTTATGGAATACAAAGACATCTGAGTGAATATTGCTGACGTTTTCTAATGACAAGCATTAGTTTCGACACTAATGAAGAATTAGTTTTTCTGGTATCTTGATGGGGTATTCCTGCTGTAGGCCGGCGCCATGGCTGTCTGGAGCACTATTCTATCGACGTCTCAAGCCAAGAGAGCATCATTCATGAAGCTGGCCAACCTTCGTTTTCGTACCCTCAATATCATCATCTGCGTGCTGTCAGCACTGGCAGGGCTGGTGTTGCTGACGGTCCTGGCGTTTGTTACGCGCAATGTCACTGGACTTGAACATGACTGGCAGGAGTATCAGCAGGCGCGTTCGGACAAGGCCCGACTGGAAAGCCAGATTACCAAGTCTATGGGCTACGGCGGCATGATTCACGATTTCAAGAATCTGGTACTTCGCGAGGATGACTCTCTGGTCGGCGAGATTCAACGCCAGATAGGTGCAACGCGCAGTGCGTTGCTGCGATATCAGAATCTTGGCTTGAGTCAGGAAGAAGAGTCGGGCATCGAGGGTTTGCGTCAGACACTGGATCGCTATGAAGAGATGGTGATCAAGGTACGTGACATGCAATCACGAGGTGAGACCGCTGCCGCCATTGATAAACAGGTCAAGATAGACGATTACCTGGCAGTCAGTGGTTTGAATACACTGCGCAGGATCGCCGAAGATGAAGTACATGATATCGATGGCCTCACCAGTACAGGCATGGGCAAGGTACGGCTGACGGCTAATTTGCGTCGTAATATGGGTTATGGCGCGATGATTCATCATTTCAAGAATTACGTGCTGCGAGGCGATGCTATCTATGGGCAACAGACGGATGAGGATATCCTTCGCTTGCGTCAGACGTTGGCCGACTATCGAACACTGGGCCTGAACCAGGCCGAACAACGTGCGATTCGAGATATTGCCGATGTCGTGCAGTCATACAGTGATCGATTGACTCTGATTAGCCGACTACATGCTGAAGCGCCGAATATGCTGCCACGGGCATTGGATGCGCGCGTCAAGATTGATGACACATCAGCGCTGGCTGGCTTGGATGCACTGGATCATCAAACTACGCTACGTATCAGTCGTACTTCTTCAGCTGTTGGCGAGACCCTGAAGCTCCTGTCTTCTCTAGCGCCCATCGTCAATGGCGTGGCACTGGTGATGATTTTCGTATTGGTCAGCATTTCCATGTGGCTCTTTGCCCGTTATGTACTGTCGCCGATTCGTCGTCTTACCAATACCATGAATACGTTGGCTGAAGACGATGTCAGCGTGGTGATCGACGGGACTCAGCGTTCCAATGAAGTCGGACAGATGGCACGTGCGCTCCAGAAATTCAAATACAACATCATTGAGAGCAACAACTATAAGAAGCGCATTACCCAGCTTGCGATGCACGACTCTCTGACGGGTTTGCCAAATCGCCAACACTTCTATGATCGCATCAACCAGTTACTCAAGGAGGTCGATGAGAATGGTGGTCAGCTTGCGTGCATGATGCTCGATATCGATAAGTTCAAGCCCATCAATGATACTCACGGGCACGCTGCCGGTGATGTGGCGCTCAAGGTTATCTCAGAGCGGCTGACAAAACTCGTTCGCAAAAGCGATTTTGTTGCGCGCCTTGGCGGTGATGAATTCGTGGTGCTGGTGCACAACGCCGATATTCAGGCAAATCTTGGGCGACATGGAGAATTGGCTCAGCTGGCCCAACGCATCATTGATAGCATCGGCAAGCCATTCCTCTATGAAGATCACAAGCTGGAAGTTGGATGTAGTGTTGGTATCGCCATTGCTCCACAGCATGGCCAGGGTCGCGAGCAGTTGTCTCACAATGCCGACATGGCGCTCTATGCCGCCAAGAGTGAAGGGCGTAACTGTGCCGTCCAGTTTAGTCAGCATGATGAGCTGGGCCAGATTGTCGCCACGGCGCGCAAGCGTCGAGACCAACCCTCTACATTACCCTCTGCATCAACGCCGTCGAATACACCTCGTGATCAAGGCTGAATTCTGTCGCTGGTATCCTGCATCCTTCAGTACCCTCTCATTCAGTACTCTCAGCTAGCTTCACACGGCTCCCAACAGGGCGCCGTGTGTGTGACGCTTACTCACCGGCCAGAAATGATTCTCTGACCGCTGTTACCCCCCCCTTTGCGCCAGCAACGCATGCCTTTTTGGATAATTCTCCGTTATTCATGCGTGGTGTGAGAATAATTTATGGTTTGCATCATCCATAACCGTTTGTTATGGTTTACGGCGAATTCGCCAACTGCGAAAAATCATATGAAAACCATGACAATGACTTCCACGATTCAGGGCTTGGCCCACCACACGCACGATGCCGTGATAAACCGCGCGACTAAGCCGTTGTTTATCCGACAGCCGACAACAGATGATGGCTGGGGCATTTATGAGCTGGTCAAGGCATGTCCGCCGCTGGACCTCAATTCAGGGTATTCGTACCTGTTGCTCGCGACTCAATTCCGTGACAGCTGTGCAGTAGCGACAGATGAAGAGGGTGAGGTCGTCGGGTTCGTCTCAGGCTATACCCGCAATGATGCCCCCCAGACATTCTTCCTGTGGCAGATTGCGGTAGGCGAGAAGGCTCGCGGCACAGGCTTGGCTCGTCGCTTGGTAGAGGCTGTGATGAAGCGTCCGGAAATGGCACACGTGCGCCACCTGGAAACCACCATCACTCCTGACAATGAAGCTTCGTGGGCGCTGTTCACTCGCCTCTCGGAGCGCTGGCAGGTGCCGCTGAATTCACGCGAGTACTTCTCTACCGACCAGCTGGGCGGGGAGCACATGCCAGAGAATCTGGTACGTATCGGGCCGTTCCTTCCGAACGACCTTTAAGTATCAAGGGCGCTCTTCATGCGTAGTCACGATATCCGAGTCAAAGTATGAGGGATATCACGCGGCAAGCGCGCCAGAAAAACGATAGCAGCAAGCGTCAGATTTCTTTTCTACACCCATGGAATCTCCCACTCGATGTTCCTGTAGTACGAAGTCTTCCTTGAATCTTAAAGAGACTTCGTTTTAGCGGGCGAGTGATGGATATTCCTCACCAGGGAGGTGAAAGCATGAACACACAGATTCTCGAACGGATGGAATCCGAGGTACGCACTTATTCGCGTTCTTTCCCGACAGTATTCACCAAAGCGCAGAATGCCTACCTATTCACCGAGGATGGCAAGCGTTACATCGATTTTCTCGCCGGTGCTGGCGTACTTAATTACGGCCACAACCATCCAGTACTCAAGAAGGCGCTGATCGACTACATCAACAGCGATGGCATCATCCATGGCCTTGATATGTGGACAGCTGCCAAGCGTGATTTTCTTGAAGCACTTGACGAAGTCATTCTGAAGCCACGTGGACTGGACTATAAAGTTCATTTCCCGGGGCCGACAGGCACTAACGCGATTGAGGCTGCCATTCGTTTGGCGCGCAAGATCTCGGGTCGTCATAACATCGTATCGTTCACCAATGGCTTCCATGGTGTGACGATGGGCGCACTTGCCACTACCGGTAATGCCAAGTTCCGCGATGCTGCTGGCCTGCCGGCACAGGGTGCTCAGTTCGTACCATTCGATGGTTACATGGGCGAGGGCATCGACACGGTTGCTTACCTGGACAAGCTGCTCAAGGATTCTTCAAGTGGTCTGGATCGTCCGGCAGCGGTGCTGGTGGAAACAGTACAAGGCGAGGGTGGTATCAACCCGGCCTCCATCGAATGGCTACAACGTCTCGATGCACTGTGCAAAGAACACAAGATCCTGCTGATCATCGATGATATCCAGGCAGGCTGTGGGCGTACTGGCAAGTTCTTCAGCTTTGAACACGCCGATATCGTGCCCGACATGGTGTGTAACTCCAAGTCACTGTCCGCCTCTGGCGTGCCTTTTGCGATGGTGCTGATGCGCCCTGAGCTAGATCAGTGGAAGCCGAGTCAGTACAACGGCACCTTCCGTGGTAACGCACTGGCCTTCGTGACAGGCGCCGCTGCACTGCGCCACTTCTGGAGCGATGACAAGTTTGAGCGTGATATTCAGCGCAAGGGCCGTATTGTCGAAGAGCGCTTCCAGAAGATTGCCGCCAAGGCATGTGAAAATGGCTTTGAGGCTCACGAGAAAGGCCGTGGCCTGATGCGTGGTATTGATGTGCGCAGTGGTGAACTGGCTGATGCGATTACCAGCCGCTGTTTCGAGCAGGGTCTGATTATCGAGACCAGTGGTCACTCAGGTCAGGTTGTCAAATGTCTGTGCCCGCTGACCATTCGTGATGAAGAGCTGCTGGAAGCGCTCGATATCATCGAAGAAAATGCGGCTGCCGTTCTCAAGTAACAAGCCGATCTTCAGCTCAAGTAAGGCAGGACGTTCGTGCACCTTCTGGTTATCGTGGTGCCATCCTGCGTGTCACCTACTGTCAGCTGCCAGTTATCGGGCAGCATACAAAGGAGAACTACATGATCGTTCGCAATCTCGAAGAATCTCGCAAGACAGAGCGTCTGGTAAAAGCCGAGAATGGTAACTGGGATAGTACGCGCCTGTTGTTGGACGAAGATGGTGGAAAGTGTTCCTTCCACATTACGCGTATTTTCGAAGGTACTGAGACGCATATCCATTACAAGCATCACTATGAAGTGGTGTATTGCATGGAAGGTGAGGGCGAGGTAGAAACCCTCTCTGATGGCAAGATCTGGCCAATCAAGCCGGGTGATGTCTATATACTTGACCAGCACGACGATCATTTGCTGCGTGCTACCAAGACCATGCATCTGGCCTGTGTCTTCACGCCAGGTCTTACCGGCAAGGAGAACCATCGCGAAGATGGCTCCTATGCACCTGCTGAAGCCTGATCGATCGCGATAGCTAGTGTTTGTGGTAGGTATTGCCAATAGTAGAAGTTAGTATTACATGACGCCTCGTAGCATATGCTGCGGGGCGTTTTGCGTTGTGGCTCCAGAGAATAGTATCCGCAGGTTAGATAATCATGCGATATAACGACTGGCTATCAACCCATAAAGTACTTACGGTAATAGATATGCTATGCGTGAAGTGGCATAAACATGCATCTATTGGCATGTGTCATATTTCTCTCGATTTATGTCCTTGAGGCCGCAGCCGATGGCAGACCCTACCTCAGCAACATCGCTAGCGCCGGGAGGCCGTCCCGGCTTCAGGCCGGCCGCTCCTCATCCACGTGAACAGGAGCGCATCTGTAGCCTGCATTCCCTGCAGGTTCTTGATAGCGATCACGAGAAGCGTTACGACGACCTGACGCGGTTGGTCGCGGATATCTTCGATGTGCCTGTTTGCCTGGTATCGTTGGTAGACGAAGATCGGCAGTGGTTCAAGGCACACTGTGGGCTGGATGCCCGTGAAACGAGCCGAGATCTCGCATTTTGCGCACACGCTCTGCACGAAGAGCGCTTTTTCGTCGTCAACGATGCAACCAAAGACGAGCGCTTCTACGACAATGCACTCGTCACTGGGCCGCCTCATGTCTGCTTCTATGCCGGTGCAGTACTGCGTGACAGCAGTGGGCTGCCACTGGGGACTCTGTGCCTGATTGATCACAAGCCTCGTCAGCTCAGTGAGGCCCAGCTCGAGCGACTCGTACGTTGTGCGGCACTGGTCGAGAATGAACTCATCCAGCGTGACGCACTGTTGGCTGAGCGAGCACGTGCCACGTTACAAGCCAGTATTGATCCTATTACCGGCTATAGCACCCGCCGGCGTTATCTCCAGAAGTTTGACAGCTGGCTAAAGGGTCACTCGTCTGATCAAACGCTACAAGCTATCCTGCTCAAGGTTCAGAGCAGCGAGCGCTGGCGCAAGCAGAAGGGCATCAATTTCGTTGATGGTGTCTTGCAGTCACTCTCGACTCAACTCAACGAGAACTTTGATAGTGACGAACTGCTCAAGGGCCGCTTGAATCACGATACACTGATAATTCTGCTACCTCAGAAGCAAGCAGTCAGTGGCATGCGCTGGTCACGCTTTGTGAATCAGCCCTGGCTACTACATCTCTCTGCCACTGTACGACCCACATTATTGCTTTGTTCAGCGAGCTTTACGCCTGGCGACACCACAGCACATGAATTGATTGAAATACTCGAAGAAGAGCTTCATGGCGCCTGTGATTGGGCGCCGTTACAAAAGGATGTTCAGGTCGCAGATCTGACATCGACTCTGCAGCTACGCATCCACCTCAACAATCGCTTTGCCCAGGCGCTACGCGACAATGAGCTGTGTGTGCACATACAGCCAATATTCAAGTGCGGCACTCTGGCGCTTAGTGGTCATGAAGTGTTGCTTCGCTGGAAAGAGCAGGATCGCTGGGTATCGCCGTATCAGATGCTACGGATTGCAAGGCAAGCCGGGCTTACCGAAGAACTTGACGTTTGGGTGCTGCGTCAGGCATGCGCCGTATTGAACCAGTGGCAGAATTCAGATAAAGAAGGCAGTGCCGATGTGCTGCCTTTATCGCTCAATATCGCGGCAACTCGACTACTGGAAGCCGATTACGTGGATGCCATGCGGCGTGTCTTGAGGCTTTACAGAATCAAGGGCCAACAACTACAGCTCGATATCAGTGGCTCGGAAGATTTCAGGGAATCGCCCGAACCACTGGTGGCAGCCATGAAGGCACTGATCAGCGACGGTATTTCATTCTGTATCGACAGATTTGGCCCGGGGAATGACAGCTTGCGGCTATTGAGCCTGTTGCCTGCTAAAAGCGTCAAACTCCATCCGAGCTGGATTGCTCAGTTACAGACAGATCCGCGTCAGGCACGATTGCTCAAGGCATGGACAGCCGCATTGCACGCATTGGGTCTCGAAGCGATAGCTGTTGGTGTAGAAAATGCTCGCCAACAACAGATGCTTGAGGACCTGGGATTTGATCAGTTACAGGGGTTCGCGTTTGGTCAGCCAGTGCCACCGACGGACAGCTACCAGAAATGGCTGATTAATATCAAAACGGAAATAAAAAGCTGATTCATCGGGATAAGGGGTTTGTTAGCGTTGCAGGCTCGCAGGGACAGCGCTGAAAGGCGAGGGTGATGCTTGCCGCCTCTATGCCAAGCTTGCGCATTGAGGTGCGATTAATGATGCGCTCACCAGGTTGCAGATACATCCAGTCATCCATGCTGAACTCCCAGGTACTGCCATCAATGGGTACCTGGAGCACGTAGTTCATGCGGAAGGCATTGCCGCTGCTGGTCGCTGTTGCCAAACCTGTGACATCGGCCGCCGTCCCTGTCCATTGCCGATCACCCGTTGGGGTGAAGGTCCAGCGACGGTTCTGGGTGTCGCCATCGGCGTAGACAAAGTCTTCATCGAGAATGAGCTTGTCGCCATCTTTTGAGCCAACGACATCGACGACGAAACGTCGAGTCACCTTGCCGCTGTAGTCCTGAACCATGCCCCAGCCACGGGTGTGGCCAACGAAGTAGTCATCGATTCTGAGTTCAGGGCCACTATCTGCGTAATCTTCAATCTGCGGACCGCTGCATGCCGTGAGTAAGCCTGCGGTCATCACTAACAGACTGGCGGCAAGTGTCTTGCGCAAGCGAGGTAAGCGCATCTTTATCTCCGAATTCTGTTTTCATACTCGATATCCAGCACTGCACAAGCAAGCTCAGAACCTAGGTGCTTTACGGGAGTGCAGCATCAAAAGTTATCCAATTCATGAACAGAGATTATGCAGTATTGGCATCGTAAGCAAAAACGGCGCAAAGCGCGAGTGCAGCTCGCTGAGGTTGGGCGTAAAAACATCGCTGGCTTCGATATCTGCTACTGAATGCCATGGTTCGTAGAATATATATTATGTTAAATTGGATAAAATTCTTCTCTATGATTCACAGACCACATTTCCTGCTTTGGCGGCTAAAGGCCTTCCCTTTCGCTCTGTGTACTCTCTTTATGGTCATTTATCTGCTCATGTCGGTACATGACGTCAGTCAAACACATGTTTTAGTGCTGTCATGCTGTTCTTGAGTGCATGTTTCGCTGCCAAGGTTGATAGCCAGCTTGGGTACGAATCAGATAAATGCACAACGCCTGTGGTTGGAATGTGCAAGCGAATAGAGAAAGTGTCAATGTAATCGCTGCGACTGTAGCGAAACGCCCTCCATTGCGTCACCGTGTGGCGACGCTATTGAAGCGAGCACCTCAGGAATCGCGAGTGACTCCATGCATAAGGCCTTTTCATGCGGGCATCATCTATCATCTATCATTGTCAGCACATGGCGACAAAAACCGGCAACACGATGGCAGATCGTGTCTTGGGGCTCAACGCGCGCCCTGAAACATGGACAGTTACCATTAGGCCTACGTATGATCGGCCTCCTGTGCATCTTTGGTACTAACGGGGTAAAAGGTGCATAGGAAACATCCAGGCATCGCTAGGTCAGCGTATTACAGTGCTGACGTGGCGATGAACAAGAATTGTGCATGCCGACCGCGTTAGACGCAGGTCGGTAGCAAGGCTGAACAGGGACCTCCTCCACTATGCTGATCCGCAAGCTGCTGCTGCCTATTACTTTGACTAGCGCCGTCGTAATGGCTGGCTGCGTTCCGGCACAACCCCAGCCGCAGAAACCGGTATTGACGCCTGCCGCATTCTCACAACGTATGGATGCGCTGCAGGGACAACTTGCCAGTCAATGTGATGCTCAGAAGCAGCAACTGACAGAACAACAGGCGCTGAACAGCTCACTTCGTCGCGATGTACGTGAAGTCGGTAGTCAGTTGCGCCGCATGCACGCCGAAATGGAAGCGCCGGCAGCACCACAGGCGATACAGGCCTGCAAGGCCGCGTCGGATAACCCGATCATGGACAAGACGCTGCTGGGTCGTGTCGAGTGGGTTGGATTCCCCGCGATTGGTAGCTACTTCAAGGCGCGCATTGATACAGGCGCGAATACCTCATCTCTTTCTGCACGTGACATTACCGAGTTCGAGCGTGATGGTGACAAGTGGGTCAAGTTCAAGCTTGCGCTGCGTGATGATGCCAAGTATTTCGTCGCTGATGTACGCGACAAATGGGTCGAAGCCAAAGTCAGCAGGACCGTGACCATCGTCCAGGCAGCAGGCCGCGAAGAGCGCCCGGTTGTCAGCATGTTGATGACATTGGGTGATATAAAACAGCGGGTCGAATTCACGCTGAACGACCGTCGTGATCTGACATATCCCATATTGCTGGGCCGTCGCTTCATGATGGACATCGCCGCTGTCGATGTTAGCCGCACCTTCATCAATCCTCGCCCCGAATTCTCGGGTGGCGCCCCGAGTGCAGATGCGGCCAAGGACCAGGACCCGAATGAAGGTAACCGGGACTAAGTCGCGCCCCGCTGCTTATTGATACTGATTATCCCTACTGACATGACTCGGCAATTTCCCGAGTCATGTGGACTGTATAAAATATCTCAAGGACTCCCATGTCGCGTTTTGCTTTTTACCTGCTTGTCAGCCTGTTGATGCTGATTGGAGTGGGACTGACGGCGTATCGCCATATCTCGTTCGATGTCCCCTGGGTGCCCGGTGCACAGCAGAAAGTGTGGGATATCGAGGCACAGGTGACATTTACTGCCTCCGGTGGCCCAGTAAAGGCGTCACTGGCACTGCCTGAAAATCAGAAGGGCTACAGTGTCCTGACGGAAAACACGGCATCGTCAGGCTTCGGTCTCTCCTATCTGGATGACCTGCCAGGCCGTCGTGCGGAGTGGTCCATCCGTGAGGCTGCAGGCTCCCAGCTGCTGTATTACACCGTCACCATGCTTGAGTCCGACAATTCCACGCCCGCCGCCATCAAGCGCTTGCCGGCACCGCAGGAAGTCTCCTGGGAGCGTCCTTATGATACGGCGGCTGCACAGGTCATCGATCAGGCTCGTGCCAAGAGCGCTGACTCCTTTACCTTTGCTCGTGAGCTGATCAAGCAGTTTGACGGCCAGCGTCAGGGTGAGAATGGACGCCTGTTGCTGACCCAATTCGACCGCCCGGATCTGATGCTGCGCTTGCTCAACGAAGCCGGTGTCAGCGCCCGCCTCGTCAGTGGCTTGAGCCTGGAAGATGGTCGCCGTCGTCAGAATGTCAGTTTCTGGCTGCAGGTATTTGCTGAAACGCCGAAGAACGGTCAAACCGTTGATCTTGATTCAGCCGATGCCGAAGACATCAATACCGACTGGGTACTGATCAATCCTGAAACCGGTAAGCAGGGTGAGCCGGACAACCTGTTGCTATGGGAAGGTCGCGGCGCACCGATGCTGGAAGTCGAAGGCGGCGTGAACTCACGCGTCAGTTTCTCGATGATTCGCCACAATGAGCCGGCCGCTGTTGCCGTGCGTAACAAGCTGGCGAATGATGAGTTGCTCAACTTCTCTATTCACTCGCTGCCGCTGGAAGAACAGGCGCTGTTCAAGACGATCCTGCTGATCCCGATAGGCGCGCTGGTCGTGGTACTGCTGCGCGTGCTGGTTGGTCTGAAGACCTCTGGTACCTTCATGCCGGTACTGATCGCCCTCGCCTTCATTCAGACCAGTCTCATCACTGGCTTGATCGGCTTCTTGTTGATCGTGGCAACCGGCCTGGTGATTCGCAGTTATCTATCGCGACTCAACTTGCTGTTAGTGGCAAGGGTGTCGGTGGTCATCATCATGGTGATTGCGATCATCTCCATCTTCTCCGTGCTGGCATATCGCTTCGGCCTGAATGCTGGCCTGACCATCACCTTCTTCCCGATGATCATTCTGTCCTGGACCGTAGAGCGCATGTCGATCCTGTGGGAGGAAGAAGGCCCCAAGGAAGTGCTCAAGCAAGGGGGTGGTAGCTTGCTGACCGCCGTATTGGCTTACCTCGCGATGAATAATCCGTGGGTACGTCACCTCACCTTCAACTTCCTTGGGCTGCAACTGGTACTGATGGCCTTTATCCTGCTGCTCGGCAATTACACTGGCTATCGTCTGCTGGAACTGCGTCGCTTCAAGCCACTGACGGAGGATTGATATGCTCTCGTCATGGATAAATCGCTGGTCTCGCAACTGGACCACGCCAGGTCTGCTACGCGCCAAGGGCGTTGTCGGCATGAATCGCCGCAACATTGGCTATATCTCGAAGTACAACGATCGCCGGCTGTACCCGCTGGTCGATGACAAGCTGCAGACCAAGCTGCTGTGTCAGGAACATGGGCTCGCTTCGCCGGAGCTGATCGGCACTGTGACTAGCCAGTTCGAGGTCAAGGGTGTCGTCGATATGGTACGTGAGAGCACAGGCTTCGTGATCAAGCCGGCCAAGGGCTCTGGCGGCAAGGGCATCCTCGTCATCGAGCACCACGATGGTGAAGAGTACGTAAAGCCCAGTGGCGTTCGGATCAATCGTGCTGATATGGAGCGCCATGTCTCCAACATCCTGTCAGGGCTATATTCGTTGGGTGGCTCGCCTGATGTGGCGCTGGTTGAAGGGCTGATTTCCTTCGATCAGGCTTTTGCCGAGTTCACTTATGAAGGCGTGCCGGACATTCGTGTCATCGTCTTCAAGGGCTACCCAGTCATGGCGATGATGCGTTTGTCGACATCGGCATCGGACGGCAAGGCTAACCTTCACCAGGGGGCTGTGGGTGTCGGGTTGGATATCGGGACGGGATGGGCAGTACGTGGCGTTCAGTATGACCGCCCGCAATTTGCGCATCCTGATACTGGACACGACATCTTCTCGCTCAAGGTGCCACAGTGGGAAACGCTGCTGGTGCTCGCGTCTGGCTGCTACGAGATGACAGGCCTGGGATATCTGGGTACCGACATGGTGCTGGACCGCCGACATGGCCCGATGTTGCTGGAGCTGAACGCTCGTCCAGGGCTTGCGATTCAGATGGCCAATGGCGAAGGCTTGCGCAAGCGTCTTGAGCTTATCGAGCGACAACCTGATGGAGTGCCGGTGGCAGAGCGTGTTGCGTTTGCGCGCAAGCACTTTGCTCGTAGCAAGGAAGATGTCGCGAACGTCGGCATGGCCCCTGTGGCTGACTAAGTCCTGTTCGTCAAAATCATTGATATGATGCAAAACACCCCGCCCAGGCGGGGTGTTTTGCATTCAGTGAGACCGGCGTGTCAGCCCGGGTCTATGCTCAGCATCAGGCGCTTGCCGTTCGGCACGACTGGCGAGCGATGAATAAGGCCCCGCCCTTCATTGCCTGGCCAGCACTCTCCTTTGAGTAATGCCAGACTACCGGGGCGCAACTCTCGAATCTGCTCAGGGTCGATACAGATATCCTGGTGCCCGTGCTGACCATGCCCCAGTGCCAATCGATCTGCCGCCCCCTCTGGTAGCCACTGCGTTCCAGGCCCTTGATACGTGGTCACCAAGCGCACGGGAATCTTGTCTACGTGGAAGCGTGGGCACATGGCCTGCTGGGTCACTTCCAGGCGCAAACCGATGTCCGTGACCTCGAAAAGCTCGCCCATGGCAGCTCCAAGCGTACTGATGTCATCAATCAAGGCCTCCCCTGCATCAGGTGCTGGCAAATAGCGCTCCAATGCCTGGCGTACTTCGGCAATAGGCCCGCGCCATCGCATATGGAGCGGATAGGAGCCACCTAGCTGAGCGTGAATAGCCAGCATCAGCGATGCATCGATACGCCGCTGCATGACAGCCAGTGTGATATCAGGACAAAAAATTTCTCCAAGATCCAGCGCCTGTTGCCCGATATGCCAATGCAGCGAAGGAGTCACATCGTGATCAAGGGAGCCAGAAGTGTCGTGACTTCCCGAGGTAGAAGATGAAAAGGCGGTAAGCTGCTCAATACAGGCCATGGTAGGTCCCTCGGAATTACATGAAAATACCCAATATAGTTATGTTATAACATTTCTTTTAATGCGCGGGCCAGTGCTTGATCTTCTCCCAGTGACCGCTTTTACATCGTTGCATGTGGCTCAGCGGTGGCTCAGCAAGGCCAATTTGCCTAGAATAGAGCTCTGGTCATTCAGGTAGATCACGCGCAACACTCCCTGTTGTCACTGTGAGTACTGCCCTTCCGATACTCAGGATTCTTCATGCCAGAGCAACTTTCGCTGATCGACCAGGCTGAACGACAATGTCTGGCACGTGGCGCGCGCTTCACGCCGATTCGGCGACGTGTATTGGAATTGATTGCGGCCAGTCATGGCGCACTCAAAGCCTATGACCTGCTTGATCAGCTCGCCAAGGAACATGGCGCAGCACGCCCCCCCACGATTTACCGTGCGTTGGATTTCCTGATTGAGCAGGGGCTTGTCCATCGTATCGAATCGCTCAATGCCTATCTGGCTTGCCATTGCCCAGAACACCAACACGGCTTTCAATTGTTAATCTGCCGTGGCTGTGGACGGGTTGAAGAGATGCATGATGATGATCTTGGTTCTCGGCTTGCTGATAGCGCCAACGGCCACGGTTTTACAGTAGAGCGGCAGACGGTGGAGCTGGAAGGGCGCTGTGGCGAGTGCATTGAACAAGGACTCACCCCCGCGAGATCTCCTGCACACTAAACAGGCCCTTGCGGGCGATTTTGATACGTTATAACATTCGATTCCCACGGAGGACGTCACATGCTGGACATCCGCATCTCACAGGCACAAGTCGTCAATGAAGGCGCCATTTCCACGCTGGATGTGGGCATCAAGAATGGCCGCATCCATGTCATCGGTAGTGATTTGTCACACCTCGATGCACGCGAAGTCATTGATGCCAAGGGGCGCCATCTGCTGCCAGGCATGATTGATGATCAGGTGCATTTCCGTGAGCCAGGCCTGACCGCCAAAGGGAACATTGCCACTGAATCGGCCGCCGCCGTAGCGGGAGGCATCACCACCTTCTTCGACATGCCCAACGTCAAGCCTGCGACGCTGGACAGCGCTGCATTGGAAGCCAAGTTCGCGGTGGCCGCCGGACGTGCGCATGCCAACCATGCGTTTTATCTGGGCGCCAGCAACGACAATCTGGAAGCGATCAAGACACTAGACCCGAACCAGACCTGTGGCATCAAGATCTTCATGGGTGCGTCTACCGGCAACATGCTGGTCGATGATCCGGAGATTCTGGAAGGCATCTTCAAGCATGCACCGACGCCCATCGTCACGCATTGCGAAGATACACCGATGATTCTGGAGAATGAGGCCCGCTGGCGTGAGCGCTTCGGGGAAGACGTGCCCTTCTCCGAGCATGGCCGAATTCGCTCTCGTGAGGCGTGTATCAAGAGTTCGCGTCTGGCCATCGATCTGGCTACTCGCAATGATGCCCAGCTGCACGTTCTGCATCTGACGACCGCCGAGGAAATGGCACTCTTTGCACCGGGTCCGATGAAAGGCAAGCAGATCACGGCAGAAGTCTGCGCGCACCATCTGTGGTTCAGCGATGCTGACTACGACCTGCGCGGCAGCCTGATCAAGTGCAATCCAGCAGTCAAGACAGCCGAGGATCGTGCTGCGCTGCGTGCAGCTGTCATGGATGGTCGTATCGATATCATCGCCACGGATCACGCTCCGCACACATGGGAAGAAAAGCAGAACCCGTATTTCAAGGCGCCTTCCGGTATGCCACTGGTCCAGCACGCACTGCTCTCGCTGCTTGATCAAGTTCAGGAGGGTGTTTATGACCTGGAGACGCTGGTACAGAAGACCAGCCATAACGTTGCGGAACGCTTCTCCATCGTGGATCGCGGTTATATCCGTGAAGGTGCCTTTGCTGACCTCGTACTGGTCGATCTTGCGGGTGAAACCAGCGTGACGCGCGAGAACGTACTCTACAAATGTGGCTGGAGCCCCTTTGATGGCGTGACCTTCAAGGCACGCATCGATGCAACTTTCGTCAATGGCATCAAGGCCTACGACGGCAAGACTGTCAATCCGCTGGCCAACGGCCAACGGTTGTCGTTCAACCGCGGCTGATTGAGGCCTCATGTGCCGGTGTATACCGGCACATGAGGCCCGCATGACGTCGTGATCTCAAGAGGAAGTTGTTTCATGACAATGTATGCGGGCCATGTCCTTCGTAATGCCGGACATCTCGAGCGTCGTCACTCTGTGCGTCGCGGTATGCGCTTGCGCCTGGCGGCTGCATGTCTCGGCGGCATGGCTGCCCTGTCGGCGCCTTGGGTAACAGCCAGTGCTGATGACAAGTCTCTCAATGTCGCTGTCAGCATTCCGCCGTTGCACTGGATGGTGCAGAAATTGGCCGGTGATTACGTGGATATCACCACGCTGGTCACGCCTGGCAATAGCCCTGACACCTATGACCCCACTCCTCGCCAGGTAGCGGCGTTGTCGAGTGTCTCGCTGTACCTGGGGATTGGGGTGCCCTTCGAGCAGGTTTGGTTGCCGCGATTGGAGCAGAATCACCCGCAGATGCAGGTCGCGCACCTCGAGGAAGGCATCAAGACGCGTTACTTCGGCGCGGGTGAGGCTCACCATCACGATCATGATGAGCACGAAGGTCATGATGAGCACGAAGGTAATGACGAACACGAAGGTCATGCTGATCATGGCGAGCACGAAGGTCATGAGGCGCATGTGGGCCACGATGAGCATGAAGAAGGTCAGGGTGAAGCAGACCCTCACCTCTGGTTGGATCCAGAGCGCATGATGAAGATGATCGAGCGCACGTCAGATGTTCTGGAAGCACGTATTCCAGAACATGCCGATGACATCAAGGCCAATGAGCAGCAATTGCTGGCATCACTTGACGCACTCGACAATGAAATCCGTCAGCAGCTCGCGCCGTATCAGGGCCGAAACTTCATGATCTTCCACCCGAGCTTTGGCTACTTCGCCGATCGTTATCAGTTGGAGCAGCATGCCATCGAGACCAGTGGTCGTGAGCCGACGCCGCGTGAAATGGCCGAGCTGATAGAGCGTGCCAAGCAAGAGAAGATCGGCACCATCTTTGTTTCCGGTCAGTTCTCTCAGACGGCAGCCAAGCGTATTGCCAGTTCATTGAATGCCAAGGTGGCTGTGCTTGATCCGCTGGCTGAAGATTATATCGATAACCTTCGCCAAGCCTCTCTGGCCTTGAGCAAGGGCTTCGAGCTGACTGACAGCCAGTAATCGTCGTCAGTCATCAATCATGACCTTGCTCGCCGGTCGCAATGGACTGGCGAGCCACCCGTTTTACCTGTCAGGCGGTCGCGCAAGCGGCCGCCTGCGTCCCTATATGAGGCTACCCTCTTCATGGCCAGTATTCCCTCCGCTCGTGCCACACGGGCGGACTCTCAGGCACCGGCGACCGGTCGGAGCGTAGGTCCGATCTTCCGCCCAGTGCCAGCTGATGCACCAGATGCCATCGATATTCGAGGTGTGACCTTTCGCTATGGCGAGCAAGTCATTCTCGACAACATTGATTTCCAGGTGGGTGCACGTGAAATCGTCGGGCTTATCGGCCCGAATGGCGGTGGAAAAAGCACCTTGTTGAAGCTGGTACTGGGGTTGCTCAAACCAGCATCAGGATG
This sequence comes from Cobetia sp. L2A1, assembly GCF_009796845.1. NCBI lineage: Bacteria > Pseudomonadati > Pseudomonadota > Gammaproteobacteria > Oceanospirillales > Halomonadaceae > Cobetia > Cobetia sp. L2A1. The sequence continues at coordinate 2,057,270 of NZ_CP047025.1, read as the reverse complement.
CGTGCAGGTGCTAGGAAAATCGCCCAGCGTCGCAGCTCGCCATATCGGCTATGTTCCACAATTCGCCAACTTCGTGAAGCGATTCCCCATTCGTGTCGAGGATGTGGTGCTGATGGGGCGTCAGGGCAAGTTACGCCATTGGGGCCCTTGGCCGCGTGCTGATCGCGAAGTGATCGAGCCAGTGCTCGAGGAAGTCGGCATCAGTCATTTGCGCCGTCGGCATATCGATGCCCTTTCCGGTGGTCAGTTGCAGCGAGTCCTGATTGCTAGAGCACTCGCATCAGACCCGCAATTGTTATTGCTTGATGAACCCACGGCGAGTGTCGACAGCGACGGCGAGCGTTCATTGTTCGAACTGTTCAATCGTCTGGCCAATCGCATGAGTGTCGTAGTAATCAGTCATGATCTTGGATTCATCAGTGATTATGTCGATCGAGTCGCTTGCTTGAACCGGCAGATGGTCGTCCATGATACCGAGGCACTCACCGCTGACTCCATCGAGAAGCTCTATGGTGAGCATGTGCACATGATTCACCATCATCACTAAGTCCCCGACTCGCATCTTTCATTTCTCCCATGGCCCACTATTGTGAGCTAAAGGCCCGACTCGCATGAACTTCATCACCGCTCTGGGCAGCCAGGATTTCCTGCAAAATGCCCTGTTTACCGGACTACTGGCCAGCATCGCGGCTGGCTTGGTCGGGCCCTATGTCGTTGTGCGGCGTATCGGCTACCTCGCCGGTGGCATCGCTCACACCGTACTTGCCGGCATGGGCATCGCGTACTTTCTCGGGGCTAGCCCACTGATCGGTGCCTTCATCAGCGCCGTATTCGCCGCATTGTTGATTGGTTACATCAGCCTGAAAGGCTTTGATCAGGAAGATACCGTGATCGGTGCGATCTGGGCCATTGGCATGGCGACAGGCATTCTCTTCATCAGTCAGACTCCGGGCTACAAGGTGGATCTGATGAGCTACCTGTTCGGTAATCTGTTGCTGGTACCAGCGGAGGCCATCAGCATGCTGGCATGGGTCGTGGGTGGCTTGGCCTTGGTGCTGTTGGTCGTGCATCGGCCACTGACGGCAGTGATCTTCGATGAAGAGTTCGCACGTCTGCGTGGCGTGCCGGTCAAATCGCTCTATCTATTGCTGCTGGTGCTGGTCGCTATTACCGTAGTGCTGTTGTTGCAGGCAGTAGGCTTGATCATGGTCTTGGCATTATTGTCGCTACCAGCGGCATTGGCAGGCCATCATGCTCGCTCTCTGGGAATGATGATCGTGATCGCGAGCCTGGCCGCCATGGCCTTCACGACGGGTGGCCTGGCGATTTCCTGGCACTTCGATCTCCCCGCAGGTGCGACCATCGTTCTGGTCGCCGGCATCGCGTATCTGGTATCGCTGGTCTGGCGCAGTGTGCGTGGCCAGCGACGCTAGCCGACATATTCTCATCTATTACTGCAAGGACTCTCTCGGATGGCACAGGATGGACTGCTGAAGTCACTGGAAAACGCAGACGTTGGCGAAAAGCTCGCGCTGGATACCTTACTCAATGCCCTGCCCTGGAATGCTGACGGCTTGATCCCGGCCATCGCGCAACAACATGACAGCGGTGAAGTATTGATGATGGCGTGGATGAATGTCGAAGCGTTGCGCGAAACGTTGGCGAGTGGTCGCGTCTGTTATTTTTCACGCTCGCGCAGCAAGCTGTGGCGCAAGGGTGAAAGCTCGGGCCAACAGCAACTATTGGTCAGCACGCACCTTGATTGCGATGGTGACACCTTGTTGGTCAAGGTCGATCAGACCGGCCCTGCCTGCCATACCGGTCGCAAGAGCTGCTTCTACTGGCAGCTGGATACTGACGGTGCCGCTATTACTCAGGCTCCGCTGATCGACCCTGCAGATTTGTATGGCAAGTGAGTCACATGGAGAATCCTGAGTCACGGCATCCACTGCGCCGTCGATTGACAGCTGTCATGACTGGCCTGCTGGTCGGTTTGCTGCGCGGTTACCAGCTGGTGATCAGTCCTCTGTTGGGGCCGCGTTGTCGCTTCTATCCCAGCTGCTCACACTATGGGCTGGAAGCGATCAAGGAGCATGGCCCGCTCAAGGGCTTCTGGCTGACGCTTAAACGGTTATCGCGCTGTCATCCACTGGGTGGCCCCGGTGGCGTTGATCCAGTCCCTCTGCGCAAGGGTGACGTATCAAGTGATGCAGCGCCTTCCCGTACGGATCATTCCCGTGGAGACCACTCTTGCCTACGCAAGTGAAGTTAATAGATGATAAACTACACTTGTGTAATTGATTAGCTGCAGGAGGCTTCACATGTCCACCGCTACCGCCATTGATCGTGTTTCCCCCACCAGCCCCAGTGCAGGCCGAGTGGCACTCAAGTCTTTCTTCAATATCACGGAGAAGTGGCAATGTAGTGCTGCCGATCAGCGAGTGCTGCTGGGAGGTGTCGGCACAACGACCTACCACAAATATCGCAAGCTGCCGGAAGTCCGTCTGCCGAATGACACACTGGAGCGTATCTCCTACGTGATGGGTATTCATAAGGCGCTACGTATTCTATTCAGCAATACGCCGGAAATGGCCCATGAGTGGGTGCGCCGCCCCAATCGTGCCGCACCCTTCAATGGCCGTAGTGCGCTGGATTACATGCTGGCCGGCCAGGTGGTGTCCCTGGCAGATACTCGCCGCTATCTCGATGGCGTGCGCGGATGAGTCTCTCCACGGTGCACGCCGCGCCGCCACTTGCACTCCCTGAATGGAAAAGTGCCTGGCGCGTGATCTCAAGTGCCTTCCCGCCCATCTCGGTCTTCGAGGATATTCTTGAGCCAGATGAGCTGGAAATGGCGTTTGCGATCGAAGCGATGACCAATGACCGCTTACGCGAAGAGGTGGGAGAGCTCTCTCGCGTTGCTCCGGAAGACCGCATCAGTGGCCCTGGCTCGACCCCTGTCATGGCCGCTTTTACGCATATTGGCCGCATATCACGTTTTACGGATGGCAGTTTTGGCGTCTACTACTGCGCCAGTACGTTGGATACCGCTATTGTCGAAACGCGCTTCCATATGGCGCGCTTCCTGGCTGATACCTCACAACCTAGCCAGGAAATGACCATGCGTAGCTATGTGAATCAAGTCACACAGTCACTGCATGACATTCGCCAAGGGTATGACGACCTGTGTCTTGCCGATATGGCCAGTTATCCAGCGGGACAAGTCTTTGCAGCACAGCTGCGAGAAAGTGGTAGCTGGGGATTGCTGTACCCGAGCGTACGCAATTCCACTGTAGATGTTGCAGCTGAATGTGCAGCCATCCTGCGACCACCGGCGGTGAGTATTCCCATTCAGGGACCCCACCTGCGTTATGTCTGGGATGGGCAGCATCAAGCCATGACGCATGTGCTGGAAGTGAAGGAACACCGCTAGCCGCTATTTCCTTCCGCCAATGCGGTATGGCGTGCCGCCTTTCCTGTTCTCATCCCCATTCAGTCTTCATCAATGTGATTGCAGAGTCTCATTGAGCGGAAACCATGCTGGGCTGACAGTGTCAGAAAAGCGGCGTGAACGGACCAAGATTCCTGCGTCTGACTCATGGATTCCCTGCCTATACGAAACGGAGATGTTGTCAATGAAGTTGAGGTCCCTTCTTTGCGCTGCGGTGCTGGTGTTCTTTACAAGCGCACCGGCAGCGTTCGCCAAATCGATCACCATCGATGATGGTAGCCATGAGGTGACGATCCCCGACACTCCCCAGCGCATTGTGGTACTTGAGTTTTCCTTCGCGGATTCATTGGCATCCATCGCGGTGCCAGCAGTCGGTGTGGCGGATGACAACGACGAGAACCGCCTGCCGCCACAAGTCCGTGACGTACTGGGGGATTACACATCGGTCGGTAAGCGCGCGCAGCCCAGCATAGAAGCCATTGCCGAGCTAAAACCGGATTTGATCATTGCAGATGTCAATCGTCACGCAAAGATGTACACCCAGCTGTCTGCCATTGCACCGACATTGCTACTGGAATCTCGCGGCGAAGACTACGCCGGTAGCTTGGCGTCTGCGCGAATTGTTGCCAAGGCCGTCGGCAAGAGCGATGAAATGAAAGCGCGCTTGGCAAAGCATGATGAGACCATGGCCATGTATGCGTCGAAAATTCCCGACGGGGCGAGCGCTGTCTTTGCTGCCGCACGCGAAGATAGCCTGTCACTGCATGGCCCTCAGTCCTATGATGGCTCCGTCATGAAAGCGCTGGGGTTGGAGATACCCGATGCTGGGCCGAATTCGCAGAATTTCGTTAGCCTGGAGCAATTCCTGTCGATCAATCCGCAATATTTCATGGTGGGACACTATCGTCGTCCTTCCATCATCGACAGATGGCATGGCGAAACGCTTTGGAGCCTGCTGACAGCGGTCAAGCACAAGCATGTCTATTCGGTCGATCCAAACGCTTGGGCGCGTAATCGAGGCATCATGGCAGCAGAAAAGATCGCTGCCGATGTCGCGGCAATGTTTGATGGCACCTTCCAGAACGTCGATTCCGAATAATGACAGTCCCACCAATCAAGAACAGCCCCTCCATCCTCTTTGGGGCGGCCTTTATCGTGCTGATCATGTTGGCCTGGTGGTCGCTTTGGGCTTTTTCGACCTTCACGCTGACGCCAGCGGATGTATGGGCCTTTGGACAGACAGGTCAGACGGATGACATGACGTCACAGATCATTGGTCATATCCGCCTTCCGCGCACCCTGACAACCATTCTCGTTGGCGCCCTGCTGGGCATGGCTGGGCTATTGATGCAGGGCATCTCACGCAACCCGCTCGCGTCTCCCACGATGCTGGGTGTCACTGGCGGTGCAAGTCTTGGTCTTGCACTGGTGTCCAGTGGCGTCTTGCCAATCGCTATCCCGTTTGGAAATACGATGATTTCAGTACTGGGTGGTGGAATTGCCTGGCTCATCGTCTTCGTGCTGGGCGCGGCCTGGTCGACAGATGCTTCCCGTGCACGATTGGTGTTGGCAGGCATCACCGTTGCTGCGCTATGCGCCAGCATGACACGCCTGGTCATCCTGCTGGCAGAGGAGCGCTCCATGGGAGTGCTGAACTGGCTGGCTGGCTCCATGGTGGGCGCCAGGTGGCCTGACGTCTGGCTACTGGCAGTGGCATTCATCGGCGCATTCCTGCTAAGCATCGTAGTGGCCAAGCACCTCAATCTCATGAATCTCGGCGATGACAGCGCCCAGTCGCTGGGCGTACCGCTGAATCGACTGCGTATCATCATCTTCACCGGTGGCACGATCATGGTCGGCGTGACCGTCGCTGTCGTGGGGCCCATCGGTTTCATTGGACTGATGGCACCCAATATCGCACGCCGCATGCTTGGGGTAGATTACCGCCCACTGGTATTGGCGAGTGCCATGTGTGGGGCCATCCTGTTATTGCTCTCCGACATCATCGGCCGTTGGGTTGCCTTTCCTTCAGAGACGCCCGCAGGTGCAGTCACCGCATTGATCGGTGCGCCCTTCTTCCTGCTGATGGCAAGGAGGCTACGATGACATCGGCAGTGAAACTGGGGCTCGTGTCAGTCATGCTGGCAGCGGTATTCGTGATGGCCCTGATGTTGGGCGAGCACACTGTGAATCTCGCGTCCGTCATGCACCTGCTGATACAGCATGATGCACAGGATTTCGTGGTCTGGAACCACCGCTTCCCACGCAGCATGATTGCCCTCGTGACGGGGGCAGCCATGGGAGTCTCTGGCGCCCTGGTGCAAGGCATCATCCGTAACCCCCTGGCGTCACCTGATATTCTGGGTGTGACACAGGGTGCTGGTCTTGCACTCAGTATCGCCCTACTCATCTTCCCTAGCACATCACCCGCGCTTTTGCCGCTGGTGGCCGGAATCGGAGGCTTCTGTGGCGCAGCGCTGTTGATGGCTTATAACATCGATGAATTTTCTCCAGTCCGCTTTGCACTGACCGGGATCGCGATCTCCGTCACCTTTTCGGGCATCACGGAGTTCCTGTTGCTCACGCATCCGACCGAGGTCAACACGGCGCTATTGTCGTTGACCGGCAGCCTCTGGGCGCGTGGCTGGCAGCAGCTCTGGCCGGTCATCTCACTGCTGCCCATGCTGTGTGCGTCGATGCTGCTGGCGAAACCACTGGACCTGATGGCGCTGGGCGATCAATCGGCCGCCTCGCTCGGCGTCCGGATGAAATGTCTACGCTGGGGAGCCCTCGGGTTGGCGGTATTGATGGTCTCGGTCTCGGTCTCGATCGTGGGGCCGATCACCTTTGTGGGACTGGTATCACCGCACATTGCACGAAGAATCATGGGCGGCAGGCATCTTCAGCTACTCCCTGTCGCAGCGATGGTAGGGGCCGTGATATTGCTCGCTTCTGACATGCTCGGTCGCAGCCTGATGCCTCCGTCGGAAATCCCCGCAGGCGTGCTGACGGCGATTGTCGGCGCACCCTATTTCCTGTGGCTGCTGCATAAGGCCAAATAGATGACACGCGACGCGATACTCGAGATCACTGATCTCACACTGGGCTATGGTGAAGCCCCCATTATCGAAGGACTGAAGGTCGAGATCCCGCGGGGACAGTTTACTGCGTTAGTGGGCCCCAATGGCTGCGGGAAATCCACGTTGCTCAAGAGCCTTGTCCGTTCGCTCACCCCCAGTCACGGCGAGATAATGCTGGATGGTCATTCCATCCACCGTCAATCGCCCAAGGCGCTGGCCCGGCAGGTCGCCTTTCTGCCTCAGGTGCTGCCGATTCCTGAAGGTATCAACGTACGTGAGTTGGTGGGCTACGGTCGTAGCCCCTATAACGATCTCTGGGGACGCCTGACAGGTAAGGACCGTGCCATTGTCGATGAAGCCATCGAGCGTGTGCAGATAGGTCCGCTGGCGCACCGCCAGTTACAAGATCTTTCGGGTGGACAGCGTCAACGTGCATGGGTCGCCATGGTGCTTGCCCAGCAGGCTCCGCTGGTACTGCTGGATGAACCCACGACCTATATGGACATCAACCATCAGGTTGAGCTGATGAGCATGATTCACGACATGATCGCGGACGGCCAGACGGTTGTAGCGGTATTGCATGATCTCAACCAGGCGTTTCGCTACGCTGACCACATCATCATGCTGAAAGAGGGTCGGTTGCAGGTGAGTGGCCAGCCCGCCTGTGCGGCGACCTCAGAATTGATGAGGCATGTCTTTTCCGTCGACGCCGACATCCATCCTGATCCTGCCACCGGATCTCCCATGGTCATCGTACGTCAATGACTTCATCTATCTAGTTCACCCAGATCAGCTAGCTCGCCCAGGTCAGAGTTTGACGCAATATCAGAAGCTGAAATGGACAACGCCCGCCGCATCCGTCTCATGAGGAGACCTGACGCGGCGGGCGTTGTCGTTTCACGGGAGCGCCATGATGAAATACTGGCTCTCTTGATCAGCCCTGTTCAGCTCGGCTTCACGCCTTGACGTGTAGTTCTGCAACGCCATAGATGCGTTTGAGCATGGCGTGCAGCCCATTGGAGCGCGTCGGGGACAGGTGTTTATCAAGCCCTAGCTCTGCGAGGAAGGTCGGCTGAGTGGCGACGATTTCCTGTGGCGTGCGGTCATTATAGATCCGCAGTACGACTGCGATCAGGCCAGCCACGATCGCGGCGTCAGACGTAGCCTGGAAGCGCAGGCGCTGCTCGCTGCCCTCGCCTTTCACCTCAGGATGAATCCAGACATTGGACTGACACCCATCAATTTTGGTGTGCGGCCCCTTCAGCTCTTCTGGATAGGTAGGCAACGCCTTACCCATGTCGATGATGTACTGATAGCGGTCCATCCAGTTATCGAAAAAGCTGAATTCTTCGACCAATTCCGCCTGCGCTTGCTGGGCCTCGCTCATGCTGTCTCCATCTTGTCTGATGCTAAGGATAACGAACGGCATGTGCCGTGTAATGACGCCATGATAACGCGCCAACTCGAGTGGCGCACGGTGCTCAGATGTCTCCATCACCAGTCGTTTGCGGATGCGCGCGCAATGAGTGCCTGGCCATCTGCTCCTGCCATTCCGCATCTTCAGCATGCAGATAGCGAGCCGTCGTATCCAGTCGTGAATGACGAGCCGAACGCGATAGGAAACGTAGCTCGACGCCTGCCTGTGCTTGATGAGTGATCGCGGTATGGCGTAGCCAGTGAGGGCTGGCCTTGTCGAGGCTGCGCGCCATCAACTCACTGGCATTGCCCTCCTGCTCAGCTCGCCCACGCATATCGTCCGCGGCCTGTGCAAACGTCTGCTTGATCAATCGATAAAGCTGGTTATCTCCCAGCGGGGTATGGCCATCCAGTCGAGGGATGAGCGGCAAGTATTCATCATCCGGTAGCGCCTGGGGTAAATCGCTCATATTACGCACGCGACGCCAGCGAATCAGGGCATCAAGCATCGGCGGCGGCAAGGGAATCTCGGCCAACTTGGCGCCCTTGCCTATCACGCGCCACCACCACTGTCCTTCTCTGAGTGCGATATCTCCCATGCGGGCCGCCGCCATTTCGGCAATTCGCGGTGCCATGAGATAGGCGAACGCGAAGAGAAAGCGCTGGCGCTCAGCGATGAAACATTGGCGCCGATGTTTCATCGCGGCCTGGCTGTCGTCGGGGACTGCCAGTGCCTCGACATGAGTGTGACTTACGGTGACGTCGATATCACACTGCTGTTCGATACGCGTCCAGAGCCAATCCCATAATGGTCGCTCCAGATAGCGCTCGATGCGCTGAGTACGATTATCCAGGCGACGCTTGTCACGCATCAGCCGAAAAGGATTGCGGTGTAGATAACCCGCTTCGATCAACCAGCTATATAACCCCTGCAAGATTACCAGGCTCTGTCGTCGACTGGCGGGAGCCAGCGGACCGCGAAACGGTCGCCACTCTGGATGCTTGCGGGCACGCACACTGCCGATCCAACGCTCAGCAGGCCGTGGGTCTGCAAGAAAGGCCTCGAACTTTTCAAGCCGCTCTCGATCAAGACTCGCGAGTGTCTCTCTACGCCCCTGCCCACCTTCGGCTTTCAGCCACAACAGCAGGCGCTCCGCCTCTTTACGATATGCACGTAGCGTTTGGGCGCTATGGCGATATTCAGCCAACCAGGCGGCAACGGCCTCTATGTCAGTACGGGCGGCAATCAAGGGGTCTGACGTTTGTACCAAGACGCTTGTCGCCTCGGCTTTCTGTAGCTCACCTTCTAGATTGCTCACCAGTCTGCTGATGCTGTCATTTGCGTCATTTTCAGCGAAGTTATGCGCCATACGGCTGGATTTCCCTGTATGTGATGCACTTTGTTAGTCATGTGATTGTCTTGCTGATGCCCTGCCACCACGAAAGCTTGACGCCTATGAGAGTGATTGTGCTGGTGTAGTCATGATAATTCAAGATAAGGCGCGTAATCATGAATTTATACCCTCTATCGTACTGTAAATTACATATTACGTATAACGTAATTAACTTTATCCTACGCCATCAAACCGGTATGATGCGTTCAAACAGGGGTATCCTTCTTTTGGCACAAGCAAGAGAACGCCCATGAATACTCGTGCCGAAGGGTTATCGCACGGGTACGGCGCTATTAAGGTGGTAGTCCGCACCACTTCATGGCGTAATGGCCGCTAAGCATTTACTTCAGAATATGGACGGAGATTCCCATGGCGCGCACTGGCGTCCAGTACGAGGATGTACAACGAGCCATCGAGTCATTGATGGCGCGGGGCGAAGCCCCGAGCGTGCAGAAAATTCGCGAAGTGCTCGGTACCGGCAGCTTCACTACTATCAGCGACCATCTACGTGAATGGCGCCAGCGGCGTGCGGAAAAACGCGATGAGCCTCTGAGCCAAGCGATGCCGGACAGCCTGACAGAGACACTGACGGTGGTATGGAAAGAGGCTCAGGGCCTCGCTAACGAAAGTCTTGTCCACTATCGACAGGAAGCGGACAAGCAGACGAGCGCTGCCCGTGAGGCTGAAGCGCAGTCACAGCGGCGCGCAGAAGATGCTGAGCAGCGTCTGAGCGCCCTGTCGGGGCAACTGACACAGGTACAAGCGCGGCTTGAGGAGCGTGTACAGGCACTGGCGGCGCTGACTCACGAGCGTGATCACTGGCAGCAACTCCAGGAAAAGTTGGAAAAGCGGCTTGTGTTGGCTCAGGAAGATGCCACGGCACTGGAGCGCTCCCGCGAGCATGACAACGAGAGGCATCAGCAGGCGTTGCAGGATCAGGATACTGAGTGGAAAGACCGCCTGGTGCAGGAAGAATCGCGCCATGAGGCCAGCGAAACGCGCCTGATGAAGATGTTGGATGATGCTCGCCTCGAGAAGCATGAGCTCGACAAGCAGCATCGCCGTCGTCAAGAGCAGCTCGAGAAACGTATCGAGCGGTTGGATGCCCAGACGGCAGAGCAGCGTAAGTTGCTGCAGGAAGAAGAACGGCGACGCTTTGAAGAAGCCACACTGCGTCAGCAGCGTGATTCTGAGCTCAAGAGTCTACGGGCGCAGCTAGAGCACTCAACGGCGGAGCAATCGCGTGCTGAAGCGCTGCTGGCGCAGGTAAATCATGAGAACCGTATGCTGCAAGAGCGTCTGTCGCATGCGCCCTTGCCGCCATTTGTCTGCTAAAACCTGCTGTAGATGTTAAATCCTGCTGTAAAGAGCTTGCTTCTATCGGCTGTGACGTAACTGCGCGTTAGCCTCACCCGAGACGCTATCTGGGTTGATGACATAAAAAGCGCCGCCCTGATGGGCGGCGCTTTTTATGTGCGATAGAGGTAAGACATGGGACAAGAGGCTGGCAGGACTATGTCAGCCGTTGAATACCCTCAACCATTACAGCAACTCCTCGGCGACCAAAGCCAGACGTGAACGTTCGACGCACTTGAGCGTGACATGCCCTGCATGTGGCCAGCTGGCAAATCGTTGCACGGCGACGGCAAGACCACAGGTGTTGGCGGTCAGATAAGGCGTATCTATCTGCCCGACATTGCCCAGTAACACTACCTTGGTATTTGCGCCTGCGCGGGTTAGCAGACCCTTGAGCTGCTTGGGTGTCAGGTTCTGAGCCTCATCGATAATCAGGAAGGTATTGCTCAAGGTGCGCCCACGCATGAATGACGGTGAGCGAATCTGCACACGATTACCAATCCAGGCGCGCGTCGCTTCCTCGCTCCAGGCGCTGGTGCCTTCACCTTCCTTGCGCAGCAAGTTATCCATGTTGTCGTGGAAGGCTCCCATCCAGGGCGACATCTTTTCCTCTTCGGTGCCAGGCAAGAAGCCGATCTCTTCGCCCATCGCAATCGGCGCGCGGGTAAAGATGATGCGCTCAAAGCGTTTCTTCTCGAGCGTCTGCTCAAAGGCCGCCGCAAGGGTCATGTATGTTTTCCCCGTGCCTGCACTGCCGGCGATCGACACCATGTCGACGCTTTCATCCATCAGGAGGTTGAGGGCGAAGTTCTGACGACTATCGTGAGCATTGACCCCCCATGCACTGCGCTCGTTACGATAATTTTGCAGCACTTCGAGCGTGGCATGATCATGCCCCAGTTCACGTACGATGGCCTCGAAGCTTGCTCCCTTGTCACAATCAGCAATCAGCATGCCCGGATACCAATCGCTCGGCATCTGTCCGGAGAGCTGATAGAAGGTGCGGTGATGTTCACGTGTCACGGTGACATCAAATTTGAGGTCATCCCAGACACCCTGCCCATCAGGTCCAGCCTCATGGTAGAGCTTGACCCCCTCGATCATGGCATCACTGTCGGTGAAGGCACGATCGGTCAGATAGTCTTCAACCGCCATCCCAAGCGCAGCAGCCTTGATACGTAGATTGATGTCCTTGGTCACCAGGATGACGGAAGCATCCTGGCTGCGTGCTACCAGACTTCGGGTTTCAGCAAGAATACGATTATCAGCGCAATCGTCACTCTGATCGACGGCACCGGAGAGGAAGTGGAGATGACCAGAACCGCTCAGTGTCCCCGGCAGCGGAATGCCGCGCAGGATTTCCTGGGGAGTGATGTCGGCGGTGAGGTCCGATAGGGTGCGGCTAACCTGACGAGCAGTATGGGCAATCTCCTTATTGCCATTCTTGTGCTTATCCAGCTCCTCAAGGACCGTCATGGGAATGACGACATCGTGCTCATCAAATTGAAAGATGGCTGAGGGATCGTGAATCAACACATTGGTATCGAGGACATACAGACGACGGGACTGCTTCTCGACTCTTACCATTGGCGACATGCCTTCCGTTGGAGTGTGCCCTTTGAAACTAGCATGCTGAATATGTCGATTGTGTTTCAAATCACTCACCAATTTCACGCTGGGACTAATGACAGGTCACGCAACGCAGGCGCATACTTTGTCTCCGCTGAAGACCTGCGCTCTTTTCGTCATCACGCATTGCCCAGCCATCCAGATACCATCAAAAAAGCCGCCCCGGCATGCCGGGGCGGCTTTTTGTCATCAACTTATTGACGACTTATATCACAGGATCAAATGTCCCCATCAGGCGGCAATCGCCTCACGGCGACGGCGCCTTACCTGTAGCCAGCCAATCAGCCATAACAGCGCAATGGCAGGCAGCATGGCAATTTCTTTTGGCGGACGTTCAGCCGTCTGCTCAATATCGTCAATGGTGAAGTCGAAATCGATCCCGGCCTGCTGGGCCACACTACCGTACTCAACCATGCTCACCACGACCTTCTCGTCACTGATATCCAGCGTCAGCCCGACATCACTCAGACGCGCCTCGCCTCCTTCGGCATCCGTCACTGGCAGCAACATGGTTCTGGAGACAGTGTCACCATCCAGGTTGGTTCCAGAAACATGGATACGAAGATCAGAGTTGGCGGGCGCCTCAGCCATCATCGCTTCGATCTGCTGCGGCGGAATCAACGTGACCGGCGAGTAAATCATGTCCCACCAATAACCGGGGCGGAACAGCGTGAAGGTGATCAGTAACATCGCCACCGTTTCATACCAGCGGGTTCGGGTCAGCCAGTACCCCTGTGTCGCGGCCGCGAAGACCAGCATCGCGCCCACTGCTGAAGCCACGGTAATCGCAAGATGCCAATAGCTATCAATATTCATCAACAGCAGGTTGGTGTTGAAGATGAACATGAACGGCAGAATCGCGGTACGAATATCGTAGGTGAAGCCCTGGATACCGGTCTTGATAGGGTCCGACTTGGCAATCGCGGCGGCCGCAAAGGCCGCTAACCCCACCGGTGGCGTATCATCCGCCAATATTCCGAAGTAGAAGACGAACAGATGGACCGCGATTAGCGGCACTATCAGGCCATTTTCCGCCCCCAGATTGACGATAACCGGCGCCATCAGTGTCGAGACCACGATGTAGTTGGCCGTGGTCGGCAACCCCATGCCGAGTATCAGGCTAATAACGGCGGTAAAGATCAGGATCAACATCAGATTGCCTGCCGAGATGAACTCGACGAAGGCGGTCATCTTCAGGCCAAGGCCCGTCAATGTCACGGTACCGACGACAATGCCTGCCGCGGCAGTGGCAACACCGATACCGATCATGTTCTTCGCGCCGATCACCAGACCATGGAAGAGATCTTCGCCACCCAGTCGAGCGGCCGCGGCCATCTGGGGATCCTTGCGGAAGACAGCGACAAGAGGACGCTGAGTCACGGTGATGAAGATCATGAACAGCACGGCCCAGAAGGCAGAAAGCCCTGGAGACATGCGTTCAACCGTCAGACACCAGACCAGTACGACGACGGGAAGCAGGAAGTAAAGGCCTACCTTGACAGTCGGACCGACAGGCGGCAATTCATCGATGTCGCCATGATCCAACTCAGGAAAACGGGCTGAGTAGGCAACCAATCCTATGTAGGCAGCCAGCAGCAGCGGCAACACGATATAGACGGCGCTATCACCGGCCATCGTCTTGATCCAACCAATACCGTAGTACACCACCAGTGTCAGGATGCTCATGCCGATAAAGACGGACAGGAAGGTGAATAGCGTCGCGATCAGGCTGGTCTTGTGCGTACGCTTCAGCCCTTCCATTCCCGCTTTACAGGCTTCGAGGTGAACGATGTAAATCAGCGCAATATAGGAGATCAATGCCGGCAGCAGTGCGTGACGAATGACATCAAGATACGGAATGCCGACATATTCGACCATCAAGAAAGCGGCAGCACCCATGATAGGAGGGGTCAGCTGACCGTTGGTCGACGCAGCCACTTCTACGGCAGCAGCCTTGCTGGCTGGGAAGCCCACCTTCTTCATCAACGGGATGGTAAAGGTCCCTGTCGTCACCACATTGGCAATCGACGAGCCGGAAATGATGCCGGAAAGACCAGACGCCACGACAGCTGCCTTGGCCGGCCCACCGCGCATGTGACCCAGCATCGAGAAGGCCATGCGAATGAAGTAGTTACCAGCACCGGCGCGCTCAAGCAAGGCTCCGAACAGGACAAACAGGAAAACGAAATCGGTGGACACGCCTAGCGCAACCCCGAAGACCCCTTCCGTGGTCAGCCATTGATGCCCTAGCAGCTTGTTGAGGCTGGCACCCGCATGGGCAATGACATCCGGCATATACGCGCCGAACAAGCTATAAAGCAGGAAGACGCTGGCGACGACTGCCAGCGGCGGTCCGAGAGCACGTCGTGTCGCTTCCAGCAACAACACCAGACCGACGCCCGAGAACACCAGATCCATCGTGGTGTAAGCCCCTGCCCGCCGCGCTAGCTCATCACTGAAGATCAGCACATAAGCGACACCGGCCACGGCAAATATCGCCAGTGCCCAGTCATACAGTGGGATACGGTTGGCCGGCGCCCCTTTGTAAGCTGGATAGGAAACGAACGCTAATGAGATAGCAAAGCAGAGGTGCACGGCACGCGCGGTGTCGGAATTCAATAAAGACAGAGGTGACGCGAGGTACAGTTGGAATAATGACCACGCCAGAGGCACAAGCCACATGAAGTGGTATCCGACACCTGTCGGGTGACGCCCGCCGGTTTCCGACTCCAACATTTTCAGTACTTCAGCGTCATGATCCGGCTGGGCGCCAGGCGCCCCAGACGTTGCTGCAGTTTGAGTTTTGGTCATTTTTTATGATCCGATCTACGCGAGTCAGGCGATAGTCGACAATGTCACCAGGGGACCACGCGTGCAGGACGCGACAAGGCCCAATACGGCAATGACAATGTACAACCACATGCTTATCAAGCTGGTTACGTCTTCAGTATGTCCGGCCTGACAGATGTTTCCATTAATTGGCAGAAATCAGGCAGCTTTCACCGACGCTAGCCTCGGGCTTGGCCCGATCGTGCAAAGTGACAAATGCTGTCGTCCACATGCACAGGGACCGCAACGAGTGCGGTCCCTGTGATCAAGCTCAATCAGGCTTGCTGCATGCTGAGATCAGTACATGCATCACTCGCTCAAAAGCCCGGCTTCCTTGTAGTACTGCTTGGCACCATCATGCAGCGGTGCAGTCAGAGACGCGCTGACCATTTCTTCCTTCTTCAATACCTGGAAGGCCGGGTGCAGACGCTGGAATTGGTCAAAGTTGTCGAATACCGCTTTGACGACTTCGTAAGCCACACGATCTTCGACAGCGGCGCTAGAGACGATAGTGGCGCGAACACCGAAGGTGGTCACATCATCATCGTTGCCGCGGTACATGCCACCCGGGATAGTGGCGACAGAGAAGTACGGCTTCTCGGCGACCAGCTTATCGACCGCTTCACCGGTGACGTTGACGATGTTCGCGTCACAGGTAGTGGTTGCTTCCTTGATGGAACCGGACGGGTGACCGACAACGTAGACATAGCCATCAATCTTGTTGTCGCACAGCGCTGAAGACATCTCAGAGGCTTTCAACTCAGACGCCACGGAATAGATGCTGGTGTCCTTGCCCTGGGAAGACAGCAGTGTGTCGATAGTGGAACGCTGGCCTGAACCCGGATTACCGATGTTCATGCGTTTCCCTTCCAACTGATCGAACTCGGTCACGCCGCTGTCCTTGCGTGCCACGACGGTGAATGGTTCCGGGTGCAGCGAGAACAGGGAGCGCAGATCCTTGTTGGGACCGAAGTCCGCAAAGTCACCTTCGCCTTCGTAGGCATTGTAGTGCGCGTCAGACTGAGCGACGCCCATGTCCAGCTCGCCAGTACGAATACTGTTCAGGTTGTAGCCGGAGCCACCGGTAGACTCAACACTGCAACGAATGCCGTGTTCCGCCTTGCCACGATTCACCAGACGGCAGATAGCACCACCTGCTGGGTAGTAGACACCGGTCACACCGCCGGTGCCGATGGTCACGAAGGTCTGCTCGGCGGCATTGGCGCCCCCAGCGATAGCCATCAGGCCAAGACCTGCTGTCGCGACCGCCGCTGTCAGCGTCTTCTTGATCATGGTCATGTTGAAACTCCCTTTGCTGGCTTGTTATTAGTCTTTCCGCCTACACCTGACACGTTATCCGTGCCCTACCCCTAGCGCTATAAAAGGCTGTGTGCGGAGCGATCACTCACCTGTGACAAGGTTGTGATTTCAGTAACTTGTAGGTGCGTGAAGCTAAAGAGAGCTTAGCATAGCTGATGTGTCTGGTACGTCCTCGTGATGCTTTATGCTACGAAAGACGTATGTGTCGGCAATATCATGTCCAAGTGCCCTGATTCTCATGAGAAAGAATCAGTGTCCGTGACTTATCCAATAAAAAACGCCTCACGATAAGGGCGTGAGGCGTTTTTTCGACGAATCGCTATCGCAAATGGACAACTACAGGATGACAGGACAAATGTTGCCGTAATACTGCGCTCTCAAGCGGATAGGTTCATCGCATATCAGGTACGGGTCACGCTGCGCATGGTCACAAATTCTTCTGCTGCAGTTGGATGGATGCCCACCGTCAGGTCGAACTGAGCCTTGGTCAGGCCTGCACGCACTGCGATGCCGATGCCCTGCATGATTTCACCGGCTTCGTCTCCGACCATATGAACGCCGACGACCTTGTCCGTGGCATCATCCACGATCAGTTTCATCAGACTGCGTTCATCACTACCTGACAGCGTGTGTTTGAGCGGACGGAAGTCAGCGGTATAGACGCGAATGCTGTCGAAGGTGGTGCGTGCATCTTCTTCGCTCAATCCAACGGTACCGATGTTGGGGTGGCAGAACACCGCGGTAGCGATGGTGGTGTAATCCAGACCACCGACAACACCATCACCAAAGTGCGCGCGCACCAGATGCATGGCTTCTTCCAAGGCGACCGGTGTCAATTCTGGCCCACCGATGATGTCGCCCAGAGCCAATATCGAGGGTGTACTGGTTTCGAAGCGTTCATTGACTCGCACGGTGCCATCGGCATTCAGAGTGACATCGACATTCTCGAGTCCCAAGCCATCAATATTCGGTTTTCGGCCCGTGGCGGCGAGAATGCAGTCGACTTCCAGTGCGGTACCATCATTGAGGGTGACGTGATAGACATCACCCTGCTTGTCGATGGATTCGACAGTGGTATTGAAGTGAAGATTGACGCCCTTCTTGGCCATCTCGTCACGCGTGAACTCACGCACTTCGTTATCAAATCCACGCAGGAACAGGTCACCGCGATAGCTCAGGTGTGTCTCTGAACCCAGCCCATTGAAGATACTGGCGAATTCAACAGAGATATAACCGCCGCCGATGACGAAGAAACGCTTGGGAAAGGTTTCCAGATCGAAGATGCGATTGGAATCCAACGCATGCTCACGGCCCGGGAAGTCCGGCAGGAACGGCCAGCCACCGGTAGCGACAAGAATCTTGGCTGCGGTGTACTGCTGACCATTGACGACTACAGTGTGGGCATCCGCAATGGTGGCACGTCCTTCAATCAGCGTGGTGCCGGAATTGTTGAGCATGTTGCGGTAAATGCCGTTGAGGCGTGAAATCTCGGCAGTCTTGCGATCCCGCAACGTCGTCCAATCAAAGCGCGGAGCTTCCTCGAGATTCCAGCCAAAACCAGCACTGTCCTTGAAGCTGTCATGATAGTGCGCTGCATAGGAATAAAGCTTTTTCGGCACGCAACCGACATTCACGCAGGTGCCGCCAAGATAGCGGTCTTCCGCGACAGCGACGCGTGCGCCAGTGGCGGCAGCAGTACGTGCTGCACGAACGCCACCGGAACCGGCGCCAATGACGAACAAGTCGAAGTCGAAGCTGTCTGTCGCGGGCTGGATAGTCTTATCGGACACGGGAATCTCCTCGGTAAATTGCCGACATGGTATCAGGACTCTAGCGCCCTCGGGAGTCCCGTGATCAGTGCAACCGTTCTCCATCCCTACCCCACAGGTTGACCCTGTGGGGTATCGCACGGTAAAAACACTACAAGTGCATGTTAGACAAAAGTTACAATATGCTGTTGAAGGCGGCTGTTTGCAGCGACCTGCGCAGCCCCATTGGTGCTACGGCCAAAGCGTTCCGTACAAGACTATCTATTCTCCCTACCCCGTCATCCTGAAAAAAGTGGTCCCTCTGCCATGAGTAATATCGAAAAGCTGCTGGAGCAAAACAAGGCCTGGGCCGAGTCCATGACCGAGCGCGATCCTGAGTTCTTCAAACGTCTATCGAACCAGCAGAATCCGGACTATCTGTGGATTGGCTGCTCGGATTCTCGGGTTCCGGCTAACCAGATCATCGACCTCCCGCCGGGTGAGGTGTTTGTGCACCGTAATGTCGCCAATCTGATTCACTACAACGACATGAATGCACTGTCAGTGATTCAGTACGCCGTTGATGTCCTAAAGGTCGAGCACATCATGATCGTCGGCCATTACGGTTGTGGTGGTGTTCGTGCCGCGATAACTGGCGGTGACAACGGCATGGTGGATTACTGGCTTCACAGTCTGCGCGAACTTTATAACCTGCACTACGCCGAAATCATGGGGCTGCCGTTGGACGACCGTGTTGACCGCATGTGCGAACTGAATGTTCGCTCTCAGGTTCAGAATCTCGCGCGCACCAAGATTCTGCAACGTGCATGGGAGCGCGGTCAGAAGATTCAGGTCCATGGCTGGGTCTATGGTCTCTCTGATGGTCGGGTCAACAACCTCGAGTGCACGATCAGCAATCTCTCTCAGGTACCGCACCTTTACCGGGTTGATCGTCTTGAGCCACTGCCGCTAATTTCCGAGTGAATACGCCTTCGGCGTAGCACTGTGCACGGACGCCTGGTATCCAAGCAATACGTAACGCATAACGCCTCCCTTTTCGGGAGGCGTTATGCGTTACGGCTTTGACAGCAGCTCACAAAGCTAGACTTTGGGATAAGTTTTGGCTTTGCACCACATTGTATCGCTCAGAGGGTGAATCACTCATCAACGCTACCTTTTCAGCCATCCAACGGTATTTGTTCGCAATGATCGATACACCTCGCTCAATGGTCTGAGCGACATTTTTGCGTGTATGGAGGGTGTGTTTTTTCGTTCTCAAGCCCTCAATTTTACTCTCTATCAGCACCTGGATACGCTAATAACCAACTGATATATAATAACTTAATTCCACTACATCGGTATTTTGCATGCATCATGAGCAAACATCGACCACCTACCTACATGCGCCTAAAATAATATTGATATTTCTGATATTACCTCGCCATTTTGCAAAATCTCTCCTTGCCTCTCAACGCACCATACTGAGCAACGTTGCGTTCTTTCAAAGAGGGCTATTCATGACCTGAATCTCGCTACTCAACATTTCGATTGTCTCGTTGCCAAGTGACTCTCTACTGTTAGGGTGCATCTCCTGTCTTCACCCCGCTGCCATCTCATGGCGCGATGAATTCGAAGATAGCCACAAGAACAATCAAACAAAACACGTAAAGGGAAGCTCATGACCTGTCAGAATGCCTTCCAGACCCTCTTCCAAAAGAAGACCCTGTGTGCGCTGATCGGCAGCGCCACTCTGGCCATGACAGCGCCGGCGCTGGCCGAAGATGTCACCCTACGCATGGCCTACGATGCTGATCCGGTCACGCTCGATATTCACGAGCAGCTCTCCGGCGGCATCCTGCAGCTGTCGCATATGGTGTTTGATCCGCTGATTCGCTGGAACAAGGATCTTGGTTTCGATGGACGCCTGGCCAAGAGCTGGGAGCGTGTCGACGACAACACCATGCGCTTCCATCTGCGTGAAGGGGTCAAGTTCCACTCCGGCAATGATTTCACCGCCAATGATGTGGTCTGGACCATCCAGCGCCTGAAGAAAAGCGCGGACTTCAAGGCGATCTTCGCGCCCTTCACCGACGTGAAAGCCGTGGACGACTATACGATCGATCTGATCACTGATCAGCCGTTCCCGCTGGTACTGAACGCTGCGACCTATATCTTCCCGATGGACAGCAAGTTCTATTCTGGTGATGCCGAAGACGGCAAGCCGAAGGACGAGATCGCCAAGGCGGCCAATAGCTTCGCATCACGCAATGAATCCGGTACTGGCCCGTTTGTCGTCACCGATCGTCAGCAAGGGGTCAAGGTCACCTTTGATCGCTTTGCGGATTATTGGGACACCGAATCACCGGGCAACGTCGATGAAATCGTCCTGACGCCGATCAAGGAAAATGCCACGCGTGTTGCCGCCCTACTGTCAGGCGACATGGACTTCATTTCACCGGTACCGCCGACAGATCTGGAACGCATCCGCAATCAGGACGGTGTTCATCTGGTCGAGATGAGCGGTACCCGCATCATCACCTTCCAGATGAACGAAGAGCGCGTCGAAGCCTTCAAGGACAAGCGCGTTCGTCAGGCCGTCAACTATGCCATCAACCAAGAAGGTATCGCCCAGAAGCTGATGAAAGGCTTCGCGACGCCGGCCGCTCAGATGTCGCCTGACGGCTACCAAGGCCACAATCCTGAGCTTAAACCGCGCTATGACGTAGCCAAGGCCAAGGAACTGATGAAGGAAGCCGGCTATGAGGATGGCTTCAAGATCACCATGATGGCGCCGAACAATCGCTACGTGAACGATGCCAAGATCGCACAGGCCGTGGCGTCAATGCTGGCGAAGATCAACATCCAGGTTGATCTCAAGACGCTACCCAAGGCCCAGTACTGGCCGGAATTCGATGCACGTGCAGCCGACATGATGATGCTGGGCTGGCACTCGGATACCGAAGACAGTGCCAACTTCTTTGAATTCCTGACCAACTGCCCCGATGCCGATAGCGGCATGGGCCAGTACAACTCCGGCAACTACTGCAACCCGGAAGTCGACAAGATGGTGGCTGATGCCAATCTGGAAACCGACACCGAGAAGCGGGCCAAGATGCTGCAGGCTGCCGAAAAAGCCATCTATGACGATGCGGCCTTCGTACCGTTGCACTGGCAGAATCTGGCATGGGGTGCACGTGATGGTGTCGATATCGCCCCCATCGTCAATGTGATGGACTTCCCGTATCTGGGTGATCTGGTCATCGAGCAGGACTGATCCCTCACCATTCCCTCACTATTGAAATTGCGATGGGTAAATAGCTCCCGCCTGCCTGGGCGGGAGTTTGTAATGATGTAATCCGGCTCACCTGACGCTACTTCCGTCTGAAGCCAAGCGTACAAGAACGTCCTCCGTAGTCTACCTGCCATCGCCCTTTGGACGATGGGTTGGGGAGCCTTTGCTCTCTACCTGGAACAGCTATCAGGAGGGTCTCCTGACACCCTGCGCGATGTTGTCTGTTGCGCTCTAGATCGTGATGCTCACGAGGAAGGTGGCGATCCATGATTGCCTTTCTGATCAAACGCCTGATGCACGCCGTACTGGTCATGTTCGTGATCAGCATCATCAGCTTCGCCATCCAGGACAATCTGGGTGATCCGCTTCGTGAAATGACCGGCCAGGCCGTGACCGAAGCTCAACGCGACGTGATGCGCGATGAAATGGGCCTCAATGATCCCTTCATCACCCAATATCTGCGTTTTGCCGGTAATGCGCTGCAAGGTGACCTCGGCAACTCCTACTTCTACAAGCAGCCCGCCACCGAGGTGATTCTCAAGCACCTGCCGGCGACGCTGGAACTGGTGATGGCCTCAAGCCTGATCATCATTCTGCTATCGGCACCAATTGGCGTGTTTGCGGCTATCAGACCGCGCAACTGGTTCTCACGCATCTTCATGGGAACCTCGATCATCGGGATATCGGTGCCGGTGTTCCTGACCGCTATTCTGCTGATTCAGGTGTTTGCCATCGGTATCACGGTTGACTGGTTTCCGAGCGATACCGTCTGGGGCGATATCCTGAACGGCATGCTCTCCACCGATGGTGGCATGCCCTCCTACGGCCGTGGCGAGTTGACCCACGTTGCTGGTAGCTGGAACAGCGGTTTCTTCACTGCTGACGGTTTATGGCACTTGGTACTGCCGGCTATCTCACTGGCGTCCATCATGTTGCCGTTGTTCATCCGCTTGATTCGCGCCGAGATGATGGAAGTTCTGCAATCGGACTACATCAAGTTCGCGCGAGCCAAGGGTCTTGGCCTTGGACGCATCTATTTCTTGCACGCACTGAAAAACACCATGCTCCCGGTGATTACCGTCGGCGGTGTGCAGATCGGCACCATGGTGGCCTACACCATTCTGACCGAGACCGTCTTCCAGTGGCCGGGCATGGGGCTGATGTTCCTCGAAGCCATTACGCGTTCTGACATTCCTCTGATCGTGGCCTATCTGATGATGGTCGGTGTGATCTTCGTCGTCACCAATACCCTCGTCGACCTGATTTACGGTCTGGTCAATCCCACCGTCAAGCTTGCGGGGAAACCAGCATGAGCCAGACGAATTCTTCTGTGGCCAGCGCGACAACGCCCAAGACCAACTCCATCGTGGTACCGGGACGCTGGCAGCGCTTGCGTGAGTCCTATCTGATCTACAGCTTCAAGCGTGACTGGATGGCGCAAGCCTGCTTGTTGATCTTCGTGGCCATGGTGCTCGGCGCCTTCCTGGCGCCTCTGATTGCGCCTGCCGATCCTTATGATCTCGCCACGATCGACATCATGAACTCCGAGCTTCCGCCGGTCTGGATGGAGGGAGGGGATTCAGCCTTCCTGTTAGGCACCGACTCTCAGGGCCGTGATCTGCTCTCCACCATCCTCTATGGCACACGTGTCTCCCTGTTGATCGGCTTTGGGGCCGTCATTCTGCAAGCGCTTCTCGGTGTGACCTTTGGCCTGCTGGCAGGCTACATGGGTGGGCGTGTTGATGCCTTCCTGATGCGTATGGCAGATATTCAGCTGTCCTTCTCGACCCTGATGGTCGCCATCGTGGTCGGTGCCATCATCAAGGCGACATTCGGTGGTGCGGTATTCTCGGACTATGCACTGCTGCTGCTGGTACTGATCATCGGGCTGGCAGAGTGGCCACAGTACGCACGTACCGTGCGGGCTTCGGTGCTGGCGGAGAAGAGCAAGGAATACGTGGATGCGGCGCGTGTCATGGGCTTCCGTTCACGCCGCATCATGTTCCGCCACATTCTGCCAAATACCCTGTCCCCGATCTTCGTCATCTCTACCGTCCAGATCGCCAACGCGATCATCTCGGAGGCAGCGCTGTCCTTCCTCGGCCTCGGCATGCCCGAAACCCAGCCATCGCTAGGCTCACTGATCAAGTCCGGCTTCGACTATCTCCAGTCGGGTAGCTGGTGGATCACGCTGATTCCCGGTGGTGTGTTGATCGTGCTGGTATTGGTCATCAACCTGCTGGGCGACTGGCTACGTGATGTCATGAACCCCCGTCTCTACAAGGGCTGAAGCCGAGAGGAACGTTGAAATGGCATTACTTGAAGTCAATAACCTCGATGTCCGCTTCGCCATGCGAGGCGGCGAGGTCTGCGCCCTGCGCGACGTCAGTTTCTCTTTGGAGCGCGGTGAGCGCCTGGGGATCGTGGGGGAGTCCGGTGCCGGCAAATCGGTAGCCGCCTTCACTATCCTCAACCTGATTGCCAAGCCGGGCTATATCGCGGGGGGCGAAATCAAGTTCGATGGCGCGGTACTCAACACCATGAAGCCCAGGGCGTTGCAGTCTATCCGCGGCAATCGGATCTCGATGATCTTCCAGGACCCGATGATGACGCTCAATCCAGTGCTGACCATCGGTGCACAGATGATCGAGTGCCTGAAGGCGCATCGGCGAATTTCCACCAAAGATGCCCGTGGCATTGCACTGCACAAGCTCAATCAAGTGTTCATTCCCTCGCCGGAAAAGCGCCTTGATCAATATCCGCATGAGCTCTCCGGCGGCATGCGTCAGCGCATCATCATCGCGATTGCCCTACTGCTGGACCCTGACATCATTGTCGCCGACGAGCCGACGACTGCACTCGATGTGACGATTCAGGCCGAGATCATGGAGCTGCTGTTGCTGCTGTGCGAAAAGCACAACGTCGGCCTGATTCTGATCACCCATGACTTGGGTGTCGTGAGTCAGGTGACTCAGCGCACCCTGGTCATGTACGCCGGACGTGTAATTGAACAGGGGCCAACGCGTGAGATCATCAATGATGCTCAGCATCCGTACACGCAAGGGTTGATCAATGCCCTACCCCAGATGGCGACACCTGGCAGCCGTCTGAATCAGATTCGTGGTTCCATGCCGACGTTGACCAAGATTCCAAACGGCTGTGCATTCAATCCGCGTTGTGATTTCGCAGCCGAAATCTGCCACACGGAAGTGCCGGCTTTCGTGGCTTCAGGCAACTGCAAGGTCGCTTGCCACATGGTACAAGCGATGGTGAAAGGAGAGTCATGGACACCGATTGTGACCGATAGCTCCCATGTCCCCCGAGTAGAGGTGAACGCATGAGTCAGGCTATTCTCACGCCCGAACAACGCCTCTCCAGCGGGAGCAGTGCGGCACTGGGTGAAACCCTGGTCGAGATTCGTGATCTCGAGAAACGCTTTTCCCTCTCCGGCGACTTCCTGGAGCAGTTGACCTTCGAGAAAGGCCGCCTGCGTCGCAAGCAGGAATATGTGCACGCCATCAATGGCGTCAGCCTCGACGTCAAACGCGGAGAAGCGCTATGTGTCGTCGGGGAGTCCGGCTGCGGTAAATCCACGGTCGCGCGTACCGTCATGGGCCTGCTCAAGCCCAGTGGTGGCGAAGTGCGTTTCGACGGCACTCGCATCGACAACATGGCGCCGCGCGATCTACTGCCGTATCGCCGTCGTATGCAGATGATCTTCCAGAACCCTTACGCCTCGCTGAATCCCCGCATGACCATTCAACAGACGTTGGAAGAACCCTTGCGCTTCCATCAGCCGACGCTCAATGATGGCGAGATTCGCGACAAGATAGCCGACGTGATGCGTTCGGTCGGCATTGATCCGGACTGGGGCAAGCGCTACGCCCATGAGTTTTCTGGTGGTCAGCGTCAACGTATCTCGATCGCGCGCGCGCTGGCGGTTGATCCTGAGTTCATCGTCGCCGACGAGCCGATCTCTGCGTTGGATGTCTCCATTCAGGCGCAGGTGTTGAATCTGATGATGGATGCCCAGGAGCAGCGAGATCTGACGTACCTGTTCATTACTCACGATCTGGCGGTGGTCGAACACTTCGGCACCCGTGTGGCAGTCATGTATCTCGGGACCCTGTGTGAGCTGGCGGATACTCGTTCGTTATTCGCTCGACCACGCCACCCCTACACGCAAGCCCTGATGTCGGCCATCCCGCGCCTGAACGACGATAAGCCTAATCATATTCGTCTCGAAGGTGAGGTGCCGACGCCAGTCAACCTACCTCCCGGCTGTGTCTTTCATGGCCGCTGCCCTCATGCAAATGAGCGCTGCCGTATCGAGATTCCACGCCTGATCGCGAAAGATACCGGCCAGGTGGCCTGTCATGCCGTCGAGGAAGGACGCATCGACTAAAGGCTTGTCCATTATCACAACAGGGAAGACAGGGAATTGCAGTGCATGAGCAGGTTTGCATCTTTAGTCCAGAGTGAGGCAACATCACGGCATATCTGCCCATCTGACTAGGTGGTCAGTTTCAGGTCTGTTCTGAGCTCGCCAAGTGTGCTCGGAACAGACCTGAGTGTTAAAGACCTGCCATATTGCACCTGACAGAAAGCACCCCCCCGTTAGCCCCTGACATCAGGCTTGCGTTATCCACAGAGATAGCCGGCCTGAGATCCTGACCAAGCCTGTCCCCAGGCTTCGAGGCACCTTCTACACATGGAAATTCGCTGGCTGGAAGATTTCATCGTGCTGGCCAAGACCCGCCACTTCTCGCGGGCGGCCGAGGCGCAGAACGTCTCACAGCCCACTTTCTCTCGGCGCATCAAGCTGCTGGAGGAAGACATGGGTACCACCCTGATCAATCGCCAGACTCTGCCGCTCTCGCTGACTCCCTCTGGCGATGAGTTTCTGCGACTGTGCGAACAGATCACTGAACGCGTACGCACCACGCGGGAACGCTTGCAGGCGATGGCACAGCAGCAGGCCAGCAAGATTTCTCTCGCAGCGCCGCAGTCGTTGATCTCGCAGTTTCTGCCACAGTGGCTTGATAACTACCAGCTACGCGAGCAGGTGCTGCCCTACCTGCGCGCTACCGGCTGGTTGGCCGCTGATTACTTCCACGGACTCGATCGTGGTGAATGTGATCTTGCCATGTGCTATTGGCCACAGGCGCGGCTGGATCTTGGTTTCGAGCTCGAGCATTACCGCTACCTGATTCTGGGAGAGGAAACTTTCATCCCGGTCTGCGCGCCTCATGCCGATGGCACGCCGCGATATGCCTTGCCAGGCACACGTCGCTCGCCATTGCCATTTATCAGCCCGCATCCACGTGCCGTGATTGCGACCACGCTGACGGCACATCTAGCGCAGATTCCAGTGCAGGCGCACTTGACTACCATGAACGAGAATATCCAGGCGTCCAACATCAAGGAATTGGTGATGCAAGGCTATGGTATCGGTTGGCTGCCACTGCGCCTTGCCGAGGTTGAAATTGCCAGTGGCCAGCTAGTCCGTGCAGGCGACGCACGCTGGGATGTACCGCTGCATATTCGTCTTTACCGCCCGCGTGAGCCGCGGCACGACAGCGTCAGTGAACTATGGCAACACCTGGAAAACTGTCTTGGTCCGGCATCAATTGAATAAGCTGTCATCCAGCATCATCATTGAGCCTGGTATCACCCGTATTACGCGTTATCACTTCTGTCAGCGGCTTGTCAGCTGTTGATCACGACCCGATGGGAATCTGCATGTCCGATATTTATCTGAACGACCCCGTCCTTACGCACGCCGCAGCACATCGTCGTCATCTGATGGCACTGCAGCAGTGTTATGAGCAGGCCATGCAACAGCATGCACTGGATGCCATCGTGCTTCACAGCGGAAAGCCCAAGCGTCATTTCGCTGATGACCAGGACGCCACCTTCAAATCACATGCGCACTTCCTGCATTGGGTGCCAATGGCCGGATTGAGCGATAGCTGGCTGGTCATACGCCCCGGAGAACGTCCGCTGTTGTACCTATACGCCCCGGATGATTTTTGGCATCTGTCTCCGACCCTGCCAACACCAGAGGCGGCGCCGTGGTCAGAAGCTTTCGAGATCATTCATCTGCGCAAGCCGGCCCTGCCGACACGTCCTGCCGGACGCATTGCGCTACTGGGCGAAATTGCGCTATTGCAGCCGGATGTCAGCGAAGCACTCAAGGCTGACGCCAACCCCGCTGGCCTGCTCCGTCAGCTCGATGAAGGCCGTGTCTGCAAGAGTGAGTTCGAGATAGCGTGTCTTGAAGAAGCCAGTCTGCGCGCCGCACAGGGGCATTTAGCTGCGCGTCGTCGTTTCATGGACGGGGGGGCCGAACTGGATATTCAGCTCGCCTATCTTGGTGCATCGCGTCAGCGTGAATCCGACGTGCCCTATGGCAACATCGTCGGCTTGAATGAACATGCTGCGGTTCTGCACTATCAGCACTACGCGCTTCAAGCACCGGCAACTCGTCATAGTTTGTTGGTCGATGCTGGAGCCAGCGTGCATGGCTACGCCTCTGACATC
Source organism: Cobetia sp. L2A1 (assembly GCF_009796845.1). Taxonomy (NCBI): domain Bacteria; kingdom Pseudomonadati; phylum Pseudomonadota; class Gammaproteobacteria; order Oceanospirillales; family Halomonadaceae; genus Cobetia; species Cobetia sp. L2A1. The sequence continues at coordinate 2,029,212 of NZ_CP047025.1, read as the reverse complement.
ACGCGCAGCTGGGCGGGAGATGATGCTCTACCGATCTATCGTGCACTTATCGAGGGCGTCGATGCACTACAGAAGCGTCTGATCACAAGGCTTGCACCGGGTCTTGATTACGTTGCACTGCATCTCGAGATGCATCGTGAGCTGGGCGAGCTGCTACGCACCTTGGGTGTGGTGTCACTGCCTGCGGAAGCACAGGTGGAACAGGGCATCACTGCTGCCTTCTGTCCGCATGGATTAGGGCATCTCCTCGGCCTTCAGGTGCATGATGTCGCCGGTCGTATTCCTGATTTCATCAATGGCGATGTTCGTAACCCGCCTGTGGGCCACCCGATGCTGCGTCTGACACGTGAGCTTCAGGAGGGCATGGCCATCACCATCGAGCCGGGCTGCTACATCATCCCGATGCTGCTGGAACCGTTACGCAATGATGCGCGGGGCCAGGCGATTGACTGGTCGCTGGTTGAGGCGCTTGCCCCACATGGTGGCGTTCGCATCGAGGATAATCTGGTCATTACCGCAGATGGGGCCCATAACCTGACACGTGTACCAGCGACAGGCCTTTAATCACAGGTTCAGCTTTGCGCCGCAATCCACCCTCTAAAAGCTGCCTCGGTCATGTACCGTCGGCAGCTTTTTTATCACCTCGTGTCAGGTATCAGCATGCTGCACTGCAACTAGCGGCCGACGATGGATGATGAAATGATGCTGACTGCTGACAGTTGGTCGATATTGCATACAAGTGCAGGTCGTTGTGTTCGCTCAATAGCCCTGCCTCCGGAGCCATTGCCATGCCACATTCCATCTTCACGTCAGAATTTCGTCCTGCCTTCGGCTTCGGCAATCGTCATGTGCAGACATTGTTGCCACGACTTCTGCTCTGCGCGCCGCTGGCACGCCAAACCGAAATCCTGAATCTACCGGATGGTGATTTTGTCGAGTTGGCCTGGGTGATCAGCGATGGTCACACCAAGCACGAGCGACAGACACCGTTGCTCGACGATGCGCCACTGTTTGTCCTGTTTCATGGGCTTGAAGGTAATCTGGAATCGCCTTATGCGCGGGATGTACTCAACGCGGCAGCTAAGCTGGGCTGGCGACCGGTGATGATGCACTTCCGTGGTTGTGGCCAGTCCCCTAACCGTTTGCCCCGCGCTTATCATAGTGGCGACACGGCAGATGCATACTGGGTGCTAGGTGAACTCGGTAGGCGTTACCCACATGCCATCAAGGTCGCCTGTGGCGTGTCTCTAGGCGCCAACATGCTATTGAAGCTGGTCGCGGAACAAGGCGGCGATGGCCTGGATCTGGCTGGTGCGATTGCGATCAGTGCACCGCTGGATCTCGCGGCGAGCGCAGATGTGCTCAATCAGGGATTTTCGCAGATCTATCAGCGTCATCTGCTCAAGGGAATGAAGGCCAAGGTGGCTGCCAAACTCGCCAATGGTCCCTTGCCGATTTCCATCGGTGCCCATCAATTGACCCAACTCAACAGCTTCTGGGCCTATGACAATGAAGTCACCGCCCCGCTGCATGGCTTCTCTTCAGCCAGTGATTACTATTCACGCTCATCTGCCGGTCGCCTGCTGAGTGATATTGAGTTGCCCACCTTGGTTTTGCAGTCACTGGATGATCCCTTCATGCCACGTGATCTGTTCTCTCGTTTCAGTCAGCCGTCTGAAGCTGTGCGAATTGAGCTTAGCGAGCATGGCGGACATGTTGGCTTTATCGAATGGCGTCGAGGTCGTCTTTCTTCCTGGTTAGCACGCCGAGTCGCACGCCAGCTAGAGGATTGGAGTGGTCTGCCCAAGCCGCAAGTGGTGCTTGAAACACAGAGTGAAGCACAGTGATGACGTGATATTCATCGAGAGGCTACCTGATATTTCTGTTGGCTGGAGGTATGGGTAGCCTCTTCACACCACGTCTAACAATGGTTTTCATAACGCTAATGCCATTAAAAATGGTAACGGTATAAATTACGAGGCAAGATAAGTCACTGCCGCAATCTACGAGGGGTGATAAACTTCGCGCCCGATCCAACCGCTAAAGATTTGATAATGAACCTGATTTTTCGTCTAGTGCTCGGTATCGTTGTTGGCATTATGCTGGGTCAGTGGGCACCTGATTCACTGATCCGCGCCCTACTCACCTTCAAGGTGCTGTTCGGTGAGCTATTGGAATACTCCATTCCGCTGATCATCCTGTTCTTCATCATGAGCGGGATCGCCCGCCTTGAGCGGTCGTCCGGTCGCCTGCTGGCGCTCACTATCGCATTGGCCTATGCCTCTACTACGCTCGCAGGACTCATGTCGGCGATTGTAGGACTCGAACTGGTTCCGCACATTGTGCATCACGGGCAGCTACCTGCCAGTCAAGCCGTCGTGCTATTCCCGTACTTCACCTTGGATATTCCACCGCTGACGGATATCAGTACTGCGCTGGTAACGGCATTCTTGTTCGGCATTGGCATTTCTGCGACCGCACATGAGGGGATGCGCAACCTGGCAGACGGCGGACGCGATATCGTCGAGCGTTTCATTGCCAAGGCGCTCATCCCTGCTCTACCGTTTTACATCGCAGGACTGTTCTGTGAGATGACCATTGCCGGTACAGTCGCCAATACCCTGAAAAGCTTCGGAATGATTTTGGTGTTGGCGCTGGCACTGCACTGGTTATGGCTGACATTTCTGTATGTCGCCAGCGGCATGAGTACAGGACGTGCGCCTATGCAGGCATTGCGCCATATGTTGCCCGCCTACTTCACGGCAGCAGGCACCATGTCATCCGCCGCCACGATCCCGGTCACCGTACGCCAGTGCCGCATGAACCATATATCCCCCTCAGTGGCGAGCTTTGCGATACCACTGCTGGCCACCATCCACATGTGTGGCAGTGCCATCACACTCACCATCTGCGCGATTGGCGTCATGCTCGTGATGCCCGCACTGCCCGCCCCTGACTTGATGACGCTACTCCCCTTCATTGCAGCACTGGGCGTCACCATCATTGCCGCGCCCGGTTCTCCTGGAGGCGCTGCCATGACGTCAGTCGGTATCTTGCAGAGCGTGTTGGGCTTTGATGTAGCTGCCGTCGGTCTGATGATGGCGCTTTATCTCGCACAAGACAGTTTCGGGACGGCCTGCAACGTGACTGGCGATGGTGCCCTGGTGCAGTGGATCGATCGCTTCTCGGAAGCCGAGCAGGACCGTCAACGCTACCAGTCCCGAGATGAGTGACGTCGTGCCACTGTAGCATGCGCTGACGCACCCTTGAGTTGCGTCTTTAGGCGCTTATCTCATCCCTGCGCCATCTCTATCATGGGCACCATGGTAGTCACCGTGACTGTTACGGCATTGAATACCTTCATTCGAACCAAGCTTCAGTGCAAAAGGTGACGTGATCATGTCAAAACTGGCTCCCTCTGAATCAGCACCTGGTGAAGGGCTGAGCAATACTCTCGTGGTGCTATTTGCCTTTTGCTGTGGTGCCATTGTTGCCAACGTCTATTACTCCCAGCCGATCATCAACATGATTGCGGGAGATATTGGCTTGTCCGAGAATGGCGCCAGCCTTATCGTCGCTCTCACGCAAGGTGGCTATGCATTGGGACTATTGTTCCTGGTACCGCTAGCTGACTTGGTAGAAAACCGCCGCCTGCTGATCACCACCATTGTGGTGTCAGGCGCCAGCCTGGTGATGGCAGGCTTGTCCGATGCACCCTCTGCCTTCCTGCTGTGGTCTTTGATGATTGGTGTCAGTTCCGTCTCGGTACAGATCATGATCCCGCTGGCGGCACATCTCTCGCCTGAAAGCTCACGCGGGCGAGTCGTCGGCAATATCATGAGTGGGTTGCTGCTGGGGATACTGCTGGCCCGTCCTGTCTCCAGTCTGGTGGCAGACCACTTTGGCTGGAGAGCGATCTTCTTTATCGGCGCCGCCGTCATGCTGGTAGTGCTCATCGCCGTGATCCGCGTCGTTCCGACACGCAAGCCGGACCATGCATCCAGTTACCAGGCATTGCTGCTCACGCTGGTACACCTTCTGCGCGACCAGCCAGTGCTTCGTCGTCGCTCGCTCTATCAGGCGTTGATGTTTGCCGCTTTCAGCATCTATTGGAGCGCGGTGCCGCTTGAATTGGTCACCCAGCATGGATGGTCACAGACCCAGGTGGCATTATTTGCGCTGGTCGGCGCTACCGGAGCCATTGCAGCGCCCATCAGTGGCCGATTGGCAGATGCCGGTTACACCTCCATCGCGACTCTATGTGCACTGATATTGGCCAGCCTGAGTTTTGCCAGTGGCCTCATGCCCGCCAGCATGCAAATTGTGGGACTAGGCCTGACCGGTGTACTGCTCGACTTCGCAGTGCAGACCAACATGGTATTGGGGCAGCGCGCCATCTATGCACTCGACCCCGCCAGTCGCGGACGCCTGAATGCCATCTACATGACAAGCCTTTTCATCGGCGGAGCCATCGGATCAGCACTGACTAGCGTGATATATCACCACTCAGGCTGGAATGGCATCATGCTGATTGGTGCAACTCTCCCGTTGATCGCATTACTTTGGATGGGCTATGCGCGCCTGACGCAAGGTGGTCGGCCATCAACAGAGACAACGTCTGATCAGGCGTGATGCAGTCAGTGACAAGGCACTCAAGCACAAGCCAGGCGTAGTGAATCGTTCATCATGAAAAGGCCTCATGAAACCCGCGAGGAGCGCGGATTGCATGAGGCCTTTTCGTTTCAGTCACGTACTGAATATTGCATCATTGTGGCAAAATCACCTTAGCCAATCGGGCAACTGATGCCGGTACCTTTCAAGCCACAGTATCCGCCCGGGTTCTTGGCAAGGTACTGCTGATGGTATTCCTCTGCGTAGTAGAACTCCGTCAGCGGGGCGACCTCAGTGGTAATACGCCCCAGACCTGAGATGTTCAGTGCCTGCTGATAGTCTGCAAGGCTCTTTTCGACGATGTCACGTTGCGCATCATTCACGTAGTAGATCGCGCTGCGGTACTGATTGCCGATGTCATTGCCCTGCCGCATGCCCTGAGTCGGGTCATGGGCTTCAAAACTGGCGCGCAGGATTTCAGGCAGCCCGATCACGGTCGGATCAAACACGACACGTACCGCTTCGGTATGTCCTGTCTTGCCCGTACAGGTCTCTTCATAACTGGGATTCGGGGTCGTACCACCGGCATAGCCGACGGCAGTCGCCACCACACCCGGGAGCTGCCAGAAGAGACGTTCAGCCCCCCAGAAACACCCCAGCCCCAGGATGATCTCCTCACATCCCTCCTGGAACGGCGGTACAATCGAGCGACCAGTGACGTGATGGATACCCTTGATCGTTACCGCTTCACTGCGTCCCGGCAGGGCATCCTGCGCTGAGGGAATGGTCTGTTTATCTTCTGTCATCCACATGGCGGACTCTCTCCTGTGTCGCGTCGTGCAATCGTGTATAGGCTATTTGATGTCATCTTCACTTTCCAAGACCTGCCCCTGTCAGTTCGCGACACCCCATGCTTGCCGTTATCGCGACTGTTGCCAGCCTGTCCATGACGACATCGCAAGTGCCGCAACACCTGAAATGCTGATGCGTGCACGTTTCAGCGCCTTCTGCATGGGTCTGACCGATTTCCTGATCGCCAGCTGGGACAGCACTACCTGTCCTGCCCGAGAAAGCCTCGCGGCCCCCGGGCCTCACTGGGTAGCGCTTGAGGTTATCGAGAGCGAACATGATGTCGATACCGGCATGGTACGCTTTCATGCGACCTTCTTCGAGCAGGGAAACTTTCAACAATTGCAGGAACTTAGTCGTTTTCGACATGACGGTCATCACTGGCGCTATATCGATGGTGAGGCTAGATGGCTCGCGCTCGATATTGGTCGCAACAGCCCATGCCCCTGTCGAAGTGGCAAGAAAGCCAAACGCTGCTGCGCGATCCACTGAGCTGGCCTGCCGCAGTCAATCGTCTCCACTCAAGTCGACTTTATTCATGGGGCATGACGCCATGAATAAAGCCTCCGCAACCAGGTTGCGAAGGCTTCAGGCAGTACACGTTCATGTCAATCAGGGGGTGATCCCGAGTGGGATCATCCCCTTCAAGGCCAACCTCATCTATCCCTGCCCGGCTGAGGCGCCAGCTCACTGCGGCCCACACTGAAGGTATACAGCAGGTCGAGTGCTTGCGCCGTTCCTGATACCGCCTCGGCATAGAGGTTGCGATACAGCTTGTAGCGCAGCGTGAGTTCCGCGATCGGGGTGAATAGCCCGACGCCATAGCTCAGCTCGAGATCCTTGGCGAGGTGCCCACTGACCACGACCTGACTATCATCTCCGCTACCCGTGCTATCAAGACTCAGATCACTTACCCCGAAGGTTTCACCGATCTTCCCGACTACCTTGCCGCTCTTGGCCAGCGACAGGCCAACCAGCGCAGAGGTCACGGCATCATCACTGCTACTGTCGCCATCAAGACCTTCACCGCGTAGCAGGTAACTCAGCGCTTCGGACTCTTCCATGTCCGGATCGGAGAAGATCTCGACACTCGGAGAAGAGGCAAGTCCCGTCACACGAACCCCGGCAGTCACATCATCTTCGGTGTTATCAGGATCACGAATGGCCTCGATATTCAGGCGCGGGCTGGCAGGTGGCCCTGCCAGTAACACCTGACCGGTACTGATCTGCAGATCCTGACCGAAGCTCTTGTAGGTACCGTCCACCAGGTTGACCTCACCGAACACCTGGACACTGCCCTTGGACTGACGTACCTCCAGATCACCCTTGAGCTTGGTCTCCAGGCCCATGGCAGCCAGCTTGGCATCAGGGCCGATATGCACCCCGACCTTGATGTCCAGTGCCATGCCAGCGTCGTTGAGTGCCTGAGCCGTATCACTGCCATCGGCGTATTCCGCTGGATTTTCCGTCTGGGAATCATCACTCTGCTCGATGATGACCGTATCGCTTGAGGGCGAGACGGCCGATGCCGGCGTCTGCTCTATCTCGATACGTGTCCACGGGATCTTGACGTCACCGCGCAGCTTGAGAAGCTTGGGATTGGCATTGACCTGCAGGTCCGGTGCGATACGCATGCGTCCGATACCCGCGATACTGAGTTCAAGCGGGTTCTTGGCGCCATCCAGGTTGATGGCAGCAGTCCAGTCATCCAGCGTCGGCCAGGCTGCCTTGCCGTCCAGCTCCCAGCGCGCATCATTCCCGACGAGATATCCATCGATGGCGGCGCTGTCACCGGCAAAGTCGACCCGGAATTCAGCATCAGACAGCGATACCGGCAAGCCATCACCCTCAACCTGCACTCCCGTCAACGCAATCGGGCCCGTCAGTGTCGGCAGGCTGAGATCACCTGCGATCTTCACGTCTCCGGCAAGCTTGCCTTCCAGGGTCGTCATGCCCGCCACCAGCGGACGATAGGGCGACAGATCGATATCGCGAATGTTCAGGTTGCCATCCAGCTGAGCATTCCCGGCCGGATCATCAATCGCGACCGTCAGTCCAAGGCCGCCCGCGCTGTCGAGCAAGATCTGTGTATCGAGGGTGGCTTTCTCGGGTGTGGCATCCAATGCCAGCTGCAAGGTGGTTTCCGGCAATGACCAATCATTGCCATCGGCATCCTGCCCCGCCAGCGTCAGCTTGCCAGCCAATTCCGCATTGGCATTCCAACGCTTGCCGCCTTGCGTCCAGCTGGCGGTGACCTTGCCGCCAGTCGCACCACCGATCACCCAGCCGTCCGGCAGTGCACTCTGCGCGAGATCCAACGGCACGCCTTCCAATGTCACGACAGCCTTGCCGGCATCGCCAGCGGTGAGCGGTTCTGCCACGCACAACTGACCACCCTGTTCGCGACTCAGACAGAACGGCTGAACCTGTACGCTGCCCTTGGCGAGATCGGCGTCGAAGACCGCAGGGGTATCGAAGGAAAGATTGCCGTAGGCCGTGTCAGCGGTCAGAGGCGATAGCGTTCCGCGATAACGGTCATGCGCCTTGTTGAGCCCTCCCTTGAGTGTCAGCCCGAAGCGCGACAATGCGCCAGTCATCTCGGTCTCCAGATTCAAGGTGTGGTCACTCAGGAAGCCACCCAGCGTCAAGGCCACCGTGGCGATCTGCTGTCCGCCAGCGCGAACGTCATCTGCATTGAGCGCCACGTTCAGTGCGGGGTCATCGACTCCTCGCTTGCGCGCATCGATGTCTGCCGACAACGCAAGATCGGAGATGCGATTCTCACCGACACGCAGACGCCGGGCGGTGAAATTGCTGGTCATCTGCGGCTTGTCCAGCGTGCCACTGGCCTCTAACTGCCCCTTGAGCTCACCGGCCACGCCGGGTGCCAGCGTATCCAGTGCCGGGAAGTTCAGATTCGCCGCCAGCTTGATGGTCTCGGCGATCCGGCCATTGGCGGTCAGACGATTGTCCCCCTGGCGCAATTCGAGCGAATTGACGTTCCAGTGCATGTTGGAGTCACCGGACAACTTGCCATTGAGCTTGAAGGCACGCTCCAGCAGAGTGCCATTGATGTCCAGCTTGCTGACATCCACCGTCCAGGCACCTGAGGCCGGCTGATTGAAGCTGGCGGTGAGGCCACCGCTGAGCTCACCACGTACGGCCTTCTGGCCGCCATCGGCAGGTGCAGGCAACAGGTCTTCCGGATGCAGCTTGTCCAGTACGAGTTGCACCGCGACCTGAATGCCATCCTTCCAGTGAATCTCGCCTTTCGTCGTGGCAGAGCCCCGCTTGAGCGCCACCTTCAATGGCTGCCAGCGGTAATGTTCGAGATCACCATCACCGATGAGAGACAGGGTCGCGCGAGGAATGTCACGCCCCTGGATGATGGCATCCAGAGAGGTGGTATAACCCTTGAGCGAGCCCTTGGCCGTCAGAGCCAGATTCTCGATCAGATAATCAGGAGTGAAGGTGGCTTTGCTTGTGGCGGCCTTGGACGTGTTGGCGCTATCAGCACTGGCGTTACCGGAAGCCGACGCAGCACTTGCCTTGGTTGTCGTCGCTGTCTTGGAAGCTTCCGTTGACGTGGCAGCCGCTTGTGCCACTGGCGTAGACGGTGCAAATGGCCAGGTGATGCGCTTGGACGTCAGCTTGACATCAAAAGGCACCTCAGAGGACAGCACATCGGCCTTGGCCTCCAACTGAGCTGCCAGCGGGCCAGCAGCGGTCAGATTGGCTTCAAGCGCCGCCAGTGAGCCACCGAGCGTCAGGGAGACGGTTTCATTGCGTACCGGATCGATCAGTGCTTCGGCGTTCAATGTCGCAGACAATGGATAGTCACCACTCAGCGTCACATTGGCGACCAGATCGGCATTGACGTCGCGTGAATCGATCTCAAGCTTGGAGAGTGTCACCTCATGGCCTTCGAGATGGACGGCCAGACCCAGCTTGCTGACTTCATAGGGGCTCGGCCCTTCAAGCCTGAAGTCTTCAATCGCCAGATCAGGCACATCAATGGTCAGCGGTATGTACACCTCAGGCAGTGCGATGCGTGAAGGTGTGTCATCAGCCGAGGTAGTCGCTTCCTTGGTCGCTTCCTTCTCCGAGCCTGACTCCACTGACTGAGCTGAGGACGCTTCAGCATCACCAGCAGCATAGGGTGCCATCACGGACAGAGAGGCGAGCTGAGCCTCGCTTGTCACACTGATACCGTCAATCGGTTCAGAAGATGAATCAGAAGTGCCATCGCTCTGCGAGAACCGACTGGACACCAGGCGTGTTTCACCCAGCGTCAGGGTGCTCGAGACCAATGAGGCAGAGGTGTGGAAATGCGCAAAGGTCAATTGGCTGCCATCCGCCAGCGACAGCGCGAAGTCATCAAGGGCGATGTTGCGCACTTCCACCGGGAACGGCACCACGATGGGGACATTGACTGAATCGCTGGTGTCCTCTTCCTCGGGTTCCGCAGTAGTACCTGTGTCACTGAGAGCGACATCGAGCCCAGTGGCGTCAAGCGTCTCCAGACACAGCTTACCCTCCAGCAAGCAATCATCACTCCATGCCAGGTTGAGTGAGTCCGCCTTGAGCGCAAGCCCGGGCAGCGTGAGGGAAAAGTCCTGGAGCGTCAGCGCCTCTAAGGGAGAGCCACTGGCACTGGAGTAATCAATGAAGCCACGTGAACGCGCCTGATCCAATGCAAGCCCCGTCCCCCAGGGAGACAAGACTCCCCCGACCAGCAACATCACCAGGCCGATCAGGAAGACCAGCAGCCATATCAACAAGCGCACCAGCCAACCGACTCGGCGTATATAGGGATTAGACAAATCACGCATCTCCGTATCGTTATCAGCACGTCGTGATCAGTACTGACAGTCCTTTATTCGTCTCGGGATTCTCGCCGCCGATCATTGATGACGCACAATGATGGCGATGACGAATCCTGACATTCTCGTACAGGCGCCCTGTCTGGGACACAACGCCTGCTACCCCTCACATTGGCGTCGAGCTCTAGAACTCGGGGCCGATGGAGAAGTGAACACGGTAGGCGCTGTCGTCGTCGAAAGGATGCGCAACATCGAGACGAATCGGCCCTACCGGAGAGATCCAGCGAATCCCCATGCCGGCGGCCGTCTTGAGCTCAAACTCCGAGAAGCCGTCAAAGGCATTACCGGCATCGTAGAAAGTCGCGCCCCACCAGTCACCGGTCAGACGATAATCGTACTCGAGGCTACCGGTCACCAGGGAACTACCGCCCTCATCATCACCGTCATCATCTTCCGGCGAGAGACTCTCATAGGAGTAACCACGGACACTGCTGTCGCCGCCCGCGTAGAATCGCTTCGAGCTCGGCATACCATGGAAGTTGTCGGTATCGAGGTTACCAACGCTGGCACGTGCCACGAAACGGTGATTGTCACCGATGGAACGGATCAGGTTGGTATCAAACTGGGTCCACACGAAGGTTTCGTCAGATCCCCAGGCTTCATTGCCGTATTCAACCGTCAGCTTCTGACGATCCCCCCACATCGGGAATGCCGTGGGCCGGGTACGGGTGCGCGTCCAGCTGACCCCCGGGTAGAGCAGGAAGACCTGACCGGTGTCGGAGGCGATGGTGAAGTCATCATAGCTAGCCCCCAGGTACACCTTCTGCTGCCAGCCATTGTCGAACTTCCACTCGCGCCCAAAGCGCACCGAGGTTTCATTGCTGTCCTCGTCATCGTCATCGACGATGGACACCCCGTACTCCAGCACGTAGCTGTCCTTGAGCGGATCTGCCAGCGGCATGCGGTACTCGCCTTCCAGCGTCTGCTCTGGCGATGAGAGGAACAGGCTGTTGGTCAGGCTATGTCCGTAACGGTTGAGCCAGGGCATTTCCCAGCTGAACTGCACGCGCGGGCCCACGTCGGTGGCATAGCCGATACCAGTCTCGAAGGAGTGGCGGTCCGCGGGGATCAGATTGACATCGATCGGGACGATCGCTTTATCCGTCACTGCCACCGCCGCTTCAAGCGCCTCGGTGGTCAAGATGGGCTGGTCAGAGATGGGCTGAACAAGTGCAGAATCTGTCGGGCTGGCAGAGACATCGGCACTGTCACTCCCATTGGCATCCGCAGCAACCGCCGTAGATTCCAACTGGGTATCGCCCAGCCAGCTATCCTCGAATCCAGACGCTTCATCATAGGACTTCATGACCTTGGTGTCGGGGCTGACGCCATCGACCTTGTCCGCGTCATCTTCCAGTTGAGGCTTGATACCCACCGAGCGGAACCAGCCCGCTTCGCTTAGGTTCTTGCTGAACTGGGAGATCTTGCTCGCCTCGTAATAATCGCCCTTCTGGAATGGCTGCATCGCCTTGACGCGTTCAGGCTCGATCTGACTGTTGCGGTAAGTGATGTCCCCGAAGCGATAACGCTTGCCGCTCTTCATCACCAGGTAGACCCTAGCGGACGCTTCCCAGGGGCGAACTTCGATGCGTTGCTGGGAGAACGTCGAATCGAAGTAGCCGCGCTCGAGACTCAACGACGAAAGCGTGGATTTGAGGGTGTCGTAGCGCGAATGAAGCAATGAATCGCCAACCTTGAGATCACCCTTGGCCACTGCCGCCTTCATGACCTTGTCGTCGGCTGCATCTCCCTCAAGGCGAATGACCACCTTGCGGATCACGACAGGTGAGCCGGGATCGAGAGTCACCAGTACCTCATCCTCTTCCGGATAGCTCAATACCACCTGAGCATCGTAGTACCCGAAGGCCTGCAGCGCTTCCTGGGTTTGGCGGAAGATCTCGTCTTCATATCGTTCAGCGGGGACACCCGCTTCCAGCGTCAATCCCGCCAGAAAGTTGACCACATTGGTGGCCGGCGCGCCCTTGATTCCCTTGACCTCGGCGTCTAGCGCCAATACATGGGGAGCCAACCAAAGTCCGCCACACAAGATAAGCGGCTGACACCAGCGCAGGTAGCGGCGTTCATTACCTCGTTGCCCAAACTGCAGCTTCGGCAGATTCTTGTCGCCACTCATTGAACGTCCTTTGTTGAGTGCTATATGTGAGCACTGTCCATCGTTGCCATTTGTCATGTTTCTACAACGCTCAGTTGATCGCGGGGCTTTTGGGGCATGTTATTCATGCCACGACATCCTCGTGACGATATAACGCCTCACTCAGCGCTCCAGACGTGTTACACGTTGCTGTAGCTCCGACATCTGTCCCAGCAGCGACGCCACACGGCCACTCAATTGACGTCGACTAGCTTCCAGGGAGCGAAGTTGATCACCATTACTGTCTTGCGCTTGTGCTTCCATATCCGCGCCAAATGCCGTCTGTTGACGCCTGATATCGCCCACTTGGGATTCAAGCGAGGTTTGCGCCTTGGCCAACGGCGCGACCCGCGCCTCAATCAGTCGACTGACGGCAGTATTATCCAATCCTGCGGCGGCCTTGGGCAGCGTATCCAATGTCTTACCCAGCTGCTCAAGCGAGTGTTGCTGCGAGGCAAGACGTGTCTTGAGTGTCTCGAGCTCGCGCGTCAGTTCGACCACCTCCTTGCCTGACTCACCATGTCCTGACGACAGAGTACTCAGGCGGCTGGCATGCTGCTCAACCTTACCCGCCAGTGCCCCTAACTGCACAGCAAGCGCATTGAGCTGCTGACCCACCTGTTCGTCGCTATTTTCAAGATGTGCCAGCGTATTCGACTGGCTATCGAGCCGCGTATTCAGCGCAGCCCTGCCATCACGACTCAACGACTCAATAGCACTGACCGAGCCTTGAAGCGCCGTCAGCAAGGTATCGCGATTCTCATCTGACTGACGAAGCCCCTTCACTGATGACTTGACGGTATCGAGGGCAGCAGACAGGTCAGCCATGTCATTGCCATGGACAGTCTCTCTATCGGAGAAGCGCTGATTGATTTCGGCCAGTTGCTGCTTCGCTTGGGTACGTTGATCGGCGACGTCGGCACCCAGGGTGTCGTTCGACTGGCCCACCTTGGTCAGAGCTGGCAGGACATCGGACTCCAACTGCTGAGACAGGTGGTCTATCCGCGAACGTACCTCTTCCTGCACCTTGGCGCTGCCTTGAGCACTATTGGCAAGTGAATGTTCAAGCTCTGCTACCCGAGAAGTCAGCTGATCACGCTGATCCCCTCCCGTATCCTTTAGCCCCTGAAGCTGCCATTGCTGCCAACCCACGATGCTGCCCAACACCAGAACACATAGCCATAGTGGCCAGCGTCTACCCGGACGGGGAGCCTGATGATGAGTCATCAATGCATCGTCACGGCGTGCGACCAAGGCATCAGCAGCATTGTCGTTGAGAGAAGGTTCTGAACTTTCTGGCCGCATTCTGACTCCATGGCTAGCACGTGATGATCGGTCAGGCAAAGTAGAAGGTGTGCGTCATTATTCATGAAAGACGCTCGAAGCACCTTGATAAAATATGCGATTTTTCGCACAACTGTATAAAAATACAGTACTGATTGAAAACACTACTCCACGAGTTTGCCCACCATTTGAGTCTAACAGGTGACCTCTGCCATCTCATCAGGTTCCCCAAGCCTCTTGGAATGACGCTATATGGTCATCAGTTCGCGTCGCCGTTGTACGATTGTTGACGTTATTGAGGCCTCGTAACCTTATCCGCACCGCCGTTGGCCTGTAGGTGTGTGGGTGCTATAGTGCCAGGACTGCGATACGCGCAGCCTTTGTTTTCGTAGCTATCTGGATTCACAAGGCTTTTCACGCTATTTGCACATTTCATTCGTTGTTTGATGGCGCTGAAAAGTCGTGGGGAAAGCCACAAGGTTCCTTTTTCTCGCAAGTGGCCTGACACGAGGAAAAGGAACGGCGCAGGTCTTGAAACTACTGATTCCTGCCCCCATGAAGACAGAGAAAGATCCTATTGGTGAGGAAAAGGAGCTGAGTCCCATGGCATTTGAACTTCCGGCACTGCCGTACGAAAAGAACGCACTCGAGCCGACTATCTCCGCTGAGACACTTGAGTACCATTACGGCAAGCACCATCAGGCCTACATCACCAAGCTCAACAGCCTGGTCGAAGGCACTCCAGACGCAGAAAAATCTCTGGAAGAAATCATCCAGACAGCCAAGGGCGGCCTATTCAACCAGGCAGCTCAGGTGTGGAACCACACCTTCTACTGGCATTGCCTGTCCCCGAACGGTGGTGGTGAGCCGACAGGCCCGCTGGCAGACGCTATCGTTGCCAAGTGGGGCTCAGTAGCCGACTTCAAGGAAGCCTTCAATGCTTCTGCGACCGGCAACTTCGGTTCTGGCTGGACCTGGCTGGTCAAGAACGCACAAGGCGAGCTGGATATCGTCAACACCGACGATGCTGACACCCCGATTGCCACTGCTGGCCTGACGCCGCTGCTGACCGTCGATGTGTGGGAACACGCCTACTACGTCGATTACCGCAATGCGCGCCCGAAGTATCTGGAAAGCATCTGGAACATCATCAGCTGGGACTTCGCGGCCCAGAACTTCGCGGCCTGATACTCTCTTCGAGTATTACGCCCGACTCGCGACATGCGAGAGTGATGATGTCGTAACAGATGTCAAAAAAAGCCCCGCCAATTGGCGGGGCTTTTTCATATCTGAACACTGTGTACTCGGACAGTGTTGAATCACTAGTCATCAGTGACAGTCTCAGTCCGGCGTAGCACGACGGCCAATACCACGATAGACAAGTCCTTGACTCGCCACATAGCGAGGGTCATAGATATTCCGACCATCGAGTATCAAACTCGCGCCAAGCGTGCGCTTGAGACGCTGCCAATCAGGATTCCAGTAGCACTTCCATTCAGTCACCAGCATCAGCGCATCCGCACCTTCCAGTGCGTCATACATATTGCCGTCCACCAGTTCCAGTAACGGATGAGCACCACAGGCCTCACCGAGAGCGGACAATGCTGCAGGGTCATGTACACGCACTTTCACACCTTGTGCCCACAATGCTGCAAGCAACGTCAGCACCGGCGCGTGATCTATTCTTGCGGTACCAGGCTTGAACGCTGCCCCCCAGATCGCCACCGTGCGCCCTCGCAACTCACCATCGAAGTGCTGCCATAGCTTGCGGAACAGCGTCTCTTTCTTGGCTTCATTGATGTCGAGTACATGCTCAAGCAACATCGACTCACGTCCCGTCTGATGCTGAACATCTGCCAGACGCATGAGGTCACGTGAGAAATTGGGGCCTCCAAAACCACAGCCGGGATATAGATAGCCGAAGCCGATACGCGGATCAGCCCCCATCCCCTGACGGACATACTCCACATCGACACCGAGAGAGTCCGACAAGCCCGCAACTTCGTTCATGTAGCTGATACGCGTCGCCAGCATGCCATTGATGGCGAGCTTCGTCAGTTCCGCCGCACGCCGCGGCATGATCTGAAAGACATCTTCACGACGATTGAAGGCGCGCAGCAGCTCCTGTACTCGCTGCGTGGCTACCCGAGATTCACTGCCGAGCAACCAGCGTGCCGGTCGCTCGAACGTCTCCAGCGAGCGACCCTCTTCGAGCATATCAGGCAACGCGACCGCATATTGATCGTCACGCGGCAACAGAGACTCAAAACGTTCAGTCGTCCCCACTGGGAAGGTCGAGTTATTGATCAGCACTATCGGCTCATCCAATAAGTTCACCACCTGGGCAATACGCTCCAGCGCACTTTCACGCTGGTCCGGCGCTACGGCGACCCAATGAATATCGATCCGGCGCAGCGCATCGAGGCTACTGACGAGAGTGAGATCTCCTCGCTCGATATGGCGATCCAGACGCTCTCGCAGACCCGGCTCACTGTTGAGCCAGGCAACGTGATTCAGCGACGTCCAATCCATGTCTTCGTGTGGCCACCACCACACATGATGACCCACACTTGCCAGAGCGGCGCTGGCGGTTGCCGCTGCCAGTTCGCTTCCGTGCACCAGCACCTGCATGGCTTATTTCTCCTGATAACGAGCTAGTAGCTCGCGGAAGCCTTCACCGAACTTCGGGTGACGCTTGGCGAAAGAGATAGTGGCTTCGAGATAGCCCAGTTGATGACCACAATCGTAGGTATCACCCGCCATACGATAGGCCGCAACAGCCTTGTCGTCGCGCAGCGCATCAATGGCGTCTGTCAGCTGGATTTCACCACCAGCACCCGGCGGAGTCTGCTCAAGCAATTCAAAGATACGCCCCGGTAGCAGATAGCGACCGATGACCGCCAGGGTCGAAGGTTCAGTGCCCGGCGCAGGTTTCTCGACCATCCCGGTAATCAAGGCAGACTTACCGGCCTCTGGTGCTTCGCCGTCGATGGCGACGATGCCATACTTGTATGCCATCTCCTGCGGGACATTCTCCACCATGATCTGCGCAGCGCCTGTCGCTTCATAGGCTTCCATCATGCGCGTCAGATCATTCTTCTCAAGACCTTCACCATCCACGACCACATCTGGCAGCATCACAATGAACGGCTCGTCTCCCACGATAGACTTGGCACACAGCACTGCGTGTCCGAGACCCAGCGGCTCTGGCTGACGCACACTGATGATCTTGACGTCATCAGGAATGATATTGCGCAGTTCTTCCAGAAGCTCAAACTTGCCCTTGGCTTCCAGAGTCGTTTCGAGTTCAAAGTGCTTGTCGAAGTGGTTCTCGATGGCATTCTTGCTGGAATGCGTCACCAGCACGATTTCCTTGATACCCGCCGCAACCGCTTCTTCAACCACATACTGGATCACCGGCTTGTCGACAATGGTGATCATTTCCTTGGGGATAGCCTTGGAGGCCGGGAGGCAGCGAGTCCCGAGGCCGGCAACCGGCAGAACAGCCTTGCGTATCATGAAGCATCTTCCTTGTGTCTGTGTCATGGCAAACGTCTGTAAAACAGCATTGCCGAGTAACTGCCATCGATATTATTCGATGACCATCCCTAAACATAGGCAGGGATTATGCCAGTTTGACGATGGAGTGAGAAATCCCTTCACCACGGGGCAGTTTCATCATACTCGTTACGCGAAGAGCTGCCATACACCGTATCAGCCACGCATGGCTCGCCCTAACAGGGCAGCTATACTGTCGTTGTCAGGCGACTCCACAACACCGTGCTCGGTCACGATAGCATCAATATACCCGTGCGGCGTGACATCGAAGACAGGATTGAAGACATCAATCTCGTCGGGAGCTATCTTGCGATTTCCGGCCTGACGCAGTTCAGAAGCATCGCGCGTCTCAATGGGAATGTCATCACCACTGGCGAGCGTGGCATCGAAGGTCGCCAAGGGCGCGACCACCATGACCTTGACGCCATGTGCACGCGCTTGGACCGCGAGCGAGAAGGTACCGATCTTGTTGGCGGTATCACCATTGGCGGCAATCCGGTCGGCCCCTACAATTAACCAGCGCACGCCATCCGGTGACTGTGCCCCTTGATGCATAATCAGTGAGGCGGCACCTTCCACCGCCAATCGTGCAGGAATCTTTTCCTGCACCAGCTCCCATGCAGTCAGTCGAGATCCCTGCCACCAGGGACGCGTTTCGTTCACATGTACACGCGTGATGAGACCTTGAGCATACGCGGTGCGGATGACGCCTAGCGCCGTGCCATGACCGCCGGTTGCCAGTGCGCCGGTATTGCAGTGCGTCATCACTTCACATTGGGTAACGCCGTCAACCAGAGAGGCCGCAATCACCTGCGCGCCAAATTCGGCCATGCGCAGGTTATCTTCCAAATCCTGTTCATGAATGCGTTTCGCCTCGCGCAGCAAGGCATCATAAGGCACAGCGGCACTCGAGCCATGTGCCTTGATCACGTCACGCATACGTCCCAATGCCCAGAACAGATTGACTGCGGTAGGTCGTGAAGCAGCGAGAACATCACAAGCCGCGGCCAGGCGTGCTTGCCAGTCACTCGTCTCACGCAAGGAAACCGCAGCCTCAAGCACGACGCCATACGCAGCGGCAATACCAATAGCCGGCGCACCCCTCACTACCATGTCGGTGATCGCATCGGCAACGCCCTGCGCATTCTCAAGCAAGACTTCCCGTATTTCTCCGGGCAAAAGCCGCTGATCAAGCAATGCCAACCTGACAATGTCGCTTTCATCATCATTCAGACGCGTTGACTGGCTTACCCAGCGAATTGGAATCAGGCTCATGACCACTCCCTGTTGATGCACATAATGGTGGGAATGCACCGATATCATTCCTGACAGATGCATACCGCTGACAACGCAAGACACCGTTGCAACGAGTTTTTTCCCCATACCGCTGACCCGCGACGACTGGCGGATTAGAATGGAGGGATCGTGCCCGAGCGTAGCGCGCCTGTACAGGCCCAACACGCTCAACATGCAGCACTTCCGTGACGGTAAGGATCCGATGATGAGTCATAGCGACGCCAAGCAAAACGCCAACGCCACTGCCCCGGACTACCTGGGGAATGTTGATGTCGGTGAGATTGCCAAGTTTTCCGCACTGGCCAGCCGCTGGTGGGACCGCGACAGTGAATTCAAACCGCTACATGACATCAACCCTCTACGCGTTGATTATATCGACACCCATGCGGGCCTGGCGGGCAAGAAGGTCATTGATGTAGGGTGCGGCGGCGGCATCCTGTCTGAAGCCATGGCGCACCGTGGCGCCATGGTCACCGGAATTGATATGGGCGAAGCCCCATTGTCCGTCGCCCGCCTTCATCAGTTGGAATCCGGCGTAGAAGTTGATTATCGCCAGACAACGGCGGAAGCTGTCGCAGAAGAAATGGCTGGTCAGTTCGATGTCGTGACCTGTCTCGAAATGCTCGAGCATGTACCAGACCCCTCTTCGGTCATCGCGGCATGCGCGCGCTTGGTAAAACCCGGTGGCAAGGTCTTCTTCTCGACCATCAACCGTAATCCCAAAGCCTATACCTTTGCCATTATGGGCGCTGAGTATCTACTCAAAATGCTGCCCCGCGGTACGCACGAATACAGCAAGTTCATTCGTCCATCCGAGCTTGGCAACTGGGCGCGCAGTGCAGGCCTCAAGATGGAAGGCAGTACCGGGATGACCTACAACCCGCTGACCAGGAAGTATCGCCTCAACCCGGAAGACCTTTCGGTTAATTATCTGATGCATACGCGGCGCCCGACAGCAGAAGAATTGGCATGAGTCATCACACCGCACTGCCTCGCCCGGCAGCATTGATCTTTGATCTGGACGGTACTCTTGTCGATACCGCACCAGACCTTGCACGGGCAACGAATGAACTACGCCAGTATCATGGGCTGCCACCACTTGACTACGACATCATTCGTGCCGAAGTCTCGCACGGTGGAAGTGCGCTGGTCATGCTGGCACTGGGGTATGATCTCGATCACCCACTCCACGGTCAGGAGCGTACGCGCCTGCTTGATTTCTATGCGCGTGATGTGGCGGCCGAAAGTATGCTTTTCCCCGGCTATGATGTCCTGATTGAGGCATGCCAACGGACCTCGTTGCCGTGGGGGATCGTCACCAATAAACCCCGCCAGTTTGCCGTCCCCTTGATCGAAGCGCTCCAACTGACGCCGGGCTGCCTGCTGTGCGCCGATGACTTGCCTGTCAAGAAGCCACACCCAGACCCTCTCTGGGAGGCAGCACGGCGCTTGAATGTAGAAGCTTCTGAATGCTGGTATCTGGGCGATCACGATCGTGACATGCAGGCTGCACGGGCCGCTGGCATGTTAGCCGTAGCAGTACGTTATGGCTACGTGCGGGTAGGAGATGATGTGGACGCCTGGCCAGCCGACATATGGTTTGATACCTCAGAGGAAGTGGTCAACGCCGCTCTGAGAGCGACAGGATTGAACTGAAACAGCCACGACCAATACCAACGCTCTGACAATGAAATGCGCCGCTGGCAACTGCCGACGGCGCATTTTACTGAGGGAATGACAACTTTCAGACAACGCCCAAGAGCCTCTGAGATACCTCAAACTTTAGGCGGTTGTGCATCGAACATCTTACCGGTGTGCCCACGGCTTTCAGGACCTATCAACCACAGGTATGTCGGAATAATATCAGCCGGTGTCCGCAGTGTTTGCGGATCTTCCGCAGGAAATGCCGACTTGCGCATCGCGGTACGCGTACCGCCGGGATTGAGCGTGTTGACACGCACCTGACTGGTATTTTCCAACTCCTGAGCCAACATCTGGGAAAATCCTTCTGTCGCAAACTTGGAGACGCTATAGGCCCCCCAAAAGGCGCGCCCCTTACGACCAACGCTTGAGCTGGTCAATACCACAGAGGCATCACTGGAAGCCTTCAGCAATGGTAATAGTGCTTGTACCATCCAGATGGGTCCATTGATATTCACCTGCATGACCTGCTCCCACAATGCAGGATCATATTGCTCAAAAGGCGTGATCTTGCCCAACAGACTCGCGTTATGCAGCACACCATCGAGCCGGCCAAATTCCTTATCCAGTGTTTCTGCCATCTGCTGATAATCTTTCAGTGTGGCACCTTCGAAATTAAGCGGATAGATGGCTGGTTGCGGGGCACCTAACGACTCAATGACATCATATACCTCTTCCAACTTGGCAATGGTTCTGCCCAGCAATATCACCGTGGCACCGTGACGCGCATATTCAATTGCTGCTTCACGCCCAATGCCTGATCCCGCACCCGTTACGAGAATGACACGCCCTTTCAGCAAATCTTCGCGTGCCTGATAGTCGATCTTGCATTCTGCCATGGGGATATCCCTTACTGGACGCTTGGCTCGTGCAACACGAAGTCACACGTACAAGCGGATGTCGTGAATCATGACATGTGAGCACATGTCAGAACGCATAAAGCCCGTCTTGCTAGAATAACGGATTATTCTAGCAAGACGGGCTTTATGAAATACATTCTGGCTTACCCACCAGAGGCGAGGAAGTCCTTGGCCATAGTGCCGGCCTTGCTGTCCGGATACTGCTTTACCAGTGTCTGAAGCAACGTACGACTTTCCTGCGCTTTACCTTGGCGCGCCTTGACCAGGCCCAGCTTGTACATCGCATCCGGCACCTTGCTGGATTGAGAGTACTCACTGATCACGGTATCAAAGGCCTGTGCAGAGGAATCCAATTGATTCTTGGCGGAATACAACTCTCCTAGCCAGTAATGCGCATTGGCGGCGAGATTGGAATCACCATGATCAACCACGAAAGCTTCAAAGGCGACAATGGCACCGTCAAAGTCTCTGGATTGAACCTTGGCAAACGCATTCTCATAATCTTTCTGGGCATCGCCATTACTGGCTACGCTGCTACCAGTACTCGCGCTACCACTGACCGCTGAAGCGGCCTGTGCATCGACGACCTGACCGTTCTCACCGGCAGAATCTCCACCAGAGACTCGCTGTTCAAGATCCAGATATCGTTGCTGTGACATCTCGGTCATACGTTTGAACTGATATTCCAATTCATCAACTCGACCACGAAGCCGTGCAATTTCCTGTACCTGTTCATCGAGCTGGTTGAGAAGGGTCAGGGTGCCGCCACCACTCATATGAGTATTGGCCTGCTGATAGAGGGAGTTTGACTGTGCGGTAAGATCCTCGACCGCGGGTGCGGCCATAACGGATAACGGGAGCAACAAGGCTCCCGCACCGCACAACCATTTCAGGCTGTGTTTCATGCTGTCGGCTCCGCCGAATCATCATGGTATCGCGTGATCAGGCCCGAGAATCAAGGAAACCTTTTTGCTCGGGCCTGCTCAACACAAGTTCCTAGCATCTCTACCACATACTAAATGTGGACAGAGAGAATGCCGAACTTAGTAGTCGAAGACCACACGACGGTTCTTGGCGTAGGAAGATTCGCCATGGCCCTGAACGGCCGGACGCTCTTCACCGTAGGACACGATTTCGATCTGTGACGGAGAAACACCCTGAACCGTCAGGAAGCGTGCGATGGACTTGGCACGACGCTCGCCCAGGCCCAGGTTGTATTCACGAGTACCGCGCTCATCAGCGTGGCCTTCCAGAACGACGTTGGAGCCAGTATTGGCTTTCAGGTACTGAGCGTGACCCATCAGGACGCTTTCAAACTCAGGACGAATGGTGTCCTTGTTGAATGCGAAGTAAATGGTACGAACGCTAGGCATGGCCGCGTCGCTCATCTGATTGCTGCTGGTGTTGGCGCCAGAGTTCATGCCAGCAGTGTTGGCACCGCTGTTAGCGGAATCCATGTCGCCGTCTTGAGCGCCGCCGCTGCTGGAACAACCAGCCATCACGCTGAGGGACAGGGCAATCAACAGGCCTTTTGCATACGGGGTGAACTGCATTGTAAAGCTCCTTGCTCTAATGGGTACGAATGCCAAGCCTTTATTTGTGGCTCGGGTGCATTCTAGTGGTTTAGTTCAGGTAGGGCGACCACGCAGGTTCACGTACGTCTCCCTGAGGTGACGGCAGGGCAAATTGTGCCCTTCCGTCTGCCGACACTTCGCCCAGGACCCCTCGGGTTCCTTGCTGAGTGGCATATATCACCATAGTGCCATTGGGTGCAACACTTGGTGATTCATCCCACTGAGTATCAGTCAGGGATGTCACCCGGCCGGTCTTCAGATCCTGCTTGGCAACCTGATAACCATTGCCTGAGCGGTTGATCATGAATAGGGTTTCTCCATCAGGTGTCAAGCGCCCGCGAGAGTTGTAATTGCCAGTAAATGTCAGGCGCTCAGTGCCACCGGACAAATCAAGGCGATAGATCTGAGGCGATCCTGCACGATCCGACGTGAATACCATACCGCTACCATCTGGCAGCCAATCCGGTTCAGTGTCGATGGCAGGATTATCGGTCAGCCGCTTGAATTGACGACTGGCAATATCCATCACGTAAATTTCAGGCTGGCCATCTTTGGAGAGAGCCATCGCAAGCTTACGACCATCCGGCGACCAGGCCGGTGCACCATTGATGCCCTGAAAACCAGTCAGTTTGGCACGACGCCCACTGCCCAGCTCCTGCACATAGATGGCAGGACGTTCAGACTCGAAACTCACATACGCCAACTTCTTGCCATCCGGCGACCAGGCCGGCGACATGATCGGTTCGTCAGATGCGAGAATCTCTTGGCTATTATGGCCATCAGAGTCGGCAACATACAGCGCAAAGCGGATATTGTCACCCACTCCATTCGCGGTAATGTATGCGATTTTCGTAGAAAAAGCACCGCGAATTCCAGTAATTTCTTCAAAAACTTCATCGCTGATGTAATGGCCGCGAGCACGCAACTCACCGTTGCTTCCAGTGATGACTTCACCCAGCATTCGCTTGTTGCCCAACACGTCCATCAACTCATATTGGATGCTATAGCCGCCATTGCTGGCAGATTTTACCTGGCCGACAACGATATAGCTGGCACCAAGACGCTTCCAGTCATTGACAAAGACATCCTGAGTTGTCCCTGGCAACGCGACGAGATTATCGCGCTTGATCGGCTCAAACTGGCCGCTACGCGCAAGATCATCTGAGACGATGCGTGCTAAATCCTGCGGCAAGCTGCCACCGGTCAGATTTTCAAACGGCACAATTGCAATCGGCGTGGCGCTGTCATTGCCTTTCGTAATTTCAATGGTCAGGTCAGCTCTTGCCATGCCAGTTACCACCAGCAGAGCGGCCGCCATCATCCATGTCGTCAATCGTCTCATCGGCCCAGGTCCTCTGGATTGAAGTACAGGTCAAAGTTCCGGAATTTGCTTCTCGCGCCCGAAGGCAGCTGCTGCAACTCCGTAAACGGGGCGGCTTTTTGCACCGCTTGAATCGCAGAGCGATCAAAGACGGCATCACCACTACTCTTTTTCACTGCCGCCGACACAAGCTCACCCGTCGGTAACAATGAAACCCGAAGCGTTACCGTCTTACCAGGCATGGTACCCGATGGACGACTCCAATTCTGGCCGACATATTTCTTGACCAGATCAACGAAGCCATTGGCAGCTTGAGCAGCCTGCTTGGCACCACTGATTGCATCGCTTTCATTATCGATAAGGCTGTCGAGCGAACCAGCGGAAGCCTGTGCCGCCTTGTCAGCCAGCGCCTTCTTGCGTGCGGCTTCTGCAGCAGATTTCTTGCGTGATTCTTCAGCAGCCTTTTCCTTGGCAGCCTTGTCCTTGGCGGCTTTTTCGGCAGCAGCCTTGGCAGCTTTATCCTTTTCTGCTTTTTCGGCTGCGGCTTTAGCCTTGGCAGCCTTCTCGGCATCGGCCTTCTTGGCTTCAGCATCGGCCTTGGCTTCAGCAGCCTTGTCAGCCTCTGCTTTCTTGCGCGCCTCTTCAGCAGCCTTTTCCTTGCTAGCCTTTGCGGCTTTATCAGCCTCAGCCTTTTCCTTGCTAGCCTTTGCGGCTTTATCAGCCTCAGCCTTTTCCTTGCTAGCCTTTGCGGCTTTATCAGCCTCAGCCTTTTTCAACGCGTCGGCTTTAGCCTGCTTTTCAACCTCAGCCTTCTTCCGGTCGAGAGCAATCGCCTTGGCCTCTTCTGCACGACGCGCAGCATCGGCTTTTGCAGTTTCAGCAGCAGCTTTTTGCTCAGCTTTCAATTGAGCCGCCGCTTTGGCCTGCTCGGCCGCTTTCTCCTGCGCCGCTGTCTTGGCTTGATCAGCTGCTTTTTCCTGTTGCGCCTTCAGCGCTAAAGACTTCTCTTGCGCTGCATTTTTTTGCTGCTCGGCGGCACGCTCGGCTTGTTTGGACGCTTCTTCTTTCGCACTTTGCTGTTCATCGGCCTCTTCGGCCGCATCACGCGCTTTGCTAGCCTTGGCCTGCTGCGCTTGATTGGTTGTGGTTTCAGTACTTACCAGTGTGGCATTCACGATGGTATTGCTGGTCTGTTCTGGCTCAGATTCAGGCCAACTCACCAGTGTCAGCACCAGAATGACAAGATGCAGGCCCACTGCCAGTATGACGGGCAAGCCATAACCTACCCGCTGTTCAGTTTCTGGCTGACTCATGCATCAGCCCTCATTCGGTGGTTCTGAAATCAGCCCGACATTGGGTACACCTGCGCCCTGAAGCGTGCTCATCAGCCCCATGACATCTCCATAAGGCGCCGTTTTGGCGCCCTTGACCAGCACTGGCGTCTTCGGCTTTTCAGCCACAATCGCGGCGACCTTGCTGCCTAGTTCATCCAGTGCCACTGGGGAACGTTTGTCTTCATCAGACCCCATGTCGATGTAGTAGTTACCACGATCATCCAGAGAGACGATCAGTGGCGTGACATCATCCGGATTATCGATGGGTTTGGAGGTCACCTTGGGAAGTTCAACCTGTACACCCTGCGTCATCATGGGCGCAGTGATCATGAAGATGACCAACAGTACCAGCATGACATCGATGAAGGGCACCACATTGATTTCGGAGGACAGCTTACGCTTGTGTCCTCTGCTATACGGTCCTTTCATTGTCTATCTCCCCTCAAGCGTCGTTGCCGCCACGGCTGTGCAGATTACGATGCAGAATGGAGTGGAGTTCTTCTGCGAAGTCCTCGTAACGCCCCAAGAGCTGATCAGCCCGTGTAGCAAGGCGGTTATAGAAGATGACCGCAGGAATTGCAGCGAAAAGACCCATCGCTGTCGCCACCAGCGCTTCTGCAATCCAGGGTGCCACTGTCGTGAGTGTCGCTTGCTGGGCAGTTCCCAACGCCTGGAAAGACCCCATGATGCCCCACACCGTCCCGAACAGACCCACATAAGGGCTGACTGAACTAACTGTCGCCAGGAACGGCAAACTGATATTAAGCCTTTCTTCCTCACGTGACAGCGTGACACGCATACTGCGCTGCACGCCGTCCATCACGGCCTGTGCATCATCTGACTTCGGCTTGAGTCGGCTATATTCTCGAAAACCTGCACGGAATACGCCAGCGGCACCGGGAGTTGCCTCTTCATCACTGGGTAATTCACGATAAAGATGATTCAGATCAACACCCGACCAGAAGCGCTTTTCAAACGCAGTGTAAGCTTTCTTGGCGCGCGACAATGCCATACCACGTTGGAAAATCAGCACCCAGGAAACAATGGAAGCTACCAACAGCAGCACCATGACTACCTGAACCACCAGACTGGCGTTCACGAACAGCGAAATGATCGACATCGAATCTTCCACGGAATTCCCTCTTTACTTGGTTCAGTTAGTGCCGCTGACTTTCAGCGACACCCTTAAAAATTGGCTGAAACACACGCCTCGCACTATCGAGCCTTGCATCCCGAACTTTATTCAGACATCAAGTGCGCTCAGCAATTCCACTGGCCAGCGACGCGGTCTGAACGAGACGGCATCAACACAGGCAATGATCACCTCTGCCTCACACAGTAGCGCGTCTTCTCTGAATGCCTGCTGTTGAAAGTTCAGACGCGCGCCACGCAGCTCGCCTGCTGAGGCGGTCACCGTTAGCAGATCATCTAAATACGCCGGACGAAGATAACGACTTGTGACACTGTGCACTACCAGTTGAATCCCTTTTTCGAGCAACGCTTGCTGAGAGAAGCCTCTCTCACGCAACCATTCACTGCGCGCACGCTCCATGAAGCGAAGATAGTTCACGTAGTAGACGATGCCGCCGGCATCAGTATCCTCGATATAGACGCGCACAATGTGGCGAAAACATGGAGCATGACGGACTAACGACATTTCCTCGTCATTGGATGTCATGACGCATCATATCCGTCCGGCGGCAAGCGCGACTGATCTTCACGAGGCGTGATGCCAAAATGAAGATAAGCAGAGCGCGTTACCAGCCGTCCACGCGCTGTGCGCATCATGAAACCCTGCTGAATCAGGTACGGCTCAAATACATCTTCGATGGTGTCACGCTCTTCACCGATGGCCGCTGCGAGAGAGTCAACACCTACCGGCCCACCATCAAATTTCTCTATCATGGCGAGCAGCAAACGGCGGTCCATATTGTCCAACCCGTGACTGTCGACATTGAGCATATTGAGCGCTTTGTCGGCCACTTCAAGTGTCAAACGACCGTCAGAACGCACTTCAGCGAAGTCACGCACACGCCTGAGTAGACGATTCGCAATACGCGGCGTACCCCGTGATCTACGCGCAATCTCAAGCGCACCGTCCATCTCGACTTCCATTCCCGATAGCATGGCGCTGCGTGCCACAATGCTGGTCAGTGACTCGATGTCGTAAAACTCAAGACGCTGAACGATGCCAAAGCGATCTCTCAATGGCGCCGTCAACAAGCCAGCTCGAGTCGTCGCACCCACTAACGTGAATCGTGGCAGCTCCAGCTTGATCGAACGCGCAGCGGGGCCCTCACCAATCATGATATCAAGTTGATAATCCTCCATCGCGGGATACAGCACTTCCTCGACTGCCGGTGATAGGCGGTGGATCTCGTCGATGAAAAGCACATCACCTTCTTGAAGGTTGGTCAGCATGGCAGCCAGATCCCCTGCCCGTTCCAGTACTGGCCCGGAGGTCGATTTGATATCGACTCCCATCTCACTTGCAATAATGTGCGCCAGCGTTGTCTTGCCAAGCCCAGGCGGTCCGAATACCAAGGTATGGTCCAGACTATCGCTACGCTTTCGGGCTGCGCTGATGAATATCTCCATCTGTTCACGCACCACCGGCTGCCCGATGTACTCACTCAGTGTACGCGGGCGATTGGCACGATCTACCCGCTCTTCCGGGTCATGCGTCGCTGCGGAGATCAGTCGGTCCGACTCCATCATGATGCTTGCTCAACTCCTGGTGACCCATGTGGCATGCATAGGACAGTGGCGAGAGGCGGATAGCAGGAAGCGTGCAACGATCTTGCGCTTTAACGTTGGAGCGCGCACTTTCTACCTCAGATACCCACCATCCCCTAGTCAATAAATCCAATCACATCGTCTGCTTTTTCAAAGCAAGACTATCAGCCGCGTGATCCGTGGCTTAGCTAGCCATTTTGCGTACCAGTGCGGCCTTGATCAGAGCCTCGGTAGAGGCACCTGATTCAAGCCCGGACAGCATCTTGGCGGCTTCGACGGGCTTGTATCCCAGTGACACAAGCGCGGCTTCTGCGTCCGCCAGTGGGTGTGTGATGGGAGGTTGCGGCTGCGAAGCGCGCTCCATCTCGCTCAGGCCATCATCCATTGGCACCGTCCAATGCTTGAGGCGGTCACGCATTTCAATGATCAGACGATCAGCCGTTTTTTTACCGACTCCCGGCAAGCGTGTCAGGGCACGACTATCTTCATCATGAATACAGCGAATGAAATCGCCCTGCTCCATCCCTGAAAGAATGGCGAGTGCCAAGCGCGGGCCGACACCGGAAATCTTGATCAGCTCACGAAATAGACGTCGCTCTGGCTCCTTGCCAAAGCCATACAGCAACTGAGCATCCTCACGCACCACCAGGTGCGTGTACAGCTGGCAGTCCTGGCCCACCGGCGGCAGTCCCAACAAGGTATTCATCGAGGCTTCAAGCTCGTACCCCACACCGTGCACATCAAGCACCAGATGAGGGGGCTGCTTTTCAAGCAGTTGTCCGGTCAGACGTCCAATCATGTTTCAGGCAGTCCTTTTCGGCAGTGATGTGTGCTGGATGTGTTTCCCAGGTGAAGTCACTGCTCTGATGATGACATTGCGGGCAAGCCTACCAAAGATGAGACGCAGGCGGCATGTCCGAGTGTTACGACGAATTTGTCGCACGATCATGACAGTCAGTAGCAACATTCTCTGCTGATGCTTCGTCAACATCGGCTAAACAAGCGACGCAATTCTCTGTGCGTCATCACGACAGAATGTTCACAACTAACTGAAAATTAGCATTTATTCAGCACAATATCGTATTTATACCTGGCAGGTACATTACTTGTCTGGCTCAAATCCACGCCAACTACTACTGCGTCGTATGCGTGAGCCCTTTCGATTGCCAGTGGCACCCAAGCCAAGCGCATCCAATTGAGCACTACTTGGCGTAAGACGGCGACGCGCAAAACAATGTGTCAGGGCAATTGCCAATGCATCTGCAGCATCGGCTTGCGGCGTGGCCGACAGTTTCAGCGTATGGGTCACCATGTGTTGGACTTGCAGCTTGTCTGCCGCACCAGAACCCGTCACTGCCTGCTTTATCTGCCTGGGGCCATACTCGGAAACAGGCAGACCATGATTGGCAGCACAGACAATGGCGGCTCCTCTCGCCTGTCCTAACTTGAGAGCAGAGTCTGCATTTTTTGACATGAAGACCTGCTCAATGGCGAACTCAGCCGGACGATGCATTGCAATCACTTCACTGATACCGGCGTAGATTTGCGCGAGGCGCTGATCCAGGCTGACCTGTGACATCCGTATGCACCCACTATCCACATAACGTGGCTGCACGCCAGACACGTCCAGCACGCCATAACCGGTCAGGCGAGAACCGGGGTCAATTCCAAGAATGATCATGCGGCACTCTCATCAGTCGGAGTCACTTGAATCTACCGCAGTTGCACACAGCATCTTTCCAACAACTGTTCATATAACCAGCCACCATGCCATAAAAAAGACGGTGCGACACCGTTATCCCGGCATTCTTTGCCAAGGCTCAGTATCACACCGTCTTAAGGCCCTAAGACCCAGAGGTGCCACTAATTAGTCAAATTGACACTCTGACTCCGTTCGCGGCACCACACGACAGACCTTAAAACCCTAGGCCTGGCCGTCTTCTTCTACCTTGGCTTTCTGGCGCAGACGAATGTTCAGCTCCTTGAGCTGCTCACCACTTACCTCGCCGGGAGCGTCAGTCATCATGCAACCGGCGCTCTGAGTTTTCGGGAAGGCAATGACTTCACGAATGGTCTTGGCGCCAGTCATCAACATGACCAGACGATCGAGACCGAAGGCCAGACCACCGTGGGGCGGCGCGCCAAACTTCAAGGCGTCGAGCAGGAAGCCAAACTTCTCTTCCGCTTCTTCTTCGCCGATACCCAATACTTCGAACACGGTACGCTGCATGGCCTGGTCGTGAATACGGATGGAACCACCACCCAATTCGGTACCATTGATGACCATGTCGTAAGCGCGTGACAGCGCCGCTTCCGGATTGGCCTTGAGCTCTTCTGGGCTACAGGACGGCGCGGTGAACGGGTGATGCAACGCACTCAGGCGACCGTTGGCATCGGCTTCAAACATCGGGAAGTCAATGACCCACAGTGGCGCCCACTCACAGGTATAGAGGTTGAGATCTTCACCCAGCTTGACGCGCAGCGCGCCGATCGCTTCGGCAACGATGTTGGACTTGTCGGCACCGAAGAACACGATGTCGCCATCGACGGCGCCACAGCGGTCCAGCACTTCATCAACCACGTCTTCCATGAACTTGACGATCGGCGATTGCAGACCCTCGATGCCCTTGGCGCGCTCGTTGACCTTGATCCATGCCAGGCCCTTGGCGCCGTAGATGCTAACGAACTTGGTGTAGGCATCGATTTCCTTGCGCGACAGGCTAGCACCGCCCGGAACACGCAGCGCCGCGACGCGGCCCTTGTCATCCTTGGCCGGACCGGAGAAGACCTTGAAGTCCACACTGCTCATCAGGTCATCAACATCGACCAGTTCCAGCGGAATACGCAGGTCCGGCTTGTCAGAACCGAAGCGCTGAATGGCTTCAGAGTACGGCATGGTCGGGAACTTGCCGAAATCGACACCCAGCACTTCCTTGTAGAGGCCACTGATCATGGTCTCGGTCATGCCCATGATGTCCTGCTCGTCGACAAAGCTGGCTTCAAGGTCAATTTGGGTAAATTCCGGCTGACGATCGGCACGCAGATCTTCATCACGGAAACACTTGGCAATCTGGTAGTAACGGTCAACGCCCGCGACCATAAGTAGCTGCTTGAACAGCTGCGGAGACTGTGGCAAAGCAAAGAAGTTGCCAGCATAGGTCCGGCTCGGCACCAGATAGTCACGTGCGCCTTCCGGAGTGGCACGCGTCAGAATCGGTGTCTCGATATCGAGGAAGCCAAGCGCTTCAAGCTGGGCACGCACACTGTGGGTAATGCGTGAACGCAGACGCAACTTCTCAATCATGTCGGGACGACGCAGATCGATATAGCGATACTTGAGGCGAACTTCCTCACCGACCTTGTTGTGATCGTCAAGCTGGAACGGCGGAGTCTGTGCAGTGTTGAGCACCTCGACATCCTTGGCCAGCACTTCAATCATGCCTGTCGGCATATTCGGATTCTGGGTGCCTTCAGGACGCATGCGAATGCGGCCCTTGATACGCAGAACATACTCGCTACGCACTTTGTCGGCAGTGGCAAAGGCATCGACAGTATCAGGATCGACAACGATCTGGGCGATGCCATCACGGTCGCGCATGTCGAGGAAGATGACGCCACCGTGGTCGCGACGGCGGTGCACCCACCCGCACAGAGTGACATCCTGATCGATCAGGGTCTCGTTCAGTTTGCCGCAATAGTGGCTGCGCATGTTGTTTCCTTGTTGCTCAAATTCGTGATCGATACGCGTGCTGCGTACCTGTCTCAGAGGGCCTGCCGCTGGCAATGACGCACTGTAATTGTGAAAACTGACTTCCATCACTGGCTTTCAGGAAGTGCTGTCACGAGGTGCTGTCGTTACCACCGGCCAGATTCTTCTTGTTGCCGGACTTGAAATCCGTCTCGTACCAGCCACTTCCCGCGAGACGGAATCCGGCGGCAGAAATCAGCTTCTCGAGCTGATCTGCCTTGCATTCCGGGCACTCCGTCAGTGGTGCAGCGCTGATTTTCTGCAACTTGTCCATCCGATGGCCACAGGCCTTGCAGTGGTATTCATAGATCGGCATGGTTTTTTCTTTCCTGAAATAGGGCGTAAAGCTGCATAGGCAGTCCACACACCATGACAAAGTTATGCCTTGCGGCGTACCTTGAGCCTACCGCGCCGTAAATGCCCTAATGCCACGACATTCACAGGCGATGTCTCTAGCACACGTACAATAAGGCCAGCTGAACGGCTTTCAAGTCAAAGCGAAAGGGGCACATTATAGCGTGCTCGGCCCCGTGCGGGGCAACACCCTCAGACAATCCTCCACATGGCATTGTCTGTCAGGGCTATTATCGACGGTAGCCTGCTACCTCACCTAGCCACGAGGAACACGATGTCTGATCAAAATCACACTTCCCAGTTAGCTTCTACTCCGCCTTACCACCAGGCGTCCTCAACGCCTCAAGCGGTAATGCTCGATGCAGCCTCACTGGGCGATGGCATGGACTTCAGCCAGTTGCAGGCAGGCGTGAATGGATTGGTCTGCCATGGAGCGACTCAGCCCGAGGAAGTGGTTGAACGGCTGACGGGCGTACCTATCGTGCTGGTGAACAAGGTACGTCTGGAAGCACATCATCTGGCGCAGTTGCCAGATCTGAAATTGATTGCCGTCATGGCGACAGGCACCAATAACGTAGATATTGCAGCGGCCAAGGCACAGGGTATACGCGTGATGAACGTCAATGCCTATGGCACAGCGTCTGTGGCCCAACATACATGGATGCTACTGCTAGCACTGGCAGGACGCCTGGCCGGCTATCAGGCAGATGTTGCAGAAGGTGACTGGCAACGTAGTGCCACGTTCTGCCTGATGCATCGTCCCGTGACACAGCTGGCCGGTAAACATCTTGTCATTGTCGGCAAGGGCGAGCTAGGCAGTGCTGTCGGGAAATTAGGCGAAGCCTTCGGGATGCGAGTGACCTTTGCTGCCCGCCCCGGCAGTGAGCCAACGGCACAGCGGCCCAGTTTCACTAGCCTGCTACCTGAAGCAGATGCCATCAGCCTGCATTGCCCATTGACTCCCGAAACCCAGCACCTGATTGACGAGGCCGCGCTATCCCGATTGAAGCCCGGCGCCTTGTTGGTCAATTGTGCGCGTGGCGGAATCATTGATGAGTCCGCCGCCCTTAAAGCCCTTGAGTCAGGTCAGCTGGGAGGCCTTGCGGTGGATAGCCTACCGACAGAACCCCCGCAGGACGGCCATGTACTGCTGTCAGCATTGGAAGATATGCGCCACGACCAGAACAAGGTACTAAACCTAATCGTCACGCCACACAACGCATGGATTAGCCAGGAAGCCCGGCAGAACATGCTAGATCTGAGCCTTGCCAATATCGAGACGTTTTTACGCGACACGACATTGAGCGAGAACCACACGCAAGAGAAGTGAGCCAGGCAATAACGCTACAACGCCACCCCGGCAGGCTAACGCCACATGAATAGTACGCCTCAGTATCTGCGAGGATGAGGCGTGCTATTCGTAAGCCAAGTCATCACAAAAGGTCACTGGTTGACTGGCGCAACGCCTGAAACATCTCTATAGAAGTCCCGGCCGTAATCGTGGATTCTGATCCAGACGAATATGCATACCAGCAGCCTTGAGTGGGTGCCTTTCAGCATCCCATGATACGACGCGACCTCGAGAGCTAAGCAACACCCAACAGATTAGGTCACTGTCGCCTTCTGTTTCCTCACGCGACATCACTGACTCCTCGGCAGCCAATGCTGCGTGTACTGTCTCGGCGCCACCGCTGATCGCTCCGTTATTCGCCACCCCCATATCTTCAATGTATTGCAGATCTTCCTCTTTCGGGGCACGCATTCGATACTGGCATTCAAAGCTTTCGCCAAAGGTAGTGAACACCTTATGCCTCAGCATGTGCACTGCTTCAAGGTCTTCTGGGTGTATCAGACGATCAAAATCGGCCTCACGCATGACTAGCGGCTCATGGCCACTGGCCCCCAGCATCTTCCAGAGATTCGGATGAACACGAATGACGTGCTCAGGAATATCCATCTCCCACAGACTATCGCCGCTGGCTTCCAAGGAATCCAATAGCCGCCGTTCACTGGCCTGCAATTCCGTCTGTGTCTGCCGCAAACGGCGATACATTTCTTCTGCAGTGCTGTTTGCCTCATCCAGTTCGACAATGCCACTGGCCCCTGCTGACTCGACCTCTGCCCCCATGCCGATACGATGTAAACGGTCGCGCAACTCTGACAGCGGCACCGAGAGTCGACGGCTGATATGGTGAGTGCGCCAGCTCATCAGAATAAAGAAGCTTAAATAAAACAGGATCAGTCCACCGACCAACGCCATGCCGACCAACTGAAAGTTGCGCCCAATCTCGGCCGTGCGCGAAAACACGGCGTCTTCTGCCACCATGCTCAGCATGATCCAGTCATTACTTTCCAAGCGCTCCCACGCCACTTTATAGGGAGCCCCCTCCACCATGACACTACCTGAGCCACGGCGTTGTGCCAGTATCTGCGCAGCGAGCGGTGCGAAAACGTCGTGTTTCTCAAGCTCGAGTTGTGCTGGACGGATGATATCCTCTTCCAGCATCTCTCCCATATCGGGTCGCTCGATTGGCATCAATGACAGTAGGTTTTCGCCTCGCTGAGGCACTGCCAATGAACGCCCATACTTATCAAATAGTATGGCGAATCCACTCCAGGGCAACTCCATCGCCAGTATCTGATTAACGATGACATCCAGCGTCATGTCGACCCCGGCGACACCAAGAAAACGATCCTCTGCATAAAAAGGTGTCACCGCCGAGGTCATCCAACCATTTCCGGCAGGATCTTCATAAACGTCCGTCCAGATCGTCCTACGCGCAGGATTCTCATCAGGCGCAGCCCGATAGAAAAAAGAAAAATTACGACAATCATGATCGGCCGGTACGAGCTCCGCCAGGTCCACGTAGGGGTAGATACGCACATAACAATCGGCCAAGGTCGTGAACGTCTGCACTACCGAAGAATGCGATGACACGATATTGCGCATGATCGGGTCTATACCCGTCATTCTCAACGCCAAGGGGATGTCATGCGTTGACAGCGGCAGGCGCGGGTAATAACCACTGGCCTGGTCTCCATTATTGCCTTGTGTCGCCCATACTCCATTCAGATGCGCAGTGTGACGCGCACGCTCAGAAGGCGCGATGACAGCATCCTCATCCAGCGCGATATCGCTTGCCTGTAAAGCCATGCTGCTCGACAGATTCTGCACATGCTCCAATTGGCGACCAAGCGATTTTGCTTCTCGTAATATCGCCAGGTTAAGTTCACTACTGGACTGAGCCTGAAGATAACTTAGATTGGCATCCCGAATTTCGTCGTTCGACAGGAAATACACAGCAACCAGTGCTGTCTCTACCAGCAATAACGGGATCATGGTACTGGTAAAGAGCGCGCGCCAAACCCACTTCTTGATCGTGATAGCGGAACGTGTCGGAGCCTGCATGGGCAATATCCTGAGTCCTGCTGTGATATTGGAAGTATGCACTTCCCTTGCGTTCTGGAAGGCTACTGGCTTCAACGCTGAAACATGACCAACAGGTCAGACCTTGGTAACAGGACTGGGGACAGGCGCCCAAGGCTTTGCTAGGATGCTCGACCCCAAGGAGGCTGCATGCTTTACAACTACGGTTCTATCAATATTGATCATGTCTATCGGGTACCCCACCTTGTGCGGCCCGGTGAAACCCTGGCGAGCCTCTCCTACCGTCAGGTATTGGGCGGCAAGGGTGCCAACCAGTCTCTCGCCCTCGCACGGGCAGGAGGCGACGTCACACACTGGGGTCGCCTGGGCAACAGTGATCGTTGGGCGCTTGAACCACTGGAAAGCGCAGGAGTCATCACTTCGCAGGTAGAGCTTAGTGCCAGCGCGAGTGGTCATGCCATCATTCAAGTTGATGATCACGCCGAAAACAGCATCATCCTGCATCCGGGCGCCAATCATGGCTTTACCGATGAACACTTGGGCATGTTGTTTTCAAGTGTCGCGCCTGGCGATTGGCTACTGTTGCAAAATGAATGCAACGCACTTGGCAAGGTCATTGAATTAGCCCATGCCAAGCAGATGAAAATTGCCTTCAACCCAGCCCCGATGGGCGCTGAGGTACTGCGCTTACCACTAGAGCATTGCCAAGTGCTCTTCCTCAACCGTGGCGAAGCCGCGCAGCTTGTCGAACTGGAAGAAAGTGCGCCGGTCGACACTTTGCTCAATGCGTTGCATGCGCGACTCCCCAATACTGAGGTCGTGATGACGCTCGGTAGTGAAGGTGTCTGCTATCAGCTGGGAGAGCAACGCATTCAGCTGCCGGCGCATCGCGTAAAAGCCGTCGATACGACTGCCGCTGGCGATACGTTCATTGGCTACTATCTCGCCAGTCAGATTGACGGCTTGAATATTGAGGGCAGTCTACGGCGTGCCAGTACCGCCTCTGCGCTATGTGTCAGCAGAGAAGGTGCTGCCCCCAGCATCCCGGTCGCCAGCGATGTTGCCGATGCTTTGGCCGAATGGCCGGCACTAGCCACCTTGAGCAACTGAATAACGCCTTGCGAGTCACAATGACAGGCTCGTTTCATGTCTTCCCGTCGCTAGTTATCCGCGCAGGGGAGATACCGCTGGCAGACATACTGCCAAGAAGCGCATATCTACTGTTAAGAGGACATCATGAACACTCCCATTATTTTTGATACCGATCCGGGCGTAGATGACGCGCAAGCTATCGCCATCTGTCTGGCACATCCAGACATCGAATTCCTCGGGATGACAACGACTTTCGGAAACGTCACCATCGAGACCGCCACCTCCAACGCCCTACTGCTGGGCGAGCTGGCAGGACAGAGCATTCCAGTTGCACAGGGGGCAGCTCAGCCACTCGTCAAAGACAAGTTCCCGGCACCGGCACACATTCACGGTGCCAACGGCCTGGGCAACATGGACATCCCGACGCCCAAGGGCAAGGCGCTTTCCGTCAGCGCACCGCAGTTCATCGTTGAACAGGTCAATGCACGTCCCGGTGAAATCACTCTCGTCGCTGTCGGCCCGCTGGGCAACTTGGCGACTGCCTTGCAGCTGGACCCGAGCATCATCAGCAAGGTCAAGCAGGTTGTAGTCATGGGTGGCTCCATCCGTGAGGGTGGCAATGTTTCTCCTGTCGCCGAAGCCAATATCTTCAATGACCCGCATGCGGCCAAGAAAGTACTGACCGCTGGCTGGCCACTGACGATGGTGGGTCTCGACGCCACCCATCGTTGCATCCTGACGCCGGCCCATGTCGAGCGCATTCGCGTTGCACAAGGTGCGCTGGGCGAAGTACTTTCCGGCAGCTATCAGTTCTATAAGGCCTTTTACAAGGAAGCACGCGGCATCGACGGTTGCTGCCCGCATGATAGCTGTGCCTTGGCTTGGCTGATGAAGCCAGAAATGTTCACGGTTGAACGCGGCCACCTGAATGTTGAAGTTGAAGGCCTGGCTGAAGGGCAGACTCTATTCGCACCTGAAGGCCGTGAATTCCTGGGTAGCCAGTGGTCCCAGACGCCTCTGGTCGATGTCTGCGTGAATGCACAGGGTGATAAGGTCGTCGAGTGGATCACTGACGTTCTGACCGCCAAAACGGCTTAAGCGTTGCTGGTGTATTGATATGACGCTCCCCGAGCGAGAGGCCTATATCGCTCGGGGAGCGAGCATGAGTTGATTGATCTTCTCTCCTGCTTGCTTGCGCACTCCCCGCCCCCTCGTACTGACTTGATATGGCAACTCCCTTCCCAGCCCGATTAACAGCAGAATCTTGGCAGGATAATTTGTCAACATCTATAAGATAACGCTATAAATAATGAGTCAGGTGAGCGACTTGCCAGCAAGGCTGGACATCTCTCATTGCATGCAGCGAGCCTGCTGCGCTTGCGATGACCTGTTACTCTCAATAGACGGATTTTTTTGTCAGTGCGCTACGGAGTCTTCTATGCCATCGTCCTCCATCCTGCCTACAACACATCGTCAGTCATCGATCGGTACGGAGGGTCAACTTGAATCCCGGACCTATCAGTATGATTGTCTCGTCTTCATTGGACGCTTCCAGCCTGTCCATCATGGCCATGTCGCTGTTATGGAAGAGGCTTTGCGAGTCGCTCGGCAGGTGATCGTTCTCGTCGGCTCAGCGTGGCAAGCGCGTTCACTGCGCAATCCCTTCACCTTCGATGAACGCACGCGCATGATCCGTAGCTGTTTCGAGGATTCTGCCAATATGCGCCTTGAAATCGTCCCACTGCTGGATGCGCTCTATAACGACGATGTCTGGGTGCGCGATGTACAGCGTAAAGTGCGTGATATAGCCCGCCCTCAAGCCAATCGAATGCCGCGCATTGCGTTGATAGGTGCTAATCGGCACGACAGCAGCACGCAATCAAGTTACTACCTTAGCTTGTTCCCCCAGTGGGAATCTGTCGCCGTTCCACTTCATGAAGGAATGGCCGCCAGTCGCATTCGTGAGGTTATCTTTACTGAGCGAGCGCGGGCCGAAGATTGGCTGGACAACGAAGGGCGCGAGCTGCTGCCAGCCTCAGTAGCTGAGCACTTGCGCAGCTTCCTGGACGAGACTTCATGGCAGGGGCTGGTCGAAGAACGACGCTTGTTGGAGCAGTACAGGGCTGCCTGGAGCGATGCGCCCTATCCACCACTTTTCATTACCGTCAACGCTGTGGTCGTACAATCAGGACATGTCTTGCTCACGACACGTCGTGCAGCTCCCGGCAAGGGGCTTTATGCCCTCCCCGGGGGCTTTGTTCAGCCCCAGGAACGTCTACTGGATGCTTGCCTGAGAGAGCTGAAAGAGCGCGTACGCCTAAAAGTACCAGAGCCTGTGCTGCGAGGATCTCTGCGCGGCCAGCGCATGTTTGATGCGCCGCATCGCAGTTGGCGGGGAAGAACGCTGGCGGAAGCATTTTACTTTGCATTAAGGCCAGAACAGCAATTACCAAGGCTACGTAGCAGCGGAAAGGAAAGTGAGGAGCAAGCACGCTGGGTCGCGCTTGCAGACCTGGAGCCGGATACTCTGTTCGAGGATCACTTCTTTATCATCCAGAATTTTCTCGGTTTGCACGCGGGTCCGGCAGCCTTCTGAGCGATCAAAACGTCTCAAATAGCATGACAAAAAACGGCAGGCCAATGGCCTGCCGTTTTTCCTGTACAGCGTTTTTAATACAAGCGATGAAACGCGATATCAGGCTTCCAGAACATCGCGAGGCAGATTCATCAATTGCTTCCACAATTTATCGATGCCGGGTTTATGTACCAGCGAGCAGCGATAGAGGCGAATCTCCAGCGGAATATCCCAGGCTTCATTGCCGGCACGCACCAGCTTGCCACTCGAGAGCTCATCACGAATACAGAAATCGGGAATCCAGGCCATTCCCACCCCCTGTAGCGCCATGCCCTTCAGTCCCTCTGCCATCGCCATCTCAAACACGGTCCGCAAGCGCAAGCGTAGCGGATCGTTCTTGAGCAGCATCTTCACGCTACGCCCCAGAAACGCCCCTTGGGTGTAAGACAGCAGTGGGATGACATCTTGGCTAGTGTCGTCCTGTCCCGTCAGGGGAAAGCGTGGCGCACCATTTTCCAATGGGGCGCAGACCGGCAACATGTTGACCTTAGCCACCGAAAAGGACGGAAAGACCTCAGCATCGAGCTGCATGCTGGCATAGGGATCGTAATAGGCCAGCATCAGGTCACAGTTACCCTCGCGAAGCGAGTGAATGGCATCTCCCACATTCATTGCCGAAAGACGTGTCGGTAGCTCGCCAAGACCCTGCTGAAGTCGAGATATCCACTTTGGAAAGAAGGCCAATGCCAGCGAATGCGCTGCGGCAATGTCCAGTGTCTCATTCGCCATGCTCAGCCCACGAAGGTGCGCGAGACACTCCGACAGCTGCTCAGTGAGATTACGCGCCGTCACCAGGAACAACTGCCCCTGCGGTGTCAGACTGACGGGCGTGGTAGAGCGATCCACCAGTGTGGTACCTACGGCCTGTTCAAGTGCCCGAATCCGGCGGCTGAATGCAGGTTGGGTGACATGACGCTGACGCGCCGAGGCAGAAAAGCTGCGCGTATTGGACAACGCAACGAAGTCTTCCAGCCATTTTGATTCCAGGTTCACCCAAACTCCCATTCATTTATCACATGCCGGATCGGAGACGACAGGCCGGACATGCAGGGTCTTGTGAACAGTGGCTGACGGCACTTCCCGTAATACCACCTTCGTCTTATGCGTTTCGCGTATACGGCAGCAATGAATGGCATTGGTCGACGCAGTGCTGCGCTGGTTACCCTTGACCACCTCAACCGCCATTCAAGCACAACAGTGTACTTCAGCCAGGAGTTCCGCCCAAGTGAACAGTCTTCCGGAAACCACCCAAGCCTCCAAGGCTAGCTCTACTTCACCATCGCTCAAAGATCTGAGCTATGCCGAGCGCGAGGCACTGGCCAACGGTTTCCGTCTCGAAAAGGATCTTCTTGGGCGTGAACCCGTACCGTCTGATGCCTATTACGGCATCCAGACGCAACGCGCGCTGAATAACTTCCATTTATCAGGCGTGCCATTGTCGCACTTCCCACGACTGGTCGAAGGCCTGGCACTGGTAAAAGCTGCCGCCGCCGAAGCCAATCACACACTAGGCTATCTTGAGACACGTGAACACGATGCCATTCAGCATGCCTGTTCTCGCCTGATGAACGGCGATCATCATGACCAGTTCGTGGTCGACATGATCCAGGGTGGGGCCGGAACCTCCACCAATATGAATGCCAATGAAGTGATCGCCAATCTGGGTCTGGAGTTTCTGGGCCTGGAAAAAGGAGATTACCAGCAGCTGCATCCCAACAACCACGTCAACATGGCGCAGTCCACCAACGATGCCTACCCCACTGCCATTCGTGTGGGATTGCTACGTAGTCACTCCATGTTGGTTGATGCCCTGAGCGAACTATCCAACGCCTTCGCCACCAAGGCGCTGGAGTTTGACGACGTCGTCAAGATGGGACGCACCCAGCTACAGGATGCAGTGCCGATGACGTTGGGCCAGGAATTCCGCGCCTTCGCCAACACCCTGCGCGAGGATGTCGAGCGTATCGCCAACCTGAATGAGCTGCTGAAAGAGGTAAACCTCGGAGGTACTGCCATTGGTACCGGCATCAATGCTGACCCGCGATATAGCGCACTGGCCATTGAAGCGCTCGCACGCCGGTCCAGCATCGACTTCCGCCCGGCATCTGATCTGGTCGAGGCCACCAGCGATATGGGCGCCTTTGTGCTGTTCCATGGAATGCTCAAGCGCTTGGCGGTCAAGCTATCCAAGATTTGCAACGACCTGCGCTTGCTATCTTCTGGCCCGCGCACCGGCTTTAATGAAATCAATCTGCCGCCACAGCAACCAGGCAGTTCGATCATGCCGGGCAAGGTCAACCCAGTGATTCCGGAAGCCGTCAATCAGGTCGCTTTCGAGGTGATCGGTAACGATACCGCGCTAACCATGGCCGCAGAAGCAGGACAGCTCCAGCTCAACGTGATGGAACCCTTGATCGCCTATAAGCTGTTCGATTCTATCCGGCAGCTAAGTCGTGCCATGACCATGCTCAATAATCGCTGTGTCATTGGCATCACTGCAAACCGTGATCGCTGCGCCGAATTAGTCAATAACTCCATCGGTTTAGTCACCGCACTCAATCCGTATATTGGCTATGACAATGCGACGCGCATCGCCAAGGAAGCTCTTGTCAGCGGCCGTAGTGTACTAGAACTGGTACGGGAAGAAGGTCTGCTTGATGACGCACGACTAGAGGCGCTTCTCTCACCGCAGGCCATGACACGCCCTCGTCAGATGAAAGACTAATGTATTTCGACGACTTATCTCGATGTTAAGTCGCACACACAAAAACGCCGCATCAGCAGTGAGCTGATGCGGCGTTTTTTGATACCAATCCTCACACTACCGGGAAACGACTACTGACTGGAACTTTTCTGTGCAGCAAAGTATTTTCGTGCCCGCTCAGCCTCTTCCAGCGTAGGCGTATAGGTCGTCCACTCTCCTCCCTTTTCACTGCGATAACGCACTACACCTTGATCATGGTCAATCTCGTAATAAGGAAATACTTCGCGCAAGTTAAAGAACGCTGCCGGAGCAAAGAAGAGTATATCGAGTGCCAGATAACCGCCATTGAACTTGAGCGGTAGAATGCCATACATTGGTGTTTTCTGCCCGTCGACTACTTCAAATTCGTAGTTACCAAAACTGGTGGTCGGTAACTTCTTCTGAATCGTGGATTGATGATAGCTGACGTCTTTGAGATTGATTTTTGCCGTTTCGGAGGGGCTGCTGATCGTTGTATTGGCGCTACAACCAGCGAGAAGACCTCCTAGCAAGATCGCAAGTGATACACGATTGAACAAAGTCATACACGTTCCCTGTTTTATAGGTATAGATACAAAGGTGTCGAACCATATCGACAGCGACAATGCTATATCAATATCGGCCTATCTACCAGATAACCTTTACATCCTCTAACACGGGTTCATACAGAGTATTATTATTGCCTCAAATCTCTCTGATAAATTGCCTTTAGTATCTACCTCATGACTTTCTCAGATTACTGTGCCATCTCACGCGGATCACGTGGATAGAAGTACTCTGGTTGAGATTCGACATGGCTGAAGTGCTTGGTATTCTTGTAAGGCATCTTCATGAAGCCTGAAATACCGAGTCCCGAAATCAGGGGTACTGCATCCAATATCGCCGCCAGCAAGCGGGCGAAATCGGTCTCACGCGACGGATCCAGTAACCGATAATAACTGTGGATCTTAAGGTGATGTGGCAATGCCTCAAAAATGAGCATGCCAGTATGATGAATCTGATTGAGCTCCGCCAGCGCACTCATGATCTCACCGGGCAACACCAATAGCTCTTCAGGATCTGGCCCATCTTCAAAATACGAATGAATGCGTGATTCGTCTTCAAGTTCCGGTACGGCACTGACTTCGTAGGGCAATCTCGGCATCGCGCGACCAATCGAAGGCACCGGAAAGACAAAGGCAGCATCAGGATCTTTACGTTCAAGATGCAAGGTATCGCGTGCATTGAACAGACAGGCCTTGAATACACCTTGGCGATAAATAGCTCGCGCGAGTGCGACCATATTATTGATCGCGACCACAAAGGCAGCCTTCAATGCAGGATCATGAAGATGCAGCGCTGTATCAATATAGATACCTTGTGGCTGCCATCT
The DNA here is from genome assembly GCF_009796845.1 of Cobetia sp. L2A1. Lineage (NCBI taxonomy): Bacteria > Pseudomonadati > Pseudomonadota > Gammaproteobacteria > Oceanospirillales > Halomonadaceae > Cobetia > Cobetia sp. L2A1. The sequence continues at coordinate 1,985,721 of NZ_CP047025.1, read as the reverse complement.
GATCGCTAGCCCACCGACAACAGGATACTTCCCCAGCCGACTGACGGCGGCGAGAAAGGCTTTCTCTGTTTCTCCCATTCCCTGCATGAAATTCTTGTAATAGCGATCCAGCTGCACATCGTTTATATCATCCAGCGCATTACCGCCCTGACAGCCCGATGGCTCAAAGGCTTCACGTAGAAACGATTTGCGCGAGGTATAGACCACCGTATCAATCTCACGCGTGGCAGGACGAACCCACACCGGCAGCAAAGCCTGAGGCGACGGTAAATCGAGCTCCGGCATGACGAGTCGAGCCAACCGAGGCATCTCACGTAGAAAATAGTCACCAGCGTGCATTCGTTGTGCGGACACTTCAGACAACAAGCCATCCAGCAGTCGGGCAAACTCGCGTGGTAACCCGAGTGAAACTGCCGGTATGGCCTGCACGCCAAAGCGACACGATTGACCCGACGCGAGCGCATAGAGTGTGGCCGCGACGCCCTGTTCATCAAATCGTGGCGAGGAGAGCGCGCCTCCTAGCTGCTCCTCGCCGATGAAGTAGACATCCCCCAACCGTGCATTGGTCTGCTGGAGGTTGTCCGACATCAGCTGCATGACGTTTGTCGTGACAAACTGCAATCGCTCATCCAACTGAGCGAACACTGAACTCCCCCAGTCAATCAACGCGACCTGCTCTTGCACGGCATCAAATACCAGGTTGGAAGGTTTGATATCACCGTGTACCACAGGACGTCCGATGTGAGGCATGCTCGAAGTCGAACCAACGCCAGTGCGACTTCCTGTGCCAGTCCCGCGCAGTGATTTGAGAATATCTGCCAGCTGACAGGCGATCTTGACCACCAGGCGAGGCGACATTCTTCCATGACGCAGGGAGTATTCTTCAAGGTTAATGCCAGGCGCACGCTCCATCACCAGAATCGACTGGCGACGCACACGCTGATAACTGATCAAACGCGGAATACGCGGATGCGCGACCTGATCCAGCATATAAGCCTCTTCCTCGAGGCGGTCCTGTAACGCTTGTGGCAATGTTACCCGCGTGAACTTGAAGACGTGCTCCTCACGGACACCTTCATCATCCCTGCCACCCTGTCCACGCCAACCGGCAAACACGAAGCCATAGGCGCCTTTGCCAACCAGGTGGATGTCTCTGTAGCCAAGCCCTTCCAACTGGGCAACACATAGTGCCACCCAGTCTTTCAGTTTCTTGGCATCATGATGCGAGAGCAGGTAGATGGACTGCTCTTCAGGGATGTAAAATTGCTGTAGCCGCTCGTGGGCGCGGGTATCGCTCATAGGGTCAATTCGCGGATCAGGAGGTGGCTACAACAGAGTGTCTGCATCAATCATCACGCCAGTGACAGCAACATCTCATCAGGATGCTCAAGATAATGCTTCCACAGGTTACTGAAGCGCGCGATGGTGCCGCCATCAATGAGGCGATGGTCGCCCGCCCAGGTGATGGTCATGATGTCGCGGGCACACACATGACCCTCGGCATCGAAACGCGGTAGACGCTGCGTGCGACCCAGCGCCACAATCGCCACCTCAGGCTGGTTGATGATGGGTGCCGCATAGGTACCGCCCAGCGCGCCGATGTTGGAAATCGATAAAGTGCCTCCTTTCAAATCTGCCTGAGCCACGCGTCCACTACGCGCTGATTCGGTCAAGCGCCCTACCTCACGCGCAATCTCGAGAATACTCAACCGCTCGACGCCCTTGATGTTAGGCACCATCAGTCCCGCGGCACCATCGACAGCCATGCCGATATTGCAGGAATCCAGATACTGGATGGACTCACCATCCTCACTGAGCCGTGAATTGAGCACAGGCTCTGCGATCACAGCCAATGCCATCGCCTTCATGATGAAAGGCATCAGTGTCAGACGGACACCTTCTTTCTCCGCCCGAGGTTTCAGGCGTGCCCTCAGCAGTAGCAGGTCGGTGATATCCAGCTCATCGCCGTAGTGGAAGTGCGGGATTTGAGTACTGGCCTCAACCATACGCCGTGCCATCACGGCAGCGACACCCTTCAGCGGAACCACTTTCGATGTCAAGCGTGACGACGAGTGGGTGGCCTCAGGTACCGACGCCAGCCGTTTACCAGGATGATCACTCGAACATGACGTATCCCGGGTATCAGCCGACTGCGCAATGCGCTGCCTATCGAGGAATGCCAACACGTCTTCCTTGAGGACACGTCCGTTACGCCCTGAACCTGCAATGGCCGCTATCTCCAGCGCATGTTCACGCAGAAGACGACGTACCGCAGGAGTAGCAGGTATACGAACACCACGCGCCGTGCTAGTGCTAGCACCTGCCCCATGGCCTGTATTCTGCTCAATCATGTTGAGGGTAGACACGTCGCTTGTTGGGCTGTCCTGCTCAGTGACATCTTGCTCATCAGCTGTCGAGACATAGGCATATAGCGGGGTATGCACTCGTGCATTTTCGCCCTGAGCATAATGAAAGCGCACGATTCGCCCTGGCTCAGAAGCAGTGATTTCCACCAACGCCTTGTCGGTCATGACATCGACAATGGTTTGATCTTCTTCCACCGTATCACCTTCTGCGACATGCCAGTTCACCACTTCGCACTCAACGATGCCCTCACCGATATCCGGTAGGATGAAGTCCCGTGAGCGGCGCTCGACAGCAGATGTCTGAAGCCGGGCTGGAACAGTAGACACACTAGTGACAGTGTCTGTCTCTCGGGCCTGTTGCTGTCCCGTCATCACAACGGTGTCATCCTCGTGATCAGCACCGTTATCGGTTTCATTCTGATGTTCACTGTCGTTCTCTCCAGCGCCATCATCCACCGCAAACAGCGGTGAATGCACGCGTGCAATCTCGCCTTCCCGATAATAAAGGCGAACCACGATACCGCCATGTGGTGCCGGTATTTCCACCAATGCCTTGTCTGTCATGACTTCAGCAACCGGCTGATCTTCTGCTATACGATCACCTTCCTTGATTAACCACTTGACCAACTCGCACTCGACAATACCTTCGCCGATATCGGGCAGGATGAAATCATTCATGGCGCACGTCACTCCCTGGTACTTTTCACGAAAACACAAGCGGTCACTCACACATGAGGATTGCCTGACAGGCGGGATAATCAGCCCGTCAGTAGCTCAGGCTTTGCTTGATGGCCTCGTAAATCTTCAGTTCATCCGGCAGGTGTTCTTTTTCGAGTACAAGCGGGAAAGGTGTATCGAGGCCAGTAACGCGTCGTATCGGAGCTTCCAGATACAGAAAGCAGCGCTCTTGAACCGTGGCGGCGATTTCGCTGGCAAATCCACCTGTCAATGGCGCCTCATGACTGACTACCAGCCGGCCGGTCTTGAGCACCGATTTACACACGGTTTCAATGTCCCAAGGCAGGATGCTGCGCAGATCAATGACTTCGCAGTCAATGCCCTCGCGTTCCGCCATGGCAGCGGCCTTCTCGATTATCTCCATCTGCGCTCCCCAGCCTAGCAGGGTGATGTCACTGCCCTCACTGAGCACCTCCGCGACACCTAGCGGTAGCTCATAGTCTGCCTCCGGCACTTCACCTACCGAAGCGCGATACAGTCGCTTGGGCTCCATGAACAACACCGGGTTGGGGTCACGAATTGCCGCCAGCAATAACCCTTTGGCCTGATGCGGATTACGCGGAATCACGATCTTGAGACCGGGCGTGTGGGCGAAGTAGGCTTCCGGTGATTGGGAATGATAGAGCCCGCCTGCAATACCACCGCCGTAGGGCGTGCGAATCGTCAGTCCGCCGACGTTGAACAGATCACCAGAACGGTATCGGAACTTGGCCGCTTCGTTCACGATCTGGTCGAACGCTGGAAAGATGTAATCGGCAAATTGGATCTCTGCGACCGGGGTGGAGCCCTGTGCTGCCAAGCCATTGGCAAAGCCGATGATGCCTTGCTCTGTCAGCGGAGTATTGAAGCAGCGATCACGGCCGTATTTGTCCTGCAAGTGACTGGTGGCACGGAACACACCGCCGAACACACCAACATCCTCACCAAACAGCACGACCTGGGGATTGGCGGCCATGGCGATATCCAGCGCATTATTGATCGCCTGCAACATGTTCATTTTCTTGCTGCCAGTATCCGTCGTTGAAATAGCGTGAGTGTGTGCTGCAGCTCCCACCTTCCCTGCGTTACTCGCTGAAATCATCTGTTGCTCAGTCATGACTGCTCGCCTCCTGGCTGCCACTGCTCATGGGCCTTGCGACTCTGTTCAATCTCCTGGGCACTGAATCCCATGCTGCTGGCGCCCTTGGGATAGGCATGAGGATATTTGCGTATATGCTGCTTGAGGTCTTCCAGCTGTTGCTGGAGTAACGGCGGTGGAGTGTCGTAGACATCGGAAATCAAGGACTCCAACGGCGGAGGTGCCAGTTTCTCGGCACGCTTCATCGACTCGAGTACTTCACGACGCAACTGATCACCGGTTGCCTTTTCGTCTTCCTCGCTCCACCAGCCTTGAGCTTCAAGCCAGTGCCGCATTCGCAGAATGGGATCCTTGTCACGCCAGATAGCCTCCTCTTCCTTGCTGCGATAACCAGACGGGTCATCAGAGGACGAGTGTGCCGCCAGGCGATAGGTCATTGCCTCAATCAGCACAGGCTGGTTGGTCTCGACGGTGATCTTGCGTGCCGCGCACGTTGCCTCATAAACAGCGATCACATCATTGCCGTCTACACGAATGCACTGCATGTGATACCCGAACGCGCGCGGCGCAATTCCGTCAGCAGCGAACTGTTCACTGGACGGAGTTGAGATGGCATAGCCATTATTGCGACATAGGAAGATACACGGCACACGATGCACAGAGGCCATGTTGAGCGCAGCATGGAAGTCACCTTCAGAGGCGGCGCCCTCACCGAAAATGGTAATCGTGCAACGACCTTTACCGGCCAGTTTCTGGCCGTAGGCATACCCGGTCGCTTGGGGAATCTGTGTCGCCAAGGGCGAAGAGATGGTCATGTAGTGAAGATCACGCGAGCCATAATGGATCGGCATCTGGCGGCCCTTGCCATAATCAAGCTCATTACCAAACATCTGATTCATGAACTCATCACAGCTGAAACCGCGCCAGGCCAATGCGCCTTGTTCGCGATACTGCGCCATGATCATGTCATCGTCTTCCAGCGCCGCGGCACTGCCAATGACAGTGGCCTCTTCGCCGGTACACTGCATATAGAAGCTCAAGCGCCCCTGACGTTGGGCCGCCAACATGCGCTCGTCCAGCACACGGGTGAACAACATGGTGTGATAGATCTTGAGCGCCTTAACCCGCTCAAGACTGACGTCATCACCCTCCCGATAGAGAGTACCGTCCTGACGCAAGCGCTTGAAGATGGGGATGGTCAGCTCATCTCCGGTCATGAAAGCAGCACGATACAAGACATCGGCACTATCAGGTGAAAGTTGCTGGACGGTGGGCGTCGCCATCAACTCATCCACCGAACGCGTTGACGAGTCGGACGTGCGCGTCTTTGACCTACTCGATTCAGGTCCTGTTGTTCTTGTCTCGGACATGCTCATCATCCCCTTTACCGATCAGGTGTTTGAGGGTCCCGCCCTCCCTTTGTGAGGACGGGCAGGCAGATGGTCTGTCAGTAGCAACATCATGCCAACAGATTCGGATAGCACCTGTTATCTATCAGCGTAGTTGAAGTTGTCATGACAGGGTTAGCAGTTGACGTTAACGTAAAAGATACCCAAATGCAGTGAATAGTCCTGCTGACTAACTACATCTTTGGTTGAACCTTTTGTGCCATGGGGGCATGCAATATCGGCATGAGCATTAGAATTCGCACTGAACAGACAGAATTTACGACTAAAGGTGCAGATGGCCTCAGTGAGTGGACTGGTAACCTTCGCGCACCAAATCAGTGCCTCAAGCTTTTGGGCATTTCACATCCCAAAGCGCTCGGGTAATCCTGGGTGCAATAGCGACTGACATCGCCTCCTAGAGTAAGGACAGTCCCATGAGTGACCCTTCCCGCCCCAATCTATGGCGTCGTTTGCCGTTATGGCAGAAAATTCTTGGTGGTCTCGCACTCGGTGTTCTGGCCGGTGCCCTGATGGGCAAGGATGCCAGCGTCTTCAAGCCGTTGGGCGACATCTTCATCAATGCCATCAAGATGCTGATCGTACCGCTGGTATTCAGCACATTGATCGTCGGTATCACGTCAATGCGCGATCCGCAGAAGATGGGCCGTATCGGTGGCAAGACGATTGCGCTTTACCTGCTGACCACAGCCTTCGCCATTGCCATCGGCATGCTGGCATCGGCTATCTTCCAGCCGGGCGCCGGCTTCGAGTTCAGCTTCGACAAGGCGATGGATACCAAGGAAGCTCCGTCGCTGGTGCAGATTCTGGTCGACCTCGTTCCCAGCAATCCGATTGATGCGCTGGCCAACGGCAACATCATGCAGATCATCGTCTTTGCCATCGGTATTGGCGTCTCGCTGATCATGATCGGTGACAAGGGCGAGCCGGTCGTGCGCGTTTTCGATAGCTTTGCAGAAGTCATGTACAAGCTGACCGAGTTCGTGATGGCCTTCGCGCCGTTCGGTGTCTTCGGTCTGATGGCGCATGTCTCGGGTAGCTACGGCATGGACGTATTGTTGCCATTGGCCAAGGTCATCGCGGTGGCCTACTTCGCCAGTATCCTGCACGTATTGGTGGTGTATTCAGGACTGTTGGCGATATTGGGCAAACTCAATCCGATGCGCTATCTGCGGGGCATCGTCGATGCGCTCGTGGTCGCATTCTCATCGGCATCAAGCTCAGGCACGCTACCGATCTCCATTCGCTGTGCGCAGAAGAACCTTGGGGTCTCTGAAGGGGTATCAGGCTTCGTATTGCCTGTCGGCGCCACCATCAACATGGACGGCACCGCTATCTATCAGGGTGTCGTGGCACTGTTCATTGCACAGATGACGGGTATCGAGCTCTCGGCGATGGATTACGGCATGATCGTATTGACAGGCACATTGGCCTCCATCGGTACGGCAGGTGTACCAGGTGCGGGTCTGATCATGCTGTCCATCGTACTCAGCCAGGTCGGCCTCCCGCTGGAAGCCATTGCCGTGATTGCAGGTATCGATCGTATTCTCGACATGGCGCGCACTACCGTGAATGTCGCGGGCGATCTGATGGTCACCACCCTGGTCGGCAAGTCGGAGAACGAGCTAGACCTCGAGATCTACAACGCGCCGCACAAACAGTAATCACACTGTCACCGTCTTGTGTCATGGATGGTCGAAGATGAAAAATGCCCCACTCATTGAGCGGGGCATTTTTCATGGTCAGAGACAGGATCAAACGATATCAAGGACTCCAGTGTCATGAGCCAAACGTCATTTAATGCTCGACTGCTTCGGGAGGAGAATCACGCAACTCACGTCTCAGTACCTTGCCGACATTGGTCTTGGGGAGTTCATCTATGAATACGACATGCCGCGGTACCTTGTAACTCGCCAACTCCTTGCGCGACCAATCGCGCAGTGTCTCGGCATCAAGTTGGCTGCCATCCTTGAGCACCACATACAGCTTGATGGCCTCACCACTTCGTTCATCGGTAACGGAAACGGCAGCTGTCTCCAGCACCTCGGGGTGGCGCACGATGACGTCCTCAACTTCGTTGGGGTACACATTGAAGCCAGAGACAATGATCATGTCTTTCTTGCGATCAACAATGCGCATATAACCATCATCCTGGAAGACCGCGATATCACCGGTGCGCAGAAAGCCATCGGCGGTATAGCTCTCCCGGGTAGCCTGCTCCCGCTGCCAGTAACCTTTCATCACCTGTGGCCCCTTCACGCATAGCTCGCCACGCTCCCCCATCGCCACCAATCCCCCTTCATCATCATAGAGGCGTACTTCGGTAGACGGCATTGGCCGACCGATGGTGCCGAGCTGGATGGCATCCAGTGGATTGAACGACACGATAGGAGATGTCTCCGTCATGCCGTAGCCTTCGGAGATATCACTGCCCGTCACACGCTTCCATTCCTCTGCCGCCTTTCGCGTCAGCGCGACACCACCAGAGGTGGTGATCTTGAGCTTCGAGAAGTCCAGCGCTTGGAATGCAGGATTATTGCAAAGCGCCACAAACAACGTATTGAGCCCGACGAACATCGTGAACTCCGAACTCTTGAGCGTCTTGACGAAACCAGGAATATCGCGCGGGTTAGGAATCAATAACGAGTGATTGCCCTCGGCCAGCATGCAGGCCAAATGAATGGTGAAGGCATATATATGATAAAGCGGTAGTGGCGCAACCAATGTCTCCTGTCCCGCCACTAGCCCCTGGGTGAGCGCCATGCGCCCTTGCAGCATATTGGCCAGCAAGTTGCGATGTGTCAGCATCGCCCCCTTCGCAACACCCGTCGTGCCGCCGGTATATTGCAGAACTGCGACATCATCAAGTGCCAGCGTCGGACGCTCCCAACGCGCAGCCTTGCCTGAGGAAATCGCCTTGCGTAGCGAAATCGCATTCGGCAAATGATAGCTGGGCACGAGCTTCTTGACGTGCTTGACCACCGCGTTGATCAACACACGCTTCACCGGCGGATGCATATCACCTAGCTCACAGACCAGTACGTATTCCAGTTGAGTCCGGGCACGTACGCGCTCGACCTTATCAGCCATGTTGGCCAGTACCACAAGGGCACGAGCGCCGGAGTCATTGAATTGATGCTCCATCTCGCGCTCGGTATACAGTGGATTGGTATTGACCAGCACCAGCCCAGCACGAATCACGGCGAAGGCGACGACCGGAAACATCAACGTATTGGGCAGCTGTATCGCAACACGATCGCCAGGCTTCAGGTCCGTCTCATGCTGGAACCAGTCCGCCAGCTGGCGACTGGTTTCCTCCAGTTCAGCAAACCGCATGGTGCGATCCATGCAGGTAAAGGCCGGACGCTCGGCATGCTCATGACAGGCAATTTCGAACATGTCCATCAACGAATCAAGGCCAGTGAAGTCGATCTCATCCGCTGACCGCAAGCAGGACTGTCTCTCGGTGATCTCGGTCTCGCGACGCGCATTCTGTGTCGGGGGGGCTGTGGGAGGTGAACCATCACCAAGATCTTGGCTGGCGTTATGCATGGCGAGTCTCCTGTATCAGCGCGTGACACCATCAGGGTGATGATGCCCGCCGCCTTGTTGTTTTGATTAAGAGGCATGATTCAGAGGCATATGATGCAAGCATAGCCTCAACTGGTAACAGGCGCCGTTGGTTAACTCAGCGGCGTTGCTAGCGCATTGAAACATACGACTGTTTAATGCCGCCTTGCGACCTTGGTGTCAAGTGCAACGCTTGAGTGCACAAAAGGAGACGCGACAATACTCATTGGATGAAACGCAGTACGCCCCACAGAAGACTCTGCGGGGCGTACTGTTGATGATGCAGCCTTCGTCACGACCGACTGATCACTCCCTTCTGACTTCCATTCACCAGCATTTCCCTGCTAGAGGCTAGTGGTGGCCAAGAGTGATAGCCGGCCTGCCGCCAATCTTAATTGGTCGCTTGGCTCAGACGCAGCTGATGCAGGTAATGCATGTGCCGCTCGTACTGCTCGAGCAAGTCGTTGATGACCTGATCTCTGGTATATCCCATCAGATCGTAGGACTGGCCGCCTTCCTTGAGGAAGACCTCTGCACGGCAATAATCCTCCTCATCGCCTTCATCTTCCTGGTCCAGCCCGAGGTCGGGACGCAGGTGAGAACGAATCCGCACTCCATAGATGAAATCATATTCTTCACCGTGACGAGCCTTGAAGTAGACACGATCACGACTGACCGTCACCTCAACCTCAAGCCCTTGGCCACGCAACTCTTCAGCCAACTCCTGCATCCCCTCAGCGACGGTGCCACGTACAAAGCCACGGACCATCGTACGCGTCGGGAAACTCATCAGGTGTTGAGCGCGCTTGCGCCAGTTCCCCTTCTCACCCATCGGCGTGGCCGCAGCAGTATTCACCGACAGCGAACGACGCTTGACCGACTCCTGATTAAGCTGACGCAGCAGCCCAAAGATGGATGCCAGCAGAATCACGCCAAAGGGTAACGCTGTTGCAATGGTCGCTGTCTGAAGCGCACTCAGCCCACCCGCCAACAGCAATACGATCGCCAGCAAACCCACCGCAAAGGCCCAGTAAATGCGCTGCCAGGTCGGTGTATCTTCGCGTCCACCCGAGGCCAACATATCAACGACCATCGAGCCTGAATCTGCTGAGGTGACGAAGAATACAATAACCATCACCAACGCGATCACGGACGTAATCGACGATAAGGGTAGCTGCTCCAGGAAGGTAAATAGCGCCAACGAATAGTTGTCGTTGACCGTATCCACTAGTGCAGTGACGCCATGATCGAGAATCATCGAAATGGCAGTGTTACCGAAGATAGTCATCCATAGCAGCGTAAACCCTGCAGGGACAAACAATACGCCGATCACGAATTCACGAATGGTACGCCCACGAGACACCCGTGCGATGAACATCCCCACGAACGGCGACCAGGACATCCACCAGCCCCAGTAAAGTAGTGTCCAGCCTCCGATCCAGTCATTGGGTTCATAAGCGTAAAGCTCAAACGTCTTGCCGACGATATCGGCCATATAGAAGCCAGTATTCTGGACAAATGCCTTGAGCAGGAATGCTGTCGGCCCCAGCAGCAACACGAACAACATCAGCACTACCGCCAGCCCAAGATTCAGCTCGGACAGGATGCGAATGCCCTTGTCGAGCCCAGTCACCACTGAAATGGTCGCAAGACCAGTGATGATGACGATGATCGCGACCTGAGTAAGATCGTTGTTAGGCAGTCCTGTCAGATGCGAGAGTCCGGAATTGACCTGCGCGACACCATAGCCCAGCGTGGTGGCAACACCACAGACAGTCCCCACGATGGCGAAGATGTCGACCGCATGTCCGATCGGGCCATAGATGCGGTCACCGATCAGCGGATATAGCGCACTACGCAAGGTCAGCGGCAACTCATGACGATAGCTGAAGTACGCCAGAATCAGCGCCACGATGGCATAGATGGACCAGGCATGCAGACCCCAATGGAAGAAGGTCAGCTTCATCGCTTCGCGTGCAGTCTCCACCTGTTCAGGAGTGCCCGTTGGCGGATTCAGGAAGTGCATGACGGGCTCGGCGACGCCGAAGAACATCAGACCAATTCCCATGCCTGCCGAGAACAGCATCGCGAACCAGGTCACGTTCTTGTAGTCAGGTAGAGAATGATCCGGGCCCAAGCGTATCTCACCGTGACGCGAGAATCCGACATAGACGACAGAAATCAGCACAATGGCCACACACAGTATGTAGAACCAGCTGACCGTATTGGTAATCCAGTGCTGTACGGATTCAAATACGGAGACTGCCGTATCAGAAAAGACCGCTGTGAAGATCACCAACAGCAGAATGATCGCATTGGCGCCGAAGAAAACCGGTGGGTTAACCTTGGCAAACAAACCAGTACGGGGCGGTGAATCTCCACCATCCGCAGCAGGGGTAGAACGCATATGCATATCCTTTGAGTACAGGGGAAGCGAGGGTGATAAAGCAGGTCCGTCAGTCAAATCAACGGACAAAAAACGGACAATATTTCGCAAGATAATACCACGCTTTCATCTACGACCAAAGGCCAAGGAGCCCTCCACTTTTACCATCTTGCACTCGACTGACATTTCTCAAAGGCACACATGGCGCAAGCCCAGGCCATCTCCCGCCCATCTTTAATCCGCCTCAAGGGCTCCACAAGATCTGTTCCACACGTGATAGACAATCTGAAAAAAGACTGTCATCTGCGAAATGGACAGTACTGGGCACGGGGCGATATCAGTCAACGACTGTCATACTACAGGGACATGACATGACGTTTATTTCCCTGCTTTTTACACACTGCCTCGCAGTGCCGGGAACATACTGCGCGGACATGCGTTTCAAAGGAGATGTCAACATGACCATAAAAGGCGCGGCCCGATCCTTGGGAGTATCCTTGGCGCTACTCGCGGTCATTCCCGTCTCGACTGCCATTGCGGGTCCGGGTCGCGGTGGATTCGATGGCCCAGGCCTCATCGGGCCTGGCATCGTGCTAGGACATGGTGGTCCAGGCAGGGCTGTTAACTGGGCACCAGGTGGCCCGGGGCATGGTCATGGCCTACCTGGTAGCGCACGCGGTATCTGGGTCGGTGCGACCCTCTTCTTCCTGGCCGCCGGCACGTACTACCTGTGGGATGCCAGCCAGGAACAGTATCTTCCGGTACAAGCCCCAGCACCTGCCACGCTTTCCGCGCCGGCAGTGGATGTGATTGCCTATCCCTCCAAGGGCCAGAACGAAGACCAGAGTGCTCGCGACCGTTATGAGTGCCACCGTTGGGCCAATCAGCAGAGTGGTGCCGATGTCTATTCAGCCGCCCCGCCTGTCACGGCAAGCAGTGCCGACGTCTATCGTCGAGCACTGAGCGCCTGCCTGACTGGTCGTGGGTATAGCGTTCAGTAGTCGCGCACAGCACGGGCTTGACGAGTCGACGTGAGCCAACAAGATACGAGAACGCCCGCCATGAATGCCACGTGGCGGGCGTTTTTCATTCCGCGAGTCGCAAGAATGGCAATGTCCAGCGGGTGATCAACACTAGCCGCGTCGTTTTTGGTGCCGCTCACGATTGGTGTCGCGTGCTGAACGCGATTTACGCAGCATGACGAGTGTGGCACCTAATCCACCATGGCGCGGCGTAGCACTGCACCATGCCTGTACTTCGGGAATCTGCTCCAGCCAGTGCACCAGGTAGGCACGAATGAGGGCTGCGTGAGACTCGCCATCGCGCCCTCTGCCATGAATGACCAGTAACGAGCGCAATTCGCTTTCCCACGCATCACTGACAAAGCGCTGTACCTCCCGCCGGCACTCGATCAAAGGCCTACGTATCAGATTGAGCTGCGTCTCTGGTGGATAGCCCCCATGACGCAGACGCTCCATTACCCCAACCTGAATGCCATCACGACGATACTCGATGATGTCATGGGGCGACAGATGCTCCACGTAGCTATCAGACAGTCCATCGAGTTCATTGCCGAGCGATTTCTGAGCGTCCTCACGGCGTGCAAGCTGCGCAGCACTGGGCCCCTTGGACTCAACCACAATATCGGCCCGATCAGTACCTCGCGTCAGAGGGGTGACACCGAACATCTCACGGCTGAAGAGATCATCTACCTCGCCGCTGCTGACCTCGCGCGACGCAGACGTTATCACTGGGGAAAAACGAGACATGGCACCCTCCACGATCAATCAGGATGAGAGGTCGCTACTGGCGGTGGACTTCGTGATACAAGCAGGCACATGAACGGACACTCGCAATCCACTGATCATCGCCCACACGCAATAACGCCCCGAGGCAAAGCATGCCTCGGGGCGTTGGTCAGACTCAAGTCATTGGCAGTATCATTGGCCGTATTTTGTCATGCTGAGACTTAACGACCGGTCTTGAGCTTTTCCCAGTATGTCTGATAAATCGACAGTGCATCGCCCACATCAGTCTGGAACTCACCGCGTTCTAGATCTTCCTGGGTCGGGAAGACGACCGGGTTATCACGCACTTCAGGCGCCATCAGTTTCTTGGCTGCCAGGCTCGGCGTGGTATAGCCGACATATTCACTGATCTCCTTGCTGACTTCCGGACTGATCAGGTAGTTCATGAACTGATACGCCGCATCGACGTGACGCGCATTGGACGGGATGGCCATGGTATCCATCCACAGAATGATGCCTTCCTTGGGATAGACGTAATCCACTGGCACACCTTCTTCGTTGGCCTGATAGACCTCACCATTCCAGATCAGTCCCGCATCGACCTCTCCTTGCATGAAGGGTACCCGCGCAGCGTCAGAATTGAACGCACGCACATTCGGCATCAACTCCGTCAGCTTCTCGTAAGCGGCCTTGATCTCGTCAGGATTGGTGGTATTACCACTGAAACCAAGGCTTGCCAGCGCGACGTGGAAGACTTCACGCATGTCATTGGACAGCAGCAGCTTGTCACGATACTTGTCATTCCAGAGATCATTCCAGCCAGTCAGCTCACCCGGCTCAACATAGTCGGGGTTATAACCGATACCGGCGCTACCCCACATATAAGGCACGCTGTACTGATTGCCCTTGTCAAATTCACGATCGACCAGATTCGGATCCAGGTCCTTGAAGTTATCCAACTTGCTGATATCCAGCTTCTGAAGCAGTCCTTCCCGCGCCATCTTGTCGATATAATAGGTCGATGGGAAGACGAGATCGTAGCTGTTGTTACTGTCCAGCAGCCTGAGTTTGGCATACATCGCCTCATTGGAATCGAAGGTCGAGTAGATGACATCAATGCCGGTCTTTTCCTCGAATCGCTCGATCACCTCATCAGGCATGTACTCCGTCCAGTTATAGACGTACAGCACCTTCTCGCTATCATCGGCGACAGCCTGACTTGCACTGCCCAGCGTCATGAAGGAGGCCATCACTGCTGCTACAGCAGTCACCAGCGCAGTACGGGGAGCGATACGGGAAGACAGAAGTTGCATGTTACTTTTTCTCCTTGATCAACAACTGGGAAATCACCAGCAGGCATAGCGACAACCCCAGCAATAGGGTCGCCAATGCATTCACTTCAGGCTTGAGCCCCAGGCGTACCATCGAGTAGATGCGCAACGGCAGTACCTCGAAAGTTGGCCCGGTCACAAAGGTCGAGATCACCACATCATCCAGCGACAGAGTGAAACTAAGTAGCCAACCGGAAGCAATGGCAGGCATCAGGGCTGGCACTAGCACATGCCATACCGCACGCGATTCGCTGGCACCGAGATCACGCGCTGCCTCGAGCAGCTGCGGATTGATACCCGACAAGCGTGAATAGACCGTAATGACGACGAATGGCAGGCAGAACGTTGCATGAGCGACAAGCAACGAGAAGTAACCCAGCTGGATGCCAAGGGCGATGAACAGCGCCAGAAATGCAATGGCCATCACGATGTCCGGCATCATCATTACCGTGAACAGCATGCCATTGAGCAGTGGTTTGCCTCGAAAACGATAACGATGAAGTGCTGTTGCGGTCAGCGTACCGATCAAGGTCGCCAACGTCGCGGCGGTCACTCCAAGCCATAGCGTATTGACCGCCGCCTCCATCAGATTACTGTTACCCAGCAACTTGTCGTACCAACGCAGGCTGAAACCGCCCCACGCAAACGGATTGCGTGAGTCGTTGAACGAAATCCCGATCAGCACCAGGATGGGCACATACAGCAGCGTAAAGATCAGCGTCATGTAAAAACGGCTGAACATGCGCAGACTCACCATATTACGCAGGCTCATAAGGTCGCCTCGCGCTTGAACAACTTCACGCTGCGATAATATGCCAGCAGCAGGAAGGCCATTATCATCGTCAACATCACGCTGATGGCAGACCCGAAGGACCAGTTGTTGGCCTCCAGGAATTGGCCCTTGATGATATTGCCGATCAGCGGATGGCGTGAGCCACCGAGCAAGTCGGAGACGTAAAACATGCCCATCGCCGGCAGGAAGACCAACAGCACGCCCGCAATGATGCCAGGCATGGTCAACGGCAACACGATATGGCGGAAGGACGCCACACCATTGGCACCCAGATCTCGTGCGGCTTCAAGGGTGGCACGACTGAGCTGCTCAAAGACAGCATAGAGCGGCAGAATCATGAACGGCAGCAGCATATAAACCAGCCCGGCAATCACCGCTTCCTCGGTATACAGCAGGCGCAGCGGCGCATCGATCAGCCCGAGACTCATCAACACATCGTTGAGCAATCCTCTTGTGGCGATCAGAGTGCGTAGTGCATAAATCCGAATCAGTGAATTGGTCCAGAATGGAATGATCACCAACAGCAATAGCAGCGGCTGTAGACGTGGACTGGCGCGCGAGATCATCCAGGCAAACGGATAACCGAGTACCAGGCAAATAATCGTCGTAACCAGACCGATCCACAACGAATGACCAAAGACCCCGACATAGACCGGACTGATCAATTGACCGTAGTTACTGAGAAAACCTTGCCACAACGCCGCTGGACTCAGATCAGAGAAAATCATCTGCCCCGTGCTTTCTGGCATCAGACTCACCAACACCACTAGCAGTGTGGGTGCCAGTACCAGCAGAATCAGCCAGCCCCAGATGATGGTCAACGTGGCAGTCTTGAACGGGTTACGCACCAGGCTCATGCATCCGCTCCCATCGCAGAGCCAAGGGCGCCAGGGGTCGCGGATGGCTCATCGTCCGGGAGGATAATCTCCCAATCAGGCACCCAGCTCACCCTCACCCGCTCACCCAGTCGATAATCAAAGTCCGGATCATCTTCATCAAAGAACTCACTGGCGAGTATCTGCTGACCACTATCAAGCTCCAGCACGGTATCCAGTGTCATGCCTTTGTAGTTGCGCTCAATCACACGTGCGGGGAAACCTTCCATATCATCGACGAGCTTCAGGCGCATGTCTTCCGGGCGCAACAGCACTTGCACGGCCTCACCACCCACATACTCACGGCCATGGCTGCTGAGCTCAAGGCGCTTGTCCAGCACCTGAATCTCGATACGCCCGGCGGGTCGCGGACGAATGACCTGTGCCGCCAGCTGATTGATCTCACCAACAAAGCGCGCCACAAATAAGGTATTGGGTGATTCATATACTTCACGCGGCGTACCTATCTGCTCAATACCGCCTTCGCGCATCACCACGACGCGGTCTGACATCGACAGTGCTTCTTCCTGATCATGTGTCACGAAGACGAAAGTGATGCCCAATCGACGCTGAATACGCTTGAGCTCATTCTGCATCTGCTTGCGCAACTTGTAATCCAGCGCTGACAACGGCTCATCCAGCAGAAGTACACGTGGACGCTTGACCACGGCACGTGCGATAGCCACACGCTGTTGCTGTCCACCCGAGAGTTGATCCGGGCGGCGGTCAGAGAGATGCGCCAGCTGCACCATTTCCAACACTTCGCGCACACGCTCATGAATCTCGGCCTTGGCCACTTTCTCCATCCGCAAACCAAATGCCACATTGTCATAGACATTCATATGCGGAAACAGCGCATAACTCTGAAAGACCGTATTGACCGGACGCTCATGCGCGGGCTTATCATGAAGTACCGCATCCTCAAGCGTGATACTGCCCGTATCGGGTTCTTCGAAGCCGGCAATCATCCTGAGCACAGTGGTCTTGCCACACCCTGACGGGCCTAACAGCGTCACGAACTCACCATCATTCAAATCCAGATCCAAGCTATCAAGGACCTTGCGATCGCCAAACGTCTTGGAAATGGAGCGCAACTTGACCAGAGGGGCAGTCGCAGGAGCAGAACTTTTCATCGGCAGGCTGTCACCTCCAAGGGGAAACGCGAACGACTCCCTCAATACATGAAAGGCGCGCCGATCAAGGCGCGCCCATACGCAAACTATGTGCTGTTCCTGTACACATCACTTCAAAACCTGGTGCAGCTTGAACGGCTTACGTGTCAACAATATTACCATGGCCAACAGTCACCTGCGAGAAAGACGACCGCAGGCGCTACCCGCAAGAAGCGTGTTGTTATCTCACTCAAGGGCAAAGACTGTGCTGAAACGACAGTCCATGAAAAAAGACGCCAGTGACCCTTGGTCACTGGCGTCTTTTTTCATGGACTGTCAATCGTGGTGTGTCAGATGATCACCAGTAGAATGAACTCTTATAGATCATTCTACTTTCGGCAATCTGTTCATGAAGTCAACGATATACTTGGCGATTTCGACAGGCTTTTCCTCGACCGCAAAGTGCCCCGCCTCCAACAAGTGCAGCTCAGCATCGGGAACATCTTGTAAATAGGCCTCCGCGCCTGCCGCGATAAAGGCAGGATCATTCTTGCCCCATACAATCAGGGTAGGAGGTTGGCGCTCACGTAGATAAGCTTGCCATGCAGGATAATCAAGCAGGTTATTATAATAATCCTGAAGCAGTTGCACTTGAATCACTCTATCACTGCGAGTTTCCAGGAAGTGCAAGTCGTGCGTCCAGCTATCCGGGTTCATTACCTGGGGCGTGGCGGCCACATCCCGCAGGTATTGCTTGTCCACAATGGCTTGCTGGCCAGTGAATGCATAGAGCGTGTCACGCTGTGCCTGGGAGGTATCCTGATGGGCCTTCTTGAAGAAGGCTTGTCTGGCAGGCGTCAGTCCCGCTAGATAGGCATTGCCATTCTGTACGATCAATCCCTGTAGCTTATCAGGGTCATTGAGCAGCATTCTAAAGCCGACGGGGGCACCGAAATCCTGGATATACAGGCTATAGCGCTCGACGCCCAATGCCTTGAGCAACCCCTCTGTATAGTGTGCGAGCCGGTCAAAGGTATAAGGCTGCTCTTCAGGATCAGGACGATCACTATAGCCAGATCCCAGATAATCCGGGGCGATGACATGATAACGGCCCGACAGCAACGGAATCAGCTCTCGATAAGAATGTGAAGACGCAGGATACCCATGCAGCAACACGATCGTTTGAGCATGTTGTTCACCCGCTTCGCGATAGAATAGACGCTGCCCATCTACCATGACATATCGATAGTGCGTCTTGGCAGGCCAAGCTGCTTCTGTCGACTCAAGTGCCTCAACTGAGTGATTGTCCGGCGATCCTGCATGGGTTGTATCATTCGCTTCAGCCACGGGCAGCATCACGGCACCGAGCGACATGATGATGGCGGCACATAATATCGCCGGCGGACTTATCAGATCACGCGGCCACATCTTACCGGTGGCCGCAGTAGAACGTGCTACCGCAGCACGCTGTGCAGATAACATCATGGATGTCTTCCTGTAGTGAAATGCCTGTTGGTATTGTGTTTTATCGGCAGACTCGTGATGGGCGCATCAGATGACGGGCATGAAAAAGGCCCAGCGAAGACGCGGGCCTTTTTCATGCCAATGCTATCCGCCATCTCTCTACGACGACGCAGTCGCTGATCACGAGACCCTCTGTTCATTACGAACAGACATCTCAAAAAGATGCAGTCACGTTCTAGTGAGACTTGCTGGCCTTGACAGGTTTGCCCCTTGACCCACCCAACAAGTCTTCATCGTCATCATGACGCAACTCCAGCGTCTCAGGATCAACGTCACTGGCGCTCGGCAATACCTCGACCAGACCACAACTCATGCGTTCCTTCTCGGCTTCACGAGCATGGAACAGCGCCTTGCGTAACAGCTCAAGACGCGGATGCGGTGCCTCGCCCTCTTCTCCAGCCGGCAGCTCCCAAGGCAGTGCATGCGCCATTTCCCAGAGGGTATAGTGAGCGAGATCGCGTCCTAGCACCCATTGACCATCCTGACTCTGGCTGGCGATATTTTCCTCGATCAGCGGCTTGAGCACACGACGATAACGACTGCCGAGCACTTCAGTAAGACTGTCGTCAGACAACGGTTCGCCGCGTTCATGGGCATCCTTGAGCAGCATGACCGCGCCCAGCGTCTGCCAGAATGGCGGCCAGCGATGCCAGTCAGCATGCGAACGCTCGCCCATCCAGGCGGCCACTTCCGCCCCCAGCAACACGATGCACCAGGACAGGAAGACCCAAAGCAGGAACAGAGGTACCGCAGCGAAAGCACCGTATATCGCCTGATAGGACGGGAAGTGAGTCACGTACAGTGAGAACCCCGCCTTGGCCAACTCCAGCGCGATTGCAGTGGTCAGTGCACCGACTGCCGCATCACGCAGACGCACCTTGCAGTTGGGGACGGCGGCATAGATGAAGGTGAAGGCAGCTGCGCTCAGCAGGGGTGGCAGCAGACGAAGCAACAGCGCCTTGCCCCCCAGCAGCGACGCTGCCGAGTCAAAGAAGGACAGCGACGTCAGAAATGACGACAGCAGGAAGCCGGACCCCAGCATCAGCGGGCCCAGCGTCAATACCGCCCAATACATCAAGAAGCTGGACAATCCCTTGCGGGCTTCCGGCACCTGCCAGATGGCATTGAACGCCCCTTCGATGGTCACCATCATCATCACGGATGTGACGAACAGAAAGATCAGACCGACAGAGGTAAGATTGCGTGCCTGTCCGGAAAATTCATTCAGGTACTGAAGTATCGTTTCGCCTGTCGACGGCAAGAACTGAGCGAAGACGGTCGTCTGCAACTGATCGCCCACGCCATCGAAGCTCGGGATGACGGCAAACATCGAATAGATGACCGTCATCAAGGGCACAATGGCAAACAGCGTCGTATAGGTCAGTGCCGAGGCCGTCTTCTTGCCATCGTGGTAATTGAATCGTGATATGACCTTGAGAACCACATCAATGACGGGCTTGGCCCGCTGCATCCTTGGCAGTTGTGGCATTCTTGTGCGCCCCTCTACAATACGTGCCTGATTGAATTCATAAGCCACCGCAGGCCTTGGCCATCAGCGCTTGCGTATTGCCATTCGCTTGCGCAGAAACGGAGACAGTCATGTCAACATTGAAACTCTATCACAACCCGCGATGCTCCAAGTCACGGGAAACACTGACTCTTTTGCAATCACGACTGGGCAGCGAAGGCATTGAGGTCGTACGCTATCTGGACACACCGCTCGATCGACACGCGCTTGAAGCGCTATCGCTACGTCTGGTGGGCGGTGCCTCGGCATTGACACGTGAGAATGAAGCTGAGTGGAAAGCCTTGGGACTCAAGTCCCCCAGTGATGCGCAACGACTCGATGCAATTGTTGCAACGCCAAAATTGATGCAACGACCCATTCTGGACGATGGTCGAGGAGCCATCATTGGCCGTCCACCAGAAGATGTACTCGCCTTACTCGACGACGCCTAAACGTCTCTCCACCTGATTTGAAGGGATACCCATGTCAGCTTCAGTACCTTATATATTGGTGCTTTATTACTCTCGCCATGGTGCGACCCAAACACTGGCCGAACAGATCACGGCGGGCATCGAATCCGTTAGCGGTATCGAAGCGCGTATGCGCTGTGTCCCCGAGGTATCGACGGTCTGCGAGCAAACACAGCCCGAGATTCCTGACAGCGGTGCCATGTTTGTCGAACTGGATGACCTACGCCATTGTGCTGGCCTTGCGATCGGTAGTCCGACCCGGTTTGGCAACATGGCAGCACCACTTAAGTACTTCCTCGACTCCACCAGTGAGCTTTGGATGAATGGCGCGCTGATCGACAAGCCCGCCACGGCATTCAGCTCCTCGAGCTCACTGCATGGTGGCCAGGAAACGACGCTGATTACCATGCTGATCCCGTTACTGCATCACGGTATGGTTTACGCAGGCGTACCTTATAGCGCCACTGAACTGCTTGAAACGACCCAAGGTGGCACGCCTTACGGTACGACACATGTCAGCGGCAAGCGTGGCGACAACGATGTTGATGCCAATGAGCGCCGTCTGGCCCACGCACAGGGCAAACGCATCGCACGCCTGGCCCTTTCCATGCTACCTCTGAGGGAGAAATAGATGCGCGCCTGGCTTGAACGAGTAGAACGCGAAAAGGGACTGGATGTACTGGAAGCACAAAGCCGTCGCGGGGTGATTGTCAGCTTTGTGGGTCTGGCCCTCATTCTGCTGCTCGGCGGGATCCAGTTGATGGCGCAAAGCGATAACAATGCCTTCTTGCCGCTATTGATTCGTTTGCTACCTATCGTACTGTTCCTTCCCGCCGTTTGGACACGTCGTGCACGAGGCCACGTTTGGCTAGCGTTCGTCAGCCTGCTCTATATCATGCAAGGCGTCATGCTGGCAAGCCTTGCGGGACATGCCGTTGTTGGTGTACTTGAAGCCGTCACTGCAACAGGACTTTTCTTCTCCAGCATGGCGTATGCGCGTTTTCGCTCACGGAACCAAAGGCAACATCGTCAGGCCTGAGGCGGAATTGCAGATACCCTCCTGATGTGCCGCCCATCCCCTCTATCAGTCCAGTATTGAATCGACTGGTAGAGGAGATGGGCATGACGTGCATACAATAACGACATATGAGATAAAGACGCATGACTTGACGTGCATGAATAAATAATAATCACTTATAAAAGAGAATACCGACATGACTGACCTGATGACGCGTCGTTTTTCTTTCCTCTCTCTTACCTCGGCATCGCTATTGGCGGGGCTGTTGCTCTCAACAACCGTTAGTGCTGACAGCACGGAAGATGCCATCCAATACCGTCAATCAGTATTTCATACTCTTGCATGGCAATTCAGCCCGATGGGCGCAATGGTCAAAGGCAAGCAGGACTATGACGCGGATGAATTCCAGACCAGAGCCGAACGCTTGGCGCTGCTCGCACAACTACCTTGGGAAGGCTTCATTGCAGGGTCATACGACGGGGATACCGATGCGCTGAGCAAGATTGACACTGACAAGACGGGATTTGAAAAACACGCCCAGGCATTGATGGATCAGAGCCAGACATTATCAGAGGTCGCGGCCACACAAGATTTCGCAAAGATCCGTGTACAATTTGCCGCCACCGCCAAGACCTGCAAAAGTTGTCACCAGGAGTATCGCGCAGACTGATGACTCTGTCTTCTAATCCTCTCTCGCTAGCCCCTTCAGCGACATGACTTTTGCGCTCGGCATGCTACATAGCCATCAGTGATTTTGAACAGCGACTGATGGCTATTCAGTATCACTCAGCGAATCGTCAGCCAGATAGCACTACCCACAATCCCTATTACGAACACTGCCAGTAAGCATGGCACTATTGGCGCACATCGCTGATACCCCCTCTCGATGTCATGCACCTCTTGCACTGAGCTGAAGGATTTCTTGCCGGTCAACATCGCTGCAATCAAATTCTCACCCTGAAAGGCATGCCACATCACCGCCAGTAAATGCAGAGCGATCAATACCCACAGCACGGTGATATTGTTGTGATGAAGCCAGTTCAGCACGGCAACGAGTGCAGGTGAGCCCCATTCCCGTAACGGTCCGTCAAACAAGATATCGTCTGTGGAAAATAGTCCGCTGACGCCTTGCACCAGCAAGGTCAGCAATAACGCCATCACCATCCAGCCGCCCAAGGGGTTATGCCCGGCATAAGAAGGTGAACGTCTGGCCAGGAATGCACGGCCGTATCGCCATGTCCTTGCCGGCGATACCAGAAAATTGGCAAAGCGCGCGTGACCTGCTCCCACAAGACCCCAGATCAACCGAAAACTGACCAACCCGAGCACGCAATACCCCAGGCGAGCATGCCATTCCATCGGGAAATCGAACCCCATGCCGAATTCTGCGGTGTACCACAGTCCGCCAATCGCCAGGACAAGCGCAAGATGAAAGAGGCGTATCGCCCAGTCCCAGACCGGCACGAGACGTGTGGTGTTAAGGTTTCCATCGTCAACTGGCATAGCGATATCTCCGTGACAGACGTATCTACATATCATTCCTGTCCTGATGAGGGTCAGGGTATTGACACTGATCGCAACACAAGCGGATTGCTTCATGAAATAACCACGACACCCCATCACAAAGCGAGATTATAATTATTCCCTAGTGGAAACCACTACCTACTGCCACCTTGGCCGCATCGCTTATCGCGCTGTCGCATTATATGCTGGCATTGATCTACACCAGCGTTTTCCAGCAGCGCTGCCCAGTACCCAATGAGCCTGAAGCGACTGATGCCGACTACAACCTCGCCCCTTGCATCCAATGAGTCATCTGCTGATATCTCGACCACTCGCCTCTGCATGATAGCGACACCTCGTGATAGCCGTGAGCTGTGGCGTCAAGCATTACGTCAGACGCTGCCCGTCATGTTTGGCTATCTCCCTCTGGGAGCGGCCTTTGGTGTCCTCTTTAGCCAGCTCCCCCTCAGTCCATGGCTTGGACTATTGATGTCACTGGTAATACTCGCAGGAGCAGGCCAGTTCCTCGCAGTGGCACTGCTGGGTGCAGGAGCAGGCGTCACTGAACTTGCTGTCGCCACTCTCCTGCTCAATTCACGTCATCTTTTTTATGGACTATCGCTGCTGGAACGCTTTCGGGATGCAGGCATTGCCAAGGCCTATCTGATATTCGGGCTGACTGATGAAACCTACTCACTACTGGCCAGCCTGCCACGAAGTGGCGATCGCGATAACGCCCACGCACGCCGCGAAGATCAACGACTGATGCTGCGAATTACCGCACTTGATCAGCTGTGGTGGGTGCTCGGCACCTTGATGGGATTAGCCGCCGCACAGCTCAACTTTGACAGCAGTGGTATCGAGTTCGCACTCACTGCATTATTCGTCGTACTGGGAATCGAGCAATGGTATGCCCTACGCGAACGCTGGCCTTTTGTGCTTGGTCTCTGCGTTACCTGCGTCGGATTGTGGATACTGCCCAAAGATCAGTTGCTGTTAGGAAGTATCGCCAGCGCCTGCATGGTATTGCTTGGACATTACGCCATCCTGAAGCGCCGTACGGCGAAGGCTTCAACACATACCACGCGGAGCCCGCGCTCATGAGCACGACGCATGCCCTGATACTGATCATCGTCGCGGCACTGGCGACCTTCGCCACACGGGTAATGCCCTTTCTATTTCTGTCTCGTCATTCGGCACACCCGCTGATACTGCACATGGGCCGCTACCTGCCTGCCATCGTGATGACAGTGCTGATCATCGTCTCTCTATCAGCGATGACATTGCCCACGTTCAATGCCTCAGCAAGTCTACCAACAGCGTGGCAAGACTGGCTGACAAGTGCCGAGGGTGCAGGCATGTTGTTGTCAGCCGTCTGCGTGGCAGGCCTGCAACTTTGGCGACGAAACGCCTTGCTTTCGATTGCCGTAGGCACTGGCATGTACATGGTGTGGATTCAGATCGGTACGTCGACGCTTATCGGATAAATCTTTACTTTACATCTGCTGTGCATAGAGGCTTGACACGTGATCTCGTCTTGTCTGTGGCTTGCGATCTTGAGCAGGACGGTACACAGTCTGTGATATTACATGAGCAACTCATTAAGGGAGCCCGCGATGAATCGCGATATTGCCGACGTGCGCAGAACCTATTCCGGTGATGGCCTGAATCTTGCCAACACCCCCGAGATCCCCTTTGATCTATTCCAGGAATGGTTGACCAGTGCGCTATCGGCAGATGATAACGATGCCAATGCCATGACACTGGCAACTGTCGACAGTCAGGGCAAGCCACATGCACGTATCGTGTTACTCAAGGGATACGATACAAAGGGGTTCATCTTCTATACCAACTATCAGAGCCACAAGGGTAGCGAACTGGCCAATGTGCCACAGGCGGCACTCACTTTCTGGTGGCCGGCCCTGCAGCGTCAGGTGCGTATCGAGGGGAGCGTCGAGAAAGTTGAGGAATCGCTTTCAGACCAATACTTCGCTTCTCGCCCCAAGGAAAGCCAGTTGGGCGCCTGGGTCTCACAGCAGAGTGTCGAGATTCCGGATCGCGACTGGCTGGGGGAACGCCAGGGACGATTTGAGCAAGTATATGCCAATAGCGAAATTCCGCGTCCGGAGCACTGGGGCGGCTATCGAGTCGTACCAGAGATGATCGAATTCTGGCAAGGCCAACCATCACGCCTGCACGATCGGGTACGTTATCAGCGCCCGGATGCAGAGGTGGACGACTGGCACAAGCTACTACTGGCACCTTGATGATCAACAGGCCTCGCATACGCGGGGCCTGTTGCGTTGTGGCCCCAGTCATCGGTCGTCTGCTTGCCCTTGCTCGCGCCTGATACGACAATAGCGCCCCGTTTTTCGTTTCTCACCTCGCGAAGTACAAGGAGCCCTGATGGCATGGGACGACAGTGCAACACCCAAGGTAGCGCGCCAGGTACTCGTTGATCGCCTGCTGGCTGGCTATATACCTTCAGACAGCCACGGCATCTCGCTGATAGACCACGCAGTGGTCGGTAATGTGCTGTACACCGTATTGGAGCATCCGCACGGTTATACCTTCATTCGCCAACATCTGATGCAAGCACCTCGCAATGGCGATCCGGCGCGCTGGGAATACCAGGTTCGCGATGAAGGTACTCCGGATATTCCGACCCATTGTCCTGAAGCGCTTCTGATACAGTCGACAGCGCCCGGTGATCTGGCAGTCCAGTGGCGTGCTGAAACACGGGAGGCGCGCAATGACCAAGCGGCTCGCAAGCGCAAGATCAAAAAACTCAAGCGCGACGAGCACCTGGCAGCGCTCGATGGAAGCGAGGTGGTCTTCCTGCGTGCCTTTACGGCGAGCGTGTTTATCGGTCGTGCGCCCGAGGATGATGAAGACGATGAGTACGAGTATCTCTGGGAAGATATCGACCTTCAGGCCTCCCCGCTACCTGAAGACTGATACCCCCGTATCGCGCCATTCTCGTCGCCAGTTTGCTGGTTTCTTTATTGCATTCTCCACCCCACCGCCACTGATGAGTCCTCATGCAGCCACAAACCGACCCGTTCATCGTTCCTCTCTGTCACGACCACTATCGTGTACTGTACGCCGATGACGACATTCTATTGATCGACAAGCCAACGGGGCTCTTGAGTCTGTCGGGCAAGCACCCGCTCAACCTGGATTCATTGCACCATCGACTAGTAAAGGAATACCCAACGGCAAAGCTGCTGCACCGCCTTGACTTCGGCACCTCCGGCATCATGTTGGTCGCACTTAACAAGCCGGCCAATGGGAATCTGACCCGTCAGTTTCAAGATCGCACTATCGAAAAATCCTATATCGCGATACTCCACGGTCACCTGGCGGAAGATACTGGACGTATATCGCTTCCTATCGCCAAGGATATCGATCACTTCCCACTGCAGAAAATCTGCCACGAGACGGGCAAGGCAGCCATCAGTGACTTTCGCGTCATTGAGCGTCTTGAAGGTCCACAGCGCACACGCGTTGAATTTACACCGGTATCAGGGCGCACTCACCAGCTGCGGATTCACAGCCAGCAAATCGACCACCCCATTTTGGGCTGTGACCTCTACGCGACAGATGAAGCCTTCTTCATGGCCAACCGTCTGATGTTACACGCCGAAATGATCGCCTTTGATCATCCCGTTAGCGGTGAGCGAATGGAAATTCGTAGCCCCTGTCCATTTTAGTACCTGTCAGTTTTAGTACCTGTCAGTTTTAGTACCTGTCGGTTTTACGCTCTTCCAACTGCACATCAGTCCATTCTGATGCCTGCTTATCAGGGAATGTAGCTCGTCATCGACAAGAACGCCCCCGCAAGCAAGCCTGCGGGGGCGTTTCACTATCATCAGCGTATTAGTACACGCGGGTATTATTGAGCAGTCGCCGGCAACCAGCCTTTGACGATATCCGGATGGCTATCCACCCATGCCTTGGCAGTCTCATACGGATCGGCGTCTTTCTCTTGATTCTTGAGCATCACCTGCCCCATCTGCTCCGGCGTCCAGTGGAAGTTGTCCAGAATGCTATAGACCTCTGGCATGTCTTCCTTGAGCCCCAGACGCGCGATGGTGTGGATCTGCTCGGCGCCGCCATACACATTTTTCGGGTCATCAAGATACTTGAGATCCCAGCGCGCAAACATCCAGTGAGGTGTCCAACCGGTCACCACGATATCGCGCTTGCCCTTGATAGCATTATCAAGCGCAGCGGTCATGGTCGCGCCACTCCCCGTCCTCAGATCAATGTCTTCCAGGCCATAATCCTCAACCACTTTTTCCGTCAGACGCGTCAGGCCTGCACCCGGCTCGATACCGATGATACGGTCATCAATATCATCGCCTTGAGTCTTGAGGTCTTCGATGGAGTTCAGCTTGCTGTAGGTAGGTACCACCAGCCCCAGCTTGGTGCCATCCAGATTGACGCCGAGATCTTCTATCTTGGCGGAGACCTTCTTCATGTAGTCTTCATGAGTCGTCGGCAACCATGCAGCCACCATGCCGTCTGCATCGCCGAAGGCCACAGCCTGCCACATGGCAGCAGCAGACAGCGACTTGAGTTCGACGTTATAGCCTTGCTCTTCCAATACCGCCTTGACCACATTGGTTGAGGCCACTTCAGAAGACCATTCGACATAGGCCAGAGTGACATCGCCTTTATCGCCTGCTGCGTAGGCACCACCTGTTGCTGATAATGCCGCGCCCAACAACAATGCCTTGGCGGTGATGGATGCTGTGCTTGCGAAGGTAAATTCCTGCTTAATCATCACTTTCCCCTTTGTTTGCTTATTCTCATTACCCGATGAAAGAGTAATGACATCTGCCCGGATGGGTTAGGTGTCTGAATCGATCAGTAATGCACCCTTATAAATATCAAGGGTGCTGAGTGCAGAAATGTCACGTCAGCATTGGATACACTGAGGCCCCCTCTTCCTGTAACAGGGCGCCGTGCGTTCATTTGCTGTGATACAAAAATATTAAAAAGATTATCCAATACGATATTGCTAGACCATCTGAAGGTGGCCTACGCATCGGAAAACAGTTCCGATCAACAAGTAACGAATACCTTGATGTATCCGTTACTTGTTATGACGCTATCGTGACATGACAGCGTCTAGCGTTTGATGAGCGCGATACTCAGGTACGCCGTTTCTTTCCCTTGCTCAGGGTTTGAGTCAGGCGATCCAACAGCATGGCCAGAATCACGACCGCAATACCTGCCTCGAAGCCATCGCCCGGACGCAGCCTTTGAATGGCTTTCCACACTTCGCTACCCAAGCCATCAGCACCAATCATTGCCGCAATCACGACCATTGACAGTGCCAGCATGATGGTTTGGTTGATACCGGCCATCACGGTGGGCAGTGACAGTGGAAGCTGCAGCTTGAACAGCTTCTGACTGCGTGTGGCCCCAAAGGCATCAGCCGCTTCGATCAGATCATTGGGTACCTGTCGAATTCCCAAGGTCGTGAAGCGGATCGCCGGTGGCATAGAAAAGATAACCGTTGCGAAGATGGCCGAGACAGACCCGATCCCGAAGAATGGAATTGCCGGAATCAGATAAACGAAAGCCGGCATGGTCTGCATGAAGTCAAGCGTCGGCATGATGATCTTGTAAAAACGATCCGACAGCGCTGCAAGGACTCCCAGCGGCAAGGCAATGACGACGGCCACCAGCGTGGCAATAACGACCAGCGTCAAAGACTCGATCATCGGATCCCATAGATCAAGATTCCAGATCAGTGCTAGCCCAAGCACCGCGCCGATGGCAAGGCGCATTCCCGATAACCGCCAGCACAGCAATGCGACCAGCGCAATCAGCGCCCATTCAGGAAGCCACATCAGGGAGTCATTTAGCAGGTCGATACCGGTTTCGGTAATTTTCGAGATGCCACGCGTAATGCCGGAGTAATTATTGGTCAGGTAATCCAGCCCTGCCTCTATCCAATCGCCCAGTTCAATCTTGGGAATGGTAAAGCCTGTTGATTCGCTCATGCCTGTGCCTCCCCTGCTTCGGCCAACTCAGCCAGTACGGACCCTTTGACCACCACACCCAACAGTCGTGACTGCTCATCCACTACCGCCAACGGGTTGTGGTGTCCGGCAAACAGTGCAAACAGATTATGCAACGGCTCATCAGGAGAGACCTTGCAACAATCAGAGTGGATCAGCTCGGTCAGGTCTGTCAGGTTTTCACGCACCGCACGTTCAGCATCTTCTGCAGTGATAATGCCAAGCAAAGTGCGATCACGGCGCACCACAAAGAGGCTATTCAGCCCATTCTCACCCATCTTGCGTAATACCGTGCGAGGACCATCGTCATCACGCGCTGTCGCACGCACATCGGTCATGGCGGACCGAGCCGTCAAGATACGTGACATGTCCACGCCTTCGACAAAGCGCGCGACATAGTCGTTGGCTGGATTGGTAAGAATGCTTTCGGGAGAGCCTATCTGCACAATCTCACCATCCTTCAGCAAAATGATGCGATCTCCGATGGAAAGTGCTTCGTCAAGGTCATGAGTGATGAAGATCGTGGTCTTCTTCATCTTGTGCTGCAGCGCCAGTAGCTCCTGCTGCATATCCTTGCGAATCAGCGGATCAAGCGCAGAGAATGCCTCATCCATGAGCAGTACGGTCGAGTCATTCGCCAGTGCCCGTGCCAGTCCTACTCGCTGCTGCATCCCGCCCGAAAGCTGACTGGGATAAGAATCCTCCCAACCATCCAGGCCAACCTGCTTGAGCGCATCACGACCACGCTGAAAGCAGACTTCCTTGCTTTCACCACGCACTTCCAAACCAAATTCAGCGTTCTGCTGCACTGTGCGGTGAGGAAATAGCGCAAAATTCTGAAAGACCATTGAGAAGTGTTTACGACGACATTGAAGCAATGACTTTTCATCCAACTTGGCCACATCCTGGCCATCGATAATGATCTCGCCTTCGGTGGGATCAATCAGACGATTTAGGCAACGGATAAGCGTCGATTTACCAGAACCTGAGAGGCCCATGATGACGAGAAGCTCGCCTTCCATGACGTCGAAATCAACATTGGAAAGCCCGAGTGTCTGGCCAGTCTTCTCATGAATTTCAGGGCGCTTGAGACCCTGGTCACGCAGTGCGAGCGCTTTGCTCGGATGATTACCGAACACCTTGCTCAGATTGCGCACCCGGATCTTCACATCGGGAGTGTCAGTCATTAGCTTTCCTGTTGTCTGGGCACAGGAAGTGACCACTACGGCTGCCAAGCGCGCACTACAGACTCACATCATCACCAAGGACAATGTTTCCCTGAATATTACGTACTGACAAAACGAAACGTCATCCCCTGCGCCAATTCCTATAAAGGATTCTTATATTTGTGATGATGATACAGCGTTATTGATACTCACTCAAACCAAAACAAATCATTATGCGACGAAGGTAGAACATCGAAATACTTCCTGACCAACTACTTTCACCCTCATCTCAGGCCTTGGACTCCAGACGTAAGCGCTGCCAGTCATTCATCGGCTCGTTGAGCCGAATACTGGCATCGATCACCTGCTCTTCCATGTTATATCGGCACGTAAATCCGAGGTGTTTCATCAGTGCACGCATGGGATGATTATCGATCATGATCTTGCCCACCATCTCCAGCGTGCCCAGCGAACGGCAGTAACGCAGCATCTTTTCCATCAACAACCGCCCTATCCCTTCTCCTTGAAGGTCATCACGAATGATGACCGAGAATTCAGTACGGATATTGTCTGGATCGTTCCACACACGCACCACTCCAAGCATTTCCCGCCGCGGTGCATCGCCGGAACTCTCCTGTACGTCTCGCTCGGCAATGAAGGCCATCTGACGGTCATAATTGATTTGGGCAAGCAGCGCCAGATCACGCTGACTAAGGTCAGCCTTATGATGGAAGTAGCGAAACCGAATACTCTCTTCCGATAAACGCGCATGGAACGCCGTAATCAGCGGGGCATCTTCGCCTCTTATCGGACGCACCTCGACCTGCATGCCACTTTCCAACTGAAAGGATTCTCGCAACTCCTCTGGATACGGCATGATCGCGAAACGCGCTGGCTTGCCGAGATCCAGCGTAAAGTCGACAGCCACCGCCTCGTCACGATTGAGCAATAACGGATTGATTTCCAACCCACAAATATCAGGCAAATCCGATGCCAGTTGTGCCAATTTGACCAAAAAGGTGCATAACCGTAAGAAATCACGTTCTGGATCGGGTGAATGCTCTGCAATCAACCGGGAGGCGTGACTGCGTGAAATCAGTTCTCGTGCGAGCGTCATGTTGAGCGGAGGTAGCGCAACCTGCCGGTCTGCCAGCACATTGACCTTGTAGCCGCCGAGACCAAACACCACGACAGGCCCAAACTCGTCATCCCGCGTGATGCCAGCACTCAATTGCAATGAATGCTTACCTCGCTGCATCGGCTGCAGACAGAACTCGTGGATACGCGTTGTCGCACTACCGCTGCGCCCCTGCTCGACATCACGCTCCGCTACCTTGTTAGTGATGCGCCGAATGGCCAGCGCGATATCTTCAGGTCCAGCGAGATCCTGCACCACACCTGACGACAGTCGCTGAGGGTAACGCCGATAGCGGAAAGGCTGACTGTTGTGTTCATGTACAACGCGCAGCGCATAGGGGCCATTGCGGTCCGGAAGATCATCCTGCCTGGCGCTACGCTGTAGCTCCTGTACCGCGCGCGCGCCTTCTGATGCATCGGCGACATAGCGACTGGGAGCAGTGGTAATGCCGTAGGTCTCCAGGACATGAGCCGTTTCCGAGTGTGTCAGCCACTCACGTCCCGCGCGACGCGCACTGTGCACCAGGTCGTGGGCACAGGCGCGTATTTCGCCGGTAGTAGAGAACGATAAGCTGGGCGGCGTTTGTTGCAGCAGTGACTGCACCCGATGGTAATCGACCATCTGCAGGAAGGCTTTGACGCCCTTTTCAGGCGAAAGATAGGTAGGAATGCCGGCGAGATGACACTCATGGCGTGCCGCCAGTGCCTGTTCCAATCCCATCCAACTCGTCAGCAGGTTGCGACGAAATTGCTTGCGATGAGCAATCAACGCCTCAGCAGTGACTCGAGATGGTGCAAGACGAGTTGGCGCATGCACCACGAGGACTGCATCTACCCCGTGATCATTGGCGACGATGTTCACTGCAGCAACAAAATCTTCCGGCGTGGCATTCCCTCCAAGATCAACTGGATTTCGTCCAGGTAGACTCACATCCAGCTCACCTTTGAGTAGTGCCAGGCGGCTATCTTCGCTCAACTCCGCTAGTTTGCCGCCACCCGCCATCAACTTATCGATAGCGAGGAGAGCGGGGCCCAGGCCATTGGAGACAATCGCCAATCGATCACCCCGCAGCGGCTTCATGCGATTCAGGGTTTCCAATGCATCAAACATGTCCTCGCTATCGTTGACACGTACCACGCCAGCGCGTGCCAATGCGGCATCAACAATACGATCGCGGTTAGGAACACCAGGCGTGACATGTGTACCGAACAGATCAGCCTCTGGGGTACGACCACTCTTTATCGCCAGTACCAAGCGATTACGTGATGCTTCACGCAATGCCGTCATGAAGTGCATCGCGTCGTGGATACGTTCGAGATGTAATAGCAGTGCCTGGGAGGGGCCGTACTGATTCAGGTAATCAATCAGATCCGGCAACATGACATCGACACTGTCGCCCAACGTCACCAGATGAGAAAAACCGATGCCACGCCCTGCCGCCCAGTCAATCATCGCATTGCCCAACATGCCGGACTGGCCTAGATAGGCGACCTTCCCCTTGGCCACCGGCTGACCACTGAAGGAGGCATTGAGATGGTTATGGGGCGCGCAGACTCCCATGCATTCAGGACCTAACAGGCGAATGCCACTGGCCCGAGCCGCCTTGAGCAAGCGACTGTTCAAGTCTCCCTGGTCAGAATGAAAGCGTGGCGTTTCGGATACCGATGACCGAGCGTCCCGACCCGTCAGCATTCCCAAGCCTTTCTCGGTCGCCCTGGCAAAGGAGCTGGTGGGCGTAGGGGCAACGCCACCTGAAATCAGCAAGGCGGCCTTCACACCGAAGCGCCCGAGCTTTTCCACCATTTTCGGCAAGGTCTCTGCGGGCGAGCACAGGATAGCGAGGTCCGGCACTTGAGATAGATCACTCACGCGCCGCACACAGTTCACACCATGCACCGTCTCATATCCCTTTGGGTTGACGACCTCGAGGGTGCCCTTGAACCCCCCCTCCAATAGATTCCTGAGTACCTGTCCGCCAAGGGAGTGCATCTTTTCCGAAGCGCCAATCACCGCCACGCTGCGGGGTTCGAAGAAATTACGCAGAAATCGCGTGCTCATGTGCTTGTCCTATCAGACCTGCATAGTGAATACCTTCATCTCAGCATGCCGTGAACAACGTCCTCTGAACAGCCACACGCATCGGATAAATCCATTCAATGCATGTGGCTCGACTGCAACACGGTAGCGATAACGCAGATTTTGCAGAGTCTCGGAAGCCAGAACACGCCGCGCTAGACCATCTGCCACTATCCCGCGCAGCGCTCGGCTCC
Organism: Cobetia sp. L2A1; assembly: GCF_009796845.1. NCBI lineage: Bacteria > Pseudomonadati > Pseudomonadota > Gammaproteobacteria > Oceanospirillales > Halomonadaceae > Cobetia > Cobetia sp. L2A1. The sequence goes on along the minus strand of NZ_CP047025.1, from coordinate 1,951,687 downwards.
TAATGTAGTGTCTATACTTTGCATTATGACAAGCGTTTTGCGAGCGGGCATGCCGATGATCACCTCATACATTACTCATAGCGACTGTTCTAACCACTTCATGGGGCCTACCCACCCAGAAAGCCCATTGCGCCTACAAGCCATCGAACGACGCCTCGCGCTAAGCGGAGTCATTCAGCATGTGCAGCAATATAGCGCCAGAGCAGCAACGCTTGAGCAACTTGCCCGCGTACACCCGATGCGTCACCTGCAAGCGCTGGAGAAGTGCCCACCTCAGAATGGCCAGTTGCTCGCTCTCAATGACGACACACTGATGTGTTCCGATAGCCTGATAGCAGCGCGTCTAGCCGCAGGTGCAGTCGTGCGCGGTGTAGATCAGGTCATGCGAAATCAAGCTGACAACGTTTTCTGTGCGGTACGCCCCCCTGGGCATCATGCAGAACGTACCGATGCCATGGGCTTCTGCTTCTATAACAATGTGGCAGTAGGGGCATTGCATGCGCGCCAGCAGTACGGCGTGAAACGCATCGCCATCCTTGATTTTGACGTGCATCAGGGCAATGGCACGGTCGATATTTTCAAACACGACCCAGACACCCTTGTGTGCTCATCTTTCCAGACAGCCATGTATCCGTGGCGCTATCTGGAAAGCAGCTGGGAGCATATTCACAACACCCCATTGGACGAAGGCAGCGGCTCCCTTGTCTTTCGACACGCCATAGAAGCTCAGTGGCTGAAGCGTCTCGATGACTTCAAACCGGAGCTGATCATGATCTCCGCCGGCTTTGACGCACACCGTGAAGATCCGATGGCAGAATTATGTCTGGAAGACGATGACTATTATTGGATCACCCGCCTCGCAATGGATGTCGCACGACGCCATTGCCACGGTCGTATCGTCTCGGTATTGGAAGGAGGCTACTGTCTAGACGCGCTTGGGCGAAGTGCCGAAGCGCACGTCAAGGCGCTGGTCGGGTTGCCGATGGAAGATGGCTTATCAACCACTTCACACCTTACCCCCAAGACAGGCATTACTCGCAGGATGGGTAATACTCCCCTCACTCCCAACTCCAATCCCGCGACCAGTGATACGCGCAGCGATCGTGAACATCCATTGTTCTAAATCGTTTCCCTTGTGCAGGAAACGTCAACGATGTCCAAAACACCATTTTCACTGTCGCTGGTAGCAATGCGCATGACTTTCGAGGCTCTGCGTGATTTTCCATTCGTGATAAGCTGGCGAAAAAGTTTCCTATAGTAAACATATGGCCGCCAGCGCCACTGATCACAGCGAAGCCCTCATGAGCACACCCACTGACAAGGATGCAGCCGTTCGAATCGCCTCCGGCCGTAAGCCCTTTGTAGAACCCCTCAAGCTTGGTGAGCGCGTCAAGCAAATCCGGCTCTCCAATCACTGGACCCTGGAGGATGTCAGCCAACGCACCGGACTGGCTCGCTCTACGCTGTCCAAGATCGAGAACGAACAGATATCGCCGACCTTCACCGCGGTGCAGAAACTGATCAGCGGGCTCAATATCGATCTACCCCAGTTACTGAGCCCCCCCAAGCGTCAGAGCGGTACTCTTGGCCGGCGAGATCTCACGCGCGTGGGGGATGGCAAGAGTCATCCGACCCCCACCTACGAGCATGAACTGCTCTCCTGGCAGCTCGCTCAAAAACGCATGATTCCCTTCAAGACACGTGTTCGCGCACGCAGTTTTGACGATTTCCCGGACTGGGTGCGTCATGATGGCGAGGAATTTCTGATGGTGCTGGAAGGCAGCATTCAGCTTTACTCGGAGTTCTATGAACCTCTCGTACTCAACCAGGGCGACAGTATCTACTTCGACTCAGACATGGGACATGCACTGGTTTCCACCAGTGAAGATGATGCCGTGGTGTTATCTGTCTGCACTCGAACTGATGCCGACTAATCATTCTCTCCAGATGGCTAACGGCTAAGTGGTTTTAACATCGCAATATAACAGCGAGAATTTTTTCTCAATAAAAACATGAGAATGAAACCCCGGCAGCACAGACAACAAAAAGCGCCTATTAGCGATTCGCTAGTGGGCGCTTTTATCTATCTTGACTCTGAACGTGCCCAGCTTGATTTTCAGTGCTCTAGGTCCGACGGCTTCATGCCCTGAGTTCAGGATAATCAGTCGTGTTGTGTCGCATCACCGCGCCAGATCAACTGACCGCACTCACGAAGATCATATCCTCCCAGTGACTGAGCTAGTTGAATGCCATTGGGGGTAGTGAGATAGCGAAGCATGCCTTGAAACAAGTCGCGGAAATAAACATTGCGCGGTACGACAAGATCAAACGCCTCTTCACAGACAGGCACGAAGCCAAGTCCAAACTCGTTGGCGGCCGACAAGGTTCCAGGTCCGACATCGACCTCACCTCGTGCCACGAGTGAAGCAACTTCACGCTCCGAGTATGCAATGGCGAGCGTATTGAGCTGCTCGGGACGCATTTGATGACCCGACAACCACTCCTGCAGGAAACGCTGAGATCCCGCCCCTTCCTGCCGGACAGCCCAGCGCCGTTGTGCACCGAAAAGCCCACTAGGCTCCACTGGCAGATGGCGGTCTTCGTTGCGAATGATCAAGCCCTGTGTGCGGCGTGCCAATCTGACGAGCACCCACTGCCGATAGCCATCATGCCCTCGGATCAGCGCAGGATGACGCAACGCCGCTTCTTCTGCCCGCCCCCAGTGAATGGCACAGACATCCGCTCGTCCCTGGCTGAGCAAATCCAGACCCAACCGTGTTCCCGTGACGCTCATGCCGTAAAAAGCACTGCCGCCATGCTGCTGGTTAAGGCGCATGGAGAGTGCCGCCAGCAATGGATCATCGCTGCCGGTAAGCATGAGCCGGTCTGCGAGCACACCATGATGGCTTGACTCGAGTATCCACTGCTCTACCAGCCGACGCGGGAATAGCCACTTTCCGGTCACCTTGGTCGCCGGCATGGTGCCGTCACTCGCCAGCTGGTAAATCTTCTTCTCATTGAGGTGCAACAGCTTGGCTACTTCTTGTACCGTCAGGAACGGATTGTCATGGCTCACGGGCGCAGCGGCGGATGCGAGCGGTGATGTCGGGGCAACAGGTTGATTCATGGCTTGCCTCCCTGCTCCTTGGCGACAATTTTTCCAGCAGCCTTTGCGACATCCGCCGCGCGCAGTGGCGGGATGGCGTCCAGTACCAGCCGACCAACAGGATCAATGGCCTGAAAGTGCATGCCCTTGGCGCGCGCAATCAACAGCACACCAAAACGACTCGCCAATTCAACGCCTTTTTGTGTCACACCAGAGCGCGACACCAATACGGAAATACCGGCTTGGGCGACCTTGAGCACCATCTCCGACGTCAATCGACCTGTGGTATAGAAGATGTTGGCTCCGGAGTAATTCAGCGCACTTTCATCCAACGGCGATAGCCAGCTCAAGCCTGCCAGCGTATCGACTGCATTGTGCCGCCCGACATCCTCAATGAAGGCCAGTACCTCATCATCACGGCACAATGCGCAACCATGCACGGCACCTGCCTTACGATACGTGGCATTGTGTGCGGCCAACGCATCGAGCAATCGATAGAGCTGCGCCTGACTGAAGGATCGTGAATCCAACGCGGCGAGCGATTGACGCTCCAGCAGATTGCCAAATACCGTGCCTTGGCCACAGCCTGTCGTCACGGTACGCTTGCCAAGCCGCTGCTCGATATCATCTGGCAGATAGCGTGTCACGACCGAGGCGCTCTCGACCTCCCAGTCCACCTGCAGTGCCTCAAGATCCTCAAGCTCCCCCAACAATCCCTGATTGCGTAGATAGCCAGCAACCAGAGCCTCCGGCTCGGCTCCCAGAGTCATCAGCGTGACGATTTCACGTCGATTGAGATAAATGGTAAGTGAGCGTTCAGCCGCAATTGATTGCTGAAATTGCTGGCCACGCTCATCCATCACTTCGATATCTAACGTAGTCGGCAGCTTGGCATGACTAATCGCAGGCCGTACGGAAGTCTTCATGACGTCGGGGTCTCCCTCATCGTGCCTGATGCGAAATACGGTGGGACTGCCTACCCTTCTAAAACCACCTTCACCGCCTTCAAAATGGTGTGTAGTAGAAGTGCAGCAGTAGGAATGAGCACAGGATACCAGTGTCCTTATCTCAGTGTCCTTTACACGAGATAGACCGATTATAGCGTCGTCCACTACGGCATGTTTCTTGCAAAATACAGACTCAGCCATTCAAGAAAGATGACCGCTACGCCCATCGACTTTGCGCTCTTTGCGCTACGCGGCTGCGCGCAAGACAGCACTTCATGAGAGATGCCATGACTCAACATTCAGATTCACTTTTGGATACAACTCCCGAGCCACACGCCTCACTACCATCACCAGTCACTCCGCGCAGTGACGATACGCGCTGGATGAGTGTTTCACTGGCACCGACAACTCAGCGGCTGGGCCGCTTCAGCATCGACACATGGCGCATCGCACAACTCGCGCCAGCCAAGGCTGAAGACGCCCATCAGCCTCAAGATGACAGCCCACGATCTGACTTCGCGAATCACCGCACGCTAGCACTCCAGTTACATCTCACCGAACGCACTGATTATCGCTACAACCTGCGTTGTGACCAGCCGCGGTTATTTGTGCTCTGCGAGGAGCGTGAAGACGATGGCATGCAGCCACGTGTCGTGACGGCCTGCCAGGAAGTCGCCTCTCAATGGATGGATGGTGATCAACTGGTGCTCGACACCCCCATGCCGCCCGCGCTGATGGTCTGGCTAGAAGGCTATCTGGCTCGTCATGGTGAGCGTGTCGATGAAGGCAAGAAGAAAAAGCGCAAGGGTGCCGGGCGGGCGAGTCAGTCAGGACAACCGCTCAAGCATTCACCGGATGCCCCCCAGCAAGCGGATGAAAAATCATGACACGCCGCCCGGAAAGCTCCCCGACCAACAGCGCTGATGAGGGACAGGAGAGTCTGCTGTCACGCTGGTCGCGGCGCAAACAGCACACCGACCACACGCAAACAAACAAGGCCAAAACAGCATTCGAGACATCGTCACGTACGCCCGCCACCTCAGACATGAGTACTGCGATAGCGGCGACCAGGGAAGCATCTGCGAGCCTGACGGATGATCAGCCACCCCCTGCTGGTCATCAGGGTGTGGCTGACAACGGTGAACTTCGTGCGGAGGTCCCAACCGACCAAGGGCATGCGGAGCAATGCATCGATGAGCACGAGGCTGACAAAACGTCTGCTATCGAGCTACCCGATCCAGAGACACTGATGCCTGATGCCGATGTCAGTGCATTCATGCAGACCGGCGTGGACCCCGCTCTTCGCCAGCAAGCGCTCCGGCGCATCTTCATGGGGGGAGAACACTCTTTGCGTGACGGGCTGGATGATTACGACCAGGACTTTTCCAAGATGCGCCCGTTAGCAGATGGCGTGGCCGAGACCCTGCGGCGCTGGACCCATAAGGTCGAGGAAAGCCTCGCAACACAGGACCAAGAAGACCAGAACGAAGAAGACCAGGAGCAGCCGGCGCCAGCCACGGGTCAGCAAGACACAGCGCTGGACGAAAATCATGAAAAGCATAATGAAGCAGACACAGAAACACAGCACGAACCTCACGATATAGCCACCACCGCTGAAAGCGTCGAGCCTCAACGTGAAGCAGACGATGTAACTGATTCAGCTTATGCGGATGATTCCCCAACCGCCGCCCAGCCCTCTACCAACGACACTTCACGATTACCCAACCTACCAGGATGACGCGCTGCGCACTTACCTTGAGTCAATATGACCCAGTTCAGCAGCTCACTATCGGTTTTGGGGTCAGCCTTATGGCTCATGAGTGACTACAGCGCGCATTAACAAGGTGCAATGTCTGCAACGCACTCGCTAGATTTTGCATGACATGCTTGCCACGCCGCAGCTCCTGATTCACTGAGAAATTCAGGGCGGCAGACAATGCCCGTGGCATCTGCCTACCTGAGCTATTCTTTTGAGGCGACCTGACCGCCCACGGCGCAATGCAGAGCATGCCATTGATCACCCATTGAAGGACTGTTGATTGCTGACCGGGCGTCTGCCTCGAGAATCTGCGGCGACAGGGCCCTGCGATAGCCTTCTGCCACCTGACGGCAGCAGCGACTGACAGGGCCGCAACGACCGAAAAGGATGAGTAAGATGACGGCGAGTCCCACGCACCCGCAGCCGCTTGATCCGGCATCGCGCGGCACGCCTTTGGCTGTACACGCCAGTACCGGCCTGAGCATTGAGAATACCCAGCGTGCGCTGAATAAACAGGCTCGCGAACGAGCACTGTCTTCCATGACAGGGTCTGCTGCGATCGGCACGCAGGCTCCCAGCCTCCCACTGCTCGCCAGCGATGCAGGTAGCGCGCCTATCCGCTATCGCAGCCGGGGGCAAACGCTGTTGGTCGGCAGTGAAGCACGGATACGCGCACTGGCAACTCTATTGTTACAGCTGCCCACCACGACACGATTGTCGCTGGCTCTACTGACAAGTGATCAGGATAACAGCGCCCTGGTCTCCCTCGATGAACAACACTTCACTGCAAGCCAGGCGCTGCCATCGCATACAGCATCTCGTAATGCGCTCAGCCTCTCGGGCTATCTTGGCCAGTTCATGCTGACCAGCGACGGGGTCAATCTGGCGTCCGCATTACTCCCAGCCACGCCTATCATTCAGCCAGACGGCCAGCCCAGCCTTCATCAGGTGACACATTTTGATCTGATTGCAGACTTGGCAACCCAGCCTCTCAACCAGGCAGAGCTTGCGCCACCAGGGTATTTACGTGCGCCAGATGCCGTATTGATCGAGCTGGACCGCTTGGCCTGTGATGCGCAGCTCGATGTCACTACGCTGCCAGAAATGACGGAATGGGCAGCTCAGTTCGGCGGTCTGGTCGGTAGTTTTGATAAACCGAACTATGTCAGCGTCAACCTGGATGTCTGCGCACATGCAAGTGCCGGCAACATCGGCTGTACGCGCTGCCTATCTTCGTGCAGTGCCGACGCCATCTTCTCGATCGCCGGTCGTCGCAACGCGCATATCGAGATTGACCCCTTCCTGTGTCATGGCGCAGCAAGCTGCATCAGCGCTTGTCCTACCGGGGCACTGAGCTTTACCCAACCTCCCGTAGAACAGCGCATGGAACAGATTCAGCGCTTGCTGGAGCGCTATCAGGATGCCGGTGGTATTTATCCACTGCTGCGGTATCGCCTTGATACCCCGGAAACTGACGCCTGTGCTGTTTCAGTCACCGACCGCGAGCGCTGCCTCGACATTACACTCGATGAAATCACTGCCACCGGTCACGACGAATGGCTCGCCGCACTTGCGCTTGGGGCATCTCAAATACTCGTCGAACTGCCAGACGCCCTTCCGGCAGGCCAACGCCAGCAGCTAGAGCAGGAGCGTCGCCTGACACTTGCGCTATTGGGCAGCATGCAGCTGGCCACCGATCACCATGGCACGTCACGCCTGGCATTCATTTCATCGTCTGCCAAGAAGACGTCCTCCGTTGAGGATGATACTAGTGCGCTGCCACTGATAACGCCGCTGTGTGTGGCGCTTGCGCCAGGTGCCAATAGTGAAGAGGAGCATCCGCTCGGTCAGCCGATTGCACGTGATTGGCTGCTGGGCCGTCCTGATGAGCGTCCCGGCAAGCGTGAACGCCTCAATCGAGTACTCGATCACCTGGCGGGCCTTGCGGCCGCTGATCTCGCGCAAGATTCGGTAGCAGTGCCTGAAGGTGCCGCCTTTGGAAGCCTCGCTATAGAGACTGAGGGCTGCACCCTGTGCCAAGCCTGTGTCGCGGTCTGCCCAACGACCGCACTGAGCGCCAATCGTACCTCTCCGGCGCTGTCTTTCACCCAGGGTGACTGCGTGCAATGCGGCCTCTGCGAGCAGGCATGCCCGGAGCAGGTCATCACCTTGACGCCCGGCTTTGTCCCACAGCCCGATGTTCGCCGCGACCCCCTGCTCCTCAAACAGGATGTACCCTTCCCCTGCATCAGCTGCGGCACTCCATTCGGCTCGACCGCCACCATAACCGCGATGCAAACGAAGCTGGCATCACACGCCTACTTCCAAGGTGATGGTGCCTTGCGGCTCAAGATGTGCAGTGACTGTCGCGTAAAGGACATCTGGCACGAAATGGCACGTAATCCCGACGCCCAACTCAAGGTCTGAGCCAATGACATTTCCAACGGCTCCTTCTGGAGACATTACGCCTATGGCATCTGAGGATGAATCAGTGATGAGCCACAGCGTCGAACAACAGGCGCTACGCTCTGATCTTTATCGTTTGCTGGCGCGCCTGATACGTGCTGCGCCTGACGAGGAGCTCATTGCGTTTCTCGCTACTCTAGAACACGACGCCATCACCCTGCCCGGCGCTGATCAGCAGCAGATACCGAGGGCATTGGCATCATTGTCATTGGCAGCGCGCGTTAGCGAACCGCGCCGCCTGGAGGACGAGTATTTCCAGACATTGGTCGGTGTCGTACAAGGCGAGATAGTGCCTTATGCCAGCTGGTATCTGACTGGTTCATTGATGGAAATGCCGCTGGTTGCCTTGCGCCAGGACCTCAAGCGCCTCGGATTCGAGCGTCAAAGCGATGTTCATGAACCCGAAGATCACCTCGGTGCGCTATGTGAGGTGATGGCCATGCTGATTGACGAGCTGCCTGGTGAACAGGCCGGCTTCTTCCGCCGCCACCTATCGAACTGGGGCGAACGCTGCTGCGTAGACCTCGCTCGACGTGACAGTCCGTTCTACGCCGCCGTCGGATATCTGGGTCAGGCCTTCCTGAATGCTGAGCGCTTGAACCTGGGCGAGTCTCTCACCGTGAGCACATATTCTGCAGCAGCGCGAACAGGCTCGGATACGAATAACGCGAGTGAATGGCAAGGCATCCGCCTCCCGTCATGATGACAACTGCGGGTATCGCACCTCAGGCGTCAAGGAGCTCGATTCACGCACTACATTCACGGCTAGGCTATTCGCTACGACATAGACCACCGCGAATGATATGACACACAACATAGCAATGCATGACAGCTATCGAAGACAGCCACGGCCAAGGCGAGATGAACACGTGATACAGCGCCTCTGCCAGACAGGAGATCAGCATGAAGACTGATGATGACAAGAAAGACACGCATAACCTCGCTCGCCAGGGACGCCGCAAGTTCCTGCGTGTACTAGGCGCCAGCACCGTTGGTGTTGCCACCGTGGGTTCATTGGCAGGAGCCGTGATTCCGGATACGGCAGCACCGGAGGCCAAAGACGTTGATAAAGCCTCCGATCGCTATCGCGAGAGTGATCATGTCAAGGCGTTCTACGCCACGCTGCGTGACTGAGTCGCGCCGAACGCCTGAATGATCATGCTGATGCTATAGACAGGCAGCGCCGGCAGCCGTCGCCACAGAGACACTGCCAGCCTGAACACGGGCAACGTGGAGTTCACTCCACGCTGCCATTGACCGCGACAAGTCGGCACAGGTCAGGGTACATGCCCTACCTGAAAGACCGCCGCTCCCGACACTGTCCCCTGACCCGCTCACGCGGCCTGGCCAGTGACTCGGGTGACGAGGAGAGATGATGTCATGCGACTGACCCCCACCCCCTCTGCCACAGAGACTACGGGACTCGGCATCAACCGCCGCCAGTTCCTGAAACGCAGTGGTGTTGCGACCGGCGGCCTCGCTGCGGCGAGCTTCATGGCTGCCCCGATGATGAGGCGCGCCGAGGCCAAGACCGAAGTGTCTACTGCTACGGTCGAGACGAAACGCACCATCTGCTCACACTGCTCAGTGGGCTGTGGTGTGTATGCCGAGGTGCAGGAAGGTGTCTGGACCAAGCAGGAACCCGCCTTCGACCACCCGTTCAACCGGGGCGCACACTGCGCCAAGGGTGCATCGCTGCGTGAGCATGGTCACTCGGACCGCCGCTTGAAATACCCGATGAAGCTTGAGGGCGGCAAGTGGAAGAAGCTGTCCTGGGAACAGGCCATCGAGGAAGTCGGTGACAAGGTGCTCGAGCTGACCAAACAGCACGGCCCTGACAGTATCTACTGGCTGGGCTCGGCCAAGTTCAGCAATGAACAGGCCTACCTGATGCGCAAGTTTGCCGCCCTGTTTGGCACCAACAATGTCGATCACCAGGCGCGTATCTGCCACTCCACCACGGTCGCCGGTGTTGCCAATACCTGGGGCTACGGCGCGATGACCAACTCGTTCAACGACATGCACAACTGTCGTTCGATCCTGTTCATCGGCTCAAATCCATCAGAAGCACACCCGGTTGCCATGCAGCATATTTTGCTGGCCAAGGAACGTTCCAACGCCGAGATCATCGTCGTGGATCCGCGCTTCACCCGTACTGCCGCCAAGGCGACCAAGTACGTACGTTTGCGCCCGGGCACTGACGTTGCCTACGTATGGGGCCTGTTGTGGCATATCTTCAAGAATGGCTGGGAAGATGAAGTCTATATCCAGCAGCGCGTTTACGGGATGGATGAAGTGCGTGCCGAAGTCGCCAACTTCCCGCCTGAAGAGGTCGAGCGCATTACAGGGGTCGGTGAAGCCGACATGCTCGACGTGGCGCGTCGTCTCTCCCAGAATCGCCCGGGCTGTGTTGTCTGGTGCATGGGAGGCACGCAACACTCCACGGGTAACAACAATACCCGTGCCTACTGCATCCTGGAGCTGGCACTCGGTAACATCGGCAAGTCCGGTGGTGGTGCCAACATCTTCCGCGGTCACGATAACGTCCAGGGCGCGACGGATCTGGGGCTGATGTCCCACTCCCTGCCGGGCTATTACGGCCTGACCGAAGGCGCATGGAAACATTGGGCCAAAGTCTGGAACGTCGATTACAGCTGGATCCAGAAGCGCTACGACCAGACCGAATATCATGACGGCAAGCCGATGCACACCAATGGCATCACGGTCTCGCGTTGGGTCGATGGCGTACTGGAAGATCCTGATCGCATCTCTCAGCGTACCGCACTGAAGGCGATGTTCTATTGGGGCCATGCCGTCAATTCACAGACCCGTGGGCCTGAGATGAAGAAGGCCATGGCCAAGCTGGACATGATGGTTGTGGTGGATCCCTATCCGACCATCGCCGCTGTCATGCACGATCGTACCGATGGCGTCTATCTGTTGCCGGCCTCCACTCAGTTCGAGACAAGCGGCAGTGTTACCAACTCCAGTCGTTCATTGCAGTGGCGTGATCAGGTCATCGAACCGATGTTCGAGTCCAAGCCTGATCACGAAATCATGTACCTGATGGCGAAGAAGCTTGGCTTTGCGGACGAGCTGTTCCGCAATATCAAGATCGAAGGTAGTGTCCCGCTGGTCGAGGACATTACCCGTGAATTCAATGCCGGCATGTGGACAGTCGGTTATACCGCTCAGAGCCCTGAGCGCATGAAGGCGCACCAGCAAAACTGGCATACCTTCGATTTCGAGACACTCAAGGCGCGCGGAGGCCCTGCGGACGGAGATTTCTATGGGATGCCGTGGCCATGCTGGGGCACGCCGGAAATGGGCCACCCGGGCACACCGATTCTGTATGACACTTCAAAGTCCGTTGCCGAAGGAGGCCTCAACTTCCGTGCGCGCTATGGCGTTGAGCACAACGGTACCAATATTCTGGCCGAAGGTTCCTGGTCCAAGGGTGCCGAGATTGAAGACGGCTATCCGGAGTTTACTGACAAGCTGCTCAAGCAGCTCGGTTGGTGGGACGACCTGACAGCAGAGGAGAAGCAGGCGGCTGAAGGCAAGAACTGGAAGACCGATCTTTCCGGTGGCATCCAGCGCGTCTCGATCAAACACGGCTGCGCCCCGTTCGGTAATGCCAAGGCGCGTGCACTTGTCTGGACCTTCCCTGACCCGATTCCCAAGCATCGCGAGCCGCTGTATACCGCGCGCCGTGATCTGGTGAAGGACTATCCGACCTGGCCGGATTCCGAATCCATCTATCGCCTGCCGACACTCTATGCCTCCATCCAGAACAACGACGTCAGTGCCAAGTACCCCATCACACTGACTTCTGGTCGCCTGGTGGAATACGAAGGGGGTGGTGAGGAAACGCGCTCCATTCCGTGGCTGGCCGAGCTACAGCAGGAGATGTTCGTCGAGATCAATCCTGCGCTGGCCAATGACCAAGGCATCAAGGATGGCGATATGGTCTGGGTAGAAGGCGCCGAGGGAGGCCGCGTCAAGGTCATGGCGATGGTGACAGAACGTGTCGGGCCGGACGTCGTCTTCATGCCCTTCCACTTCGGAGGTGTTTTCGAAGGTGAATCCCTCGAGTCTCGCTATCCAGAAGGCACGGTACCTTACGTCCTTGGCGAATCGGCCAACACGGCCACCACCTATGGCTATGACCCCGTGACCATGATGCAGGAAACCAAGGTCACGCTGTGTCGTGTCAGTCTCGCCTGATCCCTGATAAACAGCCGAGACAGCTTGAACGACAGCGTGGCAGATGCACTTTCAGACGGATAACGTCCAGCAGGAAGTGCATCACCTGAATCAGTTACCAGAATTGTCCGACCTGTTGACCGAGGAACCCGGCAACAGGCCGTGAAGGAGAAGCACCATGGCCCAGATGAAATTTCTCTGTGATGCAGAACGCTGCATCGAATGTAACGGCTGCGTCACGGCCTGCAAGAATGCCAACGAAACAGAATGGGGCATTCAGCGTCGTCGTGTCGTGACCCTTGATGACGGCAAGCCCAGCGAGGTCTCGATCTCGGTGGCATGCATGCACTGCGACGATGCACCGTGTATGGCGGTCTGCCCGACCGAATGCTTCTACAAGACTGATGACGGTATCGTGCTGCACGATAAAGACATCTGCATTGGCTGCGGTTACTGCCTGTACGCCTGCCCATTCGGCGCACCGCAATTCCCTCAACAGGGCGCCTTCGGTGAACGCGGCAAGATGGACAAGTGCACCTTCTGTGCCGGCGGTCCAGCTGAAAGCCCTGAAGAAGAGTATGAAAAGTACGGCGCCAACCGCATCAGTGAGGGCAAGCTACCACTGTGTGCCGAAATGTGCTCCACCAAGGCACTGTTGGCCGGTGATGCCGAGACTGTCTCGGATATCTTCCGTCAGCGTGTGGTCTATCGCGGTCACGAAGACGGTGCATGGTCACCGGTCGACAAGGCGAGCCATCCAGACACCTCGGCAAACCTGACCACCAGCAGTGTGACTCATCAGGCCGATAGTCTGGCCTATGACGCAGCCCGCAAGGGGTAAGGAGGCGACATGCGCGCGCACTTTACAACGCTCTTTACAATGTCACGCCTGCTCGTCGTGATCACGTTCCTCAGCTTGGTGATGGCGAGCCTGTGGCTGGCACCTCTTGCCGTGGCGGCCGACCCGAGCGCCGAGATCGGACAAGCCGTGGGAACGGTCGATGCTGACACCTGGCGACAGGTGAAGGATGGTGATAATTCCATCGACAGCCGCCACGACTCCAATTACAGCTTGATCAACCAGAGTGGTGAGACCTGGCGTCAGATCCGCAATCGCTGGATCTCGCCAGGTGGCCTGATCGCTCTGGGGGGCATGCTGGCAGTCCTCGCCATCTTCTATCTGCTGGTGGGCCGCAATGATCTTGATCACCCACGCTCCGGTAAGCTGATGTTGCGCTGGACGGCGCTGGAACGTGCCATGCACTGGACGCTGGCGACGCTGTTCCTGATTCTGGCGATCACTGGCATCAATCTGCTGTGGGGCAAGTTCGTGTTCCGCAACATCTTCGGGGATGTGTTCTGGGCCAACATGATCATGGCCACGAAACTGGCGCATAACTATCTAGGCCCACTGTTCTCGATCATGCTGATTCTCGTGTTGGCCAAGTGGCTGTCACTTAATCTGCCCAAGAAGCATGACTTCGAATGGTTCCGTCAGGGTGGCGGCATGATCAAGGGCAAGCATCCAGATGCCGGCTTTGCCAATGGTGGCGAAAAGGCATGGTATTGGATTCTGGCCAGCGTCGGCCTCGTCGTGGTTGTCAGTGGCCTGATAATGGACTTCCCCATCTTCGGACAGACGCGTGACGTCATGCAGTGGACGAACGCCTTCCATGGGATTGCATCACTGATCCTGATCGCCGTGTCTTTCGGTCACATCTATATCGGTACTGCCGGTACCGAAGGGGCATTGGAAGGCATGAAGACGGGCTACGTGGATGAAACCTGGGCCAAGCAGCACCACAACCTGTGGTACGACGAGGTCAAGCAGGCGGAAGCAGCGGATCCTCAGTCAGATCCTTCCACGGCATCCGATGACGCCTTGGCACGACATCAACGCCCCAATTGAGTCGATAACCGTCAGCCTGTCGTTTCAAGGCTCAATTGACCACTCGCCCGGACAGGTTCACCTGCCGGGCGTTTTGTTGCCTGCGCTCTTGATATCCATGTGCTTCCCCACTGGCAACACAGGTGTCTCACGTCACTAGTTCACAGCTCGTCATTAGTTGCGTAAAGTCAGTGAGATAGCCGCACGGTTTCTTGAGATGCGCCAATATTCATAGCGACAAGTCCACTATCTTGTCCTGTCAGGAGACAATCATGACTGATAAGAATATCCCTTCAGTTCAGAAAATCAGCGAACTGGATGAACAGACACGTACCGAGCTGGAAGCCGCTGCCTTTCGTCGCCTGCTCAAGCACCTTGACGACAACAAGGATGTGCAGAATATCGATCTGATGATTCTTGCCGACTTCTGTCGCAACTGCTTATCGAAATGGCTGGTGACTGCGGGTGAAGAGCGCGCCGTTGCGTTCGATTACGAGGCAGCACGCGAGCATGTCTACGGTATGCCCTATTCGGAGTGGAAAACACATCATCAGGGCAAGGCGACACCTGAGCAGCTGGCCGCACTCGAGGCACGTCAGCAAGGGAAGAAGGAGTGAACATGAGCAGCAACGACGTACAGATAGGCCTGACTATCGCGGTGTTGACCGTGTCCGACACTCGCACAGCCGAGAATGATCGTTCCGGTGACTCTCTTGTCGAACGTCTCACTGCGGCCGGCCACCAACTCCATGAAAAACGTATCGTGCCAGACGATGTCTATCAGCTGCGCGCCGTGGTCAGCGAGTGGATTGCGGATGCTTCGGTGCAAGTGATCCTGACGACCGGTGGTACGGGCTTCACCGGGCGCGACTCGACCCCGGAAGCGATACGTGTGCTGCTCGACAAGGAAATCCAGGGCTTCGGTGAGCTGTTCCGTCAGCTATCACATCAGGAAGTCGGAAGCTCTACCATCCAGAGCCGCTGCTTGGGTGGCCTCGCCAATCGCACCGTCGTCTTTTGCCTGCCAGGTTCCACCGGCGCATGTCGTACTGCATGGGACGGCATTCTCAAGGAACAGCTGGACAGTCGACACCGTCCCTGCAACTTTGCCAATCTGGTCATTCCGGAGCGGGGTACCCATGCCCACTGAGCCAACCTCACCCCTTGCAAAGACACCAACGGCGGATGCTTGCGGCTGTGACAGCGTGCCCGGCCCTACTCCACTCGCGCCACTGGCCAGTGCTCTCGTAGCCCTGCGTGAACACTGTGTCTTGATGGGAGTCGAGCGCGTTACGGTAAAAGAAGCCGCTGGCAGAGTCTTGGCAGACGATATCCTGGCCCAGCTGGATGTACCGCCTGCCGACAACTCCCAGATGGACGGCTATTGCGCACGCGTCGCAGATATTGGCAATGGTGCCTGGTTACCGGTCAGCCAGCGGGTTGCCGCAGGGCATGCACCGCAACCTCTCGCCAGCAAGAGCTGCGGAAGGCTCTTTACCGGGGCGGAGATTCCAGAGGGCGCTGATGTGGTAATCATGCAAGAAGAGGTCACGCTGCGTGAAAGCTCGTCGGGCGTCCAGGAAGCCTGGCTACCCGGCCCACGGAGGAAAGGCGATAACATTCGGGTCCGCGGGCGGGATGTCGCGTCAGGCAATCGCTTGCTTGCCGCTGGTATACGACTGGATGCTGCGGCGCTTGGCCTATTGTGCGGACAAGGGCTCAGTCAAGTGCCGGTGCGGCGCAAGGTCCGAGTGGCGCTTTTTGCCACCGGTGATGAATTGATAGAACCTGGCCAACCCTTGGCACGCGGCCAGATCTATAATTCCAACCGCGTCATGCTGAGTCAGATGCTGAGCGACTTTGGTGCTGATGTCGTGATCGCGCCTCTCAAGGTGCCTGACACATTCACTGACACGCGCGATGCGTTGGCATCAGCAGCTGAGGAAGTCGATCTGATCGTGACCTGTGGTGGTGTCAGTGTTGGCGAAGAAGACCACGTGCGCCCTGCCATCGAATCTCTCGGCAGCATTGATCTGTGGCGACTGGCCATCAAGCCTGGCAAACCCCTGGCGCTAGGCCGTATCGCGTCAAGTACCGGGCACTCAGTGCGCGTCGTCGGATTGCCAGGTAATCCCGTCTCCAGCTGGGTGGGCGCGTGGCTCTTCCTGCGACCGCTCCTGGGAGCGATGACCCGCTGCCATGCACTGCATGAATTGCCAAGACTCAAGGTGCGTGCTGCCTTTACCGCCAAGACCGCCATCCGTCAGGATCACCTGCGCGTGACACTGGCTCCCGGAAGCGATGGCCAACTGCAGGCCCATGCCTTCCGTGATCAGAACTCCGCCATCCTGTCCTCCTGCGTGGGCGCTGAAGCCTTGGCTATCATCCCACCTCAGAGTCGTATTTCAGTCGGTGATTCCATCGAATGTCTATGGCTTGTTTCCTGAGCAGTCTGGCAGACACTAGCAGTCACACCTGATGGCGCTGAATGGCGACAACCACCGTCCCTGTCCAGCGCCGTCTTGACCTTGCTAGCAAGTCCGGCACACTGATTCACTTTGCACTGCCAGATATGTCGCCTCTTCATGTGAGGTCAACACTATCTGCGCTGCCCAAGATTTAGTCGCGCAAGGAATTCCCGATGTCCGTCGCCCCGTCGACCACTCTCATGTCACTCCGCCCGCTCATTGCGGCTGTTATCATCGCCACTTCCGCACTTTCGGCTTCCGTGCAGGCCAAGAGCAGTGATTCCTTGCCCGCCCCGGGCACCTCAGTCACTGAATGGAGTTATTCCACTCAAGATGCCAACAGTGAAAATGGTCCTGAGCATTGGGGTGAATTGACGCCGGGCTATGCAGAGTGCACGACGGGCAAGCAACAATCGCCCATCAATATCGATAGCCAGCAACGCACCCTGGATGAAAATGGGCCGAAGCTCGATTACCACTCCCCTTTGCTCGTCACGCGTGACACCGGTCATACGTTGCAGATCGAAGGCGCGAGTGGCAATACCATGACGCTGGAGGGGATCCAGTACACACTGTCACAAGTGCACCTCCATATACCCTCTGAGCACTCCATCGATGGCAAGCACTCAGCGATGGAGATTCACCTTGTCCATTCGACGCCTGAGGGCAAGCTGGCCATCATCGCGGTCATGGTCAAGGCGGGGCACGACAACCTGGCACTCAATCGACTGCTGAGTCGTCTCCCGCAATCAGGCCTATCAGAAACGCTGACCAGTGGCTTGTCGGCTAATCTGCTGCTGCCACGTGATCACTCGGGCTGGCAGTATGAGGGCTCTCTCACCACTCCGCCGTGTTCTGAGTCCGTCAACTGGTACGTCATGAAGACACCCGTCGAAGCCTCACAGGCACAGATTGATGCCTATCTGAAATGGCAAGGTGGCGAAAATGCTCGCCCACTACAAAGATAAATAAGTAATTTCAAATAGTTGAAGTCATAAGCGCCATCCTTTGGGGTGGCGTTTTTCATTCCAGATTCTTGAGATCTAACCTGAACAGCAATAACGAGCACGTCGCATCACTCGCCGTTACGCTTCTGAATTCAAGCAACAAGTGCATCACGTGCAGTATCCAAGGCTCCTGAATATTCTCCCGGGAATACCTGGACCGGTATTCGATAGCCGAGGCGCTTTCGGGGCCGGTCATTCAGTGTATCGACTATCTCGCGTAGCTCAGAATTGCTGACTTTCTGGAAGTCTGTTCCTCTAGGGAAGTATTGCCGTATCAAGCCATTGGTATTCTCGTTGGCCCCTCGCTGGCCGGAGCAGTAGAGATCACAGAAATAAGTCTTTGCTACCAAAGCCTTCGCGACATCTTCGCGACCGGCAAATTCCGGGCCGTTATCCAAGGTAATTGTCTGGACAGCACCACGACGAGGTTTCAGTCACCGAACCACCGCCCGTTGCATCAGTTCCGCTGTAAGCTTGGGCAATCGTGCGGCCAAGAAATAAGCCGTTTCGGCACTCTACCAGCCTAACCAGCCCCGTAGTCTTATGTCCCTGAGCCACCGTGTCACCCTCCCAGTAACCAATGAACCATCTGTCATTGACCTCGACTGGGCAATGCTCGATAGCGACGCAAGTTGATATCTTGCCGAGTCCAGCACTCTTGGTATGAGCACGATCCTTGCTACGCCGTTTCGGCTGGCGCAAGTGCTTCCAGAGATCGCCTCCAGGCCTTATTCATCCCAGACTATCGTATAAATCCATTGATGGCTGATGCTCATACCGGACAAGGGCGCGATAAACCGGCTGATCTGCTCTGGGCTCCTCCATTCCTCACGCAGGCGGACAGCAACGGCGGCGATCATACTGGATAAGCGCTTGGTCCGCTTCTTGGCAGTACGGCGCCGATGATCGCTGCATGTCTGGGCACGCGCAGGATGATAGCCGCTATCGATCCCGTTTCGGCGCAACTCGCGACTGACGGTACTGTCATGAATGCCAAGTGCTTTAGCGATCTGTCGTCAACTCAATCCTACGTCACGACGTGCATGAATCTGGTATCGTAGCGTCTGGGTCAGCTATTGGTAGCTCATGCTCTGCTTCACTTTGGTCGGTAAAGCAGAGAAGGTACCGGCGCTGGCTCTTTTGTTTCTACCGGGTGATTCAAAGCGCTGTACTTATTCCATGAATCCAGGTCTGAAGCCTCGAGATATCGAAGCGATGACCCGTCAATGAAATAATCTTTTCGTCACTCTGGAAAATAGCGATCTTGTTTCAATCGAGCACTTCGTATGCGGATCCCAATGAACTAAGCCATCTTTACCGTCACGGGGACCAGTTCGCCGGCGATATTTCTAGGCAAGACTATCAGAAGCGAGCACCAGCGGCGCAGTTACAGGAGAGCGCAGCGTGCTTTCCTATTTGCTGCGTCCCTTCACGCGTCTCGAGCTACGCTGAGGCGTTCATCCCAGTACGACATGCTGGCGCAATGCCAGCATGTCCGGCCACAACCGTGCGAAGCTATCCTGCAGCAATGCGCGGTTGTCCGCCAACCACGGCGTGATGCCTGCCAGCGGATTCTCTCCTGCATCCAGACCACCAGCGCCATGCGTACCCCTCAGCGATTGGCGAGGCATAATTCGTTTGGCCGCCAATCGTCGGGCTGTCATACGCTCTCCGATGCTGGCAATGGTCGATAACGTGAAATCCAGCTCACGATAACGCCTGAGTGCATCGCGTACCTCAACCCATTCGATCAAGCTGGCCAGGCGAGATGGAACGTCCTCACGCGCCAACAAGCGATACAGGCGTTCGATATCGTCATCGCGCATGTCGCCCGCCAGCAGGTGATCCCACATCATGTCCAGCGCGATACCGGCAACACGACGCGAGGCGGGAGGCACTTGTGTCAGCAACCAGCGCGTCTCGGGATGCGAGTCGATCACGGCATCACATCGGCGATGAAAACGAATGCCCGCCTCTATTTCCGATGACCAGTCACTCAAGTCACTGCCGCGCACCCCGTCGGCGATCAAGTTGCCAAACAGAAAGTCATCGTTGCCCGCCAGACTCAAGCGCGCATGACCCAGAAAGTTCAAGTTGCTAGACTCCTGATATCATTACTCATTGTTCATCACCCCGCCCTTTTCTGACTGCCGAGATCTCTGATGCCATCTGCGTCCATGCCTGCCAAGGCGCCCATCGTGCGTGACATCGTCCTGGTTGGCGGCGGACATAGCCATGTTGGCGTATTGATGCGCTTCGCCATGCACCCGGAACCCGGCGTGTGCCTGACCGTCATCTGCCGTGACACTGACACGCCCTACTCCGGCATGCTACCGGGTTATGTGGCGGGGCATTACACCTTCGATGACGTGCATATCGACCTGAGACGCCTGTGTCAGTTCGCGGGTGCTCGCTTCTATCGTGACCATGTGATCGATATTGACCGTCAAGACCGCCGCGTGCTCTGTGCCAACCGGCCGCCGGTGAACTACGACGTGCTGTCGATCAATATCGGCTCCACCCCGCGACTGGATCACATCGAGGGGATCGGCAATCCTGAAGCGCATGATGCACCAGTAGTGGCCGTCAAGCCGATCAGCACCTTCCAGGAGCGCTGGATACGCTTGCTCGCACGTGCTCGTGCCGCGACCTCCCCCCTGGATATCGTGCTGGTCGGTGGCGGCGCGGGCGGTGTCGAGCTATTGCTGGCCATTCAGCAACGCCTGGTCAATGAGATGCCAGCAGGGCTTGCCCCTCGCCTGACGCTCATCACGCGTGGCAAGCGCTTGCTGCCGACGCATACGCAAGCGGTCGGGGATGCCCTGGCAGACACACTCGCTGCACGCGGTATCACGGTGCACTTTGGCGAGGAGATCACTGCTGTCGAGACCCATACAGAAACTCAACAACGTCAGTTGATCAGCGCCTCCGGAGCCGCCTATCGAGCGGATGAAGCCATCTGGGTGACACGCGCCGGCGGTGCACGCTGGCTTTCCAGGACTGGCTTGAGTCTGGATGATGACGGCTTTCTCAAGGTGCGCGATACCCTGCAGACACTGGATGACGACGCCATCTTCGCGGCTGGCGACATCGCACATCAAGTCAATCATCCGCGCGAGAAAGCCGGTGTCTTCGCCGTACGTCAATCGCGTCCGCTGGCCGACAACCTTCGACGGGCCGTACGTGGTGAGCCCCTCAAGGATTATTTACCGCAACCCCGTTGGCTGGCGTTGATCAGCACTGGCGACAGAAACGCCATCGCTTCGCGTGGCTCACTGGGACTGGTTTCGCCTCGTCTTCGTCCCTGGCTATGGCGTTGGAAGGACCACATCGATCGTCAGTTCATGACGCGCTTCAATGATCTTCCCAGCATGCAGAGCGCTTCCAACACAGAGGCTGGCAGTGGCATGTCTGAGCTAGGCGAGCGCTGCAAGAATGCCTGGCAGGCATTGAGCGGCCCTTCCAAAAAGCTTCACCCTCACCTTACTGCTGAGCTGGATGAGCAGGATGCGCACCAGGCACTCTCGGCATTGGCCATGCGCTGTGGCGGCTGCGGTGCCAAGGTAGGGGCCAACGTGCTCTCGCGTGCGCTGGGCAGCCTGGCACCGCGTGAGAATGAAGACGTACTGGTCGGACTGCATGCGCCAGACGATGCTGCCATCGTGCGAATCCCAAAAGGCCAGGCGCTGGTCCACAGTGTCGACTTTTTCCGCGCTTTCATCGATGACCCCTATCTGTTCGGTCGCGTTGCCGCTAACCATGCGCTAGGCGATCTCTATGCCATGGGTGCACGCCCACACACGGCGACGGCGATTGCCACGGTGCCACAAGGCGTAGAGCGCAAGATCGAACCACTGGTACGCGAACTGATGCAAGGGGCAACTGAGGTGCTGAATGAAGCCGGCTGCAGTCTAGTCGGCGGACATACCGGCGAAGGACAGGAACTCGCGCTGGGCTTTGCGCTCAATGGCCTGGTCGACGAGTCCCTGACCGGTGTCACCTGCAAGGGCGGCATGCGGCCTGGCGATGTGATAATTCTCACCAAGGCCATCGGCACCGGTACCCTACTGGCGGCTCATGCACGACTGGTAGCGCGTGGTCGCTGGATTGATGCGGCGCTAGTGAGCATGCAGCAATCCAGTCAGCAGGCGGCGGATATTCTGCGCCGCCATCACACGACCGCCTCGACGGATATCACCGGTTTCGGGCTGTTGGGGCACCTTGTCGAGATGACTCGAGCCAGTGGAGTCGATGCCGAACTCGATATCGCCGCACTGCCAATACTGGAAGGTGCCGAGGAATGTGTTGCGCGGGGTGTGGTCAGTTCACTGCAGCCTGCCAACCTACGACTCAAACGTGCCCTCAAGAATCAGCAAGCACTGGTAGATCACCCACGCTATCCGCTACTGTTTGACCCGCAGACCGCCGGTGGCCTGCTGGCCAGTATCCCACTTGACCAGAGTGAAGCCTGCCTTGCTGCACTCAAGGCAGCAGGATATTCCGCCAGCGCCATTATTGGCCGTGTGAAGGAACATGGTGATGCACTCGCGCCGATCAGCGTGACACGCTAAAACCACTGACGGATCAAGCGCTGCGAGCGAGCCGCCAGAAACGCAAAACGCCCCACCTGAGAGTATCCCTCTCGGTGGGGCGTTTTTATCAGCCACATACGATTTTCCAACATGAATCAGTGCCGACAGCGTTCACTCAACACCCTCAAGCTTCAGCATTGCGCTTGAGTGCCTCAAATGACTCAACAAAGGCATCCATTGTCTCAGCGCAATAATCGCGTAGGCCGCTGACCACCAATTTCTTGGAACCGCTACCGATGCACTCAGTGCCATCGTGAATACCAAACTCCAACAGCGTATCGCCACGCTTGCCGTTGACCTCAAGCGACGAGCCGACGAAATCGAGTTTCAGATCCGCAATTGCCAGACGCTCGAAACAGAAGCCCATGCTGTCATAGATCACCAGCGGGCGAGCCGGATTGAACATCACACCCTTTTCCAGCATCAATGGCTGCAGAAAGTGCGGGAAATTACGCCCGGAAAAGGCAATGTACTGCCGCGTGAAATTGGCCACGACGGATGCCTCATGCGTGGTCTCGCCACTGCGCTCCACGGTCAGATAGACCTTGCCGGCTTCATCACGCACACGAAGTGACACGCCATTCTCATCGGGCACATCAAGTGCCTCAAACGTCAGCGGTACATCGTTGCCGACCATGCCGCAAAAGCGAATGGTCATGCATTGAGACAAACCGAATTTCGACAGCAGCAGAGCGAACAGCAGATCGCCAGGAACACAAAAGCGTCGAGCTTCCGGGTCATGAATGGGGTTGTAGTCACCCGCCATCTGCTTGGCGAATCGACTTGCCTGTTCTGCGGTAATCCGCACACGGCCATCTTCGACCCGGTGAAACTGATCAAGAAACATGGACTGCCTTCCTGCCCTGCTTGAATGATGGTCGATGGCCCATCCTGAACCATCGCGGAAATGCCTCCCATGGGAGGAATCAGCGGCCAGGCATGAATCAGTACACCGGCACATGACAACTATTTTACCACTTGCTGACAAGCAGATGGTGACCTGACGCACGCTTTACAAGCCATTGCAGCCAAATGAAGGGCAATATACTGTATATAATACCATGCCCGCGAGTCATCCAAGGACAGGTGATACTCCCGACAAGCTCTCCGACACGCCATGCTGACAGGTCGCCATGCACGCTGCTCCGCTCGACAATCCGCGCTATTACCTGGCTAATTTCGATACGCTATTGGACTGGGTATGCCAATGCCACTCAGCACTGCTCACTCCACGAGAAACCGCCACGGTAAACGCGATAAGCGCTCTGCCAGAGGCTTCCCGTGCACTTCTCGTCCGCCTGATGATGCGCAAGGGAGATCACTTCGAGCTGGCACGACTGAGCTATCCAGAGATTGGCGATATTGAGGCAGCAAGCCTCCCCCTCACTGCCTCTTTCGAGGAGGCCCTCGAGGACACGAGTTTATGTCTGCGTGACACGTCTCTCCCACTTGAAAGCATGCTGGCGTTGTCGACACTACCGCGCCTCAAGGTGGCCTTTCCCATGCTGCCTCGTGCAATGCCTAAACGTCAGATGCCACAAGCAATTACGGCACTGCTGGGAGATATACGTCCGCGCCCGTTACATGAGTGGCTGGGGGAACCGGACACCAGCACGCTGACACTTTCCCTTGGGGATCTTCCTGAGCGCTTGAGTCTGATGTACTTCGGCAATCTGCGTCAGACTCTGTCGGACTTCGTGCTCAGCGAATTGGGGCTGTTGCGCTGTGAACCGGTCGTCCTCTCTTCGCAATCACGTGCATTCACTCAGCGCTGGGAAGTGGACCACTATCTGGCGCTGGAGCAGCTTCGCAAGGCCTGGCAGGAAGCCGTCAGCGCACCTGCCCCCCCTCTCGACAATCCAGCCGATGAGACTCGTGCTGATACTCACGGCACGCACAAGGAGAGCGTTCTGAAGCTCACGTGGCAGGCCATCGTGGCAACGCTGGAGGATGAAAGTCTTGGGGGAAAGCATGCTGAGAGTGCGAGTGACAGCAACGATCGTCAGGCTGCTGACAGCAATGCCTGGCTGACTCAGCGCCGAGACCGTCTGCGTTTCTCGCTAGCGCGCGATGCCGAACGCCAGGGATGGCATCACGAGGCTGCGTGCGAATATGCCAAGCTTGACAAGTCCGGTCATGCCTCACGCGCCATGCCACGCCGCGTGAGGGCATTGGAGCTCTCATCGGACATTGCCAGTGCCCATGCACTGGCGAGCGAGCGCTTGGCACGCACCGATATCGCGCTCGATGAGCAACTGGCACTGGAGCGCGCCCTGCCCCGCCTGTGTCGTGGCCTTGTCCTGCCGGTCCCAAAACGCCGCAAACCTGCTGCGACACCCCAGATCACGATCGAGGTCCCGAGTCTTGCCGTCTCGGCCGAGGCTGGCATCTACGGAGTCGAGCGCGCTGTCGCCCATGCGTTGGCGACGCCAGAATCGCCGGTGTTCTATGTCGAGAACGGCCTGATTCCAGCGCTCTTCACGCTGCTGTGCTGGGAGGTCATCTTCGCCCCTCTCCCTGGTGCCTTCTTCCATGCCTTCCATAGCGGTCCGGCGGATCTCTATCGCCCGGACTTTGTCACGCGACGCGAAGCAGGTTTTGAGGCCTGCTTCGCCTCTCTGCATGATGGCAGCCACACGGCCACGATTCTCGCCCGCCATCAGCAGAAACAAGGGATTCAAGCGCCCTTCGTGCATTGGGAGATACTGAGTCAGGAGCTACTGACGCTGGCACTTGATTGCATCCCCGCCGCACACCTCGAGGCCTGCTTCCGTCACCTGATGACCAACCCACGGGAACATCGCGCGGGCCTGCCAGACCTGATCCAGTTCTTCCCGCATCGTGAGCATGAGCGCTACCGGATGATCGAGGTCAAGGCACCGACGGATCGCCTGCAAGACAACCAGCGCCAATGGCTGACCCTGTTCGCTCGGCACGCCATTCCCGCACTCGAGTGTCGGGTGCAGTGGCAAGCAGCTGAAGTGCAAAGCGAGGAAGCGCCGCACGAGAAAGCCCCTGGTGAGGAGGCATCATCCGCGCCATGAAGACAGCTGACGAGACTCAGAGCGAGCCACAACGCTATTGTATTGCCGTACGCGAGCTGTGCGCCTTTGCGGCACGCGAGGGTGATCTCGACCTGCGTTTCACGCCGTCACCCACCGCTCAGCAAGGCGTACAAGGTCATCAACGTATCGTGCGACGACGTGGCAAAGGCTATGAGAGTGAAATCTCTCTCAGTGGGAGTGTCGGCAATCTCGACATTCGGGGACGCGCAGACGGCTATGACTCGGTGCGCAACTGCCTTGAAGAGATCAAGACTCATCGCGGTGATCTGTCTCGCCAGCCGGCGCACCATCGCACGCTACATTGGGCGCAGGCTCGCATCTATGGCGCACTGATGTGCCGGGCACGAGAACTCGACGGCATCACGCTAGCCTTGGTCTACCTGGATATAGGCGCAGATACCGGTGCGGGGATACCTACCGATACCGGTGCACATGAGACCACCGCAGATACAACCGTTGCAGGGGATATCATCAGCAATCCCAAGCGGCGTGGCACCAGTGATGAGCAGCGATTGGAAGCATGGTGGAGTAGCGAAGCACTAGAGGCAGAACTTAAGCGACTGGCAGCCTGCTTTAGCGAGTTTGCCGCGCAGGAGCTAGTACATCGTCAATCGCGCAATACAGCGCTGAAGACACTCAGCTTTCCCTGGCCTGAGTGGCGACCGGGGCAGCGACAATTGGCTGAGGGTGCCTATAAAGCCGTGATCACCGGACGTGAGCTTCTGGCCGAAGCCCCCACCGGCACCGGTAAGACACTGGCGACGCTCTTTCCGACACTTCGCGCGCTGCCGGCGAGTGATACCGACCGTATCTTCTACCTGACAGCACGTACACCGGGCCGTGCCTTGGCGCTGGAGGCGCTCGATACACTGCTTGTCAGCAATCAACCTTCATTGGATACCTCTCTGCCGCTGCGCATTCTGGAGCTAGGCGCTCGCCACAAGACCTGCGAGAACCCGACTCTCGCCTGCCATGGAGACTCCTGTCCGCTGGCTCAAGGATTTTACGATCGCTTGCCCGCGGCTCGCATAGCAGCACTCACCGCCAAGCGTCCCCTCACCCTGGCGGAAACACGCCGTCATGCGCTTGCCCATCAGATATGCCCCTATTTCCTCGCGCAGGAGCTGTCACGCTGGTGCGATATCATCATCGGCGATCACAACCACTACTTTGATAGTCATGCGCTGCTGTTTGCGCTGACACAGGCAAATGATTGGAAGGTGGCACTGCTGGTCGATGAAAGCCATAACCTCATTGAGCGTGCACGCAGCATGTATAGCGGTGAACTTGATGCATTTCACTTTCACTCCTTGCTCAAGACACTGAATCGCACCGGCTATCCGTCTGTGCTGCGCTCTGCCACGCGTGCATTAGCCAAGCAGTGGCGAGCGTTGCCCGAGCAGATTTCCTCCCACGCGACCACGCCACCAGCCGATGGCCTTTATAGTCTCACCGCCTTGCCCACCGATTTTTTCAAGGCACTGAGTCAGTGGAGTGCCGCCATTGGCGACTGGTTGGCTGACCCTGAAAAGCCCGAAGCCACAGAACGGAAAGCCCTCAACGCACAAGGACACACGAAACACCCTGAAACAGCCCCTGAGCAACTTGGTCTAATCGCTGCAGTAGAGCCGCCTACCGCTACTGAGACCATAGATGCAACAGGGGACGGCCTCGTCGATGCAGAGCTGATGGAGGCATACTTTTCCGCCCTATCTCTCACGCGCCTGGCAGAAGGCTTTGGGTCACACTCGCTCTTTGAGATCACCCTTGTATCACCCTCCACCACAAGAATGGGGGCTGGCCGTGCATCCCTTACAACGTCGAAAGCGCGTTCGATACACCATATCCAGCCGCGTCTACGTTGTGTCAGCCCTGCACCGTGGCTAGCCCCGCGTTTACGCACTAGCCATGCCAGCGTGCTGTTCTCCGCGACGCTGAATCCGCCGGCCTTTCATCATCGCCTGCTTGGCCTGGCCGACAATGCCGTCTGGTTAAGTGTCGATTCGCCCTTTGCTGCTCATCAGGTCAAGGTCAGTCGCCATCGGATCTCCACTCGCCTGCGGGATCGTGACGCGTCCTGTCAGCCCATCGCACATCTCATGGCGACGCAATATCACGAGCGCCCCGGCAACTATCTGGCCTTCTTCTCAAGCTTTGCCTACCTCGATCAAGTGGCGGCCGCTCTGAGCCTCCACGACGCGAGCATTCCTCAATGGCATCAGACTCGTGGCATGGAAGAAACGGCGCGGCGCGACTTCGTGCAACGCTTCACGCTCGAAGGGCGTGGCATCGGCTTTGCCGTACTCGGAGGTGCCTTCGGTGAGGGTATAGATCTGCCCGGCTCGCGCTTGATTGGGGCCTTTATTGCCACATTAGGACTCGCTGGTTTCGGGCCGGAAAATGAAGCCCTCAAGCAGCGTCTGGGAGAATGGCTGAAGGCCGACGCACTTGAGCGTTCGCGTGAACGCTCCCTTGACCATTCACCTGGCGACACTGGTGATACCAGCGCCTCTTCTGTCTCGGCCAACATGCATCTTGTTCAGCCATTGAACGCCGATGACTGCACCTATCTGTATCCCGGACTCACCAGAGTTGTGCAGGCGGCCGGCCGTGTCATCCGCAGCGAGCAAGATGAGGGCGTGATCCATCTGATTGATGATCGCTTCTTGCGCCCAGAAGTCGCACGACTACTGCCTCGCTGGTGGATGGAGCCGGTTTGAGTCGCGCTGCCTGGAAATTGAACCGCGATGGCACACGGCATGCACGCGAATGTTCAGTCAATGCATTCAGCTCTCAAGGAAGCCGAACGATGCCAGACAACGACAATGCCCTGTGGGGCGACGAATACCCCCGCGACCTGGTCGGCTATGGTGCCCATGCACCTCATGCCAACTGGCCAGGCGAGGCGAAGATTGCGGTGCAGTTCGTGCTCAATTACGAAGAAGGGGGCGAGAATTGTCTACTGCATGGCGACAGCGAGAGTGAGAAATTTCTTTCCGAGATCATCGGCGCCGAGGCCTTCCCGGCCCGCCACATGAGCATGGAGTCAATGTACGAGTACGGCTCACGCAGTGGCGTATGGCGCATTCTCGATGAATTCAAACGCCGTGAGCTGCCACTGACGATATTCGGTGTCGGCATGGCGATGGAGCGTCATCCAGATCTCGTCGCGCGCTTTGTCGAGGATGGCCATGAGATCGCCAGTCATGGCTGGCGCTGGGTGCATTATCAACACATGGATGAGGCGCACGAGCGCGCCCATCTCGAGCGCGCGGTGGAGAGCTATCGCGAGCTGGTTGGTCATGCGCCAAAAGGCTGGTACACAGGGCGTGACAGCCCCAACACTCGCCGTCTGGTGGTCGAGCATGGCGGCTTCACCTACGACAGCGATTACTACGGCGATGATCTACCGCTCTGGATGGAAGTCACCACCTCCAGCGGCGAACAGGTGCCACATCTCGTCGTGCCCTATACCTTGGATACCAACGACATGCGCTTTGCCAGCGCCCAGGGCTTCAATACCGGCGAGGACTTCTTCCAGTATCTGCGTGATGCCTTCGACGTGCTGTACGTCGAGGGTGAAACGGCCCCCAAGATGCTCTCCATCGGATTGCATTGCCGTATCGCCGGGCGTCCGGGGCGCTTCGCCGCGTTGAAGCGCTTCCTTGACTACGTCCAGTCGCACGACAAGGTATGGATCACGCGGCGTATCGACATCGCCGAACACTGGCAACGCGAGCATCCTTATACTCCTGCCACGTAGCGCTCAGTCTCCTCCCTCTGTCAGTACCATCAGAAACGCCGCACCCCTTTCGGGATGCGGCGTTTTCGTATGTCACAAGGAAAGGTACGTAATAGCGTTATCGAAACAAAGCGCTTCAGCCTTCCAGCAGTCTGGCCAATGCCAGCAGACTCTCATCACGCCCCGGCAAGCCCAGCAGTGAGACACCCCATGGCGGTGGTGCGGCTTCTTCAGGCAATCGCGCGGCACCATCCACCATCCATGGCAGGCTCAGCTGTGGCGCGCCATTCAAGCCCGCCAGTGCAGTGAGTCCCATCAGCCGATACCGATAACCCTCCATCACCTCGAGACTCGCACCCAATAACGGTGAAGCACCCGGCGTGGTCGGTAGCACGAAGACTGCCTCGCTGGTGGCCTCGGCATGTCCATGGGATGCCGCGCTACTTTCATCGCAAGGCATCTCATCACCCTGCTGACTTGCCACCAGCTGCTGGCGGTACCAGCGGCGCACGCTATCCGCCTTGGTTTCTGCCGCCTGCTCGTCAGTATCGCTCAGCGTCATGCACCATTTGAGGCGCGCCGCGATATCGGGGTTGAGACGCGGCCAGCGTGATTCGGGGCCGTATTCTGGTGTACTCAACCACGCTTGGTGCGTGCGACGAATCTCACAGCCCTGCAGAATCCGGAAGGCTTCACTGGCGTGTGCCATGAAAGCCTGGCTCAACATTCGTCGCTCACAGCGAAAGCCGAGTGACTCAAGGCGTCGTGCCAACGACCCCAGCAGGCGCTGATACGGGCCAGCCGCGAGTCCTTCGGGTACCAACAGAATGATACGTGCCGGCAGACGCGTTGCCGACGTCGGTGGCATCAGGACCTCACTGACCTGCGTGAGCGTGGCCAGATCACGCGTCATGAAGCCCACGGTATCGAAACGCGGCGCCAGCGGCTTGAGGCCTGACATCTCAATGCGACCATGAGTCGGCCGCAACCCGTAGAGCCCACAGTAGCTGGAGGGCACCCGGATGGAACCGCCAGTATCAGTGCCCAGACCGATATCAGCCTCACCACGGGCTACCGCGACTGCCGACCCCACACTCGACCCCCCCGGCAATCTCAGCGGCGCACGTGGGTTCTGCGGCGTACCGAAATGCGCATTGGTGCCGTTGAGGCTGTAGGCCAGCTCATCGGTGGTGGTGCGTGCGTGGTAGTCCGCTCCCGCCTTCTGAAGCGCGAGGACAGCCGGCGCCGTCGCTGACTCGATAGGGGCGCTGGCCAGCAGATCAGGATTGCCCTGCCCGGTGCGCTCGCCCTTGATCGCGAACAGGTCCTTCACCACCAGTCGCTTGCCATTCAGCGGGCCATCGCCACGCGGCCCCGAAAAATGCGCTGGCGCTACATAGATACGCTTGTCCAATGGGACCGACTCCTTTCGACACATGAGGATCTGGCATTCATCCGTGATGCCATCAAAGCACCGCGCCGAGGAATTGCCGCAGTTCTTCCGTGGCCGGGTTGGCGAACAGTGTCGCGGGGTCCCCGGACTCATGGACGCGCCCCTGATGCATGAAGATGACGCGGTCCCCGACATCACGGGCAAAATTCATCTCGTGGGTCACCAGTATCAGCGTCATGCCCTCACCTTTGAGCTGCTCCAGCACCTTGAGCACATCTCCGACCAGCTCCGGGTCCAGCGCGGAGGTAATCTCATCGCATAGCAGTACCTTGGGATGCATCGCCAAGGCGCGCGCGATCGCCACCCGCTGCTGTTGCCCACCAGACAGCTGGCTGGGCCATGCATCGAACTTCTCTGCCAGCCCGACCTTGGCCAGCATGTCGCGCGCTTCACGTTCGACGATGTCACGGGCGATACCCTTGACCAGCATCGGCGCCAGCATCACGTTCTCGCCGACTCGCTTGTGGGGAAACAGATTGAAGCTCTGGAACACCATGCCGACATCCTGTGCCAGGGCGGCGGCGTCCATCTCGGTGCCGTCCAATACCTTGCCGCCGACGTGGATAGTGCCACCATCATGCTGTTCCAGCTGGTTGATACAGCGCAGCAAGGTGCTCTTGCCGGAGCCGCTGCGTCCGATGATCGATACCACTTCCCCGGGGCGCACCTCGAGATCGATGCCCTTGAGCACCTGCAGATCGCCGAAGGATTTGGTCAAGGACGACAGGCAGACCAATGAATCGTCCGCGTTGCTGGCGGCTGACGAGTTGGATGAGGTGCCATTGAGCGGCGGTCTTTCAGCGAGCAGTGACATTGAGACGTGCCTCCAGGTAACGAGCCAGCCGCGACAGCGGATAGCACATGGCGAAGTAGAGCAACGCGACCAGCGCAAAAACGGTGAAGGGTTCCAGAGTGGCATTGTTGAGCATGGTGCCGACCTTGGTCAGCTCGACGAAGCCGATCACCGACGCCAATGCGGTGCCCTTGATGATCTGTACCGAGAAGCCGACGGTCGGCGCGATGGCCATGCGCAGTGCCTGTGGCAGAATGATGTGACGCATGCTCTTCAGGTAACCGAGCCCCAGCACGCGGGCCCCTTCCCACTGCCCCTTGGGCACCGCCTCGACACAGCCACGCCAGATGTCATGCAGAAAGGCACTGCTGAACAGCGTCAGCGCGACCGCCGCCGCTGTCCATGCCGAGACATCCAGCCCGAACACGGCCACACCGAAGAATGCCAGAAACAACTGCATCAACAGCGGCGTCCCCTGGAACAGTTCGGTATAGAGACGACAGAAGAGTGCCGCGCCCGGCCAGCGGGTCAGGCGCAGAAAGGTCAGCGCCAGTCCCACCAGACTGCCGCCGATGAAGGCAATCAAGGACAGTGCCAGTGTCCAGCGCGCCGCCAGCAGCAGGTTGCGCAATATGTCCCACAACGTGAAGTCGATCATGGCCGAGCCTCCTTGAACGGCGTGACTGCCAGAGGCTTCACGCGGGCGACTGTCAGGTGACGAAAGCCGAAGAGACGTCGTCCGAGTCGATTCAGCAATGAGCGCATCGTGATGGCCAGCACCAGGTAGAGCCCTGCCGTGACCACATAGCTTTCAAAGCTCAGGAAGGTCCGCGACTGAATGAAGTTGGCCGCGAAGGTCAGGTCCGACACGCTGATCTGGGACACCACCGCGGAGCCCAGCATCACGATCACGCACTGGCTGGTCAGCGCTGGATACATGCGTTCCAGCGCCGGCATCAGCACCACATGCCGATAGCTCTGCCAGGGCGTCAGCCCCAGAGCACGCCCAGCTTCCCATTGTCCGCGCCCCGTCGCATCGACTCCTGCACGCAGAATCTCACTGCTGTAGGCGGCAAGATTCAAGGTCATCGCGATCACCGCGGCCATCTCGGCGCTGAGCGAGACTCCCAGCGCAGGCAGGCCGAAGAAGATGAAGAACAGCTGCACGATGAACGGCGTGTTGCGCAGCAGCTCCACCAGCATGCCCAGTAGCCGGCTGAAGGCACTTGTCGGCGTACGATGGCGCTGCCAAACACACATGACCGCGCCGAGTATCCCAAACGTAGTGGTCAGCACAGTCAGCCAGACCGTCGTCATCAGCCCGGCCAACAGGTCCGGGACATACGGCAACAGCCGCGAGAAATCAGGAATATAGTTCATCAGTATCGCCTCACCAGGATGTGACATCAGGCGCGTGGCCTGTCGGCTCAAGCATCCAGTGACGGCAACGGGGCCTTGAACCAGGTCTCGGAAAGCGCGTTGAGCGTGCCATCCTTGATGCCCTGTGCGATCAATTCATTCACGCGCGCCTTGAGTTCAGGGGTGTCATGACGCATGCCCACATAGCAGGGAGAGTTCTTGAGTGGCAGCACACTGACCGGCACGCGAGACGGATTGCGTTCAGCAATGGAAGCGGTCACGAGGTTGCCGGTGGCAATCATCTCGACCTGCCCGGACAGGAAGGCCGACAAGGTGGTGTTGTTATCTTCGAAACGCTTCACGGTAGTCGACGCCGGCGCGACCTTGCTGAGCTCCATGTCCTCCACCGAGCCACGTGTCACGCCGATGGTCTTGTCAGCAAGCCCTTCAGCGGAGTCGACCTCGCTACCCTTCTCTCCGAACACGCCAAGGAAGAACGGCGCATAGGCATTGGAGAAATCGATCGCCTTTTCACGTTCAGGATTCTTGCCCAGACTCGAGATCACCAGATCGACCTTGCGCGTCTGCAGGTAAGGGATGCGATTGGCGGAGGTGACAGGCACCAGCTCCAGTTCCACCTTCAACTGGTCAGCCAGGTACTGAGCCATGTCGATGTCGTAGCCACGCGGCTTGAGGTCCAATCCGACCGAGCCGAACGGGGGGAAATCCTGGGGGACAGCCACCTTCAGTACGCCGCTGTCGGTAATGTCACTCAGCGCGTCAGCGCGGGCAGTCAATGCAGTCGTCGCCAGCGTGCCCCACAGGATCAGCAGAATACCCTTACGTAACCAGTTACCAAGCCGGTTGTGCTTACTCATCAAGATTCTCCAGAGTGTGTCAGTACGAGCGATAAGCCGGCGACGCCTCTGGCCTTTGAATCGCTCGATGCCATCAGGCGGGTCGTTGTTATTGGAAAGTTCACCACATGCCGTGTCGATGGTGTTACCAACCGGTAAAACCTGACCAATGAAACAAGTGGATCTCTAGTCAATCTTTGCAACGAATGTGCCATTCATGGCTTTGACAAGACTCTATGAAACACAAACCGCGGCATCACGCGGCGGAGACTGGACGCAATACCCCAGCGTGACACTGACTATCGCGGCATCACGCTGAGGATGATCCGGTGAAAACACGATTTGGTGCAGAAGATAATGTCGTTGCATCATAACAATGCACTGTTTGACACCCCATCACCTCGGTGCTCTCCTTTTCACGGAAAGCTAACCAGAGTTAAGAGTCAGGTGCTTAGTTAGTGAGAAACCAGTGGCGTTTTCACCAGCATCAGCCATTCACCATCTGAACGTGAAACAGACGGCTGCCCGGATGCTTGCCCGTGATGAGCTGTAGGCCTTCCTTGAGCTCTATCTGGCTACCCACAGGAAGATCTTCGCCCGTCTGGGCGTTGCGTAACGCCGGCATTGCTTCATTGACCAGGAACCAGCGCCCTTGATGCTGGACGAAGTAGCCGACGCGCGAGCGCTGATTTGCCGCCAACCGCTCATTAGGCGTGATGGTGCGATCGACATGCCACGGAAACAGGCTCTGGTTGGAGTACACCATCAAGCGATGATTGTCTGGCCGGAAACTGTCACCGCGCTTTGAATACAGATTGAGAATCGGTAACTCACCCTTGTAGGGCGTCCCGCAGAATGGGCACCGTGGCGCGGTGGTATTGGCGAACACATACCAGCCTTGAGCACAGTCGCTGTTCTGACACGGCTGAATGAGATCGACGGTCTTGATCAGCGCCGCTTCCCATTCGTCGGCGCTCGGCCGCTTGCGCGGCGCCTGCAAGCCCTCCATGAAGGCGCTGTCAAACAGCTCCTTCAGATAGGGGCCGGTGATCGTATAGGGCAGCGCTTCAGGATCTTTCCACGGCAATTCAGTGGGCTTGGCTTCAGAGGGATTGAGGCGATTGCTGCTATCGACAGGATGCTCGATGAAGAGCGCTTCGCGCCCCATGGTCAGTCGCTCATCCTCGCCCGGATCTTCGGCATGCACCTTCCTGCCTCGCAGCGGATGGCGCAGCAGCAATAGCGTATAGATCATCACCGCCAGCGCATGTCGGTCCGTCGTGATACTGGGGAGCGCACGATTCGGATCCGTCTTCTCAAGGTGACTGGAGGCCACCACTTCCGGCGCAATGAAGTCCGGGGTGCCGACGACCTCTGGTGGAAAGCGCTCTGGCACCACCAGCCCATCCACGTCGATGATGCATACCTGCCCGGTGGTCGGTGAGAGCAATACATTCTTGTAGCTCAAATCACTGTGTGCCAGACCCGCGGCATGCAGCCTGCGGACGGCCCGCGACAATCGCAGACATAGCTGGAGATAGGACAGCCAGTTACCGCGTTCACGTTCATCCAGAAACTTGAACTGATTGTTTGGCGCGGCGAACCATTTGCCTTCCTTGTCCTTGCCACGAATCTTGAGCATGTCATTGTTGAACGACCCATGCTCGAAGAAGAAATGATCTTGATAGAACGGCGCGACCACACCGACTCGGCCTTCATGCTCGACCGTCGCCGTGGGCCAGCAAAACATCTGGTGCCAATAATCGCCACTGGCTTCACCGAAGATACGCTCGCGGTACGGCCCGGTAATCATCTGCAGACGCTGGCGTGAGGCGTCATCCAGATCAGCACGATAGAAAGCCACCACGTAGGTCTTGTCCGGTGAGGCGTAGACGTCCTTCATACCGCCTTGAGCGATGATCTTGTCGCGAAACTGGACCTGCTCTCCATTGGACGCCGTCAGAGTGATGATGGTGTCACTCATGATTGGCCTCCTCTACTCGCGCCTCCGAGGGCGTATCAGACGCTGTCTGCGGTCGTAGCAATACCGCCAACGTGCGATCGTCATGATGGCCTGGCGTGAAGAAATCGAGATAGCGCACCAGTGGATCATGCGACGGTCCAATGGCAGGGTCAGCCACCACCTTATCGCTCTGTAGATCATCAGGTTGCTCGCCCTCCAATGCTGGTGCGAGGTCATCGAACACGCGCCACCAGCTTTCACCCTCGTGCAGATCATTGTCTGACGCAAACAGCGGGTCGGTAATACCGTCGGTGGCCAACACCAGTGCCTTGAGTGATGTGAAGCGTTGGATGCGGATACGCGGATAGAAATCCTGCTCGGCATTGCTGAACACGGCACCATCCAGGAAACGTGTCTGACCGGCATGCGCGCCCGCATCGACATGATTCATCAGCGTGGCGGCGCGACCAGTTTCGAGTACCGCGATGCCACCATCACCAATGCCGAAGGTAATCACCAGATCCCCTTGGGCTGAGGGTTTGTGCAGCGCCAGCAACAAGGTTGTCGAAAACGCTTTGACAGGCTGATTGGCAGCCTGAGCTTCCTCACAGATCGCCTTGAAGCCGTGGTGAAGCGAGGTAAACACACTGTGGTAGAGCGCATCGATCCACTCTTTGGGGGGAGTATTGCGAGCGGATTGCTTATCTAGATAGTCGAGGACGACGGCTTCGAAGTTGCCATCATCGGCTTCCAGATAGGCCATCAGCCCATCAACCGTGTGAGTCGACGCCAGTAGACTTCCTTGTCGGGAAAAAGCGCAGGAACCCGCGCCATCAGCCACCGCCAGGATATTCCAACCATTACGGGTCGTTCGGATCACACCATGATCATCACGTTGACCACCACGATGCGCGTGCGAGCGCCCCCGCTGTGACGCCATGTACATCCGCCAGCCTGATGACGTCGACAGGCGTGCGACGTCGCAATCTGCCTTGGCATACGGGGCTGTCGTATCCGATGGCAAGGTCTTCCAGAGATCGCGCGGGTTGGCAATGATCGCCAGTCGCAGTGTCCAGCTTGCCAGATTCACACCCGGCGCATTCTGCCCTGCTACCTTCAGCTCGGCATTGCCGGCTGCCGCCAACTCACCGATCAACTGACACCCTTCGAGACGTAACCCTGTACCGCCATCGTCGATCAGCATCAGGCCAGTCACCTCCGCGGGAGCCGCCGATAGCAGCTCGCCAAGGTCATGCTGGTAAGGCTGGCCTGACTTGCCATTGGGGATATTGCGGGTCACTTCACTCACGAAAGACTCCTTTGGAGCTGCCGAATGGGAGGGGACTTCACCAGGCGACAATACGGTGCCCTGCTCTTCTACTGACACGGACTCGGTGCACTCGCTTGGCACTTCAGGCGACTTGATGGTTGGCTCGAGAGTGCTTGATTCGAGAGTGCTTGGCTCGGCAGGTGCAGCATTCAGGTGAGTCGTTTCAAGCGAATCGGTAATGACAGGTGCTGTCATCTCAATGTCCGGTAGCAAGACCGCCTCATGTGTCACTCCCTCAGGCCGAGGCACGGGTGTCAGCATTTCCATCTCCGCATCCGCGAGTGGCAGTGCATCCGGGCATGTCAGTTCGGCGAGCGGCACGGCATCGTCAACGTCGAGCTCTGCCATCGCGGGGCGCTCAATCGGGGTCTCCACGATATCGTCGGGACGTGTCGACTCGACCACGTGAGTGCGAAAACGCTCAGTGAAGTCATCGACCAGTGCGACTGCATCGGTGTCGGCCATCAACTTTTCCACAACGTCGGATCGGTAGTAACCCCGCTGTCCCGTCATCAGCAGCATGAAGATCTGCGCGTAATAGTCGTGAGAATGTTTCATCCAAGACCTCGGCCTACATCAAAGGCATCATTGCTACCTGTTCCGAAATTCACGCTCGCATCACACCACGGGCACGTCTGCTCACCCGGGCCATTGCAGCACATGAGATGATTACAGCCGCCCAGCGCAAAGGTGGTCGCCGCGCCACAATGCGGACATGGCGCAACGCCTTCCAGCTGATCTGTACTGACAGGCGTCGCAGGGGCCGTTCGCTGCGCTGTCCAGTCAAAGTAATCCTCCTCCAGCCCATAGCAGCCTTCCAGACCGTAGACTCCTGTCGGGGAAGTACCACTAAAATGTCCCAGCGCATTGGGCATGGCGAGCGCTTGATACTTGAGTAGATACGGCTTGCGGTGACGGGCACAGCGGCCGGTCAGCACTACCACCTGATCATCTTCTGGCGTCATCTCATCACCAGGCTTGACCAATGTGATGCCAGCATCGCCGGCCTTGGCCAGCGAGATGCCTGGCGCCGCTCGGCCAGTATCCAATGCCTGACTCTGTGCGGCCACTGAGGCAGTGACCCATTGGGCGAAACGAGCCAGCTCCTCACCGCCCTCCTCAGCCAGTGTCAGTACATCGTCCGTGAGCTGTTTGAGTACGCGCGTATCCGCTCCCTTGCCCAGGGTGACGGCAATCAGATGCGCGCGGCTGGCGAAGTCTTCACGCCAACGACGAATGGCATCATCAGTACGATCGGTCGGCCGACCGTCGGTCAGCAGGTAAACAATGGGCTCCCAGTCTCCCCGCTGGTCCGCCGTGGTCTTCTTTACGTCAACCTCGATGCGCACCATCAACTCGTCGAGGGCTTCGCCCAGGGCAGTCCCACCGCCTAGCGGCAAACGCGGAGGATAGAACGACATCAATTCCACCAACGGGACGATCGTTCCGGCGCGGCCCGCAAAAGCAATCACCGAGATATGGACGGTTTCCAGTGCATTGGGGTCCTGACGCAACTGATCGACGATGCTTTCCATCGCCTTTTGCAGTCGGATCAGTGGCTCCCCTGCCATCGATTCGGAAACATCCAGTACAAAGAAAATCGGTAGGCGTCTCATGTCAACTCCTTACAGAACGACCTGCACTTCAGCGGGCGGCGGCGGCAGTGTGATGTCTTCCGGCGCATTACCTGCCTGCTGGCCACTCGCAGTGGCAGCGATAGAAGCAGACACCCACTGGAAGTAGGTCGCAAAGCTCGAGCTGTCCATGGTTTCCAGGCTTACTGTCTGGGAGGCGAACTTCTGGAGATGTTCTGTCTTGGCCTTGGGGCCCGCGGCACAGGCGATGATCTCGGAGAACTTCATGCCCTTGATACGCTTCACGGCACCCTCGAACTCCATCAGATCCGAGGGGGAACCATCGGTCATCACGAACAACATCGGACGAAAGTCTCCCTTCTGATCTGCCGTCGAGGTCATGACGTCGCGCTCAACGCAATCACAGACGTGATTCAGCGCCTCCCCCATGTGGGTAGCACCAGAGCGCGGCAGCTCGATATCATCGACCTGCGCTGTTTCCAGCGGCTGCAGCGGCACGAGATCGGTAATCTTGTGATCGAAGGTAATGATCGACAGATGCACCGTTTCCAGTGCGTAGGGGTCCTGACGCAGTGCCGTCAGCATGGCTGAGAGGCCTACGTTCACAGACTGGATCGGCTCGCCGCGCATGGAACCGGAAGAGTCGATCAGCAAATAGATGGGGAGACGACGTTGCATGGTGCCCTCGCTCAGTCTTTGGACAAGTTGATGACCTGGATTTCCTTCGGCGGCGGTGGCAGTTCACCACCGGCGTCGCCTCCGCCGCCCTCGATATTCTGACTGGTCATGGACACGCTGGCCGACACCCAGGCGAAGAAGGCGCGAATGGACTCGGCGCTATTACTATCCAGCTGCACCACGTCGGTGGCAAAGCTTTTGAGGCCTTCAACGTCTGCCTCCTTACCGGCGGCACAGCCAATCAACTTGGCCAGGCTGACGCCCTTGATCGCCGTGATGCCCTTGGCGATATCATCCGTCGAGGCGCCATCAGTGAAGACGAATACCAGCGGACGCCAGTCGCCCTTGGTGTCAGCCGTCGTCTGCTTGACCTCAGCCTTGATACGCTCGGCGGTCAGCGTAAGGGCTGCACCCAGCCCCGTCATGCCATCCGGCGTGATAGTCGGTGTCTGGAACGTCATCAGATCCGTCAGCGGAATGGTCTGGGTCGGTTTCGAACTGAACTCAATCACTGATAGGTAGACGGTCTCCAGCGCATGAGGATCCTGGCGCAACATATCGACCAGGCCCTGCAGGCCTTGATTGACTGCATTGATAGGCTCACCAGTCATGGAATAGGACTTGTCGAGCACGAGATAGACAGGAAGACGACGCATGATGACCTCTTTAAGTACAGAGACGACCACCGAAAGGGTCGTCTGAACAGGAAGGGGACCGTATGACAGGACAGGATTTCAGTGAGGAAAACACCACGGTCATTCACTCTAGAGAATGCCCGTGGGTCGGTGCAAAACTGGCCATGGTACCCATCGAGAGAATAGCGGAAATTACTTGCTCCCTCGGCCCCAGCTGAAGCCGAATCCATAGTGGGTATCTGCTTGCTTGTGGCCCGCGAAATAATTCACTTCCTTCGACACCTTCAGCGCGCCGCCATCATTCTCGAGCATGGCCACCACGCAGAACTTCTTGCCGCTATCCGTGGCATCCAGACGAACTTCAACCTCCGGCTGGTCGGGAGCCTTGAACAGAATTCTACCGTTCGCCTGCCCCCAGTTGGCAGCTCCTTCATAGATGAAGGCAAATATCATGACCCGCTTGATGTCCGACCAATGATGG
The DNA here is from genome assembly GCF_009796845.1 of Cobetia sp. L2A1. Lineage (NCBI taxonomy): Bacteria > Pseudomonadati > Pseudomonadota > Gammaproteobacteria > Oceanospirillales > Halomonadaceae > Cobetia > Cobetia sp. L2A1. The sequence continues at coordinate 1,911,297 of NZ_CP047025.1, read as the reverse complement.
CCATTGAGATAGAGATTTTCGCCATTGCTGGCCGCGCCTGACCGGTCATCGCCATCCAGGAAGATATACGGAGCCTGCTCCAGGGAGCCAAACTGCTTGCCCAACGCCTGGATGACACCGGCTTTTCCGTCACGCAATTCATACATGCAGCCAAGATCAAGGTCGATCTTGCCATCTCCGCCGCCGCCCATCAGCCCACTCAGGAAGCCGCCACTCTTGGCCTTGCCCGTGCCCTGCTCCCAATTCAGATTGACGTGAATCTTGCCAAAGGAATTGGACTTCTTCTCGAGTGAAATGGTCTGACCTTTCTTCTCGAGTGTAATCTTGCTCAGATTGATCGGCGCTGGAGTCGACGCAGGCGCTGGCTCAGGCTTGGCGACAGGTGTCGGGGCGGGCTTGGCGGCTGGGGCGGGCTGAGCTGTTGGGGCAGGCTTATCGCCAACGGCGACGCCGAAGTGCTCCGCCAGAGGAGCCATGCCTCCCACAAACCCTTGGTCGACCGCCTTTGCTTTCCATTCACCATTACGTCGATAGAGGTCCATCAGGATCAATGACTTCTCGGCCCGTCCGGTGCCCTTTCCTGAGAAGTTGATTTCCTGCCCTTCACCACCCAGCGTGAAACCGTAGCCACTAGAGAGTGCCGATAGCCCCTGCTCAACCGTAAACACGAAGGCTACGCGCTCAACATGTTCAGGCAAGCGGCTGAGATCTACGTCAAAACGCCCACCGGATACCTGGTTTACCGCACCACTGGGGTGCTTTGGCTGGTTGTAGAAGACAAAATCCGCATCTCCCTGCACTCGCCCCGTGCTACCCAACAACAAGGCACTGGCATCCAGGGTGACGTGTTCTGCTTCTGGCACCTGTAAATCAAGTGTGTATCGAGTTCCCGTGAGACGCGTATTCTGACCTGCGACGAGTAATGTTCCCATATGAACACTCCATGAAAAATTCGTTAATGATAGATTTATAACAACTTATGGACATTATCTTTAGTAAGTATCGACTTACCATACAGGCTTATAAAATCCACGTGTACCGGAAAATATCGTCAAAAACCAGTATACGCTTCTCAGCTTGTTCGGTCGGATTTTCCAAATTGGTTAATGTTACATTCATTATTAAAAAGAGTTCATCTGCCATACAGGTCAACGTTTGCACGATAACAGATCAACTGACTCCCTCCGAAGCAGCCTTTCTTATTGCCTCCTCTGTTTTTTAAGGTACGCTGTAGCTGTCACCGTGAGTCACACGCTAACCGCAAGGAAATATCATGCTCAACTCAATCGTGTCGAAAGCAAGAGAATCTTTTAACTCCCTCAAGACTGAAGCGAAAAAATACAAATCCGAGAGCTTCCTGAATGCCGCCATGGCAGCCAGTGCCATGATCGCCGTCGCAGATGGAGAAATTTCTCGTGATGAAAAACAGAAGACCATCGCGTTTGTCCGCAATCATGAGGCGCTCAGCGTATTCGATCCCTCCGAGGTCGCGCGCAAGTTCAAGAACTATCTGGACTCCCTTGATCCTCAGAATCCAGATACAGATGCCGATCTGGCTGAGATCACCGCGCTGAATGACATCGGCAAGGTCAAGAAGAACGATGACCAGGCGCGCATGGTGGTACGTCTTGCGATTGCCATTGGCGGAGCGGATGGTGACTTCGACGCAGCAGAAAAAGCCAAAGCGACGGTCATTGCCCGTGAACTGGGTCTCGACCCGACAGACTTCGGTCTATAAAGGAGCGAGACTTGATGGAATTTGGATACCCGATGGAAGCAGTCATCGTGCTGGCGGTGGTGGTCATTGCTTCCGTATGGCTTGACCTGTTTGCGCATAGAAATGCCGAAGAAGTGACATTCAAGGATGCGCTGGGATGGTCAGTCTTCTGGGTAGTGTTGGCGATGGCGTTTTACGGCTATCTGCACCTTCGCTACTCGGAAGAATCCGCCAGTCTGTTTCTGTCGGGATATGTCCTTGAGAAGGCGCTGTCAATTGACAACATGATGGTGTTCGTCGCCATCTTCGCCAGCTTCAATATCAAAGGCATTCTGCAGCACCGCATTCTTTATTACGGCATTGCAGGGGCGCTTATCTTCCGCGCCATCTTCGTGGCGGCAGGCACGGCGCTATTCGGTATGTCGCAGTGGGTCGAACTGCTGTTTGCGGCCATCGTGCTGTGGACGGGCATCAAGATGTTTGGTGGTAGCGGTGATGACGAGACCTCGGAAGACTATTCCGGGCATTGGTCAGTCCGTCTGACGCAGAAATTCATGCCGGTCTTCCCGCACATGGTCGGCAAGCAGTTCGTGGTGAGTGGCAAGGACGCAAGGGCGATTGCCGAGCGTGAGGGCCTTACCCTCCCCCAGCGTGCCCGCTTCTATGCCACGCCGGTACTGCTATGCCTGATCTGTATCGAGATCTCGGACATCATCTTCAGCTTCGATAGCGTACCGGCCATCGTGGCGATCACTCAGGAGCCCTTCCTGATCTACGCCTCCGTGATCTTTGCCATTCTGGGGCTGCGTAATCTGTACTTCATGCTGGCGGCCGCGGCCAAGCTTCTGGTGCATCTTGAAAAGGCGGTTGCACTGGTACTGGTCTTCATTGCGGTCAAGCTTGCGACGTCGGCGCTTGATATCTACCACATCGACCACCAAATCAGTCTGTTCGTGGTGCTTGGACTTATCATTGGCGGGGTCCTGGCGAGTCTGGTTTTCCCGGGCAAGGCAGAACCGCACACCGATAAACAGTCCTGATCGACCCGGTATCCCCGCGAGGGGGTACTGGCAAGCATCTCACAAGGGTGTTTGCCAGTGCCTCACCACCGGCACTGACCCCAATCACAGGAGTTTATTCATGATCGACCTTAGCAAAGGCAGTCGTATCAATCTCGCCAAGGAAGCACAGGGCGCGACCAAATTCACTCTGGGTATGGGCTGGGATGCACGCATTACCGATGGCGCCGATTTCGACCTCGATGCCTCCGCACTCATGCTGGATGACGCTGGCAAGCCGGTGGGCGCCGAGAAATCATTGGTCTTCTACGGAAATCTGGCCTCCCCGTGTGGCGGCGTTTCCTCTACCGGCGACAACCTGACCGGCGAAGGTGACGGCGATGATGAAAGCATCATCGTGGATACCACCAAGATTGACGCCTCTGTTGCCAAGATCGTGGTCGTGGTCACCATTCACGAAGCAGATGCTCGCGGTCAGAACTTCGGCATGGTCGATAACGCCTACATCCGCATTCTTCAGGACGGCAAGGAAGAAGCGGTCGCTCGCTACGACCTGACCGAAGACTACTCTGCCGAAACAGCAGTGATCTTTGGTGAGCTGTACAAGAAAGACGGCGACTGGCGTTTCGTCGCCAAGGGCGACGGCTTTGCCGGCGGCCTGGCCGCCTTCTTGAAAGGCTATGGCCTACAGTAAAACCGGCCGCAAGGCTACAGGCAGGCCCGGCGATCGGGCCTGTCCACATTTGATTCATTCTGAACATTCACCAGTGATAGGACGTTCACCACGATGGCTATTTCTCTTTCCAAAGGCGGCAACATCTCCCTGAGCAAGGAATCGCCGGGGATTCGCAAGATTCATATCGGGCTGGGGTGGGACAACCGCGTTACGACCGGCGCTGAATTCGATCTGGACGCCAGTGTTTTCCTGCTCAACAGCGAAGGCAAGTGTCGCCAGGACAAGGACTTCATCTTCTACGGCAACCTGAAGTCTGTCGATGGTTCGGTTGAGCATACCGGTGACAACCTCACCGGTGAGGGTGATGGCGACGACGAAGTCATCATCGTCGATCTGGAGAAGGTACCAGCCGATGTCGAGAAACTGGCCGTCACCGTCACCATTCACGAAGCCGAATCTCGTGGCCAGAACTTCGGCGGCATTGAAAATGCCTTCGCACGCATCGTCAACCTCGAGTCCAGCCAGGAAGTCGTTCGTTACGACCTGTCTGAAGATTACTCCGTGGAAAATTCCATGATCTTCTGTGAAGTTTACCGTAACAACGGTGAATGGAAGTTCAAGGCCATTGGGCAAGGCTTCTCCAATGGCCTCGCCGGTTTGGCAAGCAAGTATGGTTTGAGCGCGAGTTAAGCCTCAGCTGTACTGATGGCGGGGGCCACGGCCCCCGTCCCTATTTCGGAGTCTCAATGTCTACACGTTCAAAACTGCGTGCCGATTTCATCGGTGCAGTAGAAGGCGCTTTCTGGCTTCTCGTTACCTGGAGCAGCTTTTGGCTTGGATTCCAGCAGCAACCATTGTGGTGCCTGATCCCCATCACTCTCGGGTCCATCGCTGTTGCCGCGACCTTCCTTCATCGTCCCTGGGCCCTCGCGCTTAGTCGATACCGCGTGCGCCTCAGTCGCGTAGAGATGCTCTGGCATGTCCTCGTCATTCCTTCCTTGCTGGCGATGCCCCTCTGGATGATTCTGGAAAGACTGTTTGGCGCGATAACGCCTGAATATCAACTCAGCCTCGTCGCCGTACTCAGCCTCTCTGGCTGGTGCGTCTACGTGCTGACTCAGTTGGTCAAGCGATCTTTCCAGAGTCTCCGCCTCAACAGGAAGCCTGCCGCATGACAGCTCAGACCCTCACACAGCACATTGCCGCCGGTCGATTGGACCTGACACTGACCGAGAGTGCTGAACGGCTCGATGAGCTACTCACCTTTGCCTCGCGTCTCAATCCACGCCGCGGCTATCTGTTCGTCTCTCGCGTACTCGGCAAGCATGTTCCCGTGGACCCCATGACGATGGACCGGATACACGCCGAATTGGCCGAGAAGATTGAACTGGTCGGAGAACGTGCCTACGTGGTCGGCATGGCTGAAACAGCCGTCGGACTGGGCGCGGGCGTGGCTCGACATATTGGTCATCTTCACTGTGACTGTATCTACCAGCACACCACCCGTTTTCTTGTCCCGGAGCCCTGGATACGCATTCGCGAAGCACACTCGCACGCAGATACCATGCATATGGCACATCTGAGTCAGGAGGCGGCTGTCGTCGTCGCCGGTGCCTCTGATCTTGTGTTGGTCGACGATGAAATCTCCACCGGCCTGACGCTGGCTCAGCTGGCCAGTGCGCTTGTCGACCAGGCAGTGCTGACCAACGTCACTCGCCTGCACATCGTCTCGCTGGTCAGCTGGCTGACCGATGAAGCACGTGCACGACTGCTTGAAGCGCTGCCGGCACATCTGGACGTGCGCTTCGTTCAGTTGATGGCGGGGACATTCACCTTCACGCCGGACGCTGATCATGACGCGGTGCTACCAGAGGATGTCGATACCGACTTCTGTGATGTGCTGATGCAGGAAGATCGAGCAGCACACCCGCTGCCGCTTGAGCAGGATGGTCTGTTCGGCAAGCGGATGGGGCACGCCCCTGATCCGATGCCCGAGGCGCTACGGTCACGTCTGGAGCAAGTAGGTGACCCCGCTACCACAGGGCCTCTCGTGATCTATGGCATGGGGGAGTTTCTGGATGCGCCCTTCCGCGTGGCGCTCGCGCTGTCAAAGGCGGGCCATGACGTACGCTTCCAGAGCTCGACCCGCTCCCCGATTGCCCTCGGTGATGGCATCGCCAGCCACCTGGAGATACCGGCACTCGGCCAGCCCAAGAAGCGCCACTTTCTCTATAACGCTGATGTATGCCGACACCCGATGGCCTTTGACGGCGTCGAGACTCCTCGTTACTCGATCGCGTTGCAGGAGGCTCATGTCGCTCATGGGCGTCAGGCACATGCTACTCCTGCAACGGAGGAGACGGTCTGATGGCGGGTCGGCTCATTCTACTGACAGACCTCGATGACACGCTGTTCGCCAGTGAGCGTTCGCTGCCTTCCGGTACCACGCGGACTCACATGGCCGCTGTCGATGGCGATGGCAAGCCGTTGTCCTGGCAAACGCCGCAGCAGCAGCGCCTATGGGAAGTCTTCAGCAGCCAGGCCGATATCATCGTGCCAGTCACGGGCCGCACCAGTTATGCCCTGGAGCGCGTCACTCTCGACTTTGTCAGCGGTTACGCCGTGGTCAGCCATGGGGCGCTTCTTCTGCACAAGGGACAGTTGCTGCCAGCATGGCAACAGCATCTCGCGCCTCAGCAAGCCGCTGCCGCGACCAGCATTGCTGGCGCACGACAGGCATTGAGCGAGATTCTCGCACGACAGTTCCCCGAAGTGACACTGTCATTGCGCGAGCTGAGTGACCTTGAAGTGCCCGTCTATCTATCGATCAAGGCGCCAGAGTCTCTTCCGCCAGGGCTTCATCAAGCCCTGCTTGATGTGGCCGTCGCTCACGACCTGACGCTGCACATGAATCGTCGCAATGCAGCAATGCGCCCGGCGTATACCTGCAAGGCTGCGACCTGTGACTATCTGCTGGAACAGGTGCTCAACCGTCAGCCCGAGGACACCGTGATCGCACTGGGTGACAGTCTCTCCGACCTGAAATTCATGGCCGGCAGTGACATGAGCGTCATCCCGACACGCAGCCAGATCTGGAATCAGCTCGAGGAGCATGCCCAATGACGACGATGGCCACAATGTCGCAAGTGCCACCGAAGGCACCGCTGCATGGCTCCTATCAGCCTGACGATTGTCACTTCCTGTTGACCCCGATCGAGGGCCAGTTCCTCAGTATTGAGGAGAAGGAGCGTCGCATTCAGTCAGGTGAGGCGCATTACAGTGAGATGATCCACCGTGAACCCGCACCGAGCGCTGAATATCTGAAGCTCTTCGATACACTGTGCACCCGTTATGCCCCGCGACTGGCCAGTGAGATCCACCAGTTGGCGCGCCAACTGCTATTGGAATACGGCCGCAGTGAATCACCGCTGGTGCTGGTGAGTCTAGTACGCGCCGGCACGCCGGTGGGTGCCCTGCTACGCCGGGCGCTAGTAGATCATGAGGGCCAGGCAGCGGCACATTACAGCGTCTCGATCATTCGGGACCGAGGCATCGATCATGCCGCGCTGGACTATCTTCTCGATGAAGTCGGCGTTTCAGCGAATCGCATCGTGTTCGTGGATGCATGGACCGCCAAGGGCGTCATCACCGGTGAGCTTAAGCGTGACCTCAATCATTACAACGCTAAGCGTCACAGTCGTCAGCAATCCGAAGTCCCCGTGCGCCTGGCTGTCGTCTCCGATATCGGAGGCACCGCCGATTATGCTGCCACTTACGAAGACTATGCCATTCCGTCGGGCATTCTGAACGCTACTGTCTCGGGATTGGTCTCTCGTTCCGTCTTGAACGACCAGGTACCCATGGGTGCCTTTCATGGTTGCGTCATCTATGACGAGTTGGCTGAGCACGATCAATCGCAAGCCTTCATCGAACGTATTGCAGCTCATTTAGGCAACGACATCGACATCTCTGATGACGTCACTCGCGATAGCGACCGCTTGCGCCAACAGGCATTGATGCGCGATATGCTGAGTCAGATTCGCCAGGACTATGCGATTGAAGACATCAATCACATCAAGCCGGGTATCGCCGAGGCAACCCGCGTCATGCTGCGCCGCGTCCCCGCACTGTTGATGGTGCGCGACCGTGAGCATCCCGACGTTGAACACCTGTTGCTGTTGGCCGAAGAGAAAGAGGTTCCGGTGATCGTAGACGCCGACATGCCGTTTCATGCCTGCGCACTGATCAAGGCGCTGGAGCGTGATGGACGACGCGACGAGGCCACCCAATGAATGAACTCTATGGGCATCTGGGCGCCTCGCTGTACGTGCCAGCCACGCATAAATCACTGGACAGCATCCTGAGTGAAGGCTGCCACACGGCACGATCACTGATCATCTGTACCGAAGATGCCGTCATCGACAGTGAAGTGACGTGGGCCGTTCGGCGACTGATCAAGGCACTCAAGACAGCACCGCTGGACGTGCCCTTCCTGCGCTTCGTGCGCCCGCGCTCTCCCCTTGTGCTGCAACAGTTAATTGCATCGCCCGAGGCAATGGCACGCATCGATGGCGTGGTCGTACCGAAATTCGATGCTGAGACGGCACCGGGGTGGCAGGTCGTGCTTGAAATGGCACCAACGCTTGCCGTCATGCCAACGCTTGAGACGCTCGCTCTGTTTCGAGACTCCACCACAGATGCGCTGCTGGAGGCCATTCAAGCACTGTCCAATCCCGTGATTGCCTTGCGTATCGGGGCAAATGATCTGCTGGGGGCTATCGGTCTCAAACGTCAATCCGGGCAGACCATCTATGACACGCCCTTGCGCGGCACGCTGGAACGGATCATCACTACCTTCAGGCCTGCAGGCTACGAACTGGCAGCACCGGTGTGCGACTTGATCGATGAAACAGACACACTATCTCGCGAAATTGCACAAGACATCGCGTGGGGCTTTTACGCCAAGACCTGCATTCATCCGAGTCAGATTGATGTCGTGGAAGCGCATTTCACCCATGCGCTATCACGTCAAAAGGCGCAGGCAGACGCTCTGCTTCACTCCGATACCGCCGTATTCCGGCACGACGGGCAGATGATGGAACAAACCTGTCATGCCACCTGGGCACGTCGCATCTCAAGCTTGAACATCAACGCGACCTCGTGAATCAAGGAGACAACACCATGATCAATCTCAGCAAGCCAGACCAGACCGCCACGATAGACCTGACCAAGGGCAGCAGTGATCTTCTGGTTCGCGCGCAATGGGTCGATAACGGTGATGACAAGGATAATGACGACCTGGATCTGCGCTGCTCGATTCTGATGCCCGACGAGCAAATGTACCTGATCGACGGTGCCTACCCTTGCAGCCTCAGTGAAGTGCCCTTCGCGCATCATCACGGCGATGTCCAGGGCGCCAGCAACGAGATGCCTGGCGAAGAACAGATCACCGTGGCTCGTGATATCGCCAAGCGCATGGGCGGCCCTGTGGCGCTGTGCTTCAGCGTTTACTCAGCCGTCGCCAATGGTGCCGTCGCCGTCGCCACCTTGAAGCCCCGCATGAAGATGAGCTTCGGTAGCCAGGAAGTGGTCTGTGATTACGATTTTGCGCAAAACCCTGAAGCCAATGTCGAGGGTGTTTATACCTATATCATCGGCTACGCCATCGTGACCGAGGATGAAGTCATCCTGGCACCCTCCGGCAAGACGTCACGTCCGGGCCAGGAAGAAACCGCATGGCTTGCCTGGCATGGCACCTCCATCGACGTCGACATTTCTGGCCCTGCTGTTTTCAAGGGCGCTCAGGCGGATTACGCCGCCAAGTACAACGCCAAGAAACGCATCGAGCGCCGTTTCGCGAATGTGCCGCAACAGGCGCCCAAGAAAGGCCTCTTCGGTAAGTTGTTCAGCTGACGTACTCGGGTCATCCCACGGGTGGCCTGCTCCGACTCTCTGCCGGGACACCGGCACGCAACAAGGAAGCACATGACAATGGCTATCAATCTGTCCAAGGGTCAGCGCATCAGTCTCGCCAAGGATGACGGCTCCAAGCTGGATTACATCGAAATCGGTGTGAACTGGGGCGCCATCGAGAAGAAGAAACTGTTTGGCGGCGTCAAACATCAAGCCGTCGATCTGGATGCCTCCATCGGCATGTTCGATGCCAGTGGCAAGATCGTCGACATCATCTATTTTGGTCAGCTCACTTCGAAATGCAGCTCCATCAAGCACAGCGGTGATGATCGCGTTGGCGATACCGGCGGCGATGATGGACAGGACAACGAGATCATTCAGATCAATCTCAACAAGGTACCCAGCAGCGTGACTCAGCTGGCATTGGTGCTGAACTCCTTCAATCAGCAGAACTTCGGTGACATCCCGTTCGCCAGTGCACGTATCCATAATGGCCGCGCGGGTCAGGGTGAAGTGTTTGCCACCTTTGACGTCGCAAATGACGCGACCTTCTCTGGCCGTGTCAGCATGATTCTGGGCAGTGTCTATCGTCACGGTAGCGATTGGAAATTCCGTTCCATCGGCGTTGCCGTCGAAGCCCGCGACTTGAAGACGACCCTCGCCTCCTTCGCTCAGGACTACATCAGCGCGTAATCATCATGCATCGGGAGGATGGGTCGGCCACCAACGCCGGCCCTCTCGCTTATGAACAAGACTGCGCCCCCTCAGGATGAGGTCGTTTTATATGTTCGGTATTTCCTGGGACAAGCGGCCTGTGAGGGCAAGATTCAGCCTCGGGCCGACCTTATCAAGATCCGTGATGCCCATAGCCTGCTCGTGTGGGCGGATAAATGGGCCACCGATGACGAGTGGCGACGCGCGCGTGACAACGTAAGATCACACCGATATAAATCACGGCACCAGTTGGCGCGAGCCAATATCGATCAGGCCACCAAGGAAGCATTGGAGCAACGTGCGAGAGCACGCGGGCTGCCGCTTTGGCGGTACGTGCAACAACTCGAGCTGACAGAGGAAAAGCTGGAACGCCTGGAACACTTCGAGCAACACCGCACTGCCAATAGCCCGAGCATTAGCCTCCGCAAGATATGAAGAGTAGCGTCCTGGGGCCAACTGCCCCAGGTCTATCTCACAGCCTGCCACTGCAAAACATCGAGTCTATTGATAATAGTCAACGACAGGCGCCCGCATTGAATCTTGACGACTGATCAGCAGAATCCTTCTTACGGCAAGGTATTGCTTAATAATTAATTGATAACGAATTACTAACCATCCCAAGTAACCCCAAAGTGACTCGCCTACTGGTTAATAAAACCAGCGCCTATATCATGTGTCAATCAACAATGACGAGCCAGTCATAGCCACTACTATTTACCACCACTTAACTCATCAAGTGTCTCGAAGGTGTCAGTAACACGACGAATCTGGCTACGTCCTCCGACAAGGTCGTGATGCAACAAGCGTGTTGCCAGCAAGTTAATCTGACTCATGGCCGCGGCGTAACTATCGAAGGCGCTGATACTGTCGAGTGGACAGCGCAGTACATGCTCAATACCCGCCGGTATATACGTGAGACTGTCGTCACAGATCAGCATGACAGTACAGGGTGCCTGGCCCAGCCATTCCAGTAAGCGCGCCAGTTCCTTGGGGCGCCGCCGCATCGCAAACACGATAACGGCGTCAGAGGCTGTCAGACGCGCGACCTCCTCGCCCAATGACTGCCCTGGTTGTGGTAATACGCCAACGTGAGCGCGCAGCTGCAGCAACTGTTGCCGCAAGTGCAGCGCCAGCGGATAAGCATTGCGAAAGCCAATGATCTGAATACCACCCGCCGCTATCAACGCTCGACACAAGGCGTCGATATCCAGCATGTCCAACGCTGCCAGTGCCTGGCGTAGATTGCGACATTCCTGCTCATAATGACGCTGATGATGATCTGTGGTGGGCGCGGCCAGAGCCACCGGCACCCCCGCCTGACGCAAGCTACGTGCTTGATCACGCGCTTCACGGAAATCCCGATAGCCCAACCGCCGAAACAATCGACTGACGGTCGCCTTGGACACATTCGTCAGTCGAGAAAGTTCGGCGGCATTGTAGAGCGCCAGCTCATCCTGATGCGCGAGTAAAAAGCGCGCGATGCGCTGTTCGTTAGGGGTCAGTTGCTCCAACGAACGCGTCAGACGCTGGTGAAGGCTCACGCCTGCCATTCGCTCAACTTGCGTTGATACCAAAGGGGTCGAGAGCGGCGCTGTATCCAGTGAACGTGAGCCATCCAACATGGCCTGCGTTGCATCATCGCGAGGAGTACGCGTCATGATCGTGATCCCTGCCTCTATTATGAACTGAAAAGATACTCGAGGAAGCCGTGAAAACCTTCGAGAAACAGCATATCAATGCGCCAGATAGCAAAATGATGAATCACCCCCAGTCTCAATGCGCCCCATGACAGTGCAATCGCCGGGCCAGCAGTGAGTCAATAGTGCACAAAAGACGATGATAAGCGGATACAAAGGGTCACCAGAGCATGATGACCCATGCTCGGCCAACCATTAACAACCTCAAATCCTTGTTTTACCTATAATATCGCATCGCTAGGCATGCTATACGCTTAACTATGGTGGGCAGTCACTCAACACCTTGGCTGTAATCTTTCCGATAAAGCGCTCGCGATGAGCAAGGAGCTTTCTCATGGCCACCACTCCGATGACAACACTTCTCGAAACCTGCCGGGCCATGACTGCCAAGGTCACCACGCAGAAGTTCACGCTATTGTCGCGGACTGCCGTGACAAAAGTGGCTGACCAGACAGAATCTCATCAACTCCTGGATGTGATGGCGATGGGTTATATCGCCCCGTCTTCCAGTCTGCAGACATCCTCTTCCAGTGAGATTTCACCTCACGATACCCGCAGTTCAGGCGACATCGCCTCTTCACTTATCGCGAAGCAGCAAGCGGTCTTCAATCCTGAGGTCATTCATACGGTACAGGCCGACTGGGAAATTCTGCATCGCCATCAGGCATTGGCCCGCCGAGGTATGCTGGCATGAGCGTCTATACCATTGGCATGGAGTGCGGCATGCACATCCCACTGGAAAATAGTCTACCAGTAGGAGCGCCGGTCGCACGTGTTCAGGTTGAGCTGATCATCGGTCAGCACGCAGGAGAACGTTTGAGCCTTGAGAATGGCGCAATACAACCACTGACCGATAGCGACAATGTGTTGCTGGCGAGTCTTGAGCGTCAACTCCCTCGCCGCAGCCTGATCTGGACGACGCGCGGCATCATGGAAGTCGGTCGTGGCTGGCGCTGGCAAGCCTCCCCCGCGCATCCCCAGGCACCATGGCTGGAGGCCGTACATCACAGTTGGCCTAACCATGCGCCACGCTGGTTACTCAAGGCACCCGTGGTCATCGTTACCGCTAACGCGCTGCCAACTGCCAATCGTACCCGACACCAGCGAGACCTGGCCCGTTTGTGGCTCAGGGCAGATGCCGCATTGATCTATCTCGCCACAGAGAGCCGTGATAGCTGGCAGATGCACCAACATTGTGAAACTCAACAGCTGCAAGGTGCCACGCTTTCAAATGTCAGGATGGCAGCTTTGGCACTGGTCAGTTAGCCGAGCCCATACCACGGACATTCGGGTCAACTGCTCAATCACACAATGCCTGTTCCTTGATCTCGTTCACACACAACAATGCCCGCCCCGAAAACCGGAGCGGGCATTGTTGTGTGTGAGGTGCCAGCAAAAGCACCTCACCTTGATAATCACGACAGCGCTAGCGCGGGCAAAGACCATCACACAGCGTGCTGGAGACAAAGTCTGCCAGACGTTCCCAGTCTTCATCGCTCTGTGGGGCCCCGCCGAGATAATCGATCTGGGCCGCAAAGTCAGCGTAGTGCTGAGTGGTAGACCATATCAAATAGATCACCCACATCGGTTCCGCCTCACGCAGCTTGCCGACTGCCATCCAGGCTTTCATCACATCGCAACGCACCTGTACCCAGTCACGCAGTGGCCCACTGAGATACTCACGCAAGAAAGGTGCGCCACTGATGACCTCAGCCGCGAACAGGCGCGATGCCTGTGGTGCCTGACGCGCCAGTTGTAACTTCGTGCGTACCAGTGCCTCCAACACATCGCGCGGCTCATCGTCAGGCGAGATATCTTCAAGTGATGCATTCCAGCGCGTCAACGTCTGCTCCAGCAGGTGCACATAGAGCTTTTCCTTGGAGCCAAAGTAATACAGCAGATTCGCCTTGGGCAGCTCGGCCACATCGGCAATCTGCTTCAAGGTGCTGCCACGATAGCCATGACAGGCAAACACACACTCTGCAGCTTCAAGAATACGGCTCTCCGCCTGCTCACGGGGAGAACTGATAGGGGCCACGCTAAATTCTGCATTACGAGAACGACGGACTTCGGCATACAGAGAAGAAGGAGAATCCGCGGGCATCGGCATCACTCATCAAGTCAGGAATTATCTTGCGAAAACACTCTCAGCAGCACTCTCCGTCGCGTATGACGGAGAGTGCTGCTGAGAAAATCTTCACCTAAAAAAACACTAGATTTCTCAGTGCATGAGCGCAGTGACAAAAATAACACATCATAGACTGACCATTTGGTCAGATTGTTGCTAGAAATACAACATGGCATGGTTAACTGCTGATTCGACGCCGCTCATGCCCCGACATGAATTCACTATAGATCTCGGCCTGCGTCATCGCGTACAAGGCACCACAATGACAATACGACCTGACAGGATGCCAGCATGATCGACTTCACTTTGAACGGACACGCGTGTTGTCTGCCCACTCCTGCACCAGGAACGACCGTGCTGGAGGTGCTGCGCACTTCGCTGGGGCAATCAGGCACCAAGGAAGGATGTGCATCTGGCGATTGCGGTGCCTGCACGATAGCCTTGCAGTCACCGGGCCAACCTCTCACCACTGCCAATGCCTGCCTGATGCCGGCGCATCAGCTTGAAGGTTGTGAGCTGATCACTGTGGAAGGATTGGCATCGCCTGCCAGCAAGACAGCTTCACTTTCTCCCGTACAGCAGGCACTGGTGACCACTCACGCCAGCCAGTGCGGATTCTGTACACCTGGTATCGCGATGAGTCTGGCCGTCCTGCATGTCGATCATCAGCAGCGTGTGAGCGATGGCGAATTCTTCGATGACCGCCAGCGTGACACACTGATCGACCATGCACTGGGCGGTAATCTATGTCGCTGCACCGGCTATCGCCCCATTCGCGACGCCGCGCATCGGCTGTTGTCAGGTGAGTTCGGTGCGGCCACTCTATCGGCACGTTCATCACGGACACTCGCTTGCGTATCAGAAACCGTCGCTGTATCAAACACCGATGCTGACAGCTGTCATCATCGACCCCGTACATTGGCTGAACTGCTGGCACTTCGTGCTGAAAAGCCCGAGATACCACTGATTGCCGGGGGTACCGACCTGATGCTGGAGCACACCCAGCGCCTGAGTGACTTCTCAGCACTGCTGGACGTCACTCAGGTAGCGGACCTGTGCCGCATTGATGAGGGTGAATACGCCGGACAGTCAGGCTGGTGGCTGGGTGCGGCAGTGACCTACCGCCAGCTGATGCCGCTACTACACGAACACTATCCTGATGCAGCCGAGCTACTGAACCGTTTGGGTAGCGAGCAGATCCGTAATCGCGGCACCGTAGGCGGTAACATCGGCAACGCCTCGCCCATTGGCGATATGCCACCGCTATTGATCGCCCTCGAAGCCTACGTGCAGCTCATGAATCAGCACGGCGAACGCATTCTCAAACTTGAAGACTTTTTCCTCGACTACAAGCGCACCCAGCTGCTGCCGGATGAAATCATCCACTCTGTCTTCCTGCCGCAGCCGGTGGCGAGCCAGCGGCTGGCAGCCTACAAGCTCTCCAAGCGCCGCGACGATGATATTTCCACTCTCCTGGGTGTGTTCGCCTGGCGACGCGATGCCGATGGCCACCCGCAACACTGGCGAGTTGCTTTCGGTGGCATGGCCGGTATTCCCGCACGTGCGCATCATCTGGAAGCCCTGCTGGATACGACACCGCTCGATTCCCTCGCCCCTGCAACACTCGACAGCAAGATGCGCGGCGTCATTGAGCAGGCCACCAGTGCTGACTTCTCACCCTTGTCGGATGTACGTGGCTCACGGGAGTATCGCCTCAAGGCCGCCAGTCATCTGATCCCGCGTATTGCCCAACGCATACTCAATGAGCGCACTGGCGCAACCTCGTCCACAATCACCCCCCCGCCGGAGAGCCTCGATGCGTACCTTGCACAGTCTTGAGCCCACAGAAAGCCTTGAGCCTGAAACGGATCAAGCACACGCCCTCGCGGGCCGTGGTGCTGCGGGTCAGTCAGCTCCCCATGAGAGTGCAGAGCGTCACGTCAGTGGCACAGCGCGCTATATCGATGACCTCCCATTACCCGCCGGCACCCTGCATCTGGCGATTGGCCTGAGCGAGGTGGGTCATGGCACGCTCGATCACCTTGACGTGAGTGCCGTACGGGCTGCACCCGGTGTGGTCTGTGTCCTGAGCGCGAAGGATATACCAGGCCATCAGGATGTAGGGCCCGTCTTCCCGGGGGACCCATTACTGGTCAGCGATGTCATCAGCCATCATGGACAGGCACTGTTCGTGGTCGCCGCCGAGAACGAGCGTGCAGCGCGCCAAGCGGCACGTCTCGCCAAGGTCAGCGTGACGCCATTGCCGATCACCCTCGACCCACGTGATGCCGCCAAGCACGGCGACCTGGTGCGCCCTACCCATACCCAGGCACGGCTCACCAATGGACGCCCGGCAGATCTCGAGAGTGTTGCCCTGCAACTCAGAAAATCGGTATGGCAGCTGGAAGGCGAGCTTGAGAGTGGCGGACAGGAGCATTTCTATCTCGAAAGCCAGGCGGCATTAGCACTGCCAGGCGAAGAGGATGAACTCCTGGTACACAGCTCCAGTCAGCATCCAAGTGAAGTACAGAAGCTGGTAGCCGAGGTACTCGGCGTGCCCTTCCATGCCGTGACAGTCGAAACGCGTCGCATGGGCGGCGGCTTTGGTGGCAAGGAAACTCAGGCCGCTCCTGTTGCCTGCCTTGCGGCAATGGTGGCACGCCACACTAGTCGTGCTGCCCGCCTACGCCTGTCACGTGGTGATGACATGCGCCTGACCGGCAAGCGCCACCCTTTTCATCATCACTACCAATTCGGTGTCGATGACAGTGGGCGTATCGAATCGGCCATCATCGAGCTGATCGGTGACTGCGGCCACTCCCCCGACTTGTCTGATGCCATTGTCGATCGCGCCATGTTTCATGCCGACAATGCCTACTTCCTTGGCAATGCTCATGTGCGCGGCATTCGCGCGCGCACCAACGTGGCATCCAATACCGCCTTTCGTGGCTTTGGTGGCCCGCAAGGCATGTTGGCAGTCGAGGCGGCGATGGAAGATATCGCCCGTCAACTGGGCCGTGACCCACTGGAGATCCGCAAGCGCAATCTCTACTGCGAAGGCCGTGACACCACGCATTACGGTCAGCATGTCAATCAGCATCCGTTGCTGGCAACCCTGATCGAACGCCTCGAAGAAGACGGGCTTTACTGGCAGCGGCGCGCCGAGATTCGCGCCTTCAATGCTACCAGTCCAGTGGTCAAGAAAGGACTGGCGCTGACACCGGTCAAATTCGGCATCTCGTTCACCGCCAAGCACCTCAATCAGGCCGGTGCGCTAGTGCATATCTATACCGACGGTAGCGTGCAGGTGAATCACGGCGGGACCGAGATGGGCCAGGGCCTGCACACGAAGATGATTCAGGTCGCCGCACGTGAACTGGGGCTGCCGGTCGACAAGGTCCGTATCACTGCCACCCGCACCGACAAGGTCCCCAACACCTCACCGACGGCAGCGAGTTCAGGCGCAGACCTCAACGGCATGGCCACGCGCGATGCCTGCCAGCGTCTCAAGGCACGTCTATTGGACTTCGCCGCCGTACATCTCGCTCAGCCGCGAGACAGCCTCACGTTTGCCAATGGCGAGCTGCACGGGGACAGCGGTGTGCTGATGAGCTGGGGTGAGCTGGTGCAGGCGGCCTATATCGAACGCATCTCGCTATCCGAGAAAGGCTTCTACGCCACACCGGACATTCATTACGATCGTGAGAAGGGAGTCGGACATCCCTTCTACTACTACGCCTTCGGCGCAGCACTGTGTGAAGTCGTGATGGATACCCTGAGCGGTGAATACCGACTGGAAGGGGCCGACATCCTGCACGATGTGGGGGATTCCCTGAATCCGGCTATCGACATCGGCCAGATTGAGGGCGGTTTCGTGCAGGGCATGGGCTGGCTGACCAGCGAGGAGTTGAAATGGAATGATGAGGGCCGTCTGCTGACCGATGGCCCGGCCACCTACAAGATTCCGGCGATCAGTGATGTGCCGTCCGGGGCATTGCGGGTAAAACTGCTGGAGGGACATCCCAATTCGGCGGCCAGCATCTACCGCTCCAAGGCCGTGGGTGAACCCCCTCTCATGCTGGCAATGAGTGTCTGGGCAGCGCTGCGCGATGCCCTTGCTTCGCTCACCGACTATCGCCATGCCGCACGACTCGACACGCCTGCCACGCCAGAGCGCGTGATGATGGCAGCCTGTCAGCAGCGAGAATGGCTAGCCTCACAGACAGACACATCTCTTGACAGGATGACGCCATGACAGCGCCACGTCGCTGGTATCAGGCGCTGGCAGAGGCACAGACGGCACTGACGCCTCATGCGCTTGCCACGGTGATCACCGTCGCTGGGTCTGCGCCACGTGGCGCGGGTACCAAGATGCTGATCACCCCGCAGACACTGCACGATACCCTTGGCGGCGGGCGTCTTGAGCAGTTGGTCGTCGAGCGCGCGCGTGCGTTGCTCGACACTGCCAAGGCAGGCTGTCACCTGGAAGAAATCGCTCTTGGCGCCCACGCCCAGCAATGCTGTGGCGGCCATGTGCAGGTCTTGATCGAAGCCTTTGCCGACAGCGCTCCCCATCTCGTCCTCTTCGGGGCGGGACATGTCGGTCAGGCCATCGTCACACTGCTCGCCCCGCTGGGGTGGCACATCGACTGGTGTGACTCCCGACTTGAGCAACTTGCCAGCGTGACCATTCCAGAGGGATGCAAGGCCCGTGTGACGTGTCACAACCTCGATATCCTCGATTCTCAGACAGCTACGTCTGTCCCACCTGCCTGCGAGAGTCACGTACTGGTCATGACGCATGACCACGTCGAGGACCAGGCATTGGTCGCCCTGCTGGCATCTCGCAAAGACCTCGCCTCGCTGGGATTGATCGGCTCCGCCAGCAAGTGGGCGCGTTTCCGCCAGCGCTTGCGGGCAGACCTCAACGAACATGAGGTCGCCCGTATCCGTTGCCCGATCGGTATCGCGGGCATTCCCGGCAAGCGCCCCGAGGAGATCGCCATTGGCGTGGTCGCGGAGCTGTTGCAGCTGGAAGCTGCTCGAGCCTCCGCCTTGGCATGCGATGTTGATCCCCCTGCCTCGCTGGACAGGCAGGGTCTGACACGCCGCGAGGCCCGTCAGCTTCGCGCGCACTTCAGTGCCGCGGCAGATACGGACAGATCCAACGCAGTATCGATGGCTCAATCGAGAGCAGTATCGATTGACGAAATGACAGACGAACACACAGACAAGGCATCACGATGATGGACTCGAACACTTCCACCCAAGCGGCCTGCCACCTTGATACGACCCGCCTGACTCATGCCTTGCGCGGTGCAGTGAAGGACGTGGCGAGCGTCAGCCTGCTACGTGGTCCCCTGCTGCATTTCGTGGCAGATCCTGCTGACTTCATGATGGCCGACATGCCGAGCACATCTGCCTCGAACGATGTCTTGGCCCAGCACGGTATCGAGTACTACCAGGATGCGCTGCTGGTGATGCATGCAGGCCATGTGGTGGCCGTGGGCGACCATGACTCGCTCGCCCAGCGCGACGACGTGAGTGGACTGATGCGGCTGTGCCCGCCGCGCGTCGTCACTGGACTGATGATGCCAGGCTTCATCGATACCCACGTGCACTTCCCGCAGCTGGATATCATCGCAAGCTATGGGCACTGTCTGATCGACTGGCTGAACACCTACACCTTCCCCGCCGAGCAGCGCTTTGCTGATCCTGCTCATGCGACTGAAGTGGCCGAGGTCTTCCTGGATGAGTTGATTCGCCATGGCTCGACCAGCGCTCAGGTATTCGCCACCTCCCACGCCACCAGTGCCGATGCTCTGTTCACTGCCGCTCAGGCACGCGGCATGCGCCTTCACGCCGGTCGCGTGATGATGGATCGCAACGCCCCGCCAGCGCTGCTGGACAGTGGAGTGACCTCACTCAAGGATGATGAACGCCTGATCGCTGACTGGCACGGGCGGGATCGTCTCGGCTATGTACTGACACCTCGCTTCGCGCCGACCTCAACACCTGCGCAACTCAAGGCTGCCGGCGCACTGCTCAAGAGCCAACCCGACCTGCACCTGCAGACGCATCTGGCCGAGAATCTGGATGAAGTGAAGTGGGTCGCCGAGCTGTTTCCCGACAGCCGTGACTATCTGGCGGTCTATGAGGACGTGGGACTCAGTCATGAGCGCACCACCTTCGCCCACGGCATCCACCTGGATGATGGCATGCGGTCACGGATTGCCGCGCGTGGCGCCAGCATTGCCTTCTGCCCGACCTCCAACCTGTTTCTGGGCAGCGGACTGTTTGATCGCGCCAGTGCCCGCACACTGGGCATGAACATCAGCATCGCCACTGATGTCGGCGGTGGCTCCAGTCTCTGCCAGCTGGAAAGCCTCAAGGCGGCCTATCAGGTCGGACAGCTGCACGGGGCCGTGGCGCATGATGTCGAGGGACTGGCTCAGCGCGCCAATCAGCCCCTCACTCCATGGCAGGGTTTCTATCAACTGACGCTGGGCAATGCTCGGGCGATGCGCCTGGAGGACAAGATCGGCCACCTGCGCCTGGGCATGGAGGCAGATGTCATCGTACTCGACCCCGCCGCGACACCGCTGCTGGCGCGTCGAACTCGCTGGGGCCGCAAGGATCAGGTACCGCTGGAAGAGGTGCTGTTCGCCTTGATGATGCTCGGGGATGACCGTGTCATCCGTGAAGTGCATGTGGCGGGACGCTGCATGAAGCAGAACGGCATGCTTCATGCGCCCCGCCGTATACCCCCTTGCGACTCCCACTCATGATATTAGTGCCATAACAGCATCATGATGATCACAACATCTCGATATTTGCTCGACACCTCGGTAATTGGTGCCAATATTTCACCATAAAGATGCGCTGGATTAGTATTTTCACTGCCATACAACCCCGTTATGATGACGCCATCCTCTACCAAGGTCGCAGAGCTTGGTAAGCCAAGTGCCATAGGCCTGCCCCCATCATTCAAGGAGCGTCATCATGACTCCCACTGCCATCATGCAGCATCGCTATTCCACCAAATCCTTCGATCCGGCACGCAAGATCAGCGCCGCCGATTGGCAGGAACTGGAAAACGTCATGCGCCTGAGCGCTTCAAGCGTCAACTCCCAACCGTGGCACTTCCTGGTGCTGGAAAGCGACGACGCCAAGGCACGCTTTACCCGTGCCGGCACCGATACGAAGTACGCTTTCAATTCTCCCAAGATCACCAATGCGTCTCACGTCGTGCTGTTCTGCACTCGCTCGACACTGGACGATGACTACCTCAATCACCTGCTGGAAGCAGAAGTTTCCGATGGTCGTTTCACTGCCGGTGATGAATTCTCCGCCATGATGGACGGTGCTCGCCGTCTGTTCATTGATCTGCATCGCCATGACCTGAAGGACATGCAGCACTGGATGGACAAGCAGGTTTACCTCAATTACGGCAGCCTGCTCTACGCAGCCTCCAGCATGGGCATCGATACCGTACCGCTGGAAGGTATCGATCCGGTCGCGCTGGATGCAGAATTCGGCCTGCGTGAGAAAGGCTTCAATGCACTGGTCGCCGTCAGCCTTGGTTACCGTGCCGCCGGTGACTTCAATGCGGAACTGCCGAAGTCTCGCCTGTCGGCTGATGAGATCTTCACTCATCTGTAAGATACCCGCTTCAGCATTACCCTCGCTCAGCCCGCGCGAGTGAGCATCGCGAATGAAGCAACGCGTCATCTCACTGTGAGACAGTCTTCTCGCAGTTGGCGCGTTGCAGCCTTTTCGTGAACGTGACACCTTGCTGATGCCAAGAGGCGCTCATCTTCAACTTTCACGCCTCAGTGGCGTTTTACGACGCTTTCTGATGCGTTACGACCCCATCTGACAATGACAGGATTCTGACCATGTCCCTCAAACTCATCGCGACCCTGACCTTCCCCGTCGACCAACAGGACAAGGCGCGTGGTGCCCTTGCAGAGCTGATCGAGAAGAGTCA
This sequence comes from Cobetia sp. L2A1, assembly GCF_009796845.1. NCBI lineage: Bacteria > Pseudomonadati > Pseudomonadota > Gammaproteobacteria > Oceanospirillales > Halomonadaceae > Cobetia > Cobetia sp. L2A1. Next base: position 1,889,443 of record NZ_CP047025.1, on the reverse strand, counting down.
GTCCGACAAGGGCTGCCTGCAGTACGAATGCTTCGCTGTCGACAAGAACGTCGCCGAGAATGATCCGGCTCCAGAAGGCGACTTCGTGGTACTGGAAGAATGGTGGGATGAAGAGGCACTGGACGCGCACATCGCGTCTGATCACTTCCAGGCGTTCCTCGGCGCTTTCGCGGAAGGCGAAATCGGCCTGAAGATTCAGCGTATTCAGAGTCTTTGACGACAACCGTGCATTCACTTAACCAAGAGTGAGCACGATATTATGAGAAGAGCCCGTTCTGCATCTCTGCAAAGCGGGCTCTTCTCGCATCAGGAAAATGATAACAAGTGATAAAGAGAAGGCACTCTGGATGTGCCCAGTCACTTATCACTTCTAACAAGCTTCATATCCGCGGTACAGACAATTCATTCGAGGCAGCTTGGCGTGAGGCCAGTGTCTGCAGCAGGTATGCTACGGCAAAGGTTACAGGAGCTGAAAAATCGGCAATGGTTGACAAGTTCATTAGTAGCATCCCAATCCCAGTGGCTATCCCCCAGGCTAGCAGGCCATTGCGATTGAATGCCGGAGCCTTATCAAGCCTGTTCTTGTCTGCCAGCGAGGCCTGAGAATTGTTGCCGCGGATATAGGCCAACGCTACGCCCACCCAGGCTACAACAAAGACACCCTGCCACGCGAGAGCTTGCAATAGATAACCAAAGACATCACCTAGCATCAGTGCATACGCCATCAATCCGACTAGACCGCCCGCTACCACCTTGGCCATACGAACACCGCATAATTTCGAGAGAAAGGCCTGCAGGTTTACGGTTGCCAGATAGAAGTTCGCGGTATTGATACGACTTTGAGTCACCCATACCAACAGAAGCCCTCCGACTCCCATCAACTCTAGCAAGCCCAGTACGATGGAGACTTCAGACAGACCATCAGTGGGGATCATCGCATCCAACAGGATGCCGACCAAGCCACTGAACAGGAAAGTCATCAGATAAAAAGGAATGCCGAAGGTCACTCGTGCATGAAAGTCACGATCTTCTTCACGACCAAAACGTGCATAATCAAACGTGAACATCATCAGTACCCACACGCCCATGTAGTAAACGAAGGTATGTGCCCAACCAAAGGGCGACGCGCCGGTTTCCGGCACACGGGTAAGCCACCCTTCAGGGTAGCCAAATTGCGACATGGCCATACCTACAGCCGCAAGCATTCCGACAATGTAGACCGGTAACAATACGCCATTGAACTTGTCTAGCCAGTGTTGAACGCTACCGAAAATTAGCCCAATACCGACCACAACGACGATGGCAGCCGCCACGCCCAGCGATAGTGTGCCACTCCATTCTGATAGCACCAGTGCCATGACGTAGCCTTCAAATACTGCGTAATAAAGCGCAGTGGCGAAGAAGATCAGTGTGGCAATGATGGCTCCAACATGACCAAACAAAATGCGTGAGAAAAGCGCCACTGTTAGACCACTACGAATAGCATAACGGCTGATGATGCCATTTATGATGCCGTAGCAGATCACCGTCAATATGATCCCGATAAGTGCATTGACCGTGCCGTAACTCCGTGCCATCGCCGCCGCGACCACCATGTAGAAGAAGGCGCTGCATACGGCCCACCAAGCCATCATGAGATTAGCCTTGGGCATTCGCCCTTGAGCCGGCACTGGTTGCTCGGAATAATCCAAGTCTGTTTGTTCTGTCCCGGAAACGCTCTTGGAGGATGGCCTTTGGGACTTCTTGGAAGCGATGGTCGACATGTCTCGACTCCTTATCATTGTTATAGGTACGCGATTGAGACCCTTGTAAAACATCAAGGCATACGTCTGAGCTGCTCTAGGTCAGCCTGGTATACCTGTCGTGCCGCCAGCGCCATTTCCAGCGTGACTGGTACGAACTGAACCGTCTGATGCGGCTGAATCTGCCCGACCAAATCCATGTCGGAACTAATGATTGTTCCAATCATCGCGTAGCCCCCACCCGAGACGGCATCGCGGTGCAAGATGATAGGTTCACTACCACTGGGTACTTGGATCGAGCCGATCGGATAGCATGCATCGACGATATTGGAAGGGTCATCGCCCGCACCGAACGGCGGTTTACGTGTAACGAAGTCGAGCGGGGTACCGCCTTTGAACCGATATCCGATCCGATCAGCTTCGGAAGCCACACTCCAGTGTTCTTGATAAAAGCGCTCACGAGCCTCGTCTGTAAGGCGATGATCATAGATTCCCGGTATCACGCGTAATTCATAGTGCGTGCCGAATGTCGGCATCAATGACCGTGGCATGCTTCTACCAACTAGGGCTGCCCCCATGACAGACAGTGTCTCGAGTACGTCACCCACCTTCAATGGACGCCCTTCAAGGCCTCCAAGACTCCCCAAGGCATAAGTGCTGCGACTGCCAAGACAAACCGGGACATCAATGCCACCTTCAATGGCGAGATAAAGCCGCGCACCCGCCTTGACGAACTCGAAGCTGAGCACAGCACCGGCAGGTACATGTAACACCTGATTGATCGGTTGAGGGACTCCATTAATACGCGGTGTCATCTCGGCACCACAGGCTGCCACCTTTAACTCACGTGTAAAGCGCAATACAGGTCCCATCAGGGCGCACTCGAGTACTGCTGCATCTTCCGCGTTACCAAGCAATAAATTGGCGGCACGCAACGCACGTTGGTCCATACCTCCTGACGGGGGAATACCAAGATGATAGTTACCACTGCGCCCTGTATCTTGAATCGAGGTTGATAGACCAGCCTTGATGACTTCAATGCTCACTGAACACCTCCTTCACTTCCTGGGCGTAGCGATCTGGGTCTCGATTGAATGCATCGAGGTCAAAGGTGAATGCAGCTACTCGCGGTCTATATCTTCCCTCTTCGGCTAAGACTACCAATTGATCGTATTCCGCTCGTTCAACTGGTCGGTACCGCACGATATCGCCAGGCCTGAAGAAGATCATCGTATCGTCTATATGCTGCTGAGTTTGTGCGGGGTCATAGATGGGCATGGGCGTGACCCCGAACATCTGATACCCCCCCGCGCCACGCACGGAATAGATACAACTGAAACAGCCGCCGTAGCCGACCGTCTGCTTGGGCGTATCCGTGCGAGGGCGCAAATATTTGGGTACCTGAATCTGGCGCTCTCGCGGCACCATCTGGTACATGAATGGTAATCCGGCCACGAAGCCGACCATGGAGACGAACCAGGGGCTGGCGCTGTGGGCCTCGATGAAGTCCTCGACGCTATTGAAACCATTGATGTGAGCGGCGTATTCAAGATCTGTCCCTTCAGGATCCTGATGCCTATCGCGAAAACGCATCAGAGTTTCGTGCGTCCAAGGGTCGTTATAGAGTACGGGCACATCGATCACGCGCGTCTCCAGACGGCGAACTGATTGCTGTATGACCTCGATATCCAGGGCTTTCAGGCGCGCGATCAGGACATCTACGCTCAAGACATCGGGATCAAAGCGCACTTGATAGGAGGCATTGGCTGCGCAAATTTCCTGCACGCCATCAAGCGACTCGACCTCCAGACGCTGAGTGATGCTGATCGAGCGGAAAAATGCCTCTAGGCTCATCTCTTCACTGATCTCGACGAACAGAAACTCGTCACCTGCAATGCTATACCGGGCTGGTGTGATGATGTGTTCACTCATGCGGCAACTTCCGTGGCAGTTCGCTCAGCTGGGAGCGCCAGCCAGCGTTCGAGAAATTGTGTGTCAAAGCGCCCTGCCGCAACCTCGGGATCTTGGAGCAAGCGCTGGTGAAGGCTGGCGGTGGTTATGAATCCCTCCAGCTGAAATTCTTCCAATGCTTGGAGCGCGCGGCGCAAAACCATCGCGCGCGAGGTATCCCAGACCACAAGCTTGGCCACCAATGAGTCGTAGTAAGGCGGGACCCGATATCCCGGATAAAGTCCACTCTCGATACGAATCCCAGGGCCAGTTGGCCAACGCAAGCCTTTGACCTCGCCCGGACACGGGAAGAATTGCCGTGCGGGATCCTCGGCATTGATCCGCATTTCGACTGCCCACCCGTTGAGAATGATCTCTGACTGATGTAGACGAAGGGGTTGCCCTCCGGCCATGAGCAGCATTTCCCGTACGAGATCAATACCTGTCACCATTTCAGTAATAGGATGCTCGACCTGTATCCGAGTATTCATCTCGATGAAGAAACACTCGCCGGTCATGTCGTCATAAAGGTACTCAAGAGTGCCTGCACCGAAATAGTTCACATACTCGGCAAGCGCCACAGCCGACTGACAAAGCTGCTCGCGCGTTGCTGCATCCAACGCCGGCGATGGAGATTCCTCAAAAATCTTCTGGCGACGTCGCTGGAGGGAACACTCTCGCTCGAACAGGTGTACGGCCCTGACGCCATCACCGAGAATCTGAACCTCGATATGCCGAGCACTTCCAATGAAGCGTTCCAGATAGACATCGCCATTACCAAAACATGCTTCAGCTTCGCCTCGGGCCTGAGGGAATAATGTCGTCAACTCATCAGGAGTATTGGCAATACGTATGCCACGCCCCCCACCACCGGCTGAGGCCTTGATCATCAACGGATAACCAACCTCTTCAGCGACCTCAAGCGCCTCTTCGAGAGTCGCCAGCGAACCTTGTGATCCTGGAACGACTGGCACGCCGGCTGCAATCGCCGTATTACGCGCCATGGCCTTGTTTCCCATACGCTCGATTATGCTGGCATCTGGTCCCACGAATATCAGTCCCGCCTCGGTCACCCGACGCGCAAACTCGGCACTCTCGGACAGGAATCCATAGCCAGGATGCACTGCATCTGCACCACTGGCGCATGCAGCTCCCAGCACAGCATCGATGTCGAGATAACTTTCACTGGCACGAGCACCACCAATGCAGTGCGCTTCATCGGCCAGTTGCACTGCCATCGTGTTGATATCCGCCTCGCTATGCACCATGACACTACGAATTCCCAGCTCACGCGCCGCTCTGACGATACGAAGAGCGATCTCGCCTCGGTTGGCAATCAATAATGTACCAATCATGAAAGTTCCTCCCCTGTCACTATGATTGCAACCACCTGCCCAGCCTCAACCACACTGCCATCTTCAACGAGGAATGATTCCACCCGCCCCGTGGCACCTGCCTCTAGTTCAAAGAACTGCTTCATGACTTCGACAACAGCGAGAGTGTCAGCGACTTGAACAATACTGTTGATTTCGGCAAATGCATCCGCTTCCGGAGATGGACGGCGATAGAAAACACCCGGGAGAGGTGCAGTGACTTGATGTTGAACCATGAGATAAATCCTTATTGTTATATATGTAAGCCAGTGATGATCAGTGTCATTGTGTAGGTATGTACTGCAGACGCATCGATGATGAATAATTAAATAGTCAAGCCGCGCGTACGTGAACGCCCTCCTCATTCAATCGATGGCGGACAGCCTTGAGTATCTCAAGTGCACCAGGTGTATCACTATGGATGCAGATCGAGTCGAAACTGACAGGAACAGAAGTGCCAGTGACGCTGATGACACGACCTTCTCGGCAGGCCAATGCTACCTTTTCGGCAACCTCCATAGGGTCACGCGGAACAATCTTGCGAATGAAGACGATAGAGCCTGTATCGTCATAGTCACGATCGGCATAGAACTCATGGACACGCGGCAGGCAACGTTGCTCCGCTTCAAGATCCAGCGCGGAACCAGCAAGACAATAGATGGGTAGATCACTCGCTACGCAAGCCAACCCCTCACACAGCGCAGCTGCGAAAGGCTTGTCTTTAGCCGCATGCATGAACAAGGCGCCATGCAGCTTGAGGTGATGAAGTACTAGGCCTTCACCATGAGCAAGTTCGCGCAGTGCCCCAAGCTGATAAAGAACGTCATTGACCAGCTCGTCAGGGGCTGCCTCAATATGGCGACGCCCGAACCCCACCAGATCCCTGAAGCCTGGATGCACACCGACGTTGACGTTGTGTACGGCAGCTCTACGCAAGCACTGGCGCATAGTGGTTGGATCACCGGCATGGAATCCAGCCGCAATATTGGCAGAACTAATCAAAGGCATGATGCTTGCATCAATCCCCTGACCGATACTCCAGCAGCCAAACCCCTCGCCCATATCCGCATTCAGATCAATACAGGTTTTCATGTTTCACTCCTCAAGGTCGTGCTTCATTTAAAGACCGTGAGCTGGCCGTTTTGAAGTTTTCATTTTTGTTTTACATCTTCAAAAAAACCAATACCTCAGGAAAGCCCCATGGCACGTGACTTATCACTCAGAAAGATGCGCTATTTCCTGGCTGTCGCTGAATCAGGCAAAGTCACTCAGGCAGCAGTTGACCTAAATGTCTCGCAGTCATCCATCACGACAGGCGTACGGGAAATTGAGGAGGAACTGAGCGTAAAGCTGTTTCGACGCAGTGCTCATGGCATGGAACTTACCGATGAGGGACGACGTTTCCTGTTGCAGGTACGCCATGTCTTCCATGCGGTGGATGAGGCCATGGGCAGTATGAGTGCCAGCCGCGAGCCCTTATCTGGCACTTTGGAACTGGCCATGAGTTATACGGTCGCAGGCTATTTCTTGCCGCCGCTACTAGCTCGATTTCAGCGTCGCTACCCACACATTGACGTTCACTTGCACGAGGCATCGCGCCTGAATATCCAGACCGGGCTTTGCAGCGGGGAGTTTGATCTGGCCATCGTGCTAACATCCAACCTCGGCAGCGAGGCACCCCTCGTACACCGAGAACTGATTCAGTCGCCGCGCCGTCTATGGGTAAATAGCGGGCACCCTCTACTTGAGAAAGGCGAAGTACATCTTAGTGATGTCACACATTACCCCTACATAATGCTGACCGTAGATGAGGCCGCTAACACCGCCCTACGCTACTGGCAGCCTTGCGATATGAAGCCACGCGTCATCTTCAATACCGCGTCGGTTGAGGCAGTTCGTAGCTTGGTCGCCAATGGCACTGGCGTGAGTATTCTCTCGGATATGGTGTACCGCCCCTGGTCTTTGGAAGGCCGTCGTATCGAGCATATTGATCTTGTCGATCCGATTCCGGATATGGCTGTGGGGCTAGCCTGGTATCGAGATCGTCCCTTGACTCCACAGGCAGCAGCATTTCATGCCTTCATGATCGCGGCCAACTCCTAGCCTCGGGGCATACTGGCCTGTTTGTTGCCTGTAAACTGTGCCGATGAGAAGACGAATGCCATCTCGTCATTACCCACTGCACTTGCGACCGGCTGTCCGATGAGGACAAGGAGCGCCCCATGACCCGACCCACTCACCCGCCTTCTGACCTTGATGTGCCCTTGCTGGGTCTGGAAAGTCGCCCCTCCATCCCTATCTCGGCGCTGGCAGGGGCACAGCATCTACTGGCAAGCCTCGCAGGTATCATCGCCCCGACCCTCATCATCACCAGCGCACTCGGCCTGGGGGCCTATACCGCCAGTCTGCTGTCGATGGCATTGGTGGTTTCAGGCATCGCGACCTGGATTCAATCCCAGCGCATCGGCCCCTTTGGCTCGGGCCTGTTGAGCATTCAAGGGACCAGCTTCAGCTTTGTGGGGGCGCTGATCACGGCGGGACTCATTGCGCGGGCGCAGAATGCAACGGATGAACAGGTGCTCGCCATTCTGTTCGGTACCTGCCTGATCGGCAGCATGATCGAGATGGCGCTGGGGACCGTGCTGCCGTGGCTAAAACGGGTCATCACCCCTGTCGTCACGGGTATCGTGGTCATGCTGATCGGGCTGAGCCTGATCCAGGTCGGCATGACCGATATCGGCGGCGGCTTCGGTGCCGAGGACTTCGGTGCGCCGGCCAATCTGGCCTTGGCTGGTTGTGTGCTGATCACGGTGCTGTGCTGCCAGGTCTCGCGTTATCCATGGCTGCGGATCGCTTCCATCTTCATCGGCATGGCCGTCGGCTGCCTCATTGCCGCCATCGGTGGACTCTACGACGCACCTGAACTTGCCTCCGCCGCACTGATCGCGCTACCGGTGCCGGCCACCTTCCATTCCGGCTTCGATTTTTCGCTGGCTGCCTTTCTGCCGGTGGCCTTCATCTTCGTGATCACGGCCATCGAGACCGTGGGCGATCTGACTGGCAGCGCGCGCGCCTCGGGGCTTTCCGTCGATGACAGTGTGCATCAGAAGCGTCTGCGCGGCGGTGTGCTCGCCGATGGCCTCAATTCTGCCCTGGCGGCGCTGGCCGGCACCTTCCCCAACACGACCTTCAGCCAGAACACCGGGGTGATCCAACTCACCGGCATCGCCAGCCGCCATATCGGACGCTACGTGGCAGGCTTCCTGCTGCTGCTTGGTCTATCACCCTTCATCGCGACACTGCTGACCCAGATGCCGCGTCCGGTGCTCGGCGCAACGACCACGCTGATGTTCGCGCTGATCGCCGTGTCCGGCATTCGCATTCTGATGGCCCAGCCGATCGGTCGCCGCGAAATGATGATCATCGCGCTGGCACTGGGGCTTGGACTGGGAGTCGGCATGGTGCCCGAAGTGCTCAGTGCCCTGCCCAGTGCCTATGCAGATGCCCTGGGTTCACCGATCACCATGGGCGGGCTGACGGCCATCCTCGCCGAGTTGCTGCTGCCAAAGATGGAGGAAGGAGAAGTCTTCAATCCCAAGGCACAGCCTGATGAGTCGCTGGACGCCATCAGCGATGATCAGGAACATGCATGAACGGGTTCACTGAGTGCCGCAGCACCGATACACGAACAACGACAACCACGTCAAACGCCATCACAAGAACACAAGGATGCGACCACTGATGACGCAACCCAAGGGAACGCGCCACTTCGCGGGACACACGATCGTCCTCATGGCAGGCAAGGCTGCACCTGGCCTGAAGATGGTCCTCGGCATGGCTCTGCTGGGATCATTGGCAGCCTGCGCCACCCAGCCAGACCACGCCTGGCAGGCAGACACCACCTACCACCTGACCATCCTGCACACCAATGATCACCATGGCCGCTTCTGGAAGAACAGCGACGGTGAGTACGGCATGGCCGCCCGCAAGACGCTGGTGGATCGCATTCGTGCCGAGGTCGCCGCGCAGGGGGGTAGCGTCTTGCTATTCTCGGGCGGTGATATCAATACCGGGGTACCGGAGTCGGACCTGCAGGATGCAGAGCCAGACTTCAAGGGCATGAATCGTCTCGGCTATGACGCCATGGCCGTAGGCAATCACGAGTTCGACAATCCGCTGCAGGTGCTTGAGAAACAGCGTGACTGGGCCACCTTCCCGATGCTGGCCGCCAACATTCATGACAAGGCGAGCGGCGAGCGTCTGTTCGCGCCGTACCATATCTTCGACGAACAGGGCGTGAAGATTGCCGTGATCGGCCTGACCACCGATGACACCGCAAAGATCGGCAATCCCGAATATGTCAGTGGTATCGACTTCACGGATCCGAAGGTTGAGGCCGCCAAGGTCATCAAGGACCTTGAGCAGCATGAACATCCCGACCTGATCTTTGCTGTCACTCACATGGGGCATTATCAGAATGCCGAGCATGGCATCAATGCCCCGGGAGACGTGACGCTGGCGCGCTACCTGCCCTACGGTACGCTGGACATGATCGTCGGTGGCCACTCCCAGGAACCGGTATGCATGGAAGGCCCCAACATCATGCAGGCTGACTTCCAGCCTGGCGATGACTGCACGCCGGACAAGCAGAATGGCACCTATATCGTACAGGCCCATGAATGGGGCAAGTATGTCGGGCGTGCCGATTACGAGTTCCGCAATGGCGAGCTGACGATGGTGAACTATCAGCTGATTCCGGTGAATCTCAAGAAGACCGTCGAGACGAACGGTGAGCGCACCAAGGTGCTGGCTGAGGACAAGATCGCCGAAGATGACGCCATGCTGACCTTCCTGCGCCCCTATCAGGAGAAAGGCCAGGCACAGCTCAATGTCACCATTGCCCTGACCAACGGCAAGCTTGAGGGTGATCGCGATATCGTCCGCTTCCAGCAGACCAACCTGGGCCGCCTGATCGCGACCGCACACCTGCAGCGCGCGCAGGCCGATTTCGCGATCATGAATTCCGGTGGCGTGCGAGATTCCTTGCCGGCCGGCGACGTCACCTACAAGGACGTGCTGACGGTGCAGCCGTTCGGCAACATGATCACTCAGGTGAACATGAGCGGACGTGAGGTACTCGACTATCTGAATGTCGTCGCCACCCAGCCAGTGGATTCCGGTGCCTATGCCCAGTTTGCCGGCATCAGCATGACGGTCACCGCGGGCGAAGGCCCGCAGGCAGGCGTCTCGAACGTCAAGATTCAGGGCCAACCGCTGGAAATGGACAAGACCTATCGCTTCACGGTGCCCAGTTTCAATGCCGCGGGCGGTGATGGTTATCCGAAGATCTCCGATCACTCCGGATATGTGAATACCGGCTTCGTCGATGCTGAAGTGCTCAAGGAATACCTGGCCGAGCACAGCCCGATTGATGTGACTCGCTTCGCCCCGCAAGGCGAGATCGTCTATCAATGAGCGCGTGAGTCAAAATTGCGTGAGACTGAACCGTTTTAGACGGAACCGTTTTAGTGAGAGTGTCAGGTAACAGAATCGCTGGAGACCGCAATTTGCCATGACGGGGCGCCTGGGCGCCCCGTCATCGTGTGCAGACTGTACAACCTCTGAAGAGACAGGCCTGATGGCTCATGTCCCCCAATGAAAAGACCGTCGAGACCGTCACCATGAACCTCAATCGCACCGACAGCGAACTGCTCAACCTGTTGATCAAGGACGGCCGCATGTCCTACGCCGATATCGCCCGCAAGCTCGGCATTTCACGCGCCCATGCGCGCACCCGCGTTCAGGCGTTGGTCGAAAATGGCGTGATCGAACAGTTCACGGCGGTCATCAATCCCGACAAGCTGGGCAAGGGCATCTCCACCTTCGTGGACCTCACCGTGGCCCCCAGCGCCATCGAGACCATCGCCGAGGAGCTGTCAGCCTGCGTCGAGGTGGTCAGCCTCTACATCATGAGTGACCTCAAGAGCCTGCACATCCACACCCTCACCGATAGCTATGAAGCCTTTGACGCCTTCGTGCGCGCCCACATCTTCAACCGCGATGAGATTCTCTCGGTGGACTGCAAATCACTGATGACCCGCGTCAAGCATCGCCGCGGCGGTGCACGCCTATAACGTACTTCTACACACCCTTGCCAGCAGCAGTCTCTAGTGGCTACCTCAACCGTCCCAGACCTCTCAGCAGGCGCATGGCGATCCACAGGAAGCCAAGCGGGAACAGGACGGTCTGCGTGATGAACAGCATCGTGAGATCGATCACCTTGTCCGTCATCGCGTCAAAGCCCTGGGTGACACTGGTGATCGGTCCACCGACCCAGCCTTCCATGCTGCCCTTGAATTGCTGCCACCAGCTGCGCTCTTCGTGATCTCCGCCGACCTGCTTGTCCGCCACCTCTGCCAGCTGTTGCTGTGTCACGCTCAGCTGCGCCATCTGCGTATCACGACTGTCATCGAGAAATGCCTGTCCCGCTGAACCGCTCGCCAGTGCCACGCACAACACCGCAAATCTGAGGGCGATTGCCCATAGCGCCAGACGCAACAGGCCAGCCTGCCACCAGGGCGTGCCCAAATGGCGCTTGCGACTCAACACGGCGAGTGCCGCGATGACACAGCTGAGGGTGGCAATCAGCTTGATGACCAGCGAGCCGGAAATACCCAGCAGCAGCTTCTGAAGCGCCAGAGAACCCGTGGCGGCGAACATGACCCAGGAGAAGCGTTCGATCATGTCATTGGCGGGGTCCAGTGCTTCTCCGGGGGACACCTGGAAGACCTGCAGATCAATCGTCGAGGACTGCAGTACCGAGATGGTCGCGTTCAACCCCTTGGCGATGGCAAAGGCGCTGAAGGCCTGCCCTAGCGTCGCATCGAGAAATTCAAGCGCCCATTGTTGCGGCGCATCCCACCAGGCCAGCCCCGCCAGCACCAGCAAAATGCCCGCCAGCACGCCACGTGGCATGACAGGCGCACCGCGCCAGGATTCGAGAGGTTGCGGGGCACAGAGAGATGATGGGACAGAGGGAGGCTCTGACCGCTGCCCATCAGGCGATGCTGCGGGGTAACGCGACGATGCGTCAGACTCGTGCGAGGGCATGAAGGGGCCTCCTGCAATGGAAAGCGGCATCATGCCATCCCTCCTCCGCCACTGTCTTCAGTGGCGGCATCTTGTGAGACCTGTCTAAACAACCTGCCTAGACGATCTGCCCCACTGACGGTCCTGACCATGAGCGAGGCGCGTTCTTTGACAGGCATGGACGCACCAGAATGATGCGAGCGCACCACGAACTGACGCCAATGACATTAGGTAATGATCACCCCACATTTGCCAAACACTTGTCATGCCCTGTCGTCTTGTCGGCACACAAATGTCGCAAAAAAATGGCAAAAAAAGCGGATGTGAGCCTATTGGCGATTCAATACTGCGATGTTGCGCGCCGATTTGTGCAACTCAGTGTGCCTGATACAGAGTCTATTGATAAGAAATCATTCAATATTACAACCTCAACTTATTGTTATTAAACACTTAAACTCAAATACCTCGACTTGGCATAGACTTTGCAATGATTGCAGTGTCGTTCGTTAACAAATGACAGCCTCATAGCTGACAAATGAACACTCTTACGACTGCACAAGCATCAGCATTGAATCACAGCACCATTACAACAACATCGCTGGCCACGACGTCAGCCGCCGTTCAGGCATCTCCCTTGTCGACGCCATCCGTCAATCGGCAGCACAAGGGCACTATCGGTCATCCGTCCGCAGGAGATCTTCCCATGACATTCGATCGTCGCAAGTTTCTGGGCGCCGCATTGGCAACCTCTACCGTTGGACTCGTGATGGGCGCACCCGCCATCGTGCGTGCCGACACCAACAAGACCTATCAGTGGAAAATGACCAATGCCTATGGGCCTGGCTCGCCTTTCTATGTGGAAGGCCCGGGCAGTCCGACGGATTTCTGCCGCAAGGTCGAGGCCATGTCTGGCGGACGCATGAAGATTCAGCACTTCGCGGCGGGAGAATTGATTCCGGCCCTAGAAGGCTTCAATGCCGTCGCCAGTGGCGTGGTCGAGATGAATGCCGGCAATGCCTACTTCTGGGCGGGCAAGATTCCTGCGGCGCAGTACTTCACCACCGTGCCCTTCGGCATGAATACCCAGGGCATGAACGCCTGGCTATATCACGGTGGCGGCCTTGAGCTATGGCACGAGCTTTACGCCCCCAAAGGACTGATCGCCTTCCCGATGGGCAATACCGGCGTGCAGATGACCGGCTGGTTCCGCAAGCCCATCAATACGGTCGAAGACTTTAAAGGCCTGAAAATGCGTATCCCGGGTCTGGCCGGCAAGGTCTACGCCGAGCTTGGCGTTGCCGTACGTCTGCTGCCGGGCGGCGAGATATTCCCGGCGCTGGAGCGTGGCGTCATCGATGCCGCCGAATTCGTCGGCCCCTATCAGGATCGCCGCCTGGGCCTTCAGAAAGCCGCCAAGTACTACTACACCACTGGCTGGCACGAGCCGACCAACGTCACCGAGCTGATGATCAACAAGTCCGCCTGGGAAAGCCTGCCGGAAGACCTGCAAGCCATCGTCAAGGCGGCGGCCGCGGCCTGCAATGTCGAAAGTCAGGCCTGGTGTGAATCGGTAAACGCCGAGGCACTGACAGATCTCGTCGAGAATGAAGGTGTCATCGCACAACCACTGCCTGATGACGTCGTCGCCCGCCTCAAGGAAGTCACCGAGAAGACGCTGACCGACATGGCAGCGGCTGACCCGGATACTGCCCGCGTGCATGAATCCTTCATGGCCTTCCGTGAGCAACACAAGGCATGGGCCGCCATCAGCGAGAAGACCTTCCTGGCGCTCTAAAAACGCCGTATTGACTGCTGTTCCTGCGGTTCATCACTTCGCCCTGTCTGCGCCACGGCCTGTCCCGCCGTGGCGCCTGTGAGGATTGCCATGCTGCGTATCATCAATTTCCTCGAAGCCATCATCGAGCGGCTGGGCATCGTCGCCCGCTACTCGCTGCTGGCGCTCGTGCTACTGGTCGCAAGTAACGTGCTGTTGCGTTACTTCTTCAGCATCAGCCCCGTTCCTCTCCAGGAATTGGAGTGGCACCTGATTTCCCCCATCGCGTTGCTGGGCATTTCCTATGCCCTCAAGCATCGCGCCGACGTACGCGTCGATGTCTTCTATGATCGTTTTTCCGCCAAGGGCCGCTGCCTCGTGGATCTGTTGGGAGCAGTGATGACCATCGCCATTGGCGCTGCCATTGCCTGGCTGGGCTTGGCATACACCGAACAATCCTGGCAGCTGATGGAAGGTTCACCGGATCCCGGCGGACTGCCCTATCGCTATCTTCTCAAGGCGTTCATTCCGTTGGGCTTCGCGGCACTCGCCATACAAGGCGTCGCGGACTGTCTACGTGCCTTGATGGGACTGATGGCGCCTACCAAACCCTCTGATGGCCACGAGGTACGCTCATGAGCCCCAATGAATGGATCGCACTGGGCATGATCGGTGGCTTCTTGATGCTGATGTTGATCGGTATCCCGGTCGCTATCTCACTGGCCGTGGCAGGTTTCGTGGCAGGGCTTGCAGGCTTCGGCCCCTTGCTCTTCAGCCTGATGCCCTCAAGGCTTTATGGCGTGGTCACCAATTACACCCTGTTGGCGATACCCTTGTTTGTCTTCATGGGTGTGATGCTGGAGAAATCGCGCGTCGCGGAAGACATGTTGGAGACCATCGGCCGCGCCATGGGCGGCGTGAATGGCGGCATGGGTATCGCGATCATTCTGGTTGGTGTGCTGATGGGTGCATCCACCGGTATCGTCGGTGCGACCGTCGTCACCGTTGGCATGCTGACACTGCCGACACTGCTGCGTCGCGGGTATCACCCGGGGGTGGCCTCGGCCACCATCTGTGCGTCCGGCACCCTCGGGCAGATCATTCCACCGAGTCTGGTACTGATTCTGCTGTCAGAAATTCTCGGCGAATCCGTCGGTACCCTGTTCGCTGCGGCCTTCATCCCTGGCCTTGCGATTGCCATCATCTATATCGTCTATCTGCTGGTGCTTGGCTGGTGGAAGCCGGAACTCGTGCCTGCCATCCCGAAGGCGGAACGCGAGGCGGCCGGCGGCATGAAGGAATTGCTGCGCGATCTAGCGCGCAGCGTGATTCCGCCGCTGATGCTGGTGTTCGCCGTACTTGGCTCAATCCTGGGTGGCGTTGCCGCCCCGACGGAAGCCGCCTCGATGGGTGCACTGGGTAGCCTGTTGATCGCGTTGCTGGCACGGCGTCTGGATATCACGATGCTCAAGGCGTGCCTGCATTCGACCCTGACCATCACTGCGATGGTGTATTTCATCCTGCTGTGCGCCCAGCCCTTCTCGTTGGCCTTCCGCGGCCTTGGCGGCGAAAACATGGTGCATGATCTGTTCAACCTGCTGCCGGGGGGCGAGCTGGGCGCACTGGTCTTCCTGATGGTGGTGCTATTCGTGCTCGGCTTCTTCCTCGAGTGGATCGAGATCAGCTACATTGCACTGCCGATGTTCCTGCCGATCTTCGTTGGCTATGGCACCGACATGGTGTGGTTGGGCGTGCTGGTGGCGATGAATCTGCAGATGTCGTTCCTGACGCCACCCTTTGGTTGGGCGCTGTTCTTCCTCAAGGGCGTCGCCCCACCAGAAGTCACGACGCGCCACCTCTATCTCGGTGTACTGCCTTTCGTGGGATTGCAGGCAATGGCGGTGGTCTTGCTGTTCTGCTTCCCGGGACTCGCCACCTGGCTGCCGGAAGCCATCGGCTGGTAGGAAACCATCACCTGCCCCCCGCGATACCCGAAGGGGGGGCGCTCATCACGTTTGTCTAATATCATGCAACCGGATGACATCTACTCTCCTCGACTGCGAGGAGTCGCCAAAGCGCATCACCCTTCATGCCGACGACACTCGGTACGGTGATGCGTATCACAAGGAAACGCCATGGAACTGTTCTCAGCCTATCCGCTGCATTGGATCATCGGATTGATCGTCGCACTCGTCGTCACCGGCATGATTGCCGGCGTGATGGCAGGATTGTTGGGGGTCGGCGGCGGTATCGTCATTGTCCCCGTGCTCTTCCATCTGTTCAGCCTGTTGGGCGTCGACGACGCCGTGCGCATGCATCAGGCCGTCGGTACCTCGCTTGCCACCATCATTCCCACCTCGATCATGTCCGCCAGGGCACACTACGCCAAGGGCAGTCTGGACCCCTCGATTCTCAAGCGGCTACTCCCTGGCGTCATCATCGGTGTCATCATCGGTGGCCTGCTTTCCAGCCTGTTCAGCGGTGCCGTCTTGATGGGTCTATTTGCCACCATCGCTCTGCTGGTCGCCCTTAACATGTTCCGTCGTCAATCCAAGGCACTGGGCAAGGGCTTGCCGGGACCGTTGGGCAGCGGCGTGCTGGGGACCTTCATTGGCGGTGTCTCGACGCTGATGGGAATTGGCGGTGGCACCTTGAGCGTGCCGACCTTGAGCACCCTGGGCACGCCGATGCATCTTGCGGTCGGTACCGGTGCGGCGCTCGGCTTGGTCATCAGTCTGCCGGGTACCGTGAGCTTCGTGCTCAGTGGCCTGGGCGAACCCAATCTGTTGCCGGGCTCCATCGGCTACGTCAATCTGCTTGGCTTTGCGGCCATCGTGCCCGCGACCATGCTCTGCGCACCCCTGGGGGCAAAGCTTGCCCACTCAATGGATGCGTCCAGACTCAAGAAGATCTTCGCTATCTTCCTGCTCTTCACCGCGCTGCGCATGTTCTATGACCTCTTCACCGGTAGCTGACCTGCTAGTGCATTGACCACCTCTGGCATCATCACACCTGGCGAGCCAACCCCTCGATTCGCGTGGTGATGCCCACATGAACAACAACAGGAGCAAGAGGCCATGATGCATACCCGACGTGGATTTGGTGGCGCCTGTGCCGCGCCACATCACCTGGCAGCAGAAGCCGGACGCGACATCTTGCGCGATGGCGGCAATGCCATTGAGGCCATGGTCGCCATGGCCGCCACCGTCGCTGTCGCTTATCCGCACATGAATGGTATCGGCGGCGATGGCTTCTGGCTGATCAAGCGCCCCGGCCAGGCGCCGATCGCGATTGATGCCTGTGGTGCTGCCGCAGAACTTGCCAGCCGTGAGTTCTATGCCGATCTCGGCTATGGCTTTGCACCCTCCTCTGATGATGCTTGCGCCTCACCGCTGGCGAAGGGCACGAGCATTCCGACGCGCGGACCACTGGCAGCCTTGACGGTCGCCGGTACCATTGGTGGCTGGCAGGAAGCTCTCGCGTACTCGACAGAGACTTCTGCTCCAGAGCACACACCCCTGCCGCTCACGCAGCTACTGGCCACTGCCATCCGTCTAGGCAATGACGGTATTGCCGTGAGCGCAAGCCAGCAGGCATTGAGTGAGAAGCACCTCGCCACCCTCTCTCAACTCCCTGTCTTCGCTGAACGCTATCTCGGCCAGAGTGAAACAGGCGATGCCATTGCCTTTCACGAAGGGGCGCGTCTGCGACAGCCAGAACTGGCCGCCACCTTGGCGCATCTGGCGCAGGCAGGGCTTGATGACTTCTACCGCGGAGAATTGGCAGCGCGCATGGCCGAGGAGCTGGAAGCGGCCGGCAGTCCACTGCGCCTGGGTGACCTGAACGGTTATCAGGCCAGACGCGTCACGCCGTTGAAAGTCCGTCTGCGTGATAGCAACATCTACAACCTGCCAGCACCCACTCAGGGAATGGCGACGTTGATGATTCTCGGTCTCTACGACGAGATGAGCGCGCTTCACGGCATCGGAGAAGAGGAAGGCAACACGCCGCGTCATCTGCATGCGCTGATCGAGGCGACCAAACGTGCCTTCCTGGTACGTGATGATCTGATCACCTCACCGGATGCCATGGAAGGCGGCCTTAAAGGATACGTGGCGACCCAGCAAGCGCATCTTGAAACATCAGCCTTGGCTGAAGAGGCTGAAAAGATCGACATGCAGTCGGCGCTGACCTGGCCTTACGAACCCGCCGAAGGCGACACCATCTGGATGGGCGCCACCGACAACGACGGCACTACCGTCAGCTTCATCCAGAGTGTCTACTGGGAATTCGGCAGCGGCGTGGTACTGCCTGGCAGTGGCGTGATGTGGCAGAACCGCGGCCTGGCATTTGATCTCGCCCCGAATTCACTGCGTAGCCTCGCGCCGGGACGCAAGCCCTTTCACACTCTCAACCCGTCATTGGCCTGTTTCGATGATGGCCGCGTGATGGCCTTCGGCACCATGGGAGGAGAAGGACAACCGCAGACACAGGCCGCCGTCTTCACGCGCATTGCCCGTCATGGCATGTCGTTGCAAGCTGCCATCAGTGCTCCCCGCTGGCTGCTGGGGCGTACCTGGGGCGATGTCAGCACCAGTCTGAAGCTGGAATCACGTCTCGATGGCGACATGGCAGATGCCTTGAGGGCACTCGGCCATGAGGTCGAAATCGTTGCCGAGGCGTACAGCGATACCCTTGGCCATGCCGGTGCCGTGATGCGCCATCCCGACGGTACCGTCGAGGCCGCACATGATCCCCGCAGTGATGGCGGCGCGGCACTCACCTGATGAAACATATCCAGGGCATGATCATGAAGGCATGACTGACGCGTCAATTCATGTACCACGATATCCGCTGACACCAGCCGACCGAGACAAGGGCGATACCGCCCCGACAACAACGATAAAGAGCGATTCACCACCATGAAGACAAGACACTGCCTATCTCCCAGACTTCTCGTCGCCGCCATCTCGCTGGCCGCTTGTTCATTGGCAAGTGCTGCTGATCTCCCGGGCGTGAAGATCTACGCCACGGGCGGCACGATTGCCGGTAGCTCAGCCTCCTCCACGGATACCACCAACTACACCTCTGGCAGTCTGGGTGTGCAGGCGCTGCTGGACGCCGTTCCGGAACTGGCCGATGTCGCTGCCGTGACAGGCGAACAGATCGCCAACACGGGCAGCAGCAACATCAACCAGGAAATCCTGCTCAAGCTGTCCAAGGCCATCAATGAAGCATTGGCCACGGATGCGACGCATGGCGTGGTCATCACCCACGGCACCGACACGCTGGAAGAGACAGGCTTCTTCCTGGACCTTACCGTCAACAGCGACAAGCCGGTCGTGATGGTCGGTGCCATGCGACCTGCCACCGCCATCAGTGCCGATGGGCCGTTCAATCTGCTGGAAGCCGTCACGCTGGCCGCCGATAAAGGCGCGGAAGGTCGTGGCGCCATGATCGTGCTGAACGACCGCATCGGGTCGGCGTTTTACACCACCAAGACCAATGCCATCATGATGGATACCTTCAAGGCGACCGAGCAAGGCTATCTGGGTGCCTTCATCAGCGGCAAGCCGCATTTCTATTACACACCGGCGACACCGACTGACAAACCACACTTCGATGTGACCTCTCTAGATGGCCTGCCGAAGGTCGATATCATCTACGCTCACCAGGACATGGACCCGGCACTGTTCACCGCCGCCCTCGACAACGGTGCCAAGGGTGTCGTGATTGCCGGCAGTGGCAATGGCTCCATCCCGGACACGCTCAAGCCGCTGGTAAAGCAGGCCATGCAAGATGGTATCCCTGTCGTACGTAGCACCCGTACCGGCAATGGCATCGTCAGCGCCAAGGAAGAAGGTATCGGCAGCGGCGCCCTGAATCCCCAGAAGGCCCGCATCCTGCTCTCACTGGTGCTGACCGAGACAGATGACATGGACAAGGTGCGTGGCTACTTCGAGTAAGCAGACAGCAAAACACCTCATGGCCTGACTTGGCTTGAGACGCACCAGAAACGCAAAAGGGACTGCCAAGGCAGTCCCTTTTTATTGTCTAGTAAACGCAGGACTGCCATTGTCATCTCAAGGCGCGTTGCGCTGTGAGGGACTGCGGGTAAAAGCGCCTGGGCGCCGCTCACCATCCTCGCTTTCGTGATAACGCCTGGTAGCATTGGCCCACCAGCTCAGCTGGCTGAAGGCGCGATGGAAGTATCCGGCCCACTCTTCTGCATTCTGTCCCTTGGCGTAGCCACCATCGTCTTCAAGAACCTCCTGCGCCTTGGGGATATGTATCATTGCCGATACCGGCAAGCAGCCCAATTCCGACAGGAAGGTACGCATGTTGACCGCTGCCCTCGCTCCGCCCCACTGGCCGGCAGAATACGTCGCAATGACTGAAGGCTTGTAGGAATACAGTGAGCTGCCGAAATGATTGAGCAGGTTCGCCAGTGCCGGGCTCATGGCGTGATTGTATTCAGGGCTGACCATCACATAGCCATCCGCCGATTCAACCTCCCTCGCCAGACTCAACAAGTCCTCCGGCACCTGGCTCTGGGAATAGGAAAACAGTGGCTTGAAGGGATCCGCCAGGTCGTAATCGAGCGGATCGATCAGCACGACGTCATGGCCATCTTCTGCTAACTGTGCCACGCAACGCTTTGCCACCCGCTCACCCAATCGCGCAGGTGATGGCGGCGTGCTGGTACGTACAGAGCCAAGAAAGACCAGAATCTTTAACGACATCAACATACTCCTCGCATCAATGAATGAAACGTTGTCAGACGGTGCTATTACTCAGCGAAAGCCATGCCTCTGGAGGGGTAGTCATATTCGTGCACATTTGCAGGCTGAGCGCTGGCATTACGATGATCAAGCTCTTCTGCAACCTTGTTATTTCCTCAATTGAGCATTGAATAATCAACAAATGCATCGCCACGGAGAGATGCGACTTTTTGTCATCTTTTTCGTACATCCAATGAGCGAATGTCCTACATGGTGCGAGGTCGATCACCTGTAACAAACATGCGACACTACTAATAAAGTACTAAGGCTTTCGTAGTGCGAGAATGAAGCATCTAACCCGTGCATTGGGCAGAGGAGCCAGCAGGAATGAAAGAGAACGACGCCGACATCGCGGTCATCAAGCAGTTCACGACATCCTTTTCCCATCAGAACAACAGAGACACGGTGTCATTTTTCGGACGGCGTCATCCGCTGTTCAAGCAGGTATTGAAATTGCGAGATGCCCATCATGGTGCCTCCAAAGCCTACTTGCAGAAACACAAGGATCACGACGATGTGATCGACAGCAATAGCCAACATATCTGTCTGGTGGATACTCAGCGTGATGCGCTGATGGGGAGTATCCGCGTCACGCCTGGGGGGCTGGAGTCCAGAACCCTGTTTGATGAAAGCGAGGACGTCACCATTCCAGAAGGCTCCATCTATGAATTCAGTCGCCTGGTGATGGACCCCAGCGCCAAGCGATTTGCACATGGCAATCTGCTGATGGCAGCCGCTGCCAAGCATGTGAAAGCCAAGGATGGCGATGGCATTCTAGCCCTATGCAAACGCTCCAACATGAAGATATTCAAGCGATTCGGTTTGTTACCTCTGCATGAATCCACCCTCAAGACTGGCCACGACAAGGGGGAGCTGTACATGGTGTATGCCAGCATGGACTCAATCTTGAAACTGGCACAGGACAGAACTCCATCAGTATCAGCACAGAGCCCATCAGTCAGCACTGCTGCACAATTTACTGCCAATCCCCTTCTGCATGCGACGCCCCTTTGAGACACTCGTACTCCAGACAAGCATGACCCATGACTGATATGGCTGGTCCTCTGACTCGATGACCAGCCGTATTGGATGACAATTCCTGCTCGTCTCGCCCCATCGCATTGCCCTGATGAACAATGTCCGCCAGACAGGATGATTTCCTGATCAAGCGCTTGCATCACGAGGCAGAATAAACCAATATTAGATGAGAATGATTATCACAATCATGTAGATCATTAATTGCATATGATGACTGCCAGCGCACCTTACCAGCACACGGGAGTGACTCATGGACGAATGGAAACTCGAGACGACAACGGCCAATGCTCTGTTCGAGCAGGGCCACTACCTTAGTGCTGAACATCACTATCTCAGTGCCTGTTATCGTGCCGATGCGCTGGTGGCTCCCTCCAACAATCCTGAGGAAGGCGTCGTGGCGCTGGTGGTGAGCTATCAGAACCTGGCGGATCTCTATCGTGCTCAAGGTCAGCACCAGGAAGCCTTGAACGCTTTGCAGGCGGCGCATGCTCGACTCTCCCATGCCTTGATGCAGCCTGATATTTGCCATGAGCATCAACAGGCGCTGCTTCGTGGTACCGGTCAGACTCGGCTCGACATCATGAATACCGCTCAATGGCTGGGAGTCCAGACACGACATGCCCATTCTGGGCGCAAAGCAAACACTCAGCACTAACGCTATTGCTCAAGGAGACACTGCATGAAGAAGATGATCGGAATCGGAAGTCTGATGCTGTTGGCGATAGCCAATACGGCACAGGCACACCCGGGGCACGACCATGGCGATTGGACCAGTCCGCTGACGCACGGCATCCTCTTCGCCTCCATCGCAGCCGTCATTGCGACAGCCTGCTACGTGATGAATCAAGCTCAACAGAAACATTCACGCGCTAAAAAGAAGGACGATCACTGATGATTCATTCGCTACTACGCGGTATTGATCGACTGGTCGCCCTGCCCTCGGCTTCTGCCCACTGTGATATTCCCTGCAAGATCTATGATCCGGCGGCGGCGCAGATTGCCGCGCTCAGTGTCATTCGCTTCATGGACCTGATCAACGAGCTGGGCCAGAAAGAGAGCCTCTCTCTGGCAGACCAGGCCTTGCTGGCCCGCCTGGTGCAGCAGAAGGAAGATCATGCCGAGAAAGCCAAGCACGAGATCCGCATCATCTGGGGCGACTACATCAAGCAGCCGCAGCGCGACAAATATCCAGACATCGATACGCTGGTGCACAGCATCATGCTGGCCGGTTCTGCCTGTAAACAAGGCATCGAACGCGACAAGGGCGAGAAGCTACTGACCCTCATCAATGAATTCGCGGCGGCGTTCTGGGATACCAAGGGTGTCACGACCTTTACCGCGACCTGCCCGTACCCGCCGTCTGAAAATGTCGTCTATCCGAAACTGGATTGAGGCAACGACATGACGCGCAAAAGAATTGATCAAGAGTGAACTGATGCCCATCGGACTCTACCGCGTCAATGGACTCAGCATGTCTCCCGGCCTTGCGCCGGGAGATTATGTTGTAACGCTGAAACGCTGGCACTCACGCTATCGCGTCGGCGATATCGTGGTGGCACAGCATCCCCAGTTCGGCCGTATCATCAAGCGAATCCGCGCGATACAACCAGACGGCATGCTATGGCTGGAAGGCACCCATCCTGACAGTACCTCTACTGAAAAGATGGGCTTGCTGTCTAATGACCTCGTCAAAGGACGTGTTATCCACTCCCTCCATCCCACCCATTCCTGAGCGACCTTCAGCAACTCTTTTTCACGAAACCATGACTGCTGAGAACTCCGCTCTGCCTCACACCACCTTCATCAGCCTCAGCGCGTCATAGATCGCCGCATGGGTGTTGCGGGTCGCGACGGCGTCGCCGATACGGTAGAGCTGGAACCTGCCATCTACTGCGCGCTCGGTGTGTGCCGGACTGGGGCCGTCAGCGGGCTGGGCGAGGCCTTCAATCAAGGCGTCATAATCCACTGCCCCGCCGTTGCGCGAATGTGGCTTGAGTTCGAAGTAGAGGTCTTCCATCGGGCGGGCGCCGTAGTTGACGACTACCTGGTCGACGAGGCGCTGATCCGCGTAGGCACCGGTGCCCTTGCCTTGTGCCACGGCGTCATCCAGATAATCGCTGCCGATATGGGCGAGCAGCTGGCCATCCTCACTGCGCGTGACACTACCGAGGCGATAGGTGGGCGTGAAGGTGACGGCGAGACGTTGCAGGCTGCGCAGGTAGGGCACCAGGTTCATGGCCATGATTTCCGGTGCGAAGGTGCGGTCTGGCGTCATCATCTCGAGCTTGGCACCGGAGTTGGCGATCCTCTCGGCGGCCTGAAGCGCGGCGTGGTCGCCAGCATCATCAAACAGCAGCACGTTGCGGCCGGGCGTGATGTGACCGGAGAGAATGTCCCAGCTGGAGACGACCAGATCGTGGCCAGTCGAAGGCATGTCTTCTTCGGGATAGCCGCCCGTGGCGACGATGACCACGTCAGGCTGCTCCGCCAGCACGTCATCGACTTCGGCGAAGACGTTGTAGCGAATCTCGACCCCAAGCGCCTCACAACGGCTGATGCGCCAGTCGATGATGCCGATCATCTCGCGGCGCCGCTCGCTCTGTGCCGTCAGGCGAATCTGGCCACCGGGCTGGTCGGCGGCTTCCAGCACTACCACCTGATGGCCGCGCTCCCCGGCGACTCGGGCGGCCTCAAGCCCTCCCGGTCCTGCACCGATGATCACTACCTTTCTGGCGATTTCAGCAGGCGCGATGTCATGCGGCTGCTCCAGCTCGCGCCCGGTGGCGGCATTGTGGATGCAGTAGGCTGCGCCACCCTGATAGATGCGATCCAGACAATAGTTGGCCCCGACACAGGGACGAATATCCTCTTCCTTGCCGGCCATCAGCTTGCGCACGATGTGCGGGTCTGCCATGTGCGCACGCGTCATGCCGACCATGTCGACCTTGCCGGTGGCGATGGCATGACGTGCCGTGGCGATGTCCTGAATCTTGGCGCCGTGGAAGGTCGGGAAGTCCATCGCTTCCCGAATCTGCCCGGCAAAATCCAGATGCGGCGCGCTGGCCATGCCCTGAATCGGGATGACATCGGTAAGGCCTGCATCGGTATCGATGTGCCCACGCACCACGTTGAGGAAATCGACCTGACCGCTGTCGCGCAAAAGGCGCGAGACTTCCAGGCCATCACTTGCATCCAGTCCGCCAGTCAGACATTCATCGCCGGTGTAGCGCACGCCGACGATGAATTCCTGCCCCACGCGCGCACGAATGGCCGCCAGCACTTCCATCGTGAAGCGCAGACGATTGTCGAGACTGCCGCCATAGGGGCTATCCAGCGTATTGGTGAGCGGCGACCAGAACTGATCCATCAAGTGGCCGTAGGCCTGCAACTCGATACCGTCGAGCCCTGCAGCCTGCATGCGCTCGGCCGCATCCGCGTAATCACGCACGATACGTGCGATATCCCAGTCTTCAAGGCGCTTGGGAAAGGCACGATGTGATGCCTCGCGACGGTGCGATGGTGATACGGCGGGTAGCCAGTCTGCCTTGTCCCAGCGAGTGCGGCGCCCCAGATGCGTGAGCTGGATCATCACCGCGGTACCGTGCTCGTGACAGGCATCCGTCAGCTCGCTGAGCCATGGCACCACCTCATCGCGATACGCCAGGATGTTGTTGAACACCGGCGGGCTGTCCTTGGCGACCGAGGCAGAGCCCGCTGTCATGGTCAGCGCGATACCGGCACGCGCCCGCTCCTCGTGATAGGCGCGATAGCGTGCCTTGGGCATGCCGTCTTCGGGGTAGGCAGGCTCGTGGGAGGTCATCATCAAGCGATTCTTGAGTGTCAGGTGCTTGAGCGTGAACGGGGTGAGCAGCGGATCCTGAGCCATGCGGCCTCCTGAAAGTCAGGTCATGAGACACGGTAAACAGTCTTGTTCTTGTCGTGTACACTTCTGTACATACGCTGACTATAGCGCCACACTTCAGGCCATGCGCGCCCTTTGAAGACTGTTCCATCACGATTGGCGCAGTCAGCATCATGGGAGTCGCAAACAGCATGCTCATGCTCTCTAGAGTCCCTCTTGTCACTCTCTGAACGCTGGCTATGCGCCCAGAGCCAACGATTGCCTTCGAGGAGACCATCAATGTCAGATGCCAGCGCCCCCACGCCTGCCCTCTCAAGCACACGGACACGACCGCATCCCGCTGGGCGTGGCAAGGCAGAGGATTGGCTGGACGCCGCCTATCATCAGCTGCTCGAGGCAGGGGTCGATTCGGTACGGGTGATGACGCTCGCCAAGACCTTGGCACTGTCACGCACCAGCTTCTACTGGGGTTTCAAGGACCGCGAAGCGCTGCTCGACGCCCTGCTCGCCCGCTGGGACACGACCAATACCGCCGGGCTGCTACAGCAATGTGAGCGCTACGCGGCCACGGTCGTCGAGGCCATGCTCAACGTCTTTGATTGTTGGCTGGATGAGGCATTGTTCGACTCGCGCTTCGAGCTGGCGATCCGCAATTGGGCGGCCCAGAATGACGCGGTCGCAGATGCCGTCGCGCTGGCAGACACTGCCCGTATCGCCGCGCTGACCCAGATGCTGGTGCGCTTCGGGCAACCGGCGCAGCTCGCCAATGTGCGTGCCCGCACCATCTATCTCACCCAGATCGGTTACCTCTCGATGCGCACGCGGGAAAGCACCGAGGAGCGCATCGGCCGCATGGCGGAATATGTGGAAGTGTTCGTTGGCGAGCCTTGTCAACCCGACGACCTTGCGCGGTTTGCCGCGCGCCACACGGGCTGAAACGGCGCAGCCCCCGCCGACGGGATATCGGCGAGGGCTGCGAGAAGTGATGATGATGTGGCACTCACGTGATGCTGCAATGGCAGAGAGTGATGAGTCCGGTGTCAGTTCACTGACTTGCCTTCCACCAGTCATCCAGCATCTGGCGCTCGGCATCGGTCATCTGCGTCATGTTGGCCAGCGGCATGCTCTTGTCGACCACCGTACGCTGATGGATACGCAGGGCCTGGCGCTGGATATCCTCCCAGCCATTGAAAGCCACGCCGGCCGCCGGCGCCGTCAGGCCGATCAAGTTGGGCGTGTCGCTGTGACAGCCTGCGCAGCGCTGCTCGATGATATGGGTGACCTGCTCGCGCAGCGCGCCCTGTTCTCCGACAGTGCCACTGGCCGCCACTGGCTCGGACGACTCGGTGGCTGGCGATACGGCCTGCGGCCGCGGTGCGCACAGCACGATCACGCCGATCAGCGCCAGCAATGCCCCCACGGGTACCCAGAGACGCTTGACGCCCTTGTGATGGTCTACCGTGGCGATGCGTATCAGGCCACCGGTCACCAGCAGCAGCAGAATGACACCGAGGCGATACTCGTTGGCATACAGCAGCGGGTAGTGATTGCTGATCATCATCAGTACGGCAGGTAGCGTGATGAAGGTGTTGTGAACCGAACGCTGCTTGGCCCGCTGACCATGCATGGGATCAGGCGTTTCACCGCGCTGCGCTGCCGCCAGCAACGCCTTCTGTCCCGGAATGATCACGTTGAAGACATTGCCCGCCATGATGCTGCCCATCAGTGCCCCCATCAGCAGGAAGGCGGCGCGTCCGGAAAACAGCTCCGTGGCGAGCCAGGCCGCCAGTGTCAGCCACACACCGACCGCCACGAACAGGCCACCGGCATTGCGCTTGAGTGGGCTGCGACAGATCGCTTCGTAGCCCAGCCAGCCGCCGACCAGCAGCCCCAGAGCACTGCACACGGCCAGGGTACCGCTCATCTCGAACACGCGTGGGTCTATCAGATAGGCCTGCGGCTGCAACAGGTAGATCAGCGTGAAAAGCCCCATGCCAGAAAGCCAGGTGACGTAGGCCTCCCACTTGAACCAGTGAATCTCGCTGGGCAGTGTTTCACTGACCCCATCATGGCGAAACAGATGATAAAGCCCACCGCCATGCACGGCCCACAACTCACCCCCCGGACGCCCATCGACCGCATGGCGGGCAGGCTGACGACGATTGTCGAGCCAGATGAAGAAGAACGACGCACCAATCCAGGCAATGCCCGCCATCACGTGCAGCCAGCGCGTCAGCAGCATCGCCCAATCGAGTAGATATGCACTCATGCCTGCTCCTTAGCTGCCGCGATAGACGCTGTAGGCCCACGGCGTGACCAGCAGCGGGATGTGGTAGTGACCTGCAGCCTCAAGCGCGAACTCGACGGGCACACGGGTCAGCATGCCCTTGCCACAGGGGCGCGTGGCAAAATAATCGCCAATCATGAAGCTGAGGCGATAGTCGCCGGGCTGGTCATCATCAAGAAGAGGGGCATCGAGGCGCCCGTCAGTATTGGTGACGCGTCGGGCGATTTCTTGAAAACTGCCCTCGACAGTCTTGAGCTCCAGTACGACACAGACCCCACTGCCAGCAATGCCTTCGGCCTGATTGAGTACGTGAGTAGTAAGTCTAGGCATGACCAAATCCTTGTTATTGGCTATCTATCCATTGAGCGTCTAGCCAGGGTCTGAAGACTAGTGTTCTATTGTTCAATTGCACTTACTTGGTGCGACCTATAACTTGACCTATTGGTCAGGGTGCAAGCCGCAGTTCGCCCCTATTGATCAATGAGGTGAGTCGCCCATCCTGGCGCTACTTGAAGCCGCCGATAGACGCCAGAGTGACCGGCGGCATACGCATTGCAAGCTGATGATTCATTGGATCCCTCACACCTTTCAACTTCACTGTGGAGCAAGGCGCATGCCAATCGAGACACCAATGCAGTACATCGTGATGCTGGACACGCTTAACGGCTTGCCGCCAGAAGCATTGGCCCGTCGCTTGAGCGGATTGTATGAGCACTCCGATTGGGTAGTGGAGCGCGCCGCCAGTGAACGGCCCTTCCATAGCCCGGAGGTGCTGCTCAACGCCTGCGCCCAGGCAGTGCGTGCTGCCAGTCATGCTGAGCAACGCGAGCTGATTCTCGCGCATCCCGAACTAGCCGTTGCCAAGCTAGACACATTGTCTCAAGCCTCGCAGGACGAGCAACGTGGCGCAGGACTGGATCAACTTGACGACGCCACACGCGAGCGGTTCATTACTGCCAATGCCGCCTATCAGACACGCCACCAGATACCGTTCATCATCTGTGTAAAAGAGCACAGTGCAGCAAGTCTCCTGAATGAGCTGGAGAGGCGCTTACCGCACACTACCGAGGCTGAATTCTCTGAGGCACTGGCGCAGATTGATGCGATTGCCGCGGTGAGACTTCCTGCCATGCTGTCAGCCGATTAGCGTGTCATGCCTGCCCTGCTTCACATCACTGGCTGCTCTACTCCGCATCACTGACTGCCCTGCTCCGCAGCCAGTGACTCGATACTCGCAATCAGGGCTGCAAGTGCACGCGCGACATCTTCTTCGTTCACCGCTTCCAACGGATGGTGGCTGATACCGCGTTCGCAGCGCAGAAACAGCATGCCTACTGGGCACAGGTGGCTGATCGCCATCGCATCGTGACCCGCACCACTTGGCAGCCGGAAGGCAGGTTGCCCTGTCGATGCAATCCCCGCGTCGACCGCCTTCATCAAATGGGCATCACAGGCGACCGCATCCGCCGCATGGGTTTGCTGATGCGTCACGCGGATACCACGCCGTGTCGCGATGCCCTCTGCCGTGCTCAGCAACTCATCCAACGCCCGGTCACGCTGGGCATCATCCAGCGCGCGAATATCCAGACTGAGCGTGGCGCCGCCGGGTATGACATTGACGGCCCCCGGGTGCAGCTCACAGCACCCCACGGTCGCCACCAATGAGTGGTCTGGCATGTCACTGCGCTTGCCCTGCTGCACGTCACGTGCCAAGGCTTCCACCGCCAGCGCCCACTCGGCGGCGGCGCACAATGCATCCTGGCGCATGGCCATCGGCGTGGTGCCAGCATGACCTGCCTGGCCCACGAAATTGACGGCAAAGCGCCGCGCCCCCGCGATGCCAGTGACCGTACCCAGTGCCAGATTCTCGGCTTCCAACACCGGGCCCTGCTCGATATGGACTTCCAGATACCCCAGCGGTGGCGTGCTCTGCAATGAGGCTTGCGCCGCCGTCTGCCCCGAAAGACCAAACGCCTGAAGCGCATCACGCAGACTCATGCCATCCTCATCCTTGAGCGCTTCCCACTCGGGCTGCCAGCCGCCGGCGATCGCATGACTGCCCAAGAGCGTCGCCCCGAAGCGAACCCCTTCCTCATCGCCGAAGCCCACCACTTCCAGCGCAAAAGGCAGTGTCTTGTCGTGATGCGTGGCTTGAGACTGAAAGTGCGTCAGCGCCGCAATACCCAGCAGCACTCCCAGAATGCCGTCGTAACGCCCGGCGTCCGGCACGCTGTCCAGATGCGAGCCGATCACCAACCGAGGCACATCAGGTTCTCCCACCAGCGTTGCAGGGCACCAGCAGCCCCACTGGTTGCCCGCACCATCCTGCCAGCTGCGCAAGCCAGCCGCCCCCAGCCAGGCTGCCATCATCGCGTTGGCTCCGGCGTGTTCCCGCGTGAGATAGCGGCGATCGATTCCACTGTCACTGCGCGAGATCGCGGCCAACGCATCACAGGCTGCCAGCACGTCTGCTGCGCTTTCCAGTGGTGCGATGGTGTCCTGTATGAGCGACTGTCCGGCATCGCTCATGACTCGCCTCCCGGGGTGTGTGCAGTACCACTCTCGGCAGGTGGCTCCTGATAATCCTGGTAGAAGTCCAGCGCCGCGCCGACTCCGCCTCCCGCCAGGACACTGACACCCCCACGACGCAGGGTCTGCTCAAGCGCGGAAAGGGTCGTCAGCACGGTGTCACGTCGTGCGTTGTACCCCATCACGCCAAAACGCCAGACCTTGCCATGCAGCGGGCCAAAGCTGGTGCCGATCTCGATGCCAAAATCTTCCAGCATGCTGCGACGCAGGCCCTCGCCATCCAGTCCCGCCGGTATCATCACCGCGCTGACGTTGTTCATGCGATGCGCTTGATCCCCGAACATCTCGAGACCCAGGCCCTTAAGCCCTTCTACCATCGCCTGCCCATGCAGAGCATGTCGGGCGATGGCGTTGTCCATGCCTTCATTGACCAACAGCCGCGCGCACTCACGAGCGCCATACAGCATGCTGGTCGCCTCGGTATGATGATTCAGACGCAGTTCCCCCCAGTAATCGAGAATCATCGACAGGTCGAAATAGTTGGAGCGAATACGGGCACCGGGCTCCGCCAGACGATCACTGCCGCTACTGATGCCCGCCTCCACATGTCGACGCCCGTGTATCACCTCAACAGCACGCGGAGAGAGCGTCAGTGGTGAGCTGCCCGAGGGGCCCGCCAGACACTTCTGCAAGCCAGCCGTCACGGCGTCCAATCCCCACGCATCAGTGTTGAGCGGATTACCCGCCAGAGAAGCGGTGGCATCGGTATAGAACAGCACGTCTTCACGGCGACAGATCGCACCGATCTCCTCGAGCGGTTGGCATAAGGTGGTGGAGGTATCGCCCTGTACCAGTGCCAACAATTGTGGCTTGACCTCACGGATCGCTGCCTCGACCTGCTCCGGCCGGAAGACCTCACCCCAAGTACATTCGATCACATGCACCTCGGCACCGCAGCGCTCGGCAATCTCACGCAGCAGATGGCCGAAACGTCCAAATATCGGCACCAGCACTCGCTCACCCGGCTGAATCAGTGACACCAGCACAGCTTCGATGCCAGCGCGTGAAGTGCCATCGATCAGTAGCGTCGCGGCATTGTCAGTGACAAAGACCTCGCGATAGAGCTGCATGGTCTCGTTCATGTACTGCGTCATGGCCGGATCGTATTGACCGATCAGCGGTGCAGAGAGTGCACGCAACACACGCGGATCAGCATTGATGGGGCCAGGGCCCATCAGTAAACGCTGGGGAGGATGAATCTGGTCAAACGTCGTGTTCACGGTCGCTCCTTGAATATCTTGACCCGGATATCGTGATGTCGCTCGGGCAATCAACTGACAGGCTTGCTTGGCTGACAGGCTTGCTTAGTAAACGCCACTCATAACCCTGCAACAAGTGAGCCATATAGCGAATAATGAAACATATGTTGAAATATGCGTACCTCTAACCTGCTCCTGATAACGTCGCGGCAGGCGCGGTTGATGACACCATGAAAGATGACGGGATAAATGCATGACCAGGCCTGCACCCTGCTGCCACTTGGAAAAATACCGCGCACCATTGTTGCGCACGTTTACTACGCACCCGCACGTATCATTTGGCGTTTACGACGCACTGTCGATGACAGCACGAGGCTGAACTCGCCACACGAGTCTGTTATACAGAAGGGAACATGGTGGATGCGCACGGGCATTCAGGCCCTCATCTGCCCTATTCGACACTGCTGGAGAGCTACATGACGCTGGAACAACGCCTGGAACGCGCAACGGAGCTGGCCAGAATGGCCGGTGAACGAATGATAAAGGCGCGTGAGGAACAAGGGTTCGCTCACCACTACAAGAAAGGCGATGAGCTAGTCACCGACATCGACGTAGCGATCGATACCTTCCTGGCGGAGGCGTTGGAGACCGAGTTCCCCGAAGATGCCCGTCTGACCGAAGAGCTTTCCCCGGAGCGCGACGTCATTGGTACCAAGGGCGGTCTTTGGGTAATAGACCCCATCGATGGCACCGTCAATTTCGCACATGGCTTGCGCCATGTCGCGGTCTCCATCGCCTGGTGCGAACGAGGCAAGGTACAGATGGGTGTCGTTCACGCCCCCTTCCTGGGAGAAACCTTTACCGCGATTCGCGGCAAGGGTGCCTGGCTCAATGGCGAGTCGATCTCGGTCAGCGGCATGGAAGAAATGAGTCGAGCGTTGGTTGCCACGGGCTTCCCGTACAACCGTGACAGCCGCCCACCGCTGCTCAAGCGTCTCTCTGCCATGCTGCTGGTCTGTCAGGATGTGCGTCGCAATGGCAGTGCCGCCCTGGACCTGTGCGATGTGGCCTGCGGACGTCTGGACGCCTATTACGAGACAGTGCTGCCGTGGGACTTTGCTGCGGGCCTGCTGATAGCACGTGAAGCCGGCGCACGCACGGGCCACCTTTATCGCTGCCCGGATGGCATTCCTGAAGATCTGTACGGCGAAAATATAGTCGTCAGTACGCCTGCGCTGCATGCCCCCCTAAAACAATTATTGGAAAACGCGGATGCAACCTCTGGCTTACCGGGGCTCTAACGCCTTGATGTCGTAGGGCGTAAATGACGGCGTCGCTGTTGCCCGCCAGATACAATAATGGCCCGCACTCCAAGGAGTGCGGGCCATTATTGTATCTGTGTTCCATCATGCGCCTGACAGCAAGCCATTCACTGTCAGCAACCGTCAGCTCGCAGGCGCCTCTGGCAAGCCAAGACGCTGGGCAACCTCTTGCCACAATTCACGATAGCTGACTGCAGGTGCGCTGGTACGCGAATAAACGGCTATCGGTGCGCGTTCGATCCCCATCCGCTCGACCACACTCGAATAAGGAATATTGGCGCTCAATTGCAGCGGATAATCCTTTTTGAGTGATGACATCACGTTCTTGTGCAATGTCTTGCGGCGATCAACCAGCGTAAAGAACGGCCACACCTGAGCATCCAGATCCAACTCCGCCAGGCAGGTATTGAGCTGCTCAAGCGTGCGCAGTGACAGCACCGTCGGAATCAGCGGTACAAGCAACGCATCGGCCGCCGCAAAGACCTGCTCCGATAGACTGGAAATACTCGGCGGGCAATCCAGCACCACCAGGTCATAATCATCACGAATCGGTTTCAGCAGCTTACGCAGTCGTGAGCGCTTCTCATCCTCGAGAATATGATCCAGGTGCCGGTAGGAGAACTCGGCGGGCAGGATATCCAGCCCTTCGTACTCCGTAGCGCGGATCACTCGCGCCATCTCCTGCTTGCCCTTGACCAGCTTCTCGATACCTCCCTTTATGCGCGGCTTGGTACGCACATAGAAGGTGGCCGCAGCCTGAGGGTCAAGATCCCACAGAAGTACGCGAAGACCACAAGCTGCTGCCGAATGAGCAAGGTTGATGGCCGAGGCCGTTTTGCCCACGCCACCCTTGATGCTGTATAGCGCCACGATTCTCATTGCCACCCTGCCTCTCCCTGTTTTTCTCCACGTTAGCACATCATGGCAGCAGTTAGATGACAGTGCGCGAACCGAGATGAAACACGGTCAATCAGACCCCTTCACGACTCGCCACCAGACCTTTGGCCACCAGGGTACGACTCAGCCAGTTCAGCAGCAGGCCGTACATGGGCAAAAATAATAGCAAAGAGATGGCCAACTTGATGGCGTAATCCACCCAGGCAATTTCGATCCAATGCGCTGCCATGAAACCATCTGGCCCATTACGGAATGCTACCGAGAAGAAGGCGAAGGTGTCGGCCAGATTCCCGAAGAGCGTCGAGGCCATCGGCGCTACCCACCAATGCGCATTGCGGCGTAGCCGATCAAATACCTGAATATCGAGCAATTGGCCAATCACGTAAGCAATGAAACTTGCCAGCGCAATGCGTGCCACGAACAGATTGAAGTCGCCCAGCGCTTCAATGCCCGCGAAGCTTCCTCCCTGAAACATCACTGACAACATATAGCTGATCACCAGTGCTGGTAGCATCACCAGGGCAATGATACGACGTGCATGATGCTTGCCGAATAGCCGCACGGTGAGATCTGTCGCCAGGAAGATAAATGGGAAGCTGAAGGCCCCCCACGTGGTGTGGAAGCCAAACAGGGTCATCGGCAGCTGCACCAGATAGTTGCTGGCGGTGATGATCATGATATGAAACAGGGAAAGTGCAATCAGCGCACGCCGCGATTGGGCGTCGGAGAGGATCAACATACAAAGTCCTTTTTAACTGCAAGTCACCGCTCAGGGGTGAGGGAACCCTGACGCGAGGCATGAGACGATTATCTATATCACGAGGCCGATAAACCACAGGCCCCAAGACGCAAAATAGCCGCGCATCGTATCACGATGTGCGGCCATTGGCATGCAGGACAGTGCAGATTCTGGCCAGTTGGTCAGGCCGTCAACTCATGCTGCCGTTCAGACACTTACTTCTTCCAGATGCTCGAATCGATCTTGCCCTTGAGTTCCGGGAACTGGTCCGGATCAAAGGTCGGTTCCTTGCCTGCCTTATGCTGACGGTCGTAATCCTTGAAGATCCGGAAGGCCAGCGGCGACAGCAGCAGAATGGCGATCAGGTTGATCAGCGCCATCATGCCCATCGACAGGTCAGCGAAGTTCCAGATGTTCTTGAGGCTCGCGACAGCCCCCAGCATGACCATGCCCAACACGGCAAAGCGATAGATCATGATGACCGGCTTGGCGTTCTTCTTGCCAGAGATGTACTCGATGTTCGACTCGCCATAGGAGTAGTTAGCGACCAGCGAGGTAAAGGCAAACAACAGGATCGCAATCGCGATGAAGCCGCCTCCCCAGCTGCCGACCTGAGAGGTCAGTGCAGCCTGAGTGATCTGGATGCCATCTGCGTCGCTACCGGACTGCAATGTACCACTCATGATGATGATGGCCGCTGTCGCGGTACAGATCACCAGCGTATCGATGAACACGCCCAGCATCTGCACGAAGCCCTGTGAGGCTGGGTGCTTGGTGGTCGCCATGGCGGCTGCGTTCGGAGCGGACCCCATACCCGCTTCGTTGGAAAACAGGCCCCGCTTGATGCCGTTCATCATCGCCTGGGCGATGGTGTAGCCCAGCGCGCCGCCGGCGGCCTGCTCAAGACCGAAGGCACTGCGGAAGATGGTGGCCACGGCCTGCGGTAGCTCATTGATATTCATGACGACGACGAAGATGGCGAGCAGAAGATAGAGAATCGCCATGATTGGCACGATCAGTTCTGCGGTACGCGTCACGCGCTTCATGCCACCGAAGATGATCGGAATCATCACCACGACCAGCACGATACCCATGATCCACGGCGGCACACTGAAGGCCTGTTCCATGGCCAGAGCGATGGAGTTGGATTGCACGGAGTTGAAGGCAAGGCCGAAAGCGATGATCAGGAAGATGGAGAACAGCACTGCCATCCAACGCTGCCCCAGGCCTTTCTCAATGTAATATGCCGGTCCACCGCGGAAGGTCTTGTCATCGTGAGGCACCTTGTAGGCCTGCGCGAGAGTGGACTCGATGAAGCTGGTGGACATGCCGACCAGTGCTGTCATCCACATCCAGAAGATAGCGCCCGGGCCACCCAAAGAGATGGCGACGGCCACGCCCGCCAGATTACCGGTACCGACACGTGCGGCCAGTGATGTTGCCAGCGCCTGGAAGGAAGAGATGCCCCCTTCACTGCCTTGACGAGAAGTGGCCAGCAGCTTCCACATGTGGCCGAAGTAACGGAACTGGATGCCCTTGGTCATGACAGTGAAGAAGATGCCTGCACCGATGAGCAGGTAAATCAGCACACTGCCCCACAGCAGGCCGTTGCCAGCGTCGATCAGCGCGAGAATCGGCGCTGGAATGATGGAAGTAGTTTCCGACATGTCGGTCTCGCTTTAGCGGGTTCTTGGTCTCGTCGTCGCTGTCAGCAGTGGCATCAAGGCAGGCCTCGGCCCCTGCTGACAGCGAGCAGCCTCTCCAATGGGAAAGCTGCTCGACATGCTTTGGTGTGCGCCATTCTTCATATTCAACGTGGATAAGCAAGAAGAGCGCACTGCCTGTATGCATTTCATGACAGGAATTTAAGGGATAACAGCGTAAATGACGGTCCTATTCACTGGATCATAGACTTTAGATTAAAGGACCAATGTTTCGCTGTTTCGCCGGCTCGGGCATAATGCGCCACCTTTCCGGTCTACCTGCTTCAGCAGGTTTGAAGTGGCAAGACGTGTCGTACGCGTCCGAATGTTTTCCGCGTGCCTTTCGGCACTGGCGGTCTTTTGGGGCGCGCTGCGATCAGGCGGTGCACCTCCCTGACGCCCACGCACCATAACAGCCAATATGGCACTCGGTAGTACGCATTGTCCCGGCGTCTGCCTTTGAAAACAGGTGATACATGGAACTGACCAGCTACGCGGCGTCCCCGCTTTCGCTGCTCGCCCCGATCATAGCCATCGGCCTCGCAATACTGACACGCCGTGTCATGCTCTCCCTCGGACTGGGCATTGTTTCCGGCGCGCTTCTGCTGAATGGCTTTGCGCCGCTCGCAACGCTCAAATACCTCTGGCAGCAGTTGGTGGCAGTCTTCGTTGAGCTACCCGAGAGCGGTCATCTCAGTGACGTGACGCTCAATAGCTGGAACGTCTATATCCTGCTCTTCCTGCTGGCACTCGGGGCCATGGTTGGCGTGATCACTCTGGCAGGCGGCACACGCGCCTTTGGTAACTGGGCGCGCGCACGGGTAACCACGCGTCGTGGCTCACAGTTGATGACGGTCATGCTGGGCGTCTTCATCTTCATCGATGATTACTTCAATAGTCTAGCCGTAGGCAATATCTGCCGTCCGCTGACCGATCGCCAGGGGCTCTCGCGTGCGCGTCTGGCCTACCTGATTGATTCGACTGCCGCACCCGTCTGCGTACTGACGCCGATCTCCAGCTGGGGGGCCTATATCATCAGCCTGATCGCCGGGATTCTGGCCACGCACCACATCACGGATATCAGCCCTTTTGGTGCTTTCCTTGAGCTGTCTACGCTCAACTACTACGCTATCGCCGCTCTGGTACTGGTAATTGCCTCGGCGTGGTTCGACATCAATTTCGGCGCCATGCGTCGTCATGCCATCGCGGCACGTGATGGCGAACTGTTCGATGCCTCGCGTGGCAATCCGCCGGGCAACACCTACGTGGAAGAATCCGAGCGCGGCCGGCCAATTGATCTATTGATCCCCATTGTCGTGTTGGTCATCGCGACCTTCTTCATGATCGTACAGACCGGTGCCAGCGCGCTTGCGGCTGACGGCGAAGCCTTCGATATCATTCGTGCTTTTGAGCTGACGGATGTGGCCAAATCACTGATCATCGGCGGCGCGATAGGCTTGCTGGCGGCCGTATTGATGCTGCTGCGTCATCGCATGGGGACGAGTCGAAGTGTCGGTGCCATCGTTCAAGGCGCACGCTCAATGATGCCTGCCGTCTATATTCTGGTCTTCGCGTGGCTGTTGACTGGCATCATCGGCTCGCTCGGGACTGGTCAATATCTGGCAACCCTGGTCAATGGCGTAGTCTCCCCGACCTGGCTGCCGATGTTGCTGTTCGTACTCTCCGGATTGATGGCCTTCGCGACCGGCACGAGTTGGGGCACATTCGGCATCATGTTGCCGATCGCGGGAGATATGGCGGCCGCCACCGAGATCAGCATGATGCTCCCGATGATGGGCGCGGTACTCGCGGGCTCCGTCTTCGGCGATCACTGCTCACCGATTTCCGATACCACCATCCTGTCGTCCACTGGCGCCAGCTGTCACCACATCGATCACGTGATGACACAGCTGCCCTATGCGCTGTTAGGTGCGGCCATATCGCTGCTGGCCTATCTGGTCATGGGCCTGACGGACAGCACGCTGTTCGGCTGGTTGAGTCTTGCCGGTCTACTGGTTGTCAGTATCGCCTGGCTTGCTCGTCGTGAACGCGCCAATCCTGTGGTTGCTCGCGTCTGATTCTAGCGCTGCTTGCTGATTGCTTCGGATATCGCCTCGCAATAGACGATAAAAAGCCCCGCCATACCTCATGGCGGGGCTTTTGCGTACGGGCTTTTCCTGTAGATGACATTTCACTATTGTCATCGGACGAGAGCCCGCTACTCCAGCGTGCAGCGGGCGTGTTCGGCGCGTCCAACACCTGCCTCACTGAGTGCCTCTCTTACGTCTTCAAGACTTGAGGGGTCATCAATGGTCGAAGGCACCTGATACTGCTCACCCGCGGCGATCTGACGGATCATCTTGCGTAGAATCTTGCCCGAGCGGGTCTTGGGCAAGCGCTCCACGATCAACACATCCCTGAGTGATGCGATGGCGCCAATACTGACGCGGACTCCCTCACATAGTTCCTGACGTAACATCTGCTCATCGCCAACCCAATCATCCTTGACGATCACGAGCCCCAGCGGCATCTCACCTTTCAATGAATCTTCAATACCAATTACGGCACACTCGGCAACCGCTGGATGCGCGCCCAACACCTGCTCCATTTCGCCCGTCGAAAGACGGTGCCCCGCTACATTGATCACATCATCGATGCGTCCCATGACGAACAGATAGCCGTCCTCGTCAAAGTAGCCACCGTCCCCCGTCAGATAATAACCGGGGTACGCCGCGAGATAGGCCGACTGAAAACGACCAGGATCCTGATAGAGTCCCGTCAGGCACCCTGGTGGCAGCGGCTGCCGAATCACCACATTGCCCTGCTCCCCTGGCGCGACTTCATCGCCCATGCCATCCAATATCTGGACATTGAATCCGGGTAGCGGCCAGGTAGCGCTGCCTGCACGTGCGGGGACGGGGGCATGCGGTAATGCCTGCGCATCATCAAGCATATCGAGCCCCAGCAAATTCCCTGCAACTGGCCAGCCGGTCTCGGTCTGCCACCAGTGGTCCACGATAGGGACCGGCAATAGATCGTTCAGCCAGTGATAGGTCGGCGGGTCCAGCCGCTCACCGGCCAGAAATAGACTGCGTAGACTGGAAATGTCGCGACCATTGCGCAGCGATGCCTCCGGGTCTTCCTTCTTGATCGCACGAAATGCCGTCGGCGCACTGAAGAAACAGTTGATGCGATATTCCTCGATCAACCGCCAGAAGGCTCCCGCATCAGGTGTCTTGACCGGCTTGCCTTCGTACATGACAGCCGTCGCGCCGATCAGCAACGGGCCGTAAACGATATAGGAATGCCCGACCACCCAGCCGATATCAGATGCCGCCATGAAGATGTCACCCGGACGGACACCGTATAAAATCTCCATAGAATAATGAAGAGCCACGGCATAGCCAGCGTGATCACGCACGACGCCCTTGGGCTTGCCAGTCGTACCAGAGGTATAAAGAATATAAAGCGGCTCACTACCTAGCATGCTGACAGCTTCCGTCGCATGGGCATCATCTAGACACTCCTGCCAGTCATGATCCCGCGGACCCAGCGTCGCTAGCTGCTGCTCGCGCTGAAGAATCAGACAGGCTTCTGGCGTATGCTTGGCAAGCTCGATCGCTTCATCCAACCATGGCTTGTAAGGAATGACGCGATCTACCTCGACGCCGCAGGAGGCTGCCATGATGACCTTGGGCGCGGCATCATCAATACGAACGGCGAGCTCCTTGGGAGAAAAGCCGCCAAAGACGACCGAGTGCACGGCACCCAGCCGCGCGCAGGCCAACATCGCCATCATGGCTTCGGGCACCATTGGCATATAGATGATGACGCGATCGCCCTTCTCGACACCAAGATTACGCAGGGCGCCTGCCAGTCGTGCTACCTCGTCACGCAATTCACGATAGGAATATTGGCGTTTGTTCTCGGTTACCGGCGAATCCCAATACAGCGCGACCTGATCACCACGCCCCTCGGCAACATGATGGTCCAGCGCTGCATGACAGATGTTCATCTCACCATCGATATACCAGCGCGCATGTTGCTGAGCATCCCAGGCGAGAATGGTCTTTGGGTCTCGAAACCAATGAATGCGTCGGGCTTGCGTCGCCCAGAAGTTCTCTGGTGCCTCATTGGCACTGGTGACCAACGCCATGTAGCGTTCTCGTGCTGCAAGCAGGGTGTCCTCGAGCATGTATCACCTCTTCCATGGCTGGGGTAGCGGTTATTGTTGTTGTATTACACTTCCGTTGATCACCTCTGGCGTGAGCAAAACAGTCCTGTCAGACAATAAATGCTCCGCATAGCGTCCACAGACTGACGCTCTACGTAGATGTCGTCATACCTTGATCTACCTTAGAACATAATTGCCTTGTTGAGGTGCAACTCCACTGGCCAAGCCACTTCTCTGGTGCTGAAGCGCTCAGAGAAGAAACTGAAACATACGCTTGAATGCCTGCTCAGAGCAGACTTGTCGAAATGTCAAAGCATCAAGTCTCCACCCTCGATGATTTACCGTTTAAGATGCCCTTGGACGTAACACGCGGAGTTATTGATCATTCACTAATCAAGGATAGGTCATAACCGGCTGGACAACGCCACACGCTACCCAGAATTGAACATTCAGGAGACTATGCATGAATACCAAATTATCAACCGCGAGGACGAGCCCCATGCCTGCGCCCAGCAATGTCATCACGCTGCACCAGTCTGGTGATCGAATCATCGAAGAAGCCACGGCTCTGCTCAAGGCAATGGGCAATGAGAACCGACTGCGCATCTTGTGCCTTCTCAGTGATAGTGAAATGTCCGTCAGCGAACTGAACGCTCGTCTTGAGCTATCTCAGTCAGCACTTTCCCAACACCTGGCAATCTTGCGTCGCGAAGGCATGGTGCGGACCCGACGCTCGTCCCAGACCATCTACTATTCACTGCAAGGCCCGCATGCCGCCGGCGTCATTCGCGCTTTACAGGAACTCTATCGCTAAAAAAGGGCGCCAGTCGAAGACTGACACCCTTTTGACAAGGCAACTAGCGTAGGCACGAGCAACATATCGGCTCTATTGGCGCATCAGGCGAATGCAACGCCTGGAAAATATAGAGTGAATAGTACTTCATCATCAAAAGCACTACCCCTCTCTCGCGCACTCGATCTGACATAGGCGGGCCACGGAATGGCCTTCTATTGGCAGTGAATACGCCAAAGCGCCGTACCCCTCCCGACTTGATTCTTCACGCCGATAACTCCTGACTTACTGCTGGTGCCAGCGGGATTCGGCATTACGTTCCAGCACACGATCAAGCACTCGGTCCAGGCTCAGTGTGACACCCTTGCCAAAGCGATCCATCACTCGACGCGGCTTCTCCAGGCTGACCTCGAATACCTTGACGTCTTCTTTCAGATAGCGGGCCAACAGTGTCTGGCTAGTACCTACCTCATCGATCAACCCGATCTCGATGGCTTCACTTCCATACCAGATATCACCTTGAGATACGGCCTCGACATCCAGCTGCGGCCGACGGCTGCCAACGTGCTGCTTGAACAGTTCATGAGTGCGCGCCAGATCGGACAGGAATTTCTCGCGTCCTTCTTCACTATTCTCCCCCAGCATGGTCAACGTCCGCTTGTAACGTCCTGCCGTCAGAATCTCGACATCCACATCGTGCTTCTTGAGCAGACGATGAACGTTAGGCACCTGAGCGACCACACCGATGGAACCAATCACCGCAAACGGTGCTGCCACCACATGATCTGCCGCGCAGGCCATCATATAGCCACCACTGGCTGCTACCTTGTCGACAGTAATCGTCAGGCGTGCACCACTGGCACGTAAACGATCAAGCTGGGCAGCTGCCAGGCCATAGGCATGGACGAGGCCACCGCCAGACTCGAGTCTCAGTATCACTTCATCTTTTTCACCCAGCACACCCTCAAGCGCGGTAATTTGCTCCGCCAGACTTTCAACACCGGTCGCTTTGATGTCACCCACAAAATCCAGCACGAATGCACGGCGCCCGCTGGTGCGAGCAGTAGTGTCGACAGATGATTTACCATCACTCTTGGCCTTCGCCTTCAGCGTCTTCTTGAGTAGCTTGGCTTCTTGCTTGTGCTGCTTGGCACGTGCCTTTTCATTGGCGACATATTCGGCGTCTTCGAGGCCTGCTTGACTAAGCTCACGTTGATAACCTTTCATGCGTTCATGCCAAGGCCGAATCTTCAGCTTGGCTTCTCGCTCACCGCCATCACCATGACGCGCACGTGCAATGAGGAGAACGATGACACCGATAGCGACCACGACAGTGATCGCCTCTGCCAGAAAGAGGCCGTAGGCCGAAATCCATTGCATGCACTTACTCCTGAGCGGACAAGATGATTGCCGAGCCTTTGCTCGGGCAGATAACAGATTCACCGGCAACGTAGCCGGTGGATAGGGATCCGACAGACATGGGGGCAACGCCGCCTGCCTGCAAGTATAAAAGACTGACACTGCCTGCGTTTCATCCGCAGAAGATACGTCCCGCATATGGAATTGACGAGATCGCAGCGCCGACTTGATTGGAACGATCGTTTGAAATAGTCTGGTAGACATCCTCGAGAATCGCTTTCATGTTTCGTCGGCTCTCATCACCACTCGTCTCAAGAAGGAATACCCTCATGGCTACCGCCAATGCTGTCATTGATATGCTTAAAAACCGCTTCAATCCGGAAGCCGCAAAGGGTATGGATGAAGTCTTCCAATTCAACATTACTGATAGCGATGATTACCATATGATCATCAAGGACGGCACGCTGGATGTTGCCGAAGGTGAGCACG
Organism: Cobetia sp. L2A1; assembly: GCF_009796845.1. Lineage (NCBI taxonomy): Bacteria > Pseudomonadati > Pseudomonadota > Gammaproteobacteria > Oceanospirillales > Halomonadaceae > Cobetia > Cobetia sp. L2A1. The sequence goes on along the minus strand of NZ_CP047025.1, from coordinate 1,846,282 downwards.
ACGACCCTTCTGTCACCCTCAGCACTGACAGTGAAACGCTCAAGGGCGTGATGAAAGGCGAAGTTGACGGCATGCAGGCTTTCATGACCGGCCGCCTGAAGGCGACAGGTAACATCATGCTGGCGACCAAGCTGACCTCACTGTTCCCGAACAACTGACAGTCGCCCGGCGAAGCCCGATGTGGGCAGCCCAACAAAAAGCCCCTGCCAACTGGCAGGGGCTTTTTGTTGGGCGACTGTCAGTCACTTTCACTTCACTGATCACATGCGGCACGGCGCGAACACTTGGTGACCAAGCCAGGCAACTCTCAGCGACCGCTGGCGACGGAGCGCAAGAAGTTATCAATCAGCGCATGAGAGATGGAGAATTTCGGTGGTAACCCCGGGAGATCCTCTGGGGTAAACCACTGGGCATCTTCGATCTCGACACCATCAATGGCAATATCGCCACCGGCATATTCAGCGTAGTAGCCCAGCATGAAGGAATGCGGGAAGGGCCATGACTGGCTTTGAAAGTAGCTCACCCGCCCGACGTCAACCCCCACTTCCTCGAACACTTCGCGCCGTACTGCTTCTTCCGCGTTCTCACCAGCTTCGATAAAACCTGCAAGCGTCGAGTACATGCCAGGACCGAAACGCGGACTACGCGCCAGCAGCAGTTCGCGTCCTCGGGTAATCAGCGTGATGATGCATGGCGAGATACGAGGATAGCTACGGTGCTGGCAACCAGTGCAGTGCATGGCAAACTCGTGCTCAAGACGCTTCATGCGCTTGCCACAGCGACCGCAGAAACGATGGTCACGCATCCACTTGAGTACCTGCAGCGCACTCGACAGCAATGGAAACTGCTCACGCGGCAAACTGTGAAGCCATTGACGTGCACCTGGCCACTCTGGTGAGCCATTCTCGCCGAGCACGGCAATCGGTGCCCCCTGCCACTCACCAATGCCTATCGCACCCGATGGCCAATCGCACTGCGGTTGAATGATGCCACCATCAGTGGCTGGCGCGACGCCTTCGCGACCAATACGAATCAGATATCCGTGGCGGCTAGCCATCCGCGATAGATCACGCACCAGCATCAGGCATCCCCTGCCGGATTGCCCTGAGAATCAAGGCTGCCCAACGCTGCGATGGTGACATGATCAAACGCGCAGTCTGCCTTGGCACGTATCTCTTCACACCAGGCATTGTGACGCTCAAGCTCCAGTGCAGAAAGCCCTGGTGTCACCAGACGAGGACGGTTGGCTCGCAGGCGACGTACCCCCACGACCCCACCTTCCTCGCCATCACCTTCATCGAGCACATCCAACCCCAGTGCAGTCTGACCACCCGTCATCGCCAGGTAGACATCACCTAAGATCTCGGCATCCAGCAAGGCCCCGTGTAAGACACGATGACCGTTGTCGATGTCGTAGCGCTTGCACAGCGCATCCAGGTTATTACGCTGACCGGGGTGCTTGGTACGGGCGAGCTTGAGCGTATCGAGAATGGCGCAGTGATCGGCCACCGGTCCGAGTGGATTGTTGCGCCTCGAATTGATCAGCCTGAATTCGTTATCAATGAAGCCCACGTCGAATGGCGCATTATGGATGACCAGCTGAGCGCCTTTGATGAACTCCCAGAAGGCGTCAGCCACTTCGGCAAATACCGGCTCGTTGGCAACACGCTCATCCGTGATGCCGTGCACACCAATCGCCTCTTCATCGATCAGACGCTCGGGATTGACATATTGGTGATAGGTGCGGCCGGTCAGGCGGCGATTGACCATCTCCACCGCACCGATTTCGATCAGGCGATGGCCTTCCTTCGGATCGATACCTGTCGTTTCGGTATCGAGAATAATCTGACGCATCTCAGACCTCTTGGTGGACAGTGGCGCGACTCACGTCGCTGCCGTCAGGCGTGAGCCTCATGATACAAAAACCGGATCAGAACATGACATATCCGGTGCTGCGCTTCTGGAATGAAACGTCTGACGAAACGCCTTAACCACGCCGCTGCATCTCGTCGATCGCTTCATTGGCCAGACTATCGGCGCGCTCATTCCCCTCATCACCGCTATGCCCCTTCACCCAGCGCCACTCGATGTCGTGACGCTCGCTTTGAACCAATAGCGCTTTCCAGAGTTCTTCATTCTTGACCGGCCGCTTGGCGGCCGTCTTCCAGCCACGCTTGACCCAGCCGTGGACCCACTTGGTAATGCCGTTCTTGACGTATTCGGAATCTGTCCAAAGCACCACATCACAGCGCTTGGTCAACGCCTTCAGTGCTTCGATTGCGGCTGTCATTTCCATGCGATTATTGGTGGTTTCGCGCTCGCTACCATTGAGCTCTTTACGATGTTTGCCACTGACGAGGATCGCGCCCCAGCCACCCGGCCCTGGATTACCCCGACAGGCACCATCGGTATGAATCACAACCTTGGCAGATGAAGTGTCAGTGGCTGAATCTGGCGTGGAAGGACTTTGACTCACGGGAACACTCTCAAAGAATGAAGGAAACGCGTGCGATCAAGGCTTGTCTGTCAGCACTTCAACACTCTCATCACAGACAACAACGCACAGCAATTAGCGTCATTCTAACCATTCGTGCCGGACGGCGGCAAAAGCCACTGTGTTTTTTTACAGCGTCATGCCCTTTATCCGTTGCTAGCTCTACCCGTTGCTAGCTCTACCCGTTGCTAGCTCTACCCGTTGCTACTTCCATGATATTGGACACTGAGCTCGATGATGTATCAGCACTTGTCCTTGTCCGACTCACGATGAAGTGCATGCACTTCACGAGAGTACATACGGGTTGCCTGGCTAATGGCGACACCCCGAATGGCAACGCGAGGACGCTTGGCATTGATTGGCTGCACGTGGCCGACATTGCGCCGTGCCCGAATCAGCATAAGGCTGCCTAGCGGCAGGTTGTAACGACGCCCCAGGCTTTCCAGCCAACCATGACGCAACCTCAGTCCCGGCAGGTGGAAACCGGCGTAGTCGATACGCTCAATGTCAAAATCCACGAATGCCAACCAATCACGCAAGGCAGCAGGGGTCCGCCAGCAACCTTCCCATGGCGCGATATGACGACGCCGAGGATCAAGGCGCAAAAGCCCCTCACCCGACAGCGGTTGCCAGGCAACGATAATCAGACTGCCACTGGTACGAAGCACGCGTGCGGCTTCACGCAGCAAGCGGTGAGGTTCAGGTGCCACTTCCAGCAGATGGTGGATCATGACCAGATCCATGCTCTCATCCGGTAGCGCAAGTTGTGTCAGTGGGCAGATCAATGTCGACGGCGATTCGGCAAGCTCCGGACTGGGTGCCCACCGAATCGCATGGCGAATCGTGGACTGTGACAATAGATCATTGCCTCCCGGGCCAAGACACAGACTATGGAAGCCGAAGCAGCGCTCAAACAATGGCGTCAGCATCTCGCGCTCAGCTGTCAGCACGTCCTGCCCCTCAGGCCCGTCAAGGAAGGCACGCATGGCTCTTACATGCGCACCTAGCAAGCGAGCATGTTGACGCTGCCGCTCTTCCGCCGAGAGCTGCTCACCAGTACTGACCACAGAGAAGGGACCTTTCCACATCCATCCATCTCCCGACGTTTCAGAGAGAGGAACTCCCTCTGACACAGGTAAATTTTGACACTTGTCTACATTCTCACACCATAAGGGGTTTGACACTTACATGCTTGCTCGGCAGGCTTGATGCCGTCAAATGGTGCAAATACGTTCAACGACATTCATTCGGCACACTCGCTCGGCTCTTTTGTAGCAACTCTGTCGGCCGAAACACGTCCTTGTCTGCAATGAACGATACTGTCGCTCAAAGGTCATGATACTGCCCGGTTCAATGGTACAGACAGACGCATTGACTCAGGCAAGCAAGAGCAAGACGACAGGATAGTCAGTCCCGATACCACCATGACAGAACATATTCCGCGTTGCTGAGGCGCTACCATCATCAGTACATCGCCCTATCATTAAGGCTAACAGATGATGGAAAGCAGAATCAGCAGCTAATAATTCAAGCATATTCGTCAGTATCCAGGTCGTCACGGTGAACCTCTGGTGTTCACCGATGACCACATGCCTTTTATCGCTTCAGTCTGATGGCGTGTTGCCAACAGACAAGTTGAAGCTCTCGATCTGTCACCGGCATGCAAGACCCCACAATACACTGACAAATACGCACAAGATGACCTAGAGCACCTGACCAATATGATGAGCGTAACGCCCATAGCGGCTTTTCAGGACAACTATATCTGGCTGATTCAAAGCGATGGCAGCAATGCCGTTGCAGTGGTTGATCCGGGTGATGCCACTCCAGTGATTGACATTCTGGAATCACGAGGCTTGACCCTGGACACCATCTTGATCACCCATCACCACAAAGACCACACGGGTGGACTGCCAGAACTGATAAAACGTTATCAGCCACGTGTCATCGGCCCGCACAATCCGGCCATTCAAGGCATTGATGAACACGTTGCGCAGGGTGATACCTGCCGTGTGCAAGGCCGTCTATTCGAGGTCATGGAAGTGCCCGGGCACACGCTGGATCACATCGCATTTGTGACCTCGGGCATGCCAGGACTGCTGTTCTGTGGCGACACCCTTTTCAGTGGTGGCTGTGGCCGCCTGTTTGAGGGTACGGCGCAACAGATGCATGACTCGCTCAGCCGACTGGCTGCTTTACCGGAAGATACCCTTGTCTTCCCGGCACATGAATACACCTTGGCCAATCTGGCCTTTGCTCAAGCAGCAGAACCCGACAATAGCCTGCTGGATGATGTCATCGCAGACTGCGAGCGTATCCGTGCGCTTGGACGCCCCACACTGCCCTCAAACATCAACCGAGAGCGACATATCAATCCGTTCCTGCACAGTGCCAATCCAACACTTCAACGGCACCTGATACAGGAAGGACGCCTTTCGGCCTCCTCGGACCAAGAAGACCCCGCCTTGGCAGCCTTTACGGCACTGCGCCAATGGAAGGACAGCTTCTAGCTCCGCTGCCCGCGCGTCTGTATCCACGTGACTGCCGCCACTTGGCACAAGAACAATTGCCATGTGGCTATTTGCAGCGACCGGAACAGACGTTACGCGTGACAGCGGGTCGAGGGCCCTTTTGATCTCGATCAGCCCCCGCAGTCACTGATTGTGCCGGAATGTCCGGCTAGCTGAGCCCGTATTGTGCCCATCCGATACCGGCTCGCCATAGAGTAATCATTCAATGCAGCAGAAAGACCTCCGTACCGACGGCCAGAAGACCGCCGACACGCCGTCTCATGCATCTCTCGGCCAGTACCGATTGCGCCAACTCATCCGTCTCGCCTCCATCGGTGCTAGCATGTGCTTGCCTATGATTGCGCTGCCTGCCAGCGCCAATTCGACGGCAATCAATGACATTACGGCGTCTAGTGTTCAGCAAGCTTCGCCAATGAACTTCATGGAAGCACTGGACGCCATTCCCGCAAGCTATGACGATGTCTGGGGGCGGCTTCGCGCAGGCTACCAACTACAGCAGGACACCGGACGCCCGCGCGTACGCAAGTGGATCGACTGGTACACGGAACACCCTAAGCACGTCGAACGCATCGCTGAGCAGGCACGTCCCTGGATTCGTTATGTCACACGCCGGACAGAAGCGCGCGGCTTGCCAGCGGAGCTGGCCTTGCTGCCCTTCATCGAGAGCGCCTACGACCCTGACGCTGCTCATCCTGGCGGCGCGACAGGCATGTGGCAATTCATGCCGGCCACAGGTGACGAGATGGGGCTGACGCGCAATCGCTGGTACGATGGTCGCAAGGATGTACTCCTCGCCACTGACGCTGCACTGGATTATCTCCAATCTCAGGGTAAACGCTGGTATGGCGGTGACTGGGAACTGGCGCTGGCTGCCTATAACGCGGGAGCCGGCACCGTGAATCGTGCTCGCGAGCGGGCCGATGGCGATGATGATTACTGGGGCATCAGCCTACCCAATGAAACAATGGAATATGTGCCCAAGTTGCTGGCACTCGCCGCCATCATCCGTGCACCGGATGAGTACGGCATCACGCTGCCAGAGATTCCAGACAAGGCCGAAATCGCCGCCGTGGATACCGGTGGGCAGCTGGATCTTTCCACCGCTGCCAAACTGGCGGGTATCAGCGAGTCACAACTACGTGCACTCAATCCCGCCTATAAGCGCTGGGCGACTAGTCCAGGGGATAGCTCACTGGTCATTCCTGCCACGGCACGCGACACCTTCCTGAGCCAGCTTGCCTCGTTACCCGAGGAAGCACGACAGAGCTGGAACGACTATCGCGTACAGCGCGGCGACACGCTGTCAGTCATCGCGCGGCGCAGCGGCCTGTCACTGTCGGAGCTTAAAGCCAAGAATCATATCTCCAGCAATACGATTCGTGTCGGTCAGGCGCTGATGGTACCGGATAGACTCGGCACTACCGCGACTCAGTTAGCCAGCGCCAATGGTCAGCAAAAGGTGCGCGTAAAGCGCGGTGATTCCCTGTCACGCATTGCCGCTCGCCACAATGTCACCACTCGTCAGATTGCCCATTGGAACAAGCTGTCCTCGGCTGACTATCTACGTCCGGGTCAAATGCTGACGCTCTACAGCGCGAACTGATCGGCCGCACTCGTTAGTGGTTGGAACATACCGAGCAACAGAATGGATCAAACGCCTCCGTCATCACCGATGCCGGGGGCGTTTTAGTCTCACTCTCTGCTGGAAACTCGTCACCCAATGTGAATATGGCAACCTCGTGTATTCGCCCGCCGGCCCGAGCATGGCCGCTGGCGAGGAACTTCGATACTCTTGGCGAGGTCGATTCTTACAGAGTCCTCTTCAGACGACATGCACATGCTGTGGTCACGCCTTTTATCCATGCCATCAATAGCCCACGGGCCACGTTCATTCAGTCAAGGAAAGTTGCCGATGCCTCCTTTTTCTCCTGTCACGCGCCGCACCTCGAGTGCGCTGCGAGCCCTGTGCATCGGCTTGCTGATGCTGGGGGGTACGCTGACAGGCAGTGCGCAGGCACAGACCTCACAGCCCACAGCCGCCCTGTCACCGACGTCTGCACAGGCGCCGCAACAAGCCCCACTGAATGTGCCTACCGTGCACGGACTGGCCATTTATGGCGAACCCGTTCACCCGTCAGGCTTTGATCACTTTCCCTATGTCAATGTGGATGCACCCGTCGGTGGCCGCATGACGCGCGCCGCCATCGGCAGTTTTGATTCGACCAATCCCTTCATTCTCAAGGGAAATTCGGTGGCCGGTGTCAACTACTTCGGCGGGTTGATCTACGACACCCTGATGATGCAATCCGCCGACGAACCCTTCACGGAATACGGGTTGTTGGCGAGCGGAATACGGCTGGCAAAAGACCGCAGTGCCATCGAATTCGATATCGATACACGCGCCCGCTTCCATGACGGTGTCCCGATCACGGCCGAAGACGTTGTCTTCACCTATCGACTGCTCAAGGATGAAGGCCTGCCCTTCTTCAAGAGCTATTACCACGACGTGACCGGCGTCAGCGTGATCGATGACGATACCGTCAGGTTCGACATGGCGCCCAACGCCGCACGTGAATTACCACTGATCATCGGCCAGCTGCCGGTGCTCCCCGAGCATTACTGGAAGAATCGCGACTTCACGCGTGCCACGCTGGACACTCCGTTGGGCTCTGGCCCTTATCGCATGGCCTCGCTGGATGCCGGACGCCAGGTGCGTTACGAGCGTGTGGCGGATTACTGGGGCAAGGACCTGCCAGTCAACAAGGGCCGCAACAATATCCAGACATTGGTCTACGACTACTATCGCGACCAGACCGTATCACTGGAAGCCTTCAAGGCCGGCAGCATCGATCTGCATGTCGAAAGCAGCGCCAAGAGCTGGGCAACCGCCTATGACACACCCGCCCTGCATGAAGGTCGCCTGACGAAGCTTGAGGTGCCCGACAGCAATCCTGCCGGCATGCAGGGCTTCGTGCTCAATGAGCGGCGCACTCGCTTTCAGGATCCGCGCGTACGTGAGGCGCTGGCCCTGGTGTTCGATTTCGACTGGATCAACCGCAACCTGTTTTACGGTGCCTATGAGCAGACGCACAGCTACTTCGAGAATTCAGACATGGCGGCTGATGGCGTGCCGACTGGCAAGGAACTTGAGCTGCTGGCGCCCTTCAAGAACGAGCTTCCCGCGTCGGTCTTCGAGCAATCGCTACCGATCGATGAGCCTACCGAGCTGCGTCCACGCCTGCGCAAGGCACTGGGCCTCCTGCGTGACGCGGGCTATCAGGTGGTCAAGGGGCAGCTGGTAAGCCGCAGTACCGGCAAGCCACTGACAATCGAGGTGCTCAATTACGACACTCAGTTCGAACGCGTCATCCAGCCCTGGTTGAGAAACCTGGCGCGTATCGGTATCAAGGCACGCATCCGCACCGTCGATGTCAATCAGTACATCAACCGTCGCCGCAGCTTCGACTTCGATGTGGTGGTGGGCAGCTATCCGCAGTCCAACAGTCCTGGCAGCGAGCAGCGCGAATACTGGACCAGCGACTATGCCGACGTTGCGGGCTCTCGTAACCTGATCGGCCTCAAGAGTCCGGTGGTCGACGCATTGACTGACAAGCTGATTCAAGCCCAGACCCGCGAAGATCTGCTCGCAGCCACCCGCGCGCTTGATCGCGTGTTGCGCTGGGGTTTTCATGTCGTGCCCCAGTGGCATCTCGCCGCCACGCGCATTGCCCTGTGGGACAAGTTCGGCTACCCGCAGCCCTTCCCGGAGTACTTGCTGAGTCTGGACAGCTGGTGGGTGGAACCTACCAAGGATGCCGCTCTCGAACCCGGCGAATGATCGCACGTCACATCAGTGGGTGAATCAGGCCCCGTGTCTTCACGTAGCCACGGTGCACGGAGCCACACGGTGGCTCCTCCGCATCAGTCAAACCAATAAACACGATGCCACCCGACCTGCATATGAGATGTCGGTCAAGGATGGCACGCAGGGAGATTGCTCTTGGGTGCCTATATTCTGCGCCGAGTCCTGTTGATGGTGCCGACCTTGCTCGGCATCCTGCTATTGAATTTCCTGATTGTGCAGGCCGCTCCCGGTGGCCCCATCGAGCAGCTGATGTCACGTCTGGATGGTCTGAGTGCGGGAGCAAGTACCCGCCTCAATAGTGGCGGCGGCGATGGTGTCACCAGCGGTGGCGGAGGAGCATCCACCTATCGAGGCGCCTCGGGCGTCGACCCCGCCCTCATCGCAGAACTGGAGCAGCAGTTCGGCTTCGACAAGCCCGCCTGGGAACGCTTCGGTGACATGGTGGTCGATTACGCCCAATTCGATTTCGGCGACAGCTTCTTCCGCGACAAGCCAGTCATCGACCTGATGCTTGATCGCCTACCAGTCTCCATCTCGTTGGGACTATGGACGACGCTGCTGGTCTATCTGATCTCGATTCCGTTGGGCATCCGCAAGGCGCTGGTGCATGGTTCGCGCTTTGATATCTGGACCTCAGGCGTAGTCATCGTCGGCTATGCCATCCCGGGGTTCCTGTTCGCGATCCTGCTGATCGTGGTGTTTGCCGGTGGCAGCTATCTGGACTGGTTCCCGCTCAGAGGCCTGACCTCGCCGGACTTTGATGAATTGTCCACCGGCGGCAAGATTCTGGATTACTTCCATCACATCGCCTTGCCCGTCGCCGCCTCTGCCATTGGCAGCTTCGCGACCCTGACGATGCTGACCAAGAACAGCTTCCTTGACGAAATTCACAAGCAATACGTGCTGACGGCGCGCGCCAAAGGGGCCAGCGAAAATCGCATCCTCTACGGCCATGTGTTCCGCAATGCCATGCTGATCATCATTGCAGGGCTTCCGGCGGCACTGGTGGGTATCTTCTTCACCGGCTCGCTATTGATCGAGGTCATCTTCTCTCTTGATGGTCTTGGCCTGCTCGGGTTCGAGGCCGTGCTGCAACGCGACTATCCGCTGATCTTCGGCACGCTGTATCTGTATACCTTGATCGGTCTGGTGCTGAAGCTGATCTCCGACCTGATGTATGTGTGGATTGACCCGCGCATCGACTTCGCGACACGGGAGGCCTGAGATGCGCCACGAGACACTATCCGACACCACTTGCCAGCTTGAGGATGGCGGCAGTCACGCCGCACCAGCCTCGACGGGCCGTTTATCCCCCATCACGCGGCGACGGATCGCGGCATTTCGCGATAACCGCCGTGCCTGGTGGTCGCTGCTCATCTTTGGCGTGATGTTCGTGCTTTCACTCGGCGCAGAGCTGATCGCCAATGACAAGCCACTATGGGTGGAATATCAGGGCGAGAGCTACCTGCCCATGCTGCACGAATATCCCGAGACGACCTTCGGCGGCTTTCTTCCAACGGCCACCGACTACCGCGATCCCTATGTGATCGAGGCCATCAGTGCGCAGGGTTTCATGCTCAATACCTTGATCCCCTACTCCTACGACACCTTGGATCTCAACCTCGGCTCTCCCGCTCCTTCGGCCCCCAATGGCCGCCATTGGCTGGGCACCGATGATCAGGGCCGCGATGTACTGGCGCGCGTGATCTACGGCTTTCGCCTGTCGGTCATCTTCGCGCTGGTACTGACGATAGGATCCATGGTGCTGGGCGTGCTGATCGGTGGCGTGCAGGGCTACTTCGGCGGTAAGGTCGATCTCGTCGGCCAACGTCTTATCGAGATATGGTCTGGCTTGCCTGTATTGTTCCTGCTGATCATCCTGGCCAGTATCGTCGAGCCGAATCTCTGGTGGCTGACCGGCATCATGCTGCTGTTCTCGTGGCTGGGCATCGTCGATATCGTGCGCGCCGAATTCCTGCGTGCCCGCAATCTGGAATACGTGCGGGCGGCGCGGGCCATGGGCCTGCCGTCGCGACTGATCATGTGGCGTCATGTACTGCCCAATGCGATGGTCGCAACGCTCACCTTCATCCCCTTCCTGTTTACCGGAGCCATCACCACGCTGACCGCACTGGATTTTCTCGGCTTCGGTCTGCCACCCGGCTCACCGTCACTGGGAGAGCTGGTCGCCCAGGGCAAGAACAATCTGCAGGCCCCGTGGCTTGGCATGACGGCGTTTCTCAGCCTCGGCATCATGCTCACCCTGCTGGTCTTCATCGGTGAGGGGCTGCGCGACGCCTTTGATCCGCGTCATGTCAGCGCTCGGGAGCAGAACGCATGAATCAGTCAACGTGGACCACATCCGGGTCTGAACCCAGCGTGCTTCGCCTCGAGAATCTTGGCATCCGCTTCGGCAAGACCGAGGTGGTCAAAGGTCTGTCGCTTGAGGTGAAGCGCGGAGAATGTCTGGCTATCGTCGGTGAATCCGGCTCCGGCAAGTCTGTCAGTCTGCTGGCGAGCCTCGGACTGCTGCCCGGGCACGCCCATGTCACCGGCACACGCGAGTTCACTGGAGTCGATGGCAAGACACTCGATCTTGCCACGCTGACATCCCGGGAATGGCAGCGTGTACGTGGTGGGCGCATCGGCTTCGTCTTCCAGGAACCGATGACATCACTCAATCCACTGACGCGCGTCGGTGAGCAGATTTCAGAAAGCCTGCGCCTCCATCAAGGACTTGCAGGCAATGCGGCTCGCGCACGAGTACTCGAGCTGCTCAGTCAGGTGCAACTGCCGCGCCCGGAAGAAATGATCGACGCCTGGCCACACCAGCTGTCTGGCGGCCAGCGTCAGCGGATAATGATCGCCATGGCGATGGCCAATCAACCGCCGCTGTTGATTGCCGATGAGCCGACCACAGCTCTGGATGTCACCGTACAACAGGACATTCTCGCGCTGTTGGATAGCCTGCGCCGTGATCAGGGCATGGCCATGGTGCTCATCAGTCATGACCTCAATCTGGTGCGTCGTCATGCTGACCGCGTGCTCGTGATGCGTCACGGTGAATGCATCGAGCAAGGGCCGGTGGCGCAGGTCTTTGACCACCCAAGTGCGGAGTACACGCAAGCGTTGCTGGCCGCTGAACCTGAAGGCAGTGCCATTGCGCTCAACGACAGCGATGCCGCCACTCCCGTGCTCGAGGCGCGCAAGCTGGAAGTTCGCTTCTCGCGCACACGCAAGTTGTTTCAGAAGCGCCCGGACGACTTCATCGCTCTGCATCCCCTGGATCTGACGCTTGCCAGAGGTGAGACACTGGGCGTGGTGGGAGAGTCTGGGTCCGGCAAGACAACGCTGGCACTGGCACTATTGAAACTGCAGTCCGCACGTGGCGAGATCCATCTCGAACGTGAGCGCATCGATACGCTGGATCGCAAGACGCTACGCATGCGACGCCGCCAGATGCAGATCGTTTTCCAGGACCCCTACGGCTCACTATCGCCCCGCATGCCGGTCTCCGACATCATCAGCGAGGGACTGCGCTTTCATCAGCCGGAACTCTCTGATCAAGAGGTAAGACAGCGCGTCGCTCAAGTATTGGAAGAGGTTGAGTTGCCCAGCGCCTGTGCGGATCGCTACCCCCATGAGTTCTCCGGCGGGCAGCGTCAGCGCGTGGCACTGGCGCGCGCCTTGATTCTGGAACCGCGCCTGCTGGTGCTGGATGAACCCACATCAGCGCTGGACCGTAGCGTCCAGAAACAGCTCATCGCCCTGTTGCGAAATCTGCAGGCGCGACATGGCTTGAGCTATCTGTTCATCAGCCACGACCTGGCAGTGGTACGTGCGCTCTCGCACCGGGTAATGGTGCTGCGCGAAGGCCGCTTGATCGAAAGCGGTACTACTGCTGACGTGCTCGGCAACCCGCAACAGGACTACACCCGCGCCCTGATTGCGGCAGCGGGATTGCGCAGCATCTAGCGTATGGCATCGAAACGAGTAATGACGGGCTCTGACACGTCCCGACACATGAAACGGGCTGGCATTGCGCCAGCCCGTTTGTTTTCAACTTGCCTCTTTTCTCTATGCTCATCCAATGCCCTGCATAGCACGCGATCAGTACGATAGCAGACCTCAGCGCAGATCCTTGTAGCACTGTCTTCTCTTCTCAAAGGCGCCATCACTCTACAAAATTCTTCCATTAGATGGATTGCACTTACCGCACCTCAGAGTTGCAAAAGTCTCGACAGGTGATTGCAAATAATAAAGGTTCTCAATATGATTCAATGAGATCCTGGGCCAATTGAAGAGAGGTCAGCAGACGTGAACGTCACCTCTCGACACACCTGGAGCCCATGCAACGTGGCTTTACGCGCACGGCATAACAATAGACTGACCAAGGGAACCTCATGACCGCTCAATTCCGCTTTGCTTCTCGTAAGCCGCTCACCGCCGCGATTGCACTTTCCGTCTCACTGCTCGCAGGTGCTGCTCACGCCCATGAAGGTCACCAGCAGGCAGAGGCAAAGGATGTCACCGCCGAAGCCGTTGTCTCCCAATACGCCAATGTGGCCCACGCCACCTACAGCGACGCACTCGCCAGTGCCAATGCGCTGCGTGCCGCCAACGCTGCCCTGATTGAAGCCCCGTCCGAGGTAACGCTGGCCGCCGCTCGCACTGCCTGGAAGCAGGCGCGTGTCGCCTATCAGCAGAGCGAAGTGTTCCGCTTCGGCAATGCCATCGTTGATGACTGGGAAGGCCAGCTGAATGCCTGGCCGCTGGATGAAGGCCTGATCGATTACGTCGAAGGTGACGGCTACCAGGCAGAACTGGGCAACCCGGGCGCCAGCGCCAACATCATCGCCAGCGACAGTGTCCAGATCGGTGCCGACAAGATCGATACCACCGAGATCACGCCAGAGCTTTTGGCCTCCCTGAATGAGCTGGGTGGCTTTGAGGCCAACGTCGCCAGTGGTTATCACGCGATTGAATTCCTGCTGTGGGGCCAGGACCTCAACGGCTTCCAGGCAGGTGCCGGCAATCGCCCGGCCAGCGACTTCGCCAAGGGCGATGCCTGCACGGCGGAGCACTGCGACCGTCGTGGTGCCTATCTGCTGGCCGCCAATGACCTGTTGATCAGCGATCTGGAATACATGGTCGGGCAGTGGGCTGAAGGTGCCAAGGACAACTACCGTGCGGAATTGACGGCACTTCCAGCAGGCGAAGGCCTCGAGAAAATGCTGTTCGGCATGGGCTCCCTGTCACTGGGCGAACTGGGTGGCGAGCGCATGAAGGTCGCGCTGGAAGCCAACTCCTTCGAGGACGAGCATGATTGCTTCTCGGACAACACCCACTACTCGCACTTCTATAATGCCAAGGGCATTCAGAATGTCTTTGAGGGCAAGTACGTGACCCTGGATGGCCGTTCCTTCGAGGGCCCGTCCCTGCATCAGCTGGTCGCCAACAACAATCCGGAACTGGCCCAGAAGATGCACGACGCGCTCGACACCACCATGGGTCAGCTTCAGGTCATGGTCGATACCGCTGAAGCCGAAGACGGCATGAAGTTCGATCAGATGATCGCGCCGGGCAATACCGAAGGGGCTGCCATCATCAATGCCAGCATCGATGATCTGGTCGCCCAGACGCGTCTGATCGAAGAGATCGCTGACACGGTTGGTATCAGCGGTCTGAAAGCCGATACGGCAGATCACGAGTTCTAATCCGTAAAGCGCCTCTTGCAACACGCCGTGGCCGATCGCCCGAGCCTGTCATCTGACGGGCTCGGGCGTTGATGGTTTCGGACTCGCAATTATTGCGCGCCTGCTAATTGAAGGAAGTGGTCACTGGGCCACACCCTTGAATTCAGCCCCCTGACCGCGCACGCCAGGACACATGATGTTGATGCACAAGACCATGACGCCACATGCTTCGGTTGACAGCAGCCCTTGTCGCAGTCTGTCTCTGGCTATCGCCATTGCCAGTCTGATAGCCACCACCCCCGCCTGGGGCGCACACCCGAGCCAGTCTCCTGGCTCGCCGCTGACAGTCGCCAGCTATCTCTCAAGCCTGCCACTGCAGGAAACCCCCAAGAGCGGGGGTGAAGGCAGCGTGCGCAAGCACGATACCAATGCCTATTCACTGCCCGCCAAGAACATGAGCTTTGATCAACGCCTGTCGTTCAGCGTCGGCAACAGCTTCTTCAAGAGCCCGTGGGTGATCGCACCCGCCAGCACCACGGCACGCGATGGTCTCGGTCCTCTGTTCAATACCAACGCCTGTCAGAACTGTCACGTCAAGGATGGCCGCGGTAGCCTGCCGGTGGCGGGAGATCCAGCGATAGGGCTGTTCCTGCGGCTGGGCATGCCGGATAGTCCCGCGCACAGCTGGAGCGATGAGGAGCGTGAATTCCGTCGTATCAGCGGCGTGATGCCACATCCCGTCTATGGCACTCAACTGCAGAATGCCTCAGTACCTGGCATGCCGGTGGAAGGTCGCATGCAGGTGAACTACCAGGAACGGGGCGTGACCCTGGCCGATGGCCATGAGGTCAACCTGCGCGCGCCCCACTACACCATTGCCGACCCTGGCTATGGGGACCCCGGCCCCATCGCCCTCTCACCTCGCCTTGCCCCCGGCATGGTAGGCCTTGGGCTGCTCGAAGCCGTCAGCGATGACACGCTACTGGAATGGGCAGATCCACAGGATAGTGATGGCGATGGCATCAGTGGCAGAGCCAATACGGTATGGTCCATCGCTGATGATGCGCTGGTACAGGGGCGTTTTGGCTGGAAGGCCGGTCAACCGAGTGTTCGTCAGCAAAGTGCCAAGGCCTTTGCCGGCGATATGGGCCTCACCTCAACACTTGTCGGATCCACTGATTGCACACCCGTACAGAAGTGCGACGAGATGCCCAACGGCGGCACGACGGAAGTCGAAGACAATGTGATGGATAATGTGGCTTTCTACTCACGCAATCTGGCCGTGCCGACACGTCGCGATATCGAGACGCCTGAAGTGCGAGCGGGTGAGCAACTGTTCCGCGAACTGGAATGTGCCAACTGTCACCGACCACGCCTGACGACACCGCAAAGTGGCGTAGCCGAACAATTGGCCGACCAGACGATCTGGCCCTACAGCGACATGTTGCTGCACGACATGGGGGATGGGCTATCCGATCAACGGCACGAATTCGAGGCTAGCGGCAACGAATGGCGCACCCCGCCTCTGTGGGGAATCGGCCTTGCCCAGACGGTGAATCCTGCCACAGGCTTCTTGCATGATGGCCGTGCACGCACCCTGCTTGAGGCGGTGTTATGGCATGGTGGCGAAGCCCAGGACAGCCGTGATGCTGTCGTGGCCCTGCCGACGGATCAACGTGAAGCGCTGCTGCGATTCCTCGAATCACTTTGAGGCTGATACCGACAGACTCGAATAAGCATGCACTATTTGCCATGTCCATCTTGTTATCGCCGCGTGTCTCCTGCGGCACTGATTTAGGAAATCCTGTTCATGTCTCGTGATCTGATGACTGCTTCTCGCCTGGCGACTCGCCCACAACGCAAGCGCTCCAACGCGATGCTGTTGATATCTGGCGTGACCTTGCTGTCCACGGCCTTGGTCGCGACGTCTTCTCAAGCGAACACTGCCGAGAACAGCGCTGTTGCCGTGAGCCAGTTCGCGGCGGACACGCTGACGACGGCTCATCAGCAGCTCGCCGCGCGCCTCACCACACTTGAAACCCATACGCGACAATACTGCGCGACGGAAGGCGACGTCTCCCTTGAGACACTGAAAAACAACTGGCGTGCTGCCATGCTCGGATTGAATCAGGTCAACTGGATCGAGATGGGGCCCATCCTGCAGAACTCGCGTCAGTGGCAGCTGTACTTCTGGCCGGACAAGAAGGATCTGGTGGCACGCAAGACACAGACGCTGCTGGCCGCCGATACCCCCATCACGGCTGACAGCCTGGCCGAGCAGTCCATCGTCTTGCAGGGTCTTGGCGGTGTGGAGTATCAGCTGTTTGATGCCAAGTACGCAGATACCCCGCTGACCACTGACACGCGTCGTTGCGAGCTTATGATAGCCAATACTGCTTATCTGGCCGGCAGTGGCAGGACGCTGCTGGAAGAATGGCAGCAGTTCGCACCACAACTGGCCAAGGGTGAGGGCAGCTTCAGTGACCCACGAGATGCCGTGCTGTCACTGATACGCGCGATGACCGTTCAGCTGGAAGCCATCAAGGACCGCAAGCTGCGCCGCCCAATCGGCCTGGACAATGGTGGCACCGCCAATCCCTATGCAGCGGAGTCCTGGCGCGGAGGCATGGGGCTGGCCAACATTCGCGCGACGCTGGAAGAGATGGAGCGTCTGTGGGTCGGCAATGAAAAGGTGTCTGGCATTCACGGCTACCTGAATGGCCAGGTGGATCCGCGCATGGTGGCCTCCACGACCCAGGACTTCGTCGATGCCCGTGAGGCCTTCGCTGCCCTGCCCAACGACCTCGCCGCTCTGCTGCGCGACGACCCACGCAATGGCGACCTTCAGCAGGCCATGATCCATATCGAAACGTTGCAGGCAGGCTTTGCCGACACGCTCAATCCGGCACTCGGGCTATCGCTCGGCTTCAACAGCACGGATGGCGATTGATCAGCGATGAACACTTTCTCGACACAGCCCCGGCGCTCGATGTCAGACGGGGCACAGCGCCGACAACTGCTGAAGGCATTGGCCTGCGCACCACTGATGGGGCTACCCGGCGGCGTGGCGTTGGCCGGTGGCAACAATGCTGCCAGTGCCCGCGGACGCGCCCCTCTCGGGGTAGCCATCTCGGCCTGCGATGACGACAGTGGCCAGCACTACGCCAGTTGCACCAGCTACTCAGGCGTAGAGCGCTGGCGTCGCCCGATCAAGGAACGCGCTCATGGTGCGACTCGTCATCCCGACAAGCCCTGGGCGCTGATCTTCGCGCGCCGTCCGGGGACGGAAATCAATGTCTTCCACCTCGACAGCGGTGAACAGATCGCGCGGATCGTGGCCGCACCAGATCGCCACTTCTATGGGCACGGCGTGTTCAGCCCGGATGGCGGCCTGCTGTATACCACCGAGAATGCGATCGCGCGCGGGGAAGGACGTATCGGCATCTACGACGTGAATCGCGGCTTCGCGCGCATCGGCGAATTCAACAGTGGTGGTGTTGGGCCGCACGAGATTCGACTGCATCCGAATGGCCAGCTGCTGGTCATCGCCAATGGTGGAATTCTGACGCGTCCGGAGACTGGCCGGGTCAAGCTCAACCTGGACACCATGCAGTCCAATCTGACGTTGCTGGACCGGGTGAGCGGCGAGATCCAGTGGCAGGATTCCCCTTCACATCATCAGCTGTCGCTGCGCCATCTGGATGTGGGTCGCGATGGCACCATCGTGGCGGGTTATCAGTATCAGGGACCAGCATCCGACCAGCGGCCGCTGGTCGTGATGAAGCGCCCTTCCGGTACGGGACTCGAGGAACTGCCCTTGCCGCTGGAGTATCTCCCGCAGCTCAAGCAGTACATCGCAAGCATCGCCATCACCCCCGATGGGCAACTGGCAGTCGCGACCGCACCACGTGGCAACCTGATCACGCTCTGGAACCTGCAGACGGGAGAGCTGGATTCGACGCTGGATTTCGCCGATTGTGCTGGCGTGCTGGCGGTACCGGCAACGAACGAGACGCCGGCAGGCTTCGTGGTCAGCAACGGACGCGGCGAATGGCTGCTGATCGATGAAGATGGCCTGCCAGCCCTGGGCCCCGTTCGCCTCGCCAATACTCACTGGGACAACCACCTTGCGCTGATGTGAGCGAATGATGTCTTGATGATCTGCTCCACCAATGACGACGCCCCACAGGCACAGGCCTGCGGGGCGTCGTCATTTCCCGCAGACAGACTCAGAAGCGATAGGTCAGGCTGCCGATGATGCTGCGTGACTCACCGTAATAGCACCAGTAACTGCAGCTGGCGACGTATTCCTTGTCGGTGAGATTGCTGACATTGATCTGCGCACTCAATTCGCGAGTGAAGTCATAGCCGACCATCGCATCAAACAACAGGTAATCCGAGACGGTAGTGTCGCCATCCACGGATTCACCCACATACCGCGCCCCAGCACCGAGTCTCAGACCGTCCAGAGTGCCGCTTTCGAAGGCGTAATCCAGCCAGCTTGAGGCCTGGTGGCGCGGAATCAGCGGCGCTCGCACATCATCTTCCAGGCGAGCATCGGTATAGGTGTAGGCTGAGGTCAGCTTGAGGTGATCAGTCAGGTAGCCCACCATCTCGAGCTCGAAACCCCGCGACTGGCGCTCCCCTTCCTGCATCTGGATTCCCCCCGTGGTGACGAGAGTATTGTCCTCAGTGAGGTCGAAGACAGCCGCTGTGACATAGCCATCCCAGCCGGCCGGCTGGTACTTGGCTCCCAGCTCCCACTGGCGACCTTCACGCGGCTCATAGAGAGAGCCGCCATCATCGACGGCGCTGATCGGCTCGAAGGATTCGGTATAGCTCAGGTAAGGATTGAGGCCGAAGTCAGTCAGATACATCACCCCACCCGACCAGCTGACCTCGTCATCGTCAGAGCGCTCGCGACTACCCGTCGTCTGATTGACGTTTTCGGTCTCCGCCTGGTCGTAGCGGACCCCCGCCAGCAACACCCACTTGTCATCGATGCGCAGCTGATCCTGCACATATAGCCCGATCTGCTCCTTGTCGATATCTCGACGCGTGATCTGATCATCTGACAGCGCCGTGTAATTGCCATATTGCGGGTCAAACAGATCAATCGGGTCGCCGAAGGCGTAATCATCCGCCTCCTTGCCGGACAGGCTCAGGTTCTGATAATCCACCCCGAGCAGCAGGGTATTCTCGGTACGCTCGCCATACCATTTGCCGATGGCGCGGTTGTCGACGGTATAGCTGTCGATGGTGCCCTCGCGATACAGCAAGCCGCGTTGACCTTCTCGCGCCGAGGATTGATAGAGGATGTAGCTGCTGATCAGGTCGAGATCCAGCTGGCTGTAGCGAAAATCCTGCTCGAGCGACCAGGTATCGTTCAGGCGGTGGCGCAGTTCGTAGCCCAGCGATGACTGGGTGCGCTCATCCTTGTCATAACCCGGCTCACTGTAGTTGGTCTGCGGGTCCACCTTGCCGAACGGCGTATCATCCACGGTGCCATAGGCCAGCTTGAAGGCATTGGTGGGGACACCATCATCCTTCTGAAGACTCGCGAGCACGGTCAATTGAGTATCGTCCGAGATATCCCAGGTCAGGCTGGGCGCGAAGTAATAACGCTCATTGTCGGTATTGTCCAGATCACCATCGCGCTCACGGTACAGGCCCACCAGGCGATAGCGAACATCGCCGCTATCGTTCAGATATCCGCTGGTATCCAGGCCTGTCTGACGCAGCCCGCGATTGCCGACCTGAATCTGAATCTCGGCCTGCGGCTCATCTGTCGGACGCTTGCTGATGGCATTGATCAGACCTCCGGGAGGCGCCTCACCGTAGAGGATGGACGACGGCCCCTTGAACAGATCGACACGCTCCAGCCCGTAGGTTTCCGGCAGCCACTGATAGAAGCCCTCACGATAGATCCGCAGACCATCCTGATAGGTGGACTGATCAAAGCCGCGCACCTTGAACCAGTCGGTATTGTTGTCGGAGCCATAGTGGCCGGACAGGACGCCGGCACGATAACGGAAGGTTTCATCCAACTGCTGCACGTTGCGGGTATCGAGCTCATCACGATTGACGGTCGAGACCGACCGCGGCGTTTCCACCAGCGGCGCCTCGACCTTCAAGGCGGTGCCGACCACGACCAGGGTATCGTCAGGATTGGCGGCCAGCAGCATCGGTGACTGAGCCAACAACCCCGTGGCGATACACAGTCGAATCGCGCGTGACAGCGGCGTGTCTTGCATTGAGCGTCTGCCGCACGAGCCGGAGGCGCTGCTGAGGTAAGACGGATGACTGGACATGAGGTGTTCCCTTGCAAAGATGAGAATCTCATCGCGTCATCACTTCCCCCGTAGGCGCGTCTCTAAAAGGCACGCTCAAGCCAGACGGGGATGACAATCACGATGATTCGTATTTACCTGATTGAGCGCGCACGACTGCCGTGCTACTGGCCGTCATTCTGTTCGGCACCATTCTCTGCGGCCCCCATAAGGTGCCTGGTGCATCAGCGGCGAGCGGTACGATTATCATCCATGAGTGATCATCGTGAGATCCATCGTGCTCTCACGACGCCCAGAGGCTTCCCTGCGATCTTGAGCTCCGGACGGTGTTCAATGCTGCATCGTGCACTTGCATCGCTCTCGTTATTGCAGAGACGCTAATACTGTAGGGGCGTTCATGTCACAGACGCATTGATACAGTCATGGACTCAGACTTCATCCAGCCGAGCCACGGCATCGCGACTGATGTGCTCACGTTGAGCGCCTGACAGCTCCTGAAGCTTTCCTGAACGCATTTCAAACAGACGGTCCGCCTGCTGGAAGTAGTGATCATCATGGCTGATGGCAAAGACGGTCTTTCCCATCTCACGTAAGCGTGGCAACAGATCTCGATAGAAGACACGGCGGAACTGCGGGTCTTGATCCGCGGCCCATTCGTCCAACAGCAGAATGTCTCGGGATTCTGCAACCGCCATCAACAGGGCGAGGCGCTTGCGCTGCCCTTGGGACAGCGCCGTATTGATGACACGGTCACCCTCAAGTACCAGCTTCTCGCGCATGTGCAGATACCCCAGCCACTGCTCGACAAGCGCAGGATCTGCAGAGTCAGCCGACGGGCCCAGCAGTCGATCAAACTGATGAAAGTCCGTGAAGACCGCCGAGAATTGCTGTCGCCAGGCCTCGCGCTCGTCTTCGTCCACGGGATCCCCGTCACGCAGCAACGCGCCGGATGTCGGGCGATAGAGCCCCGTCAACAACTTGGCCAGTGTCGACTTTCCACTGCCATTACCACCAATCAGGAAGACCAGCTCGCCGCGTAACAGCGTCAAATTCAGCGGCCCGACCGAGAATGCGGCCGCCTGAGTGGCCTGCTCCCCTTGTTGGTCTGCGTAGGTGAAGCTGACATCCTTGAGACTCAGAGTCTGCCAGGGTGCAGACACCCGGGAGGCGGTATGACAGTTCGCCGTTGGCAACCCGGCCGCAAACTCCTCGCGTACCGGAGCCAACGCCAGCATGCGCAACTTGCCGAATGCCACATCCGCGCCAAGCAGGGTCGGTAGTGCCCCCACCGCCTGTATCAATGGCGTACGCAAGAACAGCAAGGTCAACGAATAGGTCGCCGCCACATTGCTGGAGGCCCAGCCAAGTCCATTGGCCAGATAGAAGACGATACCGATGGCGCCAAGCATCATGATGTTCGAAAAGTTGACTGCACTCAGATGGTAAGTATCGGCCCGCACGACGTGGCGCTGATAGTCCCGGGCATTGACGCTGTAGTCTCCGTCAAAATACTCACGTGCACGCGCACGATTGAGCGCCAGCTCCTTGCGGCCATCGATGACGGCCTCGTAGTTGGCATACAGCCGGCTTTCCGCTTCGCGGACCTGGGCCAGATGACGATAGACCCGAGTGACCAGCCAGCTCCCGCCCAGGATGGTCAGCGTCACCCAGGCGGCGGTCACCAGCATCATCCAGGGCGATAGCCAGCCGAGGTAGACCACCGCGCCGATCGTCAGCACGATGCCCTGTACCAGTTCCGGCAGGCGCACGAAGGCCAGCGTGATATTGCGGATATCACTGGACAGGCTGGCCAGGAGATTGGCGCTGCCCAGCTGCTCCAGTCGCTCGATGTCAGTATCGAGAATCTGTTTGATCACCCGACCGCGCAGGCCATGCACGAAGTGATGGCCCAGCGTCGTCAGTGCCAGTTGCGCGCCAAGCGTCACGGCCAGCAACAGAAGGATCAGCACGAGGAATTCCGGCAAGACGCCGACAAAGTCGCTGGACTGCATGCCCGAGTGGGCGATCAGCCGCTGATTGATATAGGCGATGACGCCAATGCCGAGTCCGGCGCTCGCCAGGCTCAGTACGATCACACCCATGAATGCCCAGCGATACTGAGCAATGACTACCCGCAATAACGTCAAATCCCTGCCACTCCCCTCACGATGCAAGCCTCTGGCGACATCCACTGCGCGTTGAAGAGCGCAGCCAGAGGCCGCCATCAGTTAGTGAAGGGGGATCTTACGGCTGGCATAATTTAATGCAAGAAATATTGATAAAGATTAGCATTTAGATTCAAAAAACAACATGCCATCAAAATACCGTCAGACATCGTCGGAGATGGCCATGGATTGAAGCGCATCACCACAGGGTCAATTGACGATCCAACAGGCGATCAAAGTCCTCATTCACGAACGCCAGGATGCCGTCGGCCACAGGTTTGAGCTGACGACTGAGGTAGTGCTCCACGTCGATGGGCGAGCGGAGATACTCGACTGGCTCCGGGCCTGCCGTCGTCATCACGTAACGGATCCACCCACCCTTCTGATAGCGCAGGGGCAAACCCCGTCGCTGATTCTCTTCATCCGCCAGCCGCGCGGCACGCACGTGCGGGGGGACATTGCGCTGGTAATCGTCCAGACGACGTCTGAGTCGCTTGCGATAGACCAGCGGCTCGATCTCAAGCATCTGTGTCGGTCTCGATACCCGGGCCTGTGAGTGTTCCGCCTCTTCGACGGCATTCTTGTCAGCCCCGTAGGAGCGGCGTGGCAGATAGGCACTGACGTAATCCTTGAGGTATTCAATGTAGGGCTCGTTGGCGAAGATGCGTCGATACAGCTCATGCTGAAAGCGCTTGGCCAACGGAGTCCAGTCGGAGCGCACCGACTCCAGTCCCTTGAACACCAGCTCCGTTTTTGTGTCACTGATTTGCCTCAACCCGGCATAGCGTTTCTTGCTGCCCTCTTCCGCACCTCGAATGGTCGGCATGAGAAAGCGCTGGTAATGAGTCTCGAACTGCAGCTCCAGTACACTGTCGAGCGCCAGTGTCTCGGCCAGATGCGCTCGCCACCACTCGGTGACATGTCCCGCCAACTCTCGTCCGATGGCACAGGCACTATCCTCATCATGAGCCTTGCCCAGCCACACGAAGGTGGAATCGGTATCTCCGTAGATGACGGTATAGCCACGTGCTTCGATCAGCTCGACCGTCTGTTGAATGATCTGATGGCCCCGCCGAGTGATGGAAGACGCCAGACGGGGATCGAAGAAGCGACAGCCACGCGAGCCCAATACACCGTAGAAGGCGTTCATGATGATCTTGAGTGCTTGTGTCAGCGGGGCATCACCTGACGTGCGCGCGGCATCGCGAGCCTTCCAGACCTCCGAGACAATACCCGGCAAACAATGTGTGTCGCGGGAAAAGCGACCCTCGAGAAAACCCGGCACCGCATCATCAGGTGCGCGCAGTCCTTCGATCAACCCGAGGGGGTCAATCAGAAAGGTGCGGATGATGGAGGGATACAGACTCTTGAAGTCGAGCACCAATACCGAGTCATAAAGGCCAGGCCGTGAGTCCATCACGAAACCGCCGGGGCTGTCCTCACCGACGATATCGCCAAGGTTGGGGGCTACCTTACCCTGTCGATGCAAGCGAGGGAGGTAGAGGTGGGTGAAAGCCGCAACCGAGCCACCACTGCGATCGGCAGGCAAGCCGGTAACGCGGGCGCGGGCGAGCAGAAACTCCATCAGTCCGGCCTGTTTGAAAATACGCGTTACCAACTCACAATCCTTGAGGTTGTAACGTGCCAGTGACGTCTTGTCCTCGGCGAACATGCGCAGAATTTCATCAAGCCGGCCGTAGGGATCATCAATCGCCTTGCCTTCCCCGAGCAGTTCACGCGAGACATTCTCAAGACTGAAGGATGCAAAGTGCCAGGTGGCAGACTTGAGCGCTTCGATGCCATCCACCACCCAACGGCCGGCGATCTCGGCAAAATGATGGTCTGGCTGCTGTGAATGGGCACGCCACTGCATCACACTGCCGTCACGCCCCAGTGTCAGCGGCAAGTGCTCCTGCTGGGAGAGTCGCACCAGCATGCGTAGGTCGAACTGGATCAGATTCCAGCCAATGATGACATCGGGATCATGCTGTGCGATCCAGCGGTTCAAGCACTCCAGCAGCTCGCGGCGTGTTGCAAGGTACTCGAGAGAAAAATCGATATCGTCTGCGGGCTCACCAGTGTCGGGCCCCAGCATATAAACCTGGCGCTGTCC
Organism: Cobetia sp. L2A1; assembly: GCF_009796845.1. Classification (NCBI taxonomy): domain Bacteria; kingdom Pseudomonadati; phylum Pseudomonadota; class Gammaproteobacteria; order Oceanospirillales; family Halomonadaceae; genus Cobetia; species Cobetia sp. L2A1. The sequence goes on along the minus strand of NZ_CP047025.1, from coordinate 1,821,128 downwards.
GCAGCCCTCCAGAGCGATGGAATAGAGGTTGCCATGGGCGTCAGTCTCGATATCCAGTGACGCCCAGCGCAAAGGTGGCCGGAAATCGTTCAAGGGTTTGAGTCGAGCACCGAGGATGACACCCTTGTCGAGATGGCTGCCCTGCACACTCACGCCAGCCGTGATGAAGCGCTCCATCAGGAAGCGATCCGGGGGACGAACGTCGGCTTCGTAGACATCGACACCCCGGGCTTTCAGCTGACGTACCAGTTTTCCCAGTACGCGATACTGCCGGCAATAGAGCCCGACAACGGGACGATGCTGAAAATCTTCCAGTGTCAGTGAGCGTAGCGCCACCTCCCGCTCCGTCAGCAATGCCTCAGCGATGACACCGCGCGCCTTTTCCTCCTGTGCTGCCGGGAGAAAGGCCACTACCTCTTGAGGGTCACACTGCACATGAATCGCCGCCTCGTGAGTGCGTATCCAGAAGCTGACCACCACTCCGCTGGTGGTATCCTGCCAATGGCGCGTCAGCAGGAAGCCATGATGCGTCATTGGCCTCACATCACAAGGCGTGGCATCACGGCTCGGCGGAGCAATCTCGCTACCCGTCTTGCAGACGTCAGGCACAGTGACACCTCGATAATTCGTTGAATAGGCGTACGCTGAAGGACGTAGTTACCAACACTTGTCTCAATCTCATACGATAAGATGAAGCGCGAGGGGCAGGACTTCTCCCTCTTGGCACATGGGAAGTGATGATAAACGCCATATGGCATGACACAAGGAGTGACACCATGCCCAGCTTTGACATGATACAGAAACTGCTTGGCCAGATGCTGGGCCAGATCGACAACATCATTCTGATGGCTGATGCGCAGCGCAATATCACCTACATGAATGCCAGCGCAGAGGATACCTTTGGCTATTCCCTGGAAGAGGTCATCGGGCAGCCCACCCAACGCCTCTACCTGAATGCTGATGAATTCAAGCGCCAGGGTTCGCTTCGCTTCAATGAAAAGGGGGCACTGAATAGCGAAGGCACGGTGATTCGTTATCTGTGCAAGAACGGTGCGAGCTTTTATGGTGAGACCGTCGGCGGCCCCATCAAGGACCCCGACAGTGACAGCGTATTCATGTTCGGGCTCATTCGTGATGTTTCTCGGCGCGTCACTACAGAGCAGACACTTCACAGCCTGCATGCCATCACATCCTCTCGAGATCTGGATTTTGATGACCGCATCGATGCGCTGTTGCATCTGGGATGTGCGCACTTCGGATTGCCGATCGGCATTTTCAGCCGAATTGATGGGGATCAATATGTTGTTCAACGCGCCTGCCATCCCGAAGACTTGTTGACACCCGGCTTGAGCTTTTCGCTCAGTGAGACCTATTGTGATCACGTCTACAAGGCTGACAGCGTTCAAGCGTTCCACAATGTGGGCAAGAGCGACATCCGCCATCATCCCTGCTATGCCAGTTTCAACCTCGAGGCCTATATCGGAGCCCCGGTTATCGTCGATGGTGAGCGCTATGGCACCTTCAACTTCTCAAGTGCCGATACCGTGGCGCCATTCACGCAGCAGGATGTCGAATTGGTGCGGTTGATCGCCCTGTGGGCAGGCCATGAAGTGGCGAGATTCAATGACATAAAGGCGTTGGAAGAGGCACACAAGGCACTCGAGAAGGTCGCGATCACCGACCCTCTGACGGGACTCGCCAACCGGCGTCATGCTCAGAAAGTACTGGATGAATGTCTGGCCACTCTCGCTCAGAGCACAGGAACCGTCTGTGTGGCATTGCTGGATTTTGATCATTTCAAACAGATCAATGACCAACATGGCCACGATGCAGGTGATCTGGCTCTCCAGCATCTGGCAACCTTGAGTCACGACTTCCTGTTGCCTACTGACACCTTGGCTCGCTGGGGCGGCGAGGAATTCCTGGCCATCCTGCCTGACGCTCTGACAAGTGATGCCGCGACCCGCATCAATCTATCGCGCCAAGCCGTGAAAGACAGTCAGATCGTACACAACGGCCGCATACTCCCCATCTCGCTGAGCATCGGCCTGACGGTGGCAACTCCAGAAGATGTATCGTCGCGTGATGCATTGATTGCCCGATCAGACGAAGCCATGTATGCCGCCAAGGAAGCTGGGCGCAACTGCCTCAAGATGCTGTGACTCCTTGCGGTCACAAGCAGACTCGCACCTTGCCGATTAACCGGCTAAGGTGCGATCTGTCTTTTGGCTGATAAGCGATGCGTGATGTACCGACCCCCTCCCCCCGGCCCTGCTCAAGCCAATGTCTCACTGCATACGGGAATCCTGTTGATTCCCGGCTTTGCCATGGTTGCCTTGTTCTCGATGATAGAGCCGCTGAGAATCGCGAACCGGTTGAGCGGAAAGCGTCTATATCAATGGACGCTGGCCAGTCAGGAAGGCGCTGCCGTGAAAGCCTCCAATGGCATGACATTGCCTGTCGACACGTCATTGAAAGACCTGCATGGCATGGACAGCCTTGTTGTCTGCTCAAGCTTTGCCCCCGAAGCACGGCTTGAAGACGCCACACTGGAATGGCTGAACGTCCTGTCACGCACTGACTGCCAGATAGGCGGCATTGATACGGGCTGCTTCATATTAGCTCGCGCAGGCCTGCTCAGCGGCAAGACCGTCACCCTGCACTGGGAAAGCCTGCCCGAATTCAGTGGTCGCTTCGATGATGTGGATGCCGTGGAATCCCTCTACGAGATCAATGAGGATGGCTTCTATTGCGCCGGGGGCAGCGCGCCGCTCGACATGAGTCTGGAGCTGATTCGGCGTCAACACGGCCAGGCCATGTATCGCGCCGTGCGGGAACAGTTGATTCTCGATCAGGGCCGTCTGCCCGCCAGTCGCCAGCGTGGCTTCAGCCAGCAATCCGCCGATCTTGCAGACCCCCTGCTGAGGCGGGCCATCACACGCATGGAAAACGGCCTTGAGACACCGCTGCGCATCGGCGAGCTGGCAAAGGAGCTGGGCCTTTCCTGGCGCCAGCTTGAGCGACGCTTTCATCAGGGATTGGGCTGTACTCCACAGGCTTACCACGGTGAACGCCGCCTGCTCCATGCGCGAAGCCTGATCCAGGATACACGCCACGCCATCACGGACATTGCTCTGGCCTGCGGATTCACCTCGCATTCAAGCTTCACGCGTGCCTTTCGCAAACGCTTCGGCATCACGCCATCACAGGCACGTTGCCAGTCGCCACGTAGCAGGAATTGAACGTCGATTGGCAGGCAACGTTGATCATCGCGTCAAAGGGTTCCCTCATCTCTCAAGTCCGATGTGCCCATGTCCGATGTGCCCATGCCTGATGGGTTCATGCCTGATGTAATCAAGCACCAGGCAATTGACTCAAGATGTCGAATTGAGCATAGTGCACGTCGAATCAGGCACAATAATTATCCGCGAGAGCTGCCACCATGTGCATGAGATATTCATACACGACAGGAAGGAGCTCAGCATGTCACTGCCCATGACACCGGATTACGATAGCTGGCCGATCGACGAAACCCTGGAAGACGTAAGCCATGAGGCGCGCCAACTCAGCGTGACCTGGAGCGATGGCCGTGTCAGCCGTTTTCACAGCGTCTGGCTGCGTGAGAATGCTGCCGATGACTCCACGATCAACCCGGCGACTCGTGAGCGGATTCTGGATCTTTCCCTGATTCCCGCCTGGCCGGAGATCGCCGAAGCCAGCATTGATGACGAGGGGGCACTGTCGGTGCTGTTCACGCCGGAAGATCGTCGTCTGCGCTTCCATCCGGGGTTCCTGCGCGCCAATGACTATGACAATCAACAGTCGCTGCCATCGGAACTTCCCCCGGTATCTCTCTGGAATGGCGATCAACTCCAGCAGCCACCCACCATCGATGCCGCAACACTGGCCGGTGCTGAACACGGTAGCAAGGAAGAGGCTGCCATCCTGAATCCGACGCTGCATGAGCTGCTCGGCAAGGGATTGGTACGCCTGCGTAACCTGCCAGCAGAAGAAGGCGCCATCGAAAAGGTCGCCGAGCGTATCGGTTCGATCCGTTCGACCAACTTCGGGCATCTTTTCAACGTGCGCGCCATTCAGAACCCGGATTCCAACGCCTATACCTCCATCGCGCTGCCGCCGCATGTCGACTTGCCGACACGTGAATATCAGCCGGGTCTGCAGTGCCTGTACTGCATCGAGAACAGCGTGGAAGGCGGCATGGCGGTCATGATGGATGGCTTTGCCATCGCCACCGCCATGAAGGAAGAGCATCCTGAAGCTTACGCGACGCTCACCACGATACATTGGCGCTATGCAAACACCTCGCGCAATACCGACCATGTCTGGTATTCCCCGATGATCGTACTGGGTCAAGCGGGAGAGCTGCTGGAAGTGCGGATCGCCGATTTCCTGCGTGGCCCGATGATGGCACCCTTCGATCAGACCGAAACTGCCTATGAAGCACTCATGACGCTTCAGCGCATGCTGCGTGAACCGCGCTTTGCCATGCGCTTCACTTATACTCCAGGTGACATGGTCATCTTTGACAATCGCCGCCTGTTGCATGCACGTGATGCCTTTGAAGGCGAGAGTGGCAGCCGCTGGTTGCAAGGCTGCTACCTGGAACGTGACGAGGTGCGCTCACGCTATCGCATGCTCAAGCGTGATGAACGTACCCAGCGGGTCACGGAGCAGTATGACGTCCGCGCTGACAGCGAATCACTTGCGTGACAAGGCGCCATGCCTTGTATGAGGACACCTGTGCAAGGGCACTGGCGTGATGCCATGCTCGCAAGCACAGTGAACCAGTGACAACAGAACACCCCATCTCAGTCTCCCTGAGATGGGGTGTTCTGTTGTCAGGAAAAGATTCTCGGCACCATCGCTTGGGAAGTTCTTCACTGCCAGTGTATCCTTAGCCGCCTATTCAATCTCAGCTCAGCATGGTGGCAGCTCTTGCCTTGATGCCGACTGCTGAAGACCGCCAGACTCCTGCCGAGAAGACGCGCATCATGCCTGAGATATCACAGCTGTCTCTGCTGCTGGACCACCTGAATTCATGGTCACTGTATGCGTCTCCCCTGTCTCCCCCTGTCACGCTGACCTTGATCCTGTTTGCAGCGCTGACCTCTGCTCTCTCGGCTGCCGTGGGGGTTGGCGGTGGCACCCTGCTGATCATTGTCATGGCTCAGGTAATGCCTGTCGGTGCCCTGATTCCGGTCCAGGGATTAGGAGGACTAAAGCAACATTATTCACGCTATCAATGCTGAAACATGGGCACTTGAGCGTAGATATAGTAGATGTAAGACTATGTATGCAGAGTAGTTGGAGTAGGATAAAGCCAAGCATTTCGCAAACAAACATATTGCGTCAGCATAGACCATAACAATTACGATATAGATAACCTCTATATTTTATCTTAACAACCTCCTATAGCTTAACTTTGAACTGCATAGAGAAAATAGTAGGAGCATCATTAAACATAAACCTCTTGTCACCAATTATTAAAGGGGATTGAAGATATTTCAACTTGTGTATTCATAAACCCTTTAGATTTAAGGGCCAACTTTATAGAGGCTGCACACTTTTGCGCATTAGGATTGGGCCCAATAACTATTTTTTTTAGCGCATCCTTACTGTTTTCAAGAAATGATATATTCATATAAGGCACTAAGTAAGAGTCTACTACGCGGTAAGAGATCTTTCCCTTAGGATTACTTACTACTACACGCCACTCATTTTCTTCATAAAATCCGCCGTCCTTAATCAATGGAGCATACTCCTGGATCTCTTTACACAACTTCTCTATAGCAAAATCAGCTTCTTTCTTACCTAAACCGATAGTTAAATGCTCCCTATAACAAGCGTCATACTCACATTGTTTTTCCACTTCAAGAGAGTTATATTCATCCCTTGAAATTAAAGGCTTCGGGAAACTCTGATAGCAGTCATTTAATATCTTCTTTATATCTTCCTTTTGCTCATTTTCATTATATAAGCATTTAGAAAAAACAAAGCCATTAGCATTACAGTAATCACGAATTATTTTTTCATCAAAACCAAGGCATACTCCTGACCCTTTAGGGCAGTATCCTCTCCACTGACTAAGTAAATCAGCCTCCCTACTAAAACTACAAATATACTCCGTTGCACGGACCATATTACGAATACCTTGCCCGACAGCCCAGCCAAATGAAGAAAGATAGTCGTCTTCCATGTAAATATTGCGTGAAAATGACTCAAGAAGCCTTAATGCATGCTGAATTTCAATAGAATCATTAAGATAATCAGTATGACTAGCCCATATACTATTGCTATCTATAATGCCTAAAAGGCCATTTAAACTTGTGTAATGAAAAAGCATAGACACCTCTATAATATATAATTAAAAACTTAATAACAATTTGGCCACAGCTTCTGAGTGCAGCACCAAGGCTTTTCTCTAATGTACTGATTTCGTGTCATACTAAGAATTCAACGTCAACGATAGAGCCACTACCTAGGTTTATCTCTCACACAGCTTGAGGCTTCGAGACAAAGCACAATGCTTGGTTGTTATCCTCCACTGTTAGCCGCGAATTTTTAGCCGAATTAATGATTCAGGGATCGAGAACCGAGTAGTAGTAGCACGTCACGACTTAAGTGTCGGCGCTGGCACAGGCGAAAGCTCTCCATTGATAGCAAGCGGTTCAGCCTTGTCGAGCATCTCCTTCGGCGCTACTTGTCTTCAGCGCAGATCGCCGGCAAGCTGCCTACGCAAGCGTTAAGACGCCTATATCTGTCGCACGTTCAGATAAGGCTGATGTAATGCCGCCATAGTGCAGCTCAGGGGCCAAACTGATGGCTTTTCCAAATTACTCATCATAACAGCCTAAAGCTAACATCATATCCTATGCTGGGATTGTTACGCTTAAACTCCATGTTTTCTGGCGATACGAAAATGGGCTCTCCATTTTCATAGCAATCATCCATATGAGCAATATATGATCCATTCAAGGAGCCTATAAACTCGTTAGCGATACTATAAACTTTCTTTGCCCTCATGAACCCTACCAGCTCATACTTTCGATTAAAAATTTCCCCATTAACAATCCAGCCAGCAAACTTATTCTTTAGATCTAAAACGGCTTTAGCGCCATAATTATACGCAATCGAAACCGCCAGAGACAATTTATTATACTTCGCTATCGCTGGTATATCACCAAGAACAATAGCAGAACCACAGTTCTCGACCCGAAGCGCACCGATAGTTAATGTTGAGACACCTTGAGTCATTATTAATCTATCTTGACTATCTATTGTAACTGACGTATCTAAATATTTTCCCTGCATTTTTGAAATGTGAAGTACACTATCTCCTTCCCTATCCATGACTAAGCATCTGACATCATTTGAGGTTATTGATAGCTTTGTGGACTTGCTCCAAACATCCTGGTTAGTTGAGAGCGCAGTAAATTGGTTGCGATTTACGTAAGAAATTGCTTTCCCATTTTCATCATAAAAAATGGCGCATAACTTACTAGGCTCTCCGTCCTCGAAAGGAGGCTCAAACCATATGATAGGTTTTCCACATATAGTTAGTATTATCTTCGTACTCTTCGACGATGAGTTTCCGATCTTGATCTCCATTTCTTCAGTATTGACAAACAAGAGATCGTGTACAAAGCCATCATGTAGTGATCTAGGGTTATTCTTGGCTTCCCAAACGGCTCTTTTGGATATTATCTTTCTTGAAACCCTCCCATGACAAGATATGCAAAGCAGAGTCATTTTTTCAGGATTGTGCTCTTTCGCCTGACTAAATTCAGGATCAATATGCTCATAGTCAACAAGCACACATCCACAAATAACACATCCAAACCCAGCATCCCTTCTTATTTTCGCTCGAATATCAGAAGGCACATAACGCTTTAAACCATACTTATTCTCTTTATCACTCATATCCAACTCCGATATTAATTGAAAACATAATAACCTAAAATTATAACTTATATTCAAAGGGCAGCTTGACAATCTAATTGCGTAATTTCGATAAATCAGACACTGATACTTTTAAAAGAAGCAATGTCGCATCATAAAAACTATAAGCTTGATTCCATAGAAAACGAGCATGATGCTTTCCTGCTCACTTCAGCCATAAATCAACATAGTTCCATGTGCTTGCAACAGAACTGTCTTTTCTTTAAAGTGCGGCTCGCTTATTGCTTTGTGACCTGAATTCAAGCAATAAGCGCAGCACCTGCGGTATTCAGGCCTCCTGAGTATTCCCCTAGACACACCTGCGCCGGTGTCCGGTAGCCGAGTCGCTTTCGAGGACGGTCATTCAGCTTTTCGACCACCTTGCGTAGCTCTGCATTGCTGACCTGGCGGAAATCCGTTCCTTTGGGGAGGTACTGCCGTATCAGGCCATTCGTATTCTCGTTGGTCCCACAATGTCCAGAGCAGTAGGGATCGCAGAAGTACATCGCCGCCGTCACGGCCTTGGCCACCGCTTCGTGGCCAGCGAATTCCGAGTCATTGTCCAGTGTGATCGTCTGGACCGCTCCCCGACGCGGCTTCAACAAGCGGATCATGGTTGCTTGCGTCACTCGGCCGAGATCTTGGGCAGTCGTGCCGCCAGTCAATAGCCACTGCGACGCTCGACCAGCGTGACCAGGCCTGATTGCTTGTGGCCCTGTATCACGGTGTCGCCCTCCCAGTGGCCGATGAAGCGCCGGTCATCAATCTCATCTGGGCGGTGCTCGATACCGACTTGGTTGGGGATCTTACCCAACCCGGCACTCTTGGCGTGCGTGCAGTGCTTATTGCGGCGTTTGGGCTGACGGAGATGCCGCCAAAGGCCACCACCCCGTGCCTTGTCGTCCCAGATCAAGGAGTCGATCCATTGATGACTGACACTAACGCCGGCCAAGGGCGCCATGAAGCCACTGATTTGCTGCGGGCTCCACTCCTCACGTAGCCGACCGGCAACGGCGGCCATCATGCCTGGAAGGCGCTTTGTCCATTTGGTAGCAGTGCGGCGCCGATGATCACTGAATGTCTGAGGCTGCTCGGGATCATAGCCATCAGCGGTGGCGTTAAGGCGAATTTCACGGCTGATCATGCTGCTGTGGAGGTTCAGCTCCCTGCCGATCTGGCGCTGGCTCATGCCCAAGTCATAACGGGCGTGGATCTGGTATCGTTGGGTCTGAGTCAGCTGTCGGTATTCCATACTCTGCTTCACTTTGGTCGGTTAGCCGAGAAGGGTACCGGCGCTGGCCCTCCTGCCTCTACCGTGCGGTCCAAAGTGCTGCGGTTATTCTATGAATCCAGGTGAATAGTTAGTTTTTTGCTGTTATGACTAATATCCCTGAAGTCCAATTTTTACTCTCTTTTTCTTCGAGTATTAGAAGGTATAAATCGCATGCTAGTTTTTCAAGCGAGAAGTGTTATATAATTGTATGGTCATCCGTTTATACTACGCCCGGCCACAAGCTGAAGGAACAATAAATTCACTACTCGGAAATAGCCGACTACTAGAATAATTTTCTAACTTATGTGTCCAACATATCCCATTCATCACCTAGTACCCAACGTAGCGCTGATAACTTCCCATTTAGCATTCCCCACTCAAAGTCACTCCACGGGCCTGTATCTTCATACTTTCCTTCAATAAGTTCAGCTGATTTTATAGCACCCTGGAAAATATTCTCATGAATTATATTTGAGTCATAGCGCTCAGTTCCCTCAGGAACTATTTTAATTCTACCATTTTCGATGAGCCGCATATGGTTTTGATGGCGATTAAACCAGACCTTATCGACCAACTCATCCATAGAGTCCAATATTTCTCTCAATCCTCTGGTTTCTTCTGAAAAGTCATGCTCGAACTCAACTTCGGAAAGCAAGTCAGAATCAATGTGGTTAATAGCGGGGACTAGACTATTAAAATAAAAAGAATGCGAAGATGAAAATATCTCGTCAAAATCCGAATGCGGTTTACGATGATCTTTCGAGGAAAAGTCGTTATGGTTATGGGTAATAAAAATACAAGTATCATCGCCACTATTTAGACCACACATAAACTCGAAAAACTGTTCAATAATGACAGCATCTGCAACAGAGTTTTTGCTTATATGAAATGGCGCTTTTTTTTCTAGCCCACGATGAACGGCAGCGATTTTTGAACGCTCACTAACTGCAGTTACCACCGCCGACTCGATCAGCCTTTCAACTCTACGAATAGTTGAATAGCTTGCCTCGGTTAAAAGAGGTAGCCTTGCATTGATATCATTTAGAACGCTTATGGTTGCCGCTTGCTTTTCACCAGCAAACTCATTTACCACAGCCTTGACCTGCCTGAACTCTTGAGACAAGCGTTGTGTAGTTTTCTTCGCCACACTATCCTTATTTCGCTCATACTCTTCAACAACCAGGTCAGCCAAAACTAATTTTACGCTGTTCGAACTCAACAGGATCTCTAATGCGGACACAAGCGCGAGATCACTTCTTTTCGTAGAAATATCCAGTAACACACACGTATCGAGGAACATATAATTCATACAATTCTCACTCTCGGTTATCTCTTATCACTGAATCTGGCTAAATTAACGACATATTTTAGCGGCATTTAAAGAGATTCCTGCTTGTGCAGAAGCAAAATCTGTGAGTCAAACGTCTGTTGCTACGGCTTCTCTAGGTTTGTGGTTGCACAAGGATCAAGCTATTAGTTTCGACTCCATCAGCCACGAACAGCTCAGGAATATTTTCTTCCGGAATTCCTGCAAGTAGAAGTGCTACTTTTGCTTGTTCAAAGGCATCGTGAACGTTTTTTCCAAAGCCAATTGCTGAATACAGCTGAGCGGCGAATACACGAGCGGCTTCATCTCCGACGGAATCACTCATGCCAATTGCCGCTTTGACATGGTTTGTCACTTCCTCTGCCTGTGAATGAGAATAGCATGCGTTGAACACCACAAGCTCAATTCCTGAAGCCATCACCTTGAAAAATTGAACAATGGATTTAAGTGAAACTAATTTAGTACTCCCAGAGTCATCTTGGAAAACGAGTTCTCCTTGATCCGAACCATGACCACTGAAATGAACGACTGTTGGTTTGTGCTCGTTGACAGCCTGCAGCAGGTCATCCGGACGTGTGGCCCAAATTGCCTTTAGCTCGATCGCATCTCGATACTCTGACTCCCGAATTTTTCTAGTAATAGCTCGAATTTCCTCATCCAGCTTTAGCTGTGTTTGATCCTTTGGGTTCGATGCAATAAATAGAACGTTAATTTTCTTCGGCAAGTCTGCAAATTTCACAACAATTGGATTTGACGATAACTGATTGTGAATTTGCGACTGAAGTTTAAGCTCCCTTGTGACCTGCTTCGAGTGATGAATCTGTTTGTCTTGCCGTCTTTTTTCATCCTGTATGTTATACCGCTGTGCCTGTCTTGCAGCCCTATCCGCTTCACTGAGTTTTCTCATGATTTCCGAATTCTTATTAGCCACTTTGATCTGAAAATCAGCTGCCTTCTTCTCATACGCACTCAATTGCTTCTGCTTTAACTCAATCTGACGCTTTTTAGAAGACAGCATGCTCAACGACATGTTCTTATTGATCGAGCGTGACACTTGCGCAATCTCAGCTTGTCTTTTTCGTGCGCTTTCCCGTTCTCGGCTCAGCGACTTTTCGAGGTTAGCCTTCTCTTTTTCCAGCTGAGCTATGCGATTCCGCAGAGTTTCAATAGACATGATAATGACCTAACATTTGTATTATGTGGAATGCTTGACATCTCATTTCAAACCACAAATATTCAATATATATTATGCTACGTGATCGCAGCATATCTCATACTATTGGAAAATATAGAATTAAGTACATATCAATAGTATTACTATTTCTAATAGCGTACGCAGCCTCTGTGGAATGTCCTCTTTGGATCGTAAGTAGGTACTCCGTTTTTTATTGCAACCTGAAAATTTGGATTCATAGAATAGCTGCAGAACTTTTCACCACAAGCTTGAGGCGGGCCCGGCGAATGTGGTGACAAATAGAACTCATCCCTGCGCCTGACGTTCTATTATGAGACCTTCGATGCTATGTGCCTCTATCTATACAGGCGATGCCAGACGATCAGGCACGCTACCGCCACCTGATGCCCTCTAGCGGATCACCACGGGCCTAGGGCTCTCAGGCATTCCACCAGACGCTCCAAGTAGTGCCGCGCCAACAGCTCTAACACCTCCACCACCTACAGACGTAGCAAAAAAAGTCGTAACTTTTGGTTTCAATTATTAGCATTTAATACTACTTGGCAAAGTATGTGAAAGGCTACTTACGACATATTTCTTCCCGAGGAAGCGACATGGGAGGCGAACTGGTAGACGGCTACAGCAAAGTGCAGCCAAATGTCGGAGGAAGCCGCTGAAAGGGTTTGCGAATTGCACTTGGCTGTCGCGCCGGGCGCGCCTTCTGGAGACGGTTCTCATCCATGATGGCCGCCCTCCAAGCTGTGTGGTCGACATCGGCCAGGAGCAGCCCTGCTACGATTGAAGTGGACCCCGTCCTTTGGACCATCTGACAGGTCATCTAAGCTCGGATCGGATCATCATCGGCGTCAGGCCGCCTGGGGCAGTGGTTGAGAGAAGTACACTTCATCAGGTGTAGCATCGTCCAGCCCTTGGTGGGGCCGCTCCGTGTTGTACCAAGCGAAGTAACGCTTCAGATCCCTTCGCAAGTGGGCGCCACTCTCGAAAGCCTTCAGGTAAACGCACTCATACTTCACACTGCGCCAGAGTCGTTCCACGAATATGTTGTCCTGATAGCATCGCTTGCCGTCCATGCTGATCCGAACATCATGGGCATCCAGAACTTCGGTGAACGCCTGGCTGGTGAACTGACAGTCTTGATCTGTATTGAATATCTCGGGCTTTCCGTAGCACGCCAGGGCTTCCTCCAAAGCATCGATACAGAAGTCCGTATCCAGGGTGTTGGAGACTCTCCAGGCCAACACGCGACGGCTGTGCCAACCCATGATGGCCACCAGGTACATGAACCCGCGCGCCAAAGGAATATAGGTGATATCGGTCGCCCATACCTGATTGGGACGGTCGATGACTCGCCCCCCGCAGCAAGTAAGAATAGATCCGATGTCCCATGCCTGGCCGACTGGTGCATGGCTTCGGATAAATAGCCTGTAGCCCCATCCCGAGCATCAATCGCTGAACGCGCTTGCGGCTCACTGCGTGTCCCAGGCGATTGAGGTAGGCTGACATCCGTCGTGAGCCATAGACCGGTGTGCGCAGATGTTCCGCGTCGATCAGACGCATTAGCTCCACGTCATAGGCCCGTAGCGCCTTGCGCTAATAGTACATCGAGGAGCGACTGATACCGAGTAGCTGACACTGACGTCGGAGGCTGATGTCGGGCGCCTGCGGCTCGACCAGTGCCAGGCGTTGGGCCCAGCTCAACGACCGAGCCCGCGTGACAAAAAATCCTGCTCTACCGTCAGCTTGCCGATTTCACGTTAGAGCGTATCGATCTCCTCTTGGGTCTTCTGGGCGGCTTTACCGGGGCTCTTGCTCTCGAAGACGCCGATGGCGTTGTCCAGCAGTTCGCGTTACCACTGACTCACCTTGGCTGGGTGGATCTCGAAGCCGGCTGCGATCTCCGACGTGGGCTGTTCCCCCTTGAGGGCGACAGGGGCTACCTTGGCTTTGAACTCACTGCTGTACTGTCGACGTTTCCTGCTCATGATCAAGCTCTCCTGGTCGGTCTGATCAGAGCTTAGCGCCTGGTCCGAATTCTGGGGTCCACTTCAGATGCGGCTCTCGCAGATCATAATCGAGCCATCAATGAGATCGGGACCATGGTGGAAGATCGTGTAGGATGATGACATTAGTTTACAGCTAACAATCGAGTTTTCAGTCCAAAGTTGGCTCGTAGACCGGAATGCATCCAAGAAAGACATGTCTTCGCACGGAAGCTACGAGCCAATTTGTGATAAAGTGTCGCACAGTAAGCATTGTTGGCAGCTTAGATAAATTGTGTCATTCAGTTTCTAATAAACGGTTTATTTTACGCTGTAAGCGTTCATTATCGCGTTGATAAAAATCAGCTTCAGCCTCCCATATAGCCATTTTTGAAAGTGCTTTTTCATGCTCAATTTTTAACTGCTTTATTTGGTTTCTTAGCTCTTTATTAGTAATTCGCAAGGTCTTTCGCTGGGTTTGGCCAGCTGTACCACTTTCAGCCTGCTCTCTCAATAGCCTATTATGTTCTGCGACAGCTTCTTTTATACTTGCATTCCAAGGGCTGTTGAGTGCCACATTGCTTTTTAGCCCTGCTCCCTGCCATACTTCTTTATATGACCAAAGAGTGTTAGGCTTTTCTTTCCTTAATCGCTGAACCTGTTGCCACAATGCTTCTGTGTTCAGACGCTTTGTCTCTTCTCGATTTTTTAGCAATCCTTGATGGCTACCTCTAGATATTTTCTTCATTAGAGCTCTCTATTAATGTTATCTGGAATAGCAGTTTATCAATTTCTTTATTTCTTTCCTTCAAGTGCATAATCTTAAATGGCTGGTCACGAAAAAATTCAATCAGCCTATTGTTTTCTTTTCTCCTATAAAGAAGAGTTTTCTTTTTCCCAGTAGCCACCATGAAAGAATTATTGCAATCAGCGGGTCTACAGTTAGTCTTATCACCTCCACACAATGCTTTTTTTGCTCTATAGAAACAAAGACCATCGTCAGTTTGCTCAACTAATCCTTGTGACGGAAGGGATTTAAGAAATTTTCCTCGATCTTTTTTTGCCAGCCCTAAAAACTCTTTACGAATTTCTTGAATTTCAACTGCACCTCCGCCGATAATTGGGATCTGTGAGCCAATAAATTCCGTCATTAATTCTTCCGAGAGTAAGAACTTTTCAGCTTGTAATTCAAAATATAGGTTTGGGTCGCCGTACAGTTTTGTCATCTCGATATCGTAATGCTTGAGCTGATCTTGTAGAGCGCGAAGCCCCAGCCCTTGTCTCACCATAATTCTTGCGAATTTTTTTCTAAACTGATGGGACGCTAAATCCCAGACTTCGCCGTTAAATCTAATATCGTGTTTTACTGCAAAATTTTTAAGACTATGCCCTATAGCTCCCTTTCCCATTCTAGCACTCGATTTGTGACCTGAGAAAAGCCAAGGGCTACCATTGTCATAATTTCGCTTGGACACCTTTTCTAATGCTTCTAAAGCTGACTTTACAATAGGAACTGTTTGCCATTTATATTCAGTAGGCTTAGGCTCTAACTTAGTCGTTTTACTTAGTACAAAAGAAAGCTTAAACAATTGACCATTCATTTCTAAAGTTTCAGCGCACCAATTTTTGTCAGATCCAAACTGGATATTTAAAACTTCATGAAGACGCATACCCGTTAATAGGGCTATTATCGTATAGCAGGCAGCAAATAGCTGGGATTCAAGAGTGGCTCTTTTTTGTCGTTCAATTCGCCCCTCCAAATAACCATGTCTTTGATAAATCACCTCTCTAATACTAACCCACTCTTTATAACCTATCATTTTTCTTTCATATTGAATATCTATGTCATATATTTCTTGTAGACAATCGCTTATTCTTAGATCTGAAATAGCACACTGAATTAATTCCCTGGCAACCTCGTCAGGCATTTCTACAGTACGCGATTCCTTCCGACTGAATACAACTTCGGCCGCGGCGCGAGACCATCTACTTCTCCCACCGTACTCCGAAAAGATATCTATTTCTAATCCATCTTTCATTTTTGGATTTTGTTCGTAAATCCAATCAACACCCTCTAATCTAGTAGCTAACGTTCTATTATTAATAGGTTCCTGTTCCTTACCTTTTATTCTAGTAGAAGCGACTTGTTCTAAGAATTCGTCTACATCATATTGTTCGATATCGGAAAGTTTTTTTATCCCATTTCTCTTCATATAGCTGAACAACCATTTAAAACCTCTTTTAATTGTCTTTACGTAAGTTGAAAACTTCGGCCTCGTATCAACTGGATCTGTTAACATCGTGTAATAAAAGTCTTTAGCTTGCTCTAAAAACTTTTTATTACCATCATCTGTTAATAAAGTACCATCACTAAGTTCTATCCTAAAGCTTAAAGAAACTTCTGTTGTACTGCTATACGGAAACTCTACATGAAAATCCCAAATGTTGTCTTCATATCTAGAACTAACTGATACTTTTATATCATGTTTTTCTTTTAACTCTAACTGGGTTATATCAAGATATTTGATTGATTTTAAACTACTATGCACGGTAGTAATTTGGTAAGTTGTAGGCTCAATGGATTCGAGGGGGATTCTATCATTCATTATTTTGTATCCTCATAGCACTTTGGATCCCAAATAGGGATTGGAGATGACTTTGCCTCTGCCATTAAACTCTCCAATATGGTATCAGGGTACTTTGGCAAAATATATCTACTCCAAAAATGCTTCTTGTATGAAATTGCTTTATCGTATTCTTCCACCGATATCTCGTTTATAGTTAACAGGAAGTCATGAAAATAAATGTAACAAAAGTGCTTCATTATATCTACAGGTGTAATTATTAAGTTTTGGCAACCAAGGCATACATCAGTTGTGACAGAACAAAGCTCTCCTGTATTTTGTCCTTGTACTGGAGAATTTTTAGGATCTCTACAATGATTAAGCAGCCCATTATAAATACCATTATCTTCATCTTTTGCAATAACTCTTGCGTTATCTCCAGTTTTTTTATTAATTTCTTGATGATTGCCTTGGTCGAGTCCAAAAAACATAGCGTCACTATGGATAGATCTACGAACTCTAAAAACTGGATCATCCAAGCGTCTTAAGTAATCTGAGGTAGTCGATACATTAGAATGTCCAAGCAAGGTTTGTAAATAGTGTAGATCCTCTGTTCTCAAGTACTCATTCCAGGCGATAGTTGGTCTTATATTTTTAGCATAAACTTTAATTTTTTCACCACTATCTGAGTAAAGCACTGGATATTTTTCAAATAGCTTTCTCACACCTGACTCAAAATATCCAGCAGTAAAAGGTTTTGGAATTTTCTGATTATTGGCATCACTAATCCATAACTCCTTCATCCCTTCAGGTCGAATTTTGGCTGTGATTTTTATTACTCTTTCTATAATAGAAATAGCCCAAGTATCATTTTTTGCTTTTTCTTCGGAAATTGTTCGATCTTTTTTATTTGATCTATATTTAGTCCAATTTATATACTTCAGTTCTGCATTAACTGGATCTTTTTGTATGCAATCTACATTTAGCCGTTGCACAGTAGATGGATTAAGACCTGTTCTAATAATCAGCATTAAATAGTAAGGAGTTAGATCATATGACGAAATCCAACGCCAAACATTTAACTGCTCCATAGCTTTTTTTGCGCTCGTCCAATGCTCTTTCATTGCATTTCTAAATTCTGGAAATTTTTCTTTCAACTCTCGCTCTGTATAGTTATGTGCTCCCATTTTATTTTCCCAATACCATACTACGTAATCCCACTTTTTCCATGGTGATCTATATCTAGCAGGGCTTGGCTTGTCAATATATTTTGGTTTATAGTTGGGTCCAGCACCAATATACTCATAAAACTGTCTAATGTTTTTATATTTTGGATGGGGGTAGTCACGAATAATGGAGTACCAGAAAACATGCCCTTTTGGTATTTTTTCTATTTCCGAATAAGTGTTTAATTCCTGACATTTCATTGCATTCTCAAAAAACCAAACTCTGTGTTCATGCGTTGCCCATGTTACATACTTACCTGTGGCAGCATATAGTGTTGCAACACCTTCTAGTGGCGCTTCTAATCCAAGATATTTAGGATTATACTCTGTTTCTAAGCGTTTTTTAGAATCTCTCAAGCTCTGTATCACAGATTTCAGTATCTGTTTAAATTCCTTATCATCATAACCAACATCTACTTTTTGCAAACTGGTAGACTTCGGGAAAGCATTTCTTGGCGGTCGAATTTTTTTATTAATCTTAGGATGGTTTCCCATTTGATCGAAAATAGTCCTTAAACTTCGATATACACTAGCTGCTGTAGCGTATGACATCCTAGGATGCCGTTTAAGCCACTCAATGTATCGAGAAAAAGTAGCTGTTTCGAGAGACTCAGGTTTGTATATACTATGTTGTTCCAAGAATTCAAAGAAACTGTTGCATTTTTCGTAGTAAGCTACTTTTGTGGTGTTTCCGCTTTTGTGTCTAAGCTTGTAAATAGCCCAGACGAAAACTTCCATTATTTCACTATTTTTCCGCGCATACTTTTTCTTTGAAAAGTCAAATACTTTTTCCTTGTTTGTATTTTTACAAGTTGCTGTAAAGGATAAATCTCGTTGTATACGCATTTCCATAGCGTGTAGCGCTTGTATGGATGTATATTTTTCACTAGTCATCGATTTCTTCCAGGTGTGTATCTATTTTTTTATTCCAATCTGAATACGTAGATGCGTAGGACACCTTGGTGGCAGTATCTACATAAAATTCATGAGTTGTTTGCACATCTTCATGCCCCATTAGCTTTGCAAGACCCTGTAGATCTCTATTCAACAGGTAATGATAAGTTCCAAAGGTGTGGCGAAGACTATGAGGGTGGGCATTGATACTAGAATATTGGCCTGCTTTACGAAATAGCTTTTGTACCCAGTTAGGGGTAAGTATCGAGCCTTTTGTAGAGATAAATAAACTTGTTGAGATAGCATCAGGGAAAATTTTTTTTATTTTCTCGCAAATGCTCTCTCGATCAATATCGACGTATTCCCAAAGTTTAAGCAAAAGTTCGTTAGGGATAAGTATTACCCTCGCTTTACCGCCTTTCCCTACACATCTCGCAGGTGTTAACTTCAATCTTTCTTGCACTTCAGGAAGGTCAGATAGTGGGAATGTACATACTTCAGACACCCTGATTCCCGTTTGCAACATAAGAGCACCGATTAGAATATTCCGATTCTTGACTTGTGGCCTATTTCGTCCTGAGATAACACCTAGGGCACTTATGAACTTAAGCGCATCCTCCATGATTAAAAATTTTACTGGCTCTTGAATTGCACGTGAAAGGTGTCTGCGACTTTTATATATTCCTTTTGCGCTATCGGATACTAAGCGCGCATCGCTTGGTTCTAAATGAGGGCAATGCCCCTTACTATAACACCAGATTAAAAATCGATATACGCCTGTTGTACGAGCATTTACTGTGTTCCAACTAAGTCCATCTCCATTGGATTTCTTATAAAGACATAAAGCTTCGACATAATAGTCAAAGGAATCTATATCTATTTCATTAAATTCCATCCTGGTCGAAAATAGCCAAGATAGAAACTCCTTAAGATGCTCTGCTTCTGTTCGTAAACTTTTTGGAGAAAGTCTTCTCGACTTTTCTCTCATATACTGATTTGCAGCTTTTAGCAGCGTCGCTTCATCACTAAAAAATTGCGGTACAACACCTAGCCTTTTAACCTTTTCAACTTTGGCTTCGCTGAAATCTACTTCGACACACCTGACGTTAGACCCCATACAAATCCTCCTGGACGGTACTTTTATAGATATATTATACAGTTATACTTCAGGCAAGTGATTGATTTTTATATATTATTTTTTTGGTCCTCACTATATGGAATTTCCGCAAAAAGGTGGCAATGAGCCTGCGTATATCTATAAAATCTAGCGGTCCTTCTAACACGGAATGGTGCAGCTGGGGTCCAACGGTGGGCGCATGGCCATGACCTGGCGGCATATCGATTGGCGGCGCTTTCTCGCATTTCTGCCGGGGGCCGTACTGGGGGCGCTGGTCGCTTCCTGGCTACTGATTCGTCTGCCCTCGGGTGTACTGGAACTCTGCATCGCGGTGTTCGTGCTGGTGACCTGCTGGGGACCAGACTTGCCCAAACGAGCGCTATCCACCACGGGCACCGTGATCGCAGGGGCAGTCACTACCCTGCTGTCGAGCTTGATCGGCGCCAGCGGCCCCCTCGTTGCCAGCTTCATCAAGCAGGGTGGCGGTGAGCGACATGCCAAGGTAGCTACCTTCTCCGCCTGCATGGTGGCGCAACATATGACCAAGGCCTTCGTATTCGGCATGGCGGGATTCGTCTTCCGCGATTGGCTCGGCCTGATGCTATTGATGATCATCGCGGGATTGATCGGCACACGCATCGGCCTGCGCTTCCTCGACAGGGTGTCGAATCACAATTTCGAAGGTCTCTTCAAATGGTCACTGACGCTGCTGTCACTTCGCCTGGCATGGATGGGGGTCGCCTCTCTGACGGCGGGATAGTCACACGCGGGAGCCTTCTTCCAGTGGCGTGGTCATATCCCATCGACACAGCTTGCAGGATTCAGCTCCTCTGGCGACAGATGCCTTTTGACGGCACTCGTGTTTATATGAGCGCTTACTTTTAAAAGCGCTTTTACAGGTGCTCCCAAAGACCGCCATTTCCTCGACTCACGCTTGTCGACTTGCCGGCCTTGCAGCTCCCCGCTGATAAGGGGATGCCACTACTCACAGGACTTCATGATGACTCTTGCCAAGCATTGGATAACCTCATTCGTCGTCGGCGGCATGCTGTTCAGCAGCCAGGTATTCGCCCATGCCCATATTGACACGGCCACTCCTGCAGAGGGGGCGAAAGTGTCCTCGCCCAAGGTCATCAGCCTGACCTTCACCGAATCACTGGAGCTGCCGTTCAGTGGTATTCAAATGACCGATGCAAAAGGCCAGCCGGTTTCAATGGGCGATGCATCACTCAGAAACAAGGACATGACGCTGACCGCGCCAGTCACCAAATCGCTCACGCCAGGCGAATACGAGATCCAATGGCACGTCCTGTCGACTGACGGACACAAGACAGAGGGCGACTACCTCTTCACCATCACGCCGTGATCGGCCAGGTCGGGATTGAACTCATCGCCATCGACCCAGACAGTGCACTCGTTGTCAGCCGCTTCGTCTTTGATGGAGCGGCGCTGTTTCTCTGGGGGATCACGAGCTACCTGCTGATACTGCCCTCAAGGGAATTGCGCCAGCGGCTCGCGAATCGCTGGGGCTCAGTAATCAACGTGGCGATGGGGATGGTCCTGCTCGCCACAGTAAGCCAATTGCCCCTGCATACGGCCATCCTGGGAAGGGGGTGGTTAGATGCGCTCGCACCCTCTCTGCTCTGGCGTGTCGCGACCCAGACCACGATAGGTCTGGCATGGTCTTGCAAGGCCATCATCGCACTGGCAGGTCTGATCGCACTTCTCATGACACCCGGCAGACGCTTGGAAATCATCGCGATGTCCAGCATGGCGTTGCTGGCATCTTTGACGATCTCTGGACACTCCGCCATGCATGGCGGTGAGCTCAAATGGCTGCATCGCGGCAATCAATGGATGCATCTGTTGGCGGGTGGCTTCTGGCTAGGCGCCCTCTTCCCGATGATCACGACGCTGAGGCTCTTGCATCAGCCCCGCTGGCACGACACCGTCGTCGCGGCGCTGATTCGCTTTTCGCGCGTGGGTCATGTGGCCGTCGCAGTGGTCATCCTCTCGGGTGCACTCAATAGCTGGTTGATCGTCGGTGCACTGCCGCTGGACTGGTCACACGACTATCAGCGGCTGCTCAGCGTCAAGATATTGCTCGTGCTGACGATGGTCGGCATTGCGGTCTTCAATCGCTATCACCTGGTACCGAGGCTGTCACCACAAGCAAAGGCAGGTGTGATGCTGAGCCGCTTGTCATGGCTGGAAATCATGTTGGCGACACTGGCGATCGCATTGGTCGCACGCTTTGCCATGCTGAACCCGCACTGAATACGCGATAATGCCACGTCACCTTGACCCCCAGCCCATGAGACACAAGCCATGCGCCCCGAAGACCTGCAGAAACTGACTACCCAGAAGATGCCCTATGGCAAATATGCTGGACGCTATTACGCCGACCTGCCCGGCGACTATCTTGGCTGGTTTGCGCGCAAGGGCTTCCCGCAGGGCGAAGCTGGCCGTCTGCTGGCCTTGATGCACGAGATTGATCACAACGGCCTGAATGCGTTACTCGAGCCCTTGCGTCATCGCTAGACGGCGCCCCTCAATTGCGCCGATCTATAGAGAGCACGACAGATGACTGAGTCAGCTCACTTCGATAACCGTCCACTCGCGACCAGCTGATCGAACATGTCATTGAGCGTCTCGGCCAGCGGACGATATTCAAGCCCGAGGCATTCGCGGCTACGCGTGTTGTCAAAGCGGAAAGCATGCCCGATGTTGCGCGCGACGATCTTGCGCGTCAAAGCCTTGTCTGCCAGCGGGCCAGTCAGCCAGACCAGCCATTTTGGCAAGTGCCGTGTGGGGATGGGATAACTCGGACCCGCATGAGCCCGCAGCAGGCTCGCCAGCTCAATGAAGCTGCTGGAATGGCCTGCCACCAGATGGCGTCCCCTTGCTTTCGGCAAAAAGGCTGCCGCCAGATGCGCTTCAGCGACATCTCTCACGTCGACGATTCCCACGCCATAGTCAGGCACGCCAATCTTCAAGGTGCCATCACATAGCTGTGTGATGAGATTCATCGATTGTGATGTGGCGTGCTCGTCAATCGCGGGGCCCAGCACCAGTGCCGGATTGATGACCACCAATCGCCAGCGCGACTGTTGCTCAGCGATGTTCCAGGCCTCTCGCTCCGCCAGCGTCTTGGACAGCGAATAGGCTTGATGGCTGAGAGACGCCGTCTCGTTCCAGACATCCTCATCGAAGACGCCTTTTGGCGCGGTCTGTACATCGGCATTGTCGCTGTAGAGGGCTGCACAGCTACTGGTCAGCACGACCCGCTCGACACTCGCGTGACGATTGGCCTCTTGAAGCACATTGCGGGTGCCCTCCACGGCTGGTTGTACCAGCTCTCGCTCAGGGTCTTTCACGTTCAGCGTGAAAGGCGATGCAGTATGAAAGACCACACGGCACCCCACCATCGCCTCGGCATAACTGCCAGGAGACAGTAAATCACTGGCAAACAGCCGCAATGTACCAGGCAATCTTTCTGACAGGGCAATGAGTGCTGCCACGCGCGTCGTGTCATCCGGGTCACGCACGGCGGCATGCACGTCAAGCCCTTCTTCCAATAGACGACGGACCAGCTGGCCGGCTACATAGCCGGTCGCTCCCGTTACCAGTACCGGTGCTTCGCGATCATTGTCAGAGAGATAGGTCATGAGACTCCGTGAGGTAGCGGGTTGCCTGCCACCATATTCGCATCAACAAAAAGCCCCGGCGAGTGCCAGGGCTTGAAAGTGCCATCACATCGCCACTGATGGGTAGCGGCGGTCCCCCACTGTCAAGCCGATAGCTTGACGAACCAGGCCCATAGACCACCCAGAATCAGCGATTCAGCGGCAAAGCGGAACAGTTGACGCATATCAAGGCCATCCAGCATCAGCCCCATCAAGCGCGCCGTCATGATACCCGCGACGGAGACGACGGCGAGCGTGACCAGCACGGGCAACCAGCCCAGACCCAGCGGCGGATACATCAACAGATACCCAACCGCGATCAACCACCCCCAGCGAATGCGACGTGCAATCGCATCGCCGGTCTCCTTGGGCACGGTCAACGGCGTGTCATTCGGCCCTTTGAAGCGATTGACCAGCTCAGGCACCGCTGCCAGCAATACACCCGCCGCCAGCACGAAGCCACCCACTATCTGCAACACCATCATCATCGTCATCGCGCCATTTCCTTTGTCGTATAGCCAATGGCGCACATGCTACCAACACTGCCACGCAAATGCCTGATTTACGCCGCCAACATCAGTTTGGCGCAGCCTCATTCACCGCTCGCAGGTCGCTAGGCTCACGCAACAATGACATGAACGTGGCAATGCACATCAGAATCATCAGTAACGAGAATGGCAGAGAGGCAATGAGCATCGCTTTCTGTATGGCTGCCAGTCCACCCGCCAGAAGCAATGAGCCCACCACCAGGGTCAACAGAACACCCCAGATGATGCGATGACGGCTCTCGTTGGTTTCCTCGCCCCCGGCCATGATGGCGTTGAGTACCAGCACACCGGAGTCCGCACTGGTCACCAGATACGTGATGATCAGGATCAAGGTGCCGCCGACAATGACATTGATCAAGGCGCCGGTATCCAGGTAATCCAGCGTCACGAACAGCACGGTGGCGATGTTGTCACGTACGGTTGCCAGAATCGCGCCTTGCGCCAGCCCGCTAGTCTCCATGTGCAGACTGCTGCCGCCCATGAAGCAGATCCACACGAAGCACATGAGACTGGGAGCCACGACCGCGCCCAACACGAATTCACGGATCGTGCGGCCCCGTGAAATACGCGCAAGGAAGAGCCCCACGAATGGCGCAAAGGCAATGAACCAGGCACGTTGCAGAATGGTCCAGTCCACCTGCCACTGGCCTAGCGCACTCGTCACCGGCCAGGTCTGGAAGCTACGTTCCGGCAGGGTTCTCAGATAATCCCAAGTCGCAGAGACCAGCAGTTCACTGGCAAACAGACGGCTTCCAAACCAGATGAAGACAGCCAGCAGGGCAAAGGACAGCAGCATGTTGAACTGGCTGAGCCAGTTGACGCCTCGCTTCACTCCGGTCACGGCGGACAGTGTCGAAAGCCCCATTATCACGACGAGTGTCAGGATCAACGGCCAAGGGCGTGGAATACCGGCGGAGTCCAGAAGTTCAGTCCCCGGCATCACGAAATCCAGCCCTGCCACCAGCTGACTGACACCGGCGCCCATGGTGGTGGCCACACCCAGAGTGGTCGCGACCACGGCAATGATATCCACGGCGTGACCCAGGGGGCCATCCAGCAACCGCTTGCCGAAGATGGGCATCAAGGTACTGCGAATGGTCAACGGCAAGCCACGACGGTAGGCGAAATATCCCAGCGCCAGCGCCACCGAGGCATAGATTGCCCAGGCATGCAGTCCCCAGTGCAGGAAGGTATAGCTGACGGCACTTTCAATGGCCTGCTCGGACCCCGCCTGCACCTTGCCTGCCGCGATATCCGGATTGAAATTGAAGTGCGAGACAGGCTCCCCGATGGAGTAGAACAGCAATCCGATGCCCATCCCGGCGCCGAACATCATCGAAAACCAGGCAAAACGCGAAAATTCAGGCACTTCATCATCACGTCCGAGTCGCTTGCGCCCCAACGGCGACACACACAGCACCGTGCAGAACACCAGATAGAAGGCGACAGCATAGACGTAATAGAGGTTGAAGTGCTCAAGCATGGTCTGATTGATCGTGGTCAACAGCGCCACAGCCCGATCAGGGAGGGCCACGGCAAATACCACGAGAAGAGTGATGATCAGTTTGCTGATCAGCGTCACCGGAATGTTGAGTCCTCGGTATAACCCCGTTTTCTGGCAGGTGATATTGATGCTGCTTTCATGCAAATCGGACGACATGTCTTTACCTCACGTCAGTAGGCGCGCAGCCAGCCGTCCCTCACGCGCCATAAGCACTGGTACATGAAGGAAGCAGACGATGGCGGCACGATCATTTATTGGAATTATGGTGATCTGTGTCTCTACATCTGTGTCACTACGAAACGCGTCAGGAGATTGCGACCAGACAACTGCCCGACCGGAATATCCCGGGGTATAACAACAACGTCATTGCGGACTGCAGACTGCGGGCCAAGGGGGTGCCATGGCGCTGCTTGATCAGCAGCGCCATCCTGAAATCATCAGTTCAACAAGGCTTCCTCGAACGGGAACTTGCTCAGGATCTCGAGGCCGTCTTCACGCATCACGCACTGCTCCTCAAGCTTGACGCCTTCCCCGGCTTCGGGGTCGCCGATATAGCTCTCGACGCAGAGCACCATGCCCGGCTCGATCACACCGTCGTAGCCTGAGACGGCAAAGTCGGCATGGTGATACAGGTAGGGATATTCGCCGGTCATGCCACAGCCATGGGCAGAGAGGTAATAGCGGTTGGCATGGAAGCGCTCAGGGATGTTCCAGGCCTTCTCGGAATATTCACGGAAGCTCATGCCGGGACGCATGATGTCGAGATTGTGCTGTACCTGCTCATGGGCGGTGCGATACAGCAGCTTCTGAGTCTCGGTCGGCTTGTCAGGACCGACGTGGAAGGTGCGCGAGAAGTCGGAATAATAGCCGTGGCAGCCGACAACATCGGTATCCAGTGCCACCAGCTCGTTGGCGGCCAGTCGCTTGGATGCGGTTTCCTGGAACCAGGGATAGGTGCGCGGGCCTGAGTTTAGCAGGCGAGTCTCACAGTAGTCGCCGTTGTCAGCGATGATGGACTGATGCAGTACCGACCACAGCTCGTTCTCGGTAATGCCGGGACGGATTGCCTCACGCAGACGCCCCACGCCGCGCTCGGTAGCACGCAGCGAGGCCACGACACACTTGAGTTCTTCGTCAGACTTGATGGCACGCGCACGTTCAAGCGGTGCCTGTGCATCGACGACTCGCGCGCCCAGACGATCAAAGGCGATAGCGGTCCCGGCATTCATGCGCTCCATGCCGATCACCGCTTTCAGACCGCACAGCTCGGTAATGGTCGCCAGCATCTCGCGCGCCCATTGCTGTTCACGCTCTGCGATATCGTGGCCTGCCGCGACGAAACTGGCGGTCATTGCCGGGCGCACTTCGTCGATGGTTTCCAGGCCATCGGCGAGATGCTCACAGCCCGTGAATTCGAACAGCACACTGCGATGCTGGGTCAGCAGCAGGTAACGCGCCGGGGTATTACGAGCGCTGAAAACCTGCATGTTGCGTGCGCCACTGGCATAGCGGATGTTGACCGGGTCCGAGATGATCAAGGCATCAACGCCCTGGGTACTCATTTCTTCGCGCAGCCGATTCTGTCGATAACGACGCACGGCTACCAGGTCGATGCCTGCACTTTCGGGGGCGTTGTCCTGAAGCTCCAGCGGATGTAGATCACTACGGTCGGCATGCCAATCAAGTTCGTTCATGTTTGCTACCCAGTCAGGTCACGGAGTGTCATGCTGATAGCCCGTGATCATCTACGGGATACGAAGCATGTTACGATGACATCAGTGTGAACCTGATGAATCCTGCTGTGTATAGCGTCAATCCTGATCAACCTTGATAACCTGAAGTCATCAAGCACTGGCCTATCAGCCGACTTTACCCTCCTCGTCTCGGAGCCCTGCATGAAGAGCTTTCGTCATCGCCTGCCGCCTCTCAACAGCCTGCTGACCTTCGAGGCAGCCGCACGTCACGCCAACTTCACGCGCGCCGCCAGTGAATTGCATATCACCCAGGCTGCGGTCAGCCGGCAAATCGCCATCCTTGAGCGTCACATCGATACCGAGCTGTTTCATCGCCACGGCAGACGAGTCTCTCTGACCGCGGCAGGACAGCAGTTGAGCCAGCGCCTGGCGACCAGTTTCGACTTCATGATCGACGCGCTGGAGAGCGTCAGCCGCCCTTCTCCCAATGCCCGTCTGACACTGGCCGCCAACAGCGCCATCTCGCACCTTTGGCTGGGGCCGATGTTGAATCGACTTCGCGCCACCCAGCCGACGCTTGCCAGTGGCCTGCGCCTGATCACTGCAGATCATCATCGCGACATCCTCACCGAGGATGTCGATCTCGCCATCTGCTATGACATGGCGCCGCATCCGGACTGGCAATTGACCCCTCTGTTCACCGAGACGCTCTATCCGGTGGCGTCGCCCGACTTCATCGCCGAGCTGCCACAAGGTGCCCGCGACTGCCGGGAGCTACCTCTGCTGGCGGCTCTGCCACTGCTCGACTACGAGCGCCTCGAACCCAACTGGATCAACTGGCCACGCTGGTTCAGCGGCATGGGCAAGCCGGGGCTGGCGCTCAATGTGCAACGTCAATTCACCAGCTACCACCTGGTGTTGGATGCCGCATTGGCCGGGCAAGGCGTCGCGCTGGGCAGTCATCAGCAAGTCAGTGCATTGGTGGCACGGGGACAGCTGGTGCGGCTGGGGACGCTGGAGTATTCCTCCGGCTGTGATTACTGGCTTGCGGCGCGTCTCGAGAGCCAGAACCCTCGCCAGGCAGCATTGGCCAGCTGGCTGCATGAGCAGGTCTGAGTTGGCAGGTATGACATGAAAGGCGTGAGCCAGCAGCAAGAGACGGCGGGCGTCTTACTCGCATCAGTGCTCGGTAGCGCCCGACACTGCTGACATTGGCGCTTGGGCACTGGGCACTTCAGCGGCCGGTCTCTCTGAAACCAGGACACCTGACGATCGTGCTTCATGTCCGGTATCGTCGAGCTGAGCGACGGGCAAACCCGCCGGAGCCATCAACACACGCGTGACGAGCAGACGTACCAGTATGATGGCCACCAGTGCCAGTGGCAGGGCCAGCGGCAAACCTTCCGCCAGGTAGCGCAGCCAAGCATTCAATAATGAACCCTCGGCGGGTATGCTGCGGGAGAGTATCAACAACGGCATCCCCAACAGCATGATGGGCAACATCAACGCCATGGTGACGGGAAACTGATATCTGGCAGGTATCTTGCGCATGAATGCTTCTCTCCAGGGCGCATAGGGCTAGGGGTCATCCCATGACGATAGCAGCCTTCCCACGCGGTATTAATCACCAGAAGCGCAATACAAGCGTGCAAATATGAATGCGAAGAATCTCACCGATCTGCATTGGTTCTGTCAGGCCGTCCATCATGGTGGCTATGCCGCGGCGTCACGACATCACCAGACATCCGCTCCGACGCTGTCGCGTGCGGTAACGCGCCTGGAGCAGACGCTCGGGGAAAAGCTGATCCATCGCTCGGCCAAGCAATTCCAGCTGACCGCCAGCGGCGAAGAGTGCTACCAGCGCTTTGCACAGCTGCTGGAGCAGGTCGATCACGCATGGCTGGCCAAGATGAATACGCAACCGACATTGAGCGGTGCCATCCACGTCTCCTGCCCCGAGCCCTTCGCCGATCACTTCCTGCAAGCCACCGCCATCGAGTTCATGCGCCAGCATCCCGAGGTGACCATCCGCATCAGCTTCGGCTCGGACATCAGTCACTTCTTCGATGATCAGGTGGATTTGGCCGTAGTGTCCTCTCCTGCCACGGCGCCGCAATTGATCCAGCGGCGGTTGTTCGACTCCCATCTGATGTTGGCGGCCGCGCCCGAATATCTGGATCAGCAGGGCCGACCTGAGAGCATCCATGACCTGGCAGGGCATGACTTGCTCTCGGGCAATACCATGACGGCATGGGAGCTCACTCAGAACGGCGAGAACCTGTGTCTCGCCTTGTCACCTCGCTACAGCGTCAACAGCCTCCGGCTCTCGATCAAGGCAGCCTGCCAGGGCATGGGAATCTGTCTGGCCCCGCGCCTGACGCTTGCACCCTTTCTGGCACGCGGCGAGCTTGAAGCCCTGCTGCCGGATGTCGTCTGTCCAGCAGGCACTATCCATTTGGTATGGGCGGACCGACAACTGGTGCCAGCACGTGTCATGGCACTTCGCGACCTCATCGTGTCGCGCCTCGAGGACTCGGACAGCTTCCTCAGCGCCATCAGCCACGAGCTGCCCTGACGTTTTCACTAGCCGCTCCTGCTCCTGCTCACACCCAAGCTCACGCCCCGGATTGTTCCTTTTCCATCACTTCGGTCATGGATTTCTTGCATTCATTTTGCCTCTCGACAAAACGCCATGAGTGACAAGGACTTTCCTGTCAGCCATGGCTGTTCTACCATGGCACAATCTTCATTTCGAAAAGTCTCGACATATGGACAGAATAATGAGCACTCCAGACATGCCGTCCGATCCCCAGGCCACGCTCGAGACCTTTGCCGCTCTGTCTCAGGCAACGCGGCTCGAGGCCTTTCGCTTGCTGGTACGCCACGAACCGTCAGGCCTGCCCGCGGGAGATATTGCTCGAGTGCTAGAGGTACCGCACAACACCCTCTCGACGCATCTGGGTGTATTGAGCCGCGCCGGGCTGATCCACTCCCAGCGCAAGGGGCGCTCACTGATCTATCGCGCCAACCTGTCCCACATGCTGACCACCGTGCAATTTCTGCTGCGCGAATGTTGCGCGGGCTCGCCGGAAGTCTGTGATCCGTTACTGGCGTCGCTCACTACCCCCGATTGCACCTCCGCCTGTACATCCCAGGCATCTCAGGAGCCTCAAGACCATGACTGATAGCACCCGCATCACTCTCTATCACAACCCGGCCTGTGGCACGTCGCGCAATGTGCTGGCCATGCTCAAGGCCTCCGGTGAGACACCGGAGGTCATCGAGTATCTGGTCACGCCGCCGACGCGTGAAACGCTTGAGGCCTTGATCACCGCCATGGGGGGCGGCCCACGCCCGCTGCTGCGCCGCAAGGGCACGCCCTTTGATGAACTTGGGCTAGAAAACTCCGCTCTCAGCGACGCCGAGCTGATCGACGCCATGCTGGCACATCCGATCCTGATCAATCGCCCAGTCGTGGTGACCCCCACCGTTACCCGACTTTGCCGCCCATCTGAAGTCGTACTGGCGCTGCTGGACAATCCCGTCGCGGAGTACACCAAGGAAGACGGCGACGTCGTTCATGCCTCCAAGGCGTGAGCAATGAACGCACACATCCCTGAGCACATGCATTGGCAAGCGAGAGAAACGATGACAGATGAGATGACAGCGGCGCTGGCCGACCTGCCCAACATCGATGCCGAACACTGGCGCCCGCTGGAGATCGATCGCCTGGTCGGGCCGGAAGCCCCGCACCATGCACCGCGCATTCTGGTGCTTTACGGGTCACTGCGTGAGCACTCCTTCTCGCGCTTCTGCGCCGAGGAAGCCGCCCGTCTGCTGACGGCATTCGGTGCCGAGGTACGCCTTTACTCGCCCGCCGGACTGCCACTGCCGGATGACTGCGACGCCGATCACCCCAAGGTGCAGGAGCTGCGCGAACTGGCCCAGTGGTCAGAAGGCATGCTGTGGGTCAGCCCGGAGCGCCACGGCGCCATGACCTCGATCATGAAGGCGCAGATCGACTGGATTCCCCTGTCACTGGGCGGCGTGCGCCCCACGCAGGGCAAGACACTGGCGATCATGCAGGTCAGTGGCGGCAGCCAGAGCTTCAACAGCGTCAATCAGATGCGCATTCTGGGTCGCTGGATGCGCATGCTGACCATCCCCAATCAGTCCTCGGTGCCCAAGGCTTTCAATGAGTTCGATGAGACGGGCCGCATGCGCATGTCTCCTCTTTATCTTCGCATCGTCGATGTCTGCGAAGAGCTGATGAAGTTTACATGGCTCAACCGTGAACGCGCGCCCTACCTGACCGAGCGCTATTCGGAGCGGGTCGAGAGCGCCGAAGACGTCTCGAAACGCGTCAATCAATCCGCGATCTGATGCCCTCGAGTTCTTCCTCCACTCTCGACAAGGAAACGTCATGCTTGCCCTGACAATCTTCGCCATCACGCTGGCATTGGTGATCTGGCAGCCACGTGGGCTGGGGATCGGCACCAGCGCCCTGGGCGGCGCCGTGGTCGCGCTGGCCTGTGGCGTGGTCAATCTGCCGGATGTACTGGTGGTGTGGGATATCGTGTGGGACGCCACCTTCACCTTCGTGGCGCTGATCATCATCTCGCTGATCCTCGATGAGGCGGGCTTCTTCAGCTGGGCGGCACTGCATGTCGCGCGTTGGGGCGGCGGCAATGGACGCAAGCTGTTCCCACTGATCGTGCTACTGGGTGCGGTGATCGCAGCCTTCTTCGCCAATGATGGCGCGGCCCTGCTTCTCACGCCGATCGTGATCGCGATTCTGGTGCGTCTGGAGTTCAGCGCTGCCACATCGCTAGCCTTCATCATCGCCACCGGTTTCGTCGCCGATTCCACCAGTCTGCCACTGGTGATCTCGAATCTGGTCAACATCGTCAGCGCCAACTATTTCGATATCTCCTTCACGCATTACGCCGCCGTGATGGTGCCGGTCGATCTGATCGCGCTGGCCGCCACGCTGATCGTGCTGTGGCTGATGTTCCGCAAGGAGTTGCCCTCGCACTATACGCTTGAGAAGCTCGAGGCACCGTCGAGCGCCATCAAGGACCCCCAGGTGTTCCGCGCGGCCTTCCCGCTGCTGGGCGTGCTGTTGATCGCCTACTTCGTCACTGCCCCGCTGGGCGTACCATTGTGCGTCGTCACGGGCAGCGCTGCCTTGATACTGCTGGCCATTGCCGGGCGCTGGCTGGGCTCGGGCGACGCAGTCATAGCCCTCGGACCAGTACTGCGCGGGGCACCGTGGCAGATCGTGCTGTTCTCGGTGGGCATGTATCTGGTGGTCTACGGGCTGGGCAATGCCGGCCTGACCGACCACGCCAGCGACATTCTTGCCTGGCTTGCGAGTCAAGGCAGCCTGATCGCCACTCTCGGCACCGGTGTACTGGCGGCTATCACCGCCTCGGTGATGAACAATATGCCTGCCACGCTGATCGGCGCACTCGCCATTGATCACCTGAGTGCACAGCAGGTCAGTGACACGACGCGGGAGCTGATGGTCTACGCCAACGTGATCGGCAATGATCTGGGCCCCAAGTTCACCCCGATCGGCAGTCTTGCCACGCTGCTGTGGCTGCATGTGCTCGATCAGAAAGGCCACCACATCAGCTGGGGGCAGTACATGAAGGTCGGCCTGATACTGACACCGCCGGTGCTGCTGGCGGCGCTACTGGGATTATGGGGCTGGCTGGGGATACTCAACGGCTGACGGTCTCGCCAGTTCGCGTCGCAGATCACGACACAGGTTACGACCTGATGCCTTGCTGAATAAAAGCCCTGCCGAGTCTCTCGGTGGGGCTTTTTCGTCTCTTTCGACGATGGCTCAAGTGCGATGTCAGTGGCTAGCGGCTGAGGGTGATGACGCCTCTATCCACCTCCTCGCCCTCGGCCGCGATCTGCTCACGCATCCAGTCACAGAACTGCTGCACGTGCTGAGCTGGCTGCGCGTGATGGAACAGCCAATAGGCGCGCTGTTGATTGGCGGCCATGTCGAACAGGCACTCAAGGGTGCCGTCTTCCAGCTCCTTGCGAATCAGGCGTGGCGGGCAGAGAGCAACGCCTTGGCCCGCAACCACCGCGGCACTCAGCAGACTGAAGTCCTGATAGAGATCGCCCTTGTCGAGCTGAGAGGGATACAGGCTGCAGTTGTTGAACCAGTCATGCCACGGCTGACGCGATTGATCATGGATCAGCTCGAGCTTGAGCAGGTCTGCCGGCTGGGTCGGGCGGCGGTGATATTCCAGGTACAGCGGGCTGGCCACCGGTTGGGTGGCCCCGGAAAACAACCGGAATCCCTGCGCATCCTTGCCTGGCAGCTCGTCCTGCCAGGTGATCATCACATCAACCTCCGGCAGCAAGCCACGGGCACTGATACCCGCGTATTGCAGACTGACCGCGATATCGGGGCAGCATTCGCGAAAGCTGTTGAGCCTTGGAATCAACCAGCGCACCGCCACCGATGGCAGGCAGCTGACGCGCAACTGTCGACGCCGCTGCCCATGCGGTTGATGACCGTCGAATTCCGCGACTGACTGTTCGATCTTGGCAAAGCCGACCTGCAGGCCATCCGCCAGTCTGCGCCCGGCCTCTGACAACATCACGCCGCGCCCGACACGCTCTAGCAGACTGACGTCTAACGCGGCCTCCAGGCGGCGTATCTGATGGCTGACGGCCGACTGGGTGATATTCAGCGCATCGGCCGCGGCAGTAATGCTGCCCAGTCGTGAGACGACCTCGAAGGTATTCAATGAAGACAGGCTGGGCCGCATGATGTCGTCCTTTCAATACATGATATGAAATCATCTATCGGATCATTATTTATCAGTTTTTAGAAATTCTACTCATGGGTAAGGTAGATGTCACTGGCGTCGGCCGTACAGTCTCTCTGCTGGCATGACCGACGACCGTCAACAAGAACAAGACGCTCCTGCGTCATCATGAGGCCATATTGGATGAACCTACCTGTCCTGCTGTCATTCGGACTCTATCTGCTGCTGATGCTGGGCATCGGCATCTACTTCTATCGCATCACCCACAACCTGTCGGATTACATCCTCGGTGGCCGCGGCTTGCCGCCCAGCGTCGCGGCCTTGAGTGCCGGCGCGTCAGATCTCAGTGGTTGGGCGTTGATGGGCCTGCCGGGCGCCATCTTCAGTGGCGGCCTCTCGCAGGCCTGGATCGCAGTCTGGACACTGGTTGGCGTCTATCTGAACTGGACATTGGTTGCCGAGCGACTCCGTGTCTTCACTGAGGCGGCGGGCAATGCGCTGACCGTTCCGGATTATCTGGAAGCACGCTTCGAGGACCGCTCTCGTGTACTGCGCACCCTGTCATCCGTCGTCATGCTGGTGTTCTTCACCTTCTACGTCTCAGCCGGACTGGTCGGTGGCGCGGTACTGTTCGAGGGCATCTTCGAGATCGATTATCGCGTCGCGCTGTGGTTGGGTGCCCTGGTCATCGTCGGATATACCTTCCTCGGCGGTTTTCTCGCCGCCTCGTGGACCGACCTCATTCAGGGCCTGATGATGGCAGCCTCACTTTGTGCCGTGGCAGCCATGACGGCAGTGGCGCTGTTCAGTGATCCCGCTGCGGCGCCAGCCGGGACGATGGATGTCGCCCCGATCGGCGGCATGCTGGAAGACGTGACTTTGCTGGGCATGCTGTCACTGGCAGGCTGGGCGATTGGCTACTGTGGCCAACCCCATGTCGTGGTGCGCTTCATGGCCGTTCGCAAGCGCGAGGACATAAGGGTAGCTCGTCGGATTGCCCTGCTGTGGTCCGCCGTGACGATGGCGGCGGCCGTGTCGGTCGGCGTATTGGGCTACTACTGGTTCGGCGGCGAGCTGGGCGATGGGCTCAAGGACAGTGAGCGTGTCTTCATCACCCTCAGCCAGATCATGCTCAACCCGTGGGTGGCAGGCTTCATTCTCGCCGGCGTGCTGGCGGCCATCATGAGCACCGTCGATTCCCAATTGCTGGTCTGCTCCAGTGCGATTGCCGAGGATATCTATCGTGGTCTGATCCGCCCCAAGGCCTCACAAAAAGAACTGGTGTGGCTGAGTCGTGCCAGCGTGATCGCCATCGCTCTGCTCGCCACCGTGATGGGTACCGACCGCGACAGCAGCATTCTCGACCTGGTGTCCTATGCCTGGGGCGGATTCGGCGCCGCCTTCGGCCCTGTCATCCTGCTGTCGCTGTTCTGGCGTGGCATGACGCGCAACGGGGCTATCGCTGGCCTGCTGGTGGGGGCACTCACCGTCGCGATCTGGAAGCCGCTGAGCGGTGGCCCACTGGAGATCTTCGACATGTTCGAGGTCGTGCCCGGCTTCCTGTTCGCCCTGATGGCGGTGATCATCGTCAGTCGCATGAGTACTCAGCCGACGGCCAGCGCCTGCTTTGATCGCCTGATGAAGCATTGGCACCGTGAGGAGGCATGAGCAAGTCCATGAGTGATACGCCCATCTCCCACGGTCTGCCAAGCGACCGCATGAATCACCATACTGCCCCTGTTTCATTTCACGAGGAGTCTTGCCATGAGTAATGTTTCTGCCGCCTATCAAGCGACCAAGGGCTCGATCCTGGATGTCGATCATGACTTCTACGACAGCCTCACCGAAGGCAAGGCCGAGCGCACACTGATCGCGACCCATACCGTGCCGCTGCGCAATGGTCTGGCGTGGGAAGTGCCGGCGGGCCACGTGCTGCGCATCAAGATCACCGAAGGCTCACAGGTCGGTGATTTCAACATGTGGAATCTGCACAATCCGCGCGAACGCATGTGGGCTTCCCGGACTCGCCAGCTGCAACGCGCGCATGTCAGCACCTATGACCGCCTGTGGTCGACGCTACCTTACCTGCGTCCCATGGCGACCATCATCGACGACACCCTGGCAGATTACGGCGTCGACGAGGACGGCGGCCGCGTGCATGACCTGCTGGGCACTCGCTGCGACCCTTACGTCAATCGTCTGCTGACCGGCGAGGATTTCGATCATCACTGCCACTCCAATCTGGTGCGAGCAGTCGCGCCTTGGGGCCTGACCGAATTTGATGTTCACGACGTGCTCAACATCTTCCAGTGCACCGGCCTCAACAATGACGACAAGTACTTCATGAAGGCCTGCCCGGCACGCAAGGGTGACTATCTGGAGTTCTTCGCCGAGACGGACCTGCTGTGCGCGATGTCCTGCTGCCCGGGTGGTGATCTGTCGGTGGATCTCTGGGGGCCGGATGCACGCGATCCGCTCGAGACCTGCAACCCGCTGGGTGTGGAGATCTACCGCCTGGAAGACAATGCGCTGGATGGTTGGGAATCACCCAAGGTGGCGCCATATGCTGGTAATCACGGCCGCCAGAACCCGACGACTGACTGGGCAGCCATCAAGCGCGAGCGCTGTAGCTGAGCCCTGCTAGTTGTCCCCTGCTAGTCGCCCCCAGCTAGTTGCCTCCAGCTCTATCGGAGCGATGAGGTATGAGCGTGAACTGAAATGAAGTGAGTGAAGCACGACGACAATACGACAAGGCCCCAACCTGAATATTCAGGTTGGGGCCTTGTCGTTTGATCACTGTACTGGAGGATTCAGGATGAGGTACTTGCCATTGCGGCACGCCCCATGGGCCCTGAATCTTCCATCAGTCTGGCGTCAGGAAGATGGGGTATCGAGGGTGATGTCCATCAATCGACCGTGCTCTTGCAGCAAGGACGTCCAGTAGGGTGCCAGTCTATTGATCAGTTTGGGATCAAACTGCTTGCCTGCCTGCGCCACGAACAACGCCACCAATTTATCCAGCGGCCAGCCGGGCTTGTAAGCGCGGGGAGACGCAAGCGCATCGAAGACATCCATCAGCCCCGCGATACGACAATGCAGCGGCAACAGCCGCGATGGCAACCCTACGGGATATCCCGAGCCATTCCAGCATTCATGATGAGATACCGCCAACGAGCATGCCAACGCCTTGAGTGGACCA
This sequence comes from Cobetia sp. L2A1, assembly GCF_009796845.1. NCBI lineage: Bacteria > Pseudomonadati > Pseudomonadota > Gammaproteobacteria > Oceanospirillales > Halomonadaceae > Cobetia > Cobetia sp. L2A1. The sequence goes on along the minus strand of NZ_CP047025.1, from coordinate 1,784,166 downwards.
CGCAAGGATTGCAGCATTCTCCCCCCTTCAGCAGCATGCTTCTGCACCAGCGTACGTTCCTCCGCTTGCAATGAGCGCGGGGCCTGCAACAAATCACTTGGTACCGTCACCTTGCCGATATCATGCAGCAATGCAGCGCTGTAGAGATCATCCAGTGGCACCTTGCGCTGCCCCTCCGCCAACAAGCGCCTATACAGATAAACGCAAAGACCGGCGACCCGCCAAGAGTGCGCCAACGTATCGGGATCATGCCGATAGATGGCCATCACCAGGGTCAGCACCGCCGGTTCCAACGGCTTCAAGCCCGGTGGAGAAGACTTGATGTAATCAGGTAATCGATCATCAAACGAGTTCATCGGGGAACTGGACTGAACGGCAACTGCCCTTGCCGCGCCATCCCCTGATACAGGCATCAGAGACATGGACAATATGGGGTTCATTGAAGCTCCCTGCTTCATAGAATGCGGGCGTAAAAGCCCTTTATTGACACTACGACGACTGAACAGTTGATGATGGCCAACGCGGGGTCGTGCAGCGTTGGCACATAGGATGAGACGAGACGTAACCGCACATCACTCAATCAGCTAGCAGTAATGTACTAGTCTAGAGACATTCTTGATGCATTGTTAGACATCAGAAAAGCCATCTGCTCATGAACCGGCTATTCAATACCAAAGTACTAAATAACCGATTATCTATACCTCTCGTTATACCCCACTTTTTTCATCTCGCTTGCGACATGGCCTTCAAAAGAGATGGTATTACCAGCCGACACTGGCAGACAGTGTCACTTCCAGCGGGTCTCCCACCAATACACGCGTATCACCGCCACTACCGTAGTAATACGTCGTATCGAAGAGATTCTTCGCGTTCAGCTTGAACTCGGTGTCCGGGCCGAAGAAGTGGTGACGCCAGCCCACGAAGGCATCCGCGACAGTATAGGCATCCATCGAGAAGCTGTTGTCATCATCGCCTTCGCGCTCGCCGACATAGCGCACACCACCTCCGATACGCCAGGCACCGTAGGCCGGGTCGATGGCGAGATCATGCGCAAGATAGAGGCTCGCGGCATTGAGCGCCGCATTCGGCAGACGATTGCCTTCCGTTCCCTCGGTATCCTCGATCACTTCGGTATCGGTATAGGCATAGCTGAACAGCAAGGAGGTACGGTCTGTCAGTGCGCCGTCCAAGCTGAACTCAAGCCCTTCAGAGCCCGCTTCGCCGATGGTACGCGTCACGCCATTGTCGGTGACCGCCACGTTTTCCTTGCGAATGCGATAGAGCGCGACAGACGTCGCCAGGCGCGGATTCCATTGACGCTTGTAGCCAATCTCATAGCCCTTGCCGACCTCTGGATCAAGGCTTTCACCGCTATCGCTGTCGGTGCCGTTGGCCACGAACGATTCGCTATAACTGATATAGGTAGAGCTGGCATCATCAATGCGATACAGCAGGTTGACGGAAGGCAGGAAGAGGCTGTCGCTGTAATCAGGATCGGACACGAAGTCCTCGCCCTCACCACTTTGCTGTTCAAACCAGGTGTAGCGCCCGCCTAGTCCCAGAATCCACTTGTCATTCAGATGCCAACGATCACTGACATAGACCCCGAGTGCCTGTGTCTCATCAAGACGATTGCTGCGCGAGGTATTGATGTCATCGGAGGTTACCTGGGAGAGCTGACCATGGGTGACATCATTCACAGTCGAGACGGTGACGGAATCACCGAAATAACGCTCATCCAGGTAGTCGCGAGTGGTTTCATAATCTGCACCGATCACCACATCATGTCGCTGACCCGCAATCTCTACCTCCCCCGTGGCGTCCAGTGCCGTGTAATGCTCGCTGCGCTCATAGCCCTTGTTCTCTTCGGCACGTACCGTCACATCGCCGCTATCGCTGACATCGGTGACATTGGCTCGCGCATCACTATACTGGCGACGCGTCCAGCCATAGGTCAGCTTGAGATCCCAATTGTCGGTGATGTCCTGCTTCCACCAGGCATTGAGCGACTCATCGTGTCCATAGACGCGATTCCACGTCTCATCAAAGCGCGTACTACTCGACACATCGGCAGCGCTGCCGTTGTAGAAGATGGTGCCACGATCGATATCAATATCGTAATCCTGATATTCATAGCTGATCTGCGCACTGCTGTGTTCACCTTCCCAGCGCAGCGAAGGCGCAATGATGGTACGCCGATCATTGCCGTACTCACGCCAGGAGTCTTCATCTTCATGCGACAGGATCAAGCGATAGGCAAGCCCCGTATCCCCGATGGCCCCGGTGGTATCCAGACTGGTATTGCCACCGCCGAATGAACTCACCTCACCACTGAGCTCTGTATGCGTCTCGTACTGCGGGCGCTTGGTGACCATGTTGATCACGCCGCCCGGATTCTGCTGACCCTGGAAGAGCGATGATGGTCCCTTGAGGACCTCGACCCGGTCCACCGTCGCGGTGGAATAGGTGCGGCGCGGCTGGCGAATGCCATCAATCAACATCGAGCCATCACTGTTGCTGCCGAAGCCCCGCTTGACGAAGCCATCCTCGGTGCCCCCGAGCGTGTTGCCCAGTTGGATTCCGGCGACAGGTTGCAGCGCTTCTTCAAGGTCATCCAGATTGAAATCGTGGATGACCTGCTGCGTCACGACATTGATGGTGCGCGCCTGCTCGAGAAAATCGACCGACTGCTTGTTGGCAATACTGGAGGCCTCTGCCCGATAGCTGCCGGGTGCGACTTCCGTTTCACGCTCCCCCGTCACCACGATCACTGAGCTTGCGACACCTGAACTGTTCGTCGCGTCTTCTTCCGCCATTGCGGCCGTCGGCAGTGCCATGAGGCTGAAGATCAGGCAGGAAAAATGTCCCTTGTACGTGTTTGCTGCGCTATCCCGAGAATGACTTGGCACCTGAAAACCCTTTGATACGCGATGCGACAGCATCCTGCTGATTCGACATCTTTTCTCGCTTCATGAGCAAGAAGTGGCCATGGCTGACGCCCCCCGCGCCAGCGAATTAGTCGCGAATGCTAATTCTTATCAATAACAACCGCAACACAATGTGCGCATTCCTTCCCCAAAGTGCCATTGATGCCGTCACATTTACGGTTTACGCACCAGAGATACGCGCAGCATCCGTCACAAGACATGTCGGATAGGAAGCAGAGAATCGATTGCCGTGAGCCGCAGTTACTGGAAGGGCATTGACACAGGGAGAACGAACGCTCTACCCTTTGCAGGTAGAACGAATGCTCTCCCCCCTTGTTTTCGCCAATGGTCACGACATGCTCACGCACGATATCGCGGCACGGCTGGAAGCGCTGTTCAGCCAGCGCGGCTTTGCAGAACCCAGCGTCTCCGAGCTGAAAGCAGCAGCAGACGTCAGCTTGCGCACTCTGTATCGCCACTTTCCTTCCAAGGAAAGCATGGTGATCGGGGCACTCCAGCATCGGCACGAGCGTTATCTGGCCTTTCTGGAGGACGACGTGCCGGCACAAGGCGCAGGTGCGCTCTCTCACCTCTATCAACGTCTGGCGCATTGGATGCAACACGAGGCTCCCAATGGCTGCATGTCGGTCAACGCACTGGCCGCCTTTCCGGACAACACCGATGTTCGCGACACGGTTCTGCGCCACAAGCGGGAAATCCTCCAATGGCTGGGGGATCGAAGCGGCCAACCGACTCTCGCCACTGAGCTGTTTTTGATCCACGAAGGCGCATCCTCGGCCTGGCTGGTACTGGGCAGAGACGCCATCGATGCCGCACGCTCGGCGACCCTCACACTCCTGGGAGAATCAGGTACATGAACGAGTCAGCAACGAACGAGACCATGCGTGGCGTTTACCTGACGGGACATGGCGGTCCCGAGATGCTGGACGTACGCGATGACATCCCCCGCCCGGCCCCGGGCGATCGCGAGGTACTCATTCGCGTCGGCGCGGCAGGCGTCAACAATACTGACGTCAACATTCGTCTGGCCTGGTACTCCAAGGGCAATGCCGACGATGAAGATGCCAGCTGGTCTGGCAAGCCGATGGAGTTCCCCCGCATTCAAGGCGCTGACGTCTGCGGCGAGATCACCGCCGTGGGCCGCGACGTGGACCCGTCACGAGTAGGTGAGCGCGTGTTGATCGACCCTTGTCTGTTCGAGCATGACGGCGTCGCCCTCTCCCCGCCGTGGTACTTCGGCGCCGAATGCAGTGGTGGCTTTGCCGAGTACACGACAGTCGCCGCCAGCCAGGCACATTGCATCAACAGTCCCTTGAGCGATATTGAACTCGCCTCCTTCCCCTGCTCCTACTCGACGGCTGAAAACCTGCTTACCCGCGCCAGCCTTGCTCAGGGAGAAAGCGTTCTGATCACGGGCGCCTCTGGCGGCGTCGGCTCAGCGGCCGTCCAGCTTGCCAGGGCGCGCGGCGCGCATGTCATTGCCGTAACCAGCCAGGCCAAGGCGCAGACACTGCGTGAATTGGGGGCCGATCAGGTCGTGTTGAGAGACCAGCCACTGACGACGGCGTTGGCAGGCAACAGTGTGGATGTGGTCATTGATCTGGCCGGGGGCCCTCAATGGCCTCAGCTGCTTGAGCTGCTACGCCAAGGGGGCCGCTACGCCGTATCTGGCGCGATTGCAGGGCCAGTGGTGGAGCTTGACCTGCGCACGCTGTATCTCAAGGACTTGAGCTTCTTCGGTTGCACGGTACTGGCACCCGAAGTGTTTCCAAACCTGATCCGCCATATCGAGCAAGGCAATATCGTGCCACTGGTCGCTGAGACGTTCCCGCTTGAGGATATCGCCAAGGCTCAGGAAATGTTCCAACAGAAGAGTCATGTGGGGAAGATCGTCCTGAGCGTCAGCCAGACTGACTGAGCTCCCGCGACTGACCGAAGCGCCGACGTGGTCGACGATCATATACCGCGGATCTGGCACTTCAGACGTGACACATGAAAAGGGCTACCCGATGGGTAGCCCTTTTCATGCCACTGAGAGATGCTGGCGCTTATTGCGCGCGCTTGTCTTCGGTATTGGTCTCGAAGTCACTCGCCGAATGTCGCTCGATCAACTGCTCTTCAGGCTCACCCCAGAAACGATTGACCATGCGACCTCGCTTGACTGCAGGACGCTCGGCAATCGACTTCGCCCAGCGTTGCACGTGGGTGTAGTCCTGCACCGCCAGGAACTCGGCTGCGTCATAGAGCTTGCCTTCCACCAGAGAGCCATACCAGGCGTAGATGGCAATATCGGCGATGGTGTACTCATCTCCCGCGATATAGGCATTATCAGCCAACTGGCGATCAAGCACGTCGAGCTGACGCTTGGTCTCCATGGTGAAGCGATTGATCGGGTACTCAAGCTTCTCTGGTGCGTAGTTGTAGAAGTGACCGAAACCGCCGCCCAAATACGGCGCGGAGCCCATCTGCCAGAACAGCCAGTTCATCACCTCAACACGCTGTGCCGGATCCTTCGGCATCAGGGCACCGAACTTGTCCGCAAGGTGCAGCAGGATGGAGCCCGACTCGAACACTCTCAAAGGTGCGTCACCCGTGTTATCGACGAGGGCCGGGATCTTGGAGTTCGGATTGATCGCGACAAACCCGCTGCCGAACTGGTCACCATCGCCGATACGGATCGGCCAAGCATCGTATTCCGCACCCTTGTGACCCAGCGCCAGCAGCTCCTCGAACATGATGGTGGCTTTCACGCCGTTCGGTGTCGCCATGGAATACAGCTGGAAGGGATGCTCGCCAACCGGGAGCTCCTTGTCATGAGTCGGACCAGCAATCGGACGGTTGGTACTGGCAAACTTGCCGCCGCTCTCGTTTTCCCATGTCCATACCTTGGGTGGCTGATAACTATCGGACATTGATTGACTCCTTGGAACGGTAAATTCGCGCTAGTGACAACCAGTGGGGGCTTCTCGGTATGTACGACTCGTCGCTAACTGCTACCGACGGACGGACGCGTGAAAAAGCCGTCAGACCGCAAGACCTGTCTCGTTGTCGTGTGCCAACAGTTATGACGGCAAGCACTACGTATCACAAGGGGATGAAATGGCGAAAGTTTGTTGCTAAGATGCCACCAGTTTTTGGGGAGTAGCCCGCTCTTATCGCTCAGATGAGAGTCTCGGATGTCAACACAGTCGGCAGGCATTGCCGTGGCACCGAGGACCCACCACCAGATCACGCCCATGATCTGACAGGATACGGTTCGGCGAGACCAATGACAGAAGAGACGCTCCTGGCCGGTGGCGTCTTTCTGTTATTGACTCGTAACCGGCCTGGAACTCCTGACACATGCCCGTATTCTCTATCTTCCTGCTCTCCTTCTCCATGTCCTGCGATGCCTTCGCGGCCGCGCTGTGTAAGGGGGCTGCCATTCGGCGACCCACCTTGTCAGACGCGCTGCGTATCGGTCTTATCTTTGGTGTCATCGAAAGCATCACTCCCATGATCGGATGGCTGATTGGCCGATCCGTCGCCGCCTACGTGGAACAATGGGACCACTGGATCGCCTTTGGCTTGCTGCTGTTGCTCGGCCTGCACATGATTCATGAAGGGCTTTCCAAGGATGAGGAAGACGAGACGGATTGCAATGCTCAGCTCTCTCTCCCTCGCCTGGTGCTGACTGGCTTTTCCACCAGTATCGATGCCATGGCAGTCGGTGCCGGGCTTGCCTTCGCCGGAGTCAATATCATTACCACCGCGCTCTCGATCGGCGCGGCAACGTTCCTGATGGCGACTATCGGCGTCATGCTGGGTGGCGCACTCGGCAAGATGGTCGGTAAACGCGCCGAGATCATCGGCGGCATCGTGTTGATCGGCATCGGGACGACCATTCTGCTCGAGCACACTGGGTATCTGGGCTGAGCCCCCCTTGAAATGAGCGTCACCGCCTGCATCTATTGAGCAAGCGGTTCACGTCAGTCCGCGGATCAGGAACGTGGCAGAGCTACTCTCCACGACGCGCTTCATCATCAGGGAGTCAATGGCATGTATACCCGTAAACTACATCCCGGCAGCGATTTTCCCGCGCTTGACGTCACACGCAGCGACGGCGAGACACTGACACTGGGCAAGCCGCAAGGTGAGCATGATTGGCAGTTGGTCATCGTGTATCGCGGCAAGCATTGCCCGATCTGTACCAAGTTCCTCAACAAGCTGGAGAGCTATCGCGAACGCTTCAGCGCCCAAGGCGTTGATCTCGTCGCTGTTTCTGCTGACAGCCAGCAGCAGTTGAGTGAACACATGGAATCACTGGATCTCAACTTCCCGCTCGCCAGCGGGCTGAGCCTGGAACAGATGCAGACGCTGGGATTGTTCATTTCGGAGCCACGCAGCGAGAAAGAGACCGATCACGACTTCCCGGAACCGGCCTTCTTCATCGTCAATGCCGAGGGCAAGGTGCAGATAGAGGAAGTGGCCAATGCGCCCTTCGTGCGCCCTGATCTGGACACGCTTGTCGGCGGAATAGAATTCGTCCGCAAACCGGACAACCACTACCCGATCCGGGGTACCAAGCAGTACGAATGAGCGCTGGATCTGACAACGTTCGCTAGACTTCAAACGCCCCGTCGCACCTTGTGTGACGGGGCGTTTTCATTGGAAAAACGTCAGCCATCCCTCGTTTCACCAACAAAATATGAAAAAAGTTTTTCATTCTCGACATCCAGACATTCAGCGTTGGCGTTAACAATCATGCAACGGGACAACGACATATCTGCAACTGATCGCTTTATCCTTTTCTGTCTATGGAGTCGACACAATGAAAACAACTGTCTGCATGACTGGCCTACTGGCCGCCCTCGCGCTGAGCCCGATGGCACTGGCAATGGACGTACCGAAAAGTGTCGCGGTACCGGAAGGTAACAAGGTCGCCATGGAAACCGTTGGCGTCGGTGAGATCAAGTGGGCCTGTGAAACCAAGGACGATGGCACCATGGGTTGGGTCTTCAAGGGTCCGGACGCAGCACTCAACGATGCCGATGGCGAACAGGTCGGCAAGTACTATGGCCCGCCCGCCACCTGGGAAGCCATGGATGGTTCCAAGATCACTGGCAAGCAGCTGGGTGTCGAGCCCAACGGCGATGGCAACATTCCGCTGCAGCTGGTGCAGGCCAATCCTGCTGAAGGCGAAGGCCACATGATGGGGGTGACCTACGTTCAGCGCCTCAACACCCAGGGTGGCGCAGCACCGGCCATGGCCTGTGATGAAGCGCACAAGGACAAGGTCGAAATCGTCACGTATCAGGCCGACTATCTCTTCTACAAGGCCATGTAAGACGACACGTCCTGCATTACCCGCTCATGCATCGCTATCTCCTGATGGCTTGAATCATCAGACATCACCGAGTCATGCATGAAAGCGAAAAGCCCGGCACACACCTGTGTGCCGGGCTTTTTCATTGATGGACAATCTTCAATGACAGCCCGCTACCAACACTCTCCTTCTGAGCTATCTCATACCAGTGTCAGCAGGGTATAGGGGGCTTCACACGAGTGACGTTCATCGCGTGCATCGATACTGCCCAGTGCGTGATTGCGATCATTGTCATAAACGATGAACAAGCGATCACGGTCCAGTACTGCCAGGCCCTCGGCCTTGTGCTCAAACTCCAGCACTTCACCCTTCTCATCGGTCACCAGTACAGGTGCCTTTCCCGCATGAAACGCTTCCAGAGACAGCACCCATAGATAACCGCCGATCACCTCTTTACCCGCCTGCTCGGTCTCGAAACTCGTGACCAGATAAAGCCGTGCATGATAAGGATCATATTCCAGACTGGATAAGCCGCATTCGTGCTGCACTCCCGCATAGTCGGCAGGATCGAAGCTGAAGACATCATGCAGGTCCTCGATGAACTCGATGTTGTCATTGTCGGTCAGGGCATAACGCGCGCCGATGACACGGCGCACATAGACGAAATCATCATGTGCATTGCCTTGCTCGCGTATCCCGAACAACAACAGCCCATCTCCTCTATCGCTGGGAATCACCGCCAGCCCTTCGATCTTGTAATAGGGTTCACCGATGGCCGCCTCAAGCTTTTGACGAAACTCCAGTGACCCCTCGACGCCATCGCGCGGATCAGGGTCCACGACCTGCACCTTGTCTGGCTCGCCTACCGGCCAGATCAGCAGATGGTTGTAATCATTGAGCTCATGACTCTCGCTGTCGATACGATCAAAACCTGTCGTTGCCAGCATGTGCCGACCATCGGTCGTCAGTGCGAAATCCTCATACTTGACCGCCTGACGAATACGCGGGGCGGTCAGATACTCGAGCTGGCTGTCGTCAGGCCCGTGTGAATTCAGCGGCAGCGTGAAGACCGCCGATCGTCCCTCTCCCGGAATCGGCTTGTCACTTGCCATCAACAGCCGCTCGCCATCGTAGGCCACGGCAGATATCTCGGCATTGACCAGCTTTCCTGATGCATCCTTCAAGCCTGCCGGGAAGCAATGGATCGTACCCTGTTGCGTGATATGGACTCGAGCCATGCGTTGCTCCCTGTCGTGAAGAGAATAAGTCTTGGAACGTTTTATCTCGATAGCAGATGGGACAGGCGATGAGTAGCGGAGTTCGCATTGTCATGGACACACTCTGATAGTCGCCATTTCTGGGGCTCCAGCCGTGGCGCGACCTACCAAGCAGCACCGACACAATGGGGCAAGATCCAGCTTGTGCCGAGAAGCAGGATGCCAGCTTCTGTCAGTCAGTTTTAAGCGCCCAATACAACGATGCCCCACCATGACGGGCGGGGCATCGTTGTATCATTTTTCCAGCGCTATCTTATCGGCCTATTGCGCAGCCGTCAGGCTGGCCAGTTCAGGCATGGGCTGCCTGAAGCCTCGCGTCAACCAACACAGCCAGAGCATACCGATGGCAAGCCAGACGCCACCTAGCAACAGCGCCCGCGCATCGAGACTGACCATCAGCCATACGATGGCAAACAAGCCAATCAAGGGGAAAAGTAAAAAGAAGACAGCTCCGTGCAGGCCTCTACGTTTCTCTCGAACATAGTAATGAGCCATCACTGCAATATTGACCAAGGCGAAGGCGACAAAGGCCCCGAAGTTAATGAAGGATGCGGCAGAGAGGACGTCCATGGTCAGTGCCAACAGCGCCACCATCCCACTCAACACTAGCCCTCCGACAGGTGTTCCATAGCGCCCCAGCTGACCAAGAAGCCGCTTGGGAAGGAGTCCATCACGTCCCATTGCATACAGTAAACGCGCGCCACTCGCCTGTGCTGCTATACCGGAGGCAAACTGTCCCACCACAAGGCCAATCAGGAAGATGCTGACGAAGAGGTCTCCACCGATATTGCGTGCTATCTCATACGCTGCTGCATCAGGATTTTCAAAGACCCCTCCAGGTGCTGCCAATTGCACGAAATAAGACACGACAACGAAGATGAGACCGCCAATCAACGTGATCAACAAGATGGCACGCGGCAAAGTACGCTGAGGATCACGCGTCTCCTCCGTCAGGGTCGTCACTGCATCAAACCCGAGGAAGGAGTAACAGGCAATGGCAGCACCGGCCATCAACATCGGTAGCGTCCCTGATGCTTCTCCCATACCAGTAAAGGGTACGAGGCTGAACAACGGCTGCGAGACATCGCCGACGATGTAGCGAATGGCCAATGCCACAAATGCCACGATCACCAACATCTGTATCAACATCATCACGCCATTGATGGCACTCGCCAATCTCAGCCCGACAATATTGATGAGTGTCGTGACAATGATGAAGGCAATCAACCACGCGGCAACGGGAATTGCCGGAAAAGCCGAGTTGAGGTAAGCCGCCCCAATCAGCCAGATAACCATTGGCAAGAACAAGTAATCCAGGATGATTGCCCAACCGGCGATGAACCCGAGACGCTCATCAATGGCATGCCGAACATAGGCATAGGCGGAGCCCGCCACAGGGTAGGCACAGGCCATGCGCCCATAACTATGCGCCGTGAACAACATCGCAAGCAGCGCTACCGCATAGGCACCTGATACGGCGCCTGAAGTCACCATTGCCAATACGCCAAAGGTGCCCAATACGATAATCGGCGTCATGTACGCCAAGCCGAACATGACGACCTGACTCAAGGAGAGCAAGTTTTTCTGTCGAGACATCTTCATTACCTTTTATAATTATTGATCTTTATTGACTACCTTTCCCGGCAAAGGCATCAGCCCGAGAAATGTTGCACTGAATCCCGTCGACGCTCTATTCAGAAGCGCCAGGCAGTGCTGTTGGAAGTGCTCGCCTGGCTGAGAGGATCCTGAGACGAGGTAGGAAGCGGAGCACTCGACTCTCCCGCGAGTGCCATCCGACGATCGGCGAGATAGTCGTAGTCCTTGCGCGCGCGTGAAAGCAACGCAATATCCAGTGTGACGAGATAGATACCTTCTTCCCGCTCTGCCTGAAACACGGTCTCTCCTGACGGTGAAAATACGCCGCTCTCGCCCGCGAAGGTCAGTCCTGCCCCCTCGCCACATCGGTTGCTCATCGCAAGAAAACACTGATTATCCTGAGCACGTGCTTGCGCGGCACGATGATGTGTCGGGCCATAGGGGTCCATGTTGCCATTGGTTACCACGATGACATCGACGCCCAACTGCGCTAGCGCGCGTGAGGTCTCCGGGAATTCGATGTCGTAGCAGATCATCAACCCCAAGGTCAGCCCACGCCATTCCATAACGGCCATGCGGTCGCCGGGAACCACCAGGTTTCGCTCGTCTGGCCACAGGTGTGTCTTGCGATAGCTCAGCGCGACACCCGATTCAGGCGTGATCAATAACGTCGTGTTGTAGGTTTCTTGCTCGCCTTCTTCCAACAGCCCAATGGCAAGCGCACAGTCATGATGACGGCTCGCGTCGCACAACATCTCGATTTCAGGCCCGTCCAGAGACAGTGCGCGGTCTGCCACGTGCCCTATTTCGGCAAATCCACTGAGGTGTGTCTCGGGGAATATCATCAAGGAGACTGCGTCACCATGACGAGTGATGGCATCAAGCGCCGTGGTAAGGTTACGTGCGATATCACCCTCGACACTCGGAACTTGTGCTAACGCTATCTTCATGCAGAACTCCAGTGCCTCATATCCAAAGGCATGACGGGGGATTGAAGGAGAGTGAGATCGAGTATCCGCATTTCACAGCAGTTGCCAATTACCTGACAGGGTTACCCCAGAAAGGGGCCTGCCAACAGCCTACAGACACAGCTCCTCTGCCATGTGCATCATGTGAGCTGCCACAAGATTCTTGATGAAGGGGACATGCTTCACCATGAGCACCGAAGAATCAGCAGACGTGCTGACCTCGCTCGGATGGCACAGAGACTTCTCGCTACTCCTGCGCGAGCTTGAAAAGGAAACATTCTGGCGCTCGACGAGTCGCGTGCTTTCACGTCATCTGTGTTTCAACACATGGGTCGCCCTGGTATTCCACCGTGATCATCCGCCCACGATCCTGGCAGACAGTGATGAAGATGACGGTGCAGATGAGATGCTCTTCCAGGATTATCAGAAGGGGTTGTATTTATTGGATCCCTTCTATGTTGCAGCGCGAGCGGCCCCCGTCTGTACATTGGTCACTCTGGACGATGTCGCCCCCGAGCAGTTTACGCAGACCGAATATTACCAACGCTATTTCAGGCGCAATATTGTCGCGGATGAAGTGCAACTAAATCAGCCGTTGGAAAATGGCAGTCTCTTGTGTCTCTCACTAGGGTCGGTTGAAACCTTCAATACGGCTGCACTCGGCTTGTTGCAATTGATCCAGCCATGGCTTTGCGAGTTGATGCGACTACGCATTGCCTATGAAACCTCACGAAGCCATCCTCCTCGCGTACATCCTTGGCACCCAATGGGTGATCAACAACTGCCAGGCACCTCACGTCATGGCCTGACCGAGCGTGAACGAGAGGTGAGCCAGTTGATGCTCGGAGGTTGCTCGACCAAGGAAATTGCCCGCCGGCTGGGCATTTCCATTGAAACAGTACGCGCTCACAAGAAGCATCTGTATTCCAAGCTGGGAATTAATACACAGGCCGAGCTGTTTTCTCGCTTCTGGCAGGAACAGCCCTGAATAACCCTGAACCGCCCTTCAATACAGCACGTTACGGATGAAACGCAGCACGACGGAGTATGTATTGTGATAGCAATTAACAAGCTCGAGAACACGCGGCTTTAGATACCAGAACGCCTCGCCCCTGCTCATCATCGAGCGGGGACGAGGCGTTTGTCAGTCTTGCGTGCGTGGCCATCCATGCGAATGCGATACAGAACATTGGTCTGCCGTTTCATCCGCTATCAGACAGGCTTTACCGGGCTTGCCGGCACGGCATCAGAGGAGTGGCCAGCGGCCGCGCCATGTTCTGTGCGGAGGTCCTGGTCATTCTGGTTGCGCGAACGCCAGTAGATGGAGATGGCCAACACCACTAGCATGGCCCAGGGATACGGCGTAAAGAAGGACGCCATCGCGCTGGGTGCCGCCACACCCGTCTCGGCTGCACTGGCGGCGATCACCTGCTGCCAGACCGCCACCGCAATGTGCCACGGCAACAGGAAGAAGACGGTGCACACGGCACAATCCATCAGGTTGGCACTGCGCTCTGGCGCAATCCCGAACTTCTCGGCCAGCTTGCGCACCAGTCCCGGCCCGACCAGCAGTAGCGCCGGCGCGTTGGCAGACAATGGGATGGAAGCAGCGATCGTCACGGCGACAATACCGGTCTCGGCACCCGTGCGTGTCTTGATCAGACTCTCGTTGGCCTTGTCGAGCAGGCGACGCATCAAGCCGGCATCCAACATCACTTGCGTCAGCGCGAGTACCATCAGCGCGAACAGTACCGCGCCGGTGACGGAGGCGATGCCGTTCTCGATCAACCCGGTACTGACACCACGTTCTGCTGGCAACGAGAAGATATCGCCGAACGTGATCGCCCCCGTCAGCCAGCCACAGATCATCGCCGCCAGATTGCCGAAGAACATGGCCTCGACGATATGGCGCCGCTTGAGCGCAAGTGCGACCACCAATATCAGTGGCAACAGCATGATGAGCCCGCTGATGTCGCCCTGGCTCAAGCGGGACACTTCTCTGAGCGCTTCATCGCTGCCGCCAAAGAAGAGAAAGATGACGACGCAGATGCCCGCAGCGGACAGCGAGAGTGGCAAGCGCGTTCGAATGACATCGGCGACCTGGGCACCTTGAGTCAAGGACGACACGATGGTGGTATCCGACACCGGCGAGAGATTGTCGCCGAAGGCCGCACCGGACAGCAGCGCTACGGCCAGCACGGTCGGGTCTGCGCCCAGCATCACACCCGCCGGGTAGAGAACGGGGCCGAGACCGATGACAGTCCCGACACTGGTGCCTGTCCCCAGCGAGAACACCATGCAGATGACGAAGGCCAATAATACGAAGCCACCACCGGTAGCGCCCAACGAGGCTCCTACCCACTGCAGGCCTTCTATCAAACCTCCCGCCGTCATCAACTTGCCAAAAACTCCCGCCAGCAGCCAGAGGGCAATGATGGCCGTCGCGGTCTGGTTACCCATTCCGCGCAGCAAGCTTTCACAATAGGCCGATCGATTGCGACACAGAAACAGTCCTACGCCCATCGCTACCCAGGCACAGGCCCAGAACGGTTTGGTACCGGCACGCTCCATGACAGAGAGATAGATAAGACCCGACACCAGAACCAACAGCGGCATGAGCGCCCCCATCACACCACCACGGAATTGAAGTTCTTTCGTTTCTGTCTGAGTCATATGAATGCACCTTGAGGTGTCGTCTTGTTATTGGATATCACTCGTCGCTAAGGATCTTGCCGTTGCGCCAGGTGACGAGCGACCGGCAAAAGGCTCCAATTTGCAGGCATCGTCAGGCTATGTGAGCAAGCCGCCTTGCGACCAATGCCAAAATGTTGCGCAACTCATTAGCTTTCGACATGACCGAGCAATAACGCTGCAAAGCATTAGAAACACAGTTAATTAGCAATATTAAGATCAAAAATGGCAGTGCTTCTTGTGGCGGTATAGAAGGAAATAGCACTCTCTAATGCTGACTCGGACTGGGCGGACACGCCTGTGGCCAGCGCCAAGACAGCGCCAAGACAGCGCCAGCAAAAAATATCTGTGGAAAGAAAAGGCAGGAAGCGGACAGAGGGCGCTCACCAGTGCATCGATGAAGTGCACTGGTGAGGCGTGAACGGAGAAAGCCGCTTTACATTTCGACACGCACGATCATGTGCGGGAGAGTCCTGATCCGCCCTTCAGTACAGTACATTGCGAATGAAGCGCAGCGTGCCGATACCCGCATTGTGATAGCGATAGGGTTGATCGCTGGGGTAGACATGGAAGTCACCCTGCGCAATCACATGGGTACCCGATGCAAGCTCAAGCGTCAGCTCGCCTTCGGTGACCACCAGCATCTCGTGCCAGCCCGCACCGTCGGCTGCACAGAAGTATTCCTCGTCAGGCGCTAGCGTCCAGGCCCACAGCTCGACTTCCTGGGTCGCGGGCTTGCTCGCCAGAAGTACCGCGCGACTCTCGGGAGTGCTCCCTACCCACGCAACTTCATTGATGCGCGCAGAGTCCTGACTCTCTGGTGGTTGTACCAGTGCGTAGAACAGTACCCCCAGCGCCTCAGCCAGTTTATCAAGCGTGCTGAGGCTGACATTGACGTCACCCTTCTCGATATTGACCAGCATGCGACGACTGACGCCCGCTTGCTCCGCCAGCGACTGCTGACTGAGCTCAGCTGCCTGGCGCAGACGACGAACATTGGTCGCGACATGTATCAGGACGTCGGGTCGATCTTTACTATTGTGCAATATAATGCGCATCCGTACAATTCGGCTGACGATAAGAGCCCCGGCTCATTCAGTACTGCACCGGGCGCTCTTGCTCCTTGCATACCTCATGAATCATGCCGCATGTGCCTGGCACTGGCCATGCCCACGCCATCAAGGAGACCAACATGTCCGTTGCCGCTGTAGCGTCACCTTCTCGTCTATGGCCAATAGCGATGCTGTTGGTCGCGATGTGTTCGATTCAGAGTGGTGCGTCGCTTGCGACCTTACTTTTCCCGATGGTGGGTGCTGCCGGGGCCACGGCCATACGCCTGATGATAGCCTCAGCCCTGTTACTGGTCATCCTGCGCCCGTGGCGCAAGGCCGTGACACGCAAGGCATGGAAGTCGATCGCAATATATGGCGTGGCACTGGGCGTGATGAACCTGCTGTTCTATCAGGCGATCCAGACAGTGCCGCTGGGGATTGCCGTGGCACTCGAATTCACGGGGCCACTGGCAGTCGCCCTGTTAAGCTCACGTCGTTGGCTGGATCTTGGCTGGGTGGCGCTGGCAATCGTGGGTCTGGTGTTGCTGCTGTTGCTGGGAGAGGAGACTGCTGCGCCGATCGATCCCATTGGAGCAGCTTTCGCTCTGGGGGCTGGCGTCTGTTGGGCACTCTATATTCTGTTTGGACAGAAGGCCGGGGCCGGTAATGGTACACAGAGTGCGGCGCTTGGTATCACGATCGCAGCACTTTGCGTGGCGCCGATAGGATTGATGGAAGCGGGGACGGCGCTCTTTAGTCTGGATGTCCTGCCACTGGCACTTGCCGTAGCGGTGCTTTCCACCGCCCTGCCCTATACGCTGGAAATGGCTGCCATGCCCAAACTGCCGACTCACACCTTTGGCACGTTGATGAGCCTGGAGCCTGCAGTTGCAGCGGTCTCGGGACTGCTTTTCCTCGGCCAATCGCTGGGCACACTGCAATGGTTGGCCATTGGTCTGGTGATCACGGCGTCGGTGGGCACCACACTGACCGGCAAGGCGTCGGATATCATCGAAGCGCCAGTCCCCGACTGACACATGGCAACTGCCCGTATCATTGACGCGTTGGTGCATCTGATGCCCGCGCGCATTCATCAGCGATGACTGATGGTACTCTCAGGTTTTCTCCCTGCCTCAGGAGTCGTCAAATGTCTTCTCTTCCATCGTCCTCACCCGCTCGTTCACTGGGCCAGATGGTGCTCTGGTTCGGCTTGTGCTTTGCCACGGCCGCCATTGGTGCCATCGCCTCGGTCGAGGCCAAGTCGTTCTATTCCAGCCTCACTCAACCCGGCTGGGCGCCTCCTGCAGGGGCTTTCGGGCCAGTGTGGACGACGCTTTTCGTGATGATGGCGATAGCGGCCTGGCGGGTCGCGCGCGAAAGTAAACAGGCCTGTGATGGCATGCAAACAGCTCGCCGTATAGCGTTGGGATTATTCGTTGTTCAGCTGGTCATCAATGCGCTGTGGAGCTGGCTGTTCTTTGCGTGGCAGATGGGCGCTGCGGCCTTCGCCGATGTCCTGCTGCTGTGGGCACTGATCGCCATCACACTGGTGGCATTCTGGCGCATCGATCGCCTCGCGGGTCTGCTGATGGTGCCGTATCTGCTATGGGTGACGCTCGCAAGCGCACTGACATGGTCAGTGTGGCAGGCCAACCCCGCCCTGCTTGGGTGAGAGTCATCTCGCCTTCTTCCATAACGAGATAGCCCAGCCATTGGCTGGGCTATCTCGTCCATGACAGCGTGTCCTCATGATTGAAGAACACTCATGGCATCTATCCTGACTTCAGGGGGTGTGGTAATTCTCGCAATCGACCGTCTTCAACGACCAGCACGCGATCCGCTACCTTGCGCAGCAGTTCCGTGTCGTGACTGACCAGCATCAACGCCATCCCCTGCTCGCGAACCATCGCGACCATCAGAGTGATCACTTCCTGCTGCACGAGTGGATCCAGTCGTGATGTCGGTTCGTCGGCGAAGATGAAGCGCGGTTTGATCAGCATCAACTGCAACAGTGCAAAGCGTTGCAGCTCACCTCCAGACACCTGTCCGGGCAATCGCGCCAACAGCTCTGGCGCCAAGGCCAGTCGCTCCATCAGCCCGGACAATCTACCCTCATCGAGCCGGTGGCGTGTAATGACATCTTTCAGCAAGCGTCCCAAGGCGCGATGCGGCGGAAAGATCGCGACAGGATCTTGATACAGCTTCTGGTAATGCATTGCCACATCATCACGCAACACCTGCCCTTCACGAGGTGCGAGCAGACCCAGCAGCGCATCTCCCAGTGATGACTTGCCGCAGCCGGATGCGCCCTGAATGCCGACGATCTCACCATGGCTCATACTGATATTCACGTCACGCAGCAGCGGGTGATCACCCCTCGCTATCGTCAGCCCCTGGGCACGGATGATGGGCTTGCGCGAGCCAGACGAAGGTGATGCCGTGCTCACTGAGGGTGGTACTTCAGGCCATGCCTCGGGTGCAGCCGCAAGTAGTCGACGCGTATAGGGGTGCGCCGGCGCCGCCATGATCTTGCGCGTATCCCCCTGCTCAATGATCTCCCCCTTGCGAACCACCATGAGACGCCCACCAATCTGGCGTGCCAACGTCATGTCATGCGTGATCACCATCAGTCCTGCTCGTGGCATTTCTGCCAGTGACTTGAGCAGCATGTCGCCAATCTCGCTGACACGCGCGGCGTCCAACCCCTTGGTCGGCTCATCGGCAATCAATAACGGCGCGCCACCCGCACGTGCAGCAGCAAAGGCCACACGCTGCGCCATGCCGCCAGAGAGCTTGCCAGGTAGCTGGTCACTGGCTGCGGCAACCCCGAGCTGTACGAGATCCGTATGAGCAGCTTGCCGAGCGTCCTGCACTCCACGCCTTGCCACCAGCCGATAAGCCTCTCCGACTTGCTTGACCACTTTCATCAAAGGATCCAACGCAAGCCACGGCTCCTGCGGGAGCACCGCCAGGCGACGCCCCCACAGCGGCTGTCGATTGGCCGGCGTGTGCAACGGATACTCAACTCCGTCGAGCCACAAACTGCCAGAGGCGGCCAGTTCACGTGGCAAAGTGCCCAATAGCGCCTGGGCCAGGAGGCTCTTGCCGGATCCCGTCTCGCCGATCACCACCAGCGGCTCACCCGCCTGTAGTGAAAGCGACAGCGGCGATAACAAGGGGGGTTGAGTTGGTACTGCGCCCCGTAGCATCACACTGACTGCCTCCGCTTCCAGCACGATGGCCGTCTCGGATGCGTCTGCTGGCTTCACATGCTCTATCACGGCATTCATGCGCGCGCTCCTGCAATATTGCCTGCGGTGGATGCCTTGGCATCGCCACCGGACATCAACAACAACCCCAGCAGTAACAGGAAGGTGACCAGAACAGGGGTCAGCAGCGCCAGCGGGGCTTCACGCCAGTACGGTAATAACTCGACCATCATTGTCCCAAGTTCCGGAGTCGGCTCTGGAATACCGACATGCACGAACCCCAGCGCAGCAATCGCCATCAACGCATTGGCCATGCCGAAAGCCATCGCCGTCAACATGACAGGAGCCATCGTTGGCCAAAGATGATGACGGAAACGATAGAGCACACCGAATCCCAACAAGCGGCTGGCTTCAATACCAGGGCTGGCCAGTGCACTACGACCAGTGGCCCGCGACAGTCGGAAGAACTCAACCCATAACACCAGCGAGAGACCCAGCCACAACGCGACTGGCGTGGAGGGCAAGATGACACTGACCATCAGCACCAGCAGCAGCCCCGGTAACGCCAACAGACTATCGGCCACCAAAGTCAGAAGACGCTCCACCCAGCCGCCACGCCCGGCGGCCAACACCCCCAGCGAGATACCCGCTAGCGTAGCGCAGATCACCGCCCCAGCCGCGATGGACAATGACAGACCAAGCGCTGCCACCAGACGGTGATACAACGAGCGTCCAAGATGGTCGTAACCCAGCGGGGCAGACGCCAGGTTTCCATCCGCATATGTGGCGTGCATGCCCTGCAGTGCCAGGTACAGATGCTGTTCAAGCGGGTCGCCCGGAAGTATCCAGAGGCCCAACAACGCCAGTGATACGAGGCTGCCAACCAGACTCGCACCGATCACGCGACGCAATGGCCAGCGCGGGCGAGAGATGGCTTGCGGTGCATGGCGCACGGAAACTCGTTCAAGCACGTTCATTTCACACCTCGCGGGTCCAGTTGGCGGCCCAGCAGATCAACAAGCAGATTGATCACCACAAAACCGATACCTAGTACCAGCGCGGTGCCCTGCACCATCGGTACATCACGCGAGAAGATGGCATGCACCAGTGCGTGTCCAATGCCTGGCCAGCCGAAGATGCTCTCGATCACGACGACTCCCTCCACCAACGTCACGAACTGCAGGCCAAGATAGGTCACCAGAGGCAGCGCGACATGCCGCAGGCCATGCCGCCAGAAGGTCTGTGCGTTGCTGAGCCCCTTCCAGCGCGCGAAATCGTGAAAGGCGGTTTGCGTCACTGCCGCCATGGCATCTCGCGCCAGGCGAGCTGATACCGCCGCAAGCCCGAGTGCCAACGTCAGCGCAGGGAGGATGAAGTGCTTTGCCTCGCCATGTCCTGCGGCAGGTAACAGACCCATCTCCACCGCAATCAACAGGATCAATACCAATGCGAGCAAAAACTGAGGGATGGCGCGCAGTAGACTGCAGATTGCCAACAGACTGCGGTCCAGCAGGCCCCCAGCACGCAGCCCTGCCAGCAAACCCAGCGGAGGGCCGATCAAGAATGACAAACCAAGCGCTGCACCTGCCAGTGACAGCGAATTACCCAACTGGTGGCGTATTTCGTTCCAGACCGGCTCACCGGTAATCAACGAGGTACCAAGTTCCAGGCGCAGGATATCGCCCAGCCAGTAAAGGAAGCTCAACCCGCCGGAAGCCTCCATCCCCATCTCCGCGCGCACCGAAGCTGCGGCTGCCGCATCCAAAGCATCATAGCCATATCGCCCAGCGGCGATCCGCCACGAGGCATCACCCGGCAGGCTCTGCATCATCAGAAAGCTAGCGCCGCCAACCATCAGCACCACCATCACTAGCTGCAACAGGCGTGAAGAAATATTCATGGTGCCCACCGCAGGTCAGAAAGACCGAAGCTACGCTCCCAGGGGTCTACCTGAGCGCTTTCAAGACGATTTGAGATCGCCAGATTCTGGTAATACCAGGCAATCGGAATTACGGGTAGTGCATCCTGCAATACGCGACTGGCCTCGCGGCGCGGGTCGCGGCCATTGTCGGAGGCGGCATGGCCTTCGCGTGCCATTCGGGCAAGTTCAGCCGAGAAGTCCACATCATGCCACCCCATCGCACCCCAATCGCCACCCGGCGCCTCGACCGTCCCGGCATAGTCACTCAGCAAGGTGCCGATGGGGTCTGGCACCAGGGCCAGATTGCGTGCGAACAGGGCAAGTTCAAGACTGCCATCATGATGGCCCGCAGGAATCGCGGAGAAGTTGGTGATATCGAGACGTGTCGCGATGCCGATGGCATGAAATTGACGCTCAAGCACTGTGGCCACCAGCGGCAATTCAGGGCGATCAGAGAAGGTGATCAGCGTGACGGCGAGGCGCTGGTCACCCTTATGGCGAATACCGTCCTCTCCTACCTGCCAACCGTCAGCCTCCAGTAACTCACGCGCCTTGATGACATCCTGATGCAACGCCGGCAGCGCCGCGTTGTGCCAGCCTTCGATCATCGGCGGAAATAGCTGGCTTGCGCCTTCGGGGTAGCGCAGCACCACCTGCGCGATGGCAGTTCGGTCAATCGCCAGACTCAATGCCCGACGTACGTCTGATGAGTTGAATGCCGCATGATTGGCATTGACCTTGAGCAGCAAGGTACGCGGGGTCGGCGCAGAGGCCAGCGAGACACGAGGTGAATCCCTCAGACGCTGGCGACTGGCGGGATCGAGCGAATAGGTGAAATCGGCATCACCACTTTCTGTCATCAGTGCCCGGCCTTCGGCACGACTCACCGCCTGATAGCGTGCGCGCCGTATGTCGGGCTGCTCACCCCAGTAATCTACAAAAGCAGCCACCTCAAGACTCAATGGCGGTGACATGCTCATCATGCGATAAGGCCCGGTGCCGATTACGGCAAGCGCAGTCCCTGAGTCGTCATAGGCAGATGGTGCCAATATCTGTTGACGGTAATCGGCTAAATACGCAGGGAGCGCTGCGAATGGCTCACTCAAGTGAATCACGAGGGTCGCCTTGCCGGTGGAGGCATCGTCCTGAGCCAGAATCTCCTCGACCGGTACTGACTTGAGCAGACCCGGCTTGCCACGCGCGATCTCCAGCGCCTGACGCGCGACCTCTGCCGTCAACAGGCTGCCATCATGAAAATGCACATCCGCGCGCATCGTGAAACGCCACTCCAGGCCGTCATCCGTGACCGTCCAGTCCGTGGCGAGCCCGGGACGCAATTCCCCCTTGGCATCTACATCCACCAGTGTTTCCACTACCTGCATGCGCTGAAACAGGATGCCACTCAGCAGCGGGTCTGCTCCCTTGATATCAAAGGGCGCGACGATCTCCAGTCTCCGCGAAGCACTTTCCTGTGACGAGAGTGCCACCCCTTCCGTTGCATGCACCACCGATGTTAGACCAAGACTCAGTGTCATCACTGTCAGCCATGACCCCCGAAAAATCTTGCTGAGTAACGTCTGACGCAGGCTGTTTTTCAGCAGAATACGGGCGTGATCGGGCTGGACTGATCCAGCGAGGAGACGCGTGGGCAGGGCTAACGGCCGACCAGAAAGTCGCCCACGGTGACGACACCGTAACCTTGAAAGACTGTTGAGCATCTATATCGCGTATCCTGAAAATGAGCTTCACCGCTGCCGCTCGAGGAACGCCAGTCAAGAGATGCAATGTTATAGTATAACCATTGCATTCTAGCAACCATCGACTTCACTTCGGGTACTGGACAGACATTCACTTGTCAGACTTTCCACAAAACCTGAAGATGGTGTGCTTAAATTAGGGTGTACTAACTGACTAGAGAGTCAGGCTGCATCATAAATATTGCGTTGGACAATATTCCCCTTGCAAACACCAATGAAAACGGAGGGATCATGGATGATCTCAGCATTACCCCAATCAACGACACACCGGCCAATCGCTATCTAATCGATGCGGCACAGCGCCTGTGTTGTGGCAACATGCTCGCAACCTACAAACGGCATGGTTTCCACTGGAACGAGGATCAGTTCAAGGAGAAATGGCAGGACAACAAGAATTTTGCGATACGCGTCAATGGCGAGTGGGTCGGCTTTCTTAGCCTGAAAGTCCTGACTGATATGCTATATCTACGTGATCTGCAGCTCTTGCCAGACTGGCAACAGCGTGGCATTGGTTCAGCATGCCTGGAATGGCTAATTTCCCTTGCTCGCCAGCCAGAGATCAGTCTGCAAACAGCAGATACTCATGAAATGAAAATACAGAAACACCTCAGAGCACTGCGATTGCGAGTCTTTTCTGATAGCTCCGCGTTAGCGCTTTATGAACGCCATGGCTTTGAGCAGGTCAGCGAGCAATGCACACCGACTCGAGCCGGTGGCATCCTCGCACTGCAGCATAACCCTCACTCAACTGTCTCGACTCATGCCATGGCGGATAGCACTCTTCATGCTGACAGCGATGTGAAGGCTGCCGTGGCACAAGCAACATTGGTTTCACATAGCCTGTCTGGAATATACGCGCAACAGCGTCATCACTCTCTTCAATAAGAAGGTCTAGTGAGAGGGAAAAAGACTGTATCGCTGCGCACACGGACGTAATTCAATGATCCAGTAGTCATTAGTGATACCTATAAAACATCAACGCCCAGTCAATTGACTGGGCGTTGATGTTCATGATGAGCGAGTAATAATTACACGCCCTCTAGATCATTGACCTGAACATTGCGACTCGATCAATGTGCCAGGAATTCAAGAATATAGCGGGTCGTTTCTTGCGGCTTTTCATCCGTCACCCAGTGGCCAGCATCCTTGACCCAGACAAGCTCAGCACCCGGGATAGCAGCTGTCAGCATGGGGGCATAATCCGGCTTCTGAAAGCTGTCCTTGTCGCCCCACAGTACCAAGGTATCAATCTCGATATTCTTGAGGTCACCCGCGATCGCTTCAGTGTATTCCTTGTTGAGACGGCGCATGTTGCGGAAGAAGGCTGCCTTGCCTTCGGCGCTGTTCCAGGGCGCGACATAGCGCTCTACCATTTCTTCCGTGGCCACAGCCGGATCATGTACACCGCTGGGCATGAAGCCGCGCATGGTGCTGATGAACTCCTCGACACTGGTCGCTTCCTCTACACCCGGCTCCAATAATTGCTTGAATTCCGGGATCGGCCAGGAATCGAAACACACGCTGTCGATCAGTACCTGACGACGAACGCGCTCGGGGTGATTGACGGCCATGAGCTGACCAATGCCGCCGCCGATGTCATGTGATACGACATCAGCGCTTGCCACGCCCAGCGCATCCATCAATTTGATGAAAATACGCGTCTGAGCATTGATGGAAACATCGGCATCCAGCGGCATGTCCGACTCACCATAGTTGAGCATGTCCGGTGCAATGACACGATAATGCTTGGCAAGTTCCGGCATCACATCGCGCCACATCAGCTTGTTGGTCGGAATGCCGTGAATCAACAACAATGGCTGCCCTTCCCCCATTTCCTTGTAAGCGATGCGGTGACCTTCAATCATCGCATAACGGGTTTCCAGGGCTTCCATTGTCATGTTGTCGTGGCTCATTGCTGACCTCTTTGCTTGGAAGAAACTCAATCACGGCATGACGATGAGTGAAGATATCGCCCTTTCGCCGTGAACATGGAGCCACCTTACGCATCATTGAGTGATCACTCAAGCAAGATTTTGATCAATCACTCAATTTAGGGTTTAATACTGCCCACCAAATTCAAGGGGAGCGCTCATGGCCCGCGTCATCAACCGCAGTCTGCTCGATGTTCGTCGCCTGACCATCAATCTGGTGACCTACCCGCAAGGCCATCGCGTGATGCGTCACAATGACCCGATGGGCAGTGGACGCTATTACAAGCTCAATATCGTGCTCAAGAAGCCCCGCCAAGGTGGCGTCTTTGAGGCCGATGGCACCCTCTTCACCCTCTTTGATCGTATCGTGCTCTTTCGCCCCGACCTTCACGAGCACAGCGTCAGTCGCATTGAACAGGGCAAGCGGGTGCTGCTCAGCATTGCCCTGCATGCGCCCTGGCGCTGAAGCGCATGGACGACGATGTGTTTGTCAGCCGCTACATACAAAAACGCCAGTCAGCATGAGCTGACTGGCGTTTTTGACACAGGCTTGTCCTTGAAAACTAGCGCAGCTTGTCCAGTCCGACGCGATAGAGAGCAAAACCTGCCTCATCTTCACCAACCCGTGTCATGGGATACACGGCGTTGGCCTTGATGAACTCGGCGGGCTGCTCGCCACTGGCGGTCGTGAAACGGATATCCAGCGGCACACCACTGTCGATGGAGGCCAGCTGCCAGTTGTGGTCAGCCGCCGGGTCAACCGCCCCCTTTTCCTGTGTCTGCTGCTGGATGTACTGCGCCAGGATGCTGCGATTCTCGTCCGGTGACGCGAAGGCGACATGTGACTCACCTGTGCCGGGGAAGGCCTCGCCGTAGGCACGGTAGTTGTTGGTGGCTAACAGGAAGACCTCATCATCACTGACGGGCTGTCCATCGCGAGTCAAGTCGGTGATTCGCTTCGCCTCGGGGTTGATCAGCTTGCAGTCACCGTCATACCGCGCAGGCTGGGTGACATCCACTTCATAATTGACGCCATCGATGACATCGAAGTTGTAGCTGCGAAAGCCCTCCCAATTGATCAGCATCTGCGGCTCACGGCGTTGCGGGTCAATGCGGTTGAACTGACCTGCACTGCACTCCAGCCATTCGCGCACTTCCTTGCCAGTGACCTTCAGCGCCACCAAGGTATTGGGGTACAGGTAGAGATCTGCTGCATTGCGGAAGCTCAGCTCCCCGGCGTCCATTTCCGTGAACTGGGTCGGGTCGTTGTGTCGGCCTCCCACCTTGAAGGGCGCTGCTGCTGACAGGACCGGCAGGTCGGCGAGATCCGGGTCACCCTGGATGAAGCGTCTGACGTAGTCCGCCTGGGCACGATTGACGATCTGGATGGTCGGGTCATCCTGCACGAGAGCGAGATAGCTTTTCATGGCAGCACTCGCTCGACCGATATTCTGATTGACGTACTCACGCGTGGCATCGTGTTCTGGCGTTACCAGCGCTGCCAGCGCCGCGTCCTCTTCCACCTGAGGTTCGCCCGCCACCTGGATGGGACGTGCCTGCGCCTTGCCATCAATGACCTGCCATTGTCCGGAAGCATCACTCAATGTCAGGTCCATCACTCCCACATGACTGCCCCAGTGGCCGGGCATCATCGCCGCTACGCCATTGAGTGTGCCCTTGGCGATATCCGCTCCGGGGACACTGGCGAACTCGTCACTGGGAAAGACGGCATGGGCATGACCAAAGGCAATGCCATCGATACCGTCTATCTGTGACAGGTAATAGACCGAATTCTCGGCCATCACGTGATAGGGGTCTGTCGAGAGCCCCGAATGCGGGATGGCGATCACGACATCAGCACCGGCCTTGCGCATCTTCGGCACCCAGTACCGTGCACTGGCCGTGATGTCCTGGGCGGTCAAACGCCCCTTGAGATGTTTGCTGTCCCAGGTCATGACCTGCGGCGGTACAAAGCCGATATAACCGACCTTCAGCTCATGAGGCTGCCCCTGATCATCAGTGAAGGCATGCTTGATGATGCGATAGGGAGTGAAGTATGGCTTGCCCGTGCCGGCATCCAGCAGGTTGGCATTCACATAGGGGAATTGAGCCCCCGAAAGTGCGCGCTTGAGATACTCAAGCCCGTAATTGAACTCGTGATTGCCGATGTTGCCGACATCATAGTCGAGCTGATTCATGATCTTGTAGGCTGGGAAGACCTCGCCCTCCTCCAGACCCTTGTTCGCCATGTAGTCGCCCATCGGACTGCCCTGGATCAGATCGCCATTGTCCAGCAGCACACTGTTGGCCACCTCGGTACGTGCCTGCTTGATCAGACTCGCCGCGCGCACCAGACCGATGCGAACACTGGGACGATCCTTGTAGTAGTCGTAGTCCATGACATTGGCATGAATGTCCGTCGTCTCGATCACGCGCAACGAAAGGGTCGCGGCACTTACGGGGAGGCTCAGCGACATCGCAGCCGCTAGCCCGACGACAGCAAGCGCTATAGATCGCAGCCCTTCAGATGGCAGTCCTGTAGATGGAAGTCCTTTGAAGGGCAGCCCTGCGAACGCCAGTGCGGACACAGGAGGCCGTGCTGAGACAAGGCGCGTTGCGGTGCCTGATCGGCCCGGAAGTGATGACATGTGACACATCCTTGTGAAAGATAAAATGTCTGGAGAAACGCGAGGCGTGGCAGCGCCTAGCGTGGCAGCTGGATATCTCGCCCCGCCAGCCCCCCGATACCAGCCATGACGATACCGATGGCGGCGCAGCTCAACAGTGCCATCTGCCAGTTACCCTGCCAGTCATACAGGCGCCCGATGATGGGAGGCCCGAGAGCAGCCAACAGGTATCCCAGCGTCTGCGCCATGCTGGAGAGTGATGCCGCCTGCAAGGAATGACGCGCCCGCAGACCGACAAAGGATAACGCCAGAATGAAGGTAGCTCCCGTCCCTCCGCCGATCAGCGCGACCCAGATGATGGCCCATTGCGGCACCATCCAGAGTCCCAGCAGTCCCGCAATGGTCATGCAGGGCGCCAGCATCGCGATCAGTCGCTGATCCTTGAGCCTGGGCATCAATGGCACCAGCACCAGACCCGGCAAGGCAGAGGCCAGCTGCAATAGTCCATGCAGGGAGCCCGCCTGCCCAAGCGCAAAACCATTGTCGGCAAGAATGCTCGGCAGCCAGCTGTTGATGGTATAGAACAGCAATGAATTCAGCCCCATGTAACAGGTCACTTGCCACGCCAGCGGCACCTTCCATAGTGGTGTCTCCAGATGCGTGGCAGCCTCGGTGATGACAGGGGCCGTCTTGCTGGACAACTGCGGCCACCACACCAGCAATGTCAGCACAGGCAGCACGACCATCACGGCGAAGGCAAAGCGCCAGCCCAGCGGGCTCGACTGCTCAAGCGGTACCATGGCAGTCGAGGCAATCGCCGCCATGATGCCCATGGTGAGTACATAGCACGATGTCAGCAGCGCGATATGCTGCGGGAAGGCACGCTTGACCAGACTTGGCAGCAAGACATTGCCGACGGCGATCCCGGCGCCTATCAGCGCGATCCCGAGATAGAGCGCCAGCATCGTGCCTTGTGCCCGTACCACGACACCGGCCGCGATGGTGACCAGGGCAAGGCCGAGACTGCGTTCAAGCCCCAGACGTCTGGCCAATGCTGGGACACAGGGCGATACGATCACGAACGCCAACAGAGGCAGAATCATCAGCATGCCCGCCGCCGTGGCATTGAAGCCCAACGATTGCCGCAGGCTTTCAAGCAGCGTGGCCACACTGGTGAATGGCGCCCGCAGATTCATGGCGATCAGCAAGATACCGGCGATCAGAACGGCAGGCTGACTCAGTCGGCGCACAGAGGAAGAATGACAGAGTTCAGTCATGTGGGGGCTCGCAGCGAGTGAACTGGATGACAGCGATCAGTCACGACTGGGGTGACTCTTCGCACAGATTACCGATAGCTTAATCAACTTCGCGGCTGCAGAATGAAGCCATTATGACTTCAGATACCTGCAAACTGACAATCTGAGTGTGAACCATGTCACTGACCTCATTTTCACCGATGAGTACGGCTGCACTGGCCATGGCCTGCCAGTATGACCCGGACATCACTGACCGTCCGGCAAGCGCGCTGCACGTCGATCTCGGCCAGCAAGCTCTCGAGATTCCCTATCATCAACACCGCAAGGGCCAGTTGGTGATCGCACTTCACGGTGTCGTGACCTGCCGTGTCGCCGAAGGGCTGTGGATGGTGCCTCCCCAGAGTGGGGTCTGGATTCCCGGCGGTCTGCCCCATAGCAATCAGCTGACTCGTGGCGGCCGCATGTGCCACCTGTTCATTGAACCTGGTGCACTTCAGATGCCCGCCCACAGTTGCACCCTCTCCATTTCGCCACTGCTGCGTGAACTGGTACTGCGCCTGGCCCAGATGCCACTGGATTACGCCGATGACAGCTCCACCGCACGCCTGGTCCAGGTGTTGCTGGAGGAACTGGCCAACATGCCAGGAGAACGACTTCATCTGCCACTGCCGGTCGACCGCCGCCTCACCCGTATCAGCGATGCCCTGATCGAGGCCCCCGACGACCGACGTACGCTCAAGCACTGGGCGGACGAGCTGGCCATGAGTGAACGTACCCTCGCCCGACTGATACAGCGCGATACCGGCCTGACCTTCAGCCGCTGGCGACAGCAACTGCATCTTGTCGTCGCGATCCGTCTTCTTGCCGAAGGCATGACGGTTCAACGTGTGTCGGACGCAGTCGGTTATCAATCCGTCAATGCCTTCATCAGCATGTTCAAGAAATTGCTGGGCACCACACCGGCGCGCTATCTCGAGAATCGTCAGGGACGACGACTCAAATGATCGTCAAGACACGAAAGTAAAAAACCCTTCCCCGCAGAGTGCGAGGAAGGGCTTTGTCCGTCGATATCCAGGCTTACTGCGTTGCCGCCTTCACGACACTGCGCGCCAGAACTTCGACAGAGTCCACGACAGGCAAGGCGTCATCGAGCATGTGACTGATGATGGAAAGTTCGGTGCAGGCCAGCACCAGTACATCGGCACCTTGAGAGGCCAGGTCCTCTGCTGCCCGGCGGAATGCATTACCGACGACCTCATCACTCACCTGGCCCTTCTTGACGTTGCGGATCACCTCCAGCATCGCCGGCTCATCCTGTGGGTAGGCCAATGACAGGTCACGCGCTTCAATGAAACCTTCATAGAGACCGATCTTGCGCAGTGCCGGGGAACATAGCATGCCGATGCGTGCTCCCGGCCACTGTTCCGCCACGCCATCCAGCGTACGCTCGACGATATGCCAGACCGGGATGGAGACAGCATCCTGCGCATCCTGCCAGTAGTAATGCGCGGTATTGCACGGCATCACCAGGAAATCACAGCCCGACTGCTCCAGTCGCTGCGCCATTTCCGCAATTGCCGGCCCCGGTGTTTCATTTCCCCCTTCCAGCAAGGCCTTGATGCGTGATGGCACCTTGGGATTGTTGTCGACCACCATGTGCACATGGTCGATATCATCCTCGACCGGGGTGGCATCGAGTACGCGTTGCATGAAAGTGATGGTTGCCTCAGGGCCCATCCCTCCCAGCACGCCAACCGCAACATGCTCTGTCCCTGAGGCGTCATGCGAACTTCTCATGGGTCATTGTCTCCGGCACGAATGTTTCTGAAGGATGAAAGTCGAGAGGGAGGCGAGGTTGGCGCCCCCCTCTCGATGTTGTGAGATTCATGCGGACTCTAGAAGCCCATCAGCTCTGGCAGCCACATCGTCAACTGCGGCACGAAAGCCAACAGCAAGGCAATCAGCACCATGGTGCCCACCAGCGGTAAGGCACGCACCGAAATCTTCTCGATGGACACGTTGGCGATACTGGAGCTGATGAACATGTTCTCACCCAGCGGTGGCGTCGAGAAACCAATCCCAAGACTGACGACCAGCACGATACCGAAGTGCACCGGGTCGACTCCAAGCTCGACCATCACCGGTAGCAATACCGGGGTGATGATCATGATGGTGGCCAGAATCTCGATGAACATGCCGACGATGAGCAGGAAGGCGATTACAAGAATCCATACCAGCCACAGGCTATCGGTAATGTTCAAGATACCCTGCGCGATCATGGCCGGAATATGATGCTCCACCAGAATCCGGCCGAAAGCCGTGGCGGTGAACATGATGATGAGCACACGGCCGGTCAGCCAGGTCGTGTTCTGGAAGGCTTCATTCAGGCCCAGCAATGAAGATTCCTTGTGAATGAACACGCCCACGAACAATGCATAGAAGATGGATACGACTGCCGCTTCCGTTGGTGTGAACAGTCCGCTATAGATGCCGCCCAGGATCACAACCGGCGCCATCAGCGACCAGAAGCCTTCTTTGAGCACCTTGAAGACACGTGCCTTATCATAAGGAACGCCTTGCGTCTGATAGCCATTGCGCTTGGCAGTGATGTAATTGGCGATCATCAGCGCCGCCCCCAGCATAATGCCGGGAATCACGCCTGCCATGAACAGCGCGGAAATCGACTCATTCGCCGTCACACCATAGATGACCAGTGGCATGCTGGGCGGAATCACCACCCCCAGGCCGCCGGCCGTTGCCGTGATCGCCGCTGGATAGCTTCTACCATAGCCGCGCTCGATCATTGCGGGAATCACCAGCATGCCCACTGCTGCCGTGGTCGCGGGACCAGAGCCAGAAATAGCGCCGAAGAACATACAGGCCATTACCGCTGCAGCACCAAGGCCACCAGCTGCAGGCCCAGCCAACTCTTCCGCGATACGAATCAGACGCCGTGCGATACCCGCGTCGCCCATCAAGGCACCGGCCAGAATGAAGGATGGCAGCGCCATCAAGGGAAAGGAGTTGATGGCTGAAAACGCAAGTTCAACAAGAGAAGTGATGTCATCGCCATTGACGACATAGACCGCCAGAGACGCAACACCCAAGGCGACCACAATGGGAGAGCCTAGAAACAGCAAGGCTCCAAACAAGGAAAAGAGAATAGTAGCGGCCATGGTGATCAGCTCTCCGCCTTGATGGTGTAAACAGTATCGTCGTCACGCGGAGACTTCTGAGTGATCTTCTCCACTTCCTGTGCATCGACATCGCCCGGCTCCACGCCATGTACCAACTTCATGTACTGCACCTGCAGAACACGAAAAGCCATCAACGTGAAGGCGATCGGGAAGATGTAATAGACATAGGCCAGTGACCACCCCAGCGCAGGAGATGCATAGGGGAATTCGGTCAATAGACTGATCAGATCGAGACTCTTGTACGCGAGAATAAGGCAGAAACCGACCCAGATGAGGTCGACAAACAGCAACAGGCCCAAGGCCACCTTGCGTGGCAACAGGTTAATATGAGTTTGAAGGCGGTTATGTGCGCCGAGATGGGCGGCATGTGCAGCACCCAGAAAGACGAACCAGATAAAGGCATATCTAGCCAACTCTTCCATCCAGGAATAACCGATACCGAAGACGACACGCAGCACGACTTGTGCAAACAACAACAGCACGAAAACACCCAACAGGAACCGACAGGCGTAATCTTCAATATTGTTCAATCTGGCCAACATGGCAGCCTCCTTCGTATTTTGCATTGAATGAGGCACCAGAGCAGCGCCCTGATGCCTCATTCTCGAGCGTTCAAACAGGTTGTTGAATCATGTCAATTGCCAGTGACTGGCTGACATTTCATAAGACTCAATGGCCTAACGCCTTCTGCAACTCATCGAAGGATTCCTTACCGCCTATTTCGTCATAGAACTGCGGCCACACCTTTTCCTTGGCAATGCTGATCCACTTGTCTTCATCCGTGAGTGCTACGGACTCGACGCCTTCGGCTTCCATGCCGGCACGTGCCTCGGATGCCTTAGTCAGTTGGAATTGCAGACCATACAACTGAGCTTCAAGACCCGCACGACCAATGATCTCGCGCTCTTCATCTGACAGCTTGTTGTAGGTGCGAACTCCCATCATGATCGGCTGCAGAGAATACTGGTAGTGAATCTCTGTCAGATACTTCTGCACTTCCTGGAATTTCATCGTGTAGTTGACGATATCCGGATTATCCTGACCATCAATCACACCTTGCTGCAGACCCGTGAAGACTTCTGGCCATGACATGCTGATGGGATTGGCGCCCCAGGCTTCATAGGTCGCCAGCATGATCTTGTTCTGTGGCACGCGAATCTTCAGACCCTGCAGATCTTCAAGCGATGTCACTGGTCGCTTGGAGTTGGTCAGATAGCGGAAGTTTGAATAATGCCAGCCCAGAATATGGACACCAGCCTCTTTCTCGGCAATGGCATTCCATTTGTCCGCCAGAGGACCTGTCGTTGCCTTGACGGCGTCCGCATGACTACGAAGTACGTAAGGCATGGTCAAGGCACCCAGACGTGGTGCGTAAGGGGTAAGATTCCCGATACCCGCCATGACAAAATCCAGTTTACCGATGCGCGCGTCCTGAATCATGCCGGTCTCGGTACCTAACTGACCACCCGGGAACAGCTCCACCTGCATCTCGCCACCAGACAGCTCTTCCACGAGCTGTTCAAAGCGTTGGGCATATGCCCCTTGATCCGAATCAGCAGGATCCCCCAGGCCAACCTTGAAGGTCTTGGCCTGAGCAGTGGATGTCATGACCAGCATCATTGCTGTAGCCAGGAGAGTTTTATTGAACATTGTTATCACTCCAGTGGTTGCGGACCTTCTCTCCAATATTCAGGAGACGATATTCTAGAAATGAATGCAGATAAACTACATTTATATTATATGAACCTGCGATCCTATTTCCGACCATCTCTCTTCAAGATGCAACCGATAGTAGAGTACGCGAGTCATGCAATGCGTCTTTAATCAATATTACAATATCGCCACAATCATCAACGTCGAATGTGAGTGGTAGTCGCAAATCGCATAACGTCGATAACACACGATCTGCATTCGGGAGCGGGCGATTGTTGTCCAAATAAGACCAACTATCGTAACGGCTGGTGTAGTCTTCCGGTAGCGGCTTTCCATACCACTTGACGGGTAGACCACGTGCTTCACAGCCCGCAATGAAGTGGGAAATCTTTTCCTTGCCCCAGCCTTCAAGGCCGAACTGAATGGAGCTCCCCACGAAATCTTCCTGCGGGAATCGCGCTATCAGCGACACTCCCCTCAAGCCCTTCAAACCCGCTTCCATAGAGGAATACAGTGCATTCCAGCGACTTTTTCGCTGTTGCAAATCGGCAAGTTGAGGACGAAGAATGGCAGCCCGCAGGTTATCCATCCGCCCGCTCATGTTGGGTGTCATGAGTCGAGTGACATCGAAGCTTGCGGCATCCGGTGCTGCCAGGTGGCGGTCATACAACATGTAGGAGCCAGACAGGATGATCGCTCGACGCATTACCTCATCATCCGAGCAGGCCAACAAACCGCCCTCGCCGGAGTTGATGTGCTTGTAAGTCTGGGTACTGAAGCACCCGACCTTGCCGAAGGTTCCGCTGGGTTTGCCGTCATAGGAAGCCCCCATGGTATGGGCACAATCCTCAATCACCGTGATGTCGCGACTGTCACAGACCTGCATGATCGCGGACATGTCACCGATATGGCCACGCATGTGGGAGAGCATGAAGAAGCGCGCCCCGCTCTCGTCTGCGGCACGCGCGAGATCGGCCGGGTCGACGGTGGTGTCATCGAGAATGTCGACCAGTATCGGCTCCCCTCCCGCTGCCACGATGCTTCCCGGCACCGGCGACAGGGTAAAGGCATTGCACAGCACCTTGTCACCAGCTTCCAGACCACAGGCGCGCAGCGCCAGCTGCAAGGCATAGCCGCCCGAGGCGCAGGCCATGGCATAGGGCACACCGAGACTGGCGGCGAATTCCTGTTCGAGCAGGGCTGTCTCGCCCTGCTCTCCCTCTGCCAGGTTGTAACGATGAAGGCGGCCTGAACGCATTACCGCAACAGCAGCATCAATAGCGGTATCAGGGATAGCTTCCTGCTGGGTAAATGACTTGGAAAAACGGCGCATATCGACCTCTCCTCAATAACGCTTCTGAGCGTAGACCGGGAAGTCCCAGTCTTGCTCGGAGAAGTACTTGGTCAGGCGCCAGTCACACGCACGCGCATGACCTTCCATGCCTTCGGTACGCGAAATGCGTGAACCGATAGCACTGAATTTGAGATTGGCTTCTTTGCTGAGTTGCTGTGTGGTGAGAATTTTCATGAATTTATGAACGTTCAAACCACCGGAATAACGCCCGGCACGCTTGGTCGGCAAGATATGGTTAGTCCCCGAACACTTGTCGCCGTGAGTGACTGTGCTGCCTTCACCGAGGAACAGAGAACCGTAGTTGCTCAAATGTTCTTTCCACCAATCAAGATCTTCGCAAAGGACTTGCAGGTGCTCACACGCGTATTGATCACTGACTTCGACCACTTCTTCACGCGTATCACACAGAATCACTTCACCAAAGTCACGCCATGCCGCATGGATGATATCTGCATTAGGCATGTCATTTGCGACCTGTGGCATCAGCTCGATCACACGGCGTGCCACTTCTTCACTGGTCGAGAACAACCAGACCGGAGAGTTGGGGCCATGCTCAGCTTGAGAAACCAGATCTACGGCGATTGTCATGGGATCAGCGGTGTGATCGGCGATCACAGCTGATTCCGTAGGGCCTGCGAAGACATCGATGCCGACCTGACCGAACAACAACCGCTTGGCTTCTGCCACGAAGGCATTGCCCGGACCGACAAGAATATCTGCTTCGCGTCCGCCGAACAGACCAAACGCCATGCTGGCGACAGCGTGAACGCCACCCATCTCCAGAATACGATCAGCGCCTGCCACATGCATCGCATAGGCGACGGCAGGATTGATGCTGTCACCACGGGGCGGAGAGCAGGCAGTAATATACTTCACTCCGGCAGCCTTGGCCGTCGCAACACTCATCAGGGCAGAAGCGGCGTGGGCATAGCGCCCGCCCGGCACATAACAGCCCGCTGAATCAATCGGCAAGATGCGCTGACCCAGCACGACACCCGGCTCTGTCTCGATTTCAAATGAGGTCATGCTATCGCGTTGGGCAATCGCAAAACGACTGATCTGACGGTGGGCGAAATCAATGTCGTCCTTGACACTTTGCGGTACGCTTTCGATCAAACGTGCCAGCTTTTCGTCAGTCAGCACGAAATCGCCAGTCCAGTTATCAAATTTCTCGGCGTACATGCGCACGGCGTCTTCACCACGGGCGCGAATGTCCTGCAGCATGTCCTGGACAATAGCGGTTGTCCGCTGATCTTCTTCTGCTACGCCATCGGCTGCTTCAGCCAGCTTGAGGTGTCTGATTGTCATTATGGTGTCCTCGGAAACTGCTGTAATCATCGCGCTTCCCCACCCGAATAGATGGGGAAGCGCGTTGGCAAGCTGTGATCGTCTCTCGGGTCTTTGCCGTCAGAAAGTCACAGGGAACCTCCTGATACCATCAGATGCGGATCAGGCCTTGTAGTCTTCAAAGTTGAAAGCGTCCGGGTAACCGAACAGTGCCACTGCACCACCGGTATGCAGGAATACAACGTTCTCGCCTTCCTTGAAGTGGCCCTTGCGGACCAGATCGATCAACCCTGCCATACCTTTACCGGAGTAGACCGGGTCCAGCAGGATGCCTTCCTGCTGCGCCAGCAGCGTCACCGCTTCAACCATGCTGGCGGTCGGGATGCCATAGCCTTCGCCGACGTAGTCACAGTTGGCGACCACATCTTCACGCTTGACGACACCGGAAAGACCCAGCTTGGCTTCTGTCTTCTGCGCCAGCGCGAAAACATTGGCTTCTTGCTTGTCTTTCGGAGCACGAACGCCGATACCGAGCACGGGAATACCAGAGTTGCAGGCGGTGAGACCAGTCACAAGCCCGGCTTGAGTACCCGCACTGCCGGTGGCATGCACAAGGTGATCGATCTTGAGGCCCATGTCATTGGCCTGAGAAAGCAGTTCGAGTGCCGCATTCACATACCCCAGTGCACCGATCTCGTTGGAGCCGCCACCCGGAATGATGTAGGGCTTCTTGCCCTGTCCGATCAGCTTGTCTGCCAGCGCTTCCATCTCGGCAGCCATGTCGGCACCACCCGGACGCTTGGCGACAGTCGCACCATGCAGCTGATCCAGGAAGACGTTGCCGTTGTAGTTGTAGCTACGGTCATCACTGCCAGTACGATCTTCCAGCAGGATGTGGCACTCAAGGCCAAGCTTGCAGGAAGCTGCCGCAGTCTGGCGCGCATGATTCGATTGGGTAGCGCCTTGGGTAATGATGGTATCGGCACCCTGCTCCAGTGCGTCTGCCATCAGGAATTCGAGTTTGCGGGTCTTGTTGCCGCCGGTAGAAAGGCCGGTGCAATCGTCACGCTTGATCCAGAGGCGCGGCCCACCCAACAGCTTGCTCAGGTTGTCCATCGGCTCCAGCGGAGTCGAAAGGTGACCAAGGCGAACACGGGGGAAACGGGACAGATGCATACGAGCCTCCAAACGGGTAATTGTTGTCATAGGGTTACTCTCAACAGTCGGTCATTGGATATACGACCTCACTTCGGCATCTCGCCTAGCTGTGACTCAAACCTAATGGTGTTGAGGATCTCCGCCCAATGCCATGTTTCTCAAAGTTTATTACTTTTTTGCATAGCATCATGAAAACACTATCCGCTAGCTTTCACTAAGAATCTTTTATCGCTAATACAAAAAATATCAGTGACATTCACTGCCACTTTGCTCATCAAGATTCTATAGAGAAAGGCGATCCATCATGAGGGCCTACAAGGATGCCGTCAGGCAGTACGTCCTGAAGTGCATCAACCTTCACCGCACGCTCGTCCTGCCAATACGCTGTCGTACCTTGACAGGGTTGAGCCATGAAATGATGAAGAGACGTGATCAACGAGGGATGCTGCAGGCCAGATAACGAGGCTTCAGAAGAATTACCATTATTGATATCCTGAAACGTAGCGTTCATGACATACCATTATCCCGCACTTCAAGCGGGATAATTATTGGATACCATGAAATCATGCAGTGGCAACTATGACTTCTTGATATTGACACCGAGACTCGGTGATACAATCGCGATATTTTCCTTTTTCTGAGTCATAATATAAATTCCACTCAAGACAATCACACCCGCCCCCAAGAGGGTCATGACATCAGGTGTTTCTTTGAATACTACGACTCCCAATGCCAATGCGAACAATAACCGTGTATAGCGGAAGGGGGTCACTACCGATACTGCCCCTTTACGCATGGCAATTGTCAAAGCGTTATAGGCGACAACACCAAAAATGACGACACCGAGGATCAACCAGCTTGCATCGGATGAAAAATAAAACGATGTCGGTTGGTAAACCTCGAACAGAATACCTGCTGGAATCAAGGCGAGAAAACCATAGATCCCCAACTGTACATTGGAGATGGACGAAGACGCTGCGCGTGTCGCCAGATCCCGCCCCGCAAAGCCCAATGTGCTGATCACGGCAAACAATGATGCCGCACTGAAGCTATCGAGGCCTGGACGCACGATCATCAACACTCCGATGAAGCCGACACCAATGGCCAGCCATCGCTTCACACTGACCACTTCACCAAAGATCAGGGCTGCTCCCAATACCACGACAAGTGGCGTCGCTTGCAAGATGGCGGACGCACTGGACAAGGGTGTCAGCGTGATAGCCAATGCGAAACATAATCGAGCGGTTATCTCACACGTCACACGAATGAAGATAGGAAGAGAAAAAATAGCGGGCGGGACAAAGTCCTCTCCTCGACGCCACGTCAACATCATGAAAATCGACATGCCACCTAGACCAAATATGATGAGGAGTATTCCAATCGAGGCATGATTCGCTGCCAACTTGAACAGCATATCCTCAACGGAAAATGCAGCCATTGCCAAGATCATGAATATACTACCGCGCGTATTATCCAATCGAATCGCCTCCCATCTCACTAGTGTATAAACTGTGACGTGTATTTATATACTGACTGGTCTTATCAGATTATCACCCGTCAATTACGTTACGATAATAATGACTCCAGCCAAGCCCCATAGTGAATCAGTGCGTCAAATTTCTTGAACCCCAATTTTACTCCACCAATCTTCGCTAGACAGATATTGCATTAGAGTATCATGATGTTGCATCCAGGAAATTCGCTCCTGAGTGAAGACTTTATCCAAGAGCAATGGCATATTTCCAGTACATTGTTACTTTTTATACCAAGATCAAACGCATCAAGGGGTAGCCCAAGAGACTCATGAAAATCGAATGGATAGAAGATTTTCTTGCATTGATCGAAGCAGGCACATTCTCGTTGGCCGCAGAACGGCGGAATGTGACACAGCCAGCCTTCTCACGAAGAATTCGTCAGCTGGAGGAATGGCTTGGGGTAGAGCTGGTATATCGACAGTCACAGCGAATGATCCTGACACAGCATGCTCTGGAATATGAACCTGAATTACGTGAATGGCTGACACGGCTATACACATTGCGGAGCCGCCTGCGCAGTGAAGCTCGGCAAGGGCCCAAGGCTATCATCACTACCCAGCACACGTTGACGGTCAGCTATCTGCCGAGGTTGCTGCGTTACTTCCGCCATAATTCACCGGAATCAGGGTTGCAGGTAAAGTCACTGGATCGCTATGAATGCATCGAGCTCTTCGAGCGCAATCAGGCGGATCTACTGCTGTGCTCCGAACTCAAGGGCGCTCCTATCTTCAGCGACAGTAATACTGGCATCGAACGCATCTCACTCGGACTTGAACAACTACTGCCCGTTTGCGCCTCGGATGAGTCCGGCCGCGCCATGTACGTACCCAGCGAGCATCAGCGCCTGCCGCTCATCGCCTACGATCCGGAGAGCTTCATGGGACAGATACTGGCCTCGCCCTTCCTCATCGATCTACAGCGCGCCAAGGATATCGATATCATCTGCGAGACATCCTTTACCCTCGGAATCCGTGAGCTGGTCATGGCTGGCTTGGGCATAGGCTGGCTTCCCCATGGCCTGATCGAGGATGACCTCGAAAGTGGCAAGCTGGTATCCCTGCTGGATGAACTAGGGAGCCCGACACTGGAAGTCGCCTGCTATCGGCATTGTGACAAGGGTACCAAGTCCGCCAAGTTACTTTGGGGCTTGCTCAATCAGTCCCCCCCCTCGATATGAGCCAACCGCGCACTCATACCGCTTCAGGAGCCACCATGCACCGTATCAACCCTGAGAAACTGCTGCGGAGCAAATGGACTGCCATTGCTCCACAGAATCGCGAACGCCACTTCATCGTCACGACACTGCACCGCGATGAAGAGAATGAACATGTCGTCAAGGTCACTCTGCAGGCTGTCATGACTCACAATGATTACATGCTCGCCTGGCGTGACCTGGCGGACGATACCGTGTGGCAGATGGGCTGGAAATGACGCCACCCTCCCCTTGATGACCGACACTTGAAGACCGACACTTGAAGACCGACACTTGAAGACCGACACGAAAACGCCCGCAAGCCTGAAACATCGTCAGGCTTGCGGGCGTTTTGTTTCTTTTGACGTGAATGCGCGCCAGTCGCTGTCCTCAAGTCATGGATATGAACCAGCGCTGCCAGCAAGGATCAAGAGGTATCAGCCCTCCTGGTTTTCCAGCAGCTGTTTCAACCCATGAGGCTGGCAGCGCAGATACTGGGGCGACACCTTGATCGTCTCACCCAGCGCCGCTGCAGCATGCCACGGCCAACGCGGATCGTAGAGAATCCCGCGTGCCAGAGCGATGGCATCTGCGTGCTCATTTGTCACGATATCCTCTGCCTGCTGCGGGTCAGTAATCAGGCCGACAGCGATGACCGGCATGACGACATGGGACTTGAGCGCTTCGGCATGTGGCACCTGGTAATTGGGCTCGACCGGAATCTGCTGATGCTCGCTCAACCCACCGCTGGAGACATGGAGATAATGGCAGCCGCGAGTATCCAGCTGTTTGGCAAGCTCAATGCTTTGCGCCAGGTCCCACCCACCTTCTGCCCAGTCGGTCGCACTGATACGTACACCCAATACGATGTCGTCAGGGATCGAGGCACGCACGGCATCGAAGATATCCAGCGTCAAGCGCATGCGATTGGCAAGCGTACCCCCATAGGCATCTTCACGCTGATTGCTCAGAGGTGAGAGGAACTGATGCAGAAGATAACCATGTGCGGCATGCAGCTCTATGCCTTGCAAGCCTGCCTCTACAGCACGACGTGCCGCCAGCACAAAGTCTTCAATCGTCTGGGCAATCTGCTGTGTCGTCATGGCCTCTGGTAGCGGACCGCCCTCACTGAAGGGAATCGCACTGGGGGCCAGTGCCTGCCAGCCATTGGATTCGCCGGGCGCGATGGCCTTGCCGCCATCCCACGGCTTCTCGCAGGAGGCCTTGCGCCCCGCATGACCAATCTGGACCGCCAATGGCATCGGTGAATAGGGACGGATGTGATCGACGACAGCTTTCATGGCATCGCGACTCGCATCATCCCATAACCCAGCATCACCGTAGGTGATGCGTCCTTCAGGTGCCACGGCGCTAGCTTCAAAAATCAACAGCCCCGCACCGGACTGAGCCAAGCTCCCCAGGTGCTGGTCATGCCAAGCCTGCATACGTCCGTCTTCAGCAGAGTACTGACACATGGGTGCAATGATGATGCGGTTTTCGAGCGTGACAGGCCCTAGACGAAGCGGAGAGAACAGTGTAGACATGATAAATCCCTGGAGGTGGCGGATCAGAATGAACGACGACGCTGGCATCACCAGCCATCTGAACGACAACGGGGATGGCATCCATCGCCATCCCCGTTTCTTGATGCGTAACCACTAGGTGTGGGCGCACATGGCATCCCACAAGGTACCGTTCGCGCCCGATTGGCAACTCACCGTTGCCTACCCGATACGAACTTGCTGAGACGACTCCTCAGCGCTGCCCCGCCTGAGTCACCAGTAGACGTCCTATGCCCGCAATCGCGGCATTGCGTTGTGCCAAACTCGCGTCACTCTCAGTGAGATAGACGGCAACAATCAGCGGAGCGTGACCAGGCGGCCAAATAATCGCAACATCATTATTGGTGCCGTGCCCACCACCACCGGTTTTATCGCCTATCTGCCAGCCCGCCGGCAAGGCATCTCGCAGCTTGCCTTCACCCGTCGTGTTCGCCAGCAACCAGCTTTGCAGTTTAATGCGCGAGTCTTCCGACAGCGCATCTCCCAATAGCAACTTCTGCAGCGTTGTCACCATGGCATTGGGTGTCGTGGTATCCCGCACATCGCCAGGCGTTGCTTCATTGAGCGAGGTTTCGGTGCGGTCTAAACGCGTTGTGTCATCTCCCAGTGAGCGAAGATACGCAGTCAGTCCTGCTGGCCCGCCCACGGCATCGAGAATCAAATTACCTGCGGTGTTATCACTGATCGTCACGGCCGCATTACACAGTTCGGAGAGGGTCAAGCCATCACCCTCGGTTTGCGTCTCCGTTACCGGAGAGTAGGTCACAACGGCTTCCGGCTTGATCTTCACTTTACGCTGCAATGACTCTTGCTCGGCATCAACCAAGGCCAGCATACTCCCGCACGCCAGTGCCTTGAACGTACTACTCATCGGGAAACGTTCATCGCCACGGTAGGTGAAGCGCGTTCCATCAGCGGTATCCAGTACGGCAACACCCATACGGGCATCCACTTCTTGCTCAATCGTGCGAACCGAGTCTTGTGAAAGCGCCGCAGGAACCTCTGCAATGGCGTGTGCCGATAGCAGCGTCATAGACCCCAGCATCACAAGACGTGTGAACAATCGACGCGTCAGTCTTCGCGAAAAACCGCTCGCATCAGGCTTCGTGTGGGTGGCCACATCCATGATGATATTCACTACTGTCTCTCCCTTCAGCGTGCCCACAATACGTGGATATCTAACCAATACTGTCGTGACGGACGCCTTGAGTGACGAATTCAATGTGAATCATCATCGGAAATCTTCAGCGTCTTGTTCCGCTTGGCCCCGGGCCGTGCGTGCCACGATAGCCGTATATCCATACGATGATAGTCATCCTCTCGCCGAGCTGTCACCTTGAGTGTGAGCAGTCCGCGTGGCGTGAGCCGAATATCACCATCTTCGTCCCTGAATGACAGAAGTCCCTTGCCGAGGCCCTTGATGATGGCCTTGAGAATATCCTGTACACCTTCGATGGACTGCAGTGATTCATGTCGGAATAGTGACTTTTCCTGCTTATCGCCTTTCACGCTCGCCTCCTTTCACACCCGTCTCTTTATACATGACTCGTGCTTCACAACTGGCCACCGGTGCGTGATGTCAGGGCACGAACACCTTGACCACGCAATGGTCATTGCTGACAGCGATGATCCGACCGCAAGCCTCGATCAACGTCGCGCCCATCCCCACGCCACTGAGACCTTCCTTGCTGCGCGAATTGCGGTCCAGCGTGATATCGCCCTCTATGTGTAAAAGTCCACACCGCCAGTTCAGTTGCTGCCCATTGCAATGATTCACATGCCCGTGCATCACCGCGCGTATGCCGACCTTTGACAGATGCTTCACCCCTGTTGCTGTCAGCGGCATGTCGCTCTTGCGGTATTTGGTTCTCAGCACATTGGCCAACTCACCGTAATAGAAGGCGAAGGGATCTTCACGCAGAATGCGCTGAAACTCGCGATTGACCTCAGCAACCCGCTGATGGCCGAGCCGCTTGGCAAAGGCATCATCGACTCCCGCATGGACATGCAGGAAGGCCCCACTGCGATATGCCAGACGCATTTCGTCGAAAAACCAGGTAAAACGTCCGCCAGGCTTGAGAAACAGCTCATGTGCCTTGAGGGCCGCGGCATAGGTCTGTCGCAAGCTCAGCCCCTGTTTTTCACACGCTCTCTCGAACCCCGACATCTTGGATTCCAGCCGCGCTATTTCCTTTTCGAGTGCATGCCCTTCCAACACGCCTTTCGCGGTTTTCCGGAAATCTTCGGCCCAGTCAGCGCCAGGAAATAGCCGTCGCCGACATTCGGCACGTGAGGGAATACTTTTCATGGCGCGCGGTTTATCGACCAGGTAGTGATCAAATACCTCCTTCAGCAACGCCAATCCCTTAGCGCCCATGCGCACGAACAAGTGATCGGTACGTGCCGAGTTGTCATGGCTGAGTCTCATCAGCGCCAGCATCAGGCGCATATCATGATTTCCGGCCAATAACTTGAGACGTGCCCCACTCAGCATGAGTGAGCGAAGTGCTTCCAGCAGCTCGATATTGCTCGGCCCCTTGTCAAGACAATCACCGCCGATAACGAAGACGCACTGCTTGCCCTTTACTGTCAGTTTCAGCGAGCCCTTGGACGTGAGATGAACGCCCCCACTGGCAACGAGTGAGGCAATGAAGGCTTCGGCATCTGCATGGGCATCCGAAATGAAGATGATGTCGCGAGACGGCCAATCCTTCTTGCCAAAGGTGCCACGGCGAGTACTGGCATCTCTCGAAGATTCATCTGTCTCATCCTTCGGGCTGGTGTGCTGGTGTTCGAGCGGCCATTCACAAGCCCGTGACGGCAAGGCATCC
The DNA here is from genome assembly GCF_009796845.1 of Cobetia sp. L2A1. Lineage (NCBI taxonomy): Bacteria > Pseudomonadati > Pseudomonadota > Gammaproteobacteria > Oceanospirillales > Halomonadaceae > Cobetia > Cobetia sp. L2A1. The sequence continues at coordinate 1,739,859 of NZ_CP047025.1, read as the reverse complement.
AGGTAGGTAGCGGGGCCACGATAACGAGGCACTGCACGACGCAGGCTATTGGCTGTCATTCACTTGCTCCTCAATACATGCATCGTGTCTCACCCCAGCCATGACAAGACTCCTCTGACCAGATGAGCCATGGCTCAATCTCGTGCAGATTCGTGTAACTTGCGTTGTTTCCACTCTCCCGCCACATGACGCCACTGGGTCGTTGTACGCACATCTTCAGGAGCACTCGCAGCTTGAAGTGCGTTGTCATCTTCAGCCTCGCATACGTCTTCCAGGAGCACTTCTTCTAGGATCACGGGACGACCATGATGCATGCTAAGACGTGCGATCTCCTCGAACGCGAGCACACCAAGAAGATGCGCCGCATGCCGAAATGCCGCACCGTGACCGATCACCAATGTCAGTGAGGCGGATGACGCAGGCAGCGGCAAGGCATGCAGATATGCTGCGACACGCTCTCCCGCCTGAAGCAGTGACTCGGCCCCTGGCAAGGGCAAACGATAATGGCTGTTCGACTTCCAGTCATTGGGCAGAGCCGACATGCGCGGGTCCTGTGATATGACATGCTCAATCTGCCTGGCGGTCAGATTAGCGGCACTGCCAAGACTCCGCTCGCACAGCACATCGTGTGTGATGAGTTTGAAAGGCTGCCCAAGCGCGCGTTCGAGAGTGGCAGCCATGAATGACCCAGTCTGCCATGCACGAAGTAGCGTGGAGCTATGCAGGCAATCCTCGATCTGCCAACCATGAAGATGACAGAGCGCCAGTACCTCCTGTGCTCCGGCTTCGGCATGTACCTCACCCTCACGAGTCAATGGATGGGGTTGATGGGCGCTCGGCGTATCAGGCTGTTGGTGATATTCGCCATGGCGTATCAATGCCACACGCCGAGGGAATGGTCCTGTCATGAGGCTTTTGCCTCGAGCGACCCCACCAAGGTACTGACCGCATCGCCAAGCTCGCGTCTGCCAAGAAGCGCCGGTGCTGCATCGGCGGACACCCAACGACGGCTCCGATGGGGTTCTTCACGCTCATTTTCTTCCAGCTCACGCGCGACCTCGACCGCGAACAGGCAGACCTCGACCGGCGCGCCCCACTTCTCATACGTGAAGTAGATAGGGGCGTGTTCAAGCGCCTCGCCCTCGATTCCCGCCTCCTCCTGTGCTTCCTTGAGAGCAGACGCCAGCGGACTCAAACCGGGCTCAACAATGCCCTTGGGGAGGCTCCAATGACGATCAGAAGACGAACCAATCAACAGAACTTCCAGGCGACCATCCTCCCAGCGACACGGCAAGACAGCAGATTGCTGGTAGTAATAGGCAGGACGCTCACGCCGTTCATCACCGCCCGGGAATGGCCACGGAAATCCTTCCGGCAAGGACCGCACCCGCTGAATCAGTTCAAGCTGCATCTGACCGGAGCGCAGTGAGTCCCAGCTGCCCTCGAAGCTCAGCCTGACGACGGCTGCCGTGGGCACCAACTTGGTCGCCTTGGGCGGACGTGGACGCTTGCCCGTCAGCCAGACCACCGCATCTTCCAGCGCTGGGTTGTGACACACCACCATCAGGCGCGTGACGCTATCAGGGCAGGCCCTCAGTGTCTTCAAGAGCGGCTTTTCGTCCTCGCAATAAAGCGCCGGCTTGAGCTCGATCACATCGACGCCCAGCCCCATCGATTTGACACACTTTTCGGCAGTCGCTCGCGCACGCAGTGCCGGCGAGCTCATGATGACTTGAGGCACGAGATCCTGCTGAGCCAGCCAGGCACCCATGCGTTGGGCACCCCGCTTGCCACGCTCTTTCAAGGGGCGGTGAAAGTCATCCGTCGCTACCGTTCCATCGGATTTCCCATGGCGCATCAACAGCAATTCATGGCGCATGGTCATACCTCCAGCAAGGGGTTGAGATGACCATCAATCAGTCTGGCAAAATCCACGCCACCCGTTACCTCAAGGACACGCACCTGCTTCAAGCGAGCCAGATAGGGGACAGGATCCAGCAGAGTGCCATTGGCGATGAAACGTCCGTCTGACAGCTGATGGAAAGGCCCCGGCGTTTTCATCACGGCGCGCATCAGTGAGGCATTCGCCATGACGTCCACCTCCTTGACCTCCAGAGGCGCCTGACTGCCACGTGTCCAATTGAGAATCAGCACGGCAGACAATATGCCGCTGGGACGAATGCGATCCGGCCCATAGACATCGGGAATGATGAGATCGTGCTTGTCTTCCAGATCCCAGAGCTCATCGATGGGCATGGCTTCACATGCCGCAACGCACTCAGGCGTCAACAAGGGGCGCAACCTGGGATTGTTCAGCATGGTACCTGGATTGATACGGGGCAACTTGGCAATGCCGCAGACTCTTGGTGGCTGACCTGTCAGCGACTGACCTGCTAGCAAAAGGTCTGATGGCAAATGGCCTTGCGGCACCTCTTCTTCCAGCGACTCCTCAGACAACGCCGGCATGATGAAGACGCGGTCATTGCTGATGAAATCAAGCGCGGGATGCTCCAGCGCTGCCACCATGGTGGTGGACTTTCCCCCGCCGGAGAACGCGGCGATCGCGACCGCGCGATCCCCCTTGGCAATCGCCGAGGCATGACAGATCAACCCGCCCTGATGCTGCAGGTAAGACATGTGCTGCGTCAGTAGAAAATTGATGATCTGGCTCTCGTTGTCAGCACAGGGACCAAAGGCGAGATTGTGTTCACGGCTGCGCAAGAAGCACATGCCGGTGCGCACCTTGAAGATCAGGCGAGCATCAACAAGCTCGATGATCGCATCCTTGCGTCGCGTCTTGCCCGGCTCCGGCTGCCAATCAACAAATGCCTCGGGCACCAGTCCCAACGCTTCAGCCCGCGGGGAATCTTCCAGTCGTGGTGCACTCAGCGCATGCATGATCGGCACATCCTGACCGGCCACCTCATGAAGCCTCGTCGATGGCAGGATCTGCGCGCAATGTCGGAAGTAGTCCGCAAGACGCGTGAGCAGTTCAGGGTGATCGGTCTTCAGGCATAGACGGAAGCCCTCCGCCTTGAAATACAGGACATCGTCCAGCAACGCCGTCCCTTGCGACAACGCGCCGAAGCACTCGTCTGCCCGCCATTGCGCGAAAGGTCTGCTGCCCAGAGTCGTGATCGATTCGCGTAGCGAGGCATTCATGACAGTACCTCTAGCACGTGATCCAGATAGGCTGCGGCGGCATCCACCCCTGCCCCCTCCAACGCCCCGCGAAAACCACCGAAGGCTGAGACTTCGAAGACGATTGGACCATCATCGGTCAAAGCGACATCTACCGTGGTGAAATCAAGATTGAATGGCGCCTGCGCGCGTTCTGCCAGCGCGATCAGGTCATCCGAGGGCGTGAAGGGTGCGTACTTGCCTCCCGCATGGATGGTGGTATTCCATGCGTCGCCACCACTCATGCGTGCATAACTGCACAGGTAGCGGCCGCCCACGAATACCATGCCGTAATCCTGCCCCGGCAGATTCAGACGCTGCTGCAGATACATCATCGGGTGCAAGGCCGAGAAATCACGGACGGCAGCTTCCAGCGCCAGGTCATCACCCGTGTCCTCGATGATGCACATGCCGCGCGCCTTGGTGGAGAACAAGGGCTTGAATACCGCAGCACCGTAGCGCTTGACGGCGGCACAGGCTGCAGTGATGTCTTCCGTCACCAACGTGGCCGGCATCGGGATGCCGGCATTGGCCATCGTCACGCTGCAGCTCAGGCGATCGATCAGACGAATCATGCTCTCTGCGCGACTGAACACGCGCACGCCACGCGCCTCAGCGACACGCAGCAATTCCAGTCGATCCAGACTGCCGGGAGCGTACTCACGACTGATCTTCTTGACGACAAGGGCATCCAGCTCGCTGAGATCGTGCATTTCTCCTTGCGCGTCGCGATAGAGCAACTGGCCACTGTCGAGGTCCAGTGAGACGGCAGCCATGTCGATCACCAGACGAAATCCGCTACGCGCTTCGATGAGATCCGCCAGCACCTCGGTGGACCATTTGCCGGGAATACCGACCACCCCGATTTTGAGATTAATCAACAAACAACTCCTCTAGAGGTAAGCGGTAATCAGCGGGACGTGACAGGTCAGCCGCTAGAAGATGTTCCAGAATGAAGCGGGCCCGCATGAACATGCGTCCCGCCAGTCCGGCATCAAGAATGAAGCGTGTCGAGGTGGCAAATGAACGCGCCAGCCCCAGCGCGAGACGCGGCTCGAAGGTGGCATCCTCCTGCATCTCGGCGAAACGACGTGCCTTGTGTGCAAACCGCAAGGCCATGGACAGGATACGCGCGCGCAGCACGTCATCCGTCAATTGCAGTCGATAGTGAGACACCATGAAGACTGCCACATCCTGGACGTAATCCATGTAGGCCGAACGGTGCAGGTCGATGAAACGGATACGCTGCGCCACGGGATCGTAGAGGATATTGTCCACATTGAAGTCCCCATGGATGTAGACCGAGAATGGGGCTTGCAGCGTTGTCTCGACGCGCGTGGCCTGTTCGACCAACTGCTCAAGCGACGCCTGTGGCCGCCCGCAGAGGCTGACGCCACATTCCTTGAATTCCGGGTGAATCTGATAGACATCCGCCAGTCGTTTGAGGAGCTGGCGCATGTGAGCGGCGTGCACCGGCGTATTCTGTCGCGTCACTCCCCAGACATCGAAGAGCGTCTCGACCAACACTGTCTGCGCCTGGCGATTGAGTGCAGCATCCTCATTGATCAATATATGCTCGATCGTCATGCCCGGCAGGTGCTCAATCAGTAGCGCGGCACTGTCGCCCTGCTGATGGTGAGAAAGAATGCGAGGTGCAATGCCCGGATAGATGTCGTGCCAACGCTCAACCCCGACTCGCTCCTCTTCGACCTTGCGTTCCAGGCCATCCTTGAAGATGGCCAGATACTCGCTGGGTGATGACGCTGAACGACTGCCTTTGCCCTCTTTCCTGACCGAGCTCTTGTCGTTGCTGGCAGCGGACTGGCCATCATGAGTATCTGCATCAGTCGCGCCGTGTGAATCATGGCCCAAGGCTGCACGGGAAGACCCTGAGGCAGCAATCCCCGAAATGCGGCTACCAGAACGAGTCTCGGCCAGTGTCTCGACATGCATGTCAGCGGTATTTGGGCTGCCACTGCCCAGCTCGTTGACCAGGTGTGTCAATGAGGCGTAGCGCTCGAAATTCAGCGACTGGCCCAGCGCTGCCGAGATGACGGCTTCTCCAAGTTGCCCCAGCACCTCTCCCATCTGCTCGATCTCGCGTGCCACAAACAGCAGATGCGTCAGATCCTCAGCGGGTGCGCGCTTCTTCTTCAGCTGTCCCGTCAAACCAGCAATGCGCGTTTCACTGTCGCGTTTGAGCTTGTCTCGGCTGCGGGCCAGCTTGAGCGACAGGGACAATGAGCCATTTTCGAGTGACATTTCGCTGCGCAAGATGCCGCGTCTTACCCGGCGCAATGATTTGATCAGCACGACGTCGTCAATGAGCTGGCTATCATCGATACGAATCAGCTGTTCCAGACAGCCGCGCGCCAATTCACTCAGCCGTGCCAGGCCGCTGGCGACGTCGACGAGGCTCTGTTGAAAGCGCGCGCGAGCTTGCGAACGCTTGTGAGTCCGCGCATCCGGACATGCCTGCTCGATTCGCAGACACAGGTTTTGCGCATACCCCTGCCGGTCAAGCAGCTTGCGGGCAAGCGCGGCTGTCGGTGTCGATACGAATGCCTGGAGACACGCGAACTGATTGTCGACTTCAGAACACAGGAATCGCAGGTTATCACGCGTACTTTCAGGCCAGGCCTGATTCATTCGCTTTCTCCACCAGCACCGGAAACATGATGACTCCACAGTATGCCATCCGAAAATGACAATCTGTAACGACTGCGCAATCAGGCTAAACGGGGCTCGATGAAAGACGCGATAACGCCCCCATGCATCATTCTCAGCAATAGACGCCTGAAAGATCATCTGCCTGCCGCCCTCCGGCAGGCGAAATGATGCATAAGTAGACGTATCGCCAATAGCTCATGCTGGCTCCGGTAATAGACAGTGGGGCTGCCGATGCGTCTCGTCCGATGCTGACGCGGCGCTTTTACCACCCCGTTGAGCCTCAGATACCCTTTCACTCACGCTCTTGTCCTGGATGGAGTCATGAATGACCATCACCTGCATCAACGACCTGCAACGTCTGGCACGCCGCCGCGTCCCCAGGATGTTCTACGACTACGCAGACTCGGGTTCATGGACGGAAGGCACCTACCGTGCCAATGAAGCCGACTTTCAATCCATCGGATTTCGTCAGCGGGTGATGGTCGACATGGACAATCGCACCCTGCGCACCACGATGCTGGGCGAGGAAGTGGCCATGCCAGTGGCAATTGCCCCGACCGGGTTGACCGGCATGCAGCATGCCGATGGTGAGATGCTGGCCGCACGGGCCGCCGGCAATTTCGGCATTCCCTTCACCCTCTCGACCATGAGCATCTGCTCCATCGAGGATGTCGCTTCGGTCAGCACCCGGCCATTCTGGTTTCAGCTCTACGTGATGCGTGACAAGGACTACGTCGGCCGACTGATCGATCGTGCCAAGGCGGCCGAGTGCTCCGCACTGGTGCTGACTGCAGATCTTCAGATCATCGGTCAACGCCACAAGGATTTGATCAATGGGCTGAGCGTTCCACCGCGCCCGACCGTCGCCACTGCGCTGAACCTGGCCACCAAATGGCGCTGGTGTGCGGGCATGCTGAAAACGAAACGTCATAGCTTCGGCAATATCGCCGGTCACGTGAAGGACGCCGAGAACTTGAGTTCACTCTCGAAGTGGACCGCCAGCCAGTTCGACCCCAGCCTGAGCTGGGACGATATCAAGTGGATCAAGGATCGCTGGGGCGGCAAGCTGATCATCAAGGGCATTATGGATCCGGAAGATGCCGAGATGGCCGTGCAAGCCGGGGCAGATGCCGTGATCGTCTCCAATCACGGCGGGCGTCAGCTGGATGGGGCCGCGTCTTCCATCTCCGCGCTGCCGGATATTCTCGCAGCGGTCGGCGACAGGACCGAGGTCCACATGGATGGGGGTATCCGCTCAGGGCAGGATGTCCTCAAGGCCATTGCGATGGGAGCCAAGGGGGTCTATCTGGGACGTGCCTTCCTGTATGGACTGGGTGCCATGGGCGAGGAAGGCGTGACTCGGACACTCGAGATCATCCACAAGGAACTCGACACTACGCTGGCGCTCTGTGGCTTGCGTGACATTCATGATGTGGATACGCGCATTCTCAGACCAGGCACCTACCCGCTACCGGGCGTCACCTGGCGCTGAGAAGCAGAGCGACGCCTCAATGCACTTTGAGGCGCGGGCTCAGCGTGCGGCGGAAGGCATCACTGACGGCTTCCGCCGTCCCCTTGACGGGGCCCAGCAGCACGAACTGGTGCTGACGTTGCAGGCCATGATACGCCGCACGGGCGAAACGCCCGCGGACTTGCAGATCATCATGGCCCTGGCCTGAGAATCTGTCGGTGAGCTTCCCGGTCAGCTCGCCGACGCTGCCCGCCGCGCCCAACGACAGCAAGGTGCCCTTGTCATCAAAGACGAATTCACGCGGGGCTTCGCCCTTCAGTCGACGCGGGAGCTCCTCGGCGAGAAATTCAGCCTGCTCACTCGCGACCTGCGCGGTAGGCGGTACCGGTGAGTTCTCGATGCAGGAGCAGTCGCCCAGTGCGAAGATGGCGTCCTGTTCGAGACATTGCAGGCCGTTGGTGACGCTCCATTGTCGCTTCTTGTTGCTCGCGAGCGCCTCGATACGCTCCACGATGGGAGGGCCGACTCGCCCTGCGGCCCAGATCACCAGGTCAGACGCAAAGATGCTTTCGGATGTCTCATCACCCTCCTGCGCTGCTGTCTTGACCTGATCCGGTGTCACGGCAGACACCTGACACGACAGTTCGATGCGAATCCCGGCCGCGACCAGGCGTTGATGTATCGCCTCGCGCAGTGTCTCGGACACCCCGGGCATGAAGGTCTCTGTCGCCTCCAGAATCGTGATTTCCACCTCGTTGTCCCCGTGGGCCGGCGCTTCCAATGCACTATGCGCCCCACTCGCCAGATAGGCGGCAAGCTCCACCCCGGTCGCGCCGGACCCCACGATCACCACGCGATACGGCGTATTGACTGCTGCCTGAGTCGATTCATCCGTTTCGCCGGCAGTTTCACAGACGCTCATGCCGTGTCTGACGTGATGCGCCAGCAGACCCCGCGAGTAGCGCTCAGCAATGCGCTCTGCATCCTCAGGCGTGTCCAGTAGACAGGCATGCTCCAGCACACCTTCAACGCCCATGTCGGGCGTCACGCCGCCAAGCGCCAACACCAGTTGCCGATAGTCCAGTACGCGAGACGGCACCTCGATCCTGGTGTCTTGTGGCAGGGCACGAGACTGGCCGTCTATTGAGCACTCGCTGATAGGGCCATGGATAGAGGCAAGCGTGATCTGCTGATGCTCCACATCGATCGACTCGAGCGTGCCGCATTCAAAACGAAAGCCCCAGGTCTCCGCCAAGCCGGCATAACCCAGTGCATCGACGTGACGACGCCCCAATCCTGCGGCGACTTCATGCAACCTGGGCTTCCAGACATGCGTGGTCTGTCGGTCCACCAGCACCACGTCGTCATGGCCAGCCCTGGCCAGTCGGACCGCCAACTCAAGACCGCCAGCACCACCCCCGACGATGACAATACGAGCACCAGGGGTGGATATGAGAGATTGCTTGTCCATGCTACCTCCTTGCGATTGCGGAAAGGCGCGCGATTGAGATCGTTTCAGTGCGATCTCCCGCACTGCAACATGAACGCGACCTCGAACTCAACCCATCTCAATTAGCATAGACTCATAAATTGACTTCAGTGGTGAAGGTAGCGAACAGTCGAGAGCAATTCAGAAAGCGATGATCACCGCAAGCTTCAGTGCCATGAGGCAGTCAGCGGTAGTTGACAGCTTCACGTAGGGCGACTAAATCTTATTTATACGAATAAATAGATTGATAGACCCTTTCAGGACACACCATGCCGCCAATCTCTTCACAGGCACCCTCCCTCTCGGGAGCGCCACGCCGCCAGAAACTGGCCGAATTGATCAGTGATGATCTGCGGCGCTCCATCGTGCGCGATGGTTTGAGCGAGGGCGATCGCCTGCCCAACGAGAAAGCACTGATGGCGCTTTATGGCTGCGCCAAGGGGACTCTGCGCGAGGCGCTGATGATTCTGGAAGTCGAGGGCCTGATCACCCTCAAGACCGGCCCCAATGGGGGCGCCATTCTGAATGCGCCAGGCATGGAACCCGCCAGCCGCATGCTGCGAAGTTTTCTGCACTTCAAGACATTGAATGGAGCACAGGTCTATCAGCTGCGACGCTTACTGGAGGTCGAGATGGCCGCCTCGGTGGTGGGCCTGCTCAGTGAGGATGACTTCACCGCGCTTGAGTACAACGTCGGTGAATGCAGCTGCCATCCTCATGAAGAGGAAGACCAACGTCGGCAGCGTTTCCTGGAACTGGAATTTCATCAGGTGCTGGCACGCGCCTGCCCCAACCCGCTATTGAGCTTCATGTGCCAGTTCCTCAATGACATGCTGCATGAGCTGGTCGTGATCAAGAAGGCCTACCTGCCGGAGCGCAAGCAGTTCGATCAAGCCAATCAGCATTATCACGGTGAACTGATCACTGCCTTTCGAGATGAGAACACCGAGCGGGTCCGCCAGCTGATGACAGAACACATGCGAGACGCCGAGCACCACATGACGGCGCTGGAGATGGAAATGGCCAGCCAGCTGCTGGTCACAGAGCAACGGTAAGCCAACGACTCCCAGAGGATTTAGCCTCTCGAAGCTTCAATCTCTCGAACCTCGAGCTTCATGGGTATCGCTGCCACAGCAGGATTACCCCTCAATTCCATGGCGACACATCAACAATAACAAGAGGAAGACCGATGACGACGGCACAACAGGACAAGACGCAAACCAATGCATTGACCGAGCTGCGCACCGACAGCGATCGACTGTGGCAATCCTTGATGACGCTGGCCAAGCTGGGCGCCACACCCAAGGGGGGCGTCAATCGCCAGGCGCTGACCGAGCTTGATCGCCAGGCGCGCGATCTCTTCATCGAGTGGTGCAAGGCCGAAGGTTGCACGATACGCATCGACGCCATCGGCAACATCTTTGCCCGCCGCGCCGGCACGGAGCCCGACGCCCCCGCCGTGATGACAGGTAGCCACATCGATACTCAACCGACTGGCGGCAAGTTCGATGGCTGCTTCGGGGTGATGGCTGGGCTTGAGGTATTGCGTAGCCTCAACCAATACGGCATCAAGACGCGCTGTCCGGTCGAGGTCGTTGTCTGGACCAACGAGGAAGGCTGTCGCTTCGCCCCCTGCATGATGGGCTCCGGTGTTCATACCGGCCAACTGTCACTGCACGAGATGCTCGCGCAAAAGGACACCGACGGCGTGACCGCGGGCGAAGCGCTCGATGCCATCGGTTATCGTGGCAATGATGAGGTGTCGCGCGAGAACGTGCGCGCCTTCTTCGAAAGCCATATCGAGCAGGGGCCGATTCTGGAAGATGAGGAGACCACCATCGGCGTGGTGATGGGGGCGCTGGGTCAGCGCTGGTTCGACCTGACGTTGACCGGCCAGGAAGCTCACGCTGGTCCGACGCCCATGACACTGCGCCAGGATGCCATGCTCGGCGCCGCCGAGATCACCGTGGCCGTCAACCGTATCGCCATGGATCACCAACCGCATGGTCGTGGCACCGTGGGAATGATGCAGGTCTATCCCGGCTCACGAAACGTCATTCCGGGCCAGGTCAACATGACCATCGACCTGCGCTCACTGGAACCGGACTCCCTCACCGCCATGGCAGAAGAGCTCAAGCAGATCGTCCAGGACGTCAGCCAACGCCATCGTCTGAGTGCAGAATTGACCCCGACTGCGGACTTCGTGCCGGAACATTTCGCCGACAACTGCGTCACGGCCGTGCGCAATGCGGCGAGTCAGCTGGGCTATTCCCATCGCGATATCGTTAGTGGTGCGGGCCATGACGCCATCTTCATGGGCCGCATTGCGCCAGCAGGCATGATCTTCGTGCCTTGTGAAGGCGGGATCAGCCACAACGAGATCGAAAATGCCGCGCCGGCTGATCTGCACGCAGGCTGCAACGTCCTCTTCCACGCGATGCTGGATCAAGCTGAAATCGTGAGCCAGAGCTGATCAGTCAGCATTGACGAGTCAGAGACCCTACGGCCAGACACACTGAAAAAGCCCACCTGCGGATCACCGCAGGTGGGCTTTTCATCATTGCCTGACGATGGATGATCAGGATGGGCTATCACGATGGGCTATCACACCACCGTCACGACGAGTTCTCCCAGGCCTTCAACCGTGCCCACCATCACATCTCCCCGCTCGACCGGGCCCACGCCCGCCGGTGTTCCCGTCATGATCAGGTCCCCCGCCGCCAGAGTATAGAAGCGCGAGAGATAGGCAATCATCTCCGGCACCTTCCAGATCATCTGATCAAGGTCGCCTTCCTGGCGCAGCTCACCATTGACCGTCAGCGCGATACGCCCCTTGTCGAGATGGCCAGTGCGAGACACCGGGTGTATCGGACCCATTGGTGCTGAATGCTCGAACGCCTTGCCGATCTCCCACGGCCGTCCCATCTTCTTCATCTCACCCTGAAGATCACGCCGTGTCATGTCCAGCCCCAACGCGTAGCCATAAACATGTTCAAGCGCATTCTCGAGCGTGATATCGGAACCGCCACGCTTGAGTGCCACCACCAGTTCCATCTCGTGATGCACATCAGAGGTCTGCGGCGGGTACGGGAAGGTATCGACATTGCACACATTGTCGGGATTCTTCTGGAAGAAGAACGGCGGCTCGCGGTCCGGATCGTGCCCCATCTCGATGGCATGATCGGCATAGTTTCGGCCGATGCAGTAGACACGGCGGATAGGGAAGCGTTTCTCTTCACCGGCAACGGCAGCACTGATGACAGCATGAGGATTGATCACGTATTCATTCATTCTCGTAACGTCCTTTTTCGGAACCACTTTGTCGGAACCACTTTGACAGAATCACTTTGTCAGAGTGGCATGACGAGGGGCTGATGCCCGAGACGACATCGATGTACCCCATGCCTACGGTTGGCCGCGCAATACCCGTTCGCGGCATACATATCACCTGTTCACTGCCATATCATCTGTTAGCGGCATAGTAGGAGAATCGCCGTTCCAGCATCGAGAGCAACTCCGAGATGAGAAAGGCGAAGAAGAACAGCACCAGCAGAATCGCCCAGAAGGGTTCCATCAGGAAGTTGGCCGAATACAGTTCGAACAAGCGTCCGAAGCCAATGATCGAGACCAACAATTGCCCGATGATGACGCCTTTTATCGCTCTGACGAAGCCTATCCGAATGCCTGCCAGAATCTCCGGCAATGCCGCCCAGAAGTAGATCTTGTGGAAGGTCTGCCAAGGCGAGGCACCAAAGCAGCTGGCCATCTCGACAAGGGACAGTGAGATCTGCTTCACGCCCGCCCGTGCATCCAGCACGATGATCCAGATGGCAAACAGCACAGTGGTAATGATGACGGTCTTCTCGCCGATCCCGAACAGGATCATCAGTACCGGTACCAATGCGGTCAGCGGCGCACTCAGGAACATGTTCACCCAAGGCAACAACAGGCGATCAATCAATACCGACTGCCCCATCAGGATGCCCATCGGCACCCCGATCACGATGGCGATCCCGGTACCGATTGAAAAAGCCCGCGACGTCTCGCCCAGGGCGCTGAGGAAGGACGCCGTCGGTACGATCTCGGTCATCCGAACCAGGATGGAAGACAATGGCGGCAACAGCATGGTCAGGTGTAGCTGTCCGACGATCTCCCAGAGTACTGCCCATATCAACAGCGAGGACATCATCGGGAGTTGGAAGCCGAATATCTTCATGGTGCCCTCCTTATTCCACGTAATGGCGCAATGAGCTCCAGATACGCTCGACGGTATCCAGATAGGCAGGATCACGTCGCATGGCATCGGGATTGATGTCGCGTTTGATATCCGGCTTGATGATTTCCGAGACTCGGCTGGGGCGTGGCAGCAGCAGCGCGATCTTGTCGGAGATGTACACCGCTTCCTCAATGGAATGCGTCACCACGATGAAGGTCTTCTTCTCTTCATCGACCAGACGGATCATGTCTTCCTGGAACTTGCGACGCGTCTGCTCATCGACCGCCGAGAACGGCTCATCCATCAGCAGTACATCGGCATTCATTGCCAGCGCCCGCGCCAGGCCGGCTCGCTGACGCATTCCACCGGACAGCTCATGGGGGTAACTGTTCTCGAACCCCTTGAGCCCCACGGAGTTGATATAGCGCTCGGCAATGTCCTCACGCTCGCGACGATTGACTCCCTTGAGCTCCAACCCGAAGGCCACGTTACGCAGCACGGTCGCCCAGGGCAGCAAGGCAAAATCCTGAAAGACGAAGGCGCGGTCATCGCCTGGCTTGTCGACGACAAGCCCATTGACCACGACCTCTCCTGCACTGGCAGGTATCAAGCCCGCAATGATCTTCAACAATGTCGTCTTGCCGCAGCCCGACGGCCCCAACAATGAGGTCAGCTCGCCTTTCACGAATTCCAGCGTCATGTTGTCCAGTGCCTGCACACCGCCGGGATAGGTCTTTGAGACTCCCTTTACGGACACGGCCGATACGCTGTCCTTGATATCCATCACGATCGGCGGCATCGGGGCTGTTTCCTGCCTCATACTCGCCACATGGCTATTGAGTGCATTCATCATGAAACCCTCTTGTCTGGTCTGAACAGCGAATATTCGGCGCGCTCCAGCATCTCGAGAAACAGCACGGCGATCAGGATGATCGAGAAGATGGCGGCGTACATGGAGGGGTAATCAGCCTTGGACTGACTGAAGGTGATCAAGTCGCCGATACCGGTTGGCGTGATCAACAACTCCCCGAGAATGGCGCCGATGAAGCCCGCAGAGGCGCCCAGACGTAGCCCGGCAAAGATCAGCGGACTAGCAGAAGGGATGATGATCTTCATGATGATGTCGCGTGAACGCCCCTGGAATGAGGCACCCATTTCCGTCAGCGACACGGGCGTATGGCGCACTGCATTGAAGGCATTCAACACGATGACGGGCATCGACATGATGCACACGACCAACACCTTGGCCGTCAGGCCAATGCCATACGTCATGACCAGCAAGGGAATCAATGCTGCCAGCGGCGCCGATTGCAGCACGATGAAGATGGGAGCGCAGAACCACTCGACACTGCGGTTCAAGCCCATGGCGACGCCACTGCCCACTCCGAAGACACCGGAAATAAGCAGCCCTATCACCAGGGGTTTGAGTGTTTCAGGGTAAGCCTTGAGCATTGAGCCGTCGGTCAGCATCACATACAGGGCGCCCATCGTGTCCGTGAAGGTAGGAAAGGCTGGGCTGATCGGCACTCGGCCGGCAATCTCCCACGCGCTGAAGACGATCACGACGGAAAGCAGCTTCAGCGTTCGGGGATGTGTAAGGAATTCACGCATGGTGCCAAGTCTCCTGGGAGCTATCGGGAAAACATCTCATCTCGCGACGAGCCGCCTTGACGTTATTCACCCAACGACTGTCTGGCCTTTTCAAGCGGCCCCAGCTCCCAGAAATCCTCTATCTTCAATGTCTCGGCAGATCCTTCCAGCTGCCCCGCATGGGAAAAGAAGGCCAGATCACTGCGCGCGGCCTTCTCGCCACCACCCTCAGGATCAAACACGCCTGCCGCCACGGCTTCTGCGTAATAACTATCCACTTCCTCCAGCAATTCATGCGGCAAGTCTTCCAGCAAGCCGAAACGCTCGCGCTCCTTGTTGATGATGGTCGGGTCGGCCACCATCTCGCGCCAGGTCTTGAGCAGTGACTTCACCAGCAAGTCCACATCGTCTTCATGGCTTGCGACCCAATTACGATCCGCGAACAGCAATTCGTCACTGGCGGCATCCTTCAGGCCGGGCAGCACATGGAAGCGATCTCCTGCCTGCTTGAGAAGGAGATTCTTGTTGGCAAGGTCCACGATGGAGGCTTTCACCTGACCTCGAATCATGGCCACGATGCGATTTTCGGAACCCGGCACATAGGAACGATCACCGAGGGTGATGCCCTCCCGCTCCGCGATGATATCAACGATGGCCTCAGTCCCGGTGCCCCGCGCATGGAAGGTATAGGGCTGACCATCGAGGTCTTGCCAGGTCTTGTAGTCATTGGAGACCACCGGATAGAACACCAGCTTGGAGAGCTGGAAGAAGTTGCGCACCGGTATGTTGGATTTCTGGATGATCGAATATGGAGAGCCGATACCGACATCAATCTGACCACTGATCATCGCCTGAATGGCCAGCTCCTCCTTGGAGAAGGTCGTCAGTTCATACTCAAGCCCCTGCTCCTTGGCACGCTCCAGCGCCACCATGAAGGCCAGCGTCTCGACGGAGGCGACATCCCCCAGACCAATGCGGATCATGCCCGCTTCAGCATGTGCACTGAGTACCACCAGTCCGGCTGCGAGACTGGCCGAGGCTAATAACTGCTTCATTTTCAATGGCATGGATACACCTTTATTATCGTTGTTGTCTTGTCCATCAAGGAGGTGTCGAAACATGTGGCGTCATGTTTCGTTCATGGAACATAGGCAGCAGGTGCAGGCCATGCAAGCGATAAAATATTAAAAAACACATAAATATCGATTTTAACGACTAAAGAAGCACAAAATAGAGCTAGGCCTACCCGTCAGTTATCGCTGGCCTGGATGCCTTTGCAAGGCATGCTTGATCAGACGGATTGACACCCAAGTACGGCACTTTGCAAAAACATCTCCCTCGTTGATGCTTTCCTTGCCAATACCGTTGGAACCTGGGTTATTGGAATGAATGCAGCATTCAAGACCGGCAGGCCGCAAACCCTGTATTGCCATGAATAAACGCTCAATATCGATAATTTGATCTATAATCGGCTTTTAGCTGGGAATAACATTCTTCTGTACTGCCCATTTCGCCATGGGCATCAAGCACACAGGAATTCTTCATGCCCGATATCAACGTTAAAATACCTGCACACCCCAGTGAATTGGCATGCCCTGTCAGCTCTGAATCCATGACGAATCGGGTGTATCACCTACTGCGCAACGACATCATTTGCGGCGCTCTGCCGCCGGGAGAGAAGCTCAAGATTGAAGGGTTACGCAAACGCTATGATGTCGGTGCCAGCCCGATTCGAGAGGCTTTGAGCCTGCTGACGTCTGAACATTTCGTTGAACGTCTGGATCAGCGCGGCTTCCGTGTCTCGCAGGTCAGCTTGAAGGAACTCGATGAGCTGCTGAAAACGCGTTGCTGGCTGGAAGAGCGGGCCTTGCGCGAGTCAATCACCAACGGCGACAAGCACTGGGAAGAACAGATCGTGCTGGCAACGTATCGCCTCACACGGCTACCGCGCTCTGCCACCTCGGATCACTTCGAGACTAATGCAGACTGGGAAAGGCAGCATCGCGTCTATCACATGACCATCCTGTCAGCGTGTGGCTCATCGATATTGCTCAAGCTGTGCGAGCTGCTCTATGACCAGAATTATCGCTATCGTCAGCTGTCTGGCGTCGTGGCTTATCCCACCCGCGATATAAAGGTTGAGCATGAGGAACTCTCGGATGCCATCCTGGCGCGTGACGCTGATCTTGCGGTCTCACTGATGCTGAGCCACTACAATCACACCGGTGATTACCTCAAGGAAAGCCTGCCAGGCTGAACCAACAGGGCCCATATCTCACCACCAGCCATGATGCTTGAACGCCGCTGAGACATTTGTCTTAGCGGCGTTTTTCGTTTTATCGCTCGTCAGATATTCATCGCTAGCCGGCGTGATGTTGCTCTTGATGTCGTTTCTCGTCTCACCCTATCCCCCCTCATCTACTTATCGGTTTTCCTGCCTACCGCCCGATCTTTCCCACCCGCTTTCTCGCTTTCTCGCCGCTGGCGCTCTCTACAACTTTTGTCATAATTTTCGATATTTTTATAAAATATCGATTTTTTAAGTCTATGCTCGCAATGAATGCCTCATCACGCCAGATGATCATCCAGGAGCCAATACGCCATGACTGTGTCACGCCGATTACTGAGCACACTCACCCTCACGCTGGCGCTCGCTGCCTCCAGCGTTCAGGCCGAGAGCCTGCGTCTGGGGACAGCCTCATTGGGAGGAGCCTTCTATCCAATGGGTCAGGCCATCGCCAACCTCGTCAATGAACATGCCGGTAATGACATCAGCATGGTGCCAATCGTGACCGGCGGCTCTGTGGCCAACCCCAATCTTCTTGGACGTGGTGATGTTGAGCTTGCGCTGACCAACAACAATCTCGCCAAGCTGGCACTCGCGGGAGAAGGTCCTTACATGGCCGCCGGCCCCATCGAGATGGGCGCCGTGGCCGCCCTGCACCCTAGCGTGTTGCACATGATGGTGCTGGCAGATAGCGACATTCACAGCTTCAAGGACCTCAAGGGCAAGCGCGTTGCCGTAGGGCCCGCTGGCGGCGGCACTCTGGGCTTTCTCAACTACCTGTTTCCGCTCAATGACATGGAACTGGATGACATCACGCCCAGCTTCGTTTCCTACTCCGATGGTTTCAGTCAGCTGACCGATGGCACGGTCGACGCCGCCATGGCCTTGTCCGGCTATCCCGCCGGCGCCGTCATGCAGGCTGCCGCGGGCGCCAAATTGCGCTTCGTGAGCTTTGCGCCCGGCGATCTTCAGACCGCCATCGACAAGAATCCTGCCTACATGAAGGTCACGATTCCAGCAGATGTCTATGGCACCCAAGGCGATGGCGAGTTGATCGGGGTCTACAACATGTTGATTGCCCCGACCTCACTGGAGGCAGATACCGTCGAGCGCATCACTGCCGCGATCTTTGAACATCTGGAAGAGTTCCAGGCCGAAAATGCCAGCGCCCGCCAGATCGATCCCGCCATGAGCGAGCGCCTGGCCATCCCGCTGCATGAAGGCGCTAAACGCTATTTCGAACGGGCATCTCACCAGTGAGCTTTGCTGATAAGCCTCGCACCGTGAGCACTGCATCATGAGTGCTTCAGCACATGAGAATTCGCCGTTCATTCCCTCTCATCCATGGCCGGGACAAAAACAATGACCGCTCTCTCTCGCTGGGTGACGCCTCACTACGCGCTAGCCGTCGCCAGTTTCTCTCTCGGGGCCTTCCACCTGCTGATCGTCTCAGGCGTGCTGTCGATGTCGACACTCCCCATGCGCATCACGCATCTGATGCTGGCACTTTCACTGCTCTTTGCCCTCAAGCCGGTGACACAGAAACGGTCAGGGACTCGTCTCAACCTGGTGCTGAGTGGACTGTTGATTGCCGCCATGCTGGTGGCGAGCGGCTACCTGTTGACGCGCTGGAAAGCCATTGCCTTCAGCGGCGGCATGACCAACACCACCGATTTCTATGCCGGCATCGTTTTGGTGGCACTGGTCTTCGAGGCAGCGCGTCGGGGGGTGGGGCTGATTCTGGCGGGTATCACGTTGGTCTTCTTCCTGTATCCCTTCATCAGCCCATGGCTGCCGGGCGTACTGGAAGGACGTGGCGCAAGTCTTGAGCGCATCGTATTGGTGCTGACCACCGACACCAGCGGCATCTATGGCATTCCCATCGGGGTCGCCGCCACCTACATCATCGTGTTCACTATCTTCGGTGCCTTGCTCTCGAATCTGGGGGCTGGAGACTTCTTCTTCGAGTTGTCCTCACGTTGCACGCGAGGGATGCGCGCGGCCAGTGCCAAGTCCGCGGTGTTGTTCTCGACCCTCATCGGCATGGTCTCCGGCTCCGCGGCAGGCAATGTCGCCGTGACGGGCACCGTCACCATCCCGATGATGAAGCGAGAAGGTTATGCCCCCCATCAGGCAGCCGCCATCGAGGCGGTCGCCTCCACCGGCGGGCAGATCATGCCACCTGTCATGGGGGCCGCCGCCTTCATCATGGCCGAGATCGTCGGCGTGCCATACACCACCATCATGACGACCGCCCTGCTGCCGGCGCTGCTGTTCTTTGCCTCGGCCTTCGTGGTGGTACATCTGCGCGCGACCAAATCCGGGTTGGTCCCCGTGCGAACCGAGCTGAAAAACATGCGGCCGCTGCGCCAGGTGCTGATGTCGGGATTGCCGTATATCGCGACCTTCGCGACCCTCATTGCGCTGATGCTGATGAATTACTCGCCCTTCATGGCGTCCATGTGGGCCATGGTGGTATTGATCGTGCTGGTTGCCGTCGCTCGCCGCCAGCTGGATCTCGACTTCCTGAAGACACTGGCCAGCAGCGTCGCAGAAGGTGCGCGCGGTGCCGTCCCTCTTTCCGCAGCGTGCGCCGCAGCGGGCATCATTGCCGGCATCCTCGGCGTGACCGGCCTTGGTTCGAAGATCGCCATGCTCATCGACCTGGCCTCCGGCGGTTCGTTGTTGCTGGCGCTGGTGTTCACGATGATCGCCTCCATCGTACTGGGCATGGGACTTCCAACCACGGCGGCCTACCTGATTCTGGCCACCGTCGTGGCCCCCGCCCTCGTCCGCCTCGATGTGCCCGTGCTGACCGCACACTTCTTCGTCTTCTACTACGGCTGCATCTCGACCATTACCCCACCGGTGGCCCTGGCGGCCTATGTGGCAGGGGGAATCGCCGAGGCTGATGTCAACAAGGTCGGCTGGACCGCCGCCCTGTATGCCGCGACCAGTTTCGTATTGCCATTCGCCTTCGTATACGGTCCGGGACTGCTCATGCAGGGCAGCCTGATCGACAACAGCATGGCCATCATCACCAGCGTGATCGGCATCATCGCCATTGCCGCCGCCATCATCGGTTGCCTGGGCAATGACTTGACGCCCCTGCACCGTGCCCTCGCAGGCAGCGCCGGACTCTGCCTGCTGTTCCAAGGCTGGATCAGTGCAGCGATAGGTCTGCTGGTATTCCTTTGGCTGCTGCTGAATGACCGCAGACAGTCCCTCCTTCACTCCACCACGAGCTGATGGCAATCCATCAACTCGCCCCCGTAACTCTCTTCAAACAGGAGACAGCCACATGGCACAGACATTCCGACGCGTCGTCACAGGCCACGACAGGCACGGCAAGGCCATCATAGAATCGGACCAGACGGCGGACCAGTACCTGGAACGCCCGAACCGCCCCGGCGTCAGGCTGACCAACTTCTGGCTCTCGGACGGGACGCCTGCGGAATATGACGGCCCACTGGAAACCTGCACCGGACCGTTCATTCTTCATCCGCCTACTCATGGCAGCGTCTTCCGGTGTGTCGAGTTTCTGCCGGAAGACCCGGAGGTGCTGGCGACACTGGATGGTCCGGCGGCCTTCGCGGAGATGGGCGCCGGCGCCAATGTCGTCGCAGGCGCTCGCCACCCTTTCATGCATCGCACCGACTCGCTGGACTACGCCATGGTGATGTCCGGTGAGATCACCATGCTGATGGATGATGAAGAAGATGACGTTCTGCTCAAGGCTGGTGACGTCGTCGTCCAGCGTGGCACGAATCACGCCTGGTCAAATCGTGGCACTGAGCCCTGCGTGATCATGTTCGTGCTGATCGATGGCGTGACGCAGCGTGATGCCGCTGTGACAGATCAGAAAGGCATTCCACTGCGCTGATGAAAGACCGGTAAACAAGCATTTCCTTATCGCGATACCACGCAAACGCCCTTCAAAAGTGAATGCGTGCTTGAAAATAAAATCGATTTTTTATACCTATATGCTATCAATATCGCTATAACTGCTAGCACTACTCATGACACGCTGCTCTGGAGTCAAACGCCATGAAATTCCTCGTCGGTCAGACCCAACAAGGCACCACTGCCGTCCATGTCGTCGTCGGCGACACTGCCATCAACGTCAGCGAGCGTCTTCCGGAGGTCGGCGATGACCTCCTGCAGCTTGCCAGCCAACCGGAGCTGCTGGCGCGAGTGTCACAGGCCATCGAAGGGCAACCCGGCGTGGCGGTCGACAGCATCGTGCCGGCCATGCCGATCACTCGTCCGGGCGCGATCATCTGCCTGGGCCTCAACTATGTCGATCACATCAAGGAAGGCGGTTACGAGATTCCCACCTATCCGGCACTGTTCATGCGCAGCCGCAATTCGATGATGGCCGCTGGCGCGCCGATGGTCCGCCCGACCTGTTCTGAGCAACTGGATTATGAAGTCGAATTGATGGTCATCATCGGCCAGGGGGGACGTCATATCCGCGAAGAAGATGCACTGGCACATGTCTTCGCCTACACCGTGTTCAATGATGGCTCTGTGCGTAATTATCAGCGCAAGACGCACCAGTGGACGCCTGGCAAGAACTTCGATGATACCGGTGCCATCGGGCCTTTTTCGGTCACACCGGACGAGCTGCCGGAGGGCGCCGTCGGCCTGAAGATCGAAAGTCGTGTCGGCGATGAGATCCTGCAGAGTGCCAACACCGATGACATGCTGTGGTCCGTGGCACGCACCATTGCCATGGTGTCGGAATACACCACATTGGAACCGGGAGACTATCTGGCCATGGGCACCCCACCAGGTGTCGGCCACGCCAAGACTCCGCAGCGCTGGCTGATCCCCGGTGAAGTGGTGGAAGCCGAAATCGAAGGTATCGGCAACTGCAAGAGCCCCGTCATTGATGAGCGTGATCAATAACCCTCGGTTCTTGCCACTCTGATACCAAAAGCCCCGCCCGACATGACGTCGGGCGGGGCTTCTTGTCAAGGAGGCACATGCCTCATGGGAAACGGCACACCTTATCCCAGTGACCGCTTCCACAGACTTTCAATACTATCCATCTCCGCCGGGCCATAGAGGGCTTGGGATTCACCGCGGTACCAGGCCCAGAGTTGATCGCCGAAGTCGAAGTGCCACCATTCGCTGGGCAGGTTGGTGAAGCCGGCCTCGATCATGACGCGATATAGCAGTCGCCGGTTGTCGCGTGCCTCCAAAGTTTGCGAGTCGCTGGTCGGCGGATGACATTCGAAATAGTCGGTGTGTGAGATCGGCGTCGCTTCGTCAAACTGGGTCCCCATCTCCAGCATCAGTCCATCGGCATCACAGAGCGTGACATCCACGGCGCCTCCCGTAAGGTGTGGACTGGGGGCGTGTGGATCACGACTCGGCAACGACACGAACTCCCGCGTGCGCGCCAGCAACTGCGTTTCCTCCAGTTGCGGGTCATGACTCTTCAGCGACTGATATAGCGTCTCGAACAGATATTGCTGCACCCGCCAGGGACGCCAGCCATCCATCACGACCAGCGAGAGGCCGTCAGGCAGTGCACGCGCTGCTTGCAGCAAGCGCCGATACACCTCACGTCGCACCAGACATTCATTGACCGCGCCCGGGATACCCAGCCTGGCGTAGGCGGGATAGACCCGCAGGCAGGCAGGCGCAAGGCTGGTCGGCACCAGATCACTCTTGCATCCGGTGATGGGAATACTGCTTACCTGCGACCACTCCGGCTCGACCCGACTCGGAATGGGAGGGTTAGACGATGTCACACATGTAATCATTCACGTTATCCAGACAGGGTCGGCAACCACAGAGTCAGAGGGGGGAAGACAATCAGCATCAACAGGACCGCCACGGCGACCAATACGAAGGGCCAGATGGTACGAAACAACGAGGTGATCTCGAGCTTGCTGACCGCAGCCGCCACGAACACGCAGGCTCCCATGGGCGGTGTGATCAAGGCAATGGTGATATTGAGCGTGATGATGACACCAAGATGGATCGGATCAATGCCGGCCGCCATCGCCACCGGAACGAAGATGGGCGTCAACAGCATCAAGGCCGAGACTTCTTCCATGAACATGCCCGTGACGAAGGTGATCGCGCTCAACAGCAGCAGAATCAGGATCGGACTGTCCACGTAGGGTGCCAGCAGTGCCACGAATTGATTGGGAATCTGGGCATAGGACAGCAGCCAGCTGACGATGGACGATACCGCCATGATGACGAAGATGGCACTCGTCAGGCGGGCGGTGTCCTTGATGGCACCCCAGACGGCCTTCAGATTGAGCGGCCCCTGCCAGAGCCCGCACAGCAGGACATAGGCAACGATCAGCGCACCGGATTCCGTCGGTGTCACGATACCCAGCACGATGCCCGACACGATGATCACCGGGGCGACTAGCGCCGGCAGCGCGCCGAGAATGGCCGCGAACACCTCACGACGTGCCGGCGCCTGCCCCCGAGCCTGTAACCCATGACGACGTGCATACCAGGCATTCATCGCCATGAAGGCCACCGCCAGTACCAGTCCGGGTACGACACCGGCCAGAAACAGGCTGCCCACGGAGGTATTGGTCAGCGAGGCATAGAGGATCATGAAGATGCTGGGGGGGATGATCGGCCCGATCAGTGAGCTGCCCGCCGTCAAACCTGCCGCGAAGGATGTCGAATAGCCTTCCTTGCGCATGGCAGGCACCAGCAGCGAGCCCAGCGCAGAAGTATCCGCGACCGCTGAACCATTGACGCCGGCAAAGAACACGCTGGACACCACATTGACGTGCCCCATGCCACCGCGAAGATGGCCGACCATCAAACGTGCCAGGCGCATGAGACGTTCGGTCAGGCCGCTGATGTTCATCAGGTTGCCCGCGAGGATGAACAGCGGAATCGCCATCAGCGAGAAGGCATTGATGCCGCCAAAGAATTGCTGAGGCCCAAGGCGCTCCAGCATCGAGATATCGACGAACAGAAAGCCGGTCACCGCAGTGACGAGCAAGGACAGAAACAGCGGCAGGCCCAACAGCACGTGCACGACGAAGATGGCCAACATTGCCCAGATCATGTGCGTGGCTCCTGTGGAGTGTCGTCGAGCAACGAAAGCTTGTCGGAGCTATCTGCGCCTGTTGATTCACGAGACTCTTCAGCCTCAAGAGCGGGCTCATAGGCTTGCGAGGCCAGCGGACGCGGGCCATGAAGCAATACTTGCAGCGTCATCAGCGCAAATCCGATCGGCATGGAGAGCATCGGCAGCATGCGGCTGACGCCCAATCCCATGGTGCGGAACATGCTGGAAGACATGGCATAGTGCCAGGTCATCCAGGTGGCACCCACCATCAGCAGCAGTGTCAGCCACCATTGATAGTGGATCAGGACACGCGCCATGCGCGGAGCCAGACGACGCTCCAGCAGCGCGACGCGCATGTGCGCGCCCTCGACCCACACCGCTCCCAGCGCCAGCATCACGCTTGCGATGATGAGATAGCGAGTCAGTTCATCGACCCAGATCGGCGCGCCCCCCAAGATATAACGCATCACCACGCCATAGAGCATGATGATGACGGTAGAGGCCAGCAGAATGGCCGCCATCCCGAGCGTGATTCGTCCAGACCAGTAAAGCGCACGTCCCCTGAACGTCGGGGCGTGCGAAGAAGAAAGAGAGTTCATGCGCAACAACCAGCAAGGAAGATGTGTCATTCCCGGCATCCCCTGCCGATGTCATTTTAACAGACTCAGCAAGCGATGCCGGGGCCTCAAAACAGCAGGCAAAGGTTATGCGGAGACGCCAGCATCCTTCATGGCCATCTCGATCAGTTCTGGCGCGATGTCCTGCCCTTTAAGCCATTGCAGATAGGCGGGCTGGCCCTTGGTGCGGAAGGCATCGATGTCTGCCTTGCTCGGACGGATGACTTCCATGCCCTGCTCTTCAAGTGACGTGATACGCGACTCGACCTGATTCTGGTTGTCTTCGCGCGCCTGGGCATTGGCTTCCTTCACAGCCTCGGTGAGTGCCGTGCGCTCATCGTCTGACAGGCTTTTCAGCAACTCACCATTGGCCAGCAGGAACTGATCCGAGTACTGGATATTGGCCAACGTCAGGTACTTCTGCACTTCTTGCAGGCTGCCCAGCAGGATGTACATCGGCGGGTTCATCTGGCCATCGGCGACGCCAGTACGCAGCGCCATGTAGACCTCAGTCCAGGGAATAGGCGTACCCGAGGCACCGAATGCCTCATAGAGCGCGACCTGGCTTGGGTCCATCGCACGGAAGCGCAACCCGGTAAAATCAGCCGGCTGAGTGATCGGACGCGTGTTGTTGGTGAAGGCGAGGAAGCCCCCTTCCTCGACCACGGCCAGAATTTCGGCGCCGTTGGCACGCTCACTGAAGAGTGCCTGCACCTGCTTCCAGTAGTCGCCCTCATCAAAGAAGCGACGAGCAGCGGCAAAGTCCTCAAACATGAACGGCGTGGCGCTCACGTAGACTTCCGGCACGATGGGCGCCATGCCCGCGAAGGAGGCAATGTTGAGGCTCGGGGAGCTGATCACCTGCTCCATGCGTTCCTGCTCCTCGCCCAGCATGCTGTTGGGATACAGCTTGAGCTCCAGTTCTCCACCGGTTTTCTCCTCGACCAGCGACTTGAGATTGGTCGCGAAGACGTGCACCGCGTTTTTGTCGGCATCCGGCGCGCCGTTGTAACTCAGATTGATGGTCTGCGCCTGGACGCTGGCGGTCAACAAGCTCAAGGCAAGCGTTGAGCCTGCCAGGCTCTTGCGAAACAAGGAGGTGACTGTAGACATGAAGGTGTTCCCTTTATTGTTGTGATCGAGTGCTACGGGACGTCATTCACGCTTAACGCGTAACGAGGTAACCGTTCATCGACACTAGCGTTGACGCTGTAGACTAATCAATCTCCATGGTGTTGTTGTTTTGTCCACACTACTCTCGCATATGTGATTCTCTGCGATCAGAATCAACACGGCCCCATCAACCTGAGTTGAACGGGGCCGTGTTGGCTCAGTTGTTATTGTTCTCTCTCTTCCGTCAGCTGACAGCGTCTGGTGAAAGCCACCGGATCAATGCGTATGTTCACCAACCAGATCACTACGCCAGCCCATGCCTGATTCTTCCATCAGACGTTCATGCACGCCCTCGATATTGAGCCCGACCCAGGCGTCGTATTGCGGTAGATCACTCCAGGCCGAGAGATCAACATCCTGCTTGATCTGATCCAACGACTTGCCGGCCAGGATGCCGTCGGTCACCTGGGCATACAGTGACTCGAGATAGGCCAGATAGCGCTCGACATCCGCACGCGTGCCAACGTCAGCATGTCCGCCGACGAAGGTATCGAAATCATACTCGAGCACGGCGCGTGTCGAATTGATCATCCCCTGAATGTCGTAACTCCAGAGCTTCTGCCACGGCATCCGCCCCACCACGATCCAGTCGACCACGAACAGAGTCTTCTGCTGCTCAAACCGCATGCTGACAGAGCCGCGCCCGTCATTGGGGCCATGATAATTCAGTACCACCGTGTCTTCGCCCAGCGTGATCTTGAGTTCATCGTCAAAGACCACGTCCGGCACCACGGTCTTGGCTTGGGTATTGATGATGTCCTGCGCGGCAAGACGATGCGCGATGAAGGTGGTATCCGGGTTATCGAAGACCTCCGCCCCATAGATATGGTCACTGTGGTTATGGCTGTACACCACATATCTGACCGGGGTATCGAAACGCTCCTTGATCTCGTTGTTCAGCCAGGTGGCGGCCGCGTGATTCAGCGGGTCCGTCACCAGTGCTCCCTGGTCCGTGATCAGAAAGACCGAGCGATGGCGATCATCGATGAAGCGATACAGGCGATCACCCAGCGGCTCGATCTCATAAGCTTGAGCACTGATGGACAAGGGCAGCAGCACGAAGGCCATGGCCTTGCAAAGCGGTTTCAGCATCGAGAAAGTCCTCATATCCGGGAAGAGGAAAGCCGCGGGAACAGCAAGACGAATACCCCGTGAGAGCTCGGGCATATTCACTGCTCGCGCACCGATCAACTTGCATGACCGGCACCCACCACCTGTGTGGCGGACATTTTCCTGATACGAGGCGTTGGTAAGTCTGGATGCACTCTCATTACTGTATCCCTCGGCATAACGAGAATGCAGCGTTCGAATCCAAGTCAGCGTTCAGTGATCTCTGCACTGGTCCCCTCTGCATTGGCGACCTTCAGCACCTGAAACCTTCAGTCTTGGTGACAATCAATCTCCGCCTCACAGGCCTAGCAGGCGGGGCGCATCCGCGGTAAAGAAGCGCAATCCCTGCTGCAGATGTGCCAGACAGGCTTCCACGGCAACAGTCATGTCGCGCCCGTTACGTGTGCAAATCTGAGCCCGAGTGCTGGCCAGCGCCGGATGCTGCATCGCCAACAGACAGATATCCCCACGACGCAGCTCTTCCACCACGCTGAGCTCTGGCATGAAGGTCACGCCAATCCCGGAGCGCACGAAATTCTTGAGTACCGAGACGGAATTGGTGCGCAACTGGGCACGCAGGTTTACGCGCTCCTGCTGAGCGGCTTGGTTCACCATCTGCCGCATGCCGGTACATTCATCGATCAACGCCAGCGGATAATTCGCGACCTGTGCCAGCGTCAGCGGCTTGCCGATCTCCAGCAGTGGATGCGCTGATGGCACGATGAGATCCAGTGGCTGGCAGGTCTCCACATGACAGCACAGGATGGGGTCAACCGGTGGCGCATACAGCAAAGCAATATCGACCTCAAAGTCCCGCAACAGCTCAGTGGCCTCGTTGACTCCAGCCATACGCACCACCACCTCGATACCCGGATGACGGGCCATGAAGCTCTGCAAGGGCGCCGAGATCAAGTCCGCGATGAAACCCTCACCCACCGCGATGCGAACCTCACCAATGCGCAACCCCTGCAAGGCATTGAGCTGTGACAACGCCGCAGCCTCCGCCGCCTGTTGCCGGTGAAAATGATCCAGCAGCAGCAGGCCTGACTCGGTCGCTCGCATGCCAGTTTCGCTGCGCTCACACAGCGCCACGCCCACCTCCTCCTCCAGCTGCTTTATCTGGCGGCTGACAGCCGAAGGGTCGAGGTTGAGGTGCCGTGCGGCGCGGCGTAGCGAGCCACGGCGAATGATTTCATTCAGCGCGATCAGCGCTTTAGGATTGAGCATGAGAGGTACGAACCACTATCGGAAAACCCAGGGTTTTCTTGAGAATTTACATGGGGAAAGATACTGAAAAACGCCCACTTTCATACCAGGACCACTGGCCTGATAACGAAAAAGGAGCTGCATGGGCAGCTCCTTTAGTCGGTCATGCGATCAGCAATTGCCTTTCTTGGCTTGCCCAGGGGGGCAGAAATCACCACCTCCACTTTTGTGGTCATGATGGCCATCGCCGATTTCAATGATTGGCTCCGCATCGATCCTCGCCGGCGTATAACGACACCCAGCCATTACAACGGCGGTCAGCATCACTAGACTGACAATACGCACTGAAGACTTCATCATCATTCCTTTTCAAGCTAAAGGTCATCATTCTTGTCGACGCTCATTGTGCCCAAAAACGAGCCTCCGTGTACGCAAATATTCAACGAACGATCATCTAGCCATCGCTTGCCCTCGCACGTCTGTCTTTACAGGATCCCCTGTCATGTTCGATTTCAAGGAAATAGAAGCCTTTGTCTGGATCACGCGACTGGGATCATTTCGTCTGGCGGCTCAACATCTGCACCTGACCCAGCCCTCGATTTCCGAACGCATCAACAAGCTGGAAACGTCACTGGAAACCCGACTGCTGGAGCGCACACGGCGACCGGTGAAGCCCACTCCCAAGGGGCGTGAGTTCTATCGTCATGCCGAAGGGCTTCTCGAGGCACGCCAGAAGGCGCTTTCCAGCGTGAAGCTCAATGCCCCCTTTCAAGGCGTGCTCAGATTGGGCGTGGTCGAAACCGTGGCACACAGCTGGCTGCCGGATTTTCTTTCCGCGCTGGCGCATCGCTTCCCGGAACTCACCTTGGAACTTGAGGTCGACAGCTCTCCCGGTCTCGCCGCCATGTTGACTGCCGGCGATATAGACCTCGCCTTTCTGATGGGCCCCGTCACCGCCGAGAACGTCCTCAATCGTTTCCTGTGTCACTACACCATGGGCTTCGTGGTCAGTCCGACACTGGGCCTGAACGCGGACAACTTCTCACTACGCCGCCTGGGACACCTACCGCTGATCTCCTTTGCCCGCAACAGTCGCCCCTATCATGAGCTTGGCTCACTGCTGCACCAAATGGCGCTGGATAAGGTCAAACTGCACTGCTCGAGTTCGCTGTGGACCATCGTGCGCATGACACTGGATGGCCTGGGCGTCGGCGCCATCCCGCCGCGCATCGTGGCTGAGGAAATCCGCCAGGGCACCCTGCTCAGCCTGCCCTGCGAGCTACCCGAACTGACCTTCACCGCCTGCTGGCCAACTCATATGGAGAACGCACTGGCCGAGGGGGTCTGTGAGCTGGCCATCGAGATCGCACGGCAGGATCAGGATACACATACAGCACTTCCTTGAGCCCGCGCAGCGCCAGCGTCCCTTGTACGTTAGTCGAATGATCTTGTAGAGTGAAAACACGCTTTCAAAAGGTATTGACCGTGTCAAATGACAAACTGATAGAGCAACTAAATATTTTGCTAGGAGATGACAACGTACAAACCCAAAAGCGCAGTACTGAATATTACCGTAAAGGTTTTCGTTCTGGTTCTGGCGCTGCGCTGGCGGTCCTATTTCCCCATACGCTGACACAACTTTGGCAAGCCCTGCAGGTATGTGTGGAAGCTGATGTCATTATTATCATGCAAGCCGCGAAAACCGGTCTCACCGAGGGTTCAACACCTAGCGGCGAAGACTATGACCGTGACGTCGTTGTCATCAATACCTTGGCTATGAATGACATTGTACTGTTGAACTCAGGCGAGCAGGTCTTGAGCTTCCCCGGTGCGACATTGTTTTTATTGGAAAACACATTGAAGCCACTCAAGCGTGCACCTCACTCGGTCATTGGCTCGTCCAGCTTGGGGGCATCGATTGTAGGGGGGATATCCAATAACTCTGGTGGTGCTTTGGTCAAACGCGGCCCTGCATACACGGAAATGGCATTGTTTGCGCAGGTCACAGCAGAAGGCAAGTTAGAATTGGTCAATCATCTAGGGATTGATTTAGGTGAATCACCAGACGAGATGATCGCCAATCTGGAAAATGGCAACTTCACCAAGGAAGGCTTGTCAGACCACGGAAAGCAAGCTTCTGATCGTGAATATACTGACCGTATCCGTGACATTGATGCCGACACACCCGCGCGCTTCAACGCCGATAAACGCCGATTATATGAAGCCAGTGGTTGCGCTGGCAAATTAGCTGTCTTTGCCGTACGTCTGGACACCTTCCCTGTGGCGAAGGAAGAACAGACATTCTATATCGGTACGAATAATCCCGATGTATTAACTCGTTTACGTCGCCACATGTTGCAGAATTTTGAAAACATGCCAGACGTGGGTGAGTATATGCACCGGGACATGTTCAACATATCTGAAAAATACGGCAAGGATACGGTACTGACGATTCACTATCTAGGCACAGGTGTACTTCCAAAGTTATTTGCAATGAAAGGTCGTATGGATGCGACACTCGGTAAATGGTCGTTTTTACCAAGTCACATGAGTGATCGCATGATGCAACTGTTCAGTCGTGTATTCCCACAGCAGTTGCCGAAAAGGCTGTTGCAGTTCCGTGATGACTACGAACATCACTTGCTGCTCAAAATGACAGACGGTGGTATCGCAGAGGCTAAATCCTACCTCAAGTCCTTCTTTGAATTTGAAGAAAACGAAGGTGACTTCATTGTCTGTAGTCAAGATGAAGCCTCAAAAGCCTATCTCAATCGTTTTGCCGCAGCGGGTGCAGCAATGCGTTATGAAACGATTCACGATAAAGACGTAGGCGAAATACTGGCCTTGGATATTGCGTTGCGCCGAAATGATGACAACTGGGTAGAAGAGTTACCTGTAGCAATCAGCAGCCAGATCGAGCACGCCTTGTACTATGGCCACTTCATGTGTCATGTCTTCCATCAAGATTACATCTTGAAAAAGGGGGCTGATGCCAAGGCTGTAAAAGCAGCAATGCTTGAACTGCTGGACACTCGTGGTGCGAAATATCCGGCAGAACACAATGTAGGCCACTTATACAAGGCAGAGTCCGATCTGCAGGACTTCTACCGCACGCTTGACCCTACCAATACGTTCAACCCAGGCATTGGCAAGATGGACAAGTACAAGCGAAACTGTAATTGCTGTGCTTGAAAAAGATGTAATCAGGTGAGGGCTAATCGCACACCTTGCCTGATTGCTTGCCCGCTTTTTGGCTGCACAGTCAAGAGACGGGCAGTCAATACTATAAGCAAGTACCTTTCCTGAGTCCTCCACTTCACTGGCGACTCAACTCCGTCCAAGGCAGGCAATCTGGTAGCACATCGCCATACCTGTTCCTTGGCCTTGCGACAAATCTCTCCACTATTCGCTGCACGGAAGCAGGACTCCCTACATACGGCTACCCCTCTGGCGCAATGCCTCGGGTCCTGTCTTTATTACCTGCCAAGATTTGTCATGCCTGTCTCAGGCGCACCACACTCCAGACGCATCACACCGGCTAGCCTGATGGCTCCCTCGTGGCTTTTCTCGTCACTGCGCTGTACCCCCTCCTGACCAGCCAGACCGCTGGGTGACGTATGCCAACCACACCACACCCCATTCACGCACAGCATGAAAGGAATTTCCGATGAGTTGACTCGATAAAAATCGATTGGATTTATCTGAGCTCGCTTCGTATGGTGAAGGCAGACAACAATAACTTCACAAGAAGCTCTCCACGATGCCCCAGACACTCCTCAGTGCCGCGTCGTCGCCCAGCGAGGCACGCGAGCAGATCCGCAGCGGTCAATGGGCCAGCCACACCAGCGGCATCGCTGCAGGCTACGCCCAGACGAACCTCATCATCCTGCCAGCAGAAGCTGCCAGTGACTTCCTGCAATTCTGTCAGGCCAACCCCAAGGCCTGCCCGTTGCTGGATGTCACCGCCGTCGGCTCCCCCGTGCCGTCTGGACTGGGTGAGAACATCGACTTGCGTCACGATCTGCCCGCCTATCACCTCTACCGTCACGGCAAGCTTGAGGAAACTCGCACGGATATCGCCGCTCTCTGGCAGGACGATTTCGTGGCGTTTTCCATCGGTTGCTCCTTCTCGTTTGAAGAAGCACTGCTCAATGAAGGGGTCGAGGTTCGCCACGCGCGCCTGAAGCGCAATGTGCCCATGTATCGCACCAATATTCCGCTCGTCAGTGCCGGACGCTTCCACGGCAAACTGGTGGTCTCACTGCGCCCGATGTCGGCGACTCATGCCATTCGTGCGATTCAGATCACCACCGACATGCCTCGCGTTCACGGCGCCCCCGTCCATCTGGGCGACCCCGCCTTGATCGGCATTGCCGATATCAACGCCCCTGACTTTGGCGATGCGCCTACGCTTGAGACAGGTGACATGCCGGTGTTCTGGGCCTGTGGTGTCACGCCTCAGCTGGCGTTGGAAAATGCTCGCCTTCCCTTGGCGATCGCACACAGCCCGGGCCACATGCTGATTACCGATATTCCCAACCATCGACTCAAATACGGATGACAGCCAGCGGGAGCCACGGATTCACTCCGCACTCCTCAAGCACGATGTAGCGCAGGGACGCACCGCACAAGACTGGTCAGGGAAAGACAGACTTCGCAACACGGAACCGACAGCCTTTTTCGACAACACCAGATGCACAACAACAATGGTGACTCACATGAAGACACGTTTTGCCCTCTCCGCCCTCGGCCTGGCACTGGCCGCCGCCGGTAGCGCCAACGCTGCCGACTCCCTCAACGTCGTGGGAAGCTGGAGCAGTCTGGAGCTGAATCGCCAGTTCGAGAAGCCTTTCTGGAGCGAGACACTGCCCGCTGCCAGCAACGGCGAGCTCAGCACCCAGGTGACCACCTTCGATCAGATGGGCATTCCCGGCTCCGACGTCTATCGCTATCTGGGCGATGGCGTGTTCGATGTCGGCATGACCGTCGCGGATTACACCGTTTCCGATGCACCGGAACTCGAGGGTCTGGATCTGCCGATGATGGCGCCGACAGCGGATGAAGCACAGAAGGTGGCTGAAGCCTTCCTGCCCCTGGCAGAAACCACCATGAACAAGCGCTTCAACAGCCACGTGCTGGCCATCGTGCCGTATCCGGCTCAGGTGCTGTTCTGCAATACCCCGATCGAAGGGCTTGATGACCTGAAGGACAAGAAGGTACGCGCCAGCGGTCGCTCCACGGGTGAGTTCATCGAAGCACTGGGCGCCCAGAGCCTCAACATCGCCTTCAACGAGGTGCCCGGCTCACTGGAGCGTGGCGTGATCGATTGTGCCGTCACCGGCTCGCTCTCCGGCTACAGCGCCGGTTGGCATGAAGTGTCCAGCCATCTGATGCCGCTGCCGCTGGGGGGATGGGACTACGTGATCACCGCCATCAATCTGGACAAGTGGAAGAGCCTCTCCGCCGAGACCCAGACACTGATGCAACAGCAGGTGGATACCGAGTTCACCGCGCCGGTGTGGGAAAACGCACGCGGCGAGACGGAGCGCGGCGTGGCCTGTCTGACCGGCCAGGGCGAATGCCCGCTGGGAGAAAGTGCCGACATGACGCTGGTCAACTTCAGCGATGACGATGCCAAACGGGCACGCGCTGCACTGGAAGACAGTGTGCTGCCGGCCTGGGCGGCTCGCGTGGATGCCGAGACTCGCACGGCGTGGAACGAGAGCGTTGGCAAGGTCGTCGGCCTGACCGCCACCGCCGAGTGATCCGTCAGCGCATCAATGGGATGCCTCGCCATCCTGCTCCCACTGCAACGTCGCGGTGAGGTGGGAGCCATTGATGCGCCAGGTGGCGATGACGCACCTTGTCGCTTTGCCGCGCATATCGCTTGTTCCTGTGCGCGGTTCAAGCACTTCAGCCCTACGCTCGTGCAGCACGCGCAGCGCTCCAGCAGGACCCGACTCATGACTTCCTTCGTTCATGCCCTCGATGTCGTCGTGTCAGTGACACGCGCGATATCCCGCCATGCCGCCCGCCTGATGGGGCTACTGCTCCTGGCGGTGGTGGTCTTCATTGGCGCAGAAATCCTGATGCGTCAGCTCTTCAATCACCCGCTCCCTGGCGTCCATGAATATGCCGGCTACGTGCTGGCCATGCTCTCGGCGTGGGGGCTCTCCCATACCCTGATGGAGCGCGCGCATATCCGCATCGATGTCGTGCACGGCAAACTGCCCGCGCTGTCACGTCATACGCTCGACATCATCGCGATGCTGGCCCTGAACCTGGTGGCCTGGGTCATTCTCGTCAATGCCTGGCCGGTACTCGACAAGTCCCTGAGCAATGGCTCAACGGCGAATACCCCGCTGGCAACGCCACTGTGGATTCCGCAACTGCTGTGGCTAGCTGGTTATGCCTGGTTCGCGATCACCACCAGCGTGCTGGGCTTGCGTGTGCTGGTCGCCGCCTGCCTGCGGGATACCACGACGCTGCAAACCCTGGCAGGTCCCGATCACGGAGAAAGCGAAGGGGCCCTGGCCCAGGCTACCTCCACTTCACAGGAGTCCCGCTGATGTTGGGTTTTCTCTCGGTAGGTATCCTCACCCTGTTGCTGGCCGGCATTCCTGTCGCGGTCACGCTCTTTCTGCTCGCCTTCGGGATCGATCAGTTCTATTCCTTCTTCCCACTGACCAAGGCACTCGGCCAGAACCTGTGGTCGGCCGCGGATTCCTTTCTGCTGATCGCGATTCCGCTGTTCGTGCTGATGGGCGAAATCATCGTGCGTGCCGGTATCGCCGAGAAGGCGTATCGCGCGATGGACCACTGGCTGTCATGGCTGCCGGGCGGTCTTCTGCATGCCAACATCACTACCTCGGCGCTGTTCTCGGCGACCTCGGGTTCCTCGGTCGCGACAGCGGCGACGGTCTCGACCGTGGCACTGCCGCAGGGCAAGAAGCTCGGCTACGACCCCAAGCTGTTCTGCGGCAGCATCGCCGCGGGCGGCACCCTCGGCATCCTGATCCCACCGTCGATCAACCTGATCGTCTATGGCTTCCTGACTGAGACCTCCATCCCGAAGCTGTTCATGGCCGGTCTGGTACCGGGCCTTGGCCTGGCGGCGCTGTTCATGCTGGCCTCACTGTTGCTGTGCGTCTGGAAGCCGTCACTGGGCGGCCCGCGCAAAAGTGCAAGCTGGAGCACCCGCCTCAAGAGCCTGTCATTCCTGCTGCCCTTGCTGGTGCTGTTCATCGTCATCGTCGGCTCCATCTATCTGGGCTGGGCGACTCCGACCGAAGCCGCAGCCATTGGCGTGCTGGCCTCCCTCGGACTTGCCGCCATCAACCGCTCACTGAACCTGTCGATGATCAGTCGCGCACTGGACGGCACGGTCAAGACCACCTCGATGATCCTCTTCATCATCATGGCGGCTTCCTTCCTCAACTTTGCGCTGGCGTCCTCCGGCATGGTCCAGCAGATCACTGGTCTGCTTGAGACCTATGACCTGGGGCCCTTCGCGCTGCTGATGGCGGTCATCACCCTGTTCATCGTGCTCGGCTTCTTCATCGAGACGCTGTCGCTGATGGTCATCACCATCCCCATCGTCACGCCGCTGATCGCCGCGGCCGGTTACGACAAGGTGTGGTTCGGCATCGTGATGATCCTCTTCGTTGAGCTGGCACTGATCACTCCGCCGGTCGGCCTGAACCTCTATATCGTGCAGGCCTCACGGCGTGGCGAAGCCTTCTCGGACGTCATCATCGGCACCCTGCCGTATCTGGGCGCGATGCTGGTGATGGCAGCCCTTCTGGTGGCCTTCCCGCAGATCGCGCTGTGGCTGCCATCGGCACTGTAAATCCGCTTTTGCCTGGCCCCTGCTGCCAAGCCAGCAAGGGCCATTGACGCAACACCATTCATTCAAGAATTTTTCAAAGAACATCGACCCCCCCCGATAACGGAGCGACACCTATGCTGACCTTTACCCATGACAACGGCGAATTCACCCTTGATATCCAGCGCGTCGCGATTGCCGGCTGGGCTGGCCGCGACCAGGCGGGCGTGCAGCACCATATCGACGAGCTCAAGCTGCTGGGCGTGTCACCGCCCTCCCAGACCCCGCTGTTCTACCGCGTGTCACGCGAGACACTGACCCAATCCACTCAGGTCGCCATGCTCGGTGGCGAAGGCTCCGGTGAAGTCGAGACCTGCCTGGTCAGCGATGCCGATGGCACCCTGTGGGTGACGATCGCCTCGGATCATACCGATCGCAAGCTGGAAGCCGTTGGCGTCGCCGAATCCAAGCAGCTATGCGCCAAGCCGATCGCCCGCCACGCCTGGAAGCTCAGTGAAGTCATTGATCACTGGGACAGCCTTGTGATCGAGAGCGAAATCGAAGATGCCGGCAAGACCGTGCGTTATCAGCAAGGCACCCTTGCCGAGCTGCTGCCGGTCGCGACGCTGATGGAGCGCCTGCCCGCCGCCATTGCCAAGGACGGCAGCCTGGCCCCCAACAGCGTACTGCTGTGCGGCACCGTGCCGGCGATTGGTGGCATTCGTCCCAGCCCGAGCTTTACCATGCGTCTGATCGACCCGCAGACGGGTCGTCGTATCGAGCACCGTTACGAGGTGGAAGAACTTGAGGTGGTGGCATGAGTGATGAAGGTCTGAGCGACAAGAGCTTGAAGATCGAGAACGCACGTGAATTCTGGGCGCGCTCGCCCCGCCAGCGTACGTTGACGCAGCTGCTGGATGCCTATCAGACAGGCAGTTTCGGCCCCGAGCAGACTGCCACAGTGCTTGCCGAGCGCCATCAGGCCCTGGGCGAGGCTGCAAGCCACAGCGTGATCACGCGTGATGATATTGCCATGAGCGAGCAAGCATCAGCCCAGCAGCAGCTTCAGGTCGCAGCGACGTCCTTGCCGTTGAGTGGTGTGCCAGTCTCGATCAAGGATCTCTTCGATGAGCGCGGCATGACGACACTCGCCGGCTCTCGTGCGCTGTCGCAAAGCGCACCTGCCCATCAGGATGCCTCAGCGCTGACTCGCTTGAAGGCTGCCGGCATCCTGCATGCCGGTCGCACCAGCATGAGTGAATTCGCGTTCTCCGGACTCGGCCTGAATCCGCATGTCGGCACGCCGCCCAATCCGTTTGACGGCGAGCGTATCACTGGCGGTTCCACCTCCGGTGGCGCGGCCTCTGTCGCCTTCGGGCTGGCAGCCGCGACTCTGGGCAGCGATACCGGCGGGTCATTGCGCATCCCGGCAGCTTTCTGTGGCCTGACGGGCTTCAAGCCATCCCAGTCAAGCGTGCCGGGAGACGGCGCCTTCCCACTGTCACCCAGCCTTGACTGCGTCGGCCCCATCGCCCCCAGCGTCGCCTGCTGCCGCAGTCTGTGGGAAGTCTTGAGCGGTGAGGTCGCTGATCCGACGCCACTTGCCCGCCCGCTGACGCTGCTGGTACCAGAGAGCGAGCTGGTCAGCGAAGTCGATGCCGATGTCGCTGCCGACTTCACCACTCTGCTGGAGCGACTCGAGGCCTGGGGCGTGCGAATTCTGCGTGTGCCGGTCGAGGCCATCGAGGCGGCATACGCCATCAACCAGCGCGGCGGGCTGGTCATTCCTGAAGCAGCCGCCGTGCATCACGAACTGCTGGCAGCACACGAAGCGCAGTATGACCCGCTGATTGCCGAGCGGCTGAATGGTGGCCGTGACATCACCTCCAGCGAATATCTGGCACGTCTGTGGCCTCGCAATGCGATCCAGCAACGCTTTGCGCAACAGGTGCAGGATGTCGATGCGGTATTGATGCCCACCGTCGCCATGCGTGCTCCGCGTCGTGACCTGCTGGAGCAGGACGGCGCGGCCTTCGCGGCGCTCAACAAGCGGGCACTGCGCAACACCAGCGTCTTCAATTATCTGGATGCCAGCTCGATCTCGATTCCCGCACCTGCGCCAGTCGGCAAGGAGCCGATCGGTCTGATGCTGTCACGCCCGCAAGGGCAGGATGTGGCACTGCTGCGCGTCGCTGAGGCACTGGAGCGCCTGATTCACGCAAGCAATCAATGATTCGATAGTGAGTCACTACGCAAACGCCCCTCAGGAGACCCTTGAGGGGCGTTTGCGTTCTGTCTGCTCGGTGCCAAAGAGCACCGGGCCATAGAGGAGCACAGCAAGGCCGAATCATGCTTTTCAGAGCGCTGAGGCAAGTGATGCCTCGGGGTGACATCAATACATGACCTCACTCAGTGATCACTCCTCTGGCCACAGGCCCATCTCCTTGTAGGCCTTGATGGCCCCCGGGTGATACGGCACCTTGCTGTCCCCCACCATTGTCTCGGGATCGAAGCGCTTGAAGACGCCATAAGCATTGGCCAGCGCTGTCTTGTTGGCATGGAGCGTCTTGACGAGCTCGGATACCGTCTCATCATCTACATCAGCGCTGGTCACCAGATAGAAATCCACCTCGATCATGTGGGTGGGATCTTCCACCACTCCCGTGGCATTGTCACTCGGTGACAGTGAAACGATTCTCGCTGAAGGCAGACTCTCGCTCACTGCATCGCGCGCGGCCTGCGAATCATCAAGACTCAGATAGTGCCAGCCCTTGGACATGGTTGCCATGGCCTGCTTGCCTTGGCCCACATTCAGCGTGACAAGTGCGGCATCCACTCGTCCTTCTTCGAGTGCCTCGATGGCCGTGACGAAGTTGGGCGAGGGAACCTTCTGAGTATCATCAATCGTCAGCCCACCCGTCGCCAGTGCGGCATTCGAGTAGTAATGAAAGGTGCGACCCGAGTTGTATCCCGAAGGCAGCCGCTTATCCTTGAGGTCGTCAATCGAGTGGATGTCTGACTCCGTCGCCACTGCAAATGAAGCCTGACTGGCGAGCATGACACCTACCAGTCGCAGCTTGTCATTGGCTCCTCGCGAGAAATTCTCGCTGCCCTGATACGCGAAGAGTGCCTCACTGCCATTGGCGAAACCGAAGGACACCCTCCCTGCATTGATCAGCGGCAAGTAGGTCGATGAGCCGGCATACGGAGAAACGCGATACTGCTTGCCCGACTTGTCGGCCATGACCTTCGACAGGGCCGTACCCATGGAATAGAACAGCGACCCCTGCTGATTGGTCCCCACATTGAGGGTAGCGGCCTGTGCACTGGACAGTATCGCAAGCGACAGCAGTGCCGCCGTGAGAGTTCTCGTGCTGGCCTTGTTAAACGACTTCATGGGCGTGCCTCGTTGTTATTGGAAGACGAGCCTTGCATAAGACCCACTCACCTCAGGCGTGAGGAGAGTGGTGTCATTTCATGCCATCGACCGGCGCTGACAACTGATGGTGAACATCCTTGGCGTGTCGCCGGGTATGCAGCGCGATCAGCGTGAGCAGCAGGATGCCGATCAGTGTCGCGGCCAGTGACAGCCATTCTCCCTGCGGCAAGAGTGCCCATGGCAACAGCGCACCACATCCTGCCAGCACCAGTCCCGCACGTAGCCCCCAGGACAACTTGCGGGAGAAGTAGCCCACCATGGCAACTGAGACAAGATGCACTCCCGCGACGGTCACCAGGCAGACCAGTACGATATTGAGCGGCTCCCCCTGCATGATCAGTTCCGGGGACAGCACGAAGAGCAGTGGCACGACATAGGCCACCCATCCCAGCCGCATGGCTTCCACACCCGTTCGCATTGGACTATCACCCGTGATGGTCGCTGCAGAAAAGGCGGCAAGCGCAATAGGCGGCGTAATCATCGACATCATGCCGAAGTACAGAATGAACATGTGGGCGGCAAGCGGCTCGATACCCGCCTCTATCAGCGCGGGGGCAACCAATGCCGCCAGAAGGACATAGACGCCGGTGGTGGGCATGCCCATCCCCAGCAGAATGCAGACGCCAGCAGAGATCATCAGCAAGAGCCCGAGATTTGCCTCACCCAGATGTACCAGCGCCAGAGTGAGCGCGAAACCGCCCGAGGAGATATTCAACAAGCCGATGACCAGGCCTGCACCTGCCACGATCATGGTCAGCTCCATGACGGCTTTGCCGGTTTGCGGAAAAGCGTCGCAGAGCCCCTTGAAGGTCAGTCGATGGCCCTGATAGCGCCTGACGCTGGCCGTGGCCACGATGGTGACGCAGCCGTACAGGGCGGCCAGTTCCGCGGAGACGTTATGCGCGAACATGGCATACAACAGCACGCCGAAAGGCACGATGAAATGCCAGCCTTCCAGTAGAATGCTGCCCACGGAACGTCCCGACTGCTCCTGAGGGACGATGTCATCACGCGCCGCGATGAGATCCACTTGGATGAAGACAGACAGGTAATACAGCAGCGCAGGAATCAATGCGGCAATCACGACTTCGCTATAGGGAATTTCCAGCGATTGCGCCATCAGAAATGCAGCCGCGCCCATGATGGGGGGCATCAACTGGCCACCGGTTGATGCGATGGCCTCGATCGCTCCCGCCTGTACACCGGAATAGCCGGAGCGCTTCATCAAGGGGATCGTCATCACCCCGGTGGTAACGACGTTGGAGACCGCACTACCCGAGATGGCACCAAAGAGTGCTGACCCCACGATGGAGGTCTTGGCGGCACTGCCGCGGCGCTTGCCCATTGCCGCCAGCGCGATATCAATGAAGAACTCTCCACATCCGGACTTGACCAGCAGATTGCCGAAGAAGATGAAGACGATAACGATCGTGGCAACCACACTCAGAGGGGTGCCCAGGAGCGCATTGGGATCAAAGGCAAGATAGACGGCGATCTCGTTCAAGGTCGAGGTATTGCCGGTCAGAGGTGCAGGCACGCTGTCGCCAAAGACGGAATAGAGAAAGAAGACACCAATGACCCCCAGCAGGATCCATCCCGTCGTGCGACGAATGGCCTCCAGCACCATCAGGACGGCCAGTACACTCAGCCCCTGCATCTCAACAGTCAGATAAGGGAAGTCCAGTTGGAATCGCTGATACTCCAGGCTGATCCACCCGAAAACAGCCAACGTCAAAAGCGCCAGCATCAAGTTTCCCCAACGCTCTACCCTGCGCTGCTCGTGGGGTACCAACAAAAAGACGAGTGCGGTTGCCAACCCCAACAGGAGCGACAACATCTGCAACCGATCGATTTCAAG
The DNA here is from genome assembly GCF_009796845.1 of Cobetia sp. L2A1. Lineage (NCBI taxonomy): Bacteria > Pseudomonadati > Pseudomonadota > Gammaproteobacteria > Oceanospirillales > Halomonadaceae > Cobetia > Cobetia sp. L2A1. The sequence continues at coordinate 1,698,668 of NZ_CP047025.1, read as the reverse complement.
CCCTAGATAAAGAGGAAGCTGTACGGCCCAGAGGAGACTGAGCAGCGGAATTCCGCTCGCAAGTCCCAAGGCCAATGTGGAGGTTTTCATCATGTCACCTGCAGCGTATTGGATGTTGTTATAGGCCAGTGACTGACGCCATGCAGCGGTGAAACAGGGCAGGCAGCATGGCGGTGGCTCTATGGCACACTCAACATGACCTCTGGCGAATCCCTGGCACTCCAGCACGCATGGCGCAAGACGGTGCATCGAGTCCTGCTTTTCTATGAGGTTCTCGCAATGCCTCCTGTATCGTGATTTTGGTGACAGCGATAAAATCGATTATTTCACTCAATATTTAGCTCAAGCTGTCATAAAGCACAAATTTCCTCGCAAAAAATCCGTTTTGGTGCTTGATTTGATTAAATCGATTTTGTCATTGTATGGCATGAAATAACGCTACGTGCCCTTCTACAGTCGTGTAGATTATCCGTGAGCGGTTTCTCGCCCCATCGCCACGTCAGACAAGAGGTCCTGTCACCATGTCGGATTATTACGTGAAGCACCTGCACGTCACGCTGTCACTGGAGCATGCAAGCACCATCATTGATGCTGCGCTGCGCTGCGGGCGCACGCAAAAGCTCTTGCCACTGGCGGTGGCCGTTCTGGATGCCGGGGGCCATCTGGTAGCATTCCAGCGGGAAGATGGTTGCGGGATCATGCGGGGGGATATCGCGACCGGCAAGGCATGGGGGGCACTGGGCATGGGGGTTTCCAGTCGTACCATTCGCGATCGACTCGCAGAGCGCATCGCCTTCCAGTCAGCCCTGGCCAATGTCTCTCAGGGCAAATTCGTGCCAGTACCTGGTGGCGTGCTCATCTGTACCGCCGACAATACGGTCATCGGTGCGGTGGGCATCAGTGGTGATGCCTCCGACAAGGACGAGTATTGCGCAATTGAAGCCGTCAAGGCAGCCGGCCATACGCCACATCCGCAGCATGCTGCCGAGGGCTGGAAAGACGCTGGGTTATGAGCCCATGCGGTTTTCAACCAGCACAAACGACAAGAGGGCCGCGATTGCGGCCCTCTTGTCGTTTCAGGTATTGATGATAAGTACGATACCAGCAGTGGGGTCATGGTTCAGCGAGCATTGCCGCCCGCGCTGATCACGACTTAGCGGTTCAGAATGATGGCAGTGATGGCGCCACCTGCCACGGCTGCCAGCACATAGCGTCCGTCAATGTTCAGCCAGCGATGTCCACGCGGCGGCTTGGACAGATGGTGACCATGCCAATCACTCACCCAGTAGCGCTTGTTGGCATAGTAATCACGTGGGACGTGGTCTCCACGTTGCCAATGGTGAGAGCGACTGGACTGTTCACGACGCCTCTGCTCATGATGCTTCTGTTGCTGGCGTTGATGCTTCTGTTGCTGGCGTTGATGCTTCTGCTGTTTTTGCTGGTGCTTGCGGTCCTGTTGATGGTGGCCGCGATCTCCTCGGTCATCTCGATCATGGGGTCCTGCCTGAGCCAAAGGGGTAGTCATCAGGGCAAAGATCATCGTTAGAACGGTCAGTGTGCGATGTCGCATGTCTGGCCTCCTCGTCGTGCCCGGCGATACTTCATGCTCCGGGGGTTAAGAAACAGCGTTACCTAACCCTACCTATAAAAACCAGATCGCGCAAATTAGCAGCAACTTAACCACACATTCCTCGTAAATAGCTGCTTTTGTCGCCATTTTACCACCACATGTCGCACATGACATACAGACAGAAAACCAGCAGTCGCTCCCAATATGGCAACGCCTGTAGCGTGATGTGGCCATTGGATAAACCTCAGGTGCAACCAATCCGTCGCTGAAAAATGACACCTTAAATCAGTAATCAGTGAGTTAATTGAGTCGTCATGTACTCAAGAAAAATGACGCCTGGTGATAACATTGCGATATGAAAAAGCCGCCTCGCGAAGGAGGCGGCTTTTTCACACCGAGAAGGCGTCACTGACTCAACACGATCTCGTCGATGACACGCGTCTTGATATCCATCAACACATAACCACTCTTGACCTGCAGCCAGCGCTTGTCCTGCTCAGGACTGGAAAGATGATGTTGTTGCCAGTCGGTGATCCAGTGCTTCTCATCCGCGGCATACTCTGGAGGAACTTGCCCACCGCGTTGCCAGAGATTCGAGGTTGTCTCTGCTTGTGGCGAGTCCTTCGCCACCTCGGGCTCACCCTTCTGCTCCTCCTTGAGCTGTACCTTTTGCTGAATCTGCTTCAACTCCTGCATCTGTTGGCGCTGAACGCGCTCCGCCTTCGCTTGCCCTTCGAGAGCTTCGTGCTTCTTCTTGAGATGTTGCTCGCTACTCTTGCCGTCATCCGATGAGTCAGCATGCACGATGACAGGACCCATCAATGCAAACGCCAAGGTCAGAACGGCAAATGATCGCTTCGCCATGTGTGGCCTCCTCGACAGATACAGTACTTTTATGACGCGCTGAGACATGCTCAGACAACCATGATTTACGCCAGGAAGCACGGCCTCCAGTTCTGCTTTATTTCTGCCCCTAGCATATCGCGTCAGCAGCGCAATTTGCGGTTGGATAACTCGGAATATGGCTGTTTTTCGGCAGACTGCCAGTCACTTCACGCCAGATATCACCTGCCTGGACACGTTTGGCCTGACGCGAACTGAGCGAGGCCAGTACTTTCTGTCGCTGATGTATTGAGTTTCCGATACCGATCAGATGCCGAAGCGGCCCTGTGGCACGATCAGCTCTGCTACCTGCAGTGCATAGTGCTCGCAGAAGTTGGTGGAGAAGACGAAGGCCGGAGCGCCGATGCCCAGCGCTTCTACCTGTGCCGATAGCGGTTGGCTGTGATCAATGATGTGATGTGCGCCCAGCGACTTGACCCACGCTTGAGTTTCGGGACGTGGCGATGATGGCCAGGTCGGTCAGTGCACGCAGCATCTGAAGAGTAATGGAGCCTACACCGCCGGTGATCGGGATGGCATGCGTGGCGCGTGGCGCCAGGCACCGGTTCGTGGACCCACAGACGTTCGAATAGCATCTCGAAGCCGGTCAGCGGTAGTGCGGCAGCCTCGTGAACCGCGACGGTCTTCGGGACATGCTCGGCGATACGCGCATCGACCAGGTGGAATTCGCTGTTGGTGCCAGCACGCGTAATGTCACCGGCATACCAAACCTTGTCGCCTGCGACGAAGGAGATTATAGATGCGTCTGTCGTTAATGCAGGTGTCGCCACTCTTCATGCCAACATCCCTGTCACTGGCTGACGATACGTCATCACACTGTCAGCCAGGCGCAGATCATGAAACATGAAGCACTGGATACTGGACACGAAAAAGCCGCCTTTCTGATGAGGCGGCTTTTCTTTTTTCAGCCCAGGGAACACGGCATCATCAATGCCCGAGGATGATGGACGTGATGACTCCGCTGGCAATGGCAGTCAATACATAGCGGCCATCAACATGCAGCCATCGATGTCCATGCGGTGGACGGGAAAGACGATGCCCACGCCAGTCATTGACCCAATAACGCGTATTGGCGTAATAGCTGCGAGGCACATGTCCTCCTCGTCTCCAGCCATGGGATGATGAAGCGGAATGACGACGCTGCTGTACATGACGTCGATCATCACGGCGATTCAATTGACGGTGCTGTCGTTGCTGCTGGTGTTGATATTTCTGACGTTTGTGATGCTGCTGGCTGTGTCCACGGTCATCACGTGCATCACGACCATGTGATGCCGCTTGAGCCAATGCAGGGACCATCAGTGTGATGATCAGGGTTAGAACGGTCAGTGTGCGAGATCGCATGCCTGGCCTCCTCGATGTACTCGACCTGTTGCGCGCCGAACGTTGGGGCACAGCGACAATCATCTGTGCAGGGGAACGACTGATGCGCATGGAGACTTCACTCACCACCCTCCATGAGGGCACCTGTCAGGCAATGGTGCGGCGTCAGTGGCACTTCCCTTCCCTACCCATCCCTGTGTGTTGTCAGAAGTTTCCACTGCCCACCGGCTTGCTCATGACAAGAGATACGATGCCGGAGCTCGGACAGATGCCTTCTGGTGTCAAAAATACGGCTTTTCACACGCCCGAACTGTGCGAGCATTCAACCTGAACCAAGTTGATTTGGAAAAATGACCAACGCTGCTGGATAACATCGCCCTGTTTCTGCACATCGTCGAAAAAAGGCAGCCCGAGCAGCCACTGTGCCTTCGCCGCTACAGTTACTGTTTCCACCCACGCGTAACCGCGCCGTGTTCAGGCCTTTGCCCAGCACCTGTCTGAGCATCTCATCGAAGAATCCATGATCAACCGCTGTGAAGCTCAGTATCTTCCTCGACGCTATTACCCGGGGGATCGAGCACACACTTCCTCAAAATCGCAAAAACCCCCGCAAGCCACTGGCTTGCGGGGGTTTTTGTATGACACAGCGTTATTGCACGCTGGTCACAGCGAGGTGATCAGAATCGCTGATCAGTGCTCATTTTTCATGATATCAGCATAGCTCTTCTTCTGATATCGGGACTTGGTATCGCTGACCTTGCTGCTTGTCTGGCTCTTCTGATCCGTCATCTTGGAAGAAGCCTGGGTCGCCTTGGACTGGGCGTTGTCCTTGCCAGTGTTGTAGCTGGACTTGGCATTGTCCTTGGACTGGGTGTACTGAGACTTGGCACTGTCCTTGCCAGTGTTATAGCTGGACTTGGCATTGTCCTTGGACTGGGTGTACTGAGATTTGGCGTTGTCTTTTGCCGCATCACCGTAGGAATTTGCCATGGCTACTGAAGAACCCGCCATACCCACAACCATCAATGCTGCCACTGTAAGCTTACGCATCGTGTCTTCCTTTTGGTGTCTTGCCTGAAATTTCATGCCCAAAGGATCAAGTATCACTTCGGTTAGCATAAGCAAACACTAACTGCTTGATATTCCAGCTAGCAAGCAGACAGTCACGGGATGACGATTTATTGCATCTTGGTCTTTAGTTGTATGTATATACCGACAGCAACTGTCTGTGACTTATTGATGAGGCCTGCAATCGGGTATGCATGAGCATGAGAAATCCCCCATGAAAAAACCCGCCAGCCGATGGGGCTGACGGGTTCCTTGCACCAATCAAGACGCGCTACATGCTGATCACTTCTTGTACTTGTCTTCGTATGCGGACTTGGTGGACTTGGCGCTGCTCACCTTGTTGCTGGCATTGGACTTGGTATCGCTTGCCTTGCTGCTGGCACTGGACTTGGCACTGCTGACCTTGCTGGTAGCAGCGTCCTTCTTGGTGTTGGCAGAAGTCTTGGCGCTATCCTTGCTCTGCGTGTACTGAGTCTTGGCATCGTCTTTCTTGGCATCCAGGTATGAGTTGGCCATCGCCATGGAAGAACCAGCCATACCCACTACCATCAACGCTGCCATTGTCATCTTGCGCATCATGTCTTTCCTTATACAGCCATGCGAAACGTCGCATGGTAAATGTGGCGCAGTCTGATGGCATCTCTCAAGACACCCCCACCAGACCTTTCGTGAGCACACACTAACGGCAAGATATTTCGTACGGCAAGCCAGCCACCCTGTGTTGACGAATTCTTGCATCTTGGTCTTTCGTTGTATGAATTTGACGACATGACCTCTGCCAAGTACCTAGCATTAATTTGCCAGTGAAAACTATCCTTCATAAAAATCCAGAAACCTTGCTCGGCCTCGCGAACGCTATTGACCAGCAAGGCCAAAAATACTCTTATTCACTTAAGAAACATTTGCGTGATTCATCGACCATAAAATCGCCAACATCAGTCACCCGAAAAATAATTGATTGATATGTGAACAAAAACACCTTTCGGCTTACTCAGGAGCCCCATCAATGCCCCACGCGACCTGCTCATCAGAAAATCACTACATCCTCACCATCAGCTGCCCTGCCACCTCGGGAATCGTCGCAGCCATCACGACATTGCTGAGTTCGCATGAGTGCTATATCAGCGAGCTGGCTCAGTACGATGATGAAGATCAAGGACAGTTCTTCCTGCGCGCACGCTTCCGCTTCAATGAAGGGATCAAAGGCGATATCGAGCAGGTGCGACTGGCCTTCGAGGATGTCGCGGCGCCCTTCAAGATGCAATGGCAGATCCTGGGGGCGCGCGACAAGATGCCAGTACTGATCATGGTCTCGAAATTTGATCACTGTCTTGATGACTTGCTCTATCACTACCGCAAGGGCGAGCTGAACATGCAGATCACCGCTGTCGTCTCCAATCATCTTGACCTGCGCCCGATGGTGGAGCGTGAAGGCATCCGCTTCGTCTATCTGCCGATCACCAAGGAGACCAAGACACGCCAGGAAGCTGCCTTGATGGAGATTGTCGAGGAAACCGATACTCAGCTGGTCGTGCTCGCGCGTTACATGCAGATTCTCTCTGACGAATTGAGCCGAAAGCTGTCAGGGCGCGCCATCAACATCCATCACTCCTTCCTGCCTGGCTTCAAGGGTGCCAAGCCCTACCACCAAGCCCACGCGCGCGGTGTGAAACTGATCGGTGCGACGGCACACTATGTCACTGCGGATCTGGATGAAGGGCCGATCATTGATCAAGCCGTGCAGCGAGTCGAGCACAACTTCGCCCCGGATGACCTGGTCGCTGCCGGGCGCAATACCGAAACCGAAGCGCTCACCAATGCCGTTCGCTACCACATCGAGCATCGTGTCTTCCTCGCTAATGACCGCACCGTGATTTTCAAATAACACGGACAGCAGTCCATTCACACCAGGGAGGCTCCCCACATGAACACCCCGACCGCCACTGCGACGACGACGCTGGTTACTGCCCCTTCCTCAGAGGCCGTCAATCCGCCAAGGGCACACTTGATCGATGGCAAGGCCGCTTCAACGCGTTTGCTGGAAGAGGTCACGGCAGGTGTCGCTGAACTCGCTACACGCGGCGTCACGCCAGGCCTGGCCGTCGTGTTGATCGGTGAAGACCCCGCCAGTCAGGTCTACGTACGCAACAAGCTGAAGCGGACCGTCGAGTGCGGGATGCATTCTTTCGAGCATCGTCTGACTGACGACACGAGCGAGGCCGAGTTGCTGGCACTGGTCGCCTCCCTCAATGCAGACCCGGCAGTCCACGGCATCCTGGTCCAGCTTCCGCTCCCCGAGCACATTCAGGAAGATGCCGTTCTGGAAGCGATTGACCCTCGCAAGGATGTGGATGGCTTTCATCGCATGAACGTCGGGGCACTCATCCAGGGTGCTGATGCACTGGCTCCATGCACCCCGACCGGTTGCATGCGGTTGCTGCGCGATACCTTCGTGGAGCAAGGGGGTGACCTCTCCGGTCTGCATGCGGTGGTCATCGGGCGCTCCAATATCGTCGGCAAGCCGATGGCCAGTCTGCTGCTCGCGGCCAATTGCTCCGTGACCCAGCTGCATTCACGCAGCCGCAATCCGGCTGAGCTATGCCGTCAGGCCGACATCGTGGTCGCGGCCGTCGGCCGTCCGAACATGATCACTGCCGAGTGGATCAAGCCGGGTGCCGTGGTCATCGATGTCGGCATCAACCGCATCGAGCAGTCAGCCGAGGACAGTCCGACTGGACAAGCCCGTACGCGGCTGGTCGGTGATGTGGACTTCACATCCGTGGCCTCAGTCGCCAGTGCCATCACTCCCGTGCCCGGTGGCGTGGGACCGATGACCATAGCCTGCCTGCTGGCCAACACTCTGACTGCTGCCCTGCGCCAGTCGTCCTGAAGAATTCATGGAGCGGAGTACTCCGCCCCGGGAGCTATTGATGCCCTTTTCTCTGCTCAAGTACGGCCTGTCTTCCGACTACCCCGTCGACGTCGATCTGCCTGCACCCAAGGAGCTGAAATCCAGCTACGACGTGGTCATCATCGGCGGCGGCGGACACGGCCTGGCCACGGCGTATTATCTGGCCAAATATCACAACATCACCAATGTGGCAGTACTGGAAAAGGCCTACCTGGGAGGCGGGAATACCGCACGCAATACGGCGGTGATCCGCTCCAACTATCTGACACCAGAAGGCGTGCGCTTCTATAGCGAATCCGTGCGCATGTTCCAGAGCCTTTCCAACGAATTCGACTACAACATCATGTACTCGGAGCGCGGCCAGCTGACGCTTGCTCACACCGATGCCACCGTACGCGCCTTCCGCCAACGCGCTGAGGTCAATACGCACTTCGGGGGGCGTACCGAGATGCTGGATCGCCAGCAGATCCGCGAGCTGGTGCCCTCATTGAACATGGACCCCGGCCATCTACCGGTGATGGCGGGCCTATGGCACAAGGACGGCGCCACCGCCCGCCATGACGCCGTGGCTTGGGGGTACGCCAAGGAAGCCGCCAAACGCGGTGTCGAGATCCATCAGCTGACCGAGGTACAGGACCTCGTCATTGAAGGCGGCAAGGTACGGGCGGTCAAGACCAATCGCGGCACGATTCAGTGTGGGTGCGTGGTACAGGCGGTAGCCGGACACAGCTCGATACTCGCCAAGAAGGCGGGCTTCACGATGCCCATCATCAGCTACCCCTTGCAGGCCATGGTCACTCAGCCCTTCAAGCCCTTCCTCGACCCTCTCGTCAGCTCCTCAGCGCTGCACTGCTATGTGCAACAGACCAGTCGAGGCGAGGTGGTGTTTGGCGGCGGTTCTGATCCCTATCCACTTTACAACACTCGCTCGACGCTGGACCTCAAGGAAAGCCTGATCGGGGCCGCGCTTGAGATGTTCCCCTTCCTGTCTCAGGCGCGACTGATGCGCCAGTGGGCAGGCACGACCGACATGACACCAGACTACAGTCCGATCATGGGCCTGAGCCCGGTCGAGAATTATTACCTGGATGCAGGCTGGGGCACCTGGGGCTTCAAGGCTACGCCGATCTGCGGCAAGACGATGGCCGAGTTGGTGGCATCAGGCGGCAAGACGCCAGACCTGATCGCCCCCTTTGCGCTGGAGCGCTTCGCGCGCTTCCGCCAAGTCAACGAAATGGGCGCGACCGCCGCCAGCCACTGATGCCTGTTGCTTGAAGGCCAAGGATACCCCGCGATGAAAATCATGCCCTGCCCGCTGAATGGGCCACGCAACATCAGTGAATTCGTGTATGGCGGTGAACTCACCGAGATGCCCGACCCGGACACTACCAGTGATCGTGAGTGGGCCGACTATGTCTTCTTCAGTGACAACACGGCCGGTGTCGTCATCGAATGGTGGATGCACGCAGCTTCCAGCTACTGGTTCATTGCTGAACGCCATACCGTCACTGACGAGATTCTGCGTACCTATGACCCGTCAGAACGCTTTACGCAGCGAATCGACTTCCCGATGAATCACTCTGACACCGTGGGAGACCGCACATGAACGCTCCGCTTTCCGTCACTACTGCCGCGCGCCTTCCGGCTCCCATGGGTAGCCTGATCCAGCATGACACTCCGGTCTCCTTCAGCTTCGATGGCGTGAGCTATCAGGGCGTCGCTGGCGATACCATCGCCAGCGCCCTGGCAGCCAATGGCCGTTGGCTGCTGTCGCGCTCCTTCAAGTACCACCGTCCGCGCGGCGCGCTGACCTTCGCCGGCCAGGATGCCAACACGCTGGTGCAATTGCCGGATGAGCCCAATGTGCTGGGCGATGAACGCCAGATCACAAGCGGCCTGACCGTCACGGCCCAGAACGTCAATGGCACCCTGGACAATGACCGCGACATGCGACTGGGCAAGCTTTCCAAATTCATGCCGGTCGGCTTCTACTACCGCTCTTTCTACAAGCCCAAGGGCGTCTGGAAGTACTGGGAGCCGCTGATTCGCCGCAAGGCGGGGCTGGGCACGCTCAATCTGGACGTGCGCCCTGACTATCATGACAAGGCCTATCTGTTTCACGATGTCGTGGTGGTAGGCGCAGGCCCAGCCGGCATGGCCGCTGCACTGACTGCCGCTGACGGTGGTGCGAGCGTACTGTTGGTCGAACAAGGTCGCCTGCTGGGCGGTGCATTGACCTATGCGCGCTTTGACGCCGCAGGCCTGGCGGCCGATCAGGCACTGCAGATCCTGAACGATGCCGTCACGGCGCATGCCCGCATCGACGTCATGACCGAAGCAACCTGCAACGCCTGGTTCACTGACAACTATCTTCCCGTGATTCGCGGCAAGCGCCTGTACAAGGTGCGCGCCAAGGAATGCATTCTCGCCAGTGGCGCCTTCGATCAGCCGGTGGTGTTTCGCAACAACGATCTACCGGGCATCATGCTCGCCAGTGCTGCTCAGCGCCTGATGCGTCACTACGGCGTCCGCCCGGGCCAGCGTGGTGTCGTCATCACCGGCAGTGACGACGGCTATCTCGCCGCGCTGGACCTGATGGAGCAAGGCGTTAACATCGTCGCCCTGCTCGACATGCGCGCCCTGCCTGATGATGCCACACTCGCCACGACGGTGACTCAGGCAGGCATCACCCTCAAACTTGAACACGCCATCTTCGAGGCACGGGCGGAAAAATCCCTCCATCACGTCACGGGTGTCGACATTCGCCGCATCGTCGCGCGCGGCGAGCTGGCCACTGAGGGCGAAGTGATCGACTGTGACCTGGTGTGCATGACGGCTGGCTACATGCCGGTCTATCAGCTGGCCTGTCAGGCCGGTGCCAAGCTCTCTTATCTGGATGATGACGCACGCTTCAGCCTGAGTGGCCTGCCGGCGCACCTGCATATCGCAGGCTCTGCCAACGGGCTCTATCATCTCGATGACGTGATGGCCGATGGCAAGCGTGCTGCACAGATTGCGATCGCGGGGCTCAACGGCACTGCAGCTGACATCGCTCCCGTCAGCGCCTCGTGTGCCTTCCGCCAATACGGCTGGCCGCTGTTCGCGCATCCAAAAGGCAAGGAATTCGTTGATCTCGACGAAGATCTGCAGATTCGCGACATCATCAATGCCACGCGCCACGGCTATCGCGATATTCAGCTGGTCAAGCGCTTCTCCACGCTGGGCATGGGGCCGTCACAGGGCCGACACTCTGCGCTACCGGCGGCTCGTCTGGTGGCAGAAGCTACCCAGCGTACGGTCAGCGAGACCGGCGTGACCACGGCGCGTCCGCCCTTCGTGGCCGAATCATTGTCCCTGCTGGCTGGTCGCGGTTTCGATCCGTACCGTCAGACGCCCATGCACCAGCGCCATCTGGCACTGGGTGCCAGCATGATGCCGGCAGGTCATTGGGCACGTCCGGCCTTCTATGGCCGCCCCGAAGATCGCAACGCATCGATGCAGGCTGAAGCGCTAGCCGTGCGCACTGGCGTGGGCCTGATCGACGTCTCGACACTGGGCGGAATCGAGCTGCGCGGCCCGGACGCCGCCGAACTTCTCAACCGCATTTACACCTTCGCCTTCCTCAAGCAGCCGGTGGGCCGAACGCGTTATGCCACCATGGCCAGCGAGCAAGGCGTGATCATCGACGATGGCGTGTCATGCCGTCTCGGCGAAGCACATTTCTATGTCACCGCCACCACCAGCGGTGTGGACCGTGTCTATCAGCAGATGCTGAAGTGGAATGCCCAGTGGCGACTCGATGTCGACATCACCAATGTCACTGCGGCTTACTGTGCCGTGAATCTGGCCGGCCCCAAGGCCCGCGAGGTGCTGAGCAAGGTATGCGACGATATCGATATCAGCCCTGAAGGCTTCCCCTATCTTGAGCTGCGCAGCGGACACGTCGGGAGTATTCCGGCACGCCTGCTGCGCGTTGGCTTCGTCGGCGAGCTGGGTTATGAGATCCACGTACCGAGTCGCTTCGGTGAAGCGCTGTGGGACCTCTTGATGGCAGCAGGCAAGGAAGCGGGCATCCGTCCCTTCGGCGTCGAGGCGCAGCGTCTGCTGCGCCTGGAAAAAGGCCATATCATCGTGGGTCAGGATACCGATGGCATGAGCCATCCTGGTGAGATTGGCCTGGAATGGGCCGTCAGCGCCAAGAAACCGTTCTGCATCGGACGTCGTGCGATCGACATTCTCGCGGCACAGCCGCAGACCCGCAAACTGGTCGGTTTCCGCCTGCCCAAGGACAGCCCGCAGCCGCTGGAAGGCCATCTGGTGTTGACGGGCGGCGAACAGAGCGCCGATGCCGCCAAGCCCGGCGGTGACATCACCGGCAACGTGACGTCGTGTGAATACTCCTCGACACTGAATGCCATCATTGGCTTGGCTTACGTCGGCACTGACGTGTCAGCGCCGGGCAGTCGTATCACGATTCGCACCAGTGGTGATGTATTGGTAGAGGCCGAAGTGGTCAAACTCCCTTTCTATGATGCGCCCGCCGCTCGCCAGGAGATGTGACATGACAACCACGATCAATATGCCGATGGCCGATGTGACCAAAGCACTCGCGCGCTGCCCTCTGCCCGCCAGCCTGACGCAACCGGAACCGTCGCGACTGACGACCGAGCAGCCCTCAAACGATATCGGGCGCTGCATCCTGGCAGATCTCAGCGCTCTGGCCCGCGCCGGCATTCGTGGGCGCGACGCGACAGATTTTCTCGCCGCGCTGAACTGGCAGGCCCCCATGTTGCCCAATACGGCCGTGGCACAGCAGGATGGCAGCTGGTTGGTGCGCCTGTCCGTAGGTGAATTCCTGCAACTCTCTCCCACGATGAGTGACGACCAAGGTGCCGGTGATCTGCCACTGATCGAGCAAGCGGATATCGCGCTGGCCGACGGACAACGTGTCCACTCGTTGCCACGTCGCGATTCCCACGCCTGGTTCAGCGTGAAAGGCACTACAGTACCAGCGCTGATGGCCAAGCTATGTGGGGTGGATCTGCGCAGTGAAGCCTTCCCCCCGGGTAGCGTTGCGCAGACGTCGGTGGCACGGACCAATACCATCGTCGTCAACGTGGGAAGTCTCGAGTGCCCCTGCTTCCACCTGCTTTTTGACATCGCCTCCAGCCACTACATGTGGGGAGTGTTGATCGATGCCATGCAGGAATATCAGGGCCAGAAAGTGACAGCCACCACCCTGCTGCTGCCTCACTGAGCCCTAGCGCTTGCCGCCCATCGAATCAGCTATCCCCCCCTCACGCCGGTACGGCGTGAGGGGGTAGCGTTTGTAACAACTGCCTTCCGCCACGTTGCATAAGGAATCAGGCATGTCAGAGTCACACACCTCACGCTCTCCGGGGCAAGATACCGCGGCTGCCGTCACCAGTGAGCCAGCACTCTCGGTGACCGCATCACGCGAAAATGATTACATCGTGCCGGCCCTGTTTCGTGGCCTCAAGATTCTCGAGATGTTCAGTACCAGCCGAAAGGTACTGACCACCAACGACTTTGCGGATGAGCTGGGCGCCACCAACTCGGCCATCTATCGCATTGTCACGACACTGACGGACATGGGATATCTGAAGAAAATTGCCCGCAATACCTACGAACTCGGCCCGCAAGTCATTACGCTCGGGTTCAGCTATCTCGCCAGCCGCGATGTCGTGGATGTCGTGGCGCCCCATCTGGATAATCTCCGCGACCAGACCACGCTGTCCTGCCACCTGAGCATTCGCGAAGGGACGGATGCCATCTATCTGTATCGTGCATTCGCGGCTCAGCGCATGTCCGTCAATATCCCTATCGGCTCACGTTTGCCCTGCCACGTCAGCGCCATGGGGCGGATCCTGCTCACGGCACTCGATGACGATGGCCTTCAGCAGCTGTACCGCCAGACGCGGCTGGATGATTATCCGCCCCCCGCGCCACAGAATCTGCCCGCCTTGAAGGAGGCCATTGACGAAGCACGCACCCAGGGCTGGGTCGAGAGCCGCTCCGATTATGCCACTGCCATCGCGACGGGACTTCATGACCATACGGGCCACCTTGTCGGTGCCATCAACCTATCAGGCCCTGATGGCATGATGAATGATGAGCGCAGACTGCCGCTGCTGCGAGGTGCGCTGCTGGATTGCGCACGCCACATCAATCATGAGCTGGGCAGCTTGCACCGCCGTTGACTCTCCTCACCACCGTCTCTCGAATCTTTAAGATGCACCCTCGTCTCTGCACAAGAGACACAGGTGCATTTACAGAAGAGGCGCTGTCATTTCAATGAGTTCATCGCCGCAACTCTGCACACTCTCATCCACTACCACGCCAGTCAGTGTCAGTACGTAAAAATAATTTACCTGGCAATAACTTGATTCAATCACGTTTATTGAAAGTGTCTTACCTGCTCATAGTCAGTCGCATCTTTCTTCGATAAAAAATTACTTAAAATCGCAGGTAAACCTATTAATTTATATCTGAATAAAACCGCATATTTTATGATTGTTAGTCTGACGTACCTGTGGTTTTATCAATGACTTACAAACTTCACGAGCTTTCAACATGGTCTGCCAGACTCCCGCGCCGCATTGGAAAGGACGAGATGATACCGGTGAGCCTTCAGCCTTGAGCAAGCGCTGGCATCATCAGGTCATGTCTTATCACCCGAGCATTGAATCTCGGGTGTTAGGACAGTGTGCCTATGCATTGTTGGGATTTGCTTGTGATCTGGGCGTAATACGCAATCAAGGACGTGCCGGCGCCGCGGATGGTCCAAAGGCTTTGCGACGTCAACTCGCCAACCTAGCCTGGCCGATAGATAACGCCCTCCGCGTATGTGATTACGGCAATATAGCGGCACCATCGATGATGGATCCGATGGATGAGCATCAAACGTTTTCGGAAGAATTCACAAGAGAAACGCTAGGTGTGTATCTCGCTGACGCTCAAGCACATCTTGCCTCACATGTCAGCCAAGCACTTGCAACACATACTCGTTTACTCGTGATAGGCGGCGGCCATGAAACTGCCTGGGGCAGTTTTCAAGGACTGTGGAAACGACTCGAATGTCTTCAACAGAAAAACGACCTTGAGAGCCCTCCGAGATTGGGCATCATCAATCTGGATGCGCACCTTGATCTACGCCTGAACCCGGACACACATGGCACATCCGGTACACCCTTCCGTCAGATCGCTGACTTTCTAGCTGAGCGTAAGCAGCCTTTTGAGTATTGCTGCCTTGGTATGGCCGCTGAAGCCAATACTCGTGGACTACGTCAGCGAGCTGATGATATTGGCGCACTTGTCATTGAAGACCGGCAGCTTTCAGGAGATGCCATGAATGCCATGGCTCTCGAGCAAGCACGCCAGCAACTGGCCAATTTTTGTATCGATAAAGATGTGCTCTATCTGACATTAGACCTTGACGTACTGCCACATTATCAGGCACCCGGCGTCAGTGCTCCGGCCAGTCGTGGGGTTGCGCTAAGTATTATCGAAACTCTGATTCAGGACGTAAAACTCCATGCAAGAGCATGTCGTTTTGGCCTACCGCTGGTGGAAGTCGTCGAACTAAACCCTCACCACGACCAACAGCAAACTACCGCCCGCACGGCAGCCGTGCTGGCATCCATCATGCTGCTGGACTAACAGCAGCGAACTGCTAGGAACAATAATAATGCGCAAGACATTTAAGGTTGCTGCACTCTCTGTCATGTTGGGTGGCATGTTATCCACCGGTGTCGTTCATGCCGAGGAACGAGTCTTCTTCGGAATTGCTACCGGAGGTACTGGCGGTACTTACTATCCATTAGGCGGCATGTTGGCGCAGACCATTACCGAGACGGCCAAGCTTGATGGCGATCGTGCTCTATCTGCGACGGCTGAAACGGGTAATGCCTCAGTAGCCAATGCTGCTTTGCTAGGACGCAAGGGAATCGAATCCGCCTTCATTGCTGCCGATGTTCTTGATGCTGCCTATCACGGCAGTGGTCAGTTTGAAGGCAAGAAGCTCGGCAATCTACGCGCGCTTGGTGCACTTTATCCGGAAACAGTCCAGCTGGTTGCGCAACCAGAGTTCAAGACCTTTGCCGATCTGAAAGGCCAAAGCGTCAGCTCAGGTTCGCCGGGATCTGGCCAATGGCAGTTGCTAGGTGACCTGCTGGATGCTTACGGCATGAATCGTGACGACGTGAAAGAGGATTACTCCTCCTTTACCCAGTCCGCAGAGAAGCTGAAGGACAATAATCTCGGCGCCTCACTCATCACCGCCGGCACGCCAACTTCATCCATCGTCGAACTGAGCAACGGGCATGCTGTCAGCATCATTCCATTGGAAGGCGATGCCATCGACGCACTGCGAAAAGCCCAGCCCTATTACACGACGTTCACCCTACCAGCCGGCACCTATAAAGGTGTCGATGTGGACGTGAATACCATCGCTGTGCGCGCGATATGGGCAACGCATGCTGATCTGCCAGAAGATATCGCTTACGCAGTGACCAAAGCTCTTTATGAAAATACTGATGCGCTAGCCAAGGTACACGTCAAGGGCAAGGAAATTACTCTGAAAACTGCACTGGACTCCGTATCCATTCCGCTGCATCCGGGTGCCGAGCGCTACTATCGTGAAAAAGGTCTAATCGAGTGATATCGATAGGGTGTCGCTTTGTATGCATCATGGCTGCCGGAATGGCAGCCATGATAGGCCTACCGCAGATCGCGTCAGCACAAGCAATCGCCATCAGCGACTTTCATCGCGGGGAGCCTCGTGAGTGCTTGCCTCTTGCCTCGGATGGGAAGTTCAACTTGAGCTTTGTTCACTCCGTCTCTCTGACTCCCGTCACAGATGAGTATCGCTTGAGCAAGAGTCTCGAAATCCTCCAGACAGCAGAGCGTTTTCGCACTCATGGTCAAGGCCTGCCGTCCATGGATGGCGAGCCGAATGCAACAGGCTACACACGGAATAAAGATGAGTTCGTGCTGCACATGGCACGTCCTATCCCTCGTTTAATCGTCAATACAGATGCCCGGTTCCGCAATCGTCTCACTGGTAATGGTCAGCACGTGAACCTCAATCAATGGCCGGATACCGCATTACTCCTGTATCCCGTCGCAAGCTGCGATGATGACCATGACATTGGTAATAACAACCAAAATGATAATGACAGGACACACTAATGACACCGTCGCGTGCCCCCAATACCGCGCCTGACGACTCATCTCCCGGAGCTCAAGGCCCGGACGTAGATGACCTGATCAAGCAATTTGATGCCGAGAGCAACTTTCGACATTTGACAGGATTTCTCAAGCATGGAGTGACGCTGGCCTGCGTCACACTAAGCTTGTTCCATATCTATACGGCGGGTTTCGGGCTACTGAACGAAATTTCACATCGTAGCCTGCACATGGCATTCATCATGGGTCTGCTATTCATTGTATTCCCACGGCCCACCCCGAAGCGTACGACTTCCTCATGGATATTGGGACTTGGTTATGCAGCCTTCTATCTTGTACTGGCAAATCAAATGGTCTCGGCATTGGGTAGTCAGCTCGGTGTCACACTGAGCGCGGTGGTCTATGCTTTCGCCCTACTGGTCGGACTCTCGGCGCTGCCTCTCAAGGCGCTCGGTGGTCGTGGCAATACCACGAGCTGGATTGACTGGTTACTCGCCGTCGGCGGGGTCGCTTTCTCAGCTTATCTTGTGGTGTTCTTCGATCAGATCTTCATCGTCAATGTGGGCTTCCCACAGTCGATGGATTATGTACTAGGCACGCTGGCCATCGTGTTGGTCATTGAAGGGGCACGTCGCACCATGGGCGAGTCGCTGTCGATCATCGCCGTCCTGGCGCTATGTTATGCACTGCTAGGCCCCTACCTCCCCGGCGTACTGGCCCATCGAGGCTATGACATTGTTCGCTTGATTGAGCACCTTTACCTGGGAACGGAAGGTATTTATGGCATCGCACTTGGCGTTGTCGCCACTTACGTCTTCCACTTTGTACTGTTTGGAGTATTGGCACAGGCCTCAGGACTTGGTCAGCTATTCATTGAACTCGCCACTTTACTGGCAGGTCGATACACCGGCGGACCCGCCAAGGTATCGGTCGTTTCGTCAGGCTTCTTCGGCATGATTTCCGGATCACCTGTTGCCAATACTGTGACGACTGGTGCCTTTACCATTCCCATGATGATGCGCTACGGCTTCAGTGGCCGTTTTGCAGCGGCCACTGAGGCCGCATCTTCCTGTGGCGGCCAGATCACGCCGCCTATAATGGGCGCCTCCGCCTTCGTAATGGCCGAAATGCTGGGCATTCCCTATAACGAACTGATACTGGTCGCTATCATCCCTGCCGCTTTCCATTACTTCGCTGCACTGAGCATGGTACATCTGGAGTCGAAACGACTGGGGCTAGTCGGTATCCCACGTGAAGACATTCCGAAGTTCGGCGACATCATGGCTCGCCACTGGCATCAGACGATTCCATTGGTCGTCATGGTGACGCTGCTATTGATGCAGTTCACACCCTTCCTGGCAGCTTTCTGGGGCATCATCTTGACGGTCTTGTGTTCATACATTCCGCTAGTGATGCGACCGTTGGGCTTTATTCGCATGGATCGCGATAGCGTACTGACACCACGCCGTCTGATTGCAGGTCTGGAAGAAGGCGCCAAGCAGTCTATTGCCATCACCGCCGCCTGCGCCTGTGTCGGTTTCCTGCTGGGTGTTACGACCCTGACAGGGCTGGGTTTCAAGTTTTCGGGCGCTGTCATCGAACTGGCCACCGATCTCGGAACCTGGTTCTCAGCGATTGTTCCTTTTGGGCTCCTAGATCAATCGGGCGTCATTCTGTTCTTTGCTTTGGTGCTGGTCGCGGTCGCTTGCATTCTGATGGGCGCAGGCATTCCGACAACACCTACCTACATCATACTCGCCTCCATTGTAGCGCCGGCGCTGGATGAGTTCGGTATCGCTCTGCTTGCGTCCCACTTTTTCATCTTCTATTACGGCGTGCTGGCAGATGTGACACCTCCTGTGGCGCTGGCAGCTTACGCAGGAGCGAGCATTTCCGGATCGGACCCAATGCGGACAGGAACTACCGCTTTCCGATTGTCGATGGGCAAGGCGTTGGTGCCAATGATGTTCGTTTATGCCCCCAGTCTCCTGTTCATTGACTTCACCTGGAGTGAATTCCTGCTAGCCATGTTCAGCGGTATTCTATGTATTCTGTCGCTTTCAGCAGCCTATATTGGCTACTTCAGCACGCGCCTGGGGCTTACCGAAAAGATTCTATTGAGTCTCGCGGGACTGGCACTGGTCGGGAATACCTTTTGGGTAATTGTCGTCGCAGCAACAATAGCCTTTGCTGTACTAGCCATGAACATGATCAAGGGACGCCAGGAACGTCAATTCCATGCGTTGAGCTGAAGCGATCCGAAAGTGCTTCTAGCTTTTCTAACAAGAACACAGAAAGGCCCGCCAGTTGGCGGGCCTTTCTGTGTTGGTCAGCTCTACCTCACGAGAGCTGGAACAGGCTTAGCGTATCGCGCCTTTCAGCGCCGCCCCGGAAACCTGGGAGGCTGCTCCCTTGGCATTCCCGGTAGCGTTGCCACTTCCTTGTGCAGGCGAGGTCATGGTCACGAATTCCGGATACGCCCCCATGCCACACTCGTGCATGTCCATGCCTTCCATCTCTTCCTCTTCACTGACGCGCAGGCCACCGCAGACCTTCTTGATCACCAGCAATGCGCCGTAGCTAGCCGCAAACATCCAGGCAAAGATGATCAGCGTGCCCAGCAACTGGATGCCGAAGGTGGCGTCAGGGTTCGAGAACAGTACCGCCATGATGCCCCATAGGCCCGCCGCACCGTGCACGGAAATGGCACCCACCGGATCATCGATCTTGAGGCGATCCAGCCCCACCACCGACAGCACCACGATGATGCCACCCACCGCCCCGACCAGTACCGCCAGGCCAGCCGACGGTAGCAGCGGCTCCGCGGTGATCGATACCAGACCCGCCAGTGCACCGTTCATCACCATGGTCATGTCAGTCTTGCCGAACATGGCGCGTGACAGCAATGCTGCCGCCACCATGCCTGCCGAGGCAGCGGCATTGGTGTTGACGAAGATCTTCGCCACGCTGTTGGCATCCTCGAGACTGGCAATCTTGAGCATCGAGCCACCATTGAAGCCGAACCAGCCCATCCACAGAATGAACATGCCCAGCATGGCGATCGGCAGATTGGCGCCCGGAATGGCGCGTACCTGTCCGTTGGCACCATAACGACCCTTGCGCGGACCAACCAGCAACACGGCTGCCAGCGCGGCTGATGCTCCCGCCATGTGCACCACGACCGAACCGGCAAAGTCCTGATAGCCCATCTGATCGAGGAAACCACCGCCCCACTTCCAGTAGCCTTCCACCGGGTAGATGACAGCCACCATCACCACCGCGAAGATCAGGAATGGCCACAGGCGCATGCGCTCCGCCACGGCACCGGAAACGATGGACATCGTCGCAGCAGCAAACACCGCCTGGAAGATGAAGTCCGCCATGCTGGAGTAATAGGCAGCCCCCTCACCACTGCTGATGTCACTCAAGGTATTGTCATCCCCGAGCATGAACGACAGGCCCGGAATCACGCTGCTGATGGCATTGTCGCCCGGGTACATCACGTTGTAACCCACCACCAGGAACACCAGACAGGCGATGCCATACAGCAGCGCGTTCTTGGTCAGTATCTCGACGGTATTCTTGGAACGCACCAGCCCCGATTCCAGCATCGCAAAGCCACAGGCCATGAACATGACCAGTGCCGTGCACATCAGGAAGTAGAACGTATCCAGCGCATAGCTGAGTTGCAGTAGGTCAATATTCACCCGCGATTCCTCTTTATTGTTATCGGTCGACTCTGCTGTCGGATGAGAGCGTCGCTATCGTGTCACTCCCGTTTGGCGCTCGTGTCGCTCTCACTTCACTCCCGCCTCATCCCCTCTCATTCGCGTCTCATGCACTTTGCTTTTCCGCTTGGCTTGCACCGACGCCAGCCTCTCGCCGCTCCAGCCACTCGAGCACACTGGGCAGATAACGTGTCAGTCCCTTGTACTCGATCAGCTCCGGCGGCAGCGTATGCAACACCTTCAATAGACGAGACTGCCATACGGGGTTGGTGCAGAGATCGTCAAGGTTGATCAAATAAGTACGAATGCCGAAGAACAGCGCATGACTCCGCGGCATGCGCACCAGCGTCTGCAGCTCGACGCGCAGATGAACATCGCGTCCGGCATTGTCCGGCGTGATGGTGGCGCGATCACTGCCCCACTCCGAGAAGGTTTCTGGCGAACTGTCCATGCGCGGATGAATGGTCATGGTCCAGTTGAGGCGATGTACTGGCCCACCGACTTGAATGGCACACAGGTATTTCAGTGCCCGCTCGAAGATGCCCATCTCGTGTGCCAGTGGCACCGGGCCATGCCATTGGGAAAAGCTCATGCCGGCATCAAACGCCAGTGACCAGTCCGCCGGGCAGGTGATCATGCCGGCGTCCATGAAGAGGTCGCCGTCACGCTGATCCAGCAACGCGATGTCGCCCTGTACCTGACGACCGATATAGTCCAGCGGCGCCATGGGCAGCGTGGTGTCATCGCCCATGCGGAAGGACTGCTCCAGCCCCAGAAGATGGTTGCGCCAGTGACAGTCATCACCCTGGCGTTCGAAACTGAAGGACTCGGGGTAATCCCTGGCGTAATACGTCATCACGAATTCGAGAAAATCCCACGCTGCGGGCTGCATGTGTGGCATCACCAGGCAACGCTTGGGGTCACTGTCCAGCACACGTGCCCGCTCGGCGGTCTCGCTCAGATAATGCTCATCGATATCCAGCATGTGCTCGGTGATGGAACCCGACTTGCCTGGCAAGGCATGCGGCTCGATATTGACTGAATAACGATACTCATCTTCCGGAAACGGAAACGGGAAGCGCTTGATGGCGTGCGCTGAATTCTTGAAGGTAAATTGACCATGGAAAGCCTGATCATCACGGGGTGCAAACTGCATTGTTCTGCTCCTTGAGTATCCATCCACCGCAAGAGGTGTGTTCAGAGATCCAGCACCAGACTGGCGCTGCGAGCGCGTGAAACGCAGGGCATGATGCAACGCTGACTGGCGCGCTCCTGATCGTTCAGGAAGGCATCGCGATGTTCCGCCTCGCCATCCAGCAACTCGACCCGACACTGACCACAGACACCGCCACGACACAGGCTCGTCGTCTCGACACCGCTACGCTCGAGGGCTTCCAGCAATGATTCATCAGCCTCGACTGCCACCTCAACACCACTGTTGCGCGCCACGGCCGTGAACGGCATACCCGGCGCCGGGGCGGCAAACACTTCGTGATGCACACGGGCCGAGCTCCAATGGAGCGCTGCCGCTGCCGCATGCACGGCATCGATCATGCCTTGTGGGCCGCAGATATAGACGTGGGTTCCGGCGGGTTGGCGTGACAACAACGCTGCTAGATTGGGGCGTTCGAGCCGATACTGAGTGATGCCACCACTGGCGACGTGCGCGGCAGCTTCAGGGAATCTGACCGCGTCGAGATCCTGGCTGCGCAGATGCAGCTCCCAGCTGGCACCTCGCCGCTCCAGTTCCGGCAGATACGACAGAAACGGCGTGATACCGATGCCACCGGCCAGCATCAGATGATGGCGGGCCTGCCACTGAGGCAGGAAAAGATTGGCCGGCGCACTCATCTCCAGCACATCTCCCACCTTGATGCGCGAATGAATGGCTTCCGAGCCACCCCGCGACAGCGGCTGACGACGCACGGCAATGCAGTACTGCGATGAGTCATCTGGCGCACTGATCAATGAATAGGCATTGCGACAGGTCCGCCCCTCACCGGGGATGCCCAACACGATATGACTGCCGGGCGAGAATGGGGTAAATGACTGCCCCGACTCGGCAGGTACCAAGGTCAAGCGGCGAACAGTGGTGCTGATCTGACCCACTGCCGCGATGCGCGCCTTCATGAAGCGAGACATGGCGCTACCTCCTGTGTCTCTGGCAGTTCGCCCGGGGCTTCGGCATCGACGCGCACGCCCATGTAGCCCCCCAGACGCTTGGAAAAGTGATCTCGAACTTCCAGCGACATGCCGCAACCGCCGCAAGTCGCAGGCGTATGGTGCACGTTGGCAGTCACATGCTGGCAGTGCACACAGAACAGGTGCCGTCCGCAGGCGGCGACCGGCAGCATCAGGATGTCGTCCTGTACCAGCCCCCGTTGCTGACCTTGCTGTGCGATCTGCCATACGAAGTGCTCGCTGCCGATGGCGATGAGACAACCCGACGCGCCTACGTGATTGATTGCGTCACTTAGTACGTGTCGTGATCCGGCCTCCTCATCACGGCTTTGCGTGGTGAGAACAGATTCGGGAATCTCGAGCCAGGCACCAGTCACCCCAGTTGCCTTGTCAGATGGAACCTCAGACAGCGCGGCGAGAACTGACGCCTCAGCGCCTACGCGACGGTCCAGCAAGACTCTGACACGCTGGCCAAGCTGCTCGAGCTGTTCGACTGCGGCTTGCGCCATGCCGGGCACAGGAGCCTGACTGACCACCAGATAACGCTGGGCAGAAGGCAAAGCCTCAATGCAAGGATAATGCTGGCGACTGCGAATCCCGGTAGTGACAGAAATAGGTTGCGGGCTTTTCATGAGACGACCCTGCTCCGAGAGAGTGTTCTTGTCGTGATGTCAGTCAACCGAAGATGCCTGACATCCCTTTTCATCTCATTCAAAGAGCAGAATTCATGCCAAAAAAAGCAAAGATACTGTCTTGCAAGGCGCAAGATACGCCTGACGCCATATCTTCACCAATGAAGTCAACTATTCGTCATGATTCGCACCAAAAGACATCAAAAAATGTCATGGAATAGTCCATAATCACCAGATTGGAACTCTCAAGTAAATCGTCATTTATCTCGACATTCAAGCACATAATAATCGCCATCATCTAGCATAAAACTCAATGCATCATTGATATTTATTCACGTAATATTC
Organism: Cobetia sp. L2A1; assembly: GCF_009796845.1. Lineage (NCBI taxonomy): Bacteria > Pseudomonadati > Pseudomonadota > Gammaproteobacteria > Oceanospirillales > Halomonadaceae > Cobetia > Cobetia sp. L2A1. Next base: position 1,674,800 of record NZ_CP047025.1, on the reverse strand, counting down.
TCGAAAACACTTTCCTTCACCACTTCCTTTCAAGCATGAAAAAAGCGTCCCACCAGAAGTGGAACGCTTCAGATATCCCACCATCATTCCCTGTCATGATATCCAATATTTCACGAAGAATGACGAGGAACCACCAGCTGGCACGATGAATAACGAAAGATCAGTAGCCCGACTGACCCGGAATCCAGGTAGTGCCTGCCAGCGGGACACGCGCCATGGCGGCGGCTTCCACATTGAGGGCAACCAGATCTTCCGGCTCCAGGTGATGCAGGTGAGACTTGCCACAGGCGCGGGCCAATGTCTGTGCTTCCAGCGTCAGCACGCGCAGATAATTGGCCAGACGCTTGCCGGCAGCCACCGGATCAAGTCGCTTGCTGAGTTCCGGATCCTGGGTCGAGATACCCGCCGGGCACTTGCCATCCTGGAAGTCATCGTAGAAGCCTGCAGCGGAGCCCAGCTTCTGATACTCCTCGGCATAACGCGGATGGTTATCGCCCAGCGCGATCAGCGCGGCGGTACCGATCGCCACGGCGTCTGCCCCTAGCGCAATCGCCTTGGCCACATCAGCGCCGTTGCGAATGCCACCAGACACGATCAGCTGAACCTCACGGTGCAGCCCCATCTCCTGGAGTGCCTGAGTGGCCTGCGGAATCGCCGCCATGGTCGGGATGCCGACGTGTTCAATAAAGACATCCTGAGTCGCTGCCGTCCCGCCCTGCATGCCATCCAGCACAATGACATCCGCGCCTGCCTTCACCGCCAGCTTGACGTCGTAGTAGGTACGCGTCGCCCCAATCTTGACGTAGATCGGCACCTGCCAATCGGTGATCTCGCGTAGCTCGGCAATCTTGATCGCCAGGTCATCCGGGCCGGTCCAGTCCGGGTGACGACAGGCACTACGCTGATCAATCCCCTGCGGTAGCGTGCGCATGCCCGCGACGCGTTCGGAGATCTTCTGGCCCAGCAACATGCCACCACCGCCCGGCTTGGCACCTTGGCCAAGCACGATTTCAATGGCATCCGCCTTGCGCAGGTCATCCGGATTCATGCCGTAACGTGACGGCAGATATTGATAGACGAGACGTGAGGACTGGCCACGCTCTTCCGGCGTCATGCCGCCATCACCAGTGGTCGTCGAGGTGCCGACTTCCGAGGCTCCTCGTCCCAGCGCTTCCTTGGCCTGCGCGGAGAGTGCACCGAAACTCATGCCGGCAATGGTGACCGGTGTACTGATGACGATGGGCTTCTTGGCGTGACGCGTACCCAGCACGACTTCGGTCTCGCACTTCTCGCGATAGCCTTCCAGTGGGTAGCGCGACATGCTGGCCCCAAGGAATAGCAGGTCATCAAAGTGTGGCACCTTGCGCTTGGCGCCCCAGCCACGAATATCATAGATGCCGGTCTCTGCCGCACGCTGAATCTCGTGAATGACATCGCGGCCAAAGGTGGCGGATTCCCGCAGTGCCGGGTTGTAGGGCTGTGTTTGAGTTTCGTCAGTCATGTTGGGCATCCTGATCAGTAGGCTGAGGCGTTGTCGACCTTGAAGTGATAGAGCTGACGCGCGGATCCAAAGCGCGTGAAACTGGCCGGATCTTCGTCAATGCCGGCGCTCGCCAGCAATTCACCCAATTCCTCCAGGTGCTCGGTGCGCATTTCCTTGGCGATACAGTCAGCGCCAAGAGATGCGACCGTGCCTTTCACGTAGAGACGCGCCTCATACAGGGAATCTCCCAGCCCCTCGCCTGCATCACCACACACCACCATGCGACCTGCCTGGCCCATGAAAGCACTCATCGCACCAATACTGCCCTTGACGACGATATCGACCCCCTTCATCGAGATGCCACAGCGTGCCGCGGCATTGCCCTCGATCACCAACAGGCCGCCATGCGCGGTGGCACCCGCTGATTGCGAGGCATCACCCTTGACGCGAACGCAACCTGACATCATGTTCTCGGCGACACCAACTCCGGTATTGCCATGAATGGTAATGTTAGCTTTCTGGTTCATGCCTGCGCAGTAGTAGCCGGCATGCCCATCGATATCGACACTGATATCTTCATTGATGCCACAGGCAATATTGTGTGCACCATCAGGATTGGTCACTCGCCATTCACGCGCACTGGAAAGTATCTGTGCATCATGCAATGACTGATTGAGTTCGCGTAATCCAGTGGTGGCCAAGTCATGAGTCTTCATCATTTACGCGGCCTCCGTACGGGACGTTTCACGTTCCCATAAATAGATTCTTCCCGGCTCTGGCTCCCAGACACGGGCGTCCTTGATGCCCGGCAGACTGGCCAGGGCACGATATTCAGAGGCCATGGCCACGTAATCATCCGTCTCGGCGATCACGGCAGGCTTGCAGGCGATCGGGTCGCGCACCACGGCAAAGCCATCACGGGTACCGATGGCAAAGGTGAAGAAGCCGTCCAGGTCCTTGAGGGCACCGTTAAGTGCGGCTTCCAGACTGTCGCCCTGCTCCAGACGCCAGGTCAGGTAACCTGCCGCCACTTCGGAATCATTGTCGGTCTCGAAGCTGATGCCTTCACGCTTGAGCTTGGTGCGCAGCCAATTGTGATTGGACAGCGAGCCGTTATGCACCAGGCACAGATCACGACCGGTGGAGAACGGATGACTCCCCTGTAGCGTCACGGCGCTTTCGGTCGCCATACGGGTATGCCCGATGATGTGGCTGCCCTTCATGTTCTTGAGGCCATAAAGGCTGGCGATATGTGCTGGCAGGCCGACGGCCTTGAGAATCTCGATGCTCTGCCCAACGCTGAGTACGCGAATCTGGGGCGCATTCATCGTCAGCCATTCGCGCACGGCACCTTCTTCACCCTCGAGCTTGAAGACCGCGACACTGGCATTGCTGAACCAGTCCGCCACTGTCCCTACTTGCTCGCCCAGTCCGCTGGCAATCAGGCTCCAGTCTTCTGCTGGAGCATCGCTTTGCAGCGTCAGCTTGATGCCAGCATCATATTCATCGCCATAGATGGCAAAGCCGGCGCTGTCCGGGCCGCGGTCCGTCATCGAGATCAACATGGGCTCGAACAGCTCGCCCAGGCGCGACTCCAATGCTGGATTCTTGAGATATAGGCCTACGATCCCACACATGATGATGTCCCTCGCTGCCATGATTCACATCATGACGTTATGTCGTGAAAGCAGATGACAAGGCCGTATAGCCCTCCGGCCCCTGCGCATCAAAAAGAATGGCGTCACCGCCACAAGATGACCTCGACAGTCATCGGCCTCTAGAAGAATTCGGCGTAGCGACGGACTTCCCAGTCACTGACCTGAGCGTTGTATTCCTGCCACTCATCACGCTTGAGGCGCATGAATTCCTCGCAGATGCCTTCCCCCAGGCTTTCGCGCAGGATGCTGTCCGCTTCCAGCGCATCGATGGCCAGCGAGAGGTTCTGGGGCAACTTCTCGATGCCCTTCTCCACGCACTCGCTCGGGGTCAGGGAATACAGGTTGATGTTATGAGCCGTGCCCGGATCAAGTTTTCGCGCCACGCCATCCAGCCCTGCCGCGATGATGGCGGCGTGGACGAGGTAGGGGTTGCAGCCGGCATCAGGCAAGCGGAATTCAAGGCGGCCATAGGGCACACGCACCATGGCGGAACGGTTGTTGTCACCGTAGGCAATGAAGACGGGCGCCCAGGTCGCGCCACTGGTGCTGCCACCGCCGACGAGACGCTTGTAGGAATTGACGGTCGGTGCCGCAAAGGCACACAGCGCTGGGGCGTGAGCCAGCAGACCCGCCATGAAGTGATACGCCAATGACGACAACCCCATGCCCTGTACGTCGGAATCGTCCGCGAACAGATTGCGACCGCTGTCATCACAGACAGACAGGTGGAAGTGCATGCCGTTGCCAGGGCGATCTGCCAGCGGCTTGGGCATGAAGGAGCACACCATGCCCAGATCATTGGCGATTTCACCGGCCGCCATGCGCACGAAGGTGAAACGGTCAGCCGAAGTCAGCGCATCGCTGTAGGTGTAATTGATCTCGAACTGGCCGTTGGCGTCTTCGTGATCGATTTGATAGATGTCGAAGTCCACCGCCTGCAGGGATTCCACCAGCCGCTCGAGAAACTCCCGCGAGCGCGACAATCCCTTGTAGTCATAACAAGGCTTGGCAAGAGTATCGCTCTCATCCACCGGCAAGAGCTGGCCGCTCTCACCGCGGCGGAACAGCGAAAACTCAGGTTCGAGCCCGGTGTTCAGCGTCCATCCCTTGTCCTTCATGCGCTCCAGTTGCTTGAGCAGCACGACACGACTGTCATTGGCGAACGGCTCACCGTTGACGTAGCCATCGCAAGCCATGCGGGCATAGCCTGGCTGCCACGGTACCAGCGACAGCGAGGCAAGATCGCCGCGGGCCATGAAGTCGGGGCCTTCCGGCGACATGCCCAGGCCACTGACGGCAAAACCTGCAAAACCTGCTCCCTTCTCGACCACGTCCATCAGACAGTTGGCTGGAACGGATTTTGTCTTGGCGGCACCATGAATATCAACGAATTGCGCCAGCAGGTAGCGAATGTCGTGATCCTTGATGAACTGTTGCGCATTTTCGGGAGACATCGGAGTTCCTTTGAGAGCGGACCGGGGTGTCGTCTCGCTGGACCCTTCACTCAGGGTGTCGGTCGCAACCCGGAATCTGATTCCTGTGGGTCACTCTGACAGTGAAGAGGACAGTGAAGACAGCGGACGAAACGTGTTGTTGTGATTCCTGATGGTCAACTTTATTTCCCTGAGAGAAAAGCACGCAGCGTGCCAATCTTGCGTTACACGCCTCGAACGCAACACCTAAGCCGCTGTAAAATATGATAAATTAATTTAAATCATCACCAAACTCTCTCCATCATCACGGCATTAGCCGACCAATACCGACACGTTCGCGACAAATGTGCGCCATTGGCGTGCATGACTGCCAGATAACGCACCGCCACGATGCACCACTTCGCAAACTCTCTCCCCAAGCGGCCTTCATTGAGCCAGCGGACTCACTCACCGATGATTGAGACCCGCCAGCACCACCACATTTTGAAAGTTGGCAAGCCCCTTGCTTAACCGATAGGAATGTTTTTTTCCCTTCAAGAATTGATAGAGGGCCAAATAATGCAGCGCGAGAGGCAATGGAGCGGGAGGAAATAGCACTGGATAGCGCTGAAGGCTATGAAGCGGCGCGAAGCAACATGCCAGAAAACAACAACATTTCCCTCCCGGCGTTGAGCTTCTCGCAAGCTATGCAGGGACGGGATCAGATAGCCCCACTTACGCTAGGCAACGACTCACAGGAGAAAGAGACGCATGGCGAATTCATGGCGCATCTCGGCACTGGCCGAACAACACCGCGCGCTGGGCGCGGAGCTTGAAGACTGGAATGGCATGGGCACCGCCTGGAATTACGCGGTGTCAGACACAGCCGACGATCATGAAACCATCCGCACCCGTGCAGGGTTGATGGATGTCTCGGGCCTCAAGAAGATTCACTGTGCTGGCCCACATGCCCAGGCGGTATTGGATTACGTCACCACCCGCGACATGTCCAAGCTCTACCCGGGCAAGTCGGTGTATGCCAGTGTGCTCAATGAAGCCGGCAAGTTCGTCGATGACTGTATCGTCTATTGCCTGGCCCCCAACTCCTACCTGTTCGTGCATGGCACCGGCACCGCCAACGAGATGCTGGCAAAGACGGCGCTGGGTCGTGCCGTCAGCCTGACCTTTGATGACGATATGCACGACATGTCGCTGCAGGGCCCGCTGGCCGTGGACTTCCTGGAGCGCCACATTCCCGAGATTCGTGAACTGCGCTATTTCCATCACCTACAGACCCAGCTGTTCGGCCACCACGTGATGATCTCGCGGACCGGCTACACCGGTGAGCGTGGCTACGAGATCTTCTGCAAGGCCAAGGATGCCCCCTCTCTGTGGGAACAGATCCTCGAGGATGGCGCCGAGATGGGCATCAAACCGTGCAGCTTCGGCACGCTTGATTGGCTGCGGGTCGAAAGCCATCTGCTGTTCTATCCGGCCGACAACTCTGAAACCTATCCGTACGCTGACCAACCCGCGGGCGATACCCTGTGGGAATTGGGGCTGGACTTCACCGTCTCGCCAGGCAAGACCGAATTCCGCGGTGCCAGTGATCACTTCGCACTCCAGGGCAAGGAGCGCGTCAAGGTCTACGGAGTGCTGCTCGACTCGAAGCAGGTCGCGCAGATCGGTGACCAGGTCTACGCCGACGGCAAGTGTGTGGGTGTGATCACCCAGGGCATGTATTCCCGTCTGAGTGGTCGCTCCATGGCATTGGCACGTCTAGCGCCCGGCTACGCCGAACATGGCACTCCGCTGACACTCAAGACCGACACTGACGGTGAGACCAGTCTCTCCGCCATCAGTCATTCCCTCCCCTTTGATGATCCGGAGAAAGCCAAGCGACTGGCACGCGGCTGAACCGAGTAAAACGTCTCAAGGCCGCACCATCACACGCCTCCTCGGGTCTCATCCGGGGAGGCGTGTGGGTTTGACACAAACTTGTTACTGTCACCCTCAGAACGTGCATATCAAGCACATGGCAGGCGCATCACGACCCATGCCACGTCAGACATCCAGGAGCCTCCCATGCCGCGAAAACCTTCCGCGTCTTCCGAGTCATCAGCGCAGGACATATCGCCACCTGACACACAGCCCACGGCTGCGGAGCAGTCCGCGCCGAAAGAGACCATCACGGCGGCCGCCGATGAGACTCGCCTGGGGCTTGAACAGCACATCGCGCGGGCACTCAAGCAACAACGTGTCTCTCAGGGTTACAAGATTTCCGATGTCTCGCGTATTGCCGGTGTCAGCCAAGGCATGATCAGCAAGGTGGAAAATGCCCAGGTCTCCACCAGCCTCGATACCCTGAATAAACTGTGCAATGCGCTGAGTCTGCCCATCTCGAAACTGTTCAGCGATTACGACGTCAATGGGCGCGGCGCCCAGCTCACAAAGGCGGGCCAGGGGATGCAGGTGGTCCGTACGGGTACCGAAGTGGGCCACGCCTATCAATTGCTAAGTTACAAACAAGGACCGAAGAAGCTCTATGAGCCTTTCCTGATCACGATGGATGATGCCAGCGAAGTCTTCCCGAACTTCTGTCACGCCGGGCATGAGTTCATCTATCTCCTCTCCGGTCACCTGACCTATCGTCATGGCGACAAGTTCTATGACATGGGGCCCGGCGATAGCCTGGCCTTTGATGCCGGTGTTCCGCATGGCCCGGAGAAATTGAATGACGTGCCCATTCAACTGCTGTCGATCATTCATTATGACGATGAGTGAAGCATCCAGACGCGTCGCGATGACCTTGAGAGCAACACCCTTGTGAACGACGGCCTGACGAGCGACGGGTTGCCCCTCATCCTGCATTCAAGACATAGCCTGCATTATCGTGAGACACGAGCGGGACGTTACTCATGAAGGACGCTATCCATGAAGATTCGCCTTGCCAGACTTCAGGACGCCAGAGGGATAGCACATGTCGCCTCCGCGCTGGGTTACCTTCCCCATGAGGATGATGCGTTGATCCTTCGACGCCTTGAGCAGTTGTTCTCATCCGCTCATGATCGCATCTGGGTGGCAGAGCAGAATGGCAATGTGATTGGCTGGCTGCATGCGCAACACGCCTTCCGTGCCGCCTCGGCCGATTTCATCGAGATACTGGGCTTGTCCGTCGCCGAGAATGCTCGTTTGCAGGGCACAGGACGGGCACTGGCTGAGCAAGCCAAGACATGGGCTGCCACCGAACACGTGACCTTGCGCGTTCGCACCAATGAAACCCGTGATGTCGCCAAGCAATTCTATGCTGCCTTGGGCTTTGCTCTCGCCAAGAAACAGTGCGTTTTCCAGAGGTCATTTTAACTTGCCGAAGACTCCACACCTCGCCTCAATAATGTGAGGAGAAAGGCTCAGCGGCAGACGACAGAGTGAGGGTTGAGGTATATCGCCCTGATCTCTCGCCATCGATGATTTGCGGCTTTCATGCCACCCGTCGTGAAAAGGACAACACGCATGGCTCTCACTTCCTGCACCAATGCTGCCCGCGTTCCCGATCGTGACCACCAGCTCCAGGTTCAAAAGCCTATGGTCCACAAGCCACCGGTGCACAACCCTTATGCCCCCTCGCAGAAGGATCCATCCCGAAAGACCCGATGGCTCAAGGGAAATATTCATGTGCATACCGTGGAACCATGTGACGACAGCATCGCCGTGGACAGAATTCATGGATTGGATCACGACGCTGTAATTCAGCGCTCACAAGCTGAGCCCTTCTGCTTTGATTTTGTCTGCACCTCGGTACATCCCTATCTGAACAATATCGAGCTGTTCTCACGGGGCGAGCAACGTGACGACTTCGTGGTAATTTCTGGTCGTGAGATCCAGAACAACAACATCGATGATGGCGCGTATCTCAATGGCTATTTCGCAGGTCTGCATGCGCGCTTTCTACACGTACTGAGCATGGGCCAAGTGGGAGGCGTATCGATCTGCGCCCATCCCAACTTCTTCGAGACCACCTTTCCTCGTGAGGGAGGGGAATGGTCGTGTCTCAAGCAGGCATTGCTCAATCCCTGCCATCGCCTGGCAGAGCTCGACATCATGGGACTGGAAGTCTACAACGGCCTCTCAATGCTGGAAGAGAACGCAGGTGCCATCCCCTATTTCCCTCATATGGGAGAGCCATGCTGGGATGACCTGCTCTGCGAGGGGGTTCGCTGCGCCGGATTTGCAGGTAATGACGAGTTCTATCGCGAGCATTATGTCTACGAGAACTATGCTCCGCTGGGCTTCATCATGGTCGAGGCGGCCTTGAATGAAGCCGATATCCTGCGCAGCGTGAAGAGCAATCGCTTCTACGCCAGTACCGGTGTGCTACTGGCAGACACGCCGCTTGTGATACTCGAGCAAACGCAGATAGACCACCATGTCATTCGCGTCACGGCGCAGGAGGCCGTGCAATGGAAGGCAATGGTGCAGCGCGATGACGGTGACGGCTTCGAGTTGGTTTCGCTGGAGGCCCCGGGGCTGGGGGAGCAATGGGAGTTGACCCTGGAAGGACGCTGGAAATACATACGTTTTCAAGCCCAATCGATCAACGACCCGCTACATCGGGCTTGGCTGCAGCCTATCTATGGCCTCGACTGGGTGGATCATGTACCTCCCCACGCAACACTCACGACAGCACGCCACGACAGTACGTCGTAACGGCACTGCTTGACACACTCGTGACAGCACTTCTGAAGACGTTCATGAAAGAGCAGTAGGACGCAACGCATCCAATTCTTTCAGATAACGCTCCAGCACCAGATTGGGCGCGCGACTCTTGCGCGTGATGGCGCTGTAATAGGTGACATAGGAATAGGCCACGGGGCTGATGGCTTGCATCTTGCCATCACGGACCCAGCGCTCGGCATAGTGCGTGGGCAGGTAGCCCAGATAGCTGCCGGAAAGAATCAGGAAGGCGATGCCCTCACGATCAGTGGCAGACGCGGCGGCCTTGAGCGGTTCATGCAGGGCCTTGATGACGGGCGTCTGCGCATAGGCCGGCAGTACCGCGTCGTGCTGGCGTATGGCCTCTTCGCCCACGGGACGCCCCCGCGCCAGCGTCTCTCCCTGCGCGGGCTCTCGAAACAGAGCATGGCCGCGTGCACAGTAAAGACAGGAGGTCTCCTCGTAGAGCCGCCGATACTCAAGCCCCGGCAACGTCTTGAGCGTGGGGATCACGCCGGTATGCAGACGGCCATCCAGCACGGCGCGCTCGATCTCGTTGGGGGGAATCATGCGAATGTTGATCATCACTTCCGGCCCATGGCGTTTCAGGGCGCTCAGGGCATGTGTGATGTGCATTTCGGGCATGGTGACGAGGTTGTCGGTGATGCCGATGTTCAGCTCGCCCTTGAGCCAGGCGTGCAGACCATTGATGCGCGTGCGAAAGCCCTCCGCTGCCGCCAGCATCTGCATCGCCGCTTCATGCACCTCGCGCCCTTCATTGGTCAGGGAGAAGCCACTGCGCCCACGCTGACACAGCTTGAGCCCCAGACGGGTTTCCAGATCGCTCATCGCCATGCTGATGGCGGCACGACTGATGTTGAGTTCAATCTCGGCCGCCGAAAAGCCACCGCACTCCACCACCTTGCGAAAGATTCTCAGCAATCGCAGATCAGCATCTCCCAGCTGTCCTCGCATGCCCTCGTCGCGTCTGGCCATTCGCTCCCCCGTTCATGGTGTCGTAGGTCGTCGCAGCGGCCGTGGTGATCAAGAAACGCGCCTCATGCCTGCCATGGATAAAGTTAAGTAAATGCTTTCCTGAACATCAGTACAACTGGATTTACCTTATCAGATCCTCCTTCTAATCTGAGTTCATGGTGAAGTCCTCAACAACAACACGACACTCCGTGGAGACCACATGACAGCCTTCGACACCTCGGCAGCCGCTCAGGCAGGCCTGAGCCAGGCACAGCTCGATGCCTACTGGATGCCCTACACGGCCAATCGACAGTTCAAAAAGGACCCGCGCATCATCACCAAGGCGCAGGGAGCCTACTTCACTGACTCTCATGGGCGTCAGATCTTCGATGGCCTGTCGGGCATGTGGACGACCGGTGCAGGCCATTGCCGACCGGAAATCGCCGAGGCTGTCTCTCAGCAATTGCATCAGCTCGACTATGCTCCCTCCTTCCAATACGGTCATCCCAAGGCGTTTGAGCTGGCCCACCGCCTTACACAGCTGATGCCCGACGGATTGGATCACGTCTTCTTCACCGGCTCCGGTTCCGAAAGTGCTGACACCTCGCTCAAGATCGCCCGCGCTTACTGGCGCAAGAAAGGCAAAGCGACCAAGACCAAGCTGATCGGCCGTAGCAAGGGCTACCATGGCGTCAACTTCGGCGGCTTCAGCGTCGGCGGCATCGGTGCCAATCGTGCGCTATATGGCCAGGGGATCGATGCCGATCACCTGCCACACACTCTGCTCAAGGAAAACGTCTTCACGCGTGGCATGCCTCAGACCGGTGCCGAACGCGCCGATGAGCTGCTGGAACTGATCGCGCTACACGATGCGTCCAACATTGCGGCGGTGATCGTCGAGCCGATGGCAGGCTCTGCTGGCGTGTTGCCACCACCGGTCGGCTATCTCAAACGCCTGCGTGAGCTGTGCGATCAACACGATATTCTGTTGATCTTCGATGAAGTCATCACAGGCTTTGGACGCATGGGCTCCATGACTGGCGCCGAAGAGTTCGGCGTAACGCCGGACATCATGAATGTCGCCAAGCAGATCACCAACGGCGCAGTGCCGTTGGGCGCGGTCATCGTCAAGAGCGATATCTATCAGACCTTCATGGATACCGGTGGCCCTGACTACATGATGGAACTGCCCCACGGTTACACCTATTCCGGCCATCCTGTCGCGTGTGCCGCAGCGCTCGCCTCGCTGGATATTCTCGAGAATGACCAGCTCATCTCGCGCGTGCGTGACTTGAGCCCGGTGTTCGAGCAGAAGCTGCACGAACTCAAGGGCACACGCTATATCAGCGACATACGCAATTACGGTCTGGCAGGCGCTCTACAGGTCGAGGCCTATCCCGGCGAACCGGCGCGCCGACCTTATGAGATTGCGATGCACTGCTGGAAAGCCGGGTTCTATGTACGTTACGGCGGCGATACCATCCAACTGGGGCTGCCTTTCATTACGGAACACGATGAGCTCGATCGATTGATCAATGCACTCGGCGATGCCTTTGCAGCACAGGACTGAGCCATCTTTCTCACTCGTTCATCGATTCCGAACACTCATCGCCACCGCCTATTGACTTATTGGAGTTAACAATGAAAACGCTCGGTCACCTCATCAACGGCAATATCGATCACAGCGAAGGTCGCACCCAGGATATCTTCAATCCTTCTACCGGTGAGGTCGGCGGTCAGGTTCGCCTGGCCAGCAAGTCAACCGTGGAAGAAGCCATCGCTGCCGCCGAAGCCGCCTTCCCGGCCTGGCGCAATACTCCGCCCATCAAGCGCGCGCGCGTGATGTTCCGCTTCAAGCAGCTGCTGGAAGAACACGCCGATGAGATCGCCCGTCTGATCGGGCAGGAGCACGGCAAGATCTGTCACGATGCGTTGGGCGAGCTGCAGCGCGGCATCGAGAATGTCGAATATGCCTGCGGCGCGCCGGAACTGCTCAAGGGCGAGCACAGCCGCAATACGGGGCCGGGCATCGACTCCTGGAGCGAATTCCAGCCGCTGGGCGTCGTTGCCGGCATCACCCCCTTCAACTTCCCCGCTATGGTGCCGCTGTGGATGTATCCGATGGCCATCGCCTGCGGCAATACCTTCATCCTCAAGCCGTCCGAGCGTGATCCGACCTCAACGCTGTTCATTGCCGAACTGCTGATGGAAGCGGGCCTGCCGCCCGGCGTCATGAACGTCGTCAATGGTGACAAGGAAGCCGTCGACACCCTGCTGGATGACCCGCGCATCCAGGCGGTCAGTTTCGTGGGCTCCACGCCGATCGCCGAGTACATCTATGGGCGTGCCGCGGCCAATGGCAAGCGCTGCCAGGCCCTCGGCGGGGCCAAGAACCACGCTATCGTCATGCCGGATGCTGACATGGAATACGTCGCCAACTCACTGAACGGGGCCGCCTTCGGTTCCTCCGGTGAGCGCTGCATGGCGCTGTCTGTCGCCGTCGCTGTCGGTGACGACGCCGCCGACAAACTGATCGCTCAGATGAAGCAGCAGATGGAAGGCCTCAAGGTTGGTGTCTACAGCAACAAGGATAACGACTTCGGCCCGCTGATCACCGGCGCGCATCGCGACAAGGTGGTCGGTTACATCGACAGTGCCGAGCAGCAAGGTGCCACCATCGTCGTCGATGGGCGCAATCCGCAGGTCGCCGGCGGCGAGAACGGCTTCTTCGTCGGTGGCACCCTGATCGATGGTGTCACCTCGGACATGACCTGCTACCAGGAAGAGATCTTCGGTCCGGTGCTCCTGGTGATGCGTGCCGAATCGATGGATGCGGCCATGAAGCTGATCAATGATCACGAATATGGCAACGGCACCTGTATCTATACTCGCGATGGCGAAGCCGCCCGCTATTTCAGTGATCATATCCAGGTCGGCATGGTCGGCATCAATGTGCCACTGCCGGTGCCGGTGGCCTACCACAGCTTCGGTGGCTGGAAGCGCTCGCTGTTCGGGGATCTCTCCGCCTACGGCCCGGACGGTGTGCGCTTCTACACCCGTCGCAAGACCATCACCCAGCGCTGGCCATCAGCGGGCCTGCGTGAAGGGGCTCAGTTCGCCTTCCCTGCCTGATTCCTCCGCGCACATCGCATGATTGCAGCACCGACGCCGGACAGTCACGCTGTCCGGCGTTTTCATCTTTCCATGACACCAACACCTGCGTGCACTTCTGTCGCTCGGCCTTGCAGTGGGCTGAAACGGCACCACATTGGAAAGGACAGTCACACACCGTCACGTCTTACTCTCTACACCTGTGAATGGCGGCCATCACCGCCTCAAGGAGCTTTCATGATCTGGGTCATCGCTACCATCACCGCCAAGGAAGGTCGTGGGCAAGATGTCTTCAATGAACTGTGCGCCGTCTCGCCGACGGTTCGCGAGGAAGACGGCTGCCACGCGTACCACCCGTGCCTGGATTCAGAACGTGTTGCCAGCAAGGACAACGAACCACGCCCCGACACCATCACCGTGGTAGAAGCCTGGGAATCTCACGAAGCGCTGCAGGCCCACCGTGAGACCGAGCACATGCAGCGCTTTCGTGACAATGCCGGCGACTGGATCGCCGATGGCGACATTCGAATCTTGAGCCCCGCTGGGTAAGCGCTTTACACCTTTATCCTCATGGCACTGGTAGCTCTCACACATGCAGGCTACCCGGTGGTCATCATCGCTGTGCTGACAAGCGGGCACCGTTAGCGCAGCGATTGAGAACCTACCAAGAAACCCATACACTTGTTTCACCATGATCCAACGCACCCAATCCTTGATCATCTATTGCCTGATCGCTCTGTTCGGGCTGATGCTTCCCTTAAGTGGGATGGCAGATGCTTCATCGTCTGCAAATATTCTGGGCGTCGTCAGAGGGGAAGCGCCGGCCTCCTTGATCATGATGGGAGATGATGCGTCCCTTGATGTCTCAGCAAGCTCCGACATGCCAGCGCCATCAGCCTCTCAAGCGATGTCAGCCAGCAGTACCCTGTGCTTCATGGCCATGCAGTGCTGCCAGACATCGACCTCCGGACACGCAGAGATCTGTGGTGCCTCCATGGACTGCCACGCCTGTGGCATTACCAGTGCCGTCGCGATCAAACCGGCCTCTCTGGCCGTGTTGCGAACCTCAGTGACAGCTCGTCACGAGTTCATTCTGTCACGTAGCCCTTCCAATGTGTGGCGCCCTCCCCGCGCCTGATTCCCGTGTCGTGATATGAGTGCTGTCCGTTGCTGACCCTGGGTCCATGCAACGTGCGGTGTCTTTGGCTTGCGCGTTGAATGACGCCAGGCATATGCACTGGAATCCAACCTCTCATGAAGTATTCACGCTTTGGCGTGGCCTCCCTGACAACCGTCTTCATGACGACTGTCACGGCAGCCCTCGCCCTGAGCCTCTCCAGCACGGCAAGTGCCTTGACGCTGAATGATGCCCTTCTATTGGCTGAGCGCAACGCGCCAGTCCTCGCTGCTCGGCGAGCAGGTCATGAAGCAGCACGTCAGACGGCGCTTCCTGCCGGTGAGCTCCCCGACCCAGAGCTGAAACTGGGACTGCAGAATGTGCCAATCAGCGGTGATGAACGTGGCTCATTGAATTCTGAGCGCATGACCAGTCAAACGATCGGTTACAAACAGCAAGTCACGAGTCGTGACAAACGCGCAGCACGCGAAGCGCTTGCTGACGCTGATATTCAAAAGGCCGCTATCGAACAACAGATCGCGCTGATCAAGGTACGTCGTGATACCGCTGTTGCCTGGATCTCGGCACGGGCCACGGAGCAGAAACTTGCCCTGTTTCCCGCGCTATATGACGAGAACACCCTCCTTGCCAGTGCCATACGCGCACGCTTGTCCTCCGGCCAGGGAGGGCCTGCTGACGATATTGCCCCGCGAATTGAAGCCGCCCTGCTGGACGAGCAACGTGATGTGCTGATTGAAACAGGACAGGAGCAGCGCGCGCGCCTGCGTCGCTACATTGGCGCTCATGCTGATGAGGCGTTGCAAGGCTCCCTACCTGATTGGTCTATCCCGACGCCGACTCTGAAACAACACCTCGAGCATCATCCTGAGCTCACGATCTATGGATCACAGTTGGCGCAAACCGAGGCGCGCATCGATACGGCACTAGCGGCCAAGACTCCCGACTGGAGTTGGGAGCTCGACTATCACCGGCGTGGACGAGAGTTTGGCGACATGATGAGCGTGCAGTTCAGCATGGACCTGCCGCTTTTCAGTGGCGATCGCCAAGACCCGCTTATCGCCGCCGCGCGAGCTCGGCATACCGAGCTCGAGGCTGAGCGTGAGGTTGCCCTGCGTCACCATATCCGTGAACTCGAAGAAGATACCGCACGCTATCAGCGTCTCGTGCAGTCGGTGACCCGCCATCAGGACATCTTGCTCCCCCTCGCAGAAGAAAAGGTGACATTGCAGATGGCCGCCTATCGTGCAGGCAACGGCACCCTTGAGGGAGTCATCGCGGCACGCCGTGACCGGCTAGACGCTCATCTCGCCTTGATAGAGTCACGCGTACAGCGGGCTCTTGTCAGCGCTCGTCTGTATTTCACCTTCGTCAAACTATCGCGGGAGGTGGCCTCATGATGTCGCCCAAGCAACATGATTCCTCTTCACACCCAAAGCGAAAAAGTCTTTCGGGCAAGACATGCCTACTCGTGGGTATGACGCTCGCCATAGGTATCGCCGGCGGATATTGGCTCGCGAGCCATACGCTGGCCTCCCCCAGTGCCATGACAGACAGCAAAGAAATGGAGCAAGCCGGAAAGGCCTCCGACATGTCCAGCGAGACGGCGCTTGGCATGCCACAGGAATCTGAGGAGAAAGCCGCTCTCTATTGGTACGACCCGATGTTTCCTCAACAGCATTTCCCTGAGCCGGGGAAATCCCCCTTCATGGACATGCAGTTGGTACCTCGCTATGCCGGAGGCGGCGGCGATTCGGCCGCCATCAGCATTGATGGCAGCATCACGCAAAATCTCGGCACACGGACAGCCTCCGTCACGCGCGGTCCTCTGACACAGCCGATGGACGTGACCGGACAGGTGGGGTTCAACGAGCGTAATGTGTCCATCATTCAAGCGCGCCGCGAGGGATTCGTTGAGCGTGTCTATGCTCGTGCACCGTCAGATATCCTGGCGCAAGATGCACCGCTGGCCGATCTTCTGATTCCGGAGTGGATCCGTGCCCAGGAAGAGTATCTCGCGCTACGAGGCATGAAGGTGCCGGCACTTATGGAGGCGGCGCGCCAGCGCATGCGTCTTGTCGGCATGCCGCCGGCACTGATTGCCAAGGTAGTGCACCAGGCAAGCGTTCAGCCGGTATGGACAGTCACGGTGCCGACGGCGGGGATGCTGAGCACCCTCGATGTGCGCGAAGGCATGACGCTTGCCACCGGGCAGACACTTGCCACGATCAATGGCTTGCAGACGGTATGGCTTGAAGCCGCAGTACCCGAGGCTGATGCTCACGGCCTGGTAGCAGGCCAGGCAGTCGATGCTGCTCTGACGGCTCTCCCCGGTCAACCGATCACAGGACGTATCGATGCCATCCTGCCAGAGCTTTCCAAGGACAGTCGTAGTCTGCGCGTGCGTATTGAGCTTGATAATCCCTCCGGCGCCTTGCGCCCTGGCATGAGTGCTCGGGTACGTCTACAGGGAAAATCTCGTCAGGCCGTACTGTCAGTGCCCACCGAGGCCGTCATCAAGACCGGTAAGCGTAGTCTGGTGATGCTGGCGCTCGAGAAAGGTCGCTATCAACCACAGGAAGTATTGATCGGCGTGGAAAGTGGCGAGCGTACCGAGATCGTGGCCGGTCTACAGGAGGGTCAGAAGGTCATCACCTCCGGACAATTCCTGCTGGATTCTGAAGCCAGTCTGCTGGGTATCGACGTCACTACGCTCAACGACGTCGCCACTACACCAGCTGACAGTGAGCACGAGGCGCGCGGAGAGATTCGCGATATCAATGCTGACGGTGTCCAGATCGCGCATGGCCCCTTGCGCACGCTTGGCATGCCAGGCATGACCATGCGCTTCCCGCTCTCCACTGAGTTACAAAACGCCACTGGTGACACTCGAGCACTCATGCAGGCTCTCAAGATCGGTAGTCGCGTCAACTTCGCGGTTCATCAGACAGAGGATGGACTCGAGATTACCCAGATTGCCCCCGTTAGCATGAATGACACCCAGGAGGTGGCACCATGATCACGGCTGTCATTCGTTGGTCAATGGCGAACCGCTTTCTAGTGGTATTGGCCACACTCTTTGCCGTGGGCTGGGGCATGTGGTCGGTCAAGAATACGCCGATCGATGCGCTACCCGACCTTTCCGATGTGCAGGTCATCATCCGGACACCCTATGCAGGGCAGGCGCCGCAGATCGTCGAGAATCAGGTCACCTACCCCCTCACGACCACGATGCTCTCCGTGCCTGGCGCCAAGACGGTGCGTGGCTACTCCTTCTTCGGTGATAGCTACGTCTATGTCCTGTTCGAGGATGAGACGGATCTCTACTGGGCACGCTCGCGGGTGCTGGAATACTTGAGCCAGATGCAGGGACAGCTTCCAGCAGGCGTGAGTCCGTCGCTGGGCCCTGATGCCACGGGCGTTGGCTGGATCTATCAGTACGCACTCGTCGATCGCAGCGGTCAGCATGACCTGGCCAAACTACGCTCGTTACAGGACTGGTTTCTCAAGTTCGAGCTCAAGACGCTGGCCAATGTCGCGGAAGTGGCAAGCCTCGGTGGCATGATTCAGCAGTATCAAGTGCAACTCGATCCAATACGCATGATCAATCGTGGCATTACCCAGCGTCAGGTGACGGATGCCATCACCCGTGCCAATCAGGAAACGGGCGGTGCGTTATTGACGCTCGCTGAACGTGAATTCATGGTGCGCGCCTCGGGGTACTTGAAGACCCTGAATGACTTCAAGTCGATACCGATAACGCTTGCTGCGGATGGCGTTCCGATATTGCTGGGCGAGGTTGCCGACATTCAGCGCGGCCCCGAGATGCGACGAGGTATTGCGGAGCTTGATGGCGAAGGTGAGGTGGTCGGCGGAGTCATCGTCTTGCGCAGTGGCAAGAATGCACGCGCCACCATCACCGCCGTTAAGGACAAGCTGGAAACGCTCAAAGCCAGCCTGCCGGAAGGTGTCGAGATCGTGACAACCTACGATCGCAGCAAGCTGATTGATCGCGCGGTGAACAATCTAGGCATCAAATTGCTGGAAGAGTTTCTGGTCGTCGCACTGATCTGTGCTCTCTTTCTATGGCACCTACGTTCATCGATGGTCGCCATCATCTCACTGCCGGTGGGCGTACTGGTGTCGTTCATCGTGATGCATCAGCAAGGAATCAACGCCAACATCATGTCATTGGGCGGCATCGCCATTGCCATTGGCGCGATGGTCGATGCTGCCGTGGTGATGATCGAGAACGCACACAAGAAGATCGAGGAATGGCACCGGGAACATCCCGGCGAGGTACTCAAGGGCGTGGCACATCGCGAGGTGATCACGGCAGCAGCCACCGAGGTTGGGCCAGCACTATTCTTCAGCCTGCTGATCATCACGCTGTCCTTCATCCCCATCTTCACGCTACAGGCGCAGGAGGGACGACTTTTTGGCCCACTGGCGTTCACCAAGACATACGCCATGGCCACGGCTGCCGGACTCTCCATCACGCTGGTGCCGGTACTGATGGGATATTGGATCCGCGGGAATATTCCTGATGAAGCACGCAATCCGCTCAATCGCGGGTTGATCGGACTGTATCGCCCCGCGCTCGATGCCGTCCTGCGCTGGCCACGGATGACGCTCCTCATTGCTGTCCTGCTCTTTGTCAGCATGGCGTGGCCGCTGTCCAAACTGGGCGGTGAATTCCTGCCGCCTCTGGATGAGGGAGACCTGCTGTACATGCCTTCGGCATTGCCCGGTCTATCGGTACAGAAGGCCAGTGAACTGCTGCAACAGACCAATCGTCTGATCAAGACCGTGCCAGAAGTGGCTCATGTCTTTGGCAAGGCGGGTCGTGCGGATACCGCGACCGACCCTGCGCCGTTGGCGATGTTCGAGACCACCATCCAGTTCACGCCTCGTGATCAATGGCGCGAAGGCATGACGCCCGACAAGTTGCGCGATGAGCTGGACCGCGTGGTGCAGGTGCCCGGGCTGACCAACATCTGGATTCCGCCTATCCGCAACCGCATCGACATGCTGGCCACCGGCGTCAAGAGCCCCATCGGCATCAAGGTGGTGGGAGATGATCTGGCCGTCATCGACAGGGTCGCCCAGAACATCGAGAAAGTGGCCAAGACAGTACCTGGCGTCAGCTCCTCGCTGGCTGAGCGAATGACAGGTGGACGCTATATCGATATCGACATCGATCGTGCTCGCGCCGCACAGTTCGGGCTCAATATCGCGGATGTGCAGTCCATCGTGGCCAGCGCCATCGGTGGGGAGAATATCGGTGAAACCATCGAAGGACTGGCACGCTATCCGATAAGCGTGCGCTATCCGCGCGAGTGGCGTGACTCGCTCACGCGCCTTGAGCAACTGCCGATCCTGACACCACAAGGCCGCCAGATCACTCTGGGATCCGTCGCGAAGATAGGCGTCAGTGAAGGGCCTCCCATGTTGAAAAGCGAGAATGCACGCCTCTCCAGCTGGGTGTTCATCGATGTGCGTGATCGTGATCTCTCGTCAGTGGTTCATGACCTGCAGTCCACCATCCGCGAGGAGATCACGCTACCTGCTGGCATCAGCGTCGGGTATTCCGGGCAATTCGAGTATATGGAGCGCGCGAATGCCCGTCTGATACTGGTAGTCCCCACGACGCTGCTGATCATCTTCGTGCTCCTGTATCTGTGCTTCTCTCGCTTCACGGAAGCGGCACTGATCATGATCACCCTGCCCTTCGCGCTGACCGGCGGAGTGTGGTGCCTGTACCTGCTGGGCTACAACCTGTCGGTCGCCACCGGAGTCGGATTCGTGGCGCTGGCCGGTGTCGCCGCCGAATTCGGGGTCATCATGTTGCTCTATCTCAAGAATGCCTGGGTAGAGCATCAGGCCCGTGGCGAGGATGACCACACAGGATTGCTGGCCGCCATTCAGGAAGGTGCCGTTCAGCGAGTCCGTCCCAAGGCCATGACGGTCGCCGTGATCATCGCCGGACTACTGCCCATCCTGCTCGACAGTGGCACCGGCAGTGAAGTCATGAGCCGCATTGCCGCGCCCATGGTCGGCGGAATGATCAGTGCCCCCTTGCTATCACTATTCGTGCTGCCGGCCGCCTATCACCTCATCGAGCAACGCAAGCTGAAGAAGGCACGGCAGACGGCTACCTCGTAAGGAACCACATACCTGCGCTAGCCCCTCGCAGCACGATTCGCGCTTGAAACCCAGCCCCAGGGTTCACTGCAGGTACAGGATTTACTGCAGGTACAGGATGCAGATAACACCAATAGGCCCAGTCATGATGGCTGGGCCTATTGCATTTTCATCCTCAATCTCACGGAATTGTTGCACCCACAGCAAAGGTGTTTTACACCCATGCCGCTTTATCCGTTGGTCGATAGCTTACATGCTGCGCTCCATTGATGGATAACCCCTGCTTTCGGAGCACGCGACATGAACATCCTGCTGATCAACGGCGGCAAGGCCTTTGCCCATTCCAATGGTGAGCTGAACGCGACGCTGCATGAGCTGGCGCGCGGTGAGCTGGCCGAGCTGGGTCATGAGGTGTGTGAAACCGTCATCGAGGAAGGCTTCGAGGCCAAGGCGGAAATCGAGAAGCAGCTGGGGGCGGACATGATCATCTATCAGATGCCCGGTTGGTGGATGGGGCTGCCGTGGACCGTGAAGCAATATCTCGATGACATCCTGACTGAGGGCCACGGCTCGCTGTACGCCAGCGATGGACGTCATCGCACCAGCCCGACCCAGGGCTACGGCACTGGTGGCTTGATGCAGGGCCGCCAATACCTGCTGTCACTGACCTGGAACGCGCCACTTGAGGCCTTTGATGAAGAAGGCAACTTCTTCGAGGGCAAGGGCATCGATGGCGTCTATTTCCCGGTGCACAAGGCGATGGAATTCCTCGGCATGACGGCCCTGCCGACCTACCTGGCCACTGATGTGATCAAGAACCCGGATATCGCCGCCTACACCCAGGCCTATCGTGAGCACCTGCGCGAGCACATCGGCCGCGCCTGAAGGCTTTAGTGTCACGTCAGCTGCACTGAGAACGAATCCACCAAGACTCCGAATACACAAAAGGCTGCCATGGGCAGCCTTTTGCATTCAGAACAACAGCGGGGCTGAGGTGAGGAACTGGTAGGAGCCTGCCTACAGCATTGATGCACACAGTGAATACCAGGATGCATCATCATTCGCTGCATGAATGACAGAGCACCAGGACTCATATGATCTTGTAAAAGAAGGTGGTGCCATCAAGATCTCCCGCAGAACTCTTGGCGTATTGTGGAATCCTGCCAGCCTCTTGATAACCCGCATTGCGGTATAGCAGCGAGGCCGTGTCATCGCTGCGGGTGTCCAAAACCAGTAGCGTACATTGGTAGGCTTTTTCCTGTTGCTCTATTTCCATCATCAGTTGGCGCGCAATACCACGCTGACGAAATGCCGTATGGACCATGAGTTTTTCAACTTCCGCTCTATGACGGCCATTCTTCTTGGCACAGAAACGTAGCTGAACGGCCCCCACGATGAACTCCCCGTCACGCACTACCCACAAACCGTGATACCCCTCGGCAATATCACTGGCAACGCCCCGCCAGTAACTCTCTGCCTCACCCGCCTCCAGTGGAGCAATGAATCCGATGGAGGCACCACTCTCGACACAGTCATTCAAAAGAATGATCAGTTTGTCGCAATCATTTTCCAGGACCAGTAATTGTTCTATTTTCATGGGCGCTCCATAGTCCGTGTCATCCAGGGAAACACGATTGGTCGTAATGAAATCAATCTGACTTGACGAGGCCCAGCCAGCAGCCCTCATCTCTCACCTCTCACCTCTCATCTCTCATGAGATCGTGGCCATGTCAGCGACGATGGCTTCTGCAAGGACAAACGCCAGTGAGGCTTCCGTCTCTTGGCCGGGCATGATGTGAATCTTCCAGGGAAAGGTGATGGGGGCGACATCCAGCTCGACGATGCACAGCTGAGCGCGCCAGGCGGATAGGTCCACGCACAGGGCAGGCAATATCGAGGTCCCCTGACCGCTGGCGATCAGTTGGCAGATGAGTTCCGTGGATTCCACCCGCGATACCTGAGAGGGGAAGCGCTGCCCGCGCGCAAAGAAGGTCTCATATTCCCAGCCGGGTTCCGGGCGCAGATCATAGGTGAGAAAGCGTTCTCCATCGAAGTCTTCGGGCGTCATGACGGCCTTGCCGGCCAGGGCGGAATCCCGTTTCACGACGGCAACCAGGCGGTCCTGACATAGCGTCATGCTGGTCAGCGCGGTGAGGCGCGGGCCATGCCCTTCTCCCGGAGCCAGCATCAGGTCCGCCGACTGGCCATTCAACGCGCTTGTCGGTGCCTCGCTCGCGACACGCACCAATTCGACATTCACGCACGGCTGCATCTCACGTCCGGTCGTCAATAACCTGCTGGCGAGCCGGGAAGGATCGAAATGTGACCAGGCAACCCTGACCCGATTGCGGCTGAGCTTGCCCTGCCAGATCGCATCGGATTCCGCAGCCTGCAGCATGGGGGCCGTTGTCGTGGCGGCCTTGGCGATGGTGGCGCCCGCCGGCGTCAGCATCAAAGCCCTTCCCTCCTTTCTGACCAGCGAGACTCCGAGACGTCGTTCAGCCTCGCCAAGCCGCTGACTGGCAGCAGATTGCGTGATGTTGAGCGAGAGTGAGTTGGTCATCTCGCTGACAGGCCGCGGCGCGCGTATCGGTACGGAGCGCCTGTCCGCCGGTATCATTCAGGGCCTGCTGGCCAATGGGCTGGAACTGGCGGATGCGCAAGGCGCACTGGAACGGGCACGCGCCATCAAGACACCCCAGGAACTCGTCTGTATCCAGGCGTCGCTAGCCTGCACAGAACTGGGCGTTGGCGCGCTTCGTGATGCGTTGCGACCGGGCATGAGCGAGAACCAGCTATGGTCGATTCTTCACCAGGCGGTGATCGCCGGCGGCGGCGAGTACTTCGAGACACGCCTGCTCAACTCCGGCCAGCACAGCAATCCATGGTTTCAGGAAACCAGCGAAAAGCGCATCGCTGCCAATGAACTGGTCGCGCTGGATACCGATGTCGTGGGCTGTCATGGCTACTACGCCGATTTCTCGCGCACCTTCCATGTGGGGCCACGGGCACCTTCACCCAGACAGCGTGAGCTTTACCGCACTGCGCGTGAACAGGTCGAGTACAACATCGATATCCTGCGCCCGGGGATGAGCTTTCGAGACTATGCACAACGCGCATGGTCGATCCCGGAGCGCTATTTCGCCAACCGCTATTATGTCTCGGCACACGGCGTGGGCATGACGGGCGAATACCCCTACCTCTATCACCAGACGGAATTCGAACAGGCGGGATACGACGGCGAGATTCAACCCGGCATGACACTCTGTGTGGAGAGCTTCATCGGCGAAGACGGCGGTCAGGATGGCGTGAAGCTGGAGCAGCAGATACTGATCACCGAGACAGGCACGCAAGTGTTGTCGCAGTTTCCCTTCGAGGAGAGCCTGATGTGAATGACAGGGCTGCGGTGTGAATGACAGGGCTAGCGTGTGAGGACGACAGGCAAGGCCTCCAGCAAAGCCCACTCGTAAAACAGGAAGCCCGCCACCGGTGACATGACCGATGGCGGGCTTCTCGCGCGCTAGTGAATCGCGGCGTCCAGCGCTCACTACTGAGATGGTACGGGTCTCAGAAGCTCCAGCTGGCATGCGTCCAGAAGATACGTCCCGGCTCATTGACCTGTACATCGCCCTGCAACGGATCGTCGTAGAAGCGATTGACGTGGTAGGCGTAAGCCTTGTCGAACAGGTTGGAAATGCCGGCGCTCAGCTCGATGGCGTCGGTGGCACGATAGCCGCCCTCCAGGCCGACGATGCCGAAGCCTGCCGTCGCGTCTTCACTGTCGGAAATACGCGATTGGCGTGCTGCCACATCAAACCTTGCTCCCGCCCACCAGCGATCCGCGTCATAACGCGTGGCGAGATAGCCATTGAAGGGGGCAACCTGTGACAGCGGAGTGCTGTCTGTCAGGTTGGTGCCGTGCGTGGCGGCAACGCCTGCGGAATGCCGCCAGCCATGCTGCTGCCAACTGGCTTCCAGCTCCACCCCATAGATCTCGGCTTCGACGTTGTCGTAGGTGGTCAGTGAATCCCCTTCCGTCAGCTCGATCCAGTCATGCACGCGGTTGTAGTAGGTGTCCGCCGAGTAATGCCAGGCCCCCTGCTGGCCCGACAACCCCAGCTCCAGCTGCTGATGGATCTCGGGGTCAAGCTCGGGGTTGCCCAGCCACCCGTCGGAGTCGGACTGATAGTTGTAATAACGCTCGCTGGCCGTCGGGAAGCGCACACTGCGACTGAGCGCAGCGTAGCCCTTGAGGTCATCGTTGACGCGATGCTCCAGACGCGCCAGCGCACTGAACTCCCCGTCACGCTGCTTGGCTTCTACGTCATCGCCGTACTGGGCACGCCAGGCGGAGATGGCCGAGGCATTGCTGCCCACCACCTCATCGGCATCTCGCGCATCACTGATGGAGACGTCATAGCGCGCGCCCGTCACCAATCGATTGTCGGCATCGAGCGTGGTATCCAGTTCCGCGAATACCCCACCGCGCGTCCGCACGACATCCGGCCAGGTCTGGCTATCCGACAGGCTATCCAGTGACATGCCCATCTGGGAGTGGGTATTGCTCTCGAGCCGTTCGGCATCGGCACCCAGTGTCAGTGTCGCGTCATGCCCACCGACGGTCAGCGGGATATCGCCCTGGGTGCTGGCATACCAGGTCTCGGTGGTCGCGCTGGAGAACATGGCCATGTCGCTCATGTCCATGTCAGACCCCATGTCCATGTCCATGCTCGAGCTGGAATCATCAAAGTCACGCAGCGTGACGTTGTCCATGTCGTGCACGACACGAGCATGGTTGACCTGTGTCTCGGTATGCGAGAAAGGCCCGACATTGTCGACGGTCAACTTGAGGAACTGGCGGTCCATGTCACTGCGCGGTGCATCCATCGTGGGGTACAGCGCATCATCGATGCGCACCACGGCGACGCCTGCTTCGATGGCGACATCTTCCGTGGCGAAGGCGCCGACACGAAGGCTGCCATTGTCGCTGCGATAGCCTCCGTACTGGGTATCGCCGTTGCCGTCCTCATAGTTGTTGCGCTCGGAATGCTCCAGATCCACCGCCGCCCAGAAGTCACCCTGCTTGGCCGTCAGTGACAGATTTTCACTGGTGGCATCATCGTTGCTGCGCCAACCGACGCCCACTGAGCCGTGCACTCCATCGTCGTCATCACGTGAAGGTGTCTGACGCGTGACCTCAAGGGTGCCCGCAGCAAAGTTGGGACCACGACTGACCGTCTGTGCGCCCTTGTAGAGGGTGAGATCCGACTGGCTGCCGGTAGTGGCATACCCAAGCGTGGTATCCATGCCACCCGGACAGGCCGGGTAGAGCGTGGCGCCATCCACCTCCTGAATCAGGCGCTCACCGGACTGGCCGCGGAAGATGGCGGAAACCCCATGACTGCCAAGCCGCGACCCACTGACGCCATTGACCTCACGCAGCTGTTCACCAAGGTCAAGATTGCCCTTGGCATGGCCCTGGCTGACATCGACGACGGGGCTGGCCATCGGCGCTTGCGCCTCGACATTGATCAGTGGCAATACGCTGATGCTGTCATCATCCGCCCAGGCCGGCAGCACGCTGCTGCCGGCAATGGCAGCGGCGATCGCCATGGGCAGGCGGCAACGAGACGGGCGCTCCCCCCGGATCATGCGGTGTGAACGAGTCCGAGAATCGACGAGGGAAAGCGTCATGCGTTGGCCTCCATGGCAGTCTTGTGATTGTTGTTGCTCAGGCGAATCCACGCCCAATCCAGGGCTCCCATCACGATCAGCGAGATGCCGACCAGCGGGTAGATGACACCGACGATCATCATCAAGCCCCAGACACCGGCAACCCGCCTACGCTCCTTGGGGAGCGGCGGAATGCCGAGGCCCCCCGCCGGACGACGCTTCCACCACATCACGCTCGCGCCCACGCTCATCATCACCATCGCAAGGCATGCCACGACCAGTATCAGCTGATTGATCAGGCCATACTGCTGTCCCATGTGGACGTTGATGCCCCACTCCAACGCACGTCCGACCACACCATAATCGGCGTAGTGCATGTCGAGCAGCACATCGCCGGAGTAGCGATCCAGATGCACGACCTGCTGGCGTTCCAGTTCATTCGGATACACGGAGCCGGTGTAGACCCCCTGCGGCGTGCCCGGCAGATTGATGGCATAGCCCGGCGCCAGTCCTTCGCGCGCGAAGACACTCGCTGCGGCATCAAGACCGATATCGGCCTTGGCGATCGCCGCCTCACTCAGGGGCGGTGTCTCGCCATCGCCACCCACCCCATTGGCCGCCTGACTCGTGCTCGCGCCGCCATGCCCGGCATGCTCTCCCTCGTCTACCTGGCTTTTCGCGGCATTGGCCGGCAAAGAAGATAACGGGATAATGGCCTGTTCGAGCGTCCAGGTGGTCATTTCCTGTTCCGCCAGACGGGTGTCCGACATCGGCGTATTCACGCGCACGCCATCGGGATAGCCATAGTTGTGGCCATTGGCCAGCTCATTGACCTTGGCACCCCACACCATCGACCACGGCATGCCTGTCACGGCGAGAAACACGATGAAGCCGCCCGCGATGATCCCGGACACGGCATGCAGATCACGCCACCACAGGCGACGCGCCGGCGTGGTACGCAGCGTGACGACACCGCCCTTCTGGCCCCGCGGCCACCACAGATATAGACCACTGAGCACCAGCAAGATGCTCCAGCCGCCGGCGATCTCGATCGCGACATTGCCGATAGGGCCGGTGATCGCGAGGCTGTGCAGATTGCGAACCGTCCACATGATGCTGTCGCGATAGGCCATCTGCCCCTGCACGTCGCCGGTGTAGGGATTGACGTAGACCGCCTGCTTGCCACTGCCATCGTCAGGCACGATGTCGACTTCCGTGGTCAGCTCGGCCTCGGGCGCCGGCACCACGCGCACCGCCTTGCCCGGGAGGCTGGCGACGGCGGCGCTCACCTGCTCGCTCAGCGGCACGCTTGCCTGTGCCTGGCCGTTCAATTGCTGAACGACGGGCGTATTGACCTGCATCAGGTCGGAATGCACGAAGCGGTCTATCTCATCACGAAACAGGTAGAGGCCACCGGTGACGGCAAGTAGCGTCAGGAATGGCAGCACCAGCAGGCCGGCGTAGAAATGCCAGCGCCACACGGCACGGTATAGATCACTGACACCCCGGCCGGCACGGCCAGTCGTATCATTTTTTATTGAGGTACTCATCACGCATTCACCCATCAGCCGTCGCCACCACGTGCGACAGAATCAGAGTTCCGCCGCTGACATGGCGTCAACGAACAATTCTTGAGGAGCTGCCTTGCAGCCCATTGAGTCAGATTGCGATGGGAAAACGCGGAGGGGCACGCCCGGGCGGACGCAGATGTGATGAACTTTCCCGCAGGAAAGCGAGGCAGGGACGCAGGAGGACATCGCGCGTCAGTGTGGCAAGTGCCAACAAGAGCGCCACAGCGACCAGCGCAAGCGTAAAGGCGGCCATGCTGGCCAGCGGACAGTCGGAGGCAGCCGAGCTGTGAGTGATCACCGCGTTCGAGCCAGTCTCTCGGGCAGTCCGCGCGATCCAGTCACTGTCGGCACTGACCCAGCGGCCCGCACCGACGCTTTCAAACATGGCATGGTCATTGACCATCACCATGCGCGGCGCGGCCAGCGGCATCAGCAACATGGCCGCCAGCGCGATCAGCATGACAAACACCACGTGTCCATTGGCCGCTTTCAGCTTGGCCATGGCCTGATGGTACGAAACATCATGCCCCTGTGAGCCAGAAGCCGACGCATGGCAGGCCAACCGACTCATGCGCTCTGCTCCTCACGAACCGACGCGAGCAATATCTCGAGACGATCCGCCAGCTGCGCGGGTGTCTGGCTGAGCGGCAAGGTATCGCGCAGCCGGCCCTGCTCATCGATCACGAAGATGGCGACGTTATGATCAATCATGTAATGCGTGGCGTTATCGTCCTCTGCGACCTCTTTCAGGGGACGCTGGTGATAGACGATACCCAGCCGACGAGTCAGTCCTGTCAGCGCCTGCCCGTCGACGGGTGTCAGACGCACGCCCGTCACGGGAAAGTGAAATGCCGAAAGATAGCGCGATAATACCGGCAAGGTATCGCGCGCCGGGTCGAGCGTCAGAAACAGCGGATGCAGATGCGCGCGCGAGGTGTCATCGAGGCGCTGCCAGGCCATCTGCAGACGTGCCAGCGATAGCGGGCAGATATCCGGACAATGCGTGAAACCCGGTACCAGCAACGAAAGATGGCCAGCCTCCCCGTTCGCCAATGTCTGTGGAACGAGCAACCCTCGCGTCGAAGACATTTCCAACGTCGTCGGCCATGCCTCGCGCGGCTGATGAGACGAGGAAAGTCCCATCACCAGCACGATCAGCACAAGGGCAAAGGCACTGAGTCCCATCAGGACCAGTTTGCGCAGCGACATGAACACTCCGGGTGCGAACGATGGCGATATGTCACGACTTCGAAAGGCCGCATCACGATGAACAACGTGTAAATCGTGTGACAAAACAGTGCAGTAACCTGTCAGGAGAGTGAATGCTAACGATTCATGCCTGCAAAACCGAGAATGCGACAAGTTGCCACAGCGTTGAGGGGAACTTTCATCGCCTCACTTTGGCGATAACCACTGACGAGGAAGGGATGAAGGCTGGGAATCCTCAGCGGTGGCGGTGGAGGTCGAGACGAAGAGGGATCGAGCACGATATCCAGAACACATGCTGCCTCATATAGCGTGAGACCATCATCGTCATGGTGATATTCAAAGTGCGTGGTCATGAAACTGCCACGACACTAGGGATATCGCCATGGGTATCCGGGGTCGACGCTTGACCACTGCATGCCTTTCACCTACGACTACCCTGTGCAGCAATATCTCGCTGCCGTGAGGGCCACCATCATGATTCAGCGCCTATCCTTGCATCCCGCCATTCTCGAAGTCCGTGACCTCGATGCCGCCTGCCGCTTCTTCAATGAAGCGCTCGCCCTACCCCTGCTGTTGCGCAATACCACGAGTGCGACCCTTGAGCTCAATCATGCTCACGATGGCCTCACCAGCGTACTGATGCTTCAACTCAGCGCGGAACACCCTGACAGCCGCAAGCTGACACTTGAAATTGATCGCGACGATTTTGATCACTTCAGCGGCCTTCTCCAGGCACATGGTGCCCTGTTGACGGAAAGCCACGGCAGCAGTTCACCAGGCTGTGCCTGGCAGGTACTCGACTGCGTGCTGCCCGATGGCCATCGCCTGCGCGTGGTGAGCATAAATCCGGAGCGGTGCACGCCACTGATCAGCCGAGGTGTCGGCGCCAATCACTGACGGCGATCCAGGAAGTGCTACCCACGCAGTGAATGTTGCAAGACGCCTGTAATGTGTGGTCCGTAAAGTAAAAACATAATGTGGAAGCCAAGGTAACGTTAGAGACCCTCCCCATTGGCAGGCGTTCTGAACCACTCACTACTCGTGGTAGTGGAGGCACGTAATTGGAATGGAGCTTCCAGATTTTCCAGTGCATTGCTGGTCGGATCATCGGCGGCCGGCACCGTTTCCGCCAACTGGAAGCCACCAGACGCAGTACAGGTCAGCTCTCCTGGCAGCAGGTTCGTCACCGTCTGAAGAACCGGCTCGATCAACCCTAGATCGGCAGTGGCTCGCAATTGATCAAACAGTGAGCGCACCAGTGCCGTGACCAGATCACCGTCCTCATTCAGGATGGTACCTGCAGGGCAATAGAGCGTGCCGACTTCCACTTCCGGTACGCACACCCCCAGCAGACTGCAGGTGGGCAACACATTGACCGTACCCAGAGTCGAGGTCACCAGCGCATCCACCGGGCCGATGTAATTACTCAGGATATCGTCCTGTGCCACAAAGCCGGGTGGAGGCGTACACAGATCCAGCACTCCCGTGCTCAACAAGCACGTCGTGTCTGCCTCGACATCCTGAGTATCATCGAGCGTGAAGGCTTCACACGGCACGCCGCTGATTACCTTCTGGGATATCCAGCGTGATTGCACATCACTGCCAGTGAAGGGGCACTGCTGAGGGGTGCCACGATAGAGAAAACCTGGCAATGCTGCGGGCTCACCGGGTCCAATGGCATAGACAGGCCCCCCCTGCAGCGCATGCAGGTAACTGACACTCCCACCGTAAAGGTCGCCCACGATATCGCGGCTATCCGTGGCTTCATCACTGATCGACTTGATACAGGGGTCACCACTGCAGTTGAGCGTGGCGTAGTAAAGCGGCTCTCGGCTGGAGAAGCGGTCATCGCGAATGCCGATCAGCGCCCGGCTGATTGTCGGCGGCTGACTACGATCAAAATAGAGAATACGCGGCGCATCATGCTCATCCACGTCAAACACCTCTCCGAGAGCACGGCCATTGGCATCCTCGACTACCAGCTCTCGGGATTGCTGAGTCATGTAGTGCTTGAACAAGGCATCGCGTATTGCCGCCAGACCGACCAGAGAGCCGATGATCAGGATTGAGGTGATCAGGATCAGCTCGATGGTGATGATGAAACCGCCCTGTCGACGCAAGCGCTGCGGGGGAATAGTCGATTCATGCTCTGTCGTCATGTCATGTCTCCTTGCGCGACGGGACTCGCCATGAGCAAGCCGAACCCACCCCGACTGAATCACCAGAGTTCACTCATCAGCGCCAGGACTTCCTGCACCCTGAGGCTTGCGGGAAATATCACCAATACAAAGAACAGTGGCCCTCCTACCAGCAGCATCGGGAACAAGGCCTTGACACTTCGCTGCTGCACGGCCTTCAACTGGCGCTCTTTCTGCTGCCGTGTCAGCTGAGCCGCAAAGGCTTCCAGCACCTTGTGCAGCGGACTTCCCATCTTCTTGCCGGCCACCAGCAACATGGCGAACTGCCGCAATTCTCGACTGCCGGTGCGCTTGTAAATCCGGGTGGCAACTTCCTCAAGTGACAAGCCGCCTTCCAGCTCGGCGCTGAAGAGCTCAAGTTCAAAGGCCAGCGGGTGGTGAGGCTGCAACGCCTGCCGTGCGGCTTCTCGCAGGGAAGCGGCCAGTGATAGTCCGTGACGTTGATACGCCAGTGATACTTGCAGGAGATGACCCAGTGCGGCGGCGATGCGTGTTTGACGTTCACGCTGCCGCTGATGCAACCATAGATGCGGTAGCAGAAGGCCGAGCATAACCCCCACGCCCCCCCACAGCCCACTGCCTGTCACACGGAAGATCAGCAGCGCGAAGGAAGCTGGCAACAGTATCTGGAAACACCACCAGCCTATTATCGCTCGCCGCGGATTGAGCCCGGCCTGGCGCATACGCCGACGCGGAGTGAGCGATTTGCCCTGCTTGATGTTGTCTGGATTGCGCAGCAACTCCTGGAGAACATCTGCCAGGCCCCCCTCCTCCAGCTGAACATTGAAGGTACTGCGCAGGGCCAGGTATAACGCCAGCAAGGCACCCAGCACACATAGGATGATGACATCGGGAAGATAGGCCTGCGGAAGGCTCCATTGCGGAAGTCCGGCAAAGACGCTCATGGCGACACCCTCAGCAAGAGGCTCATGGCTCTCGCCTCATCATCTGGCGGAGCCAGGCGAAGCCGATGATTTGGCAAAGCACGGCACCGAGCAACAACACGCTACCCAGCGGATGTTCGAACAACAATCTCAGCCAGTCAGGCTCTTTCCACAGAATGAACGGGATGATGGCATAGGGCAGCAAGGCAATGACCAACAGCGAATAGCGCGCGCCAGAGAGTTCAGCCCGTAGCTGACGGCGCATCTGATAGCGGACGTGCAAGGCAGGCAAGAGTGAGGGGAGCAGGCTGGCGAAACTCATGCCGCGCCGTTCAGCACTGATCATGGCAGCAGTGAACAGTCTGACGCTCTCACAGGGGTAAAGGCGCGTCATGCGCTCACTGGCTTCGGGCAATGACAATCCCATGTCCAGCCGATAGACCAGCTGCATCAACTCGCGACGCAATGCGCCCAGGGAAGAAGAGCCGGCCAGCCGGAGTCCATTACGCAGGTTGTCCCCGAGTGCAAGACTGGCTTCCAGCATGTCCAACGCCTGGATGAGATCGCCCTCGAATCGAAAAATGCGACGACTGGCAAATTCGTGGAGCAGGAAACCAACCAGCAGCAGGCTGGTCATCAGCGCCAACGCGGCCAGAATCAGCTTGCCGGGGAACCAGCCGAGAAAGATCACGAAGATCAGCACGCTGCTGCCCCATACTCCCGCGACGAAGAGCGCCGGTCGCATGCTGATATCCAATAGCGCCAACAGTCGCTCAAGGCGTGACATCTCGCGGCGATGCATGAGTCCCAGCGTGGCATCGGTGCCCATGAAGCGTTGCGCCCTGACCATGCTGAAGATCAACCAGAGCGAAGAAAGCGCGATACACGCCAGTAGCAGGATGAGCATGTCAGCCTCCTTGCGATGGCGAGTGTTCGATCCAGGCGTCTGTCAGCGTCTTCGGCAGATGGCCGCCACGAAGCGTCAGGTGGGAGATGAAGGCATCCAGCGTCTCACGGCTACCGTGATAAGCGCTCTCGGGGCACGGCGTGCCAGGTTCAATCTTGTGATGACGCTGCAGGAGTTCGCGGGGCTGCTGCTGTCCCAACCAGGCGAGACTGGCGAGTTGGCGATGCCCGTCACTGTCGCGCTTGAGATGCACGATGAGCGCTCCACTCAGGCGCACCATCTCCTCGATGACCTGACGATCGGGATGAGCATTGCTCATCAGCGCCAACGCCAACATGCGCACGGGCACATCCATGGCACTGTTGGCATGTACGGTGGTCAGACTTCCGTCATGGCCGACCGTCATCGCCTGAAGCATCTCGAAGACTTCCCCACCACGTGCCTCGCCGACGATGATACGGTCAGCGCGCATGCGCAGTGCCGCGCGCAGCAACTCGCCCATCCCCTGCGGCCGCGGGGTGTCGCCGGCCACGGGATAGCTCTCTAGCCTGACGACATGGGGGTGATGCAGGTCAAGCTCAGCGCACTCTTCCACGCTGACCAAGCGCTCACGCGAACTGATGTAGCCGGCCAGATAGTTGAGCAGTGACGTCTTGCCCGCCCCAGCCCCTCCACTGATGATGATATTGATACGTGCGGCGACGGCGGCTTCCAGCAGAGCCATGAGATTTGGACTCATGAAGCCACTGTCGACCAGACGCTGCTGATTCAGATAATGCCGGCGAAATTTGCGAATGGAGATGAGGGTGCCATCAGGCGTCAGGGGCGCACAGACGGCATGCAGGCGGCTGCCGTCCGCCAGGCGTGCGTCGACGATAGGATTGGAGGCATCCAGATGCTTGCCCAGCGGCGCGATCAACCTGGCCACGAAGCGCTGCAGGTGAGATTCGTCATCGAAACTCAGTTCAGTGGGCGCCAAGCTGCCGCCGCGATCTGCCCATACCTGATCCGCGCCGTTGACGAGGATATCACTGACCGTCTCGTCGGCCATCAGCTCCGTCAGCGGGCCGAAACCGCAAAGGTCATTGGCGAGCGTTTCCAACAGCGCATCGCGACTCTCG
Organism: Cobetia sp. L2A1; assembly: GCF_009796845.1. Taxonomy (NCBI): domain Bacteria; kingdom Pseudomonadati; phylum Pseudomonadota; class Gammaproteobacteria; order Oceanospirillales; family Halomonadaceae; genus Cobetia; species Cobetia sp. L2A1. The sequence continues at coordinate 1,640,606 of NZ_CP047025.1, read as the reverse complement.
TCATCCAGATGAATCTGGTACTCATCACATAACGCCGCGAGAGAACTCGCCAGGCGTAATTGGACACCTTCCATGGCGGCCTGTTGGTTTTTCCCCACCTCTCCCGCATGAGGTGATGGGCGACTTCGACGCAAAGCTTGCCCCTGCTCATCGGCGAGACGCGTGACCAATACACGCTTTAGGCGATCCATCACTTCCGGCGCAATGACATTGATTTCGGCATCTTCCGTCACGCTGACCGCGGGCTCCCTCCCCCCTCGTCGCATGCGCGAGAACGCCCCGTTCATGAGGAGGTCCTCACGCCGTTTACACCATGTTTCAAGGCATCACCACGACAATGTCCCGCTGTGGCCAGACGCAACAGATGCGCCCGGGTCGGCTGATGGTCCTGCTTGCGTGCCAAGCTTGTATCGAATTGATGACAGGCATCCGCCAGTTGACCCTGCGCTTCATTGACAAGCCCGCGGTGATAATCCACTCGCCAGACAGGCGCACCGAGTCGCAAAGCCAGTGTCAGCTGTTGTTCGGCATCATCATAGCGCCCCTCGACATACCCCACCGCGGCGAGTCCCTCATAGAGTCCGGCATAGTTGGGATGCAGCAGCATGCCACGCTCCAGCACGTTGCGCGCCAGTGTCGTGTTGCCCTCTTCCAGCGCCAATTGACTCCTGAGCACGAAGGCCTCAGGAGGATGGGTTGGCCCGATGCTCATCTGGTCCAGGAAAAATTGCGCCTTGTCGCCACGGCCAGCGGCGTGACTGAGCAAGGCATTGAAATACAGCACCTCCGGGTTGCGGGGGTATTCGACATGCAGCCGCTCTGCTTCGCGCAGAAGACGCTGGCAATCGACCATGGGGCTTGCGACGTCATCCAACTCCAGGCAGGTACGCCCCTGCACCATCAACTGTTGGTAGCGCTCATTGAGATATTCGAGTCTATCGCCGGCATCCGGACGGGATTCACGCATGCTGTCAATCGAATTGCAGCCGGCCATCCCGCCCAGCATCAGTCCGATCACGCTAAAGACACCAACACGAAACAACACGTTTAAGAGGTTCATGGCGCACTCCTTAGCGGGTAGGCGTTAGACGATTCATCGGCATGTCAGCCAGACGGCTCGCCCCATCAGGGAAGCTCCACTGAGCCACCTCATTGATGGGCTCACGAATCAAGGTGGGCGTGACGATGATGACCAGCTCCTTATCCACATCCGAGCGGTTGAAGGATCGCGTCATCCAGCCGAGGATCGGCACATCGCTGGCACCGGGCACTCGGTCCTCCTGACCACTCATGTCACGCGACACTAGTCCTCCCAAGATCAGTGGTTGGCCATCACGCAGGCGGGTGGTGGTCCGCAGGCTACGCACATTGAAGGCGGTACTGTTGAGATTGGAGCCGGTGCTGTCCGCAATCTGCTGAGTCAGCAAGGTATCGGGAGTAGAGATGGTCGGCAGTACGTCCAAGGTGATGCGATCGTTCTCGTCGACCAGCGCACGTACGCTCAGCTGCACACCGAAGGATTTGAAGTCGGTGCCGCTGAAGACACCACTGGTATTGGCCCCCAAGGTGTCATCCTGGCCGACACCTGACGGAGCAAAGGCGGAAGGTACCGGAATCTCGCCCCCGACCTGGAAGACTGAGCTTTCACCGGACAGCACCGTCAACGTCGGGCGCGACAGGGTGCGTGAGATACCTTCGCTCTCCATCAGACTAAACAGCAGATCAAAGGCGATATCACTGCCGCCGATCTGCAAATTGTTGATGAGCGTGCCGTCCAGAATCTGCAAGGCATTCTCAAGCCCCGAGGCGCCGGCAGCTCCAGTCTCGCCCAGTGCAAGCGGACCGCTGGAGTTATAGCCGTTGGTCATGATGCTCAAGTCCGGCCGCCAGGCTTTCATGCGGGAGCGATTGACCTCATGCATCTGGATGGCCACCCGCACCTGAGGCACGTCACGCACCTCGATCATCGAGATGAGGCGGCCGCCAGCGATGGAAAGCACCTTGGAGCGTGCGATATTGTTGCGAATATTGTTCTCGAGACTTCCGCTGCCACTGATACCACTGCTAGAGGCGATCGAGCCACTGTAGTTACCGGTCCTTGCGCTATCTCCCATCAGAGCACCGGATTCATCCGCAAGCACATTAATCCCCGCCTCTCCGCCTGCCAATGGGCTACCTCCCACGATCCTGGCGGCCACGTTCAAGATACGCGTCAGCGCGACCTGATCTCTCACCTCACCTTCCAGCAGAAAGGTATCGAAGAGATCATTGGCCATTTCGCCATATTGCAGACGACGGATGCTGACTTCCTCGCCGCCCAGCGAGGCGATGGCCTCCTTCAACTTGTCGGCCATTGGCTTGGGCTTCTGGGTCACCTTGATCAGATTGATTACCGGGCTGGAAGCCGCCATTCCCGTCTGGCTCATGCCGGTTGTCGCCAGCCCTGCGGGCAATCCCACTCCCAACGCTGGCTGAACCCTGCGCTGGCCGGACAGCAGGTAGTCCATCGCCGCCTGCTGCGCCGCCTGGCTGTATTCGAGCGTGGGCACCTTGCCGCGCATCACGAGAATCGGCCGATCAGGCGCCTGAGAGATCGAAATGGAAGGGTGGATCTCACGCAGCGCGCTGCTAAGCACACTGAGGTCTGGGCTGACACTGAACAGGAAGGACTCATTGCTGCCATCGGCATACCACACCATCACGGTAGTACGGCCAACTTCCTTGGCTAACATCAGAACTTCTCGCCCGCCTATCACCTCGACTTCGATGATGCTCTGCTTACCGACAGCGATACGCTCGATATCCTTGCCAAATGCCAGCCGGGCGTGGGTCCACTGCACCAATGAGCGTAAGCGCGTGCCACCACTGCTATAGGCTGTATCAATATTGATTAGCCCTGCCGCCGGTACCAGAGCAGGAGTTTCATCTTCTGCACGCGCCAGATCGATAGTGCTCAGCAACAGCAGCGCCAGACAAGAAATAGCCCAGCGGGAGTATCCGTTGGCAGACTGAGAAAGTATGCGCACTGAGGAATCTGATTGCGCATGACCACTACTCATATCGTGACGTCTCGCGCTATAGAGGCAACCAGGAAGCCTATTCATATAATCTCCAAGTCAGGTCGCTCTCGAAAAGAGCACCGAGACCACCAATGAGGATAGAAAGGAATGCTTCGCAAGGTATTACATGTCACATATAGAGCAGTCGATAATTTAGTTATCGCTTAAAAATTACAATAAATTATAACTTTAGAGTAACGTTACGCCGCTGTAATCCTTGATAAATTTCTATCTGACGCGTGTGTATTACAGGTGCTATCGGTAGACGGTGTTTCATATTCTGCCCATGCAATACCAACGAGATGCGTTCTTGTCCACCGATGCTGGCAAGGCGAAAAACATCTTGAGGTAATGCAGCAATTACCAAGCCGGAAGATTCATTCGCTTGCTTGCTATTAGAGCGATTGGATAAGGTGGCCAGTGGTCCACTCGCAACGAGGGCGGGTTTGCTACTATTCATGGTTCCCATCAATTTGACCTGCTCGGCGATAACCCGAACTCGTCCATTCATGCTACCAATGACATCAAATGTATCAGTGGGCTTGATCTGAGATACCGGAAAAGAGTGGTTCGCCATCGGTAATGAGAACAACACACGATCTTCAGGAATATAGTGAGAAAGGCTTTGTCTTTTAACGGGTTGCAAATCCTGAGGTTGAATTATCTCGCCAGGCATCCGATTGCGCGTCATCACTTTACCAATCGCAATACTCATGTCCTGTAGACCACCGACAACATCTTTCATCATTCGGAGCTCTAGCATTTGAGAGGATACGACTTGGCCCTTGGCAATCAACCCACTAGCAACCAGCACTTCCTCTGCACCTACGCGTTCATATTGGCGATATCCTAGAAGGCTGGCCATTGAGGTAGACATCAGGAAGACAACCATGGCAATTGTCGTACTCCCATTGAGACGAATATTCATGGCGCACCCCCAGTTTCATTCAGGCTTGTCATTGAATAAAGGTCGAGCATCAATATCATGCTCGACCCTATGGTGGTTCCTTACGGTGTAAAGCTGCTGCCGCTTGTTACGTTTTCTGCACCGCCACCAAGACTAGGGCCAGAACCATTGAGAGCCCCTGATTCGCTATAGTCGACGGCTACGAAGTCGAAGGTCACCTCATCACCTGCCAGAGTGTCTGTCGCATCAATGAAGCCAGAACCTTCCAAGAAGGCTGTACCTTCCCCATTTACAAGGCCATCGAAGGCATAAGACTGATCAAGCTGACCAATCGCCTCCGCCACATCTTCCATCTCTGCCGTTAATGAATCTCGCATGGTGACAAGTCCGACCACCATACCGATGACCATCACCGAGAGAATCAGGACCAACTCGGTTGTCATCACAAAACCTGCCTGGGACTTCTTTATATTCTTTTTCATGAGTCAATCTCCAGTGAGGATACGTGCACCGGTATGATGCTCGGGGCGTATTCGTCATGGACTGCAAACAGCCTTGCGATCTGTCTAACCTGTCCATGTGATGAAGAGTAACCAATTCTAGTCATTACGACTGTCAACGAATGTGACACGACTTCAACAAGCTAATCATATGAATAACTATTTACAGACAGCCCTTCGGAAGGCTTATCCCACAAGCAGTAAAAAATGGTAGGAACAATCAATGCCATTGCTTTTACAACATTTACTAATTGAGATAAAAGAATAATAGTTTTCAATAATAGTGAACTCATATTTATTATTTTTTACTGAATTACAGTGCTTCATATTATTGCCTACATAAAAAAAACCACTGACAGAGAGGCTCCATCAGTGCGTATTGGCCATGAACGCCACACAACGTTCAATGATGATCATGAGTCCTAAAGGACTCCGACCAAACCGGCAGGCTTACGACCTCGAGAGGGGCTGGTATGTGAAAGCACCCTAGCGACAAACACTCCAGCCACGTGTGCCGAGGTGGAAGTGGTCTCGGTGGGCGGCGTTGTAATCCGGGCCGAGTACTGTCCCGAAGCTCTCGCAGGCAGCCTGCTGTACCGCTCTCAGGAATTGTCCCGCGGAATCTTGTGCACCGGCGGCCGTCCAATCCGCCGGGAGACGTATCTCACGCCCATCAGACAATCTGAACCCTGCAACATCCAATGCATCTGCCGTGGCATGTTCGCTGCGACGGGCATTCTCGCGTCCATAGATATTGCGGCAGGCGTAACTTCCCAGATGGGTGACTCCTGTCACACGGCTGCCAAGAACCTCCTGCGCCGCTGCTTGCAAGCCATGCCGTTCAAATCTCAGCCAACTGACCGCCAGCGGACAACTGGCAATGAATGACTTATTGAAGCGCACGCCATCTGTGCTTCTGTCATGCACGCGCACGCTATTGATGAGGTCACAACCACTGTCAGTGATACTGTCTGGCAGGGACGTCACACGCCGAGGGACTTCATTTTCCAGAAAAGCTCGACAGGCCTCAGGGTTTTGGTCCAATCGTGACAGTTTCCAGCGCGTGACAAGGCCGGGGGGGTCTTCCAGATGAAGCGGAGCCCAAGGCAGATACCGCTCCGGTACCCAGTGCTTCAATACGATCACATCGCGCTGGATCGCGACGGCGAGTATGATGGCCGCCATACAGACCAGCGTAAACTTCCCTCCCCCGCGTCGTCTGGAATGTCCTGTCGGTGTCATGACGCCCTCTCCTCCTTGAGTCGAAATCCTGCGGCCATGTCTGGCTGATGGCGGCTGTCTATCGACAGTAGCCAGAAGCGGTATTCAACGCACGTCATGTGGTTGAGAATGGCGGAACTCATGCCATATCAGCAACAGTGTAATGAAGACTCACATGCTGTCTGCCTCCCCTCCGTTTCCACTATGCTGGGCGCAATCCAGCAAGCTCGCCAGTGTCTCTTTCACGTCATGGCGGCTGCGTGGTCCGGAAACATCAGGAGTCAACATGAGCGTAACCCCGTCATCTCGTCTGGGCACGATTCCCATTTCAGTACTCGACCTTGCCCCGCTACGTGATACAGGCAGTGTTGCTGAAACCTTCGACAATACTGTCAGCCTCGCGCAGCATGTCGAAGCGCTCGGCTATCACCGCCTGTGGCTCGCCGAGCATCACAACATCGACGGTATCGCGAGTGCCGCCACCTCAGTACTCATCGGCCATGTCGCCGGCAAGACATCGCGCCTGCGTGTGGGCTCCGGCGGTATCATGCTCCCCAATCACCCGCCACTGGTCATTGCAGAGCAGTTTGGCACGTTGGCAACGCTATATCCTGATCGTATCGATCTGGGGCTTGGCCGTGCACCGGGCTCTGATGGCATCACCATGCAGGCCATGCGGCGGGATCCTTCAGCCGGTGTGCACGACTTTCCGCAACGACTGGCGGAGCTAGAACAGTATCTGGGCACGCCGGCACCTGGCCAACGCGTCAAGGCCATGCCCGGCCAGGAGACTCACGTGCCGCTGTGGCTACTTGGCTCGAGTGATTTCAGTGCGCGCCTGGCAGCAGAGAAAGGCCTGCCCTTCGCCTTTGCCGGTCAGTTTGCGCCTGGCTATATGCTGGAGGCGATCAAGCTCTATCGTGAAAACTTTCGTCCCTCGGCAGTGCTCGACGCCCCCTATGTCATGCTCGGACTACCGCTGATTGCTGCAGAAAGTGATGAGCGCGCGCAGTTCTTGGCGACAACACAGCAACAGAAGTTTCTGAATCTGATTCGTGGCAAGAGTACCCGTGCCCTGCCGCCGTGCGAGACACTTGACTGGTCAGCCCGTGAAAAAGCCATGGTCGGCCAGAATTTGGCAGCGGCAATTATTGGCGGACCGGAGCGTATTCGTCACGAGCTTGAGCATCTTCTCGAAGTCACTCAAGCGGATGAATTGATGTTCAACTCCGACTTCTATGATCAGGCTGATCGTCTCAAGAGCTACGAGATATTGGCTGAGGTATGGAAAGGCTGACACCTCTACTGTCGCCGTCCGTAAAAACGCCGCCCACATCAGATGTGGGCGGCGTTTTTCGTTCACGGACTATCTCTCGACCCGTTTCAGTCAGTTTCCATCAGGGCGCTCAATGATGATCGCGCGGATTCACACGACGATTCTTCACATCTGGCGCGCGGCGTATCTTGTCTTCTTCAGCCAGAGTATCTGCTTCAAAGACGTCCGCCCCGACCGGTGTCTCACCGTGTCGACGATAGAGCTGACTGAGCATCTGGCGACGGTCTGCTCGCAACTCTTTCACCAGTACCACGACCATGCCATAAATGATGAAGGTGAAGGGCAATGCTGATAGCACCGCCGCAGACTGCAAGCCCTTGAGCCCGCCAGTGGATATCAGCGTCAGACAGATGGCCGCGATCAATACCCCCCACACCACGCGCTTGTAGAGCGGCGGATTGACGGATCCTCCATCGGTCATCTGCGCCACGATGTAGGACGCTGAATCTGCTGAGGTCACCAGGAAGATGAATATCAGACTGATCGCCACCACCGACAGCACGCCGCTGTAGGGCATCAAATCAAACATCTCGAACAGTGCCGAGGTGATATTGGCATCCGTGGCAGCCGCGAGGCCCACATCATTCGCCAGTTCCATGTGAAGAGCCGCGCCACCGAAGACACCGATCCATAGGCATGCCAGCAGTGGCGGCACGATCAGCACGCCCACCACGTATTCCTTGATGGTACGGCCACGCGAGACACGTGCCACGAAGGTACCGACAAACGGCGACCAGGCAATGACCCATGCCCAGTAAAAGACGGTCCAGGAACTGTTCCAGTCATTGTGATCGTACGGTGCCATGCGCAGACTCATGCCGATGAAGTTCTGCAGATAATCGCCAATCCCCATGGTGATGGTCTTGAGGATGTCGAGGGTCGGCCCCGTGACCAACACGTACAGCATCAGCCCGATGCAGATCACCATGTTGAGATTGGAAAGTCGCTTGATGCCCTTGTCGAGCCCAGACCAGGTTGAGGCCATGTAAGCGCAGAACATCACGCCCATGATGATGAATTGCCACTGCCAGTTCTCTTCCACACCAAAGACGAAGTGCAACCCACCATTCATCTGCAGTACACCTAACCCCAACGAAGTCGCCACGCCCATCACCGTGGCGACCACGGCAAACACATCCAGTGCCGGTGCGTAGCGACGCGCCTTGGGATGCTTGGCTGTCACTGAGGACAACACTGAGGATACGAGACCCGCCTGCCCCTTGCGGAACTGGAAGTAGGCGATGATCAGCCCGACCAGTGAGAATGCCGCCCACTGGTGAATGCCCCAGTTGAAGAAGGCATATTGAATGGCATAGCGCGCCGATTCTGGTGTCTCGCCCGGCATGTCACCGAAGGGAGGCTTCAGATAATGCTGCATGGGCTCTGCCATGCCATAGAACACCAGTCCAACCCCGAACCCGGCGGCCAGCAACATGCTGACCCAAGAGAAGAAGCTGTAAGAAGGCCGGCTGTCTTGCGGGCCTAGCCGAATCTTGCCGTACTTGCTGAGCGCAAGGCTGACCAGAAAGATGATGAAGCCGAAAACGGAAATGAGATAGAACCAGCCAAACATGCTGGTGACTGTGCTGAGCGCTTGGCCAGCCAATTCAGCAAAGCGCTCTGGGAAACCTGCCCCCAAGGCTACCAGCGTCAGAATGATGATGACTGACGCACTGAAAACGCGTTTTCCTCCGGATGCCATTAATCGCTACTCCCTGTGTGCTGTGACAGCGGCGAGGTGTTCGCGCACCGGACGGAACGAGAAGGTGGACACTTTCTCATATCCGCACTACCTCATGAACATGCCTCTAGCCACGACAAACTTCAAGGCATCATGCTGAACAAAACATGAACTGACACACCGGTGGCCCTCAATCAGAAAGCTTCAGTGGCCAAGCATGCCCATTACTCCTACAGTAATTATACAAAGAAAATTAAATCGTACGACATAGCGAGGAGACACTGGCATGCTTACTCAATCGATGACTGATAACGGCACCATATCGCCCGTTCCAACATCCGGGGCCAACCTTTCACTGGAGGGATTGACTCGTGCGCTGCAGCACGGTCTGGTACCAGTCATTGAAGTCATGTCACTAGACGGTATCTACAAGGTGAGAGTGCATCATGGCAACGGAATCTCGGACCTCACTCGCAACGACAACAGCGCACTATGGTTCAAAGGCACCGGGGAAATTCGTGACCTGATGGGCGCGCGTGGCATCAGCCATGGCGTCTTGACCTGGGCGGACCAGTGGGGAGACGAAATGATCGGCATGACCTCGAGCTCACTCAACCAGGAAGAACTGCTCGCATGGGGTACCCGCATCTGCTTCCGCTGATTGACGGATACTCATCACCCAACCTGCCAGCAGACAGCTGCTTGAGGCTCATTTGATGAGTGAATGCTTGAATGATCTATCCAGGTACATGAAGGCCTCTGACGACTGACGTGAGAGGCCTTCATGTATTGATTGACTGTCAATAGATGGCACCACCGCACAGCTCACGAGGATGACGCCATCGCTCGGAGACATATCAGTGAGCTTGCTGCTTGTCAGTCGTCTTGTGGCCGGCTTCCCGACATAGATCAGCGAACGCATCCCAATGATCCATCACCTGCCAGGCACCGGTATCCCGAAGCACCTGCGCATGACCGTCGGGAATATGGCTGGCGCCAAGGTGACCCACGACTTTCAGCCCCGCCGCTACTGCTGCCTGCATACCCGTACGGCTATCTTCTACCACCAGACACTCGTCTGCAGAGCGATTCAGGCGCTTGAGAGCCAATAGATAAAGGTCCGGGGCCGGCTTGGGATTGATAACCTCGTCTGATGTAAAGATCGGCAGCACGCCGTTCTCCATTCCTGCCGCCAAAGCCACCTCATCCAGCAGGCCGCGCAACCCTGAACTCTCGAGATTGATCTTCATCCGCGACACTGAACTGTTGGAGACAATCGCCAGAGGAAGACGCTGATCACGAATCCATTCCAGTGTCTCCCGGACTCCCGGCAAGGCCTTGAGAGAGACTGCCAAGCGATGATTGACTTCATCTGTCACTTGCTCAAGAGCATCGGCGGGAAGCTTGTGCTGACTGCGCCCTTCCAGATCAATCAGGATGTCGCGTGTCATCATGCCAAGGCAGCGATCCAGCTCGTGCTCAATCTGTTCTTCACTGCCGAGATCCGGCAGCCACTGGGGCAGCCTTGCCTTCAGCACGCTGTCGGCAATGATCTCGCTATCAACCAGTACACCATCACAATCAAATATCAGCTGTTTCATTCAGGCTCCAGGCAGTAAAGGGGATCAACCAAGACGGGGTGACCAGGGATACACAACAGGTCGAGCTGTCTACATAGCAATCGAAGCGCTGTCAGGGCACAGATACCACCCCATTGACACCAAGGTGGCAGTATCAGATTCAATGTCAGAACAACAGTGCACGACTAATGTTTGATCGGCTTTCTTCATTCATGAGGGCAACGTGGCGCCAACGCAATCCCCGAGCAGGGCTTTCGATGCAATTCACTGGATATCTTGTCGCTCACTTGACTATCTTAAGGTCAATGGACTGCAATGAGCCTGCAAATCAGGGATTCTCACGCACTCGAGAAGAACTCGTAGGAGGAAGCATGTTTCATACTGGAACTGGCCAGTGCTCTCACACTTCCCACTCCCACCCTTTGAGTCCGGACAGCAAAGCGCACTCCTCAGGGTTCGGCACCGGCATGCTGGCAGGTGCTGCCGCCGCTACGGCCTTCATCCTCGGAAGACGCCTCGCCAGCGCTCGCAAGGTCAGCCGGGGCCATCCGCTGAAACATCAGGTGCTGGACGCCGCCTCACAGGTCATGCAGCGCAAGTATCCACTGGAAGCCATGAGCACCTATCTCAATGGCTTTCACCATTACGCTGATGACATGGGCCGACAGGTTGAAGCCTGTCACTTCTGCATTCATCTGGAGCATGACCTGCACCAATGCGTCATCTTCGATTCCAACCGCAGTGATGCACGACTGATCGGCATCGAGTACATCATCAGTGCCGAACGCTTCGCGCAACTTCCAGAAGAAGAGAAACCGCTGTGGCATAGCCATCACTATGAAGTGAAATCCGGCATTCTTGTCGCGCCCGGTATCCCGGAGCTAGCGGAACGCAGCTACTTCGAGGATCTCGTCACGACCTATGGCAAGACCTTCCATACCTGGCAGATTGATCGCGATGATTTCCCCTATGGCATTCCCCAATTGATGATGGCCTTCACACGGGATGGTCAGATCAATGAGGAGTTGGTGGCACGTCGCGATGCACGTCTGGGCATCAGCACTCAAGCGCGCGGCCAGCGTCGTTCGGGAATCGAGATGCCAGAAGTCAGCCCAAAAGCGAATGGCGGAGAGTCCCCTGCCGACAGCGACTCGCACCAGCCATCTCGAGAACGCCTTGACTGAGTGCCTCACCACTCGATGATGCAAATACGCCGGCCTTGAGAACCTCAAGACCGGCGTATTCTTCACCGCTTTCTCGAAATCATTCGAGACTCAGGATTCACGCTTGTGGCGCGGTTTATCATCACGCGAAGTAGCGGCCATCGCCTCAAGCTCCGCTTCACTCATCGAGTCATACATTGAACGAGCAGCGCCCTCCAGATCGCTGACCTTCTGCTCGCCCCTGTGCGCTGCCAGTGCGGCGCCTGCCGCCATCTGCTGTGCCTGGGATTTGGCTGGCATGGAGTCACTCCTCTCTTTCCAATATCTGTCGCTCAATACTTGTCCCACAATGTGGCTCATTCCCGAGCCATGGCTTCTCACTGACTGACATGCCCTTTTGTGCCCATGACTCATGAGAGTTCAGTGTGGATGCCCACGGCGATAATTCAAGTCAAGACTTACGATGGCGACTTCACCTTGGCCAATGACGATGATGTCTTCGAGTAACCTGCTGGCGACCCGACAACTCAAGCCCTTCATTTCACTCCCCACTCGCTCTGGGATGGAGCAGATGGGAAGGACGTCCATGTACTGACGCAGCCGACGACACCAGTCATTACCGATTTTCATATCACGCCAGTTGCAACACTCTGATATGACAATGCCCGCGACATGACCTTTTCAAGGTCGGATCGCGGGCATTGTTATCGTGTCGTGCAGTAATCAGCCAGTAGCTTACTTCAAGGAATCCTGATTCCCGATACGGGCCAGCATCTCGGTAAACATCTGGATATCCAACAGCAGATTATCGACTCGTTTGAATTCTTCAGACGTATGCCCAGTATAAGTTTCGCCAGGCATCGACGGGCCGAAGTTGATGGCATTCGGCAGCAACTTGGCCGTCGTGCTTCCTGCTGACGAGCGCGGCTTGGCCTCAATGCCGGTGGTATCACCGAAGATATTGAGCAGCGTCTTGAGCCAGGCACCGCTCGGATCACGCAGCATCCAGTCTCTGATCTCGACGTTCAGAGCCATGTCCATGCCCTGTTCCTTGGCATAGGCACTCAATTTGTCCTGAATCGTCTTGCTGAGTTCTTCCGGCGTCTTCTCGCCCGCTGGTGCACGCACATTCACCGCGACGCGCAGCGCATTCTCTTCACGCTCGAGGTACGTCGGCGTCACCTTCAGCGGCCCCATGAAGTCATGGGAATAGGCGATGCCGAGCTGCTTGCCATGATAATCCAGCCCATAATTATCGTTCAGATAATGCACAGCATCCTCATACGCATTGTCCTGAAAATCGATGCCGGACGTTGCCAGCAGTCCCGCCAGCCGGGTGACCGGATTGATGCCGTGCTCCGGGCCAGAGGAATGTGCTGACTTGCCGGTGACCGTCACGATCACATCGTCATCTTCCACCTGGCTTGCGACACTGAAGTCATTGCCATGCTCTTTGATATAACGGCTGCCGAGTTCATCCAGCTTCTGGTTCAATGCCTTGGCACCGGCAGCATCATGAGCATGCAGGGTCGCGACCGAACGCTCAGGAATCTGATTGGTCGCAAGCCCGCCCTTGAAGTCGGTAATGGCTGGCAGGCTGTCTTTCGCAGTGTCTTCACTGCCTGCACGTGTCAGTGGGAAGCGCGCATCAATGGTACCGAAGCCATTCTCGGCGGTAATTGCCGGGTAGCCGCTATCCAGTACGATATTGTATTCCGGCAGCGCATTGTTGGCCTTGTAGTACTCAAAGCCCTCACCACCGGTCTCTTCGGTGGTCTCGATCATCAGGCGAATGGTGCGCTTCACCGGCACGTCATTCTCTTTCAATGACTTCATGGCATAAAGCGCCGCCGCGATGGAGCCCTTGTCATCTTCGGTACCACGCCCGTAGAGCTTGCCGTCAATCAGGGTCATCTCGAATGGATTCAGCTGCGTTCCGTCCTTGAGTGTCCAGCCCTCTTCACCGGCCGGCACCACATCGCCATGCGTCAGGATGCCGAACACGTCATCGCCCGTGCCCTTAAGTTCCACCTCGAAGACACGATTGTCGACATTTCGGAAGGACAGGCCAAATTCTTTGGCTTTGGCCTTGACCAGCTCACCAAAGCGAGCAATTTCAGGATTCTCGAATTGCGGCTTCTCACCCACCTTGAAGGTCGGGATAGCCACCATTTCCTTGAGCAGCGCTTCAACATCATCACCGTACTGCAGGCGGTTATACACGCCTAACAGACGGTATATATTGACGAAATCATCCCCCTCCAGTGTCTCACCAGCAAGATACTGCTCGATGGCACCGGCAACGACAGTATCTTCTTTATTGCGCTCGGCAACCTGCTTGAGAAAGCCATTGAAGTCAGGGGCCAGATTCTCCTGTCCCTGTTCAATCAAGCTGACCAGCTGGTCACGCTTGAGGGTGTGGTCGCCCTGTGGCGCCTGCTTGTCAGCAGTATCGTCATCAGTCATCTCGGCAGCGCTCGCAGGAAGCGCACTGCCCAATCCAAGAGCAAGACCGAGTACAAGAGCAGTCTTGCGAGAAGTTGCGCGTGTAGAAATCGACATTGAATATCCTTGTGATGAGCGGCTGTCCGTACTGAAGTTCAGCACTGTCCAGCAAGACTGACGATCAGTACTGGCCGCACATGGAGAAGAGACTTTCGAGAATGCCGCCGCTATCTCCCTTACCGAAAGATGCATCATCGCAACAAAACCTAATCGCCTTATACATGATCATCTTATGTAATGAAGCAGCTAGCGCCAACCCCGGCAATACGGGGGCGTGTCAGTACCTGCGTTATCAGTTCCAGCGCTTGAGCAGAATCTCAATGAAGAGCTCCGCAATCGACGACAACGACTCACCACGTCGACGTAGCAGACCGATGGTACGATCGATACGCGGCTCAGGCAGTTCGCGCTGACACAATACCTCATGCTCTGGCCCCAGCATCGCCATTAAGGGAAGGATGGCAACATTCGGGTAGAGCAGCCAGCAACCAAGGGTATTGCCGTGGTACTGGGCTTCTTCGCTTTGATCGGTATCAGCGCAGCGCTCGGCTTTGTGTGTACCGCGGTGATTTTCTGCTTTGGCTTTCAGATGTTCGTTGCGCGCAAGTCTCTTGGCTTCGCCGCCCTGTTTTCGCTGGGCGTGGCAGTCTTCCTACTCGGGATGCAACACACGATGAATTTGCACTATCCAACAGGCCTGCTGGACGATGTGTTACTACCGATGATGCCTTTCCTCTAATTCCTTCTCCTTGTTGAACTCTCTTCACCAACATGAAAACGGGCATCCAATGGGTGCCCGTTTTCATGTCTGCCAAGCCTTGGCAACCTATCTGTCACATTGTTGTCGTTCTATCTCATGACATCTGGCACGCGCCTCCTGCGGCGATAGTCCAAAGTGACGACGATAGGCAGTCGCGAAGTTACAGGCGTGTGCGTAGCCCGCGCGGTGTGCCACCTGCTGAATGCTCATACCCTGTGACAACGCCTGCTGAGCACACTGCATGCGACACTCTCGCTGGTAGTGACCCAACGATTTTCCATAAGCATCTCGAAATTTCTGTCGCAGACTCGACGGGCTCATACAAGCCAGCCTCGCAAGCTCACTCAATGAATGAATCATCTGAGGTGAGGTATCGAGTCGCTTGCGTACCGCCTCAAGATGCCGACATGACGTGGCGCGCTCCTCGGTGGCATCCAACGATCCAGTTCGCAGTCCCTGTGTCTGGTGCAACGCGCGCGCCAGTAATTGCAGCCCTGCTCCCTGCCATTCGAGCAAGCAGCCTTCATCACATGGGACTGTACCGCTTCCCGGCGACGGCATCTTCGTTTCCCATTGCTGGTACACGCTGAATCCAGGCGTCCAACGTGATGGATGGGGATGCAAGTTCGTATGCCGAAAAGATCGTGTCCCTCTGACCAGCGCACCAGTGACTTGAGCATCCCAGGCACCCAGTCGTCCGCGTATGTTCTCCGGCTGCTGATGCTCACCTTCAATGAGAAGACTGATACAACGTAGCCTGCCAACGCCGTGCCAGCTCTTCAGCCCATGAGGTGATGCGGTGAGCGAATTTGCAGCGCGAAACATGCCGCCCTCGCCCGCGGAAATCTCGATCTTGCGCCCCTCAAGTCCCGCCAGGCCGAGAGTGCCCTCAAGTACAAGACACAGATACACCCCATCGTGAAGGGCATGCTGGCTCTGATATGCGCGCGTGACAACCATGTCACAGAGGGTCAGCATCGCTCCCTGCCAAAGAGAGATATCACGCACCCACCCTTCACCGCATGAGTAGTGAACCTGATACCAATCTCCCAATGGGGAGTAGGCCATTTCCGACCGAGCGTCTTCTACTAGCGGAGTGAGCGGCTGATGGGCTCTCTCCACACCGCCCGCAGTAGTGAAAACATTCGATAGATCATGCATGTCAGAGCAAATCCCTTGCATCGTAATTCATGGCCCTCGCTCCTGCGGTGTCTTCACTGACGGATACGGATCAAGTGTCAGGAAAAAGCTGAAAAATGCTCGTCAAAACCACAATTCATGCAAGAAATATTGTTAAGCAGACACTCAAAATACAACAGTTACCAACAGCAAACAAATATCATTAGCGTTCCATGCAAGATATTTACCTTACACTCGCAAGAACTCTTCACATCCTCAGGCAACCCGACCTTTGCGCCCCAGGATCGGGAGCAGGATGAACACGCTTCCTGAAAGCTCCTTTTGAGAACACGGCATCACCTGCTACCTGATGCTCTCTATCGATGTCAGGGCTGACACTGGCTGGCTATCATGAGAATCCCTTGCTACTGACATCTTTATCGCTTGAAAACACCGCCTCACGCCGAGCATGATGGAAAGAGAAACTGCAATGAAACAGTGTCATTCCTCGACTGTTTTCGAGTCACTCCATTCTGTAACTAGCACTCTATTATCAACAGGAATAAAGCATGACGTTCAATGAATATAAAAAGACACTAGCCTCCTTTGATGACACAGGGCTCGCTAGCTTGGAGATAACTGACATATCGCCAACTGAGTTAGGCAGTCTGATAACGGAACAAGATCGGTTGATATCCATTCTGGTCGAACAAGGTGTAACAATTGCGGGCTGGAAAATAGTCGACAAGAGTGATGGCGTCATCATTTCTCCCATCTTTGATTTCCAAGTACTATCGCCAATAGGTGAAAGAATTTCTCATGAAGTGCTTCAAGGAACAGAAACAGAAGTCTGTTTCACTCTGGAAGTTCCCACTTCCAGTGATGGAATCGTTTTACATATTACCAATCTGAATCCTCATGCTGCCGTGGAATTGATTCGGCCTGTCATCAACACATCCAATCATTCTGTCTGTGATTTTTATTTCAATCATGGTGTATTGATATCTCAAGCTCCTGCTGCCGGAGAACTGACATTCACCGGGGGCAATCAATGCTACACTTTTACTTTCATGATCGAACAAGCGACGGTAAAGAAGAGAGAGGTTCTCAAGCAAGGCGTACTCGAATGCATTCGACGCGGTTATGGTGGAGACACCTATTTTTTCATTACGGGAACATTGAATGGACTTGTACCAGCAATCGACTCTGTCGGACATAATATGCTGATAAATGACAAAGAAGTCCTGATCAGCTTTGATATCACATAATATCGCGTCATCTTCATCATCGATTGATGGATACTAAAATGCCAGAGACATCGCGCCTCTGGCATCCATGATAATCGCTTATTTCTCTTATGCTTGATTGATACTCAACGCCATTGCTTCGGCGATTTTGATGCCGTCTATTGCTGCTGACATGATGCCTCCGGCGTAGCCCGCGCCTTCACCGGCCGGATATAAGCCTTTCGTGTTGATACTCTGGAAGCCTTGATCACGCTTGATGCTTATCGGCGCGGAAGTCCGTGTTTCAACCCCCGTCAACAACGCATCTTCAAAAGCGAAACCATTGATCTTCTTGTTGAAGGCCGGGATAGCCTCACGGATCGCCTCGATACAGAAATCGGGCAACGCATCTGCAAGGTTGGTCAGCTTGATACCCGGCTTGAACGACGGCACCACAGAGCCTAGCGTTTCAGGCGTTTCATTCCTCAAGAAAGCGCCGACCGTTTGCGCTGGTGCATCGTAGTTACTGCCGCCCATGACAAAAGCATGGCTTTCTAGTTGACGTTGTAACTCGATACCAGCCAAGGGGCCACCCGGATAATCAGACGGGTTGATACCCACGACTACCGCACTGTTTGCATTGCGCTCATTACGAGAATACTGGCTCATGCCATTGGTCACGACACGATTCTCTTCTGAGGTGGCTGCCACTACAGTACCCCCAGGGCACATGCAGAAACTATAAACTGAACGGCCATTTTTGCAGTGGTGAACCAGCTTGTAATCAGCGGCACCCAGAATGTCATTGCCTGCATTGGGGCCAAAACGGGCTTTATCGATGGCACTTTGTTCGTGCTCGATCCGGAAGCCAATGGAGAAAGGCTTGGCTTCGATATAAACCCCTTTGTCATGCAGCATCTCAAAGGTATCGCGCGCACTGTGGCCGATCGCCAAGGCGACATGTCTGGAGGCAAGATGCTCGCCATCAGCAAGCGTTACGCCAGTAATTTGATTATCTTCGATGTGGATATCATCAACGCGGGCGCTAAAACGAATTTCGCCACCCAGCGCTATAATCTGGGCGCGCATCTTCTCGACCATCGCGACCAGTTTGAATGTCCCAATATGGGGCTTGCTGACGAAGAGAATTTCGTCAGGAGCTCCCGCAGCAACAAACTCATTGAGTACTTTTCGGCTATATTGCTTCGGATCCTTGACTTGGCTATAAAGCTTTCCATCCGAGAATGTACCCGCGCCACCTTCCCCAAATTGCACATTGGATTCAGTATTCAATATCTTCTTGCGCCAGAAGCCGAAGGTATCCTTGGTCCGCTCACGCACTTCTTTTCCACGTTCTAAGATAATAGGCTTGTAGCCCATTTGAGCAAGTACCAAACCAGCCAACAAGCCACAAGGACCGAAACCAATGACAATGGGGCGTTCCGTTAATGTGATAGGGGCTTGTGCAACTGGATGATATTCCGTATCTGGAGTTTCTTTAATCTGTTGATTATTGGAAAATTTATCCAATAATACTTGATCATTCGTTGTTTCTACATCCAATGTATACGTCAAGAGAATACGCGCTTTCTTTCTGGCATCATAACCACGACGAAAGATAGAAAAACTAACAAGTTGATCAGCTTTTATACCTAACGTAGACAAAATAGTACGTTCTAATGCGATGTCGTTATGATCCAGAGGCAGCTGGATATTCGTAAGTCTAATCATAAAAAAATGGGAGTCTTGAAAGAGTGGGGCCATGATGAGCCGGGAGGTGAATAATAGGGCATTTCAAGAGAGAAATCTAAAGCTGCCAGAAACTTGCTTGATTGATGCTGCCGGGCTTCACATGCGCCGGAGCGAGAATCCCTCATGCAGGCTTTACCCTGCCGAGCGGAAGGCGGGCTCTACTGGCCAAGCGCATCCTATACTGACAGCCACTTCAGACCTCGCAGGATCAACGCAAGCTATTTGACAGCCATGTGCCATCTGTCACTAATGGAGGCTAATCTACCCAAGGAGCGCGCTGCATGTTTCTGTTGATCCTGTTTGCCGTCATTGCCATCGGAATCTCGTTTATCTGCTCCGTGCTGGAAGCGGCATTGCTGTCGCTCTCCCCAAGCTATATCGCAAGTCTGAAGGATGAGCATCCCAAGCGGTATGCCGCACTCGCCAAGCTGAAAGACAATATCGACAAACCGCTGGCCGCCATCCTGACGCTCAACACCATTGCACACACGGTGGGTGCTACAGGCGTAGGTGCCCAGGTATCCGTCATCTTTGGTGAAGCCTGGGTCGGTGTGGCATCAGCGGTGATGACACTACTGATTCTGGTTGCCTCCGAAATCATTCCCAAGACCATCGGTGCCACCTACTGGCGTCAGCTCTCCCCCATGCTGCCTCGCGTGCTCAATGTGATGGTATTGGGGTTGAAGCCATTGATCTGGTTATCAGAAATGATCACCTCACGCATCGGCAAGCACGCGCATGACATTGATCTGCGCGGCGAGATAAAAGCACTGGCGCAATTGGGGCTGGAGAAGAAGGCACTGGAAAGTGACGAGCAACGCGTCATTACCAACATCCTTAACTTGCATGAGATCAAGGTGCGCGATGTGATAACGCCGCGGCCGGTATGCCAGACCGTCAGCCCCGAAATGACAGTGGCCGACTTCGATAACCAGCTGGCCAAATGGCCATTCAGTCGCTACCCGGTGATGACAGAGGATGAGCGCGCGTTAGGCATGATTCACCGTGCAGACGTGCATCAGGCTGACCCCGGCACCCAACTCAAGGAATTGATGCGCCCTATCAGCGAAATTCACGCGGAGGATAACGTTGAACACGCCTTCGGCCGCATGCAGCGTGAACGTCAGCATCTGTGTGTCGTCTACGACAATCTCGGCAACTGGCTGGGGGTCATTACGCTGGAAGACGTGATGGAAACGATTCTGGGCGAAGACATCATTGACGAGACGGACAATGTGGCCAACCTTCGCCGCTTTGCTCGCCAGCGCTGGATCAAGCGGATCGGCGCGAAGGGAGAAGCACAGAACGCAACGACCCACTCTGATGCGACCGATGCCACCAAGGATGATGCTCAAACACCCTGATAGGATGTGAAAGGAATGAGTGACTAGCGCTCGCAACGAAAAAGCCCCGTGATCATTGCCTCTTTAAGGCGCTGATCATGGGGCTTTTTCCATCAGGCGACTCAAGCAGGTAAATGCGGCATCTCGATCGATACACTGACCCTACTATTTTTCAGGCTTCAAAACTCTCCACCAGGAAATCAATCAGCACTCTCACCCGCCGCGGCAGGATTGTGGTATCGGGTCGTACGATGAAGAGACTGGTATCCGTGCTTTCGCCTCGCACAGGCGCCAACAATGGGGTCAAGCGCCCCATGTTCACGTCATCAGCAATGAGATAGTGAGGCAGACAGGCAATGCCGCACCCATTGAGACATGCAGCGTGAAGCGCTTCGAGCGAATTGGAGAGAAAGCCGCAGCGCATCTCGGGTAGTGAGCTCAACCCCCATGCATTGAAGCCTCCAGGAAGGTTGAGAATCAGGCTGACATGCTCGGACAGGCTTGACACTGAATGGGGAGTGCCATGATGTGCCAGATAGTCAGGGGACGCACAGATGACTCGGAGATTGGTCGCCAGGCGGCGCGCGATCAATCCGGAGTCCGGCAACGTAGTACTGCGAATCGCAAGATCCATCCCTTCATGAACCATATCGACCACCGCATCTGTCAGCGTCAAGTCGAGGACCACTTCGGGATAGCGCTCCATGAAGCCCAATAACAGCGGCATGATGTGTAGCTTGCCCAGCGCGTTGGAGCAGGAAATACGGATACGCCCCTTGAGTGCGCTACTACCCGCCGTAATTTCCTGTTCCACCGTCCGCAGGCGCTCCATCAAATCCCGGGTTTCCAGGGCGTAGACCTCCCCCGCTTCCGTCAAACGCATCTTGCGCGTAGAACGAACCCATAGCTGAGCGCCAAGACGCTGCTCGAGCAGAGCGATACGCTTGCTGATGGCAGAGTGGGTGATACCCAGCTGCCTGGCAGCCCCAGTGAAGGTGCCAGCATCGAGCACTGCATGAAAGACATCGAGTTCCGTATACGCTTTCATATGTTCCATTTGCTCACATACTCTGTGCCAAGATGATGGATTATCAGTATATTCTGGGTGTGTCATCATGATATCTGTTCCCAATACGCCATCAATACTATTTCTGGAGCTATCTCACGAGATGACATCTCAACCGACGCATTCACGCCTGTTCACGCCCCTGACACTCCCCTGTGGCCGCGTACTGAAGAATCGCATCATCAAGGCCTCGATGTCCGACTCGCTAGGTGATGGTACCGGACATCCGACAGAGACCCAGATGCGTCTCTATGAGCGCTGGGCGCAAGGTGGTGTGGCTGCATCGCTTATCGGTGAAGTGCAGCCGGATCATCGCCATGCCGAGAAGCCCGGTAATCTGGTACTCAATGAGCTCTCCAACCTGGAGATGTTCAAGGCACTCGCGGCACGCGGCGGAAAACACGATGCAGGACTATGGCTGCAATTGGGACATGCCGGCGCCATGGCATATCCACCCACAAGTATGCCGCATGGCCCCAGCGCGCTGAATCTTCCAGGGCTACATTGCGAAGCGATGAGCCTGGAAGCGATAAAGGCATTGCCCAGCGCCATGGCCACGACCGCTCGTCTCGCCAGGCAAGCCGGTTTCGGTGGCGTACAGGTACATGCTGCGCATGGTTTTCTGCTCAGTCAGTTCCTCTCACCGCTGTTCAACCAGCGAGAAGACGACTACGGCGGAAATCTGGAGAATCGAATGCGTCTGCTGCTGGAGGTGATCCATGCCGTGCGTGAGGCAGTCGGCGCGGACTTCCCGGTGGCGGTCAAACTCAATTCGAGCGATCAACTGGAGGGAGGATTTGAAGAAGCCGAAGCGTTGCAAGTCATCGCGGCACTTGAGCATGCTCCCATCGACCTGATCGATATCAGCGGCGGCACCTACTTCCCCGGGGCTAAATCCGCGTCGGATGCCCGTGCTTCCGGCCCCTACTTTGTCGAGTTTGCCAAGCGTGCCCGCGCTGTCACCTCGCTGCCACTGATGGCGACCGGCGGCTTCAAGACGCTTGCTCAGGCAGCGGCGGCCGTGAATGATGGTGAGATTGATTTAGTCGGGTTGGCGCGCCCTCTGGCCCTGCAACCTGAACTCGCAAATCTCTGGCAGGCAGGTGAATGCCCTGAGCCTGAGTTTCCGCGTTTCACCGCGCCACCAGAAGGCGGCGTGACAGCCTGGTATACCCTGCGTTTGACTCAGTTGGGCGAAGATAGAGAACATGAATCCCTGGGCAAACTGGACGAAGTACTTTCCGAGTATGCAGCGCGTGATGCAGCCCGTGCCGAGACATGGCAAGCACACTTCGTTCGCGGGGATGAGGCTATTGGCTGATACGTGAATACCACGGAGTCGATACCTTACTGATGGTATTCCCTCACGGAATGTTCGAACCGCCAGTCACACATGCCTAACTCTTGCTAACCCAAAGACTTGTCCCTGAGGCGTCACGCTCCCCACTCGCGACGCCTCGTAGGCTGCTCAGAATGTCCTCCTTTCTCTCGAGAAACCTCTTGACCGTGTGCCCCGATACAATCTTGCCGACCCTCGGTCAATGTTACCGACGATAGTCCCTATGGACTGGTAAGCCTTCTGCCACGAGACACATCCTCTTGCCACCATCTTTCATCTATTTTCTTGGCTCAGTCCTATCCTTCTGACGACTCACCATTCTATCGCTTCGGTGCCCTGGAACAGCCTTCTGTATCGATTCGGCCAATACGTAAAATTTCCATTAACCTCTCGTTAAATACTTTTACATTTTATTAATCAACACACACGTCCATATTTTTCTTACAGATCAAACATCAGTGATTGATAGCACTCACATGATCAGGATAAGAACTCTATGAACAAGGTGTTCCAAAAGATTTCTCTCTCACTCGTAATCTCGATTTTCGCCGGTATTAGTGCACCGACATGGGCATCCTCCACTCAATGTTCCAGTAAAGATTTCTCATTACAGATGCTAGGCAGTGGCGGCCCTATTTCAGATGACATGCGCGCTTCTTCTGGAGAGCTTGTCTGGTGGAAAGGAAAACCAAGAGTACTGATCGATGCAGGGGGGGGTACCTTCCTGAGATTTGGTCAATCAGGCGCTCATCTTGAAGATGTCGATTTTATTGGCATCTCTCATTTTCATACCGATCATAGCGCCGACCTTGCTGCCATTCTGAAAAACGGTGTCTTCTTCAAGAATATGAAGGAAATCACCATCAGCGGCCCTCAAGGCAATCACTATTTTCCTAGCCTGACACAATTCATGCAGCGCATCTTCGGCGCCGATGAGGGCGCCTATCGTTATCTGGCAGGAATATTTAGTGGTAATGATGGCATCAATCTCAAGGTAGACATGGAGGATGTCGATTATAAAAGCACTCAGCCAACGATTGTCTATGAAAAGGACGGACTTAAAATCACAGCGATGGGAATACCTCATGGTGATGTCCCTAACCTCGCCTATCGTATTGAGACATCAGCAGGCACCATTGTTATTTCTGCCGATCAGAATGGCACCAACCCATACTTCATCGATTTTGCAAAAGGCGCAGATACGCTAGTACTCCCCGCTGCAATTACCGAGGGTGCGGATAGCCACTCTAAATTCATTCATGGATCCCCCACAGAGATGGGGAAACTAGCAGCTGCCATCCAGCCAAAAGTAGTGATATTGAATCACTTCATGGGCAAGAGCCTTCGGGAACAAGACCAGGTCATCAAGGACTTCAAGAAATATTATTCCGGTGTCGTTTACGCGAGTCGGGACCTCTCATGCTTTCCCATCACTGTAAAAAAAGGAGAATGAAATGAATTCTAGAGTCTTACTTTCCATCGCTCTGATTTCGGCTGTGAGTAGCGCCTCTGTCTCGGCAAACACGGCACAGTCAACTACACAAGAGCCGCAAAAAGTCGTAAAAAAGGAAGAAACACATAGTGGTAAATGTGCCAGTGGAAAGTGTGGAACAGAGAAGATCTATAGCAAAGCAAATGTTAACCATAATCCACAGGGAAAACTGGTAAGAGCGCGTGATGGAAAATGCGGCACTGATGGCAACGGTATCAATGAAACGGCAAAAGCTACCGATAATTCTAAATGTGTAGGTGGCGTATGCGGCCAATAAAATCTGATTCATTAGGGATTGGGCTACGTACAGACCATATCGCTGACCTGTGCAAACCCAACCATCGTAAAGATATTGCATTCCTCGAACTTGCACCTGATAACTGGATGAATATTGGGGGGAAAAAGCGAGAGCAGCTTGAGACGCTAGCAGATCACTATCCTCTTGTGGCACATGGTTTGAGTCTTTCAATAGGAGATACTGCTCCTCTTAACCTCGACTACATCAATAATATAAAAACATTCCTTGATGACTATGCCATTGATGTCTATAGCGAGCATCTTAGTTTCTCTCGTGATGACCAAGGCTATTTATATGATCTACTGCCCATTCCACGCCGACCAGAAAACATTCCCTACCTGGCTGACAGAATCAAGACTGTTCAGGATATTTTAGAGCGCCCGCTTATTCTTGAAAACATCACCTACTATCACCGATACTCACAAGAAATGCCGGAGCAGGAGTTTATTGCCGCCTTGATAGAAGCGTCTGACTGTCGCCTTTTACTGGATATCAACAACCTCTACATCAATAGCAAAAACCATCATTATGATCCCGTTGCCTTCATGATGGACATCCCAAAACATGCCATTGATTATTATCATATTGCAGGCCATGGAGTAGAAAAAAACGACACACTCATTGATACTCATGGTCATCCGGTCTCCGCTCCTGTCATGGCATTAGGTCAAAAGATAATCAACAGTCATGGGAAAAAACCGGTTCTTCTTGAGAGGGATAACAACATCCCTCCATTGCAAACATTTTGCACAGAACTCAAAGTGCTATCAAAACATCTCTCATATGGAGTCAGCAATGAATCCTCCGACAACATTACAATCAGAAATCGTGACCATGACACGAGCGATAAGATCTCCGACGGACACATCTGTAGTGCCGGGCATTAGTCATTATCGAAAATGTATCCGTAGTCATATTCGAGATGTCCTTGAAACGACTTATGCGTCAACCTGTGAGCAGTTAAGTTCACAACATAAAACCAGGCTGGTCGATAGTTTCATTGACTATCACTCAGCTAAAGCACCTGAGTTTCACCACATTGCAACCGAGATTCTCATCTTTGTTATCGAGAAACTCTGGTTTTCCCCAAGCATGATAAAAGTCATGGAATATGAATGGTTATTGCTGACGATTGAAATCAATCCCGCAGAGGTTTTCAAGAACACTGATATAAGACATCATTGCATTTTCAAGAATCACAACGTCATACCAAATCCGACGCTTTCTTGTATACAACTCCCCTTCTCTCTACCTATTGAGAGTCACAAGAAAGAGACGCCGTATGAAACTCATCCATCGATATACTATTACATGATATGCAGAGATCACGAACATGACATCATTTACAAAGAACTGGATAAAGTAGACAGCGCCATCATCCCGACGCTCTCACAATCAGAAGGCATGACATGGAAAGAGATCGACCTACACTACACCCCACAATTTTCTGAGCCAGAACTCATGAAATGGCTACGGAAGACTCATGAAATGCAATTCATTACCATCAGTGTCCAGGAGGCAGCATGATAGCAGCAACCCAAAAATGGTATTTTGATATCGTTGAAAAGTGTATGAAGGTTGACTTCATTGCCTTGCTCGCCATTCGCCTATATCTCCTGCCTGTACTCTACGAAGGTGCACAATCCAAGGTACTGGGCTTCTCGAATACCGTTGCCTGGTTCGCAGCATCTCATGCACAGGGAGGGCTTGATCTACCTTTCCCGGCAGTGTTTGCGTTTTTAGCAACATCTACCGAGGTAGTGGGTCTGATATTAATTGCATTTGGTTTGTTTACTCGCTTGATTGCCATTCCGATGATTATCGTCATGAGCGTTGCCAGCATGATGGTTCACTGGTCTCATGGCTGGCTAGCGATTGCGAGTAACAGCATGGAATCAGCACAGCGAATGAACTCTTTTATTCATTGGTTATCTGTCAACTTCCCTGGGCGCTATAATTATATTACAGAGTTGGGAGACCCTGTCATACTCAACAATGGCATCGAATTCAGCACCACTTACTTTATCATGCTGTTGGTATTGTTCTTCTATGGTGGCGGACGTTATATTAGCATTGATTACTGGCTAAAAAGGAAATTTGGTTGAGTTTATTGATGCCAGTCACGCCTGCACAATACAGGGTGGGCGTGACTCCAGATATCGACAATGCCATATTGCTCGTCATTACTATACTTCCGACTACTCTTTAATATATCACTAAACACACTCCACCACTAAACCTCAATGTACATTCAATACTACATACCCTCCCATAATTGCTGTTTTTCAAAGCCAAGACAGAAGTCAAAGAAAGCCTGCATCAGCGGGCTACAGTATTTATTATTATGTAGCACCATACTGAACTCACGATGCATTTCAATCCCTATCGAAATTTCTCTCAGACGACCATCCTTGAGAGCACGATAGGCCTCAAGCTCTGAGACACAGGTGATTCCAAGCCCTACTGCAGCTGCATTGATGATCGCTTCTGCAGAATTTATCTCAAGCCCCAACTTCCATTGTGGTAGATGAGGGGCGACAAAACGCATAAATTGTTCTCGGGTTCCAGAACCTTGCTCTCTCAGTAACCAAGAATAACTCGATAACTCTTCTATCTCGACATTCGATCTATCGGCTAAAGGGTGGTTAGCTGCAACAGCAATCAACATCCGATCATGACACCAAGGCACAATGGTAAAGCGCTCATCGACGATTCGTCCTTCGATCAATCCGACATCAAGATCAAATGATTCGAGTGAGCGACAGATAGTCGTACTATTCGCAATGGTGATTTTCTGTTGCTCATGCCCGAAGGCCCTACGAAACTCACTCAGGAGTCTGGGTAATACCTGGTGACCAATAGTATAGCTAGCACCAATATGTAATGTGCCACTTATCTGTGAAGTGTCAAAAAAATGATCGATATCATGACTTCGCGTGAGCAACTCATCAGCAAGTGGGAGTAATTGTCGTCCATAGTCATTCAAATAAAGACGATTGCGGTGACGATCAAATAATGTTTGACCGTACTGTCGCTCCAACTCTCCCAATGCCATGCTGACAGCTGGTGTCGTCAGGAAGAGTTGCTCAGCGGCAGCAGTCAATGTTCGTTGTCTAGCGACAGTCACAAATACACGTAGTTGACGAAACGTTACTGACATACCTCTTATCCTTATATATCTTATTCACAAAAGAGATAGTGCCTGAATCCCGCTTTCCATAATGGTATACTAATATTCACTCGATGACGGATATTGTCAATACCTCCTTATGGTGTACAGGGTGGGCATCATCTCAATGACAAACTGACAAGATTTTGATGGTGCAAGGAGGAACCAGTCCCGATCATTTATGGAGACAGGGCACACAACTGCTGACTCCATCAGATGATGAATGGTCTTGTTGTTGACTATTCAATCGGATGTCACTGTCATTACTCTAGTATTGAAAATACGTTCTCGCGAACGCTTGATTTTCAGGTTTTTCATTGAGACCATTAATTCACTAGTGGCGGAATAGCACGAGCCTTCAATATCCATTAATTACAATCATGCACTTAATATTTCCATTCCTCTCCTTCTGTATTTTCGTCTTACTGGCGCATCAACAGAAACGACATCACGCACTAATAATAATCATTAATAACGTGAGACTTTTATATTATCACATGAATCTCCCATCATTCCCGAATGATACTGAACACCAATCAATCTCTGAAAAATCAACTACTTAAATAAAAACTTCATACGTAACGATATGATCATTTCTAATCATCAATAGAACAATCTACAACAATAGTTGTTTCTCAATGGAAAAATTCAAATAAACACTCTGAATTTATTGATGATACTGAAATTATCTTTGGCAGAATTTGAGATGACACCTCTTTTCTGCGACGATACGCCACCGTGGCTATCCATTTATCCAATACCTGGTTGACAAATTAACTTTTTGCGAGATTAACTTCGCGAACATTTCAGTTCTTTGGTAGCACCTGGAAAAGACGTTTATTGATAGTCTACATTACCGTTCTAAATCCAATTACCACCCTCCAACGCAAGGAATCACTAGCAGACATACTGCTTATCGAACTCTATCAATATTCTTGATTACATCTTTATCAATAGGACAACATACCCATGACAAAACGCATTGCGATCATCGGCGCAGGGCCCAGTGGCCTGGCACAGCTTCGCGCCTTTCAATCTGCCGCTGACAAGGGTATCGATATTCCCGAAATCGTCTGTTTTGAAAAACAGAACGATTGGGGGGGTCTCTGGAATTACAGTTGGCGTACCGGTCTGGATGCTCATGGCGAGCCCGTTCACGGCAGCATGTACCGCTATCTGTGGTCGAATGGACCCAAGGAATGCCTCGAATTCGCTGACTACTCCTTCGAAGAACATTTCGGACGCCCCATTGCCTCATACCCGCCACGCGCGGTGATCTTTGATTACATCAAGGGGCGTGTCGAGAAAGCGGGTGTCCGACAATTCATTCGCTTCGGCTGCCCGGTACGTCAAGTCACCTTCGATGACACGACACAGCGATTCACGGTCAATATTCATGACCAGGCACTCGATAAAGTCACCAGTGAAGTCTTTGATCACGTCATTGTGGCATCCGGGCACTTCTCGACGCCCAACGTGCCGGAATTCCCGGGCTTCTCGGAGTTCAACGGCCGTATTCTGCATGCCCATGACTTTCGTGATGCGCTGGAATTCAAGGGCAAGGACCTGTTGTTGATCGGCAGCAGCTACTCAGCTGAGGACATCGGCTCACAGTGCTACAAGTACGGTGCACGCAGCATCACCACCAGCTATCGCACCGCGCCGATGGGCTTCACCTGGCCGGACAACTGGGAAGAAAAGCCTCTGCTGTTGAAGGTCGAGAGCGATATTGCCTATTTCAAGGATGGCAGCAGCAAGCATGTCGATGCCATCATCCTGTGCACCGGCTATCTGCATCACTTCCCATACCTGGAAGAATCACTGCGCCTCAAGACCGGCAATCGCATGTGGCCACTGGGCCTCTACAAGGGTGTGGTGTGGGAAGAGAACCCACGTCTGTTCTATCTCGGCATGCAGGACCAGTGGTACACCTTCAACATGTTTGATGCCCAGGCCTGGTGGGTACGTGACGTGATTCTCGATGGCATCGCCCTGCCCTCAGTAGATGAAATGCAGGCGGATAGCCTGGCATGGCGTGCCCGCGAGGAAGCGCTTGATGACGATGAGTCGATGATCCTCTTCCAGGGGGATTACGTGAAATCATTGATTGGTGAGACCGATTATCCGAGTTTCGATATCGATGGCGTCAACCGCACCTTCCTCGAGTGGGAGCATCATAAGCACGAGAACATCATGACCTTCCGTGACTACTCTTATCGCTCGCTGATGACTGGCACGCTGGCACCCAAGCACCACACGCCATGGCTTGAAGCGATGGATGATTCGCTGGAGGCTTTTCTGGCACAGCCACAGCGTACGCCTGAAAAGGCGGCTGCGCCCAAGGCCGAGGAAGACAGTCTCGCTGACGCCTGATTCTTGAAAGCAAGACACGCAGACGCCGCCGAGGTCACCCTCGGCGGCGTTTTCATGGAACCATCCGATCATCGGTCAGAGAGGCTTCTTCAAGCAGCGCGCATCACATTGATGAGACGCATCGTGCTGACTGAAGGAGCCTCTCTGTTGACAACCTTGCCTTGCTGCTTGCCGTTTCGCTGATAGCTACCCTTGCCCTTGCGTGCCTTGACGATGCGCTGCTTGAACATCGGGGTACGCAATACAGCTTTCAGGGCGTTGTCCTGCACCTTGCGTTTATGTGTCATCCGTTGGCTCTCCTGTGTGTCTTGCCTCGTCAATGAATGACGAGCGCCTTGACTATAGACCTCGCCAGTTGAATTTCAATCAATGACGAGGTCTATCAAGCACAAATTTTTTAGCTGTCACGCATTACGCGACGTCTTCTTTCAGCGCCACAGCTTGAACGCC
This sequence comes from Cobetia sp. L2A1, assembly GCF_009796845.1. NCBI lineage: Bacteria > Pseudomonadati > Pseudomonadota > Gammaproteobacteria > Oceanospirillales > Halomonadaceae > Cobetia > Cobetia sp. L2A1. Next base: position 1,610,267 of record NZ_CP047025.1, on the reverse strand, counting down.
TGTCAGGCACTGATCAGGCGCGAACGCTTTTAGCATTGCCAGATCACGTGGATGAGCGATCATCCGCTCAGGCAGCATGCTGGCAAGTCGCGATGGACTTTGCCATCCCCAACTGACGGCAGCCGCGCGGCACCCTGCATCGTGTGCTGCGCGAATATCGCTGACAGCATCACCGATCATCCAGCTGGCCTCAAGCTCCACCGACGGCTCCGCCAACAGACGACCCAACTTGGCTCCCTTGCTCCCTGCCACTTCCCCCCCCAGTACCTGGCTCACACAGTTCATCAGCTCGGCGGAGGCGAGCGTGGCACGAATCATCTCGCTGTGATTGGCAGACAGCACAACTACTTCACCCTGCTCGGCCAGTACTGACAGCGACTCACGCATGCCAGCAAATACCGCAGGCGGTGTCATTTTGCGCGTATAGGCGAACACATGCGCCGCGAAGCGCGCTGCGGATTCACCGGTGAAACCGTGATGTCGTGCCATCTCTTCAAAGGTGACGTTGTCCAGTGCTTCCCAGCTATCCCGCGCCAGCGTGATATTGCGCCCTTCCTGATATGCAGCATGCTCACAGGCTTGCAGGCACAACGTCAGGCTATCAGCGATCACGCCATCAAAATCAAATACAAACAACGGCTTGCTCATCATTGACCCTCAGTCCTATCGACAGCTATACAGGCGTCACGCTCACGCGTGGGGATCACCTGGTCACGTTGCTGTTGAATCAGCTCATCCAGTGCTTCGAGAGATTGCGCAGCTTCAAGAGTGTCATGGAAGAAGTAACGACGACTGTCATCCATGTAGAGGTGCAGATGATTGACCACCTGCTCTGCCTCTATCATCAGCACGCCATACGCCGGTGGCTCATGACTGCCGGCAAGACAGTACGCATCGGATACCAGATCCAACCCGACCTGGTGATTGACGCCCGGCAATGTAGAGAAGGACAGCCCGCGCCATACACCTGAGGCTGGGCGATGTACATGACCGAACAACAGGTGCTCGACGTTGCCATGCCGCTTGATCACGCCGTCCAGTGCATCAGGATTTGTCAGCCGAATATCGTCCATATAACGAATGCCAAGCGCCATGGGCGGGTGATGAAGCGCGAGCAATACACGCCGATCGTGGTGCTCGGCCAGGCACGTATCCAACCAGGCCAGACGCGCTTCACACAAGAAGCCGGCAGGATCGTGAGCAATCGCTGAATCAAGCATGACCAACACGCATTCATCTGCCGTGTGCTTACCAAAGATCTGCGCATACTGCACAAAGCCATTGTCATCGCATGGCAGTTCAGGAAATGCCGCCAACAGGTTATCGCGGTCATCATGATTGCCCATGCCGAGGTAATACGGCATCACCAGCACATCGAGCACATCGCGCAGGGCTTCAAAAGCGGCAGGTTCGCCGCGATCGGACAGGTCACCACTGATGATCACGCCCAGCGCATCCGCGTGATGAGCATTGATGTCAGCCACTGCCGCCGCCAGCCGTGCGCGTGGGTCCAGCCCGTAAAGTCGCTTGTCAGGGGCGACCAGATGAGTATCGGTCAGATGGATCAGCTTCATGTCACATGACTCCAGAGACGAGGATCAGCAAGGGGCCAGGGCATCACGATGATCGATACCCTGACATTTCACTCAACATGCAAGACATGCAGTGAGCCACTCAATGTGGCAATAGTACCTGCACGTCTTCTGCCATCTCTGCCAGCACAGCATCACTTTCCCCAGCGCGCTTGCCGGTCACGATGCTTTCCATGTGATTCTTGATGATGTCCGTGATCTTGAGACCATTGGCCCCAGGGAAGGCATACCAGGGCTGCATCAGAGGCAGCTGCTGGACCATCACCGCACGATTGGGGTGACGCGCATAGAAGTCGCTCAACTGCTCTTCATTGACCTTCTGGTTCGGCGGCGCGTAGCCGGTCTCTTCAGCGACGATGATCGCACCTTCCCCCTGAGTCGCGAATTTCATGAAGCGCCAGGCGGCCTGCTGCTTGTCAGCATCGCGCGTCAACATCACCATCGCCGTTCCACCGGCCGGTAGGCCACCCTGTGGCTGAACACCCGGGAAAGCCCCCGTCTTGAGGGTGAACTTGTCACCGATCTGGTCACTCAGGCTCTGCAGACTACCGACAGAGGTAATCAGGATGCCCGTATTGCCAGCCGCGAAGGAGGCATACGCAGACTGCCAGCCCATGTTGCTCATGCCGGCTTCGGTGACCATCCGCGACAGCGTCTTGAGCGCGAAGCGACCGGAGTCATCATTGAAGGCAACGTCGTGCTCGTCATTGCGGGTCATCTGACCGCCACGCGCAAAGACCGGCGCCTGGAACAGCCAGTTACCCGTGATATCCCACTCGTAGTACATGCCGTTATTGGCCTCAGGCAGCGCGCGAATGTCGCTGGCGACCTTCAGTATCTCATCCCAATCACTGGGCAATGCATCGCTCTGCCAACCGGCCTTCTCCAGCAGCTCCATGTTGTAGTAGGCAATCGGTAACGACACGGCATACGGCAAACTGTAGACACCACCATCGAAACGGCCCAGATCCAACATCGGCCCGCGATAACCTGCCGCTGCGAAATCAGTCTCACTTTCGATGAAGGCCGTAAGATCAACGGCAATCTCTCGATTGGCCAGCGGACGCACCTGATTCAGCCCCTGTAACGAAATATCAGGCATACGCTTGATGATCGACTCGCGCATCACCTTCTGACTGCCCTCTTCGTAGCTTTCATACGGCGCACGATAGCGAATGCTGATGTCGGGATTGGCCTGCTCAAACTCGCTTTTGAGGCGCGCCATGGCCGGGTTGAACGTCGAGCCATAGGCATACTGCACCACCAGCTCGACTGATTCATCTGCAGCATGTGCCGGGGCAATGAATACCGGACTGATCAATGCCACGCTACTCAACGCCAGACCAGTACGCAGGGACAATGCAGAAGCCGTCTTCAGGGAACGCTTCATGAGGCTTAACGTGGGACTTTTCATCTAAAACTCCGAAGTGTGATGCGGTTCAGAAGCAGAGAGTGTGATGCGGTTCAGATTCAGATTCAGAGACAGGTGCAGATTCAGAGACAGGTGCAGGAATTACGTGTGCAAAGCAGGTTCATCCAACGTCGCGATGTGTGCGCTATTTCATGCCGCTCATCGAGATACCTTCAATGAAGCGCCGTTGGGCAAGTAGAAAAGCTGCCATCAGTGGCACTACCACCAGCGTTGCCGCTGCCATCAGAGCGCCGTAATCAGTGCCTGATTCCGCATTACGGAAATCGACCACGCCGAGGGTCGGGGTATAGAACTCCTGACTGTTGAGCACGATCAGCGGCCAGAAATAATCATTCCAGTGAGCGACCACCGAGAAGATGCCAAAGGACACCACAGCAGGAATTGCATTGGGAAACACCACGCACCAGACGATGCGCCATTCGCTCATGCCATCCATGCGAGCGGCATCGATCAGCTCATCCGGGATACCGAGGAAGAACTGACGCATCAGGAAGATGCCGAACACTGACAGCGAGAACGGCAACACCAGCGACCAGAAACCGTCGAGCAGGCCCAGATAGTGCAATTCCAGATACCAGGGGATCGCCACAGCCTGGGTCGGTACCATCAGGCACAGCAACACGGCGGCAAAAAAGCCCTTGCGACCGGGGAAGTCCAGCTTGGCCAGCGCATAGGCTGCCGGCACCGAGACCACCACCTGAATGACGAAGATCGCGATCACCACCAGTGCGCCGTTGCCCATGTAACCGAGCAAGGAAGATTCCGTCAGCGCCTTGGTGTAGTTGTCGACCAATGCCCAATTTTCCGGTAGCCAACGCAACTGGTTGGTGAATATCTCATCGGCAGGCTTGAAGGAGGTCAGCAGCATCCATACGAAAGGCAACAGCATCACCAGCGCCAGACTGATCAGCAACGCATGGCGCAGTAGTGTGCCCAGCATCAGCGGCCAATCGACAGCCATACGAGCAGACTGGGTCACCACACGGTCAACGTGCTGATGTGCCGTGGAACGAGAACTCAGGGAAGTCATTTGCATAGGGGTCACCATCTTCACGAGTAGTGCACTCGCTTTTCCAAAAAGCGTGTCTTGAGCAATGTGATCAGCATTACTGCACCGAGGAATACCACCGTCATGGCCGCGGCATAGCCGGTGCGGAAGAACTCGAATCCTTCGCGATAGAGTGTCAGCAGCAACACCTCAGTGGTATGACTCGGTCCGCCCTGAGTCAGAATCTGCACCGTATCGAAAACCTGAAATGCATTGATTGCCGTCATCACCACCACGAACAGCGTGACCGGCCCCAGCAATGGCCAGGTGATCAGTCTGAAGCGCGTGAAGCCTCGGGGTATTCCATCGATATCGGCAGCCTCATAGAGCGTGCGCGGCACCGCCGTCAGGCCGGCCATGAACAGCACCATGTTGAAACCCGCCTGATGCCAGATGCCGATCACGCACAGCGCCGCCAGCGCCCAGTCTTCATCGCGCAACCAGCTACGTGGTTCGCCACCCACCATCATCAACAGCTGATTGATCAACCCGAATTCGGGATGCAGCAGGAATTCCCACACGATGGTCATCGCCACCAACGAGGCCATCACTGGCAGGAAGAACAGGGTGCGATAGATCGCCTTGCCCCGTGTACAGCCTTCAATCAACAGCGCCAACAGAAGTCCCAGACCCACCGCCCCGACCATCACCACCAGCACATAGACGGCGGTATTGCGCACCGCTTGCCAGAAGACGTCATCGGCTGCCAGCTGGCGATAATTGTCGACACCGACCCAGCCCATCGCCGGCATGCCCAGCTGCCAGTCGCTGAACGAAAGCAGCGTGATTGCCAGCAGCGGCCCGATCAATAACACCAGCATCAGCAGCATGGCCGGTCCACTCAGCGCCAGTCCCCAGAGCGCTTCTGCTCTATGCCCCCTGTGACGACTCAGATAGCGCTGCAGTGCGTCAGGCAAAGCCATGATTCACCTCCCCGCCCATCAAGGTACTGAGACGCATGGCACTGGAGGCTTGCGCGGAACTGTCATCCGCTTGCTGTTGATCGATACGCAGCCCCTCGTGGTCGAACATATGCAGTGCATCCACCGCGATCCTGACGCCTAGTGGCTGCCCGATTGACAGCTCGCGGCCCTCCTGTGGTGTCGCCCGAATGCTAAGCACCTGGCCGTTCTCGCAGCTCAGCTGCACCAGAACCTCAGCTCCCAGGTTTTCCATGTAACTCACCTGCCCCTGCACATGCCCCTTGCCAGCAGGCACACAGCTCAGTCCTTCCGGCCGCACGGCCAGTGTCACGCGAGTGCCTTTGGCTACCGGCAACCAGCAGCCCAGCGGCGCACTTTCCGTGATTTCACTCAGACACAGCCGTCCATCAGGCGCTACGGTGGCTTGCAGTTCATTGATCGCTGGCGTGCCGATGAAGCGTGCGACGCGGATATCTGCCGGACGCCGGTACAGCTCATCCGGACTCGCGACCTGCACCAACGCTCCCTCCATCAGCACCGCAACCCGGTCTGACATCGTCATGGCCTCAACCTGGTCATGGGTGACATAGATGAAGGTGCTGCCCAGCGCACGATGCATCTGCACCAGCTCCTGACGCATGCGCACCCGCAGGCTGGCATCCAGGTTCGATAGCGGCTCATCCATCAGGAAGGCGCGTGGCTTGCGCACCATCGCGCGACCCAATGCGACGCGCTGGCGCTGGCCACCCGAAAGCTGGCCGGGCTTGCGCGATAGCAACGATGTGATCTGAAGATTCTCCGCAACCTGCACAACCTGAGCACGAATCTCGCCTTCACGCCTTGAAGCACCCGGCAGATAACGACCTAGTAACGGTAATCGATGTAATCGATTACATCGCATGCGAAGCGGCATGGCGATATTGTCGAAGACACTCAGGTGCGGGTAGAGCGCATAGGACTGAAATACCATTGCCAGATCGCGTTCGGCAGGCTTCAGGTGCAATGCTGGCTCGCCATCGATGGTCATCTCGCCAGCACTATGTCGCTCTAGGCCCGCAATGGTACGCAGCAAGGTGGACTTACCGCAGCCGGACGCGCCTACCAAACTGATGAATTCACCGTCACGCACGCTCAGATCGATGCCTTTGAGGATTCGCTGCTCCCCGTAGTGCTTCTCGAGCGCTTTCAATTCAATGGAGGCCATTGCCATCATCTCCGCAATACAAAGAGGAATTGCGTACATGTAATCGATTACATAACATGATTGTCATTATTGACGCGTAAAGTGACAACCATATGACGGTGAGAAAACACTCAGGAAAAACATGATATGAAACGACGTGCGACCATTGCTCAAGTCGCGAAAGAGGCCGGTGTCTCCACTGCGACAGTCTCCCGACATCTTAATCAGACCGCACTGGTCAACGACGATACCGCTGAGCGGATCCGTGCTGCCATCGAGAAGCTGAGCTATATCCCGAGCTTCGTCGGCAAGTCGCTCAAGGAAAATCGCTCACGCACCATCGGCGTGGTCATCCCCAGCATCATTCCGCAGAGTTACTCCTGGGCGGTCGAGAGCCTGCAGCGTGCCTGTCGTGGGCGTGGCTATGCCGCGCTAGTGATGACGACGGCCTATGAGCCTGCCGATGAACGGCTCGCCCTCGAGACACTCATCGCACGTGGCGTGGACGGGCTGGTCGTCAACCTGGGCTCTTCACACCTGGATGAGCACCTTGCACTGCTCGAGAAACTGGAAGTGCCCTTCGTGTTGTTATTCAATGAAGAGGAACACAGCCAGTATCCTTTCGTAGCTGCAGAGAACCGTCTTGCGATGCAACAACTCGTCGAGCATGTGATCTCTCTTGGGCATCAGCGCATCACGCTTCTGGCAGGCGACTTCAAGAGCGCCCAGCGCTACGCCTTGCGCGCACAAGGCTACCGTGAAGCCATGACGGCTGCGGGGTTAGCGCAACATATCGATGTCAAGGAGCTACCGCTATCCCTCGACGGCAGCGAGGCATTGATCACGGAGCTGCTGAAGGCACAGCAGCGTCCCAGCGTACTGCTGACGACTCACAACTCTCTCGCCTTTCGTGTTCTTGGACTTCTTCACTGCCACGGAATCAAGGTACCCGCCGAGATGTCGCTTGCCACCTTCAATGGCCACGATATCGCACAGCTACTCTCCCCTACGCTGTGCTCCATCGAGCAGCCATTCGATGCCATGGGCAAGGCTGCCGTGGATATCGTAATCGGCTTGATCGAGGGCGAAAGCCGCGATATTCAGCAACGCTTCTCCTGCAAGATGCAAGACGGTCAGAGCCTGGGAAACGGCAGCTGAAACGGCCCTGCATGACGCAAAACGCCGCAGAGCTAGGCTCTGCGGCGTTTTTCACACTATTCACTAGCCAACATCTTACCTGTCAGTCAGGGCGTCTTTTTGCTGCGGAATGCGGATTTCTCGTGGCGCAGGATGTTGACACTCAGTGCGATGCAGATACCCGCTGCAATCAACAGACTGACGGCCACCATCCCCGAGTTACTGAAGAAGAACGCGTAATTGGCGGCGTGTACCGCAGTATCGACAGTTTCCATGACAAGACTCCTTGCGAAAGCAGAAAACGGGTTGGCCCACTCATTCTGTAGGGCATGCAGCAACAAGCGGGCCAAGGGTCAGAAAGGTTGAGAGATCCCCAAGCCTCAGCTGATGTCCGGACGCTTGTCCATCGGTGCTGCGACCACGCCACCGGAACGTGCCGGCACGCTGGAATAGGATTCGGAGGCCAGACTCTCCGGGTAGGCCTTGGCGGGGACTTCGAATAGATCCAGCCCCAGCACCTCAACATGCGGTGGCACGCGCAGCAGGTTGAACTTCTTGAGTGCGTAGGAAATACCCCAGCCTGGCACGAAGCCTGTCACTGCCATCACGATTGCACCTATCAGCTGACCCGTGAAGGAGATGTCCGGCACGCCTTCACCCGCATTGGAAAAGCCAGCGGCAAAGATACCCACCAGCACCACGCCGTAGAAGCCACAGAAGCCATGGACCGCAAAGGCACCAACTGAGTCATCCACACCACGTTTCTCAAGCATCGCGCCGATCTTCGGCATCAATGCGCCCCCGGTGACCGCCAGCACGAAGGCCAGGCCTGGGTTGTAGAGATCAAGCCCTGCCGCCACGGTAATGATGCCACCCAGTGCACCGGACATGGTCCAGAACGGGTCACGCGAGGAGAGGTAGGCACCGATCACACCGCCACCGAAGCCCATCAACGTATTGAAGGCAAAGGCCGACAGATTGGTGCGATTGCCGTAGATGGTGGTCCAGCCGATATCGCCGGTATTGAAGATGATGCAGCCACCGAGGAAGCCGAAGAATCCGACGATGATCAGCATCAGGCCGATCAACGTCATCGGCATGTTGTGTGGGGCGATGACCTGTGGCGTGCCATCCTCGCGGTACTTGCCGATACGCGCGCCCAGATTCAGCACGACGCCCAATGCGAAGAAGCCAGCCACCGCATGTACCACACCTGCCGCGCCCACATCGTGATAGCCCAGCTTGTGCAGCATCCAGCCATCCGGATGCCAGCCCCAGGCACCTGCCAGAATCCAGACGCCAGCACCGAGAATCACGGCCAGAGTGAGGAAGGCTCCCAGACGAATGCGCTCGATCACCGCACCCGACAGGATGGAGCCTGTCGTCGCGCCAAACAGGGCGAACGCCGCAAAGAAGATGCCAGTGCCCATGTCATCGACGTCTGGACGCATGCTGGCGCTCCACGGCAAGGCCGCCGATGCATCGATGGGAATCAGTCCATTGGGGAAGGCGTTGTAGATCCACCAGCCCACGAAGTAGAACGCAGGAATGATGGAGGCTAGCGTCAGCACGTTCTTCATGCCGGATGCCAGCGCATTCTTCGAGCGGGAAGCGCCAATTTCATAGGCCAGGAATCCGGCATGGATCAAGAACATGATCGCGGTACACCACCAATAGAACACCTCGATGTTCATGGCTTGATGCATATCCAATATGCTTTTCAGACTCGCTTCATCCATTGTCGATTCTCCTTCTCGCGGTACAGGCAATCAGAGGCATTGCCCTGCGGAGGTTGTTGTTGTTGTTAAGGGGACCCTCTGTAATGAAGCAAGTGACATGCCAGATGCCACCTGATTCACCCTTTCTTCAACTCCCTGATTTCAAATAAAATTCCCTGTAAGTCAATGCGCACCTTCACATATGAAGCACATTGGGGTGTGCATTCCCGCCGAGTGCCATTCGGTGAGGCAATCAGCGGAGATATTGCACCGTGATGTGACGTGCATCCTTGCGCATATTGCCGCCAGGTTGTCCGTCAGCTACGCACCTTCAGACGCTCAGGGTCATGGAACGGCAATGAGACGACCTCAGCTGCCAGGCGTTTCTGATGGCCATCCAGCTGGCCGATTTCCAATGTCGTACCGGGACTGGCGTAGTCAGGCGCCAGACGACACATCGCAATGGACTGGTTGAGCAGCGGCGATTGGGTCGCGCTGGTGACAACGCCCACTGGATAGCGACCGTGATAGATCATGTCGCCATGGTGTACCTGCTCGTAGCCACTCACCTTGAGTCCCATGATCCGCTGGCGTGATTCCGGAGCCTCTCGTTGCAGCGCCGCACGCCCGACGAAGTCATCTTCCTTGCTCTTCATCGGCACGGTGAAGCCAATCCCCGCCTCATAGGGAGAGGTCAGCGGGCAGAATTCATGCCCGGCAAAGATCAATCCCGCCTCGATGCGCAGCATATCGAGCGCATCCAGGCCCAACGGTGCGAGGCCATGTGGCTTGCCGGCCTCCCAGATGGCACTCCACACCGCTTCGGCATGCTCGGGATGGCACCAGATTTCATAACCCAGCTCACCGGTATAGCCGGTACGCGAGACCATCAGCGGAATGCCGTCCGGCCCGGTGAGTCGCCCGATCATGAAACGGAACCAGCCCAGTGTCTGAACCTCCGGCTGAGTGCGTGCATTCCAGATCAACGGCGCCAATATCTCGCGACTCCTGGGGCCCTGGAGGGCGATGTTGTGCAACTGAGAGGATGAATCACGCACCGAGACGCGATAGCCCTCCCGCTGCGCAATATCACGAAGCCATTGGCCACTGGCGGGGTCGCCACAGATCCAGCGGAAGGCCTGCTCGCCAAGCCTGAATAGCGTGCCGTCATCCAGCATGCCGCCGGTCTCCTGACACATGGCGGAGTACACCACCTCACCTACGGAGAGCCGGCGCACGTTGCGGGTGAGCGCGTACTGCAGCAGTCGCTCGGCATCTGGCCCGACCACCTCGAACTTGCGCAGCGCCGACAGATCCATCATGGCCACGCGCTCACGGCAGGCGAGGTATTCGGCACGCGCGCCCCATCCTTCATAGACAGTGGGCAGCCAATATCCGTTGTAATCGACGAACTGCTTGGTCAGCGCGGAGGTGCAGGAATGAAAAGCGGTGGGGAGTGTCATGCGAGGCAGTTCCTCGGGCCTGTTGCGGTAGGCGATTCCACGGGGAAAATCGTGCTCAGCGTCATAGATGCGCACATGAATATCGGTCGGCACCCAGCCATTGGCGGGGTCGATGTCATCCGGACAGGCGGACGAGGCACACACGAGGTCACGGTCTGCCCGCAACAGCACGTGGTCTCCAGGGCGTGACCACGGCTCGTCCACCGACAACGTGCCGCAGGGTTCCAGATAGGCATTGTAGAAAAAGTTGATGGCCGGCCAGCTCGCACGCTTGCGGATGCCATGCGACGCAAAGAGTGCATTGTTGAAATTGACCGTGCAGCTATCGTGGCCAAAGTAGCCGTGATGATCGTAATACTGAGGTGAGCAGGCCAACATGAAGCTATCGTGGCGCCCGACCGTGTCCTGCACCACTTCCAGCATTGGCTGCAGATTCTGATCGAAGAATACGGAGAAAAGACCCGGCTGCGGCATGGCATGTCCGGAAAGACTGCGTGTTGCCCCTCCGTCCAGCCCCAGTTCCTCGCCGCGAGCCAAGGCACCGGCATCGAAGGCTACGAAGTCGGAGCACTGCCGCCCTGCCACATCAATGATCTGGATCCAGTCGCCCTTCTTTACCTCATAGACCTCGACCGTACCCGCTGCGATTCTTACCTCCTGCTTCACCTGCGCCAATGGATCGGGAAGCGCTTCCTGGGCAGCAAGAGAATGCCGCCAGTGAGAGACCTCAAGCTCAGTCGCCAGATGCTCGCCTGCCATCGTCATCTCATGACCCGGTGCAAGCATCACGCATTTGGCCAGCGGCGCGTCCATTGGCCAGTGATATTCCCAAGGCAAGTCCGCAGCAGCAATGTGCTGGCGAAAGCCAAGCTGCTCAGGCCCGATGCCATGCTCAACAAGACATGCGGCGTGAACGTCACCCTTCACCGCACGACTCGCCCGCGCCCAGTGCGTTAGATCGATACCGGTGTCAGGGCAGATGACCCACCACTCGCATGGCTGTTCACCATCCACCGACACGACCTCAAGGCTGTCGCCAGGCGCCAGTGTCAGCGTCAGTGCCTCCAACCCGGCAATACGATAGCGAAAGGGTCGACATGGCTGAACCGCGGGTAGCTCGACTGCAAGTCCCATGGTGGTGATACCTCTTGTGACAGCCGCCGGCTGTCGTCATCAATGACCCCTCGTGGTGCAGTAGACGCTGCTACCTGCGCCACGACGAAACGCATTCCGCGATGTTCTTCACGGTGAATTAAATTTACCCCCAGTAGAGATAACGACAATCCATCAAGAGGGGTAATCCGGAAGGGGTAATCCATCCGCTGGCATGAAGCTTGCTGAATATCGAGGACTTGAGGGGAATGCCGAGCGCTTGACGTGTCAGTGATCACGGCCGGATGCGCGGGTATCACCAGACGTCAACGATCATGAGCAGAACAGGGAGCTTGCATGAATATCGGTCTGGGGATGACGAAGATGTGGTCACGATGGCAAGGCAGCGTGGATACCCACGCCTCCGCCGCAGAGGACCCATCAACCGGTCGTCATGCTGCTGGAGCGCAGAAGGCGGTGCTCTCGAGAGATCATCCTCTGGCGCTTCAGGCCGAAACGCTGATATTGCGAATCGCGGCCTGTGATGACCTGCCACGTGAATTACCTGCCCTGCTGGCCGAGTTGCTGCCCTTGGCGACGCTCGAACACCCGTACCTCGCGGCGCGACAACTCCCGCCAATGGACAGGACAGCAACGGAGACACCCGCACAGGGCAGCGTCATCTACTGCTCCCCTGGCGGCGCCAATGGGGCGCACAGTACCCACGGCGCCGTCGGACACGAGACACCTGTCCAGACCTCACGCGAACCTGGTCTGCGCCTCATTGCGCCAGCACCTACCACGCGTGTGCAATCTCAAGAGCCTGACACCCTATCAACCGCTGGCGCCCCGACATTGTCCCGATCACTGGCACGTCAGCTGTCCAAGGCGCTGATGTCCAGCAGTGCGCCTTCCCCTCATTGGCATCCGCTGCTGTCTCTGGCAGATGGCACCAGCGTCTGGCTTCATCTGAGCGCGGATGCCCCACGACAGGCCGATATGCGCGAGATACTCACCCATGGCCTAATAGCACACCATCAGCGACATACCCACACGGCGGAGGTCATCAAGACCGCCGTGCGTGACGCCATCCTCAAGGAGCGTCGAACACTGGCCGCAGAGCTGCATGACACCCTCGCTCAGGAATTGAGCTACCTGCAGATGCAGACGGCACGCTTCGCCAGAGCGACCCGTGACGCGGATGAAGCCCTCCAGACATTGGCAAGTGATGTTCACACCCAGTCACGCCGCGCCTATCGCCAGACGCGCGAGCTCATCAATGGCGCACATGCCAGCTGGGGAGATGCCTCACTCGCCAGTGTGCTGGCGACATTGATAGAAGAATTCGAGACGCGCTCCGCGATGGTGTTTGAACTCGATAACCGCATTCCCTCACTACACCTGCCTGAAACCGAGTCTCTGCATGTGCTGTTCATCGTGCGCGAGGCGCTGACCAATGCCGTACGTCACGCACATGCCTCACATGCACGCCTTCAATGTCACTATCCGGACTCAGCACACGTACTGGTCGTCATTGAGGACAACGGCCACGGCTTTGATCCCGCCGAGGTAGCGCCGGCGCATTTCGGGTTGGGGATCATGCAGGAACGTGCTCGCAGCATCGGCGCGCAGCTTGCGGTCATGCCACGAGATGGCGGTGGCACTCGCGTGACACTGCACTGGGAGCGCATGGCCCCATGACCGCCATACGCGTGGTACTCGTCGATGACCATCCTCTATTTCGTCGTGGTCTGGGCGAGCTTCTCAGTGAAGGCGGCCACTTCGAGATAGTGGCAGAATTCGACAGCGGTCTGGCGTTGCTAGAGGTTGTCACCACACTCGCCCCGGCACTGATCATCGTCGATTGGCAGATGCCTGAGATTGATGGCATCACCTTGATGCGGCGCCTCAAGGCGCTCGATGACAACCTGAAGGTGGTGCTGCTCACCGCCTCGGATGACAGTGACAACCTGCTCAATGCGATCCAGCAAGGCGCCGATGGCTACCTGCTCAAGGACACGAACCCAGACCTCATTCTTGAGCGGCTGCAAGCGGTCATCGAAGGCAAGCTGGGGCTGGATGAGGAATCGATCCTGATGCTGGCGCGACGCCTGCAACGCGATCATCGCGCCAGCATCGAGGCTTCCAGCACGGCTGAAATACGCACCAGCACGACTGACACGCGCCCCGATACGCCGGATGACCATGGCGATGCGATAGCCCCCTCTTACCGCCTTGCGCCACCCGATGGCTGGGAGGGGCTGACCGAACGCGAGCGCGATACCCTGACCTGGATTGGCCGAGGGCTGAGCAACAAGCTTATCGCCCGCGAACTGGGCATCAGCGATAGCACCGTCAAGGTCTACGTCAAGAATCTGCTACGCAAACTCAACCTGCACTCGCGCCTCGAACTGGCGGCCTGGGTCTACGCACATCCACTCGCACCAGACAGTGCTCACAAGACCCACGGCATCGGGGGATCACGTGATATGGCCAGTGGCCTCAGCAAGACACCCTACCAGGAGGATTCAGCATGAGGGGGCCACTAGAGCATCTCGCAGCAGCCTCTCGCTCTTCGGTCACGCTACCCGCGACTCTCGTGGCCGAGGACATACTGGCAAGCCTGGGGGATACCGTGGTGGTGATAGAGGCCAGCGGCGAGCTGCTCTATACCTCTGCCGGTTGGCATCATCTGCGAGGCAACGTCACTCGTGGTGACACTCATGGCACCGCTCGTGATGGCCACGGCGGCATGTCGATGGAGCCTCCCGCATCCCTCATGGCGGCGCTACATCCGGCAGACCTGGCGCAATGGCAGGCGCTGGTCCACCACCTCTCGATCAGCGCTCACCCTGGTGTATGGCGACTTCGTATCCTGGGACAAGACAATCACTATCGCTGGTGCGATGTGCGCAGCCAGCGATCAGCGACCAAGGGCCCGTGGCCTGCCACCTTGCTGCTCTGCGACGTCACCGAACAGGTCCAGCGTGAACAGATTCATGCTGCCAGCCTGCGCAGCCTGACGCAGTTGACCAGCGGCCTGCCTGGCATGCTGTATCGCGCGCTCAACAATCGCCATTGGTCAATGGAATACGTCAGTGAAGGTTGCCTTGGACTGACGGGGCTCAGTGCTGAGGCACTGCTCAATCATCCGCCACTCAGCTACGGCGACATCATCCACCCAGAAGATGCCGATCGCGTCTGGGACAAGGTCCAGCAGGCGCTGCAGGCGCATGCGCCCTTCACCTTGCGATATCGCATACGTCACCTGACAGGCACATTGGTCCATGTGCAGGAGAAAGGGCATGGCATCTACTCGCCCGACGGCACACCACTGGCCGTGGAAGGCATCATCTTTGCCGTGGAAGAGGAGACATGATCACGATCGGTTTTTCCATTCATATCGAGCACCTTGCCGGGCTTCTGACGGATGACTACCCCTAATTGGCTACCCTTTCCGAGCAATTTTCAGCCCGGCACCATCCCGTTAGCCTGTTTCAGTGTGAGCGATCATCGACGCGATGCTCTCGCCTCGACCCGCGACAGCAAGACGACACAACAAGAACAGGACGACACCCATGACCAAACGTATTGCGATCATCGGTGCAGGGCCCAGTGGCCTGGCACAGCTTCGCGCCTTTCAATCCGCCGCTGACAAGGGAATCGACATTCCCGAGATCGTCTGTTTTGAAAAGCAGGATGACTGGGGCGGTCTCTGGAATTACAGCTGGCGCACTGGACTGGATGCGCATGGCGAGCCAGCGCATGGCAGCATGTATCGTTATCTGTGGTCGAATGGACCCAAGGAATGCCTCGAATTCGCGGACTATTCCTTTGAAGAACATTTCGGACGTCCCATCGCCTCCTATCCGCCACGTGCGGTGATCTTTGATTACATCAAGGGGCGTGTCGAGAAAGCCGGCGTCCGTCAATACATCCGCTTTGGCTGCCCGGTACGTCAGGTCACCTTCGATGATGTGACGCAGCTATTCACGGTGAGTGTTCACGATCAGGCACTCGATGAAGTCACCAGTGAAGTCTTTGATCACGTCATCGTGGCGTCCGGGCACTTCTCGACGCCCAATGTGCCGGAATTCTCCGGTTTCTCTACCTTCAATGGCCGTATTCTGCATGCCCATGATTTCCGTGATGCACTGGAATTCAAGGGCAAGGACCTGTTGTTGATCGGCAGCAGCTACTCAGCTGAGGACATCGGCTCACAGTGCTACAAGTACGGCGCACGCAGCATCACCACTAGCTATCGTACCGCGCCAATGGGATTTGCCTGGCCAGACAACTGGGAAGAAAAGCCCCTGCTGGAGCGCGTCGAGAACGATATCGCCTACTTCAAGGATGGCAGCAGCAAGCACATCGACGCCATCATCCTGTGCACCGGCTATTTGCATCACTTCCCGTATCTGGAAGAATCGCTTCGCCTCAAGACCGGCAATCGCATGTGGCCACTGGGCCTCTACAAGGGTGTGGTGTGGGAAGAGAACCCACGTCTGTTCTATCTCGGCATGCAGGACCAGTGGTACACCTTCAACATGTTTGATGCCCAGGCCTGGTGGGTACGTGACGTGATTCTCGATGCTATCGCCCTGCCCTCAGTGGACGTAATGAAGGCGGATAGCCTGGCATGGCGCGGCCGCGAGGAAACGCTGGATGACGATGGGTCGATGATCCTCTTCCAGGGGGATTACGTGAAATCATTGATTGGCGAAACCGATTACCCGAGTTTCGATATCGATGGCGTCAACCGCACCTTCCTGGAGTGGGAACATCACAAGCACGAGAACATCATGACCTTCCGTGACTACTCCTATCGCTCACTGATGACCGGCACGCTGGCGCCCAAGCACCACACGACATGGCTTGAGGCGATGGATGATTCGCTGGAAGCCTATCTGGCACAACCCCAGCGCACACTGGTGACCGAGACGGTAACTGCGCCTGCCGTCAGTGCGGTGACTCCTCTTGCGACGTGATCAGCGACTTTTCCTGACACCCCCTTTATCCTTTTCTCTCACTGCGGGGCTTATGCCCCGCTTTTCCGTGCTATATATTCAAATATTCTAATTAAATTAATCGCAAAGACTCATGCTTCACCACTTCATGATCACTTGCAGACCACATGCTGGTGCTCTCTGCATGGCCGCAACTGTTTCATGCCGCTGTTTGCCGCCCACACTCTTGGCTTGGCCATCGACTATCGGCCCCGTGCCTAACGACAGGAACTCTCCTCTTCATGCGTATCACGCTCTTCTTTCTGATCTCGATGCTATGTGAAGTTGGCTGGGCCATCGGCCTCAAGTTGGCTGACAGTCCTCTTGAATGGGCCTTGACCGTCCTGCTGGTCATCATCAGCTTGAGTCTGGTGACACAGGTCGCCAAGACGCTCCCCGCCAGTACCACCTATGCCATCTTCGTAGGCCTGGGCACCGTCGGGACTGTCGTCGCTGATCTGTTGTTCTTCGATCTCGAATTCCACTGGTCGACCCTCGGCTTCGTGGCGCTGATGCTCATCGGGATCATTCTGTTGAAGACCGCCCCCACTTCCGCCTCGATCACGCCTTCAAACGGGCGGCCGGGTTCACACGACGCAACGACGCAGCGTCCCGCCACTGATTGAACAGGAGCTTCACCATGGATTGGGTATTTCTGATCGCCTCCGGCTTCTGTGAAGTCATCGGTGTCGCCGGCTTCAACCAGTACGCCAAAAACAGCCGCCGCCTGGGCGTCGCGCTGGTGGCGATCGGCTTCAGTTCCTCGCTCAGCTTGCTCTATCTCGCGATGGACAGCATCAGCCTGGGCATTGCCTATGCCGTCTTCTCCGGTATCGGAACCGTGGTCAGCGCCGTGATCGGCGTAATGTTCTGGAAGGAGTACTTCTCACTGCGACGCATGGCGTGCATTGGCGTCATCGTTCTCTCCATCGTCGGCTTGCACCTGACAAGTGGACACTAGACAGCCCGTGTATCCCACTCCCTGCCAGTGGCTGACGGGGGTTTGGATTATCGTGCCATTAGCCATTAGTGCCGAATCGGCAATAGCCAATTGCATAGACTCACCTTTCGTCGCTTTCACGATTGCTCTAGCCTCGTGGCTGTCGCACAGCACCCTCCTTACGATCACGTTACTGATCAAGGTTTTCGTATTCACGCGACACCCAAGGAGTTAATTGTCATGAGCCTAGCCTTTCACGCCGTCAGTCATGAGCGCGGCTTTCATCCCACACCGCTGCCCATCTGGAGTGACAACGGTGATGTCGCCACCTTCTACGAGACCGACGCGACCCTCCAGCCGACGCGTCAGGATATCGACGAAGTGCCAGGCGCCTTTCAGCTACTCAATGTGCTGACACCCACTGAAGCCAATAACTTCGTACAAGCGGCAGAGGAGATGGGCTTCGACGAGGATGCCCCTGTCTCGCTACCTCGCTCGGTACGTCATAACCATAACGTCAACTGGATTGTCAGTGAGGCCATCGATCAAGTCATCTGGGCACGTGCTGGCCATCTGGTATCCGAAATGATCGAGGGAAGATCTGCCAAGGGGATCAATGCGCGGTTCCGTCTCTATCGCTACGAGAAAGGCGACTTCTTCAAGCCACATACCGATGGTGCCTGGCCAGGCAGTCGCGTCATCGATGGGCAGATCGTGATGGATGCCTATCCTGGCCTGATGAGTCAGTACACTTTCCTCATCTTCCTCAGTGATGGTTATGACGGCGGACGCACCGAGTTTTTAGTCAGTCGCTCTGAACCTGGCAAGCCAGCCCAGTCACGCGATGACGTAAAAACCGTGTCGGTATCAACACCCAAGGGCGCGGTACTGTGTTTCCCACACGGCGCTCACCCTCTTCACTGCGTACATGCCGGTGAATCCATTACCTCGGGCACCAAGTACATTATTCGTAGCGATATTCTCTTTTAGACTCCCGCCCCATGTTGGCGTTAGCCACGACTGAAGACTCCCGCCCCATGTTGGCGTTAGCCACGACTGAAGACGCCCCAGCCTTTCAAAGGCTGGGGCGTCTTCGGTCTAGCATCAAAAACGATAACGCTTCTTTGCACCGTCAACGTCAGTTGTCACACTCCACTATCCAGCTCAGTCATCAGACGCTTCGTCGGAGAGCTCCATGATCATACGGGTCGTCAGATAAAGACGCGGCACCACACTATCGACAAGCACAAACTCCTTGTCACTATGATATCCACCTCCGACGAGACCGAGAGACTCGAGTACTGCAGGCTTATCAGACCCTTCATGATAGGCGTAGGCCGCATCGGTACCACCGCCAATCTCGACCGCCTGCAGCGACTGACCAAGCTCCTGATAGATCTTCTGTGCCTGCTTGGCAAGCTTCTGACTCTGAGGATTGTCAGGCAGCGGCGGACGCCCTTTTTCGAGATGGAACGCTACCTCGGTACCTTCAACCAGCTGATTCTCAGTGATTTTCTGAGCCTCATTCAGAACGCGCTCATACTCGCTACTATCGAAATAGCGCATATCTCCTTCTGCCTTGGCATGCTCAGGGATGATATTGCGCTTGGCGCCGCCTTCCACGATCGTCCAGTTGAGCGTCGTCTGCTTGTCCGCATCACCGAGATCATCCAGCTGCAGCAGCTGATGTGATAGTTCCATGATGGCATTACGCCCTTTCTCAGGTGCGCCACCCGCATGCGATGCACGCCCTTTCACCTCGAGAAAGGCGTAGTTGATGCCCTTGGTGACAACCGTCACGGCATCTACCCCTGGCTCAGCAAAGGTTGGCTCGAAGACCAGAACGGCATCCTGATCCGCGGACAGCTTGTGAATCACCTCATGCGATCCCGGAGAGCCCTTTTCCTCATCCGGATTGAAGACCACGGTGACTTGGCCGTAGTCGTCATATCCCAGTGTCTTCAGTGCTTCAAGGCTGTGCAGAATAACGGCGACGCCGCCCTTGGCATCTCCCACACCCGGGCCATAGGCACGTCCATCCTCGATACGGAAGGCACGCTCAGTGGCGGCACCTTCATCAAAGACAGTGTCGTAATGGATCATCAACATGATCTTGCGGCTGCCCTCGCCCTGTATCCGGCCGACAATCGTATTGCCGCCATAGGTCTTGGCAGGATACGTCTCTATCTGTGCGCCAAGGGCCTTGAGATGCTGGGTGAGCATGGCTTCAACATCGCTCAGCCCTTCACTGTAACCCGTCCCCGAATCCACATTGACCAGCGTTTCCAAGGTCTTCAGCAAGGGTTCTCGCTGTTGCTCAACGGCATCCTGCACGTCTTGATAGTCCGCAGCCTGTGCACTGACAGTACACAACCCGTAGGCCAAGCCCATCGCCAACATCGAAAGCCGCATCGTCCACCTCTAATATTATTATATAAGGAATAATTAAGGTAATGCGGACACCCTGGAAACGCAAACACACGATCTGCAAAGGTATTTTCTCGCTAGCAGCTTTTCTCGATCTCTACCATTGCACACAGGTTCAGTGCGCTTGATCTGCGTCTCATGAATGTGCAGCACTCGCATGGATCAGTAGTTGCCTGTGAGCGCCTCAGCACCGATACTGTATTCATATACAGTATCGATAGGAGACTCCACCCATGACCACTTCTGCAGCTATAGCCTCCCACGAGACACTGGCTTGCCCTCACCCGGCACCTGAGCGCTGTGCGTTGCCACACCCCACTGTCACTAGCCGGGCAGGCATTTCCGGCTTCCCGTCACCCGCCGAGGATTACGCAGGGCGCACGCTGGACCTCAACGAACGGCTGATCAAGCGCCCAGCGGCAACCTTCTTCATGACGGTGGCGGGTGACAGCATGGAAGGCTACGGCATCTATCCAGGCGATACGCTGGTGGTGGACCGTTCCATCGATGCACGTCCCGGGCATATCGTGGTGGCGCTGGTCGAGGGTGAGGTGGTGGTCAAGCGCTATGAGCTGATCGGGCAGCGCCCTTATCTGTGCTCAGGCAATGCGATGTATCCACCGGTTGCCATCTTTGATCTCGAATGTCAGGTGTGGGGAGTGGTACGTTCCGTCATCCACGAATACGCGGTATGACCCCGCCGATGATTGGCCTGGTTGACTGCAACAACTTCTACGCCAGCTGCGAACGGGTCTTTGATCCGCGCCTGGAAGGTCGCCCACTAGGGGTAATGTCGAACAATGATGGCTGTGTCATCGCGCGCTCCAACGAGCTCAAGGCACTGGGTATCGAGATGGGCACGCCTGTCTTCCAGCTGCAGCAACTGGTGCGCGAGGGGCGGATTCATCTGCTCTCCTCCAATTATGAACTGTATGGCGACATGTCAACGCGCGTACGCGAAGTGTTGGAAGAATTCTCCGCTGGCGTCGAACCCTATTCCATCGATGAGATGTTCGTGCGATTCGACGGCTTTGATCGCAACTCGATGCTGACACTGAGCCGTACCCTGCACCGCAATGTGCGCAAGTTCACCGGCATCCCCGTCTGCGTGGGTGTGGCGCCGACCCGCACGCTGGCCAAACTGGCCAATCGCGCAGCCAAGAAGCGTCCGGAATTCAAGGGAGTCTGCGTGCTGGAGCCAGAGGACGTCGGCACCCAGCGCCTGCTGGAGGATACGCCGCTGAGTGACGTGTGGGGTGTGGGGCGACGGCTGGTCGAGCGACTGGCACTGCAAGGCATGCGCACCGCCTGGGATCTACGCCAGGCTGACCCGCAGGCCATTCGTCAGCGTTATTCTGTGGTGCTTGAACGTACCGTGCTCGAACTTCGCGGCACGCCATGCCTTGAGATGAATGATGTCGATGAGGCCCGTCAGCGCATCATGACCTCACGTTCCTTCGGTCGCATGACCGGAGAATTGAGCGAACTGCAGGATGCCATCCGCCAACATGCCCAGCGTGGCGCCGAGAAGCTGCGCCAACAGGGTAGCCTGACACGCGCGGTGATGATCTTTCTCAAAAGCAATCGCCATCGGCCCGACCTGCCCCAGTACTCGCCCAGCACCATCGTCGAGCTAACTGCGCCAACCAGTGACACGCGCGACATACTTGCTGCCGCACGCGAAGGGCTTGAAAGCATCTTTCTGCGCGGCTATCGCTTCATGAAGGCGGGAGTGATGCTGCTGGACCTCGTCGATCAGCCTCGCGAGCAGCTCTCGTTGCTGGACAACGAGGAAGACATCGCCAGGCGCGAGCGTAGTCGACAGCTGATGGCCACACTGGACACGATGAATCAGAAGATGGGCCGTGGCACCGTGCGTCTCGGCGTCGCACGCCCCGATGCTGCCTGGCAACTTCGCTGCGCGCACCGCAGTGCGCGCTATACGACCAGATGGCAGGAGTTGAAACAACTGCGATAGCCAGTCGTGTGAGAAGATAAGTCAGCGACGGGCCGTCATACTGGCCCCACCTAACTCAGTACGTCGGCATCAGATGCACTTCGCGGATATTGGCTCGCGGCGACGCGCTGATGGCATAGAGAACGGCATCGGCCACGTCCTGCGGGTCCAGCTTGTCCGGCTTGGGTTCGTCAAAGAAGGCAGTGTTGACCATGCCCGGTGTAATGGTGGTGCAACGCCCCTTCCATTCGGCCATCTCCCTCGCCAGATTCTGGCCAAATCCATAGGCAAACCACTTGGTGGAACTGTAGATGGAGCCAGCATGATTGGTACGTCCTGCCACCGAACTGGTCAGGATGAAATGTCCCTGCGTCTCACGCAGATATGGCAAGGTGGCGTGAGCGGTCCACAACAAGGCATTGATGTTGATATCGACAACGCGCTTCCACTCCTGCGGATCACCGTTCTCGGTTCCCGCCTGACTGACGCCGGCGCCGGCATTGGCAAACGCCACATCCAGACGACCATAGTGTGCGATGGCCTGCTCGACCACCTTGGCCTGCTGATCGTAGTCGGTGGCATCCGCAGCGATAGCCAGCACCTTGTCACTGCCTAGCTCCTCCACCAGCGCATCAAGGCGCTCCTTGCGCCGCGCCGTTACTACCACCTTGTGCCCGGCGTTGACCAAAGTCCGTGCGGTGGCTTCACCAATACCGCTGGAGGCGCCAGTGATCAGTATGATTTTCTCGCGCTTGTCGCCCTGCTCGTTCTTGTCGCGCATGAGCGCTCCCTTCCGTCACGTTTGATAGCCCGTCACCGAACCACCTCTTTTCTCATATGGGGTCATGAGGCGTGAGATAAAGGGCCGCAAGAATTGATGTCCGCGAATGAAGCGCCAACGACAGAAAGGCGCCACACTCCCTACTGATAAAATGCGAAGACATCTCGTGACACAAGGAGTACACCATTGGACACGATTAGCAGTCTGAAGGGATTGATGGGCGGGGGGCTGATCGGAGTGTCAGCTGTGATGCTGATGGGCTTTCTGGGGCGTATCGCTGGTATCAGTGGTATCACGCGTGGTGCCTTGTTCGATGCAGGGACGGATCGTGGTTGGCGTATCGCCTTCGTTATCGGCCTGGTGTCAGGACCGCTGCTATTGACGATCTTGAATCTCGACTGGGGCAATGTGGCAGCACAGTCCCACGCCATGATTGGTAACCCCATCAATGGCGTGCTGCCAATGATGATCGCCGGGGTGCTGGTTGGGGTCGGCACAGGCATTGGGGGCGGATGTACCAGTGGCCATGGAGTCTGTGGCATGGCACGTCTATCACCGCGCTCGATCGTGGCAACTGCCGTCTTCGTGACAGTCGCCATGCTGACCGTCCTTGTCACTCGGACGCTGACCGGAGGTGGACAATGAAGATCGTCATCGGGTTAGTGACCGGGCTGATATTCAGCCTGGGGTTGACCCTCAGTGGCATGACAGATCCCGCACGGGTGATTGGCTTTCTGGATGTCACC
Source organism: Cobetia sp. L2A1 (assembly GCF_009796845.1). Classification (NCBI taxonomy): domain Bacteria; kingdom Pseudomonadati; phylum Pseudomonadota; class Gammaproteobacteria; order Oceanospirillales; family Halomonadaceae; genus Cobetia; species Cobetia sp. L2A1. The sequence goes on along the minus strand of NZ_CP047025.1, from coordinate 1,586,822 downwards.
GGTCACTGGGACCCGACGTTGATTTTCGTACTCGGAGCCGCTGTCATTACCACCTTTATCGGCTACCGTCTCGTCTGGCGTCGAGAAGGCCCGATGCTTGGAGAGCGCTTCCAACTCCCCACTCGCCGCGATATCGATGCTCGTCTGCTGACCGGTGCAGCATTCTTCGGCACTGGCTGGGGTCTGAGTGGTTATTGCCCTGGGCCCGCCATCGCCTCGAGTAGCGCCATGAGTCTGCCCCTGGCCGGCTTTCTGATCACGATGGTGCTGGGCTGGTGGCTAGCCAAGCGCTTCACGCCCTCTTCGTAGCGGCTACATCAGGCAGTGCCCACTCAACTAGCGACAAAAACAGCAAAAGTATTTCACTTTTCATTACGATTATCACAAAGATAACGCACGACAAACTACACGCATGCGAGCGTCACTCAATGCCCCTTGCCTTACTGGCGCTCACGCTGAGCGCCTTTGTCATCGGTACCACCGAGTTCGTGTTTCTCGGACTGGTAACGACGATGACTGGGAAGAACTGGTCGCAGCAGGTGAATCCCTGCTAGATGCTATCGTGAGTAGGAAGATGTATCAGCCCGCGCCTCAGGTGGATGGTTTCACTGCCCTGACAAGCCGTCTTGACGAGCTGAAACGTGGAGAGCCAAGTGCGCTCAGATTCGTGATCACTGCCAACGAATAAACCTTGATGGAGCATGAGACTGAGAGATGCCACTCGCGTACCTTGAGGTGATTCGGCACACACTTGCCTCAAGCGCCGGCAAGAGAGTGACAGGCGGTGTCATCGGCATTGTTGCGATACTGGCACAGGACTGATGCGCATGTATGCCATTGTTGTGGCGATCTCATAGCCCCAGCTCTTGATCTACACCACATGGATACGTGCCCATCAGTCATCTCTTCGGGCACATTCAACAGGAGTTCACACATGTCGACTACACTACCGAACCCCGGCTTTGGCACCTTCCGTCTTGAAGGTGACACTCTGCGTCAGAGTCTCAATGCGGCACTGGAAGTAGGCTATCGCCATATCGATACCGCCCAGTTCTACGGCAATGAAGCCGAGGTCGGACAGATCATCTCCGACAGCAGCGTCCCGCGCGAAGAGCTCTTCATCACCACCAAAATCTGGCACGACCGCCTAGTGCCGGGGGATATGGAAAAGAGTGTCGAGGAGAGCCTTGAACGCCTCAAGACTGACTATGTGGACCTGCTGCTGATCCACTGGCCGTCACCCAACGACGAAGTGCCGATGGAGGATTACTTGCCTGTTCTAGCCAAGCTGAAGGCCGCAGGCAAGGCGCGTCATATCGGCGTCTCAAACTTTACCTGCGACCAACTTGAGCGCGCCGTGGGTATCGTGGGTCGTGACGAGCTGCTGACCAACCAGATCGAAGTGCATCCCTTCATGCAGAACCGTAAAGTCATCGACAAATGTCATGAACTGGGGATCGAGGTCACCGCCTTCATGCCATTGGCCGTCGGCAAGGTAATGGATGACGAGACCCTCAAGGCCATCGCCGAACGCCATGGGGCAAGCCCAGCCCAGATTGCCTTGGCCTGGCTCAAGATGCAGGACATCGTGACCTTCCCGTCCTCCACCAAGGCGAAGAACATCCAGAGCAATTTCGATGCTTTCTCGATGACACTGACCGGAGAAGACATGGCGAAGATTGCTGAGCTGGACCGTGGTGAGCGCATCGCCAATCCGGACTTCGCACCTGATTGGGACTAAGCGCTGTCGCTTAGGTCACGCCCGCCTCCCTGGGCCTGGCTTGCTGAGGCAGCACGATCTGCCAGGTACATGCCATATGTGCACATGAACCAGACATCGGCTCATGCACTGAACGTCAGTACCTGTCAGACAAAGAACAAAAGAAGGCCTCCCGCGGGAGGCCTTCTTTTGTTGTGACTAGCGTATGTCTGGGGGGGATGCTCAGACCAGACGACAAGCACCTTTCAACAGGATTCATCAGTCATCAAGTCGTGACTGACAACGGCCAACACGTAATACACGACTGCACTCTCCACGCTCAACCACAGTCCACGGGTGGCCTCTTCAGTGCCAGTTGTGGATTAGTGAGATCATGATCATGCAGTCGCTATAGTACGGTGCGCGCAGCAAGCCAGCCCTTGCAGCAAGTCCTCCAGGTCAACTTTCACAAGCTTCGGCCAGAGTGCTTTATCGCTCGCTTGGCGTGCGCCAAGACCACGCACGCTATACGAACAGCTATCAGAAGCTGAAAGATTCAAGCCAAGGAGTCAATCCAAGAATGACATGTGCAGAGGCGGCAATGAGAACGCAATGGTAAGCTTGCTACATATCATCGCTCGGTGTCTGAGCGTTTACCTGCCTCTCTGCTGTTCTATCTCACCCTGACACTCACGGTGTGTGTGAGCGATACGCTACTGGTGGTATCTGCTACCCATGATCAACTGCCAGGTCTCAGCAAGCAGATGCCGTGAGCGACGTTTTGCGCTGACGACGTAGGGGGTGCCGAGCACGGCTCTTCAAATACTCTGATAGCACCTCGGGCAATATCCCCGGATGTTGATAGACGTAGTCTTCGGTAATGATCGAAAGAAACTCCGCACTACGAGCACCTGCCACTTCAAATCCCAAGATGAAATTTCGGCCTTGACTCACCTCAAAACAGAAATTTGGCGCATCCGCAGCACAGGTTTGCACCACATAGTCCTCCCCGAGCCGCTCCTTGAGGATGGAACGCTCGGGATTGAAGCGTGTTTCAGTATAAATCTCTACTATTTGCATTCTCACCTCCTGTGAAGGCGAGCAAGTATATACGAGAAATCTAATGCTATCTTCTGTAGAAAACTCACCCTTCCGTAGCCAATCGTCCAGATTCCTGAAAGCTTGATCTCGATCAATTCCTTACAAGCCCTTCAGTCGTATCAGCTCAGTCATATCAACGTGTCATGACAGAGCTGGCACGACGGAAAGCGGGCTTGAGCACCAGAGTCTGACATCTGGCCGCAGCGCTATTTCGACACGAGATGTTGTACAAGCGAATATCAATGCTCACTTGAATGCTCATGGGGTTCTTGAGAGTGCGAATCCTGAGTTGGCACTTCACTGTGATGGGCTTCACTGTCTACTGCTGTATTCTCTTGTGCAGAAGCAGCGACTGCCGCCTCGCCATGATGGACGTTATTGACTGTTTTACCCCCATCTGCAGAATGACTCACCGAAGCCTCATCGGCATCCTGTGCTTGTTGCTGAACAGTCTCAGTCATCATCTCATGATGTGAATCGCCCGCATTGTTAGCGTGATGGGCACTTGGCGTTTCTCCCCCACCATGCTGATGGCCAGCACTTGACGCCACCAGTGTCTGATAACGCTGCGGGCTCATGCTCGGTAGTTCATCCATGAATGCCACCATCTGCCAGATATAGACATCCTGCATGCTTTTCCCCCAAGCAGGCATGCCACTGGCTTTTATCCCATGTTTGATGATCCAGAAGTTTTCAGCGGGATTATCATTCACACCGGCTTGCCAAAAATTGGGCGGCTGGGGATATAGGCCCTGACTCAGCTCTGTTTCCAGCATGTCAGGTGCGAGATGACAACTGGTACACATGGCAGCGTAATTGCCTGCTCCTGCCATTATCAATGCCTCCCCCTGCAGATCTGGTACTTCAATATTCGAAGAATGTCGTTCTACCGAGCGAGTACGCGCCGTATCCAATAACGCATACACCCAGCCTTCATGAGGACTATCCGCACCGACATTTATCACACCGGAGTACACTCCTCCAATCCCGATAGCAGCAAAAAGAGATAATGTCATACTTACTGTGATCAGCACTTTTTTCATATGGCTTTTCCATACTCATTGGCAAGATAAATACGAGGAAATTTAAAAAAAGGCCAGCAATGTCCAGCCGTCAATACGAGCATCTGTCAAGGAACTCAGGAATAGCACGTAAGTCATCATTCATAGTCATGTAATATTATATTTACGCAAACCTCTCTTTTATCAATTAATTGAATGACACTCCCAATGAATATTGATTGTTACTTTCGTCAGCAGCCCCATTGCTGGATGCCCCGGTCACCTCCAGCTGATAGCGGCCATCGACGACTGAGCGCTGCAGAACAAAATGACCATTGGCATCCATGGCTGCTGCAACGGCACTGCCATCAGGTCCACGCAATGTCGCAGATATCATGTTGTGCTGACTGGAAGACCCTGCAAAGGGTCGGCTTACGATTTTCAGACTGATGGGGTGTTCAATATCAAGCTGATAGCGCTTTACCTGCCCCGCCACCAGTGCCTGAGTATCGAAAACACCCTCCGTCAGTAACGGCAGGTTATTCTGAGTATTATTGGCCTGTACTGCCATTGATGAAAATACAATACCGACTGCCGGCATCATTATCTTGATTTCATCATGATAGCCTCTTTATGGAGGCAAAGAGACTATAACCACTGAGTCTGAAATGACGCTGAATATATTGCTGCCACTCTATTTTTTACTCAGCATGTAAACCACAACGCAATATCAAAACATCAATTTCACTCCGACGACGACACCGGTATTTTCTACTTCTTCGCCCTCAGCGCGCTGCATATCAGCGGTCGCGCCATATTGACGCTCCCAATACATGCCGACATAAGGAGCAAATCGCCGCGTGATCTCATAGCGTGCGCGCAGTCCGATGCGTAGGGAATTGACGCCTCTTCCGATACCCAATGCTTCTGATTCATTGGCGGCGACCACTATTTCACTGCGAGGTTGCAGGTACCAACGCTGAGTCAGACGGACATCATGCTCAAGCTCAATGCTTGCCGTGACGATTCCACCTTCATTGAACTGAAGCGCTGCATCCGTTTCTATCCGGTAAGGTGCCGTGCCTTGGAATCCGAGGACGCCGTAGACTCTCTCCTCATGATCGTCACTGAACACGCCACCCTGGTAGCCCATACCGGCCTGAAATTCCCAGAAGTCAGCCACCAGACGACTGTACAACAACTCCAGTGACTCAAATTCGGCGTCTTCACCATCACCCTGAATATTCTCGCCTTCCGACTTCACATACAGTCGATTGACGTCACTGCCATACCAAGCCTGAAAATCCCATACCAGAGCATTATTACCCTTATCGGGACTGGCGTATTCCAGTCGATCAAACGCAGCAGACCATTGTAGATGTTCGGCCATCGGCGAGGGCCAGTCAGCAGGCGCGTCATAACCATCTTCAGCGTAAGCCAGTAGCGGCATGACGCTCAGTGCTGCGGAAGCAGCCGATGCAATAACGGCATGCCTTGAGATACAGATAATGGACATGTCGACTCCTCAGGAAACCTTGACCACGCGGAACATGCCCGCATCCATGTGATAAAGCAGGTGGCAGTGAAACGCCCAGCTGCCCTCGGCATCCGCGGTGATCAGCGCAGAAACGCGCTCTCCTGGCTTGACGTTCAGGGTGTGCTTGCGGGGAATCATCTCACCGTGACCATTTTCCAGCTCCATCCACATGCCATGCAGATGAATCGGATGCTCCATCATGGTGTCGTTGATCAGGATCAGGCGCAGACGCTCATCCTTGTTGAAGTGAATCGGGCCATTCACCTCACTGAATTTCTTGCCATCAAATGACCACATGTAGCGCTCCATGTTGCCAGTAAGATGTAGCTCTATCTCCCGTTGCGGGGGGCGCCGATCAGGCCAAGGTGCCAATGCCTTGAGGTCCTGATAAACCAGTACGCGGCGTTGCTGCTGGTCCAATCCGATACCCGCTTGGTCATAACGTGCCCCCGGCTGCACGGCACCTGCCGCCAGCATGCCTGCGGCCAGTGCTTCGCCTTGCATACCGGCCATCTTGGAGTGATCCATGCCTGCCATCTCGGAATGATCCATGTCGGCCATCTTGGAGTGGTCCATACCTGCCATCTTGGAGTGATTCATGCTGCCATGCGCACCCATGGCCTCCATGCCACGATCGGCAATGTCACGCCGTGCAGGAATGTTCGCTTGCATGCCCATGCGCGGTGCCAGAGTGGCGCGGGCATAGCCACTACGGTCCATCGCTTCGGCAAAGATGGTGTATGCCTTGTCATCTTCCGGCGTCACCAGCACGTCATACGCCTCAGCAACACCGATGCGAAACTCATCGACCGGCACCGGCTGAACGGGCTGACCGTCAGCGGCAACTACTGTCATCTTGAGTCCAGGGATACGCAGATCGAAGTAGCTCATGGCAGAGCCATTGATGACACGAAGACGCACGGTCTCACCGCGGCGGAACAGGCCTGTCCAGTTCTCGTCAGGCGCATTGCCATTGAGTAGATAGGTATAGGTGCTGCCGGTCACATCGGAGATGTCACGTGAGCTCATGCGCATCTCAGCCCACATACTGCGCGCCTCGACGGTATCTTGTAGACCATTGCGGCGCACATCGGCGAAGAAGTCCGCCACGGTGCGCTCCTGGAAGTTGTAGTAGCCTTCCATGGTCTTGAGATTACGGAAGACGTTCTTGGGATCCTCGAATGTCCAATCGGTCAGTAATAATACGTGCTCACGGTCATACTGAAAGGCGTCGGGAGTCGCGGCATCAATGATCAACGGCCCCGCGTGACCTTCCTGCTCTTGAAGGCCCGAGTGGCTGTGATACCAATAGGTACCGCTTTGCGTGACAGGGAAACGATAGGTAAAGGTGTCACCGGGGGCGATACCCGCAAAGCTGATGCCTGGTACACCATCCATTTCAGGCGGCAGAATGATGCCGTGCCAGTGGATCGAGGTAGGTTCATCCATCAGGTTGGTCACCCGGATCACTGCCTCTTGACCTTCCTTGAGGCGCACCATCGGGCCAGGGCTACTGCCATTGATGGTGATTGGCCGGGTACGCTGACCCGCAACCAGACGATCTTCCCGGCGGATGGCCAACGCAATCTCCGGGCCGGACTCCACCGTTCGGGAAGCCGCTGCCGCACGTCCCAAAGGCGATGCCCAGGCAGGTGTCATGCCCAGCGCCATCGCCCCCAGGCCCAGCGCTGAACTCGTTTTGAGCAGCTGCCGGCGGGAAGTGGAAAACGTGGATGTCGTGCCCTTCATGGCCATCTCCAGTAATAAGTCATGATGCGATGACACCACGCAAACCTGAATCAAGCCTGAATAGGTGTTGGCTGGTTTACGGGGAGAGTCATCTCGACCCGCAATCCTCCTTCAGGGGCGCTGGAATAGTGCAGTTGGCCTGCATAGTGCGTCACGAGCTGGGCGAGAATGGATAACCCAAGCCCATAGCCAGGATAACGCTCATCCAATCGACGACCACGCTCCCCCAATCGATCATGCTCCTCATGTGGCACACCGGGTCCATCATCGTCCACCGTCAGCCTTAGCGTGGTCGCGTTGATCGCCAGCCGACAACGCACCTGCTGACGTGACCACTTGCCAGCATTATCGAGCACAATGCCCAGCATTTCAGTGAAGTCCTGAGTTTCGATACTGACCCAACTAGACGCTCCACTACTCGACTGGCTCACTTCACTACTGGCCACCTCAAGACTGAACCTTCGTTCTGGATACAGTCCGCAGAACATCTCTATCAACCGTTCAGCTTCTTCAACGGGACGTGTCGCCTGGCCAGCCCGCGGACCTGCAATGCGTGCACGTTGTAATTCTGCAGCCAGCTGCGCATGTAACGACTCGACACGCGCTAGCATTTTAGTACGCCGCACAGCGTCAATCGGCCGTCTACCTCGTAATACCTGAGCCAGTGCTGCCAAGGGTGTCTTGAGCGCATGCGAGAGATTGGCGACCGACTCACGCGAGCGCGTCAGACGTCGATCGAATTCATCCAATAAATGATTGAGCTGCGTGACCAGCGAATCAAGCTCCGAAGGTGCCTCCAGCGCAATTCGCTTGCGGCGACCCGTCTGCAATTCTTTCAACTGATGCCCTAGCGTCACTAGAGGGCGAAGACCACGCCTGACAGCCAGCAAGTTGAGAGAAACCAATACGCCCCATAACAGGATGGCCGTGCCTCCTATCCACCAGTGCACACGCTCAAGACCTTGCTGCACGGGAGAGAAGTTCTCGGCGATCAACAGTTGCGCCGGCTGACCTCGCACCTGGAAGGCATGGCGATATACCAGTAGTGGGTGCCGTTGATCCGAAAGCGTGAACAGCGCATCTCTGCCAGCCAATAGTGGCATCAGTGTCTTGAGCATGGCGGGATGTGAGGTGCTGGTCTGACCTGCAATGCCCAATACATAGAAGTGGTGGAAAACCTGATATTCCTCACGCGACGCTGTCAGGAGCTCGACTGCGGGTCGATCGCCCTGCTTGAGCAACGCCTCGACATGTATCGCTTCATCCTTGAGGCGCTCACCCAGGAAGTCCTGTGCCAGCTGGTGCAAAAAGTAGCCATGTAGATACCAGGCCAGTAGAACGACAGCCAGCGCCACGCCACCCAGTCGAGTGAGCAGGCGAAAACGAAGGCTGCGGCGGTCAATGTGAAGCAAAGAGATACCCTTGTCCGCGTCGCGTCACGATCAACTCGCGACCCAATCGTCGACGTAATTTGGCGATATAGACTTCCACCAGATTGGAAGCAGCGGCATCCTGATCAAGGGCATACAGCTGATCCAACAGTTGATCCTTGGAGTGCACCCTATCCGGGTGATGCATCAAATAGCGTAACAACCGAAACTCAGTGGCTGTCAGCGGCTCCCACTGCTCTCCATCACGACTCACACTCTGCATTTGCTCATCCAGCTGAATGCCACTGACTTGCAAGTACTGAGTACTCCCTCCCGTGTGGCGCCTGAGTAGCGCATGGAGTCGTGCCAATAATTCAGCTTCATGAAAGGGTTTGGTGAGATAGTCATCTGCTCCGCCGCGTAGTCCAACCACCTTATCTTCCCAGGTATCGCGCGCAGTCAGGATAAGCACCGGGATATCACGGTGCTGCTGACGCCAGCGTGCCAGCAGGTCCAGTCCACTGCCGTCCGGCAGACCGAGATCAAGAATCGCGAGCGCGTATTCCTGCGTGGTGACAAAGGCTTCCGCTTCTCGGATGGAGGACGCGATATCCAGTCGATAGCCATTATCTTCCAGCATTTCAGCCAGGCTATCCGCCAGCAAATCATCGTCTTCAAGCAAGAGCAGCTTCATGTCATCCCTCCTTGGACTTCGGTAGTTTTCGGCGCTATATCACGTCATCACTGCAGGGCTTAGTATGCCTTCTTTTACCTCTCAAGCCTGAATGCAGGCTGAAAATGGAGAGATGACGAAAATGACGTCAGAAGCCCTCTCAACGCATGATTGGCTGGCATTAGGCCTGCTTCCTTCGCCGCGCCAGTGGACATTCATCTCTCAAGAAGGCATCCAGCGCACTGTCAGGATGCGGAGCCGTTTGAGCACTGACACCATCACACTGCTGAAGCGTCTGGTTTGCGACGGCGGCGGTATCACTGTGCTGGATACGCTGAGTGCAGCCTCTGCGCTTGCATCAGTCCAGCGGATCCATCTCTTGCCACTCTGGCAGCTGGCGACAGGCGGGACTTACGCAGTCAATCCTCCCGGACATCTGATATCGACCAAGGCCCGCACCTTGGTGGCATATTATCGGGCGCATTGCACAGATGTCAGCAGACGAGACATGCTGCCATAATGATCGAATCTCGGAGGTTCAACTGTGTCTAGAAAGTCGTCAGCTCACAGCATCTTACCATCGAGGGGAATAGCAAACGCCTTACATTGGCGATTGATAATCAAACTTGTCGATCACGATCTTTTCTCGTAACCCCACTAGTTCGGCACATTCCTTGTCATAATACTCTCCGATACTTCGATACCGGTGTGATGCATTGGTTTTCTTCATTGAATAGATGAGAGATTTATCTTCATGCCTTAATAATGAAAGACGTTCAAGCACCTTGCACAGGTCATCCTCAAGGGACTCTTGGCGTATAAAATCATCAACATGACAGTGGTGTCGCTCATAATCCGCCAACATATGAATATCTTTTACCGCAATCAATTTCGATGGATGCAGTCGGGCAGAACAACACAGCGAAAGGTATCGGTGAGACATGAAACCACAGAGCTCCGAGAGGCCTGATTCTACGTAATTTTCGCCTAGCCACGATGCATTCTCAGCGGCGTGGATCATCTTCAGCCAGCGCCTGAACAATTCAACATCGCTGGCATCCGCATAGACCTCACGCCAAGCATCGGTATCCTTTCTCATCTCTTTTATAAGAGACTCAATTTTTACCAGTGGATGCTGATGAAAGTGTCTCAAGATTCTTCGATATTTCTTATTAACAAGCCTATCATGCAGCCCTCCTTTACCCTGCACTCCATAGGACCAAAGGGACAGGTACCAATCCCATGGATTGCGTATCGATGAAATAAAATGATAATTGCCAGTGAGCAATGCTTCTGTCGCAGGATTATGTTTCCCTATTTGTTGTCCCTTGAACATTCTGGACAACAACATGGCAATATGACTACATCCTGTCTTCTGCATCTGGATATAGATAATATCATCAGTTAAAAACATGCGAACCTCTAAGTGATAGCGTTGCTGAGCACTAACCTTGAGGCACGAATTTGGACAGAGTATGGAAGATTATCGTAGCAATTAATGGGTTTTCAGGACAGGTGGGGTACGCGGCGGAAAGTAGACACATAAAAAAAGACCACCCAGAAACTGGATGGTCTTTTTACTTGATTCTGGTCGGGACGACAGGATTCGAACCTGCGACCTCTGCAACCCCATTGCAGCGCGCTACCAAGCTGCGCCACGTCCCGACGACAGTCCCGAAAGGCTTACCTCTCAAGACGAGACGTAATGTACCGCATTGATCTCAAAAAGAAAAGCGGGAATTAAAGATTTTTTCAGCCACGGCATCTGGCTCGTAAAAATCCAAGCCATTGGCACACCGTCATTGCAATCCGTCCGACAACGACGCATGTTCTAGTGGTGATCACTCTTTACCCCGTCACAGGAGACATGAAATGACAGAACTCTATTTCAAGCTCACTACAACAATAAGTAGTGGTGCACGAGTGCACGGTGACCCAGTCAAGGTGGGCGCTCATGATGCTCCCGCTACCGGCAGTAGCATCGCCAAGGGCGACTGGCCAGCGCTGGATGCCATGTCACCGAACTTTCCAGTCAAGGTAACAGGCACGGAGCAGGATGATGATGGCCATACTATCGTGCTGCTGTGTGAAGCGGATGTGCCTGATGCCAAGGACCCGGAGAGCTATCGCTATACACCTTGGAAGTGATGGAGCAAGACGTTGAGCGTGCAGCATCACCTGACGTCGCCAAGACGCTGCGTTAGCTAAAGGTAGACTAGCCACTTCATCATTTCGGGTAAGCTTTGCCTATAAATGACCTTAAATGCCATGTGTATTCCTCCAACATAATGCTGATCAGCCATGGAGTGACTGCAATGCCCTCTCCTTCAGCGTTCTTTTACTCAATACTTGAGCCCTTCATTCTGGGTGGCAGCCCTCTGACAGTGAGGTGACATGGCCAGTCCTCTGAAAATGATTGGGTCTTCATGGCGCTGGCTGGTAGGCGAGAATGGCTCGGCACGTCAGATCTTGCACCATGGTTTTTTGGTCTCTACCGTGCTGATCGGCTTGTTCTCAGCTGTCTTCAACTACCTGATGGAACTCACCGTACCAGCCTACAGCCTGGCCTTGCTGGTGATCAGCCTGATGATCATGGTGATGTGGTATCGCTCCCGCTTTCACGGCGAGTTTCGCCGCATGTCATGGCTATTCTGTACACTGGTTACCTTCGTCATGCTGCCGGCCAGCTGGCTATTCAACAACGGTATGGATGGCCCGACCCTCCTGTTCTTTCTGATGGCTTCGGCCTATGTACTGGGAGTATTGCCTCCCAGCCCCATACGGCGAGGGATCATCATCAGCGGGCTGATGTTCATGCCGTGGCTATTGCTGACACTGGAACATGCACGCCCCGGCCTGGTGGTCGCCTACGAAAGCCCCGCCATTCGCAGTCTGGACATGGGTATCAGCTATACCCTGGCATTTGGTTTGCTCAGTGTGGTGATCGCCGGCTATGCCAAGCGTATTCGCGAAGAACGTGATCTGGCACGCATCTACGCTCACAAGCTTGAGCACCTGAGTCGCCTCGATAGCCTTACAGGACTCTATAATCACCGCACCATCCACGAACATGCCGAGATCTGGATCAATCAGTACGAGAGAGCCTGTCTTCTGATCTGTGATCTCGACCATTTCAAATTGATCAATGATGTCCATGGTCATCCTTATGGAGACCAGGTACTGACGCACTTCTCATCCTGGATTCTAGCACTGAGTCAGAAGTTTGAAGGCAAGGCTGGGCGCTACGGAGGAGAAGAGTTCATGATCCTGTTACCTGGTGGTTTGGCCGTAGCTCGCCAGTTCGACCGACAGCTACGCGATCGCTGCGATGCTTCGCCGCTGCCGCATGGGTCGGTTCGCTTCTGCACGGGAGCCAGTGAGCTGTGCAAGCAGAGCACTCTGACCAGCTGGGTCAAGCGCAGTGATGAAGCGCTTTATCACGCCAAAGCCAATGGCCGGGACCAACTGATCGTGGACCGCGACATGAATGTCGTGTGACATCTCTACGAAGTATCCCCGTACCATAAAGGCAAAATGCCCCCACAAGCTTGGCTTGCGAGGGCATTTTGATAGACGAAGCACGTGACACGCGTTTAGCGTTCGCCTTTGAGCCATTCAAGGTTGATCTCGTGCTGGCCGTTATCGTCCGTAATGAAGATGGTGCCTTCAGTGATCATCACCGTCCACTTGATATTGCGCGGCAATGAGGCAGTGATGACATCCAGCGCCCCCTCAGGGACAGCGGCAATATTGAGATTGGAGAGCCCCGCCACGGCAGGCAGTATTTTGCCTTCCCAGACACGCAGGCTACCATAGGCCAGTAATGAAGTGCGCTCGGTACGTCGCGAGCACCAGGTCAGACGATCAGCATCCGGCTGCCCGACTTCAATCCAATGCAGTACACGACCGTCGAGGCTCTTTTCCCACAGTGCAGGCTCATCAACATCAGAAAGCCCACGGCCGAAGGCGATATTCTCGCTGTACCACAGTGCATGGCCCAGCAGGCGAACGCATAGGCGCAGCTCGGTTTCAGACGGATGGCGTGCAACGGTGAAACGCAGGGTCTCATAGACGCCGCGGTCAAGGTCGGTCAGCGACAGATCCACCTTGTAAGGCGTGGAAGACAGGGCCATGAAAATCTCTTGGTGAGCATGCAGTGAGCGTATTCGCAAGACACATGGGCCTATCAGGAACAGGCTCATGGAATACCGTGCGGGAAGTCTACCCGAGTAGGCGATCAAAAGCCCGAGCACAGTGGTTTCCGCCCTGCTAACTCGCCAGGTGACGACGGATCACGACATCAATCGCTGCCATGTTGGTCAGTGTGTGTCGATCAAGAATCAGCTCACGACCCAATGCCAGCGCACGACGCTCTGCCCTGGCGCGCACTTCCCCATCTTCAATCGACTCAAGCTCCAGCACATGGGCCAGCCCCAGCGTTCGCCTGACCAGTTCACAGCCAGCGTAGCCAATGGCGTCACTCAGCATGCGCTGCAGACAACGTTCAGCAACACCCGCCGCGGCAAAGCTTGCATCGTCAGTGGTGAGCGCCTGCGCGTGATACAGCGCAGAAAAGGTTTCCCAGCTTGTGGTGGCATGCGCACAAAGCTGCTCGATATATGCGTTGTTGGCACCCGCCTCAAGCTCGGTATGCGCGCAGGCCGCCAACCATAGACCTGCCATCCAACTTCCAATATCAAATCCTGCAGGACCAAAGAAGGCGAATTCAGGATCAATGATCTTGGTACTGTCATCACGCACAAAGATGGAGCCCGCGTGAAGGTCGCCATGCAACAAGGCCTCGGGAGCCGATAGGAAGCGTAACTTGAGCTCAGCCACTTCCACTTTCAGTTGCTGGTCGCTCCACAGCGCTTCAGCATCAGGGCGCAGTGCAGGATTGATGCTGTTGCGCTCGTGATCACAGAACGGATCGAAGAAGAAAAGATCTTCGGTGATCTTGCATTGGTCAGGATTGATGAAGCGCGCAATACGCACTTTCTTGTCGTGTGCATCCAGTGCCAGATCACTGCTGCGATAGAGTGTCGCGGCCAGAAAACGGCCCATGTGCTGGCCCAGCATCGGCAAGGGCTCACGATCAATGAAGGCGTGACGCAAATTGCGGTGATCGCCGATATCCTCCATCACGATAGCGGACCGCGCATCATCGAAATGATAAAGCGCCGGCACAAGATCCGCTGCACACTCGGCTTCGAACGCCAGGGTTTCAGCTTCTATGCGAACACGCACCAACGAAAGCGGCCAACTCTCACCGATGATCCGCACCCATGGCAGCCCCTGCTTGACGATCACCGAGGCAGAGTGATCTGGCGTACAGACGCGATAGACATAATTGATATTGCCATCACCAATCTCTTCCACCTGCAGTAATGTCGCTTGAGCAAAAGCCGGGTGCTGATCCCCCACATGCTGGCGCGCAAAGTCGATGACATCAGCATCATCACGAAACTGGTAAGCAACCAACGTTGTTGCGGCGGCAGACGTATCGACAAGCGTGTCTTGGGCAGTCATGGCGTATCTCAGTGCGGAATCTGTCGGAGCCTCTGGCCGTGAAGAGCATCAAATAACGACGCTAACATGGCACTTCCTTATTCAATAAAAGAATAACAGGGCAATCGCTTATAGCACTAAAGATGCCCGCAAAAGCGATGAATGACAAGCCCTTGCAGTGGGAATTTTATTCATCCCGGCATGAGTCATTATCACGCCAGGAGTAGACCCATCACTGAATGGGAGCAAGAAGATACGCGGCACGTGAGACAAGCTTGCGCCACATGGGACGTGCTTCCAGCTCTTCACAGCTGATTTCACGACAATGCCTGAAATCTTCTTCCAGCATGGCCTCCACTTCGGAGGCAAACCGATGGTCCGGCACAAAAGCGGTCACCTCGAAATTGAGTCGGAACGAACGGTTGTCCAGATTGACCGTGCCAATAGTCGCCGTATGGCTGTCCATCAGCATTACCTTCTGATGCAGAAAGCCCGGCTGATAACGGAACACGCGCACACCAGAGCGAATCATGTCCGAGAGGAAGGAAAATGCTGACAGGAAGACCAGCAGATGGTCGGGGCGCTCGGGGATCATCACGCGCACATCCACTCCACGCAGAGCGGCGATCTTGAGCGCATCCTGCACACCCTGATCAGGCACGAAGTAGGGGCTAGTGATCCAGATACGGCTAACGGAGGAATGGATGGCCTGCTGAACCAGCAGACTCGCCGTCTCGCGGCGATCTGCCGGGCCTGACGGCACGATGACGACATGCTGACATTCATCGCAACTGATGCGTGGCTGCCACTCCAGCGACAAGACTTCGCCTGTTGCCCAGTGCCAGTCTTCCCAGAAGGCTTCCTGCAACCCCATCACGCTGGGGCCCTCGAGCTTGAGGTGCGTATCACGCCACGCACCATAACGCTCGGAATGGCCAAGGTATTCATTGCCGACATTCAGTCCACCGACAAACCCGATGCGGCCATCCACCACCGTGATCTTGCGATGATTGCGGAAGTTGATCTGAAAACGGTGTCGCCAGCCACGTGAAGAATTGAAAGCGCTGACTTCACAGCCAGCCTCTTCAAGGTCCTTTAGATAGCCATCCGAGAGTTTGCGCGAGCCGATTTCGTCATAGAGAAAACACACCCGCACGCCACGCTCGGCCTTGTGCATCAACTTATGCTTGAGCTGTACCCCCAGTTCATCGTGACGCACGATGAAAAACTGGATGAGAATATACTCTTCCGCTTCATCGATACCCTGGAAGAGAGACTCAAAGGTCTGCTCGCCGTTTATCAACAACTGGGCACGGTTGCCAGTGGTGACCGGCATCATCGCCAACCGTTCAATGGCATCCAGATGCGTGGGATTACCGCCCAACGGTCGCGATAGCCACGGTGAAAGCTTGGGCCGGAAACGCATCAGGACACGTCGCATGGTGGAATCGCGCTCTTCACGCGCACTCACATAGCCGTAAAAGCGTGGGCGACCAAACACCCAATATAGTGGCAGTGCCACATAGGGGAAGGTCAACAGACAGAGGATCCAGGCGATCGCTCCCTGCGAGGTGCGACTGGACATCAGCGCAACGACAGCCGTCATGGCTCCGAGCACGTGACTGGTCAGCAGTAAAAAGCCAAGTAACCAAGCGGTCATTGCAACTCCATTGCAAGCATCAAGATGATGCGAAGTATGCCACAGGACGCCACGCAACGATGTGGCCCTCTCTGCTGACAGTACGACTGAAGACGAATGGCCCGATCGTCAGACGCAAGAACCCCGCCACAAAGGGCGGGGTTCTTGAATCAATCATCGTGCAGCTCAGCATTACCATTCAACAGGTATCAGCCGAAACTCACTATCACGCGCGGCTAGCGATGATTTCTTTCCACTTGGCCGGACCTGTCTGATGCACGGAGATACCCGCGCTATCGACGGCGACGGTCACCGGCATGTCTTCGACCTCAAACTCGTAAATCGCTTCCATCCCCAAGTCTTCAAATGCCAGCACGCGAGATTTCTTGATCGCCTGAGCGACGAGATACGCAGCACCACCAACGGCCATCAGGTAACTGGATTTGTTGTCACGAATCGCGTCGATCGCTGTTGGCCCACGCTCAGCCTTGCCGACCATGCCCAACAGGCCTGTCTCTTCCAGCAGCGTACGAGTGAACTTGTCCATACGCGTCGCAGTGGTCGGACCCGCGGGCCCCACAACTTCATCACGAATCGGATCCACCGGGCCAACGTAGTAGATGAAGCGACCTTTCAAATCAACCGGCAGCGTCTCGCCACGTGCCAGCATCTCGGTCATACGCTTGTGCGCGGCATCGCGGCCGGTCAGCAGCTTGCCATTGAGCAGTAGCGTATCGCCCGGCTGCCAGCTCTGCACCTCTTCAGGCGTAATGGTGTCGAGATTGACACGCTTGACACTGTCACCCGCTTCACGGGTAATTTCCGGCCAGTCTTCAAGCTTCGGTGCCGGCAGTTCTGCCGCACCGCTGCCGTCCAGTGTGAAGTGTACGTGACGCGTCGCTGCACAGTTCGGGATGATCGCCACCGGCTTGTTAGCCGCGTGAGTCGGGTAATCCATGACCTTGATGTCGAGCACGGTGGTCAACCCGCCAAGCCCCTGAGCACCGACACCCGTGGCATTGACCTTGTCGAACAGCTCCAGACGGATCTCTTCGGCGCGGTTGGACGCCCCACGCGCTTGCAGCTCTTGAATGTCGATCGGCTCAAGCAGCGATTCCTTGGCCAGTAGCATCGCCTTCTCGGCAGTTCCGCCGATACCGATACCCAGCATGCCAGGCGGGCACCAGCCTGCCCCCATCTTCGGAATCTGCTCGAGCACCCAGTCAACGACAGAATCGGACGGATTGAGCATCGCGAACTTGGACTTGGCTTCGCTGCCGCCGCCCTTGGCTGCAACATGAATCTCGAGTGTGTCACCCGGCACCAGCTTGTGATGGATGATCGCTGGCGTGTTGTCCTTGGTATTGGCACGCTTGCCATCCGGGTCGGCCAGCACTGAAGCGCGCAGCACATTATCCGGCAGCAGGTAAGCGCGACGAACCCCTTCATTGACCATGTCGTCAAGACTCATGTCAGCCTCGAAGCGCACGTCCATGCCGATATTCACGAAGACCGTGACGATGCCGGTATCCTGGCAAATCGGGCGATGACCCAGGGCACACATCCGCGAGTTGATCAGAATCTGGGCGATGGCATCTTTCGCCGCCGGATTCTCTTCGCGCTCGTACGCCGCATTCATGGCGTCAATGAAATCTTTCGGATGGTAATAGGAAATGTACTGCAGTGCGTCGGCAACGCTCTGGATCAGATCATCCTGGCGGATCACGGTCATCAGGATCGGCTCCTTGGAGGCAAGCAATATTGAAGGCAAATACTCTGGCACGCAGGGCCTTGTCGCGATTACTGTTGTCAGGCACAGAAATCGCGTAGCCACGGGGCGGGTGCCAGTTCAGGTGGCAGGTATTATACCTCATGCAAGCACCTCGCGGCAGAGTGAATCCTGCAACCGACAACTCCTGCCATCGGCTCAGCAACTCTGCCCAGCTCTTACGTCACTCACATTCATCCGCTGATATTCGAGGCTTTGATGCACTTGCTTCACTTGCCACCGCTGCTGTCCTTGAAAGCATTCCGTGCGACGGCCGCGCTGCTATGGGCCATCCCACTATCCCTGGCGGGATGTACCTCTACCTCTGTCTCGACTGGGCCTGTCATCACTGGGCCTGCCATCACTGCCTATCAGTTGACTGACACTCCTCTCCTTGTGGGAGAAAGCAATTCACGTGTGCGTCATCTGGTACTGCACTACACCGATGATGATCTCACCGGTTCACTGAAGAGCCTGACGGGGCCTGATGTCAGCGCACATTATCTGCTGTCTGGTCCACAACCGCCGACAGACCTGCCGCGTGTTTATAAGCTGGTGCCGGAATCACGGCGCGCCTGGCACGCTGGCGTCAGCCATTGGGGGGGGCGCGACAACCTCAATGACACCTCCATCGGGATCGAGATCGTCAATGCTGGACCATTGCCACTCGCCCCCGCATCCACATCAGAGTCAGAGTTTGAGACAGCCAGCGCCGCTGTCGCCCGCCGCTGGTCACCCTCACGTGAGTTTGCCGCCTGGGATGACAAGCAGATCACGGCACTTGTCGCGCTGATCACCCCCATACTGGCCCGTCATGACATCGCCCCAGTCGATGTCATTGGCCACTCGGACATCGCGCCTGATCGCAAGACAGACCCGGGCCCACGCTTTCCCTGGAAACGTCTGCACGAGGCAGGTATCGGCGCCTGGCCATTGCCAGAAGACGTAACCTGTTTCCAACGACAGCTGGCTCATGACGGCCTACCAGAGAATGACACCTTGCTGACAGCATTGACTGTCTATGGATATCCAGTGGAACCAGAGCGTTCCTGGTTGGCGATTGCTGCGTTCCAGGCACACTTTCGTCCCGGTGCCATCACGGGTGCATTCGATGCCGAGAGTGCCGCTATCCTGCTGTCTCTGGTAGCGCGCTATCGCCACACAACGGCCTGCTCGTTCGACTGAGCAGACCTCTTGGCAATCCAACTGTCATGCCGCTGTCATAAAGGTGACGCAGCATCGGAACTGCCTGCAGCAGGTTGTCCGAAGGGAATGGCGCGTGGGAAAACGACGTCTACCCTATAGACAGTCGTGGCCAAGGAAGGACATTGCTGATAGTGGCCATCACTGGCTCAGAGAAGCCGGATCACCCCATTCCAATGAGGTCCACCATGTCCGATAACATTCTCAGCGTAGTGCCTGAAACAGTACCTGAAACTGCACCTGAACCCATGTCTGCAACACCATCCGACGTGGCATCTGCAACAGAGCGTGAGGTGCTGCGCCAGGCAATGACTTTGCCAGCATCAATGGAAGGCACCGTACTCGGAGCCATGGTGTCACATGGTTTCGTCGTCTGTGATGATCAGCGTATCTATGGCGCAGGCATGGATGAGGACACCTGCCTGGATAACGCCCTGGAGTGTCTGTGTGGGTATTGTGAACGCAGCGCCTTGAAGAAGATGCTGGAGCTTTGCCAGGACGGCGTGCGCTATCCGCTCCGCCAAATTCCGGCAAGCGAGACCTGCGTCGCTCAGTGTCTGGAGAGCGGCCCGACGATTCACTACTGCATCATGGATGGAGTCGCCTACTCGCCTGAAGAGATCAAGCGACCACTGTCTGCCTGATAAAGCGCTGACGGTTCGTACGACGATGGCCACGACTGAAGGAATCAGTCGTGGCCATCATGTCTGGATGATGAGCTGCGCCAATCCTCGAGAACAGCTAGCCGCCCAGATAGGCGCGTCGCACATCATCATTGGCCAGCAGCGCCTTACCGCTGTCGGCTAGCACGACATGACCATGCTCCAGCACATAGCCGCGATCAGCAATCGACAGTGCACGATGAGCATTCTGCTCGACCAGGAAGATAGTCGTGCCCTGCTCACGCAGCTGTTCGACAATATCGAAAATCTGGCCGATCACGATCGGAGCCAGGCCTAGTGAGGGCTCGTCCAGCAATAATAGCCGCGGGCGACTCATCAATGCGCGCCCGATAGCCAGCATCTGCTGCTCGCCGCCAGACATGGTGCCTCCACGCTGATTGAAGCGCTCTCGCAAGCGTGGGAAGAGATCAAGCACATGCTCGATGCTGCGTTCGTTCTCTTCACGTGTCTGGTAGTAACCGCCCATCGCCAGATTCTCTTCCACTGTCATGCCAGTGAAAATACGCCGTCCTTCCGGCACGACCGAAAGCCCTCCACGCATCACGCGTGCAGTAGGTGTACCGGTAATCTCTTCACCCTCAAACCATACATGCCCACTGGTCGGTCGCGGATCGCCACAGATCGACATCAAAAGTGTGGTCTTACCAGCACCATTGGCACCGATCAATGTCACGATTTCGCCCTTGCCTACCGCCAGAGAGACATCATTGAGTGCCTGTACCGGTCCGTAATGAGTCGTCAGATTCTCGAGTGCCAACATGGCATCTTGCGGCGCCAGGGTCTCGCCGGTATAGGCCATTGATGCCCCAACGCCTTTCACAAGCTCGGTCATCGCTACTCCTCCCCAAGATAGGCTTTGATCACGGCGTCATTGCTACGAATCTCATCAGGCGTGCCCTCTGCCAGCGGTTGGCCCTGATTGACCACATAAATGTGGTCCGAGATCCCCATGACCAGACTCATATCGTGTTCGATCAGCAGTACAGAAACCCCTTCATCACGCGTCAGACTCACGATCAAGTCATTCAGGTCGCGTGTCTCGTTGGGATTCAAACCTGCGGCAGGCTCATCCAGCATCAGAAGCTTCGGCCTTGCCACCATGCAGCGTGCAATCTCGAGTCGACGCTGCTGGCCGTAGGCTAGATTCCCGGCTTCGCGGTTAGCGAATTCAAGTAGCCCGACACGCTCTAGCCAGTCGCCCGCCTGCTGCATCAGCGCTTTTTCACTGCGACGATAGCCTGGCGTCTTGAACAGGCCTCGCAGTAGATTACGCTCAGCATGCATGTGCTGAGCGACCAGCAAATTCTCTACGACGGTCATTTCCTTGAACAACCGCACGTTCTGAAAGGTACGCACCATGCCCGCCCGGGCAATCTTGAAGCCCGGCAGACGATGCATGGGCTTATCCTCGAAATACACCTCACCCCCGGTGGGCTGATAGAAACCGGAGATACAGTTGAAGACGGTAGTCTTCCCGGCGCCATTCGGCCCTATCACCGAGACCACCTCGCCTGAGTGCACTTTCAGTGCAACACCATCGACTGCCTTGAGGCCACCGAACTGCATGGTGAGATCACGTACCTTCAGCAGAGGTGGCTCTCCTGCCAGGCGCGCATGCGTGGCAGACGGCGTATCTACATTGTCAGCATTACGGAGAGCTTCAGCCACGGTCGAGCTCCATGTGCGGTCGTTTGAGAGGCACCAGACCCTGCGGGCGCCATACCATCATCAACACCATCATCAACCCGAACAGCAGCATGCGATATTCATTGAACTCGCGCGCCAGCTCCGGCAGTAGCGTCATGGCAATGGCCGCCAGAATCACACCCAGCTGAGAGCCCATCCCCCCTAATACCACGATGGCGAGGATGATCGCAGATTCGATAAAGGTGAAAGATTCCGGGCTGATAAATCCTTGCCGCGCGGCAAAGAAGGCACCGGCAAAGCCTGCGAAACTGGCACCAATGGTGAATGCTGATAGCTTGATGCCGGTAGGATTCATGCCCAGCGAACGGCAGGCGATATCATCCTCGCGCAGTGCTTCCCAGGCACGACCAATCGGCATGCGCAGTAGACGGTAAATCACGAACAAGGTGATCAGCACCAGAATCAGCGCTAGCAAATAGAGATAGATGACCTTGTAGGACGGGTCATAAGCTATTCCAAAATACTCGTGAAACGGCACATTGCCGTCTTGCGCCTTACGCGTAAATTCCAGGTTGAAGAAGGTTGGCTTCGGAATACGGGCAATACCATTGGGGCCGCCGGTCAATTCGGTCCAATTATTGAGCAAGATACGAATAATCTCCCCAAAGCCCAATGTGACAATGGCCAGATAGTCGCCTCTCAATCTAAGCACCGGAAAACCGAGCAGATAACCAAACAGTGCCGTCATCAGGCCCGCGAGCGGTAACGCTTCCCAGAAACTGAAGCCCAGGTAGCTGTTGAGCAGCGCATAGGTATAGGCGCCGATAGCGTAGAAGCCGACATAGCCAAGATCCAACAGACCGGCCAGCCCCACCACCACATTGAGGCCCAGCCCCAGCATGATGTAGATCAGTGTCAGCGTCGCCAGATCGACAGCTGAGCGATTGGACATGAAGGGGAAGATCAGCAATGCCCCGATCGTCAGCATGATCCATAGCTGGCGCTTTTGACCACTGAGTACCTTGGGCATCGTAAAACGAGAAGGTTGACGCGTTCTGGCTCGCCACTCCTCGATCTGCGGGCGAACCAGCTGATGCACAAAGACGGCGAATGCTGCCGCCAGCAACCAGCCCCATGTCTCCATGCCCATCAGTCGTACAGTAGTGGTGATACCACTGGATTCAAGCTGCACCCCGAGCACCGAGCCACCCAGTACCAACGTCAGTACGGCGGCGGCTATCGCCGACCACCAGGGGCGCCGATAGGACGGTTGAGGAGAGATCGCTTCGGCAGGTGAAGTCCCTGCCATCTTGAGAACTTGCTTGTTCAAGGGAGGCATCAGATCTTCTCCACTTCGGGCTTGCCGAGGATCCCGGAAGGACGAAATAGCAGAATGAGAATCAACAGACCAAAGGCCACGACATCCTTGTATTCGGTCGATAGATAACCGCCGGTCAGCGCTTCAGCGACACCCAACAACAGGCCTCCCAGCATGGCACCTGGGATGCTTCCGATACCGCCTAGTACGGCTGCGGTGAAGGCTTTAAGTCCTGCAAGAAAACCGATGTAGGGATTGACCACGCCGTAATACATCCCAAGCAACAGTCCCGCGACGGCGGCCAGTGCGGCACCGATCACGAAGGTCATCGAGATGATCATGTCGGTATTGATACCCAATAGACGCGCCATACCGGCATCCTGCGAGCAGGCACGACATGCGCGTCCAAGGCGTGAGCGCGAGATAAAGGTCGAAAGCAGCAACATGCAGCCGAGTGTTACGCCAAAGATGATGACCTGCATATAGGACAGATTAACGGCGAAGCTCTCGATACCGAACTCCCAGCCACCAGGGATCAGACTGGAAATCGCCATATCCCGCGACCCTTGCGCGAGACGCATGTAGTTTTGCAGAAAAATGGACATGCCGATGGCTGAAATCAGTGCAATCAAACGCTTGGAGCCACGTACCGGACGATAGGCTACCCGCTCCACAGCGAAACCGTAGGCGCATGAGACCAGCACTGCCACAAGCAAGGCGGCTGCCATCAGAAAGAAGGGATTGGCAATGCCGAACATGCCGAGCGCTGAAATGACGATGAACGTCACATAGGTCCCGATCATGTAGATCTCGCCATGCGCGAAATTGATCATGCCGATAATGCCGTACACCATCGTATAGCCGATGGCGATCAACGCATAGGTACTACCAATGGTCAGACCATTGATGACCTGCTGCAGGAAGTAGAGGATTTCTTCCATCGAAACAACCCTTGGCCGCGACAGTGGCGGGCTTGTGGCCGTTGGCTGTCAGGGGTAAGCCGTGTATACGGCGAAAACGGGAAGACACGACGATCTTGCATCGTCGCTGACTCGACCGAATAGAGTACCCTCGTCACAGCGCAGTGGGCCGGACGAGGGCAGGAAGGTGGATTACTGGGCAGCTTCGCTCTTCGTGCCGTCAGCATGCCAGTTGTAGACCACGAAGCTAAAGTCCTTCAGGTCACCCTTCTCGTCGTATTCGACCTTGCCGATAGGCGTATCAAAACTATTGGCCTTGAGGTACTCGGCCACATCTTCAGGGTCTGTAGAATCCGCTCCCTTGATGCCTTCCGCGATCAGTTCAACGGCGGTATACGCCGGCATCACGAATGGACCCGATGGATCTTGCTTCTTGGCTTTGAAGGCCGCGACCAGATCAGCGTTCTTGGGGTCATTCTCGAAGGCCGGCGGCAGGGTCACGTATAACCCTTCGGACGCCTGACCCGCGATCTTGGAAATGTCCGGATTACCTACGCCTTCTGGCCCCATGAACGGAGCATCAAAGCCCAGCTCACGTGACTGACGCAGCAACAATCCCAACTCCGGGTGGTAGCCACCGTAGTAGACGAAATCGACATTCTCTTTCTTGAGCTTGGAGATCAGTGCCGAGAAGTCCTTGTCACCCGCAGTGATGCCTTCAAAGAGCACAACATCGATGCCAGCTTCCTTGACGGTTTCGCGCACACCCGTTGCAATACCCTCACCGTACTGCTGCTTGTCGTGAATGATGGCCATGTGCTTTGGCTGGATGGTATTGGCGATATAACGACCCGCGACCGGCCCTTGCAGCGAATCCAGGCCAATGGTGCGGAAGACCAGCTCATAGCCCTGCTCGGTGATGGTCGGGCTGGTAGAGGCTGCCGTGATCATCATTACGCCTTCCTCGGCATAGATGTCAGATGCCGGCTGTGTAGCGCTGGAACACAGATGACCCACGACATACTGAATACCGTCGTTGACGATCTGGTTGGCAACTGCCACAGCCTGTTTCGGATCGCAGGCATCATCATACTTGACGCCTTTGAGCATCTCACCATTAACACCACCGGCGGCATTGATTCGCTCGATGGCCATCTCGGCACCAGTGAACTGCATGTCACCATACTGTGCCACCGGGCCGGTAACCGGACCTGCCATCGCGATAGTGATGTCTGCCTGAGCCTGGGTCGAGATCGCCGCGGCGATCCCCAGGACGAGAAGTGACCTGCGCATCATGATAGATATTCCTGTTCCCGATTATTGTTGTACTGCGAGTCTGGCAGACCTGGCAGATGCGTTCTGATGACGCCTGGATGTCCCGAGTGAAGCACTGGCCATCAACCACAGAGTCAGTGGACCTGACGCTGCCGAGGTAAAGCACAGCATCACACACAGGAATGCCCTGACATCATTATTGGCAGCAGGGAATACGCATGTAAAGCGGCCGTTTGACAGATTATGCGTGCATTCAACGAGTCACCAACAGACTAAATCCCTACTTTGGCATTTTTGACAAAGTAATCTGTGGCGATATAAAGATAATCCAGTGTTTGCATAATGGAACTAGCTAAATAAAAGAGTTTATCTCCGAAATTGCACCATGATGTCGCATCGCTCAAGGGCGTGTGTTTGCGGCCAAGGTGGTAGGCACTGCAATCATTCACCTCACCATGAATGACGTGATAACACGACATCAAGCCTCGCGGACGTGCATGACGCTATACATCGGGCGGGGGGGAAGACAATCGCCCGATACGGCAATGCCGTATCGGGCGATAACAGTACTGACGTGGCAGCTGTACTGACAGGGTAGCTGGCTAGCCGAGTGCGATCAGACGATTGCGTACATCATTGATCTGATCACGCAGCCTCCCTGCTGTCTCGAACTCGAGATTCTTGGCGGCAGCGTACATACCATCCTCGAGGCGACTGATTTCTTTTTCCAGCGCCTTCGGTCCCTGTGCTGCCAGCGCCGCATAGTCAGGCGTTTCTTCGGCAACCTGGCGCTCATTATTCTTGCGACGGCTGCTTTTACGTCCCGGTGCTTGCGCACCTTCCATGATATCGGCGACCGACTTGGTAATGGTGCGCGGCGTAATACCATGTTCTGCATTGAATTCGGTCTGCTTCTCACGGCGGCGTTCTGTCTCGGCGATAGCGCGCTGCATGGAGTCGGTGATGCGATTACCGTAAAGAATCGCCTTACCGTTGGCATTACGTGCTGCGCGACCGATGGTCTGGATCAGTGAACGTTCCGAACGCAGGAAGCCTTCTTTATCGGCATCGAGAATGGCGACAAGCGAGACCTCGGGAATATCCAACCCTTCACGCAGCAGGTTGATACCAACCAGCACATCGAACTTGCCCAAGCGCAAATCGCGAATGATCTCGACACGTTCCACAGTATCGATATCAGAGTGCAGATAGCGAACACGCACATCATGCTCACCCAGATATTCGGTCAAGTCTTCAGACATACGCTTGGTAAGTGTCGTGATCAATACGCGTTCGCCGACCTCAACCCGGGCACGAATCTCGGACAGTACATCGTCGACTTGAGTAGAAGCCGAACGTACCTCGATAACCGGATCCAACAGTCCTGTAGGTCGCACCACCTGCTCAACGACCTGCCCCGTATGCTCTGCTTCATACGCCCCCGGTGTTGCAGAGACGAAGACAGCCTGCGGAAGAATACTTTCCCATTCCTCGAATTTCATCGGTCGGTTATCAAGCGCCGACGGCAGACGGAAGCCATATTCAACGAGGGTTTCCTTGCGCGAACGGTCGCCGCGATACATGCCCCCTACCTGCGGCACGCTGACGTGAGACTCATCAATGAAAACCAATGCGTCTTTCGGCAGGTAATCAAAGAAAGTCGGTGGCGCCTGACCCGGATCACGCCCTGAAAGATAGCGGGAGTAGTTTTCAATACCATTGCAGTAGCCCAGCTCCATCATCATTTCGATGTCATAGAGGGTGCGTTGCTCGAGCCGCTGCGCTTCGACCAGCTTGTCGTTCTTTCGCAAATACGCGAGGCGCTCGACTAGCTCGGCCTTGATGTGGTCTATCGCGGCCACGATGGTCTCGCGAGGCGTGACATAGTGACTCTTGGGATAGATAGTCATCCGCGGCACCGACTCGCTGACCTCTCCTGTCAGCGGATCAAACAGCCGGATAGAGTCAATTTCATCATCAAACAACTCTACCCGCACCGCCTGCTCTTCAGAGTCTGCAGGGAAGACATCAATGACATCGCCCCGCACACGATAGGTGCCGCGCCGGAAATCCATGTCGTTACGCGTGTATTGAAGCTCCGCCAATCGACGCAGGAAGGCACGCTGATCAATCTGCTCGCCACGATTGAAGTGCAGACGCATCTTCAAATACTGCTCAGGATCACCCAAGCCGTAGATGGCCGAGACGGACACGACGATCAGCGCATCGCGCCGCTCCAGAAGTGCCTTGGTCGCTGACAGCCGCATCTGCTCGATATGATCATTGATCGAGGCATCCTTCTCGATGAAGGTATCCGAGGAGGCGACGTAGGCTTCTGGCTGGTAGTAATCGTAATAGGAGACGAAGTATTCGATGGCGTTGTCGGGGAAAAATGCCTTGAACTCACCGTACAGCTGAGCCGCCAACGTCTTGTTGGGTGCCATGACGATAGTGGGACGCTGCAGGCGCTCCACGACATTGGCGACCGTGAATGTCTTGCCCGAGCCGGTCACCCCCAGCAGCGTCTGATGCGCCAAACCAGCTTCAAGGCCAGTAATCAGCTTCTCGATGGCTGCTGGCTGATCACCGGCAGGCTTGAACTTGGACTCGATGCGAAATGGTTTGCTCATGCGTTCTCAATGGTGGCGGTCATGGCGCTATTCAACTGGCGACTCGCCACGCGAGCCTTATCAGGCATCAATGCTAGCCTCTCGACTCACTACCGAAACCTGACTACTGGTCATCAGACGATGAATCGGACAACGCTCCGATATCTCGAGCAAGCGTGCCCGCGTCGCCTCATCGAGCTTGCTGCCGGGCTCGGCGATGAACTGCATGCTAACAGTGAGGCGATACTCGCCCCGCCGCTCGTCGCTGTCATCACGATCCACGGTCGTCATGATTTTCGCCAGCGGCAGTGCCTTTCGCCGTGCGTACATCAACACGGTGATCGACTTGCAGGCACCTAGCGACAGGTCAAAGTAGTCATGAGGATCAGGGGCACTGTCGTCGCCCCCGACCACCGCAGGAATATCTACCAACAACTCATCGAAGCTTCCGACCTTGACGCGCTGAACGAAACTTCCTGACTGACGAGTAATTACCTCGATGCTCATGCGTTATCTTCCCTGTCGTTATTACACGCAAGGGGCTGACCGGATCACTTGACCTTGTAGCCCGCCTTCTCTACCACCTTGACCACAGCCTCATAGCGCACCTGACCATCAACCTCAGCAAATCCGCGCCCGACTTCGGCTTCCTTGACGCCATCCATCATCATTAGCGCCGTGGTGACCTTGTTAACGTCGTTGACACTTTCGACGCCGATCAACGTCAGGGAAAAACTGGCCATCGTGTAGTTCCTGTCATGCGGAGAAATGAGCGCGCCGAGACGCATTGCAGCCGCCAAGGGTAGCACGGTTATGTTCGTGGGACAGAGCCGGCATAAGTCCTCGCATAGAGAATATAGGGCTCATGGACGACAGGGGCTGACAGTCGGCAGCTGGCGCGTGACAATGCTGTCATCAGGAATGTCGGCGACAGGCTGACACCTCGCCTACCTCGCAACAGGATGCTTGTTCATGAATACGCTCAAAGCCTTGATGCAGCAACACGGCTATCACTCTGCTGACGACGGCAGTCTGACACTGGAGACCCTCGTATGTGATAGCCACTATCTTGCACCGCTAGAGACATTCGAGATACTTGAGGTCAGCGGAAAGGATGGTGAACGCTTTCTCCAAGGCCAGACGTCCCAGCAGCTGACACTGGTGGATGGCAGTCTTGCTCCCTTGACCGCCTTTTGTACGCCCAAGGGGCGGATTCTGGGGATGGCCCAGCTGATACGTGTGACCCCAGAAAGACTCTGGATGTTGATGCCAACCGGCACCGCCGAGCCTCTTCGTGCTCACCTGGCGAAGTTTGCTCCCTTCTACAAGGTAACACTCGAGGTATCCGACACACTGAAGGTCATCGGGATCAGCGGTGTAGACGCATTGTTATCAGCTGCAAACCTCGTCGATGGCGAGCAGATGCTGGCATCACACGACTTTGCCATGCTGACCAAAGACAGCATCGTACTGGCTCGGCAGCCTGCTCAAGCAGAGCCACGCGCAGTACTGATAGGTAACGAGACACAGGTGGCTGAGATAACGCAACGACTACTTGAAGCCGGAGTTACGCCTGCTGATAGCAGAAGCTGGACGTTGGGGGATATCTGCGCGGGACTGCAATGGGTTACGTCTATACAGATGGATAGCTGGTTGCCGCAAATGCTCAATCTCGAGGCACTGGCTGCCATCAGTTTCAAGAAGGGCTGCTATACCGGACAGGAGGTGGTAGCACGCGCGCATTTTCGTGGCCAGGTAAAGAAGCGTTTGATGCGCTTGACCTATCGTCAAGAAATGACTCTGCCTACCGCTGGCACCAAGGTAATGGATGGCAATGACAAGGCATTGGGTGAAGTATTGACCGCTGCCCATACGCCCGACGGCGCCTTGGAAGTACTAGCTGTCGTTAGCTTGCGCGATGAAAATGCCACCTTGAAGCTTGAGACACAGCAGCCATTGACTCGCGTAACCCTTCCCTACGAAGTCGAGCGACGCGACCCGGAGCGCCTCAAGGACTAAGGCACACCCTCTCCAGCCAGAAGAGCCTTCTTTCAGTCCTCTTTCAGATACCACAATACCCCCGTCCAACAGATAGTGAGCGGGGGTATTGGAGACATTGATGAGGGGCGTTGAAAGACAACGGTAAAGACTCACCGGGTCTTGTCAGAGAGAATCCAATGTGGGCAGTGATGCCGGCAACCAATGGTCACCCGCCATTAGGTGCTCAATAAGCTCTTGTGCTGGTACTGGACGAGAATAAAGATACCCTTGATGCAGTGTACATCCGTGAGCGATCAAAGCTGCCCGCTGTTCCGGTGTTTCTATCCCCTCTGCAACTACCGATAGCTGAAAGGCTTCCGCCAATCCCATCATGGCGTCAATCATGGCACGCCCCTGATTGGAACCCTCGCCCAGACCAATTACAAACTGCCGATCAATCTTGAGTTTATCAAACGGTAAACTCTGAAGTTGGGACAGCGATGAATAGCCAGTGCCAAAATCATCCAGCGCCAATGCCACACCGTGGCCGCGTATTGTCTGGAACAGTATCGCCAGTGTCTGTATGTCATCAGGTAGCTGGCTTTCCACCAGTTCCAATGTCAATTGTTGGCACAGTTCAGGATGGCGGAATAGCCAGTCCAGATCAGACAAGAAACGCTTGTCCATCATATGCCGCACGGTAACATTGACACTCAAATGCAGCGCATGACCAGCTTCATGTACCCTAATCAAGGTCGCAATACTTTCCTTGAGCACCCAGCGACCCAGCGCTACATCGAGCCTCGCCGATTCGACGATTGGCAAGAAATCCGCTGATCCCATCAAACCACGATCGGGATGCTGCCAACGAACCAATACCTCGGAAAGCATGAGTGTCCCATCACAACCATCCACGATCGGCTGAAGATGGAGGCGCAATTGCCCTTCCCTAAGACCCACAATGAACTCGGCTTCCAGCTGCTTGAGGCGGCGTACTTCGCGTCCGGCTTCCTCATTAAAGAAATGCCATTCTCTTTTGAGCTGCAAGGTGTCATGAAGCGCACGTTCACTTCGATACACTAAGGCATCCATCTGCTGGCCATCTTCGGGATAGCGACTGATGCCAAGGCTCGCATGCAGATAGATCGCCTCTTTATCTAACGTGACCTTATAGCGAACAGCACTCAACAAACTATCCAGCCAACCGCTGATACCGCCACGAGTTGCCTCCAGCAAACGACGCTGAACCATGATCAGCAAACGATCCGTTTCCAAGCGCGCCATATGCCCAGTATTGCCCAGTAGCGAGACAATGCGCTTCTGCGCCAGTTCTAACTGATAGTTTCCAAGGCTTGCCCCTTCGTGCTCGTAAAGCTCCTGAAGACCACCAATACGAATAGCCATCAGTACAAAGCCATCCATCGGCGAAACATCACCAAGCTGGTCGATACGCATCTTGATCAGTCGCAACATGCCTTCACGGCTCAATAGTCCCGTATCGGCATCAATTTCCCGCTCCTGTAACAATTGATGCTGCAGCAATATTCTTTCCTGCTCTAACCCACGAATGACCAGTGTATTCAGCGTTCTGTCCAATACCGGCATCAGTGCGGCTTCGTCAAGGACGTTACCGCGGCTCGCGATCAACAATAGCTCGCTTCGGCCTGGATGCGGTGAGACTGAAAAGCCCAACAACTGACTCGCCCCCAAACGCTGACAAAGCAGCGATGCACGATCCTCAATGCCCTTCGTCAGGAATTCAGGGTTATTGATTCGAATTGCCCCGGCGGGCAAACGCCAGAGAGGGTCACGCTTTAACGATGCCTCACTTAGCCATTCACGCTCGTCGTGGCTTTGAAGAATCAGATAGCCCGCACTCGGATTCCCCACCTCCCGTCGGTAGATGATAACTTCCGCACCGACCATCTCGCGCACGCGACGCAGATATTGCGAGAGTGTCGCCTTGGCATGTTCCTGATTGTGCGTCTCGTAGGGTACCGTCAGAAACTGTTCATTGAATTGATGATGCAAATCGAGCTGAGCAGCACAATGCACATCTTTGGCACGACTTCTATTGCGGCGCAGATTATCGCGCCAGATCATGCAGCACGCCCCGATGACAGCCAGTAAAATGACGAGCAATAGTGCCGCTAACGGCCCACCAAGATTCAACAGCAGCTCTACGCCTCGGCTTTCATCTCGCCAGCAAGCTCGAGAACTGTTGTGCGGCCCATCCTGGTCAAGCACCTGAGGCAGCGGCATGCAGACCCGGTCAGCAACGGCTGGCTCTGATAATTGATTACTGACGACTTTCAGACCATTCAAACCGAGGACGACTGCCTGCTCATCGAGCACTGCATCCGTCATCGGAATACCAAACACCAGCAAGCCTTGTTTATTACGCGCTGGCAGCGCGTCTTCATCGCCATAAAGCCCCTGCACTCCGACCAACCAAGACTGTCCATTCACTTGTAGCCAAGCGATCTGAGGCACCGTAGGGGCATCCCAGGCCCTTGCCAACAAGCCTGAAATTGCCTGCCTCCAGCTTCCTGGCTGCTCGGTTAGCCATTGCCTGGATGAATCGGCGTCGTGCTCACTCCACGCAGCCACACGGCCATTTCCACGGACGATACCCATCAGATGAATATCCGTGTTGATCGCGAACTCGGGCCCATACATATAATCGAGCCACGCCTTGTCAGGGACAGGCAAACGCAGCATTTCTTCGACGGCTTCTTCCCAATATGCATGCTCTCGTAATTGCCCTCTTAGCATACGTTGCTGGGTATCGACCCATAGCGTCAGTCGCTGTGTGGCAGCCAGGCGATCATGATCACGTAGTTGATTTACCTGGCTAACGGACAACCAGCCAACCGCTGATATCAATGCTATCAACAGTAGGGGAATCAGCAGGAACCGATAGCGAGGATTATCGGAAAGCGTTTCATTATCAAAAGCAGTAAGCGTCTCGTGGTGTAGCGCACGAGAGGATGGATCAGACACTGAAGAACGAAACATTGCTTTACCGATGATTACGCGACCTCCTGGGCAATGTGGCATGCGTTTCTTAGCCACTGTTACCAGTCTAGATCAGGCGCTGAGTTGAAGAACATGCCGAACATTCGTCGTTGTTAGTTCCCCGACATGCTGCACAGGGACTCCGCGCAGCTCAGCCACCACCTCCGCTACCTGTACCATTCTCGCTGGCTCATTTCTTTGTCCTTGATAACCACTCAATGGCATATCCGGACTATCCGTCTCGAGGACAAAGCCGTCATCTGGCAATTGAGTAACGACATGACGCAGCTTCTGCGCACGGGGATAGGTCACACTGCCTCCCAGTCCTAGCACAAACCCTAGCGCGAGGAAGCGCTCAGCCTGCACTTGGCTACCAGCAAACGCATGAATGATACCCCCACGTGGCAGACGAGCCTCACGTAGGTGCTTGGCCACCTCATCATTGGCACGCACGCAATGTACGATGACCGGTAGCGAAAACTCTTTTGCTATCGCGAGCTGTGCATCAAACAATTCCCATTGCTGTTGTGGGTCAGGCAGCCGTGCATCAAAGCCGCACTCTCCTACTGCCACCACCTGAGAATTGTCAATCAGCGCATCACGGAGCACTGCTAAAGCGCCGTCATCATGCTCAGACATGAAATAGGGATGAAGTCCTAGTGCAGCATGTACCTGAACGTTCGCTCGTGAAAGTGCCTGTACCTTCTCAAAACTTGCTGCCGTTGTCGCGGGCACGAGGAAAGTACCAACACCAGCGGCGATCGCGCGCGCCAGCACCTGTGTTCGATCGCCGTCAAAGACAGCAAAATCCAGATGGCAGTGACTATCAATCAGCATGAACGCTCTCCGGGCGGCTATCTCGCACATGATGAAGCACCATATGTGCAAGGTCACGGATTGGCTTATCGTTGCAACAAAAAAACCGGCCATTATGGCCGGTTTTTTTGTTGCTGCCTCCGCTCACGCGATATCACAGACTCAAATAGCAAGAATCGTATTGCCAAGTACTGATCACAGTAATGACGGTACATATGCCATCCCTGAAACAGGCTATATCAAGCCACTTCGACAGGCGTCAAGGATGTGATCTCGGACGTACAGTGCCCACAGCGTGTTGCGGCAAGTGGCACTTTGGACAAGCAGTAAGGGCAATCCTTGTCAGTCACTTCTTCTGGCTCTGCCTCGGCCTCTTTCTTCAACTTGTTGATCTGACGAATCAACACGAAAACAGCCAATGCTACCAACGCAAAGCTGATGATGGCATTGATGAACAGGCCATAGTTTAGCGTGACAGCGCCGGCCTCCTTGGCGGCATCAAGACTTGCATAGGGCCCTGCTGCCGCTCCCTCCTTGAGTACAACGAAGAAATTGGCGAAGTCCACCTCTCCGATCAACAAGCCAATCAATGGATTGAGCAAGTCACCCACAAGACTTTTGACAATAAGGGTGAAGGCGCCCCCGATAATGATACCTACTGCCATATCGACAACATTACCCTTGACCGCGAAATCACGGAATTCCTGCATGAAACCAGCCATTTGTTGTCTCCATTATCAATAAGGCGCTGCCCTTTCTGCAGCATATCCGAGGGCATGATTGGGGCTGGCACGTAACCGTAACTGGATTCACCCGTGACGATTATGCCAGCGGTGGCAGTATGGCGAGCATTGCCCTCCCAAAAGGTTTACAAGGTAAACGCTAAGTAACCGGAGATTGTTATGACATAAAAAACGCCACCTCGAAGGGTGGCGTTTTTTATGTCAGCAACCGATAGCGCAATCAGTGCTCGCGTGTGGCGAGGAAGGTGATGTCCGGCCAGCGCTCTTGGGTCAATTGAAGATTGACCCGTGTCGGTGCGATGTACGTCAGACAACCACCACCATCGTAAGCAAGGTTAGTACTGGCTTTACGCTTGAAGTCTTCAAGCATCTTGATGTCATCACAGTAGATCCATCGCGCTGTTTTTACATTGACCGCCTCGTACATGCACTCAACCTTGTACTCTTCCTTCAGGCGATGCGCGACAACATCGAACTGCAGAGTCCCTACTGCACCCACGATCAGATCATTGTTATCGAAGGGCTGGAAGACCTGAGTCGCGCCCTCTTCAGACAGCTGTTGAAGACCCTTCTGCAACGCCTTCATCTTGAGGGGATCCTTCAGACGCACACGCTTGAAGAGTTCCGGTGCGAAGTGAGGAATACCCGTGAAGCGCATGTCTTCACCCACCGTGAAGGTATCGCCGATCTGGATCGTACCGTGGTTGTGCAACCCGATGATGTCACCCGGCCAGGCTTCTTCGACGTGAGAGCGATCAGCGGCCATGAAGGTCAGCGCATCAGGGATCTTGACGTCCTTGTTGATACGCACATGGCGCATCTTCATGTTCTTCTCGTACTTGCCTGAACAGACTCGCAGGAAGGCCACGCGGTCGCGATGCTTCGGGTCCATGTTCGCCTGAATCTTGAAGACGAAACCGGTAAAGCGCCCGTCGTGAGCGGTCACCTCACGAGTATCGGTATCACGCGGCTGGGGCGGCGGCGCGTATTCAACGAAACCATCAAGCATCTCGCGCACACCAAAATTGCCCATCGCGGTACCAAAGTAGACCGGCGTCAAGTCACCACGACGATAAGCATCCAGATCGAACTTGTGCGAGGCGCCCCGCACCAGTTCCACTTCCATGCTCAGCTCTTCGACGAGGTCTTCGCCCAGCACCTTGATGGCTTCCGGACTTGCAAGGCCCTTGATGCGAACATCATCAGGGATGCGACTACCCTGCCCCTGCTTGTAGAGATGAATCTCATCAGTATAGAAATGGTAGACGCCCTTGAAGCCTTTACCGACACCAATCGGCCAGGTCATTGGCGCACACTGGATATTCAGGACTGTCTCGACTTCGTCCATCACTTCGATCGGATCACGTGTCTCACGGTCCATCTTGTTGATGAAGGTCAAGATCGGCGTGGTACGAAGACGACAGACCTCCATCAGCTTGACCGTACGTTCCTCGACACCTTTTGCACCATCGATAACCATCAGCGCCGAATCCACTGCTGTCAACGTACGATAGGTATCTTCCGAGAAATCCTCGTGCCCTGGTGTATCCAGCAAATTGACCATGCGGCCCTTATAGGGGAACTGCATCACGGAGGTCGTGACAGAAATACCGCGCTCTTGCTCCATCTTCATCCAATCGGATGTCGCATGGCGATCAGCACGCTTGCTCTTGACCGACCCTGCCATCTGGATGGCATTCCCGAACAGCAACAGCTTCTCGGTAATGGTGGTCTTACCGGCATCGGGGTGAGAGATGATGGCGAACGTACGGCGAATGTCGGCCGCCTTGGCAATCTGGGAATCTGACATGGGCTGAAAGGTATCCGGCTCGACGTGAGGGCACGCCGTGCACACTGTGTGGTGAATAGCAGAACAAAACGAATGGCGGGCATTGTAGCGGCTGGCGAGGCTGGGCAACAGGGGCGATAGCCTTGCTCAGTGATTCACGTGGGCGAGGCGGGAGCATGTGATAGCGCTTCGACAATACGGCACTGGGAGATGATACCGCCCGCACAACAGGAGGTGAGGCGTACCAACTCCGCCTCCATGGCCGCCAGATCGCGCTGTCGCTCGCGCACCTGCGCCAGCTGATTCTCGATGCGCGCATCCAGCTGATCACATGACAGTGCGTGTTGATCCGCCAGCCCCAGCAAGGCGCGAATGTCCTCCAGTGTAAAACCCAACCGACGACTGCGGCGGATGAAGGTCAGTCGCTTGAGCTGAGCACTTCCATATTCGCGATAGCCGCTGCCGTTGCGTCGCGCGGGTGACAACAACCCCTGTTTCTCGTAGTAGCGGATGGTCACTGACTTCACCTGGGCACGCTCCGCCAGCTGCCCGATGGTCATCACGTGGTCAGCGGGCGGTGTGGCATTGCTATCCGGAACGTCTTTTCTCATCACTTCTCTCCACGGTATCGCTCCCGTCTACCATATCAGTACGGTGAACACTTGACCTTATAGTAGCTATAACCCCCATGCTGACAGCAATTCTGAAGGAGGCCAAGACACCCTATGAAAAGCTGTTGCGAAAGCAAGACTGATGAGTTGATGCAACTACGCGCGTCACAGGCAAAGGTCCTGAAAATCCTGCTGGCATTGAATGGCAGCATGTTCTTCGTCGAATTCACGGCGGCCTGGTGGCTGGGCTCGACAGCGCTGCTGGGCGACTCACTGGACATGTTCGGTGATGCAAGTGTTTATGCATTGACCCTGTACGTCCTCCATCGCAGCCTGCGTGCTCGGGCCATGAGCGCGATGGTCAAGGGCGTGATGATGCTGGCACTCGGCGCCATCGTGATGATCGAGGCGGGATTCCAGGCATTCGATGGCGTAGCGCCAGCGGCACACGGCATGGGGGCTTTCGCGCTATTGGCACTGGCCGTCAATCTCGTCTGCTTCGCGATGCTGTGGCGCTTCAAGTCGGATGACCTGAACATGCGCTCCACCTGGCTGTGCTCACGCAATGACATCATGGCCAATGCCGCTGTCTTCGTGGCAGCCATTCTCGTCGGGTGGACAGGTTCACGCTGGCCGGATGTGCTGCTAGGCGCTGCCATTGCGCTACTGTTCCTGCAATCTGCCTGGCAGGTCATGGGAGATGCACGTACTGAGATGCGTGCCGTAAAGCAGCAGACATCAGACGCAGCTGCGGCGACTCCCGGCCCAACGATGACTGAGCAACACGACACGTCTTCTAGCGTCGACAGTGGTTATTCAAGCGAGGAGGCTTTGATGGAGACGAAGCCAGCCAGCCCCGCCTCCAGTTGCTGCTCAAGCAAGCGTTGCGGATAGTTACCTTTCAGCGGATTGAACGCCACACTGGATAAACCCAGCGATAGACAGATGTACAAGGCCTCGTTTCTATACGGGGTCTTGTACGTTTTATATCGTGTGAAGGGAGGGCCAGGCGATAAATGCACACCCCGCAGACACCAGCAGAGGGTGACGGAGAATGGTGTTCTATTGATGAGGTGCATCAGCCTGTTGTGAAGGATGCGCCAGCCTGAAGGCTTCCTCCTGCTGACACGCCGCCTCGATCCGCAAGATACAGGGATAAGCACTTAGATCGCATTCAAAGCGACGCGCATTGTGAATCTGTGGCATCAGGCAGGCATCTGCCATGCCCGGCGTATCACCGACACAGAAACGACCAGCAGAAGCGGTGAGCAATATCTCCAACCGAGAGAAGCCCTCAGCAACCCAATGACGGTACCAGGCCAATTTCTGGGCCTCATCTACACCGATCTCTCCTGTCAGATACTTGAGCACTCTTGGCGCATTGAGCGGGTGCATCTCGCACGCCATGAACAGGCACAGTGAGCGCACATGCGCACGCGCCAGCGGATCATCGGGAAGCAAGGCCGGCGTCGGCCAACGCTCTTCCAGATATTCCATGATGGCCAGCGACTGGGTCACCACACCCGGCAGGCTACCCTCTGGGCTATCGTCATCCACAACGATCAGCGTCGGCACCAATCCTTGGGGGTTGAGGGCCAGATAGGCGTCGCCGCGCACCTCCTCCTTGAGTAGGTTGATCGGTACTTGCTCCGCTTCCAGCCCCTTGAGTGCCAACGCAATGCGCACCCGATAGCTGGTGGATGAACGATAATAGCCGTGAAGACTCAACGTACTCATGGTGGACTCCCTGTGGGTTCAGTCATTGGTCGAGGGCGGTTGATGATCTGTGAGGTGAAGTCGAATCATCTCCCATGGATATCTTAGGTTCTGTACGAAAAGTCGGCTCGTAGGCAGCGGCGTATGCAAGCTACGCATACCATCGCATAAAAGCTACGGGCCAGCTTTTCATATCGCGTCGCAATACGACGAAACTCTTTCAGCCAACTGAAAGAACGCTCCACGATATTGCGCTGACGGTACATAGGTTTATCAAAACCCCGTGGGAGACCTGGACGGGGTTTTCGCTTGATCCTTCGTTGAGCGATGATCGGCTTGATTCGAACGCGGTCGCAGTAACGGCGCAACTCATCACTGTCATAGCCCTTGTCTGCCACGATGTAGCGGCAACGTTTTCGTGGCCGACCAAGACTCCCCGGTAGATAAACTTTTTCCAGGGTGGGCATGAAGTACCGGGTATCCGACTCTTGCCCTCCCGACAGTGTGAAAGCGATGGGCCAGCCAAGGCGATCACAGATCAAATGAATTTTGGTCGTGATGCCTCCACGACTCCGGCCCATTGCATGGTCTAAGGGTTCTTCAGATCCCCCTTTTTGCCTCCACCAGCGGAGGCGCGTGTTGCACGAACGGCTGTTGAGTCGATCATCCAGGTCTCGAGATCCATTAGGCCATCTTCGCGAAGCCGAAGTTGAAGGCGCGACAAGACCGCCTCAAAGGTACCGTCATCACGCCATTGGCGGAACCTGGCGTAGACAGTGCTCCAAGGGCCATAACGTTCGGGAAGGTCGCGCCACTTGGCGCCAGAGCATAGAGCCCAAAAGATGCCGTTCAACATCTGTCTATCGTCTTTCCTGGGCCTGCCCATCGCTTGAGCTGGTGACACAATGTCTTCGATCAACTGCCATTGGCTATCAGAGATTTCGTAACGTCCTGCCATACCGCACCTATGCTGGATGTGCATGGGCCACATTATCAAAAATGACTTTTCGTACAAAACCTAACGCCAGTGCGCACTCACTGTCTGAGAGATGCCATGTCACTCAAGCGCAACGACCTGCTGATCGATGGCGCCGAAAATGCTGTGGCCGTCATGTCCAAACATCTCGATACGCACTCTATCCCCAAAGCACATGAAGGGCGTGCGAATCTCGTCAAAGAGAATCTTCTCGACCATGCGCACTTCTGCCAGACAGCTATAGCCTACACCACCTTCTTTGACGGGCTTGCCAGGGCCGCCGTCCTTGCCCGGATTGGAGACCGTACCAGAGCCGATGATGGCACCCGCCCCCAGCGGACGCGTCATCGCAGCATGCGCCACCAGCTGCGGGAAGTTGAAGACCATGTCCGGGCCCGATTCAGGCTCACCGAATTTCTCCCCATTGAGATGCACCGTCAGCGGTAGATGTACCCGCCCTTCCCGCCAGGCGTCTCCCAGCTCATCAGGCGTCACCGCGATCGGCGAGAAGCTGGAAGAGGGCTTGGCCTGGAAGAAGCCAAAGCCCTTGGCAAGTTCTCCCGGTATGAGACCGCGCAGACTGACATCGTTGACCAGCATCAGCAGGCGAATATGGCTAGCGGCAGCCTCAGGATCAACATGCATCGGCACGTCATCCGTGATGACGGCAATCTCGCCTTCAAAATCGATGCCATGCGATTCACTGACACATACGATGTCAGCGGTCGGCGGAAGAAAGCTGTCACTGCCACCTTGATACATCAGCGGGTCTTGCCAGAAAGTCTGTGGCATCTCGGCATTGCGCGCTTGACGCACCAGTTGGACATGGTTGAGATAGGCCGAACCATCCGCCCACTGATAGCTACGCGGCAGCGGCGAATGCAGTGTGGCCATCTCCAGCGTAAAAGCCTCTTCCAGCGTTCCAGCGTTCAAACGGGCATAACGCTCTTCAAGCGCTGGTGCCTTGTTCTGCCAGTCGTCCAGCAGAAACTGCAGAGTTGGCGCGATATCACTGACGCGTACGGCATGGCTCAGGTCACGCGCGACCAACAGCAATTCGCCATCGCGCGAGCCGGAATGATAGGTAGCAAATTTCATGACAGTTTCCTTGTGATAATCATCATCGAATGAGGGTGTCTGAGCGCGATATCAGCGTGTGTGAGGCGTGAAGTGAGATTCCAATCCTCGCCACACAGCGCCATATTCCTGTTGTCTGAACTCGGCCTTGAGGGCGTGAGGCGTCACCTGAAACAGATAGCGGCTCTCGAACATGAAGGCGAGCGTGTTGCCCTGATATTGCGGCGCAAGATCTGCCTGACTTGCGGCAGCGAAGGTCGCGGCATCCGGACCATGCGGTGTCATGGCGTTATGCAGACTGGCACTGCCGGGGCTAAACCCTTCTCGCTTGGCGTCATATTCACCATGAATCAATCCCATCAGCTCACTCATCAGATTGCGGTGAAAATATGGCGGGCGGAAGGTGTTCTCGGCGACCATCCAACGTGGCGGAAAGATCACGAAATCGAGATTGGCGACGCCAGTCGTATCTGATGGTGAAGTCAGCACCGTAAAGATCGACGGATCCGGATGATCGAAGCTGACGGTATTGATCGCATTGAAGGTCGCCAGGTCGTATTTGTAAGGGGCGTAATTGCCGTGCCAGGCAACGACATCCAGCGGCGAGTGATCGAGCGTCGCCACCCAGAATCCCCCTGCAAACTTGGTTACCAGTTCATGATCGCCATCACGGTCCTCATACCAGGCGGTGGGCGTCATAAAATCACGCGAATTGGCCAGGCCGTTAGCACCGATAGGCCCCAATGAAGGGAGTT
The DNA here is from genome assembly GCF_009796845.1 of Cobetia sp. L2A1. Classification (NCBI taxonomy): domain Bacteria; kingdom Pseudomonadati; phylum Pseudomonadota; class Gammaproteobacteria; order Oceanospirillales; family Halomonadaceae; genus Cobetia; species Cobetia sp. L2A1. The sequence goes on along the minus strand of NZ_CP047025.1, from coordinate 1,545,641 downwards.
CCAGCGGGGCGCCATAATTTTCGGCCATATAACCCCGACAGACAGCGCGGGATACGCTTCCTGGCCATTCCTTGGTGTCGTCTTTCTGCCTACCTGCCTCCTGCTCGTCATCCTCGTGCCCATCGAGCGGATTGAGCTGAAACTTGATGCCACGCGGGATCACGACAATTTCCCCGCTGGCGACATGCAACAGTCCCATTTCGCTACGCACTTCCAGGCTTCCCTGCTGCGGTACGATCAACAGTTCACCATCGGCATTGCAGAAAAAGCGCTGCCGCATGCTGCGCGTGAAGGCGTAGAGATGTGTCCCACATCCCGTCTGCGTCTGAGCATCACCATTGACGGCCAATGTGGTCAGCCCCTCGAGAAAGTCGCCGTCATCATCCGCCATCGGCATGGGATCCCAACGCATGGGATTAGGATTCGGACTGATATCCTTGAGCGGCGCCGTCGCCACGCGTGGCATCTCCAGAGGGCGATAGGCTCCCTGCACGACCGAGGGCCGAATGCGATACAGCCAACTGCGCAGGTTATGACTACGAGGAGCGGTAAAGGCCGAGCCACTTAGCTGCTCCGCATAGAGGCCGTAAGCACAGCGCTGAGGCGAGTTCTGACCGAGTGGCAAGGCACCAGGCAAGGCTTCACTGGAGACATGATTGCGAAATCCGCTGTGATAACGAAGCTTTGCTGAGTGTTGTCTGCTGTCACCCCGATCGCCCATGAATAACTTCCTCCGTCTTTCGTGCACGCATATTGTTTCAATTGAAACTATATGCGTGCGTCTCACGCCCGACAACCCAACATTGGCTAGCCCTTTGGTCTCACTCCTGCTGCGCAGTGGTAACATTCGTAACTTGGCGATTCACCGCTGCCATGATCCATCATCCAATATTCATGTGCGCTACTGGAGGCACCTTCAATGACATCTTTCGATGACACACAAAGTGACACTGCGCGCGGGCTTGATCTGGACCAGTTTCTTCCCTACCGACTAAATCAGCTGGCTGAACGCACGAGTGAAGCTCTCTTTGCTCGCTATGGAGCCCGCTTTGCCATCAATGTCGCCGAGTGGCGCGTACTGGCCTGGCTGAGTCGTGGTCAAGCGATGACCGCCAGGGAGATCAGTCAGCGAACTCATATGGACAAGGTGCGTGTCTCGCGCGCCATCAAGGCACTTGAAACCCGTGATCTCGTCCTGCGTCGCCCTAGTGAACATGATCAGCGCGCGCAATTGCTCCACCTGACGCCAGAGGGAGAGGAGATGGTAGGACAACTGATTCCCGAGGCCCGTCATTTCGAGGATGAACTGCTGGCCGCGCTGGATGCACGCCAATACCGCGATCTACTGACAACGATGCAGTCACTGGAACGTCAACTGGATCGATTTCAAGGCTGACAGACATGCTTAGTACAATTATGGTATAAGAAATGTAGAGCTTCGAGGTCAGGAACTACCATGCATCCCAAGGCCACACTGCCCAGCAAACTCTGTCACACCTTTGAGCGCCCCTTTATCTGATGCGAGAAGTGAGCGCGCTGCAGCGCCCCAGTCCATGCTCCACGGCATGGCAACATCACCTGATAATGATGACTCCCTTTATCGTCATACCTTTCCACTCGGGACTCATTGAAGGCTGATATCGCCGGACATAAAGTACGCTCTCGCACGTCGCGGCGCGCCTCGAAACGTAGAAATTGCGCTAACCAGCCGTCAGGGCTGCACTTTGTGGGCCTGATTCACTATCATGGCCGCATTCATTGCAGGAGCCGTCATGAATCAGCCGTTACCCCCGCCGCTCTCTACACCGCACCGTAACCTCATACGGCTGACGATTGCCCGCGGCATTACCTGGACTGGCTTTCTCATCCTGATCATCTTCGGGATCGAGATCATCGGCTTCCAGCTCAATGTGCTACCCGTCATCTCGATCATCATCGCCATGGGACTGGTCAATGTCGCCAGTTGGTGGCGGTTGGGACAGTCGCATCCCGTCACTGATACCGAGAACCTGCTGCACCTGTTGGTGGACATTGCCGGACTGACAATGCTGTTCTTTCATACTGGCGGCTCGACCAACCCCTTCGTGCCCTACTATCTCGTGCCGGTGACCATGGCCGCCGCAACATTGCCGTGGCGTTACGCGTGGATCATCGCTGCCGTCGGCATGTGTTGTTACAGCTTCCTGATGGTGTTCTACGAGCCGGTGCCGCAACTGGCCACTTATGAACTGGGCGGGCGCATCAGCCTGCATGTCATCGGCATGTGGTTGAACTTCGGTCTATCGGCCACCCTGGTTACCTACTTCATCTACAAGATGGCGCATGCACTGCGCACGCGGGATCATGCCTTGTCGACGACTCGTGAGGCAGCGCTACGGAGTGAGCAAGTATTGGCTGTTGCGAGTCAGGCTGCCGGCACGGCCCATGAGCTGGGCACACCGCTATCGACCATGGCCGTGCTATTGAGTGAGATGCGCGAAGATGCCAAAGGAAAGAATGATCCGCAGCTAGACGAGGATCTCGCGCTACTTCGCAGCCAGGTCGATACCTGCAAGCAGCGTTTGCAGGCCATGGTGGCCGCCGCAGATCGCCGACGCATGGAAAAGCCGCAGCCCATCAATGCTGCCGAATGGCTTGAAGCAATAGTTCAGCGCTGGCTGGTAGTGCGCCCGGACGTTCAGCACAGTGTCGAGGTAAGCCCCGGCGGAGAGCAGGCACAGATTCTGGTCGATACCACACTTGAACAAGCATTGATGAACCTGCTCAACAACGCTGCAGATGCCTGCCCGGATGATATCGAGATCACGCTGGAGCGCCGCATACAGGAGGTCATCATCGATATTCGCGATCACGGCGCTGGTGTACCGATGGCGGTTGCCGACCAGTTAGGCGAGACCTTTATCTCTACCAAATCAAAGGGCATGGGCATCGGCCTGTTCCTGACCCACGCCACCATCAATCGTTTTGGTGGTGGTGTCAGTCTGTACAATCATGAAGATGGCGGCACCTTGACTGAAGTCCGCCTCCCCCTTCATCTGACATGATGGCGGCAAAGACCGCCCAAGTGAGAACTCTGATGAGTGATGCAATCCGACTGCTGATCATCGATGATGATGAATTCTTTTGCCAAGTAACGGCACGCGCCATGACCCGCCGCGGATACGATGTTGAAGTTGCCCGTGACGAGGCCCAGGCTCTCAGTGTGGCCCGTAGCCACCGTCCTGAACTGATTACGCTGGATCTGAAGCTTGAGCAAAGCTCCGGCCTCAAGCTATTGCCAGAACTGATCGCCCTGCTCCCCGACGTGCGTATTGTGGTGCTAACCGGCTATTCGAGCATTGCCACGGCCGTGGAAGCCATCAAGCTCGGCGCAGTGAACTACATGTGCAAGCCGGCTGATGCTGATGAGATTCTCAGCGCATTTACCCGTGAGAGCGGTGACCCCAGTACCGAGATCTCTGACAATCCGCCGTCAGTGAATCGCCTAACCTGGGAGCATATTCAGAAGGTACTCAACGAGCACGACGGTAATATCTCTTCTACCGCACGTGCCCTCGGCATGCATCGCCGTACCTTGCAGCGCAAGCTGCAGAAGCGGCCAGTCAAGCGCTGACCGCTGGCGCTGTCTGAAACGATACTGCCCGGGACTAGCCCTTCATCTTGGCGAGCAATGCCGCCACTGCGGTGTGATGTTCCGGGTCTTGATGGCACTGGCCCTGAAAACTGGCGCAGAGATCGAGAAAGTCATCGAGTGCCATGTCAGGCGCTCTGTGCATGAGCCGCTTGGTCAGCCGCGTTGCCAAACGTGGCTGACCTGCCATCTGCCGGGCCATTGCCATCGCGTGAAACATCAGCGTATCAGCCTCATGAACCTCCAGCACAATCCCTAACGCTCGCGCCTCTTGGGCGTCAACGATCCGGCCGCTGAAGGTCAGCTCGCAGGCGCGCTGATAGCCAATCAAACGTTGTAACAACCATGCACCGCCATCACCGGGAATCAAGCCCAGATTCAAGAAGGTTTCACCGAAACGCGCGCGCTCGCTCGCTAGCCGAATATCGCACATGTTCGCAAGGTCGAATCCTGCCCCAATGGCGGGACCATTGACGGCTGCGATCACTGGCACCTCGATACCCAGCACAGCACGCGGCATACGCTGAATACCACGCCGATAGCGCGCTGCCACCTCTGCGGCATCTCCTGCAAAGTCGCCACGCCGTTGCGCCATATCCTGTACATTCCCGCCAGCAGAAAACGCACTGCCTTCACCCGTAATCACCAATGCACCCACGGCGTCACAATCATTCACCCAGTCTGCAACCAATAGCAGGTCTTCAACCAATGCAGTACCGGTCAAGGCATTGCGCACGTCATGACGTGTCAGCGTCAGCACCGCCACCCCATCTTCAAGGCGTAACTGGCTATCCCGTACCAGTGGTAATCCACCAGGCACTGAGCCTGAAGCCTGGCTTGGTGACGTGGTCGACGCGTGGGGAGATATGGACTGGGATGAAGGGTATGTCATGGCGGATTCCTTACAAAGCCGTTGTAAATGAAAGATGATCGCTGATGAAGAACAGTCATTCATAACAAACAGTACTGCATGAAAAAGCCCTCGTTCACCTTGCAAGAAGATCTCTGCGAGGATGAGCGAGGGCTTTGAGTATAGCGACTCGGTGCTAGCGTACTGCCAAGGGGTGCGTCACTGATTACTGAGCAATCCAACCCAAGTCCATATTGAAACTGGAACCTGTCACCGAACCGGCCTTTTCTGAGGCTAACCACAATGCCATATCAGCCACTTCCGAGGGGTCAATCATGTGCTTGATGGCCGCGCCCTTGAGCATGATCTTTTCGACAACTTCCTCTTCCGGCATGTCATTCAGCTTGGCCTGCTCGGCGATCTGCTTGTCTACGAGTGGCGTACGCACATAAGCCGGACAGATGGCGTTCGCGGTGATACCGCTTTCACCACCTTCAAGTCCAGCTGTCTTGGTCAACCCCATCAGACCATGCTTGGCACTCACATAAGCAGCTTTGCCCGGTGAGGCTACATGCGCGTGTATGGAGGCCATGTTGACGATACGTCCGTAGCCATTCTTCTCCATATGCGGCCACGCTGCCTGAATGAGCATAAACGGCGCGGTCAGCATCAACGAGATGATCTGGTTCCACTTGGCTTCCGGGAAGTCCTTGATGCGTTCGACATGCTGGATACCGGCATTGTTGACCAGGATATCCAGACGGCCAAAGCGCGAAACGGCCTCTGCCACGGCGCCGCGACATTGCTCGGCGTCGGTAAGGTCTGCCTTGAAGAAGGCGGCGCCTGCCTTGTCGGCGACACTGGCACCTTCATCACTGAAATCAACTGCCAGCACCTTGTAGCCTGCCTGACAGAATGCTTCCATGATAGCGGCGCCTATACCACTAGCGGCACCGGTGATAAGAGCAACGCGAGCTGGGGGAGTCTGATGTTCACTCATGCGGATCTCCTGACAGGTAGTGGTGTCATGCTGCCGTGCAACATAATTAGTGAAGATAGCGCTAATAAAGCCATCTTCGCCACCCGACCATCGCCTTGTTGGCAAGTTGCCCGACATGACGTTTCCCTGAGCCCATGCACACAGCGGCCCCATGCAGGACAGGAAAGGCTTGAGACATGGCATGCAACGATAAAGACACATTCAGGTGACGCCACCTATAAAGCCGACTACTTAACCAAAGCGGATACGTGCCAACACCCCAGGCGCCTGCACGTTACCTAGCGGGCTTTCACTTAACGTCAGCTCTGCGCCAAGGCGCTCTGCCAGCTCTCGGACAATCGAGAGTCCAAGACCCGAGCCCTGTGTCTTCTGACCTGCCAGACGTACGAATCGATCGAAGACACGCTCTCGCTCACGCAACGGAATCCCCGGACCAGTATCAGAGACTTCCATTATCACAAGTCTCTCCTTCCCCTGAGTACCAGAGTCACCCACGCGAATGACAAGCTGTACCTGCCCACCCTCTGGCGTATAACGCAACGCATTGTCGAGAAGATTACGCAGCAGAACATAGATGCCGTTTTCATGACTGAACAAGGTAGCGCCTGACGCGACATTCAATAGCAGCGAGACCCCACGCTGCTGCGCCAGATGCTCAAGTTCACGCTCCAGCTCATGGGCCAAATGTTCAAGGTCGACCTTGACCCGCTGTACCTCAGCACCACTCTCGAGACGTGAAAGCGTCAGCAACTGCTCGACCATACGCGTCATACGGTTCACACCATCCACGATCATGCGTGCTGCACGTCGAGCGGGTTCATCAGTCGCGTCGGCTTCAAGATTTTGCGCATGTACCTTGATACCGGCCAGCGGTGTTCTTAACTCATGCGCGGCATTGGCGGTAAAGCGCCGCTCCTTGTCGAGGGTATCTGCCAATCGGACCAGCAAGCCATTGAGTGCATCGACCATACCGCGTATTTCCTCGGGGGCTTCGCGTACGTCCAGTGGCTCAAGATAACCTGGCTGGCGTGCGGTGATCTGGCGACTGATACGCAGTACAGGGCGAAATCCGCGCGATACCGCGACGCCAATCATCAGCGCAATCACGAACAAACCCACAATCAATGCGAGCACATTGTGCAACGCAATCTGTCCCGTTAGCTCATCCCGGACATCATCACGCTGTGCCGCGGTCACCCACACACCGGTATCCGGAAAATACAGCGTGAAAGTGTGCCAATCAAAGTGATCACTATGCTGCATGCCATAGCCAGGCACCGGCATGTATGTCAGTTGTACTCCTTGTACGCCTAACCCCAACAAAGGCTGACCCAGCGGATCCCACATCTGGAAAATAAGCTTATCTTCATAGACATGCCCCAGTGGCGATTTCTCATGACCGTCAGGGAAGTTGAGCGAAGGAGGGCTGAGCCGGAACCCCCCTCCCGTCAATTCCTGAAGCAATTCCTGTCGTGATTCTACGTCCAGTGCAGAAAGCCGAGACTGGTACAGTTTGCCCACCATGCGTGCATTCTGGGCAAGCTCAGCATCAAATAGCTCATCGATCTGCTCATGGGCATCGTAATAACTCCACGCACCGGCTGTCCCCAGCACAATCACGACACCGCCAATCAGACTTCGCCGTAAAAAATTACGAATCGACTTCACGATAATTCACCCAATCGATACCCAACACCACGCACGGTCTTGACCACTCCTGCGCCAAACTTGCGACGCAAATGATGTACATGCACCTCGATGACGTTGCTCTCGACATCGCCATCCCATCCATAAAGTTGTTCCACAAGCTGATCACGACTGAAGACGCGACTGGGATGTAGCAGAAGGAACTCAAGTAGATCGAACTCACGACGTCCCAAAGATATCTCGGTGCCAGATAACGTCACCGTGCGGCCTGCCTGGTCAATACTCAGAGGACCCAATTGCAGGCTACCGCTGACCTGGCCGGCATGACGTCGCACCAGTGCCCGCAATCGTGCAACTAACTCGGCAATATCAAAAGGCTTTACCAGATAGTCATCGGCACCGTTATCGAGACCTCGTACACGATCACTGATGTCATCACGAGCGGTCAGAATCAGTACCGGCAGCGTCTGCCCCTGCCGGCGCAGTGCATTAAGCACCTCGATACCATCCATATCTGGCAAACCAAGATCCAGTACCAGTACGTCGAAGCTGGAATGCTTGAGTGATGACAAGACGTTACCGCCCTCCTTGAGCCACTCACTGCTCATGCCTTCACGGCTCAAGGTGTGGCTTACGCCCTCACCCAGTAGAGGATCATCTTCGACCAACAAGACTCGCATCGGAACTCCTTGAAAGACATGGCGGCGTCCAGTATTGACTGGATGCAAAACGTCCGCTGCCAGAGGGAAGCGGACGTCTCGGGTGTTCATCGATGAGCATACTTCACTGCTTGCCCTGGGTGCGTCACTTTCATGCCAAGCTGCCATGACCAAGGCTCAGGCACGGCGGGACTGATGACGCACTGAGCGCCATTTATCCACACGTGTGGTCAGCAGCATTTTTTCTTCGCGCAGACTCAGTGCACCCCGCTCAACTATTCTGCGGGGCCAGCCAACTAGCCGGCGCGACGTATATATACCTCGTAGCCACGTGCGCTTGGCAACATGGGATGTCCGCGCCAGACGTAAACGCAAGATCAGCTCTCGTGACTGACGTGCAACAGTCACTGGATGGCTGCCCTGATGACGAGCCAAACGCATCAGTAACGGATCTTCCTCCCCAGTGACCATCGCCGGCCCATGAAGTCTGACACGTGTGTGGCGCGGCGCCGGCAACATTGAGAAAAAGTCACCGTCAGACTGCAGGATCAATTCAAGAAATGAGGTACTGCCGGAAGCGCAAGACTGCCCATCATTCATAAGCTGTAGCACTCGGTTCCTGACGCCAACCGGCCATCCGTGCGTCTTTAACACGTACCATGCTCGGCCACTCTCGAGCTTCCAGTCACCATCTCCCGGCAGCGTCAGCAGTGTATTAGGCCTCTGGGTATCCGGCATTGCCGAGAGTTGTTCACATAGCATCTTTCCTGCCGAGTCGGCGGGGCTTAGGCTCAATACTTGGTGCTTCTGACCGAAGAGAGCCGGTAGCAGATGGCACAGCAGTGCAAGATCATCACCTTCGCGTTCAACCAATGTCAGCGCAGCGCCAGCGGATGCCAACTGCCAGCAAAGCTCACGACAACTCGATGCCATGGGCGCCTCAATAAGCAGACGATGCCCGGAGAGGCTGCTGTGCTGGCGCTGTTCAAAACGGCGTCTAGATAGACTGAACATGGAGCTTTCCTTGAGTCGGGGCATCGCCAGCAATGTACGCACGGACGCATTAACGTCGTGTCATGGCTACGCCTGATTCACATGCGTCCATCATGATTCCTCATCTAACTGACAGCGATGTGTCGCAAGGATGACATTTTTAGTAACGCACCCTGTCGATACAAGTTCACTGGCTGTCGTAAGTAGATCATCTGAATCATTGAACGTGAGCCAGCATGGCGCGCATGGCTTAACGAAAAATTAAGCCAACCCAACGTATTCCAAATAAACCTGTTTACAGCCCAAAAATCCCTACCAGCGGTGGCAAGATAAATGCAGTCAGCAGTCCTGTCAGTCCCATGGACATTCCGGCGAAGGCACCCGCCAACGTGCTGACCGATGAAAAGCAGAACGCAGTCCCTATCCCATGTGCCGACAGCCCCATGGTAAAGCCCTTGACCGTATCGTCTCTGGCCCCCGCAAGCTTCATCATCGTCGGCCCTAGAACACACCCCAGTGTCCCCGTGAGCAGGACAAGACCCGCCGTCAGCGATGGGATACCGCCCAATTTCTCAGCAATCCCCATCGCAATGGGTGACGTGACAGATTTGGGTGCCAGACTAAGTGCAACCTCAGTATGTGCACCAAGCGCCAACGCCAGGCCCAGCGTAGTCGTCACCGCGGTGACGATTCCAACACAACATGCCGTCAATAGCGGCCACAGCATCTGTTTGACGCGATCGAGATGGTCGAAGAGCGGCACTGCCAAGGCGACAGTCGCCGGCCCCAACAGGAAATGAATGAACTGGGCGCCCTCGAAATAGGTTGCGTAGTCCGTATCGGTGACCATCAGGAATGCCACGATCAACGCGATGGAAATCAATACGGGATGAGCTAATGAGGCGCCGCGCGCCAGACGATTGATCACAGTCGCCAGCAGGAACGCGACCAATGTCAGCAGCAGATGCAGTAATGGAGAGGCGCTTAAGTACACCCAGAGTGTATCCAATGGTGCCAGTGTCATAAGGAAGCCTCACTGGACGAGGGCGCCTCTGGTGCAGACGGGCGACGATCAATCAAACGCTGTAGCAGCCAGGCTGTGACGAGTTGTGTCACCGCTACCGAGACAACCAGCGTGACGATAATCGGCATCAGATCACGCGCAATCAAATCGAAATGCACCATGACACCTACACCTGCCGGTACAAATAACAGCGACAGGTGCATGAGCAAACCATTGCTGGCAAGCCGAAGACTGGCAGGGACACGTTCACGCAAAAAGGCACGAGCCAACTGACGTTGCCCCATGTCCTTATCGTCACGTCGCGCGACCTCACCCTCTCTATCGACCGCCGGAAGCATACGTTTTCGCAACCGTCCGCGCAGCATCAGTCCCATCAACAGCAGCAGCATCCCCAGTACCGGACCCGGGACAGGCAACACCAGCGCTCTGCCTATGACTTCTCCCAGAAACTGGCAGAGTAAAAGAACGCAGAATCCTTTGATCAACTCCATCGCGGTTCTGACTCCTTCATTCAAACACCCTCCAAAAGTAGAATAGTGTGGCAAAATTGTGCCACAGGCTGCGCTGCAGGCGACAGTTTACAAGGTGTAGATCAACTCGCGAAAACGCCATGGATCATCATGAGGTCTGGCTGTGATAGGGTTGCTTTACCCTCCATGCCACCCTTATCTCAATTGGAAGACTGCCTCTCGATGCCGGACTCTCTGATGCTTGATACCTCCATTACCTCAGCCTGCATCGAGACCTTGCGACGCAAAGAAGATCATCAGGCACAGCTGATACTTGAGCTGGCCGCTGACCTTGCGAGCGCTCCGCTGGCCTTGATCACATTGCGTGATGGCGATCAATTGAAGCGCTGGCTCAGCCTGGATGACAATACTCCGGATATCGTACCGATTCACGATAGTCTGTGTGGTGCAGCAGTCTCTGAAGGGAAGCGCTTGATGACGTGTGATTCACTTGAGCACGCAACACTTCGCGATACGTGCTCAGTGAAAGGCGATGGCATTCGCTATTATATCGGACTGCCGTTGTACGACTCTCAAGGCGATGTCATCGGCTGCATGAGCATGTTCGATACTTCCCCGCGCACGAGCCTTCCCAGCGAAGACATTCTTGATCAGCTGAACAAGCTGGCCATGATGATTACTGAGGCGGTCAAGCGACTGATGCAGAGAGCCCACCTCAGCATGGCGTTGCGGGACAGTCAGTCTCGCGCCAACTGGATACTGTGCAGCATCTCGGACGGTATCATCGAGTGGCAAGCGGGTGATGATCGACTGACCATCTCGTCGCGTCTGGAAACTCAGCTGGGCTATTCACCCGGCACACTGGACAGTCGCCTCGAGGCACTGCATGAGCGAGTCGCGCCGGAAATGCGTGAGGAGTTTCAGGCATTGCTTAAAGAGAATCGCCAGAAAAATACGCCTTTCAGCATAGAGCTGCGCATTCGAACCCGACTGGGAGATTATCGCTGGTTCAAGTTCCGTGCCCAGTTCGACGTCAAGGACAACGAACCCCGTCATTTCATCGGGTCGCTGCTGGACATTCATCACCAGCACCAGGCCAATGTGGCCCAGGCAAGCAAGCTACGCCGCTATGAACATCAACAGACGGCGCTGATACGTCTTGGCAATACCCGTCATATCGATGGCACCAACATTGAAAGCCTGGTGCCCTGGATCTGTCAGCTGGTGGCTGAGGGGCTGCAAGTGCGCAAGGTCAGCCTCTGGCGAATGGATGAGCGGGATGATGTCTTGAACCTGCTGCATGTACGTGATTCCTCTCTGCCCTCACCTCATGATGATACGGCTAATGCCTTCCCTAAGGTGCTCTCGAAGGCCCAATATTCAGGCTACTTTTCAGCGCTTGAGGCGGAACGTGTACTCGCCATCGACGATGTCTCGGAAGTCGACGACAACCTGCTGTTTCAGGGCACGTTCAATGATGGGATCAAGGCAATTCTCGATAGCCCCGTGCGCATGTCCGGAAAGATCGTGGGTGTCATCTGCTGCACTGAATGCAATAGCCCGCGTGAGTGGGCTGATGATGAACTGGCCTTCCTAAGATCGGTCTGTGATCGCGCCTCACAACTGGCCACCGAATGTGAACGCTACATCACGCAACGACGCTTGAGCGCCAGTGAGCGGCGTTATCGCGCCACCTTCGAGTACTCCGCAGTAGGGATGGCGCACCTAGGTAATAATGGCCAGCTGCTGCGCATCAATCAGCGCATGGAAGATATTCTGGGCTATTCGAAGGAGGTGCTGTCCAGTTGTTATCTACGCGAGCTGGTAGAGCCACAAGACCTGGACCACCTGCTGGCCCAGCACCATGCACTGATTCACGGTAAAGATGAATATTTCACCCAGCGCTGCCGCTTCATCCATGCCAGTGGCAATACCGTGCACGCCGATATCAGTGTTTCAGCCATTGATGGGCCCCCCAACCAGGAAGGCTATACGCTGATTGCACTGATCGACAACACGCTCAATCACACCATGTCGCAGCGACTTATACATGAAGCCAATCACGATAGCCTGACTGGTCTGCTCAACCGTGCCGCTTTCCGTGTCAGATTGACCCAACTATGTGATAACGCGCGAGTAGACGATACCGTGCATTGTCTAGCCTATATCGATCTCGATCAGTTCAAGGTCGTCAATGACACCTGCGGTCACTCTGCCGGGGATGCACTATTGATCCAGCTCATCGACATCATTCGTGCCGAGCTTCGTCCGCAAGACTTCCTGGCACGCTTGGGGGGCGATGAATTTGGTCTGTTGATGCCCGACACGACGCTGGAAGTTGCCGAGCAGCAGCTGGAGTATCTACGACAGGCTGTCGCCAACTTCCGATTCATGTGGGATGACAAGTTATTCAGTGTCAGCTCGAGTATTGGCCTGGTCAGCATCAGCAGCAGCCATAATGATCCTCATCAATTACTGAGTGCCGCTGATGCTGCTTGCTATGAAGCCAAGGACGCTGGGCGTAACCGCGTGCATCGACATTGCGAGTCCGGTGATCAGGTCACATTACGTATGCAAGAGATGCACTGGGTAGCCGAAATTACCGCGGCACTGGAAGAGCAGCGGCTAGTATTGTTTCAACAGCCTATCGTCTCTACGCATGTCGGATGTGAAAATCCCTCAGAGCTGCACTACGAGGTGCTTGTACGTCTAAGGTCACGTGATGGAAACATCATTTCTCCAGGTGAATTTCTGCCTGCGGCAGAGCGCTATGGCCTGTCAGCAGCAATTGATGAGTATGTCATTCGCCAGTATTTGTCGTGGCTAGCGTCACAGAAGGCTCACGCCAAACGACTGACAATGGTCGCTCTTAACCTCTCTGGCCACTCCATCAGTAGCCCCAGCTTCCGAGAAACGCTCGTCACGCTCGTGAGAGAAAGTGGTATTCCGGGCAACAAGATATGTTTCGAGATCACCGAGACGGTGGCCATTACGCGTCTGAGTGATGCACGCATCTTCTTTGAGACGCTAGGAGAGTTAGGCTGCTACTTTGCACTGGATGACTTTGGCAGCGGTGTCTCGTCTTTCGGCTATCTCAAGAGCCTGCCTGTCGATTATCTAAAGATCGACGGCGCTTTCATCCGAGATATGGATACCAATCGCGTGTCCTACTCCATTGCACGCGCCATCGCCGAGGTAGCTCGTGAAATGGGCATGAAGACCATCGCTGAGTTTGTCGGGAGTACTGAGGTATTGGCCTCGGTCTCAACCATTGGTGTCGATCATGTCCAAGGCTATGCGATTGGCATGCCGACACCGTTGATCGAGACCGCAGCAGTGCCATTGAACCGCCTCCGGGAGCAGGCTTGATACTTTGCCCCCCAGCTCCCGCTTTAATAAACTTGATTCAGAGAAATCAGGGTTAAAATAAATCTTGGTTACAAGGTACACAAACACCGGCCATTTTATCAGCTGGTGTTTGTGTATAGATATTGCAAGGCTCTTAAATGAAAAACTAATCGACCCTTGCACTGCGTTACTGGAGTTTGGCGACCCAGAGTGCTGCTGCCTCGATCAACTTCTTGTGAGCGTGCTCAAACGCTGCCTCACTTTTCCGATAGGGATCAGGAATTTCCTCACCCTGCCCTCCCGCCAGCCAGCGTCCAAACAGCATGGTCTTGCCGCTCACCTGCGGAGCCATCTGATTGATGGCGCGGCGGTGCCCGTCACTCATCACCAATATCAGATCAGCAGCCGTCAGCATCTCAACCGACACCTGACGCCCACGATGTGCGGCAAGATCAAGTCCGGCACCCTCTGCCAACTTGCCGGCCGTGGGCTCCACCGGATGATCTATCAGAGCCCCTACACCTGCCGAGTGAACTGTCTTGCCTGGCAGAGCCTGCTTCAGCAGCGCCTCGCCGACCGGGCTGCGACAAATGTTGCCGGTACATACCACCAGAATATTGTTGAACACGCTTTATTCCTCTCCTTGCGAATCTTGCTGACTCTGAACGTGAGGCCTGCCTCGAGTTCATTGCTGCCCAAAAGACAGTATTGTCGCATGCCAAGCCAGTTGGAGCAGGCTCCTCGCTTCTCCTTGCTACACAGTGACTTTTCAAGAGCGATAACTGCGTTTTTGCGGCAACACTGAGATGACGCAATCAATTCGATAGCGCCCCTTGAAGACCGCTCATCGCACCGCAAGTGTTAGGGGAACACAACGGATCGTGCCAACACCGGCGATCTCATGCTGACATGGCAACCCTCACGGGAGGCAAGATGAGCAACAAGACACTGACCGCAACAAATCCAGCCAATGACAATGTTCTCAATGAATATGCCACGCTGAGCAAGGATGAGCTGGCCCGCAAGCTAGACCAGACCCGCGAGTCTTACCCAGCTTACAGCCAACTACCGCTAGAAGAGCGTGCCCGTCGACTGAATGTGCTTGCTGATCTCATCGATGAGCACAAGGAGGAGATGGCTACCCTGATCGCCCGTGAAATGGGCAAGCCCTATCAACAGGGTCTCAGCGAAACCCAGATTTCTTCCAGCATCACCCGTTTTTACGCCGATAATCTGGACGAACTGATGGACCCGGAGCCCCGTGATGTCGAGGGTGCCGAAAGCGCCATGATCGTCAAGGATCCGATGGGTGCAGTCCTGGGCGTGATGCCTTGGAACTATCCGCTATACCAGGTCGTCCGCTTTGCAGCGCCCAACCTGGCGGGTGGTAATGTCTGCCTGCTCAAGCACGCTTCCAATGTGCCTGGCTGCGCCGAACTTATCACTCAGCTCTTCCATAAGGCAGGCTTCGAGGAAGGTGTGTTCACTTGGCTACCCATCGGTGCTGAGATGGTGGAAAGCATCATCAATGACCCGATTGTCTGCGGTGTGACATTGACGGGAAGCGAAGAAGCCGGTCGTAAGGTTGCCCAGCAGGCTGGCGCAGCGCTCAAGCCGAGTGTGCTGGAGCTCGGCGGGATAGACCCCCTGATCGTGCTGGATGACGCTGATATCGAGCGGGCCGTCGATCTCGCCATTGCTGGTCGCTTTGATAATACCGGTCAGAGCTGCGCGGCTTCCAAGCGCCTGATCGTCGATAAATCACTGGCGAAGGACTTCACAGCGCGCCTGATCGAGAAAGTGAAGCAGATGCGCATGGACGACCCGCTGGTCGAAGGTATCGATATCGGCCCGATGTCGCGCAAAGACCTACGCGATGATCTACACGATCAAGTCCAGCGCGCCATCAAGGCCGGTGCCAAGCTCGAATGCGGTGGTGAAATTCCTGACCGCGCCGGTGCCTGGTATCCGCCGACGGTGCTCAGCAACGTCACGCAGGGCAACCCAGCCTTCAATGAAGAGCTATTCGGCCCGGTGGCGTCTGTTGTGATTGCCGAGAATGAAGACCATGCCATCCAGCTGGCGAACGACTGCCCTTATGGCCTCGGCAGCACAGTGGTATCAAAGGATCTCGAGCGCGGTGAGCGCGTCGCTCGCCATCTCGAAGCGGGCATGAGCTTCGTCAATCGCCCGACGACACCCTTCGCCCAGCTACCCTTTGGTGGTGTCAAAGGGAGCGGCTATGGTCGTGAGCAGAGCGAATATGGCTTCGGTGCCTTCATGAATATCCGCACCGTCTATGTCGCCAAGCACTAAGACACTTGAGAAATAGTGCGTGAGAAAGTCCTGCGGTAACGACTCGCGAGTCGTTACCCACAATAAAATGCCCCGCTATATAGCGGGGCATTTTTTATGACAAGCCGAATTGCCGGCTGACATACAGGCCAACAGCTGAACGAGAGGTATAGATTAGTGCTGCGGTGTCACACACCCTTGCTCGCACGCCTCACCCTCTAGCTGCACAGTAGCATGCGAGATCTTGTGCTCATCGCGTAGATAAGTCTGTACGCGCTGTTGAACCTCCGTCGCCACGGCACCCGTCGCCACGACAACATGCAAGCTGGCGACCGGTGACTGTGGCGTCAACTCCCACAGGTGGAGGTCATGCACACTCTCAACACCTTCGAGCGCCAAAAGTCCGGCATCGATATCGGCGTGATCAAGATGCTCCGGCGTACCCTCCAGCAGGGTGTGGCCCGAACGCTTCACCAGTACCCAGGCACCGCGCAGAATAAGTACAGCGGCCAGTAACGACAGCAGAGGGTCAGCCTCATTCCAGCCAGTCGTCATGATGATGATCGACGCCGCAATGGCAGCAACAGATCCCAGCAAATCGCCCATCACATGCAACAGGGCGCCGCGCAGGTTGAGATTTTCCTGATCTCCCTTATGCAATACCCAAAAGGCGACGATATTGACGACAAGCCCTAACACAGCAATCGCCAACATGGGACCCGCAAGCACGTCAGACGGCAGCCAGAGACGCTTGATCGCTGCAATGAGAATCGCCACCGCAATCACAATCAACGTGAGACCATTCACGAAGGCGGCCAATACTTGAAAGCGCGCATACCCAAACGTCAGTTTACGTGTTGCTGCTCGATGGCCCAGACGAAATGCGCCCAACGCTAGCGCCAGTGACACGGTATCGCTCAGCATGTGGCCAGCATCTGCCAGCAAAGCCAGTGAGCCCGCAATCAACCCTCCGACCACTTCCGCCAGCATGAAACCGCCCGTCAGATACATGGCAAACTTGACGCGCTTCTCACTATCGGCCGTCACGGTCGGCGCATGATCGTGACCGTGGCCGTGCGAATGGTCGTGGTCGTGTCCTTGGTCATGCGAATGGTCGTGGCCATGTGCATGACCATGCGAATGGCTATCATCAGCCGCATGATCGGCACCTGCTTCATGAGACGAAGAGGATGAAAACAACGCGTGAAATGCATGACGCATGCGATCTCCAATGATCAGTGTTATTCCAGGGACGGCGCCCATGTCTTTGCACAGATCCTAATACCTACAGCCACTGTAGCTGCAAGCGATGAGTGAAGACCTGTCGACAGATAAAGGTCAGCAACGCTCACGACGCCTTGGTAGGATAAGGATAACTTCAGAAATAACGCATAAAGGAGTCAGAGCGTTCACATGAGTCTCGCCCCCAAGCCGATATCCACCCGCCCGCCATTGAAGGCGGACCTGCTCCTGTTGCTGGTCACCATCGTTGCCGCAGCAGGATGGATCTTCTCCAAGGAAGCCATGGCTGGCATGCCGCCCCTGCTGTTTATCGGCAGCCGCTTTCTGCTGGCCGGGATGATACTGGCGATCTTCGATGCCCGCTCCCTGCGTCAGCTCTCCACTTCCCGCAAATTGAGGGCCGGTGGCGTAGGCATCCTGTTCGGAGGCGCCATGGCATGCTGGTCGTTGGGCGTCGCGCTCTCCAATCAACTGGGCGTCATCGCCTTCATCAACAGTTTCGGAATTCTGATGGTGCCGGTGCTGGCGCGCCTGCTCTTCAAGGACCGCCCTCCTCGCAGCACCTGGCTGGCACTACCGACGGCACTGGTCGGCTTTGGCTTGCTGGGCATGGGCCAACCCGGAATCACTGACGGCTTCCATATCGAACCGGCGCAATGGTTGATCTTCGGGGCCGCGTGTCTGTTCGCACTGGTCTTCAATTTCAACTCGCGCCTCGTGCGCAATATCCCCGCCCTACCGCTGACAGCACTGCAGTTGATGATGACCGGCGTTACCTGTCTGATCCTCTCCGTCGCGACCGAAACATGGCCCGCGGGCATCAGCATGGACATTCTTGGTTGGTTCCTGGCCAGCACCTTGCTTGCCAGCACACTGCGCTTCTTCCTGCAGATCTATGCCCAGGGCATGACAACTCCCAGCCATGCCTCAGTCATTCTGATGCTGGAAGCCGTCTGGGCAGCACTGATGTCAGCCGCATGGTTTGGGGAGCGCATGACACTGATCCAGATGGCTGGCTGCGGCCTGATCTTCATGGCCTTGCTGATCAATCGCTGGCAGTGGATTGCACGCTTGTGGCGCCAGCGCCAGGAAGTCACCTGAGGCTTGCCCTCTGATGCAAACCGAGGGCATGACCAGGAATGGAACGCTGAAGTTCAGCTGGGAAGTCGCTCCATGAGTTGATTGTTCGTCGTCTCGTCACCACTACATATCCCCCGTGCACTGAATTCTCGTGCCATCACCTGACCGGAGTTCACATGACCCTCAGCCTGCTTGGCGTACTGACGCTATTGATGACGCTGTTCACCCTGCTGCCTCTCACGCGTCTGCGCCACTGGTCCATCCGGGTCATGGATTTTCCACGCCTGCAACTCGCCGTGCTGTGGGCCACACTGCTGCTTGCCGATCTCTGCGTCGGCGACATCGCCTGGAGTCTGCGCATACCGCTGGCGCTCGTGGCGCTCGCAGGGCTTGTCTATCAGGCACACTGGATCGTGCCCTACACCCGCCTGTTCCCGCATGAATCCGAAGTGGCTGCTCACAGTGATCCTCAGCGACATGTCAGATTGCTGACGGCCAACGTGCTGACCACCAACCATGAGAGCGACAAGCTGCTGGCCATCGTCAAACGCGAACAGCCCGACGTCGTGGTGACACTGGAATCTGACGCCTGGTGGCAGCAGCGACTCGACGTGCTGGAAGGTGACGGGCCAGACGAGGGATATTGCTACACGCTCAAGTGCCCGCTAGACAATCTCTACGGCATGCATGTCTATTCGCGTCTTCCTCTTCACGATGCCAGCATCGACTACCTGGTCGAGGAAGATGTGCCCTCCATGCATGCTCAGCTTGAGCTGAAAAGCGGTGATCGGGTGCGCGTGCATTTCCTGCACCCTGCACCGCCCAGCCCGACCGAGAACGAGGAGTCCTCGGAACGCGACGCGGAGTTGGTCATCGTGGCCAGGAGCGTAGCCGACAGCCATCAGCCGGTCATCGTCACCGGCGACCTGAACGATGTCGCCTGGTCGCGCACGACACGGCTGTTCCGCAAGTTGTCGGGATTGCTGGATCCACGCGTGGGACGTGGCATGTTCAACACCTTCCATGCCAGTCTGCCATTGCTGCGCTGGCCGCTGGACCACCTGTTCCATAGCCGTCATTTCAGTGTCGTGCGTGTCGCTCGCATGGAAGCGTTCGGCTCGGATCACTTCCCACTGCTGACCGAGCTGGCACTGACTCCGGCCCAGGACACCAGTGATACCACCTTCGCGCCCAAGGCCGATGCCGATGATCACGAGGAAGCGACGGAAACCGCTCGCAGCGAAGACGTCAGTCATCATGACGTGCCGACACCGGGACGCTGATACCGCCTCACACCTCGAGGTTTGGCCTATCATTGGCTCAAGGAGATTGGCTCAAGGAGGCTAGCGAGGGGATACCGGATGCGCGGACTCGATCGGGTGGTCAGCAAGGCGGGTGAACATCTGGCGCGGCATTTGACGCGCCCTGACCACCAACGCTTGCGCCCTTCCACGTCGTCGCCAGAAAGGCTGGCTGCCACACTGCGACGCGGCGATGTGCTGCTGGTAGAGGGATCTTCGCGCATCAGCACGGCCATCAAGTATCTGACGCAATCGACCTGGTCACATGCTGCACTGTGTACGCGCACGCCCATTGATGACGCTGGCAAGCCTACCATTGGTGAGTGTCTGCTGGAGGCGGATGTCACCGCGGGAGTCCGTCGTGTACCTCTCAATCTCTACTGGCATCAACATACTCGCATCTGTCGCCCCGTCGGCCTCACCGATGATGAGGTCGATGCGCTGGTAGCGCATGCCGAAGCGCGTCTTGGCCACCAGTATGACCTGCGCAATATTGTGGATCTGGCGCGCTATCTGATCCGCATGCCCCCAGTCCCCAACCGCTATCGCCGCAGGATGCTGGCGCTCGGCAGTGGCGACCCCACGCGGGCAATCTGCTCATCGCTGATTGCTCAAGCCTTCCATTCGGTGAGCTATCCGATTCTTCCCGACATCGAGTCATTACCCTCGAAGGATCCTGACTGCCTGCACTGCTATCAAGAGCTGCTGCACATTCGACATCACAGCCTGTTTGTACCGCGTGATTTCGATATCTCTCCTTACTTTGACATCATCAAACCGACTCTGAGTGCTGGGTTTGACCCACATCGACTGCAGTGGAGCGAAACCCCACCTTGATCTGGTATGCTGCGCGCCATTCGTCTCTCTGGCCGTCCACGCTTTATCAAGGCGTGCTCATGTCGCCAGGACACGTGCATCGCTTCCTTAAAGACTCCTTCAAGACCGGACCTACGCCCGTGACCAATAACGACATCATCCGTCGCCTGCGCTACGCGCTGAATCTTTCCGACACCGACATGATCACCACCTTTGCAGCGGCGGATCATGAAGTCACTCGCGCCGAAGTCAGCGATTGGCTCAAGCGCGACGGCGACGAAGCTCAGCAGCGCATCAAGGACCAGGATCTGGCCCGCTTCCTCAATGGCCTGATCAATGTGCGCCGTGGCAAGCGTGAAGGCCCACAGCCAGCACCGGAAAAACGCACAGACAACAACATGATCATGCGCAAGCTCAAGATTGCCTTTGAGCTGAAGGATGACGACATGCTTGATTTGCTGGCACTGGCAGGCTTCGAAATGATCACCAAGTCAGAGCTGTCGGCTTTCTTCCGCAAGTCGGATCATCGTCACTACCGTGAGTGCAAGGATCAGATCTTGCGTAATCTACTCAAGGGTATCGAGCTACGTCACCGCCGCCATGATCCGGAAACAGAGCAACACGCGGTCGATCCGGTGTAACAACTTCCATTTTGCCACACACGACAACGCCGCCCCGGAGCCCGGAGCGGCGTTGTCGTGTGTGGAGCGCAGTCTCTTTTTCCTCTGAGCGCTAGAGCTAAAACTGGTAGAGCACGCAAAGCGGCATCTGAGGAAGCTCAGTCCTCTTCATCGCCTTCCTCGGCACTCTTCTGGCGCGCCTTGCGTTCCTGCTCCTCTTCCATCGCGGCCATGATGTTTTCCAGCAGTGCATCCACATCAGGGGCTTCGGGGTCGTCTTCGAATAGCCCGGTCAGCTCAGCATCAGGATCCATGTCGCCAGCCTCGAACAGCGCCCAGATCTCATCCGCGTAACGAGTGTCTGCCAGTTCTGGCGCGAACATCGCGTAATAAGCGGTGATATTGGCAACATCACGAGCCAACATGCCCTTGGCATTATTGTTGGCCGCCGCATCCACAGCCTGTGGTAGATCGATGATCACCGGACCGTAATCATCAACCAGCACATTGAATTCCGACAGATCGCCATGCACAAGACCAGCATGCAGCATACGCACGATGTACTGCATCATCACCGCATGGTCTTCGAGCGCCTGCTCGGCTGACATCGACACATCATTGAGACGCGGTGCCACGTTTCCTTCATCGTCGGTCACCAACTCCATCAGCAATACGCCATCGAAGCACCCGAAGGGCTCCGGCACACGTACGCCAGCAGCAGCGAGACGATACAAGGCGTCTACCTCGGCATTTTGCCAAGCAGCCTCCTGTTGATTACGACCGAAGCCTGAACCCTTCTCCATGGCACGCTGGCGACGACTATTTCGCACCTTGCGGCCTTCCTGGTAAAGCACAGCTTGTTTGAAGCTGCGCTGAGCGGCGTCCTTGTAGACCTTGGCGCAACGGATCTCATTCCCGCAGCGCACCACGTATACCGAGGCTTCCTTACCACTCATTAAGGGGCGGAGCACTTCATCGACCAGACCGTCATCTATGAGCGGCTGGATTCTCTTTGGCGTTTTCATCGCGCTTTTATACGCGTTTTACAGCACATCGGGAATCATCCTGTAGCAATTTTGTGACATATCTTACGTCAAAACCCCCACCAATACGTCATCGGCGAGGGCTTTATCATTCACTGCGTGGCTGCATCAAAGCAGCCACGCGACGCGTCATGGGGCGTTTTTAAGACTCTGCATGTCAATCACAAAGCGATATTTCACCTTGCCCTGCTGCATGCGCTCCCACGCATCGTTGATATTCTGGATATCGATCATTTCAATATCGCAGCCGATGCCATGCTCTGCACAATAGTCGAGGACTTCCTGCGTTTCAGCCATGCCGCCAATCAGCGAGCCTGCCAGCACGCGGCGCTTCATGACCAGGTTGCCGCCTTGAAGTGCCGGGTCCACTTCCTGAATCAGGCCGACCAGGATGTGTGTGCCATCATACTTGAGCGTATTCAGGTATGGGTTGAGATCATGCGGTACCGGCACAGTATCAAGCAGGAAATCGAAAGTTTCTGTGGCAGCCGTCATCTGCTCATCGTCGCTTGAGACGATCACGTGATCGACACCATTCTCACGCGCTTCAACCACCTTGGCCTCACTGCGAGTAAAGAGCGTGACCTCACAACCCATGGACTTGGCAAACTTGATGCCCATATGGCCCAGGCCGCCCATGCCAATGATACCGACCTTATCACCTGGCTTGACGCCATAGTGACGCAGCGGCGAATAGGTGGTGACACCGGCACACAGCAGTGGCGCGGCCTCAGCAGGATCCAGTGCATCAGGGATGGAAACAACGAAGCGTTCGCTGGTCACGATCTTGTCAGAATAGCCTCCTTGGGTAAGGCTACCGTCATGGCGGTCCGGGCTGGCATAGGTCATGGTCATGCCTTCGCGGCAGTATTGCTCCAACCCTTCATTGCAAGCGTTGCACTCTCGGCAAGAGTCGACCATGCAGCCCACACCGACCATATCACCGATCTTGTATTGGCTGACCTGGTTGCCGATAGCGGTAACGCGGCCGACGATCTCATGACCCGGCACGAGTGGATATTGTGAGAACCCCCAGTCGTTGCGCGCCACGTGCAAGTCCGAGTGACATACACCACAGAACAGAATCTCGATGGCAACGTCATCTGAGCGCAGCTGGCGACGCTCGAAGGTCCACGGTGCCAAGTCTGAGGTACCTGACGTTACTGCGTAGGCCTGGGTCTTACCTTCAAAAGTGCTCGCCATGCGATGTGCTCCTTAAGCCAATTCCTCGTGAAGGCAGCGCTTTTGATCAACGCATACCCCCCGTAGTCCCTCTTACCTGTTGGTCACTGGCCAATAATTCAACAGCTAGTCGCTTGGAGGCGCTAGAACACAGTGTTGGCAAACCAGCAACGCGCCGCTGTTCTCTGGCAGCAAGAATCTAAAATCCAGGCGCACAATCTCATAGACAAAAACTTGTCTTGTCTTGTTGGCGCCCCGATATTTACTGCGGTACTTGGCCACTGGTTCTCTGACACATTTTCTCGCCGATAGACTTACTCGCATGGAGCCCACACATGCCTACCTCCTCCTCGCTGAGCATTGGCGATCTCGCTCTACAGGCCGACTGCAAGGTACAGACCATTCGGTATTACGAAGATATTGGCTTGCTACCGCCACCGCTGCGCAACGCAGGCAATCAACGACGGTATGGCGACACCACGCTTGGTCGTCTGAATTTCATTCGCCATGCACGTGACTTTGGTTTCCCAGTCCCGGCCATTCGCGAGCTATTGAGTCTCTCGGATACCCCTGAACGCCCCTGCGAGGAGATACATGCAGTGGCGCGCCATCACCTCGACGAAGTCGAGGCACGCTTGCAGCGTCTTGAGGCACTCCGTGAAGAGCTGCAGCGAATGCTTAGCCACGGCGATGACGGACAGGTCCGTGATTGCCGAGTCATCGAGGTCCTCTCAGACCATAAACAGTGCGAAGTCCACGGCCGTGCAACGGCGGAGAATACGCACGAACACAGCGAGAGACCTGCGTCATGACGCGTTTGAGCTGTTTGGCGACAACATTGATCTTTCGCGGCAAAAACCGTCTTTATGATTTCATCTTGTCGCCATCGAGCAGCAAAACGGCGGGTATGGTATAGTGGTCGTCCACCCCCAGTCTCGGAACGGAGTCCCGCATGGCCAACACCCGTACAGCCGCAAAGAAGAAAGCTCCCGCCGCTGTTGAAACCTCGGCGTCTCTTGAAGCACAGATGCAGGCCTTCCTGGATAAGGGCGGCAAGGTCAATGTGATCGAATCTGGCGTTAGCGGTCAGGTCATCGGCGTCAAAGCACCGCCGAAGCCATCCAATCCCGCTGCCAAAGGCTGAAGCTTGTCAATCAAGCTCCAGCAACAGAGTTCACATGTTGAACTCATGTACTGACCTCCAGCCGCTGCCCTTTCCTGTCAGGTAGCGGCCGGCGCTTTTCCCAAATAACGATCAGCACTCAGTCTGACGTTATCCCCTCTCGGTTTTCTCCGGCATCTCTCATGTCAGCTTCCTCCTTGCACGACACTCAGCATGCACGCACATCCGCCACGCCCCCGCGACTGGCTGTCTTCATTGACGTTCAGAATATCTATTACACGGTACGCGACACCTTCGGGCGACAGTTCGACTATCGCCGTCTATGGGCAGAGCTTGAGCGTCTGGGGACTATTCAGCATGCCTATGCCTATGCCATTGATCGTGGTGATCCGAAGCAGCAGCAGTTTCAACAGCGTCTGCGCGATATCGGTTTCGAAGTGAAGCTCAAGCCCTTTATCCAGCGCAGTGATGGCTCGGCCAAGGGGGACTGGGACGTCGGGATTACTATCGATGTCATGGAAGCAGCGCCTGAAGTTGACGAGATCATTCTCGCCTCCGGCGATGGTGACTTCGCCATGCTACTCGAGCACGTCTCAACACGGCATGCCGTGACGACACGCGTCTACGGTGTCGAAGCATTGACGGCTCACGCCCTCATGCGAAGCGCCACTGACTTCAGAGAGATCGGGACAGATCTGCTGATGCGCTAGGGCCACGGATTCGCCGAGGACTTTACTTTGCACAGCCTGATAATACGAAAGACACCATATCAAGCATTAATCATGTCGTGATGAGCAGCCGCCGAATGACTCGCCGTTGCCATCTATTGTTTGATAACCGCAATCATTTCTCTGCTCTATTTCTGAAACTGCCACAAAACATTGGGTGCTCTGTCCAATATTTGGCGTGTTTTACGAGGAATGGATAGCATGGGACAATTTCATGAGCAACTCATCAACCTAAACGGGGAAGAAACTCATTCTCTGCGCATAACACTACACATTGCTCTGCCATCTGCTAGCTCACATGCCACTTATACATCTGCTGACATGCAAAAACGCAACCCTCCGTCACACCGATATAGGATAGTGCTCCTAAATCACACTTCTGATTTTTGTTAATATTATACGCAATGCAACATCCCCCGCGAGCTTCTCTTGGTCTTGCTGTCTTGACTGAATACGACACGCTGCTACATCGCTGATTGGCACATCTATCTGCCAAGCTTCCCAGATAGCATCTCGTTTATTTACTACCTGATACTGCACGTACAACTGACGACGCGACATCATATTGCACCTGGGAGACAAGCATGCCGCTCAACCTCGAGGGTCAGCAACGACGTGAATTCATCCGTCGTTCGCTGGCAATGATCCCTGCCGTAACCGTGGCACCAGGCCTTTTACTGGCTACCTCGGCAGAGGCTGACATGCCTCCGCTCCACAAGTATTCACCCACCTTTTTTTCGGACGAGGAATGGCAGTTCATCCTCGCCGCCACCGATCGACTGATTCCCGAGGATGAACATGGTGCCGGTGCCCTGACTGCCAATGTACCCGTATTTATCGACAAGGAGCTCACTGGAGACTATGGCCAGGCAAATGACTGGTACATGCAGGGCCCCTTTCATCCGAACGCCGATCCAGTATTCGGCTATCAACTTCCGCATACCCCTGCCGAGCTCTATCGCCTCGGTATCAAGGGCGCTCGCCATCATGCCATGACGCGTATGAACCAGGAGTTTTCAGACCTGCCTGCCGAGCAGCGCGATACCCTTCTGAGCGAGCTGGAGGCTGGCAAGGCCGATTTCGCCGCTGCCGGTATTTCCGACCTACCATCGTCGACTTTCTTTAGCTTTCTATTGCAGAACACTAAAGAAGGCTATCTGGCTGATCCGATGTATGGCGGCAACCGCGACATGGTTGGTTGGAAGATGCTCGGCTTTACGGGTGCACGCGCCAGCTTCCGTGAATGGGTCGATCAACACGATGTGCCCTATCCGCTAGGCCCGGTAAGTCTCGCTGGCAAGCGCGGCTGATCTTGGCCTCCTACTCTAGACCGAAAAGCGACGCCTCTCGCATGACGAGGGGCGGCAGGAGCATCGGATGATCCCTTATTTTAACCACCCTGCGCGTCTGGCACTCGTGGTGGTCGCTCTGGGTACTACGGCCGTGGCAATAGCCGCGATCGGCAATTCTGACGACAGCAAGGGCATCAGCCCCCAAGACACGCCAGCCGATACTGCGCTCATCAAGCGCGGAGCCTATCTGGCGCGCGCAGGCGACTGCATGGCCTGTCACACTCGTGAAGATGCCAGCGAGGACTACGGCGGCGGGCGTCCGATCGATAGCCCCTTCGGCGCCATCTATGCCACCAATATCACTCCAGATCCCAAAGCGGGAATTGGTGATTATGGTGAGCAGGACTTCGCGGCAGCTTTACGCCAAGGTATTCGTGCTGATGGCAGCTACCTGTATCCGGCCATGCCCTATCCCGCCTATGCAAGCCTCAACGATGATGATGTGCATGCGCTTTATGTCTACTTCATGCAGGGCGTAGTGCCAGTGGCCAAACCTGCTCCCGAGACTTCACTATCCTTCCCGTTCAATCAGCGCTGGGGCATCCGCGCCTGGAATTGGTTATTTGCCGATGAAGCCCCCTATACCTCACTCGAGCAAACAACAGGCACGATATCACCTGAACGTCATGCACAACTTGACCGTGGTCGCTACCTGGTACAAGGCGCAGGCCACTGTGGCAGCTGTCATACCCCTCGTGGGATGTTCATGCAGGAAAAGGCGCTGAACGATCAGGACGGCGACGATTACCTGGCCGGTAGTGAGTTAGATGGCTGGCAGGTCCCCTCGCTGCGCGGCGGCGATGGTTCAGGGCTGCGCAATTGGAAAGAGCAGGATCTGGTGGACTACCTCGCCACTGGCCGCAGTCGTCATGCGGCTACTGGTGGGGAGATGCGGTCGGTCATTCAGCACAGTACCTCACACCTCAATGATGAAGACCTGTATTCCATCGCCGCTTACCTGACCACCCTTGGCGCATCCGACAAAGCATCGCACGCCTCCGGCGACGTACCAGCAAGTCAGGCGACGTCTGACTCGAAGTCTTCCTCCGCCCGCGACGCCACTACCCATCAACTGACGGCCGCCATCTCGCTCGACGAAGGCGCTCGGCTGTATCTGGATAACTGCAACGCCTGTCACTTTGCCAATGGCGCGGGGGCTGATAGCGTCTTCCCACCACTGGTCGGCAACGCGCAGGCGACTGCCGACAATCCGAAAGCCTTGATCAGCACCATGCTCTACGGCGCCCAGCTTCCTTCAACTCCCAAGCGTCCCGAACGCCTACAAATGCCAGGTTTCGACTGGCGTTTGACTGACGATGAAGCCGCGAGTCTGGCGAGTTTCGTGCGCCAGAGCTGGGGGAATCAAGCCTCCGCCGTCAGTCCAGAACAGGTGGCAGAGGTACGGCGCAATCATGGCCCTGTCGACGCCACTCAGCAGGGTCGCCCCGAATACCTCCGTCAGCATGCCCCCATACCCTCCAGTACCCCGTCGTCGAACTGAAAGGAATCACCACATGGCCATTACCCAACCTGAAGTCGACGTCGTGATAATCGGCCTCGGCTGGACCGGCTCCATCATGGGCCTTGAACTGACCGATGCTGGCCTGGATGTGCTGGCGCTGGAGCGCGGCGGCGATCGGACCAAGGAAGACTTCCTCTATCCCAAGCCCGCCGACGAACTAAAGTACGGCGTGCGACTCAAGATGATGCAGCGTCCGCGGCAGAGCACCGTCACCATCCGACGCAATCGCGACGAACAGGCCGTCCCCCAGCGCCATTGGACTACATTCCACCCCGGCGACGGCGTGGGCGGTGCTGGCTCACACTGGACGGGCGTGCTGTACCGCGCTACGCCCAACGAGTTAGCCCTCAAGAGCTTTGCAGACCGCACCTTTGCACCGGGCTTCCTGCCTGAAGACATGACGATACAGGACTACGGCGTCAGCTATGAGGAATTGGAGCCTCACTACGACTTCTTCGAGAAGGTCGCCGGACTCTCCGGACAGGCCGGTAATGTGCAAGGCGAGCTTCTCGAAGGTGGCAATCCCTTCGAGGGCTCACGCCAGAATCCTTTCCCGCTACCGCCGTTACCACGCACCCTGACCGATGTCCTGTTCACCAAGGCGACCAAGTCACTCGGCTGGCATCCGTACCCCTACCCCTCAGCCAATGTGTCGGGGGCCTGGACCAACCCTTACGGTATGCAGCTGGGGCCGTGTAATTTCTGTGGGTTTTGCAGCAATTACGGCTGCCTCAACTACTCCAAGGCCACGCCACAGACCTGCACGCTGGATGCGCTCAAGCAACGTAGCAACTTCCACTATCGAACTCGGTGCGAGGTCACACGCATCGTCAAGAGCGACACGGACGATACCGTCAAAGGTGTGCTCTATTACGATGCCGAGGGTAACGAGATCTTTCAGCCAGCCGGCTTGGTCATCCTCGCCTCCTTCCCGCTGTCGAACGTACGTCTGATGCTGCTTTCGGAGATCGGCCAGCCCTATGATCCGGAGCAAAACACCGGTGTAGTGGGGCGTAACTTCTCCTATCAGATCACCGGCTCGATGGATCTTTACTTCAAGGAGCATCAGTTCAATCCCTTCATTTCGGCCGGCGGCAGCGGTCAGGTCATTGACGACTTCAGCCCGGACACCTTCGATACGGCAAGCCACGGCTTCATCGGTGGCTCCTATATCTATACGACCCAAGGGCCTGGGGGCGCCATCGGAGCATTGCGCACGCCACCAGGCACGCCGAGCTGGGGAAGTGAGTGGAAGAAACAGATCAAGGCGCACTACGGGCATCACATGGTACTGGGGACCACTGGCAGCAACATGTCCTACCGTGACGTTTATCTGGATCTCGACCCCACATACCAGGATCCACATGGGGATCCGCTACTGCGCATGACTTACGACTGGAAAGAGAATGATCTACGCATGACCGAGTTCATGGCCGAACGCATGCGTGAAATCGTCACCGAGCTCAAGCCGGAGTATCACACTGAAAGCGTCAAACAGCGTGGCGACCATTTCGACCCTTCCAGCTATCAATCGACTCACCTCACCGGTGGCGCAGTCATGGGGACTGACCCGAACACTTCGGTACTTAATCGCTACCTTCAGCATTGGGATGCACATAATCTGTTCGTGATGGGCGCCAGTGCCTTTCCGCAGAACATGCAACACAATCCCACCGGGACGGTAGCCGCCCTTACCTACTGGTCGGCAAAACATATCCGCGAACTATATCTGGCCAATCCGGGCCCGCTGATGTCACGCGGCTAAGCTACAACGCCGACTTCTTTCACTACAGTCACTCTGAAAATGCCGTTGCCCCCCCCGGGGGCAACGGCATTTTCCTATTACCGGGTACCATTGAGGAGAGCTTTCAGGGGCACGCCTTCCCGCTTCGAGTGAAATTCACACCAGCACAGCGACAGGCTCTGACAACAGCGCCTCAAATCACGTCGCATCAGACATTAATCATGTCGCAATGAGTAACCCTTCGGCACGACGACTACTTCAGGATAAAAGAGGAAGACTCACAACGCGTGATGTCTCGCTTATCTCTGTGGAGTCTCAGCATGCATAACAACAAGACAGGCACGATCGATGAGGTGTCTCCCGCCACGCTACGGCGTGTATTGGCAGCCTCTGCCATCGGTAATTTCATTGAATGGTTCGACTTTGCCATCTATGGCTTCATGGCCGTGATCATTTCCCAACACTTCTTTCCGCAGGGCGACCCGACACTGGCACTGCTGCAGACGTTCGCGGTATTCGCCGTGTCCTTTGCCCTACGCCCATTAGGTGGCATCTTCTTTGGCACCCTCGGCGACAGAATCGGCCGCAAGAACGTGTTGGCGATCACTATCATCATGATGGCTAGCGCGACAGCCGTGATCGGGCTATTGCCAACCTACGAAAGTATCGGCCTGTTCGCACCGCTGGCATTGACGTTGGCACGCTGTGCTCAGGGTTTCTCGGCAGGGGGTGAATATGCCGGCGCCTGTGCTTTCGTGATGGAGCATGCGCCTGACAAGAAGCGCGGCTGGTATGGCAGCTTCATTCCTGTTTCGACCTTCAGTGCCTTCGCAACTGCTGCAGCGCTCGGACTGTGTCTGAATACCCTCGTGTCAGAAGCGACAATGCAACAGTGGGGCTGGCGTATTCCCTTCCTGATTGCTGCACCGCTTGGGTTAATCGGCCTCTACATGCGCCTGAAACTGGATGACTCACCCGCCTTCCGGTTGATCCAGCAGGAGCATCAGGCACCCAATGCGCCCCTTCGCGAAACACTCAATTCTCACGCCCCCATCATCATCAGCCTGATGGCCTTCATTTCTGCCACCGCGCTTTCCTTCTACATGTTCAGCACCTATTTCGCGACCTACATGCAGGTCGCTGGTGGTGCCAGCCGTCAGACGGCGCTACTGGCAAGCCTGGGCGCATTGGTTATCGCAGCACTGCTATGCCCCGTCGCAGGCTACTACTCTGACAAGGTCGGGCGTCGCAACACCATCATTACCGCTTGCGTCAGTCTCGCGATCGCCGTTTTTCCGGCCTACGGACTGGCCGCCAGCGGGACGCTGTGGGCCTCAATGCTTGGGGCATCGCTGATGGCGGTCGGCGCCGTATTGTGCGGCGTCGTCACTGCAGCGTTGCTATCGGAGCAGTTTCCCACCCGCGTGCGCTATACCGCCTCTGCATTGAGCTATAACGTTGCCTATACCATTTTCGGTGGAACGGCACCGCTGGTCGCAACATGGCTGATTGATCTGACCGGCAACAATCTGGCTCCGGCCTGGTATCTGATCGCCATTGCCGCCATCGCCCTGATCGGCGGACTTCAGTTGCCAGAAACCAACGGCATCTCTCTTATCGCGATACCCGACAAGCCCATCCGTCGCCCAGACATCAGTGTGCCAGCCATGTAAATCCCTGACACGATGGTGACTCCTCCCTGATATCGCCAGATCCGAAAAGCACTACCGCGCCAGTGGCTTCCCGACTCACGGGGCTCACTGGCGCGGTAGTGTCCGCCATCCCTTTTTGCCCAGGGCAGACCTATCTCTGCGGTGCAGCGGAAAGGGTCAGTTCGATCGCATCATGTCGCCAGTGTTCGTCATCACAGTCCACGGCACGTCCATTCTGATCGAAATTGATGCGTGTCACCCGCTGCGCAGGACTGCCCTGCGCCGCATTCAGCGCCTCTGCTGCCTCGTTACCCAATACCGTAGAGGCCAACTCAAAACTCACTCGTGTCACGCGTATCGCGTATTCGTTGCGATAAAGATCCGTCAGCGAATGCACAGCAAGATCAAACTCGAGAATTCCCGGGAAACAATCACGGCGCAGATGATGGCAGACGTGTAACACCCGCCGACCGTCGATCCGCCTTATCCGCGTAATGCGATAGACAGCACACCCTTCCTCGATACCTAACCGACGCGCGATCACCGTATCGGCTGGTACTTCCGCAGCCGTCAACAAGTCGGTCTGCGCCTTGCGCTGCTGGGACTCCACCATTTCCCTGAAAGGGAGACAGGCGAGTAGGTCATATCGCAGCCGAGACGGCGAGACGAACCATCCCCGGCGGTTTTCGC
This sequence comes from Cobetia sp. L2A1, assembly GCF_009796845.1. Lineage (NCBI taxonomy): Bacteria > Pseudomonadati > Pseudomonadota > Gammaproteobacteria > Oceanospirillales > Halomonadaceae > Cobetia > Cobetia sp. L2A1. The sequence continues at coordinate 1,513,629 of NZ_CP047025.1, read as the reverse complement.
GATAGATGCACCCTTCTGCCTCCAATTGCAGCAAAGCGTCACGCAGCGTGACGCGCGTGGTGCTGAAACGCACCATCATCTGGCGCTCTGACGGTAAGCGTTGGCCGCCCATCAAATCCGTCTCTTGCAGATAGGACAGTAACTTGTGGCGCAAACCCGCCACGGGAATTCCCACGGTATCCGCATGTTGGCTGATGGCGTCGGGAGAAGGTAATGGCATGCGAGTTTCCTGAGAGAGCACATGAAAGTGGCCTGATGATTCATGGCGAGCAAATTGCATGACATTCATTGTTCAACAATGTCGTTGTCACACCTCTGGTCTAGTTTAGAGGTCACCCCTCTTAACCTCGCCGAGCCACATGTCATTCCAATGAAGTTTGAATGACAGCGAGACGACATGTGCGGCAATACTACCCAATGCTTGCATATCCGTCTGGTGCCGTGCCACGACATCGACACATTCACGACACGGAACTGTCACGACGAGTCGATAAAGTCGTTCCTGACCTTTACATCTGAACTAGACCAGAAAATGAATCACGTAACACTCTGTAAGTAGGCCCAACGTTTCACTCTGCTCGCTTGCGCCACTTTCCCCTTGCGCCGGTTGCTCATCCACATTCTGGAGAAATATCCTTGAAGTCGATCACCAACATCTCATCCCGTACTGCCGGCCTAGTGGCTTCCGCCTTCATGGCGGCCTTGCTGGGCAGTGCCACCGTCAATGCTGCAGACGTGCCTGATGCTGCTGCCGTAGAGGCGCTCGTGAAGTCTGCTCAGGCTGAAGGTCGCGTCGATAGCGTCGGCATGCCGGACAGCTGGGCCAACTGGAAAGACACCTGGGCCGATCTTGAGTCCAAGTATTCTCTCGCGCACAGCGACACCGACATGAGCTCTGCCGAGGAAGTTGCCAAGTTCAAGGCCGAAGGCGACAACGCCACAGCAGACATCGGTGACGTGGGCTTCGCCTTCGGCCCGATCGCAGTCAAGCAGGGCGTGACACAGGCCTACAAGCCGAGCACCTGGGATGAGATTCCTGACTGGGCCAAGGACAAGGATGGTGAGTGGATGCTGGGTTACACCGGCACCATCGCCTTCATGATCAACAAGAAACTGGTCAGTGAAGACCAACGCCCGACCTCCTTCGCCGACCTCGCCAAGGGTGATTACAACGTCTCCGTCGGTGCCGTAGGCAAGGCATCTCAGGCCAATAATGCCATCCTCGCTGCGGCCTTCGCCAATGGCGGCAAGGAATCCGACCTGACACCGGGCCTGGAAGTCTTCGCTGAGTTGGCCCGTCAGGGGCGCCTGTCCCTGGCCGAGCCGACCATCGCCAATCTGGAAAAAGGGGAAGTCGAAGTCGCGCTGCTGTGGGACTTCAATGCACTTAACTATCGTGATCAGATCGACCGCGACAATTTCGAGGTCGTGATTCCGTCTGATGCCTCCGTCACCTCTGGCTACGCGACCATCATCAACAAGCATGCGGCCCACCCGAATGCAGCGAAGCTTGCACGTGAGTACATCCTGTCAGATGCCGGCCAGCTGAATCTGGCCAAAGGCTACGCTCGTCCAATCCGCGCCGAACACCTGACCCTGCCGGAAGAGATCGCTGCCAAGCTGCTACCCAATGAGCAGTACGCCAATGCTCGCCCAGTACAGGACTTCGCCGGCTGGGAAGCCAGTGCCAGCCAGCTACCGCGCCAGTGGCAGTCACAGGTGTTGATCCACCAGCAGTAAGACCGAGGCAGTCGGTTATCTTGCTGGCCGACTGCGCTTCATCTGACAGACGGCACCGCCTGCGCGGTGCCGTCTTGAGCTTTACGGAGTCACCATGTCCCAGCGTGTCATTCTTGTCGTGCTTGATGGCCTCAATCATGCCGTCGGCCATCATGCCATGGGCTACCTGAGCGCATTGGTAGAGGCTGGCCGCGGACAGTATCAGTCGCTGGACTGCGAGCTGCCCGCCATGTCGCGCCCGTTGTATGAATGTCTACTCACCGGCGAACTGCCCGTTGACTCGGGCATCGTCAACAATCAGGTGGTCCGCCGCTCACGTAGCATTAGTCTGTTCGATCTGGCCAGCCGTCAAGGGAGGCGTACCGCTGCCGCAGCCTATCACTGGGTCAGCGAGCTGTATGTCGCCGCGCCCTTCGAACGCAGCCGCCATCGCTGGCTCGACAACCCCGATACCGCCATCCAGGCAGGACTCTTCTACTGGCAGGATCATTATCCGGACGACCACGTGTTCAGCGATGCCGAAATGCTGCGTCTACGTCATGACCCGGATTTCCTGCTGGTGCATAGCATGAATATTGACGATGCCGGCCATCGCCATGGCGGCGATTCACCGCAGTATCGCAATGCCGCCCGCCATGCCGACGTCGCCCTTGCTGACTACTTGCCTGCATGGCTCGAAGCCGGGTATCAGGTCATCGTCACTGCGGATCACGGCATGAACGCCGACCGCTCGCATTCTGGCTTATTGGAAGAAGAGCGACGCGTACCGCTGTGGACGTTCGGTAGCGCCTTTGCCAGTGCACCGGCAATTGAGCTGCGCCAGCGAGAACTATGCGGCACTGTGGCCACCCTGCTAGGGCTTGAACACGATAAGGCGCTCAATCACACGTTGCTTGCTGCACACGCTCAGCCGTCGGCAAAGGGAAGTGCAGTATGATGCTTCCTCGCCTGAAACGATGGATCACCAGCCCTGTGATGTGGTTACTGCCCTTCGCTATCATCTTCGGCGCCTTTCAGATTGCTCCGTTGGTATGGGTGATGATCAGCGCATTCAAGACACCGGACGGTTGGGGGCTGGCACACTTTCATGAGATTGCGACCTCTGCCTTCTTCCGGCAGGCCATTGGCCGCAGCCTCGAGATTTCCTTCATGTCCAGTGTGCTGGGGCTGGCGATTGCGGCAGTCACCTGCCATAGCATGCATCGCTGTGGCCCGCGTCTGACGCGGGCAATGATTGCCTTTACCAACATGACCAGCAATTTTGCCGGGGTACCGCTCGCGTTCGCCTTCATCATCCTGATGGGCGCCAACGGCATGCTGACACTGATGCTGGAGCGGATCGGCATTATCGATGACTTCAATCTTTACTCACGTACGGGCCTGATCGTCATCTACACCTGGTTCCAGATACCGCTGGGGATTCTGTTGCTCTACCCAGCCTTCGGCACACTGCAAAGTGAGTGGCGTGAAGCTGCCAGCCTGCTAGGGGCTGGACGTGTCGCCTACTGGAAGCATATTGGTCTGCCAGTCCTCTGGCCGTCATTGGCCGGCACACTCACCGTACTGTTCGCCAATGCGATGGGGGCCTATGCCACCGTTTATGCACTGGTGAATACCAGCTACAACCTGATGACCATCCGCATTGCCAACCTGGTCTCCGGAGACCTGTTCCTGCAACCGGAACTGGCCAGTGCCCTCGCACTTGTTCTGGTCGTGATCCTGGTCATCGTGACGCTTATCCAGCAATGGCTCATGCGGAGGAGCTACCATGTCACTTCCCGCTGAACTGCCCTACCGTCACGGTAAACCGTTACTGCCAAGCCTGATGGCGCGTCTGCGCCTCCTCAATCCGTATACTCTGGTGGTAGGCAGTGTCTTCACATTGCTGGCCCTCCCTCTGGTCGCCACACTGTTCTATGCACTAGCGACACGCTGGGGCGCGAGCCTCACTCCGGACGGTCTGACCATCAAATGGTTTATTGAGTTATGGACGACGCCACGCTTTCTGGCGGCCTTTGGACGCTCGATTCTGATCGCGGTCAGCGCTCTGATCCTATCGCTCATCTTGATCGTACCCGTGGTGTTCCTCGCCCATACCCGCTACCCGCGGCTCGACAACCTGATGAACGGGCTAATCCTGTTACCGTTTGCCGTACCGCCTATCGTCTCCTCCGTCGGCCTGCTGCAGCTATATGCCGGTGGCCCACTACCCATCGTCGGTACGCCGTGGATACTGATTCCGACCTACTTCACCATCGTGCTGCCCTTCATGTATCGCGCACTGGCCAATAGCCTGCGTGCGCTAGATGTGGCCTCACTGATGGAGGCTGCCCAGCTATTAGGCGCCAGTCCGCTCAAGGCATTCTTCCTTGTCGTACTTCCCAATATTCGGATCGGCATCCAGATTGCTGTCTTCCTTGCCTTTTCCTTCCTGGCGGGAGAGTTCGTGTTTGCCAACATGCTGGTCGGCACGCGCTTTGAGACATTGCAGGTCTATCTCAACAATATCCGCGGGGCTAGTGGGCACTTCACTAGCGCACTAGTGATCACGTTGTTCGTCTTCACTCTATTACTCACCTGGCTGGGCAACCGCCAACCAGCAACAGAAGGCCAGCCTGTGGATGAGGCCGACGACAGCCTGTCAGGCACTGATCTCACAGCTCCCATACACATCGTCACACCTGATGCAGATTCCCGAGGGACCCGCTAATGCTTGCGACCGACACTTCGTCTTCCGCTCTCGCCATTCAACGAGATGATACCCAACGTGAAGGCGGCCTCTTGACCAGCGTCCTACGGGAACGTGCTGCCGATCAGCACTATTTGAAACTCAGTGGACTGGCCAAAAGCTTCGGATCCACTCGGGTATTCTCCGAGATCGATGCTGACATTGCCCGAGGCGAATTCATCACCCTGCTCGGCCCGTCCGGGTGTGGAAAATCCACGTTGCTACGCGCCATTGCGGGACTCAACAACGTTGATGCGGGACAGATCATCGTCAATGGCCATGACATTACGCACCTGCCACCTCAGCGACGTGGCATCGGGATGGTCTTCCAGCACTATGCGCTGTTCCCCAATATGCGCGTGATCGACAACGTGGCCTTTGGTCTACGCATGAAGAAGGTGCAGCCTGAAGAGCGTGAGCGCCGAGTGAACGAAATATTGCGACTTGTCGAGCTGACCGATCACGCGCAACGCTTCCCTCATCAGCTCTCCGGTGGTCAGCGTCAACGAGTAGCATTGGCACGCGCGTTGGTTGTAGAACCGCAGATCCTGCTGCTGGACGAGCCATTGTCCGCACTCGATGCACGTATTCGTCGCCATCTACGTGACCAGATTCGGGACATTCAGAAGAGTCTCGGGCTGACCACCCTGTTCGTGACCCACGATCAGGAAGAAGCCCTGCTACTGTCAGACCGCATCTTCCTGATGCACCAGGGCCGAATCCTGCAACAGGGAAACGCCGAGGCGCTATATACCCGTCCCATCGATGCCACCGCTGCCGGCTTCATGGGGCATTACAATCTGATTGGTCGTGAGCTAGCCCAGCCATTATTGGGATATCTTAGTGATGGTCCACGTGTCGCGCTGCGTCCGGAAGCGCTCTACCTTCAGCCCGACTCCTCCCTCTACGGCCTGCAGGACAGCCAGGTGAATTTTCCGACCCAGGCACTACCCAGCAATTCTGGGCCCGCCTGCCCAGGCGTGATTCGCCGCCACCAACTGCTTGGCAATATCGTGCGCTACGAGGTGGACTGTCAGGGGCTGCGGCTCAATATTGATGTACTCAACCGCAGCTCCCGTCAGTTGCTGCCCACGCACTTGCGCGTTCAGGTCTATGCCGACTTGGATGAGGTGCAGGCATTAGCCGATATTCCTGCTTCATCGCCCACGGCAAAGCAGGCGTCATGATGAATACACTGTGTGAGACCACTACATCATTGCCAATGCCTCTGACGACAGGGCTGGCGATTTTCGATCTCGATGACACCCTGCTCGATGGCGATGCCACAGGGCTATGGGCTGACTGGCAGATTCAACAAGGCTGGATCAAGGACGGTGATGGATACCGAGCCATCTGGACACGCCAGATGGAGGACTACATGGCAGGCAATCTCGACATGGAAGACCATCTTGAGCATCTACTGTCACCACTGATCGGGCGTAACGTCGCTGCTGTCACTGCTGAGGTGGAATACTTCATTGAGGCTGAGCTGATACCACGCCTTTTCAGCGAAGGGCTTGAACGTATCGCCTGGCATCAGGCTCAAGGCCATCAGGTAGTGATCATTTCAGCCTCGACTGCACAGCTGGTAGCACCGCTCGCCAAACGCCTCGGGGTTGATGCAGCACTGGCGACTGCACTCGAGATCGACAAGGATTGCTATACCGGTCAGGCGACGGGGATCCGCACCTTCCGCGACGGCAAGCTGGATGCGCTCAAGGCCTGGCAAGCTGAGCAACAACCAGCGCAGACAGACATGCGCATGCAACCGTGCTGGGGCTATTCCGACTCACGCAATGATCTGCCCTTGCTGGAGTTTGTCGACCATCCCTACGCCGTGCGCCCTGATCCTTGCCTGGCAGCCATCGCGCATGAGCGCGACTGGCAGACACTGCACTGGCAGTCACGCGCGAGATAGATTCACAAATCAAAGGCTGGAAACAAGCGTCGCCACTCAATATCAGTCAGCCGGCATGAGTCGTTTCAGCCCTGACAGTATCTCTAAAAAGGCGACGCTTACGCCAAAAAAGGGCACTCTATGCCAAAGTGAAAAGGCAAAGGAAGCCGGACTATGGCAGAGGTCAAAGTCAGCCGCATCGCACGGGTACCGGACCCGTTACGTGTCAGGCGATATCAGAAGGCACCAGAAGTCGGGCCACGCGTACTATTCTTTAGTGGCGGCTCGGCGTTGACGGGTATTGCACGTACCTTGACGCGTTATACCTATCACAGCATTCATCTGGTCACCCCCTTCGATTCCGGTGGCAGTTCTGCCAAATTACGTGATGCCTTCTCGATGCCGGCCATCGGTGATCTGCGCTCACGCCTGATGGCGCTGGCCGATGATAGCGTACTGGGCCATCCCGAGATCTATCGGCTGTTTACGCATCGCCTCCCCAGTGAAGCAAGGCAGGAAATGCTGCATGCCACCCTGCGCGAACTGGCCGCGGGACGTCATCCACTAAGCCTGGCCGTGGCCGAGCCCATGCGCACCCTCATCTGTCATCAACTAGGCTTTCTCATCGAGGCCATGCCTGCCGATTTCGATCTGCGCGGCGCCAGTATCGGTAACTTGATCATTGCCGGTGGCTACTTGAATCATCATCAGCAGCTCGATCAGATCATCTTCCTGTTTTCCAAGCTAGTGCATGTGCGCGGTACGGTGCGTGCCATCGTCAATGCCGACTGTCATCTGGCCGCCACACTGGAAGATGGTCGCAAGATCGTGGGTCAACATCGCATCACAGGCAAGGAAGTCGCGCCACTGGAAAGCCCGATTGCCCATATCGGACTAGCGACGATACTCAGTGGTGTAGACGATGAAAGCGATAGCTATCAGCCTGTGCGCCCTAAACTGCATACAAATAATCGTCAGTTGATCGACTCTGCTGAACTGATCTGCTTCCCACCAGGCAGCTTCTATTCCAGCGTGATTGCCAATCTGCTACCCAGCGGTGTAGGGCGTGCGGTGTTCGCTAATCCGTGCCCCAAGATCTATGTGCCCAACTGCTGCCCAGACCCCGAACAGACAGGCAGGACGCTGGATCAGTTAGTGGCCATTTTGCTCACTACGCTGTGTGCTGACCTCAACCTGATGTCCAACGACTGCCCAACGGAGAGCCTGCTCAACATCGTCCTCATCGATAGCCAGCGCGGCGATTACCCTGGTGGCGTCTCGGTGCCAGCACTGGAACGATTGGGGGTCACCGTGATCGATACCAAATTGATCACGGCAAACAGCGCGCCCTACTATGACAATGAATTACTGGTCACCGCACTGCTGTCGCTGGTGTAACGTGAGCCTCAGCAATCGGGTTACCCGCGACCTGCTTCTCTGTGCAACAAGGCTAGACACAACTCCGCCCCGAATACTTGAGCATTCGGGGCGGAGTTGTGTCGGAACGGGGGCTCGCCACCGATTACATCATCCCACGCACGACCCCGATCAAGATCATCCCCAGCACCAGTTTCCAGGGCGCTAGCGAGAAACGTGTCAGCGCGATGAAAGCTGCTAGCGCAATCACCACGTCCAGACGGTTCAGCACGCTGGTCGTCCACAAGGGATCATAAAGCGCCATCCCCAGCACCCCGACCACGGCCGCATTGGCACCTGCCAGTGCCGCTCTCGCGCCTGCGCGTGCACTCAGGCGCCCCCACAAGGGCGCGACGCCAATCAGCAGCAAGATTCCCGGCAGGAAGAGGCTCACCAGAGCGAGAGTCGATCCCACCACGACAGACCCGCCCGTCATTTGCGCCATCCCGGCTCCCAGCCAAGCGGCGAAGGTAAATAACGGGCCTGGCACTGCTTGAGCCAACCCATAACCGGTCAGGAAGGTCTCTGCTGCGATACGGCCCGTCTCGACGGTAGAGGTTTCAAGCAGTGGCAATACCACATGGCCACCGCCGAACACCAAGGCACCGGCACGATAGAAGATATCGACCAGGCTACCGGAGGCCATCAGTGGCAGGCCGGCCAGCAGGACGAAGAACGTGATCAGACATCCCCGTGCAAGCCCTCTCGATACCGGCAATATCAGCCCACCAGGTGCCTGCGCGTGAGAGGATGCGCGTGGAGAACTCCCTCCGCTTGATTCGCGGCACACCACCATGCCCAGCAATGCCCCAAGCCCAATCACACCCACCTGCATCAGCGCCGCCTCGGTTACGGCGAGCCCCAGCATGGCCAGCAACGCCAGACAGATGCGGCGTAAATCCGGGCACAGTTTGGTCGCCATGCCCCAGATCGCCTGCGCGACCACTGCAACGGCTACCAGCTTGAGACCGTGAATGACGCCCGAAGCGATCGCGCCCTCGAGACTGCCAGCCACCAGTACTAGCATGAGTAGAGCCAGGGCGGACGGCAACGTAAAGCCGATCCAGGCCAACAGCCCTCCCATCACTCCCCTCCCGCGCACCATGCCGAGCGCAAAGCCGACCTGACTGCTCGCCGGCCCCGGCAAAAACTGGCAAAGCGCCACTAGCTCGGCGTAGGCCCTGTCACTCACCCAGCCACGACGACGTACCAACTCATCATGAAAGTAACCAAGATGCGCAATGGGGCCCCCAAAGCTGGTTAGGCCCAGCTTGAGGAAGGTCGCTAACACCTCGCGATGCCGCACGTTTTTCGGTACCTGCATGGCCTCGACAGGGGCCGACTGCACGGTTACATCGCTTGCGGGGTCACTAAAGGGCATGGCATTTCTCTTGAACAAAGATAAAGATGCGACGACGAATGTCATCGTGACAGCAAGAACTCGATCACTGTCATGCCAGCTTACGCCACGAAAATGACGGTTAGCGAAGAGGCCTGGCGCAAGAGACTGACGCTATGGACTGGCACATACAACAACACTCACATCGATAATACATGAGGCCAGAAAGCCCTCATCACCTTGCGGGGTGAGAGGTATCCACGTGATCTATGGGTGCTCTGTGCTCTCTTGCGTATCGCCTGGCAGGCCCAATGCCAATAAAGTACTTGCCAACACCAGCCCCGCAGACCACCACAGACAGGCTTCAAGGCCATATGCCTGGTACAGCCAACCAGACAGCAAAGTGCCTAGCAAACGCCCCATCGCATTAGCCATGTAGTAGAAGCCGACATCCATCGAAACGCCGTCGTTACGTGCAAAGTGTACGATCAAGTAGCTGTGCCAACTGGAGTTGATGGCGAATACGACGCCGAACGCCATCAGCCCGACAATCAGCCAATCAAGCGGCTGAAGCCCCCCCAAGCGTGAAGTGATCTCACCGCTCTCCAGTGGCAGACAGGCCATCAATGCAGGCAGGAGCGCCAGCCCTGCCGCCAACATGACCGTGATATGACGAATACTATTGTCGCCTACCAAGCGTCGCGATAGCGGGCCGGTGATACCTGGGGCCTGGGTCTGTACTCCGCCGTATCCGATCACCCAGGCAGCCATCAATACGCCGACCGTCCAGAAATGCCAGCCGTGCACCTCCGCCAGGTACACCGGAAGTGCCACGACGAACCACACATCACGTGCCGCGAACAGGCACAAGCGAGCAGCCGACAGCACATTTACCGCCCGTGATGTCGAGAACATTTCACGGAAGGCTGGCTTGCGCTTGCCTGTGCTCTGACCCAGCGCCGCCGTCAGATGGCGCAGTGACAGCACCAATACCCCTGCCAGCATGACCCACATGGCCAGCACCGTGCCCTGGAAACCGACGACACTCAGCGCGGCTCCGCCGAGGAAGAAGCCCAGCCCCTTGAGCGCATTCTTGGAGCCAGTGAGCAAGGCGACCCAGCGATAGAGCGACCCCTGGCGCTGCTCAATGGCCTCATCTTTCGGTACCAGTACCTTGATGGCACTTTTGGCGCTCATCTTGTTGAGGTCTTTTGCGATCCCCGACAATGCCTGCGCCATCATGACCCACATCACCGTGAGTGAAACCTCAGGTACCAGCAACATCCCCAGCGCGACAAGCTGCAGCGCAAGCCCGGCGTTCATGGTGTGATTGAGCCCGAGGCGTGCCCCCAGCCAGCCGCCGACGAGGTTAGTGACCACTCCGAAGGCCTCATAGAACAGAAAGAGCATCGCGACTTCCAGCGCCGAATATCCTAGCGAGTGGAAATGCAACACCACCAGCATGCGCAGGGCACCGTCTGTCAGCGTGAAGGCCCAGTAATTCCCCGTGACCAACAAATACTGACGCACCTCATGGGGCAATTCTTGCAGACGGGCACGCATGTCATTGCGCCACGAGAGTGGTACTGGCACCCACATCAGACAGCGCCACCTTCAGTGCCAACTCTGCAGTGCGGTTGGCGTACCCCCATTCGTTGTCATACCAGGCATACAGCTTGAGCTGAGTACCGGCGACCACCATGGTCGACAAGGCATCGATGATGCTGGAGCGCGAGTCGGTACGGTAATCGATCGATACCAGGGGACGCGTCTCAAAGCCGAGCACGCCACGCAACTCACCTTCAGCCGCAGTCTTGAGGGCCTGATTGACCTCGTCTACCGTCACTTCTCGCTGAAGCTCGAACACCATGTCGGTGAGCGAGGCATTGGCCAGTGGTACGCGGATGGCGTGACCATTCAACCGGCCTTCAAGCTCCGGGAAGATGGCACTGATGGCCTTGGCAGAGCCGGTGGTGGTCGGAATCAGGCTCATGCCGCAGGCACGGGCACGCCGCAGATCGTTATGAGGTGCATCGAGAATCGTCTGCGTATTGGTGATGTCGTGTACCGTCGTCATTGAACCGTGACGGATACCGAACTGTGCCTGAATGACCTTGATGACGGGCGCGAGGCAGTTGGTCGTGCAACTGGCGGCAGTGACGATACGATGCTCACCAGCCACATAGAGATGGTCATTAACACCCATGACGATGTTGAGCACGCCCTCTTCCTTCACCGGTGCAGAGACCACGACACGCCCGACGCCCTGTGCAAGATAAGCATTCAGCAGTTCAGTGGTCTTTATCTTGCCGGACGCCTCGATCACCACATCGCATTTCGACCAGTCAGTTGCCGTTATCTCGCGCTGTGATGAGAAGGCAGTACGATCACCGTCGATCGTGATCGAGTCATCGTCACTGGCGATACCCGCCCCTGGTGACCACTGGCCATGCACGGAATCGAACTCCAGCAAGTGTGCAAAGGTCATCGCATTGCCACCCGGATCATTGATACGCACGATATCGAGCAACACTTTCTCTCTCAGCGTCCACAAGGCACGCAGCGCGAGGCGTCCAATACGGCCAAAGCCATTGATACCGATACGGAGCGGACGCATGCCCTCAGGCACATGAAGAGAGGCGGCGTAAGATGGTGCGGTATGTGCTGGACACATGGAGAGTTCCTCACTGACAGTTCAGGAAATAGGACTAGCGAAGCAAGATGACGGCAATGCAAGGGTGCAAAGGAAGTGGAGATGCTTAGCCCCGTTCAACAACAGCGTTCAGGCCGGTTGGGCATCCCGTCCAGCCATGTCGACCAGCGCGAGACCTCGACCTGCTGGGCCTGACAGGCCGTAGAAAGAATGCTCTCAAGCCATTGTGGCCGGTCGACAGGCAGTCGGTAATACACCCATTGACCACGCCGTTCGCTACTCAACAAACCACATTCACGTAATTGCGCCAGATGCCGCGAGACCTTGGGCTGTGAGATTCCGGCCAGCGAGGCTCCCGTTGACTGGATATCCAGCACACGCTGTTCCAACACCCATATCAACTCGCAAACACAGAGCTCACCGCCTTGTGACAGCAATTGCATCAGCGTCAAACGGGTATCGTCGGCAAGACACTTGAACACCTTCAGCGGTGTGAGTGATGCGTCAGGCTGAGAGCGAGCATCCGAATCACTTGTTTGTGCAGCGCTACTTAGCGTCATTGGAAACCTCTCACTGTGTCATCCATCCATGGCTGATATCGCTTGAACTCGGCAATAACAGGCATGGCCTGTGATGCAAACTACTCTCGACATATGAATTATCATATATATGTTTTACCATATATCAAATGACAATCATGCGTCAGTCTAATGACACTGCCACGCGACCCCTCTTCCATAGTGATTCAAGGATGCCTGGTTACTGTTGCCTGAATGGCACGCAAATGTTTCCTGCTTAGAGGAGAAACGCGCTTGCGAACCAAAGTCTTACGGCGTTAGTGTGTGCCTATAAAGTGCAGGCAGTACATCACTGAATCACGCATCCTTGCGATGCACAGGAGATATGAATGGCTAATTTCACTCAGGTTATCGACAGCAATTACACGCAGGAAGTCACCGAGAGTGCACAGCCGGTGCTGGTGAAGTTCTGGGCGCCGTGGTGCGGCCCGTGCAAGATGCTTGACCCGATTGTCGAGTCCATCGCCGAAGAGCAAGGTGACGCTCTCAAGGTCGTCGCCATCAACGTCGATGATGCACCGGATCTCGCTGCACAGAACGGTGTTCGTGGTCTACCGACCATTGCGCTGTTCAAGGCAGGCGAGAAGCTCGAAGCCCTGACCGGCGTGCAACCGAAGGAAAACTTCGACGCTATGATCGCGCGCCACGCCTGATCCGCACCGCGCGAAAAAACGCCCTCTTGTAGGGCGTTTTTTTATGTCTTGTTGCTTCCAATAATCCAAAACTTATTGATTTACATGATTTTTTTAGCGCATCGCGCAATGAGGTCTCAGCCCATGGGTCGTAATATTCACTCGAGAATAATTACCCGGCCCTTTCCCTACAGACATGATGGTTTTCCGAACATGAGGTGGCATTGATGCGCGCAGCGGCATTTGGATTCAAGCGGTCAGCCGCACTTCTGGGTAGTCTGGCGGTGTTTGGCAGTCTGTTGACGGGATGTGCCACGGAGCATTCTACATTGCCCCCCACGACCTCCGCCCTCAAGCCAGGGCCTTCTTATGGAGAAATGCGCTCGGTTGCGGTCATGCAGATTCGCCCTGGTAATGTTGCCGTCACACCTGACGGAAAAATATTCGCCACCATTCACCCATTGGATGGCGACCACGATGTACAACTGGTCGAGATCACTGGTCAGAATAGCTACCGTGCCTGGCCCTCACCTGCCTACCAAACGCATGACGGTCGCTATGGCGACGCCACCATCGATTCTCCACTTGGCATCTATCAGGATGGCCATGGTGGCCTATGGATCACTGATATGGGCATGCACCTCGGCAAGACACGCTTGTGGGGCTTCGACACTGCCAGTGGCAAACTGATCACCAAGCTGACCTTGCCAGCCGAAATCGCCCCCAAAGGCAGCTTCATTCAGGACCTCGCCATAGACCGCACGCGCGGTGTGGCCTATCTCGCCGATATTGCTAATCCGGGGTTGATCACGGTCGATCTCAACAGCGGCAAGGCCACCCGTTTCAGCCAACATCCTTCTCTGGAAGCGGAGCCTGACGTTGATATGCGTATCGACGGCAAGTCCGTGCTGTACAACGGCCAACCGGCCAAGATAGGCGCGGACCCGATCACACTCTCAGCAGATGGCAACACGCTGTATTTCGGCGCGATGACAGGTAATAGCTGGTACAGCGTGCCGACAAGACTACTGCGCAAAAATTCCTCCCACGATGCCATCGCCGACGGAATTACACGCGTGGGTGACAAGCCGGTATCCGATGGGGCAGACACTGGCCCTGATGGCACTCATTACTTCACCAATCTCAATCAGCACGGCCTGGATGTGCTGACGCCTGATGGCAAGCTTTCGCCGTTGGTGCGCGATGAGCGATTGGATTGGCCCGATGGTGTGCGCCTGGCTGCCGACGGCTGGCTATACGTGACCGTGAATCAGCTCGACAGCACCCCACCCTTCAATGACGGCCAGGACAGTGGTCAGCCGCCGTACCACATCTATAAGGTGTGGCCCACGGACGACTAAGACCTGATGGCCAGCTCATTCGGCGACCCACTGCGTCGCTACGCTTAAAATGCAAAATGCCTGCATCTTTTGAAAAGGAGCAGGCATTTTTTATCTCGTAAATCGCCAGTAGCCAACGACTGACAGTATTCAACAGCGTTCATGTTTACGAGCAAGAGGAGCCGAGGCACTCTACGTGCGAACCGCGCCTGTCATTGATAAGTTGAGCTTCACGTATGCCCTCCGAGCGACCCCCACCAATATTGATCTACCTACTAGTTTCACTCAGCCACTCGGGAGCAATGCTGTATGGACCCAAAAGCGCGCGATAGTGACTCGATCATATGCGATTCTTTCACTGCCTGAATCAGCACGATCACGACCAGTACTGCTCAACTGCTTAGAACATCAAGCCACAATAGCGAAATAAGCGATCTTAATCTGATCAGGCGAAAGTGGTAACACCAGAGATATAACCCTCTTGTTATGCGGCTCAATTCATCTGTCGAAAGATAACAAACTCGTGTGTACATTCCGGGCAGTGGCCGCGATAGATGACTCCCGCCTTGCTAATTCGCACACTACTGTGACAGCACGCAGGGCACCCCTGCTTCATGGAAGTATTAACACTACAATCACGACATTTAACGTAATAACCAAACTTTCCATAGCACCCCATAAGTGCTTTATCCTGCTTGCACTGACGACAGGAAATCAACACTTCCTGGGTAACAGTAGGGGCAGCGGATAGCTCAGGATCAGGCACCGCAAGCGTTGCCGTCATTTCAGCGGGATGCTCTGTCATGATGGGAGGCACCCCCATCGCATCAGATTCCGAAACAGCCGTAGAGACAACCAAGCACTCATCTCGAGTTTCACCAATACCTTCCAGGCGATCACTGCGCTGCGACTGGTCCAACGGCTGAAAGCGTTGCTCAAGCGATACAGCAGTCTGTTGGACAGGGACTGTAGACTTTGCACCTACAGTTTGCTCTATAGGTACTTCTTTTTGAGCGGCGGATGCCAGCATAGAAGATACCGATTGTTGCTTATCTGTTGATCGGCCAGAAATCTCGTTTCGTACACTCTCGATGGTGTAGGCACGCCGAGATCGGGCATCCTGCTTGAGCAGAAATTCTGTAATACGGGCGTGCTCATCTGCAGAGAATTCCGGTCGCGTATCGAAGATCAAAGTACGCTTCATCTTCGAGCGGGAACCAATCAAATTATTTATCTGATCATGCAGAAACTCAGGTTTGACCACCTGCGCAGATAGTGCCTTTGACATTTCCTCGCGATGCACAATGGCATTGCTTGATAGCGCACAAAGCACCTTCCAGTGCCGGCCGGAAAAACCACCCTGCAGGCCTAATATCTTGCTCATCAATTGAGTACGATTATTGTTCAACAAGCGCTTGAGAATGTCCTGCTGCAACTCCGCCTGACGCAATGGAGACTTAAGCCCCATCCAATTGTCTCTGTAACTACGCTGCCACTCGCCAGTCGCGTTGACTCTCACTTCGCCGCTAATGCTCTTCGATTCAATGATGATGAAGCCAAAGGGGTGCATGATCAGGTGATCAATCTGAGCATTCTCATCTTCATACTTCAGACGCAAATCGTTGAATATCACGACGTCCGACTCATTCCCGAATGCGCGACGCAGGTGAAATGCAACATCTTCCTCCTGTCGATGGCCATACTTGGCACGCTCATCATCGCCGCTATAGGCGTCTTTTTCCTTGGCTATCATTAGCTATTCCCTGAATCCCTATTCACATCCGTGTCAAGAGGCTCTGCAATATAGTAGCAACTAATCACCGAACACACCTTTAATAATACGCTGACAATGGCGATATTCTGGGTGCCAACGCACTTCTCGCAACACTTAAAGCGTTAATCGCGGGCTAATAAAGTCCAGGAACGCGCCAATACGCGGGGACAACGTGCTATTTCGATAGTAAACCGCCTGTACCTGCTCACGAGCATTGGGACTTTGAATCTCTCCGGGCAGCACTTCCACCAGCGCCCCGGACTCGAGGTCATCACCGAGCATGAAACGCGAGATCATGGCGATGCCGTGGCCTGCGAGACACAGATGACGCATGACTTCTCCACTGGTTGTCGGTAGGAACGGTGTCGCCTCAAACCCGTGTGCAGCGCCCTTGAGCGGCCAACGATTCAAGCGACTGGGCGGCATGAAGCCCAGCAGACGGTGAGCCTGCAAGGTGGAGATGCTCGACGGCGCCCCATGCTCGATCAGGTACGCAGGGCTTGCGACCAAGTGCAAGGGCGAACGCCCCAGCACCTGGGCATGCAGCGTGGAGTCATCCAGTTCTCCGATACGAATGGCAACATCGGTACGTTGCTCAAGCAAGTTGATGATGTCATCCGTGGCCGAAAGCTCCAGCGCCTCTTCTGCACTCTCAAGCAGCTACAAACCTTTCCTCACACGTGCGACAAAGCCACGTCCTTCATCCGTCAGTGCCACACTGCGACCTCCTGAAGCTAACGAGCATAAAATTCGCTAGATACTGACGAGCTACCCCATCAGCGTCTACTTAACGAGGTGTCCTTCTCTACCTATCAACATCACTTACTCCCGATGATGGGGAGAGATGTCATTAGTGACAGTGCATGGGTCGATATACCGTGGATCTGAAGCTTCGAGTAAAGCGCAACAATTTCATCCTGCCAGCTAAATCCATAACCTGACAACACGACCAAGAACCTACGACCCCAGATGGCATTTTGATGGCACTGATATGTCATTACTGTTTCGCTAAATAATAAGTTATTGATTTTAAATGAATTGTTATCAGCTACATCTCTTTGTCAGCCAGATGCTGAGCCACGATCATCATCAAACTGACATTGTCTAGACAACTGCCATTCATCTTCTCCCGTCACACTGATGCCATCCCCAGAGGAGAGGCGTCATGAGCATTCCCACGATTACTGTCGAGAGCCTGAACAAGTCTTTCGAACACCGCCAGGTGCTCGACGACGTGAGCTTTCGTGTCATTCCCGGCGAGATGGTGGCCCTTATCGGCCCTTCGGGGTCTGGCAAGTCCACGCTGCTGCGTCACCTGGTTGGCTTGACCTGCGCCAACCGTCACAGCGGTGGGCGCGTCACACTGATGGAACGTGAAATCCAGAGTGCCGGACGACTGCGTCGTGCCCGCCGGAGTGAGCGTTGCCGCACGGGTTATATCTTCCAGCAATTCAACCTGGTCGGCCGCTTGAGCGTCTTGACCAACGTGCTGATCGGCACGCTGGGCAGCATGCCGCGTCTGCGCTCGCTACTGGGCCGCTTCACCGATGAGGAGCGTCAACGCGCCCTCGCCTGCCTGGCACGCGTCGGGCTGGAAGAAATGGTCCATCAGCGGGCCAATACCCTGTCAGGTGGCCAGATGCAGCGCGTCGCCATCGCGCGGGTGTTGATGCAGGACGCCGAGGTAATCCTGGCCGATGAGCCCATCGCCTCGCTTGATCCGCGCAGCGCCCGCGAGGTGATGGAGATTCTGAGTCGTATCCATGCCGAGGATGGTCGTACCGTCGTCATCACACTGCATCAAGTCGATGTCGCCCGCCGCTACTGTCATCGCGCCATTGCACTGAAAGATGGCCGTCTCTACTTCGACGGCGCCATTGGCGAGCTGACGGACGAGCGTCTGCAGGCACTTTATGAAAATGCCGGGCTCGATGAACTCCGCGCGGGTGAGCCTTCGGCAACAACGCCTGCCCTCAGCGCAGTCAAGAACACGGCGCCCCGAAAAGTCGCACCGGCCATGGTGTGAACCAGCACTTCCATGACCAGCACTACTTGTTGACCAGCACTTTTATGGACCAGTCCATCTCAAGACCAGCGCTTCATTCCCCCATTGCTCGATCCACTGCTTGCCTCTTGGAGACTCCCCCATGGCTTTCGCTTCCTTTCGTCGTCTGACCCTTCCGCTGATCGTAGGTCTCGGTCTGGCCGCTGGTGCCCAGTTGGCCGCTGCCGCCGAGACGCTCAAGTTCGGCATCATTTCCACTGAATCGAGCCAGAACCAGCAGCCGCTGTGGAAGCCCTTCCTGGCTGACATGTCAAAGTCCCTCGGCATGAAGGTCGAGCCATTCTTCGCCACGGATTACGCCGCGGTGATTCAAGCCATGCGCTTCAATCAGATCGACATCGCCTGGTACGGCAACAAGTCAGCCATGGAAGCCGTGGATCGTGCCGGTGGTGAAATCTTTGCCCAGACCGTGGCAGAAGGCGGCAAGCAGGGATATTGGAGCCTGATGATCGTCAATCGTGACAGTGATCTACACGACATCGATGACGTATTGAAAAATGCGCCTGACCTGATCTTTGGCAACGGCGATCCGAATTCCACCTCCGGCTATCTGGTCCCGGGCTATTACGTGTTTGCCAAGAACGGAATCGATGCGTCCACCGCTTTCAAACGCACCCTGAATTCCAGCCACGAGACCAACGCGCTGTCAGTCGCCAACAAGCAGGTGGATGTTGCCACCTTCAACAGCGAAGGCATGGAGCGCCTGGAGATCACGGCACCCGAGAAGGCCGCGCAGCTTCGTGTTGTCTGGAAGTCCCCGCTTATCCCCTCTGATCCACTGGTATGGCGCACCAATCTGGCGGAAGACACCAAGACCCACCTGCGTGATTTCTTCCTCAACTATGGCGATAGCCCGGAAGAACAGGCCGTGCTCACGCCGCTGCAGTGGGCCGGATTCGTCAAGTCGGACAACGACCAGCTGCTGCCGATTCGCCAGCTGGCCCTCTTCAAGCAGCGCGCCGAAGTCGCCAAGGACGAGGGTATGTCAGACGACGACCGCAAGGAAAAGCTGGCCGCGCTGGACACACAGCTTGAAGCACTCGACATGCGCATGAAGGAAATCAAGGCGGCTGATACCCAAGCGTCTGACAACAAGACGGCTGATGCCAAGGCTGAGCAAGCAGCCGTCGCGGGCTAAGCATTGCATCCCTGTCAGGCGGGGCGACCCATGAGCGACCCATGAGCGAGAGATGCTCGCTCCGCCTGATCATCACGATGACGACAGCGACTGCCGACACCCGCGGGTGAACGCCTCTGAGAGAGACACGATGAGTACTCCGATCACACATCCTTCCTTGTCCCTGCCGGCACCGCGCCGCTGGACCACCCTGCTGGGTTGGTTCGTGGTCATCAGCGTCCTGAGCTGGGCCTGGCAAGGCGCCGAGATGCGCCCGGGACTGCTGATCGAGAATGCCGACAACATGGCCATTCTCGCCGGCGACTTCTTCCCGCCCACCTGGGGCAATCTCAGCCATTACATCGAGCTGATGCTGATCACGATCCAGATCGCCATCTGGGGCACATTGCTGGCCATCATCGTCGCGGTGCCCTGCAGCCTTTTGTGCTCCGAAAACCTGGTGCCGTGGTGGGTCTATCAACCCATGCGCCGCCTGATGGATGCCTGTCGCGCCATCAATGAGCTGGTCTTTGCCATGTTGTTCGTGGTTGCCGTGGGTCTGGGGCCCTTCGCTGGCACCTTGGCGCTGTTCATCCATACCACGGGCGTACTGGCCAAGCTGTATTCAGAAGCGGTCGAGGCCAGCGATGCCGGCCCCCGAGAAGGTATCCGCGTGACGGGGGCCGGGCGCATCGAGGAAATCATCTTCGGACTGATTCCTCAGGTCCTGCCGCTGTGGATCTCGGTCAGCCTGTATCGATTTGAATCGAACATCCGCTCCGCCACGGTGCTGGGCATGGTCGGGGGCGGAGGTATCGGAGTGGCGCTGTGGGAAACCATGCGTGGCTTTCAGTACGCCGAAACCGCCGCCGTCATGCTGGTCATCATCGTCGCCGTGACCGGACTGGACATGGCCTCACAACGACTGCGCAAACGCTTCATCTAGCGACTGCAGGGAATGATCATCAGATCGCGCCCATTGATCAACAAGGATGAGAAGAGGCCCTGATGCAGGGGTCTTTCTCCAGGAGCTAACATGTCTAGACAAGTCGCCGCTCCCGAGCGTCAGCAATACAATCGTCAGACTGATCGTCAACAACAGCAGCGCCAGCAAGCGCGTCAACAGCCCCAAAGCGAGCCGCGCTATCGCCAGCTCGCCAATGAATTGGCGCATGAGATTCGTCGCCAGCATAGCGCGGGGGACCAGTTGCCCAGCGAGGCCGCTCTGGCCAAGCGCTTCGGCGTCAATCGCCACACCGTGCGCCGCGCGCTCGATGAGCTGGTGGCGGCGGGCATGGTGACGCGCCATCAAGGCTGGGGCACTCAGGTGGTTGATCGCCGCCTGGACTACATGGTCAATGCCGGCAGCAAAGTGACGCACAACCTGGCGGAGCTGGGATTCAACACCGACACCTGTTGCCTGGATCAGGGCTTGCTCCGCCCTCCCGCCGGCATCGCCGCGCGTTTCGGACTGGATGACGATGCATCGTTGCTGTGCGTGGACACTCTGCGCAGCGTCGATGGCGCGCCCTTGCTGCGCCTGCGCCACTGGTTTGATCCCGCGCGCGTGCCGGACTGGTGCGAGCGCTATCGCGGGGGGTCGACACGGGCACTACTCGACCAGCATTACCACCTGCGGTTGTCCCGCGCTCAGGTACGACTGGAAGCCAGCCAGGCCGATCGCGATGACAGCCGTCTGCTGCAGTGCCCGCACCTGTCGCCCTTGATGGTGCTGACCAGTGACAACGTCGATGAGCAACGGCGTCTGGTCGAAGTCTCGGTCAGTCGAGCCCGTGCTGACCGCGTCGCCTATCACTTTGATTTCCCTCATGACCCGAGTCCACGACACGACTCTGGTCTTCATCAGGCTGACCACGACGAAGGCGCATCATGACTCCTGACTCCTCTCTATCAGAGCTCGTCACCCCGGCACAACGTCACCGCGTGCTCGCACTGACACCTCTTGCGCACCTGCGCGAGTGCTGGGCGCGGCTCGACATCACCGTCTCACATCGCTGTGTGCGTGGACCCGACATCGGCATGGCCATGGTCCGGGGCCGCATGGGCGGTTCGGGCAATGCCTTCAATCTCGGTGAGATGACCCTCACCCGCGTCAGTGTCGCGCTCGACGACGGCACGTCCAGTGGCGGCACCCTGGGCCACGGCTGGATAGCCGGGCGAGATCGCGAACATGCCGAACTCATCGCGGTGATCGATGCGTGTGCCCGAGAAGCGCGCTGGTCACGCCAGATCGATGATGCCCTGATTGCCCCGCTGACACAGCGCCTCGCGGCCGAGCATGACGCACAGTCTCAACAAGCCGCAGCGACCCGCGTCGACTTCTTCACTCTGGTTCGAGGGGAATGACCATGCCTCATGCAGCTCAACACGATGTCGCCACCCGCGAATTGCGTCCGCACGACTGGCCAGCGCTCGATGATGCCGTCCACCACAGCCAGCGCCTGTTCCGCCAGCTACTGAGCGCCATGTCAGAGCCGGGGACCGTGCACGACATTCCAGTGTCGTCGATGCCCCAGGGCGTGGCGCTGTCCAGCGCGGCATGGGGGACGCTGCTGGCCCTGTGCGATCTCGAGTCACGCCTCTGGATCGCCGATGAGCTCAACCGTGATGGCCTGGCCGCCGCCATCAGCTTTCACACCGGTGCACGGATCGTGACATGCGCGGACGAGGCCGACTTTGCCCTCGTGACACCGCACAGCTGTCAGCGCATGCCGAATGTCAGTGAAGGCAGCGATACCTACCCTGATCGCAGCACCACCTTGATCGTCGTACTGGCGGCAACGGGTACCTTGAAGTCTGCCGAGGGGTTCCCTCACGCCCCGGCACATGGGCCATTGCCGACTCGAGACTGGCGCCTGAGCGGCCCCGGCATCCGTGACAGCCGTGTGGTGGCGCTGGACGTGAAGGCAGAGGCCCTGATGCAGCGACTGGCCTGCAATCGGGCGCATTTTCCGTTGGGGCTCGATGCCATTCTGACCGCTGATACGCATCTGATCGCCATCCCCCGCAGCACTCAGATCGATGTCGTCACTGCTACCGAGGAGCACGCCTGATGTACGTTGCCGTCAAAGGAGGCGAGCAAGCCATCGCCAATGCGCATCGCTGGATGGCAGACCGCCGTCGTGGTGATCGCAATCAACCCGAAATCGACGTCGAACAGGTCCGCGAACAACTCGGACTCGCGGTCGACCGTGTCATGGCAGAAGCCTCATTGCATGACCCTGACCTTGCGGCACTGGCGCTGAAGCAGGCCAGCGGCGATCTGACCGAAGCCGTCTTCCTGTTGCGCGCCTACCGCACCACCCTGCCGCGTCTAGCTGACAGCGTGCCCCTGCGCACCGCCGACATGCGAGTCGAACGCCGCATCAGCGCCACCTTCAAGGATGTTCCGGGCGGTCAGGTGCTTGGCCCCACCTACGACTACACCCACCGCCTGCTCGACTTTATGCTGCTGGCCGAGGGTGAGTGCCCCGCACCAGCACGCGCCGAGGTCGCGCTAGAGGCCTGTCCTCAGGTTCTCGATAGCCTCGATGCAGAGGGTCTGATCGAGCAGGAAGTCGATGACGGTGCCATGCCCTATGACATCACACGTGATCCACCTGACTTTCCGGTAGACCGCGCAACACGACTACAAATGCTGGCACGCGGTGATGAAGGCTACTTGTTAGCCTTGGGCTATTCCACTCAGCGGGGCTATGGCCGCAACCACCCCTTTAGCGGTGAGATTCGCCAAGGGGCAGTCGAGGTGGAAATCGAGGTAGAGGGCTTCGATGGCCCGTTGTGTATCGGGGAGATCATCATCAGCGAATGCCAGATGATCAATCAATTCGGCGGCAGCCGTGAGAAAGCACCGCAATTCACGCGGGGCTATGGCTTGGCGTTTGGCCGCAATGAGCGCAAGACCATGGCGATGGCGCTGGTCGATCGTTCACTGCGCGCCGAGGAGCTGGGCGAGCCCGTCGAAAGCCCGGCTCAGCAACCAGAGTTCGTACTGGCGCATGCTGACAACGTCGAGGCGTCCGGTTTCGTCTCTCACCTGAAACTGCCTCATTACGTCGACTTTCAGTCCGAGCTTGAGCTGCTGCGTCGCTTGCGCCGTGAGCATGCGGCCCGCGACGGCGGTGGCGGTGGCGGTGGCGGTGGCGGTGGCACTGATGATGAAGTCGAGAGCGCAAGAGCGCACGAGATGGATGCTGGGCTGAAAGATACGACCGCATCAGCTCCGCTGTCTGCGCCCTCTTCAGAACTCCCGTCAGAAAGCTCTTCTGAATCTTCTTCTGCACCTTCTTCTGCACCCTCAGCGCCGCGGCGTTCACAGGAGACCTCGGCATGAACACTTCTGGTCAAGACAGCCAGTACAGCGGCTACAACTTCGCCTACCTGGACGAGCAAACCAAACGCATGATTCGCCGCGCCCTGCTGAAGGCGGTCGCCATCCCGGGGTATCAGGTGCCGTTTGGAGGGCGCGAGATGCCGATGCCGTATGGCTGGGGAACAGGCGGCATGCAGCTGACCGCCAGCATCCTGGGCGCGAATGATGTCCTCAAGGTGATCGATCAGGGTGCCGATGACACGACAAATGCCGTCAGCATTCGCACCTTCTTCGAGCGCGTCGCCCATGTCGAGACGACCACCCGCACCGAAGCCGCCAGCGTGATCCAGACCCGCCATCGCATTCCTGAAAAAGCGCTCTCCAAGGGCCAGATTCTGGTCTATCAGGTGCCGATACCGGAACCGTTGCGCTTCATCGAACCCAGTGAGGAAGAAACTCGTGTCATGCATGCCCTTGAGGAATACGGCGTGATGCACGTGAAGCTTTATGAAGATATCGCTCGCCATGGCCATATCGCGACCACCTACGCCTATCCGGTCAAGGTCGACGAGCGCTATGTGATGGATCCCTCGCCCATCCCCAAGTTCGACAATCCCAAACTCGACATGAGTGACGCCTTGATGCTGTTCGGGGCGGGACGTGAAAAGCGCCTCTACGCCATTCCGCCCTACACCCGCGTCAAGAGTCTCGATTTCGAGGATCACCCCTTCGAGATTCAAGCGTGGGACACGCCCTGTGAACTATGTGGCGCCACGGACAGCTTTCTTGATGAAGTCATCACCGATGATCAGGGCGGACGCATGTTCGTGTGCTCTGACACCGATTACTGCCAGAACCGTCGCGAGGAGGTGGCATGAAACGCCCTCAGCTGAAGCGTCCCGCTCTGCTTGACGCCCGTAACATCACGCGGCTGTATGGCCCTAATCAGGGCTGTCAGGACATCGACTTCACCCTGCATCAGGGCGAAGTGCTGGGCATTGTCGGGGAGTCCGGCTCCGGCAAGTCGACGCTCTTGCGCGTGTTATCAGGCCTGGAAGCACCCGATGAGGGCCAGGTGATCTATCACAGCACTCATCAGGCCAGCGCCGCCGCTGGGAGCGCCACTGAGAGTCTCGATCTCTACGCGATCGGGGAAGCGCGTCGCCGAGCGCTACTGCGCATGGAATGGGGGCTGGTGCATCAGAATCCCCGCGATGGTTTGCGCCTGGGGGTTTCTGCCGGAGCCAATGTCGGTGAGCGCCTGATGGCATTGGGACAACGCCATTACGGGGATCTACGTGCTGCCGGACAGGACTGGATGGAGCGGGTGGAGCTTGACCCGCGCCGTATCGATGATGCGCCACGCACCTTCTCCGGCGGCATGCAGCAGCGCCTGCAGATCGCGCGCACCCTGGTCACTCAGCCGCGACTGGTCTTCATGGATGAACCCACCGGCGGCCTCGATGTGTCCGTGCAGGCACGTCTGCTCGACATGCTGCGTACCCTGACGCGGGAGCTGGGGCTATCCGTCATTCTGGTGACTCATGATCTGGCCGTGGCACGCCTGCTGGCCCATCGATTGATGGTGATGCGCCAAGGCCGTGTCGTGGAGGCCGGCTTGACCGACCAGATCCTCGACGATCCGCAGCACCCCTATACCCAGCTGCTGGTGTCATCGGTGCTGACGCCATGAGCGGAATATTCCTCCCTGGCATCTGCCACCCGTCGCGTCACTGCTCAGCGCAAGATCCCCTTATCCAGAGGCCATCATGACCGCCAACAGCTCCCCCTTTCTGAGCGCCTCGTCGCTCGACAAGACCTTCGTGCTACATGCACAGGGCGGCCAGCAATTGGCTGTCATGCGTGGACTGTCACTCAGCTTGGCACCGGGCGAATGTCTGGTACTGGCGGGCCGCAGCGGTATTGGCAAGAGCACGCTGCTCAAGATGGTCAACGGCAATTATCGCGTCTCCGGCGGCCGGTTGACGCTTCACTTCGATGACGGTGCGCTGGAGCTCTCAGACCTGCCTGCCCAGGCCTGGCACAGGTTGCGTCGCGACGTGATCGGCTATGTCAGTCAATTCCTGCGCGTGGTGCCGCGAGTCTCTGCCCGCGAGGTCGTCATGGAGCCGCTATTGGCCCGTGGGTGTGATACCCACGACGCCCATCAACGCGCCGAAACGCTGCTGGCCAGACTCAATCTGCCCGAGCGTCTATGGGCATTGGCACCGGGCACCTTCTCGGGGGGCGAACAGCAACGCGTCAATATCGCTCGTGGCTTCATCGCCGAACATCCCCTGCTGCTGCTGGATGAACCGACCGCCTCGCTGGATAGCGCCAATCGCGATGTGGTGGTGGAGCTGATTCAGGAAGCCAAGGCCCGCGGCACGGCCATGCTGGGCATCTTCCACGATGAGGAGGTACGTACGCGGGTGGCCGATCGTCTGCTACCGCTGGAAGGCCACATGCTGGGCGGTACCGAGATGCCTGCCTCATCCGCCATGCCCGTCTCATCCGAGTCATCATCCGCCACCGCACCGTCCCACAAGGAGTCACTGCAATGAGTTCCCAAGACCAGATTCTCACCAACGCCCGCCTGGTACTCGACGATGAGGTGGTGCTCGGTAGCCTCGTGATTCGAGACGGCAAGATCCTGTCGATCGCGGAAGGCGCGACCCCACTGCCCTCCCCTCTGCCAGGGGCCATCGATTGCGAGGGTGATCTGTTGATCCCCGGCTTGATCGAGCTGCATACCGACAACATGGAAAAGTACTTCCAGCCACGCCCGAAAGTGTCATGGCCGGCGCGCTCAGCGGCGCTGGCACACGATGCACAGATGGCGGCCAGCGGTATCACCACGGTATTCGATGCCGTCTCCATCGGTGATGTCGATGATCAGAGCATGCGCCACGATGCGCTGCACAAGATGGTCGAGGCCCTGAGCGAGATCAACCGCAGCGGCATGGCGCGGGTCGATCATCGCCTGCACCTGCGTTGCGAGGTCTGCCACCCGGACACCCTCGCGCGGTTTGAATCACTGGCCGACACGCCTGAACTCGGACTTGTCTCGCTGATGGACCACTCGCCGGGGCAACGCCAGTTCGCGAGCCTCGAGGCCTATCGCATCTACTACAAGGGCAAGCACGGTTTCGATGATGCCAGCCTGGAAGACTTCATCGTCCGCCAGCAGGCCTTCAGCGCCCAGTATTCCAGCGCCAATCGCAAGGCCATCGCCGAGGCCTGTCGCAGCCGTGGGCTGGCATTGGCCAGTCATGACGATGCGACCGTGGAGCACGTCGTGGAAAGTCTCGAATACGGCACCCGAATCGCCGAGTTCCCCACCACGCGTGAAGCCGCCAGTGCCTCTCACCAGCACGGCATGGCGGTGATGATGGGCGCGCCCAATGTGGTACGGGGCGGCTCCCACTCCGGCAATATCGCCGCGAGTGAACTGGTCACGCTGGGAGTGCTCGACATTCTGTCCTCGGACTACTACCCCGCTGCGCTGCTGGATGCCGTGTTCCGGATCACTCAACTGCCAGACGGCTATGACCTGCCGCGTGCCGTGGCCTGTGCATCGCGCAATCCGGCGGCAGCGGCAGGACTTGAAGACCGTGGGCGTATCGCGGTGGGGCTGCGTGCCGATCTTGTGCGCGTCCGTGAGGTGGATGGCCACCCGCTGGTGCAGCGCGTCTGGAGCGCCGGCAAGCAGGTGCACTGATGGGACGCTTGATCTACCTGATGGGCGCCAGTGGCGTCGGCAAGGACAGCCTGCTGAAGGCTGTCCGCCATCAACAACCTGACTGGCTGGTGGCGCATCGCTATCTGACAAGGGCCAGTGGCGCCCATGAGCAATGCGTGACACTCAGTGATACCGAGTTTGCCGTGCGCCGTGAACTGGAGGTGCTATGCCTCGAGTGGCAGGCGCATGGATTGCACTATGGCATCGGCGTGGAAATCGAGGCATGGCTGGCGCGTGGTGCTACCGTGTTGCTCAACGGCAGCCGACGGGCATTGCCCCAGGCACGACAACGCTTCGGGGCGGCGCTGGTGCCGGTGCTGATCACGGCCTCGACCGAGGTGCTGCGTCAGCGTCTGACTCAGCGCGGTCGAGAGTCGTGTGACGACATCGAACGTCGACTGGAACGTCATCAGGAGGTACAGGCTGAGCTGATGGGCGCCTGCGCCGATGTCGCCAGCATCGACAACGGTGGAGCGCTCGCGGAAAGCCTCGCGGCACTGAGCGATATCATCGAAGGGCATGGCGCGACACTGGCCTGACGCCTCGAACATCAGACAGCAGTCGTTCGGTGGTTCGACAAGATATGCAGGCACGAGAGACCGGCACCGCATCGCGGTGCCGGAAACGCAGGTCAGGAGAGCTTACGATGGAGTTTCGGTTTTCAGGCACCGGTGACAGCGCCCAGGTGCCCTGCTTTGGCTGCGAATGCCCAGCCTGCAACAGGGCCCGCGTCTTCACGAGCCTCACGCGTAGGCCGTGTTCCGCCGAGGTTCGCATCGATGGCAAGCGCTACCTGCTGGATGCCGGCCGCATGGATCTGGCACACAGTTGTGAGCTCGCGCGTCCCGCGGCAATCCTGATCACCCATTATCATGCTGATCACGTACAGGGGCTTTTCCATCTGCGCTGGGGGTGCGGTGAGCGCATTCCTGTCTACGGCCCAAAGGACCCACAAGGCTGCGCGGACCTCTACCGCAATCCCGGCATTCTGGACTTTCAGTCCGGACTCAAGCCGTTCAAGCCCTTGAAGCTGGATAGCCTGACGGTGACACCGGTACCGCTCAATCACTCGAAACCGACACTTGGCTATTGCCTGGACGACGGTGGCACACGGCTGGCTTATCTCACTGATACGCTCGGCCTGCCCCCGGAAACCGAACGTTTCCTACGCAGCTGGGAGCCCGATGTAGTGATACTGGATTCCAGCCACCCCGCCGCGTTCACCACCCCTCGCAATCACAACACCATCACTCAAGCGCTGGATATCATCGCGCGACTCAACCCGCCACGCGCCTACCTGACGCATATCAGTCACGAACTCGATGCCGAGTGTCTGGTGGCTCCTCCCTTGCTGCCTGCCAACGTGCGTATTGCCCAGGACGGTGAAACGCTGGAAGACTGGGATCGCTTGGCTGGGACAGGCGCGGCTCACGACATATATTCGCGGAAGGGAGCCACTGGGTGAGTGTTGGAGAGTGCGAATATATACATCAGCTCCTCAACGATGCAGTACAGTGCCGGGACTGACTGCTTCCTGTTTGAATTCGGGAGTAAAGGCATGTCGCTCTCTCGTCATAAGACACCTCAATTGCAGTGGCGAGTCTCCCACCTACCTTGATGCCCGGAATCATTGGTTCACGGTATATCAGATCATTTTCGCAATGCTCTCGGCTTCCAGATTCATGGCACCACACTCACCCGCTGAAGATTTATTAAGCTTTCCGAAACTCTCCAGTTTTCCTTCTTCCGTCACGATCGATTCCAGATAATTGCAAAAAGCGGTCACGGCATCACTCACATGCCCAGGAGAGCGATGTAACTCAATTTCCACATACCCAAGCGGCGGCAGGCCTTCACTATCACCGACAATGCGGCACCCTTGCGGCACACTACGCGGCGTCTTGACCGTCAGTGCCAAGCCAGCCTTTACTGGGATATTGATACCAGTCGGAGACTGACTGGAATAGCGCACGTCCCATTGCCTGTCTTCACGGCCAAGCGCGGCGAAGGCATGCGCGCGGAAAATACAGCCTTCCGAATTAAGTGCGAGAGGAAGCACATCCCACTCCTCGATGGATTGGTGCTCGGCCACCACCCATACCATGCGCTCTCGTCCCAACAAGCGTCCGGTCTGTGTCGGTCCGTGCCGCACGACAAGTACTGCATCCAACAGCCCCTCCTGAAAGTCATGCACCAGTGAAGCACTGATATTACACGTCACCTCCAGACGTACCTCAGGAAAGTCAGCCGCAAAGCGCGACAACAATGCTGGCAGATAGATACTGGCCTGCTCTTCTGACGTCCCCAGCCGTATCAGCTCACTTTTGCGATCTACTCCCATCGCCTGCCGAGCTTCATCCTGAAGCTTGAGAATATGTCGCGCATAGGGCAAGAGCCGACCACCCGAGGCCGTAAGTTCTACTCTACGACTGGTTCGGGATAGCAGAGGTCCTCCCATCAGATCCTCCAGCCGCTTGATCTGCAGGCTGACGGCAGATTGTGTGCGATGCAGCACCTTACCGGCGGCACTGAACCCTTCACATTCGGCAACCGTGACAAACGCACGTAGCAAGTCGGTATCCATGATCTATGAGCCCTCGCAATGCATTTGATCTTGACCATTCATTTCTATTATCAAAACACACCCCCTAACCTATTCCTACGTTATTCAGAGAGCAGGAAATAGGAGGTTGGGCATGCACGTAATCGAAGGGCAGGAAAGTAATACCTCTCTCGATGGGCTGTTAGATCTTGAACATTATCCCATCCATCAGCTGGAAGAAGCGCGTGGTCGCGAACTGATGCGCCAATGTCGCGAACAGCTCGCTCAGGATGGTTGTGTCGTGCTGGAGGGCTTCGTGCCCCAAGAAGCTCTGATGCGACTGGAGCAAGAAACAGAACGTCTGTCGCCACTGGCGCATTACAACCAGACCGTAACCAATCCCTATAACAGCGACGGCGATACCTCACTGCCCGACTCCCATCCGCGCAATCGTTTCGATGATCGCACCAATGGCTTTGTCGCAGGTGATCGCATCGGTACGGATACTTTGATTCGTCAGGTCTACTCGCATCCCGATTTCCAGCACTTCATCGCAAGCGTAGTGGGCATGGAGCAGATCCATCAGTACGCAGATCCACTCGCAGACCTGGTTGTCAATGTCCTGCGCGATGGCTGTCAGCACCCCTGGCACTACGACACCAACGAATTCATCGTCACCATGATGACCCGTAAGTCGCATGCGGGAGGCCGCTTCGAATACGCCGCAGGCATTCGTAATCCCGAAAGCGAGAACTTCGCCGATGTCGAGAAGGTGCTTGATGGGGACCGCTCACGCCTCACCGCCATCGATCTGAAACCGGGCGACCTGCAGATCTTCTTCGGGCGCTACTCACTGCATCGCGTCACGCAGGTCAGTGGTGAACGCGAACGTCATACCGTGATCTTCGCCTACGCCAAGGAGCCAGGCTTCATTGGGCGTCCCGAGCGAGCGCAGCGGATCTTTGGGCGCATGGCACCTATCCATGAGCAACTGCTCAAGGAAGGCATGAAGCGCAGCGACAACTTAGCTGACTGAGCTTCTTGGCGACCTTTTCATCTTCCTTTTCATTTTGACTGTGAGTCTACCTGACATGAGCATCGTCGATTTCGAACGCCTGACAGACAGTGAACCCGCCTCTTTCTCGGTAGTACCTTCTGCACCGATGGGAAATGGGGATAGCATTCCCACCGCCTTTGATCCCGTAAAGCTACGTGGCGGACGCCTGACACGCATGCGCGCCATGATGGCTGAACAAGGCTATGCCGCCGTAGTGCTGTTTGATCCCAACAATCAGCGTTATGCCACTGGCTCGCGCAACATGTTCGGCTACTTTCTGCGCAACTCCACCCGTTACATCTACGTACCCCTCGAAGGCCCAGTGATACTTTTCGAGTATCCCGGTAGCGCTCATATCTCGACCTGGCTCGAGACTATCGATGAGGCACGCACCTCCAAGGTGGTGTGGTCAGCCGTCAACCAGCGCGACAATCTGTCGAGCGACCCCTTCGGCATCGAGATCGCCCAACTGGTCGAGAAGCATGGTGGCGGTAATCGCAAGGTAGGCCTGGATCGCTGCACCCTGAATCTGGCGCGCTCGCTGGAGGCTCAAGGACTGGAGGTGTTCGATTGCATGCAAGACACCCTGCATTGCCGTCGCCTCAAGACACCCGAAGAAATCGCCTGTCTCGCACAGTCAATGGCGGGTAGCGAAGCTGCCGTTGCTGCCGTAGAGGCCGCCATCAAGCCCGGCGTCACCGAAAACGAGCTATTCGCCATCATGTACGGTGATGTCATTCGCCAGGGCGGGGAGTTCATCGAAACACGCCTCCTGTCATCTGGTCCGCGCACCAATCCGTGGTTCAACGAAGCCAGTGATCGTGTGATTCGCCCCGGAGAGCTGGTAGCCCTCGATACCGACACTATCGGCTGTCATGGCTACTACTCCGACTTCTCACGCACCTTCCATGTCGGCCCGGGTCGGCCCAGTGGCTATCAACAAGCCCTTTATCAGATGGCTCACGAGCAAGTGCATCACAACATGTCGATACTCAAACCCGGCATCAGCTATCGAGAAATCGCTGAGAGCGCCTGGAAGATTCCCGAGCGTTTCCTCGACCGCCGCTATCCTTCGATCATTCATGGTGTCGGCATGCATGGCGAGACGCCACTGGTCGCACACCACATGGACTTTGATCGCTTCTCCAAGGATGGCGTGCTGGAACCCGGCATGGTGGTCTCGGTAGAGAGCTATATTGGCGAAGTCGGAGCAGCCGATGGCGTCAAACTGGAAGAAGAAGTGCTGATCACCGATACCGGCATCGAGAAGATTTCGCGCTATCCCTTTGATGAAGCACTACTCGGTCGTCAGTTCTAGACAGGCAACGCCTGATGAGACGCACGCGCGGCTCTTCGAGTGACTAACGCTTCATGACACCGACTATTTTCGCGACTGAATACAAGGCTGGAATCTGACTGATGGATACCCTGACTCACCTGATTGGTGGTGAAGCCGTTACTGGCGATCGCACTCTAGACGTACTGAACCCGGCCACCGCAGAGGCAGTTCGCCGCCTGCCGCTGGCAGATGCCGACATCGTGCAACGCGCCATCATCGCAGCGCAGCTTGCCTTACCTGCGTGGCGCAACATGCCACCCGCCAAACGTGCCCAGGTCATGTATCGCTTCAAAATGCTATTGGAGCGTGATGCCCATGAGATCTGTGCGCTGATCAGCGAAGAACACGGCAAAGTGCTAGATGATGCAATGGGAGAACTCAAACGAGGCATTGAAAATGTCGAGTATGCGTGTGGCGTGCCGGAACTGCTCAAGGGCGAATACTCCCACAACGCTGGCCCGAGTATCGATACCTGGTCCAACCATCAGCCGCTGGGAATCGTGGCTGGCATCACACCGTTCAACTTCCCGGCCATGGTACCGCTATGGATGTTCCCCATGGCACTCGCCTGTGGAAATGCCTTCATCCTCAAGCCTTCAGAACAGAGCCCGTCGGCGGCCAACAAGATGGCCCTTCTGCTTCAAGAGGCTGGCCTGCCTGCAGGTCTCTTCAGCGTGGTGCACGGTGATCGCCAGGCAGTCGAGGCACTGATCGCTGCACCGGAGGTCAAGGCGATGAGCTTTGTGGGCTCGACCCCCGTGGCGCGCAGCATTTATGAAGGAGGTACACGCCAGGGCAAGCGCATCCAAGCACTGGGGGGCGCCAAGAATCATGCTGTGGTGCTACCGGATGCCGATCTTGACAACGCCGCCAGCACGTTGATTGGTGCAGCCTTCGGCAGCGCCGGTGAACGCTGCATGGCCATCTCTGTCGCAGTCTGTGTGGGGGATGACACAGCGGATGCGCTGATTGAACGCCTCGCCCCACAGGCACGTGCACTGAGCATCGGCCCGGGCACCGAGCCAGGTCACGACATGGGAGCTCTGATCAATGCCTCACAGCGCGACAAGGTCGCTGGCTATATCGAGGCAGGAGCTACCGCGGGTGCACACTTGGTAGTGGATGGGCGAACTCACTCACTAGTCTCCAGCTCACCCGGCTACTTCATGGGGGCGACACTGTTTGATCGAGTCACGCCCGAGATGAGCATCTACCGCGACGAAATCTTCGGTCCGGTACTGTGCGTGGTACGAGTGGCAAGCTTCGAAGATGCCATCACACTGATCAACGACCACCAGTATGGCAACGGTACCTGCCTCTTCACCCGAGACGGAGAAGCTGGACGGAGATTCGCCGACAAGATAGAAGTCGGTATGGTCGGCATCAATGTTCCCTTGCCGGTACCGGTGGCGTTCCACAGCTTTGGCGGATGGAAGGATTCATTGTTCGGCGATCTGCATGCCTATGGCCCAGATGCTGTGCGCTTCTATACTCGACGCAAAAGCGTGTCCCAGCGCTGGCCAGAACGCAGTGTCCAGGAATCCGCCCAGTTCAGCTTTCCTTCCTGAGGCGTCACTGTTCTCGCCGCGAGATAAAAGAATGAGTGCCAGCAACTGAGCTACCCCGTCCAGTTATCCCCAATGGCTTTCATGTCACACCCGTCCTGCAAATTGTCCTGTTCTGAAATTGCCCCGGAACGAAAAACGCCCGCTCCTGAACTCTGGAGCGGGCGTTTTTCGTATTGCCTTCATCAGTGGCATTACTGACAGCGCTAATCGCCAGCAGGCTGCCCTCCCGATCAGCGATAGCCCAGCATCAAATCACGTACCAGCGGCGTATCAGCGTCGCGGTGCGTCGGCAGCTCGAAACGAGCCTTGGCGATCGCGGTGCGCGACAGTTCGGCATGTATCAGCATCTCGCGGTCTTCCGCCTGTGCCAGCGTTTCCCCGCGTGGGCCGAGAATCCGTGAGCCGCCCCAGAAATGACTGCCACCTTCCGGCCCGAAGCGATTGGCCATGATGACCGGTGTGCCATAAGTCATGGCGTAGAACTGGAGGTTGATCGCCCAGTTCTGCTCATTGGAGAAGTCATCACTGACAATGCCAGATGCCGAATTGATCGGCGCGCACAACACGGTGGGACGCGCGAGCATAGCAGCATGCACCAGCCCCGGATTCCAAAGGTCCGCACAGATCAATGACGTGGCGGACCACCCTGCGCGCACGCTTGATTGAGTCAAATCATTGCCGTGGGTGAACAGCTTGCCCTCCTCCAGCCCTCCGTAGGTCGGCAAGTTTAGCTTGCGGTGCACCATCTGAAGACTGCCGTGCTGCAAGATCGCCAACGCATTGTAGTATTCGCCCGGACTTGCCTCTTCGACAAACCCCACCACCAACTGCATGTCGTCCGCCGCGCGCGCCAGAATCAGCAAGCGTGGATCATGCAGAGGAAAAGCCAGATCAATGACCCGATTCCCCATACCGTAGCCGGTCAACGAGAGCTCCGGGAAGACAAGCAGATCCAACTCGATATCGCGGGCCTGGTGAATGACATCGAGATGACGCTCAAGGTTGGCATCAATATCGCCGAGTGTGGCGTTGATCTGTGCCGCGCCAACGCGTAAGTGATCTTGATGGTGCATTGGATGATCTCGAAGACAAAAGAAAGGGAAAGCACCGTGAAGAATGTCAGCCGCGGCAGCCAGATTCAAGGCGCACCCAGTAGCGCCAGCAGCTCCGATACCGGGCGTGATTCAAGGCTCATCACGACATCGCGTAACTGAGTCGCTCGCGCGCCCAGCACGGGTTCAGCCAGGGCCTGATATTTGGCCAGCACCTGAGCATCACTCAGCGGCTTGTCCGGATTGCCCAGCGCCTCGTGGTCCTCGCTTTCGAGCACATCATCATTCGCCAGCACGATACGCGCGCGGGCCCAGCGCTCGGCGGGGAAGCGAGCATTGAACACGTCATCTTCCTCAATCACCACCTTGCTCGCCAGAGCTTTGAGTAATGGATCACCCAATGCCTCACAGACGCCCTCGACATCCACGACACCACGCCCAAGTGCGCAGGCGACAGACCAAGGCAGACTGTACTGAGCCTGTTCGGTAGTCTGGGGATGTATGACATGCAGTCGCTTGCCCTGGTGGAAGGTAATAATCTCGATACGCGCGATATGCTCAGGCTCAGGGACGGCGTCAGCCAACGACAGCACCGCCTCTACCGCAGGCTGCGCCCAGCGACACACCGGATAAGCCTTGAAATATTGCTCGAACAGGTAGTGTCGCTGACCGAGGTCTTTCCACAGCTCTGCAACGGCAGGAGCTGTGACTGTCAATGCCGGCGCGCCAGTGAAACCATCCTCCGCCAGCAGCGCTGCCGAGATCCCTGTCATGGCTCCCCAGCCGGAGCCATCCTTGAGCATGGTGGGATGATCAATACAACGCATCATTTGGCTGCGCGGCCCGTAGAACTCGGCGATGCCCAGCGCATGGTGCAGAGTCTCGCGATCAAAGCCACGCAGACGCGCCGTCACCGCAGCCACACCCAGTGCATTCCAGGCACCCGAGGTATGGTAATCCGGGCTCTGTGCATGCAAAGCGATTCCTGCCCGCGTCGCGATCTCATAGCCATAGGCCAGCAGTGCCAGAAAATCACGCCCGGCAAGCTCGCGGGTTTCCGGCAACGCCAACAGGCCGGGCAACAAGGCAACTCCGGCATGCCCCTTGGTCAATACCTGACCGTCATGGGCATCCAGCGCATCAATCAACCAGCCGCCCTGCAGGGCAACGCCACTGGAAGAGGCACTGCCATGCGCAAACAACAGCGGCAAGTCACCACCATGTTGGCGCGTCACATAACGCGCTGCCTTGGCTGCCAGAGGCGTGCGAGTGGCACCAGCAGCGACACCCAACAGATCCAGTAGGCAACGTTTGACCTGATGAAGCTGATCAACGCTGAGGCAAGTGAGATCATACTCGTGGATATGCACTAGCGAAGAAATATCAGCAGACGTATCGATGTGCGTATCGAGGGAGGTAGTTACATGAAGCGAGGAATCCACGACCGACATAGGGCTTCTCCACTGTAGCGGGCGGCTAAAATATTGCGGGATAAAGAGAAAGGCGTAAGTGGTATAAAGTGAGCCGTCAGACATGACAAGGCCGCCTCGTGGGCGGCCTTGTCATGACATCGCTGCGCTCGGACTTAAGCGCTGCCGAGTGTCACTTGAGGCCGTGTTCCTTAAGAAAGTCCTCGGCGACTTGTTCGACAGACTTCCTCTCGACATCGACCTGCGCGTTCAGGCTTGCCATGGTGTCGTCATTGAGCTCGGCAGACAGGGCATTCATCTGGGCCTCAAGCTCCGGATTGGCCTTGAGAGATTCCTCACGCACTACTGGTGTCAGGGCATAGGCCGGGAAATAACCCTTGTCATCCTTGAGCACCGTGAAATCGAACGCCGGAATGCGGCCATCGGTGGCGAACACCAGACCGACATCGACCTGACCATCACGCAGGGCCTGGTAGACCAGACCGGAATCCATACGCTTGACGTCGGCGCGCCCGACACGGAAGTCATAGGCTTTCTGCAGTGGTCGCCATCCATCATCCCGCGCATAGAATTCGGCGTTCAGCGCGAAGGTCAGTCCCTTGTCATCATTGACCGCCTGCGCGAGGTCCGACAGTGAGGCGATGCCACGCTCCTGGGCATCCGACTCACGCATCGCCAGCGCATAGGTATTGTTGGCCGCGGAAGGTACTAGCCATACCAGACCCTTCTTGGCATCCAATTCCTTGACACGGGAATAGGTCTCCTCCGGACTCAGACGTTCACTGACATCGTTGTAGTTGATCAGTGACGTGCCGGTGTATTCCCAATAGAGGTCAATCTGGCCATTCTCCTGAGCCTGACGCAGCACGGCAGAGCCCATGCCAGAACGCTCCTCCACGTCATAGCCCAAGCTTTCCAGATATTGTCCTGTCATGTTCGCGAGGATCTGTTGCTCGGTGAAGTTCTTGCCACCCACCACAATCTCTTCGGCATACGCCGTTGATAGCGTGGCGGCTAGGGCAGCGCCTGTCAGCAGGGTCGTCAAGGTCTTCATGATGCTCTCCTATCCTATGAAAAATCGGTCTAACAACTTGTTATTTTTAAGGTCTAGCGGTATGCCAACCTGTAGCAGCCTTGGCTGCCACAGGCGTATTCGTTCATGCTCGCGCAGGGTTGACGCCGCGCGGGACCACGATGAAGGCCACGAAGGCCACCAGCACATCCACACCGACCGCCAGCAGTGTGGTAGGGATGGCGCCAGACAACATCATGACCGGGTCATAGAGATCGATACCGGTGAAGATCAGCTCACCCAGCCCACCGGCACCGATCAGAAAAGCCAGCGGTACCGTACCGACGTTGATGGCCAGTGCCGTACGGATTCCGGCAAACATCACATACAGCGCATTGGGGAGTTCCACACGCACCAGGCGCTGGAACGGTGACATGCCAATTCCGGATGCCGCTTCCTTCAAGGCGGGTGACACTCCCTTGAGCCCCACATAGGTGTTACGGGTGATGGGCAATAGGGTCGCCACAAATAAGCCAAAGACAGCAGGTACCGTGCCGATACCCAGGAAGCTCATCGACAACGCCAATACCGCCAGCGTCGGGATGGTGGTGCCTACATTGAGTACTTGCATGGCCGATTCGGCATAACGCGTCATGCTGGGGCGCGACAGGACGATCCCCAATGGAATGGCAACCACTATCGCTAACCCGCCGGACAGCGCCGTCAGCCACAGATGCTGTACCGTCAGGAACTGGATATCCGGCAGGTAGAACATGAACTCTTCGATCACACCAGTCGACTGGCTCCAGACACCAGCCATGAAGATCGCGATCACTGCCACCAGTCGTAATACGCCCGTGAATTTCAACGTTGGCATGGGCTTATTCCTTGTGCACCGTGGTCGGGGACATCTCGTCCTGCTGGCCGGAAGCCAAGGCAGCGGAAGACCCCGAATGTGCCCGGTAGCGGGAGCTCAGATGATGCGTGATGGCCCGTTGCGTAATCTGACCGACGATGCGACCCTCATCATCCACGCACGGTATCCAGGTCATGTCATTGGCAAACATCAACGAGGCCACCTTGCGCAGATCGTCATCGAGGCTGACTACGACAGGCACGCCCTGGAAGTGATCCCGACAATGCCCCTTGGAAGTACGTGCGATGGCAGCACTGATGATGCCTACCGGCTGACGCTTGTCGTTCACCATCACGATGCTGCTCTGGTAGCCGTAGGCTTCGATGCGTTCGAGTGCCGTGGTCAAGGTGTCATCCGGCCTCACCATGCCTATGTCCTCACTCGCCAAGTCACGCACCTTGACCAGGTTGAGGCGCTTCAAAGCACGGTCTTCTCCCAGGAAAGATTCGACGAAGTCATTCTTCGGCGCTGCCAACAGCTCATCTGGCGGGGAATACTGCACCAGCTTGCCGCCACGGAAGATCGCGATGCGGTCGCCCATCTTGATCGCCTCATCGATATCGTGACTGACGAACATGATGGTCTTCTTGAGATCCTGCTGCATCTTGAGGAACTCATCCTGAATCACCGCGCGGTTGATGGGGTCGATTGCGCCAAATGGCTCATCCATCAGCATCACAGGCGGATCCGCCGCCAAGGCGCGCGCAACACCTATCCGTTGCTGCTGCCCGCCGGAAAGCTCACTCGGATAGCGCTTGAGGAAGGCATCGGGTTCCAGCGCGATCATGCGCATCATTTCGCGAGCACGCTCGCGATACCGAGTCTTGTCCCAGCCCAGTAGTTTGGGCACCACCGTGATATTTTCCTCGATGGTCATGTTCGGGAACAGTCCGATCTGCTGGATGACATAGCCGATGTTGCGACGCAGTTCCTGCGTATTGAGATTGGTGGTGTCTTCCCCATTGATCAGCACTCGGCCAGATGTCGGGCGAATGATGCGATTGATCATCTTCAGACTGGTGGTCTTGCCACAGCCGGACGGTCCGAGCAGGATACAAATTTCGCCGCTCGGCACCTTCATGCTGATATGGTCAGCCGCCGTGACGGCACCCTTGGGGGTGTCGAAGACTTTGGTGAGATTGTCGAGTTCGATCATGAAGAATTCCTTGTCTAGTTGGCAGAATGGCGCGCGTATGACGCTGTTAGGCATTGGCCGCTGTTGCACGGTCCATACCCATGGGCGTCAGGCGCTTCTGTAGCGCCAACAATGCGTAGTCGACGAGGATGGCAAGCACGCTGACTGCTACCGCCCCGACAATCAACTGACGCGGGTCTGACTGGGAAATTCCTCGACTGATAAAGGTGCCAAGCC
Source organism: Cobetia sp. L2A1 (assembly GCF_009796845.1). Lineage (NCBI taxonomy): Bacteria > Pseudomonadati > Pseudomonadota > Gammaproteobacteria > Oceanospirillales > Halomonadaceae > Cobetia > Cobetia sp. L2A1. Next base: position 1,473,987 of record NZ_CP047025.1, on the reverse strand, counting down.
CACCGGCACCGATATAGGCCGCGATCGCCATCACTCCAATGTTCAGCACTACGGCAGTGCGCACACCGGCCATGATGATCGGTACCGCCAGTGGAATCTCGACCATCCACAAGCGCTGGTTCTGACTCATGCCCAGCCCTCTGGCCGCTTCACGCAGAGCAGGGTCGACATTGTTGATCGCGGTATAGGTGTTGCGGATGATTGGCAACTGCGAATACAGCAAAACGGCAATGACAGCCGGCACATAGCCAATGCCCTGCCCGATCAACGATAGGATCGGAATCATGATGCCGAACAGTGCGATGGAGGGGATCGTCACGATGATCGAGGCGATATACAGCACTGTCTTGGCTGCGCGCTCATTTTTGGTAATCGCGATACCGATGGGTACACCAGTGAGCGTGGCGATACCCACCGCCACCCCGACCAGCGAGATGTGCTCAAGGGTGCGTGTGGTCAAGAGCTCCAGATTGTCCAGAGCATACTGGATCAGTTCCAAGCGAGGTCTCCTTGCGTTGTTGTGTTCTTCACGGCCGGCGCAGTCTCCCAATGGCACCACAGACGCCGTATCAAGAAGACGTTTCAGGGAGGACGTCATGTAGAGGCCAGCGCTGGAGCCTGCTTAGCTTAGCAAAGTGAGATAGCATCTATTTATCGTTTTGGATGAGTATGCAAAATGCCAGTTATTAAAATCAGTGATCCTACCTGTCTGAAAGGGCCACGAGATCAACTCGGCAGGCTGCATTGCGAAAGCAATAATTGATCCTGCAGGAATAAGGCCATACAAAGATTTGTTGCACAATTCATCGTGACAAGGGGTTGAAAAAACAAGAAAAACCTTCTAGAAGAAATAAAAAATCATTCAATATCAATCAATTAGAGAATATCGATTAACAAAAAAATTAGTGAATCACTGTCCATGAGCAATGGCAATGGCTTCCCTGAAAAGAGTAAAGGCTCGTGGCATGAGCCTCCCTCATAGAAGAACCGACAGGCCAGCACCAATACCATCCCTACTCGCTGTGGCCGAACGCTTTGTACTAGGCATTTTTCCGTACAATCGGCATGTCGTTTTTGAAGATCAACGTCCGATGACGCAAAGTCGTGATTGCTAAATAACGAAAAACCCGCACCAAGTGGCACGGGTCACAAGACACGGCTAGAGTAAAGCACACAATTTATTAGCCAGTTGGTAAATCAGAATCTAGCTTCGCTTTGTCTGGTGATAATGATTCTGTCGCTCAGGTGCCCTGCTTTGGCTGCGAATGCCCAGCCTGCAACAGGGCCCGCGTCTTCACGAGCCTCACGCGTAGGCCGTGTTCCGCCGAGGTTCGCATCGATGGCAAGCGCTACCTGCTGGATGCCGGCCGCATGGATCTGGCGCACAGTTGTAAGCTCGCGCGTCCCGCGGCAATCCTGATCACCCATTATCATGCTGATCACGTACAGGGGCTTTTCCATCTGCGCTGGGGGTGCGGGTGAGCGCATTCCTGTCTACGGCCCAAAGGACCCACAAGGCTGCGCGGACCTCTACCGCAATCCCGGCATTCTGGACTTTCAGTCCGGACTCAAGCCGTTCAAGCCCTTGAAGCTGGATAGCCTGACGGTGACACCGGTACCGCTCAATCACTCGAAACCGACACTTGGCTATTGCCTTGACGACGGTGGCACACGGCTGGCCTATCTCACTGATACGCTCGGCCTGCCCCCGGAAACCGAACGTTTCCTACGCAGCTGGGAGCCCGATGTAGTGATACTGGATTCCAGCCACCCCGCCGCGTTCACCACCCCTCGCAATCACAACACCATCACTCAAGCGCTGGATATCATCGCGCGACTCAACCCGCCACGCGCCTACCTGACGCATATCAGTCACGAACTCGATGCCGAGTGTCTGGTGGCTCCTCCCTTGCTGCCTGCCAACGTGCGTATTGCCCAGGACGGTGAAACGCTGGAGGACTGGGATCGCCTGGCTGGGACAGGCGCGGCTATCGCCTCGCGCTCAATACCAGACCGCAGATGACCATCACCAGGATACCGGTCAACGCTATTGCATCATGGCTGACACAAGAGAATGGGTCTGGATGTCTTTCGTCAGGAGCAGTTCACTGGGTAGGACAGACGATAGATCACCGCGATAAAACATGACCAAACACAAAGAAACCGATGCCTGCAGAGTGCAGGCATCGGTCACATGGAATATATATTACCAAATCTTCAAGAATCGGATAGTTTATCCCATTCTTTTTCCGCTTCGTCTTTCTTCATGCCATATCGCTCTTGAACCTTCCCGACAAAGTGTTCCTTACGACCCGCAATTTCGTCGACATCATCATCAGTAAGTTCTCCCCAACTTTCACGAACCTTACCTTTGAGTTGCTTCCACTTACCTTCAGCGATATCGCTATTCATGGCAGTCTCCTAAGTCAATCAGGTGATACGACAAATAAAACCAACTAATGACCAACCACATGGGATGATTGAACCTCATGGCAGGCCATGAATATAAGCTAGCACAGATATTAGGGCTCAACAACAACTCTCTCATTTAACCCATGGACGGCATCATCATTAGCTTTGAATAAAAGCACAGTGCTATCCAGCCGAAGCGATACAACATTATTGACAAAAAGTTCCCTTCAGCCCTGCGTGGCATACCGGCCTTTTCCGCCTACAAGTACTAGTGTAAAATCGTCATTTACTATATAGGGGGAAATGTCCAGAATATTGCATCAAGCATTCACCCACACTGTCTTAAATGACTAATATCACTTTCAAGGTATGGAGACTTACGACATGATCGATTTCGACAATAAAGGCTTCTTCAAGCTCAAACAAAACAATGAATATGCTGATCGCGTCAGTACCTTGCTACTGGATGGCGAAAAGGTAATTGATGCTTATAAAACCATGCGCGATGGTGTCGTATTTACTAACAAACGTATTATCGCGGTCAACGTCCAAGGTATCACGGGCAGTAAGAAAGACTTCACTTCACTGCCCTATAAAAATATAGTCGCTTACTCTATTGAAACTTCTGGCACCTTCGATCTGGATTCGGAACTGGAGATATACTTTTCCTCACTCGGCAAGATAAAATTCGAATTCACGGGAAAGACAGAGATCGTCGAGATTTCAAAATACATTTCCAAACATATATTCGAGTAACACTCTTTGACCGGAAGATAATTGGATATGTTAATATATATCGTCAAGTTTGATATTAGCGGTCAAAATGTAGTCGTGTCATGAAAGGGACTCATGGCCATGAACATCAATTTGGGGCTGATGATCGCCCCTCCACGCCTGTTGAATGATCGTTTTAAATCTTCTCAGGTGGAGTACGTGGTCTTGGCGCATTTGTGAAGTACTTGAGCCATGAGTCCTCCTGCGAGATTGATTCATACCATAGACCACTACACCCTGGGACTAAACACTCGGCATTCATTGACCATGTCAGAATAAAAGACCACGAACTGACAGCGTTTTGCCAAGAGCAGTATCGCGACTCATCTCAAGATTCCCAAGACAATAACCAATCCGCAAAGCGACTGACCTTGGGATCATGCTGCCCTGAGGGCACTACCACATAATAGCCACCGCACATCAAGGGCGAGGTGCTTGCGACCACCAGCCGTCCCTCAGCAAGTTCTGGTGCCACGAAATAACGCGGCAATATCGCTAATCCAAGTCCATGCAAAGCCGCTTCAAGAACAAACTGGAAATGCTCCAACCGCTGACCCGGTAATGCATTGCACTCTCTGATCGACAGCCCCGCTGCTTCCAACCACAACTGAGTGGAGGACTTCATCAACGGTGAATGCGCCACGTGATGGAGAATCGGGTAACGCAGAATATCCTGTCGTTCGATGACAGGACCTCTCTCTGTCAAAAGGTCCGGTGTGCAGACGGCAAGCAGTTCACTGGACATGAGAAAGCGTGCATCAAACCCTGGCCAGTTGCCCTCTCCAAAAAGAATGCCGACATCATAGCCTTCGTGACTGTCATACAGCCGGCGCAGATCGTTCATGATCTCGAGCTCAATCTCGGGATTGAGTCCGGCATAGGACTTGAGTTTTGGCAATAACCAGCGAGAGGTAAACGAAGGTTCAGCCCCGATACGCAGATGACCAACATGGCTGGTACGCACATGATGAGTTGCTGTTTCCAGGCTCTCGAGCAATGGCAACACCTCATGAACATAGGCCTGCCCCAACTCATTGAGCGTCAGCCGCTGTCGAGAACGCGTTACCAGCGGGCTGCCCAGAAACTCCTCCAGATTCTTGATCTGGCGGCTCACGGCACTCTGGGTAATATTCAGTTCTTCGGCTGCACGTGTAACGCTGGAAAAGCGTGCGAAGGCGACGATACACCGAAGAGAGATCATGCTGGGGAGCTGTCGTTGCATGGTAGGTCATGACTTTTTGGAATGATCTTCTGAAGAATAAATCGATATTCGCTCTCTCACAAGCAACCTAGGATGCATGCAAGGCCAGCCTGCCACAGGACGAGTACTCACTTATCCCGTGTCCTGAGCCGCACCGCTGTCTTATGCCTTCCCGTCCGAGAGTGCGCCACATGCCAAACCCCGCGATTGAAGAGACCTTGAGAGCCGATCTGGCCGCCGCCTATCGCCTGCTGGAGCGAAACGGCTGGAGCGATCAAGTTTTCACTCATATCTCCGTACGCCTGCCAGGTGAGACACCGGCTTTCCTGATCAATGCCTATGGCTTGCTGCCAGAAGAGGTTACCGCCTCCAATCTGGTCACTATCGGTATTGATGGGAAGAAACTAAATATCGATGACCCTGAGGTAAATCCTGCGGGCTTCACGATTCACAGTGCCATCCACATGCATCGTCATGATGCCGTATGCGTCATGCATACTCACACCTTGGCTGGCATGGCAGTTGCGGCATTGGAAGAGGGTCTTCTTCCTCTGAATCAAACCAACATGGCCTTCTACAATCGCGTGGCTTATTACGACTACGAAGGTATTCCACTCGACCTTGAGGTCCGTAATCGCATCGTGGCAGCACTCGGTGATCGACAATGCGCCATTCTGCGCAATCACGGACTGTTAACCACCGGCCGCAGTGTCGCTGAGGCTTACTTCAACATGTTCTACCTCAACAAGGCCTGTGAGATTCAGCTTGAGGCGATGAAAATGGGTCGTCCACTCATCATGCCTTCACCACAAGAGTGTGAATTCACTGCTCAGCAGTTCGAGGACCCTCGCTACCACGCAGAAAGCGTGGCATTGACCTGGGCTGCGGAACTACGGCGTCTGGATAGAGAAGCGCCCGACTTCCGTGTCTAGAACGGCACGCCGTTTCCGGATGAGCACGGCAGACATACTCGCGTTGGACACATCCGCCCTGGCACGAGTTGTCTGCACGATGACACCGTAAAAGCACAGATTGATGATTCACGACAACCATCAACACGTCATTACAACTATAAAAAAGGTACGCGTCCCATGACCGACCGTCCGACTCCCGTCGCCTCAGAAGTCCCTCAATCTCGCTACAGCACGAAACAGCTGCTCAAATGCTTGATCCCCACTCTCCTCGGCGTTCTGCTTTTCTTTACGCCCATCAGTGTTGATGGGCGGACGACGATCATGATCGCGTTCGTCATCGACTACATCAATGATGTTCTCAAACCCCTCATGGTGACGGCAACGGCCGCGGTCGCCATCATTCCCAGTCTGATCACTCTGGCCGTCACCTTCAGTCCATTACGCCACCGCAAGGGACGCTTGATCACGCTATTCAATCCCGGCATGGGCTGGACCATCGTACGCATCATCGGCGCCTTATTGATGACGATGGTCTATTTCGAGGTAGGGCCTGAGTGGGTATGGAGCCGCAATACCGGCGGCGTGATGCTCTATGATATTGGCCCAGTCGTCCTGGCCATCTACTTCCTGTCAGCACTGCTATTACCTCTGCTGACTGACTACGGTCTGATGGAGTTCGCCGGTACCTTGTGCAGCCGCATGTTCGAGCGTCTCTTCGGTCTGCCGGGGAGAGCAGCGGTGGACTGCCTCGCCTCTTGGCTGTCAGCCTCTAGCGTGGGCATCATCCTTACGACTCAGCAGTACCGTCAGGGGTTTTACAACAGTCGTGAGGCGTGCACGATCGCGACCAACTTCTCGATCGTCTCGATTGCGTATTCTTACTTGCTGCTCAAGCTGATCGGCCTCGAGGAGATGTTCATTCAATGGTACATCGCCGTTGCCATCACCGGCGTCCTATGCGCCATCATTGTGCCCAAGCTGCCGCCGCTACGTAACAAATTGCCTGTCTACCATCCCGCAGTCGGCAAGCAGCTCAAGACAGACCGTCGTCCTGGAGAAGGTGTACTGGCCCTTGGTCTACGCCGCGCCGTCGAACGTGCCGAGCAAGCCAACTCTCCCACAGAACAGCTCAAGCAAGGGCTTCAGATCAGCGCAGATGTGGCCTTCTCCATCTATCCGGCCATGATGTTGGTGGGATGTGTCGGATTGGCACTGATCGAGTTCACCCAGTTATTCCAGGTGCTATCACTGCCATTGGTGCCCTATCTGGAGTTGTTGCGTCTTCCGGAAGCTGCTCAGGCAGCGCCCGCGCTACTCGCCGGCATCGTCGACAGCATCATGCCTTCCATTCTGGGTGCTGGAATCGAAAGCGAAGTGACACGCTTCGTGATGGCGGGTGTCGCCGTCACTCAAATCATCTTCTTTACCGAAGCTGCCATCATCCTGGTCAGAGCTGACATTGGGCTCACATTACGTGATCTGGTCATGATCTATGCCCTGCGAGTGCTGATCTCGCTACCTATCCTCGCCCTGCTGGGACATTGGATGATCGGCTGATGAACGGGCGTGTATCTCATCGTGATGCACGCCCGTGCCTCGCTCTTCTCTCGTGCTGTGCCTTCTCCTTTAGATTATGAGTTCATGATAATGATTACCTCCAGCACCCTGTCGACACCTTCTTTTATAGCGGCCTCCTCACCGAAAGAGACCGCCGATATCGTATTGATCAATGCCAACATCCATACCGTGGACGACAATATTCCCTGGGCGAAAGCCGTCGCGATTCGCAGTGGTCGCTTCATGGCCGTCGGTAATAAAGAGGATGTGACACCATTCATTGGAGACCACACCAAGGTCATCGATCTTGAAGGTCGTTTCGTGATGCCCGGTCTTTATGACATGCATACTCACCCCGACCTGGCGCTGGCACCCGGCTATGCCGACTATCTGAATATCGGCCTTGAGGATCCCACCCCGGAGGAGGTCAAGCAGGCAATACTCGACTACGCCGACAGTCATCCGGGCGATGGCTGGGTCTACGGCCAATATTTCGTGCGCTATACCTTCAAGCAGGCTGGGTTGGTCGCTGATCGTGACTGGCTGGACAGCTTCATGCCTGATCGCCCCGTGGCCATTCTTGATCGCTCATGGGGTTGCATGATGGTCAACTCGCGCGCGCTGGCGCTGGCAAACATTACTGCTGAGACTCAGGACCCACGTCATGGCTATATCGAGCGAGACTCCATTACCCATGAACCTTCCGGCATTCTGGTCGATGGTGCCTACGCCATCATTCACGCCACCATGCCACCAACACCGCAGCATGCGCTGACACGCGCTTATCGAGAGGGGCTGCATTTTCAGAGTGGACATGGCGTGGTAGGCACCAAGTACGTGCACGTCTGCGAACATCGCCTGAATGCACTTCGCAGTCTCGATCAAGATGGCAAGCTATCCGTCCGAGTAGAGGCAGCCATCAGCTGGCAGGATGATATTTTCCCGGTCAAACGGCGCTGGGAGCTACTGGCAGGAGAGCGCCATTACTATCGGAGCAATCGCCTGAATGCCAATGCGGTGAAGTTTCACTTCGATGGCACTCACGAATCACGTTCGTCCTATCTATCAACTCCCTGGCCAGGCGAGAAGAACTGGAGAGGACACCTGAATCTCACGCCAGAGCATATCGTCGACATGGTAGTCGACATGGATCGCAAGGGGATTCGTGTCATCGCGCACTGCACCGGTGATGGAGCTTCCGATATCTTCCTGGATGCCGTCGCTCAGGCAAGAGCACGTAATGGCAATAGTGGCGTGCGTCATCAATGCGCCCATAGCACAACGCTACTGGACACCAACCTTGCACGCTTCAAGGCACTGGATGTCACTGCCGAATTCTCGCCCGTCGGATGGTTCCCCTCCTCCTTCGCGAATGCTCGCGCTGTCTTTGGCGAAGAGCGCATGCAACGTGCCTATAACTTCAAGGGCGTCATTGAGGCGGAAGGCAATGCCGTGATGGGAACAGACTGGCCGGTCTCCAGCCTGAACCCGTGGATCGGGTTCGAGGCCATGATTACCCGTCAAAATCCCTTCGGTGAAGAAGAGGGTCAATTCTTTGGCCAGCCCATCTCACTCGAGCAAGCTATTCGTGTCATGACGATCAACGGCGCATGGTGCATGGGTATCGAGCAACACGCCGGTTCAATTTCCATCGGCAAGTCTGCCGATCTCATCGTGCTGGACCGTGACCTCTTCGATATCGCCATCAAGGGAAATCTGCATGCCACACAAGTGGAGCTGACTCTGCTGGAAGGAGAAGTCACCTGGGATCGTATGGGGGCCTTCACGGATACCGATATGGCTGCTACCTGGCAGGAACCACTGCCCGCATTCTGACACCCACCTTCCTGACCGCGAGCCAAGCGAAGCCGCTTGGCTCAATAATGAGAGGAAACTTCCATGTCACAACAGCACAGCATTCCCGTCACGCTGGTCGCAGGATTTCTCGGTGCGGGTAAGACGACGCTGCTCAATCATCTGCTCAACAGTGATCATGGTCGCCGCATGGCTGTGATGGTGAATGACTTCGGGGCTATCAACATTGATTCGCAGTTGATCGTCAGCCAGACCCAGACCACCGTCAGTCTGGCGAATGGATGTATCTGCTGCACGGTGGAGGGCGACCTGATCGCGCAACTTTCCACGCTGTTGGCAGACCCACAGACACGTCCCGAGCATCTGATCATCGAAGCCAGCGGTGTCTCGAATCCTGTCAAGATCGCCAACACCTTGCGCTACCCTCAGTTTCGTCAGTCACTCCATATCGATGGCATTCTGACGGTAGTCGATGCTGCTCAGTTTGATGATCTGGATAGTGATATGACACGGCTGGCCACCGAGCAGCTCGATGCCGCCGATATCATCATACTCAACAAAACCGACCTGCTCACACCGGATCAACGCACTGCACTCAAGTCACGCTGGCTATATCCAAACGCACGCGTGATAGAAAGTGAACATGGCGTGGTTCCGCTGGCGTTATTGCTCGGCGTGGAAAGAAAGACCACTGCTGAACCTGTCAGTCCTGATGGCCGTCACACCCCGGCATTGACGGCACCCACGACGACATTCGAGACGTTCAAGGCAGTACCTCATCAACACGACAGCCTGTTCAACACATGGAGCTGGCAAAGCGACATCCCGCTCAACCTGAAGGCTCTCCGCAACGTGATGGCTAGCCTCCCTGCCGCCATCTATCGTGCCAAGGGAATTTGTCATGTCGCGGAAGCTCGCGACCAGAGGTGCATTCTTCATCTTGTAGGAACGCGTTGCGAGATCACGCCTGCGGGGCCATGGAAGGGAGCAACGCCAGGCACTCAATTAATCGTGATTGGGAAGCGCGGTGCTATCGACGCTAATACCTTGAGGACGCTCCTTGAGGCATGTCATGACGAGAGCAATCTTGGGGTCGTCATTGATTGATGCGTTCAATCAAAATAAACCAGAGACTCTCTCTGACAAGTGAGTTCCAGAAAGACGTATTGCACAACGGTGAGTCGAAAAGGCGCTTCGTCAGTGGCCCCTTTTGCCCTATCCCCTCAGCAACGTGACGGGTATCATCCTCAGCCCGTTCATTGAAGCCGAGGGAGGTTCCCATGCCGATCCTGCACAGCATCATTCACCGTATCGACAAGGGCGATAGCGAGACATCAGCCCGTCTGGTGCCCGCAGACAGTCCCTTGCCGACATCCGATGCACTGGAGGATCTGGTGTCCGGTCTCAATGATGCCTACCACGGCAAGGCCAAGAACTGGGGGCGTTTCAATGAAGACGCGCCGGCCGCCTTTCCCACCGAGCTGGCGTCTTTCCTCGCAGGTGATACCGATTTCGCGAGCCTGACCCAGACGCTTGCCGGTCGACTCATGCCGTTGATCGATGACAATCTCCCGACAGGCGGCCATCTGCTGGTGGTGGATCACCAACTGGGCGAGATCCGTCATCTTTTCATGGCGCTACTGCACCATCGTGATGGCTTCGCGATCGACGAGACTCTCGCGGTAACGCCGGCTCGTCAGCTCAACCTGACGCAGATGTCGCTCGCCGCGCGACTGGACATCAGCCAATGGCAAGGCAGTTCGGCCTCTCATCCTTATCTGTCCTGGGCACGTGATCGCGGACGCACCAAGCTCGCCGAGGCCTTCGCCGAAACGCTGGGCGCGCAGGAACAACGCGATGCCGGCCAGGAGACGCGCACCCTGCTCAAGGCGTTCAGTGACTATGTCGAGCAGGAAGACATGGCCGAGGAAGCCAGCCGCGAGAAGACCGATGCACTTGTCGGCTACGCCACCGATCAGGCCAAGCTCGGCGAGCCGATCACGCTGGATCAGCTATCTGAGCTGATGGATGAAGAGCGCCCACAAGCCTTCTACGATCACATTCGCAACAGCGACTACGGGCTGTCTCCGGAAATCCCACCGGACAAGAAGACGCTGAACCAGTTCAAGCGCTTTACCGGGCGCGCCGCGGGCGTCTCGATCAGTTTTGACTCGCACCTGCTGGGCGCCGCCGTGGAATATGACGAGGCCGGGGATCGTCTGATCATCAAGCAGGTCCCGAACGGCCTGCGCGAGCAACTCAAGCAGCGCTGAGCGCGGATGATCCGGGACGGCTGGCAAAATATGACGGTCCCTCATCCGTCTCATTTCACCGTCGCTCCTGCAGGCTGCCCGAGTCGCTTCAGGAACAGCTCGCCCTCTCGCTGGCGAAGACCATGGACGCCCTGCCGACACTTTCCGGTGAGCCAGTGACCGGACATTGAGCCTCGCACCTCCTGCAAGGTCATTGCAGTGCCCTGACAGGAAAGGCAGGCTGTTGCCATCTCCCCCATGATCTCGCGGAGGCAGATGGCAAGAAGAGGTCACGACGCATCAGGAGAGAATCATGCTGTCCATTCGCTTGTGGGCGACACGCCACGCAAGATTGCTGGAACTCACCTATCAGGCCGTCGAGCCGGTGATCATCAAGCTGCATCCGCTGTGGAAATCCGTGGGCTACGAACGGGCAGAAAAGCCCATCGCAAAGCTGGAGCAACTGTGCAAGGGCCTGGTGTTTGACTGTCAGATGTGTGGCCAGTGCATCTTGAGCTCCACAGGCATGTCCTGCTCCATGAACTGCCCCAAGAACATACGCAACGGCCCCTGCGGTGGAGTGCTTCAGAACGGGAATTGCGAAGTCATCCCCGAGCAGCGCTGTGTCTGGGTCGAGGCGTGGGAAGGCAGTCAGCAGATGCGAGCCGACGATGCCATTCAGGTGGTGCAGTTACCGCTAGACCATCGCTTGAAAGGCACGTCCTCGTGGCTACGCGTGGCACGCCAGACAGCACAACGACACGCAGCACAGCGGGAGAGCAAGCCGTGACCCTCCATGTCGATATCGAAGATGGCAACGCTGGCGCTGGCTCTGAATCGGAGCCAGAGTCTGGCCTGCCCGGACATAGCTCCCGTGGTCGCCTGGAGCAAGTCCTGAAGAATGGGCACTTCGCGATTACCGCCGAACTGGCGCCACCCGACTCGGCGAATCCACAGGATGTCTACGCACGAGCGCGCCTGTTCGAAGGCCATGTGGATGCCATGAATGCGACGGATGGCTCGGGGGCCAACTGCCATATGTCCAGCGTGGCGATGTGTGCCCTGCTGGCGCGTCAGGGGCATGAGGTGGTCATGCAGATTTCCTGTCGTGACCGAAATCGCATCGCCATCCAGGGCGACATCCTGGGCGGCGCAGCATTGGGCATCAACAACATGCTGTGCCTGACGGGCGATGGGGTACAGGTCGGGGATCACCCGCAAGCCAAGCCGGTCTTTGACCTTGATTCATTGTCGCTACTGGAGATCGTCGCCGGATTACGCGACAAGCATGCCTTTGCCAGTGGACGAAAACTCACCGATCCCCCACGGATATTCCTGGGCGCGGCAGAGAATCCGTTTGCGCCGCCCTTCGATTTTCGCCCGCACCGTCTGGCCAAGAAGATCGCCGCCGGTGCCCAGTTCATCCAGACACAGTATTGCTTCGACTTGCCGCGCTTCACGGCTTTCATGCAACGCTCACAAGATCTGGGATTGCTGGAAAAATGCTTCATTCTGCCCGGTGTCGGCCCACTCGCCTCTGCACGCACAGCGAACTGGATGCGTCAGCATGTGCCCGGGGTGCATATCCCTGATCACATCATCACGCGGCTTGAAGGTGCCAAGGATCAGAAGGCAGAAGGACGCAATATCTGCATCGAGATGATTCAGCAACTGCGTGAGATCGAAGGCGTCAGTGGTGTGCATATCATGGCGCATCGTCAGGAAACCTCTGTCGTCGGCATCATCCAGCAGTCCGGTGTCCTGCGTGACCGAATGCCCTGGACGCCCTCTTGCGAGACCCCCCGCACGAAAGCGCCTGCCTGATGATCTGCGGACTTGCGATGCTATCGGCTTGATGACGTGTCTGACGGGTGCCTTGCCTGCCAAGTGACAATGCCAACGGCTGACATACCAACGCAAGACGCCCACCGGATGACCCGTGGGCGTCTTGCGCTTCTTAAGCTTCAGCGTCGCCTTGACTTGGGCCTTACCTGGCCGTGGCTCTCAAGGATTGCTCGAACGTCTCCAGGAAGATGTCGGCCTCTGCCTGAGTGATGCAGAGCGGCGGTCGAATCTTGAGGGTGCTCCCCGACTTGCCCGCCCCCCCGATCAAGATGCCATTGTGCTTGAGGTCATTGATCAAGGCGGTGGTGCGCTGCGCATCCGGCGCGCCGTCACGCAAGGGATCACACAGGTCCAACCCCAGGAACAGCCCCGCCCCACGCACATCACTCACCTCATCAAAGCGGGATTGAATGTCCTTCAGATGTCGCATGAAGTACTTGCCCTGGTGCTGCGCATTGACCATCAGGTTTTCCTCGGCGATAACGTCCAGCACTGCCGTCCCGGCTGCCACCGCGACCGGCGACCCGCCGAAGGTATTGAAGTAGCCGACATCAGCATTCAATACCGCCAACAATTCCTCTCGCGCCGCCAGCCCAGACATCGGGAAGCCATTGCCCATCGGCTTGCCCATGGTGACCACGTCCGGCACGACTGAGTGGCGTGAGAAGCCCCACATGCCATCACCGGTCCGCCCGAAGCCGGGCTGAACCTCATCGGCGATGAATAGCCCGCCCTGCGCCTGCAGCATCTCGACCGCGGGCTTCAGGAACCCGACGGGGTCCGCGTAGATGCCGTCGCTGGAGAAGATCGAGTCCACCAGCAAGGCCGCACAACCATGACCACGGGCCTCCAATTGCTCGATGCCGAAACGCACCTGCTCGGTGAACCAGGCGGCGGGGTCTGCCTGCTGACTCATCTCGGAAATCGGCAGGATATGCACATGATCCGGCGGCGTGCCCTGCTTGTAGGAGGATGGTGAGACTTCGGTCACGGCCGCCGTATTGCCGTGATAGGCCGCCTCGGTGACGATGATGCCGTGTCGTCCGGTCCAGCCACGCGCCAGCCGCAGGGCCATGTCGTTGCTTTCGCTGCCGGTACACATCATCACCAGACGATTGAGCGTCGTCGGCAGCGTCTCCAACAGACGCTCGGCATAACGATGGATACCTTCATGAAGGTAGCGATTGTGGACGTTCAAGGTGCCCATCTGCTCTGCCACGGCCTGAACCACGCGCGGGTGGCAATGCCCGATCGACGGCACGTTGTTGTACACGTCCAGATAGCGCTTGCCGGTGTCATCGAACAACCAGACACGCTCCCCACGCACGATGTGCAACGGCTCTTCATAGAACAGCATGGAGGTCGGCCCGACCGTTTCCAGACGCTTGCGCACCAGCGCCCCGATACGCGCATCCGCCTTGTCGATATGCGCCATGTTGAAGGCGTTTTGATCCAGAATTCCGCGTACCTTTTCCATCACGCCATCCTCATGTTGTTGTGCTGCAGTTGATTGTCTTGTTGACCCTCTCGACTCTGGTCGACAGGATCATGGCCCTCGCGAACCTGATGGCCACGTTGTGTCATGTAGTGCCGCGCCATCTCGGCAGTCTCGCGACTGAAACCATCACTCAATGTCTTGCCTTCCTTGCTCTCCTGATGCGTCGCCAACCAGGCACACAGCAGGATGCGACGCATCATGATGAAGGTGTCCAGCATCGCCTCTTCCGCGACCGAGAATTCAGCAACGGAGCGATAGCCCTTGAGCCAGGCCTCTCGCAGTTGCGGAACACTGGGGTCCGTCTCGTGAAAGCTGATGGCGGCGGCAAAGTCGTAGGCATACCAGCAGAAGCCACAGTCATCGAAGTCGATGATCGACATGCCCTCCTGCGACACCAGCAGGTTGGTCAACCGTAGATCGGCATGCACCAGGCCATAGCGATGGGGGGCTATGCCATATAGCGCGATCTCTGACTTGATGTAGGGAATGGCCTCATTGATGGTGTGGACCTCGCTGACCGTCATGCCGGGCGCGTCACGCCAATCTCCCCATAGCCCTTTTGCAGAGATCATCGTCTCGAGATTCCAGCGCTTGCGAACGAATCCTTCCGGCAGCTGCCAGCGACGACTGTGCGCATGCAAGGTGGCGGTGACAGCCCCCAGGCGCTCGAACCATTCCGGCAGACTGTCTCCGATATCCGGCTCGGCCCCCGCAGCATGTTCAAAGGCCACCACCTGCAATGTCAGCCCTCCGGCGATAATGCTCAGTACCGGGCTTCCCGTCGTGGTCGGCAGAGGGGCTGGTGTGTCGACCTCGGTGGTCGCCCGAATGTCGCGTATCCAGGCCAGTTCAGACTCGATCTCTTCCCGGCAGTGATAGTCCGGCCGATGGACTCGAATGATGATCTTGCGAGCTGTCGCATCATCCTCAGCGAGGAAGGTCGCGTTCTCCGACATGGTCAAGAGTGATACTCGAGCCTGTGCAGACAGGCTCCATTTCTCCAGACAGTGTGCCAACTCGATTTTTATTTGATTTATAAGAGTTTCCGTATACATCTCACTACCTCGCTGACATCAGAAGTGCCGGGACGTTGCGAAATACCCACTGCCTCGCGGTGTCGCTTGAAGGGCCGCCCCATGGTCGAGGCCACGCCCCTCTCTCGGCATGTCTTGTCCCTGTGGTCTCGGTGCCACCTCGCAAAGGAAACAGACAGGGGTTGCAGAAGCGACATCCTGAAATCCCGTTCCCTCTTTGAAGTTGTGCGCGGAATTTGCATGACCCAGATTACTGACCTGACGGGATGAGCGTTATCAGCATCCGGCAAACCTTGTAAAGATATTAAAAAACAATGAGTTGGAAGTTAAATGCCAGGAAATGGAACAAAGATGCCGATGTGGGATGCCACACGGAGCGACAGGAAAGATGCGCACGCACCAGGCAAGTGCATGCGTGAGGCATGGGATGTCAACGAGCAGGCGCAGAATCTGACGGATTGGTCACAGGAATATGATCAATATGGCCAGGGGAAATTCTATGGCCGTATTGATGAGCTTCACCTACCAGGGATGCAGGTGTTCAAGGAATACACGAGCCATGCCTTGGGGCAGCAATGTCACGTCTGGCCGGACTCGTTATGGATTGGCCTGCCCGCCACCCGTGAATGTCGCATCAACGGCTATCCCCTGCAGGAAGAGGACATCATGTGTCAGCCGGGAGGGCATGATTTCGAGCTGACGACACCGGACACCTTCGGCATCTACTGCCTGGTGATCCAACGCGACTGGCTGGTCAATGTCGCTGGGGACTCTGCGTTATCCCTGTTGGAGGGCGATCCGCAGCAGACAATGCGCCTGGGCGTATCGCAGAAGACGCGCCAGGGAGTCATCTTCCTGATGGAACGATTGCTGGAGCGCAGGAGTCCTGATTTCGAGGTTCAGGCCCACCAAGGCATTCTCTCTCTGGCGGTGGAGGCAATCTTGCGCGAAGAGACGCCTCACACAGAGCGCTACCCCAGCTATCACCACCGACGTCAGGTCGTGGCGCGGGTGCGCGACTACCTGAATAGCGGTATGCCCGCCCCTGTCAGTATCGACACGCTGTGCGGTATCGCTCATGTCAGTCAGAGAACGTTGCACAACAGCTTTACCAGTATCCTCGGCGTGAGCCCCATGCAATTCATCCGCCTCAACAGACTCAACAATGTGCGCCGCCGTCTGTGCGAACCTGACGCCCACAGCACGGTGGGCCAGATCGCCAGCGACTGGGGTTTCTATCATCTGGGCCAGTTTGCGCAGGACTACCGTCGTCTGTTTGGCGAGGCTCCATCGGCGACGCTCTCGCGTTATCGAACCCGGTCAATACTTGAAGCATGAGCATACTCAAAAGACCGCGAGAACATGAAGACCAGTGCCATAAGCGAAGGAGTGAACTTTCGAGAAAATCGTGAGATTAGGTCGATCACCCATGTCCCTTCAATCAAGTAATATTTACGGCAGTCCAACCATCTGCTAGATTTAATATATCGAGGCAAAATCCTCGATCGGGTTTGGCGACTCGAAATCATCCAAGGCGCATAAGCGCCCCAGACCATGGTTGGCGCTTTTTTTGTGCCTGCCATGCGTTATGGCGGTCGTGCGCGGGAGACCTCCGGGTCTGCCGGTTTCTTGGATGCCGGTTCGCCAACCTGCGTACGGCCGCCCCCATCACTGTTTGGCGACAGCGGGTGCGGCTCCCATATCCAAGGAGCTTTAACCATGGTCATCTTGACTACGGCAACCCCGCGCAACCCCGACCTACCGACCCCTTACGGCGGCTATCCCGATCCCCCTTATCAAGACTGTCGTGCATGCAGCATCAGCGGCTGCAGCGAGGTGCTGTCATGACCTCGAATCCTTCATACCCCACGTCGACAGCCCCCCTTGCCCCTCTTGATCCCTCTTCTTCGGAAGGGATGTTATCCGGGCCTACCAGGACACCTGATACGCCAGAGAGGTCTGATAGCCAACTTCCGCCCACCTCGACACATCACTCTGCTCACTCCTCGTCCTCCAATATCTCTGATATTTCGCCTTCCAATGACTCGTCAATTACGGCAGCGTACCGGCGCGGGCAGCTGATCAAACAGCACTTCCAGCAGTGGCTTCAAGCTCAGAGGAAACACCCCGTTACCTTCACCAAAGTCAGCTGTCGCAACGACTTGATGAAGCACCCTGAGTTAGCGGACTGCAAGACTATCGTTGTCCTGCAGCGCGTTCGCGACCTGATTGATCGATTGGTCATTGATGGGCAAGTCGCCCAGGTCGATACCATCGGCAGACGGCGGCGCGTCTATCAGCTGGTCGATAGCACCTCAGGGCATCCCACCTCCTCTACGGCTCCCGCCAATCGGCATAACATCGCTGAGAACTCGGCAACGGCACCCCCGCCCCAAATCGATAGCAGGTCACACTTGCCGCTGGATGCAGTGCTTCAAGAACAGCGGCGAACCCTCAAGAAAGCCATGCATGCCGCGAAAGCCGAAGCCGAGCATCTGTACCAGCTCGCACAAGACTATCCAGACGCAAAATCCGACATCGCTCCCTTGCAAGACGATGCGCTCCAGCGCGCCTGCGAATTCCAAGGACAGCTGGCAGCCGTGCTGGCGCTCTATGGGAAACGCCATGCAGGAGGTGAATCATGACGCCGCGTCAGATCAATCGGTTACTGCCTTCCCTGACCAGCCCGACACTCAGAGCCTGGCAGGCACGCTGCATTGAGACAGCGCTTCAACGCCTTTCGGATCAACAGCCCCATTTTTTGTGCCAGGCAACACCCGGTGCAGGCAAGATGCTGATGGCAGCAGTACTGACCGAAGAGCTAGTTCTCAATGGGAGCATTGATCATGTCATCTACCTGGGCCCCACGACCGCGGTGGTGGAACGCGCCCGCGAAACGTTTTCGCAGATTCTGGGGCATCCCATGCATGGGCGTCTGGGCGACATCGGGATTGCGCTTACCTACCAGGCACTCAGTTTTCGCCTGAAGGACCTCAAGCAGCTCTGTCGCCAGGGGCGTACATTGCTGGTGTGGGACGAAAGCCACCATGCCGCAGGCGCCACAGCAGGCGCCGCAAAAAACATCCACACCAACCCGGCGGTCACCGGCGCCAATCAGTGGGGCTTGGCACTCCTGGCATTGGAGCGCGATGTACGCTTCACCCTGGCCTTGTCAGGCACCCCCTGGCGCACTGATGGCAGCTGTCTCCCCTTGCTTCGTTATATGGCTCCAGGCCATGGAGTGATCTCGACGTCCCAGCGAGCGGCGCAGGCGCTTTCGCATCCCGAAAGTGACAGCCTCGCGTTGATCCCAGACTTCACTTACACCCTGCGCGATGCCATTCAGGATGACGTCTGCCGCATACCACGCCTTTATCTAATAGATAACGACGATATACGTCTGGTGGCCGAGCAGCATGCGCAACGTGAGACACTGCATTATCAAAGTATCCCGGCTTTGTTACGCCACCCCGGGGTGCATTATTCCGCCTTGCTACGCCATCCAGGCCCTCAGCAGCACCTATTGGAAGTCAGTTGCCAGCGTTTGCGACGGCTTCAAGAGGAAGACCCCACAACTGCCGGCCTGGTAGTGGCATCCAGCATTTCCCATGCGGAAGATATTGCAGACAGTCTGCAACAGATGGGACAGACCGTGTGTCTGGTGACGAGCCAAACGGCTGGAGCACACGCACGGCTCGAAGCCTTTCGCTACAGCCATACCTCGTGGATTGTCTCCGTCAACATGGTCAGTGAAGGGGTCGATATCCCCCGTCTGCAGGTCTGCTGTTACCTCAGCCATGTCAGAACCGAGCAGTATTTTCGTCAAGTGCTTGGGCGGGTCATTCGTCGTCGACATGCGCAGGATGATGCGTGCTATTTCTATGCGCTCAATGAAAGTACGCTACGGCACTACGCCAACCGGCTGTTTGAAGATTTGCCCGACGAGCATGCCGCGATCCAACTAAATCCCTTTGCTTCCCCGACAGTGCCCGCCCCAGCCATCTGTCCAGCAACTGATTCAACAGCCTCCAACGATCCTGGAACGAGCGGAGACCTACCCACTATCGAAATGAACGGCACATCACATTCTCAGGCACCGATGAGTGGGTGTGTGAGCCTCTCAGATGGATTACGGGAAATGTCGCTCGATTTGGCAAATGATGTGGCGTTCTCTAATGCCTTTCTGGCGCGCTTGGTATCACTCTGAACACAGGCGGCAAGGTAGACCCGCCAGAACAACCAAGCAGGGAATTTCACTTTTTTTTAAATCCCATCCCAGAGATAACGCACGCATAGTAATCAATCATGCCCTGTAAATTCCTCATGATTTTGAATATGCATGATTTACAACTCTCCGTAGCTTTAGGGGCATGCATTTCGGGTTGGCTGATTTATGAAAGGTGATAGCGTGAAATTGAATGGCCATCTCATCGGAGAATGGCGGCCATCATTCCAACTTTTCGTCATCGATGGAGATAGCTCATGGTGTCCAGACCACTGGCAGGCATTCAGCCTCCTCAAAGAAGGTGGCATCAGAAAATGCAAGTGCTCCCTTATCAGGATAACCAGGACTCTCTGCCGGGACTCTGCCTGACGGTCTCGGCACGTAAACTGATAATGGCCAGCCTTGCGCCGAGTACCATTCGAGCGTTTCAAAGCGACATACGGATGTTTCTCAGGCGTGGCGGCACCCTTCCCAGCACCGACACGGAGATTGCCAACTATCTCACCCGGTGTTTCGAGGACGGCTATAAACCGAACACACTCAAGCGGCAGCTGTGCTCGTTACGCCGGTGGCACGTCGTCATGAACTATCCCACCTTGGGCAATGAGCAAATGATCAAGGGAGTCATGCGCGGCTGCGCACGTCTCAATGAAGTCCCGGTGAAACGAGCTCCAGCCTTGATGAGAGATGACCTACATCAGCTGCTGAATAGCCTTGATTTGAGCGAGTTGCGAGATCTGCGCGACGCCGCCATGTTCTGCCTGACGTTCTATGGAGCATTCCGTTACAGCGAAGTGCTCAATCTTCGTGTCGAGCACCTCACACAGGATGCACGTGGTGTGCTGGTCAGGCTCGCTCGCAGCAAGACAAATCAAGAGGGACGACATGAAGTCAAAGCCATTCATAATGCGGACGCCTCGCTCCCCTACTGCCCCGTCAATTTACTGTATCGCTGGTTGGAAGCCGCTCAGATCAAGAGAGGTGCGGTATTTCGCAGCGTGTCGCTGGGCGGCAGGCCAGGAGGCTCGAAACTCTCTCACACCGCATTCCAGAATGCCTTGATCAGGGCGCTCGAGCGTTCAGACCTGACGTCACGGGGTTTCAGTACACATAGCATGCGTGCTGGTCTGATTACTGAAGCTCACCTGCGGGGGAAAAGCCTGGAGCAGATACAGCGAGTGACAGGACACAAGCATCTCGACACGTTGGCGGAATACATCCGGGTCGCAGATCCCTTTGAGAACAGCGCCAATAATTTCTGAAGCAGTGCTTGAAGACCATCACCGTTCAACAACCGATGAATTACAAAAATCAATCAGGAATCATTCTCCTGATAATAAATTACTACCGAGATTTGCACTAAAAGGGCCTAATGCTCGCGAAACGGTCGATTTTGACGGTTAACTGATGCCGTAAAATCTCACCACTTGAGTTATGCTATTAGTACACAATGATTCGGCTTGGACATATCAGGAGGCTGTTTCCACAGAGACCCCATTCAACCTTTCAGGTGAATCACTCAACTGATTACCCACTTCTCAAGTTAATGCTCCGTTGCCCTTTCGCGGATTTGACGAATGATTCTTTCATACGTCTCGGTACCCCTTTGCCTATCTCAGGAGTCGCTAACATGACAGTACCTAGCTATACGCCATCTCTCTTGAAAATCAGCGCAGACAAGACACTGATCATTAACCAGCGAATGCTCGAGGTAGACACAGACGAGCTCATGGGTGAGGAGCATGCTTTTCGACCAACGGTCGCGACAGAAAGCCTGCCACTGGTACCTGTCCGCTTCCGGAGCAACGTACAATCTACTCACCCTTCTGAGGAGTTCGTGAATTTTGACGTCATAAAGGCCATTATTTCAACACAAAAAGTTCCCGCTTCACAAAGTGTATTTTGCATCGAGATTGATATAGGCAAGCTCAACGAAGATGAAATCCAGGTGTTGAGATTCTATTTCCGGATGCTACAGCCTCTGCTTGAGCTTGGATGGGAATGGATAAATATATACAACCTTTATACCGCAAGCGATTTCAAAGTGAACGAAAAAAAACTATGGAACAGTATACTGGGAAACTTCAATAGGGATGAAAAATTACAATACGCATGGAGCAATGTAGCCACTCAACAGAACTTGCCAATGACATACAAACAAATTTCATCAATGTTCAAGCATCGTTATTCGATTGACTCGATCAGGAAGTTTATGAACGAAACAAAAAATAACACAAACACTAGCCAAAGTGGTGCATCTAAAAACAAAAATGCGGCACACTGGGCTACTGTCACTAAAACAAAGAAGAATAACACCAATAGTAAAAGGAAAGATGATAGGAAGCAGGAATCAGATACCACCAAGCAAATCAACATAAAAGAAAAAAGCAAGCACTCAAACAACAAGGGGGAAACCGACTCAGATTCGCAAATGGAATTAGCGATATGAATTTCGATTGACTGATAAACAGGAGGCTTTCACATGAGTGAACACCAACTACCTGACCAAGTATTGGCTGATTACGATCTCAATGCAATCGGCTCCCGCTGGCCCCTTGTACCAGACTGGCTCAAGGGGAGTCTCCCTCCCTTGATTGCCTCAGAATATCGCCTCAGTGCTCGCCTCTTTGCCACCGATTACTCGGCGCCAGACCTTGTGTCCCAAGTAGAGGAGTTCCTAGTAAGCCAATTTTTTATGGAAGATGAGACACATCGAAATTATAGAATGTCTCACTGCCTTCATTATACGGTTAATTACCGATTTACATCGCTCACTGATCCTCGCGTAAGCAGTATCCGCAAGCTGCTTAGACTGATTTTTTGTCAGCCTTATCATACTGTAATACGTGGCTCTGCCATCAAATATTATACCCAGATACTTGAGCTTAGAAAGACGATTAAGCGGCTACTTGACTGGGGAGATCTGGACGATATTCAAAACAATATCCCCAAGCCCATCTCACCCAGCCTGGAGGAGCAGTTAGTCCCTCCTCCTGAGCATTTTTCCGATGCTGATCTGAAACTACTTGAACAGTTTCTTCATGCTTATGACAGAGCAACGGATCGTCTACCGCAGGATCCCAAGCACCTGCGCTACAAGAAGACGACACGTGCTTTGCTTGACGATATTTATCAGTCAAGTCAGACCTTTCGTGGTGCAGGCAGAAAGCAACCGAGAGCACGTAACGAGAATCATAGAAAACGCCGACATGTCGAGATCATTTTACGAGATTCTCCCCTTTGGATCAGCGATGATTCTCGAGAAAACCTCGCTGAAGCTTCCGATAATTTTGAAATTGAGAAGGTAATCGAAGCGCTCGAAGATATCGCGTTTGAAGATGATGAAGAGCACCTTCAAGACAAGAATGATAGGAGTGAATCATCAGCCGACGACCACAATACCAGCAGTAGCTCCACCGATGCGGCAATCAAAGGAATATTCCATAACACACTGTTATCCCAAGGTGATCAGGCGCTTCACCTCGAACGCATTCAGCTCCTGCAACAGACCCGAAGCCTCAAGACGTCTGCAGACATCGGCGTGCGGCCCAAGGAAGAGATCCTCGCAGCTTTGCGTACCTTTCCCTCGCGACAAGATCAGGCGTCTATCGTAGTACCTGTCAGCGTCATTCAAGAGCGTCAGGGCCTGGCATTTCTCAACATCCTACTTTGCACCGGAATAGCGCCTGAGCGCTTGCTCCAGACAACCGTGATTGCCCGATCCCCTGCGCTATCACCCACCATCACCAATGCATGGACGACCTGCCAAACGCTGAACCAAATTCCTGGCTGGTCACCGGAGGAAGGGCTACTCCACTACGCTGTCAACAAGGCGCCTACCGAAACCACTATCACGTTGCCATTGTCCGACACACTCAACCAATCACTCATGGCGGGGAAGGTATGGCCCATCGGGTCTCAGCCTTTCAAAGCACTGAAATCACTGATCGAGAAAAAACTCAAGCGCTGGGGGAAGAATCGCCCAGGTAGCGCCCTGACGCTTAGACGCCTGTCTGCCAGCCACCACCATTGGGTGGTTCCAGCCTGCGAAGATGAAGTGATCGCAACATGGTTACGAGGTGAGCTCCCCCTCTCGCTCGCTGCCCCGGCAACGTATCGACAGATTCCTCTGCACAACATTCAGACGGCTTTTCTCTCGGCTCAATCTGCGCTTGGGCTATTTCCTCTTCCACAAGAGAGCTCATTCACGTCTCGAGGAGATCATCTCGTAGGTTCCTCAAAAGCCGAGGAGCCGAGCTATTTCAAACGCCCGCTTCGCCTACTGGCCCAATGGGCCAAAAACCACTCCGCGCTGGTCGAGTCATTGATTACCTTGAAAGGGAGTCATAACAGCGACTTGCGTGCAGTCGGCGATGTCATTGCCCGACAAGGTCAGGCCTTGGGAGCGCTGATCTTGCTTGCTTGGCAGGTATGTACCTTGGCTCGTCCTCTCGGTCCCGCGACCCAGTGTGAGCAGCTGGAAAATACGCTCTGGCTACGTGACAAGGATTCGGCTCGAGCGCAGGAAAGCCGCCAGATTCCACTTGTCCCGGCACTTGGCGCATTGCTTGAGCTTCAACATGAATGGCGGATGGCATGGAAGCAGTGGTGGGAGCGTCGAAGTGGAAAAGCAGATTTCCTTGGGCATGCGCGAGTCGCCTATCCAGTGCATTGGAAGTTCAATGCCTTCACGCAGACATTGGAGCAACAGCGCATGTATCATGCTGACTGGCGACAGTGGCTCAAGGAACTCCCGACACTCACGTCATCGCCTTTGGCGGGTGAATTGAGTCAATGGAGCCGCAAGCCCTCCAATGTTACGCGTCACAGCATGATCACCGCGCTGCAGTCGCGACTTCCCCAGGCTACGGTTCACGCGCTCGCTGGGCACATCACCCTGGGACATTCGCTCCAATCCCCGTCAAGCGATCGGAGCCTGATTCAATCGGATACACGAAGTGCACTCACCGAGATTGCCCGGCTATGCGGATTGACACCTGGATTGCTTAACAGAGACGACCTCCCATGGCCTATTGAGCACACTGCGCAAGCTCTTTCAGGAGGTGGACAATGAGCGCCATCACCACCATTGACCTTCGAAAGAATGCCGATGTACCGTCGCGTGCCACCCCCCAGAACCTCGTGTCTTCCAAGCTTCCTCCGATCGAACTATCGAAAAGACTGGGTAAGATATTCCGTCGCTGGGGGAATACAGACCATCGTCTTTACTCGTCCTCTGAAGAACACTGGCATTTCCGCAAGGATGTCGCGCGCTACGCTTGGCGACGACATGAGAAAAAGGTAGCCAGGGAACAGGCCAGACAGCAAAGTGCGTCCTCGACCATGCCCTCTCGCGCTCGACACAATGCCACTCGCTTGAAGCAGCGAGATGTACAAGCCTTGATTCGCAATGCCATCCAGATAGCCAAGCAGGCAGAACTCGGCTTCAGTTCCCGAAAGGTCAGCAAGGAAGTTGCGCTAGTACTCACTCATCTCAACCGGGAGCCTGAATTCGAGGCCACGATTCCGACCAGTATCAAGCGCCCGATCAGACCCTCATCAGCGGCTACCTCGTCACGAGATATCAAGGTTCAGCAACGGGTGCTGGATCCGGTACGCGCCCTGCAGAGCATTCCCGCCAACCAATGCACGCCAGAGCAGTCTCTTCTCTTCCTGGCCCTGAGCATGGGCACCCTGCTGGGAATGGAGGAAGAAGTGATTCGCCATACCCTGCTGAACTTGAGCTCAGAACACCTGCCACGCCTGAACACCAAACGCGGACCCCACCATTGGTTCATTGGCTGTCTGCCAGGGCTACCTCGAGCACATCCGGCGCATTACCGGCTAAAAATCCCGAATCATCTCAGAAGGCTACTCAGGGCTTGCCGCCAGTCCCCTGTCGCATCACCAGCCCTCTCCTCCCAGCGAGCAGATCAATGGTGGTTCTCACCGGATAATACGCTGGACCTGAACAGTCCATTGGAAGCGCGAGCCGCTCATCTGGATCAGCTCCTGGTCACTGGTCTGGAACAGCTAAAAGATGGCCAGGCACCCCACGGGACACGCTCCCCCGTTTCGCCAAAGCGTGTCCGATTCTTGCTTCGTCATGCCTTCCGGTGCACGACATTGTTGGGACCCGCGCCAGTCTGGTCACAACTGCTTCGGCGCTATCCTCTGCCAGTGTGCAGCTGGCGCTCCCCTTGGCAGCATGATGAAAGCCTCTTTCTCCCGAAAAAAACTCTCCCTACCTCCGGTACGTCAAGCGCTCCTGGCGCAATGGATGTCTCTGAGACGGAAAACATCGAGACCGACCTCCACACCCCCGAGCTGCTTATGGGAGCAAGCGCCGGAAGCAGTGAACAACCAGCTTCAACCTCCTCTCGATACCGGCAGGATCAACTAGTAACAGACTGGTATGTGAAGGCAGGAAACCAGCTATATGCGTATATCACCGAGCTGGAGCATGAAGGTCTGATAAACCCCAAAGGGGGATCCGCGACCCAGCGGCATGACGCCATTACATCCCGCTACGCTGAGATATTGATACGCATGCTTGGCGAAGAGAGCTACCCACTCTGGATATTGCTATGGCTGTCTTATCAGTCGAGCACTCAAGGCAACAAAGCCAGCACGCTCAGGACTTATCTAAGCCGACTGACGTCTGCCCATATGATGATGTTGCCCGATATCCCATGGTTGACACTCTGGGATGAAGAACTGATGGAAGCGATCGGTGAGCAGCTACCGACTCGGAAAGGCTGGGACACTTCGACGTCCCACAACTTCTTCCAGACGTTCAATCAGTTCATCAGCTTTTGCCAAGGCAACGATCGGTTATCGCATATCACCCCACCACAAGGTGAGGGAGGTCGTTTCATCAGTACTCTGCGCACACATCTGATCATGCCACATGAGGCAGAACATCTGACCCGGGCGCTCTCCCGAGGGCGGAGTGGATTGCGGCGCAGCTGGCTGATCGCCTTCCTCCTTGGCTACTACGGGGGCCTGCGGGCAGGAGAAGTGATGGCATTGACACTGCATGACATCATCATCAATCAGCCGGGGGAAGACGGGCCTAGCTACTGTTATGTGGAGATTCATGCCGGGAAAACGGCAAATGCTCGCCGCAGCGTTCCACTTCACCTTCTGATATCACCAGAGTTGATGAAGCTAGTGCGAGAATGGATTGATATGCGCCGTGAGTCCTTTGCTGACCAGCATCGTTTACAGAATATTGCCTTGCTGGGCCCAGAGAGCTCTCCGTTGGGCTATTCAAGGATGAGCTTGCTGACCCCGCTGATGGCATGGGTCCGGCACTCTCTCCGAGGGGCCCTCACGCCCGGCCTCAACCTGGAGGACATTCACTTTGACTTTCACCTTCTGAGGCACAATGCGGTCTCGTGGCTCGTACTGCGACTCTACAGCGACGACTACCCTCAGCTCTTGGATCGTCTTTCCTCCGCCTGTCGAGGACATTGGTGCTTCACTCCAAAATCACTGGCCAACTGTCGCCGAGCGGTCTACGACGTACTGGAAAAGGATGCCAAGGCACGAGGTCATCGTCTCGAATTGCTAGCCAAGCTGATCGGTCACCGTAGCTCCCAGACATTGACCCATCACTACACGCATCTGCTTGGTGAAATACATGGCGAAGTACTGCATGAGCTGATGAAGCGACGCTAAAGACGAAGGCCGCATACTAGCTATCGCCTATCGATACCGAAGCGCAGGTGGTCGGCGGGCTGGAGATGGCACAACGACTATGCACCACCCTCAATTAATAGGGGTGTTGCACTTAGTGTCTGCATCCGTCCAATTTCGCGCTTGGCGGTCGGGATGAACCAGGAGCGAGTGTAGGCCGCCTGGGCCAGTACGAACGGATGGAGCACTTGCAGCTCTTTTGTGGCGCGGTCTTCCATGACACTTTGACAGACTGATCGCCCCAAATTGTCCTGAAAGAGAAAAATCAAAGCGCTCACAGCCCGCATACTAACCATTTTCCCTATAGGGAAAAATTATGGTTAGCTCCGCTATATCTGGCTAATTATCCCTATAGGGATAACTTTCTGGGTTCATAGAATAATTGCAGCACTTGTTCCCTAAATCCAGGCATCACAGTGCCTGAGTGACACGGCACTCAGGATAGGCCGAACAGCCCCAGAACTGCTGACCTTCACGCGCTCCGGCCCTGGCAGTGCGCAGCACCATCCGGCTGCCACATTTCGGGCATTCACATCTCGCCTGGGAATCATTGCGCTGCTTGAGATGTTGCACGTGGGCACGCTGCGTCGCCCGAGTCGGTGCCAGACGCCCCATCCGTAGCGCCTCATGCATGGCCTCGACCTGTGCCTCGCTGAAGACGGGGGTCTGAAATGTCCGTATGAAGGAAACGAAGCCAGTGCCATGCGTCACGTTGGGCGGCATCTCGGTTTTCAGGACCGCACTGCCGACGAAGACGATCACCGAATGCAGGTGCTCGGGAGTCACGCCGAGCGTCGCCTCCAGCGCCTTGAGATGCTTGTAGTTCTGACGTAGCGGGTTCTGGAAGCTGAACGACTGACGAGGAAACTGCTGGGTCCAGTTCGCCTCATGCTCACTGCCGGAGATCCAGCCCTTCATGTTCTTGGTTTCCAGCACGAAGCAGCCGAAACGCGACAGCAGAACGTGGTCGATCTGAGTGGTTCCGCCCGGCGTCTTGAGCGTGACATTGTGCAGCGTTCGAAAGCCTTGCTTGCCAAGGCGACGTGCCATCCAACGTACCCGCCACTCACCGATACGCCCTTTCATGCGGGGAGACTTGAGGTAGCGACTGACGAAGGACCCGAGGGCGAGGCATAGCAGTACACTCATCACTGGCGCGATGTTCGAAGGGACAACCACTGTCTTGACTCCTGGTACAGCCTGTACGGAAAGGAATCAAGCAGGGTGATTCGTCCAACCGAGAGTACTGGGTCGTGATGAAAGAGAGATAAGCCTGCGGCGCGCTTGCGCCAAGCCAATGCTGTTGCACACTGACCGCGCCCAATGGCTGGGCGCGGTGCAGCAAGCGCAGGATTCTAACCACCAATGTAACGACAAGCCACTGTTTACTATCGACTTATCCATGAAATCAGCACAACGGACAGTTGGTGGCCCACGAAAGAGGGTCAGATTGGTAGCGACTCGTTCGCCTGAATTATCCTTCCTCCAGCGTGACCTTTTCGGCATCAAACGCCAGTCGCCCGGCGATCGCCTGCATCTCCTCGATGGGATGATCGTAACTCCAGGCGATATCCGGCAGATCAGGTAGCGAGTAATAGGTGCTGTCACCCTTGAACGGACAATGGGTGACAGTGCTGGAGACCGAGAGCTTTGCCATCACGACATCGGCGCGCGGCAGGTAAAGCCTCGGCGGATAGCCTTTCTCACGCAATTCCAGCGCATTGCAGGTATCGGCTATCACCGTCTCGCCAACCAGAATTCGCACACGTGAGGATAGCGAGTGCAGGGTAATACGGGGTTCGGGATGGTCGGCCATGAACACTCCTTTGTGGGTTGGCAGAGACAGCGTCTAACGTCAGGGCATCAAGGACCCCGGTCAGTTACGCATCAGTGTCCCTGGCGAGGCGGAAGCCGGAAAACGCCCAGCGAGCCTGAGGCGGGAAGAAGTTGCGATAGGTCGCGCGAATGTGGTCGGCGGGCGTGGCACAGCAGCCTCCGCGGAGCACCATCTGGCCGGACATGAACTTGCCGTTATACTCGCCGAGGCTGCCAGGCAGCTTGCGAAAGCCCGGATACGGGCGATAGGCACTGCCCGTCCACTCCCAGACATCGCCGAACATTTGACTCGGCATGCCTTCGGCTCTCTCGGCCGCGACTGGCTGCAGATGATCCTGATCAACGAAGTTGCCCGTGAGGGGGGTATCCTGAGCCACCACCTCCCACTCAGCCTCGGTGGGCAGACGCGCGCCCGCCCACTGTGCGTAGGCATCGGCCTCGTAGAAGCTGACGTGACAGACCGGTGCATTCATGTCTACCAGCACCAAGCCCCCCAGGGTGTAGTGATGCCAGACGCCATCGCGTTCGACCCAGTAAAGCGGTGCCTGCCAACCTTCGGCCTTGACCGTGGCCCAGCCATCCGCCAACCAGTGCTCGGGGGTGGTGTACCCGCCCGCCTGCATGAACGCGAGAAACTCACCGTTGGTCACCGGACGGTCAGCGATCTCGAATACCTCGACGAACTGGCGATGACGCCCCATCTCATTGTCGTAGGCAAAGCCACCCGCAGAGGCGTCATGGCCAATGTGCTGAATGCCGGCAGGATAGGCAAGCCATCCGAGTGCCTTCACTTCTGGTGCGTGGGCCGTCGCCAGATCGTCCCGATAGGCCGGACACAGCGGGTTCTGCGCCAGGATATGCTTGATATCCATCAACAGCAGTTCCTGATGCTGCTGTTCATGCGGCAGCCCCAGCTCGAGGCGGCGAAGAATCTCGGGCAGATGTTCCTGAGGGGGATCAGTGAGCAGTGCCTGCATGGCCAGGTCGACGTGTGCGCGATAGCGATAGACATCATCGACAGTGGGCCGCGAGAGCGTGCCACGCTCAGCTCGCGGAAACGGTACGCCATGGGTCTCGTAGTAGGAATTGAACAGATGATCGTAGGCGGGATCAAGGATCTGATAAGCGGCGTAAAACGGCTTCAGGATGAAAGCCTCAAAGAACCAGGTGACATGGGCAATGTGCCATTTCGGCGGGCTGACATCCGCCATGCTCTGCACCATGTAGTCTTCCTTGTGCAGTGGCGCACAAATGGCTTCAGTGGCAGCACGCACCCGCTGGTACGCACGTAACCACTCCTTCGCGTGCAGGCTATCGGGTCTGTCGATAACGGCATCATGAGCGGATGACATGAATGATTCTCTCCTGAAACTGACTTGGTGGAACATGATCGAGCAGGCGCGGCCTGCCCCTTGCATCCTATCACTGGTACTTCTGCTGCCAGCCCTTCACCGCGATCCGCTCCTTGAGCAGTTCCAGCATATCGACCAGTACCTGCTCAGTGATCTGTTCGGTTTGAGGGTCTGTGCGCAACCAGGCATCGAAACCGCTCTCGGCCAGATGCTCCACTAGGGAGGCAAATTCCTTGGAACGTAGGCCAGACAAGGCTTCATCGACAAGATGACAGGCCAGATCCGACAGCGAGCCTTCAAGCCCTTTTGTGAGCTGACTGCCCATGGGCAAGCGTGACACCCGCTTGAGCTCGGGACTTTCTGCCAGGGTACGACTGACCAACCCCCGTACATAACGCAGGGTATCGTCACGGTTCTGCGTATAGATATCCCCCGCCATGGATTCGAGTCGCTGGCTGACCTCGCGGATCAAGGCCTGCTTGCGTGGCTCCACCACGCGCTCGATCACGGAGGATGAGAGATCGTCGCCAGCCGTCAGCTCCTGCTGCACATTGTCGAGCATGCGAATGGCGATGCGATCCGTCAGCTCCTCCATCAGGATATCAGCGTACTTGGCGGCCACACGATAGAGGTACCAATGGCGCACGTCGATCAACTCCATGCGCTGCAGGCGGTGCAACAACGAGACGACACGCAGCACACGCAACAGACGGAAACCGCTGAGCGGAATGCAGCCCAGTACGTCATACCAGTGCACGAAGGGATAGAAGAACCAGCGGTGATAGCGACGCTCGGCGATGGCCACCGCCCATCCCAGCAACACATCCAGCAGGAAGACCGCGACGAACGCCAGATCAATGCTCAGGAAATTGGCGTGGATGTTTTGCTCATAAGCCCCATGCAAACCGGGGGCAACGGCCTCGAAAGCAGCGCCCAGGGGGGGAATCAAAAAGAGGCTATCGAACAGCAACAGTGTCAGATTGACGATCACCAGCACGATAATGAACAGGTCCCACAACAGATGTGCCCGCTCTCTGGCGGACGAGGTTGTGCGGGTGGCAGGCATGACAACTCCTTGGAGGTTCTTTCAGAATGCACGTGAGGCCTCTTCCCGCCTTCAGACTACAACGCTGGCATTGGGTTGGCATCATCATCGAGCCTCAGCGCTTCCTTTTTCAGCAATATCATCACGGCGCGAAGCCTTATGAGGTACTGAATCATCGTGCTATCCATGGCAATGCCGAACCAGCAATCAGGTCAAGTCCGATCACTTGAGAAGAGGGAGATATCGTGATGAAACAGGTGCAGATTCCAGTGCTGGTGACGATGATGTGCGCGGCGCTCACCCTGGGCGGCTGCGCAGGTGCTCAGTCCTCTGCCAACCCTCAAGGCGTCGACGAGCCGCTGGAGAACACCTATTGGAAACTGGTGACACTCGATGACCAGCCGACACCCGTGGTGGAGGGCCAGCGTGAAGCCCATATCGTCTTGCATAGCCCTGACTCTTCGACACAGCACTCGCGAGTGGCCGGTACCACCGGCTGCAATCGCCTGATGGGCGAGTATCACCATGATGAGCACGAACTCAGCTTCAATCGACTGGCCACTACACGCATGGCATGCCCCGGTGAAGTAGCGACGCTCGAGCGCGTTTTCCTCACGACACTCAGCGACGTCTCGGGTTGGCAGATAGCAGGCAAGACACTGACGCTGACCGATGACCAAGGTGTGTCGCGTGCTCACCTGGAGGCCGTTCATCTTTACTGATCCCTATCGCTGGCCTCTCAGTGCAGAGTGAAGTTGGGCTGAATACTCTGCGCAACAGACACCGCAACGCCGCCTCCCGTTACCGGGGGCGGCGTTGTCTGTATTGCGTCGTGTGGCCCGGGCTTACAGCCTTTCCCCCGTGTATCGGACTATGAGAATCAGTGGTGGCTATGAGCGTAACGCTGGCTCATAGCGTAAAGCCACCATCCACGGCGATGGCCTGCCCTGTCACATGTTCGGCCTGTGCGAGATAGACCGCCAGTCGGCCCATATCCTCGGGGGTCTGGGCGACGCCTTGGGGCAGCAGGCTTTTCTGGAGACGCTCCCATGCGGCCTCCTCGCTTTCGCCTTTTTCGCTCCAGCGTGCAGAAAGTCCGCCATCACCTCGCCACATGCCGGTGCCGACGATGCCTGGACAAATGGCGTTCACGGTTATGCCTTCCACTGCCACTTCCTTGGCGACCGCGTTGGTGAAGCCAATGACCGCGAACTTCGAAGCGCAATAGTGCGACAGATCAGGGAAGCCGACCTTGCCGGCCATCGAGGCCACGTTGATGATCCGCCCAAAGCGGCGTGAGCGCATCACGGCGACCTCTGCCTGAGTGCACAGAAAGGTGCCTCGGGCGTTGACGTTCATGACGCGGTCCCATTCCTCCACTGTCAGTGCATCGATGGAGTGGATGCCGATGATGCCGGCATTGTTGACGGCGATATCGAGTGGGCCAAGCCCGTCTTCGGCCTCCTCGATCAAGCGCCGCACGGAGGCCGCATCCGAGACATCGACCTGTAGCGCCAGGCATCGTCTACCCAGTGCCTCCACTTCCGCCGCTGTCTCACGGGCAATGGCGAGATCCAGATCCGCCACCACCACATCCGCGCCCGCCTTGGCCAATGCCAGCGCGATCCCTTGACCGATACCGCGGCCACCCCCTGTCACCAAGGCAATCTTGTCGTTCAGCTGCATGAGTCGTCTCCTGAATCTCTCACTGAATTCTGCAAATGCTGCGCTGCTGTCATGGCACTGGCACACTGCCCAGCGCCACTGACCTCAGCTCAGATGGTGGACTTCCTGAAGACCGTAGACCGGCGTCGGGATACCCTCGAGCCGCGCCTTCAGCTGCAGCGCCAGATACTGGGAATAGTGGCGGGACTGGTGCAGGTTGCCGCCGTGGAACCACAGTGCCTGCTGCTGGGTCGGCTTCCACATGTTGCGCAGCTCCCCCTCCCAAGGGCCGGGGTCCTTGAGCGTATCGGAGCCCATGCCCCAGCATTTGCCGACCTTGTCGGCCACATCCTGCGAGATGATTCGTGCCGCCCAGCCATTCATCGAGCCGTAGCCGGTGGCATAGACGATCAGGTCGGCGGGCAATTCCGAGCCGTCCGTCAGAGTGACCGAGCGCGGATTGATGCACTCGATGCCGACGCCACTACGCAACTTGATATCGCCGTTGGCGACCAGATCACAGGCGCCCACATCGATGTAGTAGCCGGAGCCGCGGCGCAGATATTTCAGGAACAGGCCAGAATCGTCATCTCCGAAATCGAGCAGGAAACCTGCCGCCTCCAGCCGACGGTAGTAGTCAGCATCGCGCTTGCGGATTGCCTCGAAGATCGGACGCTGGTAGTCAGGCAGTACCTTGTAGGGAATCGAGGCAAAGATCAGATCCGCCTTGTGGTGGTCGATGCCATTTTGTACCGCCTGCTCGGAATAAAGCGGCCCCAGTGCCTCTTCCATCAGCGAGTTGGACTTCACCACATGCGTGGAGGAGCGCTGCAGCATGGTCACGTCTGCATCGTGCTCCCACAGCGCGGCGCAGATATCGTGAGCGGAATTGTTGGCGCCCACCACGACCACTTTCTTGCCACGATAGGCATCTGGCCCCGGATGCTGACTGGAGTGCTGCTGCTCGCCTTCGAAGGTTTCGGCCCCCGGGAAGCGCGGCACATTGGGCATGCCCGACATGCCTGTGGCCAGCACCAACTGCTTGGGACGCAGGGTCACCGACTCACCGTTGCGCGTGACCTCAACGATCCACTCTCCGCTCGCCTCATCAAAGTGGGCACTGTCACACTCGGTGGAGTTCCAATAATTGAGCTCCATGATCTTGGTGTACATCTCCAGCCAGTCCGCGACCTTATCCTTGGGGGCGAAGACCGGCCAGTTTGCCGGGAAGGGAATGTAAGGCATGTGGTCGTACCACACCGGATCATGCAGACACAGAGATTTGTAGCGATTACGCCAGGCATCGCCCGCACGCGAATTCTTGTCGATCACGATGGTCGGCACATCCATCTGTCTGAGCCGCGCGGCCAGCCCGATACCGCCCTGACCGCCACCGATGATCACGCAATACGGCTGGCGCTCGTACCCCAGCTCTACCTCTTCGCGCTGACGCGACTCAAGCCAGGTCTCACGCTGCTTGTTGGCTCCATGCTCGGCGCCCTTGGGGCGCTGCATGCCCAGCGGCTCGGGGAATTCCTTGAGTTCGCGTATGGCGGTCAATAGCGTCCAGCAGCGCCCTTCTTTCAGGCGCAACAAGCCCTTGCCGCGTGCATCTGCGGTCTCGAAGGTGAACCAGGCTTCGACGATGCCGCCGGCCTCACTGGCCTCGCCATCCAGTTGCCAGCGAGAAGGAGCGACATGCTCGAGGGTCGCCGCGAGCATCGACTGGATCTCGTCCTTGCCCTCCGACGTCTTGAGATTCCAGGTGAAGGCGATCAAATCGCGCCAGTAGCATTCCTCGCCAAACAACGAGAGAACCCGGGCGATATCGCGCTGAGTCAGGGAGGACTCGAAATCATCGAGCCATTGCTGAGCGATCTGAGTTGGCGTGCGTGCGGTCATGGCGTCTCTC
Organism: Cobetia sp. L2A1; assembly: GCF_009796845.1. Classification (NCBI taxonomy): domain Bacteria; kingdom Pseudomonadati; phylum Pseudomonadota; class Gammaproteobacteria; order Oceanospirillales; family Halomonadaceae; genus Cobetia; species Cobetia sp. L2A1. Next base: position 1,438,949 of record NZ_CP047025.1, on the reverse strand, counting down.
CGCGTGTTGTTGGATGTTGTAGTCACGCCTTTCATCCAAGGCATCAAGCATGCCAGCTTCATCATGCACGACTGACAAAGCTCGTAAGCACTTGTCGTGAATGACAAAAATTCGCCACTACCGCACCGCCAACCTCCTCGCCTCGCTAGGCTCTCCACCTTCCTTGTGACAGCTGTACGCCGTACGCCTGACACGGGGCGTTACACCTGTAACGCCCCGACCAAGGATGCAGGAGAGGGTGATTGACGCTCCCGCCACACCGCATACGCTTGAAGGAGGGCACGCCGCTCTTTACTGCCACTACTGTTACGACCGCTATTGCTACGACAGCTCTCGCCAAGTCCCTGATTGCGATACCACTAATACGACAGTCACGATGACCCCAGCCATTACCAAAAGAGCCGTCCCGAGACGGCCAGCGCCGAGGTAGCCATGATCCGCCAACTCGAAACGATGCAGCCCGATAAGCGGCAGCATATCCAGACTCTGATGCAACTGGGCGAAGGCCGCGACGCCTTCCCTGACACCCAGCGCGATATCATCCAACGTTCCTGGCATCGCTGTCTGGAGGAATACCAGCTAGATCCCAGCCGCCCTCGCCCCGTACGCGTCCTCACCCAACAAGCGCTGCGCGATCATCAGGAAGCAGCGGATGAGCTGTTGCACGTGGCGCGTGCCGGTGTGGAGCGGCTCTATAGCCAGATCGCACAACATGGCTATGCATTGATTCTCACCGATCAACGCGGAATCGCGATGGATTTTCGCGGTCAGCGCGACCAGTTGAGTGAGCTGCGCCGCGCCGGCCTCTATCTTGGCTCGGACTGGAACGAGCGCTACGCTGGTACCTCGGCGGTGGGCACCTGTCTGCACGATGGTGAAGCCGTTACCTGCCATCAGCGCGAGCACTTCGATGCCACCCACATCGACCTGACTTGCACGGCGGCCCCCATCACTGATCCTCAGGGGCGCGTGATCGCCGCGCTCGACATCTCAGCGCTGAAATCACCACGCCCCCAGGAGAGCCAGACCTTTGCGCTCTCCCTCGTCACCCTGCATGCCCGCATGATCGAGGATGCCTACTTCCTGCATCGCTATCGGGATTGCCTGATCCTGCGCTTCGACACGGCACGGGAGTTCGTGCATCTTAATGGCCGCGGCCTGCTTGCCATTCAGGAAGATGGCAAGGTGATCGCCGCCAATCACGAAGGTCGACACCTGATCGATACGCATCTGGAGCGCTGGCCACCGTGGATGGTCTCCACCCTGCCTGCGGTCACGCAGCTGTTTGATGGGGAGCTCAATGAGCTGTTGAGCATTCCGAATGCCAGCCTGGATCAGATCCGCGCCTTTCGCCTGCGGGCTGATGACGCCATCGTTTTCGTGACACTGATCGAGCCACGCGGCTATCCGGTGCAGGCCCACCCCACAGTCAGTCGACAGGATGACCCGGTGCCCGAGCTGGACCAGCTCGCGGGAGACGACCCTTCCATGCACCGCCTGCTCAAACTGGCACGCCGCATGCGCCACGAGAATGTAAGCATCCTGATTCGTGGCGAAACGGGCACGGGCAAGGAAGTGTTGGCTCGAGCACTGCATGACAGCGGGCCACGTGCCAAGGCACCCTTTGTAGCGGTGAACTGCGCCGCCATCCCGGAGTCACTGATTGAAAGTGAGCTCTTCGGCTATCTGCCAGGTGCCTTCACGGGAGGAAGGCCCAAGGGCATGCGCGGCCTGATCCAACAGGCCGACGGTGGCACGCTGTTTCTGGATGAGATCGGCGACATGCCGCTAGCGCTCCAATCACGACTGCTGCGCGTACTCGCCGAACGAGAGGTGTCACCTCTGGGGGCCGAGATGCCTATCAAAGTGAATATTCGCGTCATCACTGCCACCCATCGTGATGTCATGGAGCTGATCGCCAGCGGGCAATTCCGCGAAGACCTCTACTACCGACTCAATGGCGCCGAACTCCTGCTGCCCGCACTGCGTGAGCGCGCCGATCGCCACTACCTCATTCGCAAGTTGCATGCGGAACTGCAGGCCGAGCGCGACCAGACACTCCACTTGCGCGCGGACGCCATCAGTGCGCTGCTGAGCCACCACTGGCCGGGCAACATACGACAACTGCGCAATGCGATTGCCTTCGCGATGGCCACCGCAGAGGGCGATGAAATCACCCTGCATGATCTGCCGGACGTCTGCCAAGCCAACACTGGCAGTGTCCGCTGGGCTGCCAGTCCACTTGCCACTTCCTCCAGCCCTGCCTGCCGCTCTTCCTCGAACACGGCCTCTCCAGCACTCTCGTGGGCGGAGGCTGGGACAGAGGCCAGCGAATTGCTCGAGCTGTTGCGTCACACGGACTGGAACGTCAGCCAGGTCGCCCGCCAACTCGGCGTCTCGCGGCCCACCATCTACCGCCGCATGCGACGCCACGGCCTGGTGGCGCCCAATCATCAGCCGCTCGCCTCATGAGGCAGCCTCATCTTCATGGCCGTGTATGAAGAGTGGGTAGAGTTCTCGTGATCACTGGAGCGTTATCTAGTTGAAACATAAGCAAGCCCGAGCGGAAGATTGGTCAGCTTGTGTCTGTACCTAGGCTCGCTTCAGCTGCTCAGCCGCTTATATAGCACGCTTTATCACCCAGCTTTCCCTCCACTCAATTCGCCCTATTTGGCCGTCTCCAAGATGATGCCAGTCATCACTATGAATTTAATTCATATTGATAATGAAAACATCCAGTTTGTCTCATCGCCTTGAGAAATAGACAATGCCTGTCATCAGATCGTTGATGAAGACTTCCCATGGCGCTGCACTTCACAGCCTCCACATGGAACGTGATGGCGAGCAGCGTGCCTCTCCCGGCATGGATGCGTTCTCAGAGAGAGCAACCCGCTCACGAGACGCCTGAAAGATCACGGGAAGATGTCGACGACACAGTGAATTTTCTATTTCAGGATCAAGGCGAGCGACAATGAGCAATGAATTCGGTTTCAGCATCAACAGCCTGCGTTTTGACGAGAACTACACTCCGGCGGAAAACACCCGCCTGACCACCAACTTCGCCAACCTGGCGCGTGGTGAGAGCCGTCAACAGAACCTGCGCAGCACGCTGGACATGATCGACAACCGGTTCAATGCGCTGGCCAACTGGGATAACCCCAAGGGCGATCGTTACTCCGTCGAGCTGGACATCATCTCCGTGGAGCTGAACATCGATGCCGCGCGTTCCGACAACGCCCTGCCGATCATCGAGATCCTGCAGACCACGATCGTCGATCACCAGACGAATCAGCGGTTCCAGGGCGTCACCGGCAACAACTTCTCTTCCTACGTGCGTGATTACGATTTCAGCGTGCGCCTGCTGGAGCACAACAAGGGCAAGGAAGGGTTCAGTGTCCCGGAACAGTTCGGGGTACTGCACGGCAACCTGTTCCAGGCCTTCGTGAATTCCGCGACCTACAAGGAATGCTTCAAGAAGCCGCCGATCATCTGCATCAGCGTATCGACGACCAAGACGTATCAGCAGACCGAGAACGTGCACCCGATTCTCGGTGTTGAATATCGTCAGGATGAGCATTCTCTGACAGATCAGTATTTCAGCAAGATGGGCCTCAAGGTGCGTTACTTCATGCCCAAAGGCACTGTCGCGCCACTGGCCTTCTACCACACCGGCGACCTGCTCAACGATTACAGCAATCTGGAGCTGATCAGCACCATCAGCACCATGGATACCTTCCAGAAGATCTATCGTCCCGAGGTCTACAACGCCAATTCCGCGGCCGGCAAATCCTACCGGGCGAGCCTGAAGCAGCAGGACCACTCCCTGACGCGTATCGTCTATGACCGCGAAGAACGTGGCCAGCTGGCAATCGAGCAAGGCAAGTTCGTGGAAGAGTGCTTCATCAAGCCGTATCAAGACATTCTGGAAAAGTGGTCTGCTGACTTCACTCTTTGATCAATCTTCACACTTTTCTCAATACTCAATAAAAGGTCTTTTTCATGAACAAATTACTGCCGACGTCCACCGCTGGAAGCTTGCCGAAACCCACTTGGCTCGCCGAGCCGGAAGTGCTCTGGTCTCCCTGGAAGCTCGAGGGTGAAGCGCTGATCGCGGGCAAGCAGGATGCCCTGCGCGTCTCACTGCAGGAGCAGCAACATGCCGGCATCGATATCGTCAGCGATGGCGAGCAATCGCGTCAGCACTTCGTCACGACCTTCATCGAGCACCTGAATGGCGTGGATTTCGAGCAGCGTGAAACCGTCAAGATTCGTGATCGCTATGATGCCAGCGTGCCGTCTGTGGTCGGGCCGGTCTCTCGCCAGAAGTCAGTCTTCGTCGAGGATGCCAAGTTCCTGCGCCAGCAGACTGACAAGCCCATCAAGTGGGCACTGCCGGGACCGATGACCATGGTCGACACCCTCTTCGATGGTCATTACAAGAGCCGTGAAAAGCTGGCGTGGGAATTCGCCAAGATCCTCAACGAGGAAGCCAAGGAGCTTGAAGCAGCAGGCGTCGACATCATTCAGTTCGATGAGCCGGCCTTCAACGTGTTCTTCGATGAAGTGAATGAATGGGGCATCGCCACGCTGGAACGTGCGATTGAAGGCCTGAAATGCGAGACCGCCATCCATATCTGTTACGGCTATGGCATCAAGGCCAATACCGATTGGAAAAACACCCTGGGCTCCGAATGGCGCCAGTACGAGAAAGCCTTCCCGAAGCTGCAGCAATCCAATATCGATATCATCTCGCTGGAATGCCACAACTCCCATGTGCCGATGGACCTGCTCGAACTGGTGCGTGGCAAGAAGGTGATGGTCGGCGCCATTGATGTCGCCAACAACACCATCGAGACCCCTGAAGAAGTCGCAGATACCCTGCGCAAGGCACTGCAGTTCGTAGATGCCGACAAGCTCTACCCCTGCACCAACTGCGGCATGGCACCACTGTCGCGTGAAGTCGCCCGCGGCAAGCTGCAGGCACTGAGCGCCGGTGCCGCCATCGTGCGCAAGGAACTTGAAGCACAGCGCTGACATCTTCGCCGAGACACCGAGCTGGCCAAGACACAGAACTGACAGATAGCGCCCAGTTAGTTCCAAACCGAGTTGGCCCGACGATAGTGCTCAAGAGTGGAAGCAGTAGCGGCTGACACCGCCGCAAACAAAAATGGCCATCGTGAATGATTCACGACGGCCATTTTTTCAGCATCATCCCCTTCATCACTCAACCGTTCAGCCCCGGGATATCAGCGCAGTTTCCTTCCCTACTGCTGATCTTCACCGCCTTCCCACTCCCCCAGGACCTGCCATGTCTCTCCCCGACACCAACTCAGACATCCATTCAGACACCAACGCTGACACCACCATCGAACCCGCCAGTTTCCGTGAAGCCCTCGGCCACTTCGCCTCCGGCATCACCATCATCACCACACAGATCGACGACGAGCCGATCGGCTTCACCTGTCAGTCGTTCTACAGCGTCTCGATGAATCCGCCGCTGGTCTCCTTCAGCGTCAAGGCAAACTCCTTCAGCTACCCGAAGATCCGCCAGGCAGAGCGCTTTGCCGTCAACATTCTGTCCAGTGAGCAAAGCCATGTCTCCAACCAGTTCGCCATGCGCGGCGCGGATAAATGGCAAGGCATCGACTGGCAGCTCTCTCCCCTCGGCAACCCTGTCATCAATGACAGCCTGCACTGGCTCGACTGCAAGATTCACGCTGAGCACCCTGCAGGCGATCACCTGATCGTGATCGGGGAAGTGAAAGGACTAAATCTGGATGTTAGAGGGACGGCGCGGCCATTGTTGTATTTCAAGGGAAAGTATGGGGGGTTCGCTGGGGGAGAAGAATAAAACTGGTGAATACTGGTCGGCTGAAACCCTGAATTCAAGCAATAAGCGCAGCACCTGCGGTATCCAGCCCGCCTGAGTATTCCCCCAGAAACACCTATGCCAGTGTCCGATAGCTGATCCGTTTTCGAGAACGGTCATTCAGCTTCTCGACCACCTTGCGTAGCTCTGCATTGCTGACCTAGCGGAAATCGGTTCCTTTGGGGAAGTACTGCCGCATCAGGCCTTTCGTGTTCTCGTTGGCCCCACGCTGCCCGAAGCAGTAGGGATCACAGAAGTACATCGTCGCCGTCACGGCCTTGGCCACCGCTTCGTGGCCGGCGAATTCCGAGCCATTGTCCAGTGAGATCGTCTGGACCGCTCCTCAACGCGGCTTCAATAAGCAGATCATGGCCGCTTGCGTTAGCTCGGCCGAGACCTTGGGCAGTCGTGCCGCTAGTAGATAGCCGCTGCGACGCTCGACTAGTATGACCTGACCTGATGGCTTACGCGCGGTACTGATTGCGGCGCTGGAGATGATGTAGATGCCGCAAAAGATCTCAGCAGGCGTTTTTCAACTTGGTGGCGTTGCGGCGAATCTCACGGCCAATCGTACTGCTGTGAGATCCTCCTGCCTCTACCGTGCAGTCCAAAGTGCTGCGGTTATTCTCTGAATCCAGAAGATGATGAAAGCATTGAGTCATGGCAATGCCGTACCTGATGGGTTACGTGTTGCACTTGGTCATTGAGGGCGCCCTCCCTCCTTGGAGCACTATGCTTTTTATGGTAGAACTTTGCTACTGGTCAAAGTTTTCAACAAATCTTGAATGCTTCCAGGGTGGACTGGACGTTTAGTTTTTTTATACTGCTCTCTTTTTTCCGTACTTTTCGCTGACTCCCATAAACAAGCTCCACCATACAACACAAATAATAAAGAAAATCCAAGTGTGAAAGGTGCCAAAGCGATCGCAACTATCAAAGACAAGCAGCCCTCACCGGCATTCTCCTGCTCTTTCAATTCAGCTTCTTTTTGCGCTTTTATAGCTTCGAGATATAACTGATCATCCAAGCCGAGTACATCTTTATCAAATATGGCTCCGCATCGATAACGACTCATATAACGATCTGCACGTTTACCTTTATCAATACGGATTGCCTGCCGACCGAAATGATCCAGAAGAGTTTGCTCTATATCCCATCCACCTTCTTGATAAGAGAGGAGTAAAGATTCGTCAGGATGTTTCTTCAAGTCAGCAAGTTCCTCCTCACCTTGAGGAATGAATCTTAACTCGTATAGAACTTTCTCACTTACGATAGTTTTCGTGTAAACCACATAACCTGAAGCCCTTTCAGGACGCCGCCACCATCGTGATACTTTCTTGAACATTGCCTTTCCGCATCAATTTATGAAAAATCAACTATATAATCTGTCAACAGGCTTCATAGCCTACTTAATGATGACGAAGTAACTTATTGAGCCAGCGGCCAACTAGGTTATTTGCTATCCGAGTGGTCCCCCTCAAGGCACCATCACGCCATAGCTACCCCTGTGTCCATTCAAGACACATGGGTATTACCTTCGAAACGTAACCAGTATACAATAATGTGCAAAAAAACGACATTTGCGTCTCGCAATTGAGACAAATAGATTAGCACCGTCAACTCGGATGTGCAGCATGCTACAGAATCAGGTCACGGCCAGGATCGCCACAACCACGATTCTGGAGAGCATTTGGCGATGAGCGGCATGCTGTGAATTTATAGGCATACTGAATATATATACATAAGCTCATGCTCAGTCGGAGCCCAGTCAATCTGCTCGCAATGCACTGACCCAGCAAAGGACTAGTAGCCGTAGACCTGCCCTACAAGGCACGCAGTGCAGTGCTGAATAACAGCATTCGCTACTCCATCGAACGACTGGAGCTGAACGAATACGGTATTGCCTAGAGCTGGAAAGACATCAAGCACCTGAAGCAAGGTGTTGTCTGAAAGACCTATCAGAACGGCATACTGCCCGCCAGACCGTCCAGGGACACGGTGGAATATCACGCCCCCCTAATTCAACTAGACAGAGAGGCTGACCACCTCTAGGCATGGGCCTTCTTTGCATCAGACATGAGCAATATGGACACGAACCACATAGCAGCACGCATGACGAGTCAGAGTTACGACACCGCCATGATCGCTCGCCACTGAATCACGATTACTGAACCTTTACCTAGCAATAGCCGCTGACAACAAAAGTCTGTCACGGCTGGCATATCTTATCGAGGGCCCACAGAGGCCCTGCAGGGAGCACATAACATGATTGAACTGATTTCCAGCCAGCTGGAAGGCCTGCTGTACAGCAGCAATGCCGATAGCATTACCGGTATATTTTGTTGGGCAATACTCCTCATAGGTATTGTCGCCCTGGTTTGCTACAAGAAAGACAAGGCGCGCAGCTTTACCCACTACACTCCAAACCTGCTCACTTCACTGGGCATGCTGGGTACCTTCACCGGTATCGTCATTGGCCTGTTGCACTTTGATAGCGCCGATATCGAGGGCAGTATCTCTTTGCTGCTGAACGGGCTAAAGACCGCTTTCATGACCAGCCTGTTTGGTATGGCGCTAGCCATGGTCTACAAGGTGCTCAGCGGCCTGAAGCCCATGCAGCCCAAGACGGATGTCGCAACGGGTCCGGATGAAGTCGGTCCGGAGCACATCCACCAAGTGATGCTGCAACAGAATGAGCAACTCGCTCAGCAAACTGCCAATCTGGAAAAGCTGCACTTGGCGATTGCCGGTGATGACAGCGACACCCTCACCGGCCAGATTCGCCTGCTACGTCAGAATCAGGATGACAACCACAAGGCCCTGGTGCGCGAGGTAGATCGCCAGTCTACCGCCGCTGAGGCATTGGGTACCCACGCCGAAGCCCAACGTCAGCGCTTTGACGCCTTCGCGCGTGAGCTGAGCGAGCAGATGCGCGAGTTCGCCGAGATGATGTCGAAGTCCGCCACCGAGCAAGTCATCAATGCCCTGAAGGAAGTCATCCAAGACTTCAACAAGCAGCTGACAGAGCAATTTGGCGAGAACTTCAAGGCACTGGATGCCTCGGTGAAATCGCTGGTGGAATGGCAGGAAAACTACCGCCAGCAGCTGGGCGAGATGCGTGATCAGTACGCTCAAGGCGTCACTGCCATCACCGAAACCGAGAAGAGCGTCGCCAACATCAGCACCAGTGCCAGCGCCATTCCGGAGACGATGTCAGGCCTGGAAACACTGCTGACCGCGACCCAGCGCCAGTTGGCAGACCTCGAAGCCCACCTCGCCGCCTTCGCCGACATGCACGACAAGGCCGTCGAGGCAGTACCGCAGATCAATGCGCAGGTCGAGAAGACAGTGGCCGATATTTCCCAGGCCGCTCTCAATGCCGCGACTCAGCTGGTCAGCGGGGGTGAAGAACTCAAGAAAGAACTGGTCGACGGCACCGCCAAGATCAACGCCGAGATGATCGAAGGCGCGTCTGGCCTCAACGAACGCTACAACAGCGTTCACCAGTCACTGCAAGGCACGTCGGATCACCTAGCCACCCAGTCCGAGCAGATCGCCGGTCAATTCCGTGACGCCCATGAAACCGTCAATGCTCAGGTGCGCACGATGGTTGAACACCTCCAGCAACAACATGAAGTCATGGGCAAGAATATTACCGAAGGCAATGAGCGTATTGCTGGGCAATTGTCTGAAAGCTCCGCCCGTCTGAGCGAGACGCATCGCAAGGGAATCGAGATCGCGGAACAACAAGTGACCTCCCTCAGCGACAAGCTAGGCGAACACTCCTCCCAGCTTACCCGCCAGCTTGGCGAGGCCGGAGAAACCAATCAGAAGCAACTGCGCGAGACGCTGGAAAATGGCCTGAAGCAGTATCAAGGCCAGCTGACGTCGGCTCAGGAGCAACTGCAAGGTGCACTCAAGAAAGTAACCGAAGACACTCAAAAATCACTCAATGGCCAATTCGAGACACTCAATAAAGAAACACAGGTTCAACTTCTGAAAGTCATGAATGAAATGGGAAGCGCACTGACAACCATTACTCAAGGCTTCACCAATGATTACGGTCGCTTGACCAACGAGATGCATCGCATCATTCAGCAGGCTGACAAGGAAGGAGCTTTCTGATGAGTCGTCTTGATGCCGTCTTCGGTCGTGGCAGCGCGGCCGGTAGCGAAGAGGAACACCATTGGCTCAGCGTCTCTGACTTGATGGCAGGGCTGATGATGGTGTTCTTGCTGATCGCCGTCGCCTTGATGATGCATGCCAATCAGGTACGCCAGGGCGTCACTGATGTCGCCAAGGCCTATCAGGATACTCAGGTCGCTATCCTGAGGGCCTTGCAGGATGAGTTCTCGGATGACCTCTCTGGCTGGGAAGCGGAGATAGACCCTGAAACGCTGGCTTTCACCTTCCAGTCACCGGAGGTGCTGTTTGCCACCGGCTCGGCCAGCCTTCGCCCACGCTTCGAGCAGATTCTTAGCGATTTCTATCCGCGTTATCTCAAGGTGCTCGCGCCTTTCAAGGACAGAATCCAAGAAGTGCGTATCGAGGGCCACACCTCCAGCCGCTGGAACCATCGTGTCAGCGATGACGAGGCTTACTTTCTGAACATGCAGCTCTCGCAGGACCGAACGCGTTCCGTACTGGGATATCTTTATCAGCTGCCGGAGACCCAGGCTGACAAGTCATGGGTCAAGAAGACGACCGCTGCGGTCGGTTACTCCTCGGCTCATCCGGAGCTGGATGAGAATCAGCAGGAAAATGCGGAACGCTCGCGCCGTGTAAGCTTCCGCATTCTGACCAATGCCGAAAGCCAGATTCGCGCGATTCTCGATGAGGTCGGCCAATGAAGCTGGAGATCGATCTTGGACAGCTCTGGAGTAATGTCAACAAGATGGGGCAAAACAGGGCCAAGGTAATTCTTGAGCCTGCGCCCCCCCATATAGTGGATCCTCCTCCAGATCCCCCTATAGGAGATCTAGGGGAATCCGGTCCTTATGTGCCTGTCGCCGGTGCTGGGGGGATTGATTTAGATCCCGAGACGCTTAAGCGAATCATTACGGGATCGGGGAGTGGTTTGTTATCCTTAAATGGTCAACAAATCATGATGTATATGCCAGGCCATTACAGTGAGCGCTTTGAGAAGGCCTTGCTGGATGGCAATGATGGCAATCGAATGCATATCGCCTTCTGTACTCACCTGGAAAAAATGAAACAGACTGGCAAATACGACGCCAAATATCGGGCGACTCAAGCCATTGATGGCAATTTCACCATCCATGACAACAAGAGTGGCACGAAGGGAGTAACGGATCTCAAGGTATGCAAGTACTGTCTGAACACACTCAATTATGACGGCTACGCCGTTCCCGGGCGGCGCAAGGGAACGATCTTCAAGGACTTCTCCTTTGAGGCTTTCTTCGAACGCTATGCATCGTTCTTCTCTGCCCATCCACAGCGTGGAGCCACCCGGACTTTGCAGGAAAAGGGCTATACAGAAGATTGGGCGGAGGTTTCACGCCAATATCGCACGTCACGGAAATACTGCTGTGAAGAGTGCACGGTAGATCTCAATGACTACCCGTATTTGCTCCATTCTCATCACGTGAATGCCAACAAGCAGGATAATCGTGACGAAAATCTGCGTGCGCTTTGCATCGATTGTCATAGCAAACAGCCCTATCACGACCATATGGTCGTGAGTATTGAAGACCGACACTTGATTGCACAGCTTCGCCAACGCCAGGACATGCCTGCGCCTGCGGATTGGCGTCATGTGTTCGACCTTGCGGACCCGGGGATGAATGGAGTGATGCACTTTCTGCAGCACAATCAAGTCCCGATACCGGCGGTGGGATTGGACATTCAGGATGATAACGAAGCTGTCGTCGCTACCCTGGAGCTGGCATGGCCCGTAGCTAAACTCGCGATTGCCATTACAGACGAGGATGCGGTAGCTGCCCGCCAGCAAGGCTGGAACACTCTATCGGTCGAGCAGGTCTTAGCGCATCCGGATTATTTTGTGAAGAACTTAGGCTAGATATTCAGCATTTATCGCATGTGGCGCGCTGATGCTCCACGTGCGATATCCATTGATATTTTTGCCTAACTCGACTCTCCAAAACCTGGAGATCTATTGGAAATTCGTAAGCACTCACCAACCTCCGTTGCACTCAAGTCAACAAACACGCCCCTCCTTGGTCTCCCTCCGTGCCCCCACCTTGTTCTAGCGTAGGCAAGCAGCTCCCAAACCAGAACAAGGACAAACGATGTTTACCGACAGCCAATTAGCGACGGCCAAGTCGCTCCGGCATCACTTCCATCAGCATCCAGAGCTGAAGTACGAGGAGACCCAGACAGCCAAGGTGGTCGCAGAGAGACTGCGCGAGCTGGGCTACCAGGTCACCGAAGGGATCGCAGAGACGGGGGTTCTGGCAGAGCTGGATACTGGTCGTCCGGGTCCCGTCATCGCCTTTCGCGCCGACATGGATGCGCTGCCGATTGATGAGGCCAATACCTTTTCCCATTGCTCCACCAAGCGCGGACTGATGCATGCCTGCGGGCATGATGGCCATACCGCCACACTCCTTTTGGCGGCTGAAGCCATCATGGAGCAGCGCGGCACCTTGTCCGGGCATTTGAAGCTGATCTTCCAGCCGGCGGAGGAAGGCGGCAACGGCGCGGCGCGGATGATCGAGGAAGGTGTACTGGACAACCCGAAGGTCTCCGCGATATTCGGCTACCACAATCGCCCGAACTTCCCGGCCGGCCAGGTATTCGTCAAACCCGGCCCGGCCATGGGGGGTAACGACACCTTCCGGGTCACTGTCGAAGGGAAAACAGGGCATGCCGCCATGCCACATTTGGCAGTGGATGCGATCTATGTGGGCACGTCCATCATCCAGCAGCTTCAGGGGCTGGTCGCACGCCACAAATCGCCTTTAGAAGCGGGCGTGATCACGATCGCCGCCTTCCATGCCGGTGATGCGGCCAACATCATCCCGGGCGAAGCCGAGATCCTGATCAATATCCGCAGTGACCGCACTTCTTCGCGTGATGCACTGGCCGGCAAACTTGAGCAAGTCATTTCAGGCGTGTGCAGTGCGCATGGTGCCAGCTACCGAATGGTGCATGAGCTCGAGATCCCCCCTCTCCTCAATGACGCCGAATGGTCTGACAAGGTACTCGAGATCGCTCGACGCCATCAGGTCAGTGATGACATCCAGAAGCTGGACTACATGCCCACCATGGGCGCTGAGGACTTCGCCTTCTATCTCAAGGAAATTCCGGGGTGCTTCTTCTTTGTTGGCAATGGCGACAGTGCCTATCTGCACAATGAGCATTATGACTTCAACGATGACATCCTCCCGATTGCGGGCGGCGTATTCCTGTCACTTGCCAAGGATCTATTGGCGCGCGATTGAGTCAGTGTGATCAACATAAAAAGGACAACAACAATGCAAGCCGTTCTCGCTTCCATCGAACGTGCAGGGAACAAGCTCCCTCATCCCTTCATTCTCTTCACGATCCTGGCAGGGCTGATCATTGTCATCTCTGCAGTGCTGGATCTGCTCGGCGTCTCTGCCGTCAATCCGCAAAGCGATACCGTAGTACATGTGCGTAGCCTGGTGTCGGCGGAAGGACTTGAGTTCATGTTGACCAGCGTGGTCAGCAACTTCATCAACTTCCCACCCCTGGGCCTCATCCTGGTCGTCATGTTCGGGATTGGCCTGGCCGACAAGGTGGGGTTGTTATCGACCCTCATGCAGGTCAGCGTCGCGAAAGCGCCTCCGGTCCTGCTGACGTTCTGCGTCTTCATGGCGGGTATCTGCGGTAGTATCGCCTCGGATGCCAACTATCTGATTCTGATTCCTCTGGCTGCGATGGTGTACCACTCCGTAGGCCGCCACCCCATCGCCGGGGCAGCGGCGGCTTATGCCGCCGCAGGCGCTGGCTACGATGCCAGTCTGTTCGTGACCGTGGGGGACGCACTGTTCTCCGGTATCACGACGGATGCGGCCAGGCTTGTGGACCCCAATGCCTATGTCTCACCGGTCGACAACTACTACTTCGTCGCCTGTTCGGTATTCGTGCTGGCCATCGCCGGGACTCTCATCATCGACAAGGTGGTGGAGCCGCGTCTGCAGCGCGTCCTGCCCATGGGCAAGGACTTCACGGCACAGGGCGAAAAGCCTGAACTGAAGGCAGAAGAATGGCTCGGTATCAAGCGTGTTGGTCTGGCCACTCTTGCCTATATCGCGCTTGTACTGATCGCGGTACTGCCTGAGGCTTCCCCGCTGCGCAATGCAGATGGCGGCTTGATCCCCTCTCCGTTCCTCAAGTCCCTCGTGCCGCTGATGTTCCTGTACTTCGTACTGATTGGCCTGGTTTATGGCACGACTGTCGGCCAGATCACCAGCAGTCGCGATGTGCCAAAAAAGATGGCGGAATCTGCCAGCGAGCTGGCCCCGACACTAGTGCTGTTCTTTGCGATCTCGCAGTTCATCGCCTACTTCAAATGGTCTGAGCTCGGGCAGTTCATCGCCATTGAAGGCTCCGATATCCTGCAAAGTACCGGATTCACGGGTCTCCCACTGGTCGGTGCCTTCATCGTGATGACGGCAGTGCTCAACATCTTCATGACGAGCGGCTCCGCGCAATGGGCGCTGATGGCACCGGTCTTCGTGCCCATGCTGATGATGATCGATTTCGACCCTGCCTTCGTGCAGGCGATGTTCCGTATCGGGGATTCCAGTACCAACATCATCTCGCCGATGAGCCCCTACTTCTCGGTGGCGTTGGTCTACATGCAGCGCTATCAACCGGAAATGGGACTCGGCACCCTCGTGGCCACCATGCTGCCGCTGGCGCTTGGCTTCCTGATCGCCTGGTCGGCCTTCCTGATGCTATGGCTCTCTCTGGGCTGGGCCATCGGGCCGGGGGTCTACATGATGGCGAGTTAAGTCAGTGCATCCCCATCATCACCTTCCATAAATAGTCGGCAGCCGGCGTTAGCCGTCTGCCGACTCTGCGTACCAGATTGCCTTGGGTCGCCTCTGCCAGGGGATGCTCGATCGGAATGGCAGACAGAAGCCCCGCCGAGACTTCCTCATGTGCGGCGGCGGCCGTCATGAAGGCGACACCGATACCCGCACAGGCCATCCGGCGCGAAATGGAGTGCAGATTGCAGCGATAGGAAGGTGTCGCGACCTGGCCCGCCGTTCGGAAGATGTCATTGACCAGACGCTGCGACCCCGAAACCTCCGGCAGGAAGATCAACTTGTGACGCGCCAACTCCGCTACGGAGATACTCTCATGGCGAGCCAGAGGGTGACTCCTCGCCACAAGGGCACATAAAGGCCCGCGGGCAAAGGAATGCACGACCAGACGTGGGTCTACCACCGGGCCGTAAGTCACCGCGATATCCACCTCATCATGCAAGACCATGTCATGGGGCTCGCGCGGCACATAGATGCCAGTACGCATATCGATCATTACATCCGGATAACGCTCTGCGACGGTGCTCAGCACCGACTTGATGAAGCTGTCCACGAAACCATCACCAACAGAGACAGTGACCTGCCCCGTCTGCAGATTCTTCCAGCGTGACAGCGTATCGCGAAGCTCGGAATTGAGTTGCCGTTGTGCCAGATAACTCTCCAGCACCAGCCTCCCCGCCTCTGTTGGCAACACATGGCGACCATTTCTCTCTAGCAACGCCACGCCCAGCTCATTCTCCAAGCTTCGGATCTGACGCGTCACCACAGAAGGATTTACCTCCAGATGTTCCGCTGCCGCCCGTACCCCACCACAACTGCTAACTTCCTGCAGATAAAGCGCACGCTTGTCCAGACACTCCATTTGCCACTACGCCTCTGGTGTTTCACCGTCATGGGTTGATGACTAGCCAGGAACCACGAACCTTCTGGGATTGCAGACTATCCTCGGAAGATATTACCAATCTGACAGCCTTATCGTGTCGAAGCGAACGGGGGATTGGGTTCTTTTCCGCTCATTTCACATCTTCGTGCATGGTGCTGCGCAATTACCTGCTTCCTCTAAGGCCACAGTCGTCAATCAGGCGAGAAAGTGGACGCCGGCAAGCCCCCTCACCAATTGCTGTATGTCGAAGCTGGTCAGTAGAGATAACAGTCCATGAGAAATACAACTTGTGATAGCCCTAGAGGTAGCAGCGGCTAACGCTAACGCAAACAAAAATGGCCATCGTGAAGAATTCACGACGGCCATTTCTTCATCACTCGCACTCTTGTCAGCCAAGCCCCCAGTCCCGCGCCATCGCTGCAGCCCCCTTCCCTACTGCTGATCTTCACCGCCTCCCGACACTCCCCCAGGACCTGTCATGTTTCTTCCCGACACCAACTCAGACATCCACTCAGACACCACCATCGAACCCGCCAGGTTCCGTGGAGCCCTCGGCCACTTCGCCTCCGGCATCACCATCATCACCACCCAGGTCGACGACGAGCCGATCGGCTTCACCTGCCAGTCGTTCTACAGCGTCTCGATGAATCCGCCGCTGGTCGCCTTCAGCGTCAAGGCAAGCTCCTTCAGCTACCCGAAGATTCGCCAGGCAGAGCGATTTGCCGTCAATATTCTCTCCAGTGAGCAAAGCCATGTCTCCAACCAGTTCGCCATGCGCGGCGCGGATAAATGGCAAGGCATCGACTGGCAGCTCTCCCCGCTTGGCAACCCGGTGATCAATGACAGCTTGCACTGGCTCGACTGCAAGATTCACGCCGAGCATCCTGCAGGCGATTACCTGATCGTGATCAGGGAAGTGAAGGGACTGAATCTGGATGTTTCAGCGACCTCACGGCCGTTGCTGTATTTCAAGGGGAAGTATGGGGGCTTGGCTGGGGGAGAGTGACATTCCATGAAGCTCAGCGTGTAATCTGATTCGAGTTCATACATAAGCTTATTTAAGGAATCGCTGAAGAATTATTACAGGACTCATGATGTTATTAAACACTGATATTCTGCTTTAACTGTAGGATGCCGGATGTTTGGAGTTCACGAAAGATTAGCTTCATTGTGGAGTCCTATCATCCGGCACCTTACAGCTAAGCGTTTCTCCGGGTCCCTATCTGCCAGCGTAGTTGTCACCTAAACGGATTGAGAAGTGATCAGAACACTACCCTCGCCAAGATCTATCAGATATTTGATTCTTTGAGGGTGTCAGTTTCCGATTTGATTTCTGATTAAGTGTGATGTCCCCCTCTTTGCGAGAAGGGAATTTAATTCGTCTGCTAAAAAAACACCACTTGGCGATTTCGTAATACCTCACCGTCATATTTATCTTTCAGAGGGTTAATGGCTTTTTGAACAGCTTCAGCAAGATCATTGACTTCGTTGTAGAGTATCCTTAATGCCTCTACTTTTTCTTCTGCATTGAATATCTTTCTTGATTCATCAGGGACTATTAGCGCGTTTCTTTCGTCATCAAGATATGAAATGATTCGCAAGTATGAACGCAAGTTATCGAGGAGTGTTAGCGGTAGGTACTGGCTGCAAGACAATCTTTCGTTCATAGAATAGGCAATCGCAGCAATGTCATAACTAGTCAGTTTTTTTGCTTTTGGTTTCTTGTAATTTGGCATGTCGGCAATTATGTTCTTCATTAACCGAGTTACTTTTTTAAGGTTGCCGTCGTACTGAGTGTCTCTGTAATTTACCTTCTTGATGTGCAGAAAAGGCATGTTCTCAATTAAAGCATGATTGGCTTTGTCGTAAATTTTTACTGCTCTGAAGTGCTCAAGCTTTGATCTTTGGTAGTCATGCGTATCGTGCCAACTACTTGGAACGATATCCACTTTTCGTCTAAGGCTACCCCCACTAAGGGCAATCGACTTGGCTCCACTAGTGTTTATTTCAGCGGCATGATAGCGAGACTTGAGTTTCGTTTCCGCCTGAAGCCTCAGCTCTCTTACAATATCAACCATTGGCCGAGTATCGCTTGAATCTGAGTAGTAGGTATCGGGCAAAGCTGGCCCTTGGATAGTAATTACGTCCGATTTCAGTATCAACATATCTACATCAGAATGGCCTTCGATATGAATATCCAATGCAACAGAGCCTTGCATTTTAGCTTCGGCATTGATCCCCGATGTTTTAAGCATATCAATCAATGTTGATGCTACTCGCTCACCCTCATCTTTCGAAACTTTTGTAGACTCTTGGCTGACTGCCGCCATGGAACCAATCACATATTTTATTGCAGTATTTTCATGTAGCTTTTCATGCGCTTCTGTCGGCCTTAGATCGCCGTAGTACGAATACATACCTTTTTCTAGGCGATCTCTTTCGGCTGTCCCTTGGCGACGGTTTTTTAGGTTTGCTAGTCTGTTTTCAAAGTTGATCATTATTGTTCTTTCCTTAAAGTCATTCTCCCGAAAGTCCTTCTCCCGTTACTATTGAAGTAAGCGGCTTCACCTTGGTTTAAATCTTTGTTAAAAACTAATTCGCAATAGCCTTTGTGAGAATTCAATTCATGAAATTGATCGTTATCAGGGTTGTTCGTATAGCTATAGTGAAGAATCCAACCCCCTTTTGTTCCTGGCTTTTTTCCTAGAGTAGCAGTATAGCTTTCGCTTGAACTCTTTGCCGTCTTTAAGGTTATAGAGATTTTCTCCCAAGTTTGTTCGATATCTATTTCGGATTCCCAGTTGTACTTTGTGGAGCCGTCTTCATTTAGCGTTTCACCTTTCGCTAACCATATTCCACTGATATCAGGGATGCTGAATAATGTAATTTTCCAGCCAAACCGATCAAAACAGTAGTGAAGGACAAAGTAGATTATGGCTGGCGTTATTATGGCAGTTGCGAATGCTTCTATGTTTGTCGCTTCGTATAACCAAACCAATAACGAAGAAACAGCACCTGTTAATATTACAGATGCAACACCGAGCCATCTTCCAATAGCGGCTCTGCTGTGCCCAAATATTGCGTAGTCGTGCATTTGTTCGCTCCTATGAATCCTGAATTTAAGCAATAAGCGCAGCACCTGCGGTATCCAAGCCTCCTGAGTATTCCCCTAGAAACACCTGCGCCGGTGTCCGATAGCCGAGTCGCTTTCGAGGACGGTCGTTCAGCTTTTCGACCACCTTGCGTAGCTCTGCATTGCTGACCTAGCGGAAATCCGTTCCTTTGGGGAAGTACTGCCGTATCAGGCCATTCGTATTTTCGTTGGTCCCACGCTGTCCAGAGCAGTAGGGATCGCAGAAGTACATCGCCGCCGTCACAGCCTTGGCCACTGCTTCGTGGCCAGCGAATTCCGAGCCATTGTCCAGTGTGATCGTCTGGACCGCTCCCCGACGCGGCTTCAACAAGCGGATTATGGCTGCTTGCGTCAACTCGGCCGAGATCCTGGGCAGTCGTGCTGACAGTAAATAGCCACTTCGACGCTCGACCAGCGTGACCAGGCCTGATTGCTTGTGGCCTTGTATCACGGTGTCGCCCACCCAGTGGCCGATGAAGCGCCGGTCATCAATCTCATCTGGGCGGTGCTCGATACCGACTCGGTTGGAGATCTTGCCCAACCCGGCGCTCTTGGCATGCGCACGGTACTTATTGCGGCGTTTGGACTGACGAAGATGCTGCCAAAGGTCACCACCCCGTGCCTTGTCGTCCCAGATTAAGGAGTAGATCCATTGATGACTGACACTAACGCCGGCCAAGGGCGCCATGAAGCCATTGATTTGCTGTGGGCTCCATTCCTCACGTAGCCGACCGGCAACGGCGGCCATCATGCCTGGAAGGCGCTTTGTCCACTTGGTAGCAGTGCGGCGCCGATGATCACTGAGTGTCTGGGCTTGCTCGGGATCATAGCCATCAGCGGTGGCGTTACGGCGAATTTCACGGCTGATCGTGCTGTTTTCTATGAATCTAGGAACCGAAAGCTAATTCTTCGGCCCTGCTTGAGCCCGAGTTCAACGGGAGGTAGCTTGAGGGACGAAGCCAGGCAGAGAAGGCCGCTGCAGGGGACTAAGCGGCCACACATCACGTCAATCCTGATAGTGCGTGTATTTTTGCGCACTTCCCTTCACTTGCACGGCGGGATATTTCTCCGCATTCTTCTCCATCTTCATCCGGCAAGCTGCTTCGATATCCACGTTTAGCTTGCCCGCCAGTCGGACCAGATAGAGCTGAACGTCAGCGATTTCATCACGGACGGCGGCCAGTTGGTTTTCAGCGAGCTCTTGGGACTGTGCCTCGGTCAGCCACTGGAAACATTCCTGCAACTCAGCTGCCTCCACCGTAAGTGCCATGGCCAGGTTTTTGGGGGAATGGAACTGGTCCCAGTCACGTTCGGCGGAGAACTCTTCCATCGCATCGTGGAGGTACTTGAACGGGTCTGACATATCGAACTCACCTGATATTTGGGTATTGGATAGCGAGTAGCATGACGATTCTGCCACCCGCTATCCAGCTAGCATCGCTATAGATAGACAGCCAACCGGTCGCCCACCCGCTTACAGCACTGAGAGGAATTCGCCGATGACCTTCAAATCTTCAAGCTCGTCCTCGAGCACTATGTCCTTGTAACCGAAGGCGTTGGTCTGGGGCTTGAGCACGATGCGCTGGTTCACGTACTCGCCGTACTCCTCGACCTTCTCGCTCTGATACAGCTTGATAGTGAAGCTGCCGCCGTGGTCCGGGTCCTCGATGGCGCGATGCTGTACCACGACGACCTTACCTTGCCGTGTGCCCCCAGGATTGGCACGGAACAGGCACCAAGCACCGTTGGGGATGCGCCGATTCATCGACTCCCCCACTACTCGGCTGACGAACAGATCGGGACTTACACGGATATGATCCGGTAGCTCGACCCAGTGCTCGGCTTCTGCGATCTGAATCTCACTGAACTCGCCAGCGGCGATGTTCAAATCGTAAACGGGCACATGGCGCTCGAACGGCGCGGCCTCATCACGCGTCACGATAGGAAGGTGCATGCCATCCAGCGTCTCGGCCTCTTCAGCCAGCTCGGCATGCTCCAATGAGGCCTGTGAACGAGCAAAGGCTGAGAAGTATTCGCGAGTCTCCGAGTCCGTGGCATAGACGTAACAGCCCTTCTGGCCACGCGTCATCAGCGTACGGTAGGTGTTCTTGACGATCTGATCCGCCACGGCACGAGCCTGATCTGGCTGTTCCTTGAGCATCTTCTTGTACCCATGCACCGAGCGGTCTTGCCCTGCCCGCTTGGCCGCATCTGTCACGACTCGACCATTTCGAATCACGAAGTCGTCTCCGATGATCACGCCGACGTAGTCAAACTCGAGCCCTTGGCAGGTATGGATGCAACCAACCTGCTCTGCTGATCCATCGGCGATCGCCCACAGCATCCCATCGTCATCGAGGTTCCACTGAGCGGCGAAGCCATACTCGGGAAAGACGATGTCCATGGCGTGCTTGTCCTTCTTGCTCGCCCAGGGCCAGCAATAACCCGCTACCATCCGTGCCTTGTTGGCCTTGCGGTTCTTTTCAAGAATCACCTTGCGCAGTTCGCACGGATCATCGAATACCTTGAACTCGTAATCGATACCGTCGAGATCGGTATTGGCCGTCGTCCGTATCTGCAGGGAATGATCCAACCAGGCGAGGTAGCCATCGGAACCGTTGCAACGGAACTGCGAGGATAGCTCGAGCTCATACACCTCGGCGCCGCATTCGTCCGCCCGACGCGTGACCTCCTCAACCGTCCCGACATCTTTCAGCGTGACCCGCTGCGCTTCATCGATGAAAAAGATGGAAAATCGCGATGCCGAGATGATTTCCTTGATCTGGCTCTCGCCAAGATTCTGATACATCCCGGATTTTTCATTCAGGCGATGTGCTTCATCCACGATCAGCGCATGAAAGGTATCAGGCTCCGCACTGACATAACTGCCTGAGCCCTTGAACAGGTTATCGATGTGGGTCTTCTTGCGCGTACCGGTCAGACGCTTTTTGAAGACCTCACGAGGGGCAGAGTTGCGAGACACGTACTGCGTCATCATCTCTCGATTCGTCAGCTCGACGAGCAGGTTGATGGCGACAACTGACTTGCCCGTCCCCGGGCCACCCTTGACGATCAGGCACTGTTTCTGACCTTTGCTAGCCTTGTGAGCGAGATCCACGGCGGTTTCATAGACAAGCTTCTGCTCATCGATCATCAAGAACTCAGCATTGCCCTGCATCATCGAGCTGAGCGCATCCGCCAGATTCTTGCTTGGCTTGATCACACCGTGCTCGATGCGATACATGATGTCGCTACTGTCGCCGTACTTGATGTGCTGACTCAGAAACCTGGAGAGCTTCAAGGCATCCGGTGAGATGAAGACAGGAGCGCGGCTAGTATGGTTCGCATAGAAAGGGTCATTGATGGCATTGCCTTGCTTCATGTTGTGCAGATAGGCACAAGGCACCAGCCGGATCGAATCTTTGCGGACGGTCTCGTTATAGTCCTCGATCAGCGCACCATAGGACCAGGCTTGATAGGAGGGATGGTTGGTCTCCCGCACACCGCCCCCTAGCTGAGTGCGAACGATGGCATCTTTCATCGTCACCTCAGCGGTCTGCCACTGCTTCAATTCAATGATGACAGCAGAATCTTCACGCTGATCATTCTTGCCGGTCAGAATGAAGTCCACTCGGCGATTGGTCAGCGGAATGTTGTATTCGATGGCCACACCTGCCGAAGCGGGTATCCCCTCGTCGAGGAGAACGCTCATCATGAAGCGCAAGGAGTTCTCCCAGGAGGCCACCTCATTGCGTGGCGAATTGCGGCTTAGTTTGCGTGACACCTCATTCTCGATGGCGTCAGCAATAACATTGGCCCGAACATCGTCGATGAACTGTTGCTTGGTGGCGTTATAAACCAACATACCCTTTAAAATCCTTTTGGTGGAGTACGTGACTTCACTGATGCAATCACACGGCTACCGCACGACGCTTACCACTGGGGCGAGTTCCGTCTGATGGTCTTATATAATGGAATCCTGCCTGATGAGAATTACATTTCTGAACATGAAAAACTTCAAAAAAAGCTTTTTACCACCACAACATAAAAGCGAGCATGAACATTAATCGTTTATTTACTCATAAAGGTAAACCAGTGGATATGCCTCCTTAACCTATAAAATCCTCAGCACATTATCTCTATGGTATGCAAGATAAGCTTTCTGCATATCACTGAAGCTACCAGTAGACAGACCATTAAATATCCCAAAAACTTGGGCGGCTTCTTGGCCAAGACTTGCTGACAAGATAACATCGCCTTCATCAGAGAAGGAGATATAACCTTGATCGAAGAGATGATCGATGTGTGGCGTCAGCATCAAACCATTGTGTCCATCCAATCTCTCAAGGTTTGAGGCCACACGCCAAGGCTTGATATGGCTAGCTCTAAGGTGCTGCATGTCAGCGAGACCGGTGATACGACACCGTGGTTCAATGTTTGCCACAGCCTGCCGGAAACGACCTTGCCCACGGCGTGCCATTACAAGCTGATACTTTTCAGTCTCGGTCAGATTGAGGTCATTACGTATTTGGGCTTCGATACTCTCGTCAAAAACTATATAACCAATAGGCGTCGCACGATATAAACCTCCATCATCACGAACCAATTTTCTTTTTTCCACTACCTTATCAAACCCAACCGGTATAGTTTTACCGTCTTTATACTTAGTTGTCGGGTCCCGTCTGATTAACTACGAGCTTAGTGAATAACTCCGGCCGTTCGGCTTGCCATTCCTTCATCGCTGCGATTGGCGCCTTGTGATGTAGTGCCTTCTGAGGAATGTGGTAGTTATATAGCCAGCAATAACGCTCAAGCGTCTGTTCCAAGTCCTCACTTGAGTCATAGCGCCGAGTCGCCAATACATCACTGATACGGCCATTGAAGCGCTCCACCATCCCGTTCGTCTGCGGTCTTCCCGGTTTGATCAATCGATGTTCGATACCATGGCTTTGGCACTCCTGATCGAATAGATGGCGCCCGCTGGGCCTACGTTCACCTCCCACGGTGAAACGATCGGTAAATGATTTGCCGTTGTCAGTGAGCACGGTGTGAATCGTGAAGGGAGCCTTCTCCTTCACCCGCTTCATGAACGCCTGGGCGTCCTTCGCAGATTGGCTTGATCTGACCTCCAGATATACCCAGCGAGTGGCGCGATCAATCGCGACGTAGAGATAGCGCTTCTGATCTTCGTCAGGCATTTGGGGAAGGTGCTTGATATCGATGTGCACATATCCGGGCTCATAATCCTTGAAAGGCCGGTGTTTGGGCTTCTCGTCCCCTTCCGCATCTCGCCGCGCCAGCTTGGCGAGAGTCGGCACATCACGTCGTTTGAGCATGCGCTGAAGCGCGGAACGTGACAGCTTGGGGTTCAGGAATTCACGCGCGACGACAAGTAGATCATCAAGCCCCAGGCGTATCAGTTCGCGGGTGGCGATGACCACCTCCTCCTGTTCAGAGGTCAGAGTCGCCAGCAGGTTATGGCGTGTGTGTGAGCGATCCTGGATATGATCACGGTAACGCCAGCGCTGGATGGTTGAGATGCTGACCCCAAACTGACGAGCGAGATCTTTGTTCGTCATGCTGGCAGGAGCTGCTTGGATGTCGGCACGAATTTTCGGTGTCGTCGTCGCTTGCTTATGCAGCTTGATGTCCATGAAGCCTTTCCTGAATAAATTGCTTGATGAGCTCACAAGAGGCTAACAAAGGATAGCTTCGTTGTGAAATTTGATCATCCGGCACCCTACACTTAGTTCTTACTTTAAACACAAAAAGGTCATAACCTTGACTTACGATCTTGTCAATATGTTTAACTGAGTGCGCATAGCCATTACGACTCCAGTCAGAACTTAAGATAACGTCATTATCTTCATTGCCTCCGACATCCAAGCTAAACAGTACCTTTTTGTCTGTTTCATTACAAAAGGAATACTTACCTTGAATAGATTTAAAAGGCACATCCATAAACCTATTCACAAATTCAGTTTTTGTTTCTTGATTCATACATATCACCAAGGTAGCGATCTTGACTTAATAAAAATAATTGCTATCTTTTAACAGCTGCTGCATATACGACAACTATAATATTTATAGATCTGGCACGGCATATAAAAGGGCAGCCTAAGATACTTGTTAATATCTAACTTCACATACTAATCCACGGACGGGCTGAGAATGTATTACTACTCATGTATTTTTGTAATAAATGACCAATGAAGGGTATGTGACTTTTCATTACACTATAAAAACGATATGCATTGCTACCGCACGGCGCTGCATAAGGGCAAGCTCCGTCCAGGAATCGTACGAACCAACGTCCTGCTGAGTCAGTCAACAACCGCAAACCCGAATATGTGAAATTTCATGAAATCTCATAGTAGCTGACTTGACTCTCACTTGGGTATAGATCGTCAGTCTTAAACGACATCCTGCGTCGCACAGACGGTACACTATCATTGCATCCAGTCATTGATCGCCGCAGACACCCTGCCGACTAAAAACTGTAAATTTCTGGGCAATACCGCATGACTTATTCTTTATTGTCATATTTCACTGATACACAACATCCCATAACGCTGGATACCAGGTACGATATCGCCCACAACCTCGATAACGCACTTTCCCCACTCCCCTGGGAAATTTCCGCCTACGCACGGAAAATTCCGGTTTTCACAGCCTCCTCTATCGATAACTCATTGTTTTATATGAAAAGTGGTGATAATCGAGGCTCGTGATCACGTCAAGATTGGTTGTACATCATCTCTTCATGTTGCACTGCAACAAAAACAGGCGTATGACTGAGTACGTGATTCACTATTGATGGAGAGACTGATGAGCAAGCAATCTGAAATTATGACAATCGAGTCAATGGTCCCGACGACACCTGCAGCGATGTTTGATGTTTGGAAGTTGGGGACGACATCGGTGGAGTTGTGGTCGACAACGCTGTCGACCATCTTTTCTCGCACGCAGTTGTGGGGGACTCAGTCACCACTGGACCCGAAGATGATCGTCGAGAACCAGAAGATGGTGTCGGAGAAGATCGCCGCGAGCTGGGAAATGTGGTTCGTGATGCAGAAGGCATGGTCCAGTGCGATGACGGGCGGCAAGGTGGCGCCGTGGTGGACGACAGGTACGCAGTTCATCAAACCGCTCCATAAACGTACGACAGCCAACTCGCGTCGCCTGTCCTGAAGTCAGGGCAATACCCGCTCATCAGCATCAGCCATGGCCTGCCCTGCACTCTGGTCCTCCAGGCGCAACTATTAGTCACGCTTCGCCAGACAACCCTCTCCCTACCTATAGGCAGGCCTATCAGATACGTTCAGCGACATGTTGATCATGCTCGGCGTATCTGTCAGGCAGATATCCAGTGGTGCCGCGTACCTCTCATTACCGGCGATCCAAAGGCGGCTGACCAGTTTCAGGACAAGGGTGATATCGCGGCACAGTGCTCGACCACGCCCTTGTTCTGTGTGTCCCTGCAAAGTTTGCATGGCGTGAGTTAGAGATCTTTGCTCCGCTTGGCACCCGATATATCCAAGGCATGAAAAAGCCCGCTACGAGAGCGGGCTTTGGCGAGGGTCATATTTCCAGAGTCTTGCGGCAATTCCCTGGATCAGAGGACAGAGCAGATCCTGATCAACGCCATTACCGTAACGCTGTCATCTCTATCAGGCATCCGGTAGACCCAGCGCTTCCTGCACCGCAGGCCAGGCAGGTTCGCCGTCACGCGTGGTCACGCCGTCAAGCCAGCCCTTGACCTTGGCCGGATTGGCCTTCATCCAGGTACCCGCCACCTCTTCCTGAGGACGCTCTTCCTTGCCGTAGCCGAAGATGAGCGCGCTCTGCTCTTCGGAGGTGAAGGCTATCTGGTCAAGGAATACGGAGGCATTGGGGTGTGCCTCTGACCACTTCTTGTTGGCCAGCGTTCTTACATCACTCTCGCCGCCGCCCGGACCCCACAGGTCTTTCGGGTCATCCAGGAAGACCATGTCATATTCGATGCCCATCCAGTGCGGCGTCCACCCGACGAACATGACCCATTCTTCGCGCTTGATGGCATTGGCAACAGTGCCCAACATGCCTGCCGTGGAGGATTCCTTGAGATCCCAATCGCCCAGACCATAGATGTCCTCGTCTACCGCACGATTGGCTATCTCGCTGGAACCGGAGCCGATCTCGATGGAATAGATGGTCTTCTCGAACTTGTCGGCAAACTCTGGCTTGTCGACATCGTTCAGTGACGTGACGCCGGCTTCTGCCACATAGCGCGGCACGGCGAAGTTGGCCCGCGCGCCATTCACGTTGTTACCGAAATCGACCATGGCATCCTTCTCCATGGCGGCGTTGTACATGGTGCTCTGTCCCGGTAGCCAGGCTGCGAGATAGACGTCGACTTCACCTAATGACATACCTTCGTAAGTAATCTGTGCGCCTAGCTGACGTGTACTCGGGGAGTAGCCCAATGCCTCGAATATCTCAGAGGCAATCTCTGTTTTCATGGTCACGCCAGGCCAGGGCGGAGCCGCGAACATTATGCTGGCATCCTCCGCCGCACTAACAGGGGAGGCGAGTGAAGCCAATAACAATCCACTGCTCGTCAGCAGCAGGTGAAGCGGAAGTGCGCCAATACGGCGAGATTTCTGTAATGGGGTCGACATGGTAAATATTCCCTATTTATTATATATAAGCGGGTAATGCATTCCATCTCATGCTGCTTCTTTAGGCTACTACACACTACGTATTACCTCTTGTCTGGCACTGTCACTAACGAGATGCAGGTACATCCTTACCCGCGAAACGCAAACGCCCCCGTCATCAGTCAAGATGACGGGGGCGTTTATGCCTTGGCTCGACATGCGATGACAGAGCCCATGTCGCAGAAAAGCCTAGAAGCTGGCCACTTCCTCAGGACGCAGGAAGCGACATTCACCCGGTTCCAGATCAGGGTCCAGCTCCAGATCCCCAATCGCTTCACGGTGCAGCGCTTCGACGTGATTGCCGATCGCCGCGAACATGCGCTTGACCTGGTGATAACGGCCTTCGGTGATCCACAACAGGCCGACGGTGGCCGTTTCCATCTCGAGACGCGCGGGACGGGTCGGCTTTTCCTCACCATCCAGCATCAGGCCATGGTCAAAGTCGGCCACGGCGCTGGTCAGCTCATCACCTTCCAGCGGATGCGCCAGGGTCACGCGGTAGCGCTTGGCACAGGCTCTCTTGGGCGAGGTGACGCGATGATTCCACTGGCCGTCATCTGTCATCAGCACCAGACCTGTGGTGTCGACATCCAGGCGGCCGACAATGCTCAGGCGATCGACATTGGGTAGATCAATCAGGTCATGCGCACGCTCGTAAAGGCCGGGCTTGGTAGTGCATTCGACATTGGCCGGCTTGTAGAGCATCAGGTAGCGCATCCCCATCAGCTCAAGGTGCTCGCCTTTCCATTCGACGCGCATGCCATCCTTGACGGCGCTCGCGGTATTCTTGACTACCTCACCATCCACGGTGACATCGCCGCGGTGCACGACCTTCTTGGCATCGCTGCGACTAAGATCTGTGGTTTCGGTAAGGAATTTGTCCAGGCGCATCAGGCCTCCAGAGTGAAATGATCGGCGTCCATCCACGCCGGAAACTTGGTACGAAACTCGTCGAGCGCCGCGCGTTCAAGCGTCACGGTCTCGATGAAAGGCTGGTCTGGCGCAGGGTCGAGGATGGGCTCTCCCTTGAAATCGCAGACCATGGAATCGCCGGTGTAATGCAGGCCGTTGGCGTCGTCACCCACACGGTTGACGCCCACCACGTAAGCCAGATTCTCGATCGCGCGGGCCTGAAGCAGCGTACGCCACGGATGACGCCGCACACCGGGCCAGTTGGCGACACAGAGCAACAGGTCATACTCAAAAGCACTCTCGGTGGCCGCTTCTGCTTCACTGACACCGCCGATCACCGGCCGCTGACGCAGCCAGGTGGGAAAGCGCAGGTCGTAGCAGACAGAGAGCTGAATGCGAAAGCCTTCAAGCTCCACGATGACTCGCTCATATCCCATGCCATAGCGTTCATGTTCGCCTGCCATGCGGAACAGATGACGCTTGTCATAGTGCGCCACCTGCCCGTCTGGCGTGGCCCACAGCATGCGGTTGTAGCATTCTTCATCGTCGAGAATGGCAACACTGCCGGTCATCACGCAGCCACGAGTGACGGCTTGCTGCTTGAGCCAGGCAACGCTACTGCTGGTCGCCATCGGCTCGGCCATCTGGCGCGAGTTCATGGTGAAGCCAGTGGCAAACATCTCTGGCAGCACGATCAAATCAGTCACGACATTACGGCCATCAGGTCCAGCGATCAGACCGGCAGCATCCAGCTGCTCATTCAACAAACGGCAGTTCTCCGCAGGGTCTTCCCAGCGCAGATCCGCCTGCACCAGACTCACGCGTAGACACTGCCTGTCTGATATTGCCGATGATTGAGACTGCTTCGTCTGTGCCTGTATCGTCTCTGTCATGCTGCCTCCCTGATCACGTTCGATGCCTGTAGGGTGCTGTACTCCCTCGGCACTGGCCTTGAATGCGCTCATTCTACCGCCTGTGGCCGTCAGATGTGAGTAGCAATGCGCTATCAGCCCTCTATTGCTTTTCTTCGTCGGCTTATCATTTACGCATCGTAGCTGGCAGAGTTCTGATCAGGGCACTCGAGCAAAGTGCCTGGCAGAGATGGCGACACGTAGTGGTGCGGGTGTGAGCATCAGAAGCCGATGATATATTGGCAAACAACCAGCCAGTCCCCGGCACCTTCATCTTGGTGTGAACCTCGGTTTCTGGCCCATCAAAGACAATGACAGCACCCGCTTCAGGAGATTCACATGCCACAGCTTCGCTTCCACGGCGTCACGCCTGCGCGCCTTGCGCCTGTCTCTCGGGCCTTGATCGATCAGCTGAGCGAGGCGGCCACGACGGCACGTGACGAATTCACCCTGGAATGCGTGGCGACCCACTATATCTTCGATGGCGAGACGGTCGATGCTTTCCCCTTTGTCGAAGTGCTGTGGTTCGAGCGCGGACAGACCGTTCGTGATGCCTGTGCAGCGGCGATTGATCAGGCCATGCGTGACGCCGGTTACCCTCAGGCAGAAACCTTTTTCATCGCACTAAGTGCCTCCGGCTATTACATCGCCGGCCAGCCGCTGAGCCGCAACACATCAGGCGAGGCGTCATGAGCCAGTCTGCATCGACAGTCGAGACTGAATTACAGCAAGCACGCAGTGAGGAACTCAAGGGCGTCGGCTATGGCCTGAGCGCCTACATCATGTGGGGTTGCTTCCCTCTCTACTTTGCACTTTTCTCCGGCATTCCCGCATGGGAAGTACTGCTGCATCGTATTCTCTGGAGCTGCCTATTCCTGGTCGTCCTGATCAGTCTGCTCAGGCGCTGGTCTCCGATTCGTGCTGCATTGGCCAAACCACGCCTGTTATTGCCTGGGCTGGCGTGTTCATTATTGATTGCGGTCAACTGGGGCATCTATATCTTTGCGGTGGAGCAACACGAGGTGCTGCAGGCGAGCCTTGGCTACTTTCTGACACCGCTGGTCAACGTCGCTCTCGGCATGGTGTTCTTGAAGGAGCGCCTGACGCGCCTTCAAGGCGTGGCCTTGCTGTTGGCGGCTGGTGGCATTGGCCTGCAACTCATCGGTCTGACGGAGCTACCGTGGATCACGCTGTCATTGGCACTGTCCTTTGGCACCTACGGACTGCTCAGAAAACGTGTCGCGCTCGACGGCCTCTCGGGACTCTTCGTCGAGACCCTGATGCTCGCGCCCATCGCGCTGCTGTTGATCGGCAGCCTGTGGCACACGGGAGAGTCGCACTTCCTGGCCACCGACATCGGCCCGCTGGGAGTTCCCGCCAGCGTACTGCTGATGTCCAGCGGGGTACTGACCGCACTGCCCCTGCTCGCTTTCGCGGGGGCGGCACGTCGGCTACGCCTCGCTACCGTCGGCTTTCTGATGTATATCAATCCAACGATGCAATTCGTGATCGCACTGCTGATCTTCAAGGAAACACTGCAACCCTCAATGTTGATCACCTTCATACTGATCTGGACAGGGCTGGCGCTCTATTCCGCCTCGACCTGGAAAGAACACCGTGCCAGCGAACGACGTCGACGCGAGTCTGGGGATCGTGTGTCCTGAGCCACTCGCGCCACTGAATCATGGGGAGTCATTACATGTCGGACGCTGCTGTCGATAGCCTAAGTGCACGCCTGTTGCGCTTTCTTCCACGCCTGATCGCCTTTGCCTGGCGAGTTCTGGGACAGTTCATCGCCAATCGCGGTGTACTGCTCGCAGGGGGTGTCGGCTACAACATCCTGCTCTCCAGCGTGCCGCTGTTCGCACTGAGCTGCGTGATGTTGACCCACCTGGTGGATGAGTCACGCCTGATGAGCATCATCGCCATTCAGGTACAACACCTGGGCCCGGGGCAGGAGGATATTCTGCTCGATGCAGTGCGCAAGCTACTCGATAACCGCGAAGTGATTGGCTGGGTGGGCATGGGGGGCTTGCTGTTCTTTGCGGGTCTGGCCTTTCGCATGCTGGAAGATGCCATCGCGCTGATCTTCCATCAGCATCCGGTGATACGTAAGCGCAGCGCCTGGATCTCCGCCCTGCTGCCTTACGCTTTCGTGATGGTGCTCGGCGCAGGCTTGCTGGCCCTGACACTGCTGGTGGCACTGGCATCCGCGATGAATGATGCCCTGACACTGTTGACGGGCATCGAGGTGACGCTGGGCGATGCCGGTAGCGAGGTGATCTACGTGATCAGCATCGTCGGCATGTTTGGCCTCTTCAGCGCCATCTACAAGATTCTGCCTCAGACGCGCGTCTCGACACGGCGCGCACTGGTCGGCGGGCTGGTCGCCGCGACCCTGTGGGAGTTGACGCGACTGGCACTGAGTTGGTATTTCACGCATCTGTCATTCATCGGTGCCATCTACGGCTCTCTCGCCACACTGATCGTGCTACTGCTCGGGCTAGAAATTGGCGCGATCATTCTGCTCTTGGGTGCACAGGTCATCGCTGAACTGGAGCAGTGCTCTCGCGAGAATATCCGCTGGTATCGTACACCGACGCGCACACCGCTGACGCGCCTGCAATCGCGTCGTAATGCGATGCAGCATACCGGTGCAATTGCCGAGGACGAAATATCAGGCAGCGAACCTTGAGCATCCAGAATCAGGCAATCATACGCATCCGCCATGCATGAAAAAGCCGCCCCGTAGGGCGGCTTTTCAGCACTGAGCGCTTATTCATACTCAAGCGTAAATTAGTTCGCGAGCGTTGCTGCCAACGTGATCTCAGCGGTAAACAACTTGGAAATGGGGCAACCTGCCTTGGCCTTGTCAGCCAC
The DNA here is from genome assembly GCF_009796845.1 of Cobetia sp. L2A1. Taxonomy (NCBI): domain Bacteria; kingdom Pseudomonadati; phylum Pseudomonadota; class Gammaproteobacteria; order Oceanospirillales; family Halomonadaceae; genus Cobetia; species Cobetia sp. L2A1. The sequence goes on along the minus strand of NZ_CP047025.1, from coordinate 1,406,663 downwards.
TGACTGGAAGTCTGCCTCACTGATACCCGGTACACTGGCTTTCGTTTCGAGTGCGATTTTCGTCACGCTGAAGCCGCTGTCATCCTTGTCGAGGTGCACTGTCGCAGAAGTATCGATGGCGGTGGGTTCAAAGCCTGCTTCACCCAACATCATCGAAAGCGCCATCGAGAAGCAGCTGGCATGTGCCGCACCAATCAGCTCTTCCGGGTTGGTGCCTGCACCGTCTTCAAAGCGCGTATTGAAGCCGTAAGGCTGTGCATCCAACGCCTTGCTTTGCGTGCTGACGGTACCCTTGCCTTGCTTGACGCTACCTTCCCAATGCGCGGAACCGGTTTTCTTGATCGTCATGCATGTCTCCTTTACCAAAGAGAACTCCGAGAGGAGCTCCAAAGGGCGGCTGCCCCGTACCCATGACATTGTCCCGAGATGGCGCAACTTCAAGGCCAGTCTCAAAATGTCTCTGCAGTAGCACTCAAAAATACCTCGGAGATAGCACTCAGGAAATATCTCAGAGTTGAAATTACCCCGACTGCCCCGATAACCCCTATATGGCAACGCAGGATTGCGTTATACAACGTTTCACTATCCGCCTCGTCAGCGGGGCTGCCCCAAGAAAGTGACAACGGCAGTCTGACCCGTCAGGAGTTCCAGACATGTCTCACAAGGTTTCCTCTCTCGCGGCAACATATACGCCTGCGCGCACGTTCATGTATAGCCTCAGCGCAGCACTGCTGGTAATCGGCTGCCTGACACTGTCACCGGCGAATGCCGCCGACCGCATGGATACCGAAGCAGGGGTCAGCGGGACTGCCACTAGCCAGCATTCCTCACAAGGTCTGCCCACCGGTAGCAACTCGAGCCGTACGGCAAACAAGATGAACGATAACAACGCGCACTATCAGCAAGATTCTCAGCCAGTCGCCAGCCAACAGGACAAGGACAAGGCCAAGCAGCAGGTACAGAAAAGCCTCACGGGCGGCAAGGAAGGTAGCGAAGGCGGACGTCATGCCACGACAGGACAAGCCAAGCCCACCGAAAACTGGTTTGGCTGCCCCCCCACCGGCGGTAAAAAATCCGCACGCTGTACTGACCAGTGATCGTGTAGATATACGCCATCATCCGGTCATTCATGTCTCTTGCGACCCTCCCGCGCCCCGCAGCCCATCGCTGACGGGGCGCGTGTCATTCAGGCGCGACGTGACCCTGTGCCCAACGAGCAGCTCTGCGTTGCCCTTGCTTACGTCTTCTACAAAACAATAAGAAAAAAACAAGAAAATTCAGTGCATTAGCATCATTGGTTGTCGAAACGACAACACTCTCCTTCCATGCTTTCCGCTTGTGACACGTAATATCGGCAGGCAGGATAAGGGCATGCTGATGATCTATCGATCATTCACACAGCCCCCCGGCGTCGGACTTTACCTTTTTCAGTACGCCGGTGATGGATGGCTGTATTACCTGACATGACAGCGGATTCGCTCCGCGGGAGAAGTACCGATGACAGACACGACGTCACTATTTACCCCTATTGCCTTCGCCGGGATTGAACTGGGCAACCGAGCAGTGCTTTCCCCCATGACACGCACTAGCGCAAAGGATGACGGCCGGGTACATCATGACATGGTGGACTACTATCGCGATTTCGCGCGCGGCCAGTTCTCACTGCTCATCACCGAAGGCATCTACACCGATGAGGCGTTCAGTCAGGGCTATGCCAATCAGCCAGGGCTTGCCAATCAGGCCCAACAGAACAGCTGGCGCTGTGTGGTAGACGCCGTGCATCAGCAGAGTGGCCGTATCGTCGCTCAGCTGATGCATGCCGGTGCACAGACGCAACACAATCGCTTCAAGGATGAGGTTGTCGCACCCTCAGAGAGCCGAGCCAGCGGCGAAATGCTCAGCTTCTATGGCGGTACTGGCCCCTTCCCGCTGGCACGTGAGATCAGTGAGTCAGAAATTCACGCAGCCATTGCCGGCTTTGCTACCAGCGCGCGACTGGCCAAGGAAGCAGGTTTCGATGGTGTCGAACTGCATGGTGCCAACGGCTACTTGATTCACCAGTTCATCAGCGAGCGCTTCAATCAGCGTGACGATGCCTGGGGTGGCGATGCGCTCGCACGCCTAGCCTTCCCGTTGGCAGTCATTCGCAGTGTGCGCGAGGCTGTCGGCAACGATTTTCCTGTCGGCATGCGTTTGTCACAAGGCACCGTGACGGAGCCAAGTCTTCAGTGGCAGGGTGGCCCAGACGCAGCACGTGAGCGCTTGGCGCGCTTGATGGATAGCGGTGTGGACTTCCTGCACCTGACCGGCGGCGATATACAGACACCGGCTTTCCCAGAAGCAGAGGACGAAGCTGATCGCCAGCTGAGTCTGACGTCACTGGCAGCCCAGGTGCGCACAGCACAGCGCGCCAATGTCACCCTGATCACCAATGGGGGTATCGATAATCTCGAGAAAGCTGAGGTGGCACTCACCCAGGCAGACCTGGTCGCCATTGGGCGCTCTGCGCTGGCTAACCATGACTGGCCCAAGCGAATCAAGCGTGGCACCTGCATCACGCCGTTCGACTTCGGCATGCTGTCGCCGCTGGCAACACTGGGGAATGAGGAAGATTGGCGCATTGCCAACGACAAGCCCGCCAACTGTGAAGGCCGCTGCTGATCCACCACCAGGCGCTGCTCAGACAATGACAGACCAGTCATCTTCTCTGCTTTTCTAGTCATCAGCGCCAACCAAACGCACCAGGGCCCGTCATCACACGACGGGCCCTGGTGCGTTTGGTGCTCGGGTTATCACTGGCTAGATGATCGCGCGTGCATCCGATAGCACGCCAGGCGTGAATGCCAACATGCCTTTAGATGACTGGCAGATAGGGTCTGGGATAGCAGCATCCGTCGCTTCCTCCGCCAACAGCTCGGGGTAGGCACGCACCCAGCCGGCGAGTTCCGCCAGGCCCTCACTCAGGCTGACACCGGGACGGAAGCCGCTCAGTGCCTCAAGGGCTGTGGTATCAGCCCAGGTGCGCTCCACATCGCCGGCTTGCATCGGCAACAGCCGTTTGCGCGCCTTGATGCCCAGCACGTCCTCAAGACCGCTGATGAAATCGCCTAACGCGACCGGCTCACCGCGACCGACATTCAACACGCGCGACGGCGCCGTATTCGCCTCATGCGTCGGGGGTAGCACCATCAGGCGTCGAATACTCTCGACAATATCGCTGATATGCGTGAAATCGCGCGCCATCTGGCCGTGGTTATACACATCAATCGCCTCACCGGCCAATAGCTTGCGCGCGAAGCGCAACGGCGCCATGTCAGGCCGGCCACGTGCGCCATAGACGGTAAAGAAGCGGAGCCCGGTCACCGGCAAACCATAAAGATGCGCATAGCTGTAGGCCATCAATTCATTGGCCTGCTTGGTCGCGGCATACAAGGAGAGTGGCTGCACGCCGGCCTGCCCTTCCGTGAGCGGCTGACGCGTATCGTCACCGTAGACAGAACTGCTGGAGGCATACAGCAGATGACGCGGACGCGCGGCTCGACACGCTTCCAGTAGATTGACGAAGCCGACCAGATTGCTATCCACATAGTCATGCGGCTGACTGATGGAGTGGCGCACGCCAGCCTGTGCCGCAAGGTTGACTACGACATCAAAGCTCTCGCACTGCATCAGGGTCATCAGGGCCTCACGCTCGATGAGGTCCATCTTTACGAAGCGGAAACTGCCGACTGCATTCGGCCGGGCTGCCAGAGCTTCCAACCGTGCGAGGCGATGACGCTTCAGCGCCAACGGATAATAGGGATTGAGATTATCGAGCCCCACGACCTGCAAGCCCTCTTTCAGCAGACGCTCACACAACGCAGCCCCGATAAAGCCGGCGGCACCGGTAATCAGAATCTTCATACTCCCTCCTTGTCGTATGGCAGTGCGATCAGTGCCTGTGCCGGAATGGCGATCAGCTGATGACGCCCCTGATGAAAGATCGGCGTGCTGTCGCGTGATGAATGGTTTTCGATGGTGGGTCTCCCCGAGGCATGCGCCTGGCACCAGGCCTGCATATCAGGGCGAGGGTCCATTCCCATCAGTGATGCCTGCTGCGGCATTTCCTCGGCGGGCACCTTGTCGTCAAGCGACAAACACTTGGTGACATCCATCAGTAGCCAGCCAGCGGGATGCTCCTGCTGCCATGCATGCAACTGCCGGGGAGCACGACTCAGCGTGTCCAGTGGTTGCGTCAGCCGGCCCAGAAACTGATAGGTCGCCTGATAGTCATTGGCCACGACTGCCACCTGCTGCCCCGCTTGCTGACGTGCATTCACCCACTGGGCCAATGAGCCTTGATCCAATCGCGGCCATAGCGGACGCAGGGTCAGGGTCAGCAGGCAGGTCACCAGCAGCAGACTTCCCAGCACTAGCCGTCGCTGAGCATTCAGCTGTATTGCCGGTGATGCTGCTTCTGCCTCTTGCCACGGCCATAACCACAGCATCAGCAATATCAGCAGTCCGCCCGCTAACACGCAGGCCAGACTGCCAGAAGTTGACGCCGCCAGCGCTGAGTCTGCTGGCTGCAATGTCAATGACGGCATGACCAGTACGCCCAACACCAGACTTGAGGCAGCAAGCGCACCACACAGCATCGCCAACAGCCTCAGCGAGGTACGTGCGGCCGGCTGGCGCAGCGCAGCCCATGCCATCAGCAGACTCATCGGCACCAGTAGCGGCATCAGATAATGAATCTGCTTGCCGGAGATCAGTGAAAACACGGCCAGGCCAGCAAGGCTCCAGACGCGACACATGCGTAACAGCGGGCGCTCCTGATGCGGACGCTGTGCAATAGACGACGCCAGGCCCTCTACCAGCAGGCGCGGACGCAAGCTGAAAGGAAAGATCAGTAGCGCGAGCCAAGGCAGATACCACCACAGCGGACGCGCATGATCTTGCGCCTCCATGACACGATTCGCCGTCTGTCCCCATAGCAAGTCCTGCACATAGCTGGCAGGGCCATCAATCACGGCAGGCACCAACCAGAGACTCAGCACGCCCAGCCCCAGCAACAGACTGCCCAGCCAGCCACGCCATTCAATCGCCAGTACTTGCCGCACGGGCGCCTGCGCCCACCAGGGGCGACTGCCAACCACCAATACGAACCACAGCAGTGCGACCGGTCCCTTGGCGAGCAAGGCCAATCCTAGCCATAGCCCGCTTTCCAGCACATCGCGACGTGCCACTGACATGTCACCCTGGGGTGAACACCAGGGGCGAAGTGCCCCAAGCAGGCAGCTGGTCAATAGCACATCAAACATCAGCGCCTGACTGTAGAGCATCCACATCAGGCAGCCAGCCAGTGTCCAGCGCGATAGCCGTACCCACTGTTCGCGATGGGTGAATGCCTCTGCCTGCTCCGGCACGGCTGGCCACAGAGTGCGTGCCACGCGGCCCAGTTGCCAGATACCCAGTAGACTGACCAGCGGCATCACTAGCTTCGGCCACCAGCCGTTGACGCCGAACACCGCCCAACCAGCATGAATCAGCCAGAACAGCAGCACCGGCTTGTCCGCATAGGGCGCGCCATTCATGGTCGAGACAAACCACTGGTTGCTGTGCCACATCTCCCACGCGACCGAGACATAACGCGTCTCATCGATTGGCAGATAAGGTCGTGCCAGCACACCGGCCACCAGCAGTACCAACCAAAGAGCCCAGGACAGGCGCTCATTCTCGACAAACCCGCCAAGCCCTACCCAGGTGCCTCTGGCAGGACGTACGCCGCCAGCATGAGAGGCAGACCCTCGCGAAGATGAGCGAGAGATCGAAAGTGGCGAAGCACCCGCATCGTGCGCTTGATCATGGCGCTTCATTGATCGCGCTCCTGCGTATGATCTGATGACTCAGTCTCGCCACGCGGTGCGTGACGCACCGGCAATCCGATCAAACGTGCTGCTTCATCCGAGATGGAGGTCGGGGCCAGATACAACGGCGCTGCCGCAGCCTCCCCCACGCATGCCAGTGCGGCAGTACCAGGCAGCAACGCCCAGTGTTCATCCGGCTCACTGAGATCAATTGCTTGCGTGGCGTCCAGACAGGTATTTCGTGCGAGTACCTTCGGTGTCAGCAGTGTCCAGCGTGACTCAGGCGCCGCCTTCAACCAGGCAAACAAACCGGCAAACTGGGCATCATCCGGTGTCTTGTAGCCGAAGTGCCATACCGGCTGCTGCGCCTGCAAGATGTACTGCTCGCGGAAGTCCGGAATCGCCAGCGCTTCGAAATGACTACGCTCAGCCACCTGCGACATCAACACGGCAGGATTGCGGACGGGGTCCATCAGGCGTGCACCCCAGGTGCCCCATAATCCCCAGAAGATGATCAACCATGTGCCCAGTGCAAGCAGCCCGCCGCGCGGCATGAGCCATACGCACAGGGCAATGCCACTCCCGCCCAAAAGCCCCCACCAACCCCACGGCACCAGCCCTTCCTTCTCGGCAAGATGCGTCAGAGCAGGTAGCCCGAAGACACCGAGAATCGCCGCCAGCAAGAAGATGCTCGACAACAAGACACACAGACCAAAGGCCAGTCGTGCAAGATTCAGACGACGCGACAAGCCCGGCAACAGCGGCGACAGCCCAATCACCAGCAATGGCAAGGCGGGCAGCACGTACACACCACGCTTGCCTGGCGATAGCGAGAAGAACACGACAATCAGCAGTGCCCCCATCAGTGGTAGCCAGACCCGCAGGTCACGTCGTGCAAGACGACGCATCAACGCCTTCGGCCACCACGGCACTGTCAGCAGCAATGGCATCCAGGCCCAGGGGATCACGCTGGTGATGAAGTAGTGCCACGGCTTGAGGTGGTGCCAGCTTTCGGCGTAACGCTGAGCGGTCTGCTTGAGAAGAATATTATCGCGATAGGCAGCCAGCTCAGGATTTGAGGAGATGAATGACATCACCAGCATCGGGCCTGCCCATGCCAGCGGTGCAAGCAACAGCCATCCCAGCCCGATCAGCAACTGGCGCGGCGATACCCGACCAGCACGCAGCCCACCACTGCGCCAGCGTGACTGATGTCGCATGGCCAGCAGCCATGACGGCAGCATCAACAGGGGTAGAAAACCGACACCCTTGGTAATGATGCCAAGGCCCATCGCGAAACAGCCCAGATAGAAATAGCGCGCGCCATCATTCAGCAGCGCATGGCGCAACATGCCCCAAATACCCAGCAGGATGAATGCTGTGACAAGCATATCGATCTGCGCCGTACGGGCCTGCAACACGAACTGCAGTGAGGCGATCAACCACAACCCGGCGATAAAGGCACTACGACGACCGTGCAGACGCCGGATGAGATCCACGCTCAGCCCGAGCGTCGCAAGCCCACCAAGCAATGATGGCAACGCAAAGCCAAGGCGGATATCGCCGGTGAGCCCTGTCGCCAAACCACTCAGCCACATGAAAACAGGGGGTTTGTCGGGATACAGTTCACCGGCACGATGCGGCAACCACCAATCGCCGGTCACCCACATCTCGAGCCCATTGAGCGCAAAGCGGGGTTCATCTGCCGGCCACGGCATCCGCATGCCGAGCCCAATCATCGAGACCAGCAGGTAGAGCAGCACAAGGCTCCACCACGGATGGCGCATGAGCTGACGATAGACCTGTGCGGGAACCTCGCGGGACATACCTGCCCGGCTCAGCACGCTCATACCACGTCATCCTTGTGCTGGCCGTCCTCTTGCAGATCCTTCTCTTTCTGAGTCTTGCGATCACGATTGATGAGGCTCAGGTTGCGCAGATAGATGAAGAGACCTGCCCCCTGTCCGGCGATAAATACCGGGTCTTCACGATGGATGGCATAGGCCAGCAAGGTCATGCCGCCCGCCAGCGAAAACCACCAGAAAGCACGCGGCACAATCGAGCGGCGCGCCTTCTCACTCGCGAGCCACTGAATGATGAAGCGCGCTGAAAACAGTGCCTGGCCCCCAAAGCCAATGGCGACCCACCACGGATTGACGTCCATTAGCGCACCCCTGGCTGCTGGAGAACGACGTCATCCACGTCAGTCGAACCCGACTCAGTGGCGCCATCTGTCATGCCAACCGGTATCGGGCCCGAATTGTCAGTGCCACCTTGCCCTGTGCTTTCCATGATGCCCTGCATATGCCCGAGGGCTTCGGATGCCGCATGGCCTGACGTGTTCTGTAGCGGTGAGGGCAAGCGAGAACGACGCACAAGCCACATCACACCGACGATATCGCTGATACCGACCCATAGACGATCAAAGAAACCGTACTTGGAAACACCCGCGACACGCTCACGGTGACGGACCGGCAAGGACTTCACCTGGCCGCCTTGCGCACGCACCAATGCGGGCAAGAAGCGATGCATATGATCGAAGTACGGCAGGCGCAGGAAGACGTCGCGACGGATGATCTTGATGCCGCAGCCGGTATCTGGCGTGTCGTCATGCAATAGTGCCTGACGAATGGCATTGGCCAGCCGCGAGGAGACACGCTTGAGGGCATCATCACGTCGTTCGGTACGGTGCCCCGCCACGAGATCAAGCCCTTCCAGTCCGGCAAGGCTCAGCATGTCGGGGAGATCTGCCGGATCGTTCTGGCCATCACCGTCGAGCGTGGCAAGCCACTCGCCACGGGCCAGTCGCGCAGCCTGCCAGATCGAGGTGCTCTGCCCGAAGCTGGTGTCATGATGAAAGGGGCGCAGGCGCGAGTCATCAAGCGCCGCATCCTTGAGCCAACGCCAGCTGTCATCGCTGGAACCATCGTCGATCACGATGATCTCGTAGCGCTTGCCAGCCAGTGCAGCATGGACTTCAGCAATTAGCCCCGGCAGGTTGTCACGCTCATCGCGCCCTGGAATCAATACCGAAATGCCGCCACTCAATGATGCATCGTCAGACGATGCTTGGCGGGAAGAGCCCGTAGTGGATGCGGTAGATGGATTCATGTGATGACAGAGACTCCCTGATACGTGAATAACGATTGTGAGGGATTAGCATTAAGACAAAATTAAATGTGCACTTAATGACATTGAACTCATTTTTGACACATCACCACCGCAGGTGGCTCATCCTTGTGAAAATAAAAAACGCCTCTTCCGGTTCACCGGCGAGGCGTTTTATCTAGATTGATCGTTGATATCCCAAAGAATCAGCGGCAGCGCGCTCACGACTTACCTATCACAGACTCCCACCCTCTTCATTTGTTCGCTAGCCTCGCGCTATTCGCTGATGCCAGTCAATTCTTCAAGCAAGCAACAGCACCAACCTACGTGTCAGCGTCTGAGCATTAGACGGGACTGATGGTATCGATTTGCCAATGCTCCGCGGCCCACGCGCAACGTTGAGCTGGCGAATGGAAGCTCCAGGCCACGAAGCGACTGATCTTCTGCCCCTGAGACATCTCGACGACCCGCACGTCACTGGCACCACTTTTTGCCAGGGCACGCTTGATCACGGGCAGGCTGGTCGAGTGTGCCACTAGCGAGCTGAACCACAGACACTGCCGAGCGACATCGCGGCTCTCTTCGACCATACGCGCGACGAAAACTGCTTCCCCGCCGGGATACCATAGCTCTGCGGCCTGACCGGCAAAGTTGAGTGCAGGTGCGGCTTGCTGTGGCATCTTGTTGTCACTCGTGTGGCGCCCACGTTGCCCCCCTTTTGCACCCCGCTGCTGACGTGACTTCTCCAGCCCTCGCCACTTGCGCCGGGATTCGTGAGCCATATCGGCTTCGCTGGCATGAAATGGGGGGTTGCACATCACCAAGTCAAAACGTTCATCCTGCGCCCAGATACCGCTGAAGAAACGCTGGCGATTGGCCTGTAGGCGTAGCTCAATCTGACCCTGTAATAACGGATTGGCTACCACCACACGACGCGCTGACTCGATGGCTTGCGTGCTGATATCACTGCCCACCATCTGCCAACCAAAGCTGCGATTTCCGAGCAGGGGATAGATGACATTGGCCCCGACGCCAATATCCAGCGCCTTGACCTGTCCGCCTTCAGGTAACGTGCCAGCATTGGCTTCGACAAGCAGGTCTGCCAGGTAATGCAGATAATCAGCGCGCCCGGGAATTGGCGGACACAGATAGCCTGCCGGGATATCCCAGTGCATGACACCGTAATGGTGAGCCAGCAAAGCACGATTGAGCGCCTTGACCGCCAGCGGATCAGAGAAGTTGATCGAGGCACTGCCGGCTGGCGTTTGCGTAATGAAAGGCGCCAACGCCGGGCTGGCGGTGGTAAGCGAAGCCATGTCGTAGCGACCACGATGCGGGTTACGCGGATGTAGCTCGCCTTTGACGACAGCCTGCTTGCCCTTCACTGAAGTCTTCCTGCCCTTCGCTGATGCCGCTTTAGCGACGGTATCGCGCTTGCGTGAAGCGACGCCGTCGCCAGCGGGCGCGGACTGATCGATAGCGCGATCAGCAGCATTGGCAGTGGGAGAACGACGACGAGAAGGCGGACGCATAACGGGATACCAGGCGATGACAATGGCCGGCCATGTTACCAGAGCAGGCCACTGCACGGTCTATCAGCGTTAGCATCAGTCTCTCGTCTAGTGCTCGCCAAGCACCTGCGTTGACGACAGTGGCTCAGAAGGAGAAGTCAGATAGGCACTCTCACGTGAAGCATCCTGTACCAGTGCCTCATCGGCATGGCGTCGAATGATGGAAAGCTTGCCACCAAGGCCCTTATCGACAAGTCCGGGCACCAGCTCATTGAGCTTGGCAAACACACGCTCCCTCCCTCCCAGACGACGCCGCGATCGACGGCTTTTCAGCAGCGTTACGATGTGTGCCGCAACATGCTCCGGCGTATCGGTGGTGTTGCCAAGGTCCTTGTTCAGGGCATCGGCTGCCGCGGAGTTCATCGCGGTAGCAGTGGTACGCGGCGCGAGGTACTGCACCCTGACCGGACTATCTGATAGCTCGCGCGCCAGCGCTTCACTGAACCCCCGCAGAGCAAACTTGCTCGTGCAATACGCAACGTAACCCGGGTGGCCGATATGGCCCAACATCGAGCCAACATTGAGAATGTTGGCAGCGGGGGCTCGCTTCAGGAGTGGCAGAAGCCTCTGGGTCAGGGCCATGGTCGCGACAAGATTGATATCAAGTAGTGCCCCCCACTCCTCCTCACGCATATCCTCGAACATTGCCAGATGGTTGAGCCCGGCCAGGTTGATCAGTGCGTCTGGTTGCTCAAGTGCGGAGAGATGGATCAGGCGACGCACCAGCCGCTGGCGGTCCTCGTCCTGAGTGATGTCCATGCTGTGTAGCGTACAGCGCTCAGCCGCCGACGCCGGTAGACTGGCGCGTAATTGCTCCAATGCGCCCATGCGGCGCCCCAACAGGTGCAACCGAACCCCCTGTACCGCCAACTGGCGGACCAGTGCCTGACCAATCCCTCCCGTGGCACCGCTAATGACGATGCATCGCGAGCGTAGATCACTCCGATCATGTACTGGCATGTCACGCCTCCTGTGCGATCGCATCCACTGACCAGTGATCTGCATCACGGACTACCGCGTCCAACATGTCACCGTAGAGACGATAGAAGACGCGCGCAGCATGAATGATGACATCCTGCTCATCCGGCAACTCGATACGATTCATCAATGCTGCGAAGAACTCCATGTGCGAGATATCCAGCTCGCCATGCGAGAACAGATAGGTGAACGCCTTCTCCGGCAACCCGAGGCTATCGCGTATACCTTGACCCGCCTGTGTCGCCACGGCAGTGCTGGTGCCCTCCAATACCAGCACCATGCCGAACATGCACAGGGGATGAATGCGCGCGATGCTATCGTAGGCATAGCTGACCAGCAGCTCAGTCTCGATCAAGGGTTGCCGTGCAGCGGCATGCACCTCATCGCCTCCGGCAGCACGCAGGTCATTGAGTACCCAGCGCTCGTGACCTATCTCTTCTTCGATGTATTCCGCCACGGCGTTATTCAGCCAATCACGTCCCGCAAAACCAGGCCCACTGAGGTGAGAGCCACAGGCCATCATGAGTGACACCGTCTGGCGGACGTGATGGTAGGCCTGAGCCAGAAATGCCCGATATGTGGGCAAGGAAACCTCGCCGGATAATGCCTGACGGATCAGCGGTCGCGCCAACAACTGCGCACGCTCAGTCTCAGTGGCGGCCAGTAGACGGGAATGAAAATGACTGCTGGTGACGCTGGAGGCGTGTGCCTTTGAATGGGTCGGTACCTCAGCGGTAGCGTCAGGGGTACCAGTCGACTCCGTGGCGGGGGTAACAGCGATATTCATGGGTATGACTCCTCGGGCTGATCGCCCATCAGAAAAGGATCAGAACTGAAAGACCTGAGCGGACAGCGCTGCCAATCGTCTTGCATGCCGAGCGTGTATGACGGCGCGACGTAGTCGTCCATTGGCCGTCAGCTCGCCACGCGACTGACTGAAAGCGTCGTGGGGCGACAGTACCTGCCAGGCGGCAAGCTGCGCATAATCGGGGAGGCGAGCATTGAGGACGGCCATGTCTTGCGCCAATCGCTCTCCTGAATTGCCTGGCATCAGACTCATCAGCGCGATTGGCTGCAACAAACCTTCGCCGCAGACAAGGGCGCGCTGAACCCCGGGCAGCGCCTCAAGTTCGGATTCGAGCCATTCAGGGGAAATATTGCGGCCATGAGCCGTGATCAAGACGTCGCGAGCGCGACCTTCAAGCCAGAGCTGGCCCGTTGTATCGACCCGTCCCAGATCTCCGCTGGCCCATGCCAGTTCAACCGCCTCAGTGCCATCAGGGACACCACTGCTGTCAGAGATAGCAGTGCAGCAAGGTGCGCTATAGCTGCCAGGCATTCCAAGGTAGCCACACATGCGTGGCCCATTGATCAGTATCTGGCCACGATGGTCTATGCGCAGCTCCAGGCCCGGCAGCGGCTCACCGACACTCCCTGACTGAGGCGCATCGGGTCGCCCCAGGCATACCACCGAGCCCATTTCTGACATGCCATAGCCCTGCGCGATGGGCAGCCCAAGCTCAGTCGCACGTACCAGTTGCGAGGTTGCGATACGACCACCCCCGACCGCGACCAGCGTCAGCGTCGAACGCAAGCTGTCGGCCAACGTCGGCATGGCATCACACAAACCCACAAGTGCCTGCAGCAGACCAGGCACCAGAATCAATGACGTCGGACGACGTACCAGTAGCCATTCAGCAAGACGCGCCGGTGAAAGGCCGCCACTTCCCTGCATCCCTAGCCGGGAGGGCGCATCAATGACCACCTCTCCGCCGCGCCACATGACAAACAGCGCACCGGCTAGATTCTCCAGCAACACTGCCAGCGGTAGCATCACGCCATGACGGGCAGTCGCAATACCGTCGAGACGCGCATCAAGTCCTTGTAACACGCGACCCAGGTGTTCCAGTGAGAGACAGACCCCCTTGGGGGATCCCGTGGTACCTGACGTGAAAGTGATGAGGTTGGTGCCGGGCGGAACGCTGGCGGGTACTCCCTGACGCAGCCAAAGCACCTCGCGAGGATGATCAGCGATCAGCGGTGCAAGCCAATGGGCCTGAAACTTATCCGCCAGTGGCTCACTCTCTGAATGGCCATCATCAGCCCGCTCATGCTCCCGAGGCTCTTGCGACAGATGCTCTTGCGACAGATGCTCTTGTGTCAGCCTCTCTTTCGCTGAACCCCGCTGTTCCAGATATTCTCGTTCCCCCCTGTCATCAACAGACTCACTCTGGGCCGTTAAAGGCCTCACGCTCTCCCCTGGCAGGGATGCGAGAATGGCGGTAATTTCGTCATCAGGCGTCGTAGAATCGGCGTCAGTGCTGCCAGGGAAGATCATCGCATCCAGCCGCGTCACCTCCAGGACATGCGCCGTTTGCTGAGCACTGAAAAAGGTCGGCAACGGCGTTACCACGATACCTGCCTGCCAGGCGGCCAGCTGCGTGATCAGCCAGTCAGGACTGTTATCTCCACCCAATCCCAAGTGCTGGATACCTAGCGCCACGAAGTCGTCACGGCGCTGAGTGATCGCCTGCCACAAGGCTGCCGCCGTCCAGCACTGCTCCTCAGTGATGAGGGTGCCATCTGAAGCCAGGGCACGGTGGCCGCGCAGTAAAATACGCTCCGGCGAGGCCTGCGCAAACCGTGCCAGCCATGCTTCTATTGCGCGGGGAGTCAGTACGCTCATGCCGCCCCCTCACTGCCACGGCGAGCCACGAGATCAGCGAGTGAACTCACGTAGGTGTACGATGTAGACGTTACGCCTGACTGGCGTGGTGGGAATTGGTGCTCCAGTGCCGTCCAGCCTTCGCGAGGAGCGGGGGCGGATGCTAGAAGGCGGCACAATAGCGGGTCGCGGCGCATACGCGCAGCTTCATGGCGCGGGCGAATCGCGACCACCTGCGGGGCGTGTTCATAGTAGCTGCCCCACTCTTCCTTCATGGAAATTGCGGCGGAATACGCAGCGAGATTTCCGGGATCTGCAGAAATCATGGAATGCATCGTCACGCCTAGACGACTTAATCCATTACGTACCTCACGCGAGGCCGTGACGACCAACCAGTCACAGTGCAGGTGATCCAACGCATTGACCAACGACAGCATCAGTTGGCGGCCACTGCCCATCTTGACACCCACCAGGGCGCCAACCTCCATGATGGTATGACGCGGGACAATCCCCGGACTCAACCCATACTGTTCAAGCGCTGATTCGACAGACCTCTGCAGATAGGCCTCGACCATCAACGCCCCTTCATCACCTCGTTTCAGGCCCGCCGCGGCCTGCCACTGATCTGTTTGCTGGCCCCCTGCCTGCAGCATTTCCGCATCATGAGCATCGTCTCCCGCAACCACTGATGAAGCGGATTTTTCATTGCTCTCCAATACCAGGATATGCGGGTGCCGCACCTGGATGCGGGCCTTGTGCTCGCGCCAATAATGATCTGCGATGAACTTTTCAGCGATCACTCGATCTTGCTCACACACGACGCGAATCGAAAGGCGTGGTGCATTCAAGGCAGCTGAATCGGTGTGCAATGCGCTATCTACGCATTGAGCCTGTTCGCGAGAGGAAGACACCTGAAGGGGATGTGAATGACAAGAGGAGAAAGCGGCGGGATGGCTCTCGTTGATATACATGACTCAGGACTCCTTACATGCCGCGGTTGGCATTCCAGGAGTCACTCTAAAGCGCAATTCTTAGCGAAATCTTGGCTAACTCAGGATTCGGATAAATCACTGTAGATCAGCTTGGCTCGAGTCGCTGACAAGGGCTTGGTGCGCTTGGCCACAGGTCGCTCTATCGACAAGGGACAGTTATCACAGTACCCGAGACATTCGATGCGATAACGGACGCAGCAGACCTTGCGCGGCGTGTGTCGCTCTCCGTGGCGGTCCATGACGGTACTGATTGGCTGATAAAGCGGATTACGACGGCCATTTGTCAGCACACGCGTCGCCATCAGCTGGCGGGCCGGTGCTGCCTGCTGCGCCCAGCCCTGCTCTTCCATCATCCCGACGATATAGACGAAGTAATGTGCAGCGTTACTCCAGAATACCTTGGCACCCAATGAAGTGTGCGGCACTAGCCGTGCAATGACAGCGTCAAGCTGGGCCAGGTAGTGCCCGAAACGCGCGTCCAACATGGCCACCTCATCACCACCCGCCGCCATGATGCCTGGCGTGAGACTGTCCCCCTGACCAGCAGCATCATCCAGCACCAGCTGAGTGACGACGCCGTTGTCCCCCAAACGCAAGGACAGGTGGCGTAGCTCCAACGGGAGCTGATGATCCAGCAGCAAATTTGCAGCAAGCGGTAGCGAGACCATCGAGGACAACAGATATTTCGACCACTGTGATAGCAGTGCGCGCTCATCCGGCGAGGCAGGAGCGGGGTGACGTAACCCCTCCTCGCTCTGCTGATCCTGATATTGCAGCCCATGGACCGCGATACAGGCCGACAACCAACCAGGGCTCAGCACTTCGCGAGCAGAGATCACTCCGTCCAGAGACAGTGCTGCATCCGCCTGTACGCGAGCGCGAGACGTGATGAGATCACGATAGGCCGCCAGAGGGCCGGAGTAGAGTGGAGAAAGCGCGTCGATCATCGGGAAGCTCGCAGACGTGAGGAGACGGACGTTACCTCACATCTTAACGAAAACTATTAGCATTTGCATATAAAAACTAGCTGATGGAACAACGAAAGCCCATCACACCTGTCAGAGCGACTCATTACCAATGAGCGTGGTCAACGCTCATCACGCTCCAGACGTCCATCGTTGCATAGCCGTCGCCGTACCCAGGCATCATAAAGACGCGTCAGCAGCGGCTGAATCAGCGGGCGAGTGATCAGCCACCCGAGCGGCGACATGCCCGGGATACGGGCCAGCAGCAAACGATAGGCAGGCATACCGTCTTCAATCTGGCCCTCCGCCGTCTCGACATGCAATGACAGCAACGCCTGCTTGAGCGTGATGCCCTGCGCCTCCAGGTGATGGACATTGCCGGTGGCATCCCACCATTCCACGCCCGAATCATGCCGCGTCAGCCGCTCATAACGAGCACGTTCGCGCCGACAGACGGGGCAGCTGGCATCATAATAGACCTTGAGTGTCGGCCTGATCATCGTGTCTGAGATACGCTCCCCCCTCTGCCAACTCAGCTAATTACCTATTTCTTGCGTCCGCCAGCACGAGCCACCCAATTGCCACTATGAGGCAGCGCCAATCTTGTCGGAGTACTCCTTGTCTTCGTAGCGATGCAACGGCGCATCGTCACTGCAGTTGGGAGTGCTTTGGAAGGTCTTGCGTACATCCAGCAGCCCAAGGCTCTGAATGGTACGGCGCCCCAACAATACGGGATAGTTCATGCCGTCACGATCACGCAGACTGAACTGTTCTTCATAACGCTCGCCACCCAGGCATAGCGTCATCAGCACCACCGGACGCTTATCGCGCCCTCCCGCGCCAGAGACCGTCAAATCACGATACAGCGGGCGCTCGAAGGACTTCTCGTCCTGCTTGCCCGTCGCTTCATCCTCGACCTCGATGTCAAAACGCACCCATTCCTTATCATCACGCTCGAAGGTCTCGATATTCTCGGCGTGCATGGAAGATGTCAGGGCGCCACTGTCCAACTTGGCCTTCACCATCGCTCCCCACGGTTCGATGGTGGCCTTTTCTACCCAGCCAAAGACCTTGTCATCTGACTGCGCGGCAGCGGGCAGTGCAGTCGTGGCCAGCAGCCCGATACCTGCCACGCTGGCTAGCAGACGGGCGGAACGTGCAAGAGAGGTAGTGGAATATCGCGACATCGTGACTCCTAGGGATAATGGGCGGTCTGGCGTATCAATCATCTTCATGATCCACGATGGCGGCTGACAGTCAGGTTAACAACCCATCTCCGCCCTCCGGTTTAAAAGAATGACAGTGCTCCATGACGAGAGGAAGAGACACATCAATCACTGCGAGCAAGAGTCATCCATGCAAACCACACTACAGGAACTCATGTCTCACTGGAGCCTTCTGGCGGTCTAGACGATGGTGATGCTGCCAGCCCTTGCATGGGCCCTCCTTGGCAGTCAGCACCATTTCCCCCTTCGCCTCACAATGAAAAACGCCCCGTCGGCTTGCCGACAGGGCGTTTTTCATTACGTGCATACTGGTCAACCAGCGGCATCGATCTCGCTCAGACAAACTCGCCGTTGTGGTAGACCTGCTGCACATCTTCACAATCGTCGAGCAACTCGAGCATCTTGTTGAGAAGCTCGGCATCGTCACCACTGATCTCGGTATGGACCTGCGGAAGGAAGCTGATCTCATCGACTTCGAAGTCAAGGTCTTCGCCGTAGATATCGGCCAGTGCGCCCTTGGCCTTGAAGTGCTCAGTCGTCGGCGTCAATACAGAGATGATGCCGTCGTCGAGTTCGATATCACTGACATCGACATCCGCCTCCATCAGCGCTTCGAGGACTTTTTCTTCGTCTTCCTCTGCGCCCTTGAAAGCAAGAATGGCACGGTGGTCAAACATGTGTGCCACTGAACCCTGAGCGCCCAGCTTGCCCTTGCCCTTGTTGAAACAAGTGCGGACTTCGCCGAAGGTGCGGTTGTTGTTGTCGGTCAGACAATCAACGATGACCATGACATTGCCTGGCCCGAAACCTTCATAACGCGCTAGCGTAAAGTCTTCACCGCCAGTGCCCTTGGCCTTGTCGATGGCTTTTTCGATGACGTGTGTCGGCACCTGGTCTTTCTTGGCCTTCTCGATCAGACGACGCAGACTGAGATTACCGTTGGGATCGAGCCCACCGCTCTTGGCCGAGACATAAATCTCGCGGCCGTAACGTGAATACACGCGCGCCTTGTTGAGTGAAGTACGCGCCATCGATTCTTTACGGTTTTGGAATGCTCTTCCCATGCAAGTCGACTCTTGTTCGCCCTGAATTCAAATGCCCCCACGGTGTGTGACCGAGGGGACCTGCCGTAGCGCAGGCCGTCAAAGGGCCAGCACTGCAAACGCTGTGACGAAGTGTAACGCAGACAACGCGCCTCGTCGCCATCCATGCTCGGGATGACCCGTTGTGGCTGGCGCACCGGCTATCCGTTATCGCTGGCGCTACGACAAACAGGTGCTCACAGACAGTTGGTCGGTTTGGGGAGGCCCGCAAGGCGTGCTCCGACCTTGGGCGGGCTATCGGGGAACAAGCGCATCAGATGCAACGAGCGTCCCTTTTCCGGCCCGAAGCGCTGGGTCATGGCCTTGGTCAATGGGCGCATGGCCGGCGATAACGAAAAGCGCTGATAGAAATCGCGCAGTACCTCGATGACGTCCCAGTGCTCTGCGGTCAGTTCACGCCCCTCCTCGGCGGCCAGCCTCTCGGCCACTGCCGGACTCCAGTCGTCGAGATTGATGAGATAGCCCTCGGCATCCAGCGCAATATCACGGCCATCAAGAAGGAGAGTACGAATGGTTTCACTACTGGCCATACGGATCCTGATTACTCGTCAAACATGAAAGAAATGATGCAGGACATCGACTCTGATCCGCTATCTCCAAGCTGATTCAGAACCAGGATATCGTCTTGTCGGCCACTTCAGTCAGCGCAACAAAACCATCGACATCGACCACGATCACACTTTCTGCGCAGCGGCCCAACAGGCCTCGCGACTCGAGGTCTTCACGCAAGGCGAACAATCGCCCTTCCAGCCCAACCAGATAATGTCCCGCACTACCAAGCGCACCATTGACGCCATCTTCAATCAGTAGCAACTGATCCTCGGGGCCCATGGCATTGAGCACATCTTCATGGACACGACTGGAGAATGGCGAGCGATTGAGCAGGTGAAGATTCATACCGCTATTCATGACGTTATCCATATGATTCTCCCTGCATACGCTGCTGACATCCCAAGAAGCATATCAGCCAACAGTATCAAAAGTGTCAGAAACTGAGCACACGTGAGAAGCATTGCGTCAGCGCCACTACCTCGGTATGTTCCAGCACCGTCACCGGCAGGAGAGAGACATCATTTTCACTCAACCCACGCCGCTCTAGCGCCGTAGCATCGACATAGCAGCGCTCAACATCATACATTTCCAATGCTGCCAGCAGATTATCACTCCCCTTCTGACCCAGTGCTCCGGCCTGCTGCCCCTCCAACAGAGCCAGAACACCTTCCCCAGTGAACAACAACCCGACTTCACGCCCGAAGGCGGCAGCGACCATGGCTGCCTCAAGCCCTTCACGCAGCCAGCTGCTGCCATGCGGCGCATGACGCAGAATCACCAGCAGCTCACCGGGCGCCAAAGACGCCCCGGGGCTCACAATATCCATCTCATCACTCATAGGTCTTGTCGCTCATCTCGTGTCATCCACACCTTGTCCCGTAACGCCTTCTCGCCTCAGGCAAAGGTGATCAGATGATCGTTTTCAAGCGCGGCCTCGACCAGCTGCCCAAGCCCTGTCAGCTCGAAAGGCGCTTCCAGCGTGCAACCCTGCTTACCATGACGCGTGGCCTCTCGCTCATCCAGCAGGCCGCGTCGCAGCGCTGCTGCCACACATACCTGCAGGCGCATATCACTCTGCGCAGCAAGGCTGAGCCAACGATCACGCAGGTGCGGCTCGTCCTGAGGCGGCGCCATCATGGACGCCGCGTTGTATACGCCATCATGATAGAAAAACACGGTGGTCAGCTGATGACCACGCGCCAACAACGCCTCTGCAAAGCGCAATGCAGAGTGACTGGCCTGTTGACTGTAAGGGCCGCCATAAACGGCCAGAGCATAACGCATGAAGACCTCGACTCGACTGTCCATGAAGACAGGTATTCTACCGTGTGTCACCACTACTGTCAGACACTCACTGCAATGGGAGAAGCTGACCTCCAGACGCAAATAACCCCGCCGGAGCGGGGTTATCAATGCAAGCGATCTGTTGGCGAGATTACCTTCGCGACAGCCTGACCGAATCCGTATCAGTCGTCGGAAGAGGCAAAGCCCAGCAGCGCCAGCAGGCTGAGGAACATGTTGTAGATCGACACATACAGACTCACCGTAGCCAACAGATAGTTGGTCTGCCCACCGTGGATGATCTGGCTTGTCTCGAACAGGATCGCCGCAGAGGCGAACAGCACGAAGCCTGCGGAAACGGCAAGCGCCAGACCGCTGATGTTGAAGATCATCGCCGCCAGCATCGCCAGAATCAGTACGATAGCACCGGCGAACAGGAAGTTGCTCAGGAACGAGAAGTCCTTGCGGGTCACCAGCGCGACCGCTGACAGTCCTGCGAAGGTGATACCCGTCATGCCAAGTGCCGTCATGACCAGCTGCGCGCCATTGGGCAGACTCATGTAGGCGTTGAGCACCGGACCGATGGTGAAGCCCATGAAGCCGGTGAAGGCGAAGGTCGCGAAGATGCCGGCAGTCGAGTTAGCTGTCTTGTGCACCAGGAACATGAGGCCATAGGCCCCGATCAGCAGCACGAAGATGTTCATGCGGCCGACGCCCATGCTCATTGCCACACCTGCAGTAAGCGCAGAGAACAATAGCGTCAGCGCCAGCATCATGTAGGTATTACGCAGTACCTTGTGGGTACTGAGGGAACGGCTCGCGGTATCCTGCGAAACCTGCCAGGAGCTGTTAGCCATGGTGTCTATCCTCAAGTTGCTACGATGGATTCATCGAATTGACTCAGCATGCCCTTAGGGGTTTGCCTAATCAAGAGACAGGACGATGAAAAGCCGATTTATGCAACAGCCAAACGCATAAAAGGCAACCACAGCGTCAGTCTCTTTCTAGAGTATTGCATAGACAACCTTTCAAGCGCCTGAACGACAAGGAATTTTACGCTAACCCCTTGACCCAGCCTGAAAAATCCGTAGTATTTCATCTCGTGAGTTGGAGGGGTGGCAGAGCGGTTGAATGCACCGGTCTTGAAAACCGACGTAGGGTAACACCTACCCAGGGTTCGAATCCCTGTCCCTCCACCACCCAGACTATTTAAAGGCCCGTTCATTTCATGAGCGGGCCTTTTTCATGGCTCGACTTTCATGCCTCAGCTTCAATGCCTCAGCTTCAATGCCTCAGCTTCAATGCCTCAGCTGCTACGACGCAGGATGACAGCTCCCCTCCCCTGTTTTGCAGTGCAAGTGACTGTCCGCGATCACTTTTATATCGCAACCGATCATTAAGCACTTGCAATTCTCACCAACTTCGGTAGTATTTTGCCTCGTGAGTTGGAGGGGTGGCAGAGCGGTTGAATGCACCGGTCTTGAAAACCGACGTAGGGTAACACCTACCCAGGGTTCGAATCCCTGTCCCTCCACCACCTAGATATTGAAAAGGCCCGTTCACCCTGTGAGCGGGCCTTTTCTTATGCCAGCTCCTCGCTAGCCTTGAGGTCGACGCGCTTTCGCCACAACGAATTCACATGCCGACCCAAGACTGCAAGCCATTGCCTTGCAGCATGCTGGCTCGCAGGACACTGGCAGGTGATCTGACGCAACATCTCAGCTCACCCTCTCTCCACAGCCCATCATGATGCCTGCCCGATACTCAGCATCATGTGACGTCGTGATTGCCTTGCATCCCACGCATCCCAGCCTTTCCTATCCTCTATATTGACATCAAAGACTCCAAACCACTTCACACTTCAAAAGTAGAGAAAAAATGTCCTTTGCAGCCCTTGGGTTGAGCGACCCAATTGTAAAATCCGTTACCGAGCAAGGCTACAAGACGCCGACGCCTATCCAGGAGAAAGCGATTCCAGTGGTCCTGGCAGGCAAGAACCTGATTGCAGCAGCGCAGACTGGTACCGGCAAGACCGCCAGCTTCGTACTACCCATCCTGGAAAAGTTGATTGATGCCCCAGCGGTTCGCGCCAAACGCGTACATGTCATCATTCTGACGCCCACTCGTGAGCTGGCCATTCAGGTAGAAGACAACGTTCAGCACTATGCACGTCACCTCGATATCACCTCCATGGCCATGTACGGCGGTATCGACATCGAACCTCAGAAGCAACGCCTCATTGAAGGCGTTGATATTCTGGTGGCCACGCCCGGACGCTTGCTGGATATGCACACGCGCCGCGCGGTGCACTTTGATGAGACGCACATTCTGGTGATTGATGAAGCGGATCGCATGCTGGACATGGGCTTCATCAGCGACATCAACAAGATTGTCGAAAAGCTGCCGTCAGAGCGCCAGAATCTGTTGTTCTCGGCGACACTGTCTGAACAGGTCCGCTTCCTGGCAAGAACAGCTGTCACGGACGCCACCGAGATATCCATTGCGCCTGAAAACGTCACGGTGCCGGAAATTGAGCAGCATCTGATCACCGTCGACAAGGAATTCAAGTCTTCGCTGCTCAGCCATCTGATTCACGAGAACAAATGGCAACAGGCGCTGATCTTCATCGAAACCAAGCGAGGCGCAGCCAAGCTGGTCGGCCAGCTGGAAAAGCGCGACATCGCTGCAGAGTCCTTCCATAGCGGCCGTAGCCAGGCGGTTCGTGAGCAACTGCTGGCGGACTTCAAAGCAGGCAAGATCCAGTTCCTCGTTGCTACAGGCATCGCGGCACGCGGCATTGATATTGATGATCTGGAGCGAGTGGTCAACTACGACCTGCCCGACGAAGCGGAAGACTATGTCCATCGCATTGGTCGTACTGGTCGAGCAGGCGCAGCAGGTGAAGCCATCTCTCTTGTCTCACGTGATGACTTCAGAAACCTGTGCGCCATCGAGCAGCATCTGGGCTATTTCGTGACACGAGAGGTGATTGAAGGCTTTGAACCTGCCCTGCCAGTGCCGGAATCAAATACCGCACACGCGCCTAAAAAAGCGCAGAAAGGCCGTCGCCGTCAGCCGAACAAACACTAATTCACAATAATGAGCCCAGTATTCGCTGGGCTCATATAATTCTCACCACCCCTAACCCTGACACCGGCCCTAGCTGATTGTCGCTAATGAACCGATTGCACCCTTCGTGCTTGGCGCGGAACAGATTGACGTCTGCCTTGGCGATCAACGCCTCAAGGTCCTTATCGCCTGACTGACGCAATGCCACGCCAATCGACAGACTGACATCCAGGCTACTGGTGCCATCATTGATCACGAATGGCAATGCCGAGACGCCTTTGCACAGGCGCTCTGCCACCTGATCAGCACGCTCGCCGTGCAAGCCAGGGCACAACAGCACGAATTCCTCTCCTCCGTAGCGACCCACCAGGTCTTCGCTGCGCAGAATACTCTGCAAGCGCCTGACCAACTCCTTCAGTATCTGATCCCCCGCCGGCCGCCCCCAGGTGTCGTTGATGAGACCGAGGTGATCGACATCGACCATCATCACGCTCATTGGCCCGATATCGACCAACATGCCGCGACCTTGATCGATCAGCTCACCGCGGCTCAGCGCACCAGTCAGTTCATCAAAGCGTACGCCAGATTCGAACCGCTGCCGCAGTCGATCAGACGACCACCCCATCTGCACCAGCACTAGCGTAAAGAAGATAGTCAGCACACACAGGTTGATGACCCGGAACGCAAAAGCCCAGCCAGCTGACAACGGATTCACTGCACCTTCCATCATCAATACCAGGTAGGCTGCCAATGGCATGCATAGGCAGGCCGCACACAGCATCACACGCCGCGTGAACGATGTACGGATGCTATAGATGCATAGCAAGGCACCGAAATAGAAGTAGTCAAAACCTGCTTCTGGCCCGAAATAGCGCAAGGAGAAGCTGATCTGGGCACAGGTACCCAAGGCCAGCAGATTGGCTGCCAGTACTTCACGGCGCGCACGATGCAGCTGCAGACACACGAGGTCGACGACCAGCATGGCGAGATTCAACGCCAGAATGGTCATCTCTCCCAGCCACAACATCATGATGGAATAGAAGAGATGACAGGCAACCGCTAGCGTATAGACCACATTGAACGTGGCATGGAAGGTTTTCTCGTCCGACGTGAGACCGGGCGGAAAATGCTCAAAGCGCATCAGGAAGTGCGCGAGATGGGGATGTGGACTGGCCATGAGATCAACTCCTGCGCTGCTGGTCACAAGCGGTGACCAGACTCTGTCATGCACATATGCCATGCACACATTGGCCTGACATGACCAGAGTACGATATTCCTCAGTCGAAAGGTGATCAGCACATTACACGCACCCCGCCTTCTCTTCCCTCCACTCCCCATAAGAAAGTATCAGTGCAAGCGCAACCCCACTTTCGTGATGCGATTACCCTCTACCTCATTCACCACCCAGTGAATGCCATGCCAATCGACATCATCACCGACCACCGGTACTCCACCAACGCGACGTGTGATGAACTCCCCGATCGTCAGCTGCTGTTCACCCTGTGAAAGAGTCAGACCATAGACATCAGCAATATCTTGCATGCTGGCTCCTCCCTCCAGTGTAAAGGTGCCGAAGAACGCGCGTTGCTCATGCTGCAGACTCTCGCCATTGAACATGCGATTGAGGCTCGGCACGTCACAGGAACGTCCTACCACGCACAGCACATCCTGCTGATGCAGACAGGTACTGCCTTTGGGATGTATCAACACCTTGGAGCGAAATAGCGCCCCCACCTTGGCACCCGAGGGGAAGCGCAGCATGCGCAGTGCGACACCTTCGAGCGCCGTGTTATCGACGCGATAGACCAGCATCTCGTAATCATTGACCGACATGATACCGAGCAGATTACGCCGACTAGGCTGAGCACCCGGTGGCACAATCACCTTGAGCCAGCGTGCCATTGGTGCCAGCGATGAGCCCTGAACCAGCAACGAGATGATCACGACGAAGAACGCGACATTGAAATAAACAGCCGCATTCTCCACACCAGTGATCACCGGGAAAATGGCTAGCACGATAGGCACCGCCCCTCTTAGCCCTACCCAGCTGATAAACCATAATTCTCGCCAACGGAAGCGGAAGAAGGGCTTGAGACAGAGGATAACCGCCAGCGGGCGCACCACCAGAATCAGCGCGAAACTCAAGGCAGCCGCAGGCAGCGCAAATTGCAGCATGGTGGATGGTGAGACCAGAAGTCCTAACATCAGGAACAGTACAATTTGCGATAGATGTGCCAAGCCATCATGGACAGGCAGAATATGTTCGAGATGGCGCCCCGGAAGGTTGCCAACCATCAGGCCACATAGATAGATGGCGAGAAAACCACTGCCACCCAGCTCATTGGTGGTCGCAAAGAGACTCAACCCCAGTGCCAGCGCCAATAGCGAATAAAGGCCAGGAGCCAGATCCAGATAACGCATCAGACGCGCAATCACCCAGCCGCCACCCAACCCCATGCCGGCTCCTACCCCGAACTGCAGCAGGAAACTCACCACGCCAGCAGCCACACCGGTTAGCTGCCCAGTCAGGATTTCGGCCAACGTGATCGTCAGGAAGATCGCCATCGGATCGTTGGTACCGGATTCGATTTCAAGTGTCGCACCAACGCGCTCGTTCAAGTGAACGCTCTGTCCACCAAGTAGCGAGAAGACAGCAGCCGCATCAGTCGAACCAACGATTGCCCCGACCAGCAAGCCTTCTATCAAGGTGAGATCAAACAGCCACATGGCCAGCAGACCAACCAGTCCGCTGGTAATGAAGACACCAAAGGTGGCAAGGAACAGCGCAGGTTTGAGACCTGCACGGAAGGTAGAGAGTCGAGTACGCAGACCGCCATCGAGCAAGATGAGCGCCAAGGCAAGGTTGCCGATCAAATAGGCTGTAGAGGCATCGTCAAACTGAATGCCAAGTACGCCATCTTCGCCGGCCAACATACCAAGGCCAAGAAACAACAGCAGCAGCGGCGTGCCCAGCCGCGCTGATACACGGCTAGCCAATACGCTCAGTGCGATCAGCATCCCTGCCAACAAGAAGTAATAATTCAGGTTCTCTACCACGTTCTCTCCCCCGCCATGCCCTGCACCAGATCTCGAGTGACGTCCGCGACGACTCACGGACAGTATTCCATGTCGACGCCGGGGTTGCAGAGAAATTTCTCAGCCATTCATGCACTTGCAGCTACCGGCCCGCGCACCTTGCTCAAGGGAGGCTTCGCGGAGATACCCAAGCAGGCACGGCGGCAAGTGCGGTAAACGACAACGGACCAAACGCCTCCATGGCCCACAGCAAAGCGCGGCAAAGTCCGCGCTGCCCTTCAATATCGACCATCCTGCCATGCCGAGAATAACCCGCCATGAACGCCTGACGCTGGGTGGACGTTTCCAACAGCAACTCGATCAATGCCCAATCGAACTCGATAGGCGCCCATACCAGCGCCTCCCAGTCGCTCCAGACCCACCCGGTGGCAGCACACAGATACTGATCGCCGCGCATATCCGGCAGACTCCAGACCGCGCGACTCGGTTGACTGAAGGTGCGTGTCAGTAAATCACCAAGCTCCGCCCGCCGCGGGTGCTGACCCAGGAAACGAATGACACGTGCATTCCAGTGCAATAATGGCATCGGCTGTGCCAACGGCTGACCGAAGCCTGAGACCGTATCCTGATGCAAACGTCCCAACTGATCACCGAGGAGTTCACAGAAGGTGGCGCTGAGATCACTGGGCTGCCCACTGGACCACGGCAGATGCCAGACCGGCGCACCATCGAGACGCCCGAGATAGGTCAGTGGAAGTGGTGGTAGTGGTAAACGCGCCGGCAACGCACCCGCCAGATGCGTCAGTGCCTCAGGCTGACGCCAGCGATCAGCCCCGAATACACCCCGCATCGCGCGCCAGAAGGGATCATTATCGGGACCAGTGCGCGCCAGCTTGATGATGCCCGGCGTGCCTCCCCGCTGCCGCCAAAGCCAATTGGCACTGTCCGGCCATGCCAGTGCCAGCGGCTCAAGCGATTGACCGAGATAGATGGATAATCTGCGAGTCAGGGCGTCTTCTGGCCAACCGCGCGGAAGCGGCCCCGAAGAGGTATCGGGGCGCTGTGGTGGCACAGGATAGTGCGAGCAGCTCGAGAGATCCGAAGTGTCAGGCATGGCGATCTCCAATGGCAACAAGGCTCCAACAACATGTTCAACAGCATACCCAACGGAATGCCACGCGGCATAGCATCACGTTTATCCGGTAATGACCGTGACTTGAGACGATGATTTGAGACGATGACTAATCAAGTCACCACACCCGACGATGGCAGGGATGCAACCAGCAAGGCGGTAACGTTACACTGTGCACTGGATGGGGGTGCCCGGTGACGGGCTGAGAGCCACTGCGCACGACGCGACACGGCAACCCCTGGAACCTGATCCGGTTGATACCGGCGGAGGGAATCCTGGGCGCCTGCCTGCTAGTCAAGGCGTCCTGCGTGCTTCCTCCTGCCGGCACGCCGCATGACTTCGGACTACATTGTGTCGCTGGGACTTACCCTCAATAACGCTCGCATTGACTACGCTGGCCACACGCTATTTCGCGACCTGACGGCGCGTCTTGATGCCGGCAGCTGGACAGCGCTGCTCGGACGCTCCGGCTGCGGCAAGAGCTCACTATTGCGGCTGTTGGCAGGTCTCGAGATGCCGGACCACCATCAGCTTGAACTACACACCGATGATGGCCACCCTCTATCTGGTCGAGTGGCGTGGATGGCTCAGCAGGATTTGCTGCTCCCCTGGCGGCGTGTGCTGGACAATCTGTGCCTGGGGGATGACCTCCACGGGCGCCCACGCAACATCGCTCGCGCACGCGAGCTATTGGCTGCAGTTGGGCTAGCGGGGCGCGAGAAAGCCTGGCCAGATACCCTCTCCGGTGGGCAGCGTCAGCGAGTCGCACTGGCGCGCACTCTCTATCAGGAAGCCCCGGTCGTCATGATGGACGAGCCCTTCTCTGCCGTAGATGCCATCACACGCCTTGAGTTACATGATCTCGCTAGCCGCCTGCTGGAAGGTCGCACCGTATTGATGGTCACGCACGACCCCCTTGAGGCGCTGCGCCTTGCGGATCAACTGTTACTGCTACGCCCAGCTACACGCGAAAGCCATGGCGCCGTACTCGATCGCCTGCCGGGGATGTCACCGCCGCGGCCCGTCCCTCTTGACGCACCTGCCCTGCAACAGGCGCAGGCCGAATTGATCGCGCGACTGCGAGACCCGAGTGAGGCCTTTATTCCGGCAACCACGAAGGTGCACGCATGAAGCGTCTGCATGCACTCCGTCACCTATTGATCAGCACTTGCGTCCTGCTGGGTCTCTGGCAGTTGGTCATCGTCATCACCGAAGTGCCCCCCTACATTCTGCCCGCCCCACTGGCAGTCGCAAAGGTGCTGATCCAGCAGGCACCGACGCTTGCTCACCATGCGAGCATTACCTTTACCGAGATTCTCGCCGGTTTGGTACTGGGCATTCTGCTCGGCCTGAGTACCGCATTGGCGCTGGCCTTCATTCCTCGCTTGCGCCGCACCCTGTTGCCGATACTGCTGATCAGCCAGGTCATCCCCCTCTTTGCCATCGCGCCGCTACTGGTGCTATGGCTGGGCTACGACATGCTGTCGAAGGTAGTGATGGCAACGCTGATCATCTACTTCCCTGTTGCCTCTACCGGCTACGATGGATTGCGTCAGACGCGCCAGGGGTGGTTAGACCTTGCCCACACCCTCGGTGCGAGCCCATGGCGTCTGTTGATCCATGTTCAGCTGCCCGCCGCCCTGCCGTCGCTTGCCTCCGGCATGCGCATGGCAGCCACTGCGGCCCCCATTGGCGCCGTTATCGGCGAATGGGCCGGTGCCAGTCAAGGACTGGGCTACCTGATGCTCAACGCCAACGCGCGAATGGAAATCGACCTGATGTTTGCCGCGCTACTGGTACTGGTCACGTTCTCACTGCTGCTTTACTTCTCGATTGATGCTCTGTTACGCACGCTGATGCCCTGGCATCGCGACAGCCTGACTCGCCTCAACTGATGTTGCGCCTAACCGATACACACCACTGCCGTGCTCAATGATTTCATGCTGCCTGTCATTGAACGGCAGACCCAACACCCCGTGATCACAAGGAACTACGCCATGCCTCTTTCGCCATCGGCGCCATGCCGACTCAGCATGTTGGCACGCCAGCTGCGGCTACCACTCGCGGCATTGTTTGCGTCAATCTTCCTGAGCACCCTGCCCAGCACTGCATTGGCGGCGGATGCCGCCAGCGATACCCCCGCAACTGCCACGACGACCAACGCCTCTGCTGATGCGACCAGTGAGCCCGTTGCCGCCATCAACAGCCAATCGACAGCGAAAGACGAGAAGGCCGCAGCCAAGAATACGGCTGATAAAGATTCCGCTGACGAAGGTGTATCAGAAAAGGCGGCCACGGCCGAGAAGCCGCTGACACACCTCAAGGTCATGCTGGACTGGTATACCAATCCGGGGCATGGCCCATTGGTGCTGGCTCAAGCGCTGGGACTGTTCAAGAAGCACGGCTTGGAAGTGGAGCTGATCGCACCCGCTGATCCTAGCGTACCGCCCAAGCTCGCTGCCGCAGAGCGTGTCGATATTGCCATCAGCTACCAGCCGCAGCTGCACCTGCAGATCGATCAGGGTCTGCCGCTAGTGCGTATCGGCACCCTCGTCGCGACTCCGCTCAACGTGGTGGTGGTGCGCGCGGATAGCGATATTCACTCGATGGCAGACCTCAAGGGCAAGCGTGTCGGCTATTCCGTCGGTGGGGTTGAAGAAGTGTTGCTATCCACCATGCTTCAGCACAGTGGCCTCAGCCTTGATGACATCACGCTGATTAACGTCAATTTCTCGCTGACGCCATCTCTGCTGACTCGCAAGGTCGATGCCGTCACCGGCGCCTTCCGTAACTTCGAGCTGGCCCAGATGGCACAGGAAGGCGTCAAGGGGCGTGCTTTCTATATCGAAGAAGAAGGTGTACCGACTTATGACGAGCTGATCTTCGTCGCCAATAGCGACAGCTATTCGCGCAAGCACACTCAATATGCCGCCTTCCTCGCGGCTGTGGGCGAAGCGACGGCATGGATGATCAATCATCCTGACAAGGGCTGGGAGCTTTTCCGCAAGTCTGATCCGGCGCTGGACACTGAGCTGAACAAGAAAGCCTGGTACGCGACCCTGCCGCGCTTTGCGCTGCGCCCTGCCGCCCTTGATGCCGGTCGCTATCGTGATTTCGAGAACTTCCTGTTTGAACGCGGCATGATCAAGCAGCGCCAGTCGCTTGGCCACCTGGCCGTCGATGTCAACGCACCTTGATCCTACGACTTGTCGATATACCAGCAGCGTCATGAAAACAGCGTCTCTAGCAGCATAATGAATGCGCCATACAAGAACGCCTGCTCGGCATCATGCCGAGCAGGCGTTTTTTATCGTGTATCTGACGTTGCCTCCATCAGGATTCCTGTAGGGGGTACCTTGCCAATCGCCGCGATAGCCAGGCCATCTGCAGTGGCTGGATCATCAAGGCAACCACCAGTACGGAAACCAGTAAGGGCATGCCCTCGAGAGCCCCGCTTGGCGTACTCACCAGCAGCCCTGCGCCAAGATAACTGCCCGCAGCAGAACTCAGATGCTGTACGGCACTCTGGGTACTGGTGAAGGCGGCACGTTCGTGGTCGGCTGGAATGAAGCTGTTGAGTGTATTCTGGGCCACCCGACGTGCCGAGGAGAACAACATATACGCGCCGAACCCGATCCAGATAAGCGATGGACCTGGCGAGTGCAGCAAGAACGCCCACCCCACCAATGCCGTCAGCAGGCAAGTAATGGTACCCGGCCAGACACAGCCGTAGCGATCACACAAACGGCCGGTCAACTGCATGCCCACCAACGAGAGGCCACCGCCAATCATGTAGAGACTGCCCAGATCTTCGCGCGGCAAATCCAGGTTGAACAGCAGATAACTGGCCAGATTGGGAATCACCAGGAAATTGCTGAACATCGCGGTAGCGATCAATGCCAATCCAAGCCGATGATTGGGCTGGGCCAGAATCGCCATGATCGTAGTGCCTTTGCGACTACGATTGCGCGTATCAGGATTATCGAGATGACCACGAATCGGGGGCAGCACCCAAGCCAACAACCCGCAGACCAGCAAGGCCAACAATGCTACGGCTCGGAAAGGTGCCTGCCATCCGAAACCTTCCGACAGCCATAGTGCAAAGGGCAATCCGAGCACTGATGCCACCGAAAATGCCCCCATCACCATGCCCATCGCACGTCCGCGCCTGACTCCGGGCACCACATCGATCACGATGGCCAGTGCTGTCGCCGCGGCAGGACCGCCAAACAGGCCACCCAGCATCCGGGCCGCCAATAACGTTTCGTAACCCGTGGCAAAGCTGGCAATCAGATGACAGAGCGCTGCGCCGAACAAAAAGCCGAGTACTGCCCAGCGGCGATCAAAGCGGTCAGCATGCCGTGTCCACAATAGCGTGCCGACCGCAGCGGCGAGAGGATAGCTACCGACGATATAACCCAGGCGATCAAGCGGAATCCCCAGCGACTCGGCAAAGTCAGGCCCAAGCGCCATCACCATGGTAAACCCCATGATGACAGCAAACTGAAGCAAGGTGACCAACCCCACGATCAATCGCTCGTGGGTTGTCACAGGAGGCAAGATAGCGTCAGCGAAGGCGCGCGGCTTACTCAAGTGCGCGAGACGCGATCGAGAAATATCAGCACCGCCTGCTGAAACTCAGCAGCACGTTCCGCGTGCAACCAGTGGCCAGCATCCAGCGAGGTTTCTTCCAGCGCCGGGAAACGTTCACGCATCGCTGCCAGGCCATCCTGCTGCACATAGTGGGAGCGCTCACCCCGCAACAGCAATGTCGGCATCTCAACCGGGGCCTGCCCCTGCGGTGCCTCGACAATCTGCGTGTAGCCCGCGGCGATCTGATCAAGCCCCACTCTCCAACCCATGCTGCCATCTTCAAGACGCACCAGGTTGGTCGCGAGGAACTGGCGAATCGCTGGTGTCTCGACATATTGCGCCATGACGCCATCAGCGTCCTTGCGTGAAGCCGGATGCGCATCACGCACGGCGTCGAGAGCGTCGAATATCTCATCATGACCATGCTCGTAAACTACTGGCGCAATGTCAGCGACAATCAAGCTACGCAAGCGCTCTGGCGCATCCAACGCGACCTGCATCGCGACCTTGCCACCCATCGAGTGACCCAGCAGGTCGCAACATGCTATCTCGAGCTTATCGAGCATCGCGATGACGTCGCCCGCTTGCTCTGGATAACTCATGCCAGCCACGTGCGGACTGCGCCCGTGATTACGCAGATCTACCGCAATCACGCGACGTGTCTCGGCCCACGATTTGATATGCGAACGCCAATTGTCAGCGCTGCCGAACAGGCCGTGCAGAATGACCAGCGGCGTTGATTCCTGCTGAGCATTATCTTCACCTTGAGCGGCTGCACGAGCGTCACTCTCATTATAAAAAAGCTCGACCGTTGTGCTCATCACCACCTCGATAAACGTCAAAAATGATACCGGATTTCAGAGAACACTCATGTTAGCAGACTATCTAGCAGATAGGATCAGATCAGCGTGGGCTGGCTTCCAGGTAGACCTTTACCGCCTGCCAAAGGGGACTGCGATAGCGCTCTGGGTGCCACAGCATTGAAAAGTGGCGCTTGAGATTAAGCTGCGGTGTCGGCAGTACGATCAGTTCACCGCGTGCCAGCTCCGCCGCTACCGACAAGTGCGACAAGCATCCAATCCCCAGCCCGGCGAATACGGCCTGCTTGATGGCCTCGTGCTGCCCCAGCTCCATGCGGACCTTCAACCGCTCGAGTCGTCCGTGCAAGGCACGCTCGAATACCGCTCGGGTCCCGGAGCCTCCCTCGCGCAGAATCCAGTCGGCCGCCGCAAGATCCTCATCATTCAGAGGCTCGCCACGCAAGGCCAGTGCGTGTGTGGGCGGTGCGACCACCACCAGCTCATCTTCGCGCCAGGTCTGGCTCATCAATTTCGGCGAGTGGCAGTCACCTTCGATCAGCCCGAGCTCAGCATCGAAATTGAGCACCGACTCCACCACCTGATGAGTATTGCGCAGGCGCAGATTGAGATCAGTCCCCGGATGCTCACGCATGAAGGCGCCCGCCAGACCCGGCAACAACCAGGTACCAATCGTCGCACTGGCAGCGATCTCCAGCTCCCCTCGCAGATGGCCGCCCTCAAGTCCGGGCTCACGTGCCTCCAGCTCCAGCGCGTGTGTCTGCTCGAGCAGTTGTTCGGCACGCGCCAACAGGCGGCGGCCATTGGCATTCAAGGCCAGACGCCGGCCGAGGCGCTCAAACAGCTGCACTTCAAGGTGGCGCTCAAGTTCTGACAAGGCCTGACTTGAGGCCGATTGTGACAGGCCGATCTCACGGGCAGCAGCACTCACCGAACCATGGCGCGTCACGGCCACGAACACCTGGAGCTGACGCAAAGTGATATGGATCTGCATATCGGTTTTTCCGGTAAGTAGTAAAAGAATAATCGACTAACCATAAGATAATATTCCGCAATAGACTAATCATCAAACCAGAAGCACTAAGCACTGAACACCAAGAAGCAAGCAGCGAGCACGGAATGGCGAGGCAGCTCATTGCACCGACTGCCCGTTGATGACAGGACGGCTATCCAAAGGAGAAGGTACATGCAAGCACAGACCCTGAATGCCCCCGCGACCGCTGAGCGTCTTCGACGCATGGTTCCCGGGCTCGCCCTTTGCGGCGGCCTGACACTGGTGGGTCTTGCCCTGCATTCCATTCCGGCCCTGGCGTCAACGGGCGTCAGTCCGCTGGTCTTCGCGCTGCTGTGCGGCATCGTGGTCGGCAACCTGCCCATCACCAGCCGCCATGCCCAGGCATTGGCGCCGGGCCTGCACATGGCCACCAAGAAGCTGCTGCGCCTGGGGATCATCCTGTTCGGCCTTTCCATCACGCTGCAGCAGATTCTTGGCCTGGGCTGGAGCGTGGTCTTCCTCGACGTGATCGTGATCACTGCCGTCATGAGCACCGGCTACTTCGTGGGCACTCGCTGGTTGGGTCTGGATCGTGATACCGCACTTCTGACCAGCGCAGGCTCTGCCATCTGTGGCGCAGCCGCGGTACTGGCGACCGAATCCATGATCAAGGCGCGTCCGGCCGCCACTGCCATGGCCGTCGCCACCGTCGTGCTGTTCGGCTCACTGGCCATGCTCGTCTATCCGCTGCTCTACCCTCTGAGCGGAATGCATGAAGGCCTGTTCGGCATCTATATCGGCTCTACCATCCACGAAGTCGCACAGGTTGTGGCGGCCGGTGAAGCCGTCGGGCCGGACGCACTGGCCAATGCACTGATCGTCAAACTGATGCGTGTGATGATGCTGGTACCCTTCCTGCTGCTACTGCCGAAGCTGTGGGCCATGCGAGCCCGCACCGAAGGCGATGAGCGTGAATCCGGCGGCAGCATGACCATCCCCTGGTTCGCGCTCGGCTTCATTGCCATGGCTGGCATCAACAGCACAGGTGAGATCCCGGCAGCAGTTCACTCCAGCCTGACCGTCGTCGGCAGCGTTGCCCTCACCATGGCCATGGCCGGCCTCGGGGTTGAGACGCGCATCGATCGTCTGCGCTCACTGGGTATGAAGCCCTTTCTGCTGGCCTTGATCCTGTTCGTCCTGCTGGTAGTTGGTGGCTTTGGTGCCAACCTGCTGTTGATGGGCCAAGGCTGACACGCACACTGGTACCACCAGATCGAGCAATTGATTTACAGACGATACAGGCAACGGATGAGGCAGGTGATTGATTGCCGCAATCGCTGCGGTAGCATCGCTCAATTGGCAAACTAAGCGATGCTGAAGCACAATAGCGACCAACGAATCATTCACCGGCCATGCCGGAAACTCTTTTCCAGTCACGTTAACCCGTGCTGAGATATTCAGGAGAACATCATGCTTGCAGTCATTTTTGGTCGTCCGGGTTGCCCTTTCTGTGTCCGCGCCAAGGACCTCGCTGAAGAACTCACCGCCAAGCGCGATGACTTCGACTATCGCTACATCGACATCCATGCCGAAGGCATCAGCAAGGCTGACATGGAAAAGACCATCGGCAAGCCGGTCGATACCGTGCCGCAAATCTTTGTCGATCAGAACCACATTGGCGGCTTCACCGAGTTCAATCAGTATGTGCAGGACGAAGCGCTGATGCCGCAGGGCTGATACGCCACTCCTGGCCTTGGGTATCTATTACAAGGCAGCTTCTAGAGCCCCCGCATCATGCGGGGGCTTTTTTTTGCCCATGACGGCAACCTTCAGGCTATCGAACCGGTGACTCTCGCTAAATGAACCGGTATATCGCTTGCGGCACCGTTGGAGGGCGGCGACAATTCACGGCTTCTGACGGACCGAAGGACAAGGAAGCAAGCATGAACATGTTGATGGAAGGAGCCGTACTGCTGGGCTGTGCAGTCGTGGCCGTACCGCTGTTTCAGCGTCTCGGCCTGGGATCCATCCTGGGATATCTCGCCATCGGGGTCGTGCTGGGGCCCTCCGCAATCGGTTTCATCTCGGAACCCACCGAAGTATTGCACTTTGCAGAGTTTGGCGTGGTCATGCTGCTGTTCATGATCGGACTGGAACTCGAGCCCAAGCGACTATGGGACATGCGTTTGAAGCTTGCAGGCCTGGGTACCGCACAGATGCTCCTGTGTGGCGCCCTGCTGACGCCGGTTGGCCTGTGGTTGGGTCTCTCGCTTTCGGCAGCCGCGCTGCTGGGCCTCATTCTCGCACTCTCCTCCACGGCCTTTGCCCTGCAGGTGCTGAGTGAGAATCAACAGCTGGCAACACCACATGGACAATCGACGTTTGCCATCCTGCTCTTTCAGGACCTGGCCGTCATACCGCTCCTGGCCCTTCTCCCGCTATTTTCCGATAACTTCGACACGTCAACCGGCACCGGATGGCTAGATGTGGTCAAGGGTATTGGCATGATCGCTGCCGTCATCATCGTGGGGCGTTTCGTCGTACCGCGCTTGCTGAAGATGGTCGCCCGTAGCGAAATCCATGAGATCTTCACCGCCGCTGCCCTGTTGGTGGTCATCGGTACCGCGTTGCTGATGGAGTGGGTGGGGCTTTCCATGGCACTAGGGGCTTTCCTTGCCGGTGTCCTGCTGGCCGACACCGTCTATCGCCATGAACTGGAAGCCAATATCGACCCCTTCAAGGGCCTGCTGCTGGGTCTCTTCTTCATGGCAGTCGGCATGTCAGTGGACATTTCACTGGTCATGGAACGTCCGCTGACAGTCCTGGGTCTGACACTCGCACTGATGGTCGGCAAGATATTGGTAATCACTCTGGTGGGGCGTGTCGCGCGCCTCAAACTCTCCGAGGCGCTGCCATTGGCCGCGGTATTGGCTCAGGGAGGAGAGTTCGATTTCGTTCTGCTGACCGCAGGCATGGCAGCGGGTATCTTTGATCAGACACTCACCAGCCTGGTCATCAGTGCCGTCACGCTCTCCATGGCCGCCACCCCCTTCCTGTATCGTTATGCTCGCAAGCTCGGCGCAGCTCGCGAAGCCAAACGTCCCTTTGATGAAGACTTCGGCGAAGAAACACCGCCGGTCCTCATCGCCGGCTTCGGGCGTTTCGGACAGATGAGCGCCCGCATACTCAAGACACAGGGCATCAATTTCACCGCGCTGGATCCCAACATTGCGCAGGTCGAGTTCGTTCGCCAGTTCGGTTCACGTATCTATTATGCTGACGCGAGCCGGACGGAACTCCTGCGGGCGGCAGGCGCAGAACACGCCCAGATCATGCTGGTTGCGGTAGATGATGCAGCCACCACCACGAATATCGTGCGTACCGTTCGCCAGCAGTTTCCCCACCTCAAGTTGTACGTGCGAGCACGTAACCGTCTTCACGCCTGGGAGCTGATGGAGCTTGGCGTGGAACACATCATTCGTGAGACCTATGCCAGCAGCCTGGAAATGGGTAGCGAGCTGCTGGTTGCCATGGGGTATCCCAGCACACGTGCCACGGAAGTGGTTCGTGCCTTCCGTGAGATGGACGACTCGATGCTCCAGAGTGATTTCGAGAATCGCTATGATCCTGAAGCGCTGGTCACGAGTGCGAAATCGGGCATGGAAGAGCTCAAGCGACTGTTCCAGACGAAGTCTTGAGCCTTGCACTTGACACGCTGACGCCCCGCCAACAAGAAGGCCGCCCCATGGGGCGGCCTTCTTGTTGGCGGGATCTTTCAATGACGCCTTACGCGTCCGCCCTGGAGACGGGCACGCCAGTGTGGCCCAAAGAGATAGCCACACAGCCCCACCACGATGAACAGCGCCCCCAACAGAACGCGACTGGATACAACCTCACCATTGAGCGCAGCGCCAAGACTCATGGCAAAGATCGGCGTGATCAAGGTGGCCAAGGCAACGGTACTGGCCGACAGGCGTGAAAGCACGAAGTAATAGCACAGGTAACCGATCAACGAGCCGAATACGCCGAGATAGAGAATCGCAGCCAACGGGCGCCCTACCGGTAATGCCTCTGGAATGCCATCGACGATCAAGCCACAGACAAGATACAGCGGCAGCGATACCAGCAAGGCACCTTCCGTCTGCACCAGAGGATGCAGTCCCGCTCGCTCCTTTTGCACCAGTACTCCTGAGGCGGCGAAGCAATTGACCGCCAACAACATGATCAACACCCCCTTCCAGCTACCCGGTGGAAGGGCCAGTGAATCCGAGACGGCAATACCCAGTCCACCAAGAGCCAACGCAAACCCCAACCACTGCAGCTTGTCAAGTGGCGCACTTTTCAACCACCAGCGTGCATAAAGTCCCGATAGTAGAGGTGCCAGTCCAAACAGTAACGACATGATACCGCTTGGTAACCAAGCCGCTGCGATATAGGCGAAGTACATTCCTCCCCAGATACCCAGAGCGGCTCTGACATAACTGCGTATGGCAGCCCTCGAGAGATCCATTTTCAGCCCCAACATGCGTAACAATGGGTAACCGATGCATGCGGCAATTAACATTCTGCCCATCGCGGACCATGCAGGAAGCCAGCCGGAAGCACTCCAGGAAATCGCCAGCGGTGTCGTCGACCACACCATGAGAACCACGCAATACGCCACCAGCACTGGCATTTTCACACTCCGCTCGTATGTCTCAAAAAATCGGATAAAGCCGTTGAATGGCCTTTCGAACAACTCCCTATAATCGCATCCAGCACAGGGTTCCTACGGCCCGCTCAAGGAGGCTTCATGCAACGCGAGGAATTTCAACAGCAGCTATGGCTGGACTTCGTCCATCGTCACCCGGATATCGGCGCGCTGGATATCTGGCCAGACGCCATCAAGCCCGAGTACCTGATGTTCCTGACGCTTGATCAGGGTCCGTTCCGTAGCGAAAAACTGCTCCCGAGCCTCTACCACCAGGGGTATCGCCGCATCAAGCAGTATGCGATGGCAGACCGTGGGCTTCTGGTAGATCTGCTGCTCCCCCCGGATGGGGGAACAGCAGTGATGCTGGCCGAGTTGCAAGCCAATAGCCTGCCTCCCCTGCATCGTGATCTTCTCAAGCGCCTGATCAGCCAGAGCCATCGCGACGACTGCAAGGGGCAGAATCTGCTGGCCCCTTGTCGTCCCTGGAACATGCCCGACTGGCCGACCTTTGAACGCTTGCTGGAAGCCAACCCTCTGGCTGCGTGGCTGTCCGTAATGGGCCCGCGCCTGCATCATGTAGGCTTCAATGCCGATGAACTCGGTGAAACACTGGAAGCCGTGAACGAAGGGATGCTCATGCAGGGCATGGCTCCGCAATCTGGTCGTCATCATGCGATATTGCCGATCAACCCCAAGCTGCAGTATCACTATTACCCAGCGCATGCACAGCGCATGGTGTTTGCCGACGGTGATGAGCACATGGTGGTACTGGGAGGTATCGCACTGCTGGCAGCGGAAAGTAACGATCAGGGGCAGCGTGCGGCAGAGCAGCTGCTGCCGGAGTATACGCTCTGCCAGCTAAGCGCGTGACGTAAGTACGCGCTTTCGCCTCATGCCTCAATAAATGCCCTCACCAGAAACGGTGAGGGCGTTTTTCCATCTCTACTGACGCAAGACACCCTGGCATTTATCCACAGGATCACTCCTCATCTGGCCGAAGCATGCGCCACATCTTCTACGCCTAACGTCGTAGCCAGGTTATCAACAGAAGCTGTGGAAAAGGCTGTGAAGAATCTCTGTACAGCTACGTATTGTCATCGATATCAGGCGACTGACAACAAATTGATCAAAAAACCATCACCGGATGCCGCAGTCACTCGTTTTCTTCTCATCATCCGCGCTAC
Organism: Cobetia sp. L2A1; assembly: GCF_009796845.1. NCBI lineage: Bacteria > Pseudomonadati > Pseudomonadota > Gammaproteobacteria > Oceanospirillales > Halomonadaceae > Cobetia > Cobetia sp. L2A1. The sequence continues at coordinate 1,366,853 of NZ_CP047025.1, read as the reverse complement.
GCGCGGCTCTGCTACCGGCGGCAAGACTGCTATATCAACTGATGAGCTGCTGAAGAGATACCAGCGACAACGGCATGGACATCGGCGTGTTGGTCACCTGCCCTCCCAGCCAATATGCCCCCATGTAGCCAACGCTATAGGCCAGCAGCAAAGCAGGGAAAAAGCGCAGATAACTCATGAAGCTGACTTCGCGCACCTTCGACAGCGCTATCACGCCTGCCGCAGAGCCAATTACCAGTAGTGATCCTCCGACACCCGCGGCATAGGTCAACGCGAGCCACTCAGCATCATTCATGCTGACATCCGCCTTGAGCACTGCTGCCGTCAGCGGCACGTTATCAACCACGGCTGACAACAGACCGACCAGGTAGTTGGCCTGCATGGCAGGCATCATCTCATAGAGATGTGCCAGCCCTTCCAACAGACGCGCCTCCTTCAGCGCCCCCACCATGAGCAGGATACCGAGGAAGAACAGCAACGTATCAAATTCGATTATACGAATATAATCAAGGATTCTGCGGTCTTCATTGTCGCTCCGCTGCTCGGCCACGTGTCCCAGAAGGAACATGATCGACATGCCAAACAGAAAGGTCAGCAACGGCGGGATACCGAATAACACGTTGAGACCGAGGGTCGAGAGAATAGTCGCCAGAAATAGCCACGCGACAAGGCGGTCAATCCGACGAGTCTGGCGAGGTTCACGCGCCAAGGTCACTTCGCCGCCCAAACCAGGCAACAATAACGTCGCCAGCAGCATCACGCTGAAGAAGGACGGTATCGCCAGTAACATCAACTCACTGATACGTACCTTCTCCGCGAGGAAGATCATCAGAGTGGTCACATCACCGGTAATCAGCGCCACACCGCCAGAGTTGACCGCGAACACCGCGAGCACCGCGAAGCGAAGTGTCTTTTTAGGTGGCAATCCCAGTGACAGCACAAGCGTCAGCGACACCAACGTGGCAGTGATGTTGTCCGCCAACGATGAGAAGGCAAAAGCAAAAGTGCCGGTTAGATAGAGCAACCCTCGCTCTCCAATCCGCTTGGGCAATAAACGATAGATCAGATTGGCGATGAGACCCTTGGCATTCAAGTACGCGACAAAGGTCATGGCGGCCATCAGGAAAAGCCATAGAGTGGCGATCTCCAGCAGATTTTCGTTCAGCGCCTCCGCCACGTCGTCTACCTTCAAAGCCATCGGTCCGAAGATGAACAACAGCAACCAGCTAAACGTCCCCAGCAGCAGAGTCGTCTTGGCCTTGTTAAGATGAATCACATCTTCGATCGCGATCAGCACGAAGGCAGCCAACGCCAGCCCCACTAATAATATCTGCAACCACATGTCACTCTTGCTCCCTGAGTTGTCGCCCTGCGCGACCGCGATTTGGCAGTGCGTAAACTGGTCTGCTCATCATGAGCAGACCTTCTCGATGTCGTATCGACTGGCAAAATAGCCAGCACCTACATGACAGCACACGGCGCAGAGAGCCACCATTCGACCTGCGGTGCGTTCAATGGACGCAACGATACGTTGCTCCCATCTGTAGCTACGGGGTGGGCTTCCACTCGCCGGTGAATTACGATGGCGCGATATGATGAAGGAGTCATGCATGTCGAGTATCAGAGGTGTCATCAGCCTGCTATTTCTGATCATCAACACTCTGTTCTGGGCGACGCCGTTATACCTGTTGGCGTTGATCAAGCTGATTGCCCCTTCACGCCGCTTACAGCTGCACCTGCTGGAAGGGTTGAACTATCTCGCCATGGGCTGGATTGGCACCAATAATCTGTGGATTCATGCCTGGATACGCCCGCGCTGGCATGTCAGCGTGCCTGACGCGTTGAAGGACGGGACGGCGCGTCGGCGCTGGTGGTTGGTGATTGCCAATCACCGTAGTTGGACCGATATTTTCGTGTTGCAATACGCGCTGCATCGTCGAACGCCAATGCCCAAATTCTTCCTTAAGCAAGAACTGATTTGGGTGCCGGTGATTGGTTTGGCCTGGTGGGCGCTAGAATTTCCGTTCATGCGTCGCTATAGCCGTGAAAGGCTGGCAGGAAATCCGCGCCTGGCAGCCCGTGACCGCGAGGCAACACGCCGTATCTGCGAGCGAGCACGTCAGGCCCCGATGGCAATCTTCAACTTTGTTGAAGGCACGCGCTTCACGCCAACAAAGCATGATGAGCAACAAAGCCCGTTCACTCAGCTACTCAGGCCGCGTGCTGGGGGCAGTGCTCAGGTAATCAATATTCTTGGCGACCGACTGTCCGGCATTCTCGATGCTACCCTCGATTATCGCTATGCTAGCGCCAGTTTTTGGGAGTTTCTGTGTGGACAGGGTGGCGATGTCAGCGTCGCTATCGTGCAGCGTCCACTGGAATCCTGGATGCTGAGCGGGAATTATCATGCGGACGCCGCCTATCGCGAGCGCTTCCAGCAATGGCTCAACCAGGTCTGGAAGGACAAGGATGCCCGATTGTCACGAGCAGGAAATGACATTGATGAACACTGAAACCGTCCACGACGGTGATCGCGCTTTTACATTCCCTTCTCTCTGCGACGCTCTTCGCTGGCTGGGGCTCGTGTGCCTGTCACTGTGGCTTAGCGGCTGTGCAACAGGCAGCTACTCAGGCTCACCGGCAGGCCAGTGGGTCACCATCCAGCAAGGCGATACGCTGGGCAAGATCGCACGTGATGCCGATATCCCCTTGTTGCGACTGACGCGCTTCAATCCCGGCGTCAAGATTCGAGATCTCAAGGTAGGCCAGCGCATTCTGGTGCCCACTGCCAGCGAGAGGGCGCCTTCTGGTGGCCCCTATCGCTATCAGTTGCGGCCTGGTGATACTTACTCCAAGGTCGGCCGCTACTTCGGCGCTAGCCCTCAGCGTATCCTGGCAGCCAACACGGGACTGAATCCCAATGACCTGAAAGTAGGTGTGCTTATCTCGGTACCTCTCAACGGCGGGCCAAGTCGCAGTGCTCCCATCGGGCGCGCCAGTGCCGGTAGCCTTGTCGCGCGGCCCGACCCTGGCCCCTTGAAGAAGCCGAGGCAACTGTGGCGCTGGCCTGCCACTGGTCAGGTGGTACGTGAATTTGGCACCAACAACAACGGGCAGCTCGCGCCGATGCAGATTCGTACCGGAACCAATAGCGTCGCAAGTGCCCCAGCCAAGGGCCAGGTACGCTTCGCCGATACCATGCGGCAGCTGGGGAATGTGGTCATCATTCACCACTCCGGCAATCTGCAGAGCGTACTGGCACAATGCGGTGAGATTCTGGTCAAGGTAGGTCAGCAGGTAGCACCAGGCACGCCGCTATGCCGTGTCGCACGTGACCATGCTGGCCAGAACGAGCTGCTCTTCGATGTACGTCATGGTGGCAAGCCCATCAATCCACGCGACATCCTCGAAAAACGCTAAGGTTGTTAGCCTTGCGAGACAAGCCATACCCTCTCATGACACCCGGACCTTATCAGGCTCGGGTGTCATCGCCTCGTCATCTGATTGTTATGTCGTCGTCACCCTGCTGGCCAATACTTGGATTCATTGCCACATAGGGAGACGTCATGGAGCGCATTGCCTTCGTCAGTGAAACCTGGCATCCGGAGATCAATGGCGTGGCTCATACTCTGAGCCATCTGTGCGAGAATCTCATCGCGCGCGGCTGTGAGCTTCAACTCATCCGTCCTGCCACGCGTGATGGCAGCCATGAGCCACGTGTTCAGCAAGAGCTACAAGTACGTGGCTTCCGCCTCCCCGGCTACGATACTGTTCAAATTGGCGTTCCCGCGCCTCATCGCCTGATGCAGCTATGGCGCCGTTATCGCCCCACCGTGGTCTATATCGCGACGGAAGGCCCGCTTGGTATCAGCGCACTACTGGTAGCACGCCGCCTGGGCCTACCGGTGGTCGCCGGCTTCCATACCAACTTCGATCAATACAGCACTCACTATCACCTCAAGGCACTTCGCCCGCTGGTGCGGTATGGCTTGCGCCGATTCCATAATGCCGCACGCATGACGCTCGTCCCGACACGTGCTCAGGCCGACAACCTCATCCAACAGGGTTTTCAGCATGTACAGGTTGTGGGACGTGGCCTTGACTGCGCCCGCTTCTCGCCGAGCCATCGCAGCGAGATACTCCGTCAACAGTGGGGAGTCAGCTCTCAACAGCCTGTCGCACTCTACGTGGGCCGCTTGGCTGCCGAGAAGAATATCGAGCTGCTGATTCGTACCTACGATGCCATGCAAACCGTTCAGCCAGACCTCGTACTGGTGCTGGTCGGTGATGGCCCGCTTCGCGAACGATTGCAACAGCGCTTACCGGAGGCCATCTTTGCCGGCTTTCAGACTGACGAAGCCCTTGCCGCCCACTATGCCAGCGCGGATCTATTCGTGTTTCCTTCGCTCTCGGAAACCTTCGGCAACGTTGTCCTGGAAGCCATGGCCAGTGGGCTAGCCGTCATCGCCTTTGACTACGCTGCAGCAGGAGAAGTGATTCGTGATGATCATCAGGGGCTGCTAGCACCTTGCACGCAGCCCGAGCGCTTCATCGAACAGGCGGTGGAGGTCTGCCAGCGGCCGGCCCGCATCGCTCGTCTGGGACGCGCTGCGCGTGTGCGCGTCGAACCGCTAGGCTGGAGCCGTATCGCCGATGGCTTTCTCGCCTGCCTGCGCCACGCCGAGGAAAAACCCCATGCACGATCGCAACCTTCTCGTCTTTGAACGACTGGATCTGCTGGAATGGCGCCTGTGTCGACAGGTCGCTCGTCTGGCGCTGTTTCGGCCAGTATTGGCGCTATTTAGAGCGGTCTCGCGACTCGGCGACTGGCCAGCATGGCTGCTGCTGACACTGAGTCTGCCGTTTCACCATGCCTTGGGTGGCTGGTTATTACTGGAATTCGGCCTCGCGGCCGGTGCGGGAGCCTTGCTTTACCGCGCACTGAAGACGCGACTGTGTCGCGAACGCCCTTTCATTACTTTCAACACCATCAACTGCACCATGCCACCGCTGGATCGCTACAGCTTCCCTAGCGGCCATACCCTGCATGCCACACTGTTTGCCAGCCTGAGCGCCCAACAGGTGCCAGAATTGGCCGTCGTCGTGACACCACTGGCACTACTGATTGCGCTATCTCGCGTGATTCTGGGGCTGCATTACGTCAGCGATGTACTCGCCGGCGCGCTACTCGGACTGGGCCTGGCAGAGGTTGCGATCCTGAGCTTTGAAAGTCTGGCACGCTAGCGCAGCTGTCTCGCCAAGCCTTTTGGCATCAGGGGCTTGCCCAGCACAATGCTGCTCTGGCAAGCTCGCGAAATGAAGACACCCGCTCTTACCGATGATCTGTTCGCGGCACACCTGAATCCGCTGGCTTCAAGCGCCTCTCAGCAGCTGCCTGAAGACTGGCAGATGCTCGCCCACGGCTGGTATCGTCATCCGCTGCATCCGCTATACCTCAAACCGCAAGCACTGACACCGCTACAAGCCGATCAGGCGTTTACCACGCTGGAAGGCACTCTCGACTGGCAACGCCCTAGTCTGAGCGTGCATGGGCAGACTCACCCCATCCCGCGCCGACAAGTGTGGATGGGGGATATAGGGGCTCGTTATCGCTACTCCGGCAGCTTGTTCGAGCCGACACCGTGGCTACCGGTGGCCTGGCATCTTGGTGAGTTATCTCGGCGGGCGATCAATGATGAACTCGGCGTTCAGTCAGATCAGAAAGTGCGTATCGAGCCGCGTATCAACGCATCCTTCAACAGCCTGCTGGCCAATCGCTACGCCAATGGCGATGACCGCATGGGCTGGCACAGCGACAACGAGCCAGAGCTAGGCGATCGTCCTGTCGTGCTGGCCATCTCACTGGGACAGATGCGTCCACTACGCTTCAAGGGACATCCGCGTAGTCCTTATGCTGATTCGCCAGCCTTCAATCTATGGCTGCCACATGGCTCGCTGTTGGTAATGGGTCGCGGCTGCCAGGACCGCCTGCATCACGCGCTACCCCCACGCAAGCTGGATGGCCTGCGCATTAGCCTGACCTATCGACAGCTACTGACGCCCTCGCGCTAAACGCTCGAGTGGCTGGCATTCGGATAGCGTGCGCGTAACGTATCGAGCATGGCTTGCACTGCAACGGACAGCTCATGACGGCGACGACGTATCACACCCACTTTCTGATGGATAACGGGGCCTTCCAGGCACAGGCAGTGACACCCCAGTGCGGCCATCTGAGCGGCACTCATTGCGGGTACGGCACTGACTCCCAAACCTTCCGCCACCATTCGCCCACACGTCACCAGCTGGTGGGTTTCAAAGGCTACCGCCAGTCCCAGACCTGCTTCAGCCAGACGCTGCTCCAGCATGTGACGGACACCCGAAGGCCGTTGCAGGGTAATGAAATCTTCCTTCAGCAGCTGTGCCCAATCGATGGACTGGGGATTCAATTCCAGCAGTGCATGCCCGGGGGGAATGATGGCGACATAGCGGTCCTCGAAGAGCAGCTCAAAAATCAGGTCCTCGCGTACGCCAGGGTCAAAGCTGATGCCCAGCTCAACTCGTCCATCAGTGACGCGCTCCACCACTTCCTCGGCAATCACATCATTCACCTCGATAGTGATTTCGGGAAACTGTTGTCGAAAAGCGGTCAGAACACTGGGCAATGCATTACCGGCAAAGGTCGGCATGGCAGCCAGCGCCACACGTCCGCGGCCGAGACTGAAGCGCTGACGCATCTCATCTTCAGCATGCTCCCAATCCGACAGTAACCGTCGGGCGAGCGGGAAGAATGCGCGCCCTTCTGGTGTCAAACTGACCTGCCGAGTGGAGCGCTGAAATAGCCGTCCGCCCAGCGATTCCTCAAGATTCTTGACCGCCAGTGACAAGGCTGGCTGCGAGAGATGCACTAGCGTACCGGCGTCGACAAATGACAAGGTACGGGCGACAGCCACAAAGGCCCGTAGCTGCTTGAGTGTCATGCATACTCCTCATCAGGGGAAAACAACAGAAGCAGATACTTGGCGCATTATCCCGCGGGGAAAGGAGATCAAAAATCGTCTCAGACCTATGGACTAATCAGCATAACTTATCAATTCATCTGAAAAACAAACCTATGCAAATATATACAGCCTCTCTTTTGTCGGCAATGATGAACTCATCCTCTTGTGGACTGGGATAACAACTCAAGCATCCCGGCATGTCGACATGGCTTCAAATACTACAATACGCTCAAGGAGATTCGCATGGCAGGATTCAACAAGGTGGTGACCAGCTACGCTGATGCCATGGCTGGCTTGCAAGATGGCATGACGGTAATCGCCGGTGGCTTCGGGCTGTGCGGCATCCCCGAGAATTTGATCCAGGAGATCAAGCGTCTCGCCGTCAAGGATCTGACCGTGGTATCCAACAACTGTGGCGTCGACGGCTTCGGTCTTGGTGTGCTGCTGGAAGACCGGCAGATCAAGACCATGATCGCCTCCTACGTAGGTGAGAATGCCCTGTTCGAGAAACAGCTGCTGAATGGTGAGCTGGAAGTCATCCTTACCCCGCAAGGCACGCTGGCAGAGAAGATGCGGGCTGGCGGCGCTGGCATTCCTGCCTTCTTCACTGCCACCGGTTACGGCACCCCCATCGGTGAAGGCAAGGAAGTGCGTGAATTTGACGGTCGCCCCTACATTCTCGAAGAGGCCATCAAGGGTGACTTTGCCATCGTCAAGGCTTGGAAGGCAGATCGCTACGGCAACGTCGTCTATCGTCATACTGCACGCAACTTCAATCCGCTCGCTGCAACCGCCGGCAAGATCACCGTGGTAGAAGTGGAAGAGCTGGTGGAACCCGGCGAGCTGGACCCAGCTGACGTCCATACGCCCGGCATCTACGTCGACCGTGTCATTTTGGGGACATTCGAGAAACGCATTGAGAAGCGCACTGTGCGTGCGCGTTGAGCCTCGCTCCGCCTGCACCGACTGTCTCAACACGCTATTTCTCGATACGGCAATGCGCCACCCGACGGTGATGGCGCTCAAGACAAGGAATGAATCATGGCTTTGACACGTGAACAGATGGCCCAGCGAGTGGCTCAGGAAATTCAGGACGGCTCTTACGTCAATCTGGGCATCGGGATTCCGACCCTGGTCGCCAACTACATCCCTGATGGTATCGAAGTGATGCTGCAGTCCGAGAATGGCCTGCTGGGCATGGGTCGCTACCCTTACGAGGATGAAGTCGACGCCGACATGATCAACGCCGGCAAGGAAACCGTCACTGCCATCGACGGTGCGGCCATCTTCGACTCAGCTGAATCCTTCGCGATGATCCGCGGTGGGCACGTTGATCTGACCGTACTCGGCGCCTTCGAAGTCGATGTTAATGGCAATATCGCCAGCTGGATGATTCCCGGCAAATTGGTCAAGGGCATGGGTGGCGCGATGGATCTGGTCGCCGGTGCCGAAAATATCATCTGCACCATGACCCACGCCTCCAAGCACGGTGAGTCAAAATTGCTGAGTCAGTGTGAGCTGCCGCTAACCGGCGCTGGCTGCATTCGCCGCGTACTGACTGATCTAGCCTTCCTCGAGATCAAGGACGGTGCCTTCCATCTACTGGAGCGCGCACCCGGCGTCAGCGTCGAAGACATCAGTCGCCTGACCGCTGGAAAACTAATTATTCCGGACCACGTGCCAGAAATGCAGCTCGATGCGTAAAAAGTAAAACCATTACTTTCTGCCCAACATTTATCCAATAGTGCTGGGTGATTCCGCCTATTCGACGCATCGCTTTTTGATCGATCTCTCTCAAGGTGTGATGGGCGCATCACACCTCCTCTCCGAGAGCCTTGATGGCTTTATTGCCATCCACCGACAGCGCTGCCATCGCTGTCGGTATTTTCTATCAACCCATTGATATTAAAGCATTTTATTACCTAAAACTACTCCTTCAGCAAGCACATCTCACAGCACTTTCATCCTCATGGCAGAGAAGCCGACGCATACTGCCGCAATCTACATTAATTCTTTCGCATAATATAACGGGATAAGAAGTCACCCACTTTGGCGCACCTTTCTCTTTGGAATTCTTGCAGCTCACGACGTGCGTATTTGCTCAAATCTACCGCACGATCATTAGCCAAACAGAGAAGTTTTCGATATTTCATTTGACCTTAGCGTCTGAGCAGCGCAGTATTGCTCTCGTTGGTTAGCAAGTCGAATATCGTCAGTCGTGATCGAAACACTTCGGTACCTGGTGCATATCCTCCTTGTTTTACCCACTTAATATCGGGTAACTCCCGGCAATATCATCAGTAAGGAATTACGATCATGGCAACTGGTACAGTCAAGTGGTTTAACGACACTAAAGGTTTTGGCTTCATTTCTCCGGACGACAACGGTGACGACCTGTTCGCACACTTCTCCGAAATTCAGGCTGAAGGCTTCAAGTCTCTGCAAGACGGTCAGAAGGTTTCCTTCGACGTCACCCAGGGCAAGAAAGGCCTCCAGGCCGCTAACATCAAGCTGGTTGACTAAGCTTTGATTTAGCAGGATGAGGCTAACCCCTCCTCCGACAAAAAAGCCCGCCTCTGGCGGGCTTTTTTGTGCCTGTCATTCCGGTCACTCTCTTGCAGCCCGCCTTCCTTCCCTCTCGCATGCAGGGTGAGAGGCGTCGATATAGGCTGAGTAGCGCCTGAACGGAATCACCGGCATGAAAAAGGGACTGCCATGGCAGTCCCTTTTGACGTTCTCATTTCAGCGCTATGCTACAGCACCAGCTCAGGCAATCCACTAGCCACGATAATAGCGCTGCTCAACGAATGGCATCTTCGTCACTGTCATCGGCAGGCGCTTGCCACGCACATCAGCAAACAGCTGCGTATCCAACGCGCCATGTGCCACTGCCACATAGCCCATCGCTACCGGCTTACCATACGTAGGGCCAAAGCTACCTGACGTTACGACACCGACAAGCGTGCCCTCATCATCGAACAGCTCAGCGCCTTCGCGAACCGGTGCACGCCCTTCAGCGACCAGCCCCACTCGCTTGCGGGTGTGATCCTTGTTGGCGATCTGCGTCAGGATGACATCTCCTCCCGGGAAACCTCCCTCACGTACCCCGCCGTGACGACGTGCCTTGCCCAATGCCCAGACCAGACTCCCCTCCACCGGCGTGGTCGTGGTATCCAGATCATGACCATAGAGGCAAAGTCCCGCCTCCAGGCGCAGAGAATCGCGTGCGCCCAAGCCGATGAACTCTACTGACTCATCAGCCAATAACATGCGTGCGAAACGCTCTGCTTCAGCATTTGGCACTGAAATTTCAAAGCCGTCCTCACCTGTATAGCCACTACGACTGACCCAGCAATCGATGCCATCAATGCTGACATGTGCGTGATGCATGAAGGTCAGCTCACAGGCCTCAGGTGCCAGACGCTGCATCACTGCGTGAGCCAACGGCCCTTGCAATGCCAATAGCGCACGATCATTGAGCACCTCCATGTCTATCGTCATCGGCAAGCCGACGCGTAGATGTGCGACATCCTGATCCTTGCAGGCAGCATTCACCACCACGTACAGATGGTCGCCCCCATTGACGATCATCAGGTCATCCAGAATACCGCCTGTATCAGAGGTGAATAATCCATAACGCTGCATCCCTATCGGCAGATCAACGATATCCGTTGGCACCAGGGTCTCAAGCGCCGCCTGCACATTCTCGCCACGAAGAATCAACTGCCCCATGTGTGAGACATCAAACAGGCCAGCCTTGGCGCGAGTGTGCTCATGCTCCTTCTTGACGCCCAGCGGATACTGGACCGGCATGGAATAGCCAGCAAACTCGACCATCTTGGCACCCTGCTCAATATGCAGGTCATGAAGTGCGGTCTGTTTGAGACCTTGCACTGAGGCGGAATCAGACATCGGAATTCTCCAGGTTGGCATGCAAAACTCGCAGACAGCCAAGGGGGGGACCCAGGCCGCGGGAGGCTAGTGAACTGAAAATCTGAACACCTGAGTGGAAGCTACCCATGCAACTCCCACCCAGTCCCGGTCCGCTGATCACGAGGACTGACGGATAGCCTCATGACTCATCACATCAGGAATATGTCTTAGCGATCTTCGCCGGCCATCACATCCTTGCCGTCGAAATAATCACGCGTGAGCTTGAAGACTACCGGTGACAGCAACGCCAGACCGATAAGGTTGGGGATCGCCATCAGCGCGTTGAAGGTATCTGCCATCAGCCAGATCAAGTCCAGCTTCGCCATTGCACCAAGTGGAATCGCGATCACGAACAAGATGCGATATAGCATGATTGCACGCGTGCCGAACAGATACTGGAAACACTTCTCACCGTAGAAGGACCAGCCAAGAATGGTAGTGAAAGCAAATACCGCCAACGCAATAGCCACGATGTGATCACCGACGCCCGGCAATGCCTGATCAAAGGACATCGAGGTCAAAGCAGCACCGGTCTCACCGGAAGACCATAGTCCTGACGTAATGATGGCCAATGCAGTAATGGTGCAGATGACGATGGTATCGATAAACGTACCCAGCATCGCCACCAACCCCTGACGGACCGGATTATTGGTCTGCGCCGCTGCGTGAGCAATCGGCGCGCTACCTAAACCCGCTTCATTGGAGAAGATACCGCGCGCCACACCGAAGCGAACCGCTGCCATGACAGCTGCGCCTGCAAAGCCACCCGTCGCGGCAACAGGATTGAATGCGTAGGTGAAGATAAGACCAAAAGCATGCCCGATCTGGTCGGCATTGATCATCAGAATGATGATACCTGCGACAAAGTAGGCGACGGCCATGAAAGGCACCAGCTTGCCGGCAACGCTGGAGATACGCTTGATGCCGCCCAGGATAACTGCGCCTGCCAGCACCATCATCACGATACCAGACACCCAATGCGGAATAGCGAAGGAGGTTTCCAGCGCATCAGCTACCGAATTGGATTGTACGGTGTTGCCAATACCAAAGGCCGCGAAGCAACCGAAGAAGGCAAAAGCGCCACCCAACCACGCCCACTTGGCACCCAGGCCGTTACGGATGTAATACATCGGCCCACCAACGTGAGCTCCGGTGTCATCCACTTCACGATAACGCACCGCACACACCGCCTCGGCATACTTGGTTGCCATCCCGACCAACGCCGTCATCCACATCCAGAAGATCGCACCCGGCCCACCTAGCGCAATCGCCGTCGCCACACCGGCGATATTACCCGTACCAATGGTGGCTGACAGAGATGTCATCAGGGCATTGAACGGAGAGATTTCACCGTCGCTGGCCTTGCCCGGCGTGCGTCCACTCCATAATAGCTTGAAGCCAGTACCCAGCTTTCGAATCGGCATGCCCTTGAGGCCAGCCTGAAGATAGAAACCCACCCCGAGAAGCAGGATCAACATCAATGGGCCCCACACGACGCCATTGATGGCGGTAAAGATAGAACTGATCATTTCCACGCAGATTTCCTCCGCTGAATTATTTTTGTTTCACGATTTTCAGTACACGCTTACGAGACGTCACATGACCTCATCATCATGTGAGGGCTCACATTAGCGGAAGCCACCAGACTTCACTAGCCCGACAGGGCTTTACGCTAGGTTGCGAGTCACATGCCACGTAAAAAATACAATAGATCGCGCCTTGCCATAACCTTTCATCGTGTGTCGTGTGGAAATCCAGTGAACAGCGCTCTTCTCGAGAACATTGTGTGAAAACTTGCAGGCTTCATCTGCTCACCTGATACAGGAGTAATTGACAGCACGGCAGTCGTAGCACAACATGGAAACAAGTTTCCTATACGAAACAAGCAGCACCTTAGCGCGAGTGTCACGACCTGGCAAGTCGGTACAAGGCATTCATCCAGTGCCACTCAATGGGTGCTTCAAGGCGCTCGCTGAAAAAGATATCGATCATCAACTGACACCATGGCAACCGGCCTTGAGCCTTCCAATACGGGACTCAGGACTCACTGAAGGATGAGACTGGACGTTGGCTGAATGGCAGACCACGATAGAGAGACGGGCGTCATGCACACTCGCCAAAAGTCGTAGCGGCACGCGGCATTCAGCCACTGCCACGCTTGGATACCTTCGTGCATAATGACGAACCGATTCCCTGAATCAGAAAAACTTTTCACATAGGAAATACTCATGAGCAATATTCCTGCCATGCTTAAGTACACCGAAAGTCACGAGTGGGTTCAGAACAACGGTGATGGCACCGTGACCATCGGTATCACTGACCACGCTCAGGAAGCCTTGGGCGATGTCGTCTTTGTCGAATTGCCGGAAATCGGCCGAGAGCTGGCGCTTGAAGAAGAATTCGGTGTCATCGAATCTGTCAAAGCGGCTTCTGACCTGTATGCACCGCTGGCAGGTGAAGTCATTGCCATCAATGAGAGCCTCGAAGACGCACCAGAGTCCGTCAATGAAAGCCCTTACGACGATGCCTGGATTCTCAAGATGAAAGTCGCCGATAGCGATGAGCTCGAGAAGCTGCTAGACGCTGAGACTTATACCCTGCTGGTCGAAAGCGAAGCCTGATGCCAGTCAGCCTCCTGCTACAAATGCCATATATTTCAAGGCAGGAGGCGCCCTTCACTCAGCGCATGTTTCGCCGCCGTTGAGCTTCCCTTGCAGCACCTGTTCATTTCACTCCCTTGCCTCGCCATCGCACATTCCGCGCTTCAAGGCGGGAGATACGCTGATGTCACACAGGCAAGGCGATGTTCCTCCCGCGAGCCGCCACTCTGCAGCTCCCGACGCAGCACAGGACTTTTTGCATGGCACACGAGACGCATACCCTGGCCCAGTTGGCCGGACACGATGAATTCATTTCCCGTCACAATGGCCCGACTGATGCCAATGTGGCGCGCATGCTGGCCACGCTCGGTGAAGACAGTATCGGTCAGCTGATTGACCGCACCGTACCGGCCGCGATTCGCCTGAATCGGGAACTGGAACTCGAAGGGCCGCGCACTGAGTCTGAGGCGCTGGACTACCTCAAGCGTCTCGCACGCCAGAACAAGGTCTTCAAGACCTATATCGGCCAGGGGTATCACAACACCCACCTGCCTGCCGTCATTCAGCGCAACGTGCTGGAAAATCCGGGCTGGTATACCGCCTACACGCCGTATCAGCCGGAAATCGCTCAGGGCCGTCTCGAAGGGCTACTCAACTTCCAGCAAGCCGTGATGGATCTCACCGGCATGGAGCTGGCCAACGCCAGCCTGCTGGATGAAGCTACTGCCGCCGCTGAAGCGATGGCGCTGTGTCAACGTGGCAACAAGAAGAACAAGAGCACCCGCTTCTTCATCTCTGACGACGTGCTGCCGCAGACGCTGGACGTCATGCGTACTCGCGCCGACTACTTCGGTTTCGAGCTGATCGTCGATGCTGCCGAGAATGTCGGTGAGTACGATATCTTCGGTGCGTTGTTCCAGTATCCAGGCAATACCGGTGAAGTGCGTGATCTGGCGCCATTGCTGGAAACCACTCGCGCAAAGGGCGCGATGACCGTCGTCGCCGCCGACCTGCTCAGCCTCGTACTGCTCAAGTCGCCGGGTAGCCTCGGTGCTGATATCGTCGTCGGCACCTCCCAGCGCTTCGGCGTACCGATGGGCTTCGGTGGCCCGCATGCTGCCTTCTTTGCCACGACCGACAAGCTCAAGCGTTCCATCCCGGGCCGCATCATCGGTGTCTCCAAGGATTCACGCGGAAACCCTGCACTGCGCATGGCGATGCAGACGCGTGAGCAGCACATCCGCCGCGAGAAGGCGACCTCAAACATCTGTACCGCCCAGGCATTACTGGCCAATATCGCTGGTTTCTACGCTGTCTATCACGGCGCTGAAGGCCTCAAGCGCATCGCGACTCGCGTGCAGCGCCTGACCAGCATTCTCGCCGAGGGTGTCACGCGCAGCGGCCTGAGCTTGCAGCATTCCAGCTGGTTCGATGCCATCACCATTACCGATATCGATGAAGGAAAAATTCTGGGCCGTGAGCTGACCCATGAGATCAATCTGCGTCACCACGGCGATGGTCGTGTCACGATCAACCTCGATGAAACCACCACGGCTACCGATGTTGCGGTGCTATTTGACGTACTGCTGGGTGAAGAGCACGGCTTGTCAGTCGCAGGACTGGATCAGGAGCTACTGACCTCAGGCTCCCGCGGCATCCCTGCTGCCTGCCGTCGTGACAGCGACTTCCTGACCCACCCGACCTTCAGCCGGTATCACTCGGAAACCGAGATGCTGCGCTACCTGAAGCGCCTGGAGAACAAGGATCTGTCGTTGACCCACGCCATGATCCCGCTAGGCAGCTGCACCATGAAGCTCAATGCCACCACCGAGATGATTCCCATCACCTGGCCCGAATTTGCGAGCATTCATCCGTTCGCACCTTCCGATCAAGTGGTGGGCTATCGTCAGATGATCGATGAGCTGTCAGCCTTCCTGGTCGAGATCACCGGCTACGACGCCATCTCCATGCAGCCCAACTCCGGCGCCCAGGGTGAATATGCAGGCCTGGTGGCAATTCGTCGCTATCAAGCCTCCATTGGCGAAGCTGCCCGCGATATCTGCCTGATCCCCAGTTCCGCTCACGGCACCAATCCGGCGTCTGCGGCGATGGCCGCAATGAAGGTGGTGGTGGTCGAGTGTGACGTCAGCGGTAACATCGATATCAATGATCTGCGCACCAAGGCTGAGCAGTACAGTGACAAGCTCTCCGCCATCATGATCACCTATCCGTCGACCCACGGGGTGTTCGAAGAAACCGTGCGCGAGGCTTGCCAGATCGTTCACGATCACGGCGGCCAGGTGTATATCGACGGCGCCAACATGAACGCTCAGGTCGGTATCTGTCGTCCCGGCGATTTCGGCGGCGATGTCTCACACCTCAATCTGCACAAGACCTTCTGCATTCCGCATGGCGGCGGTGGCCCGGGCATGGGCCCTATCGGCGTCAAGTCACATCTGGCACCCTTCGTTTCCAATCACGTAGTCACGCCGCTTCAGGGCGTCAAGCCGGAATGTACGGCTGTCTCAGCGGCTGCCTTCGGCTCCGCGGCGATCCTGCCGATTTCCTGGGCCTACATCAAGATGATGGGCGCGCGTGGTCTGCGTGAGGCGACTGAACTGGCCATACTCAACGCCAACTACATCGCCACCCGTCTCGATGGCCACTACCCGGTGCTCTATCGTGGCAAGAACGGCACCGTGGCACATGAGTGCATCATCGACATTCGTCCGCTCAAGGCTGCTTCCGGCATCAGCGAAGAAGACATCGCCAAGCGCCTGATCGATTATGGCTTCCATGCGCCAACCATGTCGTTCCCGGTCGCCGGGACCCTGATGGTAGAGCCGACCGAATCCGAATCCCTCTACGAGATCGACCGTTTCTGCGATGCAATGATCGCGATTCGTGCCGAGATCACGCGTGTCGAGCAAGGCGAGTGGACGCTGGAAGACAACCCGCTGATACATGCCCCGCACACTCAGGCAGATCTGATGGATGCTGACTGGAATCGTGGCTACTCACGTGAGATTGGCGCCTTCCCGAGCGAGCACGTCAAGGCTGCCAAGCAGTGGCCGGCGGTCAACCGAGTGGATAACGTGCACGGCGATCGTCAGTTGATCTGCTCCTGCCCGAGCATCGATCTATATCGTGACTGAACCGTCGTGACTGAAGCGTCGCGACTGATATGTCCGACAGCTTCTGACGGATGTGCCACATGAAAAAACGCCCCTGCCGGGAAACCGGCAGGGGCGTTTTTTGTCATGTCAGCATCAATCTGATGACTCGGACATCATTCTTTCCAACTCTTGAGTAGCTCATCATAGGCAATGGTCTCGCCCTGAGGCTTTTCATTTTCCAGCTTGGGCTTGGGTGCGCCCGGCTGGTCTAGCCAGTACTGAGCATCGCGTTCTTCATTGAGCTTCGGCCCGCAGTTCGGCATCACATTGGCTCGCTCCAGACGCTCAAGGATACGATCCTGCGCCTTGGCTAGCCCATCCAGTGCTTCCTGCGGAGTCGCCTCGCCACTGGCAGCCTGAGAGATATACTGCCACCACAGCTGAGCAAGCTTCGGATAATCCGGTACGTTGGTGCCGGTTGGTGACCACTGCACGCGCGCCGGGCTTCTGTAGAACTCGACCAGACCACCCAACTTGGGTGCAGCATCGGTCATCGCCTGTGACTGGATGTCAGACTCGCGGATCGGCGTCAGCCCTTCCAGTGTCTTCTTGAGCGAGACAGTCTTGGCCGTCACGAACTGGGCATACAGCCACGCGGCCAGACGATTCTTCTCCGGCGTGGAGTCAAAGAAGGTCCATGCACCCACGTCCTGATAGCCGAGCTTCATACCCTCTTCCCAGTAAGGGCCGTGCGGTGACGGCGCCATGCGCCACTTGGGCGTGCCATCATCGTTGACCACCGGCAGTCCTTCACGCGTCATGTCCGCAGTGAAGGCGGTATACCAGAAGATCTGCTGTGCGATATTGCCCTGGGATGGTACCGGACCAGACTCGGAGAAGGTCATGCCCTGGGCTTCTGGCGGTGCGTACTTGTCCAACCACTCGACGTACTTGGCGGTCGCATACACGGCCGCGGGACCATTGGTGGCACCGCCACGCGTGACGGAAGACCCGACGGGATGACATTCCTCGACCCGAATGCCCCACTCGTCCACCGGCAACCCATTGGGCAGCCCCTTGTCACCTGCCCCTGCCATGGAGAACCACGCATCGGTGAAGCGCCACCCGAGTGACGGGTCCTTCTTGCCATAATCCATGTGACCATAGACACGCTTGCCGTCCAACTCCTTGACGTCATTGGTGAAGAAGTCGGCGATGTCTTCATAGGCTGACCAGTTGACCGGTACGCCCAGTTCGTAACCGTACTTGTCCTTGAACTGTTTCTTGAGGTCTTCACGCTCAAACCAGTCCGCGCGGAACCAGTAAAGGTTGGCGAACTGCTGATCCGGCAACTGATAGAGCTTGTCATCCGGCCCGGTGGTGAAGTCCAGTCCGATGAAGTCGTCCAGGTCCAGCGTCGGAGAGGTAAAGTCCTTGCCATCGCCTTTTATCATGTCGCTGATCGGCACGACCTTGCCATAACGGAAGTGAGTGCCGATCAGGTCCGAATCATTGACGTAGGCATCGTAGATGTTGCGCCCCGACTGCATCTGGGTCTGCAGTTTCTCGATGACATCGCCTTCCTGGATAAGGTCGTGAGTCAGCTTGATGCCCGTTATCTCAGTGAAGGCCTTGGCCAGCACCTTGGACTCATATTCATGCGTCGTGAGAGTCTCGGACGCCACCTTGATTTCCATGCCGCGCAGCGGCTCGGCGGCCTTGATGAACCACTCAAGCTCGGACATCTGCTCGTCCTTGCTGAGCGTGGAGGGTGAGAATTCCTTGTCGATCCACTTCTTGGCGGCATCTTGATACTGATCCGCCATCGCCTGACTCGACAGCCCCGCCAATCCAGCGGCAGTGGCAAAGGCAATCGCGTAACGCAGGCGTGCAGGTCTGATCATCTGCTGACTCATGGGATGTCCCTTTATTGGCGTTATTGTTTTCAACCGCTTTTATCAACCACTTTTCTCGACTACTGCATGTTGGCGCGTGCTCTCGCTCATCATCTTTCTGCTGGCGCCTCTTCATTGACTCTTCTGTACTGACGTTACGTTTCTGGCTCCTTCTGGCAGGTGTCTCTTGCAACATCTTCTGCTCAATGAGCGTTCTCAGCTTCTGCTCAATGAGCGTTCTCAGCTTCCAGCTCATGCTGAGCACGATAGAGAGAGGCCGGTGTCACGGCTTCTCCCGGTGACTCGACGATGGCCTGTAACGCATCCATCGCCGGCAATTCAGCGTAATCCGTCACGCCCTTGGCATTCATCACACGTGCATAGTCATGCTGGCTGGCAACCCCCAATGCGCGCCCCGTCGCTCCCACGACAATCGGCATGATGACCTTGCCGTAATGGCTGTCGGCACGCATGAAGGGCCATGCGTCATGCGGCTCACCGGTATTGACCGGATTCCACAGCACCAATCCCCGGAGATGATTGGGCTGATGGCCCACGCTGGCACCCCAACGATCCCGCACATGGCCACCGCGCTTGCGATCAAACAGCGTGTCCCGCGATTGCTGTCCGTGTAGCTCAACGCCACTATCACCACCGTGCTCAAGTTCAAGGTAGACGTTATGCGTCGCGTAGCGTGCCACTCCGGGGGCATGCCAGGCATGACTTTGGTCGACTATTCTGTCTGCTAGCACCTGGTTGCTGTCACTTATCGTCATCGCGATGTGTCCCGGGGTGCCGGTCAACTTCACATTTTCAAGGGTTGTCTGTGAGCTATGACGCACCTTGATCCCTTGATTGAAATTGACGAGCCGCACGTCACGTATCCAGCTGTCGGTCACACCATCGATATCCAACAGGCCAAAACCACTGTCATCCTCGGCACTTCGATGATGCTTGAACTGTCCACGCCAGTTACCACTCAACGCCACCCCCTCCACCCCGACTTCCCGCGCAGGATGAATGCGCGCAATCCGCCACGATTCACCCGGAAGGCGTTCGTGCGCCAGCGGCAGCGAGAGCGTCAGACGCTTTCCCTCTCGCGCCACCACGCGATAACGTGCTCGCTTGACGACACCATCACGTTCAATCAACCAGCGTGGTTTGCCGGTCTTGGCGTCCTTCTCCATCTGGTAGGGGGCCAACGCGCGAGTCACCGCTTCAGGGCGCTTGTCGATACTCTCCAGCAGGACTTCATCACCCACTGCAAGCGAGGACGCATCTTGTGCTGAATCCGCCAGCATGACCGTATCTTGCGTATCAGCGGGCTGACTCCGAGAGCTTGCCGCCAGTGGCTGCCAGGCTTCCTGCTGGCCACCCTCGACCAGCGCTCTTCCCTCGTCCAGGCTACCCAGATGGAGTAGCCAAGGCGTGCTCCAATACCAGCTGGCATGTAGTGGCAGCATGGGGGCCGTCTGCTTGAGATGCGTGCTGCCACTGCCCGCACCTGCCAATGTCCAATGACTGCCTGCCAGACTCAGGCCCTGCATCTTCAACAGTGCCTCACGCAACACCTGCTGGCGCTCCTCATCAGCCACCGCTGCCTTGAGAGCAATCATTCGTGCAAAGAACCAGGCACGCTCTTCAACGCCATACAGAACGTAATCTCCAGCAGGAAAATAGAGCACCCCATGTCGCGGACTACTGTCACTGTGGTCAGTACTGTCCGCCTGCTGCCAGCGACGCATCGCAGCATGTGCCGTGAGGACGGCCACACGATCGCTCATCTCATCATCGCCGCGCGCACCGTAGTCAGTCACGTCAAAGCGGCGTGTGTTCTCATCAGCTCGCTGCCCACTCTTTTGCACATTGACGGAGGCCGGCAACGCCTCACCCTGTCGATAGCCAGCATGCGAGAAATCAGGCAACGGTAGTGCCACGCGCTCTTCAGCAGATCGATCACGATTGGCAAGCCAAGTGCTGCGATAACGCTGCCACAACGGCATGTCTGACACCGTCTCCTGCTTATCAATATCGTGCTCAGTCACATTCTTTTCAGGAGAAGACGGTTCAGTAGCAGACGGTCTGGCTGCCGTGGCGGATGTGCCTTGCGCCGCCGTTGACGCCTCACGTGACTGGCTAACCCAATACCCGATACCCAGCACACTGATGATGGCCAGCCCCGATAACAGCAAGCGAGTCATACGACGAGAAGCGGAAGATTCAGAAGACGACATTCAGGACAATCCTTGGCAAAACAGAAGCAATGGCAGTGATAGTGATGATGGCGGAGACTCCCATCAGAACCGCTTGGGACTCTTCTCAGTAGCCCGGGTTCCCTGTCGCTGTTTCCCCACACCTTATTGCCACGCTCTATTGCACGCCCTACCAAGGTGCCCGAGGGCAATGTCCTTTCATGTCAGGCGACCTCCCGCTTGACCGCCACTCTCTCTTGCACACGTGCCTAGCCCCACTTCATCAGCAGCAGCATCCAGATCACGCAGGCGATACTGGCGATCCATAGCACCTGATCGGTGAAGCCCAGCCACAACAGGTGTAGCCAGCCGCTGGAGAGTAGACCGATGAACAGGCGGTCGCCGCGGGTAGTGGCGATTGGCAGAAACCCCTGTCGGCTAAGTGTAGGCGTCGCAAACTGCCAAGCAGTCATGCCCAGCAGAATGATGCCAATTCCCGCAAAGAACAGTGTCGTAGGTAGTGTCCAGGCCATCCATTCCATGAGTGTTTCCTCTTACAGCCCGCCGTCGATATTTAGCGCGATGGGCTCAAATGAGGAGCGCTCCCGTGAAGAGCGCTCAAGACGCCGATCACACACGGCCTAGCGCGAAGCCCTTGGCAACATGGTTACGCACGAAGTAGATCACCAGAATGCCGGGAATCAGCGTCAGGGCACCGGCGGCAGCGAGTACGCCCCAGTCGATCCCTGAGGCCGAGACCGTTCGCGTCATCACCGCCGCGATCGGCTTGGCCTCCGTCGCCGTCAACGTGCGCGCCAACAGCAGCTCCACCCACGAGAACATGAAGCAGAAGAAGGCTGTCACTCCGATTCCCGGACGAATCATCGGAATGAACAGCGTCAGGAAGAAGCGTGGGAAGCTGTAGCCATCGATGTATGCCGTCTCATCGATCTCTTTCGGCACCCCAGACATGAAGCCTTCCAGAATCCATACCGCCAGCGGCACATTGAACAGACAGTGCGCCAACGCCACCGCCAATGGAGTGTCGAACAGACCAACCGAAGAGTAGAGCTGGAAGAACGGCAGCAGAAACACGGCTGGCGGTGCCATACGGTTGGTCAGCAGCCAGAAGAACAGATGCTTGTCACCGAGAAAGCGATAACGCGAGAAGGCATAGGCCGCCGGCAGTGCCACTGTCAGCGAGATGGCCATGTTGAGCACCACATAGCTCATCGAGTTCACATAGCCCATGTACCAACTCGGGTCGGTAAAGATCACGTGATAGTTATCGAAGGTGAAGTTCTCTGGCCATAGTGTCAGGCCGCCCAGAATCTCTTGATTCGACTTGAACGACATGATCAACAGCCAATAGATCGGCACCAGCAGAAACAGTAGGTAAATCGTCATTACCAGACGCTTGCGTGTTTTCATCACTCGTCTCCTCAGGCGTCGTCACTGTCCTGATGGGTCATCGCGGTATAGAACAGCCACGAGACCAGCAGGATGATGAGGAAGTAGATCAGCGAGAAGGCAGCGGCGCGTCCGAGGTCGAACTGGCCAATCGCCATCTGGGTCAGGGTCTGCGACAGGAAGGTGGTAGTGGTGCCGGGACCACCACCGGTGAGCACGAAGGGCTCGGTGTAGATCATGAAGCTGTCCATGAAGCGCAACATGATGCCGATCAACAGCACACTTTTGAGCTTGGGTAGCTGGATGTAACGGAACACGGCCCACGGCGAGGCACGATCAATCCGCGCAGCCTGATAATAGACATCGGGAATCGCTCTGAGACCGGAGTAGCACAGCAGCGCCACCAGCGAGGTCCAGTGCCAGACATCCATTACCAGCACCGTCACCCAGGCATCTGCCGGATTGGAAGCATAGTTGTAGTCAATCCCCAACTGACCCAACGCCCAACCATAGAGCCCAATATCCTCACGGCCGATGATCTGCCAGATGGTGCCGACCACGTTCCAGGGAATCAGCAACGGCAGGGCCAACAGAATCATGCACAGCGAGACCATCGCACCCTTGCGCGGCATCGAGAGTGCTACCGCAATACCGAGCGGTATCTCAATGGCCAGTACGGCGAAAGAGTAGATGAACTGGCGGATCAACGAATCGTGCAACCGCTCATCGCGCAGAATCTCGCGATACCACTCGGTACCGACGAAGAAGCGCGTCGAGGGATCAAAGATGTCCTGCACCGAGTAGTTGACCACCGTCATCATCGGGATGATGGCCGAAAAGGCCACCACGATGACAACCGGCAGCACCAGCCACCAGGCGCGATTGTTGTGAGTGCGCTGCATCAGGCCGCTCCTCCCTTGTTATCGACGACACCAATATCTGCGGCAGCCGACATCGGCTGAACATCCAGCAGATGTTCGTCCAGATAGAAGCGCTGCCAGCGGGCCGGTAAGCGCACACGCACTCGCCCATGCGGAATGACGGCATCTTCTTCGATACGTGCCTTGAAGACACAGCCACCGCCGATATCGATATCCACTACCTTGTAGGTCCCTAGATCCTGCACCAGCAGGACCTGGCCGCTCAGCCAGTGATCCGCCTTTTCAGGCTCGCTTCTTTCAGGTGATGCGGCCTCGAGTTCCATCGTCTCAAGCTCTATCGCCTCAAGCGCTACAAACTCGGGGCGAATGCCCAGCTTGAGTTCTCCCGAACGTTCGGCCAATGTCGCCAGTAATGGGCGGGGTAATGTGAGCAATGGTGCGGACTCACCCTCTCCCAGTCGCACGCCTTGTGCTTCAAGTGAGATACGCGCCAGATTCATGCCGGGCGAGCCGATGAAGTAGCCCACAAAGGTGTGAGCGGGGTCTTCAAACAGCTCGCGAGGAGTGCCGAACTGGACGATGCGCCCCTCGTACATGACCGCGATCTTGTCGGCGAAGGTCGATGCCTCGAGCTGATCATGGGTCACGTAGACCATCGTGATGTTGAACTGCTCATGGATCTGCTTGAGCTTGCGACGCAGCTTCCACTTGAGGTGCGGGTCGATCACCGTCAGCGGCTCGTCAAACAGGATGGCGGCCACGTCGTCGCGCACCAGTCCACGCCCCATCGACACTTTCTGCTTTTCATCAGCCGTCAGGTTACTAGCACGCCGCTGGAGCAGTGATTCCAGCTCCAGCACCTGGGCAATCTCACGTACCCGCGATTGCACCTTGTGTTCCGGTTGACGCTGATTGCGTAGCGGAAAGGCCAGATTGTCGTAGACCGTCATGGTGTCGTAGACCACAGGGAACTGAAAAACCTGTGCGATATTGCGCTCTTCCGGGGGTAGATGATTGACCACCCGATCATCGAAGCGCACCGCGCCTTCCGATGGTGCCAGCAAACCCGAGATGATATTGAGCAGGGTGCTCTTGCCGCAGCCAGAGGGGCCCAGCAACGCATAGGCACCACCCTGCTCCCAGACATGGTTCATGCGCCGAATGGCATAGTCAGCATCTCCACTCGGCGCGGCCATGTAGCTATGTGCCAGGTCATCAAGATGAATCGCTGCCATCAGACAAGCCCTCCTGATGGGGTGGCTGGCACGGTGTTATCAGCCCGTGTCGGAGAGCGAATCAATGCACTATCAGCCCCTCTCACTGCTTCTTCGGCATAGACAAACAACTTGTGTGCTGGCGCGTAGACACGGATAGCGTCATCGACATCAAAGTCGTGAATACCTGACAAATGCAGTACCAGCGAGTGATCAGCATTACTGACGTGCAGGAAGGTTTCGGAGCCAGAAATCTCGGCGATATCCACATTGACCGCAAACTCCAGGTCATCATCCGCCAATGGTGCGAGCCCCAGGTGACTAGGACGAACGCCGAAACGGTAAGCACCGCTTTCCAATCCCGCCAGCGGAGCAGGCAGCACGAAGCGACTGCCGTGGGAGCCCGCATCAACAGCACCAGAGAACGACAACTCGCGACCACGTACTTCAGCCTCGAATAGATTGATCTGGGGTTCTGAGTAAAGCCGGGCCGCCTCGACACTCACCGGATGGTGATAAATCGACTCGGTCGGTCCGGACTGCAGCACTCGTCCCTCGTGCATCAGCGTGGTAGTCCCGCCCAGCGCCAGAGCCTCTCCGGGCTCCGTCGTGGCGTAGACCGCAATGGTGTTACGGGTCGCGAACAGGCTGCGCATCTCATGGCGTAACTCTTCACGCAGTTTGTAATCAAGATTGACCAGCGGCTCATCGAACAGCACGAGATCGGCGTCCTTGACCAGAGCGCGTGCCATCGCCGTGCGCTGCTGCTGCCCGCCAGAAAGCTCCGACGGCTGGCGCTTGAGGAACGGCTCGATATGCAGCATCTCGGCAATTTCATGCACTCGACGACGAATCTCGTCGGGGGCCATGCGCGCCAGCTTGAGCGGTGAGGCAATGTTGTCGTAGACGTTCAAACTCGGATAGTTGATGAACTGCTGATAGACCATCGAAATGTTGCGCTCGCGTACCGGTCGGCCGGTCACATCTTCGCCGTTCATCAGGATGCGACCTTCATTGGGCACATCCAGACCGGCCATCAACCGCATCAATGACGTCTTCCCGGATAGGGTACGCCCAAGCAGCACATTGAAGGAGCCGGGCTCGAAGGTCAGGTCCACCGTATCGATATGGGTCTCGCGGCCAACCCGGCGGGTCACCGCCTCAAGGCTCAGGGACATGGCGCTGTCTCGTCTGGTGAAAGTCATCAGAGCGTTGGCATGGCAGCTCTCTGCCAAGTGTTCACGCCCACCTGTTGACTGTCATAAAGCGAACCGCGTGCCAACGATCCCGGATCAGCCCCGCAGGCAGCGCGGCAACATCAACTTTGACGCGTAAAGAATGTTGCCTTCTCATGCCCTTTCAGTGGCTTGCCATACCCGACCAAGGAAGGGGGACGACGATGGTCTAGCCCGCGGAATGGTGCTTTTGCCACTACTCTGATGAACAGTAACTGAACAGATTGGGCGGCGAGATTGAACACTTGGCGCGCACTAGTGAACATTCTCGTGAACACCCCAATTGATCAGGCATATAACAACAGAGGCCCTCAGGGTCCGTCGTACAAGGGGCTACCATGCCGTCACATCACGCCGCTGATCCTTTAGCCACACAATCTGTGGCACCTGCCACTGCGTCAGATTCCAACAGCTCACCTACCAATCACTCCCTTGCCCGCCATTCGTTCTTCAGTGACCCGCTCGCCGATACTGCTCTCAATACTGCCTGCCCGCCCGATGAATTGGCTTGGCGCCAGCGTCAGGCATCCAGTCTGATGGCAACCGTCGAGGCAGCTGTCGCTGGCCATATACATAATCTGTTGAAGCACTGGCAGGCTTGTCTGGTATTGACGGATCGCGACGGCGTGGTGCTGGCCAGTTATGGTCATCAGCGCTTGTTGGGGCGAGATGCATTGCTGTTGAACCCCGGTGCCCGCTGGCGCGAAGAGTCACTTGGACATAATGCACTGGCCGAGACACTCAACGCGCCACGCGCCAATCGTCTCGCGCGAGTGGCATTGGAAGATCATGAAGCCCCTTTGCTCAAAGGGCTGGCCAGTGCGAGTGCGGCGCTGTTGTCTCCAGCGCGCTGGCAGTCAAGCCGTGGCCTGACACCGGGGGCTTGCGAAGGATGCCTGGGGCTGATCTGTGATCCTTACCGTGTGCGCCAGTACAGCCTGGGCATGCTGAGCGTGCTGGCCGATGACATCGAACAGCGTCGTATGGGCGAGCATTTTGGAACTGACCATCATCTGCTACGACTGCATCTCAACATGAGCCAGCTGGATTCGCCCAGTGCAGCACTGCTAGCCGTCACGCCTTCCGGTGTCATCGCCGCCGCCAGTAGACGCGGTCTACAGTGGCTCGCCAATCAGCTGACCACAGACACTGGTGATGACCTCATCAAGGGGGGGAATATACCGACGCGAGACGATGTGCATCTATTATTGGGCCAGTCATTGGATCGCTGGCAGCTGGACTGGTCGGCACTGACGGGAGGCGGTCAGCGAATACTGACGGATCATCCGCAGCTCACGGGTTATGCGCTACGCTGCCAACCACCTGTGCCTCGCATTACTCCTCGTGCACCGGCATCGCATACCGCTCCGACACCTCACTCACCCTCTCCTTCAGCCTCAACAACCGCTCCCCTCACTGCTAGCCTGGCGCGACTTCATCATGGCGACCCGGGATGGGCGCAGGTGTGTGCCCTGCTGCAACGGCTCGCCAATGCTCGCTTGCCACTGCTGTTACAAGGGGAAACAGGTGTCGGGAAAGAGGAGGTGGTCAAGGCACTTCATCAAGCCAGCAGTCGTGCCCATCAGCCGCTGGTAGCCATCAATTGCGCGGCGTTGCCGACTGAGTTGGTGGAGGCCGAGCTATTCGGATATCGCAGAGGAGCCTTCACCGGGGCAGACCCGGCAGGCCGTGAGGGACGCTTGCTAGAAGCGAATGGCGGCCGGCTGTTTCTCGATGAAATTGGCGACATGCCGCTGCACGTTCAAGCGCGCTTGTTACGAGTGCTGCAAGAACGCGAGATCACTCCACTGGGCGGTGGCCAGCCACGACGGGTCGACTTCGAGTTGGTGGCAGCAACGCATCAGCCATTGCTGGAGCGCGTTCGTGAAGGCAGCTTCCGTGCTGATCTCTATTATCGTCTGTGTGGCGCCACCATCACCCTGCCACCATTGCGAGAGCGTCAGGATATCGATGGCCTGAGTCACGCCCTGCTCACACGCCTATGTGCTGAGCAGCAACGTCATACACCCTCCCTTTCACCGGACATCCTTCGCTGCTTGCGCGATCATGACTGGCCGGGAAATATCCGCGAGCTGGAGAACTGCTTACGCCTGGCGCTGGCGTTGTGCGATGGTGATCAACTGGATGCTGTCCATCTGATGCTTCATCCCGCGCAGAATGTGATGAATTTCACTGCCGGTATTGCTGCGTCGCCTGCATTGTGGGCTTCACCTTCCACCATCTGCCCATCACACACCGATCCACTATCATTTGCGGATAACGATTCGCGAGTCACCAAGAACTCACTTGATGATCACATCGCTGCACTGCACGACCTGTCTTCCGCACAAGAACTGCAAATAGCGCTGGATGCGCTCGGTGGCAATGTCTCACGATTGGCCCGCGCACTGGATATCAGTCGTACGACGCTTTACAAGCGGCTAGGCGCACACGGCTAGCCATCATATAAGGCCAGACAGTACTTGAGGTCAGCGGTAACTTGCTGGCAATAAGGGTGCTCTCAAAGACATGAAAGCCCCCGCAAACGCCGTTTGCGGGGGCTTTCATGTCATGCAATGCCATCTCAGCTGGGCGTCAGACCTCTCAGGCGCTCATTTCGACGGCGGATCATCTCAAGTGTGGCGAGTAGCATGATCGACACCAGTACCAGCAACGTGGCGACTGCGAGAATGGTCGGGCTGATTTCTTCGCGAATACCGGACCACATCTTGATCGGAATGGTGGTCTGCGCCGGACCGGCAATGAACAGCACCACGACCACCTCATCAAACGAGGTGATGAAGGCAAACAGCGCCCCCGACACCACACCCGGTGTCACCAACGGCAAGATGATGCGGAAGAAGGTACGACTCGGGCTCGCCCCTAGCGAGTGAGCTGCCCTCGTCAATGAGTGATCAAATCCCGATAACGTTGCGGTGACCGTGATGACCACGAAGGGGATACCCAGCGCCGTATGCGCCAGAATGACCCCTAGATAGGTCTGGGTCAGGCCCAGCTTTGAGAAGAAGAAGAACATTGCCGCCGCACTGATGATCAATGGCACGATCATCGGCGAGATCAGAATCGCCATGATGGTATTGCGAAACGGCATGAAGCGACTCGAGAGCCCCAACGCCGCCAGTGTTCCCAATACCGTGGCCAGCACCGTCGCACAGACCGCGATGATGATGCTGTTCTTTATGGCACGCATCCACTCATCGGAGGTAAAGAAGTCCTGATACCAGCGCAGCGAGAAGCCCTCAGGGTCCAGCGAGAGCATCTTGTCCGAGAAGGTGAAGTACGGTTCAGCATTGAACGATAGTGGGATGATGACCAGGATTGGCCCGATCAGAAATAGAAAGATCAGCGCACAGAGCGTACAGAAAACCCAATGCCAGATCCGCTCACCGCGCGTTGCATAAGAAGGTATGGCCATCTGTCACCCCAGTTTGACCTTGTCCACACCGATCAAGCGGTTGTAGACCAGATAGAAGAGGATCACCACGACCAGCAGAATTGAGCCAATGGCCGCTGCCAGCCCCCAATTGAGCGAGGTCTGCATGTGGTAGGCGATGAAGTTGGTAATGAAGCGACCGGACTGCCCACCCACCAGCGCCGGCGTGATGTAATAGCCGATGGAGAGGATGAACACCAGAATGGAGCCTGCTCCGATACCAGGCAATGTCTGCGGGAAGTAGACACGTCGGAAGGCGGTTACTGGCCCTGCCCCCAAGGAACGGGCGGCATGCATATAGCTGGGCGGAATGGTCTTCATGACCGAGTAGAGCGGCAGGATCATGAATGGCAACAGGATGTGCGTCATCGCAATGATGGTGCCCGTCTTGTTGTAGATCATCTGGATGCGCGCCTCTTCAGCGATCAGCCCTACCCCCACCAACATGTCATTGAGTACCCCCTGTTGTTGAAGGATTGCGATCCAGGTGGTCGTACGTACCAGCAGTGAGGTCCAGAATGGCAGTAGCACCAGAATCATCAACAGATTGCCACGCCCTGCAGGCAAGGTCGCCAATAGCCAGGCCACCGGATAAGCCAGCAATAGCGCTAGCCCCGTGATGACGGCACTCATCCAGAAAGTACGGATGAACAGCACCACATGGATCTGCAGATACTCAGGCTTCTCGACAATTTCCCCTGTCGGCGAGAACTGTCGATCTATCGCTGCGAGATAGTAGGACGCGGTATAAAGCCCAGACTCACGCTTGATCAATCGCCAGATATCCGGGTCCTGCCAGTCCTTGTCAGCCTTGATGAGGGCTTCCTTGAACGGTGGCTCCATCCGCCCTGCCTTGCGTGCACTCTTCGTGAACAAGGAGCGCATACCGGACATTTCATAATTGAGGCGTGATGCCACTCGCCCCAGATTACGTGCCTTGAGACCAGCCTCCAGATCCTGAGCCAATGCTGCATAGGCTGCCTCATCCGGCAATCCTTCTCCGTCCCAGTGGGTCAATGACTCACTGGTTCGCGGGAGGTAGGTCGAGACTTCAGGGTTATCGACACTGCGTGACAGCATGTCGAAGATGGGCATGACGAAGGCCAGCCCGATGAAGATCAACAGCGGCGCCACGAGCAACAGTGCCTTGAGGCGACTGCGGCGCACGGCGCGATTGAGACTCTGCTTGAGGGGGACACCGTCTGCGGTAGTCAGCCCCTCGGGGCCGGACGTTGCCGGTACGGAGGAATCACTCATCCTGCACTCCTTGATCGGCCATCCGCGAAAACTCGGCAGACACATGACGATAGCGCATGGCTGTCGAGCATCATCAAGAATGACTCCAGCGTGCCTAAGCCACTGGAGCCATCGAGGACAGTGCGAGGATTAACGTGCCAGCCAGGCGTTGAAGCGCTGGCTTAGCTCATCGAGATTATCTGCCCAGAACTCATCATCCTTGGGGATGGCAGTCTCGAAGTTGGGGCCATAGGTCGGCATGTGTGGCTTCATGTCGATGCCAGTATCAGCATGAGTCGAGACCAGTGATGCAGACGAAGTACGCGCTGGGCCGTAGGAAATGTACTTGGCCTGATCCGCCAGCCGCTGAGTATCAGTGGCAAACATCAGGTAGTCCTTGACCTTGTCCAGCTTGCCAGTCGGTACCACCCAACCATCCAGCTCGAAGACCTGGGCATCCCAGACGATCGAGAATGGCTGTTTTTCATTCACTTCAGCATTGAAGATACGGCCGTTATACGCTGAGGCGAAGGCGACTTCCTTATCCGCCAGCAGCTGCGGTGGCTGTGCGCCCTCTTCCCACCAGATCACGCTGTCCTTGATGGTATCGAGTTTGGCAAAGGCACGCTCAATGCCTTCGTCCGTGTCCAGCGTGGCATAGACATCTTCCGGCGCTACACCGTCAGCGACCAATGCCCACTCCAGGTTGTTGATCGGCTTTTTCTGCAGCGCACGCTTGCCCGGGAATTCCTCGAGATTGAAGACATCATCGATGGAGTCTGGCTGCTTGTCTTCCGGGAACATCTCGGTATTGAACGCCACAATGTTGGAATAGACGATCTGCGGCACGAAGCACTCGCTCAGCGAGCCCTCGATGAAATCCTCACTGGCCGGTGTGCCATCCGGTGCCGGTGCAAACAGCGTATCGGCATCCAGTGGTTCGATCAGTCCTTCCGAGCAGGCAATCAACGCATCACTGGGTAGCATGTCCACCAGGTCCCACGTCACATTACCGGCCTGCACCTGAGCACGTAGCCCCGAGAGTGCATTGGAAGACTTGTCGATATTGATGATGGTATCGCCGCTCTTCTTCTCCCACGGCTCATGATAGGCCTTGAGCTGACTATCGCTGTAAGCGCCGCCCCACGACACGATATTGAGCGTCTGAGCCTGTACGGCGCCTGCGCTCATCCCCGCGGCGGCGATGGCAATCACCAACGCACCGCGCAGTGGTATACCCGAACGAGATGGAATGATTTTCTTGATCACTGACATGGATGATTCTCCCTGATTTATTGTTGTTGTGCTGTCTTGATTGCTGCGTACTGCCCCGTGCCTGCGTCACCTGCCCCTAGGCATCCAGCGCACGACAGTCTTGTGCATCCCAGCCGACCTTCAATGATTGCCCGGGCTTCAGCACCGGATAACCGTCAGCATTGGGGGTCTTGATGATGAATTCCTCACTTCCGCAGACTGCTACGCGAGTTCGCAGGTGATCCCCAAGATAGATCACTTCCTTGACCTCGGCGGTGAAGACATTGTCCGGCAACGGCGCATCGCTGCTCTCTTCCGCCAACAGCCGCACTCGCTCCGGGCGCAGTGAGAGCTGAGTTCGCTCACCCATGGCCTTTATGGCGACCGGCAATGCCTTGACCTCCTCACCACCATCGAGTGTCACCGTGCAGTACGCTTCGCCACCATCTAGACGAGATACCACACCATTGAGTCGATTGTTCTCACCGATGAAGTACGCCACAAACGCATTCTCGGGCGCTTCATACAACGCCTCGGGCGTAGCCAACTGTTGCACGATGCCATCATTGAAGACCGCAATACGGTCCGACATGGTCAGCGCTTCTGTTTGATCATGCGTCACATACAGCATGGTGACGCCAAGACGCTGATGAATACGCTTGATCTCGAACTGCATCTCTTCTCGCAGATTTTTGTCCAACGCGCCAAGCGGCTCATCCATCAGCACCAATTCAGGCTCAAATACCAGTGCACGAGCAAGAGCTACGCGCTGCTGCTGACCACCAGAGAGCTGACCAGGACGGCGATCACCAAACTCACCAAGCCTCACCATGTCTAGCGCATTGGCGACCTTGCTGGTGATTTCCTCCTTGCTCATGCCGCGGACTTCCAGTGGAAAGGCAAGATTTTCAGCTACGCTCATATGCGGAAATAACGCGTAATTCTGGAATACCATCCCGATACCGCGCTTGTGAGGCGGTAATTTATTGATCGGGACGCCATCAAGAAGTATTTCGCCGTGGGTAGGGGTTTCGAAGCCCGCCATCATCATCAGGCAGGTGGTCTTGCCAGAGCCGGACGGCCCTAGCAGAGTGACGAACTCGCCGCGGCGGACTTCAAGATTGAAGCCCTTGACCACTAGCGTCTCGCCGTCGTAACTCTTCTGTACATCACTGAATCGAGCAAAACAGGAGCTGGTCTCCTGCGGCACGTCGGGCTCTGCAGTCATGACCATACGCTGTATCCATCATGTTGTTCTTATTAGTGGAGTCTAGCGGTAACTCGGGAACCGCTGGGCCTTTGCCCACCGCCCTCTCCGCCACTGCCATCCACTTTGACCCTACGGCGTCAAACCAAAGTCGACAAGGTATTCCCGCGCTGAATAGCGTTTAACTCAGCCCGTGCGTCAATACGATAAATGAGCTACGCCTCTTTACAGCCGATATATGGCGTGCCTTTCAGGCAAACAGCCGTCTGAATGTCGATAAAAAGTGCCAACGCAAAAAGCCCCACCCGCAGAGTCTGCGAGTGGGGCTTTCAGGTTTCAAAATCTTTCAACGATTCACGGCATCAAAACTTGGTAATGACCCATACAGCATGAATGACGCCTGGCAGGAAACCGAAGCACGTCAGGATGATGTTGATCCAAAAGTGCTTGTTGGCGATCCCGACCTGCATCAGTACCCCTAACGGGGGCAAAATGATAGCCAATATGATGCGGATAATATCCATGATGTGCTCCTTGCGGTCTGGATATGACGACCGTGAACTCACGGAAGTCATGAACGATAGGTCACTTGTCACCAGTCTTGCACCAGCACCTATCTTGCCAGTACGTATTCATCGAGACTGATGCACTCAATATCAATGTGTATGTTTACTGCTGGTGTCTCTACCGACATGGTCATTATCACTGCCACTGTCTTGATGACCTTCACCGTCGGTATCGCTAGCTTCTTTCGACTGAGATGCCTTTACACGAGAATCGTGATCGATCTTCTGCGACAGCTGTTCCGAGTCAGCCGCCAGCTGTTCGTGATACTTTTCCCAGTCTTCCCAGTCGTGCGGCGTGCCGCTCCGGGGGCGATGACTGCCGGATTCACGTGCTCTTGCCCAGGCGTGTTCTTCCAGACTCTGAGGCTTGTCTTCCTCCTTGTCCTTGCCGCCCTCCAGATTGTGCTTGGCCATGTACTCTCTAGCATTCATCTCGTGCCTCGCTTGTCAGCCGTCACTGCCTGACTGTGCTGTGCTGTGCTGTGCTGTGCATTACCCATTATCTGCGGATGATCGTGACAGATATCAAGTCTGTACAACTCTCCAGGAGGAAATAAACCTCAGCCACATCCAATGATCAAGAAAAACTATCGAGTCGCTTGAATCATTCAAATTCACCCCGTAGCAGCATCTGCATAGACTGGCTCCAGTTTCGCAAGGCACTGATTCCTCGATGTTCACGAGAACGAATATCAGTAGCCCGCCACCCTGATTGGATATGCCTCGAGAGGCAGGAGCCCGTTACATGCAATTTGATACACACGAAGGCCAGCAAGTTCCCGTCGTCAACTTCAAGATTCGCCGCGACGGTCGACTGGTTGATCGTACCAGTGACGATATCTTCACTGGACGTAATGTGGTGGTCTTCGCACTGCCTGGCGCCTTCACCCCAACTTGCTCTTCCACTCACCTGCCGCGCTACAACGAGCTGGCAGACCGCTTCTACGCCGCGGGTGTCGACGAGATCGTCTGCCTGTCAGTCAACGATGCCTTCGTGATGGAATCCTGGGGCGAGCATCAGGAAGCCGAGAACCTGAGCCTGATTGCGGATGGCAATGGCGATTTCGCCGACGGCATGGGCATGCTGGTCGACAAGCGTGATCTCGGCTTTGGCAAGCGCAGCTGGCGCTATTCCATGCTGGTCCGCAATGGCGTGGTCGAGAAGCAGTTCATCGAACCGCAGAAGCCGGGCGACCCCTTTGAAGTTTCCGATGCCGACACCATGCTCGATTACCTGGATGTCGATGCCGGTCGTCCGAGCTTCGCCACCCTGTTCAGCAAGCCGGGCTGCCCGTACTGCGCACGTGCCAAACAGATGCTGGACGAGGCCCGTATCAGCTACGAGGTGATTGAAGTCGGCACCCGTGGCGTCACCTCCCGTTCACTGCGTGCCATGACCGGCCGCGCCACCGTACCGCAGGTCTGGATCGATGGTGAGCACATCGGTGGGAGTGATGAAGTCGCACGCTATTTCGGCAGCCTCACCAGCGCCTGAGTCGTTACTTTTTTCTCACGCATGCCATGCCTATCACCCGGCAATCGCATGCCTATCCCACTAATCAGTAAGGGCTCATGCCTACCACGGGCCTTCAGGAGAGTACGAGATGAACGAACGCCAGGTTGAAGTCGCCATCATTGGCGCAGGCAGTGCAGGTCTCGGTGCCTATCGTGCCGCCAAGGCACACACCGATTCCGTTGTCATGATCGAAGGTGGCCCTTACGGCACGACCTGTGCCCGTGTCGGCTGCATGCCCTCCAAGCTTCTGATCAGTGCGGCAGAAGCGGCGCACCACGCCCGTGATGCCGGCCCTTTCGGCATCGAGATCCAGGGCGAGGTCAAGGTCAACGGTCGCGCCGTGATGGATCGCGTCAAACGTGAGCGTGACCGCTTCGTCGGTTTCGTGATCGAGTCCATCGAGGGTATCCCGTCACATGATCGTCTACGTGGCAACGCGCGTTTCGAAACTGCCAATAGCCTGATCATCGGCGACAACGAGACCCGCGTGACCTTCGAGCGCGTCATCATCGCGACCGGTTCACGCCCCAGCTATCCGGGCTTCTTCGATAACGCCGGTGATCGCCTGATCATCAATGACAACGTGTTCGAGTGGAATGATCTACCTGAGTCCGTCGCAGTCTTCGGCCCCGGCGTCATCGGGCTCGAATTGGGTCAAGCGCTCAGTCGACTGGGGGTGCGTATCCGCATGTTCGGGGTCGGCGGTGCCATCGGGCCGCTACGCGACGAGACAATCCGTGCCAATGCTGATCGCGTCTTCAATGAAGAGTTCTACCTGGACCCCGACGCCAAGGTCGAGAAGATCGAACGCGTCGAAGACGAGAACGGTGCCGGCGTGGAGATCACCTTCATCGAACGTGGTAGCGACGCGCGCCTGACCGAGCGCTTCGATTACCTGCTCGCCGCCACCGGGCGCCGCCCGAATGTAGACCGTCTCAATATCGAGGCGCTGAATCTCAAACTGGATGAACGCGGCGTGCCGATCTTCAATCGTCATACCCTGCAGACTCGCTATTGCGATGACAAACCAAGCAATGTATTCATTGTGGGCGACGCCAATAATGACTTGCCGCTGCTGCATGAAGCCTCGGATGAAGGCCGTATCGCGGGTGACAACGCAGGTCGCTTCCCCGATGTGCGCGCAGGACATCGCAAAAGCACTATTGCTGTCGTGTTCAGCGATCCGCAGATGGCGACCATCGGGCTATCCACTGCCGAGATCGAGCAGCGCTATGGTGCCTGTGATTGCTACGCGGTCGGGGAAGTCGACTTCACTGGCCAAGGCCGCTCCCGCGTGATGCGCATGAACAAAGGCATGCTACGCGTCTACGGCGAGCAAGGAACGGGCCTGCTGCTAGGCGCCGAGATCTTCGGCCCACGCGCAGAGCATCTTGCTCACTTGCTGGCGTGGGCACATCAACAGCGCATGACCATCGAGCAGATGCTGGAGATGCCCTTCTATCATCCGGTGATCGAAGAAGGCCTGCGTACCGCACTGCGTGACCTCAATGCCAACTTGCAACTGGGGCCAGCTATCGTCGAGCGCTGCATGGAATGTGGTCCGGGTGACTGAGTCTTTCGTGAGTTGACGCCTTCAGGCAACCCACGTACGAATGCCCTATGCTCTAGGCACAGGTTGCATGCCGCCGGTAGCCATCCGAGTGACTATCGGCATTCATTGAACGACTCCCTGTGGGGAGCAGGAGGCCTGCCATGAAAGCAGCGCAACTCACGGTTCCCTCGACCATTCGCGACATCATGTCCCGCGATTGCTATCGAGTGAAGGCACGCACCAGCATTCTCGAACTCGCACAGGGCCTGACACACCATCGTCTACCCGGCGTACCTGTCGTCGATGACCTGGACCGTCTGATCGGCTTTATCTCAGAGCAAGACATTCTCGGCAAGCTACTCGACAGTGCCTACCACTGCGGCCAACACGCCCATGTCGGTGATTTGATGCGCAATGAAGTACTTAGCGTCAGCCCCAGTGACAGCATCACTGATCTGGCGCAACGAATGAACGGTCAGCGCCCCAAGGTCTACCCCGTTGTTGAGCAGGGCCGCCTACTGGGCCTGGTGACACGCCGAGATGTGCTGAGCGCACTATTGATCATGCAATCAGGCTGCTGAGTCAGTATCGCCATTCGAAAACGCTCCCCATGAAAATGCCCCACTAGCACTCGCCAGCGGGGCTTTTTCATGGGGGGTCGACATCACCTGATAGCACTCTGCAGTACTACGTCGGATCGATGAACTATTACCCGATAGCTAATCAAGCAGGCGGCGACATATTTCCCCGCCGGTCTCGTCAGGCACATTCACATCGCAAGAAAAGTGACCGTTTCAGAAGAGCACCTTCCCGCGAACGTATACGTGGCGAGTGACTGCCTGAATTTGAACAAAAAAAATCCGCCAGGAAAAACCGTGGCGGAGATAAGAACAGTTAAAACCAGACATAACATCGCGATAACATCATATCCTTGCTTACTACGACCACCGCTTCTCAATTTCTATCCCGTTCAACACAAAAAGATTCAGCCTTTTTTGTCACAATACTTTACTGGATGTGAAGACTGAACTACGTGCGTTGCCAACTGAAGACACCGCTGATATCAGCGAGGAACGTAAAACTGATCAGACGGCGCCGAGCTGACAAGCTCCTGCAGGACAGGCTAGCCTATCGCTACCTCCTATTGCCCTGTCGCCTCAAGGATTGATGCATGCCCGTGACTCCTCACACGACCGCTGATCTCATCGCCCGCTTTCCTGAACTCGCATCACTTGTCGCCTACCAGGAAGCCAGCTGGATAAACCCTGACCAGCTGCCTTGTCGCGAAGCACTGGCCTCACCAGCACTGCAAGACAGCGGCCTGAGCCCCCAGGACGTTGATGAAGCCTGCGCACGTCTTGCACGCTTCGCACCTTGGATAGCAGAGGCCTTTGCCGACACGCGTGATACGGCGGGGAACATCGAATCGCCGCTGATCGAAGCCCCAGCACTCCAGCATGCGTTATCGCTGACCACGACGCCTGCCAATGCACTCCTCGGCCGCTTGATGATCAAGTGTGATCACGCGCTGCCCGTCTCTGGCTCCATCAAGGCGCGTGGCGGCATTCACGAAGTGCTCAAGCATGCGGAGACACTCGCATTGGACAGTGGCCTACTCAGCACTGGCGATAATTATCGCGCCTTTGAACAATCCGCACTGCGTGAACTGCTATCTCGGCACCACATCCTGGTGGGCTCTACCGGCAATCTGGGCTTGAGCATCGGCATCATGAGCGCACGACTCGGCTTTTGCGTCACCGTACATATGTCGGCAGATGCTCGCCAGTGGAAGAAGGACTTGCTGCGCGAACGCGGAGCACAGGTCGTCGAGCATTCCGGAGACTACAGCGAGGCCGTGGACACCGGACGGCGTGAGGCCCTTCAGCACCCCAACGCATACTTTATCGACGACGAAGGCTCGCGTGATCTGTTCAATGGCTATGCGACGGCAGCAAGAGAGCTTGAACAGCAGCTGGCAGCCCAGCGCATTCATATCGATGCCCAGCATCCGCTTTGCGTCTATCTGCCCTGCGGTGTGGGGGGTGGCCCCGGGGGCGTGGCGTACGGTCTCAAACTGGCCTTTGGCGATGCCGTACACTGTTTCTTCGCTGAACCCGTGCACTCGCCCTGCATGTTGCTGGGCATGCTGACCGGCGAACATGACGCCATTGCCGTGCAGGACATTGGCATCGATAACACCACCTGTGCCGATGGCCTGGCAGTGGGCCGTGCCTCGGCCTTTGTCGGGCGCGTCATGTCACCACTGCTGAGCGGCATCTACACCCTGCAGGATGACACCTTGCTGGCACTGCTTGCGCTGGCTTATGACAGCGAAGGGTTGAGACTTGAACCATCGGCACTGGCCGGCGTGCCGGGCATGCTACGCGTATTGGAGGATTCACCGCTCTGGCGGGCCTGGCGACAGCATGTCGGCCTGGATAGCCCGACGATACAGGCCAATACGACACACATCGTCTGGTCGACCGGCGGCAGCATGGTGCCACGTGCAGTGTGGGAAGAGGAATATCAGCGTGGCAAGGCACTGCTTGCCTCACGTCGCTGAGAGTCGCCTTATTGAGTATTGAGGGGGCTATTGCATGAAGGCCTGCCAAAGCCAGGCACCCACGGCGACTAGCCCCACCAGGCCCAACGGGCCTGAGTAGCGCTGCCACAGTGCCATCGCACGGTCTTCAAGCAGCGCCACCAGCGCGGCCAGCCCGAAATAGCGTACACCTCGCCCGATCAACGCCGCCAGCAGGAACAACCCCACGGGATAACCGCTGGCGCCAGCGACCAGCATCGCGCTCTGGAAGGGGATCGGCACGATGCCGATCAGCACGATGGCGAGAAAGCCCTGTTCGCTGAAGCGTTGCTGGAACATATCAAAGGCCTGCTGACCGCCAAAGAATCCGATCAGGCTGTCACCCCAGAGTGCCAGTGCATGGGAGCCAAGATAGAAGCCCACCAACGCCGCCGACAGATTGCCCGCCAATGCCACGGCAGCTATCCGCCAGCGGCGCTCAGGATGACGCAGCATCCACGGGATCAGAATCACCTCAATCGGAATCGGGATCAGCAGCGTCTCCAGCACTGAAGCGAAGAACAGCCACAGCATGGCGTGACGCGAGCGATTGAGACGATCGAGCCAGTCACTGGCAGAAGAGAGTTTCAACATGGTGGCAGCATGGCTTCCGAGTAGATGATCCGCCTACTTTGCCCTGAGTGAACTCGCGCGGCTACTCCTCGCGCTTCGTCACATCGAATTTTTTCTGCTACCCAAACCCTTCCAGACGCATCGCTGATCGCACTAGCCGTTCGTCCTCTGCCTCCAGTTCACGCAAACTGTCACGAATGCTGTGCAAGTGATGCAGCGCCGCCTGTTCGGCCACCTCAGGAAGCTGGTCCATCACGGCACGATAGATCGCCGTGTGCTGAGCATTGATCTGTCCACGAGGAATGGGTCGGTGATAGAGATTGCGCAACGACGCGAAGACCGAACTCAATAGCAGGTCATTGATGCCCTGCAGCGTATGTACCAGTACCGGATTGTGTGATGCCTCACAGATGGCGTGATGGAAAGCGTGATCCAGGCGAGCCAGCTGCTGGGCATCTGGCAGCGTATCGCCCGTCGCTTCACGTATGCAGGCTGCCATCGCTTCATAGTGGCGGCGAATCAATACGCGGTCAGCCGGCGTCCCCCGTTGTGCTGCGAGTCGCGCCGACTCGCCCTCCAGCAACGCCCTTACCTCCAGTAAATCGTAGAGTGTGCGCGGATGATCACGAAACAGATGCATCAGTGGGCTGATATCAGCACTCGGCAGCAGCTGCGCGACGCTTGAGCCCTTTCCGTGACGCGTTTCAATGATGCCCTTGCCACGCAACAGTCTCAGTCCTTCGCGCAGCGAGGGGCGCGAGATCCCCAATCGCTCACACAGGAGACGCTCAGAGGGGATCATCTGACCCGGCTTCAGTACGCCATCGAGTATCAATTGCTCAAGACGTGCCGCGGCTTGCTCGGGCGCCCGTAGATCAGATGGCAGAGCACTGTTCATTACCTGCATCGCTGACCTCTTTGTGTCGTTGTTCGTTGTCATCAATCGCGCCGATTCACTGGTCAGACCACTCTTCACACCCTACAGACATCCCTATCAAACAGACGAGCACTAGCGACAGTCACTAGACGAATGTCTGGTCAGACCACTTGACTCATACATGGACAATGCGAGGTCTGCACGCCAGATTGAAGACTGACCGTTTCGGGAGTCGCCTCATGAATATCCTGTACGACCCAGCGTTGGATGGACCGCTGACGCAACACGACAAGGCCAAGGTACTGGCACATCTCACGGCGATGCTGCCGAGCCTGACGCTACTGCACCGTGAAGAAGACCTGCACCCTTTCGAGTGTGATGGTCTGGCGGCCTATCGCGTCATGCCGATGCTGGTTGCGCTGCCTGAGTGCGTCGAGCAGGTCGCCGCCCTGCTGCGCGAGTGCCATGCCCTTGGCGTACCTGTGGTCACGCGGGGAGCTGGCACCGGCCTTTCCGGCGGCGCATTGCCCTTGGAACAGGGGGTGTTGCTGGTGATGTCACGCATGGCGAGAATTCTCGAGATTGACCCTGATGCACGCATAGCACGTCTGGAACCCGGCGTGCGCAATCTCGCGATTTCAGAAGCGGCCGCCCCCTATGGCCTCTACTACGCCCCGGACCCCTCCTCCCAGATCGCCTGTTCCATCGGCGGAAACGTCGCTGAAAATGCCGGTGGCGTGCACTGCCTCAAGTACGGTTTGACCGTGCATAACCTGCTCAAACTGGAAGTGCTGACCATCGAAGGCGAGCCGATGACACTTGGTGCCGACAGCCTCGATGCCGCGGGACTGGACATGCTTGCGCTGTTCACGGGCTCCGAGGGCATGCTGGGTGTGGTAACGGAAGTGACGGTCCGTCTACTGCCAAAACCGGAGACTGCCAAGGTACTGATGGCGAGCTTCGATGATATCGACAAGGCGGGTCGCGCCGTCGGTGACATCATCGCCTGCGGCATCATTCCTGGTGGCCTGGAGATGATGGATAACCTGGCCATTCGCGCCGCTGAAGACTTCATTCATGCTGGCTACCCGATCGAGGCGACTGCCATCCTGTTGTGTGAACTGGATGGTGCCGAAGGGGATGTCAGTGACGACTGCGCGCGAGTGCGTGAGGTGCTGGAGCTCGCCGGCGCCACCGAGATTCGTCTGGCACGTGACGAGCAGGAGCGCGCGCGCTTCTGGGCAGGACGCAAGAATGCCTTCCCTGCCGTCGGTCGCATGTCGCCTGACTATTACTGCATGGATGGCACCATCCCTCGCCGCGAACTCCCGACAGTGCTGACCGGAATTGCCGAGCTTTCACGCCAGTCGGGACTGGCCGTCGCCAATGTGTTTCATGCAGGTGACGGCAACATGCACCCGCTGATCCTGTTCGATGCCAATCGTCCCGGCGAACTTGAGCTGGCCGAGGACGTCGGCGGCAAGATCCTCGAACTGTGTGTGGCCGCCGGTGGCAGTATCACCGGTGAACATGGCGTGGGCCGCGAGAAGATCAATCAGATGTGCGCTCAGTTCACCAGCGATGAAATCACCGTCTTTCATGCCGTGAAGGCTGCCTTCGACCCGACTGGCCTGCTCAATCCCGGCAAGAATATCCCGACCCTGGCGCGGTGTGCTGAATTTGGTGCCATGCATGTACACCACAACCAGCTGCCGCACCCCGAGCTGCCGCGTTTTTGATCATCCGTCGTACTGCTGATCTGTCGGCTTCGCGTTGAACGAAGGCTGCACTGCCACACAAGGACATGACATGTCAGAGCCATCCCCTGTTTCTCAGCGTCAAGTA
The DNA here is from genome assembly GCF_009796845.1 of Cobetia sp. L2A1. Classification (NCBI taxonomy): domain Bacteria; kingdom Pseudomonadati; phylum Pseudomonadota; class Gammaproteobacteria; order Oceanospirillales; family Halomonadaceae; genus Cobetia; species Cobetia sp. L2A1. Next base: position 1,324,718 of record NZ_CP047025.1, on the reverse strand, counting down.
CCGGCCCATGCCGAGTATGCCCACGGTAATCAGAGCGGACATGACGCGAGTGAGGCACTCGGTGAACAGGTGCGCGCAGCACATGCGGCACAGCGCCCGCTACGCATCACCGGCAGTGGCAGCAAGGCCTTTCTCGGCCGGACAGTCGAGGCCGATGAAGTGCTCGACATGCGCGCGCATCACGGCATCACTCACTATGACCCCGTGGAGCTGATGGTCTCGGTACGTGCTGGCACCCCTCTCGCTGAGCTTGAGGCCGTGCTGGCCGAGCAGCATCAGCACCTGAGCTGCGAGCCGCCGCACTTCGGAGCGAATGCCACTGTCGGGGGCACGCTTGCTTGCGGGCTATCGGGCCCACGCCGCCCGTGGAGTGGCAGTCTGCGTGATCTGGTGTTGGGTACGCGCATCATCAGTGCCGAAGGCAAGGCATTGCGCTTCGGCGGTGAGGTGATGAAGAACGTTGCCGGGTATGACCTTTCGCGCCTGATGACCGGCGCACAAGGCACGCTGGGCGCCATCAGCGAAGTCTCCCTCAAGGTGATGCCGCGCCCAGCGGCGAGTCAGTCACTGCGTCTGGAGCTGTCCCTAGACGAGACGCTCACACGGCTTACCGCCTGGGGGCGCACACCACTGCCGATCTCCGCTGCCAGCTGGCAAGCCGGTACGTTATCCCTGCGACTGGAAGGGGGCATGCGCTCAGTAGAAGCCGGCGTGACGATGCTGGGGGGCGAGTCACTGCACGCGATCGAAGCGGCTAGTTACTGGTCAGACCTGCGCGAGCACCAACTTCCCTTTTTCACGACTCTTGCCAGCCATGAGGCGCTATGGCGCCTGTCGCTGCCATTGGTGCTCAACCATGGAGATTGGCAAGCCGCCGTCAGCGAAACGCTGGGCCATATTGATGAGGAAGACCTGCTGTGTGATTGGGCCGGCGCCCAGCGTTGGCTATATAGCGATGCAGCGCCTGAGCGTATCCGCCAACTGGCACATCGCTTTGGAGGACATGCCATCTGCTACACCCCGGGGGTCGTCAATGAGCAAGACAGTCCTTTGATGCCATTGGCCGCCATCAACACTCGCTATCACGTCCAGCTCAAGCAGCAGCTCGATCCACTCGGCATTCTGAATCCCGGCCGACTACATGCAGGGCTATAAGGCGCAAGCACCGATAGCGCAATCACAATAGAGAACTCCGCCCTATCTCAAGGAAGTCCTGACCATGCAGACACACTTCAGCGAAGCCGCACTCGCCAAGCCGCACATCCAGAAGGCCGACAAGGTGCTGCGTAGCTGTGTTCACTGTGGCTTCTGCAATGCCACCTGCCCGACTTATCAGTTGCTGGGCGACGAGCGCGACGGTCCGCGTGGACGTATCTATCTGATCAAACAGCTGCTGGAGAGCGATCCCGACAGCGCAGAGGAAAGCGAACGTCAACGCGCATCACAGGTGACGCGCGAGACACAGTTGCACCTGGATCGCTGTCTGAGCTGCCGCAGCTGCGAGACGACCTGCCCTTCCGGCGTCAAGTATCACAAGCTGTTGGATATCGGCCGCCATGAACTCGAACGTCGCGTCAGCCGACCGTGGCATGAACGACTGCTGCGCACCGGTTTGCGCCATGCGCTAGTTGAGCCCACGCGCTTCAAGGCGCTGTTGGCGCTGGGTGTGCGCTTTCGACCACTCGCACCCGCCTCGTTGGCCGATAAAATTCCGGTGCCAGACCATCACTCATCGGTGGCGCGGCCCTCGCCACAGCGTCATTCCCGACAGGTGTTGATGCTAGAGGGTTGCGTACAGCCGGGGCTGTCGCCCAACACCAATGCCGCGACAGCACGTGTACTTGACCGCTTCGGCATCGGTGTCACACCCGTCAAGGAAGCCGGTTGCTGCGGGGCCATCGACTACCACCTCAACGCTCAGCAGGCGGGTCGGGCACGCATGCGCGCCAATATCGATGCCTGGTGGCCCGCCATTGAAGCCGGCGCCGAGAGCATCGTGCAGACTGCCAGCGGCTGTGGCGCCTTCGTCAAGGAATACGGTGAGATGCTCGCCGATGACCCGGACTATGCCGAGCGAGCAGCGCGAGTGAGTGCATTGGCCAAGGATATTGTCGAAGTCCTGGACGCCGCAGTCAGTGCTGCCGCGGAAATCCCTGCTATCGAGAGCACGAATGTCGAGAGCACGAATGGCGAGAACACGGACGTCAATGACACGGCACACACCCGTGATGCGCGACGACTGAATACCGTTGTCGGTGGCAAGAAGACACTGGCCTTCCACTGCCCCTGTACGCTACAACATGCCCAGAAACTCGGCGGCAAGACAGAAGCGCTACTGAGTCGTTTGGGCTTCAAGATCGCGCCTGTGGCAGAGAGTCATCTATGCTGCGGCTCTGCGGGCACCTACTCCGTCACACAGCCAGAGTTGTCACGCCAGCTCCGAGACCGCAAGCTGGGAGCGCTTGAGGCCAGTGGAGCCTCGACCATCGTGACCGCCAACATCGGCTGCCAGACTCACCTCAACAGTGCTGGACGTACCTCAGTGCGACATTGGATAGAGCTAGTCGACGAGGCGCTCGCCGCTGCAACCTGATACATAAATGCCCGTTATCTTCCGGGGAAGACACATGCTGGACGGCCCCGATAGTCTCTAGCATCCCTTCACCCCATCATCCCAAACAAGGAAGCCTCATGATCTCTCGCCACGTACTGACCCTCGATGACGTCAATGTAATGCTGAACGCTGCGCAAAAGGAGGCTGATGCCAATGGCTGGGCAGTCTCCATCGCTGTCGCTGATGATGGTGGTCACCCGATGGGCCTGCGTCGTCTCGACAATACGCCGGCAATGACAGGCTACTTCGCCCAACAAAAAGCCAAGAGCGCCGCACTGGGTCGCCGCGAGACGCAGCTGTTTGAAGACTCCATCAATGGCGGACGCACCGCGTTTCTATCTGCACCAGAACTCGAAGGCATGCTGGGTGGCGGCGTACCCGTGTTGGTAGAAGGTCAGTTGGCTGGCAGCATCGGCGTGTCCGGTGTGAAGCCGGAGCAGGATGCGCAGATTGCCAAGGCTGGTGTAGCAGCGCTCGGGCTTTAACGTTAGCGCCCAGCCTATCGCTCGCCAGCCTGGCAGCTAACGATAACAGGCAGTCATGGCGTGACGATGACGAGAAGGCAGTAAACAAGGACCCGCGTGCCGGAGAGATGGCACGCGGGTCCTTTTGGGTCTGCTCATACCTGCCCCGGTATCCCTGCGATCACCGCATCCATGAAAGCTCTGAGCTTATCGGACTGTTGAATACGCTGTGGGTAGAGCATGTAAATACTGTGCGGTGTATCTTCCTCGGCTTCCAGCACCCGCACCAGACGGCCATCAGCCAGCTCATGATCCACCAGATATTCTGCGACGCGGATGATGCCGCCATCGGCCAGCGCCTGCTGCTTGAGCAAGCGATGATCATTGATGGCCAGCCTACCACTGATGATCACCTCGCCGCTGGCCATCGCCCAATGGGTGTGCCCTGTCCAGCGCAGACAGCGATGCGCGGTGAGATCCGATGACTGATGGGGCGTACCATGAGCTGCCAGATAGAGGGGTGTGGCACAGCAACAGTGGACATAATCCAGCAGGTGCCGTGCAATCATGTTACCCGGCGGCTGGCGCGTGGCACGAAACGCCACATCAAAGGGTTCCCGGGTCAGATCATGACTTTCATAGCTGACATCAAGGCGAATCTCCAGCGCCGGATGGCGTACCTGGAAATCACGACAGATGGCCATCAAATAGCGCTCGGCAAACAGCACTGGCGCAGTCACCCGCAACACACCACTGAAGCTGTGGCGCTCATGTTCAAGGTCGCGCTCCAATGCCACCAGCTCGTTCCGCACACCGCGCATGCGCAAACGAATGCGCTCGCCCTCCTCGGTCAGGCGCACCGCCCGGGTAGTGCGAATCAAGAGTGGCGCACCAATCTCTCGCTCCAGGCGGCGCACCTGCTCGGAGAGATAACCTCGTGAAATACCCAACACCTCTGCTGCGCGGGTAAAGCTCAGGGATTCCGCCACCTGAGCGAACAACATCAGACGCTCCATCTTCTTGTGCTGCTGCATGAGGACTCCTGCCGTGTACTGACGTGCCACTCTTTACGAACCAACGAGCTGACCTCTTTCTTGCCGCTTCCTGACCTCTTTCTACACTCACGGGTCTGTGGTGATTGTCTGTTATAGCAAACAATCTATTCGCTGAGCATGGCTTATCAGGGCCCGCCTAGCGTCCTAGACTGGCATGACAACCGGTGCGCAGTGCATCGGCCCGGCTCATCGATAGCGCTGCCTGACTTGACCGAGCCCAGCGGCGCGCCAGAAGGGATTCCCTCATGAGTTATACCCCCGCCAATGATCGTTATGAGCGCATGCAGTATCAGCGCTGCGGCAAGAGCGGCCTCAAGCTGCCGCGCCTGTCACTGGGGCTGTGGCACAACTTTGGCAACAACAGTCACGAAGATAATGCTCGCGCCATCTGCCGCACGGCATTCGATCACGGCATTACCCACTTTGACCTCGCCAATAATTATGGGCCGCCGCCGGGCAGTGCCGAAGAGATGTTTGGTCGTATGCTCAAACACGACTTCGCGGGGTATCGTGATGAGCTGGTGATTTCCAGCAAGGCGGGGTATCGCATGTGGCCTGGCCCCTATGGCGAATGGGGTAGCCGCAAGTATCTGCTGTCGAGCCTGGATCAGAGCCTCAAGCGCATGGACCTCGACTACGTTGACATCTTCTACTCCCACCGCTTCGACCCTGACACACCGCTGGAAGAAACCATGGGCGCACTGGATAGCGCGGTGCGTTCCGGCAAGGCACTGTATGCCGGCATCTCCTCCTACAACGCCCAACGCACCCGCGAGGCCGCGGCCATTCTGCGTGAGCTGGGGACACCGTGCATCATTCATCAGCCCAGCTACTCGATGATCAATCGTTGGATCGAGGACGATGGCCTATTGGACACTCTTGATGAGGAAGGCATGGGGTCTATCGTGTTCTCACCACTGGCGCAGGGCGTGCTGACCGGCAAGTACCTGGCCGGCGTGCCGGAAGATAGTCGCCTGGCACGGGGCGGGGCGCTCAAGGATAGTCACCTGAGTGAGGATAACCTTGCGCGAGTCCGTGCCTTGAATGAAATTGCCGAAGGGCGTGGCCAGTCGCTGGCACAGATGGCACTCGCCTGGGCACTGCGCGGCAATCGCGTGACCACGGCGCTGATCGGCGCAAGCCGCCCAGAGCAGGTAACCGATTGCGTGAAAGCACTTGATCACCTTGAGTTCAGCCAAGCGGAGCTCGATGAGATTGACCGCTACGCCGTTGATGGCGACGTGAATCTGTGGGCGCGCTCCTCAGCGTCTTGAGACGCATGACTCCAGGCCTGAAGGCCAGATCGAGCAGAACTGATACTCTGACACACAAACGCCCCGCCTTCTGATCGCTCAGAGGCGGGGCGTTTTGCGAGAATCACATCAATCTACCGCGCCCCCCATGGGGATGCCGTGAACATCTCTCAGCAGCGTGCGGTAACGCTCATAGCCACTACGGTAGTCAGCGACACCGGCTGCGTCAGGCAGTGTTCGCGTCGCAAGGTCCAGTGTCACCAGCCGCTCACATATGCTGTTCAGTGTCGCCCCACTGCCCTGTTGATGCCCAAGACACCAAGCGGCCTGAATCGCCGCACCCAGCGCAGCCGCTTCTGAGACCTGTGGACACACCACCTCGATATTGAGCATATCCGACAGCATCTGTCGCCATAGCGGGCTCTTGGCACCGCCTCCCACCACGCGTATCTGGCGTGCATTGGCACCCAGCGGTCCGAGACATTCCAGTGCATAACGCAGTCCGTAGCTGGCACCTTCCATGGTGGCACGGCACAGGTTCGCGGGGGTGGTATTGCGACTGTCGAGGCCGTGGAAGCTAGCCTCGGCTCTCGGCAACATCGGCACACGCTCGCCATTGAAAAAGGGCAGTACCTGCACGCCCTGCGCACCACGCGGCGAGCGTGCGACCTGCGCAGAGAAAGCCGTGACATCAAGGCCAAACATCTCACGCACCCGCGTAGTGGCCGAGGTGACGTTCATGGTGCACACCAGCGGTAACCAGCCACCATCGCTTGAGCTGAAACTCGCCACCTGCGAATCACATCCATCAGGATAGTCAGTGGACCAGGCGCAGACCGTGCCCGACGTTCCCATGCTCAGTGTCACGCGCCCTGGCGCAATGTTGCCGGTACCGATGGCACTCATCATGTTGTCGCCACCACCGCTGGAGACAATCACATCCTCGCGCAGGCCAAACCGTGCGGCGATCTCTGAGCGTACCCGCCCGGCCGGCTCATGCGACTCGATTATCCTCGGCAGTACGCGACGTGCGTCCAGTTCCGGTGCAATGAGATGAAAGACTTCCTGATGCCATTGCTGTCGGCGGGTATCGAAATAGCCCGTCCCCGAGGCATCACCGCGCTCGGTGACGCGCTCGCCGGTCAGCCAGAAATTGAGGTAGTCGTGAGGCAGTAGCAAGGTGGCAATCTGCTGGTATCGCTCAGGATGCTGCTCCCGCAACCAAGCGACCTTGGAAGCCGTATAGCCAGTTTGTAGCACGAGCCCAAGAGCGTCGAGGCAGCCGCGCTCGCCGCCCAATGCCTCGATGAGTGCGGCGTTATGCTCACTGGTTTCAGTATCGCACCACAGCTTGGCGGGATAGAGCGGCACGCCTTCAGCATCAAGCGCGACCATGCCATGCTGCTGACCTGACACGCCGATGGCCTGAATCCGTTGCGGATCGATCTGGCCTGCCGCCAGTGCATCATCAAGGGCACCTTCCAGTGCCGCGATCCAGTCAGCGGGGGCCTGCTCACGCCGACCGTTCGCGCCCTCGTGCAGCTCATGGCTGCGCTGGCCCTGGCCGATGATATGCCCGAGCGCGGGGTCCACAATCACGACCTTGGTGCTCTGGGTGCCGCAATCTATCCCTACCAACATGCGCCCTCTCCCTGCTCGATATGAAAGCCAACACTCAGACAGGCGGGTGGCTCAACGAGAGGCATCGAGAGACGCCATCAAGCGTTCGAGTGCCACACGTGCGCCCAGCTGATGCAAATCATTGAGTACCGCGACATATGCGTCGGCAAAGCACGGCACCGTCGCCAGATCCCCGAAGAGATCCTGTTGCTCCAGGAAGGCCAGCGGATGCGCTTTTTGCGTCAACGCGATACGCGTCAGTCGCTCGCTCAGACGATCCACCACCGCAATGGCCTCACCCTGCTCATCAATACCTTCGGCATAACGCGCCCAGCTGGCGATGATGGCAGCGCACAGACGCACATCGCCTTCGGCCGCCAGCTGCTGATGGACCACCGGCACCAGCCACTTGGGAATGCGGTCAGAGGACTCGGCACACAGTCTTGCGAGCGTATCGCGGATATTCGGATTGGCAAACCGTTCAATCAGCGTACGCTTATAAGCGGCAAGATCGACTCCCGGCAACGGACTCAACGTCGGGGTCGCTTCGCGATCCATATAGGCAAGCAGGAAGTCGATGAAGAGGGAGTCCTGGCAGACTTCATGGGCATAACGGAAGCCGGCAAGATACCCAAGGTAGGTCAATGCCTGGTGACTGGCATTGAGCAGGCGCAGCTTCATCAGCTCATAGGGCACAACATCGTCGACCAACTGGACCCCCACCTTTTCAAAGGCTGGGCGGCGCTCAGCCTCTCCTCCTCTCTCTTCCCCACCAGCAGTATGACCAAAATGATCTTCCAACACCCATTGAGTGAACGGTTCGCAGGTGACGGGCCAGCGGTCTGTCAGTCCGAACGATGACTCCAGCAGCGCAATGTCCTCCTGCGTGGTGACAGGCGTGATGCGATCCACCATTGAATTGGGGAAGCTGACATGACTGGCGATCCAGTCACCCAGTCCGCCCGTCCCGGCATCGCTGTCAGCGGTGCGCTGCGCATCCAGTGCACGTGCATGTGCGACGAACATACGACTCGCCACATCACCATTCCCCTGGATGTTATCGCAGGACATGATGGTGAAAGGCGCGATGCCGCGCTGACGGCGGCGAACCAGTGCTTCGATGACCAGTCCGAAAGTGGTTTGCGGCCGTGTCGGATTGGCCAGGTCATGCACGACGGCAGGGGCATCCACGTCATAGTCGCCGGTGATCTGGTGGAAGTTGTAGCCGCCTTCCGTCACGGTCAGCGAGACGATACGAATTGCGGGATCACACAGGCGCTCGATGACGGCCTCCGGGTCATCCGGGGCGAACAGATAATCGATCATGCTACCGATCACTCGCGCGTCGATACGCCCGTCCGAGTGCTTGACCATCAGTGTGAACAGATAGTCTTGAGCCGCCAGTGCCTCCTGCATGCGCCGATCACCAGGCATCGCGCCAACGCCCACGATACCCCAATCATGTGCCTCGCCCTGGTTCATCAACTGATCTAGATACATCGCTTGATGAGCACGATGAAAGCCACCGACACCAAAGTGCACGATACCGGCGGTGAGACTGCGACGGTCATATGTCGGCAGGGCAATGTGGTTGCTCAGCCCCTGCGGCTTATCCAGCACTGCTTGAGTCAGGGACACGCAAGCAGAAGGTGTAGATGTCGACACCGTCATGGTGGCTCTCCTTGGGACAGTAAGGCTATGAACAACAGCAAGGACCGTAAACAACCGCTGGCAAATCAAATCGAGGGAGGTAGCGTGTCTTCCTGGACAATGGGTGCGTCTGCAAGACGCCAACGCCAGTCGGCAGCACGCGAGCTGGTCTTGATCAAGTGCGCATTGAGCATGTCCTTGTGATACGTGAGGGCATACGCACCGCGTGCGTCCTGACCCATTTCGCGCCAACGGTTCAGAAGGCGAGGTATCAGCACCTCATCTTCGATATCCAGAAAGATACTCAGGTCATACAGCGCCGAATGCGTACTCCACGGCGGGTGCTCAAGCAGCAGGTAATTACCCTCCACCAGCACGATACGGTGATGGGGTTCGACGACACGTCCACCGGCACGGGCCAGATCAAGCGGCCGATCGAACACCGGCACGGCGACCGAGCCGGAGTTTTCACGCACACGTATCAGGTCCCGGCGCAGCCCCTCGGCATCAAAGGTTTCCGGAGCCCCCTTGATGTCCAACAGCCCGCGCGGAGCAAGTACAGCATTGTCGAAGTGATAGCCGTCCATCGGTACTACCACGGCAATATCGGCTTCCAGCGTATTCAATGCCTCGCAGAGGCGCTCCGAGAGCGTCGACTTGCCTGCCGCGGGCGGTCCTGCCAAGGCCACAACCGTCCGCGCACGCTGACTTTGCGCGTGTTGTGCCAATAGGCGGCTGGCCATATCACCAAGTTCCGGCATCATGTGGGCCAGACGGGAATTGGGTAAAGATGTCACGTGACTACCTCATTCATGGATGCACACCCTTGCAACAGGAAGGAACGGTTCCTCATCCTTAGCTCATCCAGTTGCCACCGTCGACATTGAGTGTCTGGGCAACGACAAAATCGCTGTCTTCACAGGCCAGGAATACAGCGGCTCCCGCATGGTCCTCGGGGCGTCCCATACGCCCAAAGGGCACAGCCTCCCCGACCAGACGCTTCTTTTCACCCAACGGTCGATGCTCATGGTGCGCAAAGAGTGCATCCACCTCGTCCCACATTGGGGTATCCACAACGCCGGGCGCAATGCCATTGACGTTGATGCCGTGCTTGATGAGATCAAGCCCACAGGATTGCGTCAGACTGATCACTGCTGCCTTGGAGGCGCAATAGGCGCTGACCAGCGCTTCACCGCGACGTCCGGCCTGCGAAGCCATGTTGATGATGCGCCCGCCCTGCCCGCGCTCGACCATCGTTCTTGCCACCGCTTGCAGCGTAAAGAACACCCCCTCGACATTGACTGCCAGCATGGTATGCAGCATGCCTTCACTGACCTCCAGCACGGGCGCCATGTCAAAGACCGCCGCATTGTTGACCAGAATGTCGATCGGTCCCAATTGCGCCTGGACACACTCGATCATGCTCTGACGCGAGACACTGGACGTGACATCCAATTCCACTGCCAACACGCGAGCCTGCGGCCCTTCCTGCTGTCGCAATGCCACTGCCGAGCGATTCGCACTCTCGATGTCGATGTCTGCCAACGCCACGCTGGCGCCTTCCTGCACATAGCGTGTGGCAATTGCCAGACCGATACCCCCGGCACCGCCCGTCACTACGGCAACCTTGCCGACCAGCTTACGAGACGCAACATCACGAGGTCGATGAGCGCTATTGACGGTGTGTGCTGTCATCTGGCTCATGCGATCACTCCTTTGCTAGCGCATCATCCGTGAGCAAGCCGCTTATCATGGTGGACACTTCCGCCATATTCGCGGTGGATTGCCAGGCACCTGCCTCACGCTGAGAGACATCATGGCCCGCCGGGATGTGACCAGCCCCGGTAAAACCAATCACCCGCAGGCCTGCCGCCACGGCAGCCGTGACGCCCGCCAGACTGTCTTCGACCACGACACACTCGCTCACATCACGCCCCAGACGGCGCAAGGCCAGCTGATAGACATCAGGGGCTGGTTTCGGCACGGCGACCTGCTCAGCCGTGAAGAGCGGTACCGAGCCCAACCAACGATCCAGCCCCGTTGCCGCCAGAGAGGCTTTCACCCGTCGCGCTGAGCTATTGGAGACGATCGCCATTGCCATGCCCTGCAACGAAAGCTGCTCCAGCAACTCTGCCACGCCATCAATGGCGGCAAGTTCATCTGCCAGTCGTGATTCGATGGCCGAGTCGATACGCTCCAGTGCCTGCATCGGTAACTGATGCGCGCTCATGGCCTCAAGGTGCCCCAGGATGGCATCGGTCGTCATACCCAATGCCGTGCGCAACTCAGCTTCAGCGTCCAGATCCGGCAACCACTCTGCCAGCTGCTGCGTCAGCACTTGCTCGGCCAGCACTTCACTGTCGACCAGCACACCATCACAGTCGAAAATCACCTGACGCAACGGCTTGCCTGTGTCGCCATCCGCGAGGGCGCCTGCACCGAATGATTGAGCATGGATGGATCTCCTCTCGCCGCTACTCATACGTCTGCCGCCTGCACGCTGGAGAGAGAGTTGTCCTGACGTGTCAGACCTGTCAGCGGATGGCGATCAAGACTTGGCAACGCCAGGTCATCACTCGTGAACAGGTGAGCACGCGCCGCATCGAAGTTATAGCGGATATTATCCCCGACACGGCTCGCCACATCACCGCCAGCGATCAGAATCCAACCGCTATCTGCCTGGTCGTCAGACTTGAGACCCCCTATCTTGCCGTCACCAGAGCCATCCGGCGATGCCAGGTACAGGGAGGTCACTCCGCCCAGACGCTCGATGACCTGGACCTGTCCACTCAACGGACCACTGTCATCCAGGATGAGGTGCTCCGGACGCACGCCCATTGTCAGACGATCACCCACGCTGACTGCCGAGCCGGCCTCGGGCTGGCCAGCGACTCGAACCAGGCTCTCGCTGTCATCCGGCAGACGTACCGTTATGCCTTCGGCCTGCACGTCCGTGACAGTCACATCAAGGAAGTTCATCTTCGGCGAGCCAATGAAGCCTGCCACGAAGCGGTTGCGCGGATGGTGGTAAAGCTCCATCGGCGAACCGATCTGCTCGACCACGCCACCTTGCAGCACGACAATCTTGTCTGCCATGGTCATGGCTTCAATCTGGTCGTGGGTCACGTAGATCATGGTGGCCTTGAGTTCGGCATGCAGACGCGCCAGCTCGATACGCATCTGTACGCGCAGGGCGGCATCCAGATTCGAGAGCGGCTCATCAAACAGGAAGATGCTCGGGTTACGCACAATGGCGCGGCCGATGGCGACCCGCTGACGCTGACCACCGGAGAGTGCCTTGGGCTTGCGGTCCAGCAGCGGCCCCAGCTGCAGCACGTCAGCCGCCGCATTGACCTTATTGGCACGCTCTTCCTTGGAGACACCGGCAAGCTTCAAGCTGAAGCCCATGTTCTCGCCCACGGTCATGTGCGGATACAGGGCGTAGCTCTGGAACACCATTGCCAGGCCGCGCTCGGCAGGGCCTACATCATTGATGCGCTGGCCGTCGATCAGGATGTCACCGGAGGTCGCATTCTCAAGTCCCGCGATCATGCGCATCAGCGTGGATTTACCACAGCCGGACGGCCCGACAAATACCACGAACTCCTGATCCTTTACTTCAAGATCGACACCCTTGATGACCTGGGTCGTGGAGGCGCTTGCCCCGCTGCCGGAGGTGAATTCCTTGACGATATTCTTGAGCGTGAGTGTGGACATCGTAAGCTTCCTTTCCGCGCCTGCCACAAGAGCAGGCGATGGCAAATTTTGTGGATTGGCACCAGCGCATCATTCGCGTTCAGGTGCACTCCGGTAACGACCAAAATGTGGCTCGCACGAGGCCAGGGATTACTTCACCGCGCCGAAGGTCAAGCCCCGCACCATCTGCTTCTGCGTCATCCAGCCGAAGATGAGTATCGGGGCGACGGCAAGCGTGGAGGCGGCTGACAGCTTGGCCCAGAACAGCCCTTCAGGACTGGAGAACGAGGCGATGTAAGCGGTCAACGGTGCAGCATTCGACGTAGTCAGGTTCAAACTCCAGAAGGCCTCATTCCAGCTGAGAATGACGCACAGCAACCCTGTCGATGCGATACCCGGCAGCGTCAGCGGCAACAGCAGGTAGAAGATTTCCTGCAAAGTGCTGGCGCCGTCCATGCGACCGGCTTCCAGAATGTCCTTCGGGATGTCCTTGAAGAAGGTGTAAAGCATCCAGACCACGATCGGCAGGTTCATCAGCATGTAGATGATGATCAGGCCGGTGCGGCTATCCAGCAGGCCCAGGTCACGGAAGATCAGATAGACCGGCAGCAATACGCCAACGGACGGCAGCATCTTGGTCGACAGCATCCACAGCAGCGTGGTCTGGGTGCGCTTGGTCGGCAGGAACGCCATCGAATAGGCCGACGGAATGGCGATCAGCAGCGCCAGCAGTGTGGCACCCAGTGAGATCACCACACTGTTGAGGGCGTACTTGAAGTAGTCAGCCCGTGCCTGAATCTCGATATAGCCATCGATGCTGGGCGTGAAGAACAGACTCGGCGGTGTGGAAATCGCTTCCGCTTCAGTCTTGAAGCTGGTGAGGAACATCCAGAAGATCGGGAAGAACATCATCAGCGCGATGGTCCACGCCACCAGAGTCAGTACCAGCTTGCGGTTGAGGACGGAGCGGCGAGCCCGGCTGGCATTCACTGCCATGCTGGCAGCTGCCACGGAATTGGTTGAACTAGTCATCATGCAGACTCCCTGTGTGAGCGCGGGTCATCAATTCTCAAGATTCTTGGCGACGGTACGCACCAGGAAGAACGCGACGATGTTGGCCAGAATGATGGCGATCACACCACCGGCAGAGGCACCACCCACATCAAAGTCCAGCAATGCGCGGATGTAGATCAGGTAGGCCAGGTTGGTCGTCGCCAGGCCCGGGCCACCCGAGGTGGTCACGAATATCTCGGCGAAGATGGTCAGCAGGAAGATCATCTCGATCATCACCACCACGCTGATGGCGCGCTTGAGGTGTGGCAGCGTGATGTAGAAGAAGATGGCCAGCGGGCCAGCTCCATCCATACGCGCGGCCTCGACCTGGTCGTCATCCAGTGACTGGATGGCGGTCAACAGAATCAATACCGCAAACGGCAGCCACTGCCAGGTGACGATGATGATCACGGAGGTCAGCGGCAGAGAGGCAAACCAGTCAATCGCCGGCAGACCAAACAGGCTGGCGATCCAGGCAAAGATGCCGTTGACCGGATGCATCATCATGTTTTTCCAGACCAGTGCACTCACGGTCGGCATGATGAAGAACGGCGCGATGACGAACAGACGTGCGACACCGCGTCCAAAGAATTCCTGCTGCAGAAGTACCGCCAGCAAGGTACCGCCCACGACCGTGGCAACCAGCACCCAGCCCACCAGCAACAGCGTGTTACCCATGGCCGTCCACAGAGAAGGATCAGTCAACAGGTAGTAATAATTATCGACACCGGCAAACCCGGTGACCGATGGCATCAACAGGTTGTAACGCTGGAAGGAGAACCACAGGGTCATGGCCAGTGGAATCAGCATCCACATCAATAACAGGCCAACGGCTGGGGCTTGCAGCGACAGGGTTCGCAATCCCCCGACGGTGCGTCCGGATGCTCTCGTAGACATGGTGAGTCCTTCAATACGGTAGAAGCGTCTGACGATGAAGGGCGAACTTCCGGCCAAGGCTGTCCGTGCCACGCCGCGAGGACGTTGCGGGAAACCTGATAGAGAGGAAGTTGCCTGGTACCGCCTGACGGGGTCCCGCCGCTCATGTCCGCGTAACATTCAACTTTCGAGTGCATATCAAGTGCATATCGAATGAGTGTCGCGTGATCTTGCCTGAGCGGCGGGGAGCCTTTGGTGCGAGATCAGCATGTCAACGACATGGCTGACCGATGAGGGTGATCAGTAACCGGACTGGCGCATGGTGCGTTCAGTGGAGCGCTGAGCAGAGGCCAATGCATCTTCGACGGATGTCTGACCTGCCAGTGCAGCCGCCATCTGCTGCCCCACCTGAGTGCCGATCGACTGGAACTCTGGAATGGTGACCAACTGCACACCGACATACGGGACCGGCTCAAGCGTCGCATCCGTCGGATCAGCACTGTTGATGGCATCCATCACGAAGCTGGCGAAGGGTGCCGCTTCCTGATAGGCCGGATTCTCGTAGGTAGACTTGCGAGTGCCCGGCGGAATGCTTGCCCAGCCTTGAGTCTCACCGACCAGATTGATGTATTCCTCAGAAGTTGCCCAGGTGATGAAGGTACGTGCTGCATCCTTGGACTTGGACGACTCAGGGATGGCGAGTGCCCAGGACCACAACCAATGCGAACCCTTCTCTGTCTTGGCGATCGGTGCGGGAGCGAAGCCCAGCTTGTCGGCAACCGAGGATTCCTTCGGGTTGTAAAGCTTGCCGGCGGCGGACGTCGCATCGACCCACATGCCGCACTTGCCACTGGAGAACAGTGCCAGGTTCTCGTTGAAGCCGTTGGAAGTTGCCCCCGGCGGCCCATAGTTGTTCATCAGGTCGACATAGAAATTGACGGCTTCATTCCAGGCCGGGGAATCCAGCTGCGGCTTCCAGTCTTCATCAAACCAGCGGCCGCCAAAGCTGTTGACCATGGTGCTCAGCAGCGCCGTGTTCTCGCCCCAACCCGGCTTGCCACGCAGGCAGATACCGTAGGCACCCTCATCCGGTGCATTGAGCTTGGAAGCCCAATCGTTGACCTGGATCCAGGTCGGCTTGGCCGGCATGTCGATACCCGCTTTCTCGAAGAGGTCCTTGCGGTAGTACAGCATGGAGCTTTCGCCGTAGAACGGCAGTGCATAAAGCCCTTGGTCGTCCCCTTCCGTCAGGCTCAAACCATCGCGAATCGGCTTGATGAGATCCGCTTCGTTGTAGTCAGCCGGAAGATTGTCGAGTTTGGTCAACCAGCCCTGCTTGGCCCAGATAGGCACTTCATAGGTACCGATGGTCATGACATCAAACTGTCCGCCCTTGGTGGCGATATCGGTCGTCAGTCGCTGGCGCAGCACGTTCTCTTCAAGCACGACCCAATCCAGCTTGATATCGGGATGGGACTTCTCGAATTCATTGGTCAGGCTCTGCATGACCACCATGTCGGCATTGTTGACGGTCGCGACGGTGATGGTTTCAGCACTGGCCTGTCCGCTGAGCGGAACCAATGCCGCCAGACCTGCCAGTGACAGCAAGCGACGACGTGAAAGCATGGAGTGAGATAACCGCATGGTGCTCTCCTACTGGGGCGTTTGTTGGCGTTATTGTTCTCATCGGTAATCAATGATTTACCCGTACCGATATCTTCCCTTGTTCGCTCTCTTGAAGAGACGCAGCCCTCGCGTTCCCCAAGGTAAAGACTGTCCTTCTGCACCCGATCAAAACAATCAACCGATGATCAAATGATCGGATCTGGTTGCGGAAAAAGCAAACTCTTGTGCGCTAGACCTTGGGCTATTCAACCTTAGAATCTGATGCTAAGGGAGTAGCCCTCGCAGCCTGAACCCAGTAGCTCGGCAGCACTCACACACCATGCTCATGACACTTCATAGTCCCGCATGACGTGGTTATTGGCAGCGACCACCTCTCTCTCAAGGCAACTTACAACTCGGCACAGATACGCGCAGCGGCCGACTCATCAATGATCAACCCTTCCAGCCACCCGCCGCGCAGTGCGCTTAGAATTGCCGGCCCCTTGTCATAACCACCCGCCATACCAATCAATGGCTGAGACTTGAGCGAAGCAAGTGGCACACTGGTGATTCGGCGAGTCAGCGGGCAATCTATCAACTGGCCATTCACATCCAACGGCCACCCCATCAACTCCCCAACGGCACCAGCATCCAGTAACTCATCGCGCTCGGCAGCACTGATGAATTGATCCTGAAACAGGGTCGCCTGCGCATCGAGTCGACCAATACCAATCACCCCAACATCGGCCTCGCAGGCCACCTTGAAGACGGCATTGACCAGGTACTGGCCCAGCAGTGATTCCTTATCGTCAATTGAAGCGGCGACCACCGGCGCGGGAAGCAGGAAACGCTCAGCCCCGATCTTGTCCGCCAGCAACATCACCCCGTCATAGCGATTGGATGAGCCATCCAGTGCGACATTGCCAACCAGCGAGACAATCCTATGCTGCGGCCGCTCGCTACGGCTCAACGCTTCGACTGCCGAACGCACCGTGCGTCCGGTACCCAATGAAATGGTCTGTGGCTCAATGCGATTGAGATAGAACGACAAACGATCAGCACCCGCCACCGCGAGAAATTCTGCGATGCTATCTCGGGACTGGGTATCCGACGGCACCACATCGCAGAAGCTCAGCCCGAAGCGCTCGACCAGTACATCCGACATGGCCATGCTGCCGGCGATGGGATGATCAATGCTGATCTTGACCAGTCGCTCCTGACGCGCCAATGCCAATAAGCGCTGGACACCTGGCCGCGACACACCAAGCTGCGCGGCAATCTCATCCTGAGTGCGCCCACCCACATAAGACAGCCATGCGGCCCGTGCGGCCTGCTCCAATCTCTGCTCAAACTTGTCCATGCGCCCTCACCTGACTCACTCGATAATGGAGATCACTTTCCATGGACTCGTCACTCAGCACAAGCCTTCTACATGTCCGTTAGTCTTGGTTGGCTGATGGATACTCCCCATCTTCGATGGGTATATCACGACACCAGAGACAAGAAAGACGCCACCGATATTGCTATCGAGGCGCCTCAAGTCATTGGTTGTCTTTCTGGAATATTTGACCAGACATTATCAATGAATCCAGTGAAACAATGCCGGCAACCCAAAAGCTCTCGGGCAAGCAGAGATGGGAAGACTGACACGAATATCGGGGAAGATAACCAGGCAATCGCTGATATGAACTTCGATGTGAAAGCGGAAAATCATGTCGTCATCCACTCGTACGTTGGCACGCCAGAACCCCTGAGGATTCCAGCTCCCCTGGGACTAGAGGAACCAGCGCGCCCCGTAACCCCACAGCAATACTGTCACTGCCAGCAGCCCTTCCAGCACCAGTACGCCAATGCCAAGCGTAGAGCCGGTGACAAGGAAGCCTTCCTTGTTGGAGATATCCAGCAGTGGCGGGATGCCGAGATACAGAAGATAAGCGCTGTAGCACAGCCCCACGGTGCCCGCGAAGATACATAACCAGATGATGGGATAGAGCGCGACCAGCCCCGCCAGAAACATGGGTGTCGCCACATAACCTGCAAAGATGATGCAGCGGCGGCGGCTAGGATGCCCCGAGAAACGCTGCGACAGCATATGGATGACGGAGCCCATGACCCCAATGGCCGTCAGAATGGCAATGTAGAAAGCGATGCCTGCAAAGAAGGCATCCAGTGGCGCTAGCTGGATGGAATGGCCCTCCGTCAAGCTCCATCCGACCTGAGTCGTCCCGATGTATGCACAGATGACAGGCACCAGCGCCATGAGCAGCACATGATGTGCGTAGAGGTGGGTGATGGATTCGTGTTCCTTGCGGATGGTCTGCCATTCTCGTTGCGGATGCGCTATCAATCCCCAGACGTGGGTCAGCATGTGGTCTACCTCCCGTTGACAGTCGTCGACAATCCGGTCATGCGTTCCCGGCGCGGTATTCGTGTCAGGGCAATTGCACGGCCTTGATCTGAGCGTAGACCACAAGTCGCTTTCTGACAGCAATGTCCTTGTCCGCACGACTCACACGGCCATCGATATCGACCCGAGAATAGCCTTCACTCTTTCACTCTTCGTTTATATATCGTTGCGCGCAACTAAGGACTATGAGCCGCCACCAGGGTCATGCTGTCAATACTGCGAAACACATCACCATGCCTCAGTAACACAGTTGCCCGTCGTCCCTCTTCCCAACGACTGGCGATAGAAAAGAGAACACTTACATGACATACACATTCTCCTTACGACTGACTGCCTCATTGACCGCGCTGATACTCGGCAGCCTGATTAGCTTGCCTACCTACTCGGCTACGCAACTGATATTTTCTAGCGAATATGGTGATACCACTCTGATCGGGCAGCGGTCACGTCAGTTTGTCGAGCGCGTGCAAGCGCTAAGCAACGGTGAACTTGACATCATATTGAAAAGCGCAGGTACGTCAGGCCTACGCTCCGCCAACCATTCACGTGCCATCAACAATGACACCATCCAAATCGCCAACACACTGGCTGGCACACTTGGCAGCGACGATCCTACCTTCATGCTCTCGACGCTGCCCTTCGTGACACAGAACATCGACGAAGCGGAGCAGCTCTATCGCATGTCTCGCTCGGCATACGACGCTCTGTTCATGGAGAACGACCAGATCTTGCTCTACGTCGCGCCCTGGCCTGCCAGTGGCGTCTGGTCCCGGCAGGCGCTCCGCAGCCCAGAAGACCTGCAGAATCTCTTAATTCGAACCTATGATCGCAATGGTCAGCGCGTCTTCCTGAATACCGCTTCAACCCCAAAAGTCATGGCCTGGAACGATGTCTTGCCGGGACTCGAAAATCGTAGCCTGGATGCGGTACTGACCGCAGCAGAAGCTGGACTCGACGTCGGTTATCCCACTCACATGAAGTATTACACTGCCATTCACTACGCTATGCCCCTCAACATGGTGCATATGGGGCGCCCGCGCTTTGAAGCACTCGAACCCCAGCAGCAACAGGCCATACTGCAGGCCGCAAAGGAAGCTGATCTGGACAGCTGGGATGCCGTGCGCAATAGCGTTATCAACACCTACACCACACTGTCAGAGCAAGGCGTTACCGTCGCAGCCCCCGCGCCGCGAGCACTGAAAGATGCGCTGGTAGAGGCCAGCGAAAGTGTGATTGCCAGCTGGCGACTCAAGGCTGACACCACCGGCCGCAACATACTCGATGACTACCTGAAACAGCGTTGAGGCTCATCTAACACATCTTCACAAAAGGTCGGCCTAGTGGAGATTTCCTATGGCGTCAGAATATTATTATAGCCCGCAATCCATTAGCGATTAGTCGCCATCATGGAGACAAGGGCTACTTTTCTGCATAGATTGGGACCAATGGCGCTAAAGAAAAATGCCTAGCATGGATTCGATTTAGCTAATAACATGCGCACAATTTGATCAAGCTGATCCTCAATTTCTTTACCTCCTCCCCCATGAGAAAAGGATTTTGCTCATGATAATTGCCCCCCGCCTTCGTAACTGGCTGACCGGCCCTTTACTGATGACCGGCCTGCTGGCTGCCAGCGCCCTTCAAGCACAGTCCACGTTGAGCATGAGTAGCGCCTATGGCTCCGGCACGCTAATGGGTGAGCGCGCCAAGGAATTTAGCCAGAAAGTGGCAGAGCAGAGCCAAGGCACACTGGCCATCTCACCGCGTTCCGACATTCCAGCCGAGAGCAACCTGCAGGCCGCCACCAACGGCGTCATCGACATTGCAGCGACGCTCAGTGGAACACTGGCCAACGAGATACCCTTTTTCGGACTTTCTTCACTCCCCTCCGTCGCTCAGGACCTCGATGAAGCTCATCGCCTCTATCTAACGGCCAAACCCCGCTATCGCGAGCTACTCAAGGAGCAAAATCAACGCCTCCTGTTCGCACTGCCCTGGCCTCCCAGCGGTCTGTGGTCAAAAGAGCCCATCGATGATGCCGATGACATGGCCGGCCTTCCGATACGTACCTATGATCGCAACACCCAGCGAGTACTGCTCAATCTAGGGGCAAATCCACACATCCTGAGCTGGGCAAAGCTTTCGCCCTTGCTGGAAGACGGCAGCATTCATGCTGCGCTCACCTCCGCCATGGGCGGAGTCAGTGCAGAGCTTTATCGCTACATGCCCAACTTCACGACGCTCAACTATGCGATGCCGCTCAACATCGTGCACATGAATGCTGACAGCTTCAACGCACTCGACAAGCAACAACAGACCGCACTGCTCAGTGCCGCTGAAGCCATTGAAGACGCTGGCTGGGCGGCCACCAGCAAGATACTGGCGGAGACTCACGTGACCCTGCAAGCCGAAGGCGCTCGCCTCAT
Source organism: Cobetia sp. L2A1 (assembly GCF_009796845.1). Classification (NCBI taxonomy): domain Bacteria; kingdom Pseudomonadati; phylum Pseudomonadota; class Gammaproteobacteria; order Oceanospirillales; family Halomonadaceae; genus Cobetia; species Cobetia sp. L2A1. Next base: position 1,303,999 of record NZ_CP047025.1, on the reverse strand, counting down.
CTCCCCCGCTCCTGCTGACTTGCTGAGGGATTTCGAGAAGGCGAGTCAACACGTCACGGACAGCTGGAAGCAGAAGGTCTCTCATCAAGATCGCGCGCTGCTTCAGCAATATCTGGATTCACGGCCAGAGAAATAAGTCTTCGCGGCCCATTCACGGGGTCAGCCACAAAAGAGCAGACAGACAAAAAGGCCACCCAGGCGGGTGGCCTTTTTGGTACTCCAAGCATTCATCTGGAGCCTATGCACCAGCCATTCAATTAGATAAATTAAAATAACTACTGTGTGTTGGATATCACTGCACATCTCTATCCGTCGTTGTGCGACCAATGGGAATCAACATGATTGACTGCATATTCTGTCAGATAGTGTCAGGTCAGGTACCAGCACATGTCGTCGCGGAAAGTGAGTACCACCTCGCCTTCCTCTCCATCTTCCCTTCCACACGCGGCAACACGGTCGTGATACCCAAGCAACATGTCACCAGTTGCGTTTATAAGCAGGAGGACGAGGTGATTCTTGAGCTCATGCGCTTCACGCGCAAGGTCGCCCGCCAGCTCGATGCCTTCTTTGATAACGAGCGCACCGCGATCATCTTCGAGGGTTATGGCGTCAACCACCTGCACGCCAAGCTCATCCCACTGCATGGCACCCAGCCAGGCGAATGGCAGGCCAGACACTCGAAGATGAAGTACTACATGACCGAATATGACGGCTACGTCGTCAGCGCGGATGGCCCGCGCGAGAGTGATGAGAAGTTGGCAGAGCTGACGGAAAAGATCCGCAGGTATGATTAAAGCTAATCAGCGCAGTAATACTGCCGACTTCAAGCACTAGAGAAGCCCCTCTTTTAACAAATAAAAACTAGAGCCAATTAAGAAACCGAAACATAATAGTCATTAAAAATGGCGACTATTTGCATAGTATTTCGATAGCATTTGACAGATAAAGGAACGACGATGGGAATGTGCAAGCTATGTCATCAAGAAAGTTGCCTGCAAGAATCACACATTTTACCTAATTCAATTGCAAAACGCATAAAATCTCATGGTCAAACAATAGTTATTTATGAAAACAAAGAACCAGCATTTGAAAACAGCAACTTCAATTATATCGAACCTATGCTTTGTCGAAAATGCGAGCAGATATTATGCAAATATGAGAGCTACGGAACAAATGTAACTAGGAATAGAAAAGTCGTTAAAAGAAAAGGTAAGGAGTTCGTTGTATTCTCAGTAGACTTCAAACGATACTATCTATATCTAATAAGCATTCTATGGCGCGCCGGGATAACTAACCACGCTCAATTTACTATAGTCAAGATGGGAGAGTCATTATTGGAATTAATGCGTAACTGCATATTCAATAATAAGTTAATTTGGAACAGAGATGGCCTTGAAGATATAATTTCTATCTCTATCGTAAAAGTGAATAACGAATACGAACATTTGTCTGACGACGCACTTAGAAAGATAGTAATCACACCAAGGCTCGATGAGGAAAAAAAGAAACTCGTTATTATTACATGATGTACGATGGCTTTATTTTTTCATTTATATATACAGGGATTAGATCAACTGACGAATTTAGAATAAAGCCAAAATATCGACTAAGACGATCAGACAGGAATATATTCCCCGTCATAGGTATAACAAAGATTCCGGTGATCAACAACAAACTATATTACACTCAAATTGCTGCGAAAAACACAAAGAATGATCACCTTATAAAATGACTAAAAACACTATAACATCAACATATAGATAGACTGATAGTTATTAATAAAAAGATAAAAATTAAACACAAAAAAGCCTCCCGAATGGGAGGCTTTTTTGAAGAATCTGGAGCGGGTGAAGGGAATCGAACCCTCGTCTTAAGCTTGGGAAGCTTCTGCTCTACCATTGAGCTACACCCGCAGGGCGGTGCATTGCGTGCGCCAGAACTGCATTGTACTCAACGACTTAGCACGGTCAAGCAACATCTGATGGAGCGGTTACCCTGCCTCGTACCCTGTGGGCCTCTATACCTTCCCAAGCCCTTGATTACATTAAGTAAACAAGGGACATCATGCCGCACAGGTGTCGAGTTGTGCCAACAGCATGTTGCGGCGCGCATCACTCATCCCGAGGCCAGCGGCGCGCTGCGGGAAGGCAGCGTCGATGGCATTGCGACATAGCGTGATCCACTGCGCTTCGCTCAGCGAGAGCGCCTCTTGCACGGCAACGAAGTTATCGAGCATGCCACCCCCGAAGTAGGACGGGTCATCCGAATTCAGGGTGATGTTGAGGCCAGCGTCGATCAGCGCCGGCAGTGGATGATCTTGCATGCGATCCACCACCTTGAGGGCGACGTTGGAGAGCGGGCACACCGTCAGTGGAATGCGGCGTTTGGCCAGCTCCGCGACCAGGGCGGCATCTTCCAGGCAACGCACGCCATGGTCGATACGCTCCACGCCCAGCACCTCAAGCGCGGTGCGAATGTACTCCGCCGGTCCCTCCTCGCCCGCGTGGGCGACACGATGCCAGCCGCGCTCACCCGCCTGCTGGAAGACCTCGGTAAATTTCTCCGGCGGATTACCGATCTCGGCACTATCAAGGCCGACACCTACGAAGCGTGATTCGAAGGGGATCAGGGCGTCAAACAGCTCACGCGCCGATTCAGCGGAATGACAGCGCAGGAAACTCGGCACCAAGGCCGAGGTGATATCGAACTCGCGTTCGGCTTCGCGACAGGCGCGCTCCAAGCCGGCGAACTGCACGTCGAGACTCACATCGCGGGCCAGGTGTGCCTGCGGATCAAAGAACAGCTCCAGGTGCTTCACGCCATCCGCACTCGCGCGGCGGAAGTAATCCTGCCCAAGGCGATAGAAGTGCGATTCATCATTCAGCACGCCCATGCCCTGATAGTAGAGGGCGAGAAATGCGGGCAAGTCCGCGAAATCGTAGGCCGCTTCAACCGCGTCCAATGTGGCATACGGCAAGGCAATGCCCTGCTCAGCCGCTAGCGTGAACATCAGCGCAGGTGTCAAGGAGCCTTCGATATGCAGGTGCAGCTCCACCTTGGGCAGACGGGCAAGAAAGTCGTGCATACGCGGGGTAAGGGTCATGACCCGTCTCCTGAAGGAAAGTGACTACGCTGAACGAGACATGCGTGCGCAGCCTGATACCCCAATTCTAACAACCTGTTGGCCATGTTGAGGAGCCACGATGCGCGAACAACGCAATCTGGCCAGCATGCCCCTTTCGCCTTGGTGTATTCAGCATGGCTTACGAATAGACTATTTTTGATGCCGGCGCCGCATGAGACATCGCGGTGCGCTCAAGGCTTCCTACAAAAAAAGATTCACCACAACAACGATAACGACTCACGCTGACACATCATAAAGGACACACCCTCATGCACTTTGATTTACGCCGCCAATGCCGCTCGACTGCCACCTTGCTCGCGAGCACTGCTCTGCTGGCAGTCGGCTTGAATACCTCCGCTCTCGCCGCCGAGGAAAACTTCACTCCACAAGGCAAGACTGACTGTATCGCCCCCGCAAAGCCCGGCGGGGGGTGGGACTTCACCTGCCGCAGCGTCGCGCGCTTGCTGGATGAGCAGAACATCATTCCCGCCGGCATGCAGACCATCAACGTCCCCGGTGCCAGCGGTGGCGTAGCCTTCGCGCATGTAAAATCCAAGCGTCACGATGACAACAAGCTGATTGTCGCGGCATCCAGCGCGACTACCACACGGCTCGGCCAGCATCGTTATCAGGGCGGTAAGGTCAATGACGTGCGTTGGCTGGTCACCCTCGGCGCGGACTATGGCGTGATTGCCGTCGCTGCCGACTCGCCCTATCAGTCACTGACGCAGCTGCTGGAGGCCATGAAGAAAGATCCAAAATCGGTACGCTTTGCCGGAGGCGATGTGGCCGGTGGCTTTGATCACCTCAAGGTGCTGATGGCAGCTCGCGCGGCGGGCATTACCTCTCTGCGCACCCTTCCCTATCTGGCGTATGACTCCGGCTCGGTTGCGATCACCCAGGTCATGGGAGGGCATCTGGAAGCGTTCACCGGTGACATGAGTGAGGCGCGTGGCTTCGTCGAGTCTGGCAACCTGCGCTTGCTTGCCGTCTTCAGTGAGGAGCGCCTGCCAGGCCAATACAGCAATATCCCGACCGCCCGCGAGCAAGGCATTGATGTGGTCGCCCCCAACTGGCGGGGCTTCTATCTGCCGGGTGGCGCATCAGACGCCGCCTTCGATTGGTGGGAAACTGCCCTCAACAAGGTGGCCGATAGCCCTGAATGGCAGAAGACCATGCAGGACAACGGCCTGATGCCGTTCCACAAATCAGGCAAGGTACTAGACACCTTCATTACCCAGCAGGTCAGCGATGTCGAGCAGCTTTCGACAGATCTGGGTCTGCTGTGATTCGTTGAGCGCCTAGTCATCACAACGCGTTGGTGACGTTTCACGACTGACCTGCCATTGCGCCGTTTCGCACCGCATGTGACGAGCCCCACTAACGAAAAAACGCCATCTCGATGTCATGGGATGGCGTTTTTTCGTTTCAGCTCATACCTACTGCCTTTCGGAGCGTTGCTTCAGCCTTGGCTCTTCATTTACTGGCGCGTAGCAGGCAGCTCCGCGCCAGGAAGTTCTGGTTCGAGAGTTGGTTCACGCTCTGCCTCAAGAGCTGACTCGCCTTCGTATTCCGCTTCACGCTCACGGGCCTCGTGCTCATCCTCGGCATGCTCATGGGCCCACTCACCCGCGACCTCCACCACCAAGGGTGACGCCGTCGGCAGGATATTCAGGTAGCTGTCGGTTTCACTGACCGGCACCATCGCCTGTTGCGTCATCTGATAGAGCGCATACAGCGCGATAGCCACGAAGGTTACCGCAATGACCAGCCAGAAAGCGTAAGGATCAACCCCCTCCATCATCCCGCCCGCCGCGAGCGGCCCAAGGATCGCCCCAAGCCCGAAAGCAAACACCAAGCCACCTGACGCACCGGGCATATCCTCTGCAGACAAGGCATCGTTCGTGTAGGCGAGGAGCAAGGCATAAAGCGGCGTTGTCACCCCTCCCGCAAAGAAGGCAGCAGCAATTAACGGCCAAAGCGCGTCCCCCGCCATCCACCCCATCATGCTAGACCCTGCCCCCATGACGGACAGCCCGCAGATGAGTATGCGCCTGTCCATCCGGTCAGATAGCCAGCCAATCGGAGTCTGCATCACCAGTGCCCCCGCAAACAGCATGGCGACAAACAGCGCGATATGCGTGCTCGACAGTCCGATCTGGGTGCCAAATACGGCACCCATCCCCGATTGTATGGCGTAGACACCGCCCAGAAGAAAGATACCGATGGCACCCAACGGCGAGACGTTGAACAGATTGCTCAATGACATGGGACGCGCCACCGAAACGACGGGCGCGGCGGCGGCCGACAAGAGAATGGGTGCAAATGAGATGGACACGAGTATTGAGGCACAAATGAATAGTACCGAGGTGCCGGCATCGCCCAACGTCAACAATCCTTGCGCCCCGATGATGCCGAGTGTCTGAGCCATCATGTAGGCCGAGAGCACCTTGCCACGAGTCTCATTGGTGGCCGCCGCATTCAGCCAACTCTCAGAAGTGACATAGATGCCAGACATGCAAAAGCCCACCAGCACGCGCAGCAGCGTCCAGGCCCAGGGCTCGGCCAGTAACGGCAAGGCAATCAGCGCTGCTGACATGAAACTTCCCAGCGCAGCAAAGACACGCACATGCCCGACCCGCTGGATCAACAACGGTGTGTAACGCGCACCAGACAGGAAACCCATGAAATAGCCGGAGGTGACGATAGCCAGTTCGGTCGAGGAAAACCCCTCGATTCCGCCCCGCAGGCCAATCAGTGTGAAATGCATCCCATTGCCGAGCATGATCAGCACGATGCCAAGCAACAGCGCCCAGACCCCTGACAACACGTTGTTCATGATATTTCCCTTGTCGCGTTGCGCTACTCCAATGAGCTTCACACGCTAATACGAAGGGGGTAATCCTGCTTTTACTGCAACGCCATATCGGGGTTTATTTGCGACAACGCATGAAATAGACCCAAGCTTTCTCTTCCGACATATCCGGGCGCGAGCCTAGCCTCCCATTCGAGGCATTCATATATGGATTGATGCGTGTCTGTGCCCTTTTCCTTTCGAAGGCGTGAACACAAAAACGCACCAACAAAGTGCGCAAAATGGACTTTCGACCAAGGTCGGTGCGACGAATGGGTATCTTGCGAGGGAATGATCTGAGCGCTAATTTCACCATACAGAATTAAGTTTCGCCTTACAGAACTGTAAGGTTAGTGTCAGGTTCAAGCGTCCCTGCTCCATCAAGGCCTGACGACTGCTGGAAGCTCCCACAATAAATCGAACATCATCGAGGTCGCCATGACACGTCATCTGACACTCAAACTCCTGACAGCTGCGGTGGTCACCGCCATGTCCGCGCAGGCATTCGCCTTTGAACCGAAAGGCAAGGTTGATTGTATCGCGCCGGCTGATCCGGGCGGCGGCTGGGATTTCACCTGCCGCAGCGTCGGCAAGATCCTGTCTGACCTGCACTATGTGCCGGGCAACGTGCAAACCATCAACATGGCAGGCGCAGGCGGTGGTGTGGCATTCGCACACACTGTCTCCAAGCGTGCTGGCGATGAGCAGGTGCTGATCGCAGCGTCTACCGCGACCACGACTCGACTGGCACAAGGCCAGTTCCCGGGCATGAACCAGGATCAAGTCAACTGGATCGGTGCACTGGGTGCGGATTACGGCGCCATTGCCGTTGGCAAGGACTCACCTTACAACAGCCTGACTGACGTGATGGATGCGCTGAAGAAAGACCCGAAATCGGTCAAGTTCGCCGGCGGTAGCGCAGCCGGTGGCTGGGATCACCTCAAGGTACTGATCGCTGCCAAGGCGGCGGGCGTCGATAATCTGCCCAAGATCTCCTACCTCTCCTACAACAATGGCGGCGAAGCCATCACGCAAGTTGTCGGTGGCCACGTACAGGCGTTCACAGGCGATATCTCCGAGATTCAGGGCTTCATGGAATCCGGTGACTTGAAGGTGCTAGCCGTGCTCTCCGACGAGCGTCTTCCGGGCAAGCTGGCTGACGTTCCGACTGCGCGTGAACAGGGGATCGATGCTGTCGCTCCCAACTGGCGCGGCTTCTACACCCCGGCAGGCATCAGCGATGACGCCGAGCAGTACTGGACCACCACGCTGGATAACGTCTACACCAGCGATGAATGGCAGGACGTGATGACCCGGAGTGGCCTGATGCCGTTCCACAAATCGGGTGCCGATTTTGATGCCTTCGTGAAGGCACAGATTCAGGACATCCAGACGCTTTCCAAGGACATTGGGCTGATTCGCTGATGAATGACCGCATCTTTGGTCTGTTGATGCTCACCTTGGCCGTCGCGTACGGCTGGGGTGCTCAACAGTTCCCGGAACCCTTCGGTGGGGCTGAGTCCATCGGCCCCGAAACCTTCCCGACGGTATTGTCTATCGTGTTGGGTCTGAGCAGCCTGTACCTGATGGTGCGTCCAGACCCCAGTAATGGCTGGCCCTGGAATCGTACAGGGATCGAGATGGTAGTCGCCATCGTCGTGCTATGCCTGTACACCGCGCTGCTTGAACCGCTGGGCTTTATCGTGACCACCACCTTCGCGGTCGGCACGCTGTGCTGGCGCATGGGCGCGACACCCCTCAAGGCTTACACAACCGGGCTGATTGGCGGCATTGTTGTCTTTGCCCTGTTCAACTTCGTGCTTGAGCTGCCATTGCCGCTGGGCATTCTGGAGATGGCATAATGGAAAGTATTGGCTTTTTGATGCAGGGCTTCGGTATCGCCCTGCAACCTGAAAACCTGATGTTTGCCATTCTGGGCGCCTTCCTCGGCACCCTGATCGGCGCACTGCCGGGCCTTGGCCCAGCCAATGGCGTGGCGATCCTGATCCCGTTGGCCTTCACGCTGGGCCTGAGCCCGGAAACATCACTGATTCTGCTGACATCGGTGTATGCCGGTGCCATGTACGGCGGCCGAATTTCCTCCATTCTGCTCAACATCCCGGGCGATGAGCCGGCGATGATGACCTGTCTGGATGGCTACCCGATGGCGCAGCAGGGCAAGGCGGCGGAAGCGATGGCCATCTCGGCGATTGCCTCCTTCGTGGGTAGCCTGATTGCCACCATCGGCCTGATCATCATGGCCCCATGGCTGGCCAGCTTCGCGCTGACCTTCGGCCCGGCAGAATACTTCGCGCTGTTCGTGCTGGCGTTCGCAACGCTTGGTGGTATCACCGGCAAGAATCCGGTCAAGACCATCATGGCAGCGGCGATCGGCCTGATCATCGCCACCGTCGGCATCGATGCTTCCACCGGCACTCAGCGTTACACCTTCGATATTCTCGAGCTGTACGAAGGCATCGACTTCATCATTGCCATCGTCGGTCTGTTCGCCATCTCAGAGCTGTTGTTCTTCATCGAAGAGAATGCCGGTGAAGGCAAGCCGATGATCGCGATGAACAAGATGAAGCTGAAGATGAAAGACATCGTCGCCATCCTGCCAACCGCCTTCCGCGGTGGTGTGATGGGCTTCATCGCAGGCGTGCTGCCAGGTGCAGGTGCTTCGCTGGGTAGCTTCATCAGCTACACGGTCGAGAAGAAGATCATCGGCAAGAAAGGCGACTTCGGTAATGGCGATCCACGTGGCGTGGCCGCACCGGAAGCCGGCAACAACGGTGCCGCCTCTGGTGCACTGGTGCCGATGCTGACACTGGGTGTGCCGGGTTCCGGTACCACTGCCGTCCTGTTGGCGATGCTGATCTCTCTGAACATCACTCCAGGCCCGTTGATGTTCACGCAGCACGGCGACATCGTGTGGGGCGTGATCGCGGCACTGTTGATCGGCAACGTACTGCTACTGCTGATGAACATTCCGATGGTCGGTATCTTCGTCAAGCTGCTGTCAGTGCCGCCGAAGTTCCTGCTGCCGGTCGTGACGATGGTTGCCTTCGTTGGCATCTACTCCATCAGCCACTCCGTGTTTGACCTGTACTTCATGGTCGCCTTCGGGGCTGCTGGTTACGTATTGCGCAAGTTGGAGATACCGCTGGTACCGGTCATCCTCGGCATGCTGATCGGGCCGGAGATGGAGAAGAATCTTCGTCATGCCATGCAGCTGTCCGATGGTGACTGGACAATTCTGATCGGTAGCCCGCTGTCCATCACCCTGTGGTGCATCGCACTCGCTGGGCTGGTACTGCCGGTGATCGTCGGGCCTATCCTGCGCCGCCGCATGGGTGCCGCCAAGTCCACCACTGGGGTGTGATGCACACCTGCTAGATCGCACGATAAGCACCTGTACACAAAAGCCCCCACACGTTGCCGTGTGGGGGCTTTTTCATGGGCGCACTCTCAATGGGCCGTGGGCAAACTAAAGCAACGCATTCTGCTGCCACGCCCCCAATAGCCGATGGGCCTGATGCGGTGTCAGGCGTGCCGCTGGACCACTTATCACGATGACCTCGGCAGGCGCCAAGGCGTCATCATCCTGCTGCGCCACACTTACCGCCAACGCGGCAACGGTCAGCCCTTCTGCCTCACCCACTTCAATCCCGCCACTATCTACGCAGTGCTGCAGCAATGCGGTCAGTGCCGCATCCAGCACCTCACCTTCCTCCAACTGATGCCGCAGCGGGGCTGGACTGAGCTGCACGAACTGACACATCGCCTGCCGTGGCCGTGTCATGCCCTCAGCAGGCCTGGCATCCGGCAAGCTGCCGTGCTCAACCAACACCAGACTCGCCGTCTCACCACTGGCAACATTCAATGCTGCCAACCATTCACGCCGCTGTGCCTCACGCACCGAAAGCGCCGGCGCCAGTTGTGCAAACCGTCCTAGGGCCACGCCGATGGAATAGATACCGTGACTGTCGCGTTCGACATAGCCGAAGTACTCAAGCGAACCCATCAGGCGCAGAATCGTACTCTTGTAAAAGCCGCTGGCCTGCGCCAACTCATTGAGCGTGAGACGCGGCGCAGCCGGCGTAAACGCTTCCAGCAGCGTCAGGGCACGCTCGACGGCTTCAACACGTTGGCTCGCCATGATCAGGTGCTCCTGCAGGGGAAAGAAGATGAGCGGTGACACCGCCGGATTCTCGCTGAGAATGATAGAGGCCACGGTAACAGTGTAATCCACCATAGCGTGCTGGAATCATGCCATATCGTTCTGACAGACAGAATATGCCAATCGTTCTCTGCTGACGATGCAGCACCTTCGCCATGGTAGAATACGGCTATTGGTCATCACTTCCCGTCTCTGCTTTCACAAGGTTCGCCCATGTCAATTTTCATCATCACTTTCGTGGTCTGCCTGATTGTCTGCCTCGCGACGGTCGGCATGCTGATGTTGGCGCGTACCCCGCGTTTTCGCACTGACTTCAGCGACATTGCCCGCGTACTGGACCAGGCATCCAGTGGCGAGATCAGCGAGAACGAATGGCACACCGTGATTGGCTACCCGATTCGCCATGACGAGTATCTGGAGAGCTTGCGTCGTCGTTGTCAGGGCATCTTTGATAATCACGCACGACCGTGGCAGGTGGCACAAGGCGGCGCACTGTTCTCGCGCGAGGGCCGTGAAGAACTCAGCATTCTGCTGGGACACCTGCGCGCACGCACTGGCGTAGCGGAGACTCGCGCCTGATGGCCGCCAGTGAGATGCGCCTGATCCCGCTCTCCAATCTGCGAGAGCATCATGATCACAGCTATCATCAGCTTGTCATCGGGCTGGATGGCCTGGCCGAGTTCGAGATAGAAGGCCAGGGCGGAGAGATTCGCCCATTGACCGGCTGTATCGTGCCAGCAGACCATGTGCACTACTACGCTGGCATCGGCGAAAACCGCCAGCTGATACTTGACCTGCCCGATGATGCGCCCTATCTGACCGGTGCTCATCGTGAGCTGAAGCGCCTGTTCGAGCGCCCGCGTTTCTTCACGCTGGATACGCGTCTGCGTGGCTATCTCGAATTCATGCTCGCGGAGGTCAATGACTATCAGCAGGCACCCGGCGACCTGTTGGCTGCGACCTTCCTTGCATGCCTCAATACCCGCCTTGCCGAGCCGATGAGCGCGCTGGGCGGCACCGGACGTCAGCTGGATCTCGTTGCACTGAACCGCTATATCGATGCCAACCTGAATCAGCGGCTGACCGTGGCCGACCTGGCGCGTCAGTCCCATCTGTCTGAGCAGCATTTCAGCGAACGCTTCAGAGTATTGACGGGGCTATCGCCCTATCAATATTTGCTGCGCCGGCGACTGGAGCAGTCACGCAGCCTATTGGGCACGACAGAACTGTCGCTATCGCAGATTGCCGACCGCTGCGGCTTCGCCAACCAGAGCGCGCTCTCGCACGCCTTCCGTAAACATCTAGGCTTCCCGCCGTCCGTCCTGCGAAAAGCCTGACACCGCTCATCACACGCCCAGCACCACGACGTTAGTCGCACACGATCGCCGCATATCTCTTCATGGACTTCGACAAAGGTCGGAGAAGCGTGCCAGTTCAGCGACATGTCCGCGAATTTGGCATGCGTACCCGTGAAATTGGAAAGACCCGCCCCCCTGCGCCACTCTACATTCACAGGTATACATCCAGACAGGCCGATGTCTCGCACCTCTGATGCTGACGACAGCATCCACGGCGCCTCGACCCGGCACTCCTTTTCGGCGTACCGCCACCCAGCAGCAAGGGGTTTGCTCCATGACTACCGCCACTTCCACCGATCAGCCTATTGCCGCGACTCAGAGCAATCAGTCCGCTATCGCCAAAGATGCGTTGCCCGCCAGCGTTCTGCGTGCCAATGAAATGCTTGCGCCGGCCACTTGGCAACAGACGCCGGAAGCGCTGTTCGCTCGGGTCAGCGATCATTACCTGGTCGATGAAGATGCCTACGTTACAGAGCTGGTCGCATTACTGAGAGCCGATGCGACTGATACCAAGCGCATTGGTGACCAGACGGCCGAGCTGGTACGCGAAATTCGCACCATGGACACCGCGGTCGACTCCATCGACGAGCTGCTCCAGCAATACAGTCTGAACACTCAGGAGGGCGTGTTGCTGATGTGCCTGGCCGAAGCGCTGCTGCGTATTCCGGACAAGGACACTGCGGATGCATTGATCGAAGACAAGCTGGGCGTGGCCGACTGGAAATCACATCTGGGTCAAAGCGAATCCTGGTTCGTCAATGCCTCTACCTGGGGCCTGTTGATGACCGGCAACGTCATCAAGATGGATCTGCCCAAGGAAGACGGTAAGCCGGCGACCTTCATCAACCGCATGGTCAACCGCCTGGGCGAGCCGGTCATCCGTCGCGCCATGTATCAGGCGATGAAGATCATGGGCAAGCAGTTCGTGCTCGGCCGTGACATCAAGGAAGCACTCAAGCGCTCCCAGCCGCAGTTCGACAAGGGTTACACCTACTCCTACGACATGCTGGGTGAAGCGGCCTGTACCCGCGCCGATGCCAAGGGTTACTTCGACGACTACGCACGTGCCATCCGCACCGTCGGTGAGACATCGCGTAAACTGAAGTCGGGCACACCGTCTCCGTCCGTCTCCATCAAGCTGTCCGCCCTGCACCCGCGCTATGAGTTTGGCCGGCGCACTCAGGTGTTGGAAGAGCTGGTCGCCAGCGTACGTGAACTCGCGACCATCGCGCGTGAGCTGGATGTCGCGCTGACCATCGATGCCGAGGAAGTCGATCGTCTCGAAATTTCTCTGGAAGTCTTCCGCGCCGTCTATGAAAGCGATACCTGCCGTGGTTGGGGCAAGTTCGGTCTGGTGGTGCAGGCGTACTCCACACGTGCACTGCCAACACTGCAGTACCTGAACCGTGTCGCGGATATGCAGGGTGATGAAATCCCGCTGCGCCTGGTCAAGGGGGCTTATTGGGACAGCGAGATCAAGGAATCTCAGGAGCTGGGTGTTGAAGGCTATCCGGTGTTCACCCGCAAGGCCTCCACTGATATCAGCTATCTGGTCTGCGTGCGTTTCCTGCTGTCCGAAAATACGCGTGGCCGTATCTATCCGCAGTTCGCGACGCACAACGCCCATACCATCAGCGCCATCCTGGATGTCGCCAATGCCGTACAGACACGTCAATTCGAATTCCAGCGTCTGCACGGCATGGGCGAAGCGTTGTATGAAGCCGCGCTGAAGCGTGCGCCCAAAGCGACCTGGTGCCGCATCTATGCACCGGTCGGAGCCCACAAGGACCTGCTTCCCTACCTCGTGCGTCGCCTGCTGGAAAACGGTGCCAACTCATCGTTCGTCCACCAGCTGGTCGACCCACGTGTGCCGGTCGAGAGCCTGTGTACTCATCCGGTCGCGACCCTGAATCAGTACGCTACCTATCACAACCCGCGTATTCCGCTGCCGCCGCACATCTATAGCGAAGGTCGCCGCAACTCACGCGGTATCAATCTGAACATCAATAGCCAGTTCCAGCCGCTGATCGCTGAAATGAGCACCCATATGGACACCGTCTACGACGTGCGTCCGCTGCTGGCTTTCGATGTTGCTGCTGATCCGACACGCCGCCAGACTGTCACCTGCCCGTTCGACCGCCGTGTCACGATCGGCCACGTACAGTGGACCAGTGCAGAAGAAGCCTCACGTGCAGTGGATGCTGCCTGGGCTGCCTACCCGCGCTGGGAGCAGACGCCGGTCGAAGAACGCGCCGCGATTCTCGAGCGCTTCGGTGATCTGATGGAAACCCACACCGCCGAACTGATGACGCTGTGCTCCCGCGAGGGTGGCAAGCTATTGACCGATGGCATCGCCGAGATTCGTGAAGCCGTCGACTTCTGCCGCTACTACGCCAAGCGTGCCATTGCCGACTTCGCCATGCCGACCGAGCTGCAAGGCCCGACAGGCGAGCACAACCAGATTCTCCTCGGCGGCAAGGGCGTGTTTGCCTGCATCAGCCCATGGAACTTCCCGGTCGCGATCTTCTGCGGCCAGATGGTTGCCGCTGCCGTCACCGGCAATACCGTTGTCGCCAAGCCGGCGGAGCAAACCTCTCTGGTCGCGCACCGCGTGGTCGAACTGCTGCGTGAAGCCGGCATGCCACGTGATGTCGTCCAACTGCTGCCGGGCGATGGCCCGACCGTCGGTAGCGTACTGTCCAGCGACCCACGTATCACTGGCGTTTGCTTCACTGGCTCCACCCAGACGGCTCAGATCATCAATCGCTCACTGGCGGCACGTGAAAATGCCCCGCTGCCGTCACTGATTGCCGAGACTGGCGGCCTGAACGCCATGATCGTCGATTCCACGGCACTGCCGGAACAAGTCGTCAACGACGTGGTGCAGTCTGCTTTCCAGAGTGCTGGTCAGCGCTGCTCAGCCCTGCGCGTCCTCTATGTGCAGGAAGATGTCGCTGAGCGCGTCATTGAGCTGCTCAAGGGCGCAATGGATGAGCTGAACATCGGTGATCCGCGCGACCTGGGCACCGATGTGGGCCCAGTCATTGACGAAGAAGCCCGCGCCGGTCTTCTCAAGCATATCGAGACCTACCGTGAGCAAGGCCGTGTGATTGCCGAGTCCACCATGGACCCACGTCAGACCGAGCACGGCACCTTCGTGGCACCGGTCGCGCTGCGTATCGATGGCATCGACAGCCTCGAAAGCGAGCAGTTCGGTCCTATCCTGCACATCGCCACCTGGAAAGGCGGAGAAGTGGACAAGGTCATCGACACCATCAATGGCCTCGGCTACGGACTGACCTTCGGTGTACATTCCCGAAACGAAAGTTTTGCTTATAAGGTTGCACAGAAAATTCGTGTTGGTAATGTCTACATCAACAGGAATATCATCGGCGCAGTAGTCGGGGTCCAGCCGTTCGGCGGTCAGGGCTTCTCTGGCACCGGCCCGAAAGCCGGCGGCCCGCACTACCTGCACCGTTTCGCTACCGAGAAAACCCGTACCGTCAATACCACGGCACTCGGTGGCAACGCGTCTCTTCTGGCCATGGGCGAAGAATGAACCTGAACTGTCCGCCCCTTGGGCGGGCAGTTCAGGTTATGCCTGGCAGAGGACTGCATGACGCAGATGCGTAACAGTCGCCAGGCAATATAGGGGGCAGATCAGTGCCCCTATACCTGCGGGCGCTTCACTGGCTCGTGATATGTGCCACATGCCCATCTATTAAAGGATCGGTGGGCATGCGGCACATCTGACCGCTTGCTACGTCACGCAACATGCGGGGACACATGAACGTCAGAAGATCCTGTTATGCGCTAGTCTGAACATAATCAGAATGCAGTCGGCTCCAGTCGTTAAGCCTGACATTCGGTCAGTCTGCAGGCGGTACGACAATGACTGACATACCTGTAATGCTGATGTGTACACGAGTGGCGCCGTCCCCAAGGGATCATGAAACGTTCGGTGTCTGACAACAATAATCGCAAAGGATTTACTCCACGATGGTCGAAAATAGCCCCACGATACTCATCACATTTGCCGTCTATCTGGCAGTGATGCTTGGCATTGGCCTGCTGGCCTACAAGCGCACCGCCAACATGTCGGACTACATTTTGGGTGGCCGCTCACTCGGTCCCTGGACTTCTGCCATTTCTGCCGGCGCCTCTGACATGTCCGGCTGGCTGTTGCTGGGCCTACCGGGCGCTGCCTATCTGAGCGGACTGTCCGCTGCATGGATCGGCATCGGCCTGTTGGCAGGCACCTGGCTCAACTGGCTGATCGTGGCACGTCGTATGCGTATCTACAGCTTCATCGCCAGCGACTCCCTGACGCTCCCGGATTACTTCGAAAAGCGTTTCCGCGATAACTCCAAGATGTTGCGCGTCATTTCAGCCGTCTTCATCCTGTTGTTCTTCCTCTTCTATACCAGCTCTGGCCTGGTGGCTGGCGGCAAGCTCTTCGAGACGGTCTTCGGGCTCGACTACACCGTCGCCGTGACGCTTGGCACCATCGCCATCGTGTCCTACACCTTCTTTGGTGGCTTCCTCGCGGTATCGTGGACTGACCTTATCCAGGGACTGATGATGGCCGTCGCGCTGGTCGTGGTCCCGGTGGTTGCTCTCACCGACATGGGCGGCGTGGCAGAAGCGACGTCACGCATCACTGCCGAGAACCCGCTGCTACTTGAGTGGTTCCGTGACGCCTCTACCGGTGAAGCCCTGACACTGGTCGGCATCATCTCCTCGCTGGCGTGGGGCCTGGGCTACTTCGGCCAGCCGCACATCCTGGCGCGTTTTGCTGCCATCCGCAGCGAGAAGGACATTCCGGCAGCACGCACCATCGCCGTGGTGTGGTCTGCCATCGGTCTGTTCGCGGCCATCTGCATCGGTCTGCTGGGTCTCGTCTACGTGCCGAAAGATCTGGCCGATAGCGAGAAGATCTTCATGGTCATGGTGAACTTCATCTTCCATCCGGCCGTTGCCGGCGTGTTGCTGGCCGCCATCCTGGCCGCGGTGATGTCCACCGCTGATTCCCAGTTGCTGGTCTCCTCCTCTGCACTGGCGGATGACTTCTACAAGGCGCTGTTCAAGAAGAACGCAAGTCAGACTGAGCTGGTCTGGGTCGGTCGCTTCGCAGTCGTCGGTATCGCCATCATCGCGTGGATACTGGCACTTGATCCGAACTCAAGCGTGCTGGGGCTGGTCTCCTACGCATGGGCCGGCTTCGGTGCCGCCTTCGGTCCGGCGCTTATCCTGTCGCTGTACTGGCGTCGCATGAACCGCTTCGGCGCACTGGCCGGCATCATTGTCGGTGGTGTGACCGTGGTGGTCTGGAAGCAGCTGACCGGTGGCATCTTCGATCTCTACGAGATCGTGCCGGGCGTCATCTTCGCCTACATCGCGATCTACGTGGTCAGCATCGCCACTGAAGAACCGAGCCAGGATATCCTCGCCGAGTTCGACAAGGTCGATAATCACGCCTGATGCTGATCTAGCCGGTGGACACCTTCACCGCTGAGTTGCCATACGGCACGACGCAAAACACCGCCCCGAGGGGCGGTGTTTTGCGTTTGTGAATATCAATTATCGGACGGGCATTGCTGAGCCTTGTCCCGGAAATCAATCACCCATACTCCGTCTGCTTGCCACAGCTGATAGGGTGCCAGCGGTACAACGGACGCACTCACTATTGCCGGGCAGGTCTTCCGTTCCGCCAGCTGCGCTTTCAGACTCGGATCACGCAGCAAGGTAACGGCGCTGGCCCCCGCCGCGCGTAACCGCACCACCGCCCAATAATTATTCGGTGTAAAGGCTGCAATCAGATTCTGTTTCACTGCGGGCACATGTCGCTGAGCGCCTATCGCCAGTGGCGCGATGGGGGCCTTGCCAAGCACCAACACGGGCAATGGCGACTGCGGCAGAAAGGTGACGGAATCACGCACTGAACGCAGCGGAAGCCCTAGCGTACTGGCATCCATCACGATTCGCTGTGCCAGCTGTGCTTCGTAGTGCTGCTGGGCGGTAAGCGCATTGCTCCATGCGGCGAAGATCAACCATTGACGTATCAACAGTAGCACCGCCAGCGTCAGCAGCATGCGAACAAGATAGCGTTGAGATCGTCTCAGGCTCTCCTGCCCTGCCAGCCCCAGCATCAGTGCGCCGCCTAGCAACGGCCCCCACGCCACCAAGGTGCGAGAGTGAAATACCGGCTCTGCCAGCAACAGCATCGGGCCCCATAGCGCGGGCACCAACAGCAGTAGCCACAGGCCTCGGCTGAGCCTCTCAAAGGAAGCCTTCAGCCCTCGCTCCCGCCATGTAGCTGAACGCTCAACACCCTCTCCTCTTCGACTCCACAGGCCAGCTCCCAATGTCATGGCGAGTCCCATCAACAACACTAGACTGAACACCAGGCTTGCGTGATCCAATCCTCCCCGCCATGCCGTGGCGGCGGCCTGAAGATTGCTCTGCACGCCGCCCAGCAATGCCATCACATCGCCAGGATCGAGCATGCGCCCATGCTGCTGACTGTATTCTCCGGCGACCAGCACTCTCGAGAGCGGCAGATACACCACCAGCGACACGAGCACCACTCCCGCTCGCTGAAACAGAAGCTGCCAGCTGCGACGGACTGTGGTGCTGAACAATGCTTCCAACAAGCTGAGTACCAGGAAGGCATTCAGCGCCGGTTGATAGCTACATAACGCCACTAGCAGCAACGCCGTCGCGGCCATCAGTCGCCGCCAGCGGTGCTTGAAAGATAAAGACGGGAGTGATGAAGGCGGGTATGACGACAATGGCTGTCGCAGCAGCAGGCTTGCCAGCACGCCACTGGCGAGCGCAACCGTCATCGGCAGGCTATCGAACACGTAAGTGAAATTCTGCAGCGTGAAGGGCGTCAGCCAGATCAGCGCGTTGCCGAGAACGTAGACCATCGGCCTCAACCCCGGCACCCAACGCCACCATGCCAGCGACATGCCGGCCGCGATGGCCCAGGCCACCAGTTGTGGCAACGGTGCAATATTGACCAGCGCATCGCCAAAGCCAAGCAAGCGCATGACGCCTTCCGCCGCGGGCCGCGCATTGATGTTCCAACCGAAATAACCATCCAGCACACGCCCCATATCATCCAGATACAGTACATGACTGCTAAATAACGGCCACAACCCAACCCCCAGCACCACAAGGCTGGCCAACAATAGGCGACGTGCCTGACGCCGTTCGCTTTGAGTGAATTCTGCTATCACGCGCAAGAGACAACACTCCCGATCAGAGGGTCATGAACCGAACCTTGCTTGAGAGTAACCAATTGAGGCACAAAAAAACGCCACCCAAAGGTGGCGTTTTTCAATCATTCGTCCCAGAACTGCTGAAACGATGATGACAACACGACAAATAACATTACTCGCCAGCAGCGCTCGCGTGATGAATATGCACATCACGTTGCGGATAGGGAATGCTGATACCGCGCTCATCGAAGGTCAGCTTGATGCGCTCGTTCATGTCCCACTTCAGCTTCCAGTAGTCAGATGCCTGGCACCACATGCGGAAATTGAAATTGACCGAACTATCGGCCAATTCTGCCACGGCGATCAGGTGTGACGGCTCTTTCATGATGCGCTCATCGCCGGCCACCAGTTCTTCGAGCACAGCCTTGACCTTGCGAATATCGTCGTCATAGCTGACCCCCACGACCAGATCCAGACGACGCGTCGGCAAGGCGGAGAAGTTGGTGATGGTGTTGGACATCACGCTGGAGTTCGGCACGGTCACCTTGCGGTTGTCCGGCGTCACCAGCCGTGTCTGCAACATGGTGATCTGATCGACACTGCCGGAGGTACCGGCCGCTTCGACATAGTCGCCCTTCTTGAACGGACGCAGCGTGACCAGCAAGAAACCGGAGGCCAGATTGGACAGCGAACTTTGCAACGCCAGGCCAATGGCCAGACCCGCGGCACCCAGCGCCGCAATCATGGAGGTGGTATCCACCCCGAGCTGATCCAGTGCGGTCAACAGCACCATCACCACGAGGATGGCGTAGGCGATTTGACCGACAAAACCCGCCGCCGCCTCATCCATGCTTTTACGCTGCAGCAGCGATGTCACCCACTGGGTCAGGCGCTTGGCCACCCACATACCAAACACCAGCACTGCCAGTGCTGACAACAAGGTTCCGCCCCACAGCAATGCCAATTCGAACAACTGATTGGTTTCCATGGGAATGGCATTCAAAAGTTCCACAACGACTCCTTGAGCGTCCTTCATCAGGCAGCATCTGCCTGCCGGACGCTTTTTTTAATGACCATGCAGCCCTTGTCACCCAGGACTGCATTGACTGAACAGGCGCTAACTTGCGAAAGCAGACGCGATTGACGCGCACAATCTACCCGACCGCAGCGAGTCTGACCATCTCTTGCACAAACCGGTATTGAATGAGCAGGTGTTGAATGAACAGACCTGCCCACAAGCCAGTGATACCTATTCGCTGGCCGGTGTCGATGTGGCCTCTCTCGACGTCGCAGCAGGACTGGAAAGACGAGTGCGCAGCGCGATAGCATCCAGTCGCAGGCCAATCGGGAACTTGTTGCCGCTGATCCCGACATCTCTTGGTGCGATGGGCGGCGGCCCTTTGAGCGTAATACTGACACTGCCATCACTCGCGAACAGCCGCTCGGGTATCTCGACCTCGAAGCGCTCGCCACTTCCCCCGACCGGCCAACGCGCCAGCAGGATGTCCTTGACGACGACCTCGACAAGCAATGCCTTGGCAACATCCGGGAAGCGCGAAAGGTCCATCCCGACCACCACAGACTGAGCAAGACCCGGCTCAACCTTCAGCCGTAGTGTCACGTCCGACAGTCGAGCGCTGACCGCGCGATCCTCCTTGGGTGAGTAGAACCCGGCCCACAGCACAGCACAGTTACCCAGCACCTCACCCTTGCGGACCGGATAGGTCTTGCCTATCTCAAGCACCGGCACCTCGCCCATGGGGCGATAACAGGTCGTAGCGTGATCAATGAAATAGCGCCGATAATGGTCATCCACCTGCGGATCACGTGCCAACCACAACATCGACAGCTCAAATGCCAGTACGAGAGCTGTTGCCAACAGCAGCCAGGGGCGATGCCGGTGAGTTACACGCGGCGCAGCATAGAGCGCCTCAGCGCGCTGATCAGACAAGCCAGAATGCTGCGTCATACCAGTTCTCCACCAGCCACAGATTGAAGAGCGCACCCAGCACCACACACGTCCACGACCAGAAACGTGGCACACGTGACAGCAGATCATGGAGCGCCAGCACAAACACCGGCATGCCAATCATGTAGCGCGGTATCGCATCAAGCCCCGTTGCCAGTGGCACGAACAAGGTAAAGCCCGCCAGCCCCATCTCAAGCCAGCGGCGCTGCACCCCTAACCAGCCGATCAACCCAATGCCGACTGCTGCCATGCTGGCCTGCCAGGCGGGACGCAAAGTCTCCGGTGCCGTCAGCCAGTAGCTCAGCCCTTCAACGAGATTCGCAAAGGGATTGCCCATTTCACGGCCCCACGAAATCTGCACGTGGCTGAAGGCCAGTGCGTCGCCGGTCTGGTAATAGAGCACTGCCATGAACAGGAACAGCCCCAATGGCCCCATCACGCCGATCAGCAGCCAGTCCGGACGACGCCACAGTTCGCCGAAGGCGGACAGACGCAAACGCACCAGCAGCTCGATGCCCATTGCGATCACCCAGAACACCCCTGTTGCACGTGTCAGCGACAACAGAAGCGTCCATAGCATCACGCGACCGGTGCGCTGACAGCGCCAGTCGATCAGCGACGCAAAACACAGCAACCAAAACAACGTCTCGGAATAGACAGCACTGAAGTAAAAGCTGTAAGGCATGCTGGCCGTCAGCCACACAAACAACAGCATCGAGGCGCCGGGGCGCGTGATTGCCAGATAACGACATCCCAGTCCTAGCGCCACGACCAGCAGCGCATTACTCAGCAGTACGCCCATCAGATCGGGATTGAGCTGCCCGCCCAGGGTCACCAACCATAACAGCGCAGGATACAACGGGAAGAAGGCCCAGTTACCGGCATCACCATCGCTCAGCCCCTGTGCCTGAATATCATAGCCACGCGTGGTGATGCCCTTGAACCAGCTGCCGTCGAACTGGGCCATGGCATGCAAGTAGCTCTGATCACCGTAGACCGCAATAGCGAGCCACACGCCCCGCGTGACGATCAGCGCCAACAGAATATGTAGCCAGGGAATGCGCGCGGCCTTGCCTCTCTCCAACGCGACTTCTGGACTGGGAGTCTGAGCAGAAAAGCGCCCCAATCTGCCGGTGACAGTCGCGCTGCCCGCCGCGGTCACAATGTCATTCATGCATGCTCTTCCTTGAAGGCCCACAGTCTTGAGGCCAAATAGGTCACGATCGGGACTGATAACGTCGCAATTGCAATGGCCATGAAGCCGGAAATATCAAGACCGCGCACCAGGATCGCCAGCAAGCCGTTATTGAGTGCAAAGCCCACCGCCGCGACCAATGCAAAGCGCCAGGCACTCCCTTTACGCTTGAATGTCAGGCGCTGATGCCCGACAAGTGATACTTGAAAGGCCACACAAAAGGCGACGATATTGGCGATGAATTCATTCAGTCCAGGCCAAAGCGCCAACATGGCTGCCGCGACCGCAAGGTGGACACCTGTCGCCGCCAGCCCCACCAGCCCGAAGCGCGTAGCAGTCCCCGCCTCTTGCTTGGCGCGCTGACTGACAGGAGGAGTCGAGTCAGTCACCTCAGACTTGGCGTCATGTTCAGCGCTCACGGTGCACACCTCGTACAACGCGTGCGGTGCTCAAGCCACTATCGAGTCCACGATCTACCGAGCTTGCTGATGACGGGCTGTCATGCAAGCTGTCGTGATCAATCAGATACAGAGGCCGCTGCTTGGTCTCCATGAACAGGCGACCGAGGTATTCCCCCAGTACCCCGATGGAGATCAGTTGCATACCACCGAAGAACAGCACCGCAATCATCAAGGAGGCATACCCCGGCGCATCAATACCAAAGAATACGGTCTTGCTGATAATGACGAGGATATAGAGGAACGCCAGACCGGCGACGCCAACGCCCAGATACGTCCAGACACGTAGCGGCCAGGTGGAAAAGCTCACCACGCCATCGAGAGCGAAGTTCCACAGCTTCCAGTAATTGAACTTGGTGATACCTGCTGCGCGCGCTGGGCGCTGGTAAGTCACCCCCACAGAACGATAGCCCGGCCAGGAGAACAGGCCTTTCATGAAGCGGTTACGCTCTGGCAAGCGGCGCAACGCTTCCACGACTCGGCGATCCAGCAGGCGAAAATCCCCCGCATCACGCGGAATCTCGGTGTAGGTCACGCGATTGAAGACGCGATAGAACAGCCCTGCCGTCTGGCGCTTGGTAGCAGTATCTTCATTGCGGGCAGCTCGTACGCCATAAACCATGTCATAACCGGCCTGCCACTGCGCGATGAAGTCGATAATCACCTCGGGCGGATCTTGCAGATCAACATCCATCGGTACGACGGCATCACCACGCGCTTGCTCGATACCCGCACTCATCGCGGCTTCCTTGCCGAAATTACGTGTCAGGCTCAGATAGCGCACCCGTGAATCACTCGCGACCGCAGCCTCCAGACACGCAAGAGTGCCATCACTTGAACCATCATCGACGAACAGAATTTCCAGGTGTGGCACCTGATGTCCTAGCGTTTTCTCGATTGCCTCAAGAAACAGGCTGATCGTGTCTTCTTCGTTCATCACCGGCACTACCAAGGACAGCATCCAGTCCCCTGACTGGCGACGTGTCATGTCACGGGGTATGTACGCTGCAGACGGTACTACCCGATCATTATCAGTCTGCGCACGGGGTGAATCAGCGGGAGATCGCATATCTTTCTCCTCCATGAAAAAGACCCGAATCACCTGCAAGGGGCCTGCTTCATGACAAGGGTGAATGACCGATGATATGTCACTATCGGCACGAATCAGGTATTGACGGATGTCTATCGCCAGACTATCTCAGAGCATTTGTTCACCGTCACTCTTTATCTGTCTCTATTTACAGACATTGTTGAAAGTCCGCTTCTCATACGCTCGCTTTCTCCTCAGCCACTCCTTTTCACCCAATCGTTTTGCAAGATCAGTATTTTTCAAGGCAGTGCTTTCCAACAGGGTAATAGTAGGCGTGCGAACGCATGAACTACCAGCGCTGACAAAGATGACGCCATAGAAATACATCAATCACAGTACGCCATAGTGGGGCTAGACAGGTCACTTGCGGCCAGTCAGACAAAGACACTGATAGCAAAAAGCGGGATAGCCTGCGTAATGGCAATGCCAAACATGCGGTAATGTTGCATGAACAGGCGCCACAATGACGTATTAGCCACTGGCGTTATAGGGCGAGAGTCAAGGTCAAGTAAAGCACTATTGCACTCTGGCAATATTCAGACTGGCGAGATGATCTCCGATCGGCAGGATATTATCTGTCGAGTCCAGACACACAAAGGGCCGTCATATTGACGGCCCTTTGTGTGGGGTAATACGAATACGATGCCATTACGTGGGTGACATTACGTCGATACTTACCTCGACGTTGCTACGGAGCCATGACGCCCGTCCACCTCACCAATATGGCAGCGGCATCAGCAGTACCATGCGGCCTGTGTGCGTCAACTCATGCTGAGTGCGATCAGCGTGATGATCAACAGACACCAGCTCAGTGGAGCGCCCAGGAGCCAGGCGCGCCGCGGATGGTGTGGCACGAGTCCAACACCATGCGTGAAGCCAGCACCTAGGCCCCATAGGGCGATCAGCAGCATCACGTAGCGCGGCCCGGTCGCCATTGATGCAATGGCATCAGGCCCCAGCAGCATCCAGACCGATACTAGCGACGCCAGTATCAACGAAGCCAGATGTGCAGGCCGTGTTCGGCTCCAGGCCGGAGGACGTGAAGCATACCAGGGTCGTGACATCGTACGCTCTCCCTTGTCTTGTGGCCGAGTCATCGCGACAACGATGCTCGGCATGACGGCGACATGCTCATTCTCCAGCATGCCGCCAGACGACACTCTCTTCAATCATCGTCAAAGGTGTGAGTCTGCTCAAGCCATAAGGCGTTGATGATGCCTGCGAAGCAGGCGAGCAGGACACCGAGAATCCAGGCGAAATACCACATGATCGTTGTCTCCCGGCGAGGGCACTGCCCTCGCCTGTTACTTGTCAGGATACTGCTTCTCACGACTGGCGCGCCTGTTGAGGACGGCCAGATGAGCGCGGCTCAGTTTTCGACTCGAGCGACAACGGCTCAATAAAGGCTGTGCCCGCTCTCCTCGATATGACCGACCGTCACACGACGCCACATCTTCACGTAACACCAGGTGGTATAGAGAATGATGGTCGGTACCATCACCACCCCAGCCACGGTGACGATGGAGAGCGTCAGCTCGCTGGAGACAGCATCCCACAGCGTAAGGCTGGCCTCTCCCATGCGCGAGGACGGCACGATGAACGGGAACATGCTGATGCCTGCAGTGGCTACGACGCCACCGGTGCCCAGAGAGCTTGCCGTGAAGGCGGCGCCCCCCTTGCGCTTGGCTGCCAGCAGCATCGCTGCCAGTACGCCCACGACGGCACTGGCGGGTGCCAGTAGTGTCAGCGGCTCTTTGCTGTAAACGTCCAGCCAGCTACCCGGCCCGACCTGCTTGTCGAGCAACTGGAGTGCGCTACCGGTATCGCCCATCTGCTCGATACCGTAGCCCATGCCTGACAACCACACCCACAAACCGCCCAACCCGAACAGGCCCAGAGTCAACAGTCCCAACGGCTGCACCAGACGCGCACTACGTGCCGCGATGACATCATCGGCGCGTGCCACCAGCCAGGTACCACCATGCAGCATTACCATGCATATCGACAGCGCAGCACACAGCAAGGCGAATGGATTGAACAGGCCCAGATAACTTCCGGCATAGCTGGCGCGCATGTACTGATCGACTTCCAGCGGAATACCCTGCAGCAAGTTACCGAAGATAAGCCCGAAGAACGCAGTCGGAATCAGACTCCCGGCGACAATGCCGCGGTCCCACCAGGCACGCCACTGGGTGTTCTCGAGTTTGGAGCGATAATCAAAGCCCAGCGGGCGGAAGAACAGTGAGAACAGAATGGTCAGCATCGCGAAGTAGAAGCTGGAGAACACGGCGCCATACACCACCGGCCAGACGGCAAACACCGCCCCGATGGCTGTCACCAACCAGACCTGATTGCCGTCCCAGTGCGGTGCGAGGGTATTGATAACCACACGACGTTCGCTGTCACTGCGGCTGACCAACGGCATCATCATCGCCGCGCCCATGTCCATGCCATCGGTGATGACAAAGCCGATCAACAACAGGCCAACCGCCACCCACCAGAACAGCTTGAGGATTTCATAATCCCACATGGTTCCTTACTCCTTGAATGACAGCGACGGATTGAGCGACATGCCATCATCAGCAGCAACGGCATCGCGCTCGAAGTGATAGCGGCCGGTATGCAGTGAAGAGGGTCCCTTGCGTGCGAAGTGGAACATCAGCCACATCTCGATCACGAAGAACACGCTATAGAAGACGATGAAGCCACCAATGGACCACCACAGGTCAGACTCTTCCAGACTGGAGGCCGCCATGAAGGTGGGCAGGATTTCCCCGACCGCCCACGGCTGACGACCAAACTCTGCCACGAACCAGCCAGTTTCCACGGCAATGAACGGCAACGGAATGGACAGCAGGCAGATCCACAGGAACGGCCGCACGTCAAAGCGTTGCTTGGCAGTCATCCAGACGGCGCCGATGAAGATCAACAGCATGGCCATGCCACACGCCACCATGATGCGGAACGAGAAGAACATCGGGGCGACAGACGGAATGGAGTCATCAGTTGCCTTGTCAATCATCTCAGGTGTCGCATCAGATGGTGTCTCGACGTAACGCTTGAGCAACATGCCGTAACCCAGATCATCCTTGACGGCATCGAAGGCCTTGCGGGTCACGATATCATCCTGACCACCACGCAGCTGATCGAGTAGATCGTAGGCTTTCATGCCATTGACGATACGCACACGGTGCTCGGCCTTGAGCTCCTTGATGCCCGGAATTTCAGTATCCAGTGAGCGTGTGCCAATCAATCCCATCAAGTACGGGATATGAATGCCGTAGTCCGTGTGCTGAGTCTCCTCATTGGGCAGACCAATCAGCGTGAAGGAAGCTGGCGCAGGCTCGGTCTCCCACATCGCTTCGATGGCCGCCATCTTGGCCTTCTGGACATCACCGACCTCGTAACCGGACTCATCCCCCAGCACGATGACGGATGCGACCGAGAAGAGACCAAAGGCGGCGGCGATGGCGAAGCTGCGCTTGGCAAAGCCGAGATCACGCCCTTTCAGCAGATAGAAAGCACTGATGCCGAGCACGAACATGGCGCCAGTCACATAGCCCGCTGATACGGTGTGCACGAACTTGGCCTGTGCGACCGGATTGAAAACCACCTCAGAAAAGCTGGTCAGCTCCATACGCATGGTTTCGAAATTGAATTCCGCACCGACCGGATTCTGCATCCAGCCGTTGGCAATCAAGATCCACAACGCAGAGAAGTTGGAGCCAAAGGCCACCAACCAGGTCACCATCAGGTGCTGATGCTTGGTCAGTCGGTCCCACCCGAAGAAGAACAGGCCAACGAAGGTGGATTCCAGGAAGAAGGCGACCAGCCCCTCGATCGCCAGCGGCGCACCGAAGATGTCACCCACATAATGCGAGTAATAGGCCCAGTTGGTTCCGAACTGGAATTCCATCGTCAGACCCGTGGCCACGCCAAGAGCAAAGTTGATGCCGAACAGCTTGCCCCAGAACTTGGTCATGTCCTGGTAGACCTGCTTGCCGGTCATGACATACAGGGATTCCATGATGGCCAGAAGGAAGGCCATGCCGATGGTCAGTGGTACGAACAGGAAGTGATAGAGCACGGTCATGCCAAACTGGAACCGCGACAGCTCCACAACAGTATCGGAGATCATGTCTTACCCCTTTGCGATAAGGCGGACGGTCAAACTGCCGTCACTACATGCACTTGCCACCGCAGACGGGAAAGTCACATCAGGCCCGTCTCTCGCCGGCAAGCACACAGGTGCTAGAACCTTGGGCGCTATTTTCAACACTCCCACGCTGTGCTCCAGATGGCAGGTTGTCGCAGTGTGATGTGCACATGCCCCCCCTCGTCAGCCCCACTACGCCATACGTCGCATGACAGCTGATCATTATCGTCATGAATATCACATGCATACATGCGCATATACGTCACTACTGCGACCATCGACCACACTCACTTGCAGGTTTTACCTGCCCAGCAACTCAACTTTGCCCTGGCGCTGACTACCCCTTCTCCAGCAGGCTAACTATGATGGCGCTTCATTGTTGGAGGAGCGCAGGGAATGCTACCCCTCCAACACATTGTCTTCCTGGCTTGTGAATACTACCCATGACTCAACTTCCTGCTCTCAGCCCCAGCGCGAATCCACCGCGCGGGCACGCCGATTACTGTGAATCTGAGCTTGCCAAGTTATTGGCGCGCCATGAACTCAATAGCTTCGAACATCTCTGGCAAGTGGCCGCCGAGAACGTCGATATCCCCAACCGGGAACGTGGCGGTGTCTCGACTGTCTCGCTACTGACACTGGAGGATGAAAAGGGGCAGCGTCACCGACTATATCTCAAGCGGCAGACCAACCACTTGGCACGTAGCGTAGTACGCCCACTGGGAGAACCCACCTTTTCGCGTGAATGGCGCGCCATTCGCCGCTATCACTCCCTGGGAATCCCTTCGGTTGAGGCGGGATGGTACGGCGAGCGCAAACAGGGCAAGCACTGGCGCGCCATCCTGATCACCTTTGACCTGACCAACCGCGACGATCTCGACTCATGGCATGTCCGGTGGCCAGAGCTTGACGATGAGTATCGAAGACAAGTCATCACAGCCAGCGCCCGTCTGGTCCGCCAGATACACCAGGCCGGCATGATGCATGGCTGCCTGTTTCCAAAACATCTATTCCTCAACCGCCCGGATACCTTCACTGACGCCCGGCAACAGATGGACGCTGTCATCATTGATCTTGAGAAAACGCGGCGCTTCGTGCTGCGCCGTCACGAATGTCTGCGTGACCTCTATGTGCTGTGGCGCCGCCTCACTTGCTGGCAGCAAGACGATTGGCGTCAATTTCTGGCCATCTATTGCGACAGCTCCCCCAAGTCGACTGAGGTTGATCGCTGGCTGTCACAACTTGAAATACGTGGACAGCGCAAGCGTCGCTGAACCAACACACTGGTGATGTGAGCACACACTGAGTAGTATGCGCTCACACGACAGACGCCTTGAGACCAAGGTCTTATAAACCTGTCAGTAACATTAACCTGAATGTCGCCCAATGGCGCCACTCGACGTCTCGAACAAAAGACATTCACGTTTACTGAAATACTTGTTAACGTCTGCTAACAAGACGCTATAAATGTTTTCAAACATTGTTCTAAAAAAATGCTTGCCAAACAGAACAGTGTTTCTTATAGTTCGTCTCGTCCCCTGATCGACGCAGCCACGCAGAGTACCCGGCCAAGGCCATACGGTAGCGAGGCTCTGCTGACAGGAAGCCCACGAGGCTCATGCTTCTAGGAGAATTACACATGAACGCTATCAAGATCCTGACCGCTACTGTTATCGCCGGCACCATGATGGCAGGCGCACAATCTGCAATGGCCTACGGCAAGGGTGACATCTTCCTGCGCGGCGGCGTTGCCAAGGTTGACGGCAAGTCCAACAACGGCAACGGCCTTGTTGCCAAGGACGAATCTGGTTTCGCTGGCTCCGTGGGTTACATGTTCCACGACAAGCTGGCAGTCGCCCTGCAGTCCACTGAAGAATTCAGCACTGAATTCGAAGATGGCGCCGGCAACTTCAGCCAGATGCCGATCAACCTGATGCTTCAGTACTACCCGCTGGGCGGTACTGATGCCCGCGTCCAGCCGTACGCTGGTGCTGGCTTGAACTACACCCACTTCTCCAGCGAATCTGCCTACGGCCAGAGCATGGACATCGACGACAGCTACGGTGCTGCTGCCGAGCTGGGTGTTGACCTGAACGTCAACGAGTCTTGGGCAGTCAACGGCTTCGCTCGTTATGCCGACGTCAAGGCTGACACCAAGATCAACGGCCAGGATGTCAATGACACCGAGCTGGATCCGGTCACTGTTGGTGCTGGTGTGACCTACCGCTTCTAAGTACATCTTCACGTACCTGGAGCCGCGAGAGGGAAATACGCTAGACGGTTGATCCGTCAAATCCTATTTAGCTCTCGTAGAAACGCCGCAGACCTTACAGGTCTGCGGCGTTTTCGCATGTGCGTATCGACGGTTTTGGCAAGCAGACGAGACTTTTCGCCTGCATCATGGCATAGCATACGAAAATTGATCTGCATCAAACGCATGCCGGTCTTGCCGTAGACACGCGTAAACCATTGCTCTAGATCAATTTTTTGTATCTCTTAGCTTCTAGACTGACGACTCTTCTTATACTCGTCCGTCGTTCGGGAGCGAATCATGTCAGTCAGCACCCCTCTCCATCTGGCCCACGCCAATCTCATTGACCTACGTGCCAACCACGCTTCCCGCGTGACACGCCTGGTGCTCATTGCCGCCATGGCGGGCATGACCTCACTGGCTGCCGTTCCAGCAGTCGCTGATGGTCATCGCACCGATTCACTGAACTACGGTGCCGGTCAATTCTGGACACGCGCGGGGATTGCCAAGGTTTCCCCGAAAAGCGACAACGGTAGCATCGACGCCATCGGCGCAGATGTCGACGTCGGTGATGACAGTGCCTTTGCCTTCACCCTGGGCTATCGCTTCACTGACACCCTCGGTATCGAGCTGCTGGCCGCCCAGGATTTTGATCACGACATCTCGCTGAATGGCGAAAAAGCGGGTTCCGTCGATCACCTGCCGCCGACGCTGACCCTTCAGTACTATCCATTGGGCGGGCGTGATTCACGTATCCAGCCTTACATCGGTGCTGGCATCAACTACACCCACTTCTCCGATGAGACGCTGGATGATGGCACCAGTCTTGAGATGGATGACAGCTGGGGAGGCGCCGCACAGATTGGCGCAGATCTGGTGATCAACGACCACTGGGCAGCCAACGTCGCCGTCTGGTACCTGGATATCGATTCCGATGTCACGGTCGCGGGCAGCATTCATGACAAGGTCGAGATTGATCCCATCGTGACCATGGCAGGCATCAGCTACCGCTTCTGATCGCGTTGGCATCGACAGGGACCTCTTCGCTGACAGCCGAGCGGCCCATATCAACGTATTGAGCATGGAAGTGAAGACGCCCCGTCAGCCTCGAAAAAGGCCAACGGGGCGTCTTGTCATGGGTGTCATTCACGCAGAGCACTGGATGAAGCCCTGCATTCTCAGTGCTCAGCCTTGCAACCTCTAGCGAGCTGAAGCCGCGGGCACGACTGGCTTGGCCAATCGCGGGCGATCCAACGCCAGCCCTGCGACCACCAATGCCGCACCCGCCACCATCAGTGGTGTCCACTGCTCATCGAAGAGCCACCATGCCATCAAGGCGGCACACGGCGGTACCAGGAAGAAGGTACGTGCCACCTGATGCGCCTCTCCGCGCTCCAGCATCAGCATCAACAGCCAGATGGCCCCTACCGAGATGGCAATGACCAGCCAGGCGATCGTCAGCAACAGACGCGGCGTCGGATCAAAGGCAAAGCTGCCGACGCTGCTCGCGGCGACCACAAAGACACCGCCTGCACCGAGATACTGAAAGATCAGTCCTTCGACCAACCCCATCTTGCCGCTGACACGCTTCTGCCACAGCGTAGAGCTGGAGACGCCAATCAGCGCGATCAGGCACCAGACGAGACCGATCAATGGCCAGTCGAGCGCCTGAGCACCGGTGTCTTCCAGCAAGCCAGCGCCCAGCACCAGACAGACTCCAATGGCGCCACAGGCAAGTCCTGCCCACTGCTTTGCCCCAAGGCGCACGCCAAATAGAGGAAGCGACAGCGCTGCCGTGATCAATGGATGCAGGCTCACCAATAGTGCTGTCAGACCGGCAGGCAGGCCCGCCTTGACCGCGGCAAACACGCCTCCGAGATAGGCACCATGCAGCAGCATGCCGATCCCCATCTGAGACAGGCGATCCTTGCGCCGTCCCCACTGACGCGGCTGGCGACGCAGCAGCAGAATCACCCCCAGGACTGGCAATACCAACAGACTGCGCACGAGAAGCAAAGTGAAGGGTTCAGCATCCAGGGTACCAAAACGCGCCGCGATGAAGCCGGTAGCAAAGAGAAACACGAACGATAATGGCATCCACATGACACAGACTCTCTTGGGCAGGCGATGGCGAACCACCGACAGGTGACCCGTGGCTGATGACAGCTCAGTGACAACAGCTTGCAGCGAACCTCATGGGGGATACAAGATACAGATAACAGGTTATTCAATGGGTACAGATGACAATGAGTGACAACGCCCACCCCCGCCCGCTGCCACGCTACCAGCAGCTGGCAGAGGATCTCAGACACCAGATT
Organism: Cobetia sp. L2A1; assembly: GCF_009796845.1. NCBI lineage: Bacteria > Pseudomonadati > Pseudomonadota > Gammaproteobacteria > Oceanospirillales > Halomonadaceae > Cobetia > Cobetia sp. L2A1. The sequence goes on along the minus strand of NZ_CP047025.1, from coordinate 1,271,823 downwards.
CATCGCGGTAGCGTGATAGCAGGCCAGCAACTCCCCTCTCTGCGCCAGCAAGCCGCGCAATCAGGACTTGGGCTCAACAGTGTCATTCGCGCCTATGGAGAACTGGAAGCTGCCGGCCTCATCACCGCGTATCCGCGTGCCGGGTATCGTGTCGCGCCACTGGATGAGCATGCCTTGTCAGGCCGATCCCCTGACGCAGAGCACAATTCACCGAGCCCCCTTCAGCAGCGACAGACACCGCGTCAAACCCACGCGCTTGGCCCATGCACGGCATCGACACTGACGATCAGTGATCCGGCATGGCAAGTAATGGCACACGCCAGTGATCCAGCGCTGGCTCCTCTGGGTGCCGCACACCCGGAGCTGGATGCTCCGGCGGTGCGACGGCTCTATCGCCTCGTCCGCCATCACATCACTCATCACGCTGAACATCCCAGTGCGTACGCCCTGCCCCCCGGTTCAAGTGTCTTGCGGGAAGCCATTGCCACGCATCTGACCAATGGCGGCCACCCCTGCGACAGTGAAGCACTGTTGATCTGCCAGGGCGCGCAACAAGGCATGTCACTTATCCTGGGCCAGCTGCGTGCGCGACATGGCAGCTGTCGTATCGGTGTGGAAGCGCCGGGCTACTTCGGCGTGCTTGCCGCGATTGAAGCCAATGGCCATCAGGCCATTGCGCTGCCAACTCATGCGCACACTGCATTGGATGTCGAAGCGCTTGCGCTCATGCTGGCAGGGGACGCATCAGCAGTGCCAACGCCTGATCATGTGGTCACTCGACTGACACTGGATGCACTGATAGTCACACCGGATTGTCATAACCCACTGGGCGGACAACTTGACCTGGCAGATCGCCGGCGCTTGCTGTCATTGGCCGCACGTCACGACATCATGGTGATCGAGAACGCGACCTTTGCCGAGTTGAGCTTCGAGACTCGACGCCCGTGGCTGGCAGACCTCAAACAGCTACAGTCCATAGCGGGCGGCGAAGCCATGCCGGAGCTGATTACCCTCTGTTCGCTCTCAAAGACGCTTGATCCCCGTACTCGTTGCGGATGGCTGTGGCTATCGGAGAGGGACGCCCCATCACCACTGGGCATGCAAGGCATGATTCGTGCACGCTGGGCGAGCGGCATGGGGGACATGCCGTGGATGCATGCAGCTCTGAGTGAGCTGATTACCAGTGGCGATTACGGCCGCCATATCCACCGCATGCGGCGCTGCTATGCTCGGCGCCTCGCGTCATTGCGCACGCACCTTCGCAATGAGCTGGGCGATCAAGTCTGGCTGCCACCCGCGAGTGGTGGCTACCTGCAATGGTGCGGGCTGCCAAACCTGAATGCCCAGCAGCTGGAACAGCTCTATCAAACCTTGCTGGCAGCGGGTATCGCCACACTGCCCGGCAGCCTGTTCAATGCCAGTAGCATCGGATTACGTCTCAATGCCGCGCAACTGGATGACAGTCAGCTCAATGGCACCCCATACGGTGTCGGTGAAGACGAGAAAAAAGACAACACGCTCGAACGCCTGACGACCCACTTGAAACAGGCGCTTTCTCAGCAAGACTCTGCCTGATTCATCGTCCTCTAAGCGGTCCATGAAGCAGTGTTCATCATGGTAAAGGGCAAGTCCCGAAGAACTCACCCTTTGACGATATCGTCAGGGAAAGACTACGCCACGGACTGGCGTGACTTCTGTTCGCGTTGACGCGCCCACAGCCGATTGATTGCAAGCGCCGCCACGATGATCGTGCCGCCCAATGCCAACCGTGCGAGGTCAGCCTCACGGTTCCAGATGAGCAGATTGACCAACAGTCCTGCCGGCACCAGCGCGTTGTTCATGATGGCCAGCGTGCCGGCGTCCACGCGAGTGGCACCCTTGTTCCACAGGAAGTACCCCAGGCCAGACGCGATGATGCCCAGCCAACCAAGCACCACGAAGTGAACCGGCTGCGAAGGTAGCTTGTCGGTACTGCCAAAGAGCAGGAACATCACCACCACCAGCGCCAAGGCCCCGAGATAGAACCAACCGAACACATGTCGATGAGCGATATCCTCGGGTAGCTGTGGCACCACGTGACGATAGGCGACCTGACCGATGGCAAAACACAGATTGGCGCCCTGCACGACGGCAAACCCCAACCAGAAACCGTCACTGATGCCGTCATAGCGGATGATCGCGGCGCCAATCACCGCAATGGCGGCAGTCAGCAGGTAGAATGGCGACAATCGCTTTTGCATCAGGTCATCCAGCAGCGTGATATAGATCGGCGTGAAGATCGTGAACAACAGCACTTCCGGCACTGGCAACAGCAGGAAGGAGCGATAGAAGAAGATATACATCAGGCCAAGCTGGATAGCGCCAATTGCCATCAACTGCCAGCGAAGGCGAGCTGGAATGGCACGTGGCCGCAGGAAAGGGGCAAAGATGAGACTGGCCAGCAGAATACGTATCAGTACCGCCAGATAACTATCGACCTGACCGGACAGATAGACGCCAATCAGGGAAAACGAGAAGGCCCACAGGGCCGTGACACCAATCAGGTAGGACATGACGAGTAAACCCGGTAGTCAGGAAAAGTTGACTGATATTGTACCTCTCTATTCACTGCTTGCGCAGATCCGTCAGCTGGATTTTTCGTCGCACTCGGGCCCTGACTCGCGCAATGCCTGGTCGGGGCGCGGCATCGGGACGGTAGAAGTGCAATCAGAACCCGCCAACCATGGCGCGGACGAGCTGGTGTTCCTCGAACAGGGCCAGTTTACGCTGGCGGGGCAACCCAGCAGTGTCACCTTCCACAATCGCTATCGTTGGCAGCTCTCTCCTGCCGGCGATGCGCTGAAGCTCAGCCATGAACGACGAGGCCGTGATGCTGCCGTCTTCCTGTTCGACCTGATCAAGGATGACGCAAAAGGGCCGGATCACTTCATCAGCCGCAAAGCCCACCTGTGCATTGATGATCTGTATGCCGCGACACTGATGATCGAGCGTGATACTGAAGGCAATGCCACGGGCTTCATCTTGAAATGGCGCATCACAGGTCCGCGCAAGGATGAATCACTCACTTATCATTATCGCTGCTGAGTACCCGCCCATGGCAGCAAAGAGCCCACTGACGAATCACTCCGTCAGTGGGCTCTTTTGCAAGATGGCATGCAGGGCAATGCTCGCGCGGTAATCAGTCTTGCAGACGGCGCGTGAACCACTCACCGATTGCTTCGATCTCTTCCAGGCAGACGGCATGAGCCATCGGCCAGGTCTGCCATTCCAGAGGATGACCCAGCGCACGAGCACTCTCGGCGCCTGCCTCGCCCAGCGCGAGCGGCACGATGTCATCCTGAGTACCATGGTGCACGCTGATGGCGAGCCCTTGATTGGCCGCTGCAGGCGTAATCGTGGCACTGGTGGCAAAGTAGGTAGAAAGTGCCAACAGGCCACCCAGTGGCTGCTCATAACTCAAGGCCGCCTCATAGACGACTGCGCCGCCCTGAGAAAAACCAGCCAGAATGATGCGACGACTATCGATACCCTGAGCAATTTGCGCGTCAATCAGTGCGTGCACGTAAGCCGAAGACTCACGCAGCTGTGATTCATCGACACGACGCCCAAGATTCATCTCGAGAATGTCGTACCAGGCCGGCATGCGCATTCCGCCGTTGACGGTAACGGCCAACTCACGAGCATGCGGGAAGACAAAGCGCACGCCGTGATTGGCAGGCAATCCGAGTGCAGGCACGACGGGCACGAAGTCACTGCCATCAGCACCCAGACCATGCAGCCAGATAACGCAGGCATCGGCCTGCCCTTGCGGCTCGATGACCTGAGGCGCGCGGTGGTCGTGCTGCTGTGAAGCGTCGCTCATCATAAACTCCTGCCGAAGGTGATTATTTTCGCTGCCAAGCGTATCACTGACGCTGACGGATGCCACCCGCTTACCAAATTGAAATAAAAAAACCCACCAACAAGTGGCGGGCAATGAATGTCGGGACAGTGACATCCAGGACAGGAAAGCGTTTCAGAAAAGCGTCTTTCGCATTCACCACAGCTTGGTAATGCAAAAAAAATGACTTTCTGAAACGTTCTACCCATTCCAAACAGATATCCTGTTGCGACCTTGTCGCGATTGAAGCCACTGATGTCATATCACTCGCGTCATGTGCATTGTGGGCCAGCAACGCTGACATTGTTTGGTTGTGTGATAGCGGGATATTGGCGAGACAACGCCATTCAAAGATGGGGTTTGGGAGAATCAGCCATTGAAGCAGAAATGATGGAGGAGCACTGGGGATGACGTTGGCGGCTGAAGCAGCAGCGAACAGGGATCTCTAGAGTGACCACCGAGAACGATACGGTGGTCAAATCAAGCGACTTACGACTGACAGGATTCCGGGCTTGCACATCGGGCAGCTTCCTTTTCTGTGTCAACTGGTAAGGCTCTTGAGGCGGTAACTACTTTCTTGTATCGACTACTTCGCACTGACTCTTGCACTTGAAGTCACGAGCACCGGGATCACGGACTATCAGACGCTCAACGGAAACTCTGCGCACTCTTCAAGTCGATGCCCTCTTCAGCCAGACTTGCTTCAGACGCTTTCGCTCAGGGCGTGCTGGATGCGTGTTGCAGACACACTCTTGCCAGCGTCATTGTCGAAGTCTTGAGAATCAGACGCCAGTTGACGGCTCTCACCCTTGATCATGTCGGCATGCAATGACTGCTCGACACGGCTTGCCGCGACACTCTTGCCTGACTCGCTGGGAGTCTGCTGGTATGAAGCCGCAGACTGGGCCTGGCCCTGAATCATGCTTTCGCTGATATTGGCGCGAACTTGCTGATCTGCCACGCTATCGGCAGAAGCAATGCCAGTGGCAGCGATGGAAAGAGCAGCGGTAGCAATCAGGGTATTGATAAGTTTCATGAGGTATCTCCAAGGAATCAGGATCTTGCATTGTTCAATCATGTCGACTGGTATCAGGCGTTGTCGTTGAGCGCAGCTTCAAAGCGAGTTGCTGCAACACTCTTGCCCTTGTCGTTAGCCAAGGCCTGGGAAGTGGAGTCGGTATTCATATGCTCGCCCTTGACCATGTCAGCGTTCAAAGACCTCTCAACACGATTGGCAGCAATACTCTTGCCACTTTCCACAACGATCTGCTGGGTGCTGGCAGGCTGTGCCTGACCTTGGATAGCTTGCTCGCTCAATGCTGCACGCACCTGGGTGTCGGCAACGCTATCGGCAGAGGCAACACCGGTAACGGCGATAGAAAGGGCAGTGGCAGCAATCAAGGTATTCAGGGTTTTCATGGTCATTCTCCGAAACTGGATAAAAGTAGGTAAACAGACACATCATTGGATTCATCTGACGCAAATGATCACGCCCTCACGAATCACGCGTTATCGCTGATGCCCTGCTGAACACGGGTTGCAGCAACGCTTTTACCTTGATCATTGACTGCCGAGTGAGTGGCAGTCAGTGACACGGTGCTATCGCCATTGATGCTCTGCATGTTGAGAGACTGCTCAACACGTCCGGCGGCAACACTCATACCTGTTTCGGAAAAGGACTGCTGGTGGGTAGTCGCAGGCTGGGACTGGCCGATGATCTGCTGACTGCTCAGTGCCTCTTGCACGCGTTGTGCCGCAGGGCTGTCATCGGCCGCGAATGCTGAAGTACTGGCAGCAGCGAGAACAACGGTGGCGATCAATGCGTTGAGGGACATATTTTTCATGGTAAGACTCCTGGTCCTTTATGCGGATATATTCCGCTGATATTGAGTGCCTAGAGTGAAGATCGGATGCTGCCAACCCCTGTCCGGGTCTAATCATTCAGGCTCTAGCGGTCTTGCTGCACTTCGATTGTTAACAGACTAATCTTTAATCCGCTTTCTAACTAGCCATCCTGCTGGAAGCTCACTGTTTCCCTGAGGGAAACAAAACTGCAAGCCGTGCTGTGCCTGCTCTACGTCTTCTTGGCAATGCCACCCGGCATGCATGACAACTTAAAGGACACTTACAGACAACTCTTGTACAACATTGTGAGTGAGAAGATCCCTGCCTCTTGCGAGTGGATACTCCTATATGCCAGGTAGCATCCGCTCCTCAAGCTATCGACTTTCGGCGTAAATCACTGTACCTCACTCACCACCTTGGTCGAACATGATGCGGCCTGCAGCGTGTGTCTTCATGTTCTGATGAGTAATACGCCGCATTGTCACAACTGGATGCCATGAAATCGAAAAAATGCGTATTTTTCCTTGAAACCTATTTTCATCCCAACATCCATGCGCCTTACAGCAAAAAATTGTGAATATCCGTCATGATTCATACAACCATTCCTGCCGATGCGATGATGTTTCATGCCCCTCAGCCACACCAGAACATGACATTCTCTCGCCAACACTGAAAATGTCGGCATTGACAACGTATTGCACAGATGTTTACGATTCACTGCATTCCTTGCGGGTGAGTGAAGTGCATTCACTGCAATCCATAGGGAGTGTATTGTGAATGTCACCGTCCGGTAGAAACATCCCCAAACAGGAACAGTATTGGTTCCAACCATGAATCAATGATATATAAATTAATGCTAATTTAGCTTTATCGACCATCCTTGCGCATACTAAACTCAATGCTTTTCAATGAGTTAAATGACATGGATCAAATTAAACACGCTTTTTCCACATCAAAATGCCACCAACGGCACGCTAGATACGGCGAATGTTCAAGTCTTCAGCAGTGCTGATCATCGATGGGTGACAGCAGACTTGCTTGATAACACTGGATTGGCAGGCATAAAAAAACCCGCCAGTGGCGGGCAATGAATGTCGGGACAGTGACATCCAGGACAGGAAAACACTCAAGAAAGAGGCCGGTATATCGGACTCGCATGAAACATCATGAGTACAACGCCCTTGCGTGAATATCCTACTGACGAGGGAAAGGATCAAACACCGCAAGCCTTCATGAAGATTGCAGGCAGGAAGGTATCTTTCCTCCATGCGCTGCTTCGCGCTCATGCTACGTCACGTACCTACCACTCAATGTTCACACGACTACTGCAAAAGCGAAGCCAACCCTCACTGCCCCCGGCCGCCTGACTCTCAAGACACCCGAGGGCAGCGACACATCACCATGCAGAGACTGACATCTCACTTGTTGATATGTCTTGATCAATGACCGAATACAACCCTATTGTAAGCGGCGATCATTCGCTCTTGCCCAATATATCAGCCAATTCATTTACATCTTTCACGACATGATCCGGCTGCTTGGCCAGCGGATAAAGCGCCTTGCCAGGACGAGCAATGAAGGTCGTTTGCAAACCAGCCTCTTTGGCACCCGCGACATCCCAACCGTGTGCCGCTACCATCATTGCTTCTTCAGGCTTTACATTGAGCTTTTCAAGCACCCACTCATAAGAACGCAGGTCAGGCTTATATATCTTGATGTCTTCAATGCTGTAACGCTCATCAAAATATGACAACAAGCCAGCACTTTCGAACTGGGCTTTGACAGCCTTGTTAGAAGAGTTGGTCAGACTGACGATCTTGTAACCCTGCGCCTTCAGTTTCGCCAAGCCTTCCTTGACATCACCATGAGGCGGTAGCGTCAGCAATGGCGTAATGATGGCCTTCTTGGCCTGCTCGCTCGTGAGTTCGATGTCGTTGTTTTGGGCGACAATGAGCAATGCAGCGACACCAATCTGACCAAAATCGTGATAATCCTTGGTCACGGTATCGACCAGGGAATAATGCAACATGGTGGAGAACCACAACGGGAGCAGATCTTCTCTGCCACCCAATGCATCACCCACGGAGCTACGCATGGACGTCAGATCAAGCAGCGTTTCGTTAACATCAAAGATAAGCACTTTGGGCTTATCAGGAGAGTTGCTGGCCATGGCATGACCAGAAACAAGACTTGCGGCGATAACTAATGAACACGTCAACGTCTTCAATGATTTCAAGATTGGCATTACAGAAGTTCCAGTTTGGACTTGGCTCATAGTATTACATGCGAAATATCAGCATGTAGCTTTCGTTTAAACTACGTGAACCATAATGCCATCTACATCAATAACTTACTAGGACAAGGTGATATTTTATCGCCATAAAAATACATTAAAATCTATCTACTCAGACATTACCACTCACCCGCTTATCCATTGGCGATATCGGTCCCAAAGGAAACCCGACATTCACCATTAGATAATATTCTTCATCGCACTGTATGATATTTATTTACATTAGCTCATCAGAAAATTCCGACACTGCCAATTAAACACTTGTCTCGAGTGCATGTTGTACGCGGGTGGCAGAGACACTCTTCCCGGCATCATTAGCAAAGCTCTGAGCATGAGACACTCGCTGATGACGCTCGCCCTTGACCATGTCAGCGTGCAAAGACTGCTCAACACGGTTGGCAGCAATACTCTTGCCACTTTCCACAACGATCTGCTGGGTGCTGACAGGCTGCGCCTGACCTTGGATAGCTTGCTCACTCAATGCCGCACGCACCTGGGTGTCGGCAACGCTATCGGCAGAGGCAACACCGGTAACCGCGATAGAAAGGGCAGCGGCAGCAATCAGAGTATTCAGCGTTTTCATGGTCATTCTCCGAAACTGGATAAAGGTGAGCAAACAGACACATCATTGGATTCATCTGGCGCAAACGATCACGCCCTCACGAATCACGCGTTATCGCTGATGCCCTGCTGAACACGGGTTGCAGCGACGCTTTTACCTTGATCATTGACTGCCGAGTGAGTGGTAGTCAGTGACACGGTGCTATCGCCATTGATGCTCTGCATGTTGAGAGACTGCCCAACACGTCCGGCGGCAACACTCATACCTGTTTCGGAAAAGGTCTGCTGGTGGGTACTAGCAGACTGGGACTGGCCGATGATCTGCTGACTGCTCAGCGCCTCTTGCACGCGTTGTGCTGCAGGGCTGTCATCGGCCGCGAACGCTGAAGTGCTGGCAGCAGCGAGAACGACGGCGGCGATCAATGCGTTGAGGGACATATTTTTCATGGTAAGACTCCTGGTCCTTTATGCGGATATGTTCCGCTGATGTTGAGTGCCTAGCGTGAAGATTGGATGCTGCCAACCCCTGTCCGGGTCGAATCATTCAGGCTCTGGCGGTCTTGCTGTGCTTAAATTATTAACAGACTAATCTTTAACCCGCTTTCTAACCAGTCATTCTGCTGGAAGCTCACTGTTTCCCATAGGGAAACACACCTGCTAACCGTACTGCGCCTGCTCTGTGTCTTCCTGGTAATGCCATCTGGCATACCGAACAACTTGAATAACACTTGAAGACAACTCTTGTACAACCATGGGGGGTGAGAAGACCCCTGCCTCTTGCTAGTGGATACTCCTATATACCCGTCAGCATCCGCTCCTCAAGCTATCGACTTTCGGCGTAAATCACTGCACCTCACTCACCACCTTGGTCGAACATTATGCGTACTGCAGCGTGTGTCTTCATGTTCTGATGAGTAATACGTCGCATCGTCACAACTGGATGCAAGGAAATGGAAAAAATGCATTTTTCCCTTGGAAACCTTGTTACAGCCTAGCTTTCATGCGCTTTTCCGTAAAAAGCCGTGTACATCCGTCATAATTCATACGACCACTCCTGCCGATGCGATGATGTTTTACGCCCCTCAGCCTTACCAGAACATGACATTCTCTCATCAGCACTGAAAATGGCGGAATTGACAACATCTTGCACAGATGATCTTGATTTACCTTTTCCTTGGCTTGCGAGTGAGGTGCATTCACTGCAATTCGCAGGAAGCGTACCCTGAACGTCACTGGCCGATAGAAATACCTCAATACAGAAACCGCATAGGTTCCATAAAAGAAACAACGCTAGATCACCATATGGCGCCAGAATACTGCCCGCCAAATACGCTACGCAGTAAGTCCAATGTTTCAATAGGGGATTTGATAGAGATCATTGTCATCTCGCGACTACAGCCCATCTCCGGTCGATATCCGCAAATGTCCTTGACTCTTTTGATGCCATATTCCTTGTCAGGCGCCTTGGGATACACTGAGTGGCATGCCTATTCTGCCTCCAAAGCCTCCAGAGGGAGCACTTGAGAGCTATGCTCATCACTGCACTGCTCATCACTGCTCTCCTCTCTCTAGCGCTGCCCCTACTCCTCAGTGGGTAGCTTCAACTTGTGCGGCAACGCCAGACTTACGAGCGCCGAGCGCACCCTATTGCCATCCACTGGTCAGAGATATCGCCTGGCTACTGGGTTCACCAGATCTGATGCTGACACCTGGCTACCCTCGCCCCACACTGCAGACACTCGGACTGGAAGATGACGGCGTGCGCCATCAGTGGTTAACCCAACTGGAACAACATCCACAGACACTAGAAGCCACCGTTGATGAGTGCTGTCACTATCGACTGGGTCGCTATCACGAGTTGCTCTGGCAATTCGTACTTAGGCACGCTCCGAGTAGCCAACTCCTGGTCAGTAACCTGAAGATCGAGGAGGAGAGGATAACGCTGGGCGAGCTGGATCTGATCTATCAAACTGAACACCACCATGCGCCGACGCATCTGGAAGTCGCGATCAAGTTCTATCTGGGACTCCCAGATGGGCCTGGAGCCATCGATAGTCCCAGCCGCTGGATAGGGCCGGGAGGGGCTGACAGCCTGGCGATCAAGTATCAACGCAGCCTGCGCCATCAATTGCCGCTAGCGCACACCCCACAAGGGCGAGACGCCATCACGTCTGCGCTTGAGGCCATCGACGGAGAGCAGGACGGTTTACCTGACGGAGAACGTATTCGGCAGCAACTGGCGCTACCCGGCTGCCTATTTCGCCCCTGGCAGCCTGAAAAATCGCTGGCAGACTGCCTACCGCCACCGACAGGGTGCCATCCCGAGACTGCATTACAGGCAGGGTGGTGGGTCCGCGTGAGTGACTTTTCGGCATTCTGTCTCGTACTGAGCGAGCTGGACACCCCCCGCTCTTCTCTTGAGCAGGCACAGGTAAAGGGGATAGTAAGAGAGAAACCGGCTTGGCTAGCAGCGCCTCCGATAGCCTCTCTTGTCTCTTGGCGAGAACTGGATGCTTGGCTGCACAAGCACTTTTTCGCCACGAACTCTCAGAGCTCGCGTCCACCGCACCCGCGCCAACTTTGGCTTGAGCTTATCTCCTCTACTACTTCCATCGGCATCACTGCCCCCACCACTCCGCCGACTCATTACCAGTGGCGTGTATTTGTCGTACCGGACGACTGGCCAGACTATATACCGCTGCCGCCTGCACCGAAGGAATGATCGCGCCCTGCTGAGCTCAATCACGTTCTACTGCTGGCATCTCCCCTCAAGGCAACACTACCGCTAGCGGGACGCACTTTGTCTTGCTGTGTGAAATCAACGATAATACGCCTCGTCTGATCACGGCCTCGACATCCGTTGCCGCATGATCTCGCCATATGACCCGCGCGCAACACTACCCCGTTGCTCTCGGGTTTGCTGGCGACCCCATCCTGTCGCTGGCCAACGGCTTCTCGGCATACTGTTGATTTACCGACATATTGTCGGTTCACACTCCCTTGTATGCCGCAACGCATCCGCTGAATCCGTAGGACTTCATTTTGAAAACACGACTTTCCAGCCTCGACATCGTAGCGCTGGGCTTCATGACCTTTGCCCTCTTTCTTGGTGCGGGCAACATCATCTTTCCACCGCAAGTCGGTCAAGGTGCTGGTGCTGAATTCTGGCCAGCTGCGCTCGGCTTTCTCACGACTGGCGTTGGCATGCCACTGGCAGGGATCGTCGCCGTTGCCGTGATTGGCGGTGGACTCGATAAAATCACCTCTCCCTTGCCCAAGTGGGCTGCCGCCGCCTTCGGAGTCGCCATCTATCTGTCCATCGGGCCGATGTTTGCCATCCCGCGTACCGGTACGGTGGCCTTTGAGATGGGCATGCGCCCCTTCATCGACATGACGCCGGAAAGCGGTCTGGCATTACACTCGGTGCTATTCTTCGGAGTGGCAACGCTGATTGCACTGAGCCCAGGCAAGCTGATGGATGTCGTCGGCAAGTGGCTAACGCCGCTGTTGATCGCCCTGCTGGCTCTGATTGCCGCTTTCACGATTATCGATCCTCAAGGGCCGCCAGGGCCGGTCAGCCCCGAATGGGCCGAAGCGCCCTTCATGACAGGCTTCCAGCAGGGATATCAGACGATGGACGCGCTGGCGTCGATGGTGTTCGGTATTCTGATCGTCTCGGCCATCAAGGCGCGTGGTATCACCGCGACCGCGGATGTGACTCGCTACACACTATGGGCAGGTGGCATCGCGGCTGTCTGTCTGGCTGCCGTCTACTTGCCACTGGTCTATATGGGGGCCACCAGCCACGCACTGGTGACGGAAGCCGCCAAGGGCGAACTGATTCCGGTGTATGTCGAGGCGCTGTTCGGAAGCACCGGCAAGCTGATTCTCGCGCTGGTCATCACGCTGGCCTGCCTGACGACCGCAGTGGGCCTTTTGACTTCCTGTGGCGAGTTCTTCCATCGTCTGCTGCCCAGCGTGCCGTATCGCGCACTGGTCATCATCATGGCGATCGCGTCGGCACTGATCGCCAACCTGGGACTGGCCACGTTGATCAGTGTCTCTATCCCGGTACTGTTCACGCTCTACCCACTGGTGCTCGTGCTGACCTTGCTTTCCTACCTGCGTCCACATCTGCATGATGCGCCGCGCGTATTTAGCTGGAGCATTGGCCTGACACTGCTGGTCAGTCTTCTGGATGGATTCGAAGCCAGTGGCATCGATTCCCTGATGGCCATCTCGCACAAGCTTGAGCCGATGCTGCCACTGGCCTCAATGAATCTTGGCTGGGTGGCTCCTGCGCTGGTGGGTCTGATCATTGGCCTACTGACAAGTCGTCGCGCGCAGTCGAATCTCGACCCAGAACTCATAAGCAACTGATGCTCGACTGACAGCGGCTCTAGCCTTTTCACGGCACTCGCGTAAAAAAGCCCGCCTCTCATCACGAGAAGCGGGCTTTTTGATGGCGCCAATGATGTCACGATAAAGCAGGCAGGCTAGCGTGGAGAGGTACGCGACAGTCCTAGCTGAGCCAATGTTGCATCATCCAAGGAGTGCTCGGCCTCTACCGCCGCGAGGCGTGTGAAATATGCCTTGGACAGCAAGCTCTCCCCACCCAACAGATGATCAAGATATTCACGCGCAGGCTTCAGGCCTTCTGCCGTGCGCTCCGGCAACGCCACATAGACCCATGCCTCAATCACGCCTTCGTGGGTATCAATAGCGTGCAGGTGGCGCTCATATTCATGCGGACGACCCTCGAACGGGTCCATCAACTCGATCTGCTCTGGCGTCGCGAGCTCATAGAGCACGCCTTCAACCTGCGAACCGCTGGCAGGCTGCACGTTGGCATGCGCGATACCGGCCACCCGTGATGCCTTGTCAAACGCCAGTCGGTGACCCTCAAGCCATCCCAGCAGCGCTCGCCGAGTCTCTCCGATACGTGCCACCACCCGCGCCGCATTCATGTTGCTGCCGTAGGCGAAGTAATACGCCATGTAGATTTCTCCTAGTGAGACACTATAGGTACGGCATTCCCTCTGCCGTACCTATAGTGAAATACCTCTGATGACATGCACTCAACAGCACTGCTAACGCGTCATTCATGACTGGCATTATCACTTCAGTGCTTGGCCATGAGTCATCAGTGATGAGTAATCAGCGTATCAATCTCACGAATCACTTCAGTGACGGCGACGCGACGTTCAGGCCGCGCATCCTTCAGCCAGGCTTCAATGGCAGGCGCCACTTCACACGTTGCAGGAAACTTGGCACGTGCATCGCACAAGGCCTCCAAGCGTGCCACAAACACGAAACGCAACCACTGCCCCATGTCCATGAGATCGACACTAAATGGCTCCACACTCATGAAGGCCTCCGGCGATGGTGTCTCCATGCGCCACAGGTCAGCAGCTTTCATGGTCGCTTGCAGACGCACGAGAAGCTCACGTAGTTCATCGTAAGGATTGCCGGCCATCTCGCCATCTCTCGGTTGCTCTATCGGGTTCATGCGATCTCCGTCAATTCGTGCAGGGTGCGTTCACGTTATTATCTCGTTGATACTTATGGAAGGCCAGGAGGGCCGTATGGCAGATACCTTATTCAATGATGTGATGATTCTGCTCGGTGCCTCTGTCGTAGCAGCAGCGCTGTTTCGCAGACTGAGCTTGCCGCCAGTCCTGGCCTATCTCACCGTCGGCTTTCTGGTCGGGCCACATCTGGCAGGTTTGATAAGTCGCCCCGAAGAACTCGCCTTTCTGTCGGAGTTCGGCCTGGTCTTCCTGCTATTCTCACTGGGGCTAGAATTCTCCGTGCCGCGCATGCGTGCACTCAAAACTACCGTATTCGGGCTCGGGGCCTGTCAGGTTGTCGTGTGCAGCGGCCTATTCTGGGCGCTGGGCTGGGCGCTAGGACTTTCCCCCGCGGCAGCATTGGTCGCCGCAGGGGCGCTGGGGCTTTCCTCCACCGCCATCGTGACGCGTGAACTGGCGCGCTGGAATGAGCTGGATAGCCCGCATGGCCATGCTGCCGTAGGCGTATTGCTGTTTCAGGACCTCGCCGCACTGCTATTCCTGATTCTGATTCCGGCCATGGCCGGTGATGGCAGCCATCTCCTCAGCGATCTCGGCATCATGCTCATCAAGGGGATCGGGCTGGTCATCGTGATGCTGGCCATTGGCAAGTGGGTGCTACCACTGATATTTCAAGAGATATCGCGTTCGCGCTCCGAGGAGCTATTCGTCCTCACCGCACTACTAGTCGCGCTATTTTCAGCCTGGCTGACCCATAGCCTGCATCTGTCGATGGCACTGGGGGCTTTTCTGGCGGGCATGATGCTCGGCGAGAGCCACTTCCGCCATCAGATCGAGGCCGACATTCGGCCCTTCCGGGATATTCTACTGGGACTCTTTTTCGTCTCGGTCGGCATGCTGCTAGACCCGCAGGTGCTGCTGGCTCAGTGGTACTGGGTGGTCAGCGGTGTCATCTGTCTACTGGCAACCAAGGCATTGCTGATCACGGGCCTTGCAAGGCTTTCCGGACGGCCACTGGATTCTTCTCTGCGTACCGGACTCGTACTATCACAGGGCGGTGAATTTGGCTTCGCGCTGCTGGCCCTCGCCAGCCAACAACGCCTGATGGACACCGATACCGTAGGGCTAGTGGTAGCGATCATCATTGGCTCGCTGGTGGTCACTCCCTCACTGATTCGCCATAACAAGCACCTGACGCATCACCTGTGCCATTCACGCACTCCGACGCAGGAAAACCCGCATACCACCGCGGAATTGAGCGCCGCCACGGCCCCACTGAGCGGCCACGTCATCGTATGTGGCTTCGGGAGAGTCGGACAGACCGTCGGACGCTTCCTGACGCAGGAGAAGCTTGAGTGGATCGCCATCGACGCAGATCCCATCCGGGTACACGAAGCCGCCAGCGCAGGCGAGCCCGTCGTCTTCGGCGATGCACAGCGTCTGGATATTCTGCGGGCACTCGGTATCGAACGCGCGCGTCAGGTGGTGATTACTGTCAACCAGCTCTCGCATGCACTGGCCATCTTGCGCGCCATTCAACCCCTTGAGCTTGAGAATCTCAAGGTACTGGTGCGTACGCAGGATGATGCTGACCTGGAAACCTACAAGGCAGCCGGCGCAACCGAGGTCATTCCCGAAGTATTGGAAGGCTCGCTGATGCTGGTGTCACATGTACTGGTCAACCTCGAGGTGCCCTTCCGGCGCGTCGCCCGCTCGATCCAGAATGCTCGCGAGGCGCGCTATAGCATGCTGCACGGTTACTTTCACGGTCAGCAGTCACAGTTGACCGACAAGCGTGGCAACCCTCTCCTGAGACGCCATCCGCTGACCCTGACCGCCAATGCCTGGGCCTGTGAGCGTCGGCTCGATGAAATCATCCTGCCTGAGCACTGCGGCATTCTTGTCTCGCGCGTAGTACGGGCCAATGGCGAATGCATCGAGGAGCCCACCGGTGCCTTATCGCTGGCGTGTGGTGACACGCTGGTATTATCCGGTCTGGCTGATCATATTGAAGAGGCGGAAGCGCGCCTGCTGTCTGGCTAAGGTCTCTGGTCAAAGCCTACGCTGCAAGAGACCGCCAACAACAGGGCACTCAACAGGTGGTCATGACACAAGGGGATTGCTGATGCACGCACAGCACGCAACTCGCCAAGAGCCCTCGGGGCGCATGCACACGGCAGGCGTTCACAACTACATGGAGCAGCTCGTGCTTGATCAGCTCCGACTACACCCCGGGGCTATCGGCATGGATGGTGATGGCCGTGAGGATGTGGCCTGCATTGCGCTCAACCAGCTGGCGCCGCGCTATATCCGCCACGATGTCGACATGGTCTTCTACATGTCACCTGCCGAGCAGGAGTTGCTGGAAGAACGTGTCACGCTGGCCCTCGAGGATGCCTTTACCAGGGTGCACTCAATGCCTCGTCGCAGCTAGCAGCCGGCGAGGCATCGAGTGACGCCGCGACATGATCTTTCATGAAAACGAAATCGCCGCCCTGGTGAACACCGGGCGGCGATTGAGGTGGGTGAGGCACTGCGTCCTCGTCCAGGCGCGAGGTTAGATACCCTCAGCGCACTGCGGCGGCACTTCATTAAGCACCTTGCGCAGGAAGGCACGCGTACGGTCATCCTTCGGCGCGCCAAATAGCTGACTGGGCGGCCCCTGCTCAACGATACGCCCACCTTCCATGAAGATGACGCGATCTGCCACTTCTCGCGCAAACTGCATTTCATGGGTGACGACAATCATGGTCTGTCGCTCAACGGCCAATTGCTTCATCAACTCCAGCACTTCATCGACCCATTCCGGGTCCAGTGCTGATGTCGGCTCATCAAACAGAATCACCTCCGCCTGCGCTGCCATGGCGCGACCGATGCCGATACGTTGCTGCTGGCCCCCTGATAACGCCGCAGGATAGGCATCAGCCTTCTCGCTCATGCCAATACGCTCAAGAATCTCACGCGCCCGCTGATGCGCCTTGGCCTTCGACCAACCATTGACGACGATCAGACCTTCAGAAATATTCTCAAGCGCCGTCTTGTTGGCAAACAACGCATAGTTCTGGAAGACGAAGGCACTATTGCGACGCAGCGCGAGAATCTCGGCGCGCGTCGCGCGCGTAGCATCAACCTTCACGTCACCAATCTGGATCTCACCACCATCGGGCTGCTCGAGGAAGTTGATACAGCGCAGCAACGTGGATTTTCCGGTACCGGACGGACCAATGACGACGATGATCTCGCCCTGCGCCACCTCAAGGGTAATGCCGTCGAGGACTGCGGTACCGCCAAACTTCTTGACCAGCTTTCTGACTGCAATCATCGCTGATAGGCCTTGTTGAGACGTTTCTCCATCCAGCGCTGCACAAATGACAGCCCCTCTACCATCACCCAGTAGACGATGGCCACCATGATGAAGGATTCAAAGTACAGGAAGCTACTGGCCGCTTCTTTCTGGGTCGCACCCATTAGCTCCGTGACGCCGAGCGTGAATGCCAGCGACGTGGATTTGATCATGTCCACGAAGTAGTTCATCAACGTCGGGGCTGCCACGCGCGCGGCCTGCGGCAGCACGATACGGCGCATCAACTGCAGATTGGTCATGCCGATCGACAATGCTGCTTCGGTCTGACTGCGATCAACCCCGACGATAGCGGCGCGAATCGACTCGGCCATGTACGCGGAGAAATGCAGCGTCAGGCCAAGAATCGTCGCGGTGACGCCATCAATCTGTGCCAGGAATGACATGACCTGCGGCAGACCGTAATAAAACAGGAATAACTGCACCAGCAGCGGCGTACCACGGAAAAAGGAAATGAACACGATGGTCAACGCATTGAGTACCGGCACCTTGAGTACCCGTATCACCGCCAGCAAGGAGGCAAGAATCAGCGCGGCAACCATGCCGATGCTCGCCATCTTGAGCGTCAGGGGCAGGTACTTGAGCATGATCGGCAGCAGACCGAGCATGTAATCAATATTGAGAGTATCCATTCGTTATCCGAACTGGCTGGGGATATGAAGGAGAGACACCAGGGCCTCGGCGTAACAAAGGGGTATGCATCAAGGGCAGTAGCACCCGATGACGAAGCATCAGGGCCATGCATGAGGGCGAGGTATCATCAAAGCAATGCATGACGACAACGGGGTGACGATAGCGCCGTCACCCCGTTGCCCTTACCTCACCGCCTCCTGCCACAACGCCCTGACTTGGCCACTACACTACGGGTAGCCGGCTATGCTGCTGTCGACTCAGGGAGTGGTGATGTCGCTACCGAACCACTTCTTGGAGATCTCGCTCAGACGACCATTGTCTTTCAGTTCGGTCAGCGCAGCATCGACCTTGTCACGGCTTGCCTTGCCTGCTGCGTTATTGAGAAATGGCAGCGCATTTTCAATCTTGGAGAACGGCTGGCCAGCAAGCTCAAGCGGTAGTGGTGTCTTCTGGATCACCTGGCTGGCACTCACACGGTCCATCACGAAGGCATCGACACGGCCCAGAGCAGTGTCTTGCTCGAGATTGGACTCGTATGTCTTGATGGTGATTTCGTCAGCATACGGTAGCGCATTGAGCAGCGACTCGTAGTTGGAGCCCAGATTCACAGCCACACTGTGGCCCTTGAGAGACTCGACACCGGTAATCTCATCATTACCACGACGCTTGACGACCTGCGCACCGTCGTAGACATATGGCTGAGTGAAGGCGAATTTCTCCTTGCGCGCATCGGTAATGGTGATCTGATTGGCCACGGTGTCGATACGCCCCGCTTCCAGTGCACCGATCAGACCCGAGAAGCTCATCGTGACGAATTCGACGTCATCACCGGTGATCTCGCCGACAGCATTGAGAACATCAACCTCAAAGCCCTGCAGCTTGTCCTGCTTGACGAAGGTGAACGGGAAGTAGCCGCCCGACATACCTACCTTCAGAGTGTCGGCCTGGGCGCTCAGAGCGCTCATGGAAGTCACACCCAAGGCGGCAGCCATCACGGCACCCTTGAGCACAGAGGGAGAAAAAACGGCTGCAAACGGACGTGAATAGCTCATGGGGATTCCTCGATAATCGCAAGGTTAGGCGTAAAAAGATCACTTCCGGTAATTTCGGGCCGCGCATCCACAGTACTGCGACTGCACAACTCAATGAGATAGCCGGAATAGGCATAACCACAAGCGTTTATATGTGATTTAGTTGTATAGAATAACGGGGTGGCCGCACATTCCCAATCATTTCATTCCTTATGGAAATAACAAAAAGGCATAACGCCACGCTCCGTAGCAGTGCACGCGATTCTAGCATGCCTGTTCATACAGACTAACTGCATGCTGCTGCGGCCAGCGCAACATAAAGATGTCATCGTGACGACAGCCTCATGACAGTTATTCACGTCTACCGTGGACGACACTGTGGATAACCTTCAGTGGTCGCGCTGAAAGCCGCGCCGTTACTGCCATTGCGAGAATTGATCAAAAAATCATCACCCCTGCTGCAATTCACGAAAACAAGAATAGTCGCAGCGCTCACTCCCCTGAATCGGCCTGAACATTGGGTATCAGGCGTGGCGGGATAGCTGTCGGATCTCATGTTGTACCGACCGCCTTGCCATTCATCAAACAGATCAACAAGCCATGTGGGAGCTGTCGAAAGGCCGCTAACGCAAGAGATATAGCCTTCTTGGGAAGGATATGCGGCCCTTGTCGATGGCGCGGGTGGCATGCAGACAAATGAATCGCTAAAGTCGCTGCCATTCGTGGCGTACCTCTTTCAGTGGACTGCGCCCTTCTCTTCGATAATGTCTCTTCGACAACTTATCTTCAGTAACCTCGATACGTATTGCACCTGTCGAACTCAACAGTAGCGGTGAGCTTCATGACCCCTCTCTCCTCCCTGAGCAATTTCTTCACTCGCACGGGTGCCGAGCTGCACCTCTATCATCTGGGACGCACCCTTGCCCCGCTAAGCCTTGAGCAACTCGAGGCTTTCGAGACAGCACAGCAGCCTTGGGAACAGCCCTTCAAGGGCCAGGCGCGTCTGGCCTGTGTCTTCCGCCCGACCGGCGTCGAAGACCCGCTAGTCTGGTTTCTGGCGCTACCACTGGATGAAGAAGGACGTCTATCACCCGCTCAGCGTGACGCCTTCCTTGAACGCCTGCTCACGACACTGGGCCAGACAGCACTCAGCGTGGGGCGAGATAACCTTCAGAGGGTTGAAACTGCCCAGATCGATAACTTGATGCAGGATAACCCACTCGCGTTTACGCCAGACGATACGCTGCGTGCCATGCTCCATGCGCGCGCCAGCCAGGATTGTGAGCGACCGACCAGTCAGCATCATGAGCTGGCAAAACAATATCTAGGGGCGAGATTGCCACTGGAAGACTGGCCTTCTCTCGGCCTGCAAGGCATTGCCGATGTGCTGACGCGTCGTGGCACGCTGGAACCATCACTTGCCGAAGCCCTGCCCGCACGTATCGCAGTGCTGCCTGCCACACCACTGCGTGCCGTCTCGCTATGCCTCGAACAGGCGCCGCCGGCTCATGCCCAACTCACCGGCACATTGGGGGAAGTCCAGGAAGCGGCGCTGCTGGAAGCGCTCATCCAGCGCGGCCAGGATGCACGTGAGCAAGGCGACCTGGAGACGCTTTGTGCTTGTCTGCGGGCGGCGTCGGCTAGCCCATTGCTTGCAGCAGCACAATGGATTGATGCGCTGTTAGAAGATGATGATGCCTCAAGTGTCGATGTGTTGGTGGCGATTGCCGCGCGTGGATACGCTCACCTTGAAGATGCGGAACGCCTGCCCGTTTTCCTTACACGCCTGGCAAGCTGCCCACACGCAAGCTTTGGCGCCCTGGCGCGCGATCTGGCATTGATACCTCGTCTACGTTTGCCAGTATTGATGACATTGCGCAATGCCAGCCCTGACAGTGCGCTGGGGAAAGCCTTGGGCGCGTTGATGCAACAAGCATCCGTTGAGAACACCATGAAACGGCACTGATACCTTGGTGAGGCACTCACTCCCTGACGCACGACTGGCGTAGCATCACCGATGGCTTACTCACAGGGAGCCAGTGAGCAAATGGAACAGTCCTTGAGATCATGCGAATAACCCACGACACTTGGTACAGGGTCATCAGTACTGACGCATCAATACGATGCAAACGGCACCGCAATACCACGCCTTGTGTGACGCTATCGCACCAGTCCACGAGCACTCGAATAAAGATGTATCAGCAAGGATTGCTGTCAGTTCGCTAAGTGACTATGCTGCGCGCCCGCCTGACTGGAACACTCAGTGGTGCGGGCGCCCATCGTCTTCTTGGTTTTCTGATCGGTGCTGCTAGCCGCTCAACGCCTTTCATGCCGTGAGCCGATGCTTACACTCGATCACGCCCTCTGATTCAGGATGAAACATGCCGCATCAAAAGCCTGCTTCGCGCCATCACGCCGACAAACCTCAGATGCTTGATGTCAAAACGCTGAGCCATGATCTACTAGGGTTTCGGCCACGTGCCGTCGTCGGAAGACGCGAACTGATCGAGTTGCCCGAGCTACATTTGCACCTCAATGCCAAGGTCGATACCGGCGCTCATTCAAGCGCGCTACACGCCGAGAACATTGAAGTTTTCGAGCAGGATGACGAGCTGCGCGTGCGCTTCATCACGCGTACTGGTGGCAGCGATTCGCCTGCGCACACGGTAGAAACGCATGTACATGATCGACGCCGGGTGAGGTCATCCAATGGTCAGGCGCAGTGGCGTTATGTGATTCGCTCACGCATGCGCCTGGCTGGACTCGACTACGATATTGACATGACACTGGTGGACCGCTCACAGATGCGTCACCCGATACTGCTAGGGCGTCGCGCCCTACGCCGGTTGCTGGTCGCTCCGGGCGCTGCCTACTTGCATGGCGAGCCCTGATACCCCGTAGCCACATAGGCTCAACCAATAAAGCGCCACCTTTGAAGATACGGCCACCAAGAAACGGTCGTTAGCAATATGGAGATGCCAGCCCAGCGACTCTGACTGGCGCGTCACTCAGCAACAAAGCTTCCTGACAAGCGTCACGTCAGCCCTTCTCTTGTATTCGTTCTTACCCCCTGCCTGCCCATCCCGGCTCCGGAGGATTTCATGCATATCGGTATCCTGTCGCGTAATTCACGCCTTTACTCCACCCGTCGTCTGATCGAGGCAGCGGAGGCCCGTGGCCATACCGCACGCGTGGTCGACACACTTCGCTGTTACATGAATATCGCGTCGCATCGTCCCTCTATCCATTACAAGGGCGCTGAAATCGAGCATTTTGATGCCGTGATTCCGCGGATCGGTTCATCAGTCACTTTCTACGGCTGCGCGGTACTACGCCAATTCGAAATGATGGGCACCTATGTCGTCAATGACTCTGTGGCCATCGCGCGCTCACGTGACAAGCTGCGTTCGCTTCAGCTGCTATCACGCAAGGGCCTCGGACTGCCGGTCACCGGATTCGCCCATTCTCCGGATGACATCCCTGATTTGATCAAGATGGTCAAGGGCGCACCGTTGGTCATCAAGCTGCTGGAAGGCACTCAGGGCATTGGCGTAGTACTGGCCGAGACCAATCAGGCAGCTGAGAGCGTCATTCAAGCCTTCATGGGCATGAAAGCCAATATCATGGTGCAGGAGTACATCAAGGAAGCGCGTGGTGCCGACATCCGCTGCCTGGTAGTGGGTGACAAGGTCGTTGCTTCCATGAAGCGTCAGGCGGCTGAGGGCGAGTTCCGCTCCAATCTGCACCGTGGCGGTACCGCCAGCGAGATTCGCATCACGCCGGAGGAGCGCTCCACGGCTATCCGCGCAGCCAAGGCGATGGGCCTATCAGTCGCTGGCGTCGACCTGCTACGTGCCAACCACGGCCCGGTGATCATG
Source organism: Cobetia sp. L2A1 (assembly GCF_009796845.1). Taxonomy (NCBI): domain Bacteria; kingdom Pseudomonadati; phylum Pseudomonadota; class Gammaproteobacteria; order Oceanospirillales; family Halomonadaceae; genus Cobetia; species Cobetia sp. L2A1. The sequence goes on along the minus strand of NZ_CP047025.1, from coordinate 1,248,810 downwards.
GAAGTGAACTCTTCGCCTGGCTTGCAAGGCATAGAGACGTCTACCGGAAAGGACATTGCCGGCTTGATTATCGACCACATTACCAAGTGCGCTGCCCCTACCAAGAAGATCCCACCCAAGCCCAAGGGCTGACGTCTGGGGCAACATATGGCTTGCCCTGCTTTGAAAGACAAGAATGGGTGCGTCCGCTAACGGCGCACCCATTCTTGTGGGTCTTGCACATAACTTATTGCTATTGATGTGCGTCACATGAATGCCACGCAACTGTCGTAAACTAGGCAAAATGGTAGCGAATAAATAAATATCAGGACTTTCTGCACCCCAGGGGTAGAAAAACACTGTTTTCGCCCGCACAATCTCTCCTGACGGAGGAGGTGACCGCACATGTTTCTCGACAATCGCCAAGTGGCGATGGATAGCGTCCAGGAAGCCCTGGCAGACAGTCTTGATTATTTCGAGGATAACGCCGAGCGGCTGCATCCCGGGCTATTGAAGGCATTTGAGCCGTTCTACGCCCGCCGTGTAGAGCTCAAGCAGGCACTTGAAACCGAGACGCGCAAGCATCTCAGTCTGATGCCGCGTGACGCTGACGTCGAGCGCGATGACTACATGTGGCTATGGAGTCGCCTGAAAAGTATCGTCAGCAACGACAATCAGGTGCTGATCAACGAATTGCTAGAGCAAGAGCGTGTACTGATGCAAGCCTGTTCGACGGCTTTCACTCACCCTTTGCCTGATAGCATCGAGAAAGTGCTCGAAGGATGCTTTAGCAATTGCCGCAGTCTGATCCGCGAGCTCTATCGTCGTCAGACAGGCCAGGCCGCGCGGCGACGCGCAGGATGATGTCCTGCCGAATATGACCTGACATACGTTGCCATCAGTGCTCTCCAGTTCTGACATAAAAAACGCCCCATCCCTCATAACATGAGGGATGGGGCGTTTTTTATGTCGCGGCCTTCAATCTTTCATGGGAGCTGCTTCGTGATTCAGCAATATTGCAAGGCTCTGTCTGACGTTCGGCAACAACTTCTTCATGACTAGCAGCACGCCCTTCTCCTCACTCCGCACCACCTTCAGCGGCACCCGTGCTAACGGCTGTGGCTTCAAGAGCACAGACGTAGGCGATACATCATGAGACCTCTGCAAGGGCCATGCGAGCAACACAGGTGCCTTCATATCCAGCTGCGAAATTTCCACCGACGCTTTCACCGATAGCGATGGTGATAACACCGGAGTGGGCAACCTTTCCTGCGGACCGAGAAAACGTGGTGTGCGTCCCCAAAGATACAAATCGCCTACGGTGGCGGCACGCGCCAACCACTCACGCAACGTCAGTTTGATATTCGATGTCTGACTTTCGGATATGGCAGGGCAGCCGCTGGCGTCAAGCCCGATGGCATCTGCAATGAACAGTGCTCGGGGCAGATGCCACGGTTGCGTCACCAGTATCGCCTCACTGACACCAAACACTTTTTTCGCGCGCACCAGCGTGTCGAAAGTGGAGAAACCCGCGTAATCCAGTGTCATGAACTGCTGTGGGACATTGCGTGCCCGCAAGTCCCGCCACATGGTCATTGGCTCATTGTAGTAACGAGTACGATTGTCGCCCGACAACAATAGATTGGAGACGCGATGTAATCGGTAAAGCTGAGCAGCCGTGTCGAGGCGGGCTTGATAGTGAGGGTTACTTCCTCCCCCCACCAATCCATGAGAGGTGCCAAACACGATACCAACCTCACGACTCTCGCAGGTGAGTGGAGACGCAGCAATACGATCGCGGGTTGCCATCACAACCCACAAGTTGAGCCCGACCAATACCAACACGCCAGCCACCAGCAAGGCGATAATCACCAGAGCGGCCCGTTTTATCACTCGCTGCATCTGTTCCCCACGCCCATCCCTGCCAACCCTTCTCGCCGTTACCTGTCACGTCACGCAGGCATGAGCGCCCAGCCTACCCAAGCGACTGGCCCATCGCTAGCACTGCATCACCAGCACTATACCGACCAGCAGTGCGAAGCGTAGGCAAGTACGTTTTGATATTACTCTTCCTTGACCATCACAGCCTTCACCGCCACAGGTACCTGAGTGGCAATATCACCCAAACCTGCGAGATCACGCAGAGTACGAATTCCGCCCACCAACGAGAACTTATCGGCATCAACCATCACTGGCTTGACGGTCTGTACTAACCACTGATCGCCTCTCAGGCGCGTCACCTGCAGACTCAGTGGCAATGACTGAGTGCTGTCGTGCAGCGTCAATTGACCATCAACCTCCATTTCCTGAGTATCACCCGGCTCCATGACATCCAGGGTCGGCATGTCGAGTGTGGCGGTCATCACGGCCAGTGGATAGGTGCCTGCCTCAAAGAGCTTTTCGCTGACGCGCTGGTCACGAATCTCGATACCGGTCTTGGCAGAATCCAGATCGATCTCAACCGAGAGCTGCCCCTTGTCATTGACGCGAGCACGCCAGGAGTCGAATGCATGAGTCTCGACAGTGCTGGCACCAGTCTTGGCCATCTTGGTGGTCTGGAAGGTAAGCTGAGAGGCATCACCGTCCAGCTTCCATGAAGCCTGAGCACTGACAGCAGTACTCATGATCAGGGTGGCGGTCAGATAGCGTAGCGCGGTCTGGAATCGCATCAGTGGGTCTTCCTTGCAGGCAGGTGGGACGGGAAACAGTCATGCACGCGCGACAATACGCACCTACGGCAACGTCATGGCCAGGCGGTCGTCAGCACGACTTGGAAAACACAATGGTCAGGAGGTTCCCGATGATTCGACAACCCTGACCTTCATTGACGGAACGCAGTATCGACGTTATCGGTCTCCCGCCGATACTGTATATCCTCTAGATACTTGGCTCTACGCGCTTGAAGCGTAATGCCAGCTCCAGACACTCAGAACATACCCAGTTCGAGACGGGCGTCTTCACTCATCATCTCGCGTGACCAGGCCGGCGCGAAGACGATTTCGACATGCACCTTGGAAACATCATCAGCGCCCAGAATCTTGCGCTTGGCATCTTCAGCAATCACGTTGCCCATGCCACACCCTGGCGCAGTCAGCGTCATCTTGAGATTGACCATCTTCTCGCCGCTGATCAGGGTATCAATCCGGCAGCCGTATACCAGTCCCAGCTCGACGATATCGACCGGGATCTCCGGATCAAAACAGGTGCGTAACTGTGCCCAGACGAATGCTTCAATATCAGCATCGGACTGGCCGGCAGGCAAGTTCGGACGAGGTACTGCATCAAGCCCTAGCGCATCAAGGCTAAAACTCTCGATGAGATACATGCGACCCTCAAAGGCCACACTGACCGTCCCCCCCTTGGCTTGCATGACCTCAACCACCGCATCTTCATGCAGCGTCACGGACTGGCCAAACGGTACCGATATGCCTTCCACATCTCGCTGCAACGGCATCTTCTGGCCTTTGCCGAGGCTAGCCAGCTGATCTTCAATGTGGCTCATGCCCTCTCCTTGCGCGGGTACTGCGAGAGCCTTGCGACTCCTGCTAAAACTCCATTCGCGAAACACGCCGCCGAGACGCCAGTGGTGATGGCTCACTGCGCTGTGAATGAGGCCCGCCAGATGCGAGCCTCATTCACGTGTTTCGACAGATTGTCATGTCGGTATCAGCGCATGAATGTCAGCGCGTAGATGTCATCGCACCATCGTCAGCACACGCTCAAGCGCATCGACAAACAGATCGATTTCTTCCGGCGTGTTGTAGGCCGCGAACGAGGCACGACAAGTCGCATCGACACCGAAGCGACGCAGCACCGGCTGAGCACAATGGTGACCAGTACGAATGGCCACCCCCAGCTGATCGATCAACAGACCGATATCCTGCGCATGCGCACCATCGACCACGAAGGAAATCGCTCCCGCCTTGTTCGGCGAGTTACCGATGATACGCAGGCCATCCACCTGCAGCATGCGCTCAGTGGCATGCGTGATCAGATGCTGTTCCCAGCGCGTGATCAGCCCCATATGGGTGCAGTCCAACCAATCAATGGCCTTGCCCAACCCGATGACTTCCGCGATGGCCGGCGTACCTGCTTCGAACTTGTGTGGCAGATCAGCAAACAATGTGCCGTTCTCAAACGACACCGTACGGATCATCTCCCCACCACCCTGCCAAGGCGGCATGGCCTCAAGCAACGCTTCCTTGCCATAGAGCACGCCGACTCCCGTCGGGCCGTACATCTTGTGGCCAGAAAAAACATAGAAGTCGGCATCGATCGCGCGTACGTCGACTTGTTGATGCGGCACTGCTTGAGCGCCATCGACCAGAATCAACGCGTCATGCTCATGTGCCAGGCGTGCCATCTCCGTGACTGGATTGATGCTACCCAGCGCATTGGAGACGTGATTGACACATACAAGCCGCGTCTTCTTGCCCAGCAAGTCACGGTAGGCATTCATGTCCAACACGCCATCGTCATCACAAGGAATGACCTTGAGCGTGATATCGAGGCGCTCAGCCAGTAGCTGCCACGGCACGATATTGGCGTGATGCTCCATGACCGATATCAATACTTCATCACCGGCATGCAGCCAGTTGGCGCCCCAACTATTGGCGACCAGATTGATCGCCTCAGTGGTGCCGCGCGTAAAGATCACCTCACGCGTCAGGCGTGCATTGATGAAGTTGCGTACCTTCTCACGCGAGCCTTCATACGCCGCTGTCGCTTCATCTGCCAAGCTGTGCAGCCCACGGTGGATGTTGGAATTCATGGTGCGATAATAATCGCTCATCGCATCAATCACCGCGATGGGCGTCTGACTGGTCGCAGCACTATCCAGATAGATCAGCGGCACATCACCATGAACACGGCGCTCGAGAATCGGGAAGTCGTCGCGCACGCGCACCACATCCAGCATCAGATTATCGAGCGCGCTCATGCGAAGTCCTCATCACGCGCCACAGCCACCGCACCACCAGCCAGCTCGACGCTCAGATCAACCAGCTCATCGAGGTGGAAACGCGACGGCAAACGGCCCGCAACACTGCGTTCGATGCGTTCAGCGATAGCGTCGATACCAAGACCACTCATGACTTCATTGGCGAAGGCCAGCGTCAGCAGTCCGCGTGCTGTCTGTTCGTCGATACCGCGAGCACGCAGGGCAAAGACAGCGCCTTCGTCGAGCTGTCCCGTCGTGGTGCCATGAGAGCACTTGACGTCATCGGCGTAGATCTCAAGCTCCGGCTTGGTGTTGATCTCTGCGCGGTCTGAAAGCAGCAGATTGGCGTTGTTCTGATGCGCCTCGATCTTCTGGCTATCGCGCTTGACCAGCACGCGGCCATTGAACACGCCACGCGCACGGTCCGCGAGAATACCCTTGTAGTTCTCGTCGGAGAACGTCAGTGCTTCGTTGTGATTGACCAGCGTGTGGGTATCCACGTGCTGGCGATCACGACCAAAGAACAGACCATCCAGACGCGCATGGGCGTTGTTGCCATTGAGATCGCAGACGATATCGTTGCGCACCAGGCCACCGCCGGTATTGAGACTGACGGAGCGATATTGGCTGTCGCGCGGCTGATCAACCTGCACCGAGGCGATATGTGTCTCGCCTGTGGCCGCTTCCCCCAACTTGTAGTGATTGAGCACGGCGCCGCGTTCCAGCATCACTTCGGCGACCAAGTTGGTGAAGTTGGTCGCACCAACCTCGCCGATGTGGTGCTCGATCACACTGGCCTCGGCCCGGCTTCCCATCTGCACTAGCAAGCGCGGGTGACTCATGGTCAGCGGCTGACCTTCGACGGCGGCACGCGAGATGAACAGTGCGTATACCGGCTTATCAAGCACCGTCCGCGGGCCGACCTGAATCACCGCACCTTCTTCGGTAAAGGCAGAGTTCAGCGCCACAAACGGCGTAAAGTCGATACCGGTCAGCCGATTCAGAGAACCACCGACCACTTCTGGCTGATTGACGATGGCGTGAGACAGCGGCACGACACGTACCGTGTCTGGCAGACCCGCAACATCAGACAGTTCAGCGTTATAGAGTCCATCGACGAACACCAGGCGATAGGCATCAATATCAAGTGCCAATGCCTGCATCACGGATGCAGCGAGCGTTGCATCGTCAGCCAACTGATAGGCTTCACGACCCAGCGCCTGGGTATCAGTGTACTTCCAGGCTTCAACCTTGCGCGTCGGCAGGCCGAGAGCCTCGAAGCGCGCGATGCCGGCCTGGCGGCGCGCAGCCATCCAGCTCGGATCAGCGGAAAAGCGCGATTTACGGGCAGCGAATTCGCTTGCGAAAACTTCGCTGCCGGGAACGGACGCGGTAGCAAGTGCTGTCATTACGCGGTTTCCTCTTGCAGCCAGTCATAACCATGAGCTTCAAGTTCAAGCGCCAACGACTTGTCACCAGACTTGACGATACGTCCATCTATCAGCACATGGATGTGGTCCGGCACGATGTGCTCAAGCAGGCGCTGGTAGTGAGTCACCATCAATACGGCGCGATCTGCGCTGCGCAGTGAGTTGACACCCTTGGCCACCACTTTCAGCGCATCGATATCAAGACCAGAGTCGATCTCGTCGAGCATCGCAAGCTTCGGCTCCAGTATCAGCATCTGCAGAATCTCGTTGCGCTTCTTCTCACCACCGGAGAAACCTTCATTGACGGCGCGCTGCAGGAAGCTGGCATCCATCTGCATGAAGGCCAGCTTCTCGCGGATCAGTTTCATGAATTCCGGTGCCGGAATATCGCCCAGACCTTCAGCTTCACGCTTGGCGTTCAGCGCCGCTTTCAGCAGGTAGACGTTCTTGACCCCAGGAATCTCGACCGGGTACTGAAAGCCCAGCAGGAGACCGGCACGCGCACGCTCCTCAACTGCCATTTCCAGCACATCTTCGCCTTCATAGGTGATGGTGCCGGAGGTCACTTCATAGCCGTCCTTACCCGCGATCACGGAAGACAGCGTGGACTTTCCCGCGCCGTTAGGACCCATGATGGCGTGAACTTCACCCTTGTTGATGGTCAGGTCCAGTCCCTTGAGGATTTCCTTGCCTTCAACCGAAACGTGCAGATCTTTGACTACGAGCATGTTGATACCTTTTGCTGACAGGCCGCCCGCGAGCGACCCTCAAGAATGGGATGACGTTGTAGTGAGCAACGCGAGCGCTAGCCGACCGCCCCTTCAAGGGTGACGTTAAGCAGGGCTTCAGCCTCGACGGCGAACTCCATCGGCAACTCCTGGAAGACATCCTTGCAGAAGCCGTTGACGATCATATTGACCGCATCCTCTTCGCTGATACCACGCTGACGGCAATAGAACAGCTGATCTTCGCCGATCTTGGAGGTCGTTGCCTCGTGTTCGACCGTAGCACTGGCATTGCCGATTTCTTGATACGGGAAGGTGTGTGCACCACAGCGGTCGCCGATCAATAGCGAATCACACTGGGTAAAGTTGCGCGCACCCTTGGCCCGCGGGCCTATCTTGACCAAGCCACGATAGGACTGCTCAGAATTACCGGCGGAGATACCCTTGGAGACGATGGTGGACTTGGTGCCCTCGCCGATATGGATCATCTTGGTGCCGGTATCCGCCTGCTGACGGCCATTGGTCACGGCGACGGAGTAGAACTCACCGACGCTATCCTTGCCGCGCAGGATGCAGGACGGATACTTCCAGGTAATGGCAGAGCCAGTCTCGACCTGCGTCCAGGACACCTTGGAGCGATCACCGCGACAATCGGCACGCTTGGTGACGAAGTTATAGATACCACCCTTGCCGTCTTCATCGCCCGGATACCAGTTCTGGACGGTGGAGTACTTGATGTAGGCATCTTCCAGCGCGATCAATTCAACCACCGCTGCATGCAACTGGTTCTCGTCACGCTGAGGAGCTGTGCAGCCTTCCAGATACGACACCTGCGCCTGCTTTTCACAGATGATCAGCGTGCGCTCGAACTGGCCGGTGTTGGCGGCATTGATGCGGAAATAGGTGGACAGCTCCATCGGGCAGGTCACACCTTCCGGCACGAACACAAAAGAGCCATCAGTAAAGACGGCAGCATTGAGCGCAGTGAAGTAATTATCTGCCTTGGGCACCACGGTACCAAGATACTGCTTGATCAGGTCCGGATAGTCCTTGATGGCATCTGAGATGGAGCAGAAGATCACGCCCGCTTCAGAGAGTTCTTTCTTGAAGGTGGTGGTGACGGAAACGGAATCGAACACCGCATCCACCGCCACACCCGCCAGTGCAGCACGCTCATGCAGGGGAATGCCAAGCTTCTCGTAGGTCTCGAGCAGCTTGGGGTCGACTTCATCGAGGCTCTGCGGACGATCTTCTGGCCGCTTCGGCGCGCTGAAATAGGAAATCGCCTGATAGTCGATATCTGGATAGTTCAGATGCGCCCAGGACGGAGCCTTCATCTTTAGCCACTGCTGATAGGCATCCAGACGCCACTCAAGCATCCACTCGGGCTCACCCTTCTTGGCCGAGATAAAGCGGATCACACTCTCGTCCAGTCCTGGCGGAATGGTGTCGCTTTCGATATCGGTCACGAAGCCCTGCTTGTACTCGCGCTGTACAAGCTGCTCCATCTCCTGGCTCGCCATGCTGATCTCCTCTCCCGGAGTGACTCCGGGTCTGTGCATATTCTTGGTCACTTCGCCCGAATGGCAGCGAAGCCTCTCATATTTTTCTGTCTGATCGCGTGATGCTCAATCAGGCCTTGTGACCACGTGCTGCTGGCGGCTGTGAACGGAGGTCGCGGCTGTCATCGCTATACAGGCTGATGGCCTGTATCGGCAGCTGAACCGGCATGCGCAGCGGCGAAGTCGACGCCAGATGCGCCAGCGTCACGCTCCCAAGCAACTCTCCAATCGCACGCGACACCCGCTGCCAGTTGTCAGCGACACCACAGGTGTTGACCAGCTCGCAATCGCCGTCGACGTGGCTGCACTCGGTAACGGCAACAGGTCCCTCGATGGCGCTGATGATGTCACTGGCCGAAATCTCGCTTGCCGGTCGCGCGAGACGATAGCCGCCCTGCGCGCCACGGCGAGACTCCAGCAGCCCAGCACGCACCAGCGCCTTGAGTGTCTTGCTCACGGTGGGATGGGGCAGCTGAACGCTTTCAGCCAGATCAATCGCGGCATGTGCCGAGTCAGGCTCACGGGCAATGCGTGCCATCACGACGGCTGCGTAATCGGTCATTCTGGAAAGCTTCAGCATTCAGGCCTCCACCACGGGATATTGATTGAGGACCATTTTAGTCCTGTATCAGATCGATGTGAAGTCACCACCTCCCCGAAAACGCCAAATTGTGGCGTGGGCAACCAGTTTGCCGGCATGATAGCCGTAGATCACAACAAAAATAACAATCATTCCCATTTAAAATATCAACTTCCGCTCTCTTTCTTCCGCTCACACTCTGTGCAACATCTCTTGCCACCCATACCTTTCCCAGCGATTGGAGACCTTTACTCGACGCACGTTCATGTCGCCAACGAATGCCATCCCGACCATTCATGCCCACATACGCAAACACCCCAACGAGAAATCCCGATGGGGTGTTTTTTTCTGCACAAGCTCAAAAAAGCCTAAGCGAGACGATCAGTCGTGGAACGGGTTACGTAGCACGATGGTCTCGTTGCGGTCAGGGCCAGTGGAGATGATATCGATAGACACACCGACCTGCTCCTCAATGAAGCTGATGTAGGCACGTGCATTGGCTGGCAGCTTCTCGACATCACGCACGCCGATGGTGGACTCGGTCCAACCCGGCAGGTCGTGATACAGCGGCTCGACGGCTTCGTAGCCTTCGGAATCCACCGGATTGTCCAGGACATCTCCATCCTTGCTGCGATAGCCGATGCAGACACGGATATTCTCGAGGCCATCGAGCACGTCCAGCTTGGTCAGGCAGATACCGCTGACCGAGTTGATCTGCACAGCGTGACGCAGTGCGACCGCATCAAACCAACCACAACGGCGGGCACGACCAGTGGTGGCACCGAACTCGTGGCCACGCTCAGCCAGATGGCGACCGAACTCATCAAACAGTTCTGTCGGGAATGGACCAGAACCGACACGGGTGGTGTAGGCCTTGGTGATACCGAGCACGTAGTCCAGATACAGCGGACCCACACCAGAACCGGTCGCAGTACCGCCGGCAGTGGTATTGGAGCTGGTCACGTACGGGTAGGTACCGTGATCGATATCCAGCAGCGACCCCTGAGCACCCTCGAAAAGGATGTTCTCGCCGGCTTTACGAACCTTGTGGACCAGGTCCACGGTATCGCAGACCATCGGGCGCAGCTCTTCGGCCATTTCCATGGCTTCGTCCAGCACTTGCTGGAAATCGACCGGCGCTTCGCCGTGATAGTGCTGCAGCACGAAGTTGTGATAGTCCAGCACTTCGCCCAGTTTGGAAGCAAAACGCTCGCGGTGCAGGATGTCACCTAGACGCAGACCGCGACGTGCGACCTTGTCTTCATAGGCCGGACCAATACCGCGACCCGTGGTACCGATCTTGGCGACACCGCGTGCCTTCTCACGAGCCTGATCCAGGCGCACGTGATAGGACAGAATCAGCGGGCAAGCCGGTGACAGGCGCAGACGATCACGCACCGGCACATCGTTGGCTTCCAGCTCACGGATTTCCTTGATCAGCGCTTCCGGAGACAGTACGACACCGTTACCGATGACGCAGGTCTTGCCCGGGTGAAGAATACCGGAGGGAATCAGGTGAAGAACGGTTTTCTTGCCGTCCAGTACCAGAGTGTGACCCGCATTATGGCCACCCTGGAAGCGCACAACGGCGCTGGCGGATTCGGTCAGCAGGTCAACGACCTTGCCCTTGCCTTCATCACCCCATTGGGTGCCGAGCACGACTACATTCTTGCCCATGGTTCCTATCTCTTTCGGTGAATAACCGTCGGTGAAAACCTACTCACAAGCACAGCTGCCACAGGGCAGCTGTGCCTCGGGACCCAGTGGCCCCTACTGTTTGCTGTCAGTCGTTCAGGCGTGAATCGCGTCCACCTGCCAACCACTATCAGAGCGTACCAACTCACGGTTACAACGGTGAGCATCGGCACCGGTTGTCTGGCCAGGCAATGCCTCAATCACACGTTCACCGCTGGCACGCAGCTGGTCAACACACTCACGCAGAGCGCTCTCATTGAGTGCCGGCGCCCAGATACCATCGCAAGCCGGTGTTTGCACGGCCAGTGAGGCTAGCTGCTTGAGATCCATCGAGAACCCGGTAGCAGGGCGCGCACGACCAAAGACACGTCCAGTATCGTCATAGCGACCGCCCTTGGCCAGCGCTTGACCATAGCCCGGCACATAAGCCGCGAACACCATGCCGGTGTGATACTCGTAACCTCGCAGCTCAGCAAGGTCAAAGTACAACGTGACCTGTGGATGACGCTCACGTACTACCTGGCTCAGCGCTGAAAGTTGATCCAATGCACTGGCGACGGCGACCGGCGCACCAGCAAAGGCAGTACGTGCCTGCGCGAGAATGTCTTCATCGCCATGCAGGTGCGGCAATGCCTTCAGCATGCCCGCTACTACCTTGTCACCCACTACGCGCTCAATCAATGCATCCAGAGCGGAATACTGCTTACGCTCGATGGCGGCAAATAATTCACGTTCATGGTCGGTGTTCATCCCGGCTTCAGCGATCAGGGCACGATATATTCCGATATGGCCCAACGCCAGGTGCAACTCATCAGCACCTGCCTGCTCCAGACTCGTCAGCGCCAGATGCAAAATCTCGTGATCCGCCTCAAGACCGGCATGACCAAACAGCTCAGCACCGACCTGGACAGGACTGCGCCCGCCCTGATGCTTATCGGCCTTGGTACGCAACACATTGGCGCAGTAGCACAAGCGCACCGGCCCTTCACGACGCAGTGAGTGTGCGTCCATTCGTGCCACCTGAGGGGTCACGTCGGCGCTAGCACCCATCATGCGACCGGTCATCTGATCGGTCAGCTTGAAGGTCTGCAGGTCAAGTTCGGTACCGGTACCGGTCAACAATGAATCAAGAAACTCGACGGGGGGCGGCAGCACCAGGTCATAGCCGAAGCGATGATAGAGGTCGAGTAGCGCGCGGCGCAGCGCCTCCATACGGGTTGCTTGAGGCGGTAATACCTCATCCATCCCATCCGGGAGGAGCCAGCGATCTGCGATGGTCATTGCGCTATCCTGCAAGAAATTTATGACAAGGGGTGGCTCGTGACGCGTGTCGCCACTTCCCGCCTGACGATGAGACGACAGGAAGACAAGTCCCGGCAACAAGGTTCATGAATAAAAGACCATGAAACAACAAGTTACCGAAGGCCTAGCCACACCTTCGTACACAGCAAGAGAAGGCATCATATGCTTCCCGCGACATCACCACTGCGGCACCGCAACGTAAAAGGCGGCCACAAAAAAACCGGGCTGTGCCCGGTTACAGAAGTCTAGCATGAATTCTGGCGGGATGAACCCCGCACGACCACTGTGCGAGGTCCAACTTTCGCGCACTCCCCTCAACGCGAGGAAAGCAGTGCTGACAGCTTACTTGCTGCTGCCGAGCGGGTCCTTGAAGAAACGGAAGAACTCGCTATCAGGCTGCATGACCATCATGTTGCCATCGCCCTTGAAGCTCTCACGATAGGCCTGCAGAGAACGGTAGAAGCGGAAGAACTCAACATCAGCACCGTAAGCACCTGCATAGATGGCGGCGGCTGAAGCATCACCCTCACCCCGCAGAGTCTGCGCCTGCTCTTCTGCCTGCGCGATCAATACTGTGCGGCGACGATCAGCGTTGGCCTGAATCTTCTCGGCCTGCTCCTGACCCTGGGCGCGATACTCACGTGCCTCACGCTGGCGCTCAGTCTTCATGCGCTCATAGACGGCCTGAGAGACCTCGTCCGGCAAATCAATACGCTTGACGCGGATATCGAGAATCGACACCCCCAACTCCTTGCGCATGACTTCATCGAGCTCTTGGGTCGGCTTCTTCATCAGCGCATCACGCTGCTCGGAGATGATCTGTATCAGCTCAAGCTTACCGAACTCGTTACGCAGACTCTCATCGACACGCGGTGCGATCAGACGCTCGGCCATCTGCTCATCGCCAGATGTCGATTCGTAGTAGCGCTTCGGATCGATGATCTTCCACTTGACGAAGGAATCAACGATGACCGCTTTCTTCTCACGAGTCAGATAACGACTCGCCTGGGCATCCAGTGTCAACACGCGCGTATCAAAGGTACGGATCGTGTTGTAGACCGGCAGCTTGAAGTGCAGGCCCGGCTGGATGTTGTCTTCCACCACTTCACCAAACTTGAGCTTGATGGCGCGCTGGGTTTCATCGACGGTATAGAGGCTGTTGCTGCCAAGCCAGGCCACGATAGCCAGGCCGGCAACTGCCATCAGTGAGCGATTATTGATCATTGACGACCCTCCCGACTGGTGCGGTTACTGCTGTCAGTGCTATTGCTTCGGCTCAGCGCATCGCTCGCCTGACGTGACACGCGATCAAGCTCACTGCGGCTCATGCCATTGCTGTCTTCATCTTCAGCACTGGACTTGCCTGCCAGTTTGTCGAGCGGCAGATACATGAGCGAATTACCATTCTCGACATCCACCAGCACCTTGCTGGTCTTGCCGAGGACTTCACTCATCGTCTCGAGATACATGCGCTCACGGATGATCTCCGGCGCCTTCTTGTACTCGGTCAACAGAGACGTGAAGCGGTTGGCTTCACCCTGCGATTTGGCAACGACTGATTCCTTGTAACCTTCAGCCTCTTCAATGACACGCTGTGCCTGACCCTGAGCTTCCGGGAGAATCGAGTTCTCGTAAGCCAGTGCCTGGTTGATCGTACGCTGACGATCCTCGCGCGCCTTGATGACATCATCGAAAGACTCCTGCACCGGCGCCGGGGCCGACGTGGATTCCACGTTGATGGTCTGCAGCGTCAGGCCGACACCATAGTTGTCCAGATAGGACTGCAGGCGTGACTTGACGTTGCTGGCCAGCAGCTCACGTCCAGAGGTCAGGATTTCGTTCATGTCAGCACTGCCGACTTCATGACGCAGCGCGGAATCCATGGCGTTCTCGAGACTGATTTCGGGAGCACGCACATTGAGCAGGAAGTCACGCGGATTGGACACTTGATACTGCACCGACATCTGCACTTCGACGATGTTCTCGTCTTGCGTCAACATCGACTTGGTCTGAGAGAGCGAGCGCACCTTGGTGACGTTGATCTCACGGACATCATCAATGATCGGCGGATTCCAGTGCAGACCCGGACCGACAATGTCGTTGTACTTGCCAAAGCGAAGTACGACGCCGCGCTCGGACTGATCGACAAGATAGAAGCCTGAGGCAGCCCAGATGGCCACCAGCACGACGCCGATGATACCCGGCAGCGCGAAGGCATTGGTGTTACCACCGCCCGTGCCGCCGGTGCCACCAGAACCCCCACTGCGGCGCTTGCCGTTACCGAGCAATCCGCTGAGCTTGTCCTGAAACTTCTTCAGCGCCTCATCGAGGTCGGGCGGTCCGCCATTACCATTGCCGCCGCCACCGCCGTTGCTACCGCCGCCCTTTTTGTCCCCACCGCGACCACCGCCGCTCCAAGGGTCATGCTGGTTGCCGCCACCCGGCTCATTCCAAGCCATACGTCGTCTCCACTCAGTCGATGTTCCGCTCGTCATTATGATGACGCCGCCAATACCGGTTTTACTGCCGGTTCTGTCCTGCGATTCGGCGACGCGTCCCTTGCGGGAGAAGGCCATGGCCCTGCCTGACAGCCATCGTCTGCCAAGCGGCATCCAGCCATCCAACAGCTGAATGCCCGTTGCTCTGACGCGCAGGCCGTAACCTGCGCGAGGGCATTCATATTCTGGATATAGCGCAAGAATACGAATGCCGTCTGTGATTCCAGTTCTTTTCTACTCAGCCCTTGTGCGTCACCGACATGCGATGCTTCTCGGCACGCTCGGCGGACAGCTCACGCTGCCAAGCTTCAAGATCATCGTGCTCGCCGCCGAGGTAGTCTGCAGAAGACTCCCCAAGGTGCGATAACAATTGAAGCAATGCACGTTTCTCAAGCCGAATGTCCAGCAGTGCATTGCCCTGCTCGTCATAGCTCTCTTCCTTGACGGCATCAAGCTCATGCAAGCCAGCACGCAGACGAGACTTCTCTGGCCCCAGTGTTAGCCGGGTAGAGATGACGTTGTCGGACAGTAGCTCGGAGAAGGCCTGCAATAGCAGCTCCATTCCCTTGCCATCCCGTGCCGACAACCACACGATCAGCGGACGCCCAAAGCCATCACGCTCGATACGCGGCGCCATGTCGAGCCGGTCAATCTTGTTCATGACCAGCAGACGCGGCACATCACCGGCATCTATTTCACTGAGCACCTGATTGACCTGCTCGGTGTTGCGGTCATTCTCTGGATCGGCTGCATCAATGATATGCACCAGCAGATCAGCCTCGGCAGCCTCCTGCAGAGTCGCCTGGAAGGCCTCGACCAGCTTGTGCGGCAGGTGGCGAATGAAGCCCACCGTATCGGCCAGTACTGCCTGGCCAACATCTTCAAGCTCCACACGCCGCAGCGTCGGATCCAATGTCGCGAACAACTGATCAGCGGCATAGACCTCAGAAGAAGTCAGCGCATTGAACAGTGTCGACTTGCCAGCATTGGTATAGCCGACCAACGACAGACTCGGGATCTCCGCACGCGAGCGTGCACGCCGATTCTGGTCGCGCTGCTTGTGTACCTTCTCGAGCCGCTTATGAATCGACTTGATACGCACACGCAGCAGACGACGGTCAGTCTCGAGCTGGGTTTCCCCCGGGCCACGTAGACCGATACCGCCTTTCTGACGCTCAAGGTGAGTCCAACCACGCACAAGGCGGGTAGACATGTACTCGAGCTGTGCGAGTTCTACCTGCAACTTGCCCTCATGGGTCCGCGCACGCTGAGCAAAGATATCGAGAATCAGACCGGTACGGTCGATCACACGACACTCAAGCGTGGCTTCGAGGTTACGTTGCTGGGAAGGACTCAATGAATGATTGAAAATGACAAGTTCGGCTTCGTGCGCGGCCAGAGCCTCACGCACTTCCTCAACCTTGCCTTCTCCGATGAACGTACGCGAGTCAGGACGTGGCCGACTACCCTCGATAAGGGTCGCCGGCACAGCGCCTGCTGAGCGTACGAGTTCGAGGAGCTCTCCGGCGTCCTCGCGTTCTTTTTCGTCCCGGAAATTAACGTGTACCAGGACGGCCGTTTCACCGGCTTCGGGTCGTTCGAAGAACAATCAGCGCCTCTAACTTCAGATTTCTGTGGACGGCACGCTCGGATCCTGGGCCGGCAAGCGCACATTGCGCGAGGGGACCACGGTCGAGATAGCGTGCTTGTAGACCATCTGGGAAACAGTATTGCGCAGCAGGATAACGAACTGATCGAAAGACTCGATCTGGCCCTGCAATTTGATTCCGTTGACCAGGAAGATCGACACCGGAATACGTTCCTTGCGCAGGATGTTCAGGTACGGGTCCTGGAGTGATTGACCTTTGGACATGTGACTCTCCGTAAAAAATATCTCATTCGAGGTAAGTATGGTTATGTTCGCCAGTGCTCCGGGTTGCCCTCTTGAGGGGGCTTCACGGGCGCTGGTCGTGACCGCTCATGTTACGCTAAGTGCTGGTCTGGCGCACGATTTTCAAGGTTTCACTGTAAGGATTTACACCCATCGAATCTACCTGATGAACGCCCTTCCAGCTACGCAGCCAGGTCAACTGACGCTTGGCAAGCTGACGCGTTGCAATAATGCCGCGTTCGCGCATCTCGTCACGCGAAAGACGACCCTCCAGATAATCCCACACCTGACGGTACCCTACACAGCGAATCGACGGCAGTCCGGCATGTAGCTCCGAGCGTGCCTTCAGCGCTTCGACCTCGGCAATGAAGCCCTGTTCCAACATCTGATCAAAACGCCTCTCGATACGTTCATGTAACACGGCTCTATCGTGGGGCGCCAGTGCGATCGGTACCGGCCGGAACGGAAGCTCAGCTTTCGGCTGCTCCGCCAACAGCTCGCTCATGGGGCGACCGCTAAGCAAGCACACCTCCAGCGCACGTGTCAGGCGCTGTGGATCGCTGGGACGAATGCGCTGCGCAGACGCCGGATCAAGTTGCCCCAGCTCACGGTGCAACACCTCAAGCCCCTCTGTCTGAATACGTGACTCGAGGATTGCTCGCAGCGCAGGGTCTGCTGCAGGCAAGTCCGCCACACCTTCCAGCAAGCGCTTGAAGTACATCATCGTGCCACCGACTAGCAGCGGCAGCTTCCCCCGTGACTGTATTTCAGCAATGTGTACAAGCGCATCGTGACGAAACTCGGCCGCAGAATAACTTTCCAGCGGATCAAGAAAATCGATCAACCGGTGTGGCGCTCGCGTCAGCTCTGCCGCTGTTGGCTTGGCCGTGCCGATGTCCATGCCGCGATAGATCAGTGCTGAATCGACGCTGACCAACTCCGCGCCCTGTTCCTCGTACCAGCGAATCGCAAGGTCGGTCTTGCCAGAGGCAGTCGGCCCCATCAGCAATACCACCGGTGGCTTATCAGCTTCAGCAAGCATGCTATTGGATGAAGTATCAGAGAGCTGAATCTGGGTCATGGCCTATTGTCGGAGTTAAGAGGTGAATCGGGGGTGAACCGCTGACGATTCGTGGGTGATCGACTACTGACCGCGCAAGAATAATTTATCCAACTCGCTCATGGAGAGCTCTGTCCAGGTAGGGCGACCGTGATTGCACTGCCCGGAGCGCTCGGTACGCTCCATATCACGCAGCAGGGCGTTCATCTCGGGAATTGTCAGGCGACGATTGGCTCGCACACTGCCGCGACAGGCCATGTCGGCCATCAGCTCATTCATGTGCGCTTCCATGCGATCACTGCGCCCATAACGCTCGAGATCTTCCAACATGCCGCGCACCAGTGGCTCGACATCGGCATTGCCAAGCACGACCGGCACCTGACGAACCAATAGCGTTTCAGGGCCAGCCGCATCCAGCTCAACGCCAAGACGAGTAAAGGCCTCCGGCTCACGCTCAAAGGTGCCCATCTCACGCGAACTGACTGCCAGCGATACCGGTACCAGCAGCGGCTGTGCTTCAAGATGGCCACCCCCATGCACATGCTGCTTCATGCGCTCATAGGTGATGCGCTCGTGTGCGGCATGCATGTCAACCATTACCAGTCCGCGCGAGGTCTGCGACAGAATATAAACACCGTGTAGCTGCGCCACCGCATAACCCAACGGTGGGGTATCATCATCGGCGGTTTGCGGCGGCAAGCCACGCATGACCACTTGCGGGGCCGAGCCAGTGGTCACGTTGGCGCTAATACCATCATCAGCACTGACCGCTGACTGAACCTCGACCTGCCATGCAGCAGCGACTTCAGCAACGCCACTCGCTGCCTCACCCAACGTCACCCGCGGGACACGCCTCGCTTCACGCTCGGCACTCGCGATCGCGGCTGGATCCTGAGAAATGTCCCGAGTCGCGTCTGCTGCTGTAGCACCACCCGGCGTTAGCAGATGGTCTTCGCTGGGATGCAGAGCACGATAGCCCGCCATGAACTGACGGACTCTTTCAGCACTGAGCCGCTCACTCGAGCGGCCATCGCCGGCAGGGGGCAGCTGAGACGAAGGCTGCCAAGGAGCCGCTGACCGGGCCTCTGATCCATAAGCAGCACTTCCTCGACCAGTGCTGCCTGAATCAGCTCCCACTTGCCTGGCATGCTCGTTGGTCACTGCGCCAGACTCGCCATTGGACGGCAAACTGGCCTGCTGCTGAGCATCCTGTTCCTGGCGATCCTGCTCCTGACGTCCAAGGCGCATGCCTTGCTGCTGCCAGCCGGGATCTTCCACTTTATCCTGCGACTGACCGGCCATTTCGGTCGGAGCAGCACTGTTGTCTCCGGGCCGCACCTGCGCCAGAGCCTTGTGCAGACTGGAAAACAGAAAATCGTGCACCAGACGACCGTCGCGGAAGCGCACCTCGTGCTTGGTCGGGTGCACATTGACATCGACCACGGTCGGATCGAGTTCCAGATAGAGCACAAACACCGGGTGCCGACCATGAAACATCACGTCACGGTATGCCTGACGGACGGCGTGGGCCACCAGACGGTCGCGTACGACACGGCCATTGACGAAGAAATACTGCTGATCTGCCTGCGCACGTGAGTGCGTCGGCAAGCCCACCCAACCCGAAAGCCTGAGCCCGGACGCCTCGATGTCCAGATGTAGCGCATGTTCAAGAAAATTACGACCCAGCAGCGCACCAATACGACGCTCAATCGTCAGCGTGTCATCGCCGGGGCGCAGCTGATGCACCACCTTCTGATTGTGGCGCAGCGTCCAGCCAATATCGTGACGTGACAGTGCCAGCCGCCGGAAACTCTCCTCGACATGTCCGAACTCGGTCTTCTCCGTTCGCATGAACTTGCGGCGTGCTGGCGTATTGAAAAATAGATCACGCACCGCGACGCTGGTACCACGCGGATGCGGCGCCGGAGAAACACGTGGTGCCATCTCGCGCCCTTCTGCAACGACGCGCCAGCCATTTGCCGGCTCGTCAGAGACATTCGAGAACAGCTCCAGACGTGACACCGAGCTGATGGAGGCCAGCGCCTCGCCGCGAAAACCGAGGCTGGCGACGCCTTCCAGATCATCCAGGCTTTCGATCTTGCTGGTGGCATGCCGCGAGAGTGCCAACGGCAAGTCTTCCTCGGTGATGCCACAGCCGTTGTCGCGCACGCGAATCAGGCGCGCACCGCCGCCCTCAAGTTCCAGCTCAATACGCGTACTGCCCGCATCAATGGCGTTCTCGACCAGCTCCTTGACCACCGAGGCTGGACGCTCCACCACCTCACCTGCCGCGATCTGGTTAGCCAGTCGCGGATTGAGGATACGAATGCGGCGTTCGCGAGTGCTGGCAATGTCCGGTGCAGACAGGTCGTCAGCCATGGAGAAACTCCTGAATCAAAAGCGGGTGGACAACCCATTTGCGGGCAAACAAGGCGGACTGCCAGACGCGCTTGCCAGCGAACCTGGTCGCGGGAAAGCAGGCCTGGCGGTGAGAGAAATGCGCGACAGGGCTCAATGCCAGGACTCAATGCCTGATGACGATCTACCCGCGAGGAATCTTCAGTGTCTCACCCACGCGCAAGGCATCTCGACTCAGGCCGTTGGCCTGCTTGAGCGCTGCCATGCTGACATTGTGTCGCTGAGCGACTTCTGACAGCGTGTCGCCACTCTTGACGCGATATTCACCGCCATTGCCGCCACGCGCCTGATTACGCTTCCATGCCAGCAGGCTGGACGGCGGCGGATTGCGTTCAAAGTGTGTCTCGACCCCTGAGAAGATGGAGCGCGCCAGCTTCTCTTGATACGCGCCACTATTCAGATTGCGCTCTTCAGTCGGATTGGAGATGAAACCTGTCTCGACCAGCAATGACGGGATGTCTGGCGACTTCAGCACCACGAAGCCCGCCTGCTCAACGCGGCTCTTGTGCAGCGTATTCATCCGCCCGAGATTGGCCAACACACCGCTACCGGCGGCCAGCGAGTCGTTTAGCGTCGCTGTCATGGTCAGATCAAGCAGTACGCCGCGCAGCATTTCATCCTTGTCATTCAGGCTCAGGCTGCCATCCACGCCACCGATAAGGTCAGCGCGGTTTTCAGTCGCTGCCAACCAGCGGGCGGTTTCCGAGGTGGCGCCACGACTGGACAGTGCAAACACCGAGCTGCCATGCGGACGCGGGCTATTGAAGGCATCAGCATGAATCGAGACGAAAAAGTCAGCTTTCTGCTCACGCGCAATCTCGGTGCGCTTGCGCAACGGAATATAGTAATCGCTGTTACGCGTCAGGATGGCCTTGAATCCTGGCTGCGCATCAAACATGCGCTTGAGGCGCTTGCCGATCTTGAGCACCACATCCTTTTCCTTGGTGCCACCGGGGCCGCTGGCACCAGGATCTTCCCCGCCGTGACCAGGGTCAATGGCGATGATGATATCGCGCTTGGGATGCGTAGAGGCCTTGATATTCGGCGCCGCAGCAACCGGCTCACCTTTCAATTTACGCTTGGCCGCCAGCTGCTCCTGCTCACGAATACGTGCCTCGATCGGATCGATAGGGTTTTCCACCGCCGACTCACCGGGGAATTCAAGATCGACAACCAGACGGTTGCCATACTTGGCATTCGGCGCCAGTGTGAAGTCCTTGGGATTGACTTGGCGAGTCAGGTCGAGCACGACGCGCAAATCATTGCCTTGGCGACCGGTGCGAATCGATTTCACGGCGCTGCCCTCGAGATTCAACTTCTCGAGCTTGCGACTTACCGCAGCATTCGCTACATCGCTACCCGCAAGGTCGATCACCAGACGCTCAGGATTATCGAGACTGAAGATCTTGGCCGTGGCGGCACTGTCGAGATCAAACACCAGACGCGTATGATCCGGCGCCGTCCACAGGCGCAGGTTTTCCACCTTGGCGGCGAGCGCCTGCGGCGCAAAGGCAAGGCTTATCAGCGAGCAGGCAACCCCTCCTGCCAGCCAGCGACGAAGACGGCGCATCACGCGCATACGAGGGTCGGACACAATTTCAGGCATCAGTAAGGATGACCCAGACAGAAGGAACATGAATGAAGATAACGAACGACAAAGTCAGGCACCTGAGCGCATTGGCAAGAGTGCAGAACAAACCTGCGGGCCATCATGCCTGAGGCGCCAAGTGATCGGCCAGTGTCACGAGCCAGCGCTCGCCACGCGGCGTATGGGCAGTAAGCTCAGCTTCACGGCCCTCATCAAGCACGGTCAGCATGACTCGCAGATCAGGAGCCGGTAAAAACCCCTTACCGCAGCTCGGCCACTCAATGAGCGCGAGGCTGTCATCGGCAAGCAGATCGCGCCCACCGATGAACTCAAGCTCTTCAGGGTCAGCGAGTCGATAGAGGTCAAAATGATTGACGTGCCACTCCCCACCGTCCGCACGCGGCAGCACGTAAGGCTCGATCAGCGTGTAGGTCGGACTCTTGACGGCACCCAGATGGCCGTAAGCACGCAGCACGCCGCGCGTCAGGGTGGTCTTTCCCGCCCCTAGCTCGCCTTCCATAAACACCAGCCCGTGGCCGGCAAACACGTCGCCCAGCTGGCTGCCGAAGGCAACTTGGGCATTTTCATCAGATAGGAATATGCGCATCTCGGGCCCGTGAATTGAGCAGTAAATGCATATAGGATGCCAGATCACCCGCGAGCAGGCCACGTTCGCCGCGTTCCTGCACGGCTCTATCTGCCGCCAGCGCATGAACCAGCACGCCAAGTCTGGCAGCCTGCGCCATGCTGAGTGTCACACGCAGCGCCTGTGCCGCAGCGTTCAGCGGTGCACGCGACTGGCGGGCATCGAAGCCACCCATCAATGACTGCGCAGCAAGCCCGGCAATGATACCGCCCAGAACGTCGCCCATGCCGCCACTGGCCATGCCGGGATTGCCATATGGGCACAGAGCCACATCCGGCCCATCGAGCACTCCAGCAGGGCTTGCGATCAAACTGCCAGCTCCTTTGAGCACTACGCTGCCGCCATACTTCTTTTGTATGCCACGCACCGCTGCCAGACGGTCTCGCTCGACGTCTTCAACAGAGCAGTCCAATAGGCGAGCCGCCTCGCCAGGATGCGGCGTCAGTACCCAGTCATCACGATGTACGACCTCGCCCTGTTTTGCCCGCAACGCCAATAGACTCAGAGCATCAGCATCCACCACTAGCGGCTGCCCTGCATCCAGTACCCGCTGTAGCCCGCCAAGACCCCACAGCATGGTTTCAAGCGCATCAGTGCCCAATCCGGGACCGACAAGCGCCACGCTAGCAACCGCCAGCTGTGCTTCCAATACGGCGAAGCCATCATGATTGCTGCCTTCAGGGCCACTCTTGAGACCACGCACCATGACCTCGGGGCAGCGCGTCAGACTGGCACTGACATGCTCCGGCGCAGTGAGCAGTGCGACCTTACCAGCCCCGGCACGCGCTGCGGCTTCGCTGGCTAGCAAGACGGAGCCACCAAGCCCTGGCCCACCCCCGACAACCAGCACACTGCCAGCATCTCCCTTGTGAGCCAGTGGCGAGCGCGGCACCAGCTCGCCCTCAAGCCAGCGCGGTGTCAGCCGCTTCACAGCTTCAGCAGCCAGCAAGGCTGCTGTTCTTGCCTGAACGACCACTTCCGGCAGTACACGCGCCGCACCTAGACGCGCCAAACTGACCTGCCCTGCATGCAGCTCGGCTCGGCCGGTATGCAGACCCGGCTTGTCAACCAGGAAGGTGAGAGTGACATCTGCCTCGACCGCAACGCCCTCGACGGCACCCGTCGCCGCATTCAGTCCCGAGGGAACATCCAGCGCCATCACGTGCGCCCCACCCGCGCGATACTGATTGATCAGATCAATCGCTTGCGCAAGCGCTCCCTGCGGCGCTTTTGTCAGACCAATGCCTGTCAGCGCATCGATCAACAGTGGCCACCCCTTGAGTAACTCCTCTGCCGCTGAGGCATCATCCATCGGCCACGACTTGATCGTCACGCCCGCCTCGCGCGCCGCACCGGCTGCCAGCTGTGCATCGCCAGTCAACACTGCCTCTGGCTTCAAGGCGACAACCTGCACGTCAAAGCCGGACAACACCGCCAGGCGTGCCAGTAAATAGCCATCACCGCCATTGTTACCCCCACCGCACATCACACACAGCTTGCGTGCCTCGGGCCAACGCTGACGCAGAAGATCAAACGCCGACTGAGCCGCACGACCCATCAGACGCCTTTCTACCGGTGCCTCAGGTAAACCGCTAGCCGCAGCGACTGTTTCTTCGGCCAGCATCCAGTGTTCAAGATCACGTAGTGCTGCTATCGGCCACAGACAGTTGACCGATCGCCAGATGCTGACAGTGGCAGGCGATGCATTTGCTACCGAGGTTGATGATGAAGTGGATTGACTCGCCGCCATGCATGAACTCCTTGTCTGATAATCTTGCAACGCGCGCTGTCATCAACGTGCGTTGTCTGGCACGTACAGCGCTCCGACACATCAGCCTGCCCCCTGCATCTCGACCACACTTGGGCAAACGGGCAAGTTACGCTAAGGTGGCGCCGTCTTTCGCCCCATGCCGCCCTGTCTTCTGAATTCCCTGTCTCGCTGGAACATCCATGTCTGCTTCATATCCTTACGCCACTGACCTGACTTCACATGCTGATGCGCAAGACGTTTCATCAGCGGAAGCGAAAGCACATCAGGAAGCGCAGTCCATGGCCGAGCTGGCAGCACGCATCAAGACCTGGGGACGAGAGCTGGGCTTTCAACAGGTCGGTATTACAGATGTTGACCTCTCTGCACATGAAGCGTATCTCGAGCGCTGGCTAGCCAACGGCTATCACGGCGAGATGAACTTCATGGCCAAGCATGGCACCAAGCGGACGCGCCCCGAGGAGCTGGTACCCGGCACATTGCGCGTCATTAGCGTACGCCTTGACTATCTGCCACCGGAAGTTGAAACCACCCAGGTGTTGAGCCAGCCATCACGGGCCTATGTCTCACGCTACGCACTTGGCCGCGATTACCACAAGCTGATGCGAAAACGGCTGGCCAATCTGGCGAAACAGATAGAAGGCGAGGTAGGCAAGTTCGGTTACCGCGCCTTTGTCGACTCAGCACCAGTGATGGAGCGCGCGCTTGCCCAGAAAGCCGGCATCGGCTGGTTCGGCAAGAATGCCATGCTGATGAATCAAAAGGCTGGCTCTCTATTCTTCCTTGGAGAACTCTACACCGACCTGCCACTGCCAGTGGACAAGCCCTTCGAGAAGGAACATTGCGGCAGCTGCAATGCCTGTCAGGTCGCCTGCCCTACCGATGCGATTGTCGCAGACCGTGTCGTCGATGCACGGCGCTGCATCTCGTATCTTACCATCGAGCTCTCCGGTGCCATTCCAGAAGAGTTTCGCCGCCAGATGGGCAACCGCATCTACGGCTGTGACGACTGTCAGCTGTTCTGCCCCTTCACACGCTTCACAAAAGTCAGTCAGGAAGCCGACTTCTCCCCGCGCCATGATCTGGACCGTGCCGAGTTGCTCGATCTGTTCTGCTGGGGCGAGAGTGAATTCCTCAGCAAGACAGAGGGCAGCCCAATCCGGCGGATCGGCTATGAGAAGTGGCTGTCCAACATCGCCATTGCGCTTGGCAACGCGCCTTGGTCAGAGCGTGTCGAGCACGCCCTGCGTGCACGCCTGCCCTACCCTAGCGAAGCGCTACGCGAACACGTGCGCTGGTCTCTCAAGGAACAGGCGATCAAGCGCGGTGCTCGACTGGCCACCGCGCTTTAAACGACAAACCAAGTTTATACAATGCCCTTCTGGGTCAGCTTGAGGAAGGTCTTGCGATAGTGCGAAAGCTCCGCCAGTGACTCGCGAATATCGTCCATCGCCTGGTGAGTCGCACGCTTCTTGAAACCATCCAATGCTGCCGGATTCCAGCGACGTGCCAGCTCCTTGAGCGTCGAAACATCGATATTGCGGTAATGGAAGAAGACTTCGAGTTCTGGCATCTCGTGCTGCAGGAAGCGGCGGTCCTGATGCACGCTATTGCCACACATCGGCGAGGCACCTGCGGCCACGTGACAGGCGAGAAACTCGATCGTCTGACGCTCGGCTTCCGCAGTATCCACTGTACTTTTCTTAACGCGTTTCACTAGCCCGGACTCACCGTGCGTGCGCGTATTCCACTCGTCCATCGCGTCCAGCAGGCTATCTGGCTGATGAACCGCCAGCACCGGGCCCTCGGCAATCAGGTTGAGGTCGCCATCGGTGACCAGCGTAGCCACTTCAATAATCCGCTCACGTGACGGGTCAAGCCCGGTCATTTCAAGATCGATCCAGATCAGACGATCAGCCTGCGCGTTTAGGTTAGCCATGAGTCAACTCCTTGCTGAGCAGGTAAGGGACAGCACTCACTATCGCTGATAGACAAGCGATATGCAGCGCTATCCAAGGGCATCAGACGACACCCGAGGGCGCAAAGGGTACAATCGCACCGCAAACGGGGGAAGTCCCTCCCGTCCCTGGCGAACGAACGGCGACCGGAGTCACCAGCCAAGCATGAGCAAACGCAAGCTAAGCCGCCAGCAACAATGGCGGATCGAGAAGGTTCAGGCCGAACGCACCCAGCGTGCAGAGAAACGCGAGTCCCAGGACCGCGACAAGCTCGACGCCGGCGAATATGGCCCGGAACAGCATGGACGTGTCATCGCCCACTATGGGCGTAGCCTGGAAGTGGAAAGCGAGTCTGGCAGCCTGCATCGCTGCCATCTGCGCGCCAATCTCGAGACACTAGTGACCGGCGACCGTGTCATCTGGCGCGAAGCGAGCGATGCCAGTGGCGTTGTCGTCGCGCGTGGCGCCCGCACCACCGAGCTTGAGCGCCCCGACATGCGTGGTGTGCTCAAGCCGGTGGCGGCCAATATCGATCAGATCTTGATCGTCTTTGCCGCCGAGCCTGCGCCACAGCCAAACCTGATTGATCGCTATCTTATCGCGGCAGAAGCGACCGGTATCACACCGGTGCTGGTGCTCAACAAGGTCGACCTGCTGCCCGAAAGCGGTGGTGAATTACGCGATCTGTTGGGCCGCTACGAGGCGCTCGGCTACGAGGTGGTCGCCTGTACCACACTGGGTGAAGCCGGCCTTGACCCCTTGAAATCTCAGCTACGTGATCGCACCTCGGTCTTCGTCGGTCAGAGTGGCGTCGGCAAGTCATCGCTGATCAGCATACTGCTGCCGAAAGAAGAGGTGCGCGTTGGTCCGCTTTCGACCGAATCGCGTCAAGGCATGCACACCACCACCACCGCCTGGCTCTATCACATGCCTGGCGGCGGCGATCTGATCGATTCCCCGGGCATCCGTGAGTTTGGTCTGGTTCACCTGACGCCGGAGCAGGTCACTGACGGCTTCCGTGAGTTTCACGAATATCTTGGCATGTGTCGCTTCCGTGATTGCAAGCACGAGAAAGAACCTGGCTGTGCCCTGCTCAAGGCCGTCGAAGATGGCGACATCGGTCGCGTGCGCTTCGATAGTTACAAGAAGATTCTGGTCTCGCTGACCGAGAGCTGATTGACACAGAAGTTGATCGAGACAAGAACTGATCAGCACGGCCCAGTGACATCGTCGCCGAGATGCCGATGCCGTTTGCAATGAAAAGCCCCGCCAGTCGATGACTGGCGGGGCTTTTTACCTCGGGCTGCCGCCTTTTTCAGCGCGGCCGGAAGACGTCTCGATCAGCCTTCAAGAAGCAGCAGCAAGGACAGCGCAAACAGCACCCACATGGTCGGGCGAATCTCGCGTGCCTTGCCCACCCCCAGCTTGATCACGACAAAGCTCAGGAAACCGAACACGATGCCGTGCGTGATGGAGTAGGTCAGCGGAATCATCACCATCGCAATGAAGGCTGGAATGGCATCATCGAACTGATGCCAGTGAATCTTGCGGATCGGCTCCATCATGAACACCCCGACCAGAATCAGTGCAGGAGCGGTCGCAATCGCAGGCACCAGCGACAATAGCGGCGCAAGAAACAGAAACGGCAGGAAGCACAATGCGACAACGACCGCGACCAACCCGGTGCGCCCACCCTGACTGATACCGGCGGCAGATTCGATGTAGGCGTTCGCCGGACTGGTACCCAGCGGCGCAGACACCAGCGCAGAGAAGGCATCAACCATCATTGAGCGACGAATATTGCGCGGGTCACCTTTCTCGTCCTTGAGATTACCGGCCTCGGCAACCGCCATGAAGGTCGATAGTGCGTCAAAGAACACCGTGAATAGAATCACGAAGATAAACGGCACATAGGCAATCTTGAGCGACCCCATCAGATCCAGCGCCAACAACCCACTGAAATCCGGCGCAGCAAAGATGCCCGTGAAGTTGACCAGCGTCGGCTGCGCGATCTCCGGCGGGAAGTAGGCCGTACCATCGCCCCACAGGCGGCCGATCGTGCTGGCCATCAAGGTGGTGACGACAATGCCGATGATCAACGCACCGTGCACACGGCGCGCGACCAGTATGGCCGTCAACGCCAGGCCCAGCATGAAGATCACCAAGGCAGGTGTCATCGGCGCCACACTCACCACCGTGACCGGATTGGAGACGATCAGCTTGGCATTCACCAGCCCGATGACAGTGATGAAGAGACCAATGCCGCAAGCAATCGCATAGCGTAGCTGGGCAGGAATCGCATCAATCACCAGACGGCGTACATTGAACATCGCCAACACGGCAAAGATGACGCCGGCCCAGAATACGCAACCCAGTGCGACCTGCCAGCTCATGCCGGCGCCCAATACCATGGTGTAGGCAAACAAGGCATTGATACCCATGCCTGGCGCAACGAGAATCGGATTACGGGCGTAGAGACCCATCATCAGGCTGCCAAAGAAACTGACCAGCACCGTGGCGGTCAGCGCAGCGCTGAAGGGCACACCAGCGGCAGAGAGAATGCCCGGGTTGACCACGATGATGTACATCGAGGCCAGGAAGGTGGCGATACCGGCCAGCACTTCCGTGCGCGTCGTGGTGCCTTCAGCGCGAAGTGAGAAGAGGCGCTCGAGCAAGGTGTTGACTCCCAAGGATGATGTAGCGGTTGATGACGCGGATCAGCGATAGCAAGGATGTGACCACTGGACAGGCAAGACGCCCACGCAATACTCACAAGGATTGCCCCTCAAGTGATCAACGACATTATAAACTGATATGTCGCTTTATTGAGTCGACCAGGCAATCGATACCTGCTGATTATCGACAGAATTTCACGGCCCATGCGGAAAAATTGCACCAAAGGTGAACACGCCTGACGCAATATGCCGCACTTGACGTCACTGCCAACCAGCGTGCCATCATGATTGGCAGTGACCCACCCCTCGTCAAAGCAAGGACTACGCCATGTCTCATGACACATCGCATACTGCAGGGACCCTCGCCAGTTCCGAGACCAACCTGCTGCCCTTGATTGTCGAGCCCGAACAACTCGTCACGCATCTGGAGCATCCGGATATCGTGCTGATCGATGTACCGCTGAAGGTCGAGAGCCACACGCAGCATATCCCGGGTGCCCGCTTGCTCGATTTCAAGCAGCTGGTCGGCAGCAACGACGACGACATCCCGGGCGTTCCGAGTCCGGAGTCACTTTCGGCGGTAATCTCTGCACTTGGTATCACGCGTGACAGCCATGTCGTTGCCTATGACGACGAAGGCGGTGGCTGGGCCGGACGCTTGCTGTGGACACTGGCGCTACTCGGTCATGCGCGTATCAGCTATCTGAACGGCGGCCTGCATGCCTGGCAAGGTGATGGCCTGCCGCTGACCGACACCATTACGCAGTGGCAGCCCAGCGAGTATCGTGCGGCCTTCGTCGATACCAGTGTAATGGCGACCCGAGAGGATATTCTTGATCGACTGACCGCCGATGCGCCTGAAGAGGGTGTCGTCGTTTGGGATGCACGCTCTATCGAAGAATACCGTGGCGAGAAAGGTCAGAACGCACACTTGGGGCACATTCCGGGCGCGGTGCACTTTGAATGGACCGATGCCATGGACCGTGAGCGCAACCTGCGCATTCGCGACTATGCCGAGCTGATCACCGAGCTGGGCGCACGCGGCATCAACCCTGAGCAACATATCGTCACGCACTGCCAGAGCCATCATCGCTCCGGCCTTACCTGGTTGGTCGGCCGTGCACTAGGCTTCAGCGATATCCGCGCCTATCCGGGATCATGGAAGGAATGGGGCAATCGAGAAGATACTCCCATCGAGCGCTGAGTCCGCTGGCAAGAACGTCTCAAGCCTAGAACCAACCTGCTGCAGCGACCCACATGCTTGAGCCGCTATTAGCGATGGGCTAAGGTGCTGCCAAACTGCTGCCCACCTCTCATCGCTGGTCAGCGCCCGCTCTATCTGAGAGCGGGCCTCTCTTTCCTGCAAGGATCATCATTGTGGATCGCGCCAAGCTGTTTTCCCTGAGCCAGTACCCGCTCCCCCAACACCTGATTTCGCGTGTCATCGGCCGTGTTGCCGCCTGCGACAACGCGTGGGTCAAGAACACCTTCATCGAGCGCTTCATCAAAGCCTATGACGTCAACATGGGCGAAGCGCTGGAAGAGAACCCGCGTGCCTACGTCTGCTTCAATGACTTCTTCACGCGTGCGCTCAAGCCGGAGGCTCGCCCGATAGGTGAAGGTCTCCTATCGCCGGCCGATGGCGTGCTATCGCAGTTTGGCAGCATCGAGCACGGCACACTGGTGCAGGCCAAGGGCCAGGCGTTCTCGCTGACCCAGCTACTCGGCGGTAGCGAAGAACGTGCTGCCCCCTTCCGCAATGGCCGCTTTGCTACCGTCTATCTCTCTCCCAAAGACTACCACCGCGTGCACATGCCTCTGGCGGGACGCCTGGTGGAAATGGCTTATGTGCCGGGCCGTCTGTTCTCGGTCAATGAGGCGACCGCTCAGCACGTACCGGGCCTATTTGCGCGCAATGAACGTCTGGTGTGCATCTTTGAGACCGAGCACGGCCCGATGGCCATGGTGCTGGTGGGCGCAATGATCGTCGCTGCCATCAAGACCGTCTGGAGCGGGCAAGTCACTCCATTGTCAGGTGATGTCGAAGCCATCCGTTTCGATCAACTGATCGAACTGGCACGTGGCGCGGAAATGGGTCGCTTCCAACTGGGTTCGACTGTCGTCATGTGCTTCCCGGAGAGCGTCGAATTCGATGAAGCACTGACGCCAGGCCAGTCCGTCAGCATGGGGCAGTCATTGGGGATGCGTAGCGCCGACGCCGCGTCGCCGCAGGGGCAGGAACCACAAGAACCGGTGCCAGCACCAGAAGCCTGATCAAAAGCAGACAAGACTGAACGACACATGGCGGAATAAAAAAAGGGAAGCCTGAAGGCTTCCCTTTTCAACAGTGGGCATCGGCAACAGCCGCTATCCCCTGCGATACGATGGTACTGTCCACCGCGATGAGACGTATCTGTTCGTCCAACTGCGAGATATCCTCCCTGATAGGCGTAACACTCTAACGGCGCTACTGCCGGATAACGTCACGAACGGCTCCGAAAGCTCGTCACGACACCCTGTCGCCCTCCTTCATCATGCCCGATGAGAGAAGACCCACCACTACCATTCCATTGGTCGCATACCTTCGACTCATGCGATACGAACATGGCGATATCAGACTTCCTGACTGACGGGCTCAGTCTAGACCACTAATATTTCTTGAGCGTGTCAACATTAAACGCTTCAGGTTGTGATTTATGCTCCAACCACCCTGAAGTCAGGCACGCTGTGCTGGAAAAGCAATGACCGCAGCAATATCACGCTCCCCTAGCGCCAGCATGATGAGACGATCAAGCCCCAGCGCGACACCACTTCCGTCAGGCATTCCGGCCGTCAACGCCGCCACCAGTCGCTGATCTGCTGTCACTTCAACCAGCCCCTCGTCGACACGCGCAATGTTATCGGCGGCAAAACGCGCCGCCTGCTCGGTCGCATCAGTCAACTCATCGTAGCCATTGGCCAGCTCTATCCCCGCCACATACGCCTCAAAACGTGAAGCCACCCAGTCACCGTGTACATCCTGATGCTTGCGGGCCAATGCTGCCTGCGCCGCTGGATACTCCGTAATCAGCTCGATCTTTTCCTGCCCAAGCGTCGGTTCGATCACCAGACTCATCAGCGCATCAAGACAGGTTTCGCGTGACCACCCCTCAGCCACCACCTCACACTCGTGCGCACAGGCTGCCTGTAACTCGCTCAAGGAGGCAGTAAAGGGATCAAGTCCCAACTGCTCAACAAATAGCGTCCGATACGGCCGACACCTCAGGCCATCGCCTGCACGACTATTCGTGGCAAGTCGCGCTGGCTGCCCTGTCAAGGCGGCACCAAGCGCCATCACCCGCCGTATCAGCTCGCAGCTTTCCGCCATCAGATCTTCCAGACTCATTCCTGGCCGATACCATTCCAGCATGCAGAACTCGGGATTGTGGCGCCGACTCACTTCTCCGTCACGAAATGCCCGGGCGATCTGAAAGATTGAACCACTCCCTGCTGCCAGCAAGCGCTTCATATGAAATTCTGGTGACGTCTGGAGCCACATCCGCACTCCTGTGCGCTCACCCGGCAAGTGTGCTGTCAGCGTCAACGATGTCAGTCCCACGTCTGTGGAGCCCGCGTGACCCAACACCGGCGTCTCGACCTCCAGCACCTCTCGCTCCGCAAAAAAGGTGCGCACCTCTGCCATCAGGCGAGCGCGTTGCACCAATCGCTGGCGAGTGGCTGTTGGTGCCCAGTCGTCGGGTAGGGCCGTATCAGGGATAGCAGTCGGAGACATCGTAAACTCGTCAGGAAGGCAATAGACATTGATCAGGGGCTACAAACAATGATGCCTCGCACAAGGCGAGGCATCAGCGAGTAGTTCAGCACTAGCGTCACACGCGTGACTCAGGCGCGAGATACGTACTCAGCGCTACGGGTGTCAATCTTGAGCACTTCGCCCTGATTGATGAACAGCGGAACACGCACGGTCGCACCAGAAGACAGCGTCGCCGGCTTGGAGCCGCCGTTGGCGGTATCACCCTTGAGACCCGGATCCGTCTCGACGACTTCAAGCTCAATGAAATTCGGTGGTGTCACGGCAATCGCGTTGTCGTCCCACAGGGTAATGATGTAGGACACCTGCTCCTTGAGCCACTTGACGCTGTCGCCCAGCGCCTTGCTCTCAACAGCGTACTGCTCGAACGTACCGTCAGTCTTCATGAAGTGCCACATCTCGCCATCGGCGTAGAGATACTCCATTTCGGTATCCATCACGTCGGCTGCTTCAATGCTCTCGCCGGACTTGAAAGTACGCTCCCAGACACGGCCAGTCTTCAGGTTGCGTAGCTTCACGCGATTGAAGGCCTGACCCTTGCCCGGCTTGACCAGTTCATTATCGACGATGGCACAGGGGTCATTATCCAGCATCACTTTCAGACCGGACTTGAATTCGTTGGTAGAATAGTTGGCCATCTTGCTCGCTCTCGACTCGTTAACGGGTCTTGCCCGCCATGAATTCCAGATTGCAGTCGAATGGGCTGCAACCATGACTAAAAAGTGATGTGCATGATAACCCGAACCCCTGCATCCTTGCATACCATCACGCGCGAGCAGCGTGAAAGCCCTGTTGCTGAAGTGCCAGAGTCATCTGCAGCAGCACGTGGTGACTGGCGTGCTCAGCTACGCGACTGCATCCGAACTCCGCAAGCGCTACTGGAGCAGCTGGGCCTGCCAACATCCCTGTTACCTGGCGCACACGATGGCCATGCACTCTTTTCCATTCGGGTGCCTCATGCCTACGCCAGCCGTATTCGCGCGGACGACGTCAATGACCCATTGCTGCGCCAAGTACTGCCGTTGGACGCTGAGACGGATATCGTGGACGGCTACGTCAATGACCCACTGGAAGAGGCTGACCACTCACCCCTGCCCGGCCTGATCCACAAGTACACCAACCGCGTACTGCTGATGGCGAGTGGCGGTTGCGCGATCAATTGCCGCTACTGCTTTCGTCGTCACTTCCCCTATGAAGACCATCAGCCAAGCCGTGAACAGTGGCGCGACATCCTCGACTACCTCCAGGCCGATTCGCGTATTCACGAAGTCATTCTGTCGGGCGGTGATCCGCTTGTCTCCACCGACAAGCGTCTTGCCTGGTTGGTAGAAGCGCTTGGTGAGATTGCACATCTCAAGCGTCTGCGTATCCATACCCGCCTACCGGTGGTCATTCCGGATCGCGTCAATGATGAGTTGCTGAGTTGGTTGGGCGCAACGCGGCTACAGAAGATCGTCGTGATCCATACCAATCATGCCAATGAGCTAGATGACGAGGTCGCAGCGGCCATGAGCCGTCTTGCTGCCATCGGTGTGACGCTACTCAATCAGGGCGTGATACTGCGCGGCATCAACGATACGGTGGCCACCCAGACGGCACTTGCCGAGCGCTTGTTTGAATGTGGTGTACTACCTTACTACCTGCACGCCTTTGACCCCGTTCAGGGCGCGGCCCACTTCGCCGTCGGTGATGCAGAGGCCTGCGAATTGATGGAAGCACTGCTCGAGCACCTGCCCGGCTTTCTGATGCCACGCTTGGTGCGAGAAGTGCCTGGCCGGCGCTCCAAGACTCCACTAGGCAGTGCAATGCCGTCTATTTCCATCATCGCCAGCACCTGACACTACTCTCGACATGCCGACACAGACATGTGTGCAATATCGCAAACAACTCGCAGCATGCTCGGGGAAATTTGCTACTATCGCTGGCCAATTTCGCGACTATCGCGGGTTGATCTCATCAACGGCATGCGCCCCGAGAGGCGTAGCCGAAGTCAAGGAGCGCATCATATGCCCCATCTCGTCATCGATTATGCCGACAGCCTGGCGCCGAGCCTCGACATGGACGCCATCATGGACGACCTGCATGCAGCTGCCATGTACAGCGGTCTCTTCAAGGAAAGCGATATCAAGGTGCGTGCCGAAAGCTGGCGCCACTGGCGGCTGGCTGGTAACCAGGCACCGCTTTCTCACAAGCATGGCTTCGTCAACCTGCACTGCCATCAACTGGAAGGTCGTAGCGAAGACGATAAATCACGACTTGCTGACATTCTGATAGCAGCACTGACCCCGCATTGCGAAGCGGCACGCGAAGTGAGCGTAGAGATTGTCGATATCTCGCGTGCAACCTATCGCAAGCACAAGATCTGATAGGCATCGCGCTTCGGCTTTCAACATCATTGCTCCTCTGAGCCGATGCGGTGTGAGTCATGTTTTATACCAAGTAACAGAAACGCCCCGCAGGGACGTACCCGTGCGGGGCGTTTCTGTTTCTCAACGTCTATTTTCAGCAGTAGCACTACCATCGTCATGAAAAGGACAAACTCAACTCCCCGTCATGGCAAGCGGAGCGTGCATCAGGCCATTGAGCTGGTGAGCATGATCGGCAGCTTCGCGCCCCAACGCGGTCAGATAGCCACCATCAGGCAATGTGGTCAAACCCTTGGTATGCAGCCGCTCAGCGGCAGCTACCATGTCGGGGCTGGCATCGTGGCGAATCTTGAGTCCCTTGAGGGCGGCGTCTTGCGGAAACAGGCACAGTAGATGCAGTTCATCGTCATAGGGTGACGGCATGGACGGACTCCTGACGGCATGGCGTGTGTAGTGATACATCAGCAATAACGCAGTGCTAGACAGCGATTGGCAATGGTGAAAGAGGTCAACGACAGCGACGCACATTGCCTCTCTCAATTCCAGTCTAGCTCAAGAAATGACAAACGCTGTGCTGCTTTCGCCATATATACAGACCTTGAATTTACAGGGCATAGCACCACAAAAACGCGGGGACAGCATCAGCTGTCCCCGCGTTTTATCGTACCGACTCCGATGGCGTGTGACTCAGTGCTCAAGATCCTGCTGGCGATAACCCATCAGGTACAGCACTGCATCGAGCCCGAGCGTAGAGATCGATTGACGCGCCTGTTCACGCACCAACGGCTTGGCACGGAAGGCGATACCCAACCCCGCCTCAGCGAGCATCTTCAGGTCATTCGCACCATCGCCCACCGCGATGGTCTGCTCCATACGCAGACCATGACGCTTGGCGATCTCACGCAGCAGCAGCGCCTTGCGTTCTGCATCGACGATAGGCTCGCGTACTTCACCCGTGACCTTGCCATCCAATATCACCAGCTCATTGGCATGAATCTCGTCGAAGCCCAGCAACTCCTGCAGATGGCGTGCGAAATAGGTGAAGCCACCGGACAGGATTGCGGTGCGATAGCCCAAGGCTTTCAAATTCGCCATCAGACGCTCAACACCATCCATCAGCGGCAGATTGGCAGCGATATCAGCCAACACTGATTCATCCAGC
This sequence comes from Cobetia sp. L2A1, assembly GCF_009796845.1. Taxonomy (NCBI): domain Bacteria; kingdom Pseudomonadati; phylum Pseudomonadota; class Gammaproteobacteria; order Oceanospirillales; family Halomonadaceae; genus Cobetia; species Cobetia sp. L2A1. The sequence goes on along the minus strand of NZ_CP047025.1, from coordinate 1,212,757 downwards.
CCCTTGAGCTTGCTCATGCGCTCGCGGAAGCTTTCCTTGAAATCCAGCTCACCGCGCATGGCACGCTCAGTAACGGCGGACACTTCTTCACCGACACCGTGACGTCGCGCGAGTTCGTCGATCACTTCTGTCTGAATCAGCGTCGAATCCATGTCAAAGCAGATCAGTCGACGATGCCGACGCCAGATATCGTCTTCCTGAATGGCAATATCAACGCCGTGCAGCGCGCCCAGAGCCAATGCCTTCTCGCGCAACGCCGTGATGTTGATCTCACCGTCAGGCAATCGCAGCCAGCACTCGATGCAGGCGCCTTCGGCCGGTGACTCTCCATCCAGGGGCTCACGCCCGGAGAGACGATGCATCAGCTCGACGGTAATACCGAACTCAGCCGTCAAACCACCCACTTCCGCCAGAATGCCCGCCGGTAAACGCGGTGCCAACAAGGTCAGAATCCAGCGCGGACGCTCAGCCTGATGACTCCAGCGCAGATATTCCTCAGCGCCGATCTGCAACGCCTGCACATCCAGTCCCAGTTGCTCGCCTGCAGCCGTCAGCGCTGCTTCAAGCTCTGACTCGGCACTCAGTGCAACCAAAGCTTCTAGCGACACCAGGCCGAAAGTCACACTCTGATTGATATCCAACAGGCGGGCGCCGCTACGTGCCAGTGCCTGACCGAGTCCGGCAAGCTGGCCCGGCCGCGCCACGCCAGTGGCACGAATCAATATGCGTTGTGTCATCGGAAAATCATTCCTGAGCAGAGGGTCATCAAGATCGTGATCATCTAAGTCTTGCACGGACTTTTCAGCAGCCGTCCACCACGGACAACTGCATCAGCCATCGACCGCCAAGCGGTCGACTTTCTGGAAGCCCTGGGGCAGCTTGCTACCCCGGCGGCCACGCTCACCACGGTAGTAGTCAAGGTCAGCACCCTTGAGCAACGTCTTGCGCTTGCCAGCGTGCACCACCAGGGTGGCACCGGCTGGCACTACGACCAGGGAGCGGACGAACTCTTCACGGTTGGCAGCTCGCTCGCCCGGGATCGACAGCATCTTGTTGCCCTTCCCCTTCGCCATCTCAGGGAGGTCGGCCAGCGGGAAGACCAGCAAGCGCCCTTCGTTGGAGACCACCGCCACTTCCAGCGCTACGTCCTGCTCACTGAGTGGCAAGGCAACCGGCGGTAGTACAGCACAGCCACGCGGTAGCGATAGCGCGGCCTTGCCCGACTTGCTCTTGCCGGTCAGCTGCTCAAGCGTCGTCACAAAACCATAACCACCATCGGACGCCAACAGATAACGCGCCGTCGGTTCATCCAGCAACAGACCAATCATCGCCGCACCCGCCGCAGGATTCATGCGACCGGTGATCGGCTCGCCCTGCCCACGTGCACTGGGCAGGTTATGGGCGGCCAACGTATAGGCTCGTCCAGTGTCATCCAGCAGTACCAGTGGCTGGTTGGTCTTGCCGCGCACTGCTAGATGGAAGCTATCACCGGACTTGTAAGAGAGCCCTTCCGGGTCGATATCGTGTCCCTTGGCAGCACGAATCCAGCCCTTGTCAGATAGCGCCACCGTGATCGGGTCAGCCCCCATCAACTCGACCTCAGAGAGTGCCCGCGCTTCTTCGCGCTCGACCAGCGGCGAACGACGGACATCGCCGAAATCGATACCCGCCTGCTCAAGCTCGCTATCGATGAGATCCGTCAGAGCATCATCATTGCCCAGCAGATGCTTCAGCGCTTTGCGCTCACGATTGAGTTCATCCTGCTCACCTCTTAGCTTCATCTCCTCGAGACGTGCCAGGTGACGCAAGCGCAGCTCAAGAATCGCTTCAGCCTGGCGCTCGGAGAGCTTGAAGGTCTCGATCAAGCTGGCCTTCGGGTCTTCTTCCTCACGGATGATGCGAATCACCTCATCGAGATTCAGATAGGCAACCAGCAACCCTTCCAGCAGATGCAGGCGGTCCTCGACCTTGGCCAGGCGATGCTCAAGACGACGTCGTACAGTCGCGCGACGGAAGAGCAGCCATTCCGAGAGCATCTCGTGCAGCGCCATGACGCGCGGGCGTCCCTTGAGATCAATGACATTCATGTTGACGCGCGCGTTCTTCTCGAGATCAGTAGTGGCGAACAGATGCGCCATCAGCCCCTCGATATCGATACGATTGGAGCGCGGCTGAATCATCAGGCGAGTCGGATTTTCGTGATCTGACTCATCACGCAGGTCCGCGACCATCGGCAGTTTCTTGGCCTGCATCTGGGCGGCGATCTGCTCGATCACCTTGGCGCCAGACACCTGATACGGCAACGAGGTAATGACGATGTCACCCTCTTCGATCACGTAGCGAGCACGCATCTTCACGCTGCCACGACCGGTGCGGTACAGCTTGGCCAGATCTGCGCGCGGCGTGATGATTTCCGCCTCAGTGGGGAAATCTGGCGCCGGCAGGAAGTCCATCAACTTGTCGCTGTCAGCCTCCGGGTGGCGCAGCAGATGGCGGGTCGCCGCCACGATCTCGTGCACGTTATGCGGCGGTATGTCCGTCGCCATGCCGACCGCGATGCCGGTCGTCCCGTTGAGCAGTACATTGGGCAGGCGCGCCGGCAGTACCCTGGGCTCGTTCATGGTGCCATCGAAGTTGGGCACCCAGTCGACTGTCCCCTGGGAGAGCTCCGACAGCAGTACTTCGGAATACTTGGACAGGCGCGACTCAGTATACCGCATCGCGGCGAAGGACTTGGGATCATCCTGACTCCCCCAATTGCCCTGCCCGTCCACCAGTGGATAGCGATAGCTGAACGGCTGCGCCATCAACACCATGGCTTCATAACAGGCACTATCACCATGCGGGTGAAATTTACCCAGTACGTCGCCGACGGTACGTGCCGATTTCTTGTACTTGGCATTTGCCGTCAGTGACAGTTCGCGCATGGCATAGACGATGCGCCGTTGCACCGGCTTCATGCCATCGCCGACGTGCGGCAGTGCACGATCGAGAATCACGTACATCGAGTAGTCGAGGTACGCCTTTTCGGTGTAGTCACGCAGGGCCAGACGTTCGACGTCGCCCTCCGCTACCTGAATATCCATGCTCATGGGCGCTTGACCTTGATTACGAGCGTAAAACGGGGAGAACCATGCGACCCTCCCGAAAAAATATCGTCACGACACAACAACAGATAGGGTTCAGAAAGCTGACGACTCAGCCTCACACCTCAAGATCGGCCATGTTGCCGTAGGCCTCGATCCAGCTCTTGCGATCAGCGGCACGCTTCTTGGCGAGCAGCATGTCGAGCATCTCGTGAGTCCCGTCATCCATGCTGCGCGTCAGCTGCACCAGACGGCGCGTATCCGGCGCCATGGTCGTCTCACGCAACTGTAGCGGGTTCATCTCACCCAGACCCTTGAAGCGCTGGACATTGGGCGTGCCACGCTTGCCTTCCAGTTGCTTGAGGATGTGTACCTTCTCGCTCTCATCCAGGGCGTAGTGCACTTCCTTGCCCAGATCGATGCGATATAGCGGTGGCATGGCGACAAAGACGTGACCAGCATCCACCAACGCGGGGAAATGACGCACGAAAAGCGCACACAACAAGGTCGCGATATGCAGACCATCAGAGTCGGCATCCGCGAGAATGCAGACCTTGTGATAGCGCAGCTTGGAGAGATCTTCCGAGACCGGGTCCAGCCCGATGGCAACCGCGATATCATGCACTTCCTGAGACGAGTAGATGTCGTGAGATTCCACTTCCCAGGTGTTCAAAATCTTGCCGCGCAGCGGCAGTATCGCCTGCGTCTCGCGATTGCGGCCCTGCTTGGCACTCCCGCCAGCAGAATCCCCCTCGACCAGAAACAGCTCACTGTCAGCAGGATCAGAGCTGGCACAGTCAGACAGCTTGCCCGGCAGTGCCGGTCCTGAGGTAATCCTCTTGCGCGCGACCTTCTTGGCACTCTTGAGACGACGCTGCGCCGCAGAGATCACCAGCTCGGCCAGGGCTTCAGCCTGATCAACGTGATGATTGAGCCATAGTGAGAAGGCGTCCTTGACCACACCAGAAACGAAGGCCGCCACGCTACGTGAGGACAGACGCTCCTTGGTCTGACCAGCGAACTGGGGATCAAGCATCTTGATCGAGAGCACGAAAGCGGCACGCTCCCACAAATCGTCCGCACTTAGCTTTACGCCGCGCGGTAGCAGGCTGCGGTAATCACAGAACTCTTTCAGTGCTTCCAATAATCCGGAGCGCATGCCATTGACGTGCGTACCGCCCAACGGGGTGGGGATCAGATTGACGTAGGGTTCCTGAACCAGCTCGCCGCCTTCTGGCAGCCATTGAATGGCCCAGTCAACTCCATGCTCGCTGTCTTCGAAATGGCCGATGAATGGCGATTCCGGCAACCGCTCGAAGCCGTCGGTCGCACCCAGCAGATAATCGCGCAGACCATCTTCGTAATACCAGGTGGTCTCATTGCCATCCGTCTCTGTCAGTACGACCTTGAGTCCAGGGCACAGTACCGCCTTGGCCCGCATCAGATGTCGCAGACGTGCCAGCGCCAGACGTGGACTATCGAAGTAGCTTTCATCGGGCCAGAAGCGCACCAGAGTCCCGGTATTACGCTTGCCGACGGTACCGATGACGCTCAGCTCTTCGACTTTCTCGCCTTTCTCGAACGCGATACGCTGACGCTGACCATCACGGCAGACTTCCACTTCAAGCCGTCTGGATAGCGCGTTGACGACAGAAACACCGACCCCGTGCAAACCGCCGGAGAAGCGGTAGCTGTCCTGCGAGAACTTGCCGCCAGCATGCAGCTTGGTCAGGATCAGCTCAATCCCAGTCACGCCGTGCTCAGGATGGATATCGGTCGGCATGCCGCGGCCATCATCTGCCACTTCGATACCACCGTCTTCCAGCAGGCGCACGCGCACTTCTTTCGCGTGCCCGGCTAGCGCCTCATCGACGGAGTTATCGATGACTTCCTGAACCAGATGGTTGGGCCGAGACGTATCGGTATACATACCGGGCCGCTTGCGGACCGGTTCGAGGCCGGAGAGGACCTCGATGGAACTGGCGCTGTACTGACTCATCGCAGCCTTATGTCCTTGGTGTTGACGTCCGGCAGGCCCATCGCCGATGGCGACGCTGAGCCTGCCCGATTTTCCAGAAAAGAGTGAGCCCGATGTCGATGACATCAGCGGCTTCATGAACGTGGCGAACCTTGGGCAGTGGGCACTACCTGGCAGCCTGGCTTCACGAACCGGAACGAAGAGCCCTCTTTCGCTAGCAAGGCTCGACGTGAAATGAAGTGGCCAACGCCGGTGCCAATCGATGGCCGGCGTGGGCCATGATCGCCGGCAGATATTCCGCCAGACGTTCAAAGCCGTGATCACCGCCCGGCGTGACGATCAGTCGGCAATCCTGATACAGGCTCGCCGCATCATTGACGTCCAATGTCTCATCAGCCGTGGCAAGCAGCACGAGGGTACGCTGCGGGGTCGCCGGGGCGGATTCAAACCCGGCAAGATCAGGCGCGAAATCCTCGGTCACGATGAATGTCTCGCCGGTATACGGATTGGCATGCGTCGAGCCCAGCCATTCACTGACTAGCCGCACCGGCCGCACAGCAGGGTTGATCAACACGGTGCGTGGCCCTTGGCGCAGCACACTGTGCATGGGGCCATCAGGCCCTTCCAATCGCGCCGCTTCACGTCCCGCAAGCCAGGTGGTCAGAAAGCCCCCCATGGAGCTGCCGATCACGATGATGGCGTCGTCGCAGGCGGGGTCAGCTGGGTCCAGCGAGAGTCGAGTGCACAGTGTCTGATAAGCCTCATCCACCACGGCTTTCCATAGCATGGGCTGAGGGGGGATATCCGGTGCGACAAAGGGCAACCCAAATTCCTGCGCAGCACGTTTCATCAACTGTGACTTGGGCGAACAACTGGCGGAATTGAAACCGTGCAGATAGAGCACACCTTTGACTGCCATCGGCTCAAGATCGGCAGATGCTTGCAACGGGGATCGTGAACTGGCCATCAGCACTCCCGGCAGGCGCGGGCGCAAGAAGCCTCTCCAGGGAGATCACTCTTGGCCCGCGCCATGCTGTCTAGTGTAAACGATTGATTCGCTTATAGGATAGCGAGAATACTGTATAAATCAACAGATACCGAGACTCCTCACTACGGCACGCCTCAACCGCGTGGATCCTGCCCTTGTGCCTTCCATACCGCTTCAATCAATGCCCGACTGGAGGCATCGAGGCTATCGAAGCCGTCACCACTGGTCATGGTAGTTTCGGTCGCGGTGGCAATCTGCTTGCCCAATTCCACGCCCCACTGATCAAAGGGATTGATATCCCAGATAGTGGCCTGTACGAAGACCTTCTGCTCGTAGAGGGCGATCAGCGCGCCTAGTGTCTCTGGCGTCAATGTCTCCAGCAGCAGCGTGGTCGACGGCTGGTTGCCGCGATAGCGTTTGTGATTCGGCTGCTCTTCGTCACCCGGGACGGCATCATCCCCCAGCATCAGTACACGGGACTGCGCAAAGCAGTTGGCCAGCGTCAGACGATGCTGCGCTTTCAAGTGCATGCGCGTCTCGGCATCTTCGATATGATCATAACGACACATCGGCGCAATGAAATCACACTCTACCGCCTGTGTACCTTGATGCAGCAACTGGTAGAAGGCGTGCTGAGCATTCGGCCCCAACTGCCCCCACAGCACCGGACAGGTCGAGTAATCGATCATCTCGCCGTCATTGGTGACCGACTTGCCGTTGGATTCCATTTCCAGCTGTTCGAGGTAGCTGGCGAAGTATTCCAGGCGACCGTCGTAAGGCAGAATGGAATGGGCGCGAATATCCAGGAAGTTATTGTTCCAGATACCGGCCAGCGCCAGCAGTACCGGCAGATTGTCTTCCAGCGGCGCGGTGCGGAAGTGCTCATCCAGCTCGTGAGCACCCGCCAGCAGGCGGCGGAAGTTGTCCATGCCCACGTTCAGCGCAATCGGCAGACCGATAGTGCCCCACAGTGAATAACGCCCGCCCACCCAATCCCAGAACAGCAACTGGTGCTCCGGAGCGATGCCCCACTCACTCATCTTCTCCGGCTTGGCCGAAGCGCCGATGAAGTGCTGACGATTGATCAATGCTTCAAGGCGGCCTTCCGGGTCCAGTCGTGATCGCAGCCAATCACGTGCAGTGCGTGCATTGGACAGCGTATCAATGGTCGAGAAGGACTTGGACGACAGAATGAAGAGCGTCGTCTCAGGGCTCAAAGACTCAAGGTAATCCGCCAACTGAGAGCCATCCATGGTGGAGGCAAAGTGCACACCCACCTCATGGATACCACTCGGCCGGCAGTCACCTAGCGCACTGGAGACCATCAACGGTCCGAGATCAGAGCCACCGACACCAAGGTTGACTACATCGGTGATCGGCTTGCCAGTCGCACCACGCCACTGACCACTGTGGAAGGTATCGACCATCTCGGCGAGGTGCTCAAGACTTTCGTGAATCGCCGGCACCACATCCTTGCCATCAATTTCCAGACTGGCGGAGCGCGGCAGGCGCAACGCAGCATGCAACGCCGGGCGGTCTTCGGAGCGATTGACATGCTCACCCGCCAACAAACGTGCAATGCCCTGCTCAACCCCGGTCTCACGTGCCAGACCCAGCAATAGCTCGAGCGTCTCGTGCTTTAGACGCTGTTTGGAAAGGTCCAGGCGTAGGCCTGCTGCCGAGCGCGTAAACATCGCGACACGATCACGCCCCTGCGCCGCATCATCAGCGAACAAGTCCTTTAGATGCACATCGGCCATCTGCTCTTCATGATGACGCGCAAGGGCCTGCCAGGCCTGACTATCACGCAGCGCGGAACGTGCAGATGATTGAGTGGACATGGCCACCTCTCTCCTTGAAGTGTGACGACCGGGCCCACGAGGCCCGGACTGAAATCGGTTGATGGAGGCATCATTGGTCAGCCCCGACGGGTGCGTCACGCGCGTCGAATGCGTAGAATGGCGGGCGCCAGCGGGGCACTCTGCCCGGCCGGTCCTCGGCCGATGGCATGTCGCCCTGGCCCACTGCCCGATGAAGCCTTGATCCATGAGTGATGCATCTTACCGTGACGCGATATTTACGACACCCCTTGACCGTGTTGCCAGCTTCTCCTTTGACGAACAAGTCGTCAGCTGCTTCCCGGACATGCTACGCCGTTCGGTACCGGGTTACGGCCAGATCATCGCCATGCTGGGTGTGATGGCCCGTGCTCATCTGCGCCCCGGTGCACGCGTCTATGACCTGGGTTGCTCACTGGGAGCAGCCAGCATGGCATTGGCGCGCGAGATGGCGCCGCAGGATATCGAGATAGAAGCCGTCGATCTCTCCGCACCAATGGTAGAGCGTGCCAGCCGTGAGCTCGCCGATGCCTTCCCCCTGCATCGTATCAATGTCCGCGAAGCCGATATACGCACCCTGAGCTACCAGCCAGCCGGCATGATTGTGGTCAACTTCACGTTACAGTTTTTACCACCTGAAGATCGTGATGCAGTGATCGACAAATTGTTTACGGCGCTGGAACCCGGTGGTGTCCTGATTCTGTCCGAGAAGATCATCAGCGACGACGCCACAGAAAATGCCTGGCTGATCGAACGCTATCATGACTTCAAGCGGGCCAATGGCTATTCAGATCTTGAAATCTCGCAAAAACGTGAGGCACTGGAAGACGTGATGAAGCCTGACAGTCTCGTCACGCATCATGCGCGCCTGACCCAAGCGGGGTTCGAGCGTAGCCAGACCTGGCTGCAATACCTGAACTTCGCCTCCATGGTCGCTTTCAAGGCCGCTGACTGAGCGTGCTCCTGACAAAGCACGTCGCGAATTCGAGCACGTCGCTGACAATGCATGTCGCTGACAAACCAGGCTGCTGATTTACCGCATCGCCACCTCACGGATCAGACTTACCGCATGAGCATCTCTTCCTACGATCGTGATCTTTATCTCGCCTTTACCGAGCTCGCCTGCGAACCAGGCGCCGTCGGTAATGGTTTCGCTCGCTGGCTGGGCGCACTACCTGTCCAGCTGACAGAAGGTCTGGACCGCAAACGCCACGCTGATCTCAAGGCTTGGCATGGCGCACTTGAGAAACTGCCATCCCTGCCCGCCGAGCGCGAGGTAGAGCTGGAAGCAGGTCGCGTCGGTGCGCGCATGACAGAAGGACTCTCTCAGGGCCAGCTGCGCCAGAGCGAGAACCTGCTGCGTGCCATGATGCCGTGGCGCAAGGGGCCGTACCAACTGGATGAGATCCACATCGATACCGAGTGGCGCTCTGACTGGAAATGGCAGCGTCTGGCGCCGCACCTGTCGGACCTGACTCATCGTCGTGTGCTGGATGTCGGCGGTGGCAATGGCTACCACGGCTGGCGCATGGTAGGTGCAGGAGCGGCCTTCACGCTGGTGATCGATCCCTCGCCGCGTTTCTATTGCCAGTTCCATGCCGTACGCCACTTCATCGGCACGGATCATCCGCAAGGGCGCAACCTGCACTTCCTGCCGGTGGGCATCGAAGATGTGCCGGAAAAGATGGCCGCCTTCGATACCGTGTTCTCGATGGGTGTGCTTTATCACCGTCCGTCACCGATGGATCATCTCTTCCAGTTGCGCGACACCCTGCGCCCCGGCGGCGAGATGGTGCTGGAAACACTGGTCGTCGAAGGTGGCGTGACCACCGTGCTGATGCCCGGCGAGCGTTACGCCGCCATGCCCAATGTCTACTTCCTGCCCTCCTCGCAAGCGCTGGCACATTGGTGCGAGCGTGCCGGCTTCAAGGATGTACGCATCGTCGATGAAGCCGTCACCACGCAGGACGAGCAACGCGCCACCGATTGGATGACCTATCACTCGCTGAGTGATTTCCTCGACCCTGACAACTCGAGCCTGACGCGTGAAGGGTATCCTGCTCCGCGCCGCGCCGTCCTGATCGCGACTCGCGCCTGAATCTGCAAACGCATCCAGACGTGAGTTCACGCTATATCACTCCCAGGCGGCGCGCCTGCCGATAGAGATTCCCTCTGTCCATCTTTAGGCGACGCGCCGCTTCTGCCCAGTTGCCATCGCAGGCTTGCCAAACCCGGCGAATGTGCTCGCGCTGGAACAGCTCGGTGGCATCGCGCAGGCCTGGCACCGAATTCAGATCAAGCACGATATCACTGGCCATTCCCTGGGAATGATCGCCTCTAGATGCCCCTTCGCCTGACGTCATATCGCTACGTAGTGACTGACCTGCATTTGACTCACCACCTTTCGGGCTCGACGCGACCTCTAGTGCCAACAGTTCAGGCGTGATCACGACCAGCTGCCGACCGTCGGCACGCGATTTGGGAGCCTGAGAGAGACGTGCATGCAGTGCGGCGCGACTCACGCAATGGTCCAGTTCTCGCACATTCCCCGGCCACGGATAATCACAGAGTGCGCGCTCCGCACCCGGTGTCAGCCGTAGGTTACCCAGCCCGAGGCGCGTCCGATTATGCTCAAGGAAAGTACCTGCCAGCGCCAACAGGTCAGCGCGCCCGCGCTCCCGCAGCGGCGGTACCCGCAGCGGATAGACACTCAAACGATGATAGAGATCTTCACGGAAATGCCCCGCCGCGACTTCCGCCTCGAGATCACGATTGGTTGCCGCGACGACTCGCACATCGACCCTGACGACCCGATCACTGCCGAGCGGCTGTAACTCACCTTCTTGCAGCACCCTCAGCAACTTGGGTTGTAGCGCTAGCGGTAACTCGCCGATTTCATCGAGCAGCAAGGTACCGCCATCCGCCATCACGAAGTGGCCGCGGTGATCATGCGTGGCACCCGAGAAGGCGCCGCGTCGATGACCAAACAACGCACTCTCTACCAGCTCCGGCGATAATGCCGCACAGTTGATACGTACCAGCGGCTTGGTTGCTCGCCGTGACGCATCATGTAAGCGCTGAACGACACCCTCTTTGCCGACTCCAGTCTCGCCCTGCACCAGCACTGTCATCTCAGTGTCGGCCACTGCCTCCAACTGTGCCTCCAGTCGCGCCATCGCGGGTCCACGCTGCGGACAAGACATCAGTGTCACCGCTGATAGCGCCTGAGGTCGCGTCACGAGGCCTTGTGCCTGCGTGGCCTCTTGCTCACGCACCAACATCAGACAGCGTGCCGGCAGTGACAGCAAGCTCGTCAGCTCACGACTCTTTGAATCCTCGCGTTCCAGCTGTATCAAAGGCTCCAGGACGCCAGGCGTCAGCGCATCGAAGGTCATTATGCCCAGTAAAATCTCGCCATCACGCAGCGCAATCCCCGCACAGTCATGCACCAGCAGGTCATGATCCTTGGCCATGTCGTTGCCTGCGGCAGGAACGCCTGCCGCAGGATCGCCTGCCGCAGGATCGCCCAACGCAGCAGAACCAGCGTTCATCCCCGGCTCTTGCGCCTCGCCGAGTAGACCATCAAACGGGTCCGGCAGATCACACTCCATCGCAAAACGACACACGCCATGATGCTCGGTAATCGCCTTGAGGCGCGGCTGCTCAGACAGCCGAAAGCGACGGCCACGCACCTCGGCTGGCAACCCAAAGGTTGCCAGCGGCATCAGCTCATGACGCTCCGGTAGATAGCGCATCAGGGTTGCCGCCTCACCGGGCACTTTCTGCATCAGCGCCGCCAATAGACGCGACCAAGGCAGCGGGCGGCGCATCGGCATATCTGCATCAGACAGATACGCCTCAAGCCAAGCATCAAGTGCAGCAAGGGGATGATCGTTTTCGGGAAAGTGCTCGTCCGGCATGATGGTTTCCGATGGCTGGCGATACAGGGTTTCAGGCAGAGCTCAAGGCTGGGCATCAAATAAGCGCTTGATGTTATTTAGACACGATTCGTGTCAAAAACACACCTCGCTGGTGAGTGTCATAATAACATCACGCGCCGCTACCCCGCATGACGACTGACGTAATGAGTTGGCATGCCCTTTGCGTTACTAGAGTGACCTTTCCATACGCCTTCATCTCGATTTTCTCTCTACGCCAAGGTAACGCCATGCTGACTGTCACCCAGGAAGACCTGATCGCCGCCACTGCTCCCGTGGTTGCCGAACATCTCAATGCCATCACCGCGCGCTTCTACCCGCTGATGTTCGAGCGCTACCCCGAGGTGAAGTCGCTGTTCAACCAGACACATCAGGCCAGTGGCGGTCAGGCACGCGCCTTGGCTGGAGCAGTACTGGCGTATGTCGGGGCTCGCCACTCCCGTGAAGCCGTCGATCGTCTACTGGCACCGATAGTCAGCAAGCATGTCTCACTCAACATTCTGCCAGAGCACTATCCCATTGTTGGTGAGTGCCTGATGGCAGCCATCGGTGAAGTACTGGGTGATGCACTGACACCTGACATCGCCGATGCCTGGGGCGCGCTCTACGGTGAACTTGCCGACGTACTGATCGCTGCAGAGCGGGGTCTTTATGGTAGCTTCGCCGCTACGCGAGGCGGATGGCAGGGTCTCCGTCGCTTCCGCATCGCTCGCCTGCACGATGAAAGCAGCGAGATCCGCTCACTGTATCTCGCACCGCTGGAAGGCCCGCTGTTTTCCTTCACGCCGGGTCAATACATCGGTATGCGTCTGGTGACGCCCAATGGTGTCATTTATCGCCATTACAGCCTGTCGCACTCACCGAATGATGCTTTCTGTCGCATTTCGGTCAAACGCGAGTCACACGGCCAATCAAGCAACTATCTACATTCATTGACGGTAGGCGACGAGATTGATCTGCTGCCGCCGGGTGGCGTGCTGACACTCGGCGACAATGAAGGGCCGGTATTACTGCTATCAGCGGGTGTCGGTCAGACCCCCATGCTGCCGCTACTGGATGCTGCGCTGGCTGCGGGTCGTCAGGTCATCTATCTGCACGCGGCACGCGACCCCGAGGTTCATGCCTTCGATGACACGCTACAGGCGCTCGCCGCCCAATATCCTGAGCAGATGCGCTATCAGGTCTGTTACGAGCAGGCTGACCCTCTGCCGAGCCACGCCCACCTGGGAGTGATCGAGCGTGAGTGGCTCGCCAGCCAACTCGTTGACGCAAACGTCAGTGCAGAGGCTCTTGAGGCCTTTGTCATCGGCCCGCATGGTTTCATGCAGGCGATGATCCAGACGCTGACTCAACTCGGCGTACCAGTCTCACATTGCCATTACGAGCACTTCGGGCCATCCATCGCGATCACCGCCGAGCCTACGCTCGCCTGATGCCAGCAGCTTGAGCGAATGGTGACATCGGTTGTGCAATGAAAAGCCCCCATGACCTTGCGGTCATGGGGGCTTTGGCTATACCAGCATTCTCGCGGACGAGCCGTGTTGCTATTGCGTGTCAAGCGTAGTGGTTATCCCGCCTCTCACTTAGCGAGCCTGACCCAACAACTCACGGACATCCCGCGCCTCCCAATGCGGGAAGTGCTTACGCACCAGCGCATTGAGGTCAGACTCAAAAGCAGCCCAGTCGGTCTGATGAGATACTGATTGTCCTGCCGCGCGGCCAATGCCACGAATCATGCCTGCGCCGACAGTGACATTGCTCAGTCGGTCGATGACGATGAAGCAGCCAGTGCCCGGGCTTGAACGATAGTCGTCCACCGGTACAGCCTGGGTCAGCTCGATCTGCACGCGACCAATGGCATTCAGTGCCAGGCTGTCGCCCTGGTGATGCTCGAGTGTATTGACGTCGTAGAGATAGTCGATGGCGCTGACCTGACCAGTGAGGTCACGCGTCGCCAGCTTGATGTCATAGGCCCGGCCTGGCACCAGCGGAGATTCGTGCATCCAGACGACGTCAGCCTCCAACGCGTTGGAGATAGGCAGCTCTGCATCCGCGGCCACCAACCAGTCGCCACGCGAGATATCGATCTCGTCATTCAGGGTCAGCGTGATGGCCTGGCCGGGATAGGCGATCTCGAGATCACCATCAAAGGTCACGATGCGCTCGATGGTTGAGATCTTGCCGGACGGCAGCACCTTGACGCTGTCTCCCGGGCGCACCACACCTGCTGCCAACGTGCCGCAGTAACCACGGAAGTCGAGATTGGGACGGTTGACGTACTGCACTGGGAAGCGCAGATCATCAAGATTCTGATCTTGCGTCAGCTCGACGGTTTCCAGCACTTCCAGCAGCGAAGGGCCAGCCTGGCCATCGACGGTATACCAATCCAGCGACAGGCTGTGATTGACGACGTTATCACCCTTGAGAGCAGACATCGGCACGAAGCGAATATCCGGCGCATTCAACTTATCGGCAAACTCCTGGTACTCGGCAACGATTTCATGGAAACGCGCTTCGGAGTAATCAACCAGATCCATCTTGTTGACCGCGATAACCAGATGCTGGATACCCAGCAGGTCGGCGATGAAGCTGTGACGACGGGTCTGAGTCTGCACACCATAACGGGCATCGATCAGAATGATCGCCAGGCTCGCAGAAGACGCACCAGTCGCCATGTTGCGCGTGTACTGCTCGTGTCCGGGAGTATCGGCGATAATGAACTTGCGTTTGTCGGTCGAGAAGAACCGGTAGGCAACATCGATGGTGATGCCCTGCTCACGCTCTGACTGCAGACCATCGACCAGCAGCGCAAGATCGACCTCATCGCCAGTGGTGCCGCTAGTCTTGGAGGCCTGAGTGATGGATGCCAGCTGATCTTCGTAAATCAATTTGGAATCAAACAGCAGGCGCCCGATCAAGGTCGACTTGCCGTCATCTACACTGCCGCAGGTAATGAAACGCAGCAGATCTTTTTGCTCATGCTCTTGCAGATAGGCTTCGATATCTGCGGAAATCTTGTCTGACACGTGGGACACAATTTTCTCCTTGCCGCTGTCATTGCATTGCCAACCGGACGAGCTGTCGCTGTGCGGCGCTACGAGCCCCGCTGGCAGGTGGTCTATTCGAAATAGCTGTTCAAGATGACTGTTCTAAAAAACCATTTGAACTGGCGAACTTCAGCCTAGAAGTAGCCTTCGCGCTTCTTCTTCTCCATCGAGCCTGCCTGATCGTGATCAATCGCACGACCGGAGCGCTCGCTGGTACGCGTCAACAGCATTTCCTGAATGATTTCCGGCAGTGTGGCAGCCGTAGATTCCACGGCGCCGGTCAGCGGATAGCAGCCCAGTGTCCGGAAGCGCACGGACTTCATTTCCGGCACTTCACCTTCGGCCAGTGGCAGACGGTCATCATCAACCATGATATCGAGGCCATCGCGCTTCACGACCGGACGCACAGCGGAGTAGTAGAGCGGGACGATCTTGATGGATTCAAGGTAGATGTACTGCCAGATGTCCAGCTCGGTCCAGTTGGACAGCGGGAAGACGCGGATCGACTCGCCCTTGTTGATCTTGGAGTTGTAGATGTTCCACAGCTCCGGACGCTGGTTCTTCGGATCCCAACGGTGGTACTGATCGCGGAAAGAGTAGACACGCTCCTTGGCACGCGACGCCTCCTCATCACGACGTGCACCACCGAAGGCCGCATCAAAGCCGTACTTGTCGAGTGCCTGCTTGAGACCAGCGGTCTTCATGATGTCGGTATACTTGGCGCTGCCGTGATCGAACGGATTGATGCCCGCCGCTACGCCTTCCTGATTGATGTGCTCAATCAGCTCCATGCCGACTTCCGCCGACATTTCATCGCGGAACTTGATCATCTCCTGGAATTTCCAGGTGGTATTGACGTGCATCAACGGGAACGGCGGCACACCCGGAGCGAAGGCCTTGCGCGCCAAGTGCAGCATGACGGCTGAGTCCTTGCCGATGGAATACAGCATGACCGGATTGGCAAACTCGGCGACCACCTCACGGATGATGTGGATGGACTCGGCCTCGAGCTGCTTGAGGTGGGTCTGACGTTCGGGGGAAATCATCGCGTGCGGCAACCTCGTGAGCGCTGGGGCACGCCCGAGGGGCGGCCCATGACAATCAGTGGCGTGTCGGCAGGCAAGCCTGAACGCTTACCCGTCAAACATGCAGAATACTGACACGGTAACCGCTGAGCTTTGATAACGTCAAAGAATCAGGAACTATCTTTTAAGACCCAAAATGAATAAATAGCGTGACCACTGAGCCATACCCCGCTGGCCTGCGAATTCACAGCGTGACGCGCTCAACCCAGGTATCGAGGCGATCACCATCAAGATCAACCACTCGAAGTCCGGGACGCGCAGCCTCGTCTACCGCAAAATCCTCGCTACGTGGCGCAAACTGATCAGAGGTCGAGGGCACCCCATACACGGCCACAACACCCTGCTTGCTCGCCTGACAGCTGGCGAATGCCTGATGAATATGTCCACACAGCACGGCCTTGACCTGAGGATAAGCCGCCAGCGTCTGCCAGAATGCCTCACGATCGGCCAACCCCAGTGCATCCATCCATGCAGAACCGATCGGCACCGGATGGTGGTGCATGGCTAACAGTATCGGCCGTGGGTCTTGCTCGAGTGATAGCGCCAATGACTCCGCCAGCTCAGTCAACTGATCCTGCCCTAGCTCACCTCCGGCCTGGCCGGGAACACGCGAATCGAGGCACAGCAGGCGCCAGGCACCAAGATCCAGCTCAGAGTGAAAAGGACGTAACTCCTGCATGAAATCAGGGTGGTCATGATTGCCCGCAAACCAGAACCACGGACAGCCGACGCTGTCGAAAGCCGCGGCCGCTAACCGATAGGAGGCAGGACTTTCATCCTGACTGACATCGCCGGTGACCAACAGGATGTCCGGACGTAGACCTGCAGCATGCGCGACCACCGCCTCCAGCTGACGTAACGGAAAACCCAGTCGTGAGCGCGCTTCAGGATTGGCGCGCAGATGGCAGTCACTTATCTGTATCAGTCGCATCGGTCTCTCGAGCAGACAGGGCGTGAGATGCAATTACAACACCGCCATGGCCGAGCCGTCGCGGTGTTGTCATTACAAGGAGATTTGGCACGCCAGTGAATCAACACAACTCAACAAGCGTCAGGGCAGCTCAGGAACATCAGCCTGCCCGAAAGCTTGTGCATGTGTCAGCCACTCACCCAAAAAGCGATTGATCTGAAGCTTCTCGTCGGGCTGATGCATGCGTGGATTCGGGTAGCGATTACGTCCGGAAAAATGACGCTGGCGCTGAAAATCAGTGACTTCCGCCATCCGCACATCGTGATAGAGGTGCACACTCATCCGGGGCGAATCAATGATGTGATCCAGCACGCCTGTCTGGGCGACCGTTACCATGGTGGTATAGGGCGCACATTCGACCACTTCCAGCAATAACGTGCCGAAGTGTCCCTGATTGCCGGCCAGCGGGAAAGCAAAGCTGTCACCGGCCTCGACCTTGCCGAGAATACGTGTGAGGCGTAAATAGTTGGACCCGCACTCAGCATGGAGTGCTTTAAGGTCAGCCACATAGGCTTTCTTGACCTGCATGGGCGATCTCCTTGCGAACTGGTTACCCTCCGCCGCGACCATCAGCGGTGACAGAGGGAGATATGGAGTGAAGAATGCACTGTCTTGAGGTCGATCTGTTCGGATTCAAGTCTCGACGCACGCTTTGCATACCGATCCATGTGACCGAGCCGCCTCTGGAAAGCGGCTCTCGAGATGAAGCCAAGAATAGCAGCTCTTCATGACACGATCGGATTCACAGCGTGAGTCAGCGGGGATTGCCATACGCTGCTCAGGTGGCGTGACTCAGGCGTGCATCACACGCAGTGACGCTCGTTCTCTCAACAACCACTGCATCGCCATGATGGCCATCGCATTGCCCAGACGCCCCTGTTCGAGGAGATCCAAGGCTGCCTGAAAATCGAGCACGTGAACCCGAATGTCCTCATTCTCTTCCGCAAGCCCATGAACGCCGCCCAATCCACTGCTATCACACAGACCGATGAACAGGGTGACTTGCTCGGTGCACGCGCCGGGACTGGGATAGTAACGATACAGCTCGATCAACTCTGAGAGCTCACAGCCGGCTTCTTCGTCTGCTTCACGGCGCGCCACTTCAGCAGCACTCTCATCCTTGTCGACCAGGCCGGCAACGGGTTCCAGGCTCCAGGGAGTCCGCTCATCGTCCAGCATACCGGCACGAATCTGCTCCACGAATACGACTCGATCAAGCACAGGGTCGTAGGGCAACACGCCGACGGCATCATGACGAACGTGCACTTCACGATTGATGACGTCACTCCAGCCACCATTGAAGCGCCGGTGACGCAACCGACGTTGCTCAAGCTGGAAGAAGCCTTTCTGCAGTACCTTGGTCTCGACGTTCTCGACGTCCGCATACGCGAACACCTGCTCGCCTGCCACGTGCTCTTGCCTATCGCTCATGCTTCCTCCTTGGCTGAAGCGCCATTATCCTAACCCATAGCAGTGCTGACCAGCCCGTACCTCGATGACAGTGTCCTGCCTGATGGCTGGCCCATACAACGCTGCCCGAGCGGAAAGTCCGTTCGGGCAGCAGATAGGCGCTTCACTCATGAGGGGCGTGCGATTATTTCAGCCGTGCGATGAGCGCCTGAATCTCCCTCTTGAGCTCTTGATCGGCCAGCTCGCGATTGGGCCGGGCCGGGCCATTGAGCGCCTTCTGAGCATGCTCAAGCGCCTTGGCATCCTCGCCCTCTGAAGCGAGATAATCCGCATAGTAGAAATTGGTATCCATTCCCATGGGATTGATTTCAAGCCCCTTGCGCAGGACGTCTCCGGCCTTGTCATCATTCCCGAAACCGACCGGCCACCCCGGCGCCTTGTCATAGAGCGCACCAAGAGTCACATAGGCCGAGGCATTGTCGCCGCGCGGGTCGAGGGTGATAGCCTGCTCAAGTGTGGCCTTGGCTTCCTTGGCGAGATCCAACGCCCCCAGACCACCGCGTGCCTTGGCCCAGGACGCAAGGATGATACCCTCCCAGGTCAACACATGAGCATTGCTCGGATACTGATCCGCCAGCGCTCTGGCTTCCTTGCCCAGCCCCTCCATGCCCTTTTCCTGCGCATCACCGGTAGACTGATAGTTGATCTGGGCCCAGCGCTTCATCAATGGGAAGACAGCATCGTCACCCTCTGCAGCATAGGCACCCGTCATGCCGGCCAAAGTGATGCCCAAGGCGAGGCTACCGGACATCAGGAGTTGGCTTAGGTGGCGTGTGACACGACGTGAACTGGAATGGGATGACAGCATGGACAGCTCCCTGACATTTGTAATTGTTAATGGGATTGCATGGCGAGCACATGGCATGTCGAAACTGTAACGAACGTTTGAATTAGTTGCCAATACTCCTTGGTCGCAGGCCTCAACGCAGGCCAGACCACCGCGCAAACTCAGGAGAGACTCATGCAGGGACGCAACATGACGCGTTGGCGCGATCCAAAAACTGACCCGCGCCAGGAAAAGAAGAGCAACGTGATCACGCCGCAAGGCTACGCACGCATGAAAGGGACTGCCGACTACCTGCGTCGCGTCAAGCGCCCAGACCTGTCACGCAAGACTGGTGAAGCTGCTGCCATGGGCGATCGCAGCGAGAATGCGGACTACACCTATAACAAGAAGGAACTCAATCAGACCATTGCGCGCATCGCATACTTGGAAAAACGCCTCGACGAGCTAACGGTAGTAGACCGTCTACCGACCGATCAGGAGAGGGTGTATTTCGCTGCGTTCGTCACGCTGGAGAATGAGCAGGAAGAAGAGATGGAGATTCGTATCGTCGGGCCTGATGAGACAGATAATGCCCGTCGCTGGATCAGTGTCGATGCGCCGCTTGCCAAGGCTTTGCTTGGAAAAAGATTGGATGATGAAGTGAGTGTGGCCGCACCGGGCGGTGTGGCCACCTATCTCATTAGCGATATACGCTATTTGCCACCGGCATCATGAATCTTCTCCAACGGCATTAGCGCATTATCAGCGTGCCTTGCGCGCGCAATACACTTTGAACTGCCGCGTTTCGGCGAGTACTTCGAAGCTGTCAAAGGCGGCAGCGAGCATATCCGGATACGGCAAGAAAGCGTTGGCGACCAGTGTCAACGTTCCGCCTGGCATCAGATGCCGGGATGCCTGATTGATTAAACGTGCCGCCGGCCCGTAGTCGATATCACGCTCGTGATGGAACGGCGGATTGGCAACGATAGCCTCGAAACGCTCACCTTCAAATGCCGAGAACACGTCGCTGAGTCGTACGTCTCCCTCAAAGCCATTCAGCCCCAGACTGCGCTGAGTCGCTTCTACTGCAAAGGCACTAACATCGCCAGCTGTCACTCGCGCATCGTGCTTGGCCAGCCAACAACTAATGACACCGTCGCCAGCCCCGATATCCAGCGCACGCTTGTAACCGCGGGTCGGTAGGCTACCCAGCAGCAGTGCGGTGCCCGGGTCCAGCTTGGCATTGCCGTATAAGCCAGGATGGCTGGTAAGCCGCATATCCAAGGCTTCGAACTCGCCCCAGCCTTCCGTCCATTCCCCCTCTACCACGAGCGGGGAATCCGCTGTTGCCGCCAGCTCGGAGGTGAGTTCGCTGGTCGCGGAAGACCACAGCTGACAACGACGCGCAGTGTCATCCTTGCGCGCCACCATGCCCAGTGCCTTGAGAATACGCTCGGCGCGCTTGATGCCACCATTGACTTCACCCACTACCTTGATCGGTGTGCCCACGGGCAACACGTGACACAGCGCTACCAGCCACCACTCACCTAGCGCATGGGCCTTGGGCCAGAACAGCAACGCGCCAGCAGCCTGCGCAATGGCCTCGTCCGCGCGCGCTTCGTCAAAAGCGACGGCATGACTCACCTGATGCCCGGCATCACGTGCGGCATTGAGAATACCGGTGTCGTGGCCCCAGACGCGGCGCTGACGATCAGCTGCCAGCCACCAGTCATCACGCGGCGGTGCAACCCACAGCCAATCACGGAAGTCGCTATCCTGGCGTTCAAGCAACTGGCAAGCGGGGGTCTGAGCGGTCATGGTGGCTCCATCAAGGTAATAGGGGGCGATCGAAAATAGGGTCGCAACTATGAGGCATATTCAACCAAAACAGCAGTAAATCAGGCGGGACGTACTATCTCGTAGTGCAGATAACGTCCCAGATAGACAAAGGGCGGCGTACGCCAGTGACGACTCTCCAGCTCCAGTAGCTTTTCCATGTCAGTGCTGCTCAGTGGCTCACGAGAGCGCAAATAATCATGGAAAACTCGTAGACCAGTCAGCTCACGCACCTCAAGACCCGCATCGCTGGCCCACTGGCGAATCTCGGTGTCACGCAGTGGCGAGATGGGTGTCAGGCGCTTGCCAGTTCCCCAGCCCGCCAAACGATCCTCCAGCGTCTTGTCAAAATTGCCCTTGGTCACATTCGAAAATGCGAGGGCATCACGATTGAAGACGCTAAGCGACATGACACCCCCTGGCGCCAACAAACCTGCCAATAACGCAAAACCCTGCTGCGGTGCTATCAGCCACTCCAGCACGGCATGGCAGACGACCACTGGCCATTGGTGCTCAGTGCGGGCCGCGAAGCCCTGCAAGTCCTCACTGGACCACGCCAGACGAGTCAGATCAGACTCTGCCAGAATGCCCTGTTCAGCAGACTCGGCCAGTCGCTGCTGCGCGCGTTCACGCATCTCAACTGATGGCTCGACCAGCGTAAGTTGATGGCCATGCGTCAACCACCAGAGCGCGGTCTGACCAAGCCCGGCACCAATTTCCAGTACTTCACCGGCGGGCAGATTGGCAAAGCGCTCTTCTAGCAAGCGCCGCGTCAGTTCAAGACGAACCTGCCCACGCTCGGTCGAATAAAAGCCGCGTTCGAACTTGTCAGCAAGACCATCAAAGTGACGGTCTGCTGTTGCGCGACGCACGCGAGGCGAAGAGGGAAGCGATTGGTCAGGCATGTAGAGGGGTTCTTAGGTATGAAATGACATCAAATGATGTATGAGCTGACAACACCTCTCGCATCTTCACGAAAGCTTGTCGCACTGCGCAATGCCTCACCGCTTGAGATACATCACAAGACGTTGGAGCCCATGGAGGTACCGAGCACGATGAAATTCTCAACTCACAAGGCGCGAGTAGGCTACCCCATCATCGACAGAATGCAAGCCAGGCGAGCCATGCGCTGACACAAGGTTTTTCCATCAGAGAAATGAAATAAACAGCGCTACAATAAAATATTATAATGTCGACAAACACCCAGCACATCTTATCGATTATATTTTATAGATCACCGGTGCCTTGCAGATATTCACAACACGTCAAGATGCCGGCGCTTCAATACCAGCCATCTACTTTACTTCCATTGTCACCAGAGCAATAGACACTGCTATCAATAGACTATTACGCTCTTCCTCCTCAGGTATCGAGCGACATGAACAAGAATCGATAAATACGGAATATATTCATGAATCACATCAGTCCAATACCATGAAGACCTGCAAAAATCACAGCGCCGAGGGGGTATCCGCCCGCTTATATGTCGATACTGGAACAACACAGTAGAGACAGGAAGGCTGTTCCCCTCTCCTTGGGTATCGCGGTAGAATATGCCTATATCCTGACACTTATCTGATACAGAAATCTGCCATGAAACAGCGCGTCCTGTTAGTCGTTCGCAAGCTCAATATTGGCGGAATTCAGCGTAACACCGTCAATCTTGCCAACGTATTGCATCGCGAGGGGCACGAGGTTCATGTGCTCGTCCTCAAAGGTGAGCTGGAGCTTGTGCCCGACGCTGGCGTACATCTGCATCAAATCGATTTTGACAAGGCCTTTCGCAAGACCGGTATTGGCCTGCTTTACGATATCTGTACCCGGACGCTACTGACTCCCTTGATCAAGGGCTCAGGATTCGTCTGGCGTGGGTGGTATGGTGGGAGCTACCTACGTCGCTTCATCGAGAAACTGGAAGCGCGCCACGGTCCTATCGACCGGATCATCATGCGCGGACAAGGCGCGTTCGAGACCGTATGGTCTCTGCAAGATCCGCGTCTCTGGCAAGTCACTGTCTCATGGCCTGGCGTCATCAAGGGCAACTGGCGGCAACGCTTCTTTCTCCACCGCCTATATGCCAACAAGCAAGTGATCTGCAATACCGATAATGTGCGCCGTCAGCTCGAGAGTCTGTTCGCGCAACATCATATCTCGCCTCGCAGACTGGCCACGATTGGCAACGTCTGTGATCTGGATGCCATCGCCATCATGGCAGATGAACCCGTCGAGCTGCCAACACGTCCTTATGTGGTTCAGGTGTGCCGTCTCTCGGACGTCAAGCGTCAGGATGTACTGATCAAGGCGTATCTTGCGGCAGAGATAGAGGAAGACCTCGTCATTGTCGGCGATGGCCCGAGGCGGGAAATGATCGAGAACCTCATCAAGGAGCTCGGAGTGGAAGACAGGGTGCATCTGATCGGTAGTCGTCTCAACCCCTACCCGTGGATGAAGCACGCTCGACTGTTCGTGCTCAGCTCTCGCAGTGAAGCCTTTGGCATCGTGCTCGTCGAAAGCATGTGTTGCGGTACACCGTGTGTGGCCCCCGATGTGCCTGGCGGTGTACGCAATGTACTGATCAATGATCAATCACGCCTGATCTCCGACGACAGCATCGAGGGCCTGGCAGCCAAGATACGCGAAGGACTCGCCAATCCGCCCTCTCTTGCCTCGGACCCCGAGTTGATCGAGCGCTTCCGTGATACCAGAATCATGGACGACTTTCTATCACTGCCGACTGACGCGTAACGTCCTTGCTCGGTGTCTTTACTCAGCGTCATTGCCACCGCTGTCGGGCACTACCTGCATGCCCAGGCCTTGTATCAGATGACAAGGCCGGCACAAGACCACATCCGGAAGCTCAGAACAGCCGCCTTCGCCTTGCATGAACCGAGCAATCACTGACAAGTTCATGTACATGATGCCGCTGGAAATCAGTATCAATGACAAGCAGATCGAACCTCTGTGCGCCTGAATTGCACGCCTGAACATGTCGCCGACCCATCAGCAACACTGCCACAGAGATCACATCATTGACCAAGGCCGCAATCATCACGCCGGCCAACTGCACCGCTGATATCAGTAAAATGAAGGAAGTACGTTTGATATTCAGATATTTTTCTGACAATTAATGAATGACGTCTTCGCGAAAACATAAGTAATTACGCATATATTGTCGGACAAGGTTCACGTGTGAAAGGTACTATCACAAGAGTCAACAAGGGGGGCTATGACTGGTGCCCTCTGCAGGAGTCGAACCTGCGACCTGCCCCTTAGGAGGGGGCCGCTCTATCCAGCTGAGCTAAGAGGGCAAAGCGGCAAGAATTATAAGCCATTGAACTCACAAGATAAACCCGAGTTGCGTGCTGATATCATTCCTCAGGCAAGCTGCTTCGCTTCGAATGCCTCAATCAGTTGCCCCATCGGCTGAGGGCGCCCGAGCAAGAACCCTTGCACGCGCTGGCAGCCTAGCTGGCGCAGTACCTCAAGCTGGTACTCTTCCTCGACTCCTTCTGCCACGACTTCCAATGATAGCGCTTGGGCCATGACCAGCATGGCACGCACAATTTCGTTGCCATGACTGACCACAACATTACCCGCCACGGAATGCACGCGTGCATCCAACACATCGCCTTCATTCACCAAATCATTGATGAAGCTACGGTCTATCTTGAGTTCGCTAAGTGGCATACGCCGCAGACGTGCCAGATTGGAATACCCTGTCCCGAAATCGTCGATTGAAAAGCTCAGCCCAAGCGCGGCCAATTGATCGATTTTTTCCAGCACGTCATCCTCATCCTCCAGGCTTTCCGTCAGTTCGATACGCAGCAAGTCGGGTGAGAAAGCGTGGCGCTTCAACAGACCCGCGACACGCGGCACAAAATCGACGCTACGAAACTGCACTTGACTCACATTCACAGACATCGGAAGAGTGCGCCCCTTGACCGTCATGTCAGCCAATGCCATGCAAACCTGCTCAAGCACCCAATGGCCTAGCTCAACGATCAACCCGGATTCCTCGGCAACAGGAATGAAGATGGCAGGCGAGATATTGCCCAACACCGGATCGTTCCAGCGCAGCAACGCCTCCGCTGCGACCAGATACGGCGCACCAGTAGCAGGCAATATGAACTGAGGCTGCAAATGTACGCTCAACCGCTGATGTGACAGTGCATGGCGCAACGCTTGCTCCATGCGGGTGGCCGCGATTATCTGATGCCGCATTTCAGGACAGAAAAAACATAAACGAGCACGTCCGGCGCTTTTGCTCTCATAGAGTGCGATATCGGCCTCGTGCAGTAGATGCCCCCAGGCATCATCCTCATCGGCTACGACTTCATTCGATACTGGCTGAGCACGAGATGCAGCGTCTGCTTCCGGATATAGACTGATTCCCAACGAACCGGATAGCTGGTGGGTACGTCCATCCAATACAAGCGGCTCACGTAATCGCTGAAGCATATTTTCACCCACCTCCCGAGCCCTCGTCATCCCTTCAAGCATTGAGCCCGGACGTGGCGCCAGTAACACAATGAATTCGTCACCCCCATGACGAGCCAGCATGTCACCCGGCTCTATCATTTGCTCAAGCCGAGAAGCGATCTGGATCAAGGCGCGATCTCCTGCGTCATGTCCAAGCACATCATTGAGGCGTTTGAAGTGGTCAAGATCAAGCAACATCAGAGCGCCAATCTCCCCGCAATCCAATGCTTTATCAGCCAGCATCGCAAGGTGCTGGCGTAGTAAACGTCGATTAGGAAGCCCCGTCAGAGCATCGTGCAATGCTTGGTGAGTCAGTTGCTTATCACGCCGATGTCGCTCGATAGCAAGACTCGCGACATTGACCGCCACCTCTAGCAGGCTCTGATGGTTCGCATCAAGCGCGTCGCCTGACTCACTGTAAAAGGCAAAGCTGCCCATGGAGTTTCCGGCACTATCGAGGATAGGCATCGACAGGCATGCCTCAAGTCCCAAGGCCGCAGGATGATGCCGAAACCCTTCCCACGCGGAGTCAGTGGCCAGTGACGTCGTCAACACCCTTTCCCGCCGCCACATGGACGTGCCGCAGGTACCCACACCTTCCCCGATACGCACACCACGCAACGCACTCATGAAGCTTTCTGGTAATTGGGGCGATACGCCAGAGGCAATGCATTCCCCCGCCTCATCGAGTAGCAGTAGCGAAGAAAGAACCTGCGTGGCTGCGCCCTCAATCGCGATACACAGCTCCATCAGCGTCTGTTCAAGGGGCTGTCCTGCGGCGACAGCTTCCAATAGCGTTAGCTGCGACTGGCTGAGCGCTTGCACCTGATGCGTCTGCGTGACGTCGGTCTGCAACCCCAGATACCCCTGTGGCGTACCGTCTGCCGCCAACAGCGGAATGCAATGCAAGCGCAGGCGCAGAGAGCGACCACTAGCGTGGTAGTGCACCAACTCTTCATCGCTGGCCTCACCGCGACTGCGCTGTTCACGCAGCCGGGCAATGACGAGAGGGTTTGATTCAGGCCCCATCAACATCTCACTGGGCACTCTACCCACCAGCTCAGTAGCGGTATAACCCATCAGCAGCTCAAAGGCAGGATTTACCCATCGAATGCGGCCATCCATACCATAACAACACACCCCATTGGTCGTGTGCTGAACCACCAGTCGCAAGCTCTCCAGCTCCTCTTGTCCGACAGGAGGAGCAATCATGCTGGCGACGCCGGTAGTCAATGTCGAATGACTCAATACTGTCTCCCCCGAAAAGCGACAAGTGCTTCCAATGACTCGCTCTACACTATCGGCGATTGTCGCGAGATCAGGACGCCGTACCTCTTTGCAGCATGGATACCTGACATTGGATGCCTGACACTCGACATCAACTTTTCCTGACGTGATAGTACCGCAACACACTGCGTTGAAAGATGGCAGAGTATGAGGCTGTCAGGCTGCTAGTCCACGCTGAAACTCGGGAGCAGACCGACGTAAAGCCCGTTCCCCGAGCACCTGAAAGGGTCGCCGCTCTACGTCTTTTGCTATCGCAAGCACTCCGGGCATCTTCCAAAATTGTCCTCCCCTACCTGATCATGAGGTCTGTGGCACATGAAAGCCCATCACCTGCTACTGGCTGGCACCTGCTGCCTTCCTCTTCTCAGCGCCTGCCTACCCCACTATCTGACGCATGGCGATAACACGACGACGCCGCATCTTGTGGAACAAGAAGGCAATACAGCCCTGATAACACGGGACAGTACACGGTTGGCGTGGCAAGCATGGCCCTCCGCGACCGACGTTCCTCCTCGCGCCATGCTGCTAGGGCTCCACAGCTATGGGGATTTCCGCCTGGCGTATGCGGCACTAGGGCCCTGGCTTGCGCAACAGGGAATCGTTGGCTATGCCTATGATCAGCGAGGATTTGGTGAATCTGGCGACAAGGGGTTATGGCCTGAAGATGAATTACTGGTCAATGATTTGATCGATGCCATCCAGGTACTGCGTCAGCGCCATCCTGAATTGCCGTTGATACTGGCGGGTGAAAGCATGGGAGGCTCCGTAGTACTGACGACATTAACCGAGCATCCTGAGCTTAATGTACGTGGAGCGATACTCGCAGCACCGGGTGTGCGAGGCGGCATTCAACTGCGCTACCTCTACAATGTTGGCCTATGGCTGGCAGCGCACGTGGTGCCGAGCAAGGCACTCAGCGTGCCGCGTCAATATCCTGAGAATGAGCTGCTGCCCGCCTCCGCAATGCGACTGAGGAGTGACACACGCGTGGTTCATGAAGTACGCCTTGATGCCTACTATGGGCTGATCCGCTTAACGGACAGAGCCAGTGACAGTGTCGGCATGCTGGCAAGGAACGAAACCAGGGACCGCACAGATGGAGATGCACCGAGCGATGTATCTGCATCGATTCTGCCTCCGACCTTACTGCTGCATGGCGGCAGAGACACGACGGTCCCTCGTGTGTCCATTGAGCGCCTGGTCAATGACTGGCCCAAGGATTCACGCCCCACTCTTGAGGTGCACTATCTTCCCGACGCCCCCCATCTGATTCTGCAATGGAGTAATGAGGCCAAGGTGCATGAACTCCTGCATGACTGGCTTGATTCACAACTGCCCGCTGCCTGACGCTGAGAAAAAGCCTACAACCACGGATACAGGAAATCCAGACACGACAACGCCCCGCCTAGAGGTCGGGGCGTTGTCGTGTCAATCACTGCACCTATTCCATGAATCCAGGTGTAACCGTTACGCCAAGGGAGAGCATCGATCAGCAATCGATCACATCACTTGCGTGCAGTCTGCAGTGCCTTGGCCAGTTCACGCGTCAGCGCATGTACATCGCGGGTCCCCTGCTCTGGCGTCTCGGCATTCGCTTGTAGATCAATCAAGGCAGACCCCACCACCACACCGTCAGCGAAACGGCCAATACGCGCAGCTTGCTCAGCGGTACGAATACCAAACCCTACCGCGACCGGAATATCGGTATGCTCACGAATACGTCCGACTTCAGCCTCGACCTTGTCGGCAGTGGGAGCTGCACCGCCAGTAACCCCGTTGCTTGATACGTAATAGAGGAAGCCAGACGTGTTAGCCAGCACACGCGGCAGACGCTCGCTATTGGTCGTCGGCGTCGCGAGACGAATGAAGCTGATACCTGCCTTTGCTGCGGGAAGACAAAGCTCATCATCGTGCTCCGGCGGGAGATCGACCACGATCAAACCGTCCACACCGGCTTCATTCGCCTGCTCGAGGAAACGTGCCACACCGCGACGATAAATCGGGTTGTAGTAGCCCATCAGCACAATCGGCGTGTCCTGATCCTGCTTGCGGAACTCGCTTACCATAGCAAGGGTGCGGTCCATCGTCTGACCAGCCTTCAGCGCTCGTTGGGTAGCATGCTGAATAGCCAGGCCATCCGCCATCGGATCAGTGAAAGGCATACCCAATTCAATGACATCAGCACCAGCTTCTGCCATGCCAAGGAAGGTCGCAAGACTGGCATCATACCCCGGGTCACCAGCCGTGATGTATGTGACTAGCGCCGCACGATTTTCAGCACGTACAGTGGCAAAGCGGCGATCAAGACGGCTATCGGTCGCAGCCTTGTCAGTATTAGTAGCGGAAATGCTCATCGGTAGACTCCGAACTTCCTGGCTCACATGCGCCATTGACGCACGTGAGCATAAAAGGGCAAAAGGCGATAGAAATGCGGCTCAGACAATATCGGGATTCAGGCCTAGCTCATCAGCCAAGTGATGCGTGACGGTGGCCATGTCCTTGTCACCGCGACCACTGAGATTGACGACCATCAGATGATCCTTCGGCAATCTCGGAGCACGCTTGATGACCTCCGCCAGTGCATGAGCAGACTCCAGGGCCGGAATGATGCCTTCCAGACGACATAGCATCTGGAAGGCATCCAATGCCTCCTGATCTGTCGCAGCGACATACTCAGCACGCTTGATGTCATGCAACCAGGCGTGCTCAGGGCCAATACCCGGATAGTCGAGCCCAGCCGAGATGGAATGAGCATCACCGATCTGCCCTTCTTCATCCTGCAGCAGGAAGGTACGGTTACCGTGCAGTACGCCCGGCTTTCCGCCTTTGAGACTGGCAGCATGGCGTGGCGTATCGAGGCCTTCACCAGCGGCTTCCACGCCAATGATCTCGACACTCTCATCATCAAGGAAGGGGTGGAACAGACCCATCGCATTGGAGCCACCACCGATACAGGCGACCAGTGAATCTGGCAGGCGCCCTTCCTTCTCGAGAATCTGGGTGCGCACTTCCTTGCCGATGATGGACTGGAAGTCGCGTACCAGCTGCGGGTACGGATGCGGCCCGGCCACGGTGCCGATGATGTAGAAGGTGTCGTCTACATTGGTGACCCAGTCGCGCAACGCCTCATTCATGGCGTCCTTCAAGGTGCCATCACCCGCCGTCACCGGGACTACCTTGGCACCCAGCAGCTGCATGCGCTGCACGTTGGGCTGCTGGCGGTGAATATCGGTAGAGCCCATGTAGATCACACAGTCCAGACCAAAGCGCGCTGCAACGGTCGCAGTCGCTACGCCATGCATGCCGGCACCCGTTTCAGCGATGATGCGCTGCTTGCCCATGCGACGCGCCAGCAGTACCTGCCCGAGTGCATTGTTGATCTTGTGAGCGCCGGTATGCATCAGATCTTCTCGCTTGAGATAGACCTTGGCGCCGCCCAGCTTTTCGGTCAGGCGTTCAGCAAAATACAGTGGGCTCTGGCGGCCAACGTAATCAGCGGATAAACCTGACAGCTCCTTGGCAAAGGCTGGATCCTGCTGAGCAGCTTCATATTCACGCTGCAGGTGCAAAATCAACGGCATCAGAGTTTCGGCAACAAAGCGCCCACCGAAGTCACCGAAGAAGCCCTTGGCATCGGGGCCTTGGCGAAGGCTGGCTGTGGCAGTCGACTGGCTCATGTTGAACTCCTCGAAATCGTGTCGGTGGTTGGCCTCTAACGTCTAGCTCCAAAATACAGAGCGATTTATCAACGAGGCCGACGGTATGCTGATCATCCTAGCGCCCCAAGCTCAGGAAGAAAAACGATATATCCGCTCACATCTGTGAGTTATTCTCACATATAAAAGTCATGACTACGGAATACCATCCTGTAGCGATTGAACCGAACGGCCTCTGCCTGACCTCTGATGCTCGCCCAAGCCAGCCCATCGCAAGGAGACAACAGATGGCGCACACCACTCCCCCCCTCTCAGATGGCACACCATTAGCCACTTCTTCCTCCCGTGAGGCCAATCTACCCGCACTGCCGTCACTCAATGCATTACGCGCCTTTGATGCCGCCGCCCGCTTTGAAAGTGCTTCCCGCGCTGCCGAAGCACTGCATGTCACCCATGGCGCGGTCAGTCGTCAGGTTCGCCAGCTGGAAGAGACACTCGGTACGCGGTTATTCGAGCGAGCAGGCCGTGGTTTGCATCTGACCCAGGCAGGACATGAACTGGCAACGGCAACTCGTCATCACCTGGGCGGGTTGGCACGGGTCTGTTCAGAACTGACACGTCGCGATGCGCGCGCACCCTTTGTCCTCAGTTGCCCCGGATCATTTCTCGCGCGCTGGTGTATTCCACGACTCGGCGCACTCAAGCAGGCGCTGCCTGAACTGGAATTGCATCTCACTGCCAGCGATGAAGCCGACACCCTACGACCGGGTATCGATGGGGTACTGCGCTTTCAGATGCCTCCTTTCCAGGAGTCAGAGCATCAAGAGACACGAGTGCTAGGCACAGAGCGCATCGGTCCTGTACTACGGCCTGATACCACATGGCTTTCCAATGATGCGCAGCCTCCTTCGTCCGCGATACTGCTAGACCTGCCGTTGCTACATACCCATTCACGTTCTCAAGCATGGCCAGACTGGTGCGCTCGGCAATCCCTGCCTAGTGACCAATTGCACTATGCGCAAGGGTTTGAGCATCTCAACTATCTGCTGGAAGCGACACTGGCTGGACTTGGGGTGGGCATCGCACCGGACTATCTCGTGGAGGAAGACTTGCGTAGCAAACGCCTGATAGCGCCATGGGGGTTTGTCGAGACACAAGCATGTCTAACCCTGACACTGCCCGAAGCAGGTCGTTCTCGTGGCCGTCATCCGTATGCCGATGCGTTGGCAGAATGGCTGGCACAAGCGCTGGCAGCGACTCCACAGGCTGGCCAGTAGACCCACGGTAGCCTTTCCGCCAGAAGGGCTACCGAAGACGCCACGCGGCAGAAGAGAGCGGTAAGGAAACTCAACTGACACACATAAAAAAGGCCAGTCACAAGGACTGGCCTGACCGGCCATCATATCCAGAGGATATTGCCAGAAAGATCGTTAAATCCGCTCAAGGAACCATCGCAACCTGCCAAGCAGGTCGGAAGCGAGGGTGGGCGAACAACTCTGCGCATTGAACGACGCAGCCACCCTCGGCAGGAGTTGTCGAGGAGCCGTACTCTGCTCGACTCGACAACTCCGTAACAGACTGCTGCTCATCACTCGATGAAATTGGCAGCCCATCCCGCTTCAACTGTCAGCATCATATCTTTTAGCGCGCGAACAAAAAAGCACATTAATAGCAACAGTCCCATGCTACTACGGCAACGAGCCAACGTTGCTTCAATGGCACCCCGGTGCTGCGGCACCATTTTCGCCTGGCCCAGCACTTATACGGTGACTTTGCGGGTTATTGCCTCCCAGGAGCAAGCGCTGAATATCTGCCGCCGCCATCGGCTTATAAAAGTAATAGCCCTGAATGAGATCACACCGCATCTCACGCAATAGCTCTAGCTGCTGAATGTTCTCTACTCCCTCAGCTACCACTTCCAGCCCCAGTCGATGGCCCAGGAAGATGGTCGCCTCCATGATCGCGCGATCCTTCGGTTCGTGAGCGCACTCCGTCACGAATGAGCGATCAATCTTGAGT
Organism: Cobetia sp. L2A1; assembly: GCF_009796845.1. NCBI lineage: Bacteria > Pseudomonadati > Pseudomonadota > Gammaproteobacteria > Oceanospirillales > Halomonadaceae > Cobetia > Cobetia sp. L2A1. Next base: position 1,180,314 of record NZ_CP047025.1, on the reverse strand, counting down.
GCCGTGACCGGCAGCATCTTGAGATAGCTCATCGAGGAGTACCCTGTCCCGAAGTCATCAATCGCGATCTTGTAACCACGATCATGCAGGGCGCGCAAACTATCACGCACCTTGACGTCTGCTTCGAGCAAGACGTTCTCGGTCAGCTCTATCCCGATATCGCGTGGCGTTAAGCCGTATTCCGCGACACAGTCCTCGAGACGCTGGAAAACGTCAGAGCTGGTCGCCTGTCGTCCCGAAATATTGATGTCGATCCGGTAGCCTTTAAGCCCCAATGCATGCCATTCCGCCTGCTGATGGCACGCCTGACGAATAACCCAGTCTCCCAGACGCTCAATGAGATTGGTACGCTCTGCCACCTTGATAAAGTCCGAGGGCGGGATATAGCCTTCCGGCGCATGCCAACGCATCAGTGCCTCGAAGGACTCGATCCGCTCGCTGCGTGCGGCGACCTGAGGCTGATAGTGCAAAGAGAGTTCTCCGCCGCCATCCTGATTCAACAACGCCTGAAGCCGCCCAGCCAGATGGTGCTGATGCAGCATCTCATTGCGGACTTCCTGATTGAAGAATTGATAGCCGTCACGTCCCGCCTGCTTGGCGCGGTGTTTCGCGACATCAGCATTGCGTAGCAACTCTCCCGCGTCACTGCCATTTTCGGGATACAGGCTGATGCCAATGCTCAAACGCAACAAGAGCTCGCACCCATCAATGGTGAAGGGGTGCTGGAAGTCTTCGCGAATACGCTCGACCACAGCCAATGCATCACTTTCGTAATCCAGGCGAGGCATCGCCAGTACAAACTCATCCCCCCCAAAGCGCGACAGAAGATCCTGACCACGCTGAAAGCCTTGCAAGCGTGACGCGACACTGCGAATCACCCGGTCACCCATCTCGTATCCCAGGGTGTCGTTGATTTCGGTAAAATGGTCGATATCGAGAAATAGCACCATCAGCGTATCGCCGTGGCGATGACAATCGCTCAGTACCTGCTCAAGCTCACTCTCAAAGGTTTGACGATTGGGTAGCTCGGTCAACGGGTCAAAGCGCGTCATGTAATCCAGCTCACGCTGAACCTTGCGCTCCCCCGTCAAATCAATATCGATACAGAACATCAACGGGTTGTCGGTGCGCTCCCCCAGCATGACATGGTGAGAAAACACAGGCACAGGAGCCCCTGACTTGTGCTTTAGCTCAAGTTCACTTGAAGGGATCTCGACGCCCTTGCTCATCCATGCATGATGCGCATCCACTACGACGTCTGCCATCGTTTCCGGAATCAGCAAAGATTCCAGACATCGTCCACGAGCTTCCTGCTCGCTGAAACCGTATAGCCGCTCACTCGCCTCGTTCCAGTAAATGACGCGGCGCTGGCTGTCGTACCCCTGGACAGCAACGCGCGGCAGACTTTCCAACAACTCTCGAAACCGCTGATCGCTGACGGGAAGACCCTTGCTGGTCGAGGGGCCAACCATACTCGTCTGCATGACCGCCTCCTGCGTGTGCTGATGATGTGACACCTGACGCTTGCGAGTTAGCATGATGCCCGCTGTTGCGCCAAGAATCACCATCAGCATCGCTGTTATCCAGCGCCCGATCATGCCCTCCCCTGCCACCAGCACTGCCATTAGTGACATAACCGCGACAATAATAACGGAACTAGAGCGCAATATTCCGGCGGCACTACCAGCCTGACGGAACCCTTTTGCCATGATAAAGGACACCTCCACTACCCACTTGACCCTACACACCGAACACCGGCTGGGGGCACATCATCTGCTTACTCTGCACTCGTGCGGCTACGCTCCCGCTGCCTTGATCAAGTCTATGTGTCTTCCACGCGTAAACCCAGCGTCTGATGCCCCTCCAGTCTCCGTGCACTCAACGCTTGCTCATGGCGAGTTTACAGACACACAGTAACTTGACCTTAGTGACAGGCTGAAGAATAGCGCTAATGGCTTACATAATACCAGTCGATCAGATTATTCATGCCGTAGCGACAGACCAGCACCTATATTGATGATACTTACGCAACATTAGTGCCTTCCTGCCAAGGTATGGGTTTGACTATGTCGCGCGCATCTTTCCATTCTCCTCGACGTTGCTAATGCAACGCCTTCAATCAAGCGCATAAGCGCAGATAACGTCGAGGAATTTTACATGAACATCGCAAATCGTGGCGTACGTCAGCTGGCCGACTCTTCCCGCAAACTGACTCTGGAGCAGAGCAGCCTAGCGGAACACTATCCGACACAATCCGCGGATAGCACAACACTGCCTCTGACATCTCAGTACTGGCCAAAAGCAGTCCATGTGGAGCTGGAACATCAACACTGGAGCAAGTCTTCCATCTCGGCGCATATTGATCTGAACGCCTGGCAGGGCTTCCTGAAAGATCTTCCGCGCGACCCTTATGTCAACACCCGCTGGAAGCGCATGTCCTGGCTGCACCTCAACGACCAGCATGAGGTAGAGACTCTCGGAGAATGCCCGATGGCCCAAGGTGGGCGGTTCAACGACGCTGCAAGCATGGCCGATCGCCTGAGATATTATGCACCGCTGGAAGAGTCGTTCACCGAACGTGACGATGTCCGCGCCTTTGTGAAGGCCTGGACTGACATGTGGGGCATTGGTCCGCGTGAACCGATCTTGATGCAAATTACGGGAGTACGTGGAGATGGCACCATCGATCCGCTTCAAGGACAGGGCATTCATGCCGATGGCTGCAAATATCTAAGCATACTGGTGCTCAATCGGGAGAATGTCAGCGGCGCCATCAACACGCTTTATCAAGACAAGGCAGGAAGTGAATTGCTATCCACAACGGAGCTGACACCGGGAGAGATCCTTCATATCCACGATGATCAGTTGTTCCACAGCGTTAGTTCAATTTCGCAGGAGAATGCTGGCCAGCACTTTGAGCGCTTCATCATCATCATCAACTGTGCATTCATTGATGAGTTCCAGAACCGTATGCTACGTCGTCATTTCCCGGGCGCCGTGTTGAATGAACAAGGGTAATCCCGCCATGAGCTAGTGGCGGTCAGCCAGCACCCTGCATTCATCATCGCAACAAGATGGTTCGGTAGACTCCGGATAACCATCACCTGAAGTCTTACACTAATGGCATGATAGATTGCTGAAGCGTGCAAGAAAAAACCAGTCGGGCAACCGGCTGGTTTTTTCATTGGAAAGCTACCACGCTTGATACCTCCCACACTTGGGGGGATACGTTGATGAATATTTCGAGCGATGCTGTCTTCCGAACGCCATACCATATCGCGATACGTATGCATCCCAGCTCGGCGCAAAGCCCAAGTCGAAGATTCACTCACCGCGTTCCGATGCTTCATTGCAGCGTTGCTTATCCACTCCAGTGAGACGAATGTCCAACATCTCGAGGCTGGCCTGCTGATTGCGCGACCTGGCTGATGAAAAAAATGACGATGATTCCCCGTGCTACCATCCAGGCAAGTGTGATCTACGCGGCGCTGACTTCGTGACGGACTGCGATATCTTTCACCGCCTCACCCTGCATCACATTGCCTACTGCCAAGGCATGGATTCCATCACCGCCCCCCTTGGCCAGCGCAGTATCCCGCCAGCTTTCGACTCTCCGGGAAAGCAATGTACCTCAACCTGATTGATCACGATGTGCTCGCCACCAGGCAAGTCCAATACTTCATCAACATGAGCAACCGTAAAAAGGCGTATCTCCTCATGCGGCACATCATTCCCACGGGTAGCACACCTTACCGCCGCTTCATTTGCGTAGAACCGTGTCAAATCAATGTGGCGATAACGTAGTGATAGCACAGTGATGGAGAGCTGGTCACTGCATCCATAGCAGCCTGGCTTTCACAATGGAAGGTATCGAGGTCCATCACTGGGAGCACTGTATTCATCGTCATATCACCTCCTTTGCACCTTTTTCTGCACAGATCGTAGCAGTGCCCATAAAAAAGGGAGCGGAGTCTGGTGGCTATAGTAAAGGGAGCCAACAAGCGCAATCAGCGACAACATGCTGTTGCTGCACTGGCACCCGAGAGAGGATACTCGATGGCCGACAACCAAGCTGATATCCAGCCCGCCCTCCTCTCATCAGGACGTCATCATGACCTTTGAAACCGGGCTAACCTTCTTCATTGCCATCTTCATCTTTGGCATCACTCCAGGCCCCGGCATTCTTGCATTACTGGCGCGCGGCATTAGCCAGGGCGGTAATGCCTGTGTCCCCATGGCGGTAGGCATGAGCCTCAGTGATGTCTGCTACATGCTGGCCGCCGTCTTCGGACTTTCAGCACTGGCGACCCACTGGGGTGAACTCTTCACTGTCATTCGTATTCTGGGGGCAGCCTACCTGTGCTATCTGGGCTACACGCTATGGACCAGCCCGCCGGTACTCGATGAGACTCAGGTGCCGAGCGTGCGCGGTGACTGGTGGCGAGGCTTCATTCAGGGCTTTCTGATCTCAGCCTCTAACCCCAAGGTCATTTTATTCTATATAGCCTTCTTGCCGACCTTCATGGACATCACGCAGCTCAACGGCAGTGATATCGTGATTGCCGCTGCCCTCAATCTGAGTGCCTTGTTGGTAGGCGTGCTGCCTATCGGCTATATAGCGAGGCGTATTCGTCGCTACCTACGCTCTCCACAAGCAGTGCGCCGCCTCAATCGCGGGGCAGGCTCTTTGATGATCGGGGCAGGTAGCTATCTGGCATTGCGCGGCTGATCCAGTCACCGCCACCAATGCACTGACATCGCCAAACACAAACGCCCCTGCCAGCTTGGCAGGGGCGTTTGTGTTTTCAAGGGGCAGAAATACTCACCAGTATGACCGCATCTTGTGCCAGACGCTTACTGACGAATCCCTTCAAATACCATATACATGTCGACGGTGGCCGCCGTCGGGCCTAGCTTGGACGTATCAATGCCATAGTCGGCAAGCTTCAATGTCGTGGTGCCCTCGAAGCCTTGACGATAGCCGCCCCAGGGATCTTCACCGCCACCGATGTGATCTACGTCGATGGTGACCGGTTGAGTTTTGCCGTGTAACGTCAGATCACCCGTCAGCTTACCTGCACCATCGCCAGTCGTCTCAAAGCCAGTCGAGGAGAAGGTCGCGGTCGGATACTGAGAGACATCCAGGAAGTCAGCAGATTTTAGGTGCTTGTCACGCTCGGCATGCGCGCTGTCCAGACTATCGACATCAACTTCCACATTGACACTGGAGGCTTCCGGCTTGCCTTCGTCGTAGTTGAAGTGACCGCTGAAATCCTTGAACTCACCCAGGATGTAAGAATAGCCCAGATGACTGACCTTGAACTGAATGAAAGCATGCTGCCCTTCGGTATCCAGCGCGTACTCCGAGGCCTGAGCCTGCCCAGCTACCAGCGGCAGGGAAGCTGCCATGACACCTGCAATGAGTGACTGGCCGAGGAAGGATGTCTTGTTCATGTTGATGCTCCTTGAGTGGATTCGTCACATCTGGCGCCCAATGATATTGACGCCCTCTTTCATCATCGCAACGGCCGAATCATACGCCGCAACGTATCCTGTCCATCCAGCAGATGGTGCTTGAAGGCTGCAGCGGCATGTCCCAGCGACAAAATGACCAAGCCACAGGAGGCGTACCAATGGACATCACCGGCGAGCGTTGCCTGGTCTTTGAGTCCGGTGACAAGAGCTGGTACCTCAAAGAGGTCAAACACGCTAATCCCGCGGCCATCCGCCGTGGAAATCAGATAGCCGGACGCCATAACCACCAGTAACAATACATAGAGCAATACGTGACCCACGAAGGCAGCGCGCTGCTCAGTACGATTACCATGTGCCTGTGGCGTTATCTGCAGGTGCCGCCAGACCAACCGCAATACCGTTAATGCAAACAAGCTGATACCCACAGACTTGTGCCACCAGGGGCCGAGTTTGTACCAGGTATCGTAATAGCCCAAGGATGTCATCCACCAGCCGAGAGCAAACAGCCCGAAGATGGCCAGCGCCGACAGCCAGTGCATTGCGATGACCGGCCAGCCCCAGCCACGTCGAGAATTACGCCACATTCAAGCTCCCGCCTCTTGCTATCTACGCCTGTCGGTAGTGCCACGGAGATCTTCGTCGATCTGCCACGGCGTCATCATGATTTCATTACGCGAGAGCTTAACCAGTGGCGAGCGTGACGCCAAGACCTCGAGGGGCTAACCGTTACCCTTTGCTAAAGACACAAACGCCCGACTTGACCAAGCGTTCGTGTATCAAAGAACAGTCGCCTCTTCGGATGAATCGCCTCGTTGCATGACACAAGCCACCATCAATTCATCGAGACACTGGCCGCCAGCTACGTTAACCGCTGAGCTCTATCTCTGAGCGGCTTTTCGCTTCAGCCCGCCAGACGGTCGAGGCCACGTGCCAAGTCACGTTTGATGTCGTCGAGATCTTCCAGACCAACGGCAATCCGGATCATTCCTTCTACAATACCCGCCGCCGCTTTCTGTTCGTCACTAAGGCGTCCGTGGGTCGTGGTGGCCGGATGCGTGATGGTGGTTTTCACATCTCCCAGATTACCGGTAATTGACAGAATCCGCGTGGCATCGACTACTGACCAGGCACCCTCACGGCCACCCTTGATGACCACACCCAATACGGCCCCAAATGCCTTCTGCTGCACCTTGGCCAATTCATGCTGTGGATGGCTCTCAAGGCCAGAGTAGTGCACGCGCTCCACCGCGGGATGCGCTTCCAGCCAGTGCGCCAGCTCAAGTGCACGTGCGCAATGTGCCTGCATGCGGATGTTGAGTGTCTCCAGCCCCTTGAGGAACACCCAGGCATTGAAGGGGCTAAGGCACGGACCGCACGTCCGCACCACACCAAACACCTCTTCCATCAGCGCGTGACTCCCCACGACGGCGCCGCCCAACGTACGTCCCTGCCCATCCAGATACTTGGTCGCGGAGTGAATGACGATATCGGCCCCCAGTGTCAGCGGACGCTGGAGTGCCGGCGTGCAGAAGCAATTATCGATGGCCAACCAGGCATTGTGCTCATGTGCTATCTCGGCCAATGCCGCAATATCACCAATCTCGGATAGCGGATTGGACGGCGTCTCGGCAAACAGCAGTTTGGTGGCCGGTGTAATCGCCGCGCGCCAGGCATCGAGATCACCCAGCTCGACAAAGTGTGTGGTGATGCCCAGCTTGCCGAAATACTTGGTGAACAGACTGACACTGGACCCGAAGATGGAGCGTGACGCGACAATCTCATCTCCGGACTCCAGCAACGCCAGCACCGTGGACATGATAGCGGCCATGCCAGAGCTGGTTGCGACGCAACGTTCACCGCCTTCCATCGCGGCGAGACGCTCTTCGAAGAAGCGCACTGTCGGGTTAGTGAAGCGTGAGTAGATATTACCTGCCTCGTCACCACCGAACTTGGCCGCTGCTTCGGCAGCACTGCCATAAACGAAACTGGACGTCGTATAGATAGGCTCACCGTGTTCCTGCTCGGCGCCACGCAGGTGGCCAGCGCGGATGGCAAGTGTCTCGAGACCCAGCTCATCGCGGGAGAGATCGGCGCGGGAAAGATTGTCTTCGTGCATGGTGTCCAGTACCTATTCTGTAAGATTCTGCCGGCGACACAGGTGCTGTCGTTTTCACGCACTGCCGTGCCAGCCCCTCTCAGGGGGGAGAGACATCAATATTACCGGTTTTGAACGCACAACGGGCCCCGGATTTCTCCGGAGCCCGTTGCAGGTCACTGATCGCGGCGTTGCCTAACGACAAGCCTGGACGTCAGTCGAGATCTTCCGAATCGTTGTGCAGATCCACTACCGCGTGAGTCTCACCAGCGTGCTTGGCGCCATCATTACGCGAGGCGCGCAGATCGCTCAGATACGCCTCATCAATATCGCCAGTCACGTAGATGCCATCAAACACGGAGCAATCGAACTCGTCGAGCACCGGATTGACTTCACGGCAGGCATCCTTGAGGTCTTCGAGGTCCTGATAGAACAGACGATCAGCACCGATGAGATCGGCGATTTCCTTTTCGGTACGATCGTGTGCGATCAACTCTTCCGCCGCAGGCATGTCGATGCCGTAGACATTCGGATAACGAACCGCAGGGGCAGCCGAGGCAAAGTAGACATTCTTGGCACCCGCTTCACGCGCCATCTGGATAATCTCGTTGCAGGTGGTACCGCGCACGATGGAATCATCCACCAGCAGCACGTTCTTGCCCGCGAACTCAATATCGATAGCATTGAGCTTCTGGCGCACTGACTTCTTGCGCAACGTCTGACCTGGCATGATGAAGGTACGCCCGATATAGCGATTCTTCATGAAGCCTTCGCGATACGTCACCCCCAGATGCTGCGCCAGCTCGAGTGCCGACGTACGTGAGGTATCCGGAATCGGGATGACGACGTCGATGTCCTGTTCCGGCCATTCACGCACGATCTTGTCAGCCAGCTTCTCGCCCATGCGCATCCGGGTGCCATAGACATAGGCACCGTCAAGCAGGGAGTCCGGGCGTGCCAGATAGACGTGCTCGAAGATACAAGGCTTGAGCACGGCATCATCAGCGCACTGCAGCGTGTGTAGCTGACGCTCCATATCGATGAAGACGGCCTCACCCGGTGCAATGTCGCGAATGAGCTCGAAACCTGCCACATCCAAGGCCACGGATTCAGAGGCGATCATATACTCGACGCCCTCAGGCGCTTCACGCTTGCCGAAACACGCCGGACGAATACCGTGCGGGTCACGGAAGGCGACGAGGCCCGTGCCGTTGATGATCGAGACTGCCGCATAGCCGCCTTTACAACGGCGATGCACACGACGCACGGCATCAAAGACATCACCAGCCCCGAGACGCATGCCCTGCTTGCCCAGCTCGTGGGCAAAGACATTGAGCAGCACTTCGGAATCAGAGCTGGTATTGATGTGACGCAAATCAGAGGAGAACAGCTCCTGCTTGAGCTGATCAGAGTTGGTCAGGTTACCGTTGTGCGCCAACGTGATGCCATAAGGCGAATTGACGTAGAACGGCTGTGATTCCGCCTCACTGGACGAGCCGGCGGTCGGATAGCGAACATGGCCAATACCCATGTTGCCCTTGAGACGCTGCATATGACGGGTGCGGAAAACGTCACGCACCAGACCATTGCTCTTGCGCAGCAGGAAGCGCCCTTCGTGCCAGGTCATCATCCCCGCGGCATCTTGCCCACGGTGCTGCAATACGGTCAGCGCGTCATACAGCGCCTGATTTACCGAGGCGTTGGCCATCAAACCTACAATCCCGCACATCCCGTCATTACCTCACTGATACACTTGGATAGGGAAGCGCACGCTGGCAAGGGCCGGCGCCCGTCCACATGACAATATGGGTGCTCACACGTCGCAATTGTCAGGCCTGCCCACGGAGCAGGCAACACCTGACCAATAAGTCAGGAGTGAAGCACCGTTAAACGGCGACGCCGGGCAAGAAGCCCGGCGTCCAATATCGCTATGGTGATGTCGTCGCACTCGCCTCGCGTTGAGACTCCTGCGCGCGCGGCTGACGCGTAAACGTCTGTACCGCCTGCTGTCCGAGACGCTCTGTCAGCGCACTGCCCTCGCGACGCGCACTCTCAAGCAGGCTGCCGGCTTGCTGTGCCAGCGATGGACTATCGGCGCTCTTGCCAGTCGAGCTCTCGTTGGTGGCGCGCGATACCTGCTGCGGCTGCTGGGCTGGCCCCCACTCACCACCGGTATCCCATTCGCGATAGCGCGCCAGTGACCAGTCACGTAGCTGCTCGAGCGTGGGCCGAAGCTGCGTAGCCTGCCAGTCAGCACTGTCGCGCAACGGTGTCAGCCCGACGACTGCCGTGATCAACACCAGGATAACACCCGCGCGCAGAGCACCGAATACGCCGCCCAGCAAACGATTGAAGCCGCCCATGCCTACCGCCTGCACTAGCCGTTCCAACAGCCGCAGCATCAACCCCCAGAGCAGCACCGTACCAATCACGACCAGCACAAAGCCGACAGCGGTACGAATGCCGGGTGAAAGAATCACCTCCTCGAGCAGCCCACCCACTTCAGCTCCGAACTGACGTGCGGCGACAAGGGCTACCAGCCAACCGGCTAACCCCAGCGCCTCGCTGAGCAGGCCACGCATCAGACCCAGCAGAATTGAAATGCCGATGAGCCCAAGACACAGCCAATCGATCCAGACCAGATCGTTCACTCACCCTCCTTCCGACGCACCAGCAAGCCCTTGATATTGACCTGCTCCTGCAGGCGGGAGCGCGCTGACTCACCAATCTCGGAAGAAGTGTAAGGACCGACGAATACGACTGTCAGCTTGCTGCCACGCGCAACGCGATAAGCCGCGAAGCCCTTGCCCTGCAACTCCTGCTGAAGGCGCTCGGCATTGCTCGACTCACCGAAGCTACCGACCTGCACTGCCCAACCGCCCGCTGAGGAAGAAGGTGCGCTTGCCGGCGCCACCGCTTTCGGCTTAGGCGTCGGAGTCGCTTTCGGCGCTGACTTCGGTTCTGGTTTCGACTCAGGCTTGGCGACCGGTTTTGACTCAGCCCTGGCCGCAAGTTGCGGCGCTGACAGCTGATTCGCCTCAGCCACACGGCTCTCACCACTGTCAGAAACATTGGATGACGTGTTATCCCGCACCTTGCCATTACTGTCGACAAAGGTGATCGGCACATCCGTCCCAATCTTCAGCTCGCTGGGCGGCTGAGGCGCATCGACGGTCGAACGATCGATATCCACTGGCTTGCCCAATGTCATGACCGGGCCAGGACGCTCATCACGGGCCGGTGGCTCATCAAACAACATGGGAATGAAGATAACGCCCAATGCCACCAGGATGACCGCACCGCTGATCCGCTCTCGCTTGCCATATTTCATCGTGTCATCTCCCTTGCACCCGGATTCCACGGCCCGAAAGGCTGCCTGATATCAGGCATCAGCCTCGAGCCATGTCAATGCTTCGCCCACCGTGAAGAAGGAGCCACACACCAGCACCTCACCGGCGGTCGCTTCCTCGACCAACCAGCGAGCAGCAGCCGTGACGGTGTCGCATTCAGCCAGCACTTCGCTACCACTCGCCCGCACCACAGAAGCCAGCTCGCTAGCCTGTCGACTACGTTCACCGCCCAATGTCGCCACGACAAATCCGTCCACGACGGGCGCCAACGCCTCAATGACGCCCCGTGCATCCTTATCCCCCAGCATGGCCAGCAAAGCCCAGCGAGGCTGCGTGGCGGCGTCACGATCACTGCGTTGATCGCGCGCTGCCAGTCGTTGCGCCAGATAGGTGGCGGCATGCGGGTTATGTCCCACATCCAGACACCAATCGCGCGCATGGCGCGTCAGCCACTGCATGCGCCCCTGGAGCTTGACGGTTGCCAGTGCATGACGCACCGCGACCGCATCAAGCATCACATCGGCCGCCACCAGCGCTGACAAGGCAGTAGCTGCGTTATCACACGGCAAACCAGGGTCTGGCAGTGCCTCAAGCGTCAGGGCCGGCGAGATCAAACGCTGCCATGTCCAGCGCGGCGCTGCATTGCCTGTGTCCATCTCATTCTCGTCTGACTGCCAGCGAAAATCCTGCCACAACACCTGGGGAGTGACGTCGAGCGTAACCGCATGTGCAGCACAGCTTGCCGGCAAGCCATCAGACCCAAAGATCGCCGGACGCCCAGCCCGGAGGATACCGGCTTTCTCAAAGCCGATATTCTCGATATCAGTACCGAGGAAGGCAGCATGGTCTTGCGCCACCGTGGTAATCACTGCCACATCGCAATCGATGATATTGACGGCATCCAAGCGCCCCCCCAAGCCAACTTCGAGAATCGCCAATGCTGGCTGTTGCTGAGCAATCAGCCACAGTCCCGCAAGGGTACCGGCTTCAAAGTAGGTAAGACTGATAACGCCGTCGCCATCACCTTCATCGGCATGGCGTGCTGAATCAATCTGCTCAAACGCAGTGATCAGCGCATCATCACTCACATTCTGACCATTGACGGACAGACGCTCGTTGTAGTGAAGCAGATGAGGAGAGGTATAGGTGGCTGTAGTCAATCCATGTGCGCGGCCCAGCGCATCAAGCATCGCCACTGTAGATCCCTTGCCATTCGTGCCAGCGACAGTGATGACACGCCCGCCAAGACGGCGGGCGTCAGGGCCAACAAGCCCAAGTCGCCTTGCGACGCATTGCACGCGAGACAATCCCATATCAATGCTGACAGGGTGCTGACACTCAAGACGTGTCAACCATTGGGCAAGCGTGAGGCCGCGCGGCACGGCCGCATGCAGAGGGGAGAGGCTGAACGGCTGCAATGCGTCAGACGCATTGCAGCCTGCCGGGTCGGTGCCCTGCTCAGCCATCGCGACGCTCGCCTTTCGGCTGATCGCTTGAGAAGGTCTCATCAAGAACGCTTTCCACGGCAGAGCGCGGCTCTTCCTTGACGATATCGCCTTCGACGACAACTTCAGCAACCTCTACGGATTCTGCGGTGACTTCCGGTGTTTCGACCGCGATGTCGTCTCCCTTGGTCATCGGTAATCCCTGCAGCTTGAGCAGGATACTGGAGAGGCGCTCACGCATGTCACGACGATGAATGATCATGTCGACAGCGCCATGCTCGAGCAGGAATTCAGAGCGCTGGAAACCTTCCGGCAGCTTCTCACGCACGGTCTGCTCAATGACACGCGGACCCGCGAAGCCGATCAGGGCATTCGGCTCAGCGACGTTCAGGTCACCCAACATCGCCAGTGATGCGGAGACACCGCCGAAGACGGGGTCTGTCAGCACGCTGATGTAAGGCACGCCCGCCTGCTTGAGCTTCTCAAGTGCAGCTGAGGTCTTGGCCATCTGCATCAGAGAGAACAGCGCTTCCTGCATACGCGCGCCACCGGAGGCCGCGAAGCACACCAGCGGAATATTCTCGGCCAGTGCCAGTTCTGCCGCACGCACGAATTTCTCGCCGACGACAGCACCCATGGAACCGCCCATGAAGCCGAACTCGAAGGCCACCGCAATCAGCGGCTGGCCGTCAAGAGATCCACGCATGGCAATCAGCGCATCCTTCTCTTCGGTCTGCTTCTGAGCAGCACTCAGGCGGTCCTTGTACTTCTTGGAGTCGCGGAACTTGAGACGATCGACCGGCTCAAGATCTGCGGCGATTTCCTCACGACCTTCACTGTCCAGGAACCAGGACAAACGTGCACGCGCAGTGAGACGCAGATGGTGGTCACACTTCGGGCAGACGTTGTCGTGCTTGGTCAGCTCCGGAAGGTACTGGACTGCTTCGCACTTGGGGCATTTACGCCACAGGCCATCAGGAATGGAGGTGCGCCGATCCTTGCGTTGGATACGGCTCATTGACGGCACAATCTTGTCAAGCCAGCTCATGGTGGGGAGGCTTCCGTTTTGCTGCTGTTCTGGGCACCGCTCGGCAAGTGCCGGCGGCCATGCGAGTTGGCACATATTCTCGGGCAATAACGCCTTCGACAATATGGCGGGCAGCTGCCATCACAGGGCAGCGCCAAAGAAAAAGTCCGTGCAACCCATTGGTCGTACGGCCAATTTCCAAATTCTGGGGATCATTGTAGCGGTTTCGCCCCCCTTGCGGGTAGTGCGAGATACCAATTGGGCGTTGCAGCGACTCCGCGACAAGCGTGCGCTCAGATGCGAGAAAGCACTTCACGACAGAATGCCTGCATACGCTCAACATCCTTTTCACCGGGCGCAGACTCGACGCCACCAGAGACATCGACCGCGTAAGGTGTCACCTGTTCCACTGCAGTGGCCACATTGTGTGCTTCAAGCCCACCTGCCAGTATCACCGGCAGAGGTAGCCCTGCAGGAATTCGCGACCAGTCAAACGTCTCGCCAGTACCGCCAGGCACGCCTGGACGATAGGCATCCAGTAATATTCCTCGCGCATCGTGGTAACGCAACACCTCTGCTGCCAGATCAATTCCATCGCGCATGCGCAACGCCTTGATATACGGACGACCGAATGCACGGCACATCTCAGGCGTTTCATTACCATGAAACTGCAAAAGATCGAGATAAGGCGCGGCGGCGATAACCTCAGTCTCATTGGCATCCACAAACAGTCCGACTCGCGTCACGAAGGCCGGAACATGGCGAGACAGCTCAGCCAGACGTTCAATGTCCACCGCACGCTTGCTGCCAGCCCACAATACGAAACCCAGTGCATCGGCACCGGCAGCCACAGCGGCGGTAATATCCTGCTCACGCGTCAGACCACAGATCTTGATGCGTGTACGGCTATATCTCGAGGACATCGTATCTGTCATGCGCGCTCTCCGTTCAGCGTGTTCGTCTACCGGCTACCTGCCGCAGGAATTGCCTGCTCATGCTCGCGACTGATGCGCTCGGCTTCTCGCGCAGCGTCAGCCATGCGAATCGCCTCGATCTCACTCAACTGACCTGCGGCCCGCGCCTCTTCAGCCCCCTCGGCTTCAGCCCGTGCAATGCGAGAGCGCGCCATCGGACAGTCTGGTAGCGGACGCTCACCAGTCCACTCCCCCAGATGTGCCATCAACCCCGGCCCTAGCGGCTCCTTGGGTAGCTGATAACGTGGCGGATAGATGACATCGACAAAGTGCAGGCCACACGCAGAGGCCGTAGCGCTCGAGCGTGTGCGATCACCACCGCGCATCAGTTCGACAATCCACTCTACCGGTTTCTCACCACGCCCAATCGTCATCAGGGTGCCGGCTACATTGCGCACCATATGATGCAGGAAGGCGTTGCCCTGAATATCAATCATCACCATATGACCGTGGCGACTGACCTCGATGAAATGCATATGCCGTCGCGGAGAGCGCGACTGGCAACCAGCAGCGCGGAAAGCGGAGAAATCAAGCTCACCGACCAGATGCGCTGCCGCCGCCTGCATGGCTGAAACGTCGAGAGGATCACGACACCAGGTCACGTTATGACGCTCCATCACAGGCCGAAAAGGCTGATTGACAATGATGTAGCGATAACGTCGCGCAATGGCGCTGAAGCGAGCGTGGAAATCACCAGGCACTGGAACAGCCCAATGAATACCGATATCGGGGGGAAGATTGACATTGCCACCCATACGCCATGCCTTGCGGCTACGGCCGATAGGGGTGTCGAAATGTACAACCTGACGCACGGCATGCACACCGGAATCGGTGCGACCACTGCAATGCACGGTAATGGGAGTCGACGCCACTTTTGACAGCGCCTTCTCGAGTGATTCCTGCACCGAAGGTGCATGACTCAGGCGCTGCCAACCACAGTAGCGAGTGCCATCATATTCAACGCCCAGAGCAATGCGCCCCGGGCGTTTTTCGTTATCATCCAGCGGTGTAAAAAAGGGCATCAGGTCAGACCAAAGCGCTCCATCAACGCCAGCGCCTCTTCACGGATCATGTCATCACTGGCAGTGGCCAGAGGTTCAAGCAACGCTGCTGCCTGTTCATCATCACCATCCACCAGTAACTGACGGGCTTTCTCCAACTGCTGGAAAGCCTTGGCATCCTGGGCGCCAGCCCCTGCCCCTGCCATGTCAGCAGAGGAGTAGCCGGCATTATCCAGATCCCCAGACTCGAACGCCACTTCCTCGACCTCGAATTCAGAGATATCGCGACGCGGCACCTCAACTTCCTCGATCGTCATGCTGTCTGGCGACGGCAGCTCATCTTCCGAGTCCATGTCGTTCGACGAGACTGATGTCTCTTGCGCATCACTGTCAGTATGCAGAGAGGTAAACTCAACCGACTCACCTTTTAGCTCGCTATCAGCGTTTTTAGGCATAGCGGTCACGACCGGTGTTTCCGTAGCATTCAATGTCAGCTCAGGCGCCTGATAATCAATGACATTGTCACTCAAGGTACTTGATTCACGTGCCGGCTTACGCGACTCGGCAAGAGTACCTTTGAGCCCCGGCTCGAATGCTACGCCCGGGTCGTCAGCGACAGAGTCGTCAGCAGCAGGGCCTTTGACGACAGGGCCTACATCAGAATGATCAGTGCCGGCACTCTCCTGCGTGGCTTCATACGCATCAGCATCCGCCGCACTCACGTCATTCGGTGTTGAGGACACAGACGGGGAACGCTGATTCGCCACACCTGACAGATGCGACACCTTGCGGCCCGACTGACTCATCGCACCACCTGCAACAGCGAGCAGTGTGCTGCCAACCTTGCTGTAGCGACTCATCAACGCTTGAGCTTCCTCGCGCTCTTCCTCGCTACCGGCCGCCATGACCTTTTCTCCTTCGAGGTGCAGCCCATCAGCGTTGCCCAGCTCACCATGTACGCCCATCAGCTTCACACGCAGATCCTGGCGCGCAGGATCTTCTGCCAAACCTGCTTCAAGCAAGGCCTGAGCCTGATCAAAACGCCCATAGGCGATAAAGATATCAGCCTCACTGATGACAGCAGACTCAGGCTGTGACAGTGGCTCGACGCCATGAACGCCACGCCGCACTGACAAGGCGGCTTTATCAACGGAGGATGCATCGCGGCTTGCAGCAGCGGATGACGCCGCAAAGGTATCCGGGAAAGCCCGCGGGCTGTCCATTGCAGGTTCATCCTTGCTGCGCACAGCATCGGCAAAGCTCATGCCCTCATCATCTTTCGGGCCGGAACGGCGACGCAGCAACAGCAATAGCAACAGCAGTACGGCACCTGCGACGCCCCACACAATAGCCAGATTATCCTGTAGCCATTTCCAGGTCGCCTGCGGCCACGGTTGCTCCGGCAATACCAGGTTGCCTTCACCGTCACGTGGCTGCCCAAGATCAACGCCAGCAGCTACCAGGCTCTCCGGTAACATCAGCGGCGTAATACCACTGTTGACGAGTAGGCGATTCTGCTTGGCCAACAACACCTTGGCGGTTTCCAACTGTTCGGTACGCTCTGACAACGAGGCACGCAGCTGTCCAACTTCACTGCGCAGGGAGGCCACTTCACTGCGCAGGTCATCGCGTTCCTTCTCGAGCTGATCGAGGCGCTGCTGATTGGTCAACAACTGATCTTCGAGTGACTCGAGACGATCGGACAACTCATCAATCGCCTGCTGATTGCCCACCGATATCCGCGCCTTGGACCCCGCACTGTTCGGCTGGCTGCTGTCTTCGTCAATCAATGTCAGACGCGGCTTGCCATCAGCACCGGCAGTCGCCGGCCCCTTGGTATTGGCCGTGGCTGTCGTCGGTGAAGCGGCATCAGTCTTGCTGCCAGCATCTGAAGAGTCGCTAGCCGGCTTGCTGGCGGGCGCTGGAATCGTATTGCCCTGGGCCCCAGCAACCCACTTCTGATATTGCTCACGAATCTCACGATCAGCAGCACTGCGCGAGCGACCCAACATGGCGTCGCGGTCCGGCACCTTCAACACGGCCCCTGCCCGCAACTTGTTGATATTACCACCAGGGAAGGCGTCTTCATTGGCAGCCTGAATGGCCAGCATCGCCTGGCGAATACTGACACTGGCATCCGGACGCACGCGACGGGCAATCGTCCACAGCGAATCACCGCTACGCACCTTGATGCTAGACGGAGAAGTGCCAGAGCCACTGCTGGAAGACGTACTGCGTGTAGATGCCTCTGATTGGCCAGATTGGCCATTGTCACGGAAGACCACCGAACGCGTAGGGGTCGAGTCATTGGTCGCCAGCGGTCGCGAGCGCGCACCCGCGGCAGTCACCAGTGCCGGTTGACTCGAGTAACCCGCCGGATCAAACAGCAACGTCACTTGACGCTGCAGCTTGCCATTGGGCCACTCGACATCCAGCAATAGATCAACATAGGGCTCACGTACTGCCCCGCTGGTTGTCAGCTGAAGATAGTACCCCCCCCCCTGCCGCTTGACGGTGACCTTGACGTCATCACTGACGTAACTGCGGTCGACTCCGGCACGCGTGAAAGAGGCGGAGTCAGAAACATTGGCCTTGATCAGACTCGCATCGAGACCCGAGGTCTCCGTCAAGCCGATACGTGCATCGAGCGGTTGGTTCAGGTTCGAACGCAACCGTGGCGATTCCATGCCGACTGCCAAGGCCTGTGCACTGAAGATGGCGAACGAGACCGCCAGTGCGAGAGGAAGCTTGCGTCCCATTGAGTGTCCCTTCGTATGCGGCCTAATCATTGCCCGACCTGCTCATTATGTTACGTATTCTTACATACAAGATACCAGAGAGTGCGCCCCGAGAATGACAGAAGGCGTCTCTGATACCGCAATAGTTTCAACGCTACAGGCCCAATGACAACTCAAGAATAGGCCAGACATACGAGATACCGCGAGTGACCAGCTCGCCGATACCAATGTAACGATATCCACGAAAAACTAATACCCGCCATCATGCATGAAAAACAGCAGTAAAAATCACAGAAAAGGTACCGTCAAAGCATGAAAATAATCATGCTTTGACGTGTCAATTGTAAAGCGCCTTGTCACATTAACTGCCGTGCATGTGGAAAAAGCAACGCCCCCGACTCCAATGAGAGCCGAGGGCGTTGTTTTCATCGTTTATTTATCGAGAGCCTGAAAGCTCAGCGACACACCATGCCAGCACAGCCACTATCAGGCGCCGCGATGCTCACGCAGGATCGTCAGCATACGCTTGAGCGGCTCCGCAGCCCCCCAGAGCAATTGATCGCCGACACTGAAGGCGGACAGGTATTCACCGCCCATCGCCAGCTTGCGCAGACGACCGACCGGCACTGTCAACGTGCCAGTCGCGGCAGCAGGCGTCAGATGCTTGATGCTGTCTTCCTTGGTGTTGGCGACCACCTTGACCCAATCATTGTGCTTGGCGATGCGGTCTTCGATCTCATCCAGCGGCACATCCTGCTTGAGTTTGATGGTGAACGCCTGGGAGTGAGAACGCATCGCACCGATACGCACACACAGGCCATCGATCACGATCGGATTACCCTGGCTATCGAGAATCTTGTTGGCCTCGACACCCGCCTTCCACTCTTCGCGCGTCTGCCCGGTCTCCATCGCGGAATCAATCCACGGCAGCAATGAACCGGCCAGCGGAGCACCGAACTGCTGAGTCGCGAAGTCGTCGCCGCGCATGGTGGCTGTCACCTTGCGATCAATGTCGAGAATCGCACTGGCCGGATCGGCAAGCTCAGCGGCTACGCTACCGTTGAGCTGTCCCATCTGGGTCAGCAGTTCACGCATATGGCGGGCACCGCTACCAGACGCCGCCTGATAACTCATGGAGGTCATCCACTCGATCATCCCAGCCTCGAACAGACCACCCAGCCCCATCAGCATCAAGCTGACAGTGCAGTTGCCGCCGACGAAGGTATTGGCACCCGTGCCGATCTTCTGATCAATGACATGGCGATTGACGGGGTCCAGCACCAGCACCGCGTCCTTGTCCATGCGCAACGTCGATGCCGCGTCAATCCAATCGCCCTTCCATCCGGCTTCACGCAACGGGCCAAAGACCTGTTTGGTGTAATCGCCACCCTGACAAGTCACGATGACATCCAGTGCTTTCAGTGCTGCGATATCTGTCGCGTCCTGTAGCGCCGGCACCGGGGCACCGACGTCAGGGCCGGGCTGACCGACTTGCGAGGTAGAGAAGAATACCGGCTCAATGCCCGCAAAATCGTTGTCATCACGCATCCGCTGCATCAGCACAGAACCGACCATGCCACGCCATCCGACGAATCCGACCTTCAACATGTTCATTCTCCTTGTTCATGCACAGCCTGATGAGAGGTATCACACTCCATCATCTGCAAGATGACTCACTGCGAGCACACCCACCCCATTCCTGAGCGCTCAGGCATTGGCAAGTGTATCGACGCTCCAGCCGTGAGTCGTGAAACGGCAACATGACGATGCACGTCACGCTGCCCGATGATTCTCATTCGTTATCAGAGCTGCGCCTTGAAGGCCGCCAGCACAGCATCACCCATCTCGGAGGTGCTCACCTTGCGGGTGCCGGCATACGCGATATCCGCCGTGCGCAGACCTTCATCCAGCACCACACCCACGGCTTTCTCGATGCGCTCGGCCCATGCGGCTTCATTGAATGTATAACGTAGCATCATCGCAACAGAGAGGATGGTCGCCAGTGGGTTGGCAATGCCCTGGCCCGCGATGTCCGGTGCACTACCATGACACGGCTCGTACATGCCCTTGCCATCGGCATTCAGTGACGCGGACGGCAGCATGCCGATGGAGCCTGTCAGCATGGAAGCCTCATCCGACAGGATGTCGCCGAACATGTTGCCCGTCACCATCACATCGAACTGCTTCGGCGCACGCACCAGCTGCATGGCGGCATTATCGACGTACATGTGAGTCAGCTCGACATCCGGATAGTCCGCAGCGATGCGCTCCATCACTTCACGCCATAGCATGGTGACTTCCAGCACGTTGGCCTTGTCGACGCTGCACAGCTTCTTGCCACGCTTCTGGGCAAGCTCGAAAGCTGTACGACCGATACGCTCGATCTCTGACTCGGAGTAGACGTAGGTGTTGTAGCCGACACGCTGGCCGTCACGCGTCTCGATGCCGCGCGGCTGGCCGAAATAGATGCCGCCGGTCAGCTCGCGCACGATCATGATGTCCAGCCCGGAAACCACTTCCGGCTTGAGGCTTGAGGCCTCGGCCAGCTGCGGGTAGAGAATCGCCGGACGCAGGTTGGCGAAGAGCTCAAGCTCCTTGCGCAACCCCAGCAGACCACGCTCCGGACGCAGCGAGATATCTTCAATCTTGTCCCACTTCGGGCCGCCGACAGCACCCAGCAGAATCGCATCGGCTGCCTTGGCAGCGTCCAGCGTCGCCTCGGGCAGCGGATGACCAGCCGCGTCATAGCCTGCGCCGCCGACCTTGCCTTCGCTCATCGTGATATCCAGACCGCCATCACGCGCAGCTTCAAGAATCTTGACCGCCTCAGCAGTAATTTCCGGGCCGATGCCATCGCCGGGCAGAATCAGGATATTGCGGCTCATCTGGAACTCCTTGGGCCGGAAATTTCCGGCAACACTGACGGTTCACCGCCAGAACTGAAACGGAACTCGCCGCACGTGATGGCGGCGAGTCATGACAAATCATGCGTTGGCTATCAGGCCGGCTGGCCATCGCGGAACAGCCACGGACGCGTCGCCCGGTGGCGAGTCTCGAAGCTGTCGATGGCGTCCTGATCCTTGAGGGTCAGGCCGATATCATCGAGGCCTTCCATCAGGCAATGCTTGCGGAAACCATCCACCTCAAAGGCAATCGCTTCCCCTGACGGCGTATTGACCGTCTGTGCGGCGAGATCGACATCAAGCCGATAGCCTTCGACGCCTTCGGCTTCCGTGAACAGACGCTCAATCGTTGCCTCATCCAGGGTGATCAACAACAGGCCATTCTTGAACGAGTTGTTGTAGAAGATATCGGCGAAGCTCGGCGCGATGACCACGCGGAAACCAAAATCAGTCAGCGCCCACGGGGCGTGTTCACGCGAGGAACCACAGCCGAAGTTACGGCGCGCGAGCAGTACGCTTGCACCAGCATAACGCGGCTGGTTGAGCACGAATTCGGTGTTCAGCGGGCGCTTGCTGACGTCCTGCCCGATATAGCCTTCGTCAAGATAACGCAGCTCATCGAAGAGGTTCGGCCCGAAACCGGTCCGCTTGATCGACTTCAGGAACTGCTTGGGAATGATCAAGTCGGTATCGACATTGGCACGATCAAGCGGTGCCACGAGGCCCTGCTGGCGAATGAACTTTTCCATGTCGGGCCTCCTAAGCGGCGTTGGTGTTGGGGGTAGTGATGGGGGCAAAGTCACGAACATCAACGAAGTGACCGGCAATCGCAGCGGCAGCAGCCATGGCCGGGCTGACGAGGTGCGTACGCCCACCGAAACCTTGGCGGCCTTCGAAGTTACGGTTGGATGTCGAAGCACAGTGTTCGCCAGCACCCAGCTTGTCGGCGTTCATCGCCAGACACATGGAGCAGCCCGGCTCACGCCATTCAAAGCCTGCCGCGAGGAAGATCTCGTGCAGCCCTTCTGCTTCGGCCTGCGCTTTCACCAGGCCAGAGCCCGGCACGACCATCGCCTGCTTGAGGCTTGCCGCCACGGTGCGGCCTTCGGCAACGCGCGCCGCTTCACGCAAGTCTTCGATACGCGAGTTGGTGCAAGAGCCGATGAAGACGCGATCCAGCTTGATATCGGTGATCTTCTGATGCGCGCTGAGGCCCATGTATTCGAGTGCACGCACGATGCCACGCGCTTCGGTCTCATCGCTGACGGCAGCCGGGTCCGGCACGACACCGTGAATATTGGTGACCTGTTCAGGACTGGTGCCCCAGGTGACCTGCGGCTCGATCTCTTCCGCCTGGAGCACCACGACCTTGTCAAACGCGGCATCGGTATCAGAGGTCAGCTCGCGCCAGTCAGCCACGGCGGCGTCCCACTGAGCGGCAGTCGGTGCATACGGGCGCTCACGCAGGTAGTTGATGGTGATGTCATCGACACCCACCAGACCCACGCGCGCGCCGGCCTCGATCGCCATGTTGCAGATGGTCATGCGACCTTCCATCGAGATGTCGCTGATCGCGGAACCGCCGAATTCAATCGCGTAACCAGTACCGCCGGCCGTCCCGATTTCACCGATGATGGCCAACACGACATCCTTGGCGGTGACGCCGGTGCCAAGACGGCCATCGACGCGCACTAACATGTTCTTCATCTTGCGCTGGATCAGGCACTGGGTCGCGAGCACGTGCTCGACCTCGGAGGTGCCGATGCCGTGCGCCAATGCCCCAAAGGCACCATGGGTCGCGGTGTGGGAATCGCCACACACCACAGTCATGCCCGGCAAGGTCGCGCCCTGCTCCGGCCCGACCACGTGCACGATGCCCTGACGCGCATCATTGATGGTGAACTGCTCGATGTTGAAGCTGTTGCAGTTATCGTCGAGGGTCTGCACCTGAATGCGTGAGGTTTCATCCTCGATGCCCGCGATACCCGCTGCGCGCTCCTTGAGAGAGGTCGGCACGTTGTGGTCCGGCGTTGCCAGGTTGGCATCCAGACGCCACGGCTTGCGACCGGCCAGACGCAGCCCTTCAAACGCCTGCGGCGACGTCACTTCGTGCAGCAGGTGACGGTCGATATAGATAAGTGCAGTACCGTCCTCGCGTTGCTTGACCAGATGCTGGTCCCACAACTTGTCATAAAGGGTCTGGCTGGCCATGTGTCAGGTCTCCTCGTTGCGCACGCGCTGCGGCGCTTTTGCTGCCTCGGGGCTCGTAACGGCCCCTTGATGAGGGTGTGTCGTCCAGTGTTGATGGCGACGTGGCGGGCGAAGGGTCACGCGTGAAAGAAAGCGTTCACTCCGACGTTCAGCCCCGTCTGGTATGGATTCAGAGTACGCGTCGCGGTAGCATAAAACCAATTCATCTTTTTTATGCTTTGGATTCCTTTCAGGAATACCAGTCACTTCCGCGTCAACGTGCTGACAGCCTCTCACGAAGTCGAGTGATGGTCAGATATCAACAAGGATAGCGCTTCGTCATGGACACACCCTCTTTACAGGCTTTTGTGGCCGTGGCCGAAGCGGCGTCCTTCTCGCTGGCCGCGGAGCAGCTGCACCTGACGCAGCCTGCGGTCTCCAAGCGTATTGCCGTACTGGAGCAGCTGCACGGCGCACGTCTGTTTGACCGTATCGGGCGTCGCGTCACGCTCACCGAGGCGGGCAATATCTTGCTACCGCGGGCGCGTGCCATCCTGGTGATGCACGATGACACGCGACGTGCCCTGCGCAATCTTTCGGGTGAGGTGAAAGGCAGCCTGACGATGGCGACCAGTCACCACGTGGGATTGCATCGTCTGCCACCGCTGCTCAAGGCATTCACCCTCGCCCACCCCGAAGTGCGCATGGACATGCGCTTTCTGGATTCGGAACAGGCCTATCAAGGGGTTCTGGATGGGGAGCTGGAACTGGCCGTCGTCACGCTGGCACCACATCGAGATCCCAACCTGACGGTGGTACCGGTGTGGCTGGACCAGATGCGCTTCGTCTGCGGACGCGATCATCCGTTGGCAGGCCACAAGGCATTGCCGCTGTCGGCCCTCTCGCAGCATGACGCCGTGCTGCCGGGCCACCTGACTTTCACGCGCGGCATCGTCATCGACACCTTCGCGCGCGATGGCCTGTCAGTGGAGGTCTCGATGTCCACCAACTATCTCGAGACCCTCAAGATGATGGTTGCCATCGGCCTGGGTTGGAGCGTACTGCCGGAAAGCATGATCGACGGTGATATCGAAATCCTGCCCATCGACCACCGCCCCATCGAACGCCAGCTCGGTTATCTCTATCACAACAACCGCACCCTCTCGAACGCCGCCAGCGCCATGATTGAATTACTGGAAGGTGCGAGGGATGCGGCGTCGCGAGGCTAGCGTAAACTCATGCTCCTTCTTGAATCACAACTGGCTTTCTAGCTTCATTATTAGCTACAGCGGAAATCATACTTCCTATTATCGCGGGTGAAGTAAGCCCTATCTGAAAAGCTACTATTGCCCCCATGCTTTCCCCCGAAATTATATAAATAGATGAAACCACGGCACCTAAAAACCCAAGACATATAAAAAGAAAAGTATACCTAACACACGCTCTTGTCTTTGTGACCTTATCCTCCGCCGCGCGCCCCATATATTCACATATCTTAAAAGATGCGAGTATAAATCCACCCAACGATGCAATTATTACCAAATGAAAATTTTCTAACAATAAATCATATGCTTGAAGACTAGATGTAGGGTGCCGGATGATCAAATTTCACAACGAAGCTATCCTTTGTTAGCCTCTTGTGAGCTCATCAAGCAATTTATTCAGGAAAGGCTTCATGGACATCAAGCTGCATAAGCAAGCGACGACGACACCGAAAATTCGTGCCGACATCCAAGCAGCTCCTGCCAGCATGACGAACAAAGATCTCGCTCGTCAGTTTGGGGTCAGCATCTCAACCATCCAGCGCTGGCGTTACCGTGATCATATCCAGGATCGCTCACACACACGCCATAACCTGCTGGCGACTCTGACCTCTGAACAGGAGGAGGTGGTCATCGCCACCCGCGAACTGATACGCCTGGGGCTTGATGATCTACTTGTCGTCGCGCGTGAATTCCTGAACCCCAAGCTGTCACGTTCCGCGCTTCAGCGCATGCTCAAACGACGTGATGTGCCGACTCTCGCCAAGCTGGCGCGGCGAGATGCGGAAGGGGACGAGAAGCCCAAACACCGGCCTTTCAAGGATTATGAGCCCGGATATGTGCACATCGATATCAAGCACCTTCCCCAAATGCCTGACGAAGATCAGAAGCGCTATCTCTACGTCGCGATTGATCGCGCCACTCGCTGGGTATATCTGGAGGTCAGATCAAGCCAATCTGCGAAGGACGCCCAGGCGTTCATGAAGCGGGTGAAGGAGAAGGCTCCCTTCACGATTCACACCGTGCTCACTGACAACGGCAAATCATTTACCGATCGTTTCACCGTGGGAGGTGAACGTAGGCCCAGCGGGCGCCATCTATTCGATCAGGAGTGCCAAAGCCATGGTATCGAACATCGATTGATCAAACCGGGAAGACCGCAGACGAACGGGATGGTGGAGCGCTTCAATGGCCGTATCAGTGATGTATTGGCGACTCGGCGCTATGACTCAAGTGAGGACTTGGAACAGACGCTTGAGCGTTATTGCTGGCTATATAACTACCACATTCCTCAGAAGGCACTACATCACAAGGCGCCAATCGCAGCGATGAAGGAATGGCAAGCCGAACGGCCGGAGTTATTCACTAAGCTCGTAGTTAATCAGACGGGACCCGACAACTAGACATCACCTATATCCACCCTTTTTGTGGAGAATATATCGATGAAGCGATCCATAAAAGATGCAGTTTTAGAAAACCGCGCCTTGGTGGTGATCAAATAATCGCCAGATGCTGATTTACGCCTAAGTATTTTTGCTTTATGTAATAAATACTCATCTGACTTAAATATCTTAACTATATCTCTTTCATTAACACCAAACTGTTTAGCGATGCCCGGAAATATCCTCACAGAATATCTTTCATCATTTAAAGCAGATATTATCTTCTCTCGCTCTACCACATTATCTTTAACAACACCTACAGCTCTGATGTTTTCCCTCACTATAGACTTAAGCCTAGGTTTTTTCCTTTTATTATTCATATCGCTCTCCACAATCACGGTATAAACCATCATTATCAACAAAACAAATTGTTACTAAAAAGCCAGCCTAAAACGGCTGGCTTTATTACTATAGGCTAAATATTTTACCGAGCTTCTCAGCTTTTATCCGACTCCTCCGACCCGCTAGCTGTCTTGTTCGCCGCAGGCTTGGCGCCGTCCTTCTTGGCCTCTTCCGCTACCTTGGTAGCAGTAGGCTTGCTGGCCGACGTGCTATTGCTCGGCGTGGCAGCCTTATTCGTCTCTGTAGGCTTGCTGGCAGCGGTACTGGTATTGCCTTTTTCTTTCGATGTAGCCGCGCTGGATGACGCTGGCTTGGCGGTGGAAGTACTGCCAGTCGCTTCGCCAGTAGTCGGTTTGGAGGTTGCGGGCTTGGCAGTCGATGCCTTGGCAGCAGAGGCCTTGGGCGTCGCTGCCGTCGACGGCTTGGCAGCAGAGGCCTTGGGCGTCGCTGCCGTCGATGGCTTGGCAGTAGAGGCCTTGGGCGTCGCTGCCGTCGATGGCTTGGCAGCAGAGGTCTTGGGCGTCGCTGCCGTCGATGGCTTGGCAGCAGAGGTCTTGGGCGTCGCTGCAGTCGATGGCTTGGCAGCAGAGGCTTTGGGCGTCGCTGCCGTCGATGGCTTGGCAGCAGAGGCTTTGGGCGTCGCTGCCGTCGATGGCTTGGCAGTAGAGGCCTTGGGCGTCGCTGCCGTCGATGGCTTGGAAGCAGAGGACTTGGGCGTCGCTGCCGTCGATGGCTTGGAAGCTGGCGCTTTTGAAGCCGATGCTTTGGAAGCAGCACCTTGGGATGCTGCAGACTTCTTGGCAGCAGCGCCCGACGCTTTCGGGCTAGCCGTGGCATCATTCGCCGCCTGAGAGGAGTTGCCACCCGTCTTGGCCGATGCGCCCTTGGAGGCATCATCATCCTTGGGCTTGGTGGCACCACCCGTCATCGCCGACATCATCTCTTCCAGCGGTAACGTGACCTGCTTGAGCGCATCAGTCATCGTCTTCTCGGCCGTTTGCTGCACGTCGCGCACGCCCTTGAGTTGAGCCTCGACAGCACTGGCAACCTCTTCCGGTACCGCCTGACCCAACACTTCAGGAATGGTCTGACGGACATAACGACCCGGTGCTTCTTCGATCACGGAAAGCTTGCCTTTGCCTGGCACACGGGCAGCGACTTGCTTCTTGGGGTCCACGAAGCCGTTGTCCGTCATCCAGGACTGCCAGTCATTCCACCACGAGCCTTCGTGGTCTTCACCACCTTCAAGCCAGGCATCAGCGGAGGCCGGCAGACTGTCATTGGTGACGTAGCCGTACTTGTTCTTCTGCGGCGGATTGACGATACCGGCAATGTGACCAGAACCGCCAAGGACAAAGCGCTTGATGGAAGACTTCGGCAGCTGGGTGCCGGTGTAGGTGGTCTGCCACTTGGCGATATGGTCTTCACGCGCCGAGACCCAATAACACGGTGTTTCGATCTGCGAGAGATCGATCGCCACGCCATCCAGCTCGATACCACCGGGCTGAATCAGGCGGTTTTCCAGATACATGTGGCGCAGATACCAGGCATGCGTACCAGCCGGCAGGTTGGTGCCATCGGTATTCCAGTACAGCAGATCAAACGCCGTCGGCGCTTCGCCCTTGAGATAGTTGGCGACATAGAACGACCAGAAAAGATCATTCTCACGCAGCAGATTGAAGGAGAACGCCATCACGCGGCCATCCAGATAGCCGTCCTTCTCCATCTGTTTCTCTAGCCCTTGCAGCACCGGCTCATTGAGGAAGACACCGATCTCACCGGGATCAGAGAAGTCCTGCAGCGTCGCCATGTAGCTGACGGAGCGCACGCGGTCTGCCTGCTTCTCTGCCGCCAGGTAGGCCATGGTGCTGGCCGTCAGCGTGCCGCCGATGCAGTAGGACAGAATATTGACCTGCTTCTCACCGGTCGCCTGTTCCATGGCGTCCATTGCCGCCAGCGGCCCCATCTGCATGTAATCCGCCCAGGTCAGATCACGCTGCCCTGGCCCCGGATTGCGCCATGAGATCAGAAACACCGTATGGCCCTGCTCGACCAGCCAGCGCACCATCGAGTTGTCCTGACGCAGATCGAGGATGTAGTACTTGTTGATCCATGGCGGCACAACCAATAGTGGCGTGCTGAACGCCTTCTCGGTCGCCGGACGATATTGAATCAACTGGATCAGCTCGTTCTCGAAGACCACATCACCTGGCGTCACGGCGATATTGTCCCCCAGACGGAAGGCTTCAGTGTCGGTCATCGCGACATTGATACCCTCGGCGGAGTTGCCCAAATCCTCACGCAAGCGCTTGAGACCATCAATCAGGTTGCGCCCGCCGGTTTCACGCGTGGCACGCTGCACTTCTGGATTGGTAGAAGCAAAATTGGACGGCGAGAAGGCACTGACATACTGCCGCGCATAGAATTCGAGATTGCGCTTCTGCTCTGTCGGCAGGCCTTGAATGCCGCTCAGCATCTCATTGACGGCACGCGAGAACAGTAGGTACTGCTGCACAAGGAAGTGGTAATAGGGTTCGTTTTGCCACGCCTCATCACGGAAGCGACGATCGGAGCGCGCAGGCGAAATCACCGGTTCCACGGTTTCGCCGCCCATCTCACGTAGCGTGCCTTGCAGCAGAGCCATCTGGTCCTGGAACAAGCGAGTCTGGGTCGACATCAGTAGCTGAGGATCACGAGCCAGTGCTTCAGCACCGGCCTTGAAGCAACTGCCCATCTCATCGTAGATGGTGGAGGCGGCGGCGCTGGGCCATAGCTTCTCCAGCATATCGCTCATCAGTGCCTGATATTGGGTGCTGGCTTCCTGGACCACACTGGTCCATTCACCGCCATCCGCTCCCTCGGGAAACAGGCTGGAAAACGCCTGAGTGAACGCCTGCTGCTGGGCTGAGTGCATATCGCCCTTCCTCCTTGTCATTGGCTATCGAAACATGGCTGTCGAACAGATGCCGACATGCGCTATTCAATCGAACCGAATCCTTCCGTCCCGTAACAGTGCCTGGGTCAAACACGTTGACCGGTTGCCGTCATTGGCGACCTGCACTGCGACGGCATGCGCTCTCAACCCTCAAAGGCATGCCATGACTGACCATGACGAACATGGTAGTCCGCTTTCCAATGCGCTCGAACCAAGCAAGGCCCTTTCAAACGCGCAGGTAAAACGAGCTACTATTTCTTGCCAAACTATCTTTTTGTCAAACTACCTCTTGCCAAGGTGTCGAAGATCACTCGACAGGAGCGCCTTCAGCATGCGCCCGTCCATGTCGCAAGGGCAATCCCTGAACGCGGCCCACAAAAAGGCTGACGCGAACGCCAGCCTTTTGAATATATCAGCCTTGTTTGGCGCGGCTGACGGCACTCGCTGGCTTGCTGCTAGCGGTAGATGCCGCAGAAGAGGTCTTTTCAGCGTCGTACTTGCTGGCCTCGTACTTGCTGGCCTCGTACTTGCTGGCCTCGTACTTGCTGGCCTCGTACTTGCTGGCCTCGTGCTTGCCTGCATCAGAGTAGGCCTGTTCGAGCTGGGTGCGCATCTCGCTACTCATCTCGGCCAGCCTCATGGCATCATCCATCATCTGCTGAGATAGCTCGCTGACGACTTCGACCTGGCGATTGCTGAATTCGCTGAGCCCCTCAATCCCTTTCACTTCGGTAGCGGCGCGCGCGCGTTCGATACCGGTATCGGTCAGGCGCTTGGCGGCCTCCATTTGATACTCGGCGACCTTGCTCATCTGGTCGAGCATCAGGGTATTGAGCTTGCGCATCGGCTGGTAAAAGCTGCGGGCCTGCTCGGTAAAGGCATTGAACATTTGATCCTGCTGCATGACGGTCCCTCCCATGGATTCCGTACCGGAGATACGCGCAGACACGCTACGTATCTACAAAGCACAGCGCTATGCTGCACTGCACAAAGACTAGTCTGACCCGATAACGGTTGCAATCCCATCACCGCAATTGCCCGTGACTTTTTCCTCTTGATTCCTCTACCACGCGGCAGTCGTTCAGCTGCGCTTACTGCGTGAACGCGCACTGGCGGAACCATCACTACCCGCCTTGTCGGCGGTAGAGTCACGCTCAGCCTCCGCTGACCTGGAGGTCGCCTTCTGCTCGCCGCCACTAGCCGTCTCTGCATTCCCAGCGGCGCCTTGCTGGCCAAACTGCTGCAACGTATCGAGCATCATCTTCTGATACTGATTGAACGCCGCCATGCCCTGCGCCATGCTCTCCCCCATGTCACCCGGAACGCCGCCTTGACCGCCAGCACCCGCCGACTTGCCAAAGGTTTCGCTCATGCTGTCGGCCATCCCGGGCGGCATGAACTTGGCAAAGGGTGTACCTGCGCCCGGTGTCATCAGTGGCTTGAGCAAACTCATCGGGTCGTAACCCTCGACCCCGGCTTCCATCTGGCGACGAAAGCGCTCCATCAGCTCCTGCTGAAAGGCTTCCACATCCGGCAGACCCATGGCCTGACGAAACTCCTGAGGCGTGAGGTCGAACTCAACGTTGATCTTCATGGCAGGATTCCTTGTGTTAGTCCCCAGCGAGCCCCGTGGCGTATAGGTCACTCGCATGCGTGCTTCTCGAGTCTAGCAGCAGGACAAGACCCGACACAGTGACATATGCCATCTATCGCGGACGCAATCCGCCATGGTGTCTCTCCACCAGGCATTGTCTCTCCATCATGTTGCCTCTCCCTCATTCAGCAGAGACGACA
Source organism: Cobetia sp. L2A1 (assembly GCF_009796845.1). NCBI lineage: Bacteria > Pseudomonadati > Pseudomonadota > Gammaproteobacteria > Oceanospirillales > Halomonadaceae > Cobetia > Cobetia sp. L2A1. Next base: position 1,149,341 of record NZ_CP047025.1, on the reverse strand, counting down.
ACGCCCCGCCGCTGAACCAATCACAAAGATCAGAACAGCGACGAGGCGTCAGACACACATGGCCATCAATTTAGCGAACGTATTACATTGATCGCACGTACGGATCAAACGTACTGATCAAAACAAGCCATTCGCCGATCAAGGGATTAACCGATCACACCTCGCGCAGTACCGGCGTCTCCACCGAGACATCAGCATTCTGCGCACGATGGCGCAGCAGGTGGTCCATCAGCGTCAGCGCGACCATTGCCTCGGCGATCGGTGTAGCACGGATACCCACGCACGGATCATGACGACCGGTGGTGATGACTTCGACCGCATTGCCATTGACGTCGATGCTGCGGCCCGGCAAGCGCAGACTGGAGGTCGGCTTGAGCGCGATGCTGGCACGAATCGTCTGCCCGCTGGTGATACCGCCCAGTACGCCACCGGCATGATTGGAGAGGAAGCCTTCCGGCGTCATCTCATCACGGTGCTCGGTGCCTTTCTGGCTGACCACGGCAAAGCCATCACCGATCTCGACCCCCTTGACGGCGTTGATGCTCATCAGGCCATGGGCCAGCTCGGCATCGATGCGATCAAAGACCGGCTCACCCAGCCCGACCGGCACGCCCGTCGCCTCGACCGTTACCTTGGCCCCCACGGAATCGCCTTCCTTGCGCAGCGCGTCCATGTACTGCTCCAATTCGTCGAGGCGATCTGCATCGCCACAGAAGAATGGATTGGTGTCGACCAGCGACCAGTCCTTGACCTCAAGCTCGATGGGGCCGAGCTGAGACAGATAGCCGCGTACCTGCACACCCAGGCCTGCCAGATACTTCTTGGCTATCGCACCGGCCGCGACGCGCATGGCAGTCTCGCGGGCAGAGCTACGGCCACCACCACGGTAATCCCGCTCACCGTACTTGTGGTGATAGGTGTAGTCGGCGTGGGCCGGACGGAACTGGTCCTTGATCTTGCCGTAGTCCTTGGAGCGCTGATCGGTATTCTCGATCAACAGGCCGATGGAGGTTCCTGTGGTGCGTCCCTCGAAGACACCCGACAGGATACGCACCTGATCGGGCTCGCGACGCTGGGTGGTATGCCGTGAGGTACCCGGGCGGCGGCGATCAAGATCAATCTGCAGGTCCGCCTCACAGATCTCGATGCCAGGCGGGCAACCGTCGACAATGGCGCCCAACGCCGGGCCGTGGCTTTCGCCGAAGGTAGTGACAGTGAACAGCTTGCCGAAGGTGTTTCCGGACATTCAGGGAGTCCTCAAGCGATGCCGCCGGTCATGCCGGCCGCATTCTGGTATTGGTATGATGCGCCATGACGGCCAGCGCGAACGGTTATGCGAATTCCGGTGCACAGATCTCAAGCGTCTGGGCATCAAGGGCAAAGACACCGTTGCCGCCACGCTCGAACTCGAGCCACAGGAAGGGCACATCCGGGAAGGCCTCGACAAGGTGGCGCTCGGAGTTGCCGACCTCGACGATCAATACACCGTCATCGGTCAGATACTCACGGGCTTCACGCAGAATACGGCGTACGATATCAAGGCCATCATCACCCGCTCCCAGTGCCAGTGAGGGCTCATGGGCAAATTCGCGCGGCATGTTGGCCAGATCGAAGGTGTCCACATACGGCGGATTGGAGACGATCAGGTCATAACACTTGCCGGCCACACCGGAGAACAAGTCAGACTGCACCGCAATCACGCGGCCTGCCACGTCATGACGCTCGATGTTGCTACGCGCCACTTCCAGTGCATCAGTGCTGATATCGACCAGGTCCACTTCGGCGGTCGGCATCACCAGCGCGGTGGCGATGCCGATGCAGCCAGACCCGGTGCATAGATCCAGCACACGGGACGGCGGCAGCTCCGGGAACCAGAGTTCAAAGCCGCCTTCAATCAGCTCGGCGATGGGCGAGCGCGGTATCAACACGCGCTCATCGACATCAAATGGCACACCGGTGAAGAAGGCTTCGCCCAGCAGATACGGCAGCGGCTTGCGAGTGGTGATGCGCTCACGCACCAGTGCCACGATACGCGTACGTTCCATCGTCAGGAGTCGAGCATCAATTACCGACGGGTCCGTGTCCCACGGCAGGTGTAACGCTCCCAATACCAGCGCTACCGCCTCATCCCAGGCAGAATCAGTGCCGTGGGCAAAGTGCAGGCGATGTGCGTGGAACTCGCTGGTCGCCCAGCGGATCAGGTCACGCAGGGTCACCAGCTCCTCGACAAGACGGGAATCCGGCTCACTGAGACTGGAAGGATGACGCAGGTCGGACGCGGAAGATGTGGACACGGTGATTCCTGTAAGCGGACAGAGACAGCGCGGGCAGCAGCGACACTTCATCTGGAGCTGCGCCTCGCGAGGGCATTGTAGCGTTCACGAAGCGTGGCGGCGACCCTTGACGTCTGGCCGGCCCGATAGAGGGACACACGCAAGATCTTCACAGCGACAACAGTCACGCTATACTGCGCGCCTTGTCATTTTATTGCCCGCGGAGCCCCGCCATGCCACCCCGACACGACGACAGCACGGATAACGGCGACGATATCAGCGCCTTCCGCGCCGCCCTCAAGCAGGCCGGTGTGCGCAGGATCACCACCAATCGCGCTGACCCCGGCCGTAAACCGGTCAGCAGTGAGGAACAGGCACGTCTCGCCGCCCGTCGCGCTGCGGCCAGTGAAGCCAACCCTGATAGTCTCAGTGCGCCCTCGCGCACGACGGATGGTCACGTAGAACCTGTCACACCTAGTCAGCTGCTGGACTTCTCCGTCGTCGATCTTCCCTATCGCCAGCGCCAACGCCTGAAGCGCGGCGAAATCCCCTGGGAAGCCGGGCTAGACCTGCACGGCTATACGCTGGAACAGGCGCGCATCGAACTTGAGTCCTTCATTGATGATGCCATCGCTCGCCGCTCGCGCTGCGTGCTGGTAGTCCATGGCAAGGCATGGACAGGCATGGCCGACTATCCGGTGATCAAGAGTCACGTCAACACCTGGCTACGACAATGGCCCGATGTGCTGGCCTTTACCTCATCACTCGAACTGGACGGCGGCAGCGGCGCAGTTTATGTATTGTTACGCAGCAAGGGCCGCGACACGCTGCTGGACTGATTCACCCTTGCAGGCATCCTTCTTGACAGTGGTGCGCTGCTCGACGCTGATGAACTGCATCACACGAAACATCAGTAGCACCGTGCAGGCTCCTCGATGAGTCTGCCATCATAACGACAAGGGATACCCCTGATGACACTTGCGACACCACTTCGCGCTGCACGCCATATCACTTCGATTACCACTGTTACCTCTGCCGCATTCTTGCTGGCGTTTTCTGTCACACCTGCCCATGCCAGCGATGCACTCGCCGACAGCACATTGGCTAGCGTACAGAAAAGCCAGGTACTGAAAGTCTGTACGACGGGTGACTACGCGCCTTTCAGTCATCGTGAAGATAATGGCGAGTTTGAAGGCATCGATATCGACATGGCGGGGGCACTGGCCAACAGCCTCGGTGCCAGCGTCGAAACCGTGCCGACCAGTTGGCCAACGCTGATGGATGACTTCACTTCCGGCAAGTGCGACATCGCCATGTCTGGCATCTCGGTCAAGCTTGATCGTCAGGCGCTGGCCTATTTCAGCCTGCCCTACCAGACCGGTGGCAAGACGCCCATCGTGCGCTGTGACGATATCAAGAAGTACCAGACCGTCGAACAGATCAATCGCCCTGAGGTGCGTATCACCGTCAATCCGGGTGGCACCAATGAGCGCTTCGCTGATGAATTCCTGAGCGATGCCACTCGTGTGGCCCACAACGACAACCGCACCATCTTCGACAACATCATCGAAGGCCGCGCCGATGTCATGGTGACCGATGCCATCGAGACGCAGCTGCAAGCCAGCCGCCATCCCGAGCTATGCAGCGTGCATCCGGAAGCCCCCTTCACCTTCTCCCAGAAGGGCTATCTGTTGCCGATGGGCGATAACATCTGGAAAGCCTATGTCGATCAGTGGCTGACCCAGATGCAGGGCACCGGTGAACAGGCCGCGATCTTCGACAAGTGGATCAAGGGCTGAACGATGAGCCTTGCGTCTCGGCGCGTGAACGACAGCCCTTGAGTGCATGGCTCACGCCGAGTGCCAAAGGGATGAAAGGGAGTGACACAAAAAGACCCCGCCACTTGGCGAGGTCTTTTTGTGTCACTCCTTCAGGAACGGAAAATCCTAACCATCCATGCCCTTCTCGTAGCGATCCAGCGCCTCAGCGGCGAGATGTCGCCCAAGCTTGATCAAGCCTTCGGCACGATGAAACTCGTAGGCACCGCAAACTGTCTTGGGAATCTCGACCAGAATATCGGGCGGATACCCGGCAATCTTGTACTTGGCCAGCGTTGCCTGGGTGATGTCGAAGGAACGCATCATCATATCCAGCTTGCCCCACGCCAGTTCTGGCGCATTTTCCTCAGCCTGCTGCGAATCATCGTTCAGCTCATCAGCTCCCTGCACCTCATCCTTGGCTGCGGGTGCATTCCATGGATGTTCAAACGTCGCATCCCTTGTCGATGCGCTCGTTGTCGGCGTGCCTTCTGCGGCGGTATCTTCGAATGCTTCACGCTGAGCACTGGCCCGATCATCACGCTCATTTCGTCCGTCCCGTACATCGCTCAAGGCATTACGCAACGCATCATTGAGCGTCTCACCGACAGGGGCTGCCTCTGTCGCCGTACGCGAGGCTAGCGTGTCTTGCGCCTGCAGGGCATCAAGTTGCGCACGCGTGGTACCGCCCGGCGGAAGCGGCACACCCGCAATAGGACTGGCGAGTGCCGGTGCATTCTCTTCCAGTGCCTGATCTTTCTCAGCGCTGAACATGCGCTCAGCGCTGCGACGAATACCGCTCAGCCAATTATTGAAGCCACCACCACGCGCTTCCAGCGCGGCTTCCCGGGCTTCCTCTTCGGCGGCCTCTGCCGGTGGCAGCATCTGCTCCAGCGTCTGATTACGCGGCGAATGTGCCGTGGCGTTTACTGCCAGCACCAGGTCAACATGCGCGGCGACCAGCGGTGTGATAGGCAGCGGATTCATCAAGCCGCCATCCACCAGCACCTTGCCATCACGCTGCACCGGCGTGATGACACCTGGCACCGCAATGGAGGCGCGAATCGCTTCAAGCAGGTTGCCGCTCTGAAACCACACTTCCTTCTGCGCGATCAGATCGGTAGCTACAGTCGTGACCGCAATGGGCAAATCCTCGATACGGATATTGCCGATCAGCGCTTCCAACTCACCCATGATCCGGCGAGCACGAATGGCACCCATCGGACTCCAGGTGACATCCACCAGCCGTAGCACATCGAAATAATCCAGTTTACATACCCAGTCACGATAGGCATCGAGCTGGCCGGCAGCATAAATACCGCCGACCAGTGCGCCCATCGAGCAGCCAGAGATAGCGCGAATGTCGTAGCCGCGCGCCAGCACTTCTTCGATGACGCCGATATGGGCATAGCCCCGAGCGCCACCGCTACCGAGTGCCAGGGCGATTGTCTTGCGCTTGGCCATGACATGACTCCTGGTGGTCAAATAGAACCGCTAGAAAACGAATGAATCCAGCAGGACTGCATGGTGCCTTAACTGAGCGAAACCCACGCGATAATATTGTCTGCAACCGCTGCCACGTGCGCTGGCTCCAGATGAAGGTGATGCCCACCCGGCAGTACACGGCGCTCAAGCCCGTTGACGGCGGCGCGAGCCAGCTGCGCCTCGGGCCGCTCCTTGAGAATACCTTGCTCGCCTTCCACCAGCAGTACCGGTTGCTGCAATGATGCGAGCAATGCCAGCACCTGCTCTGGCGTGTAGCGCATCAGCGAAGGCCGCAGGAGGCGACGATCACTTCTGAGACGCCAGCCGCCGCCCTCAAGTTCCTCCAGGTTACGCTCGACGACTGGCCGCGCTGTCTCGGCATCAATCGGCGTCACCCCCCCCGCGACGCGTGCCGCCACGGCGTCTTCAATGCTTTGGTAATGCGCACGGCGAGTGGCGCGACTGACGGGGCGTGCATGACGAGCCAGCAAACCGCGCCGAAGCTGCGTCACCACCTCTGACGCCGGTGTGGACAGCGCACCGATGCCATCAACCAGCACCAGTCGACTCACGTACTCGGGCAGTGCCGCCGCCACCTGTCCTGCCACTGCTGCGCCAAGTGAATGCGCCAGCACCGTCACCGGCCCTTCTTCTCTCCCCATCATACGCAGGGCTTCCAGCGCCTCGACCACGTCGTGGCAGTAGTCCCAGACGGCATAGTCACCCTCCGGCCCCTGTGGGCTGGAATGACCATGCCCCACCATGTCGATCGCGACGATACGGATGCCCAGTCCCGCGCACAGCAGCGGTGCCAGACGGCTGAAACTGGCCGCATTGTCCAGCCAACCATGCAACGCAAGCCAGGTCGGCGGGCTAGCGTGACACCCTGCTCCCTCAGACTGAGGAGGCCTCCATTCCAGTGCCGCGATAGTGCCGCCGCCACGACGGGCAAGGCTCAACGCCAACGGGCTCATGCCGGCACCTGTGGCATCAGTTGCTCAATCGCGGCCAGCAAGGCAGCACGCGTCTCATCGGGGTGCTCAAAGGGGTACATATGGCCACCAGGAACGGTGCGCACCTCAAGGCCGGCACGGCGCAGACGCGCCTGACGTGGCGCAGTCAACAAATCAGACTGCTCACCGGCCAGAATCAGTGCCGGTACCGCCAGCCGAGCCGGTGAGCCGGTCAAGTGATCACTCAGATGACGAAAGATATCCACCTCATGACGGGTATCGAAGCTCAACGACAGACTGCCATCATCGTGACGATGCGTGGCGTGGTCAATGTAGTCATCCAGCGCTTCAGGCGTAAAGCGTGAGAACAGCGAGCGACGACGCAGATAGTCATGCATCGCCTGGCGTGAATCCCAGCGTGCACGCCGCCCACGGGTGCGACCTGCGGGCGTCACACGATCAATGAAACCGAAGCGTTTGGCGATCTTGAGACCCATTGCATCGCGGCCCAACATCAGCGGAGGATCAAGCAGAATGACGCAGTGGAAGCGCTCAGGCTGTTTGAGGGCAGCCATGTAGTTAAGCACGCCGCCCAGCGAGTGACCGACACCAATCACCTTGCGAGTAGCGTTGGCAACCACCGGCCCCAGTGCGGAATCGAGGCAGGCCAGCCACTCATCACGCAGCGCCGTCAGGTTACGCCCGACCGGATAGGCTGGGTCATGCGCCAACCTATCTACCGGTAGCAGATCACACTGTGCCGCCAGCGGTGCCAGCAGACTGGTATAGCAAGCGCCCGTAAAACCATTGGCATGCGCAAAGGCCAACAGTGGACGCTCGGTACCTGCCGCAACGTCGTCAGGGCCCTGCTCACCAGCACTTGAAAGCTGGGTGAACCGACCCACCGCAGTGGAGGCGGGAGTGGGTGATACGGTCATCGCTGGCGCTCCTCACAGCGGGGTGTACGTGACAGATGATGCACCCCGAAACAAACAGTCGTTTAAATTCTTGTCAGCAGCATGCCAGCGCTGAGGCCAGCGCGCCATTCTCCCTTCGCCGCTGCCTGCGCCGCTGCCTGCGCCTCACGCTTCATAGCGCCGCTCTCTTACTCTTTCACCCCTGCCTTTTTGACTTCTCTCTCATCACCGCTCAGTACGGTATCGACCACAGGCAAGGTGGAAGAAACAGGCAAGGTAGCAGCAACAACGCCAAGAGCAGCAGCAATGGCAGCATCAGAGAGCGCCATGCTGGCCTCCTCTGGCGGCTCTACCACCGCTACCAGCGCGATCAACTGCTCACGCAGGGCGCCATTGACCTGTATCTCGACAGCACCTAGCCGCTTGGCAAGTGGAGCCGGCCAACCAGAACCGGTCAGCGTCAGGCGCGCCCAGGGCTTGCTGCCGGCTTCGATGGCGAGCGTCAGCTGCTGATCCTGTCTCTGCTGCTGTGGCCAATGCAGCCCAAGCGTCACAGTCGCTTGCCAGTCGTCATCATCAGACCGTAGACGTAGATCGTTCTGTTTCAGTGGTGACAAGGCGGTCAGCAGTGCATCTGCTGCTGCACTATCAGGGGCAAGCCCACGGGTTATTGCGGTCATGCCAGTAGCCCCTCGGGCAGCGAGCGAGATTTCCATGCGGCTCACTGACGCTGGGCGCAGAGCCTCGAGATTCATCACGTGTGCCGTAGCCAGCCCGCCGCGCCAGTCCGGCAGCCCGATATCGCGTGATAGCTCCAGCACTGGCGCATCAACTGCTGACAACCAACGCACATAACGGCCTGCCAGCGGCTCAGCCACACCGGCACCATTCGATGCAGGGGCAGCATCAGGCTTATCACCCAGCTGGAGGCGCATCTCGCCCGTGCCGCTGACAATTGCCAGTATTGGCGCGCCATCATCAAGGCCGAGCGCTATCAATGTCTTGTCAGTGCTTGGCTTGCGCGCCCGCAACTGCGCCTCGGCTAGCGCATCAAGCAGTGTCTTCAGCTTATCTTGACGTGCAGGCCAGTTGGCCAATGAGGTGATGTTCCAGTGACCTTGCGTATCACGCGCAAGGGTCAGCCAGGCTTGCTGACGCTGTGTCTGACCATCGACCCGTTCAATACGAATTTCACTCGCCTCACGTGCACTACGCGAGATCATCGGTAGCGCGCTGAGTGCAGTGTCGAGCGGCGTCTCAGCCACACGCTCAGACAGCGCATCTCCCTCATTACCTGACCAGGCACCCACATCACCAAGACCCAAGGTGCGCGGCCCAAGCGTCAATACGCCAACCGCCAATAGCGATACCACTGTCGCCAGCGACCAGCCCACTCGATTGAGGCCACTCATGCGTCACCTCCACGATCAGTGCTGGAAGGACGAGTACGAGAAGGGGTGGGTCGGCGACGGCTGAGACGTTTACGACGCCAGCAGACCCATCCCCCCAAGACACTCAATGCCAGCGGCAATGCCAACAACGTCCACTGGCGCAGCTGACGATCGAAAGTGTCACGCTCGGCACTCGCCTGACGCTGCTGTCGTGAAAGCGCGTCATCAAACGCTTTCTGCATCGCAGCCAGTGCATCACGTTTTCCTGCCGCAGCTGCCTTGCCTTCCACTGACGTCTCGCCGAGAGCACTCAAGCGTGCCTGCCAGTCACTGCGTAGGCGCGTTTCGGCAGCGGATTGACTGTCTGCCAACTGATGCAGGCGCGTCAGTTCGCGGACCTGATGGGCACGTGCGCGCAGCGCTACCAGCTCGGGGCTACCAGCGAACAGGTCAATCGCATTTTCCAACCAGCGCGCGTTGGCGTTCAGTGCACGCTCGCTGCCATCGGCCGCCTCGCGCCGCCATAAACGATCACTGGCCATGTCCACGTCACTGATGATCAGCAGCTGCCCGCTCATCGCATGGTCGCTCACTGCGTCCGCTGACGACTTGGCATCAGGCCAGTGCGCAATAACCGCAAGGCCACCCGCGCCTGACGCGACGCCTGTCAAACCAGACAGTGGGCGTGGGTCCATGCGGCTTGCGTAGACACGCTCAGCCGGTAGCAAGCGTGTGCTGTCAGTGCCACGAATCAGCCACTGCAGTGGAGGCGTCGACGTCTGACTCTCCGGGCTATCCTCTCCCTCTCCCTCTCCTTCTCCTCCACTCTCCGGGCGCTTCTCCTTCTCTCCCACTGGGCGCTTTTCAATGTCCTGAACAGTCTTTTCAGCGGGTGAGAGCGGTGACAACCAGCCAGCACTCGACATCACCAATTGATCGATATTCAGATTGAGTGCGGCATCGGACAGCTGTGCCTTACCCACGTTCAGCAGTGTCGGGTTCAATGCACGCGTGCCATCCATCAACCCAATCGGCAATACCAGCTGCGAGTCAGCCACGACCTGACCAGCCGCTGAGCGAACACCCGCACGCGCCAACAACGCCTCGAGCGCCGAAGAAGCCGGCGCCGGTTGATCGAGCATTTCAGGGAGTGGATCAAGCAGCATCAATACCCGCCCTCCGCGGTCCAGATAGCCGCTGATCGCCTCAAGTGTGGCGGTTGCCAACAGGCGTGGCGCAATCACCAACAGTGCATCCTGATCCTTGATCGGCCGTGCGGGATCGTCACCACCTGATAGCCAGTCGATACGCAGACGAGCGTTGAGGTGGTCCATCAATCCCCAGCTGCCGAGCGCACGTCCTTGCTCAAGGCTGGGCTGGCCCATCACCGGCAGGCTTGAGATCACGCCCAGTCGAGGCGGATGCGTACGCGAGACTTCCTGAATCAAGCGTGCAACGTGAGTTTCCAGCCCATTGATATCAGCTGCCTTGAGCAGAGGAATCGCACGACGCTCGGCATGGGGGCCATCCACCATCAGGCCGAATAGCATCCGCTCACCGCCCGGTAGCGACAGTGCTGTCAGGCCTTGCGCCTCAAGGTCTGCAAAGTCGTCACTGTCCGGCGCAGGGTCAAGGCGGCGCAGACGTACCTGTGGCTGACGTCCGAATGCTGCCAAGCGTGTCTGAATACGCGTTGCCAATTCACGTAGCTGCGGCAAGTCGGTCGCAAAGCGCTCGCTATAGGCAAAGGTCAGTGTGACCGGCGCATCAAGCCGTGACAGCAGCAAACGGCTGGCAGGACTCAAACTGTGCTGATGAGTCTCGGTTAGATCATGAGCCGTGCTCAGAGGGTTCTGGCCATCAGCAGTGAACATGGCAGGAAGTCGCTGGCATGCCAGCAACACTGCCGTCATCGAGAATGCAATCGCGAGCGTCGCGAGCCATTGAGGTGCACGGCCACTGGCGCTGCGCTCCTGCTTGAGCCCACGTGCCTGCAAGACCAGGCCAGCGGTGGCCAGTAACACAAAGTAGCCAGCATCCATCAGCGTTGGGCGCCCTTCACTGAAAGGCGTCAGGTGGGCCGGCAGACTGATCAAATCCAGCAGCTGCACCCAGTGCGGAGCCAGATGCTGCGCCAGCTGGCGGGTCACGGCTGGCGTACCGGGCAGCATGAGGACCAATCCCAGCACCAACGCGCCCAGCCAGGCCGACAACGCCGAGGGTGCTCGCACTGCCAACGCCTGCCCGAGACTGGCCAGCGCCAGTATCAGCAGGGCCATGCCAAGATAGCCACTGACCAGCAAGCCGATATCCGGCGTACCCAGCCACTGGATCAGCACCAGTAGTGGCGCTGTCATCAACAGTCCCAGCCAGCCGAGCACACTGGCACTGATCAACCGCGCTGTCGCCAATCGCCACGGGCCAAGCCCAAGCCCGGAGAGCCATTCCAGCAGACCACTGGCGCGCTCTTCCGGCCAGCCGCGCAGGGCGAGCAGTGGCGTCCACAACACCAGCAGCCATGGCAGCACTTGCCACAGCGCACCGAGGTCAGCGCGGTCGCGTGCCAGCAAGTCACCCAGCTCGAACGCCCCCAGAGGGGCCAGTACTGCCAGCACTACCAACAATGCCCAGCTGGCACCCTGCGTTAGCGCTTGATGCAAATCACGACGGATCAAAGCGAGGATGGCTCTCATGATCCCCCCCCCTGCTCTTGCTCACGCGCCATGCGTGTCACCAATAGGCGGAAGGCTGTCTCGATATCGCCGCGCTCACGTACGCACTCCTCAAACTTCACGCCCATATGGCTACACCAGCGTGCCAATGCCGGACGCGGGTCCTGCCCGGCACGCCCGGTCAGGCGCAAGGTACAAGACAGCGTATCGACTGGTGATACCGGCTCCTGAGAGTGTGTTTGGGTCAGCGGGGTAATCGCAGCGACACCCGGCAGGCGGGTCACACTGGCAAGCTCGCGATCATTCAGCACGCGGCCCAGCACAAGGCGCCACACTGGCAAGCTGGATGTGGCGCCGAAGCCTGCACCATCACCGTCTCGACTGCCTTCGAGCCCCCCTTCACCAAGTGAGATGGCCGCCAGTGCCGCCGGTGTGTCATCAAATCCCAATCGACCATTGGCCATCACCAATACACGATCACAGATACGCGGCACCTCTTCCAACAGGTGAGTGGAGACAAGGATCAAGCGCTCGCGACCCAGCTCACGAATGAAGGCACGCACGCTATCCTTCTGAAGCGGATCCAGTCCATCGGTCGGCTCATCCAGCAGCAAGATGTCGGGGTCATGGGTCAGCGCCATCGCAAGCGACAGACGACGTCGATAGCCTTTGGATAACACGGCGCACAACTGATTGGCGAAGGGCGCGATATCGAGACGATCCATCAATGCTGGAAGACGAATATTACGTATCTTGCGAGATAACCCATGCAAGCCCGCGACGCAATCCAATGTTTCGCGCACGGTCAATTGTGGCCACAGCGGAGCCCCCTCAGGCAGGTAACCAATACGCCGCTTCAATCGATTGAGCTGACGCTGGCTCGCACGCGCATCGAAAGCTTCGCCATCCAGCGCCAGCTCTCCCTGGCTCGCGGCTAGCGTGCCCGCCAGCATGCGCAAGCTGGTGGTCTTGCCTGCACCGTTAGGGCCGAGCAATCCAATCACTTCGCCGCGCGTGGCCTGAAACGAGAGACCGGAGACCGCCGAGTGTTCGCCAAACTGGCGCCCGAGATCCCGACAGGCCAACAGGGGCGAGCTGGGTAGAGATAAAGCGCGTGTCGCGTGTGGGTCCTGCAAGGTACCCGCTCCTTGTTGTTTTGTGGGTATCGTCAATCATTTACCGAACCTACGACTCGCGAGTTCGGCTGCGCACAGGGTAAGCGGACAGCCTGCGCACGCCAAGCCGCTCGCCAGTGTTGCAGTCCGCTGCACTGCAAAATCCTGATATGCTGGCATGAATTTGATGCCGTTGCGCTTTTCCAGACAACTCTGTGGACGTCCAGACGATGCGGCCGTGCCTCGCTCCTGAGCACACCACGCGCACGCATGGACATGGCGCATGGCATGGACAGAAGAGCACGATCACTCCCCTCTCTCCTACAGGAACCCTCGATGCCTGAGCCGCATGATTCCCACGACAGTGCCAACGACAGCGCCCCCGACGATACCCAAGCGTCACGTAACAGTGCTCATGCTGATGAGACCACAACCTCCAGCACTCCCACCACCAAGCCACGACGGGATACACGCCAGCGCAATCGTCTATTCTGGCTACTGCTGATTGCAGCGCTCATCACCGGCTTCTGGCTGGTATAACCGAGGACGTGACATGAACGAGATGTTGTCGCTGTTCATCACCACCCTCAACACCACCGTGCCGGTGTTCGCGATGGTCTTTCTGGGATTGGGCCTCAAGCGTATCGGTTGGATTGACGATACCTTCATCGGCACCGCCTCCTCACTGGTCTTCAAGGGCACCATGCCGGCGCTGGTATTCCTCTCCATCGTGCGCGCCGATCTCGATCACGCGCTGCGTCCCGGCATGTTGGTCTACTTTGCCGTCGCGACACTTGTCACTTTCCTGCTGCTGTGGGGCTGGGCAATCTTGCGTGTGCCAAGGGCCGAGCGTGGCGTTGTCGTACAGGGAGGCTTTCGAGGCAACTGCGCCATCGTCGGCCTGGCGTTGGCGGCCAACCTCTACGGTGACCTGGGACTGTCGATGGGCGGTATCCTGATGGGCGTCGTCATCCTGTCCTACAACATTCTGTCTGTGGTGGTGCTGTCCAGCTACCTGGGAGAAGGCAAGACCAGCTGGCTCGGGATTGCGCGTGGCATCATCACCAACCCATTGATCCTTGGCGTACTGGCAGCCCTGCCCTTCGCCGGCTTCAGCTGGCAACTCCCGGTATGGCTGGAGACCTCTGGCGACTACTTCGCACGCATGACTCTCCCACTGGCACTGATCTGCATCGGGGGCACGCTGTCGATGCGTTCACTGCGCGAAGGGCGCGCCCTAGCGCTCAAATCCAGCCTGATGAAGATGATCAGCGTGCCCCTGCTGGCAACGACAGTGGCCGTGTTGCTGGGATTCCGAGGGACGGAGCTGGGCATCATGTTCCTGTTCTTCGCTTCTCCGACAGCAGCAGCAAGCTTCGTGATGGTGCGCGCGATGGGTGGCAATGATCGCCTTGCAGCCAACATCATCGCCGTCAGTACCTTGATGGCCGGCATCACCATCACGGCAGGTATCTTCGTGCTGAAACTGATCGGCCTGCTCTGACAACCGTCCATGCTGAGAAACAGGCGCCCGTGGATGTCACCAGCGCCAGTAGACCTCACAAGCATCGCCAGACCTCACGCGTAAAAGAAAAGCCCCCGCCAGCATTGCGCTGACGGGGGCTTTGTCGTTGTGTCCTTTTCGGTTTTCTCAGGGCTTCTCGTGCCGATATCAACTCAGTTCGACAGGGCTCACGAATTGATGCAGATCAGCCAATCCTGCTGCCCAGACATCGGCATCCAGCCACGCCAGACTTGCGGTCGCAAAGGCCAGCTGCGTGCTCCCCGGGCCATCGACCAGCGCACTGGCAAGGCTCGACACTAGCGGATTGTGACTGATGATCAGCCAATCACGCGGCTCACGCATGTCGGATCTCGGGGGCACATGAGTCTGCAGCCAGTCGAGTACCGGCGTAAGCGGGTCATCCGGTGTAATGATCTGAATCGTGGTCAGCTGCTCGCCTGACAGTTGCAAGGCCGAGGCAATTTCCTGCGCGGTCTGCTGGGCACGAGTGAAAGGACTGACCACCAGCGTCAGACGTGCACGACGCTCGGCAGGTAGCTGACGGGCAAGCCATTGCCCCATGCGTCGCGCTTCTTCGCGACCGTGCTCACTCAATTCTCGACTGGCATCTGGCGAGCCTGCCTGGGCTTCGCCGTGCCGCATGATGAGTACACTCATGACCTTCTCCTTGACAATGAATACTCGGCATCGCTTGTCTCTCAGGGGACATGCCGAGTCGATGAATATCTCCCTCATCCGCCCACCGGCGCATTACCGGGTGCTGCCTGTCGATGCTGAAAAATGATGCTGGATGAATGCCGGTGGCAGGCAGCTGGTGACGAAATGGATGCCACAGGGCAGGCGAATGACGCGGTATCACTGACAGTAGATCAACAACAGCACATGAACGGTGACGGGTGAAGTAAAAGTTCATGAATGAGTGTCAGTGCATACCGCCGGGAATCACGATGTAACGTTAACTTCGTAGGGATGATGAGATGCCGCTACTGGTTCATGCCATGATTTTTCGCCTCGCTGATGTGATCACTTTTCTATCGTTGGACCTGGCAGCTCATGCCCCAGGCCACCTTGTGCCTTCACCTCAGAGCTCACCTCAGAGCTCACCTCAGAGCTCAGCACATCGTGTTAGAGCCTTCACGAGGCATCTGGTTCCAGATGACGCGCCTGCTGCACCGACTCACGCGACAGCACGAACTCTACATCACTGGATTGCTCCCCTCCCATCAAGGCACGCGCCATGTGATGCGGGTCAATGCCTTCGAACAGCACCTGCGCCATACCACTGACCAGCGGCATGTAGATACCAAGGCGCTTGGACTCCTCTTGCACCAGACGTACCGTATTGACGCCTTCGGCGACCTGCCCCAGCACCTCGACCGCCTCCTCCAGCGTGCGGCCCTCACCCAGTGCAAAACCGACCCGATAATTACGTGACAATGGTGACGAACAGGTGACGATCAGGTCGCCCACACCCGCCAGACCCAGGAAGGTCATCGGATTGGCGCCCTTGGCGACCGCAAAGCGACTCATCTCGGCTAGCGCACGTGTCATCAACATCGCGCGAGTGTTCTCGCCCATGCCCAGTGCAGCAGCCATGCCAGCGGCAATGGCGTAGATATTCTTGAGCGCTCCTCCCAGCTCAACGCCGTAGCGGTCGCTGCTGGCATAGACACGAAAGTAGTCACAACCAAATGCGGTCTGCACTCGCGCGCGCGTATAGGCATCGTCCGAGGCAATCACCGTCGCCGTCAGCTGCCGCTGCGCGATCTCGGCAGCCAGGTTGGGCCCGGACAACACACCGATGTGCGTAAAGCCAGTCTCCTGCTCCAGCACCTCGCTCATCAGCGTGAAGCCCTCGCTCTCGATGCCCTTGGTGGTCGCGATCAAGATCTGCCCCTCACGCAGATGCTCGCGTGCCTGGCGCACGACCGTACGGAAGGCCTTGGAGGGAATCGCGACGCACACCAGCTCAGCCTTGGCCAGCGCATCCGCCATGTCGGTCGTGGCTCTCACACCAGGATTGATGTCGAAATCTGGCAGATAGCCTGAATTACGGTGCTCGGTATTGACCTCATGCGCCTGGTTGGCATCACGCATCCACTGAGTCACGGCAGCACCGTTGTCAGCTGCAATCGAGGCGATGGCAGTACCGAAACTTCCGCCGCCCAATACACATACACTCAAGCCAGCAGCCTGAAGTGGCACTTCGCGAATCTCACGATCGCGGAGGGTTCGACGAGGAGTAGGTGAAGAAGCAGACATGAAGACTCCCTGTATAACCGAAAATTGAATGAAGTGAGCCAGATGAGTGACTAACCACCATTGTAACCACAGTTAGCGTGAGAACATCAGCATCGTCACCTGTACGTGTAAAACGCAGAAACGACAACGCCGGTAATCTCTCAGCCTGACGGCTTCGGGATTACCGGCGTTGTGTCAGTACATTGCTGACACTCACGAACCTGGCATGTACTGCTTTGCACCACTCAGGCTCTGGAGCTGGTGAGACATTACAGCGTCTTGAGCGCCGTGATCATGTCTCCGACCACTTTCTGGCCATCACCGTAGACCATGTGCGTCTGGTCGAGATAGAACAGGTGGTTCTCGACGCCCGAGAAGCCAGCCCCCTGACCACGCTTGATCACCAGCACGTTACGTGACTGATCAACGTTCAGGATCGGCATGCCATACAGCGGGCTTGAAGGATCGCTCTTGGCGACCGGATTGACCACGTCGTTGGCACCAATGACCAGCGTCACGTCAGTGGTCTCGAAATCATTATTGATCTCGTCCAGATCGGCGATCATGTCATACGGCACCCCGGCTTCCGCCAGCAGCACGTTCATGTGGCCTGGCATGCGGCCGGCAACCGGGTGGATCGCGAAGCGGACTTCCACGCCACGCTCACCCAGCAGCTCAACCATTTCCCAGACCTTGTGCTGCGCCTGAGCGACGGCCATGCCATAACCCGGCACGATGATGACGCGATCGGCGAAGGCCAGCTGTACTGCGGCGTCCATCGGAGCAGATGCCTTCATGCTGCCTTCGATCTCGCTCTGCTCGCCACTGCTTGCACCACCGAACTGCTTGAACAGCACGTTGCGGATCGGACGATTCATCGCCTTGGCCATCAACTGCGTCAACAGCGTACCGGCGGCCCCCACGACAGTACCCGCGATGATCATCGCGGCGTTGCCCAGCACGAAGCCTTCCATCGCGACCGCAAGGCCCGTCAGCGCATTGAACAGCGAGATGATCACCGGCATGTCCGCGCCACCGATGGGCAGTGCCAGCATCACACCGAACAACAGTGCAAGCGCGAAGAACACCAACACCAGTGAGCTGGACGGTTCAACCGCGGCAATCACGACACCCAGATAGACCGTCAGACCCAACACGATCATGTTGATCAGCTGCTGGCTCTGGAAGTGGACTGCCTTCTTGATGCGGCCATCCAGCTTGGCCCAGGCAATGATGGAGCCCGAGAAAGCGATGGCACCGATCATTGCCCCGAGAACACCCAGCCACAGCGCCAGTGAACCATGCTCTTCAATCAAGGCCGGATTGTCGCTCATGCGCATCAGCTCAACCGCGGCGATTGCCGCTGCCGCACCACCGCCCATGCCGTTGTAGATGGCAATCATCTGCGGCATGTCAGTCATGGCGACTTTCTTGCCTGAGTACCAGGCGATACCACCACCGATCACGATCGCCAGCAGCATCAGCCCATAGCGCCCGTCAATCTGCGGATGCAGGAAGGTCAGCAGCGTCGCCACGACCATCGCGATGCCGGCCCAATGAATGCCACTGCGCGCCGTGGTGGGGTGAGACATGCGCTTGAGACCGAGGATGAACACCACCGCCGCCGCGAAATACCCTGTTTCGACCAGCCAGTTCATCAGCGAGCCTCCTTATCTTTAAGACCACTGGTAGCGCCTGCGCCCTTGGTGCGGTCGCTCGCCTTGAACATTTCCAACATGCGTTCGGTGACGACATAGCCGCCGACGGCGTTGCCCGCGCCCAGCAACACGGCGATGAAGCCGATGAACTGCTGCATGCCCGTCTCGGCCTGACCGAGCGCAATCATCGCCCCGACCAGTACGATGCCGTGGATGAAGTTGGAACCGGACATCAGCGGGGTGTGCAGGATGACAGGCACGCGCGAGATGACCTCGTAGCCGACGAAGGCCGCCAGCATCAGAATGTATACGGCAGAAAGTCCTTCGATCATGAGGCGTCCTCCGCGCGAGCGCGCACGTCATCGTGGGTGATGCGGCCACCGTCGGTCAGACGCATCGGGCCGAGCACCGCATCCTCGAAATCAAGCACAAGCTCGCCGTCTTTCATGAAAGGGGTCAGCAGATTGAAAAGATTCTTGGCGTACATCTCGCTGGCATTGACGGACAGACTCGAGGCCATGTCCAGCGGGCCCAGTATCGTCACACCGGAATGCTCGACGCGCTTGCCGGGTTCGGTCAGCTCGCAGTTGCCGCCACCTTCAGCGGCCAGGTCGACCAGCACGGCGCCGGGCTTCATGCCCTCGACCATCTCGCGACTGATGATGCGCGGCGACGGACGCCCCGGAATCGCGGCCGTCGAGATCACCACGTGTGCGTCACCCATGTGACGTGCCAGCGCGTCAGCCTGCTGTGCACGTTCATCCTCTGTCAGCTCGCGGGCGTAACCGCCCTCACCGGAAGCGTCGACACCGGTATCGATCATCTTGGCACCGAGAGACTCGACCTGCTCACGCGCGGCCGCACGGATGTCATACGCCCATACCTGTGCGCCGAGACGCTTGGCCGTGGCAATCGCCTGCAAGCCGGCCACGCCAGCCCCGACCACCACGACACGCGCTGGGCGCACGGTACCGGCCGCAGTCGTCAACATCGGGAAGAAGACCGAGGACTCGTTGGCGGCCAGCAGCGCAGCATGATAGCCCGCGACGGCTGCCTGAGAGGACAGCGCATCCATGCTCTGCGCCCGCGAGATACGCGGCACGAACTCCATGCACAGGCTGGTCAGCCCCTGAGTCGCTAACGTGGTGATCAGCTGTGGGTTCAGATACGGCGTCATCAGTGCGACAACGACAGCACCCTCACGGAACTGAGCGATCTGCTCTTCAGACGGTGTCCGTACACACAGCACGAGATCAGCAGCAGCACGCGCGGCAGCGATATCCTCCTCGGCAACCACTGCCACCCCCGGCTGAGCGACGTAGGCATCATCCGTGAAGTGAGCATGACGGCCTGCGCCGCTCTCGACATGCACGAGGGCCGCGCTGTCATCTTTCAACTCGCGGTCCAGGTGCCGCGCCAGCTTGCCAGCCGTGATCGGGTCAAGCGCGACACGGCACTCGCCGCGCGCCAGAACATCCACTGCACTGTCGAGTGCGCGCATTTCACGCACGACAAGAATATTCAGCATCGCGCACCTCGTCTCACGTCAGTCTCCATACCGAAAGCAATCTGCCTTGGGTGGTCCATGGCTTCATTCCTGTTGAGCGCCGATTCGCTCCGCAACGCTTTCGCGTGGAGGTATCAGCCGCTTTATTGTGTGCTACACAGCACGAATCCAATGTGCAGCGTGAAAAGGTGTCCACTATCAGTCTTTTCTTGTCGGCATACTGGGGTCAAGCGCTTCGATATAAAAAAGCCAATAAAATCAACCATAAAGCTAATGTTATGCCATGCATAACAGTAGCCTTATGTCTGCTGACCGATAGTCGGCACGCCAACAACATGATTTCCAATGACTTTATGCATAGCGCTCTGCCAAGCGTAGCTCAGCTTTCTGTTATGTATCACATAACCTCTGCCTTATGGCTGAGTTGAGTGTCGCCATGGTAAAGAGCACTACCAAGTGATGGTGCTCTCTTTCACGCCATCCTCAACACTTCATCAGCCGTCAATCTACCCGAAGCGCTATCAACAACAAGGGGTCAGGGGCAGTGCTCAAGAAGAGCAGCTCATGCAAATAGGCGCGGCGTCCAGTGCGGGGGGACGCGTCCAGTCATCAGCAAGTTCTGCATCAACACCCTGTGCCGTACCAAGCGTCAATGCCGCCTCAACACTCCCCTCTTCAGGACGGAAGAAGGGCATGCTCAGACGCTTGCGAAATGCCGACAGTGAGCCATCATTCCCCTGCTCGACCTGCGCAATCACTTCCAGCAGCAGATGCGTACGTGGCACATAAAGTGGATTGCAACCGAGCATGCCCAGACGACGCTGACGCTCGTCGTCGTCTGACAGATCGGCGGCGGCGATACGGGCCTGATAGCGTGTCAGCCACGACGTTGCGCGCGCCTCATCGGCATCGACATGCAACCCTTGGGTGCCGGCCAGCAATGTCACTAGCGCAGCCGGCGCCGGCTGCGCTACATCCCAATGGCTCAGCAAGCGATAGGCATGCGTATGATCAACGCGCCCTTCTGTCAGCAGATCACGCCACTGCTGTACTAGCGTCATGTCCTCATCATCGGTATCCGGCAGGCCAAGACGCAGACGCATCAGGCGCGCGTACTCACGCTGCAGCTCACCTTCGTACTGGCCCAACGCCTCGGAAAGCGCCTCGACGTCAATCAGCGGCGAGAATGCCACGCCCAATCGCTCCAGATTCCAGAGACCGATACCCGGCTGTTGAGCAAAGCCATAGCGACCTGCCTGATCGGTATGGTTGGGAATCAGATTGGCCTCATAGCCATCAAGGAAGGCATACGGACCGTAATCAAAGGTCATTCCCAGCAGTGACATGTTGTCGGTGTTCATCACCGCATGCACAAAGCCATAGCTCTGCCAGGCGGCAATCAAACGCGCGGTGCGAGCGATCACTGTCTTGAACATGCCCAGCGTTGCGGCGATCCGCACAGCGTCTTCCAAGGGCATGTCATCGCTGGATGGCGTGTCGGCGCGCGCCTGCGCCAGACATTCAGGGAAGTGCTCGCGCAATGCATGGTCGATCAGCACCTTGAGGTCGTCATAACGGCCTGAATGCGCCAACCACTCGAAGTGCCCAAAACGCAGATGGCTTTCGGCCACCCGCATCAGAGTGGCACCAGGCTCAATCACTTCACGCTGAACGCGCTCACCATTGACGGCCAACGCCAGTGCGCGACTCGTCGGGATACCAAGTGCCGCCATGTATTCGCTGGCGAGGTATTCGCGCACGCTGGAACGCACCACTGCCTGACCATCACCGAAGCGAGAATACGGAGTTCGTCCGGCGCCTTTCAGATGCAGGTCAAAGGTGGCCTCTTGTGGTACATCGGTGCCCGGACGCGTCACGATCATTTCGCCAAGCAACAGACCACGGCCATCTCCCAACTGCGGATTGTACTGACCAAACTGATGGCCAGTGTACTTCTGGGCCAGCGCATCCATACCGGGAAGCACCTGCTCTCCCGCCATTACCTGACGGAGTTGCTCGCGTGCCGGTGAGTCAGAACCGTCTTCCAGAAGCTCCGTCAGCCCTAGCAGGCGAGCGCAGTCAGGACTCACATCAGCCAAGCGCGTGGCCAAGCGTGACTGCGGGGCCATGCGAGAGAAGAAGTGCTCCGGCAAGCGTGCATAACGGTTATTGAAACGCAGTGTCGAGAAGGACTGCGGAGTGGCAGCGCCAGGAAAATCACTCATCGAGAGGCTCCGTCGGATCAATGCTCAGCATCGATCCGCTGGGGGAAGTAGAAGGAGGAGTGCCAGAAGGCAGCCTGGAGGACTTGTCGTTGTCGCTATCAGCGTCAGTGCCATCATCAGGCGTCAGCAGCCCTCTCAGTCCACCGGATGGGCGGCCTGGTGGCAACTGACTGGCCATCTCATACAGCTTACGGGCGGTAGTGTCGGAGCGTGCCTGGCGCTGCAGCGCTTGATTGCCGCTATCCGCCGCTGACGTGCGTTCGGCGGTCACGCCTGGCAACGATTGCTGATGCGCTTGCGCAGAGATGTCATGTGCATGTTGCGCGCGGCGCAATAGCAGGCGCTTGCGCGGAGTCAGTGCCAACTCCGCCAGTCGTGCCTTGCCCCACCAGGGGTGCGGGGTATGGGCCCGTTGCGGCGAATCCAGAGTATCAGTCGCGGCCGCCACCTCCGGCAACGCATCCAGCAGAGGGAAGTGCTCACTCTCGGGCTGGGCCTGCCACCAGAGACTCAGCGTATCGTTGAGAACCAATAACTGACGCGCACGTGTGGCGGCGGTGTAACTCAAATTGGTGGCCAGTACCTGATTCGGTAATTGCTGGCGGCTACCCGGTAGTGCCAGATCATTGGCCAGTACCACACAATCGAACTCCAGACCCTTGGCACGAAAGACGGTGCCGAGCATGACGGTAGGCATGGAGACCGACTGCCCACTGACGATGGCCGCCTGCAAATCACCATCCTGTTTGCGCAACTCGCCTATCCAGCGATCCAGCGGGGCCTGCGCGTACCACGACGCCAGCTCGTGCAGACCGCGCGCCTGATGATCATCAAGACGCGTCAACGCGCCCAATACCTGAGCGGGTGTCTGGCCCAGGCGCGTCAACGATGGCGGTAGCAGTCGCCATAGCTCACGCTGGCTCGCGATGTCGCCCTGCTCTGCCCATTGATGGCAACGCCACAGCCGCCAGTGATCCAATAAACCAGCCAACGGATAACCTTCAATGCCATCCAGCCACGCCACGACCATCCCCCGCTGATGTAAGGCCAATGCCTCACCCAGTATGGCTATCGGTCCGGCACTGATAATGCTGTGCCGAGTACCATTGCGCAGCAAGGTCTCACGGACTCCGGGTGTCGCCAGTCGCGTCGCTGGTCCCAGGCCACTCATGCCCTGCTCGCGCGCCGTCGGTGAACAGGCGGCCAGTCGTGTGCCCAATGCCGCCAGAGACGGGCCAAAACGCCAGGCACCGGGCAGCGAGTAGACTGTCGCGTCCGCCAGTATCGGAGAATCCAACGAACTCAACCCTTCATCTTGACGCGTCAGGCTCTGATGCGGATCACCGATCAGCAACAGGTCACAGCGTTGACGGCGCAACATCGCCAGTAACGCTGGAGTGGCATCCTGTGCCTCATCCAACATGACCAGATCAGCCTCCAGCGATTGACCATGCTGCGACCACAACTTGAGCAGTGCATTGAATGACAGGCCTTGCTGGTGGTCGGCCGGGTCCAGCAAGCACTCCCATACCAGGCGCATGCTATCCACTTGCTGACGCAGCTCCGCTGGCGATAGCCGCTCAGCGACGCTTTCAGGCAGATGTTCAGGCATGGGGACTGCATCGCTGGCGGCGAAGAAGGTATTGAGCCCCTGTGCCATCTGGCTGCGCGATTGGCTGGAAAGGCTGCCGAGCCAGCTCAGGCTCTGCGGGGTTAGTCGACGTGTGATGTCCTGCTGACGTGTGAGCTTGTCGCCATATTCTTCTGCCAGCGCCTTCCGTGCCAGCTGATGCAGTGACAGACAGCGGACATTGTCCGGCAACTGGCTAGCAGTACGCCCGGCTACGGCTGGGTTGAGGGAGGTATAGATGAGAGTTTCATCGGCGTAGGTCCGCGCCAATTCCACCATCAGTACGGTTTTGCCGCTACCGGCACAGGCACGCACGACGACACAATCGCTCTGCTCGGCACTGGTGGCCGGCGTGCGATCGCGCATGCGCGAGGGAAAGGGATGGGCGAGAATTCGCCGCTGGTCATTGCTCAGATGCATGACGGCATGATCGCCCCTGTTAGGCCAGGGGGCAAGGCCCGCCATCGCCGAAATGCGCGACAACGAGCCACGTGCGAGCCACGTGCCAGGCGAACAGGCGGCTTACGACAGAGCACCATTGGCGGCGAGTCGCTCACGCACGGTACGCATCAGGCCGCGATTCCAGCGCAACAGGTCATAAAGGGTGGTGAAATAGGCGTTGCCGCGAGTCGAATAGGCGGAGAGCGTCGGAATCAGCTCTTCTGCGCGCACGGGCTGGCCGGCATTGCGCAGACGACCCCGCATCTCGCGTAGTTCAGCGTAGCTGCGCTGCGCATTGAGATTGCTGAAATAGGCGGCCACTCCCGCCTCCAGGCTTTCAAAGCGTCGGTATTCGCGCCCTGCCGGCCCGATGCCGCATCCGCGCCTGAAACAGCGCATCCCAAACAGATTGTTGGCATCACGCGCATGCCCCGAGGTGCCCCAGCCAGATTCCTCGATCGCCTGCACCAGCACCATGTCCAACGGCAACGTATCGATACGCAGCAGCAGACGATTCCAGCTGACGCCAATATCCTCGCGCGTCACATCGCACGGGAGGCTGGCCTGCTCGCATAGCCCGTTGAGGCGCTCCTGCTCACGCTCACTATAATCCCGCCCACCGTCTCCGGCGCGCTTGCGCATTGCAAGCAACCAATCGCGCTGCTCGATCAGACGCTGATTTTCGGCAACCACCAGTGGAATCATCAGCTCAAAGAACGCCACCTTGCGTGGCGTTCCTGCGGCTAGCGAGCGCAAGTCCGGCATCTGCTGAGTGTTGTCTCTGGCTACCAGCTCGTCATCAAGACGGGCGGCCTGGGCAGCAGACCCCATGCTGACGGCGATCACGAGCATGATGCACAGTATCGTCAGCGGCCCCTGCCAGCCACGCGCGCCCAATCGCTTCAGCGCACAAGCCAATCGACCCAACATCAACCGCTGCCCTGCCGCCAGCGCCATTATCGGCCTCAACATCATCGGCTGCGACAAGGAGTGAAGATATGTCATACGCTGCGCTCGCAGTCAGAATGAGGGCTCAAGACGCCGCCCGAAACGTCAGACTCAAGGAAGAGATACCTGTCAGTCCATCAACGTAGTGATGAGTGCTGCATGAAACCTCAAAAAAGCGTTGCGGAGAAGCCTGTTCTGCTCATGAATCGTGAAAAAATACGCCAAACAATGTCGTCAAATACCGACCTGATGACAGAGGATCACGACACTCGACAGCAAAACGCCCCCGCAGCCGAAGCTGCGAGGGCGTTATTCCATCAACACGATGGAGCATTCGATGATGACTATCCAGGCGCAGTATTACGCGCTGAGCATGCCATTCAGACGACGCACGTAGGCGGCCGGATCTTCCAGCGCGCCACCTTCAGCGATGATGGCCTGATCCAACAGCACATGGGCCAAATCAGTGAAGTAATCACCTTCACCACCTTCCAGGCGACCAAATAGCGCGTGCTCCGGATTCAGCTCAAGAATCGGCTTCACTTCCGGCAGCGGCTGGCCCGCCGCTTCCATCATCTTGCGCATCTGGTAGCCCATTTCATGCTCCGGCAGCACGACACAGGCCGGAGAATCCGTCAGACGATGAGTGATGCGCACTTCCTGAACGCTCTCGGCCAGTGCTTCCTTGACGCGCTTGACCAATGCTTCCTTGGACTTGGCGGTCTCTTCCTGTGCCTTCTTCTCTTCTTCGTTCTCGACGTCGCCGAGATCGAGATCACCCTTGGCGACATCTGCGAAGGATTTGCCATCGAATTCGGTCAGGTGGCTCATCAGCCACTCGTCGATGCGATCAGTCAGCAGTAGCACTTCGAGGCCTTTCTTGCGGAAGATTTCGAGATGCGGGCTGGACTTGGCGGCATTGAAGCTATCAGCGACCAGATAGTAGATCTTGCTCTGGCCTTCCTTCATGCGCTCCACGTACTGGGCCAGTGACTGGTCCTGCGTGGCGCTGTCAGTGAGCGTGCTGGAGAAGCGCAGCAGCTCGGCAATCTTTTCACGATTGGCGAAGTCTTCTGCCGGGCCTTCCTTGATCACGGAGCCGAACTGATTCCAGAAGGTCTGGTACTGCTCCGGGTCCTTGGCCAGCTTCTTGAGCATGTCCAGACCACGCTTGGTCAGCGCCGACTTGAGCTTGTCGACCTGCGGGTCTTGCTGCAGCAGCTCACGCGAGACGTTCAACGACAGGTCATTGGTATCCAGCACGCCCTTGATGAAACGCAGGTACAGCGGCAGGAACTGTTCGGCATCGTCCATGATGAAGACGCGCTGTACGTAAAGCTTGAGTCCGCGTGCAGCTTCACGCTGATAGAGGTCAAACGGCGCACGACCCGGCACGAACAGCAGGCTGGTGTACTCAAGCTTGCCCTCGACCTTGTTGTGACTCCAGCTCAGCGGATCAGAGAAGTCGTGAGACACATGCTTGTAGAAGTTCTTGTACTCCTCATCGCTGACCTCGGACTTTGAGCGCACCCATAGCGCCGTCGCGGAGTTGGCGGTTTCCCAATGAACCTGCTCGTTACCTTCATCATCTTTCTCGACACGCGGCATACGTACCGGTAGTTCGATGTGATCAGAGTACTTGGTGATCAGGCTGCGCAGACGGTGGTCATCAGCGAATTCGACGGCATCGTCCTTGAGGTGCAGCACGATTTCAGTACCACGCGCGGCGCGCTCGATGTCGGCGACGCTGAACTCACCTTCACCACGTGAGGTCCACTCGACGCCTTGATCAGCTTCAAGATCAGCACGACGGGTGCGCACGGTAATCTCATCCGCGACGATGAAGCCAGAATAGAAGCCGACCCCGAACTGACCAATCAGACGTGAGTCTTTCTGTTGATCACCGGACATGCTCTTCATGAACTCGGCAGTGCCGGAGCGTGCGATGGTACCCAGATTGGCAATCACGTCGTCACGACTCATGCCGATGCCGTTATCACGCAGCGTAACGGTCTTCGCTTCGGCATCATGTTCGATCTCGATGCGCAGCTCGCTGTCGTTGCCATAGAGGGCATCGTTGTCCAGTGCCTGATAGCGCAGCTTGTCGCAGGCATCGGCAGCATTGGAGACCAGCTCGCGCAGGAAGATTTCGCGATTGGAATACAGGGAGTGAATCATCAGGTGAAGCAGCTGCTTCACTTCGGCTTGGAAACCGTGTGTTTCAGTATGCGTTGCGGTCGTCATTGCAAGGGACCCCTCGTGGTGGATGCCTGATGTGGATACCCGCAGCAGTCAATGTGGCAGCTGCGGCAGGAAAAATCGGCTCGTGGTCGCCCGCCTTTATCGGCGACAGGTCGTTCCAGAGCACTCGTGAACCAGATATGGGGCAAGGGTGAGCGATTTCAAGGCACTAGCGATGGCTAACGACAAATGAAAAGGCACCCCGAGGCGCTGTCGCAACCAAGGAGTGCCTGATGAATACCTACGATCCTATCAATCGCCTGACGAGTCATCGAATCAGCCATCAGATCAAAAATCCAGCTGATCACAACGCATCAACCCTCCAATGTCTCCAGCACAAAATGCATGCGGGCACTGGCCACCAGCCGCCCGAGTGACCGCTGCCAGGCGCTGGCACGCACGTTGACCATACGCCGCCCTGCCCGAATCACCTCACATTCGATCCGTGTCGTGCTATCGCCCCGCGCAGTCGCCAGATAATCAATGGAGAAGTCGATCAGCTTGGGCAGCCGCGCCTCTTGACCGGCATCGCTATAGCGCCTGAGCACCTCAAGTGTGGCCGCCGTTTCCATCGCCGCGGCCAGGACACCACCATGTACGGCGGGTAGCAGCGGATTGCCGATATTATCCGGCATGGCGGCCATCTCGTAGCGGACCGCGTGATCCGGTAGTAGCTCGGTCTCTGCAGTCGGTGGCTCTTCGAGCGCACACAGCCCAAGGCCAATCGCCTTGGCATACGGCAGGCTCGCCAGTAAAGCTGCCAGCTGGGCATGTGTCCGCTGTTCTTCGACAAAGCGACGTGCACTGAGCAATCCACGTGCGTTCTGCTCAATATCCGAGGTATTCACCACTATCTCGCCTGATGGAGCATGTGTCGCATTACTAGTCGGAGCCGTCGAGGAGGATGCCGCAGCAGACGTCCTGGCCGCCGCCAGCAACGCCTCGACAAAGCCGGAAGGGGTATTGCGCTCCCCCAGTCGAACGAAGTTACCAATGGCGCGACACAGAAGTCGGCCTGGCTGCTGCCAGATCTGCGCCTCGGTAAACACCATCGACTCGGTCACCCGCAGCACTCGCGCCTCTCCATACAACGGTAGCCCTTCTATTCCGGGGCGATAATGATCAAGGCGCAGATCCAGCGTCGGACAGACTTCCGGCATCGGCAATCCAGTGAGTACCGCGCCACCACACAGGGTGTCGGCAAACATCGTCAGCACACCGCCATGCACCAACCGCCGATGCGGGTCGCCGATCAACGCGGACTGCCATGGAAGCTGCATACGCACCGCGGGAGCCCGGACTGCCTCTACCGTGACTCCCAGCCGCTGAGTATGCGGAATGAAATCGACAAAACGTGATAGCGCATGCTGCCATGCCGCGTCCTCCAGCTCCCCACCAGCACACGGTACGTCATGTAGATTGACGGCCAGCGTCAACAGGCTCTGGTGACTGTCCGTGGCCTCTGCCAGTGATGTAGTGCTCACATCCATAATGGCATGGCCATCAACATGATCGACACGATGAAGCCGACACCCCACAGCAGTGAGCGCAATAGGGCAATATTGGCCAGATAACAGGCCCAGTAACCCAAGCGTGCGAGTACGAATATCACCGCAAGCGTGGTCGCAAGCGGGGCACCAGGGGCGACGATGATGCTGACCAGCACACCGGTGGCAAAGACCGGGAACGCTTCAATACTGTTGTGATGTGCCGCAAGTGCCCTGGCGCCAATCCCCTCGAGCGTACGTTGCTGAGCGCGCGGGTCATGATTGTCATATCCACCAGCACGCTGCTGCGCCCAAACCACCGGCATCTTGGTGAACACCAGCATCAACGCAGCAAACACCAGACAGGCATAGATGAGCATCACAGGCTCCTTGGGGGTCATGAAGAACAGACAAGCAGGTGCAGGCACCTCACTCGCAATGTTTCAAACTTCCGTTTGATATATCAGGCCGAGCATAGACCAGACTCATTGCGCACGGCCATGCGGCGAATGGATAGCACTAGACAACATGGTGTATCAGCAAGATGATCATTCCTTCGGCGACGCTTCGCCCCGCCAGCAGCGATAATCTTCCAGTGCATCATCCAGCTTGCCGAGCAACCAGGTCACGATCACGAGATCATCCAGCAGTCCAAGACCCACCAGTACATCAGGGATCAGATCCAGCGGCGATATCAGATAGACAAATGCCCCCGCCGCCAGACCCAGCGCTTTCCACGGCACCGGGCGATAGCAGCCAGAAACCACATCGCGAATCAGTGGTCCTAACGTACGCAGTGCTGCGCCTGCCTTGCCCAGAATACGGCGACGTCCAAACAGTCGCGTCAACCATAACGCCTTGCCCATACGGGAGACTCCTCGTACTTTTTACAGCATTTACGTTTCACGGCATCTTGGGGCCAGTATCAGATGGTACTGTTATTCAGCGCCATCGGCTGCCACGATGCACGTCAGTGGGTGCTGAATCGGCAACCCCAGATACTGAGAATCGGGGCACCAGGTCGCTACCACAAGGTCGCAATGGCATTCCGCCCCATTACCGACAGTCGCAGGAGTCTACAGGTGACACCAGCCATGCTTTCTTCCCATACCGGCCGCGGCATACGTGGATTACGCCGCCTTGCTACGCTGCGTCACTTGACCGGCCTTGGCTTACTGCTAGGGTTGAGCCTGCCGCTGCAGGCAGCCACTCCAAGCGACCAGAGCTTCCGCTCCGCCTTCAATGATGCGCGTGCCAAACGCTTCGACGACATCCAGCAGACCGCCGTCAATGGTCATGTACTGGAAGGCTATATCGAGTATCACCAGCTCAAGGCACGCCTGCCCAATGTGACAGCCTCTGAAGTGCTGTCCTTCATCGAGCGTCACGCCGATTCACCACTGGCGGAGTGGATGCGTGGTCAGGCCATCTCCGCCTATGGGCGTACCGGTCGTCATGAGTCATTGCTCGAAGTCAGTGATGGCATACCCTCCGGTGCCACTCGCCAATGTTATTACTACACGGCTCAGTTATCGCATGACTTCGCCAGTGCGTCCCGTGGCGGCCTGGAGCTCTGGCATGTCTCAGGCTCTCAGGACTCGGCCTGTGACTCACTGTTCTCTGCCCTGCGCGATCGTGGCGTGATTGATGACCAGGCCATCTGGGAGCGCGCCATGCTCGCCTGGGCAGCCGGCCAAGGCAGTATGACCAGCTATCTGGAACGCCAGCTTTCCAGTAACTGGCAACAGGCCATCTCTGCACGCGAGCAACTCGAGGGCAACTTCTCGGCCATCACGCGCATCCCGACCAACCTTGGACATGGCGGACATGCCTTTGCAAGCCTGGGTGTGGCGGCCATGCATGGCTTTACTCGCGCTGATACCGAAGCCGCGCTGGAAGCATGGCGCAAGATCAATCCGCATATGCCGATGACGGATGAGCAGCGTCATGAAGTCGAGCGTGATCTGGCCTTCTACTCGCTGGTACGTGATGTACCCAACAACCGCGGCTGGGTAGATGCCCGCCTGCCGGTACTCGACGACGAGGAGCTGTTCGACCTGCGCATGCGTAATGCGGTACGTGAAGGCAACTGGTCAGACGTGCATGAATGGGTGCTGAAGATGCCGGATCGCTTCAGCGGCGAAGCGCGCTACCAGTACTGGCTGGGCCGTGCTGACGCCAGTCTCGGTAATCAGCAAGAGGCACAAGCAGCCTGGACGCGTGCAGCAGGTGAGCGCAATTTCTTCGGATTCCTCGCCGCTGATCGTATTGGCAAGGCGTATGCCCTGAACCGTGATGACCAGGTCTTCTCCGATGCCGAGATGGCCGATGTCGGCGAACTTCCGGTGGTGAAACGCGTGAAAGCGCTGATGAACATCAACGAGATCGGACTGGCTCGCTCTGAGTGGTTCAATGCTGCCGCCCAGGCCGATGACGCAGGAGCACGCCGTCTGGCCGCTTACGCGCTCAAGCAGCAGTGGTACGACCTGAGTGTATTTACAACCATTCGCGGCAAGCTGTGGGACGGCCTGTCCTGGCGCTTCCCGCCCGCCTGGCAGCAGGACTTTCAGCGTTACGGTGCCAATGCTGGCGTCGACCCGTGGATGCTGATGGCGCTGGCGCGTCGCGAAAGCGCCTTCAATCCGACGGCAACCTCACCTGTCGGCGCCCGTGGCCTGATGCAGCTGATGCCGGGCACGGCAGCCAAGGTCAGTCGTGACCTGGGCCTGTCGGTACCGAGCAATTCTGCACTGAATGATCCAGACACCAACATCCGTCTCGGCAGCACCTACATTCGCGAGATGATGGATCGCTACTCCGGCAACCGCCTGGCAGCCGCTGCTGCCTACAACGCAGGCCCGGGTCGTGTCGATCGCTGGTTGGCCGATACGCCGGGTGAGTACGATCGCTTCGTTGAGCGTATCCCCTTCAAGGAAACACGTGAGTACGTCAAGGCGGTACTCGCTTACCGTGTCATCTTCGAGAGCCTCGCCAAGGGCTCAAGTGAAGGCGTCAGGGTCGTCAGTGAACGTGAAGTCAACCAGAGCTATACCACTGCACTGGTCGACCGTCGCTGATTCACTGGCGTCAGCAACCATTACTGGCAACATGAAAACGCCAGCCCCCAGGGGCTGGCGTTTTCAGTGCTGGCTTGCAACGTACCGGTACGAGACACGCCATGGCCCACGTCAGGAATCAGTCATCACGCTGTGGACGAATACCCGTTGACGGTGCCGTATCCTTTGCCGCCTTGAGATCAGAGAGCCGCGAAGTGGAAGGCGCATCATGCTGTGGAGCATAACGTCCGAGTGCCTCAGCATAGCTAAGCGAGCGTTCATTACTCTCTCGTGGCGCCTGTCCCTTGGCCTTGGTGAAGGGTGTGCCCGCCTCCAGGGGACTGCTGGCTGACAGACTATCGCCGTGCTGAGCATGAAATGCCCCCTGCCCACCTTGCCTCCGTGATGTCGCAGAAGAACGCGGCGTACGCCATAAGCGCCAGGCGATCAGAATCGCCAGCCCCCAGCTGACCACGCCTAGCCCGCCATAAACGAGCATCGACCAGACATTGCCCGGACGATGGCCGGCATTGATGATGACGACCCGCGACAGGTCAATCTCAGGCCAGCGCTGCGCCAGCAGTTCACGCTCATCCCCCGGCAGGTCGGTCTCGGCATGTAACACCGTGCCGAACAAACCGTCCGGGAACTCGATCAGCGGCGGCACATTCTCAAGGCTCTCGACAGAGTCGGTGCGTATCAGCACGCCCATCTTCTCGATACGCGGCCACTCAGCATCAGGAATGTTATCGATACCGCCAAAGGCACGCGATAGTCCCGCCAGCTCCAACAAATAAGGGTTCATGTCAGAAATGACCGGATAATACAGCGTCTCGATTTTCTGTCCTTCACCACTCGTGGCATCGAGTCGGAAGGTCGCGACGTGCTCACGATAGACTGCCCAGTGATTGCGTAGCGAGACGAATTGATTGACCGGTAAATTGCCCTGCTCAACCGTCTCCAGATTCAATGTTTCTGGCCGTGTGGTCGCGCGCCCGACCCAACGTCCTTCATCGACGGCATATAGCCAGGCAGCGATCCCTGCTACCACAAGCACCACCGCGATACATCCGCCCATCCGGCGACGTAAGGTATGTGAAAGACTCATTCGATTGCGTTCCCTGCCTTTGCCAGCCTTGACGGGCCGGTCTCTATGTTATGACAACATGACGAATATCCACGGTTGTCGCACGCGTCTTGGCAATCACGACTGGCAATTATCCTGCGCCTTTATGGCTTCTCCAGTCGAGATGACAGCCGATTGCTCTCATTACAATAACGCTGTCGCAAGCGCAGCACTTCAAGCGAGTTCGACGACAATGCATCGAGTACATAACGATTACAGGCATGCTCGGCACGTTGTTGGGCAGCCTCGAGCGACTTGCGCGCCTCACGCTGTGCTGGCGTCATACCTGCGTAAGGGTCGCGTAGCGGCTTGTAGGTGGCGGCCGCCTTGCAGTACATGGTGCGCGTCTCGATGTGCGCCGCACGACCGCGCTGCTGCAACGCATGGCACGTCTCGACAAACAAGCGACTAGCCATACGCGAGCAGTTGCGCTGCTCACCAGGACTGCCACTTCTACCGATACTCTCACATACGGAAGCACCATCAATACGCCATAACTGGTGGCGAAAATCGATGTTGTAACCGTAATAGAGCACCTGCAGCTGCTGCACACGCGAATCATAGACATCCGCGATGTCGCGCTGCTCAAGGTGGGTGACGACATTGAGAAAGGCCGCCAGGGTCAATGTCACAGGATCCATGTGTCATGTGGGATACGTACTGCTATCCCGGGCTCTCCATCGCAATGATCACTATCGCCTACACGGCCTAGCGGCTGAGCGCGAGGCGCGCTCCGAGCAGTACCATCACCGACCCGGTGATGCCTTCCATCCAACGCGACACGTGCGGCTTCGCCAACCATCGGCCAGCACCGCCAACCATCAGGGCCACGCTGATCTGCCAGATATTGGCAATCACGAAGTGAATGCCAGCCAGCCACAGGGACTTGAGGACTGCCGGATCCGTCGGCGCAATGAATTGCGGCAGAAACGCCATGTAGAAGACCACTGTCTTGGGATTGAGCACATTGGAGAGAAAGCCCTCACGCAATGGCTGCCAGACTGACACGTGCTGACGGATTACCTTGGCGTCAACTTCCAGACCTCGCGCACGGCGTGCACTCAGCAAGCTCTTCATGCCCAGCCAGATCAAATAGGCTGCTCCGATCAGCTTGAGCGCCGAAAAGGCCCATGCCGATTGCAGCAAGATCAATGAAATACCTGCTGATGACACTAATGCGTGTACAAAAAGCCCTGCACAGATGGCCACGCTGGTCAGTACACCATCGCGTAACCCGCCACGTGAGGTGTTGCGTATCACCAGCAGTGTATCGACGCCGGGGGTCACGGTCAGCAGAGTAATGGCCACCAGAAAGGACCAGAAGGCGGTATCGAAGTGAATGAAATCAAACATGCTGAATGTCCTTCTGACAGGCGTGACTCCATGCTCCCGTGGCATGGACAGACGTCCAGTCTAGGCGAGCGTAGGCGGCCTGAAAAGCCTTCCAGGTCATCACTCGTCACGTCACCTGAGCTTTACTTCCCGACGCTTGACGGCGGCTGATCCGTTTGGCTGACAAGACCTCAGCCACACAGAGTACGTGGCGTGGTGATTGACGTTCCAACGCCAGGTTCAACCTATCAACCACAGACTCGCCAGAACATCTGCCAGCATGACCAGCAAGGCGAAAAGAATGACCAGGCCATCCTCCCCCACTAACCCGAGGCCTAACAACAGTAGCGTGACGGCAGGAATTGCCGCAGCGAATGGCACAAGCTCAAGAGGCACCATGGTCGTGGCGAGCAGGATGGCAAGCAAGGCGATACCACGATACGCAAGCCCACGAGTCATGAATCCCAGCCGTGGTTTCAGGAGTCTGTCGATACGGCGCGTCCATGGGCGGGCCCGTTGCACGCCATGAGACAGACGTGCATGCGCGAAGCTGAACTGGGCCAGTCGCTTCGGCAACCATGGCGTGCGATACCCCAATAGCAACTGGCCCGCAATCAACACGATGAACAGGGCGCAGGTGGTGGGCACACCGGGGATTGCCCCGGTCGGCAGCAGTACCAGCAGTGCCGGCAATACCAGCAAGGGCCCAAAGCCGCGTGAGTTGAAATGTTTCAGTATGGCGCCGAGCGAAATATCGCCTTCTATCTCACGATCCAACTCTTCCAGCAGCCCGGTCAGGCCACTGTCCTTGCAGTATTCGCTCATGATTGATCCGTATCGAGGAGGTGTGACGAGATCGGCCGGTGAGTGGGCCATGACAGCACAGATTCAGGGACTTACAGATTCAGGGACTTACAGATTCACCCCACCAGGCGATCTCCCAGCATGCCAATCGTGAAACCCAACGAGGCGCCGAGTGGTGGAGACCAGTGATGCGCTACCCGCGACTGGGGCGCAATATCCTGAAAGACCAGATAAAGAATGCCGCCTGCCGCGAAGGCCATCACTGCGCCCAACACCATCGGAGCATCAGCAAGCCACAGGTGCCCGGCGAGTGCCGCCAGCGGCCCCAACAATGACAGCAGCACAAAGGCACTCATCCCCGTGAAGACGCTAAGTCCCGCCCCGTCAAGTTCGCGATAGGCATTGAAGCCCTCAGGGAGATTCTGGGCCGCGATGAACACGGCCAACAGCATTGCCGCGGAGGGGGATGCTGAGGCCAAGGCACCCAGTGCAATCGCCTCAGGGATGAAATCCATCAACATCGCCAATAACTGCCCCCTGGCACTGCCATCACGCGCCAACCAGCGATCAATCTGCATGAAGCTGACCGCACCAAGTAGAAACAGCCCCAACAGGGGCCATAGCGGCAACGCATTCATGGCGTGCGGTACCAGCACCAGAGATATCGCCGCCAGCAGGATACCTCCCCCCAGCGCCGTGATTCCGGCAAGCCAGCTGCGTTTGACATGACTTTCATGGCTACGCTCCCACTGGGCAATGACGCCACCCAGTGGAATGCAGAGCCCTGCCATCCACGCCAGGGCCAGCATTTTCCACGGAATGTCAGTCATCAAGACGCCTTGGGAGCCTTGGTTTTCACGGAACGCTCACCCAGTGCGCGCATCAGCAGGCTGGTGCCAACACCCCAGGCGCCATTGAGAATCAATCCTCCTACGACCATGACGGGCGCGACCGCGATCCCCTTGAGCGGGAAGACAATCAACATCGCGACAGCCGTGGGGCCGACAGCGCCGAATATCAGGCTGATCACCCAATGACGCATGCCAACTCGACCGCGCACCAGCGCCCATAACGGTAGGCCCCATAAGCCGCCCCAGAAGGCGAGAGAGATCACCGCTGGCACTCCCAGAGGGCCAACCGGTGTCATGTTGAAGGGTGCCTTGGGCACGAGATCCACCAGATAGAAGAGCCCAAACAGCCCCTGATGGAAGATCAGCGTCGCCAGAAAGGCCGCCACGAATGCTTTTAGCCAGACCATGTTCACTTCCTTGTCATTGACAGTAGAGACGGCGTTATCAGCCGGCGTGAGATTGACGCTCGGATATCTGATCGTTCAGCGTCCAGAAGTCATACAGCACCCCAATGAGGAACAGGCCACCGGTGCACAGGTAAATCAGCCCCGTCAGCCATTTGCCCATGTACATGCGATGGATGCCGAAGACACCGAGGAACGTGAGCAGAATCCAGCTCAGTGAGTAGTTGATGGGACCTTCACGGAAGCGAAAGTCCGCTTCACGATCCATCGCGGGGATCAGGAACAGATCAATCAGCCAGCCGATACCCAGCAGGCCGAAGGTGAACAGCCAAAGGGTGCCAGTGACCGGCTTGCCGTAATAAAAGCGATGCGCGCCGAGAAAACCGAAGATCCACAGCAGGTAGCCCATCGTCTTTGAGTGTGTGTCCTGAACTACAGGGGAGTCTGTCATGAACAATGCCTTAGCCGCTCAGCGGCACATGGTAATAACCGAATATATCAAATGCGGCCACAGGGGCCGTGAAACAAGGCGCGAGGCCACTGATGGCGCTTCCATAAGCGACAACGCCATCCACGCAAGTACGAGGATGGCGTTATGAGGGCAGCGCTGCGAGGTTATATGACGCCCAGTTCGCGCAGACGTTCCTTGAGGTAGGAATCCGCCGTGTGCTTGTCAGATAGCACCACCTCCGGACGCGGGTGCAGGAACAATGGCAACGACAGACGCGACTGACTAGAACCCTCTCCGGTGGGATTGATCACACGGTGAGTCGTCGACGGGAAGTACCCTCCACTGGTTTCCTGCAACATGTCACCGACATTGATCACCAGCTGACCCGGATCGCACGGCACATCCATCCACTCACCGTTGACGTCCATCACCTGCAAACCAGGCTCGTTGGCGGCCGGCAAGACCGTCAGAAGATTGATGTCTTCATGCGCGGCTGCACGCACTGCCCCCGGCTCTTCACTACCGGTCATCGGTGGATAGTGCAGCACGCGAAGCAATGTCTGGCCGCTGTCCTTGATCATATTGGACAACGGTTCACGATAAAGCGCAGCGACGTCTGCCGGCGAGTGGGCTTCTACCCAGCTCAGCAGCTCAGCGGCGAAGGCTTCTGCCTGACGATAATATTCCATTGCATTGGCACGCAGGCTTTCCGGTATCTTGCCCCACGGATAGATATGGTAATACTCCTTGAGGTCACGCGCCGTATTGCCCTTGGCCGTCTCGGAGACATTCGCCGGAAATAAGCCATCTTGCGTTTTCGGATCGAAACGCCATTCAAGTTTGTCGACACTGGCAAAGAATTCAGCCCATTCGGCGTAAATCTTCTCGACCAGATCATGAGAAATCGGATGATTTCTAATGACACCGAAGCCTGTTGTGCGCAGGGATTCGACGAATTTTTCGGCGGCATCAGCCGAGCGGTAATCTACGTTCTGGACCTTCATGGCATTTCCATCTATGTTGGCTCTGTGTGAGCATCCTACTTGAGCAGGAAGGTGTCGCCAATACGACTACTTTCTGTTCGATAAAGATGCAAGCATGTGCAGTTTTGGCTGCATGCGTAGGTTAAGCAGGAAAGGATGTCGTCGCAGGACGTAACACGTCTCTCTGGTGGAATTCCCCCTAGCCACACCAACGCACCTCGGTCTGATGGGCAGACCACCAATATCATCTCGTAAGCAAGGAAAGAATCATGGCAACTGGCACAGTCAAGTGGTTTAACGACACTAAAGGTTTCGGCTTCATTTCTCCTGACGACGGCGGCGACGACCTGTTCGCACATTTCTCTGAAATTCAGTCAGAAGGCTTCAAGTCTCTGCAAGACGGTCAGAAGGTTACCTTCGACGTCACTCAGGGCAAGAAAGGCCTTCAGGCCGCAAACATCAAGGTAGCCTGATCTCCTGATCAGTCTATTCAGGCCGCCCTCAACAGCTGCCTGATGATGGCAAGTACCAAGTAACAGAAAAGCCCGCCGAAAGGCGGGCTTTTTGTGTCTGCAAGAGCAGCGCCGGAGGCAGGGCAAGCACCAGACGCGCAAACGCCGAAGCGATTCGCTTCGGCGTTTGCATGCCACATGAAGGCGTCAGATGGACGGCTTCATCACACCCGTGTCCTGCTGGACACCACTTACTGGGTGCTATCGACAGATTCGTTAGCTTTCATCTGGGCTTCATCGACCTTGGCATTCGCGGCAGAAGAAGTGGAATCGCCTGACTGCTCAGCGGAATCGGTCATTTCAGCTGCCTTTTCCTTGGTAGAAGTATAAGCACCCTTAGCAGCATCGGAAGTTGCGTCAGCAGCGTCGCTCACACCCTTCTTGGCAGATTCGTAGGTATCAGAAGCGGCATTCTTGGTAGCTTCGACCGCACTTTCATTATCGGTAGTCATGTCGTCGCCCATTGACTCATCTGCTTCGGTAGCAGACGGGTCATGCTTGGGCGGATGACCTTCACCCTGCATTTCGTCCATCGGCGGCTTTTCGCCGTTTTCCATGTTCATCGGCGGCTTCTCGCCGTCTTTCATGTCCTTCGGGGGCGGCGGCGCATCAGCCGGCTTTTCCTGGCTCTGGGGTGCAGGCTTGTCAGCGTCCTTCGCGGCCTTGTCACCGTCGCCACTATCGCAACCAGCGATGGCCAAGGTCAGGCCTGCGGCCAGTGCGGGAATCATCCATTGCTTGAGTTTCATCGTCTTCTCCATGATAGGTGGGGAGTCGCCAGCCCCTTGTTTCCTGCAAACGGCATTGCAACAAAGGTCAAGTATTCATGCAAGTGAAAGCATGATCAAACGTTTGGATAACAATAACATGGCGTTCGATTGGCAGCTTTTCAAGCAATATGGCCAATCGGCAGCATCAAAATGTTATCGAACACCATTTCTGATCACTCTCCGATATCTTCGTTCCATATTTCTGGCTGTTCTCGAATGAACGTATCCATCAGCTCACGACACCGGCCATTGTCCATGACGTCCACCCGAACGCCCAATCCACGCAGATGGTCTTCCGCACCCATGAAGGTGTGATTCTCGCCCACCACGACATGCGGAATGCCATACAACTGGATCGCACCACTGCACATCGGGCACGGGGACAGCGTCGTATAGAGTACGGATTCGCGATAGACGCGAGCTGGCAGGCGGCCAGCATTCTCCAGCGCATCCATCTCACCATGCAGCACCGTGCTGCCTTTCTGCTGACGCTGGTTGTGGCCACGTCCGATGATATTGCCATCATGAACCAGCACGGAACCGATCGGCACCCCGCCAGCCGCATGGCCCTTCTCGGCCTCTTCAATGGCGGCCTGCAGGAAGCGGGCGTGATCAGCGTTGGTTGCACTCATAGTCTTGCTCCGATAAAGATTGGGAAAATACGGCAGAAGGTTTCATGTAACCTCCCGGCAATTCGTATCATCAGGCCAGAGATGCCGTGATGAGAAACAAGTCGATGTAAAACACGCGGCTCAGCCGAGACCGGCTTCGCCCGTCATCATCTGGCGAGCGCGTCGCAGGCCTTCATTGCTGGCATTGGTGGGCTCGCCAACTTCACTGGCAAGCTCACGGAAGCTGCCCATGGCGCCCAGTAGCGCTGATGCCTCATAAGGGATGAAGACGCGATCACCTTCACGTGCCATGTCCGGCAGCATCTGCAGATACTTCTGACCCAGCATATACCCCACCACCAGCTGTGGGTCATCTGCGCCAATGGCATCGCGCAGCTGATAGATTGCTTGACGCTCGCCTTCGGCACGCAGGATGGATGCTTGCTTGTCACCCTCCGCGCGCAGTACTGATGATCGCTTCTCACCCTCGGCAGTCGCAATCGCAGCCTCCCGCTGGCCATTGGCTTCGGTGACGGTGGCACGGCGCTTGCGCTCTGCGGCCATCTGCAAGCGCATGGCGTCTTCGACCTCTGACGGCATGCTGATGTCCTGGATCTCGACACGCGTGACCTTGACGCCCCACTTGTCGCCGACTTCATCCATCGTTATCTGCAGGGCGTCGTTGACCTCCTTGCGGCTCTCAAACAGCTTATCCAGCTCCATGCGGCCAATTTCGGAGCGCAGACTGGTCTTGGCCAACACCTCAATGGCCTGCGTGAAGTTCTCGACTTCATAGACGGCCCGCTTGGGGTCGACGATCTGGAAGTAGAGTGCGCCATTGACGGTGACGGTGACGTTATCCGTGGTCACCACACTCTGGCCCGGGAAATCCATGACGGTTTCGCGGCGGTCGATGCGCGTCTCTTCGACGACCAGTGGCAGGTTGTCACCCTTGACCTGACGATAGCGACGGATGGTGATGGAGCGCGGCTTGTCGATGAAGGGCACCACCAGATTGATGCCGGATTCCAGCGTACGATTATAGCTACCGAGGCGCTCGATCACGACGGCCTCCGACTGCTGCACGATCATTAATCCCTTGGCCAACAGGATAACGACCAGTGCCAGAATGATAAGGATAATGACAAGTTCCGGACTGATGATCATGGCGTTTCACTCCCTTGAATTGGCCTGCTTCCTGCGGCCTTTATTGGTGTATTGAGCACATTTTGAAATGACGATTCAGGGTGTCTGCGCAAGACGCTCGACCCGAACCGTGATCCCTTCGACGCTCACGATTCTGACAGTTTCGCCGACCATGGGCGCCACCTTCCCCTCCCAGCGTAGCGGAAACTCGTTACCTGACAGGCGCACGGCAAGTTTGCCCTCGACTCCCGAGATAACCTCTGCCAGCTGCCCTGCCTCAGCACCGCTTCCCAGCGTGCCATAGCGCTCGCCGGGCAATAATCGGGGATGAATCTTGCGTACAAATAACGGCACCAACACCAATGCCGTCACAGCGACACTGATGAGCTGCAGGTTAAGCCCCACGCCAAGTGCCGCTGCCAGCGCGCCCCCTAGCGCACTGACGCCCAGTGCCAACAAGATGAAGTGGGCGCCAAGCAATTCGAGCCCCGCCAGTATCAATGCGAGGATGACCCAGACATGCCAGCCGGACAGATATTCCATGCAGTGGCCTCCCTGAAGCGAACAGAAACAAGATGTCGCGAGTAGGCAACAATACGCTGCCATAAACAGCACGAGCGCAGTCGAGTAAACCTCAGACTGCGCTCGTGTGCCAGTGGTGTGCCCTATGGAAGACGGGGGCTACACACTCGTTCAGGGTATCACTGCATTGCCTAACAGTGCCGTATTGTCCGGCGCGACCAAACGAAGAGCGTTGGAGACGAGATGAAACTCACTGTCCTCGATCAGGTAACTCTCACCATCCAGATTTACCGGCAAGGGTTCTCCTCGATAGTGCAGTGAGTCTGTACGTACATAACGAACGAAGTGGCCATTGTCCGGCAAGGTTTCCAGCTCTTCGACCACCTCTCCAACACGGCCAATGGGGAAATCACGGATCACCAGCACGTCAAAATAGCCATCATCCAGCAAGGCTCGCGGTGCCAGCTCCTGTCCGCCACCGGCCTGTCGCCCATTCCCGATAGCCAAGACGAACAGCGCCACCTCTTCCTCACTCCCTTTCAGTGTGAGACGACCACGATAAGGCCGGAAATCCCATGCCTTGAGCACGCCCATGAGGGAATAAGCACCGCCACCGAACAGTTTCTTGAGCCCACCAGGCGTGGAACGCGTCACTTCAGCACCAAAACCGGCAGATGCCACGTTGATGAAGTAGGCATCGTCGACGCTCACGATATCGATCCCACGCGCAGGCCCCTCACAGGCCAATGCCAGTGCATCAGGTATCGTCAGAGGGATACTGAGCGAGGTGGCAAGATCATTGGCCGTGCCCAACGGCAATATCGCAAACTCGGGACGCTGCGTGACGGAATACTTCATCAGCGCATTGGTCACCAGATTGAGCGTGCCATCTCCCCCACCGACGACAAGCCGGGTGACTTGCTCGGCAATCGCCTCTTTCACCAGTCGGGCTACGTCATCCCCTTCGAAGGTCAACCGAACCTCCAGCCCCGCCATGCGCTCACGCTGAGCAAAGATCGCCTCTCGCAGCTCCGGCTGCTGGGCCTTCTCGCCATTCAATATCACGCGCACACGTGCCGCTGATTCCATGGTGTCTCCTTGGCGACATGCAGATCAAGCCAACAGCATACGCTTGTCATACCGGTTCAATGAACCATCTCGCCATGCTTTATTGCTCGACCGGTATCGACCCGACATCAGGCCTGACTCACGCGTTCGGCACGCCCGGCTGGCGACGTAGCCCCAGCAATAACAGCGGCAAGACCATTACCACACTGATCAGGAACAATCCCTCCTGGGGGGCCAGTGGCGTACTCAACAGTACGGTGGTCACGATGGCCGAGCCACCCAGCTGGATACTGCCCAATAACGCCGCCGCCGTACCAGCACGTTCACCAAAGGCTTCAAGCGCCAGGCTTGAGGCTGCGCCCAGTGCCAATGAGAAGCCAACCGACAACACACCCACCGGCACCATGAAAGCAGCCGCCGAGAGCGGTAGCCAAGCCAGCGCTGCACCCTGCATCACGCCAGAGAGCAGGATGATCGCGAGTCCCAAGCGCACCGTTGGCTGACGGCCAAGGCGGCTGATAACGCGCGGCGCGAAGAAGAAGGTAATGATATTGATAACGGCGTTACCGCCAAACAGTGCGCTGAATTCGAGCTCACTGTAGCCCAACTGTTCAACCAGTAGCTCAGACGAGGAAGATACATACAGCAGGATGGCGCTCATCGCCGCCATCGCGACCAACGCCTGATACAGGAAACGCCAACTGGTCAAGACGGGACGGTAACGAGCCCAGTTATAGAGCGGCCGCACCACGACAGTACTCTGCGGACGGGTTTCCGCGAACAGGCGCCACGCGGCCAGTCCGATGCAGAGTGCAAAGACGGCCATGAACACA
This sequence comes from Cobetia sp. L2A1, assembly GCF_009796845.1. Classification (NCBI taxonomy): domain Bacteria; kingdom Pseudomonadati; phylum Pseudomonadota; class Gammaproteobacteria; order Oceanospirillales; family Halomonadaceae; genus Cobetia; species Cobetia sp. L2A1. Next base: position 1,106,346 of record NZ_CP047025.1, on the reverse strand, counting down.
AAGTTGGAGCGCCACCCGTATTGTACTGCCAACAGGCCTCCGAGCACTGGCGCTAGCGCCGGAATGATACACAGCGCGCCATTGAGGTAGCTGTACATCTTGGCACCTTGCTCTGGCGTATAGCAGTCACGCACTGCCGCGAAGGCAACGGTTACGGTGGCACAGGCGCCCAGTCCCTGAAGAATGCGGCCGAAATAGAGCATGCTGATGTCCTGCGCCAGTGCCCCGACCAGTGCCCCGACCAGATAGACAGCTGCGCCGCCTAGCAATGCCGGGCGCCTTCCGTAGAGGTCCGTCAGCGGCCCTACCATAATCTGACCGACACCGACCGCACCCAGAAATAACGTCACCGTCATCTGCATCACATCACTCGGCTGAGCGAACTCACGTGCCATCGCCGGCAAGGAAGGCAAATAGATATCGATCGCCAGCGGCGAGAACATCACACAACCGACCAGCAACAGAAGTAGCTGGCGAGCACCTGGCATAGGCCGCGAAGCCGCGGCAGAGGACACAGACATGAGCAATCTCGAGGGTAAGGAGTCGAAATACAAGGATCAGGGATACCACGGAGGATGTTGGCACAGCGACAGCCACAAGGCGCAGAGAGTAGCGCCTGCGACTTATGCAGCAAAATGATAATATTTCAGGCCAGATATTCCATTGGCGAAAATCATGTCTTCAACGCACTCTTCCATGCCGAGCCAGAAGCCCCTCCCGTCAGCAATGCCGCTGGGGACACGTATCGATCTCAACCTGTTGCAGGTACTACAGATATTGCTGGAAGAGTGCAGCGTGACTCGCGCGGCAACCCGACTGCACCTTTCGCAGTCTGCGGTCAGCAAGAGCCTTTCCCGTCTACGGACGATGTTTGATGACCCCCTGTTCATTCGCGAACGCCACGGACTCCGACCCACTCCGCGTGCACGGGCACTACGTGGTGAGCTGGCCGGGTTGCTGTCACGACTGGAGTCTCTGAGCGCGCCCCCTACCTTTGAACCGGTTACCAGCCAGCGACGCTTTCAAATGGCGGTATTGGAAAGCGCCTGGTCCACCCTGATGCCCTCCTGCACACGTGCACTGACCGTCGCCCTTCCCCGCGGCAGTTTTGAGATCAGTCGTTGGCAAGCTGATTGCCTGGGCCTGATGGAGAAAGGACAGCTGGATATCGGTCTCGCGGGGCATGATCATTCAGCGGAAACGCCCGGAGAGCCACCAGCGCTGCCTGAGGGGTTTCATTCGCGCATCTTGTGGCGTGATGATCACGTGATGTTGATACGCCACGACCACCCTCTTCTCGAGCGGGACTCGCCCCTGACGCTGTCAGAATTTGCAGCACTCGATCATGTGCAGGCAACCTGTGAGGGGCGCTCACGCTGGTCGCTGGATGAGCGACTCGAACAGCATGGAACACCGCGTCGTATCAGCGTGCTGGTGCCCGACTTCCGTGATGCCTTGAGCATCGTGGCCCACAGTGATCTGGCGTTCTGCGCACCCCGCAGCTTTGCTCATGCCAATAGCACGTTGCACGAATTGGCGGTCTGTGAGCTGCCACTTCGTCTCCCGGCGCTTAGCTATCGGCTTATCTGGCATGCCAGTCATGAGCAGGACCCGGGGCATCGTTGGCTACGTCAGTCGCTGATGACACACATCTGCAACACTCATGGGGCAGACGCCACCGTCGCTGACCATTAGAATGGCTCCACTCTTTTTCTATGCCTGTACGCCCGCGAGGATTTCCCGATGCGCCCCATCATTCGCCTGTTCTTCCGTACTCTCCGCCTGGTACTGGCTCCCTTCATGCTGATCAGCGAGAAAATGACGCGTGGTAGCGCCCTTGAACGCAGTCCTGCCGAGCAGGCTGAGGTTGATGCTGCAACCACAAAGCTGGCGCTATACCAATTCTCGACCTGCCCATTCTGCATCAAGGTCCGCAAGCGCATGCATCAGCTGAGCCTGAATATCGAACAGCGTGACACCCAGCACGACGCGACACATCGCCAAGCACTTGAACAAGGTGGCGGTCGCGTCAAGGTACCGTGCCTGCTGATCACTCATGACGATGGCCGTGAGGAATGGATGTACGAATCCGACACCATCAACACTTATCTCCAGCAGCGCTTTGGCAACGCAGCCTGAACCAGCGCTATGCGTGAGCTAACGCCAGACAGCAAAACGCCGCTCCCTGAGCGGCGTTTTGCTGTCTGGCAGACCAATGATCATTTTATGGCGTGGTCTCGCGTGTTGGCGAGCCGTATCTCTTCACGCGGCTTGCGTGTCTCATGCACCCCCAGTACCAAGGCGCCGGTCAGGGCCACGGCACCCAGCGTATGCGCCAAGGCCAGATCCAGTGGCAGCCACCACAGGACATTGGCGATGCCTAGCACTGCCTGTAATCCCCAGCACACCAGCACCCAACGCCACGGATTATGTGGACGTCCTGAAAATTTTCCCAAGGCGCGGTGAATAGGCCTGGCCTCCGCACGTGCCGTTACGCGCCACTGCCATCGCCCATAACGACGCTGGCGCCAGTAAAGCGCCATCAATATGCCTCCCAACAGCAATGCGCCGCCACGATGGGCCATGTGGATTGCCGTACGTGCCTCACCATGCAACTGGCCATACAGATAGCTGGGGCCCACATCCTGTGTCAGATGAAAGCCTTCTCCCCAATCCATGGTCGGCCATAGGCTGTCATTGCAGCCGGGGAAGCCCGTGCAGGCGAGGCCTGCGTAATTGCTGGAGGTCCACCCGCCCAGTGCCAGCTGCACGATCAGCGCCACCACCGCTGCTGTTACCAACCAGGGCTGATGCAGACGAGTGCTCTGCACTGCCGCCGGTGCAATCTCAATCTCCGCTCTCGGCCTGACAAGTGTCCGATCGCCCAGGCGCTGTCGCAAGGTCAGCCACAACACCACAAGCAGGCTCATGACGGCTAGCCCGCCTAGCAGATGCAATGTCACGACCTGCGGCCATAACTTGAGCGTCACCGTAAAGGCACCGAAAGCGCCCTGCACCAATAATACGCCCAGCAATAGCCAACAGGCAGTGAGAGGAAAGTGTGCAGGTGACGTGGCGGTCGCCTTATTCAGAGACTGCGACCTATTCAACGACGGTGGTCTCTTCGATGAACGAGACACCAACTTCTCAAGGCGCTTGATACGTAATCCGAGGATGACCAGCCCTATCGCCGCCAATCCCAGCGAGCTTGCCGCATAGCGGTGAATCATCTCGGCCCAGGCTTTATAGCTCTCAAGGGGATGGTGTGGGCTATGCAGGCTGGCCACCTGCGCATCTGGTACCACCAAGGCACCATAGCAACCCGGCCAATCAGGGCAGCCAAGACCCGCGTCTACCAGCCGCGTCCAGGCACCTAGCGCAATGACAAAGATGACCAGTACCAACATTACGCTGGTTAACTTGAGGCTTGCACGCCACATTCGACATAGCCGCCACTGGGTAGATGACGTATCGAACAGGGCAGAAGGAGGCGCGGATAAATGAGAGCGCTTGCCATGCAATATGGAGGGTGGAACAAAAGGTGGTGGAGGCAATATCGCTGCCCCACGCTGGCGGAAGCGTGTAGAGGAGAGAGAAGAAAGAGAGGGCATGGCGCATCTCCTTGCTCACAAGATGATGTCTTCAACGACAGGATACTGCCAGCATCACGCGGCCAGCCCAGCGTATTCAGCGTGGCGCCGCCGGATTACGCTTCAGCAGACGCCGGACATCCGTCAGCACTGCCTTGGGTGTCACCTCTGGCCCATAGGCCAGCACGACTCGTCCCTGAGGGTCGATCAACCGCAGACTATCGGGCAGCACATCATCACGTCTCGACGTCACGGTAGCGTCAGTAATCGCAGAACCAGTAATGACAGAGCCAGTGATGACAGGGCTAGTGATGCTCGAGCGAGTCGTGGTGACTGGCCACTCTCCCAGCGCTCGTTGCTCACCAGGCATCTGCGCATGCCGGAACTGATGAGGTGCCACGACTAACCGGCCAAGCCGTGGCGCCTCCTTGCCGAGTGCACGATGTAACCGCCACCAGCGCTCTGCTTCAATCTCGGCCTGTTGATTGTGCAAAGGCTCCGGCCAGCTCAGCCAGAAGCGCTCCTCTTCAGCACCGCGTGCTATACGAGGCGGCATACCATTCTCGATGTTCTCCACACCAGCTTCGCCATCATGTCCTTCGCCGATATAGTGCAGCGACCATTCCGGCAGAGCAGCGACGGCCGGTAGCAGCGCACCATTGGCCACTCGACCGTCAGGAATGCCGACGTGTGCACTCAGCATCGCCCACGCCAGTGGTAACGGCGCAAACAATAGCCCCAGCAAGGCGACTAACTTGAGACGCTGGCGCATTACATACGTCATCCGCACCCCTCCTCTACGTTAACCATTACGACTGCACATCAGACACGATGTTGCCGCAATGGCGTAGCGCGCTGACGACGCGCACCCAAGACCATGACGACCGCAGCGCCCAGGCTCAGACCCAACCACTGCAGCGCGTAGGCGTAATGACGTTCTGGCGTCATGTTGCCAGGCTGCCACCAGGGTGCGAACTGCCCAATACCACTGACCTGGTGCAGAACCCCGGCGTAGGCTGGTGGCCCCAATGCCTGCCACGCAGTCAGGTCTACCTGCTGCAGTCGTTGCCCTTCCCGATTAGGCCCAAACAGAGGGCCGCCACTGGTGCCACGACTATCCAGCCACTGCCAACGTCCACGGATAACGCCTGATCCTGCTGGCGTGATGACTTCCGGGTCAACGCGTGGTGCAGGTGATGCCACAAAGCCGCGTTCGACCAGCCACCAGCGGCCATCCTCCGCCTTGAATGGCGTGAGTACGGCCACACCATGGCGATGATCGAGGGTACGGTTATCCAGTAACAAACCGTGCTGAGGCAGCCACTCTCCACGTAACTCAATCAGGCTGGCGCTCGCAGGTGGAGCATCGGGCATTATCAGTTCGGGAGCACTGGCGGCATCCTCAAGATGCTGGGCACGCGTCAGCCCCCGGCTGATCTGCCAGGCGCATAGACACAGACCCAGCACGATCAGCGCACTCCAGAACAGCCACCAACCTCGTCCGACACGACGCTCATCCAACGCTCCCGGAGCCCGCGCGGCGACCGATGACGTCGTGTGAGCGGATAATGCGTCAACAGACGACCGTGACTTGCGCTCAGCCTCTGAGTGGTCTCGACTAGGAGGAAGAGCACCATATTCTCCAAGGCAGTCTGCCGCCGCTGGAGACTCACCTTCGGATAAAGGAGTTGCCGTGTTGCTCAAATCACTCATTGCGCTGGTCTTTATCGGCATGCTGGCAAGCCTTGTCGCCGGTGCCGGTTTTCTGCTTCGCGATGGCAGCCGCAGTCGCCGTCTACTGACTTCTCTCAAGTGGCGAGTCGGTCTCGCTGCCTGCTTGGTTACCCTGCTGGTCATTGGCTTCTCCACCGGAATGCTTGATTAGCACTGGCGATATACGACGTCAGAACACATAGACGCATAGGAACAAGCCAATCCACACAGCGTCGACAAAGTGCCAATACCAGGCTGCTGCCTCGAAAGCAAAGTGACGCTCGGTGGAAAAATGGCCACGCATCACACGCACCAGCATGACGATGAGAATCAGTGTGCCAATCGTGACATGCAGGCCATGGAAGCCGGTTAGCAGGAAGAAGGTGCCACCGTAGACACCTGCCTGAAGGGTCAGTCCGAGGTGATGCCATGCCTCGTAATACTCGATGCCCTGCAGCGACAGAAAGCACACACCCAATCCAACCGTGCCCGCCAGCCAGTTACGTGCCGTGCGCCGATAGCCCATTTTCAATCCTTCGTGGGCCACCGTTAGCGTGATACTGGAGCTGACCAGCAATAGCGTGTTGGCCAAGGGCAGCTGCCAGGGAGAGAGCACCTCCCTCGGCCCAGAGATAGACACATCCGGTGGATTCATCAGCGGCCAACTGGCCGTGAAATCTGGCCAGAGCAGTGCGGTAACACCCTTGGCGCCTTCACCGTCCAGCCACGGTAGTGCGAAAGTGCGCACATAGAACAACGCGCCAAAGAAGGCAGCGAAGAACATCAGCTCAGAGAAGATGAACCAGCCCATCCCCCACCGGAAGGAGCGGTCCATCTGGTCATCATAGAGACCGCCCATCGATTCATGAATGACGTCACGAAACCAGCCAACCATCACCAATACGACCGCTAGAAGGCCAATAGCAGACAACCATGCTGCGCTGCCATGCACTATCCAAACGCCAGTACCGACCATCATGCTGCCGACCGCCAGCACCCCAAGGATGGGCCAGGCGCTGTGTGCCGGTACGTAATAGCTGCCACTGCTCATGCGTCACCTCCTACATGCATTACCCTGCCGCACCGCCATGACCGAGGGTCGATCACCTTCCCTGCGCCTGGCACGCGCGCCCTTGCGCACTACATATCATCGTCACCATCACTTGCTACCAGCTCCACCGGATAGAGGGTATAAGCCAGCGTCAAATCGCGAATGTCGTCGGGTAAATCAGGATCGACCTGAAATACCAGTGGCAGCTCACGGCGCTCGCCAGCAGCCAGCGTTTGCTCCTGGAAACAGAAACACATGATTTTCCTCAGATGTAGAGAACCCTCTGAGGGGCTGACGCTGGGGACTGCTCGCCCGCGCACGGCTCTGTCCGCGTGATTGATAAAGACGAAGCGCGCGCTGTACTGCCCCCCGGGATGAATGCGAAAGCGCTCGTCAAGCGCCTCAAGCGTCCAGGGCAACCCCTGTCCTTGCTGAACGATGAAGCGCACTGATATCCAGCGGCTCTCATCAATTTCCATCGCGACAGCGGCCTTCGCCTGGCTGGCCGCCTTGCCATTCAAGCCGGTCAGGTTGCAGAAGACGTCGTAGAGCGGCACCAGCGCAAACGCAAAGCCCAGCATGCCTGCCAGCGCCAGCAGCGTGCGCCGTACAGTGCGCGTGACGCCCGCTTGCTGATCAACGCTTCTGACGTTGGCCTGCTCATTTTGCGTCATGCAGCCCCCTTTCTCTTGCTCATCAACCACCGTCAACCAGCCGCTGCTGACTTGCTTCTGCCGACACCGCCACCCCTGACGACTAGCCCCCTGATGCAACACGCTCGTACGTGAACATGCCTACATGACTATCGTTCAGGTTCGACAAGCCGTCCATCATGGGTCTGCGGCGGTATCTCGAAGGTATGCAGCGGGGCCGGACTCGGCACACTCCACTCCAGATCTTCCGCACCTTCCCAAGCGCAAGCAGGGGCTTTCACGCCACCACGGGCGCACTTGATGATCACGACCAAAAACAGCAGCTGCGAGAAACCAAACAGAAACGCGCCAATACTGGAGAGCATGTTGAAGTCGGCGAACTGCAAGGCGTAGTCAGGAATGCGACGCGGCATCCCGGCCAGCCCCGAGAAGTGCATGGGAAAGAAGGTCAGATTCACGCCCACGACTGACAGCCAGAAATGCCACTTCGATAGACCCTCATGGGGATAGAAACCGGTCCACTTCGGTAGCCAGTAATAGACGCCCGCCAGAATCGCGAACAACGCCCCCGGCACCAGTACATAATGGAAGTGTGCGACCACGAAGTAGGTGTCGTGATACTGGAAATCCGCTGGCGCGATGGCCAACATCAGTCCCGAGAAACCACCGATGGTGAACTGGACGATAAAGGCGATGGCAAACAGCATCGGCGGCTCGAAGCTGATGGAGCCGCGGAACATCGTCGCGATCCAGTTGAATACCTTTACGCCGGTAGGCACGGCGATCAGCATCGTCGTGTACATGAAGAACAACTCCGCCACCAGCGGCAGGCCGACAGCAAACATGTGATGCGCCCATACCAGAAACGACATGATGGCGATTGACCCGGTGGCGTAGACCATCGAGGCGTAGCCGAACAGTCGCTTGCGCGAGAAGGTCGGTACGATGGCGGAGACGATACCGAAGGCCGGCAGGATCATGATGTAGACCTCGGGGTGGCCGAAGAACCAGAACAGATGCTGGAACAGCACTGGATCACCCCCACCGGCGGCATTGAAGTAGCTGGTCCCGAAGTTGATATCGAACAGCATCATGGTAATGGCACCCGCCAGTACCGGCATGACAGCGATCAACAGAAAGGCAGTGATTAGCCAGGTCCACACGAATAGCGGCATATCCATCATGCGCATGCCCGGTGCGCGCAGATTGAGGATGGTGGCAATGATGTTGATCGCGCCGAGAATCGAGCTGATACCGGCAATATGCAGTGAGAAGATGAAGAAGCTGGTGGACGGTGGCGCGTAGGTGGTGGAAAGCGGGGCGTAGAACGTCCAACCGAAGTTAGGGCCACCGCCTTCCATCAATAGCGTGGACAGCAGCAACAGGAAGGCGACCGGCAGTAGCCAGAAACTGAAGTTGTTGAGGCGTGGCAGCGCCATGTCCGGCGCGCCGATCTGGAGTGGAATCATCCAGTTTGCCAGCCCCGTAAAGGCCGGCATGATGGCGCCGAATACCATGATCAGGCCGTGCATGGTGGTCATCTGATTGAAGAACTCGGGCTGCACCATCTGCAGACCCGGCTGGAACAATTCCGTACGGATCACCAACGCCATGATGCCGCCGATAAAGAGCATCGTCAGTGAGAAGATCAGGTAAAGCGTGCCGATATCCTTGTGATTGGTCGTCAGTAGCCAGCGCATCATGCCGCGCGGGGCGGCGCCATGACCTGCATGCTGGCTGGCAGAGGAATATCCACCGCCTGACGTGCCGCCTTCGCTGGCCTGGAGCACTGCCTTGCGTGACTTGTCACTGGCCATGATGCCTCTCCTGAGTAAGCATCCCTTGCCGGAACCGGTACCGGAGCCGGATGCGAATATCCTGGTGTCTGTCTGATTCCCTCAATCTTGAGCGCTACCTCTGAGATAGCGATGCGTCATTGCGACAACTGCTCTTTGATCACCGCAGGCTGCACCAGCTCACCCGTGTCATTGCCCCAGGCATTGCGTTCATAGGTAATCACCGCTGCCAGCTCCACCGGACTGAGTACATCGGCGAAGGCCGCCATCGGTGTGCCCGCCTTGCCGTTGATCACGATGTCGATATGCGCCTGCATGTCACCAGTGACGATGGCGCTACCTACCAGCGATGGGAAGGCAGGCGGCATGCCCTGGCCATTCGGCTGATGGCAGGCGGCACAGATGGTGACGTAGGTCTTCTCACCCTTCTCCATCAACTCATCAAGGCTCCAATCACGCCCGGCATCATTCAGTGAGGCCTCAACGTCTGCCTTGCGAGCGACAAGCCAGGCGTCAAACTCAGCCTCCGGCAGCGCCTCAACTACTACAGGCATGAAGCCGTGGTCCTTGCCGCACAGCTCGGCGCACTGGCCACGATAGATGCCGGGAGTATCGATGCGCGTCCAGGCTTCATTGATGAAGCCTGGAATGGCGTCTTTCTTGACACCGAAGTCCGGCACCCACCAGGAATGGATCACGTCGGCCGACGTCGTCAGAAAACGCACCTTGCGATTGATGGGCAGTACCAGTGGATTGTCGACTTCCAACAGATAGTGCTCGCCTTTCTCGGCCGTGTTGTTTATCTGCTCGCGTGGGGTCGCAAGACTTGAAGTGAAGGCGACATTCTCGCCCAGATATTCATATTGCCAGCGCCATTGATGCCCAGTGACCTTGATATCGAGCGCCGACTCGGAAGCGTCGTACATGTCCTTGAGAGTGGCAGTCGCCGGCACCGCCATCACGAATAGAATCACGAGCGGGATGATCGTCCACAGGATTTCAATGCGGGTATTCTCGTGGAAGGTCGCAGGGATGGCACCGCGTGACTTGCGGTGGCGAATCATGGCGTATCCCATGATGCCAAAGACCACGACTCCGATGACGACGCAGATCCAGAAGATGGTCATGTGCAGCGAGTGGATATCACGGCTGACGGCTGTGACACCGACCGGCATGTTGTATTCAAGCGCCAGCGCTGAGGACGTAACACCGCTACCGAACAGTAGCGCGCCTCCCGGCAGGATTAGTGACGCGGTCAGAGGGCGCCGATGTCTGTGCACAGACATGGCAAGGCGAGGAAAACGCTCCGCGATCCACGACATCGGCCCCTCCTTGTCATTGTTTTCGAGGGTGAATTCAAAGCATCCCCTCACCACGACTTCCTTCGAGTATAGAAGAGCCCTGCGGAACGCAAGGTCGCGTAGATCAACCCACTGTGTCTCCTTGGTCGCAAGGCAAAGATGATCAATAACAGCTACGCACCGCATGATACCGGCTATCGTCAGGGGCCAGCTGTTGCCGGGCACTCTCACGAGGGGTGATTGACACTCGCCGACATGCCTGCTGGGACGACCAATGGCCAAGTTATGTGCGCACATGCGAATGCTATCGTTACAAAATGCCTTCCCCTCCCCATATCACGCCCTTCGGAACTCTCCATGAATGCTATCTGGCTTGCCCTTTTCGGCTGTATCGCCTTCGCCCTCGGCTATCGCTTCTACTCGAAATTTCTCGCCGAACGCATCTTCCGTCTGGACCCCAATTTCGTGACGCCAGCGCATGCACTACGCGATGACACGGATTATCTGCCGACCAATCGCTGGGTACTGTGGGGACACCACTTCACCTCGGTCGCAGGTGCTGCACCGATCGTCGGGCCGGCCATCGCCGTCTATTGGGGCTGGTTGCCTGCGGTGCTGTGGGTCGTGCTCGGCAGTCTGTTCGCGGCGGGCGTGCATGACTTTGGCACCTTGACGCTTTCAGCACGCCATCGCGGCCAGTCCATCGGTACACTAGCTGACAAGCTAATTGGAAAGCGCGCCAAGCTATTGTTTCTATTCATCATTCTGATCCTGGTGCTGATGCTGAATGCAGTATTCGCGTGGGTAATCGCCAATCTCTTCATCAACTTCCCGGCCAGCGTGCTGTCGGTGGTGATACAGATTCCACTCGCGGTATGGATAGGCCATCGCGTCTATCGCCGTGGTGGCAAGATGCTGATCCCCTCGATTCTGGCGCTGATCGTGATGTACGCCACCGCCCTGTTGGCGGGGCAGTTCGAGTTCCTGCAAGTTGATTTGGCCGGCACCTTCACAGCCATGGCTGGCGGCGAGGATGGCACGCTGTTGTTTGGCCTCTCGCCCATCTCCAGCGCTTTCCTTGTCTGGATCATCGCACTGATGGTCTATGTCTATGTGGCCTCGGTACTGCCCGTATGGAAACTGCTACAGCCGCGCGACACCATCAATTCCCATCAGCTGGTGGTGGGACTGGTACTGCTGTATCTGGGCCTTGCCGTCGGCGGACCACACCTGACCGCACCGGCTTATAATGCCGATGCCGAGATGTCCTTCTATCCGCTGCTATTCATCACCATTGCGTGCGGCGCGATCTCCGGCTTCCATGGTCTGGTCGCGTCCGGCACCACCTCCAAGCAACTCTCGCATGAGCCGGATGCCCGCATGATTGGCTACTCTGGTGCGCTCGGCGAAGGCATGCTGGCCTTGATCTCCATCATCGCAGTGGCGACGCTATTCGGAACTCAAGCGGACTTCAGCGCGACCTATTCGAGCTTTGCGGCAGCGGGTGCCAATGGCCTTTCAAGCTTCGTGCAGGGTGCGGGGCAGTTGATCTCGCATCTGGGACTACCCGCCAGCGTCGGCAGCACTCTCGTGGCCGTCATCGTGGTCAGCTTCGCGGCCACCACACTGGATTCCGCCGTGCGCCTGATGCGCTACATCATCGCGGAACTGGGGAGCGAGTACGGCATGCCGGTGCTCAGCCACAAGCACGTCGCGACCAGCATTGCCGTCATCGCCAGTGCTGCATTGGTCATCCTGCCGCAAGGCCCTAAAGGTTTTGGCTCCGGTGGCTACCTGCTGTGGCCGTTGTTCGGCACCAGTAACCAGCTACTGGCCGGCATCTCGTTGATGCTGATTTCAGTGTGGCTCAAACGTCAGGGACGTCCCGTCATCTACACGCTGGCACCGATGGTCTTCCTGATGATCATGACGCTGTGGGCGATGGTGCAACAGGTCGTACTGGATTGGTCCGGGATGGGCAACAATGATCCGCAGTGGCTGTTGTTTACCTTCGGCAGCCTGATCATGGTCTTTGCGCTGTGGATTCTGCTTGAGGCCACGCGCAGCTTGAAAGCTTCTACGCCAGTCATCGCGCATGAAAGCTGATGGCACTTCCGTCATTGACGCTCTGCGCTCCCTGTTATCAGGCGCAGGGCGACTGCGCACAGGCTGGGAAGCCATGTTACGCGTCAATCAGCAACATGATCTCGCCCTGCTGGCGCGTGAGGAGGAGGACATCTTCATGATGCTGAGCTTCGCCGAGATGATGGGCATCCCCAATCCGGCCCCCGCCGTCTCGCTCGAGATGCTGCCATTGATGCTGGAACGCATGCACGACTGGCATCTGCGCCAGGGGCTTGAGCACTCGCCACTGGAGGGCATCAAGTGCTGCTGACGTGGTGGAAAGGCTGGCAGGCCAGCAGAATGCAGAAAGCCTCTGCAGAAAAACGGGGCTCCGCGTCTACCGACACGGCGCCTCAATCCGGTGACGAACCGCACAAGCCATTGCCGGAGCTGTGGTTCTTCGGCGGCAAGGGCGGTGTCGGCAAGACGAGCTGCGCCGCCGCTCAGGCATTGGCGCTCGCAGAGGCCGGTGAAGCGACGCTGCTGGTCTCCACTGATCCCGCCCATAACCTCGGTGATCTATTCGGGCCCTTGGATGGCCATCCACGCACCATCGCCCCCCAGCTTGAGGTGATGGAGCTGGACCCCGAACAGGAATGCGAGCGCTATCTGGAAGTTGTGCGTCAGCGAATCGCTCCGCTCGTCAGTGGTGAGCGCAGCGCCACCGTGATGCGCCAGCTGACATTGGCGCGTCATGCCCCTGGCACTAGCGAGGCGGCGCTCTTTGATGCCCTGGTGGAGATCATCCTCGCACCGCCAAGCCCACTATCCGCGGGTAACGAGCAATATCGACACATCATCTTCGATACCGCCCCCAGCGGGCATACCATACGCCTGCTGAGTCTGCCGGAAGTGCTCGGTGGCTGGCTTGATGGCATGCTCGGCCAGCGCAAACGTGCCGTTGCCGAGCGCAGCCTGTGGCTGGACAGTCAGGATGCCGTATCCTCTACGTCTTCGACGGGCACCTCAGCAGATGACCCGATCAGCGAAGCATTGGAGCAACGACGTACCCGCTATGCAGCATTGCGAGTACGCTTGACCGATGCACATCAAGTACGTGTGATTCTGGTCAGCACACCAGAAAAACTGCCGTGCCTCGAAACACAGCGCACACGTGAAGCATTGGAAGCCCACGGCATGACGGTCGGAGGATTGATCATCAATCAGTGCCTTCCCGAGATGGCGCAGCCTTGTGAATCCGAGGCTGGTATCTCCCAGGCAAGGGCACCGCGTGAGGCCGCAGCCGAGGAATCTGAATGGGTCACGACCTGGCGGGAGCAGCAGCATCACTGGGCAAATGAATTGGACAAGGCCTTTGCTGACCGACCATGCCTTCGTCTGATGCGCCAATCACGCCTGCCGGAAGATCGTGAAAGTCTCGTTCCGCTTATGGAAGCCCTGGCGAGCTTTACGCCTTGGCCACAGCAGTGTGGACAGGCACATGGTCATTCTCCTGAACCGTGTACCACGCCCTGAGCCCCCCCCCAACTTACCCTTACCCCCGCCACCTCGTTTATTCTCTACCTGACGCATGGCACGCCCAGTGCTCTCACTGCTTGTCGCGTGCCATGCGCATGCACGCCATCCCGTCATCTCTCCCCATCTTGCCTCTACTCTTCCCTCATATTTCAGCTATCACACCAATCATCATCGATTGGTGCTGGCCATCCATCGGCCATCCCTTCGCGTGAAGCCAGCCTTTCATTGTCATCACATGACGACAAACAATATGACTTTAACGAGAAACTCCTTTGAAATTCATCCATCGTTAACCTACCCGAAAGGATGCGTATGACAGGCTTTTGCGCTGAATTTTTGGTGCTTCCAGTCGGACTGGCGATTGCTACCTTGGTTGCACAATCAGTGCATACATTCGACATGTCATTCCGATAGAATAGCTGGCTAAACATTTCAACAATTCCCTTCATTCCCACTGACGGCACGCTTCCGGCAGCTTTCAGGGTAGTGGCATCCTGTTTTCGCCCTGAACATTATTGAGGATTTTCCATGGCCCCGACTTCCCCAAGTCAATCCCGCCCACCAAGGCATCCGCTGAATTCCAGCGCTTGCCGCCCCCGCCTGTGGTCTGCCAGCCTGCTGCTGGTTGGTGCACTCATGGCAGGCTGCAGTGATGGCAGTGACGAGGCAGCTGAGAGCCAGAGCCAGGAAGGCGGTCAGGCGACTGAGGTCGAGGCAGTGACGGTGAAGATGCAGGACGTTCCCATCACTTCGGAACTGCCGGGACGAATCAGCGCCTATCAGATCGCGGAGGTGCGACCACAGGTCGGCGGTATCATCGAATCGCGTGATTTCACCGAGGGCAGTGAGGTCGAGGAAGGACAGGTGCTCTATCACATCGATGCACGCACTTATCGCGCTGATGTCGCGAGCGCCAAGGCCAGCCTTGCCCGCGCCGAAGCCAGCCTCAACACCTCAAACCTGCAAGCCAAACGCTTCAAGACACTGGTCGCACGCAACCTGGTCAGCCAGCAGGACTACGATGATGCCGTCGCGACCGTCGGAGAAGACCGCGCAGATGTCGCTTCCGCCAAGGCTGATGTTTCAAGCGCCCAGATCAACCTGGACTACACCACGGTCACATCGCCGATCAGCGGCCGCATCGGCAAGTCCAGCGTCACCAAGGGGGCGCTGGTCACTGCAAGTCAGGACACCAGCCTTGTCACCGTGCAACAGCTGGACCCCATCTATGTCGACATGACCCAGTCCGCTTCCGAAACACTCAAGCTCAAGCGTGAACTGTCCAAGAACGGCAAGGCGGCGGCAGCTCCGGACAAAGCCAAGGTCGAACTGCTGATGGACAAAGACGATCCCTATCAATATCAGGGTGAACTGCAGTTCACTGACATCAGTGTCGATGAAGGCACCGGCATGGTGACGCTACGTGCCCTGTTCCCGAATCCGGATACCATGCTGCTACCGGGCATGTTCGTCACGGCGCGCATGGTCGAAGCCGTGGCACATGACGCGATCCTCCTGCCTCAGAAGGCCGTCAGCCACAACGATGATGGCGATGCCACGACCATGGTGATCAATGCCGAGGGCAAGGTCGAATCCCGCGTCGTGAAGATCGACCGCGCCATGGGCAATCAATGGCTGGTGACTGACGGGCTCAGCGCTGGCGAGCAGGTCATCACCAGCGGCCTGCAAAAGATCAAGGCAGGGGCCCCCGTGAGAGTCGCGAAGGATGACGCGACTGAGAACGACGCCACGGCCGATGCCGGCCAGCCAGGCGAGGAGCAGTAACACCTTCGCCCGACTCCGCACCATGTCGCCAGGCGTGAAGAGCAAAACAGGATAGCGAATCATCCTCGCACTCACGCTTGCCGCAGGTCCCGAACGACGTTCCAGGAGTATCAAACGTCATGGTCAGATTTTTCATCGATCGCCCCATCTTCGCCTGGGTGCTCGCCATCATCGTCATGCTGGGCGGCATGCTCAGTATTACCAAACTCCCCATTGAGCAGTACCCGTCACTGGCGCCGCCCAGCATCAAGATCCAGGCGTCCTACTCCGGTGCGTCGGCTGATACCGTCCAGAACACGGTGACTCAGGTCATCGAACAGCAGATGACGGGCATCGACAACCTGCTTTACATGACCTCGACATCGGACTCCCAGGGCAGCGCCAGCATCACGCTGACCTTTGCCACCGGCACTGATGCCGACATCGCGCAGGTACAGGTACAGAACAAGCTATCGCTGGCCGAAGCGAGCCTGCCGAGCAGCGTCACCACGGCGGGCATCGAGGTCACCAAGTCTTCCTCCAGCTTCCTGATGGCCATGGCCTTCGTGTCTGATGATGACAGCATGACCAATCAGGAACTGACGGATTATGTCTCTTCCAACGTGAAGGACGAGGTCTCTCGAGTCGCCGGGGTCGGCGAAACTCGCCTGCTGGGCGCTGACGGGGCGATGCGTGTCTGGCTGGACCCGGACAAGCTGAACAACTACAGCCTGACCACCAGCGATGTCACTGCCGCGATTGATGTACAGAACAGCCAGACCACTTCCGGTCAATTGGGCAATCTGCCGGCAGAAGAAGGCCAGCAACTCAACGCCACCATCGTGGCACGTACCCTGCTGGAAACGCCGGAAGAATTCGGCAACATTCTCCTCAAGACCCAGACCGATGGTTCTCAGGTCTATCTGAAGGATGTCGCCAAGATTGAGGAAGGTGCCGAAAGCTACAGTGTCATCACTCGCTACAACGGCAAGCCCGCTGCGGGCATGGGGATAATGCTGAGCACCGGCGCCAATGCACTGGATACCGTCGAAGCCGTCAAGGCCCGTGTGGATGAACTCTCCGCCTACTTCCCGGAGGGAGTGTCCTACAAGGTGCCCTACGACACCTCCCCCTTCATCAAGCTTTCCATAGAAGAGGTGGTGATCACGCTGCTCGAGGCTATCGGTCTCGTCTTCCTGGTGATGTTGCTGTTCCTGCAGAACTTCCGGGCCACCTTGATCCCGACCATCGCTGTTCCTGTCGTGTTGCTCGGTACCTTCGGCATCCTGGAAATGTTCGGTTACTCCATCAACACCCTGACCATGTTCGCGATGGTGTTGGCGATAGGACTGTTGGTCGATGATGCGATCGTGGTGGTAGAGAATGTCGAACGTGTCATGCATGAAGACAAGCTCTCGCCACTGGAAGCCACCCGCAAGTCAATGGGACAGATCACCGGCGCCTTGGTCGGCATCGGCCTGGTACTGTCGTCGGTCTTCATACCGATGGCATTCTTCCCGGGTACCACCGGGTCAATCTACCGACAGTTCTCGGTGACGATCGTTGCGGCGATGTCACTGTCGGTACTGGTCGCACTGATCCTGACGCCTGCGCTGTGTGCCACCTTGCTCAAGCCGACCAAGGAGAAGACCACCGGCTTCTTCGGCATGTTCAACCGCGCCTTCGATCGCTCGAACATCCGGTACCAGAAAGGCGTGGCCGGCATGCTCAAGCGTACCGGACGCTCAATGGCAGTCTATGCGTTGGTCGTCGTCGGATGTGGTGTCATGTTCACCCAGATTTCATCAGGCTTCCTGCCGGATGAGGATCAAGGCAACATCTTCAACCAGGTCGTGTTGCCAGCAGGCTCCACCCAGCAGCAGACGGTGGAGGTAATGAAGAAGCTGGAACATCACTTCCTGGTCGATCAGTCGGATGCCGTGATTCAGGTGTTCAGCGTGGCGGGCTTCAGCTTTGCAGGGAGTGGCCAGAACATGGGCCTGGCCTTCGTCAACATGAAGCCCTGGGATGAACGCGACACCAGCGCCTTTGATGTGGTGGCCAAGGCGCAGGCCTACTTCAATACGCTCAAGGGCGCACTGGCGTTTGCCGTCAATCCGCCCTCCATTCGTGAACTGGGTAACGCCAGTGGCTTTGACATGATGCTGGTGGACCGTGGCGGCATCGGTCACAAAGCGCTGACCGAGGCGCGCAACAAGCTGATGGGGATGGCGGCTCAGAATCCTGTCATCACCGGCTTGCGCCCCAATGGGCTGGAAGATAGCCCGCAGTACAACATCAAGATCAATGAGCTGAAAGCGACCGCCATGGGCATTTCGCTCTCGGACGTCTACTCGACACTGTCGACCGCCTGGGGGTCAAGCTACGTCAACGACTACCTGGATGAAGGCCGTATCAAGTCAGTGTATGTCCAGGGTGCCTCGTCAGCGCGCATGCAACCCAGCGATCTGAAGAAATGGTACGTGCGCAACAGTGACAATGACATGGTGCCGCTATCCAACATCGCCACAGGCACTTGGACCACCGGCTCTCCACAGCTGACTCGTTACAACGGTACCTCAGCGATGGAGCTGCTGGGCCAGGCAGGCGAAGGCTATGCGACCGGTGAAGCGATGGCGGAAATGGAGCGCATGGTGGACGAGATTGGCGGCGGAGTAGCATTGGAATGGACCGGCATCTCACTGCAGGAATCATCAAGCAGCGGCATGGCACCTTATCTGTATGCCATCTCGCTGGTGTTTGTCTTCCTGTGTCTGGCAGCACTCTACGAGAGCTGGAGCATCCCGTTCTCCGTCATGCTGGTGGTGCCGCTCGGCGTCATCGGTGCCCTGCTGGCCACCTGGTTGCGTGGTCTGGACAACGATGTGTACTTCCAGGTCGGGCTGGTGACGACCATCGGGCTATCGGCCAAGAATGCGATCCTGATCGTCGAGTTCGCCAAGGATCTTGAAGTCCAGGGCCGCTCGCTGATCGATGCCACCATGGAAGCGGTGCGCATGCGTCTGCGCCCGATCCTGATGACATCACTGGCCTTCACCCTGGGTGCCGTGCCATTGGCCATCTCCACGGGCGCGGGTGCCGCAAGCCGCCATGCCATCGGGAACGGCGTGATCGGCGGGATGATCTCGGCCACCGTACTGGCAATCTTCCTGGTACCGGTCTGCTACGTCGTGGTTCGCCGCATCTTCGGTGAGCCGAAGGAGCTGAAACGGGCTCACGAAATAGCAAACAGCAAGGATGATCCGGTCTGATGTTCTGACCGCTCATGCAGCTCAACACGCCGCCCTCACTGGGCGGCGTGTCTGTTTCAGGGCACAGGAAAGAGCCCCATGATGGCACCATGAGCATTGAGCCATACGAGACTTTTACGGCATCATGCTATGATCGAACACTGTTTGCCTGATGCCGTGCGTGCAAGCATCTCCTGTCGCGCTCAGCCATGAGATCGATCGCCATACGGATGCCTTGCCCATCAATGCGGCACTTTCGGTCTTTCATCTTCAGTCTTTCACCATTGGTTTTATACGGTCTGCTCACCCTGGAGTGACATGCTTCGTTCCCTTGATGCTATGCGTCGCTTCACACGACGTACGCTGGAAATACGCGACCCACCGCGCCTGCTCGCCCCCTTTGCCGTCAGCGTGTCTCGCCGACGTCTACGCGCCTGCGAGTGCTGTGACCTGGTCGTCGCGCTACCTGCTCTCAAACCCGGTGAGCGTGCCCGTTGCCCGCGCTGTGATCATGTCTTTGCCCAGCGCCATGCGCATTCGGTGCAGCGCACACTGGCACTGGCGACAGCGTGTCTGCTGATGCTGGTCCTGACATTGCCCTTCGAATTCATCGCCTTTGCCACGCATGGCATCTCGGCCAGCTTGAGTCTGGCTGATACGCCCGCGGCGCTGACGGCAGAATCCTATCCATCGCTAGCGCTACTGCTGATCCTGACGATCATTCTGTTGCCGGCCCTGTATCTCATCGGCGTGCTCTATACACATACCGCGATTGGTCTGAAACTACCGCTACCCGGCATTCGCGGTATTGCACGAGCACTGAGCCATCTCAAGCCCTGGATGATGGCTGATGTCTTCCTGGTCGGCGTGATGGTCAGTCTGGTCAAGATCGCTGGCATGGCCGACGTGAGCTTCGGCCCCTCCTTCTGGGCCTTCTGTCTCTTCGCTCTCCTGATGACAAAGACCTTGGCCAGCATCGATGGTGATCGCATGTGGTTTGCACTGGCAGGCGAGCCTGCGGCACCCAGCGGAACGTTGCCCGGCATGGGTGCCGCGCAACAGGGGCTAGCCAGTTGTCACTGCTGTGGCCTGATCAACACCTGTCACGCAGAAGAGGTACATGTCAGTTGTCGACGCTGTGGGGATCCGATCCATCAGCGCAAGACGGCCAGCCTGCAGCGCACCTGGGCCTGGTTGATCGCCGCGGTGGTGCTTTACATTCCGGCCAATATCTTTCCGATCATGAGCACGGTGACACTGGGGGAATCTGATCCTCAGACCATCGCAGGCGGCATCGTGCTGCTGTGGTCACATGGTGACTGGCCCATCGCCATGATCATCTTTGTTGCCAGCATCCTCGTGCCGGCCTCGAAGATGATTGCCATCGCCTGGCTGTGCATCAGCGCGCAGCGCCCTCAGGTTCAGCATGCACGAGCGCGTATCACGCTGTATCGCATTACCGAATATGTCGGCCGCTGGTCGATGGTGGATGTCTTCGTGGTGGCCTTGCTCGCGGCGCTCATTCAGCTGGGGGCCTTGATGTCAGTGCATCCGGGGCCAGCGGCAGTCTCCTTTGCTTCGGTAGTCGTGTTGACCATGCTCTCGGCACAGAGCTTCGATCCACGTCTGATCTGGGATACGCCCGCGGATACGAGCATCGGTGAGCTGTTCGAGCCTCAGGCAAGCCCGCCTTACACTACGACTTCCGCCACCACGATCTCTGATGCCACGACACCCGCCACCTCAACAGGAACGCCGGCACCCGCCGCCTCCTCTTCCGTTTCTTCGTCACAGGATGACCTATGAGTGATGATTCTCGTGCACGGCGTGAAAGCCGACGCCGCCTCTCCCCTATCTGGATAGTCCCTATCGTGGCGCTGATGATCGGTGCCTGGATGGTGTGGCACAACATCTCCAGTCGTGGCCCGCTGATCACCATCGAGATGGAGACCGCTGAAGGGATAGAGGCTGGCAAGACGCTGATCAAGACACGCAATGTCGAGGTCGGAAAAGTGGAATCGGTGCGCCTTTCCAAAAGCCTCGACAAGACCATCGTCACCGCGCGAATGTCCAAGGACAGCGAGCGCATGCTCAACAAGGAGTCGCGTCTGTGGGTGGTAAAGCCACGCATCGGTCGCGAGGGTATCAGCGGTCTGAATACCGTACTGTCCGGTGCCTATATCCAGCTTCAACCGGGCGGCAGTCGTGAAGAAGCGGACAACTTCGTGGCGCTGGAGCAGCCACCCGTGACGACGCAGGATGCCAAGGGCCTGCGTATTGATCTGACCAGCAATGATGGCAGCGTGCTGTCGGATGGGGATCCGGTCACCTACGAAGGCGTCGTGGTCGGGCGCGTCGAGTCCAGTGATTTCCGCCCCAGCGAAAAGGAAATGCACTACACGCTTTACATCGACTCGCCTTACAACGAACTGGTCACCTCGACCACACGGTTCTGGTCGACCAGTGGCGTCAGCTTGCGCCTGGACTCCCAAGGGCTGCAGGTAGACGTGGGCTCCCTGGAAAGCGTCCTGAGTGGTGGCGTCGCCTTCGGAGTGCCTGAAGATCTGGCCCGTGGTCGCCCGGTGGTGGAAAACACCTCATTCACGCTGTATTCGGATCAGGAAGAGGCACGCGAAGGTAGCTTCCATCAGGCCATCGATTACGTGATCATGGTCGACGATACCGTGCGTGGCTTGTCACGTGGCGCGCCCGTGGAATTCCGCGGCGTCCGACTGGGTACCGTGGTCAGCGTACCTTATCGCTTGAATCATCAGCGGATTCGCACACTGACCAGCTTCGAGATACCGGTACTGATCCGCATCGAGCCTGAACGCATTGACAGCCAGGTAGATGACGAAGGTGTCGAACAATGGAAGAAACGTCTGGAGCGTCTATTCAAACGTGGCATGCGCGCGACATTGAAGTCCGGCAATCTGCTGACCGGCGCTCTGTTTGTGGATCTCGACTTCTACGACAATCCGCCGCCCTACAAGGCCGACACCTTCGATGACATCGAGGTCATGCCCAGTGTCTCCGGTGGCCTGGCGCAGATGGAAGCCAAGCTCAATGCCCTGCTCGACAAGCTCAACGGCCTGGACATCGAGCCGGTGCTGACCAATCTCAACAAGACGTTGAGTGCCTCTGAGGGTCTGGTGAAACGACTCGACAAGACGGCAGAACATGTCGACAAGCTGTTGGGATCGGACGCCATCCAGAAACTGCCTGACGACATCAGTACCAGCATCGACAACCTCAACCGGACACTGGATGGCCTGACGCCGGATTCCTCTGCCTATCGCAAGCTGGAAGGCGACCTGGATCGTCTCGACAGCGTGCTCAAGAAAGCGGAACCACTGCTCGATACACTGGAAAAGAACCCCTCCAGTTTGATCTTCGACAAGCCGACCACCCGTGACCCGATTCCGAGAGCTCAATAATGATGAAGACATCAATGACCAAGGGCCGCCTCGGCGGCCTGCTCGCGGGACTTTTGGCCATCAGCACACTCGCGGGCTGCACCACGGCTGCCACTGGCGGTGCCTATCTACTGCCTCAACCCGATGAGGGAACGGCACAGGCGCGCAGCGTGCCACGCGGTGCGCCATTACTGGAAGTGATGCCAGTGGCGCTGGCCAGTTATCTCGAGGGTGGCAGCCTGGTCTATCAGACTGATGACATCACCCTCGTACAGGCCAGCCAGAATCTTTGGGCAGATGACCTTCAGGCCATGCTGACTCGTCAACTGCTCGCTCAACTCAAGGCCAGCCCAGCCCAGCCATTGAGTGGCTATCGCATCACGGACACCAGCCTAAGCGGCATCAAGGGCGCGCGCCTCAGCGTGAGCCTGGATCGCTTCATCGGCCGCCATGATGGCCAGTCTGTCATCACCGGTCGCTGGCGCCTGCGCGGCGTGGATGGCAGCGTATTGGAGGAAGGAGACATCCAGACACTGACGCCTCTGACGGACGATGGCTATCCCGCGCTGGTCAAGAGCCTTGGCGATGGATGGAAAGTCACCGGCGACAAGCTGTCACGCGAGGTGGCTGAGGCCTTGCCTGCCATTGACTCCCCCGTCACGCTGCCATGACGGAGGACAGTACCGTCCTGACATGAAACAGTGTCACGACGCCTGAAGGAAGGCATGACAGACGCAAAAGGCCCCGACAGCACGGCTGTCGGGGCCTTTTCATGTGACATTTCGCAGTCCATCGGTTATCTCAACTACGGCAAGGCGGTACATCAGCCCTTCTGCGGTAGCACCAGCTCACCTTCACGAATCTCGAAGCGCTTCACATCCGGCTTCTGTTCAAGACGTACGGTGCGGGTTTCCCCACCCATATCCACCTTGACGTCATAGCCCACCACCTTGTCACTGGCGTCCTGAACCGTTTCACAACGCTGCTCAGTGGTGGTGTACGTATCACCTTTCTTTATCTGTCCCTGAATCTGATTACCGGCATAACCACCGCCGACAGCACCTGCTGCGGTCAGGACTTTCTTGCCATTGCCACCACCGAACTGGTTGCCCACCACACCACCGACAATCGCGCCAACAGCAGTCCCGACGATGTTGTTGGAATCCTTGCTGGGTGCCTGATGTGTCACGGTTTCGTTATGGCAGACCTGGCGTGGTGTCGTGATGGTTTCCGTCACGGCGTCGACAGCAACGATATCGGCATAGTCGGGGCCGCTGTTGCTGGCCGAATAACTGCCGATGGCCACACCACCGCCAATCCCCAATGCCGCAACGATAGCCCCGATCAATACAGACTTGTTCATGAATACTCTCCTCATCAGATGATGTCGTAGCCTGGCTCGTTGACCAGTTGGTGAAAGACTGCCGCCATGAGCGCCGAAGTCTTCCCTGCTACGGTACGGGAGTAATATAACACTGTTCGATAATTGGCGTAATGTGGCAACTTCACCACTGTGGATGTCTCGATACAGCAACAAGCCACTTAATATTAGCAGTTAGAGGATAGAAGATGCCGGAATACGATGGATTTTCGGCACCCGATATCCAAGGGGCGGGAATGGCGATGAAGCCGGCAAGAAGCGAGACGACAGCAGGATCACCGAATCAGTCGTCGCGATTGGCGGTAATGGACACGGCCTCATCGCCGCAGAACTGCACTCGAACATCGCCCCACCAGCTCAGCAGACGGCACGAGGTACCATCGGCAATGGTCTCACTGGTATCACTAGGCTTGCCCAATAGCGACACGGCCTGTGATTCGCTCATGCCCTGGACCAGGTAACCGTCATCAATGGCGGAGCGAATGCGATATTGACGCTGACTTTCCTGGCGAGCCGCCAACGCCTGCTGCTTCTCACGTTCCAGACGCTCGGATGTCAGATTCTCTTCGCCCGACGGTATCTCGCCCTCTCTTGACGGCACTACCGTCAGGGAGTCGTTCAGCGTCACCGGTGCGTCTCCCTGATGACAAGGCTGCTGCTGCCAGGTCTGGACGCCATTCTGAACACAACGATAGATACTGTTGTCTGCCTTGGCGGCCGGAGGCAGTTCAGGTGCCGACAAGATCGCTGATGAGGAAGAAGATAGCGTCGCAGAGGAGGCGGCACTCGTCACATTGTTCTGCTGCCCCCCACTCTCCTCAGCCACTACGAGAGACACGCTCATGGCACTAGCGATCACTACTCCGGCACTGAGCAGAAACGCGCGCGACAGGCGCCGTGAAAAATCCCCGCAAGAATCATTCATCGACATGAATCTCCACATGATGGCCAGGTGTTACATCACGCAAGCCACGACCCATAAGGCATTGAATGCAAGTGACCAACCAGGCCGCCTTACCGTTTCAACAGATAAACATCTCTGGCACTGCGCTTTTCGTCGGTACGGCTGTGGGGTGCAAGCTGCAATGCAGAGACATCCGGCTCAACACTGCCCGTTTCAGCGGTACTTGTAGACAAAGCGCTTGATGCAGCAGGGCTTGGCATATCCCAAACGGTGACAACGCGATTGCGCCCCTGTCTCTTGGCACTATACATCGCCTGATCTGCGCGATGCAGAAGGTCCGGCAACAATGACTCTGCAGCAGGCGCAGGTCCTCCCTGTGCGATACCAATACTGACGCTGACGCGCAATAACTGCCCATTGCTGAGCGTAAAGGCTCGACTATTGATGGAGAGCAACAGACGCTCCGCTGCATGGCGTAGCCCTTCCCTGTCATGACTGGGGCATAGCGCGACAAACTCCTCACCACCCTGTCGGCAAAGCTGATCGCTGCCGCGCAGATGATGGCGTAACCGCTGCGTCAGCTCTACCAACACTTCATCACCAATGGCATGCCCTTGCGTGTCATTAATGGCCTTGAAATGATCGACATCGATCATCAACACACCAAGCCCACCCCGCTTGAGCATGCGGGCTCCTTCTTCCTGCAGAGCAAATCGTGACAGCGCTCCAGTGAGCAGGTCGTGGCGCAAGTCTCGACGGTATCGCTTTTCGCGCTGTTCCGCTTCCCAGCCAATCTGTACTGCCACGACTGCAATGAAAGTTGCCGAGATAACCAGATTAACGATGCTCGCCAACGACATGAATTCATAGGGCACAAAATATATCGGACTCACGAAATATTGTGACCCCATATAAAAGAGCAGCAGGGAGCCGCTGAACACAAGGCGACTCATCCGAGACATTGGAGCGATACAAATAAAGAAGACCGCTACTATGTGGAAATATTCGAAACCGCCCCCGGCTCCTAACTGGTATTCCCACAACGCTGCCTTGATCGACATCGGCACGGCGAGCATCAGCAACCCGGCATTCAAGAAGCCCTTACGGTGCAGCACAATCGCGAACACATTGAACAGGGTGCCGAATACATTGATCACGACAGGCTGTGGATAAGGCTGCAGGCTCAGCAGCGCAAAATAGCCCAATTGACACCCAAGAGAACTGATGTAGACCCACATAAAGAGCTGATAAAGGCTGGCATGGCGTTCGGCCAGTCGCAACGGAACAGGCCAGCGCCATTTCAGCAACGCCGTATGAAAAGCATCCTGCGACCTTTCATCAGTACGGCGGCGATCAGATTTCGCCATGTTCCCTTCCTCGTTGAACGGGCACTTCCCGTGTGCCTCATGTACGCATTTCATGCTGTCTGAACATGATGAGTCTACCTTACGTTTCCATTCCAAACGTGCTGCCCGCCACTGCTGCGTATCCCTCAAGGCATGCAACCTTCCCTGTATTGCTTATCCAAAAACAAGACAGCGAAGTGACACCGTCATAAGCCAACAGTAGTTAGAGGGCAATGCGAGCGAATATCTGTATACAGATGCGAAGATTATCACGGCACAACCCCACGGCCTCTCAGTTGGCTTGATGACTGCTGCGTGGCGTGTATCGCGCTATCCCACCGCTTCAACAATACCCGGCACTATCTCTACACGAACATGACGGCATGCCGGAGGACAGTTTTGCAGAGACTCCCACAGACTTGCACACGAGGAGCACTCCGATACATCTATTACCTACCTCTACCCTGTAATTCATGCGACATGATGATGGTCATGAGGCAGTGGCAGGACTACGCAGTGGTACTCTTGGCCTTGATTGACTGGCTGATGGCAACGAGATGGACTCGACGGTGCTCACCCGCCTTTCTCATAAAGGCACCAGAAACTTTCTACAGGTTCAAGCGTCCATCTTGGCAGCGCAGACGAGATTAGAGATGATGGGGTTCATCAATGACGTGCACCACTGCTGCCAGGTTGACGGTAGCCCCCTTACTGACATCTGCACGCCTGTAAAGTGCATGCCTATATGCCTTCGTCACGACATGAATTTCCTACGTGACGGCACCAGCCCTTATTCAAGAAGAGAGACATCAATGGACGCGACCACTTTGACCCGCGATTTCCACCTGTGGCAGCGTTTCTCCAAGCAAGACCGCCTTGAACGTGAACATCGTGCTGCCCGTCGCAAGATCGGTGAAGCCGGCACCATGGCCACACGCATGATCAAGGCCTACGAGAGCATGGCCGCCAAGGGCGTTTCGGAAAATGCCTGCTACCGCACTATTTATAAACAGCGTGATGCCCAAGGCGACATCATGATTCGCGAGGGCTGGCTCAAGGTACGTCGCATCGTTGCCGAAGGCGGCACGACACGCCTGCGCGGCACCTTGATCACCACCTTCAGCCTGGCCGAGGGTGAGCAGGAGCCTGCCAACGCAACCGTCGAAAAGCTCACCCTGGAGATCTACGACGAGATCGTGGCTGGCACCAAGATGAAGCTGGCCTGTAAGGTCGATCGCTGCGATGGTGATAGTCAGACAGACTTCATTACCTTCCTTGACTCTGTCCGCGGCGATCTCAAAGAATGGCTGTAATACCTCTTCTGAAAGACAGTGCCTGATCTTAAGAGGCCTGGGCAATAAACGTCTCTCAAGATGGTTGGCCCACCAGACGCAATAATGCCCACCAACGGCCTTGGTGGGCATTATTGCGTCTGGTGGCGCTTTTCCTGTCGCTTGTGTAGCAAATGCCGACACTCCCTATTCGGACAAACCATTCAGGTTGCAATAAGAGCAACCTGACGTTACCCGCTTTACAGGAAACTCCCCACCACTGGATGACTCACAATAAACAGAATCTCATCGTTTATCGGTTACAGGAGCTAGTCCATGAATGCCATCACCCCATCGGCTTACCACACCCTCAAGGTCGACAATCTTGCTCAGGTCAGCTCTGCCCGTCTGCCGCTTCAACCCCTCGGCGACATCAATATGGACAGCCCTGCCAGCGAGCTTGTCACTGACTTCGCCGTGACGGCAGGTCGCAGCATCCAAGGCAGCGCCTCCATTGGCCAGGCACTGGCAACCATGAAGCAGGCAGGAGTTCGTCTACTGTTGGTTCACGATCACGACGCTACCTTCACTGGTGTCGTAACCTCGCGTGAGCTGCAAGGCGGTCGTGTCGTCATGCGCGCAATGACGCGCTTCGACGTCCAACGCGATGAAGTCACGGTCGATATGGTACAAATGCCACGCGCTGAGCTACACGGTATTCCGCTTGCAGAACTCAAGCGGGCACGAGTAGGCGATCTGGTCGAAACACTCCGTCAGAGCGGAGAGTCTCACCTGCTGGTAACAGAGCGTGACGAAGATGGTCAGTCCAGTGTTCGTGGCCTGATTGCAGCCTCACGCGTCGGCAAGGCTCTCGGTATCGATCTGGAACACCCGCCAGAAGCACGGAATTTCTCCGACATCTGCCGTGCAGTATTAGGCAAGTACGAGTAGTTATTCTCCAAGATATTGATAAACTTATATATTTGTGCCCAGAATCGTTATCTGGGCCAAATCCATAAGTCGTAATTACTCTCATCCGAGATGAGGGTTCAGGAAATCCGCTTCAAAACGACGTATGATAGAGCTGTCAGCATAGGATATGGTTCAGTCCGGTGGCACGGAGCAATCAGACGCCATGTCCGACATGTATGCCCTGACAGGCAAGCCCAGCCATCGGATGGCGTCGAAGAGGATTTCCACCATGCCATTGCGCTCGTTGCGTGACCATCTTTTCAAGCAACGCCATGTCGAAGTGCTTGTCATCAAGCAAATCGATGGCGAGCTCGTGCATGTCTGTGGTGCAGGTGTGCTTGAAGGTGCTGGTAGCGTCAGCCACATGCGGCGCGAGCTGGTGCGTGACAATCATGCTTTCGCGGTACGTATGCATGATGGAAACCAGATACTTCAACCACACGATTTCAATCGTTTGGTGCTGCTTGAAGATATCACGCTGTCCCCGGCCGGCTGTCGTCCCAGAGAAGCCGTCTCACTGGAGGTGAACGGGCACCGCTATCGTGTTGCTCACACTCCGATGCGCTGCTGGCATTTCAAAGGCCACCTTGTTCTGGAACGTACACCGCAAGGGATGCTGCTCAGCACCGAAGACATGACCATGATTCGCGCCAAGGCGCATCGTCAGCCTGGTGTGTGCATCACCCCGTCAAGCTCGGAACGCGTTCATAAAGCACCGTCCTGGCGTGGCATCGCCACTAGCAAAAGCCACGATGGCATGCGTGGTGTGAATAGTCAGGTACCGCAACGTCAGGGCCGTGAGTTAGAGCTCGAGCCCAAGTATTGATCTGAGCCTGTGATGCAAGCAAGTCACTGCATTTCCCGAAACGCCCAGCACTGCTGGGCGTTTTCGTATGTCCGGTTTCACTGATATAAAGCATAGTGTGCCAACCTCACTCAATGCGGACAGTCCACCGTGATGCCGGCATCCTCGCACAACCGTCCACTTGCTCAGGATTCGCTGCCCAATGCGCCGAATGCCCGTCCCACTATTTCTGCTGGTGCTGATACTGGTTGCGCTCAATCTGCGCCCGGCTCTGTCCTCGCTGGCCCCGCTACTGGATCGCATCACACAGGATCTTGGCCTGAGCACACTGGCAGCTGGGTTACTCACCACCTTGCCAGTTGTGTGTCTGGGGTTGTTCGCCCCCCTGGCTCCCCGTCTTGCCAATCGACTGGGGGCAGAGCGTACCCTGAGCATGGCACTGGTGATGCTAGGGTTCGCACTATGGTTACGCGCCAGTGATTTCACCGTACTGCTCTATCTCGGCACATTACTGTGCGGTGGGAGTATCGGCGTAGCCGGCACCCTGTTGCCTGCCATCGTCAAACGCGAGCACCCCGAGCGAGCAGACCTTTTCACGGGCGTTTACACCATGGCGCTCTGCTTGGGCGCCGCACTGGCAGCAGGTCTCAGTGTGCCGCTGGCCAATCTTCTGGATAGCTGGCAAGCCTCGCTGACCTGTTGGGTGCTGCTCGTGATCGTGGCACTGCCAGTGTGGCGGATCAGCATGCCGCACCCATGGCCAAAGCATACTTCCGCAACTCATGACGCCGCACCACGCCTTTGGCATATACCGCTAGCCCGCCACATCACGTTATTCATGGGGTGCCAATCATCACTGGCCTATATCGTCTTTGGCTGGCTACCCTTTCTGCTCCAACAACGCGGACTTGGCGAGGTCGAGGCCGGCTGGCTGATGGCCGCCTCGGTAATGTCTCAGGTACTGACCGCGCTGCTCGCCCCCATGATAGGTCGCATGGGCAGTGATCAACGCCCTGCCATCGTCCTACTACTGTCGTGTACGACCGTGGGTCTCCTGGGGTTGATGATTGGGCCATTATCACTACGCTGGATCTTCGCCGTACTACTGGGCTTCGGCCAGGGTGGCAGCTTCTCCATGGCGCTGACGCTGCTGGTGCTCCGCACTTCCGATGCTCGCCTCGCCGGAGCTTTATCCGGCATGGCACAAGGCACTGGCTACATGCTTGCGGCACTCGGGCCACTGGCAGTCGGCATTCTGCTGCAACTCACCGATGATCTACGTGTCATCGCCGCCCTTTTCGCACTGATTCTGCTCGTCGCCACCATTCTTGGCCTCAAGGCAGGTCGTCGCCTGCGTATTCAGGCACACCCAACCAGAGGTGTTGAAGTCGTCGAGGGCTAGCCTGCTCTCTGAATGACCTGCTCTCTGACTCGCTTGCACACTACGGGGCCGCATCAACCATCGCCCACCGAGATATCTCAAGGCCCAGCCATCATGCCCGGGCCTTGCCAACCCCTTGCGACTGTCCTTATCCCCCGCTTCACTCTTCGACCTCTATCCCTTCCGACACCATTGTCAGACGTCAGTATTCTCGACCGGCTCCATCCGTGGGCGCCCCAGGCAATAGCCTGCTGCTTAGCGATAGACTCACTCGATAGTTTAATTCAGATTAATTTATATATTCCTAATGTCTCATTTGGATCATATCCAACTGCGCCTACCCTCTGATGGGACGCACTCATGCGGAGTGCCCGTAACCATCTGCCAACAATACAATAATCAGAGATATTCCAATGATTCTCCCTACATACCCCTTACTGATGTCGAGGAGCAGTCTATGCTCTCGCTGATCGGTGTTGTCATCATTGTCGTCGGCCTTGCTCTGCGCTTGAACGCCCTGTTGGTGGTATTGGTCGCAGGCTTCTCCTCTGGACTGGTAGCGGGGATGTCGCCCACGGAAATACTTGCGGCACTCGGCAAGGCCTTTACCGACAATCGTGCCGTTTCTCTTTTCATCATTACACTTCCGGTGATCGGGCTACTGGAACGCAATGGTCTGCGTGACCAGGCAGAACACCTGGTACAGAAACTGCGCGTGGCAAGTGCCGGGCGCATCACCTTCAGCTATCTCATTCTGCGCAAGCTGACCAACGCCTTCGGCCTGCAATTGGGAGGGCACCCTGCAATGATTCGCCCGCTGGTCGCTCCGATGTCGGTAGGCGCCGCTGAGCGTGATCTACCCCCTGCCGCGCTCGAATCCACACGCTTTCATGCCCTAAGTCAACGCATCCGAGTGCTGAATGCCATCAGCGAGAACTTCGGCAACTTCTTCAGTCAGCTCATTTTCGTCGCCTCGGGTGGCCTTCTGCTGATCAAGAGCGTGCTGGACAAGAGTGGCGCCCAGGTCAGCCTGGCGGAAATGGCGCTTTATGCCATCCCTACCGCCCTCGTCTCACTGGTAGTGGTCTTCGTGATGTGTCGTCTACTGGACAAGCGCATTCGTCACGAACAGCGTCTTCTACGCGAAGAGTATCCAGGCACACCCGGCGAAACAGGCTCAGTGGCAAGTGACCCTATCAACGCCACGCCTGCGCAGGAGAGCCGCTCATGAATGGCATCGACGTGCTTTACCTGATCACCGGCTTCACCCTCATGGCCTTTGCCGTACTGACGCTCTTTGATCATGAACATCCCCGTCGTTGGGGCACCAGTGCCTTCTGGATGATCTTCGGCATCAGCCTGGCATTTGGCCAATGGCTACCCGACGTCGGGGTCGGCATCGCCATGCTGGCGTTGGCGCTACTGGCAGCGACCGGCCAGCTCGGATTCGGCAACTACCAGACACTGAGTGATGAAGCGCGCCTGGCTCGCCGGCAACGGCTGGGATCACGACTGTTCATCCCCGCGCTGGTCATTCCCGTTGGCACCTTCCTCTATACCTTTGCCACGGGCCAGAGCGCACTGGTGGGTCTGGGTGCGGCGACCGTATTGGCCTTCGCCGTCGCCTTGCTGCTGTTGCGTGAGCGCCCCACCACCGGCATGCAGGAAGGTCGCCGGCTGGCCGATTCGATTGGCTGGGCAGCAATCCTGCCTCAATTTCTGGCAGCACTGGGTCTGTTGTTCGATCAAGCCGGTGTGGGTCAGACCATCGCCGGACTGGTCTCAAGCGTGGTGCCGGATACCAGTTTGATAGCCTGTGTCGTCGCGTATTGTCTGGGGAT
Source organism: Cobetia sp. L2A1 (assembly GCF_009796845.1). Taxonomy (NCBI): domain Bacteria; kingdom Pseudomonadati; phylum Pseudomonadota; class Gammaproteobacteria; order Oceanospirillales; family Halomonadaceae; genus Cobetia; species Cobetia sp. L2A1. Next base: position 1,074,307 of record NZ_CP047025.1, on the reverse strand, counting down.
GGCGATCTTCACCATGCTGATGGGCAATGGTTTTGCTGCCTTTGCCGTGATCACGTCCGGTATCGGATACCCGCTGGTCATCGCTCTGCATGGTGGCAACCCGGCCATTGTCGGTGTCCTGGGCATGCTATCCGGTTACTGCGGTACGCTGATGACTCCCATGGCCGCCAATTTCAATATCGTACCGGCCGCCCTGCTGGAGCTGGATGATCGCTATCACATCATTCGCACCCAGATCATTCCGGCACTGATCATGTTGGCAGCCAATATCAGTCTGATGTTGCTACTGGCGTTCTGATTCGACTTCTATCCTTCTCGCCCGCACCCCAAGTGCATCTGTCTTGAGGTGGCGGGCTCTGCTATGGACATCCCCCCATGTCGCGTCTTCTCCTTTGCGGTTTCGAGCCCTTCGGCACCGATAGCGTCAATCCCGCTCTCCAGATCATCGAGGCACTCGATGGACAAAGGCTGACACTTCCTGATCAGACACAGGATTCAGTCGACATCATCGCGTGCCGCGTGCCCGTCACACGCTTTGCGGCTATCGACAGTGTCATCGACGCCATCGACATGCACGCGCCCGATGTCGTTATCATGCTGGGCCAGGCCAGTGGCCGCAGCGCCATCACGCCAGAGCGAATCGCCATTAACCTTGATGACTATCGCATCGTGGACAACGGCGGGCATCAGCCGGTGGATGAACCCATCGAACCCGATGGTCCCGATGGATGCTTCACGACACTGCCCATCAAGGCCATGGTCAGTGACCTTCAAGCTGCCGGACTCCCGGCCAGTGTGTCCTTTAGCGCTGGCACCTTCGTGTGCAATCACCTCTTCTACGGAATCCAGCGTTATCTGGCCGAGAGTCCCATCCGCTCAGGTTTTGTGCACATCCCTGCCCTTCCGGAGCAGAGTCTCGACGGCCGCCTCCCTACCATGAGCCTCGGCAGCCTGTTGGAGGGTGTGCGCATTCTGTGCATCAGTGCCATGTCACATCATGAAGACATGCATCTCGGCGGTGGCAATATCAGCTAACGCATTCACTCTCGCGCATCACCTCCCTCATCTGCGGCCTGACAACGGGCAGGCATGCGTAAGCCGGCATACGGTACAATGCCGGCTTTCTTATTGGTGGCAGGTGGACGTGATGACTCCCGAGATACATATTCTGGTGCTCTATACCGGCGGCACACTGGGCATGGTGGAGAGTGAACAAGGGCTGGTGACAGCCGGTGGCTTTGATCAGCGTCTGCGCAAGGCATTGAACCAGCTCTCACCGAGTCGTCGTGGCCGTCTGCCTGCCTTCACGCTGCGCGAATTTCCGCAATTGATCGATTCTTCGTCAGCCACGCCTGCCGATTGGCAGAAGATCGCCGGCGAGATTGCCGATGCCTATGACAGCTTCGACGGTTTCGTGGTACTGCAGGGTACGGACACATTGGCATGGACGGCTTCCAGCCTGGCCTTCCAGCTCAAGGGCACGGCACGACCCGTGGTGGTCAGTGGCGCTCAGCTACCGTTGGAAGCCGAAGGTAGTGATGCACTAGCCAATGTCGAGCTGGCGCTGGCGGCAGCGGCTCAACCGATGCTCAACGAGGTGGTGGTTGCCTTTGGTGGTCAGCTGCTGCGCGGTGTCTGCACGCGAAAGTGGTTCACTCAGGATCATCGTGGCTTCACCACGCCCAATACGCCACTACTGGGTGAATGGGTCGATGACCGCGTGGTGCTCTACGCAGGACGCCTGTTGGACGATCAAGGCCCCGCCTTTGAATTACCGGATTACGCATGCCTCGGGCAGGATGCCGTCATTCGATTGTCTCTATATCCCGGCATCAGTGCTGAGAGCGTGCGTGTTCAGCTGATGCGGCCCCAGGTAAAAGGGGCTGTGCTGGAGTTATGGGGGAGTGGCAATCTCCCAGAGGATGCTGAGCTCCTCGGTGTGTTGGCCGATGCACGTGGCGAGGGCAAGTTGCTCGCGGGTATCAGCCAATGTCCGCATGGCTCAGTGAGCATTGGCCATTACGCGGCAGGCGCCGGCTTGGCCACTATCGGCGTGCTGTCGGGAGACGACATGACGCTGGAGGCAGCTTTCTCGAAACTGCTGCACCTGGTGGCACTCAATCAGGATGAAGCATGGCAACGTGAGCGTTTTCTGATGCCATTGGTCGCAGAACGTTCCAGTGGCTTGCTTTGATTCCGAGCTGCGGGCCATCACTCTGAGGCATAACCGAATACACCCTTCATCGGTAGTCGCCTGCAGATAAAAAAATCCCCCACCAGAGAGGCTCTAGTGGGGGATTTTTTACTTTCCATGTTGCAAACGCTATCAGGCTACCAAAGCCGGGACTTTGCGTGGAGAAGCCCGACCCCATCTAGCCCGTATTGCGCAAGCCTGCCGAAATACCCGCCATCGTCACCATCAGGGCACGTGTCAGCTCTGCGGAAATGGCGCCATCGGCATCCCGATTACGTTGCAGAAGCTCAGCCTGCAAGCCATGCAGCGGATCGATGTACGGGTTGCGCACGTCGATTGCCTGGCGAATCAGCGGCATGTTTTCGAGCAACTCGTGCTGATCACGGATTTCCAGCACCACGGCTTCTAGCCGCACCAAGCGGTCGCGCAGTGATTTCCCTAGCGCCTTGAGTGCCGGTTCATCGACTAGCCGCTGTTCATAGTAGGCAGCCGTCGACAGATCGGCCTTGGCCAACAGCATCTCCAGCATGTCTACATAGGTCGAGAAGAACGGCCAGTCGTTCATCATCTCGCGCAGCAATTCAAGCCCACCCTCCTCGTCCATACGCTTGGAGAAGGCTTCGCCGCTACCCAGCCAGGCTGGCAGCATCAGGCGAATCTGGGTCCAGGCGAAAATCCACGGAATGGCACGCAGTGTCTCGACGCCACCATCCTGGCGACGCTTGGCTGGACGCGAACCGAGTGGCAGACGCGCCAGTGCCGTTTCCGGTGTCACAGCACGGAAGTAGGGCACGAAGTTCGGGTCTTCACGCACGACACCCACGTAGGCTTTATGCGCCACCTCGGCCAGGCGGGTCATCTCGTCGCGCCATTCCTGCTTGGGTGCCGGCGGTGGTAGCAGGCTGGCCTCCAGTACGGCACACACGTAGATCTCCATGGAGCGGCTGGCGATATCCGGCAGTCCAAACTTGAAGCGAATCATCTCGCCCTGCTCGGTCACGCGCAGTGAGCCCGTCACTGAACCCGGTGGCTGGGACAGGATGGCGGCGTGTGCCGGACCGCCCCCACGCCCCACTGTGCCCCCACGACCATGGAACAGCGTCAATTCAACGCCATGATTGCGCGTAATCTCAACCAGCGTTTCCTGAGCACGATACTGCGCCCAGGCTGCGGCCAACTGACCGGCGTCCTTGGCGGAATCGGAATAACCGATCATCACTTCCTGACGATTGCCGGCATGCTCTCGATAAATAGGCGTGCCGAGCAGCGCATCGACCACCGGACCGGAGCGATCCAGATCATCCAGCGTCTCGAACAACGGAGCGATAGGCAGGCGCACATCACCTCCCGCTTCCTTCATGAGCAGTGCTACCGCCAGCACATCCGATGCCTGACCGGCCATGGAGATGACGTAGGTGCCAAGCGCTTCACGGTGCTCGCGGGCGATCACCTTGAAGGTATCCAGGACTTCTCGGGTATCGGTGGAACATTCCCAATGATGGGGGATCAACGGACGGCGGTTGCTTAGCTCACGGATGAGGAAGTCACGACGTTCCTGCTCGTCCCATTCGAAATAGCTGCCGAGTCCCAGCGATTGGGTCAGCTCATCAAAGACTTGTGAATGGCGAGTACTTTCCTGACGAATGTCGAGCTTGGTCAGCGTCACCCCGAAGCAGGTCACACGACGCAGGGTATCGAGGAGCGCACCATTGGCGATGGTGTCGAGTCCGACATCACATAGCGAGCGATAGCAGGTCAATAATGGGGTATAGAGCTGCTCGCGGGTCTCGATGATATCGATACCCTCGTGGCGCTTGCCGTCCAGACCGGCCTTGGCCCAGTCGCGTGTACTTTCCATGCGCAAGATCAAGCGGCGCAGAATTTCGCGATACGGTTCCGCCACGTCACCCGCCTCGGCGCGCAGTGCAGCGGAGCACTTCCACATCGACAGCTCAGACTTGAGCTGCTCGAGATCACGCAGATAGAGATCAGCCGCCATCCAGCGACCCAGCAACAGCACGGTGCGTGTCACACGCGCCGTCACATTCGGGTTACCGTCGCGGTCACCGCCCATCCAGGAGGCGAAACAGATGGGCGCAGCGTCGAGCGGCAGACGTTCACCGGCCGCTTCAAGCGTCATCTCATCCAACTGGCGATGGAAGTCAGGCACGGCCTGCCACAGCGAGTTCTCGATGGTCGCGAAGCCCCACTTGGCCTCATCCACCGGCGTCGGACGCTCGTGACGAATCTCGTCGGTATGCCAGGCTTGGCTGATCAGCTCACTCAGTCGCGCACGGGCGAGCGTGGCCTGTTCTGGACGATCACAGGCACCTTCCATCTGTGTCAGGCAGCCTTCGATGGCATCGTACTTCTGAATCAGCGTCCGACGAATGACTTCCGTCGGATGTGCGGTCAATACCAGATCGACACGCATCGCCGAGAGCTCTTCGACGATTTTCTGAGGACTGAAGCCACGGGCACGAATGCGCGTGATCAACTCGCCCAGATCCGGCTGGCTACCAGGGCGATAATCCTCGACGCGCTTGAAGCGGCCGCGGTAGTGCTGCTCGGCGATATTGGAGAGATTGAGGAATTGGTTGAAGGCGCGTGTGACCGGTAGCAGGTCGCTGTCCGGCAAGTCGCGTAGATAATCGATCAATTCGTGACGTGCTGCCAGATCACCCTGCTGACCACGCTTGGCCAGAGCGCGAATCATCTCGATGCGCTCCACGAATTCATCGCCGAGGTCAGCCGCGATGGTATGGCCCAGGTTATCGCCGAGAATACGCACATTATCGCGCAGCGATTCATGCAGATCGTGACTCATGAAACCCTCCTTGGGAGTGACGGTGCCGCTACGGAAACATCTCTCGTGTCTTCTTGCGCATGGCGCATGGCAAAAAACGAAAAATGGCCCGCAGCGCAGCAGACCGGAAAGCAGGACATGATAATTATCCTGATCGCTTCCCTTCAGCATACGTTCACGGGCCACTACGTCACAATCCGACCATCGCGTAAATTTACTACATTTAGCGATGCGGCTCGCGTTGCTTGGCAGCATGCCAGTGAGTCAGCATCTCGGGAAATGTCGCCTGCTTGAGCGAGCTCCCTTGCGCTGCTATCGCTGATTCCACATGATGAAAACGTGTTTCAAAGCGAGCATTGGTGCCCCGCAGTACCTGCTCAGGGTCCGCCTTGAGCGTGTGCGCAAGATTGACCACCGCAAACAACAGGTCACCCACTTCTTCACGCGCGTGGGCTTCATCGCCCTCGGCAAGCGCCTCTTCCACTTCCGCCAGTTCTTCACGAATCTTGGCAAATGCACCGCCAATATCCGGCCAATCAAAGCCGGAACGCGCTGCTTTTTTCGATAATTTGGCCGCACGTGACAGCGCTGGCAACCCACGCGGCACGCCATCCAGCACGCTAGTGCCGTCGCTTCCACTCTCCGCAACGGAGTGCTCAAGAACGGAAGGCTCATATGCCGTGAGCTGCTCCTGTTGCTTGATCTGCTCCCAGCGCGCGTTGACAGTACTCTCATCCACTTCATGAGGCAGTACACCTTCGCGCCGTGACGACAAGGAGCCATCGGGGAAGACATGCGGATGACGCCGCAACATCTTGGTCGTCAGCACATGGATGACGTCATGGAAATCGAAGCGCTGCTGTTCACTGGCAATCTGAGCGTAAAACACCCCCTGAAACAACAGGTCACCCAGCTCGGCGGGCAACTCAGCCAGTACCGTATTCTCGTCCGCAGTAGCGTGCGCCGCTCGCTCGATGACATCAGCGACCTCATATGCCTCTTCCAGGGTATGAGGCACCAGGCTCGCATAGTCCTGACTGAGATCCCATGGACAGCCGTACTGCGGATCGCGTAGTACGGACATCAGCGTCAGCAGGTCATCGAGACTGTAGCGCGCGTCGTCATGCTCGAGGCCATCAAGTGCTGCCGACGTCATTTCTTGCCACCCCCGACACGCAGGCGTTTGACGTCGATGATATTGGGTAGCTGTTGAATACGCGCGAACACACGCCCCAGGACGTCCAGATTCTCGACTTCCAGCGTAATTTTCAGCGTCGCAATATTATCGAGCTGATCGGTACGGGTATTCACCGACAGCACATTGACCTTGTCACCGCTCAAGACATTGGTGACATCGCGCAACAAACCAGAGCGGTCCCAGGCCTGAATCTCGATATCTACCGGATACTGACTGCACGAACGCTGGCCCCACTCGACATCGACGATACGGCGTGGCTCGTCGGAGCGTAGCTGAATCAGGTTCGGGCAATCCTGACGGTGTACCGTGACGCCCCGCCCCTGGGTGATGAAGCCCGCAATCTGATCGCCGGGGACCGGATGACAGCAATTGGCCATGGTGGTCTTGAGGTTGCCCACCCCCAGTACCATCACCGTGTCTGGCTTCTCCTTACCTTGCGGCTTGCGTTGACGCAGCAGGCGCTCGAGCTGCTCCTGATCATCAGTATCACCAAACAGTTGCTGAGCCTGATGCAGTACCTGCCCCACCCGCAGATCACCGGCACCGATGGCGGCATACATGTCGTCACGCGTTGGATAATTGACGGCATTGGCCAGTTTGTCACGGTCGAGATTCTCAAGCGCCAGCCGCGAGAATTCCTTCTCTAGCAGCACCCGCCCTTCATCGACATTCTGGTCACGCGCCTGCAGCTTGAACCAGGCCTGAATCTTGGCCCGCCCCCGCGTGGTTCGCACATAGCCCAGATTGGGGTTCAACCAATCGCGACTCGGGCCACCCCTGGTGGCCGTCAGAATCTCGACCTGCTGACCGGTCTTGAGCTTGTAGGTCAGTGGCACGATACGTCCGTTGACCTTGGCCCCGCGGCAGCGATGCCCTACCTCGGTGTGTACGCGATAGGCAAAATCGATCGGCGTAGCGACCTTTGGCAGATCAATGACGTGTCCTTCAGGCGTAAAGACGTAAATGCGGTCCGGCGCGACGTCGGAGCTAAGTCCTTCGCGAATCGCTTCCTGACCACCGCTCTCACCCACCTCGTCCTGCCACTCAAGCACTTGCCGCAACCAGGCGATCTTGTCTTCGTAACTACGGCTCTTGTGGCCAACATCATGGCCCTTGTAGCGCCAGTGGGCACAGACACCCAATTCGGCCTCTTCGTGCATGTCGAAGGTACGAATCTGGATCTCGATGACCTTGTTACCAGGCCCGACCACCGCGGTATGCAGCGACTGATAGCCATTCTTCTTGGGATTGGCGATGTAGTCATCGAATTCGTGTGGCACATGATGCCAACGCGAATGCACGATGCCGAGTGCCGTATAGCAGTCGCTGACCGTGCCGACCAGAATACGCACCGCACGCACATCGTAAACCTGGGAGAAGTCGATGCGCTTGCGCTTCATCTTCCGCCAGATGGAATAGATATGCTTGGCGCGTCCGGCGACATCAAAGTGACGAATGCCCTGCTCACTCATCAGGCTGCGCAGGTCTACCAGCAAGTCAGCGATGTAGTGCTCGCGCTCAAGACGCTTCTCTGACAGTTGCTTGGCGATGGTCTTGTATTCGTCTTCCTCGCGGTAACGGAAAGACAGATCTTCCAGCTCCCACTTGAGCTGACCGACACCGAGACGATGCGCCAGAGGGCCGTAGATATCGAAGACCTCACCGGCCACCCGCATGCGTTTCTCTCGCGGAGCGTCCTTGACCTGACGCAATGCGACGGTGCGCTCGGCGATCTTGATCAGCGCGATGCGTACATCATCGATCATCGAGACCAGCATCTTGCGCAGGTTGTCTTGCTGATCGTGCTGAACCATTCCGTGGCTAGGAGCCTGTAGCTGACTGATGGCAGCCATGTTCAGCACGCCATCAATCAGGCGCGCGACTTCCGCGCCAAAGTGCTTATCGATCGCTTCAAGGCCCAGATGACCCTCACGCACAGCACGATAAAGTACCGCTGCCACTAGCGCCGGTTGATCCAACTTCAGCTCGGAAAGGATATCTGCCATCTCGAGACTGAAACGGAAGCTGACCAGCGGTTCACGCCAGGGTTTATCACCGCGAGCGTCTGCCTCACGCGCCACCTTGAGTGCCACTTCACAGGCCTGTGCCATGACATCGGCATTCACCGACGGGACTTCCTCACGCAACCGCGCGACCCACATTGGGATGTCCACACCACCGCTATCGGTCAGCGGCTGATCTTCGCGCACCTTGACCATGACCCTATGTCCTTGAATATCTTGCTATCTTGATGACGGGGCCTGACGGCCCTGCCTCAGTCTGCCGCCCGCTCCAGCAGCAGCATCGATTCCAGATGTGCGGTGTGTACAAACATGTCTGCCATCAGCGCGCGCGTGACGCGGTAACCAGCGTCCTGAAGCAATCGCGCATCGCGCATCAGCGTGGTGGGATCACAAGCGATATAAAGCACGCGCATCGGCGCCCGATTGACCTTTCCTGCATGCAGATGACGTGCCAGCTCCTCACAGAGAGGCTGAGCGCCATCGCGCGGCGGGTCTAGTACCAGAAGGTCGATACCCTCAAGTGAGGGCAGTGAGCGACTAAGGTCGGCACGCCGTGCACTGACCTGATCAAGCCCATTGGCGCGTGCATTGGTGATCAACTGATCCACCATGCCTTGACTGCCTTCGATGCCGGTGACTTGCTTGGCACCCGCGGCAGCGACGGCCAATGTCAGGTTGCCGACACCCGCATAAAGGTCCATCACGTTCAGCCCTTTTACATCACCCAGCCACTCAAACGCGGTGTCGATCAACCGCTGGTTAAGTGATGCATTGACCTGCACAAAGTCACCCGGCGAGAAACCAAGATGCAGCGATGTCTCACCGACCGTCAGGGAATAGGCAGCATCTGGCGTACCCGCCAGCCATTCCATCACCACCGGCTCACTCCCCACCCGCCAGCCGAAGACCAGGCCATGCGTTTTGGCAAAGGCCTGCCAACGCTCGGCATCGCGCGGCACGGCCTTCATCTGGCGTACCACGACGATAATCTGATCATCCGTTGCCAGCAGCTCAAGATGGCCCAGTCGCTTGGGTGCTTCGAGTGTATTGATCAGCTCACGCAGGGGGGCAATCAGATCCGCAAGCTCCGACACCAACACGCTACAGGTCTGGATATCGACCAGCTTGTTGTTGCCACGACTGCGAAAGCCCAACTGAATCTCGCCAGCATCCGACACCCGCACGCCAATGCGTGCACGACGACGGTAACGGTTCTCGTCTTCCCCCAGCGGCTGAATCTCAGGCAGATTCACGCCATTGCGGGTGGCATGCTCGTTCAGTACATGCACCTTGTGAGTGCGCTGAGAAGCCAGCGACATATGTTGAAGCTCACAACCACCACAGATGCCGAAATACTCACACGGTGGTGTGACACGATTTTCGGCGGCATTGTCACGCACACGCACATGCGCCTCATCGAAGCGCTTGTGGTTACGATGTATCGCGAGCGTGACACGCTCGCCAGGCAATGCACGATCAATGAACTGGGTCTTGCCAGTAGCGTCGTGCGCTACACCGCGGCCATCATGTGCCAGTCGCACGACGGTCAACCATTGGCTATCAGCATCATTGACATCACGCGTATCGCGACTGGCCACTTCCTTCTCGCGACGGGTCGGCTTGCGTGCCGGGCGTTTCTGTCCGAGCAGCGCCATCAGGAAGACTCTCCCGTCGTCGTAGGGGTCTTGTCAGTATTCGTATCTGTTACATCATTCATATAAAGGCCTGTCGAGAGATAGCGGTCGCCACGGTCACAGACGATGAACACGATAACCGCATTCTCGACCTGTTCGGCAATCTTGAGTGCGCCCGCAAGCGCACCACCGGAGGAAACACCGGCGAGGATGCCTTCTTCACGCGCTAACCGCCGCATGCAGACTTCAGCCTCGTGCTGTTCAATATCCAGCGTGCGATCAATGCGCGTGGCATCGAAGATGCGCGGCATATATTCGCTGGGCCAGCGACGAATGCCCGCAATGCTCGCGCCATCCGCAGGCTGCAGTCCGACGATCTCGATCTCGGCGTTGCATTCCTTCAGATAGCGTGAGGTGCCCATGATGGTGCCGGTAGTGCCCATCGAAGACACGAAATGCGTAATGCGACCCTGCGTCTGCTGCCACAGCTCGGGGCCGGTCGTCCGATAATGGGCCAGCGGATTGTCCTGGTTGGCAAACTGATCCAGCGCCTTGGCCTCGCCACATGCAATCATCGCTTCGGCGAGATCACGCGCATGCTCCATGTTATCGGCATCAATCAGTGTCGCGCCGTAAGCGCCCATGGCCTGCTTGCGCTCCGAGGAGGCACTGGCAGGCATGATCAATATCATGTGATACCCCTTGATGGCTGCCGTCATGGCTAGCGCGATTCCGGTATTGCCGGACGTCGCTTCCACCAGGGTGTCACCGGGCACGATCTCGCCGCGCGCTTCGGCCTGGGTGAACATGGAGAGCGCCGGACGGTCCTTCACGGAACCAGCCGGATTGTGGCCTTCGAGCTTGGCCAGCAGCACATTGTTGCGCCCAGCCGTGATGCGCGTCAGACGCACCAGTGGCGTATTGCCGACAATCTCGGCCAGGGTGGGAAACTCTGCAATGGGAGACTCGGCGGATTCGCTGAAATGAGGCATGGGGCAGACTCCAAGGACGCTGCGCCCGGAACGCCCGATGACCGCGAGTCAGGCCGCTGCCATCATGACTATTGACGACCGGGGAACCGCGTCGGGATAAAGATGATGCGCGCAGTATATCGCTCCCGCCCACCTCTGTCAGGGCGGTGAGCATCGCATCGCTCAAGTCCGGAGGGTATGCTTGGCCGAACATGGTCATCAGTAGGATCAATCACTGTCTGACATGTTTTTCTCTCTTGCGACGCACACCGTTTTCGTTCGGTTTCCGTCATCGTAAGTCATTATCCAGCAGGCCACTCTCGACTGCCTGCTCTGTCACGATGGATTGCCATGCTGCTTAGAACCCGATTCCAGCTTGCCCTGCTGCTGCTGCCCCTCGCCACGAGTCTGTTGTTCAGCCTTTACGTGATTGACCGCGAGACCAGTCGTGAGTATGTCGCCATGATGGAGCGTCTTCAGGCCAGCATGCAGGCCATAATGCCGGGACTGGCCAATGCTGCCATGGATGCCGATGACCAGCGATTGCACGAGCAGGCACAGATGCTGATCGACCAGCGTGATGTACGTGGACTCACCTTGCGCACGTCAAGCGGTGGCACTCTCTTGCATCTCGGCCCGAGCCAGCGCCCGGGCACCAGCGCCATACTGGAAAGCGAGGCTTATCCTGCCTCACAGCAAGCACTGACGCTGGTGATGCCGGTGATCGACCCCTGGCGTGAAGCCAAACGCGGCGAGCAGCTTTCCTGGCTGGTGCTGGAGGCCTCCGATACGCGCCTCGTGTTGCATCAATATCAGTTGATGGTCGGCTACGGGTTGGGCAATTTGGTATTCGGCCTGGGACTACTGCTGTTTGCCTATCATGCCTCGCGCAAGATGCTACAGCCCCTGCATGACATCAGTGAGGCCATGGCACGACTGGCTCGCGGCGAGACGCACCAGCAGCTGCCCATCCAGGGCAATGATGACATGAGCGAACTGGCCGAGCATTACAACCTGAGTGTCGACCAGCTCAAGCGCGCCCGAGAAGACATGCAGGAACAGATCGAGCAGACAATGCTGGATCTGCACGAGTCTATGGAAACGGTCGAGATCAAGAATATCGAGCTGGACATGGCGCGCCGCAAGGCGATGGAGGCCAATCGTATCAAGTCGGAGTTTCTGGCCAACATGAGCCATGAAATCCGCACGCCGCTCAACGGCATCATCGGCTTCAGCAACCTGCTGGGGCGCAGTGATCTCGACAATCGTCAGCGCGACTGGTTGGGGCACATGCAAAATGCCTCCACGTCACTGATGTCATTGATCAATGACATTCTCGATTTTTCCAAGATCGAAGCCGGCAAGCTTGAGCTTGAAAAAGTACAGATGGACATCGAGCCGCTGATCGAGGAAGTGCTGGCGATGCACGCACCTGAAGTACATCGCAAGAACCTGCATCTACTGGGCCTGGTCTACGACAATGTTCCCCAACGCTTCGAGGGCGATCCGCTACGCATCAAGCAGGTCGTCACCAATCTCGTCGCTAATGCAGTCAAGTTCACCGAGCACGGTGAAGTTATCGTACGTGTGATGGTGGATGACCTTTCCGGTAGCAGCACACGGCTCAAGATTGCCGTCGCTGACACCGGCATCGGCATGGATAGCGCCCAGCGCAACCGCCTCTTCCAGGCATTCTCGCAGGGCGACCCGTCACGCGCACGACAGTTTGGCGGCACCGGTCTGGGGCTGATGATTTCCAAGCGTCTGGTCGAGCAGATGGGAGGCGAAATCCAGGTGGAGAGCCTGCCGGGACATGGCTCCACCTTCCTGTTCAGCGTACCGGTCGCCATCAGCAGCATTGAGGAGCGTCCGCGCGAAGTGGTGTTCGATCATCAGCGAATCTGCCTGATTGAGCCTCACTCGGCGACTCGCAGGGCACTCAGTTACCTGCTGACACGCTGGTCACTGGAGCTGGTCGGTATCGATGAACAGCCGGATCTCGTCATCGTCGCGCTGGAGAGTCGTGATCTCACGCGTCTTGATGAGTGGGGACAGCGACTCAAGCACCTGCCCTGTCGCGTTCTGGGCTTGCTCAATGCGCCGCTACCCGCCGATGCCGACAATCTACAGCATTACGGTATCGACGAGATCGTCAGCAAGCCCGTCACCCGACTTCAGATGCGCCACAAGTTGGCCAACCTGTTGCATTCACCTCGGCGTGATTCGTCCAGCCTACAGAATGCGTCGCCCTTCATTCCGCTGGTGGATACCCCATCCACAGCCACCCTGCCCCCCAGCATCATGCGACCTGCAGAAGACACGACTGGCATTTCAGTGCAGCCGTCCACTTCTCCACTGCGACGTAAATGCATCATGGTGGTTGATGACAATCCCTCCAATCGCCTGCTGGCAGAGGAGCTACTCACCGACATGGGCCTGGATACGCTAGCCGCTCAAAGTGGCGAGGAGGCATTAGCGCTGGCCCAGCAGCAACCACTGGACGCCGTGTTGATGGATATCCAGATGCCGGGCATGAACGGACTGGAAGCCACCCAGGCGCTGCGCCATCAACGTCGCGAAGGGCAAGGTCACCTGCCGGTCATTGCGCTGACAGCACATGCGCTAGCACATGAACGCCGTGAGCTACTGGCAGAAGGCATGGACGACTATCTCATCAAGCCGATTGACGAAGGTCTGCTGGCCAACATGTTGAGTCGCCATCTGGGTATTACGCTAAACCCGCCTGCGGCGGCGAGACATTATCAGGGCTACTCGTCCTCCCCCTATCGCTCCACGCAGACAGCCAAATCGACGGCTAGCGTAACGACGCCTGCCGCGTTAGAGCAGGACGCAGACCTCCCCATCGTCGATATGTCACTGGGCATTGATATGGCCGGAGGTCGAGAGGCGCTCGCACTGGAAATGCTGGGGCTGTTGATCGTGGGCCTGCCTGACAGCGAAGCTCGTATTCGTAAAGCCTGGGAGAGTCGCGATGACGACGCCATGCTGGATGGCGTGCACTATTTGAATGGTGGCTGCCGCTACTGCGGCGTGCCGCGCTTGGCACTATTGGTAGAGGCGCTGGAAACACGTATTCGCGTCAGCGGGCTATCGCAACTGGAGAGTGATGTCGCGGCGTTGTTTGCCGCTATCGCGAGCCTTGAGGAATGGGCGAAATCGGCAGAAGGCAAAGCACTACTGGCAACACCGGCTGCGGCGAGCAATGTCGATGAAAGGACAACTACATCCGGTGACACTCCGCCCCATGGCTCCTCTGGAGATACGCCAACCTGAGTCCGAACATCCGGCCTCGCCGCGAATACGACAATGCCACCCACGCCTCAAGGCGTGGGTGGCATTGTCGTATTGCGACGGCTATCGCGATGACTAGCGCTCCAACACCACGAAGGCGATGGCCTGCTCACGCTCGTCACTGATCGAGAGATGCAGATGGCGGATACCAGCACGTGACGATAACGTCGCAGCTTCATCCGACAGCAGGAATGACGGCTTGCCCAGCGCATCATTCACCACCTGAATCTGTGTGAAGCGCATGCCCTGACGCAACCCTGTTCCCAACGCTTTGACGAACGCTTCCTTGGCCGCAAAGCGTTTGGCAAGATAGGCCGCCGGCTGCGCATGCCCCACAAAGCGCGCGAGCTCTTCATCACCTAGCAGGCGGCGAGCGAAACGCTCACCATGACGTGCCATGGCGACTTCGAAACGCTCGATACGCGCGATGTCAGTTCCAATGCCGACAATCATCCGCAGCAGTCCGAACCTTGCACATGCTCATGGCCATCTTCATCGTGCTCATGGTCATGCGCGTCCAGTGCTGCCATCAAACCGGCTTCCTGGCCTGCAATGCACAGTCGCTTCATCTCGGTCACGGCATCCTTGAGGCCCACGAACATGGCACGTGCGATGATCGCATGACCAATATTCAGCTCATTGAGGCCAGAGATACCGGCAATCGCCTCAACATTGTGATAGTTGAGACCATGACCGGCATTGACGATCAACCCTAGTTCGCTGGCAAGCTCTGCCGCCGCGGCAATGCGCTCAAACTCGATACGCGCAGCATCACCACTGGCATCAGCGTAGGCGCCCGTGTGCAGCTCGATGACTGGCGCGCCGGCCTCAAAGGCCGCACGAATCTGCTCGGGCTCAGGATCGATGAACAACGATACCTCACAGCCTGCCGTCGCCAGACGTTCACAGGCGGCGCGAATACGCGGCAAGTCACCCGCGACATCCAATCCGCCTTCAGTAGTCAGCTCTTCGCGCTTCTCCGGCACCAGGCACACATTGGCCGGGCGCACTTCCTCAGCCAGCACCAGCATCTCTTCACTGACGGCCATTTCGAGGTTCATGCGCGTGTTGAGCACCTCAGCGAGGATGCGAACGTCACGCTCCTGAATATGACGACGGTCTTCGCGAAGGTGCACGGTAATGCCGTCAGCACCGGCCTCTTCTGCCACCAGCGCGGCTTGAACGGGGTCCGGATAACGGGTGCCACGGGCCTGACGCAAGGTGGCGATGTGGTCAATGTTGACCCCGAGCAGGATACGCAACGGATGCATGGTCAGCTCCTTGAAAGTAGATGACAAGAACAGGCTTTGTTACAAGATAATATTTAGTGCGAGACGCAGACCAGTGACAAGTCGCCACTCCCGACAACGATCCTCAGGTGGCCTGACGACTCTCGCGACGACGCGCCGTCAACTGCATCATCAATTCGCGAGAACGCAGAGGGCGATTGCCCAGCAAGGGTGCCAACGCGCGGCGTGCCAACCACAGAGTCTCACGCGCCAAGCCGGCATGCCCCCAGTCTTCACTGGCCAATAACTTGAGCGCACGCCCCTCGATACCGGGAGCCCCCGCAGGTTGCGCACGAAAGCGTCGCTCGCTGACCACATAGTCATAGCGCATGTCTGGGGCCAGCACGTCGTCTTCCAGCGTACGAAACTGCGGTAGCTGCTCCAGTGCCTCCAGCAGACTGTATTCCAATCGCCGAAGGGCAGGAGCCCGCTTGGCTGGCAACGCAATCTCATCCAACGTCAACGAATAGAGCGCGAACAACTGCGGCACCGGCATCTCAACCGGCAAGGTTCGCGTCAGCAATTCATTGGCATAGAAGCCACACAGCAAGCCCTCGCCCGCCAAGAGACTGGCGCTACCGCCAGTCTCCATCAGGTTGAGCGTCTTGAGATCACTCTCGCCCCGCCAGGTCACATGCAGTGGCGTAAACGGCTGGAGTCGAGAGCGGGACTTGCTCCCGGGACGCTGAACACCACGTGCAATCGCACGCACACGACCATGATCAAGCGTCAATAGCTCGATCATGGCACTGGTTTCGCGATAGGGCTTGCGGTGTAGCAGAAAGGCCGGTTGCGGCGTCATCAGGCAGAGCTCGCATCGGGCGCAGAAGGCAGAAAGCCTCCTGCGCCGGTCGGTCATGATGGATCGTGGTCCGCGTCGGATAGCCATCGCGCATACTTGTGCTCGCGCATTTCAGTGCTGGCTGATCCGGTACGGTTCACGACGATCAGTCGTGATTGTAACCAAGGCTCTTGAGGGCACGCTCGTCATCAGACCAGCCGCGCTTCACCTTGACCCACAGGTTGAGCATGATCTTGGCATCGAAGGCACGCTCCATCTCGAGACGCGCTTCGCGACCGATATTCTTGATCCGCTCGCCATTCTCGCCGATCAGAATCTTCTTCTGACCCTGGCGCTCGACCATCATCAAGGCGCTGATGTGGAGTGTGCCGCGTTGATCGGTCTTGAACTCTTCGATCTCGACAGTCATCTGGTAGGGCAGTTCGTCGCCCAGCTGACGCATCACCTTCTCACGCACCAGCTCGGAGGCCAGGAAGCGTGAGCTCTTGTTGGTGATCTGGTCATCCGCGAACATGTGCTCGCCACGCGGCAGAGACGCCATCACGTGCTCGAGCAGCAGATCGATATTGGTGCCGTGCTTGGCAGACATCGGAATGATGGCAGTAAAATCACGACGTTCCTGCAGGCTTTTCAGCCACGGGCCCAGCGTGCTCTTGTCCTTGAGCCAATCAACCTTGTTGACGACGAGATAGACCGGCGCCTTCACGTTGGTCAGCTTTTCGAGCACGATCTGATCTTCTTCCATCCAGCGGGTGCGGTCGACGATGAAGACGACAGCATCTACATCACGCAGTGCCTGGGTGGCAGCCTGGTTCATGTAACGATTGATCGCCTTGTTGCGATCGCGCTGCATGATGTGAATCCCGGGGGTATCGACAAATACGCACTGAGTGCCGCCCTCGGTATGGATACCCATCACCTGATGACGCGTGGTCTGTGGGCGACGTGACGTAATCGAGACCTTCTGACCCAGAATATGGTTCATCAAAGTCGATTTACCGACATTGGGCCGGCCGACGATAGCGACGAAGCCACAACGGGTATCCGGAAGCGGCTGCTCTTCCCGCCCTGACTCTACGACGTCGTGATCTGCAGTGTCGTGCTCTACCGTGTCGTGCTCTACCGTGTCGTGCTCTACCGTGTCGTGCTCCGTCATATCAGCATCTTGAGCACTGATGTCTTGCCCATCAGCATCCTGCTGAGAGGCGTCGACCGCATCAGTAGTGTCGATAGCATCAGTCGCCTTGGCGACATCCGTGGCTTTGGCGACGTCAGCAGCGTCAGACGTGCCGCTCGAGGTGGAATCGTTTTCTGGGGTATGGCTCATGAGCGGGCTCCGCGGGCAGGTTCGAGCAGTTGCAGCGCAAACTCGGCCGCCTGCTGTTCAGCGTGACGACGGCTGGAGCCGACGCCGGTGGTGTTGGTGTCGATCATCTCGACATGGCAATCGACGCTGAAGGTTTGCGAATGTGCTTCGCCTTCTACGCTGGTCACCTCATAGCGCGGCAGTGCCGCTTGACGCGATTGCAGAAACTCCTGCAGACGCGTCTTGGGATCTTTTTGGGTGTCTTGAAGGTTCAGCGCTTCAAGACGGCTGGCGTACCAGCGCAGTACGTGTTCACGTACAACGGCCATGCCGGCATCCAGGTAGATGGCGCCAATCACGGCTTCTACAGCATCGGCGAGGATGGACTCACGGCGATGACCACCACTTTTCATCTCGCCAGATCCCAGCCGCAGGTTCTCACCCAGGTTGAACTCACGACCGAGTTCGGCCAGGGTCTGCCCCTTGACCAGCCGTGCTCGCAAACGTGACAACTGTCCTTCACGAGCCTCGGGAAAGCGCAGGAACAACGCTTCGGCAATCAAGAAATTGACGATGGAATCGCCAAGAAATTCGAGTCGCTCGTTGTTCTGACCACCGTAGCTTCGATGTGTCAGTGCTAGCTCCAGCAGGCTGGCATCACCAAAGGTATGGCCGATACGCTTTATAAAGGCATTCAGCGTGCTACTCACAGGTCTCCCTACTTTCTTTGATCGCGGACGCCCGCAGGCGTCTTGTCGAATGATGCACCTATCATCTCTGAAGGTGCCTATAGTCTTCGACATGCTGTGCGATGCCCGAAGCCAGCACGGCTTGAGGAGTTGCCGATTGCCACCATCCCAATCCGATATTCGTCAGCCACGATCTCCGCCAGCTTGTGGCTGCGGGCCTGACATGATGAACAGCAGGTTGACATGGCAGGCACGACGCATCGTCCCATGTCGAAATATCCAATATCAAAATGCCTGGCAGGCCGTCATGCGGCCCTACCAGACACGAACGGGCCGCCTCGCGGCGGCCCGGTGAATGCACTGATCAATGAATCAGGCGTACCGAGGAAAAGTCAGGGAACCCGTCTTTCCAGTGCATCCATATCGCTACCGCCTTGCCCACGATGTTCTCTTCCGGGACAAAGCCCCAGTAGCGACTGTCGTTGGAGTGGTCGCGATTGTCACCCATCATGAAATACATGCCATCGGGCACCCGAACTTCGCGTAACTGCGGACCAGGGTCGCTAGGGTTATTGTAGATTTGATGCGCATGTTTCCCCAGTGTCTCGTCCAGCAAAGTTTCGCCGGGCTGCTCACTGACATTGCGTGCATTGATCGACTTGCCCACAGCCTTGCCGTTGACATAGAGCTGCTTGCCTTCATAACGGATGGTATCGCCGGGCAACCCGACAACCCGCTTGATGAAGTTGGTCGACGGGTCTTCCGGGAAACGGAACACCATCACATCGCCACGCTCCGGCTCACCGACTTCCAACACCTTGGTGTTGACGACCGGCAACCGCAGACCGTAATCGTACTTGCTGACCAGGATGAAATCTCCGATCTTCAAGGTCGGTAGCATCGAGCCGGACGGAATCTGGAACGGTTCATACGCGAAGGAGCGTACCACCAGCACCAGCAGCAGCACCGGGAAGAACGATTTGGCGTAATCCACCGGCCAGGGGTCGCGCATCAGTTTCTGACGCGACTCGCCATCCAGCTTGCCTTCGACAGACGCTTCGGCGCTTGCGAGCCGAGCCTTGCGCGCACCGCGCAGTGCTATCAGGTCTATCAACCACACCGCGCCAGCCACCGCCACGGCAATCACCAATACTAGCGAAAAATCCATCGTCGTCCCTGTCTGCTCTAGGTCATGATGGCAAGCTGCCAGTCGGCGGCCTACCTCAATCGTTCAATTTGAGCACAGCGAGGAAGGCGTCCTGAGGAATTTCCACTCGGCCGACCTGCTTCATGCGCTTCTTGCCCGCTTTCTGTTTCTCGAGCAGCTTCTTCTTGCGGCTGACATCGCCGCCATAACACTTTGCGGTCACGTTCTTGCGAAGTGCCTTGACGGTAGAGCGTGCCACGACCTGACCACCGACGGCAGCCTGGATGGCGACATCGAACATCTGACGCGGAATCAGCTCTTGCATCTTCTCGACCAGCTGACGGCCACGGCCGTGTGCGTGATCGCGGTGAATGATGGACGCCAGCGCATCGACGCGATCACCATTGATAAGCACGTCAAGGCGCACCAGCCTGGCGGCTTCGAAACGGTCGAAACTGTAATCCAGTGATGCATAGCCCTTGGAGATGGACTTGAGGCGATCGAAGAAGTCCATCACGACCTCTGCCATCGGCAGCTCATAGATCAACTGAATCTGGCTACCGAGGAACTGCATGTCGAGCTGAACACCGCGACGATTCACGCACTCGGTGATGACGTTACCGACATACTCCTGCGGCACGAGGATAGTCGCACGACAGATGGGCTCACGCAGCTCATTGACATTGGCCATATCCGGAAGCTTCGAAGGGTTGGAGACGGG
Source organism: Cobetia sp. L2A1 (assembly GCF_009796845.1). Classification (NCBI taxonomy): domain Bacteria; kingdom Pseudomonadati; phylum Pseudomonadota; class Gammaproteobacteria; order Oceanospirillales; family Halomonadaceae; genus Cobetia; species Cobetia sp. L2A1. Next base: position 1,054,214 of record NZ_CP047025.1, on the reverse strand, counting down.
CAGAACATCACCGTTATCCATGAGTACTTCGTAGATGACCGTCGGTGCCGTGGTCAGCAGGTCGAGGTCATACTCGCGCTCCAGGCGCTCCTGGATGATTTCCATGTGCAACGTGCCGAGGAAGCCGACACGGAAGCCAAAGCCCAGTGCATCGGAGTTTTCTGGCTCATAGTGCAAGGAGGCATCGTTCAGCGCCAGCTTCTGCAGCGCGTCACGGAAGTCCTCAAAGTCGTCGGAGCTGATCGGGAACATGCCGGCATAGACCTGCGGCTTGACCTTCAGGAAGCCCGGCAGACGCTCGACCTTGTCAGCCGTCTTGGAGTGCACGATGGTGTCACCCACCGGCGCACCCATGATGTCCTTGATACCGGCGACGATGAAGCCAACCTCACCCGCCCGCAGCACACCCGTTTCCTTGCGCTTGGGTGTGAAGATACCGATCGCACCAGCTTCCCAATCGCGACCGGTGGACTTCAGACGAATCTTCTCGCCCTTCTTGAGCGTGCCATCGAAAATACGCACCAGCGAGACGACGCCTAGATAATTATCGAACCAGGAGTCGATGATCAGTGCCTGCAGCGGGGCTTCCGGATCACCCTTGGGCGGCGGAATGTCACGCACCAGGCGCTCGAGCAGCGCTTCCATGCCCATGCCGGACTTTGCAGACACCTGGCAGGCGTCCGTCGCGTCAAGACCGATGATCTCCTCGATTTCCTGGGAGACCTTGTCCGGGTCCGCCTGCGGCAGATCCATCTTGTTGAGCACCGGCAGCACTTCAAGCCCCTGCTCAATGGCCGTATAGCAGTTGGCGACCGACTGGGCTTCGACGCCCTGGCCCGCATCGACGACCAGCAACGCGCCTTCACAGGCATACAGCGAGCGTGAGACTTCGTAAGAGAAATCGACGTGGCCCGGGGTATCGATGAAGTTCAGCTGATAGGTATTACCATCGTCAGCGTGATAGTCGAGTGTCACCGACTGCGCCTTGATGGTAATGCCGCGCTCACGCTCGATGTCCATCGAGTCAAGCACCTGCTCCTTGAGCTCACGGACGCTCAACCCTTCGCACAGCTGAATGATACGGTCAGCCAGCGTCGACTTGCCGTGATCGATGTGGGCGATGATTGAAAAATTGCGAATATGCTTCAAGGACGGCGGCGTTACGCGTTCGGTCATGGATCACTGCTCTGTATTTGTGCCCGTCTGCGTGAAAATACACGGCCATCACGGGAGACGACGGAAATCGAATTGCACGCATTGTACAGTCCGACTTGAGGCGATGATAGAAGAGGCTGCCTTTTGGGCCGTCTCCCACGCCTGCCCGTCCTTGAGGCTTGCTGCCTGACGCACACGGGGCGCACGGTTTCCCATGCGCCCCGTATATCTTCATCCACCGTGTCATCATCCGACATGTCATCAGAGCATTACGATGGCGACTGCATTACTTGTCGGTATCTTTACGCATACGCAGCGCGACATAGAGTGGCCGGCCGTTACGCACAAGACGCAATGACACCGGACGATCTGTCGGCAGTGTTGCGACGATATCACGAAGCGCTTTCACACTTGTCAGTGGTGCCTGGTTCAACTCCACCAGTACGTCACCCGCCGCAATACCGGCTTCTGCTGCCACTCCCTGAGGATCGACCTCCATCACCCGCACACCGTTATCGATGTTCAGCTCTTTCAGGACAGTCTTGTCGAGCTCGGCAGCGGCGATGCCCAGCCCCTGCTTATCGTCAGTTGCCTTGGCGACCGAATCCTTCTCACTGCCAGGCCAAGGGCCCACCTTGACGTCCAGTGTCTGACTCTTGCCATCACGCAGCAGGGAGAGCTTCAGCGAATCACCCGGCGAAGACGCGCCGACCATACGCGGCAGGTTGGCGGAACTTTCGACATCCTTGCCATCCACAGCCGTGATGATGTCACCACTCTTGAGCCCTGATGCTGCTGCCGGGCCATCCGGATCGAGATCGGCGATCAGAGCACCACGGGCACGATCAAGGCCGAATGATTCGGCGAGGTCCTTGGAAACCGGCTGAATGACCACACCCAACCAGCCGCGATCAACGCGCCCGTCAGTCTTGAGCTTGTCAGCCACGTCCATCGCGACATTGATGGGAATCGCGAAGCTCACGCCCATGAAGCCACCGGAGCGGGTATATATCTGGGAGTTGATGCCCACTACCTTGCCATCAAGATTGAACAGCGGACCACCCGAATTGCCCGGATTGATCGCCACATCAGTCTGGATGAAGGGCACGTAGGCGTCCGACGGCAAGGTGCGATCGATGGCACTGACGATACCAGCCGTTACCGAGTGATCAAAGCCGAACGGCGAGCCAATCGCTGCCACCCACTCACCCACCTCAAGCGCGTCACTGTTACCCAGCGGGAGCGTCGGCAAGTCTTCCGCCGTGACCTTGAGCAGCGCGATATCAGTCTTCTTGTCTTCACCGATCACCTGCGCCTTCAGCTCGCGGCGGTCATTTAGACGCACCATCACCTCATCGGCACCATCCACCACATGCGCATTGGTCATGATGTAGCCATCATCAGAGATGATGAAACCAGAGCCGAGACTGGAGCGCTTCTCGACACCGCCCTGATCCTGACCCGGCGCCTGGTCACCGAAGAAGCGGCGGAAGAATTCCGGCATCTCTTCACCATTCGGCCCGCGGAAAGCCGGAGCCGAGGTGCGCTTAATCTCGGTAGTGGTCGCAATATTCACCACTGCTGGCGCTGAGTCCTTGACCAACTGCGTGAAGTCGGGCAATTCACTTGCCTGAACCAGATGAGTGCCCATCAGGGCAGCCATGGCCAGCGCGGGCATCATCAGGCGGGAAAGGGGTTTCATCAATGAGGCTCCTGGTACGTCCTGTCACTTGTTATGAGGCATGCTGATACTTGCCATACAGCATGCTGACGCCAATGCTCTCGACTGCAGTGGCATCCTGTTCATTGACGTCGCCATGGCGTTGAAGTTCATCAATTGATGCCGCGCTCAACGCAACCATAAGTCGCAACAAAGCGACATCTCGCATATTGACGTCACATTCATGTGACTGAGTGGCTAACAGATCACACCGCCTTGATCGCGAGCGCCTCGACACCCAGCCGTCGCAGTAGCATAGGGCGATAAAGCGCCTGCTGATCAGGACGCGCCGCATGCCAGCGCACCACCAAAAGCCCCGCCGCCAGAGACAACGCAAACCCCACCGGCACGGCCAGCGTGCCTGTACCCGCCAGTTGCTCAGCAATGATGCCGCCCAACATTCCACTGATTAGCGGCAAGCCATAAAGCAGGCCAGCACTGCGCAAGAAGGCAGATTCATCAATACCGATCACGACTCTCTCACCTACCAGCGGCCAGTCTTCATCGTCCGGAACATGAATCAGCACACGGTGTGGCTTTCGGCGTGAGAACTGGCTAAGCAGACCACTGCCACAGCCGCTGCGTGCATTACACGAACCACAGGTGGAGCTGCGCTGAGTCTCGACCCACACACCTTCTCGACCATGTCCCGTGACCTGACCTTCTTCCTGCATCATCTTGCCGACTCCTGAAAATCTCGCCACGCATCGGCGGCACATACGGGTAGAATAGCGCCTTTCAGAGGCGTTTTTCACGCCGCGTCCGATGTGCCTCTTTGGCGCAGCGTTCAGCGACGGTACTCCTCGACGCCATCAACAGGAGCTCTCATGAGCGAAGCACCGCCCTCCACCTCGCGTCTCGATCCACTCCATGGAGTTACCTTGAAAGCGCTGGTCACCTGGCTGGTAGACCACTACGGCTTCGAGACACTGGGCGAGCTGATCCCGATCAACTGCTTCACCAGCGACCCAAGCATCAACTCCAGCCTCAAGTTTCTACGTCGTACGCCCTGGGCACGCACCAAGGTAGAAATGCTCTACATCAAGACAGTCGATCGTTATCTACACGATTGAAGCCGCCAGGCTAGACGACCAGCAGTGCAAAAGACCATGATAAAAAAAGAGGGAGGTGCCTTGATTGGCACCTCCCTCTTTTTCATGAGCAGATACAACGAGCAGGCATCACCCCACCCGTATCTGCCTTGCCATCAGCGCTACCGGTTACTGGGCGACGTCCTGCAGGCTTATCCACTCACTACGCTCCGGCACTGGGCCACGCGCAGAGTGCTTGCTCAGGTACGCTTCAAGCAGACGACGCTGGGCAAGGTCTGCCGCCGCGACATTGCTTGAGGACATGCCCTGATTTCCGTAGCTCTCACCCTGGGGCGCCATGAACATCGGTCGAGTGTTCATCGATGTCGCGCCGACCTGCATCAGGCCGTTACCCGCAGCAGGCAGAGACCACTGAGGTACTTCGGCATTCGCCGGTGACTGGCTTACCTGGCGAAGCTCAGCGCTCTCGCTGCCGGGCACACTACTGGCAAGCTCTGCACCCCCAGTAACGCTGGTCGGTACGCCACTTTCACTGCCGTTGAAGACTTGCACGCCAGTGATAACCATCACTGCCACGCCGGCGGCAATGGCTGCGGATCCAGCGAAGGAGAACAGGCTACGTCGCTCTGCAACCGGCTCGACTGCGGGCACTTCTCGCGACACCATCTCGACTTCAGCACTGACTGCCGCTGCGATGTCCATGGTGAATACGCTTTCGCGTTCGCGGTGCATGGCACTGCGCGCCAGATGATAACGACGCCAGGTATCTGCTGCCTCAGGAGACTCATCGAGTCCTTTGAGGACACGACGCAGATCCAGCTCGTCACCCTCCGCATCCATCAGCGCGGAGAGCGACTCTTTCACGGATTCGGTGGTCTTCAGATTCATGCGTAAATACCCTCACACTCGTCAGGCTGATAAAAGATTCAACCTGCACTCCTGACAACAAATGGCGTCATTCACCATGACGGTTGGCGGTCCGCCAGAACAAACCGGCAATCTGCACACTATGATCACGTGCTGTACGGATCGTTCCGCCATCCGTTCAGAAAACATTCACTTTTCGGGCGTCAAATCCACAAGCTGTTGTTTTTGCTGACACCAATGTCGTAAATACCCGACAAAAAAATTCACAATTGCCGCGGCATACGTGACCAACTGCCGTCATCTGTCCGGCGACTAGTCGACCAGAGCGGCGGTCGGTGCAGGACTGACCAAGCCCTGTATCGCCTTGTCGACCGCCTCACGCGCGCGGAAGATGCGCGAGCGCACCGTGCCGACAGGGCACTGCATGACCTCAGCAATATCCTCATAAGACAGCCCGTCGAACTCACGCAGCGTAATCGCCGTGCGCAAGTCTTCCGGCAGCTTCTCGATGGCGCCGAAAACCACTTTCTCCAATTCATCACGCGCCATGGCAGCTTCTGGCGTCTCGATGTCCGAGAGTCGCCCGGACTGATCGATCATCTCGGCATCGCCGATATCCATATCAGTTCCTGGCGGACGACGGCCGCGCGAGACTAGATGATTCTTTGCCGTGTTGATGGCGATGCGATACATCCAGGTATAAAAAGCACTTTCCGCACGAAAATTGGGTAACGCGCGATAGGCCTTGATAAAGGCTTCCTGGGCCACATCCTGCACTTCAGAATGATCGTGAACATAACGGCTGATCAGGCCAAGTATCTTGTGCTGATATTTCCTGACCAGTAGATCGAAGGCGCGGTTATCCCCTTTCTGGGCACGCTCGACCAGCTGCTGGTCTGTTTCATTGACACTCATTCACTCGCTCCCTCCGCGGGAGTGGAGGCACCGCTTACGGACTCCACATCGGGAATCCCCGGGGCATCATGACCTGATAGGAATTGCGACTTGCGCATGCGTTATCCGGCCCCTTTAACGTTTATGCTGTTGGATGCGCGTGCAAGCAGATAGCCGAATTACCATCGACGACCTGCTTGCACGGCCAAAATCAACGCACAGTGTTCCTGTTTATCATTTGTACGGCAAGACACCTTGCGCTCAAAGGCACAGGTTTTACGCGTTGTGATGCATAATGACCTTAATTGGCGACGCTGACACTCCTTATTGTAACGAAATATTTACACTTACTCGCCAAGCATACCAATCAACCTCTTTTCAGAAGACTCCATTGCTTGACAGAGGATTAATATTAAGCAAAGGGAACTGACAAGCTGCCAAGCAGCAGATAACATGGGCTTATATACTGCGAATACATCAACGGCCGGTGCCAAGACGCCAGCCTGCCTCTATGGCTACCACCGTAGACGAACAACGCTCAGGACACTGTCATGTCAGAACAACACGTCAACAACCTCAACGTCCTGTCCCAGGATGTACTGATCACTCCGCAGGCGCTCAAGCAGGACATCCCCCTGACCGAAAAGGCCGAAACCACGGTCATCGAAGGGCGTCGCACCATCCAGCGTATTCTCGATGGTGAAGACCCCCGTCTGCTGGTCGTCGTCGGCCCCTGCTCCATTCACGATCTCGACGCCGCCCGTGACTACGCGCGCCGCCTCAAGGTGCTGGCCGAAGAAGTGAAGGACAGCCTCTATATCGTGATGCGTGTCTACTTCGAAAAACCGCGCACCACCGTTGGTTGGAAAGGCCTGATCAACGACCCGCATCTCAATGACTCCTTTGAGATCGAAGAAGGTCTGCACATCGCGCGCGGCCTGCTGGTTGAACTGGCCGAGATGGGTCTGCCGCTGGCAACGGAAGCACTAGATCCGATTTCCCCACAGTACATGCAGGACTGCATCAGCTGGTCTGCCATCGGTGCGCGCACGACAGAATCTCAGACTCACCGCGAGATGGCGTCTGGCCTGTCGTGCCCGGTTGGCTTCAAGAACGGCACCGATGGCTCGCTGGATGTGGCCGTCAATGCACTGCAGTCCGTGTCACACGGCCACAACTTCCTCGGCATCAACCAGGCGGGTCAGGTGGCAATCATCCGCACCCGTGGCAACGCTTACGGCCATGTCGTGCTGCGTGGCGGCAACGGCAAGCCCAACTACGACAGCGTCAGCGTCGCACTGGCCGAGCAGGAGCTGACCAAGGCAGGCGTCGCCACCATCAACCTGATGGTCGATTGCTCGCACGCCAATTCCAACAAGGACCCGGGCTTGCAGCCACTGGTACTGGAGAATGTCACCCAGCAAATACTCGAGGGTAACCGCTCCATCATGGGCCTGATGGTCGAGTCCCATATCAACTGGGGCGCACAGAAGATCAACGCCGACCGCAGCAAGATGGAATACGGTGTCTCCATTACCGATGCCTGTATCGACTGGGCGACGACCGAGACTACCTTCAAGACAATGGATGCCAAGCTCAAGGATGTGCTGCGCACACGCCTGGAGCAGTCCGCCGAGGCCTGATCCCTCACCGGAATCAGGTGTCAAAAAAGCCCCGCCATATGGCGGGGCTTTTTCATGGCAGCCACTATGCCTCTCATTGCAAGACACCACTGACTGAACCGCAAGACATTACTGACTGAAAGACCGGCCAGCGGAGCTGAGACTATCCTTGGCGCACACCATCAATCTCACGCACAAAGGGCGGCAGCGCATCAATCAGCTGCTGACCATAACGCTTGGTCAGGATACGTCGATCAAGAATCGTGATCCGTCCTTCATCTGCCTCCTTGCGAATCAAGCGCCCACACGCCTGTACCAGCTTGATGGAGACATCCGGCACTGCGATGTGCATGAAGGGATTGCCGCCTCGCGACTCGATCCACTCAGCGAGTGTCGCGCCAACGGGGTCATCCGGCACCGCAAACGGCAGTCGCGTGATCACCACGTGGGTCAGGTACTTGCCCGGCAGATCGATCCCCTCGGCAAAGCTCGCCAGCCCGAAGATGATACTGCCCTGCCCCGAGTCCACGGCCTTGCGGTGCTGACTGAGCAGCTCATGCTTGGGCAGACGACTCTGCGCCAGGACACGCTTGCGCGTCTGGGCATCCATCCCCTTGCTGACCGCCGCCAGCTGCTTGCGCGAGCTGAACAACACCAATACCGCTTCGCGCACATCCAGCGCGTTGACGAAGTCGATGATCGCCTGCTCATGCGGGCCGGGCGGGCTTGGCTCTACCGCTTCTCGCGGAATCGACAATACCGCCTTGCTGTAATCAAACGGGCTGGGCAAGCGCTGATAGCGATAGCGATTGGCGAGGCCTGCCTGTTCCTGCAAGCGCTCGAAGCGATTGAGCGCCGTCAGTGTCGCCGAGGTCAACACCGCCCCGAAACAAGCACCCCACAGATGCCGTGCCAGCGTTTCAGCAGCCGACACAGGGCTCGCCGAGACCGTCATTTCCGGCTCGCCATTGAAGCGCTCAAACGTCAGCCAACGTGCCTGCGGCGGATTGCCAGGCGGATCCGTCAGGCCGATCGCCTCCCATAAGGCATGGGCTTCCAGCGCACGCCCATGCAGCAAGGCCACCAGTGGCAACCAATCTTCGGCATTCTCTTTCGGCAACCCCGTCGCTTTCTCGGGATCAAGGCTCTCGCGCAGGATATCGGCGATCTGCTCCAGTGCCCGCGACAATTCCGCGAAGCCCTTGAGCAGGTTGTGGCCCAACTCTCTAAGCGCCTCGGGTGCCTGGCCTCGCTCAAAACGATGATTGGTCGCATCGTCGCCCGCTCCGCTGGGAAGATCGGCCAACTGATGCCCCAGCGCAAACACCTCACCGAGACGCGGTTCGATGTCAGCAAGCAGCTCTGGCATACGCGCCAACAGACGTCCAATCGTCGGCTGGCTGCCGAGTCCGGCATTGAGCTCGGTCAGCGATTTCTTGAGATTGCCCAGCCACCGCAACGTCTGGTTGATCGGCGTGCGGTGATGGAAGTGATTCAGCGCCTTGTCTGGCAGGTGATGCGCCTCATCGAAGACGTAGATACAGTCGCTCGGCGATGGCAGTACCAACCCACCTCCCAACGAGAGATCCGCCAGCACCAGGTCGTGATTGGCCACGATGATGTCAGCCTGTTCCAGCTGACGACGCGCCCGAAAGAAGGCACACGCCGAGAAGTGGCTGCAGCGACGATTGGTGCACTGACGATGGTCCGTGGTCAGGCGTGCCCAGTCGCGGTCCTCCACCTCCAGCGGCCAACTATCGCGATCCCCCGCCCACTCACCACTGGCATAGTCCTCCGCCATCTTGCCGGCAAGCTCGACAAAGCCTCCGCCGTCGCTGGCAATCATGTCGCGCTCGAACAACGCCATCGTCGGATTGTCTTCGACCCCCTCAAGCGCTTGATCCAGCTTCTGTACACACAGGTAGCGGCGCCGTCCCTTGGCAAGTGCAAAGTCGAAACTTAGCCCAGAGTGCTTCTTGAGCGCCGGTAGATCCTGATGCATGACCTGCTCTTGCAGCGCGATGGTCGCGGTAGAGACGACCAGACGCTTGCCGCGCGCCTTGGCGACCGGCAATGCCGAGAGCAGATACGCCAGCGTCTTGCCGGTTCCGGTACCGGCCTCCAACACGCACACATGCTCATTGCCGAGGCGATAGCCTTCCGCATTCTGCTCGATGTTGCCCAGCGTGCGCGCGATCTCGGCGATCATCAGCCGCTGCCCATAGCGCGGCGTCAGCTCAAGCCCTTCGAGCAGCTTGCGATAAGCTGTCTGAATCTCGCCCTTGAGGCTGTCTTCCAGCATTGCATGTCTCTCCTTCACCCCAGCGGTCAACCTGACGGATAACCCCGAGCGCAAGACGGCGGACAGCCAAAGCTGTCCGCCGTCTTGCATTGCCTGGTACTACTACAACGTGATGCTGTACTTGCCGATGATCGCGTCTGACTACATCAGCTCTGGAGCCGAACGTGATTCAGAGTACAGACCAACGCGTGAAGCCGAGCCTAGAGAAGGCCTTGTGGCGGTGTTTCACGCGGCAGCGCTTCCTGAATGTAATCCTCAATCTCCGGCAGAGAAAAGACATCTTCCTCGCCGATGAAGTTGATCAAGGTCACATCACTGCCGCTAGCACGGTGCACGTAATCTTCCGGCACTTCCGGCAGCGTGAAGTTGACCACGTGGGTCGCATCTTCCAGCGGCAGGCCACGGCCTGCAACATCGCTGACCACCAGCACCTTGAGCTTGCCATTACGGAAGGCATCCTGTGCCTCCAGACGCGCTGCCTGGGATTCGGCACCCGACATCAGGCCGACCTCAACACCGGCATCTCGCAAGCCAGCATCGATACGACGTACCAGATTACGGGTATTTCCGAAGACCACCACGCGCTCCATCTCTGCCTGCTTGACGAGATTGATCAGCAGACGCAGCTTGTCATCATCGCTGACGGTATAGCCGTGCACAGTGCCGCTGTCGCCCGCAGCCATGGTGGAAGAGGCTTCGTGTTCAACCTCAACCTGCGCGGCCTTGTGAGTCCACAGCTCAGCCAGACCCAGCACGTCAGATGACAGCTCGGCGGAGAATAGCAGTGTCTGACGCTCTTCCGGCTTCGGCGTCGCACGGATGATGCGCTTGACGTCAGGAATGAAGCCCATCGACAACATGCGATCCGCTTCGTCCAGTATCAGCACTTCGGTCTCGGAGAGATCGACATCGCGCTTGGTATGGAAATCAAGCAAACGGCCTGGCGTGGCGACCAACAGATCAACCTTGCGTTCGAGGCGCTCGCGCTGCTTCTGGTAGTCCATGCCACCGACGACACATGCCACAGAGATGCGTGCAAATTCGGAGAACGCCTTGGCGTCCTTTTCTATCTGCAACGCAAGCTCACGAGTCGGCGCGATGATGACTGCACGCGGAGCGCCCGGCTTCTGGCCCTCTGGAGCCTTTTCCTCAAGGAAATAGGCGAGCGTGGCAATCAGGAAGGCAGCTGTCTTGCCGCTGCCTGTTTGAGCGCGACCGACCACATCACCGCCCAATAGCGCCTTCTCGAAGGTCTGGGCTTGAATCGGGGTGCAATATTCGAAGCCGGCTTTCTGGATGGCACGCATCAGCGGCAACGGCAGATCGAAATCGTGGAAGCGCCACTGACCCGCTGCAGGGGCTACCTGGAACTGATCAAGACTCCACTTGGACTGGGAGCGGCGCGGCTTGCGGCGACGACGCTTGGGCTTTCGGGATTTCTGGTTCGGGTCCTGCGGCTCTGGCTGAGTTTGCTCAGCGGCTGGCTGGGTCTGGTCCGTCTCGCTCATGTAATCCGTTCTTTTCAAGGGTTCATATGCGACAGGCTCGGGCCGCTCTCGGAATCCCGCTGGACAGGCCACACTCGACTGGTTCGTCATGCTGATACGTCATGTAGCGGTCCTTTATGAACCATTATCATGGCCTGCATGCGCCTTTGCCGAGCTGGGAGCCACCATGCATAACCCTGCGGGCACCGCCAGAAGCGGGCGTCTCCGAGGCCACGCAGGCCTCGGGTGCAGAAATAGGCAGATGCTCTCACCTGTATTGCGCGGATTCACGCATCCGGAATCCTCCTGCCCGAGTGTTCGGCAGGGGTCCGAAGCGGACGTCAGCCACGAGGGCCAGACCACACGACACCGGACATGTCATCGCCGGAAATCGCTGTCAGGCAGGCTCGTGGGTCGCCACAAGGGCGGCCAATACTGCGTGTCGATGGAATGATTTTCTTTACAGGTAGCCGGCGGGGCTGTGCAACGGCACATCACGCTAGGGTTACCTGGCAGTACGGTGCGGGGAACGACTACGACGATGGCGCGTCCTGTGAAGATGCCCTTTGAGTCATGCTCCAGAGAGCATATTCAAGCAAGGCAGACCCCGGATCCTGCAGCCAGTCGCGAGCGTCGCCCACGGTCAACGATGGTAACACCGCCACATTGTACCAGTAGAATACGCTCTTCGCGCCCCATGCATACGTCCTGCTGCACGCGTGTCATGCAACCCCGCCCGTCAGGGCCGAGACAGACGTATCACAGCGCTCATGGCATGCGCCCCATGCAGGCTGATAGAATGCCTGTCAACTGATGCGGTTGCCCGCGTGCCGCGGCCTTGCCGTGCGACTCAAGGCTGGCGACTGCCGACACCGAACAGGACAGCAGCAGATGACACGCAGAAAGAAGACACGCTCCATCGCCGACAAGGTGCAGATTCGTACTGGTCGCCGCAAGGACTACAAGAAATGGCGCGCAGAGAACCCGGATCAGGTGCATTCTGGCCCGCGCTACGTTTCCAAGAAAAAAGATCAGCGCAAGACCCAGGCTGCTGCCAAGCTGGAGCGAATGAAGGCAGCGCCGTTGCTACAGCTTCACCCCGATGCTCCCGCAGCGCAGGACAGCTCCCCGAAGAATGATGGCGGAGGCGAGCAGTAATGCGCCTGATCTCCTTCAACATCAATGGCATTCGTGCGCGTCCGCATCAGCTTGAAGCGCTGATCGAGACTCATGAACCCGAGGTCATTGGGCTGCAGGAAACCAAGGTACAGGACAGCGAGTTTCCGCATGCGCACATTGAGGCGCTGGGTTACCACGTTGTCTGGCACGGTCAGAAAGGTCACTACGGCGTCGCCATGCTGTCCCGTCAGGTACCGAAGAAAGTGCACTACGGCATGCCCGATGATACCGATGATGCCCAGAAGCGCATGATCGGTATCGAGATCGAAGGACCCGACGGCAAGCCACTGATCGTCTACAACGGCTACTTCCCACAGGGCGAGAATATCGAGCACCCGGTGAAGTTTCCTTACAAGACGCGCTTCTATCAGCAGCTCTTCCGCTTGCTGGAAGAAGACCACACCCCAGAGCAGCATGTGGTGGTGATGGGCGATTACAACATTTCGGCCAGCGATCGTGACATTGGCATCGGCGAGCCTAACCGCAAGCGCTGGCTGCGGGATGGCAAGACCAGCTTCCAGCCAATCGAACGCGAATGGATGGATCGTCTCTATGCCTGGGGGCTGACCGACAGCTTCCGACACGTGCATCCGGAGGTCGATGATCAGTTCAGCTGGTTCGACTATCGGTCACGCGCGTTCGAGCGCGAGCCGAAGCGCGGTCTGCGTATCGACCTGATCATGACCAGTCCTGGCCTGACGCCACTGATCAAGGATTCAGGCGTGGACTACGCGCTGCGTGGCATGGAAAAGCCATCAGACCACGCGCCAGTGTGGACAGACATCGGTGCCTGAGACGTGAACTGAACGCTGATGAGTCAGCCACGTTAACCACTGCATCACACACGACAACGCCGCCTTCCCCCGTCAACTTGACGATAAGGGAAGACGGCGTTGTCGTTTTAGTGAGGCTGCCGTCTGGAATTCAGCATTTATCGACACTCAGAACTTGCCGACACTCAGCGCTGCGCAACAGATTTCAACCAGGCATCAGCGCCCTCGGCACCTCGCTCCTGCGCTTTTTGGAAGGCATCGCGTGCGGGATCGAACTGCTCGAGCTGGTTGGCGACCACGCCAGACAGCAGCCAATGGCGGGCTGAATCATCTCCTCGTTCACCAGCACTGACCAAGGCATCACTGGCCACATTCCAACGCCCCCAGTCATAGGCGAGTTCGGCGTACTGGCGCGCATCTTCCAGCGCGCCACTCTGCTCAGACACGACTGCCCACGCTGCCAGAGAGTGATCAATGTCGCGCGCAGCCGTCCAGGCCTGCGCCAGCTGACGACGCAACGCCGGCGTGTCCTCCAGCAGGGGTTCACCATCGCGGCCCGCCGCCTTGGCAAGACCCGCTTCCATCAATTCTGCTGCACGCGCGGGAGCGCCTGCGGCCAACTGAAGGTCGATCCGCTGCAAGTAGGCATCATGACCTCTGGCGATTCCCGCGGCCCATGCGGCCTCCCAGGTACTGGCAGCGCGCGTATTCTGATTGAGGCGCTGGTATAGCGCTACGGCATGTTGCCAGTCTTCGACATCTTGCGCGCCAGCCTGGCCTTTCTCATTCAATGTCTGCTCGACCAGTGCCACTGCGGCAGCATGACGACCCGTCTGCTGGTAAATGCTGACTGCCAGCTGCACTCGATCACCTGATGGAGCACTCGCCTTGCTGGCGCGCTCCAACCAGTCTTCTGCACGTGTCCACTGACCACGGTTAGCCTCAAGACTCACGGCGAGCCACAGATCATCAGCGCTGGCCGAGCCGCCATGCAGATACTCCGCGAGGCGCGCCGTGCCGCCTTCCTGCTCGCCGGCACGTAGCCGTAGCATTGCTTCACGACGTAACCACTCACGGGCCTGCGTGGCATCAACACCCGGTAAACGACGGGCTTCACCGTACAAGCGGGCCGCCTGTGCCTGATCGCCCTGCCGTGCACGCGCGCTGGCCGCCAGTGAGAGGTATAACGCCCGCACCTCGCCACGTTGGCGCTTGGCCTCGTGCTCGGCACGCTCGCCCACCTCATCGTAATCACCGTCTTCCAGACGCGACTGCAAGGTACGTAACTGGCCGGCGACCTCAGCGGAGACTCGCATCGCCGCACTGGCCGTCGACACTCCACTGACTTCCATCACCAGCATCAAACAGGTGGACACCAGTGTCAGACGCATCAGACGTCGACCGCCCCGTCGCACACGACCCAGCATCCGATTCATGACGCTATCCGGCGCTGGTTGCGACGGCTCGTCCGTGAATGAGTCGCCAGATAACGATTCCGTCGACGATGATTCAGCACGTGACGTGCGCCGTCGGCCTTGTTCTTGATTCGACATCATGCAGATATCCTTTGCCTTCTGCGTATCAGACCTCATGTCTGCCTTGCTATGTTCTACACCACATCCTGCCCAGGAGACATGAACAAGCGGCACCGCTTTCGATTCGCATGGGTTGCGTCAACGCAACTGGAACTCGAGTCGCTGGCGTGCCTGACGAGCAGTACCCGCCGTCGGAAATTCCCAGCGCGCGATAGCCTTGAGCGCAGCGCGATCAAAGGTACCCGAAGGTTCGGCCCGCACAACCTTGAGAGAGTTCCCATCGACATGCCCATCAGGACGAATCACGAAGGCGACTTCCACAAAACCTTCAATGCCTCGCCGGCGTGCGCGACTCGGATATTCCGGCGCCGTACGCACTGTCGGACGAGGTGAACCACTCTGCGCCGCCGGTGCTGGCTTGGCCTTGCTGGGCTTGGCCGCTGACTGACTCGCTGCCGCCTTGGGCGCGGGCTGCGCACTGGCCTTGGCTACCGGAGTGGGCGCTGGCTCGGGCTTGGGGGTAGGCTTGGGCGGACGCTGCACGTCAAGCGGTGGCAGGCTGTCATCCAGCGTCAACTCTGGCGTCGGGGGCAGGGGTGCCTTGACGTCAGGAATCGCAATCGGGCTTTGCACTTGCGGTGCTGGCATCGGCTCCGCCTTGGGCGGCGGAGGCGGGGGTGCAGGCGGTGTCGGCAATGCCTCGCTGGCACTGGCATCCGTCGTCGGCGCCTCCTCCGGAGCCTCGACGGTCGAGACCGACAATGGCTCCGGAGGCGGCGCATCATTGACAGGCGGTGCCACCAGCAATGCCAGCGCGTAGAACAACGCCAGCGCCAGAAAGGCACCACCGATCAACCCCACAAGACGATTGGCATACAGGCGTCGCGTCATCTCATTCGCCTTTTGATGCGGCAACCGCAATATCCTGAACACCTGCACTGCGCAGCGCATCCATCGTCTCGATCAAGAGTCCGGTACGCGAGCGGCTATCCGCCTGAATCACCACCGGCTGACCATCGGCGAGGTCGGCGACCGCATCTCCCACCCGATGTGCATCAACGGGCGTGCCATCGACCCAGACAGCGCCCTCGGCGGTGATAGCCACCATGACGGCCGCATCTGGCCGCGCAGTAGCATGCGAGGCTTCAGGACGCTGTATCTCGACCCCGGATTCCTTGACGAAACTGGTGGTGACGATGAAGAAGATCAGCATGATGAAGACGACATCCAGCATCGGTGTCAGGTTGATCTCGCCGCTGTCTTCGACGGCATCCATGCGACGTCTACGCATGTGGGGGCTCACTTGTATCAGAGGAAACGGAGCCCGCCACACGAGAGGCAGCAGGCTTTAGCTCACGGAGGGAGGGCTCGCCGGAACGGGCATCATCAACGGCACGCGCCAGGCGGTCGTGCAGCCGCTGGTCTTCACGGCGTACGACACGCTCGAAACGCGTCACGAACAGCAATCCAACCACGGCCACCGCCATGCCAGCCAGGGTCGGCAACGTCGCCCGTGCCACGCCGTCCGCCATGGCACGCGCCTGACCGGTACCAGCGATCGCCAGCGAATCAAACACATGAATCATGCCGGTCACGGTGCCTAGAAGGCCCGCCAGCGGACAGATCATCACCAGCAACTTGAGCCAGGGCAGCGGAGCGCGCAGGCGTGACAGCAGCGCGCGCGTCAATACCTCACGATGCGTGAGTGCCGACCAGCTATGGTGCTCGCTACGCGCGACCCAATCGTGAATCAGCCGCTGTCGCGCCGGACGATGCACCAAGCGCCAATAGAGGCCGCGCTCCAATGCTAGCCCGAACAGCAACATGGCGATCAGACAGATGACCACGATCAGCGGACCGCCGCTGTCGACCAGCCGCATGATCGGCGCCAGCATACCCGCCAGCAACGATGACGATGCCAGCAAATCAGGCATGCTCAGCTTCCCGATGAAGCGCGTTGGTACCGACATCAGCATTCAGGCCCGGCGCACGTCGTTCAAGATGATCTGCAAGCTTGGCACTGGCGCGCCCTTCCAGACGCCCCATCAACCCTTTCGACAGGCTGGAAAGTCCGGTCTGCGCGAACAATAGCGGTACTGCTGTCACGAGACCCAATACGGTCGTGACCAGCGCCTGAGAGATGCCGCCTGCCATCAGCTTCGGATCCCCCGTGCCAAAGACAGTGATCGACTGGAAGGTGCCGATCATGCCAGTTACCGTCCCCAATAGACCCAACAGAGGCGCGATAGCGGCCAACAGCTTGACCAGTGCCTGACCACGCTCAAGCTTAGGCTGCTCCGCCAGCAATGCCTCGTCGAGGCGCGCTTCGAGTGCTTCCGGTTCGTGATCATGACGCATGCCTTCGAAACGCTGGAGTACGCGCCCCAGCGGGTTATCGTCGCGCAAGGTCGCAAGACTGGCCTCCTGCCGCTGAACGGCACGGCGAGTCAGCGCCAGGCGTATCAGCTGAATAAACGCGATGATGAGGCCCAGCACACCCAGTCCAACGATGACATAACCGACCGCCCCGCCCTGCTTGAGACGCTCAATCAGGCCTGGTGCACGCGCCAGGGCCTGGGTGACATCGCCACCCGTCGGATCAAAGTTCAAACGATCACTATCACCGGCATTGAAGGCAGACAGTTGGTCACGCACCACGGCTGGTGTCTTTCCGGCAAGCCCAAGCCCCTTGAGTGCACTTTCGGCATCCAGCGCCTTATCCTCAGACAACGGAGCCAGCAGGTGGTCACCGCTAAAGGCCATCTGCTCGCCGATACGTACTATCTCGCGGGGTTTGATGCTGCCATCAGCACCTGCAAGCGCTGTCTTGAAGCGCAGTGCACGTCCGCTTTCACGCGCGATGCTGCTCATGTCAGCCGTCAGTGCCGCCAGGCGCTCACGCCCCGGCACTTCATCTCGTGGGCCCAGATCCGGCAGCTGGGCCTGCCCACCGACCAGCAACCAGTTACCTGCCAGCGATTCTCGTGTTTCGCGAGCGTGCTTGCGTGCAATCTCGAAGACCTGCCCGAGATCGCCTTGCTTTGCTTCACGCTCGCTATCGAGTGTTTGTAAAACGGCTTGCTGTTCACTGGCCGTCACCTCGAGCTGCTTGCGCATCTCACGCAGCGTGTCGCGCTGCGCTTCTGCTTTCGTTACCGCAGCTTTCAGCGCCGTACTGTCTTCCAGCAGAGTCGACAGGCGTTGCTGGTCGCGGCCTTCCGCCTGACCCGCCGCCTGCTCGAACTGCTCGACACTCAAGGGCTGATCAGTCGTGCCCGTCACCGCGTAAGCCGGCAAGGTCGTCATGGAAAGCATGCCAAACAGGCCTGCCCCCAGCAGCACATGCTTGAGAGCAGCGCAAACGGTCGGCGTGCGTCCGGTCTGTGTAGTCAACGGCATCAGCTGGACTCCTGCTCGGAACGGGGGGCAGCGGTAGACGCTGATGTTGCGCCTGGCACCGATTCAAGCTCGACGCTCTCGACTGGCACGGATAGCGGCAATGTGACCAGATTCGGTGCCTGCTGATCGCGCGCCATGCTGATACCCAAGCGCAGCTCAGCCAGTGCGGAGTCATCCAGCACCTGCCAACTGCCGTTCGCGGTTTTCCACGCGCCGCCGTACTGACCATCCATCGCGAGGTAATACAGGCCCACTCGACCGACCCGCAGATATTGCACCTCGGTGTCTTCCGCGCCAATCAAACCGCCCCGCCAGGTATCCAGTCCTTGGCCATAGCTCAGCTCGAGCTTCCAAGCATTGAGCAGCTGATCGAGACGCTCATCGTTGCTCAGGCTAGCGTTGGAGAGGTTGTCGCGTAGCCGCTCGACCCGCGCAAGGCGCTCCTGCTTGAGAAACGGCAGATCCTGCTCGATGAAGGACTGTAGCTCGTCAACCTGCTGACGCAGCAAGCCCGGCAGCGCTTCACGCGTGGCATCAAGATTGGTCAGTGCCGTGCGCTGACGCTCGATACGCGCAGCGCGATCAGCGTTCAAGGGCTTGACCTCAGCGGTGTAGCTTTCAAGCCGCGACGCCTCCTGTTGCGCTTCACGCAGACGCACCAGCAGTGCGCGAGTCTCATCGTCGGCAGCATCGATTCGTGACTGGAATTCGTGCTGGGTTTGCTGATGCTGGGCTGCGCTGCTGCGCAGGTCATCGGCATGGGCGGCAGGTGACAGAGGCACCATCAGCACCAGCGCCGGCAGCAAGCTCGCCAACGCGCGTGTCGAGCGGGGAAGAAGGGAACGCGAAAGCCGCACGGACATCTCCTGAGAAACAAGACAAGTAAGCACCCTCGGGAGTCGAGAAAAGTCGCTCTCGGCCAGACCACTGTCACGCAGGACGGCGGGTCAGAGGAAGCGCAACTCCCGAGTGGAAATGCAAATCACTATCACATACGGTATTACAAACAAGAACAATTATCAATTGATCGATATCTGATTCACATCACCCTGAGCACTGCGCGAGCAAAAAAAACGCGACCCGCCAAAGCGGGTCGCGTGCTTGATCTACCGACCTTGTTGAGTACCAGCAGTCAAATGCCGGCACCTGATATCACAGCTTGGCTTCAAGCTGCGGGAGCACCTCGAAGAGATCCCCGACCAGGCCGTAATCTGCCACTTGGAAGATTGGCGCGTCTTCATCCTTGTTGATCGCCACGATCACCTTGGAGTCCTTCATGCCCGCCAAGTGCTGAATCGCCCCCGAAATACCGACGGCGATGTACAGATCCGGCGCGACGATCTTGCCCGTCTGGCCAACCTGCATGTCGTTGGGCACGAAACCGGCATCGACCGCAGCACGTGAAGCACCGATGGCGGCCCCCAGCTTGTCCGCAATACCGTCCAACAGTGTGAAATTCTCGCCGTTACCCATGCCGCGACCACCAGAGATCACGACCTTGGCTGCACCCAGCTCCGGACGCTCACTCTCGGCCAGCGTCTCATTGACGAAACTGGAAACGCCGGCGTCTTCGACCACGTCCACCGCTTCGATGGTGGCCTTGCCATCACGAGCAACCGGATCGAAACCGGTAGCTCGCACGGTGATGACCTTGAGCACGTCATCGCTCTTGACGGTCGCGATGGCGTTACCGGCATAGATCGGGCGGCGGAAGGTATCAGCACTTTCTACCGCGATGATCTCGGAAATCTGCGCAACATCCTTCAGTGCTGCCACGCGCGGCATGAAACTTTTGGCATTGGTGGAGGCGCCCGACAGCACATGGCTGTAATCGCCAGCCAGCACCACGACCAGGGCCGAGATATTCTCGGCAAGCTGATGAGCGTATGCCGCATTGTCGGCCACACGTACGCGATTCACGCCAGCCAGTGTTGCGGCTTGTTCAGCGACGGCAGCGACACCCTCACCCGCGACCAGTACATCAATGTCGCCACCGATAGCCGTTGCTGCGGCGACCACATTGGCAGTAGTGCCGGTCAGTTGGCCATCGTGATGATCGGCAATGACAAGAATGCTCATGAGATCACCTTTGCTTCGTTCTTGAGTTTATCTACCAGCTCATCGACGGAGCTGACCTTGATGCCACCCTTGCGCTCTGCAGGCGAGGTCACCTTGATCAGCGTGACCTTGGAAGCCGTCGAAACCCCCAGGTCCTCCGGCGTCTTGATGTCCAGCGGCTTCTTCTTGGCCTTCATGATATCCGGCAGCTTGGCGTATCGCGGCTCGTTGAGGCGCAGGTCTGTGGTCACGACTGCCGGCAAACGCAACTTGACGGTTTGCAGGCCACCGTCAACCTCACGCGTGACATTGACACTCTCGCCATCCACGACCACTTCCGAGGCGAAGGTACCCTGCCCCATGCCGGTGAGTGCAGCCAGCATCTGACCGGTCTGGTTGTTGTCAGCATCGATGGACTGTTTGCCGAGAATCACCAGACCGGGCTGCTCTTCCTCAACGACCTTGGCCAGTAGCTTGGCCACTGCCAGAGAACCGACGGGATCATCAGTCAGCACCTGGATGGCACGATCAGCTCCCAGCGCCAGCGCGGTACGCAGCTGCTCTTGAGAGGCCTTCGGGCCGACGGTGACAGCAATGACTTCTGTCGCCACGCCTTTTTCCTTCAAGCGAACAGCCTCTTCCACGGCAATTTCGCAGAAGGGGTTCATGGCCATCTTGACGTTGGTCAGGTCGACATCAGACTGATCTGCCTTGACGCGAATCTTGACGTTGTAATCGATGACGCGTTTCACCGCGACGAGTACTTTCATGGTGTCCTCGCTGATCTCTCATGGGGCGAAGCCTGCATCGTGGCTGGCGCCGCCCGATTCATGCAAGCGTTTGATAGGTTAATGTCATCCAAAATAGGTCGTGCTGACAAGCGCGTATTGTGACGCTTCATCCTCACGACCCAGATTCTCGCTGACCGCTGCTTGCCAATCATTGACAATCGGCCTTGCCTTGCCAGCAAATCGTCATTCTCATGGGGGCATCTTGCGCAGAATTGCCTGCTGGGGTCAAACCTACCAGCCTCCCAAGTACCTTTACCACCTGCAACCCATCAGCTTGACTCTTGCAACACTCACACTCCATCCCTATCTGAGCCCCACGCATTCCCACGTAACTCCTACC
Organism: Cobetia sp. L2A1; assembly: GCF_009796845.1. NCBI lineage: Bacteria > Pseudomonadati > Pseudomonadota > Gammaproteobacteria > Oceanospirillales > Halomonadaceae > Cobetia > Cobetia sp. L2A1. The sequence goes on along the minus strand of NZ_CP047025.1, from coordinate 1,033,040 downwards.
TGCCCCACTCGTCGAAAGCAGTTACCATTCCGGCATAGCACCTCAGCGTACCGCATATCTCATTACACTCACGCGCGTCGCACAGAGGCATTACCTCAGACCCAAGCATAATAAACAAACGGTCGTTTTAAATGCTACTGTTGCGGCATGATAGGCGGTTACATCACGCATGGCAGCGCCTACCGGCTTGACAACACAATGCCTCTCTACCGCTGGCAACGCTGCTGCAACGCTATTTTCTCTGTCGAGCCTGCGCCCCTGACTAGACGCGGCACGATGGATATCAATATCCCAACGGCCGGTACAGACCGGACGTGACACGCCCGCCCCGCCGGATCCGCGGGGCCCTGATGGCGACAAGATTGAGGAGACGGGTCATGGAACGCGAATTCATGGATTTCGACGTGGTCATCGTCGGTGCCGGCCCCTCGGGCCTGGCAGCGGCTTGCCGACTGATGCAACAAGCCAATGACGCCGAGCATGAGCTGACCGTCTGCGTGGTCGAGAAAGGCTCCGAAGTCGGCGCGCATATCCTGTCGGGTGCCGTGCTGGAACCCCGCGCGTTGACTGAACTATTCCCTGATTGTGCCGAGCGCGGCGCACCACTCAAGACCGCCGTCACCCGTGATGAAGTCGTGCTGCTCAAGGATGATCAGAAAGCACAGGTCATTCCCAATGCGCTGGTGCCCAAGACCATGCACAACGATGGTAACTACATCATCAGCGCAGGCAATCTGACCCGCTGGCTGGGCGAGCAAGCTGAAGAACTCGGAGTCGAGATCTTCCCGGGCTTTGCCGCTCAGGAAGTGCTGCACGGCGAAGACGGCACCGTACGCGGTATCGTCGTGGGTGACATGGGCGTCGCCGCCGACGGCAGCGAGAAGGATGGCCACATGCCGGGAATGGAGTTGCGCGGCAAGTACACCCTGTTCGCGGAAGGCTGCCGTGGCCATCTTGGCAAGCAACTGATCTCACGCTTCGCGCTGGACAAGGATGCCGATGCCCAGCACTACGGCATTGGCCTGAAGGAGCTATGGGATGTACCGGCAGAACAGCACCAACCCGGGCTGGTCGTGCATGGTAGCGGCTGGCCGCTGAAGGGTAACGCCGAGGGCGGCTTCTTCCTGTATCACACCGATGACCAGCAGGTCGTCGTTGGACTGATCGTCGATCTTGCCTATGACAATCCGTGGCTGTCTCCCTTCGATGAATTTCAGCGCATGAAGCAGCACCCGACACTGGCCAAGCACCTCACGGGCGGCAAGCGAGTCTCTTACGGTGCGCGCGCCATCGCCAAGGGTGGTCTCAACTGCTTGCCGAAGATGAGCTTCCCGGGCGGCCTGCTGATCGGTTGTGATGCCGGCACCTTGAACTTCGCCAAGATCAAGGGCCTGCACACCGCGATGAAGTCCGGCATGCTCGCGGCGGAAAGTGTCTTTGCGGCCATCAAGGGCGGCGATGAAGGTGGCGAAGACCTCGTCGACTTTGGCAAGCGCTTCAAGGATAGCTGGGCCTACGAGGAGCTTGAAGCCTCACGCAGCTTCGGTCCGGCCATGCACAAGTACGGCACCTTCCTCGGCGGGGCCTACAACTTCCTTGATCAACTGAGCGGTGGCCGTCTGCCCACCTTGCACGACACTACGCCGGACTACGCGCGCATGCGACCGGCGGATGAGTGCACGAAGATCGAGTATCCCAAGCCGGATGGCAAACTGTCCTTCGACAAGCTGTCCTCGGTGTTTCTGTCCAACACCAATCACGAAGAAGATCAGCCCTGTCATCTACGTCTTGCCGACCCTGCCCTGCCGATACGCGATAACCTGCCGCGCTTTGCCGAACCGGCACAACGTTACTGTCCGGCGGGCGTCTACGAGATCGTCGAGGAAGCTGGCGAACCCCAATTCCAGATCAACTTCCAGAACTGCGTGCACTGCAAGACCTGTGACATCAAGGACCCGGCACAGAACATCACCTGGGTCGCACCCGAAGGTGGCGGCGGCCCGAACTATCCGAATATGTGAGGCCACGGCGCACCTGCTAACATGATCTGATCCAGTGGCCTGCATGAGAGGCCAGCCGCTGAGATCATTGCCCGTATAAACAACGCCGCCACGCTAATCGCGTGGCGGCGTTGTCGTCTCTATCAGTATGCCAGTCGACGGACCAGACTTATGCTGACCGCTAGCAGGCAGCTTCTCGATATATTCTAAAAAGATCTTATATGCATCATTGATATAACCGTCACTCGGTAGCACATTAGCGCTCCCTGTCGAATAACGTTTGATCGCGCTGACACGACTTTCTCTACTTCATCGACTGCCATCGGAGCACTCATGTCCGTCACTCGCCAGATTCTGCTTGCCCTGGTACTGGGTATCGTCAGTGGCCTTGCCCTGAATACCGGTGCCAACGCCCTGCCTGAAGGCAGCGTGGCGTGGCTGGACACCAATGTGCTGACACCGGTCGGGCAGATATTCCTGCGTCTACTGCAATTTGTGGTGGTGCCGATGGTCTTCGGCGCATTGATCATGAGCCTGACCAACCGCGAGGGTGGCGTTGATGTTGGCCGCCGAGCGGGCCGTCTGCTAGGCAGCTACGTGGTGACAAGCGCCGTGGCACTGACATTGGGCATGCTGGTGGCTTACTGGCTTAGCCCGGGTAGCGGCGCCGAGAGTCTGGTAAATCAAGCCCCTGAAGGACGCAATGCCGATAGCCTCAGCCAGTGGCTGGTAGGTCTGGTGCCCAATAATCCGTTCACTGCGCTTGGCGGTGGTGGGCTATTGCAGGTCATCTTTGCCGCGGCCCTGATCGGGCTAGCCATGCGCGCCTTGCCTGAAGAAAGCGCCCCGCTGCACCGCGTGATCGAAAGCGGCTATACCATAAGCCTCAAGGTGCTGTCCTTCGTGCTCACGCTGGCGCCGGTAGGGGTATTTGCATTGATTACCTCTGTGATCGCCACGCAGGGGCTCGATTTGCTGGAGCGTCTGGGCATGTACGTGATCGGATTGATAATCGCATTGGCACTGATGGCGCTGCTCTATCTGATACTGCTGACCATCACGGGTGCGCGACCCATTGCCTTCATCAAACACTTTGGCCAGAGCCTGGGCTTTGCCTTCGGTACCGCAAGCTCCGGCGCGACTCTACCGCTAGCTCTGGGCAATGCCCGCAGCTATGGCATGGATGAATCCCTGGCAAGCTTTGCACTCCCCTTCGGCACTGCGCTCAAGCGTGATGGCGCTGCGGTATTACAGGGCTTCAATGCACTGTTTGTGGCTCAGCTTTTCGGTATCGACATCACCACTTCGCTGGTCATTACTGTCTTCACTACCGGCTTGCTGGTCAGCTTCTCTACCGCTGGCGTGCCAGGCGCAGGCCTGATCGCGATGACGACCGTTCTTGGTGCTGCAGGGCTTCCGTTGGAGGGTGTCGCTGTCGTTGCCGGTATTGATCGCTTTACCGATGGCCTGCGTACGGCACTCAATGTGATGGGTAACTGCGCCAACGCCGCACTGCTGGACCGCTTCGATTCTCGCGCACGTAGATCACCTGCCAGTCAACGCGAAGAGGCAAACTCGCATCAGCCTTGAGCGCTACCCAGCTACCCTGACATACAACAAAGCCCCGCCAGAGGAAACACTGGCGGGGCTTTGTTGTGAATGGCATTCATGTCACGACTCAGACATCTAGTCGCCGGTGGCGATCGGACGTTCAGGATCACTGATCCAGTCACTCCACGACCCCGCATACAAGCGTGGCAACGGTAACCCGGCAATCGCAAAGGCTAGGATATTCTGGCAAGCGCTGATGCCGGAACCACAATAGGCGATGACGTTGGCCTCCTGGGACTGTGCGGCTGGCAGCACCTTGCTCAACTCACGTAGTAGACTCATGCGATCCTTGAAGCGGCCATTGGCTTCAAGGTTGGTGGGCGTCGGACGACACAGTGCACCGGGGATATGCCCTGCCACTGGGTCAACCGGCTCCTGCTCGCCGCGAAAACGCGCCTCGCCCCTCGCATCCAGCACGACATCGCTGGTGGCTGCGACATCCTCAGCACTGACCAGCATGCCGTCGTCGAAGGTCGGCTGCCAATCACTGGACTCGATTTCCTTCGGCGTTGAGGGAGCCCGCTTGAGCTCACCCATGGCGTTGTTCCAAGCCTGGATGCCGCCATCAAGCACGCGCGCATCCGGATGCCCTGCCCAGGTCAGCATCCACCACAGTCTGGATGCCGCCATCTGGCCGCCCATGTCGTCGTAGACCACGACCTGCTGCGCTGGCGTGATGCCCAGGCGACGAAACAGCGCCGCAACCGCCTGATGCGATGGCAGTGGGTGACGCCCGCCATCTCCGCCGTCGCGTACCGGCGCCGAGAGATCACGCTCCATGTCCACATGGATGGCACCCGGAAGATGCCCTTCACGCCACATGCGTTCACCGGCCTCACCATCATCGAGTCGCGCACGACAGTCCAGCACGACCGGAGACGGCAGCCCGGCCATGGCCAACTGAGTGGTCAACTGACCGGCATCGATCAGCGGGGCTTGCCGCTGAGTGGGTGCCAGCAAGGATGAAGCGGAGACGGAGGCTGCCGCAAGCGCAGCAGGATCAGGATACGTGGCCATGGTGACTCCAGAGCAGAATGAGCAAGGACAACAAGCCGTCGATACCCTCAAGGCGGACGACACCTCTTCGGAAACCCGACGCTGATTGATTCAAGATGGTGGCGCGCTGGCTGGGTTACAACGTCACCACGTCGCCAGTCACGCTATAACGCCGTCACCGGTGCGCGTGTGGCAATCAGGCGCCGCTTGGTGCCATCGGTAAAGCGTACCTCGATCAGCGGATTGGCATCGTTACCGGAAACTTCCTCGATCACACCTTCCCCAAAGGCCTCGTGACGCAGGCGTTGGCCAATTGACCACTCACCTACCCGTCGCAGCACTGCCGGCTCGGTTCTTTCAAAAGCTGCCCCACGCGAACCGCCCTTGCGGGAAGAAGTAGTGGAGAAAGTCCCTGAGTGAGTGCCCCCAGAACGCGCTGCAGCGGCACTTTGACGGCGTCCACTGCCCGATGGACTGGCAGGTGCCTTACTCGGTGCAGCATCTAGCACCGGCGGAGTAATACCATGACGCGCCAGGGGAAGCCGCGCCAGATAGGCTTGGCCAAGTGCAGGTGACACCACACGCAATGCCAACTCAGCAGCTGGCGCGAACGCGGTGTCATCTTGTGCGCCGGCAGCCACCTTGGCGCGCTGGCCCGCACTGTGCACCCAGTCCCCGAGCCGCGTGCAGTCGTCCACGCATAGCTCGGCCAGGAAGCGACTGGGTGGATGCGTCCCGCCATCACGCCACAGGTATAGCTGTTCACGGGCACGCGTGACTCCGACGTAGCACAGGCGACGCTCTTCTTCGAGACGCTCACTGCTCAATGGGTTATCCCGCGAGTAGGCAGGGAAATCTTCCTCGTTCATGCCCCACAGTCCGACAAACGGCCACTCGAGCCCTTTGGCCCCATGTACGGTGGTGATCAAGACACCATCGACAGCGTCTTCGACAGGGTTTCTGAGCAGCGTGATAAAGGCCTCTGGATCATTGGCCAGCTCACCGGCCTGCTCGATCAATACATCCAGTAACCGTACATCTTCTTCGCCTTTCTCACGCCGGGCGGCGGCGCGACGTAGAATCTTGTCGGCTTCCAACTCATCAACCACATGACGCAGTAGCCGTGCTGGAGCCCAGTCACGCAGACCAGGCAAGTCGCACAGCAACTGCCAACGCTTCTTGAGCGTTCGGCGCTGCAGAGGTTTGAGGCCTTCGAGTATCGGGTCTTCCTTGCTCGGCCAATGCCGACTTTCCGCCAGCTGCTGACACAGACGTTCGAGACGCTCACGCGCGACAAAGGCAGTGGGCTGAGTAAACAGCAATGTCAGATGCACCGAGTCACTCAGCAATGACGCATCACGCGCCAGTTCAAGGTACCCCGCTAGCGCCTGTACCAGCGGCAGCCGAAATACGAAGCGGTCACTGCGCCCTAGACGAAAGGGAATACCTGCCTTGAGCAACTGCAACTGTACCGGCACTGACAACGCCCAACTACGCACTAAAACGGCGGCTTCAGCACCACTGCGCCCGGCTTCACGCCATGCGGTCAATGCGGCCACGAGGCTTGCCGCACCTTGGCCCTCAGCCAGGCGAGTGGCTGGCGTACCAGGGGCGGCAATGCATAGCTGATCTGGCCGTCGCGCATTGGCAGCGATGGCATGATTGGCAGCCAGCGCCAGGCGATGACCGTGGCGGAAGGTATAACTGAGCGGGAAGTCGGTCGGTGCGGGGAAACTCTCGGCAAAGCGCGTCAGCATGTAATCAGGCCGCGCACCACGCCATTCATAGATGCATTGATTGGCATCACCAACCGCCATCACCTCAGCGATGACAGCGTTCTCTGACGTCGCGCTCACACTGGAAGACGCTTCTCCTGCCGACGGCGCACCGGCCAGCAGAGATAACATGCGCTGCTGCGCCTCGTTGATATCCTGATACTCATCAATGATGACGTACTGGAGATGGCCCTGAATACGCGCACGAGTCTCGGGCTCCCTCTCCAGCTGACGCAGCGGTCGATACAGCAGGTCGGCGTAGGTCATCTGACGATACTGCTCAAGCAACTGCTCAAGCTGTACGAAGGATTCCACGAAGTGGCCGGTATGCTCGCCCAGATTCATACGCTCATAAAGCAGCGCTGGCTCACACATCTCGGCTTTGACCAGGTCACAGAACTGGGCAAGAGCCTCGAGGCGCTCACCATCCAGTGCTGCCTCGCGCTCATTGCGATCAGCATCACCTAGTGCACGTTGAGCGGCCTGCTTGAGTAACCGTTCCAGTGCCCAGTCCTGCTGAATAAGCTCGCGGGGGTCGAGACTGCCCCAGCGCACCAGCGTAGTGGTCAGACGATGTCCGATGGAGTGGAAGGTACGAATGTCTGGCAAGCGTGTGCCCGGCGGTGCCGAGCGAGCGAGCTTGGCAACGAAATCTTCACGCGCCGAGCGGTTGAACATCAACACCAGAATACGCTGCGGCGAGATACCTTCAGCCAATAGACTCAACACACGCGCGACCATCGTGGTGGTCTTTCCGGAACCAGCCACCGCCGCGACCCGTGCATGCTGGCCACGATGCTCTACCACTGCACGCTGTTGGTCTGTCAGCCGTCGAGTCAATGCTTCCACCGCCGCATGAAGCGGAGTTTGGCCAGCCGCAAAAGCCCCAGATACCGCGGCATCGGACGGCGTAGCATTCATATCAGATTCGAAGGGAGGAAGTGACTGAGACATGAGGACCTGTGTAGGAAAAGCGTCGATGACAACGTACAGATGGCAGTACGGTTTCAGGCTTCACATCAGGCATCAATCTCATCAGCAGACAATCGCCCAAGGCACTGCCAGCTCCCGCCACTCATGAAGCCCATTGAGTGGCCACCATCGTCCAGTTCTCGCGTCTCGGCCGTTTCCAGCAGACGATAATAAAGGTTGCGATGCAGGCGTGCCGCCAACCCGAAACGCACAGGGACTTCAGGTAACCATTCATCATTGAGTGCCTCAGAGAGCACGAGGCATGTCTCGCCCTCAAGGCGCACGACGTCACCCTGATCGGTTACCAGCTGCCAGACAGCCTGCGTCGGCGCATCGTCATCTCGCGTGTCACTCTCTGCCTGCATGTCATCCTCTGCCAGCGTGCAATCCACGGCCAGAAAGGGACGGTCCTCCACCTGGATCGTGACCTTCTCCACGGGCGTGACGAGACAGTAACTGCCATCCGGTTCGCGTCTGAGAACGCGCGATAGCATGTGGACCAGACGCGCACGTCCTATGGGCGTCCCTTCATGCATCCAACGGCCATCACGACAGATGACGAGATCCATCTCGCCACAATGCTCGGGATGCCATTGATCGACGGGCGGCAATGACTTTCGTACTTCAGCCTGCTTGCCGAGCTGAGTCAGAATGGCAGCTGGGTTCATGACACGACTCCCTGTAGTTCATGATTGCACAAGATACGGTGATCAGTCGGTGAGCATCCCGCTACTGGCCAATGCCTCGCGCACCCCTTCCGGAGCTTCCGGCGCAGCGGCACGGAACAGACGATAGAAATTGGCGGTGGTCTGCATGGCCAGCTCATCGACGGTAATGCCGCGCTCGGCCGCAATGCACTCTGCGACTTCCACCACATTGCCCGGTACGTTGGACGTGCCACGATACGGCACCGGTGCCAGATAAGGACTGTCCGTCTCGATCAGCAGGCGGTCCAGCGGAATGGCGCGCGCCAGCTCACGAACGTGTTCTGCATTGCGGAAGGTCACAATACCGGAGATCGAGACCATGAAGCCGTGGCCTACTGCGACACGTGCCATGTCGAGGTCTTCCGTGAAGCAGTGCAACACGCCTCCGATGGCGGGATCGGTATGTTCCTTGATCAGCGCCAGCGTATCTTCACGTGCCTCTCGCGTGTGGATGATCACCGGCAGTTCCAGCTCACGCGCGGCAATCAGGTGGCGTTTGAAGCGCTCGTACTGCACCTCACGACTGACACTCTCGTAATGATAATCCAGACCCGTCTCACCGATGGCCACCGCACCATAGCGCTCGGCACACTTCTTGATGTCGTCGACCGTCGGCTCCGGGTCCACCTGATGCAGTGGGTGCACGCCAGCAGAGATCACGACGTCATCGTGCGCCTGCTCGATGGCAGACAGTTCCGGCACATCATCCAGCGTCACCGCAATAGCGAGAAACTGGCGCACGTGACGGGCACGCGCGGCGTCCAGAACACCGGACAAGGTGCCGCCGTGTTCTTCGAGCTTCAGGCGATCAAGGTGACAATGCGAATCAACAAACATCCAGAACTCTCACTTGCTGAGGGGCGTGACATGAACCGCCACAAAAAACGGAGACGACCGGCTCGGCGCTACTGCGCGGCCGGTCGACATGTATTCAGGCAGGCCGAGGCCTACTTGTTTCTCACCAGGGCTTTCTTGCCAGAGCCATTCACCAGAGCCTCTCGCCAGCGCCTACAGCGTGTAGGTGGCGTGACCCTTCCCAAGCATACCGGCCAGATGATTTTCGATATGGTCACGCACCTGGCGGTCTTCCTCGCTGAAATGAATCCCGATACCGGGTGTGCGGCGGCCACCAACACCCAGCGGCGAGATCCATACCACACGACCAGTGACCGGGATTCGCTCCGATTCCTCCGGCAGGGTCAGCAGCAGATAAACCTCTTGCCCCATGGTGTAGCGCTCAGTAGTCGGCACGAAGATACCGCCCCGCACGAGCGTCGACATGTAGGCTGCCAGCAGGGTTTTCTGATCGCGAATGGTCAGCGACAGTGCCTTCTGGCCTTGCTGTGGAGCGGTGTGCATCCTTCACCTCCGGCCGGTCACACCCGGCGCATCCAGTCTCGATACCAAGCGCCGTGTCGACGGATATCATGCCTCTGATGGGCACGGCACATATTGAATCTCTTGCTACAGCATTTTGATGCTTACTGCTCAGAAGTCTAGCGCGACTGGCTGGGCTGGCCAAAATCGGCTGATCAGCACGACAGGCACGACAGATATTAAAGGTACGATAGCCTGTTTATCTGGCCGGCCGTCTGACGCCTGACCCTCATCAAGAGCGCAGCAAGGCTGACCAACGTACCAACCAGGCTTCCAGCACCAGCTGGGGGTTGGGATTGCCTCCGGCGGCCAATAACCGTCGTTGCTCACGTGCGAAGTCCAGCAACTTGAACCAGTCCTGGGTACGGCCATTCTTGACTGCCTGACGCAGCAACGGCTCCAGGCTTGGATCACGCAGGTGACCCGCATCGCCAGAAAGCCCCATGCGGATCAAATCCTCCAGCCATGCGATACCGTACCACAGCACCTGCGCCAACGGTTGCCGCTCCAGACGCCAGGCTTCAGCCACCGGCTCTCCACCGCGTACCAGCGCATCAAACAGCTCGCGCAGTGCCTGACGCAACTGACGCTGCTCCGATACGCCAAGACGTACCGCGAGCTGTGGCAACCCACCTGCCATGCGTAACAGCGCTTCGGCATCATCACCCAGCTGTTCCTGTAGCCACGGCAGGCTTTCATGGGTCTGAGGGATGACCAATGGCCATTGCTGACAACGTGAGCGAACCGTCGGCAGTACGCGTGACGGCATATCACTGAGCAGGATGAACAGGGTTTTGGCGCCTGGCTCCTCAAGGCTCTTGAGCAACGCATTGGCGGAGGCAATGTTCATCGACTCCGCCGGCTGCAGACGGATGACGCGATACCCCCCCTGCTGCGCAGTCTGTGAGACAAAACGATTGACCTCACGAATGGGGTCGATGCGGATCATCTTGCCGACATCCTGCGGCGCGATCGCCATCAGATCTGGGTGATGACCCGCCGCCAGCATATGACAGCCATGGCATTCACCACAGGCGGCAGCACCCAATTTCCCCAGCGCCGTACGGCACAGCACGCGCGCGATCATGGCATCTGCCAACTCATGCTTGCCAAGCCCTGACGGCCCACTCAACATCACCGCATGTGGCAAGCGGCCATTGTCATGCACCTGGGTGAAATGTTGCCACATCGAGTGCTGCCACGGCAGCGGCGAGAAACTCGAAAGGCGAACGCCAGCACTGACATCTGCCACGCTCATGCCTTCTCTCCCACAGGAGTCTTGGCTTGCCAGCTCGCGACGCGCAGAGAGAGCACTGCCGCGATGTCAGACTGCACTGCGGACAACGACTGACCGGCATCGATGGTGGCGAAACGCTCTGGGTCGGCATCGCGGCGCTGATGATAGCCAGCCCGTACGGCCTCGAAGAATTGCTCGGCCTCCTGCTCGATGCGATCAGCACCTTCGCCAGTTTCGGCACGCCGCGCGGCAAGGCGGCCTCGGGCGGCCTCAACCGGCATGTCCAACAGCAGCGTGAGATCTGGTTGCAAGCCTTTTTGCACCAGCATTTCCAGCGCGGTGATGTCGGCCAGAGGTAGTCCACGCCCGCCACCCTGATAGGCAAAGGTGGCATCCGTGAAACGGTCACACACCACCCAGGCACCACGTGCCAGCGCAGGACGGATGGTGGCCGCCAGATGCTGGGCACGCGCCGCGAACATCAGCAACAACTCAGCGTCATCACACAGCGATTCGGCGGGCGTGGGGTCCAGCAACAGTTGGCGAATCGCCTCTGCGCGCTCACTGCCGCCCGGCTCCCGCGTGCGCACCACTTCCATGCCATGCGCTTCCAATTCGGCGACCACGAAGGCGACATTGGTGCTTTTACCAACGCCCTCTCCGCCTTCCAGGGTAATGAAGCGACCCGGCTGACAGGCGGAAACGAGCGTCTGATCGCAGGAGGGCGTGGTGCGTGAAGACAGCGGGCGTGAAGACATTGTATTTCCTGATTCTGACAGCGGATAAATCGTGGCGGTACTGGCGCGCACCATGTATCAGTCGCGATTGAGAATATAGCGACGCACGGCGGCGTTGTGCTCACTCAGAGTACGCGAGAACTGATGGCGACCTTCACCCTTGGCGACAAAATAATAGGTATCGCCTGCCTTGGGATGCACGGCTGCCTCAAGCGCAGCGCGCCCCGGCATGGCGATCGGCGTCGGCGGCAGACCGGTAATCACGTAGGTATTCCACGCAGTCGGTTTGCGCAAGTCAGCGCGCGACAACGAACCATCATAGTCATCGCCCAGGCCATAGATGACGGTCGGGTCTGTCTGCAGACGCATGCCGCGCTCGAGACGACGTTTGAAGACACCAGCAATCTCGTCACGCTCTTCGGGTGCACCTGTCTCACGCTCGATCAGCGAGGCCAGGATCAGTGCTTCGTAGTCACTCGAAATCGGCAGGTCCTTGTCACGGCCGGCCCACACCTCTTCCAGTGTGGTCGTCATGCGCTTGTGTGCCCGCTTCAACAGCGACACATCACTCACACCCTTGTGATAGCGATAGGTGTCCGGGAAGAAGCGGCCTTCTGGCTTCTCATCACCCGCACCAATCGCGGCCATCAGTGCATCATCGCTCATGTCTTGCGTTGTGTGCTCAAGCTTGGGCGCAGCATTCATGACGGTGCGCAACTGGGCAAAGGTCCAGCCTTCCGGCACGGTCAGGGTGTAACTGACTACGTCATCACTGGACAGCAGTGCCACCAACTCACGGCCATTCAAGTTCGGCGTCAGACGGAATTCACCAGCACGCAGGCCATTGACGGCTGTCGGCTCGAGACGCGCCCAGACCTTGTAAGGCCAGCTGGCCTCGACAATGCCAGCCGCTTGCAGCTCGCTCACGACCTTCGCCAGGCTGGCGCCACGGGGCACCTCAAAGATCTGCTCTTTTTCGATAGTCAGCGGCGATAACAGCTGCGCCTGCCAATAGCGAAATCCCACGACGCCAGCAGCGACTGCCACAACCACCAGCATCAATAGCACCTTGAACACACGCATAGTCAGTCATCCATCTTCATGTCAAAGAAGGCAATGCACGGACGACATGCAGCGCGGCAGGTCGTGGCACAAGGCTTTCATCAGTCCGCATGCTCACCAAGCAAGCACGCGACACGCTTGTTCAACATCTCCAGCGCAGGGAAATCTGACGGCTGCCAATCACCCAGACATTCGCCACCGCTATCGAGCAATCGCGTGACGGGCCAGATGCCCTGCACCGAATTGAGCAGCACGACCTGCTCAGCGGCGAGTAGCGCTTCAATACCCAATCGCACTTTTTCAATGGGCTGCTCGGCGCTCAAAGCCGTCAATAACGTGCCTTCTACACCCGCGCGGTCTAGCCATGGTGTATACCAGCGCCCGTCACGATACCAGAGCAGATTCATGCTGGTCGCCTCGACAAGCTCATCACGGGCATTGAGCAACACCCCCTCGCTGATGGCGGGATCTGTCCACTCACGTCGCGCCAGCACGTTTTCGAGCCGATTGAGATGCTTGAGACCGGCCAGAGCGGGCTGCTCCGCCACACGCAATGAGCACATGCGTGCCGTGATACCGCGCCGGGCCTGATGGTTGACCGCAAAGGGCATCGATCGTGCCCGCAGACGAGGCTCGGGCGATGCCGGTGCCTTGTAACCACGACCACCCGAACCACCGGTCACGATGATCTTGAGCACCTCAAGCCCTTGCCCACCACAGACGCCAAGACACGACTCCAACGCGGTAATGGATGGCACGACTAGCCCCAGCCGCTCACAGCCCTGTGTCAGTCGGGCCAGGTGATGCGACCACAATAGAGGTGCGCCATCCCGCACCAGAATCGTCTCGAACACACCTTCACCATACGCCAATCCACGATCATCGGCGGGCAGGGCGGCATCCAGGCCGGCCACATCGTTCATGTTCGTCATAGCGATAACTCCCATGCCCGCGAGCGCGTGTGGAGGATGGCGAACTCCGCCCTGGCGGACCTTTCCGTTGGTCTCAGTGTCTGCACGTCACGGTTTATCCATGCGCCATAGACAGACGCGCCCCCGAATGGGGGCGCGTCTGAGAGGAGATGACACGATACGCGTGTGATCTCAATCCTTGAGCTTGCCGAACACCAGTGAACCGTTGGTGCCGCCGAAGCCGAAGGAGTTGGACAGGGTGTACTCGATCTTCATGTCACGTGCGGTATGTGGCACGTAATCGAGATTACAGCCCTCGGCCGGATTGTCGAGGTTGATGGTCGGCGGCGCGACCTGATCACGCATCGCCAACAGACAGAAGACGGCCTCGACGGCACCCGCAGCACCCAACAGGTGACCAATCATCGACTTGGTCGAGCTGACCGCCACATTGCGCGCGGCATCCCCCAGTACCGACTCAACCGCAAGGCTTTCGGCCTTGTCGCCAGCATTGGTAGAAGTGCCGTGAGCATTGATGTAGTCAATCTGACTCGGGTCCAGCTTGGCGTCGCGAATGGCATTACGCATCGCCGCGGCTGCACCACGGCCATCTTCCGGCGGCGCGGTCATGTGATGCGCATCGTCAGACATGCCGAAACCGAGCACCTCGGCATAGATGGTCGCGCCACGTGCCTTGGCATGCTCATACTCTTCAAGCACGACAACACCCGCGCCATCGGACAGCACGAAGCCATCACGATCACGATCCCACGGGCGGCTCGCTGACTGCGGGTCATCGTTGCGCGTCGACAGTGCGCGCGCAGCAGAGAAACCACCGAGGCCCAACGGCGTAGTCGCCATTTCGGCACCACCCGCCACCATCACATCAGCATCACCATAGGCAATGGTGCGTGCGCTGTAACCGATATTGTGGGTACCGGTGGTACACGCCGTGGTGATTGCGATATTCGGTCCACGATAACCAAACTGGATCGCCAGATTACCGGAGATCATGTTGATGATGGAGCCCGGCACGAAGAAGGGAGAGATGCGACGCGCGCCCCCCTTTTCCATCGCCTTGTGATTATGCTCGATCATCGGCAGGCCACCGATACCTGATCCGATGGCCACACCGATACGATCGGCATTTTCTTCGGTGCACTCAAGACCGGAATCATGGATGGCCTGATGAGCCGCCGCGATACCGTACTGAATGAAGAGGTCCATCTTGCGGGCCTCTTTCGGATTCAGATACTGACCCACATCAAAGTTCTTGATGGAGCCACCAAAACGGGTATTGAAGCCGCTGACATCGAAATGCTCGATGGCCGCGATGCCACTCTTGCCCGATTTGATACTGCTCCAACTTCCCTCGACGGTATTTCCGACCGGGGTCACCAGGCCTAGACCTGTCACCACTACCCTTCTGCGAGGCATCGTGTCTCCTCCAAAACTATCGATTAGGCACGCCTGGGCCATCTGCGCCTGGGCCGTAATTAAGCGCATTATACAGAAACCTTGCCATGCGTGGGCAGTCGGTTTTCATGCATGATTTCCGTGACTTGGCTTACAAAGCTCCGACTGTCGAGACGAGGTGCAGCGGGAGGCGCCAATGCCAGCACCACACTACCCAAGGGGACGGTCATCACCGGCATCCTGTCTGACACAATACCTAGCAACGACAAGGGCCGCACTGATGAACAGTGCGGCCCTTGAACGTACAGCAACCACATCACGGCTACGGGAGAAAATGAACTCCGTGGCCGCTTCAATCCACCTTACTGGTGGTTGACGATGTAATCGATAGCTTCCTGCACGGTGGTGATCTTCTCTGCTTCTTCGTCAGGAATTTCAGTATCAAATTCCTCTTCCAGAGCCATCACCAGCTCAACGGTGTCCAGGGAATCGGCGCCGAGGTCTTCAGTGAAAGAGGAAGAGTTCTGGATTTCTTCTTCTTTGGCATTCAGGCGCTCAGCCACAACCTTCTTGACGCGTTCTTCAATGGTGCTCATTTAACAATCACTCCTAGTGGTACGGAATCCGCAGCTCGAAAAAGCTGGGCGTAGTTTATAGGCCACCCCAAGGGGACGCAACCACGTCCCTGCGCGGGGTTCAGCGCATGTTCATGCCGCCGTTCACCTGCAACGTCTCACCGGTAATGTAGCCTGCTGCATCACTGGTCAGGAAGCCGACTGCCGCAGCAATCTCTTCCGGCTGGCCAAGACGCGCCAGCGGGATGTTGCCGAGTAGCGCGGTATGCTGCGCTTCTGGCAATGCTTCAGTCATGTCAGTGGCAATGAAACCCGGCGCCACTGAGTTGACGGTAATGTTCCGCGACGCGACTTCACGCGCCAGCGAGCGACCAAACCCTTCCATGCCAGCCTTGGCGGCAGCATAGTTGGCTTGACCGAGATTGCCCATGGTCGCAACCACAGACGAGATATTGACGATACGACCGAAGCGCGCCTTGGTCATGCCACGCAGACAAGTCTTGCTGACGCGGAAGACCGACTTGAGATTGGTATCGAGCACCGCATCCCAGTCTTCTTCTTTCAAGCGCAACAACAGGTTATCACGCGTGATGCCGGCATTATTGACAAGGATGGTCGGCGCACCAAAGCGCTCACCGATTTCCTTGACCACCGAATCCACGCTTGCCTGATCCGTCACATTGAGCAGCATGCCCGCGCCTTCGATGCCATGAGCTTCGAGGTCGGCGCTGATGGCCTGAGCCCCTTTCTCGCTGGTGGCAGTACCGATCACGATGCGGCCCTGACGGCCCAGTTCACGGGAAATGGCTTGGCCGATGCCACGACTGGCACCGGTCACCAGTGCGATTCTGCGTTCGGTCGTCATCTTGAGTCCTGAGTTGGCTATTCCAAGTCACATGACCAGCCACACGGGCTGATCACGAGCTTACTTATTTCTGTTCGGCAGCAGTTTCGCGGGCAAGTTCCAGCGCTGCTTCGAGGCTATCCGGGTCATTCACCGCCAAGCCGCGCGCCTGCCGCTGGATACGCTTGCCAAGGCCAGTCAGCACCTTGCCCGGACCACATTCGATGAAGGTCCGCGCACCACTATCAAACATCGCGTTGACACAATCCGTCCAACGCACCGGCCGATAGAGCTGTTCGATCAGACGCTGACGCAGAGTGTCAACATCCTCATGCGCTTGCGCATCGACATTCTGAATCACAGTGTACCGCGGGGTACGAAAATCGATAGCACTCATGGCTTCAGCCAGCTTGTCAGCTGCCGGACGCATCAGGTCACAATGGGATGGCACGGAGACTGGCAACGGCATCGCGCGCTTGGCACCCGCCTGCTGACAGGCGGCAATGGCACGTTCGACAGCAGCAGTGCCACCAGCGATAACCACCTGACCCGGGGCATTATAGTTGACTGCCGCGACCACTTCACCCTGCGCTGCACTGGCACACGCCGCTTCGACCTGAGCATTCTCGAGACCGAGAATGGCAGCCATTGCGCCCTGCCCCTGCGGGACGGCGGTCTGCATGGCTTCGCCACGTAGATTCACCAGCTTGATGCCTTCGGCAAAGCCGATCACACCGGCGCAGACCATGGCGCTGTACTCGCCCAAGGAGTGCCCTGCCATACGACCGGGACGCGGACCTTCCAGCTCCTGCCAAACGCGCCAGATAGCGACGCTAGCCGTCAGAAGTGCTGGCTGAGTCAGCTCGGTACGATTGAGCTCCTCTGCCGGGCCTTCCTGCGTCAGATGCCAGAGATCGCGCCCCAGCGCGTCGGAGGCTTCCTCGAAGGTAGTGCGAACGACGCTATAGCGCTCCGCTAGCTCCCGCAGCATGCCAACCTGCTGGGAGCCCTGCCCCGGGAAGATGAGGGCCAGGGATTCTGTCATTGCTGTCACCATTTCCATCTGTTCAGGTGGGACTGACACGGGTCATGAAACCCGCTTTCCGCTAATTCGTCGGCGCATTGACCTCAGCGTCTGCTACCAGGGGAAAGCCTGCTTCTTTCTCACGCCACACCCATGACCCACTTGGGACCCATGAATCACTCTGCACGATTATCTTGCCTGCCACCGACCACATGACTGCTTCAGTCTGAATGCGCGAAGAAGCCCTTGCGTGAGCAGCTCTCCTGCCAAGCGCTGGCATTGTCGCACCGTGCGCGCTCAAGCTCGACCCCAGAGGACAAGTTTCAGACCAATTTACTTATCTAGTTCTTTTTTAGGGCTCTCAACTGCGCCCTCAATATCACTTGCGTGGGTCATGCCTGTTGCCAAGTACGCCGGCAACTGTTGGTGCGCCTCATGTGCGGCACGCGTCACCGCGAAGGAAAAACCATCACCAGTCGCCCCGCCATGACTCTTCACTACCACGCTGGCGAGCCCCAAAAGACTGGCTCCGTTATAACGCACCGGGTCCATCTCTCGTGTGAGCCGCGTCAATGCCGGACGTGCAAGCCAGGCCATCAATCGCGCCCGCCAGCTGGCTGCCAATGTGTCGCCAAGCTGAGCGGCCAACATCTGCGCCAGCCC
Organism: Cobetia sp. L2A1; assembly: GCF_009796845.1. Taxonomy (NCBI): domain Bacteria; kingdom Pseudomonadati; phylum Pseudomonadota; class Gammaproteobacteria; order Oceanospirillales; family Halomonadaceae; genus Cobetia; species Cobetia sp. L2A1. Next base: position 1,015,133 of record NZ_CP047025.1, on the reverse strand, counting down.
TTCGCTGCTCTTGAGCACTATGTTACCGACGAAGCCATCACACACCACGACATCAAGCGTGCCCGAGAACAGCTCTCCCCCTTCGACAAAGCCAAGGTAGTCGAAATCTTCCCCCGCACCAGCCAATAGTGCATCAGCCTCACGCACTTGCGTCGTGCCCTTACCCGACTCGACACCCACATTGAGCAGGCCGACACGCGGCCGCTCGACACCCTCGAGCAGGCGGCAACGAAGAGCCCCCATGCGTGCAAACGCGAGCAGATGGCGAGGCGCCACCTCCACGTTTGCGCCAAGATCCAGCAGATGACAAGGACGCGCGCCCCGTGTGGGCACTGCCGCACAGATCGCCGGACGCTCAACCCCCACCACTCTCCCCACTTCTCGCATGGCCAGCGCCATCAGCGCACCAGTATTACCACCACTGACACAGGCATCGGCATGACCACTGGCGACCAGACGCAAGGCTTCCGACATGCTACTGGGCTCACGGCCTCGTAATATGCGGGAGGGCCGTGCATCAGACGCGACAATGCCGTCGACGGCCAGGGTCTGAAGGCGATCACGAACATGAGAGAGTGAAGCAGGAAGGGAATCTAGCTCAGCATCCAAGAGATGCCCGGGACCAACAAGGGTAGCGCATAGCCGCGTATCGCGCAGCAGTGCACTGGCCGTGCCCCTTAACGTAGCGCGGGGACCGAAGTCCCCGCCCATCGTATCGATGGCTATACGCACGGCGTTACACCGCGCGCTGCATCAATGCTTTATGCATCAATGACTTTGCGGCCACGGTAGAAACCGTCGGCAGAAACGTGGTGACGCAGGTGGATAGTACCGGTTTCCTTGTCCTGGGACAGGGTCGGTGCTGTCAGAGCGTCGTGGCTACGACGCATGCCACGCTTGGAACGGGTTTTGCGGTTCTGCTGAACTGCCATGGGGATTACTCCAATCTTGTCGACAAAATGAGTTCAGTGCTTGTCCTTCAGAGTGCGAAGCACACTGAATGGATTCACAGCGGGTGCGTCCGAGGCCTCGGGTTCCACACCGCTGGCCAGCTGGTCGCGCGAGACGGCACAATCTGCCTCCTCGTGGTAGACCACCTGCGGCAGGACCAGGAGCACTTCATCCTCGATCACTGACAGGAGGTCCAGCTGTTCGTTTTCCACCACTACCGGCTCGTACTCACCGGGCAGCTGTGCCGCCAGTGCATCGCTGGTGACGAGACCTAGTCGAAAGTCGCTGGAAAGCGGCTCCGGCTCAGTCGGCCTCAGACAACGCTGACACAGCAGACTTGCCTCGAAAGAGATGGATCCTTCGATGAAGCTGCGTCGCTGACTATCAATGTCGAAGGTGAGCGATATACGAACGTCGCTTTCCTGCACACCAATAGCTTCTACGACACGGGGCATGTCCGCCAGCGGGATAACACCTTCAAGGCATTTACCCGATGACGCCAGCCGGTAGGGCTCGACCTTGGTCGGCAGTCTTGTGGTCAACATAGGCGCGCCATAATAGGGATTCCCCCTCCCGGTGTCAAAATGCATGAGCAACTTGTTCATTCCACACATGCTTTCTTTCAATGACAACCAGGGGTGTCATGACAGGAAACATGTACAGCGCGCGATTGTACGCCCCTGCCACTTCAATGCCGAGAGGATTTACGGCATCCTGCAACCCTCGTCATTTCAATGACTTGCCATACAAATGCCCTGAAACGCCTCTCGCGACCAGCAGGGCCGCCACTCTGGACACTTGCAATGACTCGCCTGGTACTGGCTTCCAGCTCACGCTGGCGGCGCGCACTACTGGATCGCCTCGGTCTGCCCTACGACTGCAGCACACCCAACATTGACGAGACACCACGCATCGGCGAAAACGCCGAAACACTGGTGCATCGCTTATCGCTGGGCAAGGCCAACGCCGTAGCCGAGAACTACGCGCAACATCTGATCATCGGCAGTGACCAGGTCGCCGTCTTCGAGGGTGAGATCCTCGGCAAACCTGCAGACCTGCAAGCGGCACGCGACCAGCTGGCACGCTTTTCAGGTCGACGCGTACGCTTCGTGACCGGCCTGGCACTGATCGATACTTCCAGGCCGCGCCATTGGGTCTGCCACGAGAGCTTCGACGTCGTCTTTCGCATCTTGAGCAGCGAAGAGATCGCCCGTTACGTGGAACGCGAGCAACCGCTCGACTCTGCGGGTAGCTTTCGCATGGAAGGACTGGGCATCACACTGTTCGAGCGCCTTGAAGGTCGTGACCCCAACACCTTGATCGGCCTGCCACTGATTCGCCTGTGCGAACTGCTGCGCGAGGCAGGCCTTGATCCACTTCTCGATCACCAGGGCACACGATGACTCGCCCAGTCAGTGACAAATGCAGCCAGTGACTATGGCAGGCGATAGCTGACCGGCGACACCGTCGCCTCCAGGCCAACAGCACTGGCCATTACCCCAGCGAAACGGCGCGTAAAGCGCTCAAACGCATCCTGGCGCGGCGTGTAGTCATGGATACCGCCCTCGGGTGCCAACTCTGCCGTCAATTGCTCAAGCGTTGCAGTACGATCGATCAAGCCCAGATCAAGCGCTTGCTCACCGGTCCAGATCAGGCCGGAGAACAGCTTCGGGTCATCCTTGAGTCTATCTCCCCGACCTGCCTTGACCGCCGAGATGAACTGCTGATGCGTTGTCGCCAGCACACCCTGCCAGAAGGCACGTTGATCCGGCGAGATATCGGAGAACGGATCCAGGAACGCCTTGTTCTCGCCGGCGGTAAATACTCGACGCTCGATACCCAGCTCTTCCATCGGTCCCTTGAGCCCGAAGCTTGAGGAAATGACGCCAATGGAGCCCACCAGGCTTGATGGTGCCGCGATGATTTCTCCAGCGCCCGCTGCCATGTAATACGCACCGCTCGCACCCAGGTCTTCAATCACGGCAATGACGGGCTTGTCGCCCTTCTCACGCATGCGCATCAACTCATCGTACACGCGCTGAGACTGAACCGGGCTTCCGCCTGGCGAATTGATATCAAGCACGACAGCTACCGAGGCCGGCGAATCCCAAGCGGCACGCAAGCCCTTGATGATCCGCTCGGCATTGGCCTCGCCATCCGCTTCAATCACACCCTTCACGCGCACGATACCCAGATGCTTTTCACCGGGCAGCGCTGCCGGCTGGCTACCCAGCATGAAGATCGATACCGAGGTCGCGATCGAGGCGATGAACAGCAACGCGAACAGGAAGCGGAAGAATAGCTTCCAGCGCCGCGACCGGCGCTGCTCAGTAACGACGCCCTGTATCCAGCGGTCCATCATCTCGAGCTGCGCGGTACGTTCGCGGGCCTGCCAATCCACATTTTCAGCCGAGGCTGCACCATGTGGTTGCTGGTGGCCTGCCAACTCCCCAGCCTGCCCCCTTGACTGAGCTTGCTCCCCCGGGCCTTCACGCCACGGATCATGCGGTTGATCACTCATTGCGTCTTGCTCCTGTCCCTTGTTCTGTTATTCATCTCAGGAGTCTGCATACCCTGCCAGATCAACCGTTATGCCACTGCGTTACTGCTGCGGGACGTATAGCCAATCCATCAGCTCATCGAAGTGTGAGACCACGCGTTGTGGTGAACAGGCTTCGAGGCGCGGCACGCTGTGCACGCCATAGTCAACGCCAACGCTATGCATGCCCAGCGCACGCGCCATCTCCAGATCATATTCGGTATCGCCAACCATCAGGGCGTGGTGAGCCTCAACGTTCAACTCTGCCAATAATTCTTCAAGCATCAGGGGGTGCGGCTTGGAGCGTGTCACGTCTGCGGTACGCGATGCATGGAACCAATCGCCACAGGCGTGATGCTCAAACATGCGATCCAGCCCGCGACGACTCTTGCCTGTTGCAACGGCCAACAGCTGATCAGGATGGGCTCGCAAGCGTGCAAGCCCTGCCTCGACGCCCGGAAAGAAATTCAGCGGCGTCGTATCGACCGCCACGAAATGGCGCTTGTAAGCCGCGACCAATGCCTCGCCCTGCGACTCGGTGATCCCCGGGAACAACCGCTCCATTGCCTCAGGCAATCCAAGACCGATGATGTCGCGCGCCGCCGCTGCAGACAGTTCCCCTATCTCCAGCTCACGCGACGCTGCCTGAAGACAGCCGACAATGCGCGCCTCGGAATCCATCAGCGTGCCGTCCCAGTCAAAAATGACGAGACGGTAACGCGGCACCGCAAGTGCCATCATGTGATCAGTCATGACGAGCTCCCGTCTTGCGGGCATTCGCCAGCACGCCCTTCATGCGTGCATCCAACGGAGCGCGTACTGTGACAGTGCGCCCGTCACTCGGGTCAGGGAAGCTGAGCTGAGCGGCATGCAGGAACAGGCGCTCCAGGCCAACCTTTCTTGCCAACGTGTTACCACGCTCAGTGCCGTACTTGGTATCTCCCAGCAGCGGGTGCCCTGCATGTACCGAGTGCACGCGAATCTGGTGCGTACGCCCAGTGACGGGTTCGGCTTCGACCAGCGTCATGCTGGAAAAGGCCTCACGCACCGCATAGCGCGTACTGGCCGTCTTGCCGGCTTCATCAACACGGACACGACGTTCACCATTGCCACCGTCATAACGCTCCAGCGGCGCATTGACGTAATCACGCCGCGCATCCCAACGCCCTTCGACCAGCGCCAGATACAGCTTGGTCATCTTGTGGGCCTTGAGATCAGCATTCAGCTGCACAAGTGCAGTCCGCGACTTGGCGAGCAGGATGCAACCGGAGGTATCACGGTCCAGACGATGCACCAGCTCCAGGAATGGTAACTCCGAGCGAACCTGACGCATGGCCTCGATCAGACCAATCTTGACACCACTGCCCCCATGAACGGCGAGCCCAGACGGCTTGTTGATAACCATGAAGTCAGTTGTCTCGCGGACAATGCAGCCTTCCAGCACCTTGCGAAGATTGTCACTGACTTCTTGCACAGCCGTTTCCGGTGACAACCGCAGCGGCGGCACGCGCACCAGATCTCCCGCCTGCAGACGATAATCCACCTTGATGCGTTTCTTGTTAACACGCACTTCACCCTTGCGCACGATGCGATAAATAAGTGCCTTGGGGGCGCCTTTCAGGCGAGTACGCAAGAAGTTATCGATGCGCTGCCCGGCCATTTCCGGGGCGATCTCGATCCACTGGACTGCTTGGCCTTCGGCCATGTCTCGCTCCTTTCTGGCATCGCCTTCGCGCTGCCTGCTCATCATGTTGCCGTACGCCGTGACGCACTCAGGCCGCTCATTCTACGGTGTCATGAGACCAATGGGGAATCATCACGCCAATGACGACATGTCATGCCTTGCCTGCAAGCCTCATTCAGTGGGCGCTGGAGGCGAAGCGTTTGATCTGGCAACTGAATTGCTGGCCCATACCTTTGCTGGTATATTCAAACCCAGTGGGATGGGCCTTCTCTATATGCCCGATCATTAGCTTCGCAACCCAGCCAGAGTGGCTGGGAAAACGGCTTGTCATACACCCCATTCAAAGGTGTCGCGAGCCAGCGAAGAAGGCCAGATGGCCCGCACGAAATAACGCGCACCGACATTCAACATCGAGACTCAGCACCGTGCACGATGTCTGCGCACCCTGTTGTCATCTACTCCTGTCGGTAGCGTGCTGTCCTGCGCATCGAACCTGCCGGTTGCAGGAATCGAATGCTGCCTCAAGGACAGTCGTTCGGCGCCAGTGGTTTGTCAGCGTCATCACGAAAAACATTGATATCGCTCTTGCTCAGACGAGGGGACGATATCAGCGGGCGCGGAAAGCCTGATCTCCGCGCGCCGCAGCGTCGTCGGCCCCCAGTGTCACTCCACGAGAGAGCATTGAGCGCCCGGCGCACAAGTCACACCGCAAGACGCTCAGTCGTTCATGAGCCTCAAGATACAAGACCGCTCGGGCATGATGCCTGGGCACTCATTCGATATCCGTGCCGAAGGCCGGCGTCGATGAATCGGCGAATGCCAGGTGTAAGGAAGAGACCGCAGGGCCGGAGGAGCAGCATTCCCCGCAACACGTCCTGCCTCTTCCAAGTACTCAACATGATCATGCCGCATGTGGCCTACCTCCGGGTTTTCCTGCATGCGAAAGACGCATTCCACGACATGCGCTGAGCACAACACGAAGCTGAAAACGGTTCCTCGTCGCCGACGCATAATGCGGCTGCCCTTCGGCACGCCCAGTCTAGCGAGACGACATGAAACGGATGCTCATCAACGCGACCCAGCCGGAAGAGCTGCGCGTCGCACTGGTCGACGGACAACGCCTTTACGATCTCGACATCGAGTCCGGGGCCCGCGAGCAAAAGAAAGCCAACATCTATCGCGGCAAGATAACGCGCATCGAGCCCAGCCTCGAAGCGTGCTTTGTCGATTTCGGCGCTGAACGCCACGGCTTCTTGCCGCTGAAAGAGATTTCCCGCGAGTACTTCTCAAAGGATCCAGGCCAAGGCCGCCCCAACATCCGCGAAGTCCTCAAGGAAGGCCAGGAAGTCATTGTCCAGGTCGACAAGGAAGAACGTGGTAACAAGGGTGCAGCGTTAACAACCTTTATCAGTCTGGCCGGGCGTTACCTGGTTTTGATGCCCAACAACCCGCGGGCCGGTGGTATCTCACGCCGCATCGAGGGTGAAGAACGCGCGCAACTGAAAGAAGCGATGAACAGCCTCACTCTGCCAGACCGCATGGGTGTCATCGTGCGTACTGCAGGTATCGGTAAAGGCGCTGAAGAGCTGCAGTGGGATCTGGACTACCTCGCTCAGGTCTGGGATGCCGTGACCAAGGCGGCGGAAAGCCGCCCTGCTCCCTTCCTGATCTACCGTGAATCCAACGTCATCATCCGCGCCATGCGCGATTATCTACGCAACGATATCGGTGAAGTACTGATCGATTCCTCCGAAGTCCAGGATGAAGCCCTGTCCTTCGTGCGTCAGGTAATGCCGAGCTATCAGCAGAAGATAAAGCTCTATGAAGATGACGTGCCGCTGTTCTCGCGCTTCCAGATCGAATCCCAGATCGAGACCGCCTATCAGCGTGAAGTAAAGCTACCGTCTGGTGGCGCTATCGTCATCGATCACACCGAAGCCCTCGTCTCCATCGACATCAACTCCGCACGTGCAACGCGCGGCAGTGATATCGAGGAGACTGCGCTACAGACCAACCTGGAAGCCGCCGACGAAATCGCGCGCCAGCTGCGTCTGCGTGACATCGGTGGTCTGGTCGTGATCGATTTCATCGACATGACGCCGGCTCGCAACCAGCGCGAAGTCGAGAATCGTGTCCGTGACGCACTGAAGATTGACCGTGCACGCGTTCAGATTGGGCGTATTTCTCGCTTCGGTCTGATGGAAATGTCACGCCAGCGCCTGCGTCCGTCACTCGGCGAGACCAGCGGTGTGGTCTGCCCGCGCTGTGACGGCCAGGGCACCATTCGTGACGTGCGCTCCATGGCACTCTCCATCATGCGCCTTATCGAAGAAGAGGCCATGAAGGAGCGCAGCTCGCAGATCCGCGCCATCTTGCCGGTACCTGTCGCGACCTACCTGCTCAACGAAAAACGCGCCACCTTGTTCGACATCGAGCGTCGCCAGGGCGTGAATGTTGTGCTGCTACCGAACCCGGAACTCGATACGCCTCATTACGAAGTGGTTCGCCTGCGCGATGATCACGTCGATGAAGATGGTGCTGACAAGTCCAGCTTCGAACTCTCCGTCGAGACAGAGGTGGGCAAGGAACCAGATCCGAATTTCGACAAGCCACCGGCACGCACCGAAGCTGCTGTCAAAAGTGTTTCTCACACTACCCCTGCGCCAGTTGCCGCACCGGAAGTTGAAGTGGAAGTAGCCCCGACGCCTGCTCCGGTCGCCACTCCTGCTGCGCCGCAAGAAGCGGCCTCAACGACTGACAACGAGACGCGCAACGGTAACGGAAAGAACAGCAACAACCGTCGCCGCAACACGAATGGCAATGGACGCAATCGTCAGGATACGCGCCCGGAAGGACGTCAAGAGAGCCGCTCGGACACACGCAATGACAGCCGTCAAAGCTCGCGCGGCGACAACCGCCAGGATAGCCGCACCTCTACCAGCAAGCCGGAAGTCGTCGCTCAGACCGCGACTCCAGTAGCCAGCGGTGGCGGTCTGCTGTCACGCCTGGCCAAAGGCTTTAGCCGCCTGCTGGGTAATGATGCAGCCGCTCCGGCAGCACCGACTAAATCCAGTGAAGCCCGCAAGGCACTGGAAAAAGCACGCGAGCGTCGTGAAAGTGTCAGCGACACAGCCACTTCCTCTTCGCGCAACGAAAATCGTGGCAATCGCAGCAACGACTCACGCAACAGCAATTCACGTAGCGACGGTCGTAACGACGGTCGTAACGACGGTCGTAACGACAACCGCAAGGACAGTCGTCGCCGCACGGGAGAGAACGAGACTCGCGGCAACGAAGCCCGTAGCAACGACACGGCCCTCAACACCGAGACAGCACGTAACAATGATGCTGACAGCCGTAACGATAGTCAGAGCGAAGGGCGCAATGGCGGTAACAAGCGCCGTCAGCGCAATGATCGTGGCAATCGTCGCAAGACAAACGACTCTCGTCAGGACAGCCAGCAGGAAGTCTTCACCAACGAGAGCAAGCCCCAGGCCGAGCCGTCTCAGAAGCCTGAGCCGGTAGCAACGGCACAGACTGAGACTGTCTCCCAAGCAACGGCGGCTCCCAAGGCTGACGCCAGCGCAAAGACTGATAGCAGCGCCAAGCCCGAAGCTGCCAACAAGCGTGATTCAGGTAAGCGCAGCGATAGACCTGCCCGCGGTGAGAAGCCGAGCAAGGCTGACAAGGCAGAACAGGTCGACAGCAGGCAGGCACGAGAGTCCATCAAGGCTGCAGAGCAAGCGGAGCAGGTCGAACAGGCTATCTCCGAGACTCAGCAAGAGACGCGTAACAATCCGCGCGAGCGGAGCCGTAGCCATGCGCTTAACCCGCAGGCAATCGAAGAACAGCAGACGCTCAAGGCAATGACACTCGCAGGCCCACAGGCAGCAGTGGCCGTGACAGCAACTGCCAACGATGCCGTAGCCAGCACTACGACAACTGGCGTTGTTCCGGCGATTGCCGAGGAAGGCGCTGAGGGTGTTGCAGCGACTACTGACGCCCAAACTGCGACTCTGACTCGGGAAGCCACGACCCCTGAAGCTCCGGCTATCGAGACTCAGACTGTCGAGACTTTGACGACCGAAGCACCCACGACCGAAGCTCCGACAACCGAAGCGCCGGTGGCTGAAGTTGCCACGGCAACGACAGACACTACCGCTGTCGAGCAACATGTTGTCGAGACGCCGGCTACCGAAGTGGACATTGCTGACAGCAAGAGTCAAGTAATCGAAAGTGCCGAGCTGACAGTTGCAGATGAGCCGAGCGAATCCGTCGCAGAGACTGAAGTCAGTGCATCGGACATCGAGGCACGGCAAAATAGTGTCGAGCCGCAAGCATCGGCAACCGAAGCACCGATTGCCGAAACAGTCATGGCAGAAGCTGCAGCGGTCGCAGAGCAGGCAAGTGAGACGCCTGCCCATCAGCCTCATCAAGTCGAGCAGCACGCCAAACAGCGTGATGAGCAACATGCTGTGCAGCAGGGCAGTGTTCACCAGGCGCAGGCCAATGATACCTCTGCAGAGCAACCGGTCGCTGCCGAGACTTCCGCCGCGATCGCAACGGAAGTTGCGCCAAGGGAAGAGGCGGCCTCTGACGCTGGCACTTCTGAAGAAATCGCTGCTGAAGAGACATCTTCTACTCCCGCTCAGCCGGAAGTCGTGGAAGCTGTCACACTCGACGATGTTCAGCCTACTGATGCAGCGGCCACCTCCGTTGCCGTCGAACCGACGACCGAACAATCGATGCAAGAGCAGCCGGTGCCTGAGCAACATGTGCCTGAGCAAGCAGCAGCTGCCCAGGATGGTGTCGATGAGCACGTCACCAGCGACGAGGCTAGCATGGTCAGCGAGCCTGCAGAGGAAGTGACTGAAGCATCAGCCTCTGAACAGCGTCGTCGGCGTGGGGCACGCGCCTACAACGATCCGCGCGAGGTTAGACGTCGTGAACGTGAGGAGGCTGAACAAGCTGGTGTCAGCACTCAGGACACGGTCGCCCAGGATGACAACAGCAATACGTCAAGCTGAGTGGTCAGGCTGCCCTCACCATGAGGTTTATGGTGTAGGCAGCCTGCTTGAGCGTCAGTGATGCAAACAAAAATGCCCCGCAGATACTTCTGCGGGGCATTTTTTTGGCTCATTCCTGAGCGTAAACACGGCATATCAGCCTGGCATGGCGCCCAGTAGACGAGGCTCCTGCTCAAGCATCACCCCGAAGCGGGCATTTATCATCTCCTGCACTTCCTCTGCCAGTGCCAGGAGCTCAACCACCTGGCCGCCGCCAAAATGCACTAATACTAGTGCTTGCTGAGTGTGAACGCCGACATGACCACGACGCACTCCCTTCAAACCACATTGATCGATCAACCAACCTGCTGCCAGCTTGACGCTACCGTCAGTCTGCACAAAGTGTGGCATGGCAGGATAACGCTGCAATAGCGCCTCTGCCTGCTCGGCCGGAATCCGAGGATTCTTGAAAAAACTCCCCGCATTGCCTAGCACCGCAGGGTCCGGCAGCTTTTCACTGCGCGTCGCGATCACAGCGTTAGCGACTGCCAGTGGTGTCGGCGATTCACCCTCGCCCGTCACATCACTCACACGTCGCTTGAGATCTCCATAGCCCAGTCGCGGCGTCGCTTCACGCGTGACACTCAACTCAAGCCGTGTAATCAAGACGCGATGCTCTAGCGCACCCTTGAAGATACTGGCGCGATAACCAAACTCACACTCATCACGATACATCCAGCGACAGCTTCCGTCTTCCAGTGACATCACTTCCAGGCGAAGAAGATGATCTGCCAACTCGACACCGTAGGCGCCGATGTTCTGGATGGGGGCAGCACCACAACACCCTGGAATCAGAGCCAGGTTCTCAAGCCCCCACCACCCCTGCGCCGCCAGTGTCATCACCAGATCATGCCAACGTCGACCTGCCTCAACGCAGACGGTAGCCGTCTGGCCATCCTCTGAAGGCGTCACCGTCAACGCATCAAAGGCAGGCCGCATGACGCGAGCATCCAGCCACGGGAGCAACACCAGGTTGCTACCGCCACCAATCACGATAAGGTGCTCATTCGCAGCACGTGCTGCCAGCACTTCCCGATGCGCCGCCTCAATACTGACTGGCTCGCTGAGCGCACGCGCATGCGCAGGGAAGCCCAGAGTATTGAACGCTGCCAGCGAGACACGTGAAGTGCCTGCGTCTGTCACGTCATTCACACTGCTCACGCCAGGCCTCGCGACTGCTTCGCTAGCTGTGATTCCAGCACGACCATCAGCTCGGAACACGCGATATCGATAAGATCCAGTACGCGCTCAAAAGCCTCAGCTCCACCGGCATAGGGGTCAGGCACTTCCCGACTCCCTTCCGCCAGCGCGGGCAACGGTGACGGCAAGAAATCCAGCAGACGACAGATCATGGCAGAGGCATCAGAAGGTGCCAGTGCAGAGACATTGGTCAGATTGGCATTATCCATCACAAGGATCAGGTCAAAATCCGTGAAGTCACTTATCAGCAACTGACGCGCCCGTAGCCCACTGATATCGTGACCACGCTTGGCAGCATGCGCAATGGCACGCCGGTCAGGTGGCTCGCCGACATGCCAGTCACTGGTGCCGCAGCTGTCAAGCTCGACACGTTGGCCCAGCCAGTGTTGAGACAACGCAGCATGCAGCACGCCCTCTGCGCTCGGCGAGCGGCAGATATTACCCAGGCACACCATCAGAATGCGCTGAACAGGTGTCTCACGCGCGACGAGTTGCTCTCTAGCCACTGGTGCTTGAGAGGGAGCAGTCCCCATCACGCGCCTCCTGCATGGCTGGCTAGCCACTCGCGCACGCGCTCCAGATCTTCTTGCGTATCAACACCTGCAGGATGCGCAGTACACGCAATCGCTACCTGAATGGCATGACCATGATGCAGTGCACGTAACTGCTCTAGCTGCTCAATCTGTTCGAGAGGTGCGGGTAGCCAGTCGACGTACTCTGCCAGGAAACCAGCACGGTAGGCATAGAGGCCGATATGACGTAGCCATGAGTCCGTCGCGAGCATTGTCGGCGGCGTCATGAATTGCTCACGGTCCCAGGGAATCGGCGCACGTGAGAAATACAGCGCGCGACCCCGCAGGTCACGCACTACCTTGACCACATTCGGATTGAACAAGCTGTCGACGCTGGCGATGGACTCGGCCAGTGTCGCAATGGATGCTCCGGCATCCTCTTCGAGACGCACGGCGACCTGATCAATCAGTGCTGCCGGCAACAATGGTTCGTCACCCTGTACATTGACCACTAGCGTCTCGGGAGCAAGTTCAAGCAGGCGAACCACTTCCGCCAGACGATCAGTACCGCTGGGATGCCCGGCCTGCGTCATCACCACTTCCGCCCCGAAAGCCTCGCATGCCTGCCGAATTCGCTCATCATCTGTGGCGATCACAACACGATACGCCTGACTGGCACAGGCATTGCGCCAGACATGTTGAATCATCGGCTGGCCGTGAATGTCCGCCAGCGGCTTGCCCGGCAAGCGCGAAGAATTGAAGCGTGCGGGAATCACCACAACGAAACCGTCTGCGCTGCCGCTGATCGACGCTGCTGACGACAGTATCTCGTCCTGCGGGAGATCACTCATCAGCCGCGGCTCCCCTTGAGTTTCTCGTCAACATCCATCTCACGCGCTTCTTCTTCCAGCATGACGGGAATGTCATCACGCACCGGGTAAGCGAGGCCGTCATAGAAGCACTTCAGCTCGGCATTCGCCGCGTCATAGGTCAGCTTGGCCTGACATAGTGGGCAGACCAGCAGCGCCAGCAATTCCTTGTCCATCGAGACGTCTCCGGAGTAATAGCGGGGATGATAAGAAGCAGAAAAATCGAAACATAAGCGACAACCAGACCACCCGACACCTCGCCGAGCGGCATTTCATCATGGTATCAGAGCGCTTCAAGACGCTTGGTGAGCCATTCAACCAATGCCTGATCAGGACGCGCTTCAACATCGAGCGCCCAGCAGCGTTCATTGGCAAAACGCCGACACTTCACCGCGTCCTTGGCCGTCATTACCACCGGCAAGTTATCGGAAAAACGCAGATCAGTCGGCGCAAAACGATGATGGTCCGCCAGCGGATGGGGAATATGCTCTACGCCCAGCGTGGTCAAGGTACGGAAGAACCGTTGAGGGTTGCCGATGCCCGCCAGAGCATGTACTGCGCCACTAAAAGGCTGATGACTGGCTGGATAACGTACATCGTCGATCAGGTGGCGCCAGTGCACCGGCGTCAGCGTCATGCAGTGCGACTCTATCGGTAGCAATGTGCAATCGATGTTGCCGTTGGAAATCACTGCATCGACACTTGCCAAGCGCGACAGTGGCTCACGCAACGGGCCAGCCGGCAGACAACGCTGATTGCCGAAACCGCGCTCACCATCCACCACAACCAGTTCGATATCTCGCCCTAGTGCATGGTGCTGGAGCCCATCATCGGAGAGCAGAATGTCACAGCCAGCGGCAATCAGACGACGCGCTGCACTGGGACGGTCAGGATCAACTGCGACCGGCAGACCGGTCTGCTGAGCCAACATCACCGGCTCGTCACCCGCATGTTGCGGGTCAGTATCTGCTTGCACGAATAGCGGATAGCGCGGCGCATGACCGCCGTAGCCGCGCGAGATGATGCCCGGGCGCCAGCCCTGCTCACTCAGCCAGCGGCCTAACCAGGCCACCAACGGAGACTTGCCGGTACCGCCCACCGTGATGTTGCCAATCACGATCACCGGTACCGGTGCCTTCCATATCTCGCGCTTGCCGCTGAGGAATGCCTGACGCCGGCGCGCGACGACGTCCTTGTAGACATATTCCAGCGGGCGGAGCAGATGTAACCACGTGGCGCCGCGATACCAGGCGTCTACCAGACGTTCACTCATGCGTCGACTGGCTCCCGGAACTGGATCCGATGCAGGGCAGCATAAGCGCCCTCCTGCTGAATCAGCTCCTCATGGGTGCCATCTTCGATGATCTCGCCATCATCCATCACGAGGATACGATCAGCCTTCTCGATGGTGGACAGACGGTGAGCGATCACGAAGGTAGTTCGGCCCTGACACACTTCTTCCAGCGCACGCTGAATGTAACGCTCGGACTCGGTATCCAGCGCCGAGGTCGCTTCATCCAACACCAGAATCGGCGAATCCTTGTAGATGGCACGCGCAATCGCGATACGCTGTCGTTGACCACCGGAAAGCATCACGCCGTTGTCGCCAACGATAGTGTCGTAACCCTCGCTCATGCGCTCGATGAACTCATGTGCGTAAGCCGCACGCGCCGCCTGCTCAACCCGTTCGACATCCACCTCGCCCGAACCGTAGGCGATGTTGGCAGTGATATTGGTATTGAACAGCGTGACATTTTGCGAGACCAACGCAATCTGCTGACGCATCGGGCGCAGCTGATAGTCCTCAATCGCTACATCATCAATCAGAATGCGCCCTTCGGTTGGCGCGTAAAAGCGTGGCAACAGACTCATCAGCGTCGACTTGCCGGAGCCGGAGCGCCCGACAATCGCCACCATCTGGCCTGGTTCCACTTCCAAATCAATCCCTTTGAGCACATCCGGTTGATGCGCAGCGTAGCGGAAATACACATTATCGAAGCGTACGCGACCGGTCAGTCGTCCGTCAGGCAGCAACTTGCCATTATCTGGTTCAGCGGGTGTGTCGAGCAGGCTGAACAGCTCTTCAGATGCCGCCATGCCTTTCTGGATCTCACCATTCACTTCGGTAAGCTGGCGCACCGGCTTCGCCATCATCGAGGCGGCCGTGATGAAGCCGACAAACTCACCTGCCGTCATGCCTGCCATCAGCTCCGGCGCCATGGCCAGCCATACCAACGTGGCCAGTGCGATAGCAATCAGCAGCTGGATCACAGGTGTGGCTGTCGCCTTGGTCAGGGCTTCTTTCATTTTCTGCTCGCGATTGTACTCACTGACCGCGGCAAAACGCGCTTTCTCAAAATCCTCAGCACCATGCGTGCGCACGACACGATGACCAGACAAGGCTTCAGAGGCGACATGGGTCACTTCACCCATGGACCCCTGAATACGTTTGGACAGCGTGCGGAAGCGCTTGCTGGCGTAGCTGACTACCCAGCCAATCAGCGGCGTGACCGCGATGAAGACCAGCGTCAACTTCCAGTTGGTCCACAGCAGATAGCTGAGCAATCCCAGCACGAAGAAGCCTTCGCGCATGATGATGGTCAGCGCCTTGGTGGCAGCGCCGGTGATCTGCTCGACGTGGTAGGTCACGCGGGTGATCAAATGGCCGATGGAGTTCTCGTCAAAGTAACGTCCCGGCAGATGCAGCATGTGATTGAACACGGTAGTGCGCAGGTTATGCACCACGTTACGCGCCACATCGCTCATGCAATAGGTGCCCAGGAAGGTGCCGACCCCGCGCACCGCGAACATGCCGATCACGAACAGCGGTAGAAACAGCCTGAACTGGGCATCGGGATTCTGAATGCCGTCGATCAGACGCTTCATCATCTCGGCAAGTGCTGTACTAGAGGCACCGTAGATGACATAGCCCACAATCGCAGCCAGAAACATCTTCCAGTACGGGCGAACATAGCCGAGCAAGCGGCGGTAATGAATCCAGGAGGAGTCGCGACTCACGGGGTCTCCATTGACTTTGGCGGTGCCCTCAAGGGGCATCCGGTGGTGATATATCCGTCCTGGTACGCGTACTGATGCGCACTCGAGTGATGCCCACTGCGGCGGCGGCATCTAGCGCCTTCACCACCTTGGCATGTGGGGTGCGGCCATCGGCTTCGAGAATCAGTCCGAAGCGATCAGCCTGGTCCTTGTACTCGGCAAGACGCGTTCCTAGCTCAGACTCGGCGAGAGACTCCTCTCCGAGCGTAAAGTCTCCGCCCGCTGCGATACTCAAGATCAGCGGGGCTTGTTCAACAGCACTGGCCTGACTCGATTGAGGCAGAATCAAATCCAGTGCACGCCGGGTATCAAAGGTGGTCGATACCATGAAGAAGATCAGTAGCAGAAATACCACATCGATCAGCGGTGTGAGGTTGACCTCCACCGACTCGCGCTGACGCCTGGGGAACCTCATGATGGCCTCCCGATACCTGCCCCCTTGTCACCACCACCCCGTCCGTCGCGAGCCCCATCACCAAACGGGTCATCTACATCACGGCGCATGTAAGCAGGCATATCACCTGGCGATGCTTCACGACGATCCTGACCGTTACGACGATCAATGCCATCGTGGCTCTCGGCCAGACCCAGCTCGCCCTGATGGTGTGAAATATATTCCACTACCTGCCCCGCCTGCTCTTCCATATTGACGGTAATATCTTCAACACGACGCTGAAAGTAACGATGGAACATCAGCGCCGGAATCGCGACGGTCAAACCTGCGGCAGTGGTAACCAGCGCCTGAGATATACCGCCAGCCAGTTCCTGAGCGCGTTCAGCACTGCCAGCATCCACAATCACGGCAAAGACATCGATCATTCCCACTACAGTACCCAGCAGCCCCAATAGTGGCGTGATGGCAGCAATGGTGCCCAGCGGACTCAAGAAACGCTCCATATCATGAATCACAGCTACAGCCGATTCCTGCATTCTCGCCCGTACCTGTTCGTTACCGAGACGCGCGTTGCGCAGCCCCGCCGCCAGCACGTTACCCAATGGAGAGTGGCTCTCCAGCCAGTAGACATTGACCTGCCCCTGGCTGATCAGTTCACACACTTTTTGCCCAAGCCCGCGCGGCGCAATCCGCCGCGTGCGTAGCGTCCATAGGCGCTCAAGGATAATGGCCAGTGCAACGACCGAGCATCCCAGAATCGGGAGCATCAAGACTCCCCCTGCGTACAAGGCTTCCAGCATGTGACCTCTCCCTTGGTCTCGATGCCTCTTTGACCAGGAGGCAATCATTATTATCGTCATCAGAAGTCGTGCGCGTCATCCCTGCCACGCTGGCGATATAAAAACGCCATGCATCTGATCAATCAGCAGATTTTACCCCAAGGCACCCTGCACTGATACCAGCAGCCCCACGGGCAGCAACGAGCTGCTCACCCATTGGCGACCACTCCCAACGCAGAGCGCCATCCAGTCCGGTGTGCCAAAGACACTCGGCGTGATTGACCAGACGCACCACCACGTCTGCATGTGGATGGCCGTGCGCATTGTAGCGTCCAGCGCTGATGATCACATGATGCGGCGACAACGCCTTCAGCCATGACTCATCACTGCTGCTGCGACTACCGTGGTGCGCGACGATCAGAAGCGGTAGCGATCCCCCTGCGAGGCGCTTTCTCAGCTGCGCGACAATCCTGCGCTCTTCCTGCTGACGAATATCCCCCGTCAACAATGCCAAAGGTCGCGCGCCGTACTGAATCAACACTACGCAGGAATGGGCATTCGCATTCCGTATTTTCAGTTCCCTGGACGGCCACAGCACTTCCATCGTCAGTGGCTTTCCGTCAATTCGATTCAGCAAGACCTCGCGCCCAGCCACGCAGGACTTGAGTGGCACTTCCATCAGTTGGCCAACTTGAGTCAAGAGCCGTGCACGCTGTTGATCGGGCACCCATAACTCAGCAATATCGTCAGTTTCAAGTGCCGACAAACCACCTGCGTGATCACCGTCGGCATGACTGACGATGACACCTTGCCGCTTGCCGCCGCCGACTGGGGCTGCAGG
Organism: Cobetia sp. L2A1; assembly: GCF_009796845.1. NCBI lineage: Bacteria > Pseudomonadati > Pseudomonadota > Gammaproteobacteria > Oceanospirillales > Halomonadaceae > Cobetia > Cobetia sp. L2A1. Next base: position 997,241 of record NZ_CP047025.1, on the reverse strand, counting down.
CAGCAATGAGGCGATTCTCGGCGCACCATAGGTAGAGCCTGGGCCGAGGTCATAGTGCCAAAGGCGAGGGACTAGCGGTGTCGTCAATGCCGGTGCAGCCATTGATGACAATACCTCTGTCGTGCTGGCAGCTACCTTCAGCGAAATAGCCAGCCCCTGCCCGACATCGTGCACTGTAATACTGAGCGCGGGATCATACGACGAGCGTGACGCGTCAGGTTGTGGCACTTTCACGTCAACGAGGAAAGAAGACATCAATAGCATGCCTCCAAGTACTAGCCCCCAGGTAACCGCCACCCCACCACAGACACGTTGCACCTGCGTATCGAGCCCCGGCACTCCACCTGCCAGCCAGGCTGATGACAACACGATCAGTGCCGCGGTCAATACCCACGTCTCTGCCAGCCCTGCCGACCCGCTTCCAGAAGGCCACATGCCATATGTTTCGGCTAACGGGGCGAGCGTCTCGATCCCTAGCGCAAGCCAATATGACAGCCATTGCCAAAGCGCTCCGCCTGCCCCAGCGCCGCCGTCAGAAATAAAACCACCCAAAGCCAATAGAGACTCGACTCCCGCCACTGCCCAGCCCAGCATGCCGAGTGGCACCACCAGCAGAGTCACTAGCGGCGCCATGATGAGGTTCATCGGCAAGGAGATCAGTGATAGCTGTCCACGCCATATCAGCAGGGCCGCGCCCATCGCAAGCGACAACAGCCATTGGCTGCGCAAGGTCGCGTGGCACCATCCCGGCAGGCCACGAGGGCGTGCTCGCCCTTGCCACGCGAGTAGCAGAACAGCCACTGCCACAAATGATAGCCAGGTGCCCGGCCGCCACAGCGCCAACGGGTCCAGTATCAATACAGTGATCAAGGCCAACATCCATACCTGCCAAACGCCAAGGCCGCTGCGGCCACTCGCCATCCACAGCCCGACACTCGCCATCAGTGCAGCTCTCAATGCCGGCGGGGCCAGTCCAGCGAGCAGCGCAAAGCTCCAGGCCGCCAAGAATGCCAGCCACCAAGGTGCTGTGCTGAAACGCCAGTCAGCAGGCCGTAGAAGGCGCAGGCTACCAAAAGCGAGCAGCAACATCAGACTGGCCATCAATCCCACATGCAGGCCAGATACCACCGCCAGATGCGTCAGACCCGTGGCATTGAGTGTGTCCCAATCCTCACGCGTCAGCGCCGAAGCACGGCCTAGCGTCAGGGCAGCCAACCAGCGACAGGGGCTGGTGGCCCACTCGATTGTCTCAACGCCTATCTCGTCGTCCCTCTCTATACCGCTCTCAATACTGCGATCAACCTTCCCTTCACAACGCTGCCATAGCGCCTGTTCCGCCTCTAGACGAAGAGCTGACAACCCTTGAGACGGTGATAGTCGTCGCGCTTGCGCTTCATGTCGCACATATCCTGTCGCAACCAGGCCTTCGCGCCACAGCCAGCCGACACGGTCGAAAGCGTCTCGCTCATGGGGATTACTGTTTCCGCTTACCGGCACCAGACGTGCCACTAATTGCCAGTGTTCACCTATCTGCCAACGTCCGGGGACGTGATCATCTCCACCACTGCGCGGCCAATAACGCCGTAGTTGAACGCGCTGACCTTCAAGACGCTGACAAGCGAAGCCATGACTCGCCTGCTCCATTGCATCACTCACCGGTGCTATTGAGCGCTGAGTGTCAGAAGCATTGATATTGACGGGCATAAAAGGCTGACAACTTGTCACCTTCAGCACCATACGAGCTGATTCTCTGGGGGAAGGCGCTGACCGGCTGGCCTCTTCAATACGCCCTTCCAGCCAGAGCTGCTCACGGGCCAGTGCCTCTGGCATCAGCAACGGCTGATTCAATAGCCCAAGCATGATGCCTACCCACAGCGCACCAAGACTTCGCATGCCATGCAGGCGACTGCGCCTCAAAGCATTATGCAATCGCGAACACCGAGGAGGCTGACACGCATCTCCCGGATCGAGCTTTACCGTATTGAACAGCAAAAGCAGCATGAAACTCAGCATCAGACCTGGCAGCAACATGCTATCGGTTAGCCATCGATCAGGACTGAACCAGGCTCCATGAATCAGACCTTCCAGTGAGCGCGACTGCCAGTCCGCGGCCCATTCACCATGACGTGACAGCCAGATGCCGACCATCAGACCAGCAAGCCATTGCACCAGGTGTGCTGGCGAAAGCCGAAACAGGGGCAAACAGGAGGGTCTGTTCACGACGATTTCCGACATGTCGTTCACCGCATCAGTAGGTGACACATGCCGCGTGCCATCAGGCATGGCGGGCGCTTCCTTGTGCTCGGAGCCGGATTACAATGCGCTGGTTGCGCAATACGGGCCGCTTTACTGCACACACAGCATGGCAGTCCTGCGGTCATGTATGGATAATGGCGGGCGTTGAATGCCAAATGGCCAAGCCATGCCTCGTCGTCTACTCAAGCGGTTCATGCCAGAACCCGATGCTCTCAGGCGCAAGAAGTCACTTCGCTTCATGCACCACCTGATTGCCGACCCCGCACTATGGGCGTTGTCACGGAGAACCGTGGCCAATGCCTTCATGGTGGGTCTGTTCTGCGCACTCTTGCCAATACCATTCCAGATGGTATTGGCAGCTTTTGGTGCCTGGGCGTTGCGCTGCAACCTCGCGCTGTCGGTTGGCCTGGTATGGATTACCAACCCGCTGACCATGCCGGTCGTCTTCTACGCGACCTATCGCGTGGGTGCCTGGATGCTGGATACCCCTGCGCGGGTGATGCCAGAACAAGTCTCCACGGCCTGGTTTGCCAGTCAGCTGGAAGACATCCTTCCTGCATTGGCACTCGGCTCGCTGGTCAGTGCCATCGTGATCGCCGTACTCGGCAATCTGCTGGTGCGGCTGCTGTGGCGTTATCAGGTCGTGCGCAGTTGGCGCAGTCGCCGCAAGGCGCGAGTCGCGGCTCGTCGAGGCGAGAAATCAAAAACCTGACACTGCTGACGACCGATAGATTGGTCGACGCGCACCGTCTTCACACAAACAAAATGCCCCACCATCGAAAGATGGTGGGGCATTTTGTTTGGCCTCACAGCGGTAACGCTACCCGCGGATTGACTCAGTCTTCATACAGCTTGCCGCCGTCCAGACGCAGTACACGGTGCTGGTGCGCTGCCAGGCCTACGTCATGGGTGACGACGATAAAGGCCGCCTGTGCCTCACGCGCGATATCATCCATCAGCGCTAGAATGCGCGCAGCAGTGGTCTGATCCAGATTACCGGTCGGCTCATCCATCAACACCAGGCTCGGGTCAGTCACCAGCGCTCGTGCAATGGCAACACGTTGACGCTCACCGCCCGACAGCTCGCCGGGCTTGTGGTCGGCACGCGACCCCATGCCCACTCGGTCCAACAGCTTGCGCGCCTTGATGGCGGCTTCTGCACGTTTCTGACCGCGAATGATCAGCGGCATCGCCACGTTCTCTTCCGCGCTGAATTCCGCCAACAGATGGTGGAACTGATAGACGAAGCCGATGTGCTGATTACGGAAGCTGCCCAGCGCCGATTCGTTCAGCGTGGAGAGACGCTGCCCCGCCACCTTGACGATACCGTGACTCGGATGATCCAACCCACCGAGCAGATTGAGCAATGTGGTCTTGCCGGAGCCAGAGGTGCCGACGACCGCGACTCGCTCACCGGCACGCACGCACAGCTCCAGATTCTCCAGCACCTGCACTTTCTGCGGGCCTTCATCGTAGCTGCGACTCAGGCCTTCACAGATCAGCATCACCTCGCCCTGCGGACGGTCGGAAGCAGGCGTGGACATGGCAATCTCTCCAATGACATCAGAACGGGGTGACACGTCAGAAGACGAAGGGGAGTTACTCATAGCGCAGCACCTCCGCTGGCTGGATGCGCGAGGCGCGCCAGGCCGGGTACAGCGTCGACAGGAAGCTGAGTACCAGTGCAGACCCCAGGATCACACCCATATCGCTTGCTTCGAGCCGCGACGGCAGGTAGCTGATGAAGTAGACATTCGGATCGAGGAACTGGATGCCGAACGTCGCCTGTACCCAGGCAATGATGTCAGACACGCTCAGTGCCAGCGCCACCCCGGCAATGGCGCCGATCACGATGCCCATTACCCCGATAGTCAGCCCCTGTACGATAAAGATACCCATGATGGTGCCGGGCTTCGCGCCTAACGTTCGCAGTATCGCGATGTCGGCATGCTTGTCAGTCACCATCATCACCAGTGTCGAGACGATGTTGAAGGCCGCGACGGCAACGATCACCATCAGCAGCAAGCCGATCATGTTCTTCTCCATCTGGATGGCGGCGAACAGGTTGCCGTGTGTGCGCTTCCAATCCATGCCGCGATATTGCGACCCTAGCTGACTGACAATATCGTGCGTCACCTGATCGGCGCTGAACAGGTCATCGAGCTTGAGGCGAATACCCTGCACATCGCCTTCCTTGAAGCGCGCCAGCTTGGCCATGTCACTGATATCGGTATAGGCAAGACTGGCATCTACATCGGCGCCAACCTTGAAGATACCAGCCACCGTGAAGCGCTTGAGGCGTGGGAAGATACCGCCTGGCGTGATGGAGGCTTCTGGTACCAACAGCGTGACGCGATCCCCCATGCCAACGCCAAGATTGCGCGCCAGCAGTTCTCCCATCACGATACCCCAACTGCCGGGTGTCAGATCCGCGAGTGAGCCACTTACCATGTGGTCACTGATGATGGAGACCTGATCTTCCGCTTGCGGATCAACCCCCGTCACCAGTGCGCCCTTGTTGCGGCCACTGGCAGTAAACATGCCCTGTTGCTCGATATAGGGGGCAGCACCGACCACATGCGGTTTTTCACGCAGCTGACCGGCAAGTGTCTTCCAGTCAGTCACACTATCGCGTGCTTCGACACGCACATGGGGCACCATACCCAGTACACGCGTGCGCAATTCGTGGTCAAAACCGTTCATCACCGACAACACTAGAATCAGCACAGCGACGCCCAGCGACAAGCCCAGCATCGAGGTCAGAGAAATGAACGAAATAAAGTGATTACGGCGCTTGGCGCGGGTATAGCGCAGGCCAATAAGAAAGGGTAAGCGATCCAGCAGCATCGAAGTCGATTCCTTGAGTCAGGGTCGCGGACCATGATACGCATTCCGCGTGCTCGGCGCATGGGGCCACAATCGAACGCAGTTTGCCAGTCTTCGTATGAGGACAGCATGAACCACGCAGGTGCGCGATGGATGAATAAGCCGACAGGCCCTCTCGGAGGACTAGCGTCCGCGCATGGCTCTGCTATCATCGCGCGCCGTATGCTATCTCATCACACGTCCATTCATGTTTCAGCCATCAGGGAGATGCCCATGGCCACCCGACTGCTTGCCGAATGGCACCCGCAGGACGCCATCCAGCTCAGCTGGCCCAGCCCACACAGCGACTGGAATGAGATGCTCGAAAGCATCGAAGCCACCTGTGAGGCCATGGTCATCGCCATCAGCCGTTATCAACACGTGCTGATCAGCGTCTGTGACGAAGCTACTCGCGAACGACTGGCGATGCGTTTTTCCGGTTTCGGCGTACCGGCCAAGCGGCTTCATTTCTGTGTCGCGCCACTGGACGACACCTGGACGCGCGATCACGGCCCGATCACCATCGAGCGTGACGGTCAGCCGATTCTGCTCGACTACACCTTTACCGGCTGGGGCGGCAAGTTCGCGTCTACGCGGGACAATGCGCTGACCCGTGCGCTGGCAGATCAAGGCGTATACGCCTGTGCAGTGGAAGCGCGCGATTTCATTCTGGAAGGCGGCGGCATCGAGAGCGATGGCCTGGGCACCCTGCTCACCACCGAAGCCTGCCTGCTCAACGACAATCGTAATACTGGCCTGAACCGTGAAGAGGTCGAGGTCCAACTCAAGGCCGACTTCGGGGTCGAGCGCATTCTGTGGCTGGCCAACGGCCATCTGGAAGGCGATGACACGGACAGCCATGTCGATACGCTGGCGCGCTTCTGCGATCCACGGACTATCGCCTACGTGCGCTGTGACGATACGCAGGACCCGCACTATCCAGCACTCAAGGCCATGCAGGCCGAGCTTGAGGCTCTGCTGGATGCCAATGGCCAGCCCTATTTTTTGGTACCACTGCCATGGCCTGATGCCTGTTTCGATCCCGATGATGGCCACCGTCTCCCGGCGACCTACGCCAACTTCCTGATCATCAACGGCGCAGTGCTGGTACCGACCTATGCCGATCGTCACGACCTGTCCGCATTGAGAGCACTGGCCAGCGCCTTCCCGAAACGCGACATCATCCCGGTCGACTGCCGTGCCGTGATTCGCCAACATGGCAGCCTGCACTGCATGACCATGCAACTGCCACGTGGCACGCTTGCTGCGCTTGCAGAGCCCACTCTTGAATCCCGCCTAGGAGACCACTGATGTCCGCCTCTCGCCGTTCGCTCAAGGTTGGTGTTATTCAGCAGCAGGCCTGGCCCGACAAGGCAAAGAGCCTTGCCGCCAGTGAAGCCGCCATTCGCCGCCTGGCCGCAAAGGGTGCCGAACTGGTGCTACTGCAAGAACTGCATGCCAGCCACTACTTCTGCCAGACCGAAGACACCGAGATCTTCGATCTCGCCGAGCCCATCAAGGGTCCCACGACCCAGCGTCTGGCCGCTCTGGCCGCAGAGCTGGAGATGGTCATCGTCGGATCGATCTTCGAACGCCGCGCCGCGGGCGTGTATCACAACACTGCCGTCGTACTCGATAAGAGCGATGGCCTGGTAGGCACCTTCCGCAAGATGCACATTCCGGATGATCCCGGCTTCTACGAGAAGTTCTACTTCACGCCCGGCGATGCACCAAGTGCGCAGGCGCCACGACGTGGATTTGAGCCTATCTCCACCTCGGTGGGGCGTCTCGGCGTGCAGGTATGCTGGGACCAGTGGTATCCGGAAGGCGCGCGCCTGATGGCACTCGCCGGGGCAGAGCTACTGCTCTATCCCACAGCGATCGGCTGGGACCCGCGCGATGACGAAGCCGAACAGACGCGTCAGAAAGATGCCTGGACACTGATCCAGCGTAGTCATGGCGTCGCCAATGGCGTGCCAGTGATCGTCGCCAACCGGGTCGGCCACGAGACTGACCCGTCCGCGGCGAGTGATGGCATCGCGTTCTGGGGCGGTAGCTTCATTTGCGGGCCACAGGGCGAGCTACTCGCGCATGGTGGCGTTGATCCCGAGGAGCTGTTGGTCGACGTGGACCTGACTCGTGGCGAAGATGTGCGTCGCATCTGGCCCTACCTGCGCGACCGCCGTATCGATGCCTATGGCGATCTCACCGAGCGTTATCGCGACCGCTGAGACATGCAGGCACCCGATGACGCTATCGGGTGCCTGATATCAATCCCATACCAAGGGCGCCTCACGAGGCGCCCTTGGTATTTGTGGATGATGCGTTGTTGCCTGATCACTGCCGGCCTCATCACTGCCTGTCATCTGCCCTGCGGCATCATCTGCCACCTGCGCCATAAGGGTGACTTGCCATTGGCGTCAAGCTACGCTAAATAAAGATAACGTGATAATCATAACCAGCTTATGCCTGCCGCAACCAGGACGCACACCATGCCCGAATACCAGTTGATGGCCCGTATCGAAGCGGCCTTTGATGAGCAAATAGCCGCTGCCGAGCAGGTCATTAGCGCAGTCAGTAAAGAAGATTCGTCACTGTGGAGACTGGATGGTGGCACTGCTGACATCCATTGGCTACGCCTGGCCCTGCAGGATGTCTGGTATCAGGACGGCCAGGATGGACGCGTGACTCGCCCCTACCTCGGAGTAGTGGCTGCCGGGCCTGAGGTAATTGACGCGGTTGTCGCGCTTAATTTGGCTAAAGAGCGTCTCGCCAGGCTCTTCGCTGAGCTTCGCGAAAAATATCCTGAGCAACTCTCGGAGCTCAAGGCGATTCTGCCTTTCCGCCATCCAGGATTGAACCAGCACCTCAGGGGTGATGGTCTTGCTCGACTGCACCTAAAACAATGCTGGCGACGCGTGCCAGTCGCAGAAGCCTCTGTCGCTCGCGTACGTTTTGCCTGGTACAGCTCTGGACGCTCCATCCAGCGCATCAGCGTGGCAGATTGCGAGGCACTGCTGATGAAGCTGGATACTGAGGCCGAGCATGTTCGCTTGCAGCTACGCCTGCTCGCTGGCTTACCGTCAGACGAGATACTGACGCGTATCCAACCACAGGCCCCACTGATGCGCGCCAACCTGTTCTATCGCGAGCCAGTACTGCGTGACGATGGAGAAGTGCCACGCACACGTCGCGCGCTGAATGTATCGTTGCCGCTATTTCTCCCGCATGACGACCTGCGACTGCCCTCTCTCAACCAGCCGCCGAGTACGCCGCCTACCGAGCGAACCCGCGCGCGCCGTGGCGATGTACGCATAGAAGATGCGCCATTCCTCAAGAGTCTGCGTGTGCATCGCTATCGTTGAGAGTCACCTGTCATGACGACAGATCAGGGGCTGACTGCGGTAACCGCTTGAGATGCATGCGACGCAACAGGTGGATGACCGGTTTGAGAGTCAGCTGTACTGAGCCAATCACGAACAGCCAGACGCCTACTGTCATCCACTGTTCCCAGAAGAAACACACACTACCGACGGTAAACAATATCCCTAGCACCAGCTCATTGATGATACCCGTCAGCTCATAGCGGTGGTGGATGATCAGTTCTTCTCGACCGAGGCGGAGTGTCAGGTCGGTTGCCGGATCGTCCAGTAGAGTGTCTCGCACGCCATGTGACTTATACTGATTCATGCGTTATCTCTCTTCCTTGCAACGATTGTTTACGTAATCAGATCGTTGACGCGAATATCAAAAGGCCCCGACACCAGAGTGTCGAGGCCTTTATCGCTCATATCGACTGACGAGCAATCATCAGAACAGACGATTAAGTCCGTTCATGGCTGCCACACGATACGCTTCTGCCATGGTCGGATAATTGAAGGTGGTGTTGACGAAGTACTTGAGGGTGTTCGCTTCACCTTTCTGCTGCATGATGGCCTGACCGATATGCACGATCTCGGACGCCTGATCGCCGAAGCAGTGAATACCCAGAATTTCCAGCGTGTCACGATGGAACAGGATCTTGAGCATGCCGACCGTATCGCCGGTAATCTGCGCCCGTGCGGTGTCCTTGAAGAACGCCTGCCCGACTTCGTAGGGAATACGTGCTTCGGTCAACTCCGACTCACCACGACCGACCGAGCTGATCTCGGGAATCGTATAGATACCGGTCGGGACTTCACTGACGAACTTGAAGTCTTCGCCCAACAGATTGGCAGAGGCGTAACGCCCCTGATCATAGGCAGCAGAGGCCAGACTCGGCCAACCGATCACGTCGCCCACGGCATAGATGTGGTCCAATTCGGTACGGTACTGCTCATCCACTGTCAGCTGACCACGACCATTGGCCTGCAGGCCGATGTTCTCGAGCCCGAGGCTGTCAGTGTTGCCGGTACGGCCATTGGCCCACAGGAAGGCATCTGCACGCAGCTTCTTGCCAGACTTCAGGTGCACGACCACCCCGGACTCATCTCCCTCTATGCGGTCATGTTCCTCATTGTGACGTACCAGCACCCCATTGTTGCGCAGGTGATAGGACAGCGCATCGGAGATCTCGTTATCCAGGAACGACAGGAGACGATCACGCGTATCGATCAGATCGACCTTGACGCCGAGGCCGGAGAAGATTGACGCATACTCGGAACCGATGACGCCGGCACCGTAGATGATCAACGTGCGCGGCGTGTGCGACAGACCGAGAATGGTGTCGGAGCAGTAGATACGTGGGTGACGGAAGTTGACGTCCGCCGGACGATAGGGGCGTGAGCCCGTCGCGATGACCACTTTCTCGGTATGTAGCTCCTCAACACCTTCATGGGCATCACGCACCACGACAGTATGCTCGTCCTTGAAGTAAGCCGTCCCGAAGAACACATCAATACGGTTACGAGCATAGAAGCGCGTACGCATCTCGACTTGCTGCTCGATAGTGCGACGCGAACGCTCCAGTACCTTGGGGAAGGAGAACCAGCGCGGCTCACCAATGTCGCGGAACATGCGATTGGTGTTGAACTCGATGATCTGCTTGACCGCGTGACGCAACGCCTTGGAGGGGATGGTGCCCTTGTGAGTACAGTTGCCACCCACTGAAGACTGCGCCTCGATCACGGCGACGCGCTTGCCATGCTTGGCTGCATTGACTGCAGCACTCTCCCCCGCCGGACCGGTACCGATCACGACCACATCGTAGTTATAGACTGCCATGAGACTCGCTTTGCTCCTTGATAGTTCGTGAGCCAGCCCTGTCATCACAGGCCACTCTCCTTGAGAGCAATCCGCCACAACAGAGCCGGCGGCTGGCCAGTCTGGCCGGCAAGCGTTGAGCCGGGCATAAAGTCATGTATGGGAAATCAGCGACGCGGTGCTTCGTATGCCAGGTCACTTGCCGGCTTACCACCACTCTCCGTCATCAGACGCTGGCGATCCTGCTCCTTTTCGCACTCTTCGTCCTTGCCGCCGCAGATATCACAGCCATCCTTGAGCCCGAGGTTATTGAGCCCACCACAAGAACCTGCAATTGGCTTGCCACCCATCAACACTCCGACAGCCATTGCTGCAATCAGCAGCAGCATGGCCGCGAACACCAGTAACCAGATAGTCATGTCAGTTTCTCCCGGGGGTTATCCCCCTACGGAACGGGCCTGTTTCTCGTGATAGAACATCATGAGGACAGGCACCGTCATGCATCAAACACAGACGACGATTCAGTAGCGCTCAGTGAACCACCTTGCCTGCAGACTTGTCAGGCCCTGCGACCGGCGCATCCTTCAGATAGGGCGCAAATGCCGGACTCCAGGACTGCTCGAAGCCATCTTTGGTTTTGACAATGAAGTAGGCTGCAATGTTCTCACGTTTTGCCGTCGCCATGGCCTTGTCAGCCCCCAGTACGTTCAATGCAGTGGCCCAGGCATCCGCCGTAGAGCAGTTCGGCGTAATCACGGTAACGGAGGCCAGGCGATGCTGAATGGGCCTACCGGTACGCGGATCAATGGTATGTGAGTAACGGACGCCATCCTGCTCGAAATAGTTGCGATAATCACCAGAGGTGGCCACCGCCGCATTACCCGGATCGATGATGCGCTGCACGGAACGCTCGAAAGACTTCGGTGCTTCGATAGCGATCCTCCACGGCTTGTCGCCAGGCTTCTCGCCCTTGACACGAATCTCGCCACCGACCTCAACCAGGTAATTCTCGACACCCTTTGCCTCGAGCGCATCGGCCACTCGATCAACACCGAAGCCCTTGGCGATACCCGATAGATCGGTGTACACCGGCTTGCGTTTGATCACCGTATTACCATCAAGCTCAAGTGCCAGGTGATCGACCTTGGCCAAGGCTTCGGCAATCTGCGCATCACTGGGCGCCTTGTCCAGACGTGCATCCGGCCCGAAGCCCCACAGGTTGACCGCAGGACCTACCGTGACATCAAAGGCACCATCCGAACGGTTACCGACATCCTGCGCCTCACTGAGCACATGCGCCAGATCATCAGACAGCGTGACGGACACATTCACCGGTGCCTGATTCAGTTTCGAGAGCTCCGAGGTGTCCTTGTAGGTCGACATCTGCCAATCGACCTTATTCAGCGCCTCGACACTGACTTGTTTGAGGTCTGCCACCTCATCCGCATCCAGATCCCCCACTACACTGACGTGGAAACCGGTGCCGAAGATGGGCCCGGCAAAACGATGCAACTCAGGGTTGCTGGAATTTTCACAGCCTGCAACCAGCAGGGCCAGCCCCATGAGGGCCGGCCCTGCCAGTCGTCTTGCGACGCGTGACATCATCAATCAACCACCAAAGTCATCGAGCAGGATGTTCTCCGGCTCCACGCCCAGGTCTGTCAACATCTTGACGACCGCGGCGTTCATCATGGGCGGACCGCACATGTAGAACTCGCAATCCTCAGGAGCTGGATGATCCTTGAGATAATTCTCGTAGAGAACATTGTGAATGAAGCCTGTCGCTCCTTCCCAGTTGTCCTCTGGCTGCGGATCAGACAGCGCCAGATGCCACTCGAAGTTGTCATTCTCTTCTGCCAGCAGGTCGTATTCCTCGTTATAGAACGACTCGCGCATGGAGCGCGCACCGTACCAGAACGAGATCTTGCGCGTAGAATTCAGGCGCTTGAGCTGATCGAAGATATGGCTACGCATCGGCGCCATGCCGGCACCACCACCAATGAAGATCATTTCGGCATCGGTGTCCTTGGCGAAGAACTCACCAAACGGCCCCATCACGGTGATCTTGTCGCCAGGCTTCAGCGAGAAGACGTAGGTGGACATCAGGCCCGGCGGATACTGGCTGTTGGGCGGTGGCGTCGCGACACGGATGTTGAACTTCAGGATGCCGTACTCTTCCGGATAGTTCGCCATCGAGTAGGCACGAATCACCGGCGCTTCATTCTTGTGCTGAATGTTGAACAGGCCAAACTTCTCCCAGTCGCCACGATATTCTTCATCGATGTCGAAGTCGGAGAACTTGATGTCGTAAGCCGGTGCTTCCAGCTGAACGTAGCCACCCGCGCGGAAGTTGACTTCCTCGTCTTCCGGCAGCTCCAGGTTCAGCTCCTTGATGAAGGTCGCGACGTTCGGGTTGGCGCTGACCGTGGTTTCCCACTTCTTGACGCCGAAGATTTCTTCCGGCACCTCGACCTTCATGTCCTGCTTGACCGGTACCTGACACGACAGACGCCAGCCTTCCTTCTTCTCACCCATGGTGAAGTGGGACTCTTCTGTCGGCAGGATGGAGCCGCCGCCTTCAGAGATCCGGCACTTACACTGGGCACAGGAGCCACCGCCACCACAAGCAGAGGACAGGAAGATGCCATTGGCAGCCAGGGTCTGCAGCAGCTTGCCGCCGGCCTGGGTCGTCAGGGTGTTGGCAGGATCGCCATTGATCTCGATCTGGACGTCGCCACTCGAGACCAGCTTGCTGCGTGCCGCGAGGATCACGAGCACCAGGCCGATAACGACCACGGTGAACATGACAACGCCGAGCACGATGATGGAAATATCAACCATGTCGGTTTCCTTATGCTCGGTTGCGTTACAGCTGGACGCCGGAGAAGGACATGAAGCCCAACGACATCAGGCCAACGGTAATGAAGGTGATACCCAGACCCTGCAAGCCAGCTGGCACGTCAGAGTACTTGAGCTTCTCGCGAATGCCGGCAAGTGCAGCGATCGCCAGCGCCCAACCAAAGCCTGCACCCACGCCATAGATAACGGACTCACCGAAGGTGTAGTCACGCTGAACCATGAACAGTGCAGCACCGAGGATGGCGCAGTTGACCGTGATCAACGGCAGGAACACACCCAGCGCGTTGTAGAGCGCAGGCACGAACTTGTCGAGGAACATCTCGAGAATCTGCACGATCGCCGCGATGACGCCGATGTAGGATAGATAGCCCAGGAAGGACAGATCGATGCTCTCGGCCCCCTCCAGACCCGTCCAGGTCAGCGCGCCTTCACGCAGCAGGTAGTTCAGGATCAGGTTGTTGACCGGCACCGTTACCGCCAGCACCACGACAACCGCCACGCCAAGACCGATCGCGGACTGGATCTTCTTGGACACCGCCAGGAATGTACACATCCCCAGGAAGAAGGCCAGTGCCATGTTCTCGACGAACACGGCCTTGATGAACAGGCTCAGATAGTGTTCGAACATGTTACACGGCCTCCTTGATCTTGGTATTGGCGGTAATCTTGTACTCCGCCTTCTCGACCTGCTCCGGATACACGCTACGCAGCACCCAGATGAACAGCCCGATGACGAAGAACGCAGACGGCGGCAGCAGCATCAGGCCATTCGGGATGTACCAGCCACCATCATTGACGGTTTGCAGGATGGTCACGCCGAACAGAGAGCCGGAACCGAACAGTTCACGCACGAAGCCAACCACCAGCAGGATCACGGTATAGCCCAAGCCATTGCCGATACCATCGATGAAACTCATCACCGGACCGTTCTGCATCGCGTAAGCTTCAGCGCGACCCATGACGATACAGTTGGTGATGATCAGACCAACGAAGACCGACAGCTGCTTGGAGGTTTCGAATGCGAAAGCCTTCAGCGACTGATCGACCACGATGACCAGCGAGGCAATGATCGTCATCTGCACGATGATGCGGATAGACGACGGGATATGGTTGCGAATCAACGAGATGAACATGCTGGAGAACGCTGTTACCAGCGACACCGCAATCCCCATGATCAGGGCGGTGTTCATCGAGTTGGTCACCGCCAGCGCGGAACAGATGCCGAGGATCTGTAACGCGATAGGGTTGTTCTTGAAGATCGGCGTCGTCAGGACACCTTTAGGAGTTTCGGCAGACATCGTTACGCTCCTTTGACGTCGCGGAACTGGGTCAGGTATTTGGCAAAGCCATTTTCACCCATCCAGAACTGCAGCAGGTTGGTCACACCGTTACTGGTCAGGGTAGCACCAGACAGAGCATCGACCTGGTACTGAGCATCCGGAGAAGACGAATTGACACCGCCCTTCTTCAGACGCACTTCCGGATCCATGCTGTCTTCAGGATAGATCTTCTTGCCATCCCACTGAGCCTTCCACTTCGGATTGTCAACTTCGCCGCCAAGCCCAGGAGTTTCCCCCTGTTGATAGAAGGACAGTCCGACGACGGTATTGCCGTCACCCTTGAGGGCAAGATAACCGTACATCATCGACCACAGGCCATTGCCACGTACCGGGACAATGATCTGATCAGGCTGTTCGACATCACCGACCAGGTAGACCACGGAATACTGCTCACGACGCTTGATGCCCGGCAGATCTTCATCGCCAGATAGCGTGCGTGAAGTCGCCGGGTCCTTGGACATCTTGGCCTGGTCATACTTTTCCGGATCAATATTGTCGACATAGTCGCCAGTATTGAGATCAACCACCTTGGCGGTGACCTTGTCACGGAACTGCTGGCCGACATCTTCGCCCGGCTGGAGCAGCTCGGCGACCGCAAGAATGTTGCTCTTGCGGTCAAGCTCGGCGTTGGTCAGCTGCTGCGGACGCAGCACGACCGCTGCGGTGGAAACGACCACCGAGCAGACGATGCATAACGCAAGCGCGACACCGAGGGTTTTCTTGATGGAATTATTGCTGGCCATGTCAGGCAGTCTCCTCGTTCGCGATGCCGGCAGTCTCGCGCTTGATACGGCGCTTGATGTTGGCCTGGACGACGAAGTGGTCGATCAGCGGGGCGAACAGGTTGGCGAACAGAATCGCCAGCATGATGCCCTCCGGGAAGGCCGGATTGGCCACGCGAATCAGCACGGTCATCACACCGATCAGTGCACCGAATACCAACTTGCCCTTGTTGGTCATCGAGGCCGAGACAGGATCCGTCGCCATGAAGACCATACCGAAGGCGAAGCCACCGATCACCAGATGCCAGTACCACGGCATCGCGAACATCGAGTTGGTATCACTGCCGATGCTATTGAACAACGAAGCTGTCGCAATCATGCCCAATAGTACACCCAGCATGATTCGCCACGAGGCAATGCGTGTCCATAACAGTACCGCCGCACCAATGAAGATGGCCAGAGTGGACACCTCACCCATGGAACCGGGGATAAAGCCAAGGAAGGCATCAGACCAGCTCATCTGGTGCATCAGCGCACCCATGCCATCCTGCGCAGCAGTCGACAGTGCGGTAGCACCGGTATACCCATCCGCCGGCACCCATACCGCATCACCGGAAATACTGGCCGGATATGCGAAGTACAGGAAAGCACGACCGGACAGTGCCGGATTGAGGAAGTTCTTGCCGGTACCACCGAAGACTTCCTTGCCGATCACCACACCAAAGGTGATGCCCAACGCGACCTGCCACAACGGAATCGTTGCCGGCAGCGTCAGCGCGAACAGCACGGAAGTGACGAAGAAGCCTTCATTGACTTCATGGCCACGACGCATGGCGAACAGCACTTCCCAGAAACCGCCGACGGCGAAGGTCACCAGATAGATAGGCAGGAAGTAGGTGGCGCCAAGGATGAAGTTGGCCCACACACTACCCGCATCGTGGCTTCCTGCCAGCAGCATGACAATCGCTTCACGCCAGCCGCCCAGTGAACTGAAACCGCCCGCGATAGCGTCGTTGGCCTGTAGACCAGCGTTGTACATGCCAAAGAACATGGCCGGGAAGGTGCACATCCAGACCGTGATCATGATGCGCTTCAGATCGATGCCATCACGCACGTGCGCCGTAGTACGCGTGACACTCGCCGGTACATAGAAAATCGTGTCCACGGCTTCGTAGAGCGCGTAGAACTTCTCGTACTTGCCACCCTTGTGGAAGTGCGGCTCCAGATTATCCAGAGTCTGTCGAATGCCCATCATCAGACCTCTTTCTCGATCGTGGTGAGGTTGTCACGCAGGATGGGACCGTACTCGTACTTGCCCGGGCACACGTAAGTGCACAGCGCGAGGTCCTCTTCATCCAGCTCGAGGCAGCCAAGCTGCATCCCGGTCTCGATATCGCCGACAATCAACGAACGCAGCAACTGCGTCGGCAGAATGTCCAGCGGCATGATCTTCTCGTACGCACCTACCGGCACCATGGCTCGCTCGGAACCATTGGTCGAGGTATTGGGACGATAGTCCCGCAACCCCGTCAGCTTCGACAGGTAGATACCCAGTACCGAGTGACGGTTAGCACCCGTGGATAGCCAGCCCATGAAGGCACGCTTGTTGCCTTCTTCGAGCAGACTCACCTGAGTGTGGTAGCGGCCGACAAAGCGCAGCGCGCCTTCACAGGTCGTACCGGAGAACACCGAGCCGGAAATCACGCGGGTGTCATCCGCAAGCTCTACTTCACCCTTGAGCAAGTCTACGGTGCTGGCACCCAGACGCGTGCGCAACAGGCGCGGCTTGCTTGCACGCGGGCCGCCCACAGCAACGACACGACGAGTATCCAGACGACCTTCCGCCAACAGCGTACCGATCGCCACGACATCCTGATAGCCGATGTGCCAGACCTGACGCTTCAGGCTGACAGGTGCCAGATGATGGATGTGCGTGCCCGGCAGACCAGCCGGATGCGGGCCCTTGAAGGACTCGCTGACCACACCAGCAACGTCACCGCCCGGAATATCAGCACCCGGTGCCTGACACAGGAAGACCTTGCCTTCGGTCAGACGTGTCAATGCGACAAGCCCCTGACGGAAAGCCGTTTCCTGCCCCTTGAGCACGACAGCCGGATCGGCCGCCAGCGGATGAGTATCGATGGCAGTGACAAAGATAGCCGCCGCTTTTGCGTCGAGCGCCGGTACACGTGAGAACGGACGCGTACGCAATGCCGTCCACAGGCCTGATTCGACCAGTTGGTCAACCATCACCTGACGCTCGAGCGTGGCAAGCGCTGCCTCACCGTGCGCCGTGAATTCTTCAGCGCTCCCCTGCTCATCAACTTCTACCACGACGGACAGCAGCTTGCGCTTCTCGCCACGATTAATCTCTACCACGGTACCAGCAGCAGGCGCGGTGTAACGCACACCGGGAGTCTTCTTGTCGGTGAAGAGCAGTTGCCCCAGCTTCACCTTATCCCCTTCGCTGACTTCCATCGTCGGTTTCATACCGACGTAGTCAACACCCAGGATCGCTACGCGACGAACGGGCTGCGCATCCTCGATACGCTGCTCCGGAGCCCCAGCGATGGGGAGATCCAGGCCACGTTTGACTTCGATCATAGACTCGCCCAATTGTCGGATCTGATGTGGTTCAGGAAAGATCATTCGTCGATGACACGACTAGAGGCCGATAAATGGCCAGGCAGCCCCAGGAATAGCTAGCGTCACGATATACGAATGCTTTTCTTATCAGACGGTTGGAGGTGTGACCCAAAGACTGGGCCGGCCCAAAAAATCCGCCTCATTATAAAGATGCGGGGCCGGAAAGACCATACGACACTAAAGTGGTGCGATCCGCCAAAATGACAATGCCCCCGCCATCATGGATGGCGAGGGCATTATGTTGAAGACCATTTCAAGGCTTTATTGTCGACCGTTTCGAAGCTGTTGCGGTGGCCGACGATTCCTGTTGAGAAAATGCACGACAGACTCGTTCACACATAAGTCCAACCACTCGCGTCTTGTCTCGAATTCAGCCTTCAACTGCAGCTTTCCACCTGGCCTTCAACTCAGTCTACAGGGCGCCTTCAATTCAGGCGTTGCCCCTATACTTCAAGATCAGCGCGTCGGGAAATAGCTGAAACGCACGTTGGACATGTGCTGCAGGATACGCACTACCTGGCAGCTGTAACCGAACTCATTGTCATACCAGACGTACACGACGGCCTGCTTGTCGGTAACGATCGTCGC
The DNA here is from genome assembly GCF_009796845.1 of Cobetia sp. L2A1. NCBI lineage: Bacteria > Pseudomonadati > Pseudomonadota > Gammaproteobacteria > Oceanospirillales > Halomonadaceae > Cobetia > Cobetia sp. L2A1. The sequence goes on along the minus strand of NZ_CP047025.1, from coordinate 978,784 downwards.
CTGACCATCGACGATGCCGGAATGACGGTTACCGACGAAATCAGAGGACACGACCTCACAGGAATCGACATAGTCGATCTGCTTTTGCAGCGAGGAGTGCAGTGAGGCGGTGCGCAGAAAGTCATTCATGCGCTCAGCATCGCTCGCGGTGTTCAGCGTGAGGTTGAGGATCGCCATGGAAACGTTCGGCGTCGGTACGCGAATGGCATTACCGGTCAGCTTGCCTTCGAGTTCTGGCAGCGCCTTGGCAACAGCCTTGGCAGCGCCTGTCTCAGTCAGCACCATGTTCAGCGCTGCAGCGCGACCACGGCGATCACCACTGTGGAAGTTGTCGATCAGGTTCTGATCATTGGTGTAGGAATGCACCGTTTCAACGTGCCCTTGGACAACGCCGTATTCATCATTCAGCACCTTCAACAAGGGCACGATGGCATTGGTGGTACAGGATGCCGCAGAAATGATGCGATCGCTGTCCTTGATGTCGTCGTGATTGACTCCGTAGACGATATTCTTGAGATCGCCCTTGCCCGGCGCCGTCAGCAGCACCTTGGCGACGCCTTTGCATTCCAGATGCTGACCAAGACCCGCCTCATCACGCCATTTGCCGGTGTTGTCCACCACGATGGCGTTATCGATGCCATGCGCGGTGTAGTCGATCTCGGCCGGTGAGCTGGCGTAAATGACCTTGATGTAGTTGCCGTTGACGATCAGTGCTGAATTCTCCTGATCGACGGTGATGCTACCCTCGAAAGGCCCGTGCACGGAGTCACGACGCAGCAGGCTGGCACGCTTTTCCAGATCATCGCCGTCGCCACGCACCACGATGGCACGCAACCGCAGCAGATTACCGCCGCCGGCCTTCTCGATCATGATGCGCGCCAACAGACGACCGATACGACCGAAGCCGTACAGCACGACATCCTTCGGCTCACCGCCCATGCCGCCTGCCACGTAGCCATCGACAATCTCGGCCAGTTCACGCGTCAGGAAAGCCGCGATATCGGTCTCGCCGGAGCGCTTGAACGCGACCGCCAGCTTGCCGATATCGACGTGTGCAGGGCCAAGATTCAGCTCAATCATCGCGCGCACCAACGGGAAGGTATCTTCCACTGACAGCTCAACGCCTTCCGCCTTGCGAACCCAACGGTGATTCTTGAGGATACGCACCATGGAACGGTTGATCAGCGAGCGCCCGTAGATGGAGGGCACGACATTGAAGCGACGGTAGAGATCCCCCAACAACGGGATCATCTGCTCGGCGAGGGCTTCATTGTCTTGCCACTGCTTGAAACAGGCTTCGAGATTCTCTTGGCTCACGGAGGCTTTCCTCTGACGGCGATCTGAAAAAACGGACGCGACAAGTGAACTTGCCACGCCGGACAAGGCCAGGTGAGTATGCGCAACGCAGTGAAGAGGGACAATGCAAGGATGGTCGCACTGGGGGTAGTAGTGCTACAGAATCAACGATTTGACTACAAGACCGTTTACCCCATAGCCAAGAAGACAACACATTCGTGCCGACCATTGGCCCCTGAAAAATCTCTCTAGAGGCAGCGTCTGCATGCACATGGCGGCGCAGAACTGTAAAAGCGCCCTGTCCGCCCCCATCAACACGACTGACTTGCTATGATCAGGCATGCCCTCGACGGCCGCGTCGTCATCCTCGCACCTGCCGTCGCTCTCATCGTCGCCCGGTCACGAGCGCCCAAGCCCCAGGACACAAGACACCAGAGCCCATGTTCGAGACTCCGCTGACGCCCCCGTTACCGCGCCCTAGCCGCGAAACCACTTACTGGACACTGGACGGCGGCAGCGCCGCTGCATTGGCATTGGCGCGTCTGGCTGATGCTGATGATGCCCCGTTGATGGTGATCACGCCTGATACCGCCAGCGCTCAACGCCTTGAGGCTGACCTGCGCTTCTACACGCGCCATCCTGAACGCCTACTACCCTTCCCGGACTGGGAAACGCTGCCCTACGACAGTTTTTCTCCACATCAGGACATCGTCTCTGAGCGCCTGCGCACCTTGCGCATGCTGCAAATCAGCCGACGCGCCATCGTGCCGGTGCCGATCAATACCCTGATGCAGCGCCTGGCGCCAGTGGATTACATCGCGGGGCAGGTCTTCAGTCTGAGCCGTGGTGACACCTTGAATCGCGAAGACTTCCGCACCCGTCTTTCGCGTGCCGGTTATCGTGCCGTCGAGACAGTCTATGAGCCCGGCGAGTACGCACTGCGTGGCGCATTGATTGACCTGTTCCCGATGGGCAGCAAGCAACCGCTGCGTATTGATCTGTTCGATGACGAGATCGACACCCTGCGCGCCTTCGACCCCGACACTCAGCGCAGTGGCGACAAGGTGGAATCGATCGAGATTCTCCCTGCGCACGAATATCCGCTGACGCGCGGGGCGATTGCCTGCTTCCGCGAGGGCTTCGAGACGCTATTTGATGTCGATCCTCGTCAGTGCATCCTCTATAACGACGCGATCAAGGGCATCCCCTCACCAGGCCTGGAGCAGTACCTGCCGCTGTTCTTTGATGAGACCGCGACGCTGTTCGACCATCTCGGTGACACATTACGCATCGCCATGCTGCCCGGCGTACGCGAAGCGGCCGAACATCACTGGGATGCCATCACTACACGCCATGCCAATCTCGGTGTAGACCCGACGCGGCCGCTATTGCCACCGCATCGCGCCTTCGTGCCGGTCAACGAATTGTTCGGGCTGATCAAGCAATATGAACGCATCGAGTTGTTACGCGACAGCCGTGAACATGCTATCGAATTTGGCCATCTGCCACTGCCGACACTCGCTATTGATGCGCGCAGCACGGACCCAACCAAAGCGCTCGCCAGCTTCCTGACGCAGCGATTGAGCGGCGATGAAGCCCAACGCGTGCTGTTCGTGGCTGAGACCCAGGGCCGTCGCGAGGTGGTGGAAGAGCAACTCTCCCCTCTGCTCCGTGGCTTCGGCCTGCGCACGCTGGATGATTTCGCGAATTTCGACACCTTCCTCGATAGCAGCGCAGCCGTAGGCCTTGTCGTCGGCGGACTGAACAAGGGTGCCTGGATCACCAGCACTGCCCAGGAAGAAGCCGGCGTCGCCAGCAAAGGGCTGGTGGTGATTACCGAGACGGAACTCTACGGCGAAGTGGTTCGCCAGAGTCGCCGCCAGGCGCGTGCCACCGACGATAATGAGCTGGCCGTGCGCCATCTATCGGAGCTGCGCAATGGCGCACCGGTTGTCCATCATACGCACGGCGTAGGGCGCTACTTAGGACTTGAGACCATCGATACGGGTGGCCAGGAAGCCGAATTCCTGGCGCTTGCCTATGCTGATGGCGCGAAGCTCTATGTACCGGTCGACAGTCTGCATCTGATCTCACGCTACTCGGGTGCCAGCGATGAGTTGGCCCCGCTGCATCGACTAGGGTCGGAGCAATGGGAGAAGGCCAAGCGCAAGGCGGCCGAGAAGATTCGTGATACCGCAGCCGAGCTGCTGGATGTCTACGCGCGCCGTGAAGCACGTGTCGGCCATGCCTGTGACTTCCCCGCCGAGGATTACGCACGCTTCGCCGCCAGCTTCCCGTTCGAGGAAACACCGGATCAGGCCCAGACCATCAGCGCCGTCATCCAGGACATGTGCTCTCCGCAACCGATGGATCGTGTGGTATGTGGTGATGTCGGCTTCGGCAAAACCGAGGTCGCGATGCGAGCGGCCTTCCTCGCCGTCAATTCCGGGCGCCAGGTCATCGTACTGGTACCAACGACGCTGCTGGCTCAGCAACACTATGACAACTTCCGTGATCGCTTCGCCGATACCGCCGTGGAGATCGCACTGCTGTCGCGCTTCACCAGCGGCAAAGGGCAGGAAGCGTCGATCGAGCGTATCAAGAATGGTCAGGCCGATATCGTGATCGGCACGCACAAGCTGCTGTCCAAATCGCTCCAGCTTCCGCACATGGGACTGCTCGTGATCGATGAGGAGCACCGTTTCGGGGTCTCGCAGAAGGAGCGTCTCAAGAGCCTGCGCTCCGAAGTGGATATCCTTACCCTGACTGCCACGCCGATTCCGCGCACGCTGAACATGGCGATGAGCGGCATTCGCGACCTGTCCATCATTGCCACGCCGCCTGCGCGCCGACTGTCAGTCAAGACCTTCGTGCAGCAGCGAAATGATGGTGTCGTCAAGGAAGCGATACTGCGGGAGCTGCTGCGCGGCGGTCAGGTCTACTTCCTGCATAATGAGGTCAAGACAATCGAAGAGACCGCGGCTCGCCTTGCCGAGTTAGTGCCCGAGGCCAGCATCGGCGTCGCCCACGGCCAGCTACCCGAGCGAAGCCTTGAGCGCCGCATGTCGGACTTCTACCACAAGCGCTTCAACGTATTGGTGTGCTCGACCATCATCGAAACCGGTATTGACGTGCCGAGTGCCAATACCATCTTGATCGAGCGTGCTGACAAGTTCGGCCTCGCCCAGCTGCATCAGCTACGGGGACGTGTCGGTCGCTCGCATCACCAGGCTTACGCTTACCTGCTGACACCACACCCCAAGTCGATAACGCGTGATGCCGTCAAGCGTCTGGAAGCCATCAGCGAGGCGGAGGATCTTGGCGCAGGCTTCACACTGGCCTCACACGACATGGAGATTCGTGGCGCGGGCGAACTGCTGGGTGATGAGCAGTCTGGTCAGATGGAAACCATCGGCTACTCGCTCTACATGGAAATGCTTGATCGTGCGGTCAAGGCTATCAAGGCAGGCAAGACACCCAACATCGAAGCGCCACTAGACGACGGCGTCGAAGTCAGCCTCAATCTGCCAGCACTGATTCCAGCCGACTACCTACATGATGTCCAACAGCGTCTGATGATGTACAAGCGCATCAGTAACGCCGAGGACGCCGGTGGATTGCGAGAGTTACAGGTGGAGATGGTTGACCGATTCGGGCTGCTGCCAGAGCCGGTCAAGACCCTGTTCCGGCAGACCCGCCTACGCCAACGCGCCCAGGCGCTGGGCATCACCAAGCTGGAGGCCGGTGCAGGCCGTGGACGCATCATCTTCGGTGCTGAGACGCCGGTTGATCCGCTGACTCTGGTCAACCTCATTCAGCGTCAGTCGGATGTCTACAAGCTGGAGGGCGCTGGTACCCTGCGCTTTGTGGCGGAGATGGAGGAGACAGAGGCACGCTTCAGCTTCTGTGAGACACTGCTCGACCTACTCAATGCCAAGGCGCGTATTGCATGAACCGCCTTTGAAAACGACATAGTGCGACACCCCGCATAAAAACGGCCTGCATCGATTGATGCAGGCCGTTTTTATGCCAATCCCACGTTTTGGACTAGCCATCATCTCGCACTAGAGCTTGATGCCAGGCGCAGTTGCCACTAGGGCTGGCGAGCGACATGTCGCTGATGCAGCGCTGCCAGCAGCATCTGAATACGCGGCATGCCTGCCTCGATGACAGACTCGGTACCGGCGCGAGTCGGCTCCTCCTCGCCGACACCAGCAGCATGACTGATCACCAGGCACAGACTGGCATATTCCATTTCAAGCTCACGGGCCAGAATGGCTTCCGGCATGCCCGTCATCCCCACCAGCGTATTACCGTCGCGGGCCATCAGGCGAATTTCGGCAGCCGTCTCCAATCGCGGCCCTTGCACGACCCCCAGCACGCCACCGATGTGAAGAAGCACATCGGCCGTACTGGCGGCCAAATGCAGCTCCTCCCGCCAAATACGATGGTAGGGCCAGGCGAACTCGACATGCCGAAATGGCTTGAAGCGACCATCAAAGAAGGTGCCATCACGGCCAGTGGTGTAGTCGATCAACTGATCTGGCACGACCAGCGTACCGGGAGCAAGACCGGGGTCGATACCTGATACGCAATTCACACCCACAATATGTGTGGCACCAGCCTGTTTCAAAGCCCACAGGTTGGCGCGATAGTTGATGCGATGCGGCGGCACCTTGTGGGGTTGGCCATGGCGCGCCAGAAACAGTAGCGATTGCCCATTGAGCCGCCCTTCCACCACACCGCATGATGCGGCACCCAACGGAGTTTCCTGCCCACCACGCTTGAGCACATCCATGCCTTGCCAGCTTCCGAAGCCGGTCCCACCAATGATTGCCAGCATTCTCACGCTCCCTTGTCATCCTCATGCCGCTGCTCTGCCATGACCACAACAGCCCATCATCGGCCTTGGGCGAACGCTACTCTGCTCAAGCAATAAACGACAAGCACTATCTACTCATACACGAGACTGGCACCTGCATCACGCGAAAAACGACAACGCCCGCCACAGTGTCCCGGGCGGGCGTTGCTGCGTGACCGACTCACTACACCGGTCACGCTATCTCAAGGACTGCGCTAGCGGTATCAGAGCCCCTTGGGCGCGTAGATCCCCGGCGCGTTACGCCAGTAGCCCTTGTAGTCCATGCCAAAGCCGAACAGGAAACGGTCTTCGACATCCAAGCCACAGAAATCAGCCTTGAAGCCCGGATAGGCTTTGCGATCGTGCTTCTTGTCGACCAACACACAGCTGGACACGCTACGCGCTCCCGCCTCGCGGCAATACTCGATGATAGCCGCCAGTGTGCCACCCTCGTCGAGAATGTCATCGACGATCACGACATCACGCCCCGCCATCGGCAGCTCAGGATTGACGCGCCAGAACAGCTCGCCACCCCGCATGGCACCACGATAGCGAGTGGCGTGCAGGTAATCGACTTCCAGCGGGAAGCCGAGACGAGTCAACAGCTGTCCAGCGGTAATCAGGCCGCCATTCATCACGCAATAGAAGATCGGCATTCGGTCGCCAAGGCTGAGCGTCAGCTCAACAGCCATCCGGTCCAGTGCCACTTCAAGATCTGCCTGCGGGATCAGGCAGTCAGCGTTGTCCATCACGTCACGCATTTCAGCATGCAGAGCGCTCAGGGTGTCAGGCGTCGGAGTCAGCATCGGGAGTTTCCTGGGTATCACTGGCCTCATCACCACGCCGGACGGGCGTAGCAGAGGATGTAGCAGCGGAGGATGAAGCAGCGCGACGCTGGGAGGTACGCGCCTGCGTATCTGATGATGCCGTGGCAGCAGTCGCCTCGGCATCGCGTTCGTCATGTTGTTGGCGAGCGTGCTGACGGGTCTGCTCACTGCTAGCCGATGCGTTACCGGCCATTTCGCCAAGCCCATCCAGCGTCAATGCATCAGCAAAGTGCAGACGCTGTCCGGGTAGTGCAACACGGGCATCGTGGTCATGGATGATGTCATGCACACGCAAGAGTACATCCTGCTTGATGTCGTGGAATTTCACCCAATCAGTCGTTCGGGTGAAGAGATAGATGAAGAAATCCAGCGAATGTTCGCCATAGCGCGTGAAATTGACGATCTGGGTGCGGGTCTGATCTACCTCGTCGTGGCCTCCCAGCATCTCGCGAATTGCCACCATGATGGGGGCGATCTGAGCGGCATCTTCATAGCGCAGGCCAATCGTCTCGAAGATGCGGCGGTTATACATGCGCGACGGATTTTCTACCGAGATACTAGCAAAGATGGCATTGGGGACGTACAGCGGGCGCATATCGAACGTACGGATACGCGTAATCCGCCAGCCGATATCCTCGACAGTGCCTTCGATCTCACGATCAGGTGAACGTACCCAGTCTCCGACCTTGAACGGACGGTCAAGATGAATCATGAAGGCACCGAAGACGTTGGCCAGTAGATCACGTGCAGCGAAGCCGACCGCAATACCGCCCACACCCCCGAACGCCAGAACCCCGGACAAGGAAACGCCAAGGTTTTGCAAGATGGCGAGCCCGACCAGAACGACCACCATGGCACGTAGCAGCTTACTGATGGCGGATGCCGTAGTGGCATCCATTGCATTGACGTCAGTGCCGGGTGGCGGCATGGTCCGCAGCGCCTCAAAGCGCTTGATCATGCGAATAGAGGCCCAGGCCAGCGCCAATAGTGTTACTACATGACGCGTCGGCTTCAGATAGTGCTCAACCCCACCCAACGTGAACTGTGTGGCGATGATACTCAATGCGACCAGCATTCCCATGCAGTAGAGCCACAACGACAGCGAATGGCGCAGGCCATGTACCAGTGCATCATCCCAGAGATTACAGCTCTTCTTGGCATGCGCAGCTACGCGCGTCAGCACGACACGCTCGAGCAGATGCAGTACCAGGACAGCTGCCAGCACCAGCACCAGATTGATGCCCCATAATGGCAAACCGAACGTCTGCTCGACCCAGCTGCGCAACGGGTCGAGCCAGTCGTGAATCATGTCTTCAGCGGGGGCAGCCAGCTTATCTGTGGCGGCCTGTGTGGCAGATTTTTTCGCCATGTTGATTCCTTGCCTGACATCTACTCAGCACCCTAGACACATTGCCGTAGGGTCATGCTGACCTCTTTCTCACCCACACATGCACTCAAGATCACTCTCAAGACGTCTGTGTGCCGGAGGGCATTGCCGCCTGTTCATTGGCCTGACTGGCCGCCAATGCTTCAAGGCGCGCATGCGTTCGGCGCCAGCGGGACAATCCGGCCAACCCTTCAAGGGTCGGACGGGCACGGCCATAACGTAGACGCGCCTGACGCTTGCCACTATTGCGTTGCTCATCATCATCGAGACTATCGAGCACTGCGCGTGCAGCAACGTGATCATTGCAGACCAGCGCCATGTCGCAACCAGCATCCAGTGCCATGCGGGCGCGCTCAGCCGGTGCGCCTTCTGAGACAGCAGCAGCCATGCCCAGATCATCCGAAAAGATAGCGCCCTTGAAGCCAAATTCTTCACGCAACAGACCCAACCAGCTAGGTGAAAACCCTGCCGGTCGCGCGTCAAAATCGGGATAGATCACATGCGCTGGCATCACACCGCCGAGCCGATCGGCAAGTGCGGCAAAAGGCTTGAGGTCATGCTCACGAAGCACTCGGAAGGGGCGCGGATCAATCACTCGCTCCCGGTGAGTATCTGTGGCGATGCCACCGTGACCGGGGTAATGCTTGCCTATCGCAGCCATGCCAGCATCATGAAGCCCTTCGATGAAGGCACCTGCGACCGCAATCACATCCTCCGGCGTTGTCCCGAAGCTGCGGTCCCCAATGATGGTGGATCCCGCCACATCGATATCGAGTACCGGCGCGAAGGTAACATCACAGCCAATGGCGGCCATTTCCATCCCCAGCAACCAGCCGGCGTCACGCGCCAGACCTAGCCCTGCGGCCTGAACGTCGCCTTCACAGCCGGCACAATCATGCCCAAGGCAACACTTCGCAAGCGTGCGCATCGCCGGCAGACGAGTGACACCTTCACGCAGACGCTGCACACGGCCACCTTCTTGATCGATGGCAATCAATAGATGTGCATTCACACTGCGAATCTCGCGGCAGAGATCCAGCACCTGATCAGGGGACACACAGTTACGCGCAAACAGGATGACGCCACCAACAGCGGGGCGTGCCAGTAGTTCACGTTCGTCGCGGGCGAGTGTCGGTCCCGCAACATCGACCATCACGGAGCCTAGTGGCTGTGTCATGACATCCTTCCTGTTCCTGTCCATGGACTGCAGCCAGCCATGCCTCGCCAAAGGCACAACGTTGGCACACAGAATTTCATGTCTTTACGGGGCACAGCAGCCATTGATCGGTGGAAAAGACAGGCTACAGGCCGAGGAAAGGCGCAATTCTAGCCGACTGAGAGCAGCTCGAACAGTCGGAGACAGACGCGTCTCTCTCTGGCAAACATGCACGTCATCAGCCGCCCTGCTTCGCCACAGTGTGCAACGACGCGATGAGATCAACAGTGACACCATGATACGTAGCGCAGAGCAGCATCGTCAGGCGTGCAGTAGCACCGGCGTACCGGGTATAGCATGCTGAAAGAGACGGAGTAGATCAGGGTCACGCAGGCGTATGCAGCCATGCGAAGCGGCGATACCCATCGGCTCCGAGGCGGGGGTACCGTGGAAGTAGATATAGCGTCGCAGACTATCGACTCGCTCACCCGAAGCATTCCAGCCACGATTGATTCCGGATTCACGACCGCTGAGCCACAGAATGCGCGTCAGGATCCAATCACGAGTTGGATACGCGGCGGCCAATTCGGGCGAGAAAATCTCTCCGGTGTAACGACGGCCGCGATAGACCGCACCCTCCGGATTGGTCGCCCCAATGGCAGCACGTATGACGTGCCATCCGGTGGGCGTGCATCCACTGCCCTCCACCTCGCCAATGCCATTCAGACCACTGGAGATCGTGCAGGCAAAGATCAGCGCAGCATCTGTCGCTTCTGTCGGCGGAAAAGTACGATCCCCTATCGGAGCATCGCGACGAATTTCGAGCCATTGACGCCGTAGATCGACCCTGATCCAGCAGGCCATCAGCTGGCCGCCTGATTCGCCGTTTGACTCACAACGTCATGAGGCTCAACGTCAGCGGCCATCGGGGCTGGCAGACATGCTGGCAGAGGTGCCGCCATTGCCGCAACGACCATTGGCCGCATGTGCTGGATCAGTTCACGCACCGAGGTGTGGTGGCCATACTCGGCCTCCTCGATGTCGCGAAGCGCATCAAGTCCCGAGAAGGTGAAGATGACACTGCCAAGCATGAAGTGCAGGCGCCAGAAACGCTCGTTGTCCGGCAATTCAGGCGTGGCGAGCTTCAAAAGCTCCGCAAAGCGGCTGAAGACGGTGCCGTAGTGCTCACGAATATAGCGACGCATGTGGCCTTGCCCCTGGGTATAAGCCAACCCGAGCAGCCGCATGAAGGTACGTAGGCTATTACGCTCTGCTGGCACCTCAAGCACAGTGTTCGCCATGACTTCCAGCAACACCTCAAGTGGAATCTGGCGACCAGCATACTCCTGCTCGACACTATCAAGAGCAGCATGGAAACGTTCGCTGAAGGGATCAAGATAGCGCGCAAAGACCGCCTGAATCAGCGACTTCTTGGAACCGAAGTGATAGTTGACCGCCGCCAGATTGACCTTGGCCTTGCTGGTGATGTTGCGCAGAGAGGTTTCAGCAAACCCGCGCTCGGCAAACAATACCTCTGCAGTATTGAGAATACGGGTGACAGTGTCGGTCTGGGCCATGGACGGAAGCCTTATCAGGTGATCGTGATGAAATACTGGAGCCGTAAGCCACGCAGACACTGATGTCCTTTCGTGCCGACTCTCTCATGACATGCTGCAAACGACCGATTCGCAAGGGGATGGCAAGGAGCAGGAAAAATATCGCTGCACTCGCCACTAACGAACATTCGTTTGAAACACAACGATTCTAGCTTGCCATGCTACCACTGACAATTCTTCGTGTTTCAAACAGCCAATGATTCAGTACTCGCTGATATTCAGTCCGAGAGGCTAAAACCTCACCACTCAAGGGCCTTGCAGGAATGTCACGCTTACTGACACAGCACATCAGACATGGCGAAAGGGGCTTGAAAACAGGTGTTAAAAGCACATCTCCACTGCCATGAATAATCTCCGAAAGCACTGAACACCCCGCAAGACACCTTGCATGACCGCCATGACTGGATACAATGACAGTTGTATGGATGCACACCCCGTGCCGTCAGCTCAAGATGCCGCCCAGGCCAAAGGCAATGCCCATGACCCAGCCGCTTACTCCGCGCCAACAGGACGTCTTTGATTTCATCATCAAGACCATCAAATCCTCCGGCTATCCGCCGACGCGTGCCGAAATCGCCCAAGCGCTGGGCTTTCGCTCCCCCAATGCTGCCGAGGAGCATCTACGTGCCTTGAAGCGCAAAGGTGCCATCGAGATGGTGCCAGGCACCTCACGCGGCATTCGCGTGCCATCAATGGCCGACGCTGGAGAATATGGCAACCCGGGCTTGCCTGTCATTGGTGAGGTTGCGGCAGGCAGTCCGATACTCGCCAGTGAGCATATCGACCGCCATTGCCCGCTACCCAGTGACTACTTCTCACCGGCCGCCGATTATCTGCTGCGTGTACGCGGTGTCTCCATGAAGGATGTCGGCATTCTGGAGGGCGACTTACTGGCAGTGCATCGCACCACCAATGTGCGCGATGGCCAGATCGTCGTCGCGCGCCTCGGCGATGAAGTGACCGTCAAACGCTTCCGTCGCGAAGGCCACTATGTGTGGCTCGAGGCCGAAAATGCTGACTTCGCCCCCATCAAGGTCGACCTGCGCAGCGAAAGCCTGGAAATCGAAGGCCTTGGTGTCGGTGTCATCCGCGATGGCGGCCTGCACTGACACGCCTCTCGATGCATTTACTTGCTTTCAGACACAAAAAACCCGCCAGGTGGCGGGTTTTTTGTGTCTGCGCTTGTGAGGTAATCAACGATGATCCAGATGAGCGCGAGGTACGTTAGTGCACCAGGCCTTCTGACTGCTCATTCTCATCTTCCTCACCATCCCACAGGCGCGTACGCGTGATGGCATGGTCAATCATCTCACGAGCGACTTCAAAGCGGTTGTCACGCAGTAGATCAGCGGCCTCATCCGAGATGCGAATGCTGAGCAACGGCTCGCCTTCACTTTCGGCTGCGCGCAGAATCACTTCACCATCTTCCATTTGCACAATTTCAAGTACGGCGGGATCGGACACGTCATTCCTCCTGCGCAGCATCACATAAGATGCCGGCGTGGTTGTGATCGTCAGCTTGACGGTGGGCAGGCCTCACGCAGCGTAGAAAAGAGTACGACCATGGCCAGAGCCATGGTCGTACTGATGAGGATGCGGGGCTTGCCACAATGAAAGCAGTCTAGCACCCACAGCACCGAAGCGTCATCTGAATGCCACGCGACAGACACGCTTGCCGCGGATACCAAGGCGTTCACGGCCGAGCCATTGACTGCCGGGTCATGTACTACCGAGCCATGTGCTGCCAGCAACATTCATTATCGGCATCACTACCACTCAACGCTCGACTCGCGCAATCCTGGCAATATGGCCTTGAATGCCACCAGCGCTTCAGTGAGACGCTCAACCAATGACGCATTGGCCGCAGCCGCGATAATCAAGCCATCGCCACGAATACGACTTTCTTCTCGGCGAGCAGCGCCTGCCTCACCTTGCAGGCGGTCAATATCACCCACCAGCTGACTCAACCAGCTATCGGGCCGCTCAAGCAAGATACGCAGCTGCTCAACTTCAGCGACCGGTGCCGGCGGAGATGACAAACGCTCGCGCCAGCTGCTCTGCGGCCAACGCGCCACAACGGCAATCTCATCAAGTAGCGAAGACAGTGCCAGCTCCAACAGCGCCAGCGCCCCTTCCTCACCTGCCATGCGACGCGCCATATCATGCTCGTCTCCCACCGACACTGCTGACTGCGCCAGCAACAGCTCAGCCTGATACAGCAGTTGGTTGGTGCGGGCGCGATGACTCATCAGGCCTTGACTCCCTTGCGCTTGTCCTCAACGACCCAGCGACCATTCTCGAAGGTCGCTTTCCAGCCAGTCGCCTTGCCTTCCTCATCACTCATGACGTACTGCGCCTTGACCTTGCGCGAGAAACGAATCTGCGCCGGACGACCATCCGGATCTTTCTCCGGCGCCTTGAGGATGAAGTGATATTTCTCCGGAAGCTCGTCGGCATGCGCCTTGAGCTCCATCACCAATGGCGGACGCGTCTCACGATTTTTCGGGAACTGGCTGGCAGCCAGGAACAAGCCACTGGCGCCATCACGCAGCACATAGTGGTCTTCGACCTTGACGCAGGCAAGTTCCGGCATCGGAATCGGGTCCATCTTGGGTGGCGCGACCTCACCCGACTTGAGTAGCTTGCGGGTGTTCTTGCAGGCCTCGTTGGTACAGCCAAAGTACTTGCCGAAACGGCCAGTCTTGAGCTGCATATCAGCGCCGCACTTGTCGCACTCGATCACCGGGCCATCGTAGCCCTTGATGCGGAAGTGCCCTTCCTCGACCTCATGCCCCACGCAGTCCGGACTGTTACCGCAGACGTGCAGCTTGCGATGTTCGTCGATCAGGTAGCTATCCATCGCTGTCGCACAGATCGGGCAGCGACGCTTGGCACGTAGCGCGTCAGTCTCGGCATCTTCACCGGCATCAGCAGCAACAGCCTCATCGCCGGGCAACAGGTCAATGGTGGTCTTGCAGCGCTCCTTCGGTGGCAGGTTATAGCCTGAGCACCCCAGGAAGACACCGGTAGACGCGGTACGGATCTGCATCTCGCGTTCACAGGTCGGGCAGGTAATATTCGTCGGTACCGGCTGATTCGGGCGCATGCCTTCTTCTGACTGGGCATGGTCCAACTCGGCCTTGAACTCGGCATAGAAGGCATCGAGCAGTTCACGCCAGTTGCGTGTGCCCTTGGCCACCTCGTCCAGATGATCTTCCATCCGAGCGGTGAAGCCGAAGTCCATCAGGTCCTTGAAGGATTCGCTGAGGCGATCAGTGACAATGTCACCCAGCTTCTCGGCGTAGAAGCGACGATTTTCCAGCGCTGCATAGCCACGATCCTGAATGGTCGAAATGATGGCAGCATAAGTCGACGGACGGCCGATGCCTCGCTTTTCGAGCTCCTTGACCAGGCTGGCTTCGGTATAACGCGCCGACGGCTTGGTGAAGTGTTGCTGAGGGTCCAGCTCGACCAGCTCGAGCTTCTCACCGATCGCGAGATCGGGCAGCGACTGATCCTCTTCCTTCTTGCCCATCGGCTTCATGACGCGAGTGTAACCGTCAAACTTGAGCACACGCCCCTTGGCACGCAACTCGTAACCGTCGACTTCTATGGTCAGTGTCGAGGACAGGTACTCGGCCGGCAACATCTGACAGGCCACGAATTGACGCCAGATCAGCTCATAGAGCCGTTCGGCATCGCGCTCCATTCCCACGAGATCAGTCGCACGATTAGCCACCTCAGAAGGACGAATCGCTTCGTGGGCTTCCTGGGCACCTTCCTTGCTGGAATAGACATTGGCCGCTTCCGGCAGGTAGTTGCTGCCATATTCTTCGCTGATGAAATCGCGAGCCGTCGCCACTGCATCCGCCGACAGATTTGTCGAGTCAGTACGCATGTAGGTGATGTAGCCAGCTTCATACAGGCGCTGCGCCATCATCATGGTTTTCTTGACCGAGAAGCCGAGACGACCGCTGGCCGCCTGCTGCAGGGTCGAGGTAATGAATGGTGCATTCGGCTTGGAACGTGTCGGCTTGTCTTCGCGATTGGAGATAGCCAAGGCAGCAGTGCGCAGCGCCGCAATACGCTCAAGCGTGTCCTTCTCGCTGGTCGGACGGAAGGCCTTGCCGTCCTGACGCGCCAGCTCGAAACGAATCGCTTCACCACTCGCGGCGGCAAGCTTAGTGTGGACATCCCAGAACTCTTCCGGAATGAAGGCACGAATCTCGCGTTCACGCTCAACGATCAGGCGGACTGCCACGGACTGCACGCGACCGGCAGACAGGCCGCGTGCCACCTTGGCCCACAGCAGCGGCGAGACCATGAAGCCCACCACACGATCCAGATAGCGCCGCGCCTGCTGTGCATGGACACGGTCCATCTTCAGCTCGCCGGGCTCATCAAAGGCCGCCGTGATCGCCTTCTTGGTGATCTCGTTGAACACCACGCGCTTATAACGCGTCTCGTCGCCACCGATGGTCTCGCGCAGGTGCCAGGCAATCGCCTCACCTTCGCGGTCAAGATCCGTTGCGAGATAGATGGTGTCGGCTTTCTCGGCCAGACGCGTCAGCTCCGAGACTACCTTTTCCTTGCCAGGCAGAATCTCATAATGCGCCTCCCAGCCATTCTCCGGATCAACCCCCATGCGCCGGATCAACTGGGTCTTGGCTTTCTTCTCTTTATGAGCGGCCTTGACCTCCGGCGACATCTTGCGTGTCTCCGCAGCCTGACGGGCACGCTCCTTGGGATCAGTTGCCTGTTTACCGCTACCGCTGGTGGGCAGATCGCGGATGTGCCCGACACTCGATTTCACTATGAAATCATTGCCGAGATACTTATTGATGGTCTTGGCCTTGGCGGGCGACTCGACGATCACCAGTGACTTGCCCATGGTTGCTCGCATCTCCTGGCCGGCACTGAGTGCACCGGCGAATGAATCGTCGCACTGGGTTTTATCCCAGCCGAAAAATGCGCCTACCCTACCCCAGCGTTTCAGCGCTGACCAGCAATGTTGAGACTGGCGGAGTGTCTGGATATCTACAGTAGGCGTTACGGTTCCTATCAACAGGAGGCCCTTGATGGCATCAGGACTACCTACAGGATCGATATTTGCAATGTCAACTTACCGCCAAGCCCTTTATGCCATATGCCGCCCAGCGTGTACTTTTTGCTGTCACTGACTTGCTGCCACTATATAAGGAGCCATTGAGAAGTCGCACCATGGATAGCGATAACGTCAGTATGGCCTCTCTCAGCACAGCAGAGGCATGACGCCTGATCAACGTAGCGTATTCGGCGCGGCGCAGGAATGAAACCTCACCTTCCATTGCGATGTCACGTTGCACAATGATCGACGGCAGGTATCAGCAAGATATCTGTCACAAAATATGCCGCAACGATGTACTGCACTCGACAGGCTCCCTTTCAGCCTTCAATGTAGTAAAATGACAACACAATCTGTCTCACCCATCACGCCAAGTGTTCAAGGAGTATGATTTCATGCCGCACGCGTTCAACGGCCCGATCCGCCGCACCAAGATTGTTGCCACGCTAGGTCCGGCCAGTGACAAGCCGGGTGTTCTCGACGCGATGATTCGTGCCGGAGTGGATGTGGTACGCCTCAATTTCTCCCACGGTAGCTCGGAAGATCATCGCATGCGGGCGGAGGCTGTCCGTCAGGCCGCCGCCGCACAAGGACGTAGCGTCGCAGTACTGGGTGACTTGCAGGGGCCGAAGATTCGCATCGCCCGCTTCAAGGACACCGCCGTGATCCTGAGCGAAGGTCAGCCCTTCGTTCTCGACATCGGCTTGGGCCGTGATGAAGGTACCGTCGAGCGCGTGGGTTGCGACTACCAGCAGCTGGCCGATGATGTGGTTGCAGGCGATGTCCTGCTGCTCGACGATGGCCGCGTCGTGCTTGAAGTCGTTGAACTCAAGAACAACGAAATCCATACCACCGTCAAGGTGGGTGGCAAACTGTCCAATAACAAGGGCATCAACAAGCAGGGCGGGGGTCTTTCCGCAGAAGCACTGACCGAGAAAGACAAGGCCGACCTCAAGACCGCTATCGACATCGGCGTGGATTATCTAGCCGTTTCCTTCCCGCGCAGCGGCGCTGACATGCAGCTGGCACGCGAGCTATTGGGTGAAGAAGGCCGTGATATCGGCCTGATCGCCAAGGTTGAGCGTGCTGAAGCCGTGGCTGATGATGCCGTACTCGACGGTATCATTCTCGCCAGCGAAGGTGTGATGGTGGCGCGTGGTGATCTAGGCGTCGAAATTGGCGATGCCCAGTTGATCGGCGTACAGAAGCGCATGATTCGCCGCGCACGCAGCCTGAACCGTGTGGTCATCACTGCCACGCAGATGATGGAATCCATGATCAGCGCACCGCTGCCGACGCGCGCAGAAGTCTTCGACGTTGCCAATGCCGTGCTGGATGGCACCGATGCAGTGATGCTGTCGGCGGAAACCGCCGCGGGGGATTTCCCGGTCGAGACGATCGAGACCATGCACCGTGTCTGCCTGGGCGCCGAGCGTGAGCGCTCTGCACAGGAATCTCAGCACCGCATCCACGAAGGTTTCAGCAAGACTGACGAAACCATCGCGCTGTCCGCCATGTACGCTGCCAACCACCTGACGGGTGTCGTCGCCATCGTGTGCATGACCGAGTCCGGCTATACGCCACTGATCGCCTCCCGCATTCGCTCTGGCCTGCCGATCGTCGGGCTGGCACAAGATCAGAAGACTCAGCGCCGCATGGCACTTTACCGTGGCGTGGTGTCCCTGCCCTTCGACTCAAGCGAACTACCGGCTCCGGAAATCAATCGTCGCGCCATTGCTGAACTCGAGGCCCGTGGTATTGCCACGCGTGGCGATCTGGTTATCCTCACACGTGGCGACCAGATGAATGCACATGGCGGCACCAACACCATGAAGATCGTCACCGTCGGCGGCACCATCGACTGAAGCATTTGATCACCGGCGGGGCTGGCGCCTCGCCCTCTGGAGGCAATGCGGCATGAGCGAGCAACGACCCAAACGCCAGGCACGGCGTACCCTTCCGGCACGCAAGCGTATTGCGCTGGTCGCCCACGATGGCAAGAAGGATGAAATGCTGGATTGGGCCAATCGCTGGCGCGACGAGTTGTCCCGTCACCAGTTGTTGGGTACCGGCACCACCGCACGGCGTATCAGCAAGGAGCTCGGGCTTGAAGTCGAAGGCCTGATGAGTGGCCCTCTCGGCGGCGATCAGCAGATTGGCGCACGTATCGCAGAAGGCAATCTGGACCTATTGATCTTCTTGTGGGACCCGTTCGCGCCGATGCCACATGATCCAGACGTCAAAGCCTTGCTGCGTCTGGCCGCCTTATGGAACGTGCCAGTAGCATGCAATGCGGCGAGCGCCGACTTCATGTTCAACTCGTCCCTCATATCGCAGGTCGTCGAGGTCGCAGTCCCGGACGCAAACGACTGGATCAGCACTCGCGCCTGATCGCCTCACCGGATACATTGCGCCAGCCATAGTGTCGCAAGCCACAGTGTCGCAAGGCACTCCTCAAAACGCCGTCAGCGCTCTATTTTGCGCTGACGGCGTTTTTTATGGCTTATCCTTTAACGTTCCAAAACACCAAATGTTGTAATCAAACTACATTTCGCTCTATTTCAGCGTCATTCACCCGTCTCTTCGCCGAGCGTCTTTACCGAAATATCAAGCTGACTGGCAATGATCGCGCCGCGTGCCGCCATACAATACAACCCGATATGATGAGTATCAGACTGAGGATGAGTTGCCGTTTCCGGCAACCCCAGTCGCGCCACTTGCTCAGCAGGAAGATCATAGGTGGCACATCCGGGCTCCAACACCACAATATCGCGCACGGCTCCCAGCACGCCGTGATTACGCGCCGATAAAAGCGTCAACACCAGATCCATTACGCAGATATCCGTGCAGATGCCCACGATTACCAGCGTCGTGAGACGATGCTGCACTACCCAATCATTCAGAGAATTGGCCTGAGTGTGGGGGTGGATGGCACCGATATAACCGTTGATGCAATCCTTGTGAATCAGGGTCACATGCGGGTCATCAGCTAGCCATGTCAATTCATCCACCAGCACATCCTCACCACTCCCCTGCTCACAGTGCACTGGGTAAGGCGGTTCTGGCACTCCCGGTGAATGAGAGTCAATGAACGCCATCAGCGGCCGTGCACTCGCGCTGAAACAACGCGCCAGCTCATCGCTGAGCGTTATCATGTTGGACACTTGAGCATTGGGGGCTTGTGGTGCCAGAGCACCACCACCGACCTGGCAGAAACCATTGATCTCATCAACGAGAATCAGGCCGGCCTCATTCAGTGCGAGCGGCACCACCGTTGGCCTCACTGGTAGACGAGCATCCAGCTCAGCCGGTGAGGACAAGACAGCGGGAGCTGCGGGAAATGACAGCTGAACTGCAACAGGCCTCACGGTCGGCGAGCCAACCGTGAGGCCGACAGACGACGGGGATGAGAAATCGGATGGCGACATCGTGGAAGAACCTTGGCAAGAGGTGGCCTTCAGCATAGCGAATGTCACTGCCGAAATATCGCGACTGTCATGTCACAACCGTTCAGCATCACCTGACACACAGCGGTTCTGAATAGTGTGCTGCTCTTCGGCCGTGCCCTGCCCCCGCACGTAACTCTGATCTCGCTTGAGTACCGCGAATTGGGAGACTCGCCCGGGATCATCTTCAATCCGTGGCGCGAGGCAGACCAACCCCGGCCGCCTGGCCAACGAAGGAGGTGCAATGGCAAGTGTATCGTTGCGGCTTTCTGCCATGTCGAGAGCATCTGCCATGTGCAGGCAGTCGACTCGCTCCACGTATGGCAAATTCTGCTCAAGCCATGCATTGCATTCGTCAAATAGCGCCTCGCGGGCCACGATGCGCTGTACCTTGCTGGGCGTCAGTTCCGGCGGGCCAAGCAGACTGAGACTGATCGCACGGAACAGCCGCCGTTCGACACGAATGCCCGGCCATGCAGCCAAGGCCTCGTGTGTGGCTCTCACTGGCTGCTGATGGCCGCGCGACCATGGCACCACGGCGGCATCGACCTCACCCTCTGCCAATGCCCTGACGACTTCATCAATCCCGGCATAGGCGCTCAAGCAGGCATCACCAGCATATAGCTTGGATGCACACTCTCGAGAATAGCCCCCCAAGTGTCCCGGATACCCCACACGTAACGCGGTAGTGACCGCACTCTCATGCACTGTATTTTCCTGAGTTTCGCTAGCAGTCACCTTCATCCCTGCCCCTCATGATAACGACTGATGGAAATCCGTCTTGTCCACAGCATAGCCGTAAATGAGAACCTTAGGCGAAGCCACCATTCGCCCCGATAATCTGCCCCGTCACCCAGCCAGCATCGTTACTTACCAACCACGCCGCTACCCGTGCCACGTCCTGTGGGCTAGCAATCCGCCCCAGCGCTGCCATGCCCTCAAGCCTCGCGATGGTTTCCTCACTTTTTCCAGCACGGAACAGCCCAGTATCTGTCGGGCCAGGAGCCACCGCATTGACGGTAATACCACGTGCTCCCACTTCCTTGGCCAGCACACGAGTCAACTGGTCTACCGCGGCTTTTGAAGCCGCGTAGGGTCCGTAGGTCGCAAACATCTGCCGCGTGACTGACGTCGAGATATTGACCACCCGACCATCATCACGCAGGTGCAGCGCAGCCTCACGCATCAGATTGAACGAACCTGTCAGATTGGCCTGCATCAAGCTGGCGAAATCCTCATCGGTGAACTCCGCCACTGTCTTGTAAATGCTCATTCCAGCATTGTTGACCAGGATATCCACGCCCCCATACGTCTCGCTCGCGATCTGAAACAGTCGACTGGCATCAGCACTGATGCCAACATCGGCCTGCACCATGCTGGCCTGGCCTCCCAAGGATTCGATCTCAGACACCACCTGTTGCGCACCCTCGACATCGCTGCGGTAGTTGACGACCACCTGAGCCCCCTCCGTGGCCAGGCGCACGGCAATGGCCGCCCCGATCCCCCGTGAGGCACCGCTGATCACGGCAACCTTACCGACAAGACCTTGTGCTACGGGCTGATTTTCGCTTTGCATGTTGTTTTCCTTTTCACCTATGTGATTAGCCGGCACAGCCGGAGGCCATAAACACTACATTAGCGAAGCTGCCAGTGAATGACACCTGAGACCACACCGACGCCACAGACATTCAAGCGCTATCAAGCACTGCTGAAATGGCACAAAAAAGCCCGCCACTCCTGGAGTGGCGGGCAGATACTGATGAGGATATCGATGACGACAGCATGCAGGATAGCCGTTAGCGCTCGCCGTTAGCCTGACGCTCGAAGGTATCGGCTCGCAGCACCTCGATCCAATAACCATCAGGGTCCTTGATGAAGGCGAGCCCCTTCATCTTGCCATCATCGGGTCGTTTGACGAACTCGATGCCCAGTGCTTCAAAACGCTCACTTGCAGCATGGACATCCGGCACGCTGATGCCAATGTGACCAAAGCCCTGCGGCTGAGCATTGCCATCGTGATAGGCGAAGTCAGCATCGTTCTCCGTGCCCCAATTATGGGTCAGTTCGAGCATCGCCTCGCGACCGAAGGTATAGGTCGTACGCTTGAGATCATCGCTCGGCACTTCTCCTGCCTGCTGCTCATCAAGATAGGCAAGGAAATAGAGGCTGAACTGCATCTCCGGGAAGTCGAGCTTGCGCACTAGCCGCATGCCGAGCACGCGAGTATAGAAGTCCAGGCTACGCTCGGGCTCCTTGATACGCAGCATGGTCTGATTGAACACAAAGCCACGCGTCGCAGGGTCGATCTGTGGGCTAAGACCGGCGACATCTTCGAAATGTGTCGTCATGGAAAGCTTCCTTGGCAAGACACCGCCTGACACGCCAAGTGTCAGGTGGTGCTGGATGGACAGATGACTGGCAGATGGAGGCGACACCATCGTTTTACAAGCCGATCCCCGAGGACTAGAGCTCAGACGAAAAAGAGAAAATCAGGCGATCTCGATCAACACCTCGCCTGGTGTCACTCGGTCACCACGAGTGACATGGATGGCATTTACCGTACCATCGACACGTGCCGCGATCTCGGTTTCCATCTTCATGGCTTCAGTGATCAGCACTGCCTGACCTGCGGTGACACTGTCCCCGACCGCCACCAGAACCTCGACGATATTCCCCGGCATGGCGGTCGTGACATGGCCTGGAGCTGAGGCACTCGCACGGCCACTGCCTTGCCCTGCAGCCACATAATCATCCTTGGCCTCGAACACGACCTCTTCCGGCATGCCATCAAGCGTCAGATAGATATGACGCTTACTGCCCTTGGCCCCTCCGACACCGGTGATCTGCACTGCGTAGGATTCGCCATGCACGTCAATCACGAATTCGGTCGGCACACCAGAAGAGAC
Source organism: Cobetia sp. L2A1 (assembly GCF_009796845.1). NCBI lineage: Bacteria > Pseudomonadati > Pseudomonadota > Gammaproteobacteria > Oceanospirillales > Halomonadaceae > Cobetia > Cobetia sp. L2A1. The sequence goes on along the minus strand of NZ_CP047025.1, from coordinate 956,185 downwards.
CGGACGCTCAGCTTCGCCCTGGGGCACGATTTCCGGTGTGAGGGTGCCATCACGGCGCTCCGTCAGGAAGTCACGCCCCAACTCGGGGAACATGGCAAAGGTCAGCACGTCTTCGGGAGACTCGGCCAGCGCCCCCAACTCTTCGGTCAGACGCGCCATCTCGGGAGATAACAGGTCTGCAGGACGACCGGTTTCCACCGGTGCAGTACCGATGGCACGTGAGCGTATCTCTTCATTGACGGCTGCCGGCGCCTGACCATAGCCCCCTTGTAGATAGCGCTTCACTTCATTGGTGATGCTCTTGTAACGCTCACCCGTCAGCACGTTGAGTACTGCTTGAGTGCCGACGATCTGTGAGGTAGGCGTGACCAGCGGCGGGTAGCCGAGGTCAGCACGCACGCGCGGAATCTCATCGAAGACTTCACGAATGCGATCCAACGCATTCTGCTCTTTCAGCTGACTGGCCAGGTTCGACATCATGCCGCCCGGGATCTGACTGATCTGGACCGAGACATCCTCACGGGTAAACTCACTCTCGAAGGCAGAGTACTTGGTGCGCACTTCACGGAAGTAATCACCGATCTCACGCAGTGCCTCAAGTTCAAGCCCGGTATCCCAAGGCGTGCCGCGCAGCGAGGCAACGAAGGATTCCGTCGCCGGATGACTGGTACCGCCCGCAAAGGCCGAGATGCAGGTGTCGATATGGCGACAGCCGGCCTCTACCGCCTTGATCTGACATTGAGGTGCCAACCCCGCGGTGGCGTGACTGTGAAGGTGGATAGGCACGTTGACGGCAGCCACCAATGCACTGACCAGATCAAAGGTCGCGTAGGGCGTCAACAGACCTGCCATGTCCTTGATGACGATGGAGTCAGCTCCCATCTCGACCAGCTTGCGTGCCTGCTCAACAAACATCTCTAGCGTATGCACCGGGCTGACGGTGTAGCAGATAGTGCCCTGAGCATGCTTGCCCGCTTTCTTGACGGCGCGCATGGCGGTTTCCATGTTACGCAGGTCATTCAGGGCATCGAACACACGGAAGATATCGATACCACCGGCCGCTGCACGCTCAACAAAGGCCTCCACCACATCATCGGCATAGTGACGATAGCCGAGCAGGTTCTGGCCTCGCAGCAGCATCTGCAGCGGCGTATTGGGCATCGCCTCCTTGAGAGCCGACAGACGCGCCCACGGATCTTCCTTCAAGAAGCGCACGCAGGCGTCAAAGGTTGCACCGCCCCATACTTCAAGGCTGTGGAAACCGGCTTGATCAAGACGCGCGGCAATCGGCAGCATGTCTTCGGTACGCATGCGCGTTGCGATCAGAGACTGGTGACCATCGCGCAGTACGACTTCGGTGACTTTGACGGTGTCAGCAGGGGAAGCGGCGTCAGAAGAAGTATCAGTCATCTCAGCAATCCTTTTAATTGTCAGTGTATGAACGTGAAGAGCAGCTCAGGGGGGAGTCGGCGCCTGCTCATTCAGGTCTTGGCTCATATGCGCCTGGCTACAGCCCGGCATGCGCGGCAATTGCCGCCGCTATCGCCAATGCTGTCTGCTCAGGCAAGCGCTTGACCGAGTACTGGGTCAGCTCCGGATGCGCGGCGACAAAGCCAGTATCAAAATGCGCATTGCGGAAGTCCGGGTGCTTGAGTATTTCCTGGTAGTAAGGCGCCGTGGTCTTGATCCCCTGCAGGCGCATGTCATTGAGCGCGCGAGAACCGCGATTGATGACCTCTTCCCACGTCAGCCCCCACACGATCAGCTTGAGGCACATGGAATCGAAATACGGCGGGATGGTATAGCCGGTATAGATCGCAGTATCAGTACGTACACCAGGGCCACCCGGCGCGTAATAGCGAGTGATACGACCAAAACTGGGCAAGAAGTCATTCTTGGGGTCTTCCGCATTGATGCGGAACTGAATCGCATAGCCATGATGACGAATATCTTCCTGACGGAAGGACAACTTGTGCCCCCAGGCGATACGAATCTGCTCACGAACGATATCTACCCCGGTGATGGCCTCACTGATGGTGTGTTCCACCTGCACGCGAGTGTTCATCTCCATGAAGTAGATTTCATTGCCCTTGACCAGAAACTCCACCGTGCCTGCATTGCGATAGCCCACGGCGCGCGCAGCGCGGACAGCCATCTCACCTACGTAGGCGCGCTGCTCTGGCGTCAGCTGCGGGCTGGGGGCAATCTCGATCAGCTTCTGGTTACGCCGCTGAATGGAACAGTCGCGTTCGAACAGATGAATCACATTTTCATGATTATCCGCCAGGATCTGCACTTCGATATGCAGCGGATCAACCACACAGCGCTCAAGGAAGACCGCAGCGCTACCGAAGGCCTTGGTGGCCTCGGAGATGACACGCCCCCATGCCTGTCCCAGCTGATGCGCATCATCGCAACGCCGAATACCACGGCCACCGCCGCCAGAGGTCGCCTTGAGCATCACGGGATAACCGATATGCTCTGCCACTGATAGCGCCTCTTCCACGTCAGCCAGATTACCCGCAGAGCCTGGTGTTACCGGCACGCCTGCCGCTTTCATCGCCGCACGTGCTTCGGTCTTGTCGCCCATCCGGGCGATCACATCGCTGGTCGGGCCGACGAAGGCAATCCCAGCCGTCTCGCAAATACGCGCAAACTCGGCATTCTCGGACAGGAAACCGTAGCCCGGATGGATGGCATCACAGCCAGTCTCACGCGCCAGATCCACCAATCGACGGGCGTCCAGATAGCCAGCCAATGGGTCTTCACCAATGAAATGCGCCTCATCCGCGCGCTTGACGTGCAATGAGAAACGGTCGGGTTCGGTGTAGACCGCGACAGAGCGGATGTCCATCTCTGCACAGGCGCGTACAATGCGCACTGCGATCTCCCCTCGGTTGGCAATCAGCAACTTGCGAAACATGGTGACTCTCCCTGCCGTAACGCTGTGGTCTTGTTATCAGACTTTCCACGCTACCCAGCGAGAGACCAATAGAAAAGTTGATATTTTTTTGCCAATCTATAAGTAAAACCTTATGACTGGGTGTGTCATGTCGCGTCCGAATCTGTTAAATCGCCTAACTTTCAGGCAGTTGCAAGTGTTTCAGGCAGTCTATCGTCAGCAGTCCTACTCACGTGCTGCCGAGCAACTCGGCCTGACACAACCGGCAGTCAGTGCTCAGATCCGCCAATTGGAACAGGCACTTGAACAGTCGCTGTTCAAATATGCTGGCAAAACACTGCATATCTTGCCTGCGGCCAACGCTCTCGCGAGCTCCGTGCAGACGATTTTCGGTGAGATATCGAGCCTGCAAATGGAGCTGTCGGAGATCGCCGGCACGATCCGTGGCGAGCTGAATCTAGCCGCTGTGTCTACCGCACAATATGTCGTGCCACATATTCTGGCGCGTTTTCGTGCCCGCTACCCGGAAGTGTCGGTGCGTCTCAAGGTCTGCAATCGCGGCCAGGCACTCGAACGCCTCGCAGAACGCCGCGATGATCTGGTGATCATGGGCATGGTGCCGGACGACGCCAATCTGGCCTTCATGCCGATTCTGGACAATGAACTGATTCCCATCGTCTGGCCGGGGCATCCGTTACTGACGGAAAAGGGCATCACGCTGGAAGATCTGACACAGTATTACATGCTGATGCGCGAGCCAGGGTCTGGCACCCGCACCGCCTTCGAGGAATTTGCCGCCCGTGAACGTGTTTCGCTGCGTCACACCCTGGAACTGGGTTCCAACGAGGCTATCAAGCAAGGCGTGATGGCACATCTCGGCGTCGCGATTCTGCCGCGCCTCGCCGTCCAGCTGGAGCTGGCCTCAGGCTTGTTGGCCTCCCCGGCGTTACCGGGTTTCCCGCTACGCCGTTCGTGGTGCACCGTCTATCCCAAGGATCGCTATCCAACGCCGGTCACCGAGCTCTTCCTGCGCTTCGTACGCGAGCTGCTGCCAGAGCTGAATGCACACTTCAGCGCCCCCATGGAGCCGATGCCGGGCCATAGCGTGGCGTGTCTACCTATCGCTACCGACTAGTCCCTTTCGAACCGTAGCGATCCTCAAAGCCGCTGCCATGGTTCGAATGTCTGATCTACAGACCTGAAAAAACCGCCCTGGAGACAATCTCCAAGGCGGTTTTCGTGTTTATCACAGTCTTCACGACGCAGGTGTAACGCCGTCTTACTTCACTTCCACACCATGTGCCTGCTTATCGGCATGATAGGAAGAACGCACCAGCGGTCCAGACGCGACGTGCAAGAAGCCCATCTCACGAGCTTTCTGACCAAGCCAATCGAAGGTATCAGGGTGCACCCAACGATCAATCGGCAGGTGGTTACGCGACGGCTGCATGTACTGGCCCATGGTCAGCATGTCGACACCGTGGTCGCGCAGGTCCTGCAGTACTTCGAGCACCTGCTCATCAGTCTCGCCCACACCCAGCATCAAACCGGACTTGGTCTTCACTTCCGGGCGACGCTCCTTGTAACCCTTGAGGAGATCAAGCGACCACTGGTAGTCAGCCCCCGGACGCACGCGACGATACAGGCTCGGTACGGTTTCCAGGTTGTGATTGAAGACATCGGGCGGCGTCTTCTCGAGCACGTCCAACGCAACCTGCATGCGACCACGGAAGTCCGGCACCAGGACTTCAATCTCGGTACCAGTACACTTCTCGCGAATCTCGCTGATGCACTCGGCGATGTGGTTGGCACCGCCATCACGCAGATCATCACGGTCAACCGAGGTCACCACGACATAATTCAGGCGCATCTCGGCGATGGCTTCCGCCAGTTCGCGCGGCTCATCGGCATTCAGGATATTCGGGCGACCGTGCGCCACATCGCAGAACGGGCAACGACGCGTACAGATGTCACCCATGATCATGAAGGTCGCGGTGCCACCACTGAAGCACTCACCCAGGTTCGGGCAGGAGGCTTCTTCACACACCGTGTGCAGGCCATGCTTGCGCAGGGTCTGCTTGATGCGTGTAATTTCCGGTGAAGCCGGCATCCGCACACGAAGCCAATCCGGCTTCTTGGGCAGAGTGTCGGTGGGAATCACCTTGATCGGTATACGGGCAACCTTCTCGGCGCCACGCAGCTTTACGCCACGCTCCTTGCGAGCAGGAGCAGCGGATGGGGCGGGCTTCGGGGTAGCGGTGGTCTCGGTCATCAGTTCTGTCCTGCTGTTCGAGAAATGTCAGCCAGTGCCGCGGGTAGCCCGCTCACCGGAGTCAGGGTCACGTCACCCAGGCTTGCGCCCAGGCAACGCACCAGGCGGTCACGCTCGACGGCAAGATCTACCGGCTTGCGAGTCAGGTCGCGAAGCTGGGTCATCGCCATGCCGGCATAGCCGCAGGGATTGATGCGCCCGAAAGGCGCGAGGTCCATGTCCAGATTGATTGCCACACCGTGGAAGCTGCAACCACGACGAATACGCAGCCCCAGTGAAGCAACCTTGGCCTCTTCCATCGATCGACGCGGATCATCGCCACGCTGCGCCGACTTCTTCACATAAACGCCCGGTGCATCAGGGCGTGGGTAGGCCTCGATATCATGCTCCGCGAGCGCCGCAACGACAGTCTCTTCCAACGCGGTCACCAGCTGACGGACTCCAATAGCACTGCGCTTGACGTTGAGCAGTGGGTAAAGCACCAGCTGGCCAGGCCCGTGAAAGGTCACCTGCCCACCGCGGTCAGTCTGTACCACTGGAATATCGCCCGGCATCAACAGATGCTCCGGCTTACCAGCCTGACCTTGGGTAAACACTGCAGGATGCTCCACCACCCACAACTCATCCGGTGCATCAGTGTCACGCGTGTCGGTGAAATGGCGCATGGCCGACCACACTTCGCCGTATGACATGAGGCCAAGATGATAGACGTGAATCGTGTTCATGCATGCGCTCCTGTACTGAAGACGCAAGATGGTGAGAACAGGCGTGTCACGTGAACGTCACAACACCATGTGGATACGGCCGGTAGCCTTGAGATCACGGTGCAATGCATCCAGTTGTTCAGTGCTGGTGGCGATGATCACCACACGTACACTGCGGTAATTACCGTTCTTGCTGTCCTGCCAGGTCAGGCACGAGGCATCAAAGCCCGGTGCATGCACTTCGAGGATATTGCAGACCACTTCGACGAGATCTTCGGCAGCGGTGCCGACAATCTTGAGAGGGAAATCACAGGGATATTCGATCTTGGGAGGCGTCTGCCCACCCACTTCTGGCGTCTTGGCCATGGATATAGCCCTTCATGTGAATCTATTTCCGACCATTCTACTCAACAAAGGGCGATCCGTCAGCCGGATCGCCCTTTCTGGTCACCGTGGGCCTGATGATCACAGCCGCACGACTGGCACAGTCGAGATATTCAGATCAATTGAACAAGCCGTGGAAGAACAGCATCAGTGCATCCCACAGACGCTTGAACAACCCGCCCTGCTCGACTGGCTCGAGCGCGACCAGTGGCTCTTCCGCCAGTACCTTGTCATCCAATTTGATCTGGAGGGTACCGTACTGCTCACCTGCCTGAACCGGTGCCTTGATGGTTTCGCTCACATCAAGACGTGCCGTCAGCTTGTCGGACTGGCCGCTCGGCACGGTCAGATAGACATCCTTGGCCATGCCAAGACGTACCTGATCCTTGTCGCCGCCCCAGACGCGCGCCTGGTTGAGCACCGCGCCCTTGTCGTAGAGCTTCTTGCTTTCAAAATAGCGGAAGCCGTAGGTCAAAAGCTTCTGCGATTCCTGAGCACGGGCTTCTTCGGAGCTGGTGCCCATCACGACACTGATCAGACGGGTCTCATCTTTCTTGGCTGAGGCCACCAGGCAGTAGCCCGCTTCTTCAGTGTGACCGGTCTTCAGGCCATCGACATCCTTGTCACGCCACAGCAGCTTGTTGCGGTTAGGCTGCTTGATGCCGTTCCAGGTGAAGTACTTCTGGGAGTAGATCTGATAGTGATCCGGGTAATCCTCGATGATGCTACGCGCCAGAATCGCCAAATCATGCGCAGTGGAATAATGCTCCGCATGCGGCAGACCGGTAGCGTTCATGTAGTGGGTGTTTTTCATGCCCAAGCGTTTGGCGTGCTGATTCATCAGGTCAGCAAAGGAGCCTTCACTGCCACCAATACGCTCCGCCAGCGCGACACTGGCATCGTTGCCTGACTGGATGATGACACCGTGCAGCAAGTCATCGACGGAGACACTGGTCCCCTCGCGAATGAACATGCGCGAGCCACCTGTCTTCCAGGCGTTGACGCTGATACGCACATTTTCATCCGGGCTCAGCTTGCCATCATCAATCTCGGTCTCAACCAGATAAGCCGTCATCATCTTGGTCAGACTGGCCGGCGGCAGACGCTGGTCGGAATTGTGCTCGACCAGAATGCGACCGGAGTTGGCATCCATCAGGATCCAGGACGACGCTGCCAACTGCGGTGCAGCCGGAATCAGAGTATCGGTGTCGATGGCATGGGCCGGACTGGCGGTAATACTGGCTACCAGTGCAATACCGCTGGCCGCCATCAGCGTGGCGAGCCGACGCCGAAGTGGAAGAAGTCTGGATTTCAGGGACATGTTGGAATCTCTTTGACACTCATGCGTTAGCCGAGGCGCAAGCCTCGGCCATGTTGCATTCCATCGCGGAATACATGATTAATTGAAGCGGCCTATTGGCCTTAACGCGATGCCTTGACGCTAAAGGCGCCAGCAAAACCGGCACTGGCAAGCGCCGACTTGAGCGACTCGATGCGGACATTGTCCTCCAACGGGCCGACTTGCACCTTGTACAGACTGCCATCTCCCAGCACACGGACAGGGTTATCAAGCACGGTGCCGATACGCTGACGAATGCTGTCAGCCTTGCTCTGATCACTTACTGCTGCGACCTGTAGGTAGCTAGCCTCGCCCACACTACCGGAAGTAGCAGATTTAGCGGGTGCCGCTGTGTCTGAATTACGCGACGCAGAGGCTATCACGGGCTTGGCAGCAGTGCCCGTCCCTGACGTCCCTGCCGAAGCAGAACCGCCAGTTGCGTACATTTCTTCAAGTCCGGCAATGCCCTGCTCACGACGAACGGACTGACTACGTGCCAACAAACGCTCTGACTCAGCAGTGCCTTTCGTCGGGCTCGCACCCGGCTGCCATGTCGCGGCGTCCAGCGCCTCGACGCGAACATGACCAGTACCATGCCCTAGCATGTCGAGTCGCCACGCGGCGCTATAGGACAGATCGATCAGCCGGTCATCATGGAAGGGCCCACGATCATTGACCTTGACGATGACCTGCTTGCCATTGTCCAGATTCGTGATACGTGCATAGGTCGGCAATGGAAACGCCTTGTGCGCTGCCGTCATGGTGTACATGTCATAGATCTCACCGCTAGCGGTGGCATAGCCATGAAATTTCTTGCCGTACCAGGAGGCAGTGCCTTCCGCGACGTACCCCCGCGGGTCCTCCATCACATGATAGGACTTGCCCCACACCTCATACTCACTGCGATTACCGCTGCGAGTGTAAGGCTCTACCTGCGGTACAGCATCCTCCACGGTAGAGACATCCGGCGCATCTTCAGGATAGGCATCGGAGTCCATGTGATAGCGACCATTCTTGCCTGCCTTCTTGCCGGTGCTGGCCGAGGCACCATCACCGACTTGTGTGCTCCCACTGCTGGCACAACCGGCCAGCAGTGCGAGTACAAGCGCGAGTGGTAGCGCGCGTGACCAACTCATCCAGCACCCCCGCCCTCGAGACGGCGTTTGATGGCCTGAGACAGCTCAGTCACGGCCATGGCATACAGATGGCTGTGGTTGTAGCGGGTAATGACGTAGAAGTTGTCATAGCCCACTGCGTAGCGATAACCCTGCTTGAGGTCCAGCGCGAGCGGAATGACCTGCGTGTTACCCGCCACGTTGCCTGTCACCTGAACACCGGCAGCCTCAAGCGCGGAAACGCTCATGTAAGGCTTGTTGGTCTTGTTGAACGTGACCGACGAGGGCGGAGTGCCCGGACCGTCTGCTGCGCTGACCAGTGGCGCACCGGCTTTCCAGCCGTGTCGCGCGAAGTAGTTGCCGACACTGCCGATGGCATCCACCGGGTTGTGCCACAGATCACGCACGCCATCACCATCGAAATCAACGGCATAGGCCTGATAGCTGGTCGGGATGAACTGCGGATAGCCCATCGCGCCCGCATAGGAGCCCTTGATGGAGAGCGGATCAATGCCCTGCTCCAGCGTCAACTGCAGGAAGGCTGATAGCTCGCCACGGAAAAAGGTGCCGCGACGCGGGTGATCGAAGGCCAGAGTAGACAGCGAATCGATGACGCGATGCGTGCCGGTATGCTTGCCGAAGAAGGTCTCGACACCAATGATGGCGGCGATGACTTCCGGCGGCACGCCATACTCGGCCTGGGCACGGTCGAAGGTCTCACGGTGTTCGGCGATGAAGCGTTCACCGGCTTCAATGCGCGACTCTTTCATGAAGATGGCACGATACTGGTCCCAACGCAGATGGCCTTCGGCAGGCTTGGACATCGCATCCAGCACTTTCTGACTGTAATCAGCCTGATTCATCAGCTCTGTCACACGGCTGCGATCCAACCCCTTGGCAACCAGCTCATCCACCAGCTTGGCAGTCTCCGGATGAGTCGCCGGCGCGAAACCGTCCGGTGCAGCAGTGGCTGTCCCGGCCATACCGAGCAGCGGCGCTGCAATTACCAGGGCTGCGCCCCAGCTCTTCAGACGTCGCCCACGCGCATTATTCACCGTCATCGACTCTCTCCTTGCCTGTCTGCGAGCCCGTGCCCGCGAATGTCCTTGCCACACAGCCACTGCATTACGTCGCATCAACGCGACAGCAGGCGCCGGTGAGTATGAATGCTCATGAGAATACCGAAGCCAGCCAGCAAGGTCACGCTGGAGGTCCCACCATAACTGACCAAGGGCAGCGGAACGCCCACTACCGGCAGAATGCCTGACACCATGCCGATATTAACAAAAACGTATACGAAGAAGGTCAGGATGATCGCCCCCCCCGTCAAACGCGCAAAACTGTCCTGACCATTGTTCGCCATCACCAGCCCCCGCAGCACGATCAACACGTACAGCGCGAGGAAGAAGCTCATGCCCAGCAGCCCCAGCTCTTCTCCGATGACCGCCACAATAAAGTCGGTGTGTCGCTCCGGCAGAAATTCGAGCTGTGACTGGGTGCCCAGTGTATAGCCCTTGCCAAAGATGCCACCGGAGCCGATCGCTGTCTTGGACTGAATGATGTTCCAGCCAGAGCCCAGCGGATCAGACTCGGGATTCAGAAAGGTCAGCACTCGGCGACGCTGATAATCATGCATCACCATCCACAATAGTGGCATGGCGGAGGCCACCAGGGCACCAAAGAAGGCAATCAGCTTCCATGACAGTCCTGCCAGCAGGATGACGAACACACCGGCCGCGGCGACCAGTAGCGAGGTACCCAGGTCAGGCTGACGCGCGATCAACAGCACCGGGGCCACGATGATCACGGCACAGACAGCAAGATCTCGCCAGCGCGGCGGCAACGGCCGCTGGCCCAGCCAACATGCCACCATCATCGGCATGGCCAATTTCATCAGTTCGGAAGGCTGAAAACGCACGAGACCAGGGATGACCAGCCAACGCTGCGCACCCATGCCGACATCCCCCAGCACCTCTACCGCCACCAGCATCAGGAAGCCTGCGCCATAGGCGACCGGCGCCCAGCGATATAACGTCCCGGGAGCCAGCTGTGCAAGCCCGATCATGATGGTCAGCGCCAGTGCCTGACGCGACGCCTGACGTAGCGTGAAGTCGAGATCCTGACCACTGGCACTGTAAAGCACGATCAACCCACAGCCGAGCACGGCCAACAGCAGCAGCAGCAGCCAAGGGTCCAGGTGGATGCGCTCCCAAAAGTTGGTCCGGCGGCGAGTGTTGAGATTGCCCCCTACGCTGCGCATTGAGCGCTGATAATCAGTCGGCATCATTGACTCCTGTTGGGCCCGTGCCGGATTTTCCATCCTGTTCTGGCGACGCCAGTGCCGCGGCAAGTGCTGCAGTCTCTGCGAGTATGGCAGCCGACAACGTCTGTGCCGCCTCGCGTGCTGCAGGATCAATCCTGGGTAGCAGCCAGTAATCGGTCATCGCACGCGCCATCGGCCCCGCCACGGAGCTCCCCCCCTGACCATTCTCGATCACCACCGACACTGCTATCCGAGGGTTCTCCACGGGGGCGAATGCGGCAAATAACGCGTGATCACGCAGGCGCTCCGCCAGTTCCTTGCCGTTGTACTTCTGGTCCTGACCGAGAGTAAAGACCTGCGCCGTTCCCGACTTGCCCGCCATACGGTACTTGAGTCCCGGACCGACATATTTGCGCGCAGTCCCTTCACGACCACTGACCACATCCTCGAGGGCAGAAATGACGTCGTCCCACCAATCGGAGTTATCCAGCACGATTGGCGGCTTCTGATCACTCTTGGGCAACAGCACGGCATCATCGCCAATCCGCTTGGCCAGATGTGGCTGCACCTGTTTGCCACGATTGGCCAGCGTCGCTTCCGCCGATGCCAGTTGCAGCGGTGTCGTCAGCCAATAGCCCTGACCAATACCGATGGAGATGGTCTCACCGGGATACCACGGCTTGTTGTAGCGATTGCGCTTCCATTCCTTGGAAGGCATCAGGCCCGGTAATGCACCCTGTACATCCAGAGCGGTCTGCTCGCCAAAGCCGAACTTGTGCATGTACTCGCTGATGCGATCGATACCCAGTCGATAGGCAACGTTGTAGAAAAAGGTGTCGTTGGACACGGCGATACCACGCTGCATATTGACGCGACCATGCCCCCAGCGCAGCCAGTTGCGGTACTTGTGACTGTCATTGGGCAGCTGGAAATAGCCAGGGTCGAAGAAGGTGGTGTTGGTCGTAATGGCTCCATTGTCGAGCGCAGCCAGTGACATGAAGGGCTTTACAGTGGATGCAGGTGGGTACTGACCACGAATGGCGCGATTGAACAGCGGCAGATCGAGATCATTTTGCAGCGCGCGATAGCTCTTGACGCTGATACCGGTCACGAACTCATTGGAATTGAAACCCGGCACCGAGGCCATGGCGAGAATTTCGCCAGTCTCGGGCTCAATCGCCACGATGGCACCGCGGCGGCCCTTGAGAAGACGATAGGCGAGATCCTGCAAGCCACGATCAATAGTAAGGGTCAGGTCCTTGCCGGGCTCCGGATCGACACGCGATAGCTCACGCAACACGCGACCACGCGCATTGGTTTCCACCTTGCGTAGCCCCGCCTGGCCGTGAAGCGCCTCTTCATAGAAGCGTTCGATGCCTGTCTTGCCGATGAAGTGAGTGCCTGAATAGTTACCCTTGTCGAGTGCCTTGAGCTCGGACTGGTTGATACGTCCAACGTATCCAAGGGTATGCGACATCGGAATGGCATCGGGGTAATAACGCAGTAATTGAGCCTCGACTTCGACGCCGGGCAGCCGGTAGCGATTGACCGCAAGACGAGCAATCTGCTCCTGGCTCAATTCGCTCATCAACAAGGCAGGTTGGTAGGGGCGCTGACGCTGGCGCGAGCGCTCCTTGAAATCTTCAACCTCATCGGGTGGAAGATCGAGAATCTCCACCAATCGCTCAAGCGACGACTCTAGATCGCCGGCGCGCTCACGCACGATGGTCAGGTTGTAATTGGGACGGTTTTCAGCGAGCAAACGACCATTGCGGTCGTATATCAAGCCGCGAGTGGGCGGCAAGGGCTCAACACGCACGCGGTTCTTGTCCGAACGCGTGGTGTAGATATCGTGTTCAACGACCTGCAGAAAGAACAGCCGCGCCAGCAAGCAGCAGGCCAGCACTAAAATCAGACTGGCAGCCACGACGCTGCGAAGGCGAAAGATCCGCACTTCCTGTTGGGGATTCTTGATCGTCGCCCGGCGTTGGCGCATGGCGGGTCTCGCAACTCGTGTCTTGTCGCAAGCGGCTGGCGCTTACCGGTGATAAGGATGCCCGACCAATAACGTCCAGGCACGGTAGAGCTGTTCCGCCAGCACAATACGCACTAGCGGATGCGGCAGGGTCAATGCCGAGAGTGACCAGCGCTGATCGGCACGTGCCAACAAACGTGGATCGAGCCCATCAGGGCCACCTATCAAAATGGCCACATCGCGCCCACCCAGCCGCCAGTCATCTGCATGACGGGCAAGTTGCTGTGTGCTCCAGGCCTTACCTAGGACATCAAGGGCAACAACATGTTCATTTCCCTTGAGTTTTTCCAGCATCCGGTCGCCTTCACTGGCCATGGCACGGGCGATGTCCGCGTTCTTGCCGCGATTACCAGGTGCCAGCTCGATGAACTCAAGCGAAAAATCTCGTGGCATGCGCTTGAGATATTCCCGGCTACCCTTCTCCACCCAATCGGGCATCTTCTGCCCAACTGCCAATACTCGGATCTTCATGTCCCGCCCCATGCGTTGTCATATCATCCGGCAATGCCGTTGACAGGCATGCGTCCGCCTTTGGCACTTTTCTGTCTTGCCCGAAGCCTTCGCTCTCGGCAAGACAGCCAAACACAGGCATTAGCTGCGCTGTTCATACTCTTCACGCGTCTCGCGGGGCAGATCGCTCCACAGGCGTTCAAGGTCATACAGTGCGCGGGTTTCCGGCAGCATGACGTGAAGGACGACATCGCCCAGATCCAGTAGAACCCAGTCGGAACCATTGTCGCCTTCGCAGCCAAGCGGCTTGACGCCTGCTTCCTTGACCTTGACTTGCACATTATTGGCCAGTGCAGCGATGTGACGGCTGGACGTACCGGTCGCAATGACCATGATGTCAGTGACGCTGGTCAGCTTTGAGACATTGATCTCGCTGATTTCCTGAGCCTTGAGGTCTTCAAGGGCGTCGATAACCAGGTTTTTAAGAGCTTCGGTCTGCATGATTCCTCGGGAGTTTGTTCGGCAGGGGGCGCATTCTACCCGCTGGGACTGCGCGCGCCTATGGGCATCGTCAATCTACTCGTCAAAGCCTGGCTCTGAAGGCGTGTGATAACGCTATTTCATGCAGATAAACGGTAGATTCATTCCGACTGAGGTCGATATAGATCATGTGCTTCAATGTGATTGATCACTGATTCCGGCAGTAAATAACGCACGCTATCCCCCAATGCCAGCCGTTCACGCACGAAGGTCGCACTGATGGCCATGCGTGTCGGCAGTGATAACCGTAGCAACTGCCCGCCCGGAGTGGCCATCAACGCCTGTACAGATTCCACCTCACGTCCGGCGATCAAGGCTTCCAGTGCCGGCGGCAAGGGCGCATCGTGATCTGGCCGTTCGATCACCACCACATGAGCATCATCAAAAAGGCGTTCTGCGGCGTGCCATTCGCCCAACTTCAAAAAGGCATCATGGCCAATCGCCATCACCAGGCGGGCCTGTGGACCATATTCGGCACGCAGGCTCGCGAGAGTATCGGCACTATAGGACGGGCCATCGCGAAATAGCTCACGATCATCCGCCTTGAGTCCCGGTTCACCCGCAATCGCGACCTCCAGCATTGCCAGCCGCTCTTCGCTACTGACGCCAGGGGCCTCTCGATGAGGGGGTTGATGGCACGGGATTAGCCGCACATGGTCCAGCCCGAGCGCCTCACGCAGCTCGATGGCGCTACGCAGATGGCCATGATGGATAGGATCAAAGGTCCCGCCCAGCATAGCCACCCGCGGCACCGGCCCCAGACAACCTTCAAAGCTGCGATCTGTCTCGCACACGGCCTCCATCTGCGTGTCATCGCGTGCCGAGATGCTGGTGTCATGCGCTGATTCACGCTCGTGAGCACCGCCATCAACGTTCAGCGGGCGCTGGCTATCATCCAGCGCCCGAGGAGTCTGCTGGTCAGCAGGTGAGCTGTCGTCATGATTCACTGACGAATCTGCCCGTCGCCAAACACCACATACTTGCGTGTCGTCAGCCCTTCCAGCCCTACCGGCCCACGCGCGTGCAGCTTGTCGGTGGAGATGCCGATCTCGGCACCCAACCCATATTCAAAGCCATCGGCGAAGCGAGTAGAGGCATTGACGATCACTGAACTTGAGTCGACTTCCGCCATGAAACGACGCGCCAGCGAGTAATTCTGGGTAATGATCGCTTCAGTATGTGCGGAACTGTGCCGCTCGATATGCGCCATCGCATCGTCAATCCCATCGACGATGCGAATGGCCAGAATCGGCGCGAGGTATTCGGTATCCCAATCCTCGGCACTGGCTGCCACCGCCTGCGGCAACAGCGCACAGGTGCGCTCACAGCCGCGCATTTCGACGTCGTGCGCGGCCAGTCGCTCAGCGATGCGCGGCAAGACCTCAGCCGCCACGGGAGCATCGATCAGTAGCGTTTCCATGGTATTGCAGGTGCCATAGCGATGCGTCTTGGCGTTCTCGGCGATGTTGACGGCCATGTCGAGATCAGCCGTGGCATCGACATAGACGTGACAGATACCGTCGAGGTGCTTGATGACCGGGACACGCGCATCACGTGAAATACGCGCAATCAGGCTCTTGCCCCCCCGCGGAATGATGACGTCAACAAATTCGGACATCGTGATCAGCTGGCCGACAGCAGCGCGGTCCGTGGTCGCGACAATCTGGACTGCCGTGGGCGGCAGACCGGCCATTACCAGCGCGTCGCTGATGATGTCAGCCAGCGCACGGTTACTGGCCGCGGCCTCTGAGCCACCCCGCAGGATGCACGCATTACCGGACTTGAGACACAGACTGGCCGCTTCGATGGTCACATTAGGGCGCGACTCATAGATGATACCAATCACGCCCAACGGCACGCGCATATGGCCGACCTGAATACCACTGGGACGATAGCGCAGCCCATCAATTTCACCCACCGGGTCTGGCAGCGCAGTGACCTGCTCCAGCCCTTCGATCATGGCATCGATCCGGGGTGGCGTCAGCGCAAGGCGATCGACCATTGCCTCTGACAGGCCATTGGCTCGTGCTCGGGCCAAATCTTCGCCATTGGCCTCGATCAGTGCGTCACGACGCTCATCAATCAACCGCGCCATGGCCTGCAGGGCGCGATTCTTGATGCCACTATCGACACGGCGCATCACGACGCTTGCCGTGCGTGCCTCGAGCCCTAGACGGTTCATGTAAGCCACGACATCCGTGGTGTCGTGCTTGCCCTGCTCGCTCATGTGCCTTGTCTCGCTTGTATGGGTTGTCCACGACCATTGGCCGCTGGGGTCTCATCATCCGGCGTGAGAATGAGTCGAAAGTGCCCTGATGATCGCAGGCGCTTTGGAAACTCACCGTTTGGGGTATGCTGCCCACTGGTCTGCACACAATGGCCTATACGTTTACGCCGTGCGGTATGACCAGCAACGCATGAGATACCTGATGGATACTCGCTGATGGGTACTCTAGCTAGTGAAATACCCTCCGGCCAAGGAAAACGGCCGCCCACATACCATCCACGGGAAAGGTGCCAATATAAGACACCATGGAGATCAAGTTCAAAGTCCGTATCAGTCAGCTCGTCTGCCTGCTCGGCTCTGTGTTGCTGCTGCTGGAAGCAGCCCGACAGATCAGCCTCGGCCTGACGGTCACCGCACTGCTGCTTGCCGTGGGAGGAACGCTGTTACTGATCGTCTCTCTTGCCCACGAGCTATTCGCGATCAGCTGGTTCAGAGTACTGGTGATGCTCAGCATCGCGCTCATCATGTCCACGCTGGTACTACTAGCACCAGAACAGCACCTGATGTGGCTATGGGGCTTTCCCGTACTACTGTTGTACCCACGGCCACGCTGGCTAGCCCCGACCTGCGCTGCTATCGGTCTTGTCACGACATGGCTAGCCCTGAAGCCGCTGGGCAATGATTGGCTGAGCCTCGGCATCGGCATCGCTGCGACCCTGATGGCACTGGGGGCCATCGGCGGCCGGCGTCAGCGCCATGTCTGGCATCAACTTGAGCGCCGCGGTCGCCGAGACCCAAACAGGGCTATCTGGTCACAATACCAGTTGATGCGTGATCTGCCGCGAGAAATTACCCGTGCCGATCGCGAGGGTGTCCATATCGAGCTGATATTACTGTCACCCGTCACGCCCGGTCGTCTCGCCCGGCGACGACTGATGAATACGCTGGACAGTGCAGCGATGGCGCATGAGACCCGCTACATACTCGACTGCAACTGCTCGGCAGTGCTGTTGGTAACGCGCGCTGAACGTATGGCCAGCCTAAGACGGCGCCAGTTGATTGAGCACCTTGCCATGCAGGTACGCGCACGTATTCAGCCCTTGAACAACGCTGATATCAATGCTCTCGATCTGACCCGCATCAGCGCGAATCTAGCTCAAGAACGTGAGGTGATCACGCACTTGCCTCCTCTGCCCTATCGCGCTGAGCCGCAAGATGTCGCCTCGAATCTGGAGGCTGACAACTGATGCCATTTCGCACTGCCCTCACTCGCGCACGCGATCGCCGCCAGCTAGCCAACCGCAAGACACTGATCATGATGCTGGCAACGCTGGTGATGGCCACCTACGCCCTGTGGCGCTATCTGGTCGGGGATTTCGACCATATTCTGACGCCAGTGCTCGCGGCGTTATTGATGGGCATGGCTGCCGGGCTCAATATCCTCGATGACGAGAAGCCACTGCCGTCCTACCTCACGCTGATTGCCAGCTATCTGATGCTGGCACTGGAAGCACCAGGCGCTTATCCGGGGCTGTCGCTATGGCTTGGACTGCCCTGCATTCTGACCTTGTTACTGCTCCCACTGGCCCCCGCCATGCTGCTCAACCTGGTACTGGCCCCGTTATGGTTATGGCTGCTAGGGCAGCAGGAAGACAATTTTGGGGAAGAACTACGATATCTGTGCTTGCTGCTGGTCGCCAGCCAACCCTTTGTCATCAATAACTTGCAAGCTGCTTTCATGACATTGACCGCCAGTGAAGAAACCGAGTGCAACGCCTTCAATGCCCGTACCGGACGAGAGCGCCTGACCAGTGAAGCGGCACGCGCCAGAGCGTTGGACCAGCCATTGAGTATTCTGGTGATCTATCTTCCCCAGCTGGAAATGCTCAGTGAACAATTCGGCGAGGACAGGTGCGTCGAATGCCTGTCCACGGCAAGCGAAGTGATGCAGAACATCTCTCGCCTGGGGGACTTGTTATGCCGCAGCGATAAAGCCACCTTCTGGCTGATGCTGCCCAACACCGGTGAGGCCGGCGCACTGATCATGCGTGAGCGTCTGACCGCAGCACTTGCCGTGGCCACTCAGCCGGAAACCGGATCAATCATTGCCCGCGCCCGCCTGGTGATTTACAAGGCGGATGACACGTCGCAAAAACTCGAGCAACGCCTGCTGGCTGCCCAGCTTGCCCTGATGGATCTCAATGAATGAGCAACACCCTTGCCACACTGACCCACTGGCTAGATCCCACGACCCTGATGGCCGTCCTTAGCGATCACCCCATCGCACTCATCTGCATCATCGGCATTGTTTCCCTGCTTGAATCCCTTGCCATCATCGGGCTACTGGTACCTGGTGTAGTCATACTCACCGCAGGGGCGTCCCTGGCCGGTCATCTTGCGTTGCCATTACCGTTGCTGCTGATCTCGGGGGCAATGGGCGCCATTATCGGCGACGGCATCAGTTTCTGGCTGGGCATTCGCTATCGTGACCAACTCCACGGACGCTGGCCTTTCTCACGCCATCCAGAGTGGCTGGAGCACGGCCAACAGTTTTTCCATCGTCATGGCAGCTGGTCAATCGCCTTCGGGCGCTTCGTCGGCCCAGTGCGTCCCATCATTCCGCTGGTGGCCGGCATGCTGGACATGCCACCCGCGAAATTCTTTCTGGTCAATGGCCTATCGGCGCTGGCATGGTCACCCGCCTACCTGCTACCGGGCTATCTACTCGGCCAGACTTGGCAGTCGTTATTTACGCTTCCCGAGGGGGCTGATGGCCTGCTCGTGGGAGTCGCGTCCGGGTTGATCTTCTGCGCCTTTGCCTTCTCATTCCTGCGCCGCCAACTCGGCCGTGAAGGTCGCTTATATCACTGGTTGGCCCATCGGCTCCGCAAGACATCCTCCGGGCGTCGGCTGTGGTGGCAGTTGCGTCACCCGGACCCCGAAGGCGAATTTCCACTCGCTTCGATGGCCCTGCTGGTGTTTGCCGTCATCAGCGTACCGGCCATGAGCCTCGGTGCCTTGGCGCATCCAGCGCCCTGGTGGATCGACCGTGTCGCCGCGTCGCTAGCCAAGAGCGTTGCAGCCCTGTTCCCGGAGGGCCTGCTGACACAAGCAAGCCTCGTACTGTCTCGAGTGGCAGATGGCACTGGCCTGACGATGCTGGTCATCCCATGGCTCGCATGGCTACTGATCACACGCCGCCATGCCATCTGGCTACACCTGATGGCCGGCTGGGTCGGCATCGCCTGCGCCAACACGTTGCTCAAGTATCTGATCCAGCGCCCAAGACCTGACACTCCCGCCTTCCTTGAAGGCTCGATGTCATTTCCCAGCGCACACACGGCGGGGGCCGTTGCGGTTTTCGGCCTGGCAGCCGCGTTCATCGCCGAGCGTCAACCCTCCTCGCACCGCCGCTGGATCTACTGGGGAGCGATCGCGCTCTGCACGCTGATAGGGCTGTCACGCATCACGCTGGGTGTACATTATCTCAGTGATATTCTCGGTGGCGCCTGTCTGGGCTTGCTGGGCTGTGCCTTGGTGCGCATCAGTTATCCAGCCTTTGCTCGCCAGTCGTCGGCGTTGTCGGGTAACCCAACACCGCTACTCTTGCTGAGCGCTTGCAGCCTGTTGCTGCTCGCGGCACGCCTCCTGTGGCTGCCGCTCTAGCCAGTCCGGACTCATCCACTCCAGCTTTCGACAACAAGACCTTTCTCTCGAGGATACTCATGTCCGGCCACGCAGCTCCTCCCGCCAACCAGCCACAGGCCCTGATGGCAATCCATCTCGGTATCGCACTGCTAGGCGGTACGGCACTGTTCTCGAAAAGCTTGCCCTTGTCGGCTCTCGACATCACCACCTGGCGCAGCCTGCTCGCAGGACTTTTCCTGTTGTGGATTGCACGCCTGAAGTGGAACGTTTCGCTGCGCCTGAGTGGGCGGGACTGGGCACTGATAGGACTGGCTGGCTTGCTGATGGCGGTCCACTGGGTCAGCTACTTCCATGCCATGCAGGTGTCATCGGTGGCGACCGGCATGTTGGCCTTGTTTACTTATCCGATATTCATCGTGCTGCTGGAGCCGTGGGTCGAGGGAACGCGCCTGAAAGCACGCGATCTTGCGGCCGCAGCACTGGTCTGTCTCGGCGTCTGGCTGCTGGTGCCGGGCGGCAATGATGGAAGCGGAGGCGACAATCTGGCAGGCGTGCTGTGGGGTGTATTCTCGGGACTGTTGTTCGCGATACGCAACCTGTTGGTACGCTACCGCTTGAGTCATATCAATCCGGTACTATCGATGAGCCTGCAGGCACTCGGCGTCGTCGTACTCACCTTGCCGTTTGCCTCTGGCGAGATGATGGATGCAAGCCCCGGCACCGGTATCGCCATGCTGGTACTGGCCATCGTCTTCACGGCGACGCCCCATGCCTTGATGACCTTTGCCCTCGGCGGGCTCAAGGCCAAGACCGTCGGCATGATTGGCTGCATGCAGCCGGTCTACGGCGTGCTATTGGCCTGGCTAATCCTCGGCGAAGTGCCCACCTGGATGACACTGGTAGGTGGCAGCTTCATCGTGGCGGCGGCGGCGCTGGAAACATTGCGTCGCAATTGACCAGACTGATAGACACAGAAAGGCCCGCCATTGGCGGGCCTTTCTGTGTCCGGGATGGGCCAATCATCACCTCGCCATCGCTTGCTCAGCCAGTCGCGAGCCAGATACCCACACCGATCATCAATGTCCCTGCCACACGATTCATCAGACGCACGCGCGACCCACGCCCCAGCCAGCGTGCCAGTCCGCTGCCACCCCCGGCGTAGAGCAGCAGACACGTGAACTCCAGCGTCAGGATAATGCCGACCAACGCGACCAGCTGCGGTGCCAGCGGCAGACTGGCATCCAGAAACGGCGGTAACAACGCAATGAAGAACGCCCAGCCCTTGGGGTTGGCAATCGCTGTCACGAAGCCCTGCGTGGCCAGTTCACGCCGCGAAGCACGCGGCGCTGCACTGGCCTCTCCTGCTACCCCCAGCGCCAAGCGCCCGCGCGAACGCCACATCTGGATACCCAGCCACACCAGATACGCGCCGCCTGCCAGCTTGAAGGCCGAGAACACCATCGGGTAGCGCAGCATGATGGTGGCCACGCCAATCACTGCTGACACGGCTACCAGCCCAACCCCGAGCAACTCACCTACCATCATCCACAAGGTACGCTTGACGCCCTGAGTCATGCCTAGCGTCATCGCCAGCGTCATGCACATGCCAGGCGTCAGCGAGACCAGAAAGAAGGTCGGCACGAACACCGACAGCAATGACCAGTTCAACATTCCCTGCACTCCCTGCACGTTAATCTGTTTTCACTAACCACACTGCTAATGTCCAATGAATCGATGACATCATTGTTATTGAGTGGCAACACCTGCGACCCACGGCTCAATCGCTGCCGACATGACCTTCGCCCCAGCGCGGCATCAGTGCGTGTGGGACACCCAGCTGGTTGAGAATGCGCGCGACGATGAAGTCGATCATGTCGTCAATGGATTGTGGACGATGGTAGAAGCCCGGCGCGGCCGGCAAAATCACTGCACCCATGCGCGTCAGTGTCAACATGTGCTCAAGGTGAATGGCCGAGAAAGGCGTTTCGCGCGGCACCAGAATCAAGGTGCGCCGTTCCTTGAGTGCAACATCCGCTGCGCGCTCGATCAGGTTGTTGCTGGCACCACAGGCAATCGAGGACAGTGAGCCGGTGGAGCATGGACATACCACCATGGCACTCGGTGCGCCGGAGCCGGATGCGACCGGTGCCATCCAGTCTTCGCGTCCGAAGCAACGAATCTGACCGGGTTTGGCGCCATAGCGCTCACTCAGTACCTCAGCAAGCCGCGCTGGCCGTGCCGGCAGTTCCTCGTCCGTCTCGGTGGCGATCACCATATGCGCCGCCTTGGAGATCATCACCATGACCTCATGGCCCGCCGCGACCAGGCACTCGATCAGCCGCAGGCCATATTGCGCACCAGAAGCCCCTGTCAGTGCCACGGTCACGGCTGATTTAAATGCCTGCCCTGTTTCAGCCGTCGGTTGAACGTTATCCGTCATGCCTCACCTTCCCGTGCCGCCAATGCATTCAGCAGCCGCTCATGAATCCCGCCGAAACCGCCATTGGACATCACCACGATCCAGTCACCGGCACGCGACTCGTTGGCGAGCTTCATGATCAGCACGTCCAGATCCAGCTCGACCTCAGCCTCTACTCCCAGCGCGCGGCATTCACGCACCGTCTCATCCAGTGACCAGCCCAACGTCGGTGGTGCAAACCAGCTGACGCGGTCCGCCGCCGTCACCGAGGCCGGCAGACGCGCCTTCATGGTGCCGAGCTTCATGGTGTTGGAACGCGGCTCGATCACTGCCCACAGGCGGCCGCCCTGCCCTTCAGCCGCCACACCCGGGGCGAGGCCTTCCAGCGTGGTCGCGATGGCGGTCGGGTGATGCGCGAAATCATCGATGACCTTGACGCCGGCCACCTCACCACGCAGCTCCTGCCGACGCTTGGGCGGCGCAAAGCGTGACAAGGCCTCAAGCGCCACCTCGCCACTCACGCCGCACTCGACTGCCGCCGCGACAGCAGCGCAGGCGTTGGCCACGTTGTGACGTCCGCGCATTGCCCAGTGACATTCGACGAAGTGTTCCGACTCTTCCGCCGGAGCTGCCAGTGCAAAATGGCTACCGTCGCCACTGATCATGCGATAGCGCCAATCGCTACCGGCGTTCTCGATGCCGTTCTCATCACCGAAGCGCGTCACCGGGGTCCAGCAACCTTGATCCAGTACGCGCTCCAGGGCATCAGCGCCTGCAACGGCGTCCGCCGCGACCACCAGCTTGCCACCCGCCGGTACGGTGCGTACCAGATGATGGAACTGGCGCTCAATGGCAGCGAGATCCGGGAAGATATCCGCGTGATCGAACTCGAGATTGTTGAGTACGGCAATGCGCGGACGGTAATGGACGAACTTGGAGCGCTTGTCGAAGAAAGCCGTGTCGTACTCATCCGCCTCGACCACGAAGGGCGCTTGCGGATCACCGATGCGCGCCGAGTCCCCCAGCTGAGGCGGGACACCGCCGATCAGATAGCCGGGTGCAAGGCCTGCGCACTCGAGAATCCAGGCCGTCATGGTCGCGGTGGTCGTCTTGCCGTGCGTACCTGCGATCGCGATCACCGGACGCCCCGTCAGCACCTCATCACACAACCATTGCGGGCCGGAGGTATAGGCAAGGCCAGACTCGAGCAACGCCTCGACCTCGGGATTTCCACGAGACACGGCATTGCCCACCACCACGAGATCAGGCGCGGGAGAAAGATTGTCCGCCGCATAGCCCTCCATCAAGGTGATACCGGCCTCGATCAGCTGAGTACTCATGGGCGGGTAGACGTTGGCATCGCTGCCGGTGACACGATGGCCACGGGCGCGGGCAAGGAGTGCCAGCGAGCCCATGAAGGTACCGCAAATACCGATGACGTGAAGGTGCATCTGTTTCTCCAATCCGGAAGCCCGAGCAGCCTAGCATGCCCGTCAGGCTGCGAGTAGCACACGGACTGTCGAGGAAAAACGACACGTGAGTAGCGCACCAGCGTCGTGCAGCCACAATGGGTTTCGGATATGATGCCGCGGTAGGCGCCAACCCGATCAAGACCATGACAAGGAAGCAGAGACGAGAAGCCCATGACCAAGCACAATGCCTTCTACGCCCAGTCCGGTGGCGTTACCGCCGTCATCAACGCCAGCGCCTGTGGCGTGATCGAAGCCGTCCGTGAAAACAGTGACAAGATCGGCAAGCTCTACGCCGGTCATAACGGCATCATCGGCGCCCTGACCGAAGACCTGATTGACGTCAGCCAGGAAAGCGACGACAACATCGCGGCGCTGCGCCACACGCCAGGTGGGGCCTTCGGCTCCTGCCGCTACAAGCTCAAGAGCATCGAAGACCATCGTACCCAGTACGAGCGTCTGATCGAGGTATTCAAGGCCCACGACATCCGTTACTTCTTCTACAACGGTGGCGGCGACAGTGCTGACACCTGCCTGAAGGTGTCACAGCTGTCAGAAACGATGGGCTACCCGATCCAGGCCATCCACGTGCCCAAGACCGTGGATAACGATCTGCCGATCACCGACAACTCGCCGGGCTTTGGCAGCGTGGCCAAGTACATCGCCACCTCCACCCGTGAAGCGGGTCTCGATATCGCTTCCATGTGTGCCACCTCTACCAAGGTGTTCATCCTGGAAGTCATGGGCCGTCACGCAGGCTGGATCGCTGCTGCCGGTGCACTGGCAGGCGAAGATGCCACCCAGCCGCCGCATATCGTCATCTTCCCGGAAGTCGCCTTCCATCGTAAGCGGTTCATGGCACGCGTTGATGAGTGCGTCAACCTGTACGGTTACTGCGTGGTCGTGGTGTCGGAAGGTGCGCGCTACGAAGACGGTACCTTCCTCGCGGATGCGGGTAACACCGATGCCTTCGGTCACCGCCAGCTGGGCGGCGTTGCGCCGACACTCGCCGGCATGGTCAAGCAGGATCTGGGCTACAAGTACCACTGGGCCGTCGCAGATTACCTGCAACGCGCGGCGCGCCACATCGCCTCCAGGACCGATGTCGAGCAGGCGTATGCCACGGGTCGTGCCGCGGTAGAAATGGCACTGGCCGGCAAGAACGCCGTAATGCCGGCGATTCGTCGCCTCGGCGAGGGTGACAACTACGCATGGGATATCATCGAGGCGCCGCTTGAGCAGATCGCCAACCATGAGAAGTTCATGCCGCTGAATTACATCAGTGAAGATGGCTTCTACATCACTGAAGCTTGCCGTCAGTATCTGTCTCCGTTGATTCAGGGCGAAGATTTCCCGCCCTTCGTCAATGGCCTGCCGGCTGTCGCCAAGCTGACGCTGGCCAAGGTCGAGAAGAAGCTGACGCCATTCTCGATCTGATCGATCGATTCATCGTCAGGCAAAAGCCCCTCACAGGACACTGTGCGGGGCTTTTTTTGCGCTGGCTTAGCCTAAAAAGACATGAGTCATCAGCACTAGACGACTATTTGAGCAGCCACGACAGCACTAGCAACAACAACAGGATACCGGCCACGCCCTGCCAGAAATTGGCCGGCTCGCGTATCGCCTCTGAAGGCGTCAACGCCTTGCCGGGGTCCTGCTGTGGCAGACGCAGGGCATACAACAGTTCCGACAGACGCCGGAAACGCAACGTACGCTGAGGATCCAACGCACGCTTCAAAGCCTCGTCCAGCATCTGTGGCACCTCGGCATTGCGCATACGCGCCGACTGATATTCCAACAATTCGAGATCAGTCTGGGTACGTAATTGCTCTAGCGACTGGGAATAGGGCTGCATGCCCGTCAACAGCCAGTAGATCACCGACGCCAGCCCGTACTGATCACTGCGTCGACTGATCTCAGCGCCCAGCGCATATTCCGGCGCGCTGTGCTCAGTCAACCCGACCTGGCGTGCCAGCGGTCCGGCACTCTCGTGTCCATCGCCTTCGCGCAGGTGGCACGCCCCGAAGTCCACCAGTACCACCTTCCCGTGACGATCGATCATCACGTTGTCGGGATGAATCAGCTGATGCAATACCTCGCGTCGATTGAGTGCATGCACGGCCTTTCCCAACTGACGCGCGATATCGAGACGCTGTCCAAGATTGGCTTGAGGATGCTGACGCGCCCAGTCGGTCAAGGTACGGGCTTCCAGGTGTTCCAACAGATAGTAGAGATGATCCCGTGGGCGTGAGGGCTCCATCACCTTGACCACAAAGGGCGAGTTGACTCGATCTACCACCCACTGCTGCAGCAGGAAGTGCTCCAGATAAGCATTCTTGAGCGACAACTCCGGACTTGGCGCTTTCATCACCATGACGCGTCGACTCTTGAGGTCACGCACCTTGTAAACACGCACTCGTGCACTACGCGACATCACCTCAAGCACTTCCAGTCCATCGAGGCGATCCCCCGGTTCCAGCTCGCGTGGCACCGGTAAGTCGCCGTAGACACGGCCGGGCGTATCATTGGCAGCACTCGCCAACCGGTCAATACGCACCAACTGGAAACAGAACTGATCAGCGGTATAGCCACGCTCATCGGCACGTTCGGCGGCAGCATGCGCCAGGCGCTCACTGGCAGCATCGAGATCAGACACATCAGCACGAATCAATGAAACGAAATCCGACGGCAGCAATGTGCCACGGACGGCCTGAGTGGTCAGCAGGAAAATATCGCCCTGTTTGAGAGGCAGCTCGATGTAATCAATATCGAGATTGACATCCATTCCCAGCGCACGCGACGGATAGCGATAGCCGCCAAGGTCCGTGACATGATCCCGGGAGATCTGTTCAAACTCGCCACCGCGCAGACGAAATACCACGGTATCGCCGGCATGAAACAGATGCGCCGACTGGCCGCGAAAGATAACCGCCGATATCGAGGTGACGTAGCTACCGCCACGCACAAAGCGACTTTGGCTATAGCACCAACTATTCAAGGCACGCAGCACCCGCGTGGCAGAATACTTGACGCTCCAGTTATCAGGTGTCGCAAAGTAGTCAGCCAGGAAGCCACGCACGGCAAGATCACCCGCCTGCTTGGCAATCGCATTCTTGCTGGTGGTGTCCGCGATCAGCGCACACCCGCCCTTGGCCGCCAACGGGCCACGTTCGGTGGGAATCTCAAGCGACATCGAACTGCGATGTCGCTTGCGATCCGGTGCCACAAAGGCCTGGCCATAACTGAGGGAAAGCTCTGCATCCGCCAAGGCGGTCTCCTTAACTGTCTCTAAAAACCAGGTGCCGCTGTCTCGATTCTGCTGTCACGATTTCGCTGGCTCGGTACTCTTTATTCTTGAACGTAACACGCCAACATCACTTCCAGGGCGGTCTGAGCGCACCTGACGGCGCTAGATGTGGCCAAGTGTTACCTGCTTACTCATGTAACGCCATCACTCGATGGTGCAACAGCCGCCAGCAGGGCATGGCATAATGGCAAAATGGTCTGCCAGTTCGTATAATTCAGCGGAATTTTGCTCCGCAGGCCTTCAACCCGCAAACCCAAGGACTCGACAATGAGTTTCGACAAGATCCCCGCTGGCAAGGAATTGCCGAACGACGTCTACGTAGCGATCGAAATTCCGGCCAATCACGCGCCGATCAAGTACGAGATCGACAAGGATATCGATGCGCTCATGGTGGATCGTTTCATGGCCACTCCGATGTTCTATCCGGCCAACTACGGTTATATCCCGAACACCCTGGCTGACGATGGCGATGCCCTCGATGCCCTCGTTGTGACTCCTTACCCAGTCGCGCCTGGCAGCGTCATTCGCGCTCGTCCGGTCGGCATTCTGAACATGAGCGACGAAGCTGGTGAAGACGCCAAGCTGGTCTGCGTGCCGCACCAGAAGCTGACCTCGCTGTATGACGACGTGCATGAGGTCACTGATCTGCCGGAACTGCTGCGTCAGCAGATTGCGCACTTCTTCGAGAACTACAAGGATCTCGAGAAAGGCAAGTGGGTCAAGATCGATTCCTGGGACGGCGCTGATGCTGCCCGCGCTGCAATCGTGAAGGCCGCTGCTGCCTACCAGAAAGACTAACTCCTTCTGGTGACTGTCGTTACCTGCCTGCAGGTTGCCGAGCAGTCGTAAAAAAAGCCCCCGTCATTGACGGGGGCTTTTTTGATTCTGCGCAGGACACTCAGGAAATTCAGACTAACTCGCAGGGCAACACCGCTGACGATCAGCCATTTTCCAGCAGGCTACGCAGGTCGCTGATGGCAGAGTTGGCACGGGCGATATAGTTGGCCATGACCAGAGAGTGGTTGGCGAAGAAGCCAAAACCGGAACCATTGAGTATCACCGGGCTGCCGATATCCGTCTGGGTAGATTCCAGCTCACGAATGATCTGATCGATGGAGGTCACGGCGTTCTTGTCTTCCAGTACGCCGTGGAAGTCATGACGCACTGCCTTGAGCAGATGAATCAGCGCCCATGAGGTACCACGTGCCTGATAGAAGACATCATCAATTTCGAGCCACGGGGTCTTGATCTCTTCTTCCGTTTCCGTGTTCTTGGCCGACGTAGCATTCTTGTCACCGGCCAGACTCAGATTGAGCTGAGATTTGCCAACGCTGGCAGAGAGGCGCTGTGACAGCGAGCCAAGACGATTCTCGACATCAGATAGCCACGCAGCCAGGTTATCGGCACGCGAATAGAACTGACCATTGTTCTGCGTGTCATCACTCAGACGCTTGAGATAGTCACCCAGTTGGCGATTGGCATCGGCGTACTCATTTTCGGCTTTCGGCAACATCCAGGCATTGGCGTCGATGAACAGCAGTGATTCAGCCTTGCCCAGCGCCTTGTCATCACTGGACTGGGACTGAGAGCGGCTGAATTCCTTGCGTAGCTCACGTGTCATGTCGCGTATCTGCACTAGCACGCCATATTCCCAGTTGGGCATATTATCGAGCCACAGCCCGGGCGGCGCGATGTCATTCTTCAGATAACCACCCGGCTTGTGCAGCAGAGTGTCATTGAGCGTCATCAACGTAGCGACCGTCGCGGTACCCGTCGGCAGAGTTTCGAAGGCAGGTGCAACGGATTCACCGTCAACACTGGCTTGCGGTACGGCGAGACCATGCACACGCGCCAGTTCGGTACGGGTGGCTTGATCAACATTGAACTCGTCCGGCTCAGAGCTCCAATACATGCCAAGGCCGACGCAGACCAGCAGGTAAATGATGAACAGGCCGACCAGGGGTTTCCAGATCCAGCCATACTGAGGCGTTTCCAGCACGTCGCGACCTGCGCCGCTCTTGCTGCCTTTACCGAATAGGGCCATGCGTTTTTCCTTGTAGAAGGCCTTGTAGCAAGGCCTTGTGTAAATACGAGTAAAAAAGACGTGCGATAAGACCTGAAGCAGATGTGGGTATCCGTGATGCATCTATCGCCGGTACTCATGACGTACTTCCTATCCTATCATGCGCCTCTGCGTGTGCCAGTCGCACTCTGCGAGGTAAACCAGATACACGAGGATGATGATGTTTACATAGAGGCATATTCATCTGGGTGCAAGTCATCCTCTGTGATCATGACCGACATCACACGGCGTCGACGCTATCTTTCACTAGGCGCCATTCGCCGCTGGCACTCTCCCGCTACTGGCTCCATATCTTGCGACAGGCCACCACAGCGGCCTCCGGCACTGTAAAAGGATGCTTTTGTGCTTCGTCCGTTTCTAGAAAGCTACGCTCCACTCAGCTCATCATTGCTGCGCCGACTCGCGGCAACTGTTGTCGCCCTGCTACTGGCCTTCGCCGTGCTGAGTGCATCGACACCCGCCCATGCGGGCCTGTTCGGCAATGGCTCCTCGTCTTCCGGCGCGTCTTCATCGTCGGGGCTTTTTGGTGGCGATAGCAGCAGCGACTTCCTGCCCGTCAGCGAAGCCTTTACTCCGCGCGCCTGGCGTGAAGGCAATACGCTCTACGTCGGTTTTACTAGCGCAGATGGTTATTACCT
The DNA here is from genome assembly GCF_009796845.1 of Cobetia sp. L2A1. Lineage (NCBI taxonomy): Bacteria > Pseudomonadati > Pseudomonadota > Gammaproteobacteria > Oceanospirillales > Halomonadaceae > Cobetia > Cobetia sp. L2A1. The sequence continues at coordinate 926,390 of NZ_CP047025.1, read as the reverse complement.
CTATCGTCATCAGTTCGCCTTTTCCTCTGACAACAGCGAGGCTGAACTGGGTAAGGCAGACCTGCCGCCTGGTGAATTCAAGCAAGACCCGTATATGGGTGAAGTGCAGGTCTTCCATGGCCCGATGGTCATACGCATCCCTCTCAAGGGTACCTATAATGGGCCAGTCCCTCTGACGCTGACCTTTCAGGGCTGCGCCGATGCAGGGCTCTGCTATCCACCGGAAACCGTAACGCTCGACGCAGGCGAGCAAAGTGCACCTGCCCAGTTTTCTGATCTGATGCCGACGCCCTCTGCCAACGCGCCTGATGACAAGTCCGTCGCGGTCAACGATAGCGACATAGGCAGCGATAAGGCCAGGAGCGAAACCGCATCAACAACGACGGTATCCGGCACGGATGCAGGTTTCAGCGCATTGTTTATCGATGCAAGCCTCATCACGGCGCTTGGATTGTTCTTCCTCGCAGGCCTTGGGCTGACTTTCACTCCCTGTGTGCTGCCGATGATCCCCATTCTGAGCTCGATCATCGTCGGTCAGCGCCCGAGTCGCCCGCGCGCCCTGCTGCTGTCTTCAAGCTACGCTCTGGGCATGGCACTGACCTATGCTGCCGCAGGCACCTTGATGGGTCTGTTCGGCGCTGGCCTCAACCTGCAAGCGCACCTGCAGTCACCGACAGTGCTGATTCCCTTCGCCGGGCTCTTTGCCGTATTCGCACTCGCCATGTTCGGCGCGTTCAACCTGCGGTTACCGGGGGGGCTGCACTCACGCCTCGATGGCTTGCAGTCGCGCTTGATGGGGGCAGGTCCCGGCGGACTGGCTCTTGCGGGGGCATTGTCAGTCCTGGTGGTTTCGCCGTGTGTCTCGGCTCCCTTGGCGGGTGCACTGGTCTATCTCTCGGCCAGCGGTGATGCACTCAAGGGAGGGCTGGCGCTCTTTGCATTAGGGCTGGGCATGGGCGTGCCACTGATAATGGTTGGAACCTTTGGCGCTAGCCTGTTACCGAAGGCCGGTCGCTGGATGGAGGGCATCAAGCAGGCCTTCGGGCTACTGATGCTAGGCGTCGCGCTATGGCTGATAGAGCGTCTATTGCCTGCCCCGCTGGCGCTGCTCGGCTGGGCAGCCCTTGCCATCGGCACCGGCGTGGCGCTTGGTGCACTCTCGGCGGCGCCGCAAGGTTGGGCGCGTGCTCGTCAGGCACTGGGGCTTGTCACGCTTGGCTGGGGCATGATCAGCCTGCTCGGCGTGGCCGGTGGTGCGACAGACCCACTACGTCCGCTACTACCTTTCACCGGTGGTGCATCATCTGGCGATAACGCGAAACGCGAGGCACTTGATTTCACTACCGTGACTGATATGGATGCACTCAATCGCGAGCTGTCACTAGCCGCCAGCCGCGGCCAGCCGGTCTTTGTCGACTACTATGCTGACTGGTGCATCTCCTGCAAGGTCATGGAACGAGAAGTATTTCCTGAGGTTGCCAGCCAACTGCGCCAGTTTCACTTGATCCGCGCCGATGTCACCGGTACTGGCGATGAAACTCAATCGCTGCTCAAGTCCTTCGGTCTTTTCGGTCCGCCGAGCCTGCTGTTCTTTGCCGATGATCAGGAGCTACGTGACGCACGCATCCAAGGTGAAGTGAATGCAGAGCAGCTAGGCCCACATCTGGATAAGGTCCTCCGCCAGCAGCGTGGTGAATGATACGTTCAACAGATCACGCGTGATTGCCGCCCGTTACCGTGCGCACGAAGCAGGCCAACCCCATGTGGCGTGCGCATGCGCTTCATCCGTTCCTCAATAGATGAACAGGGAAGCGGCAGAAAACAGGTTCGGTGCCAAACTGGACAGCGTTCGAGAATTTCGGCAGAATCCGCGTCACTGCGGTAACAGCCTACGCTCAATAGGTAAACGTCGCGGATAGTGACGGTATCTTTGCACTTTCCTCAAGGGTTAACAGCTCAGCGAGCTTACGACTCGGCATCTGCTGACAGAAGGGACTTTCATGGCACACATCCTGGTACTCAACGGCCCCAACCTGAATCTGCTGGGCACCCGTGAGCCTGATGTGTATGGCACGACCACTCTGGACGAGATCCGGGTGCGTCTCAGCCTTCGTGCCAGCGAGGCCGGGCATCAATTGGACTGGCTACAGTCCAATGCCGAGCATGTGCTGATCGAGCGAGTCCATGCTGCTCGCGAGGACGGTACCGCCATCATTCTGATCAATCCGGCGGCTTTTACCCATACCAGCGTAGCGCTGCGCGATGCCCTGCTTGGTGTTGCCATCCCCTTTATTGAGCTGCATCTATCCAATACCCATGCTCGCGAAGCATTCCGCCATCATTCGTATTTTTCCGATGTGGCACGCGGCGTCATCATGGGATTTGGCGCTCATGGTTATGACATGGCGCTTGAAGCAGCCCTGAACGATCTTGCCAGCGGCTAACGCATTGCCATCAGGTCTTCTTTTGACCTGACACATAGACTCACCGGTCAGATTGACGATCGGGACAGCCATCGGGACTGTCGCCCGCAGCTTTTTCAAAACCGAATGCAGCACGACTGTACTCACCCTTTTCCAGCCACTTTTACATCGGGACTAATGTCATGGATATCCGCAAGGTCAAGAAGCTGATTGAACTGCTCGAAGAGTCGAACATCAGCGAAATCGAGATCCAGGAAGGCGAAGAATCCGTCCGTATCAGCCGTCATCCGCAAGGCTTTGCTCAGCAGCCAATGATGCAGGCCCCGATGATGATGCAGCAGCCGATGCAGCAGCAGGCCGCTCCGGCTGCCGCGGGCGTTGAGATGCCGGCTGCTCCGGCTGCACCGCAGGGCCATACCGTCAACTCTCCAATGGTCGGCTCCTTCTATCGCTCTCCGGCGCCGGGCTCCAAGTCCTTCATTGAAGTCGGCCAGAGCGTCAAGAAAGGCGATACCGTCTGCATCGTCGAAGCCATGAAGATGATGAACCAGATCGAATCCGACAAGGATGGCGTTGTAGAAGCGATCCTCATCGAGGACGGTGAACCTGTCGAATTCGACCAGCCCATGATCGTCATTTCCTGATACCAACGGACACGTCACCATGCTCGACAAGGTACTGATTGCCAACCGCGGTGAGATCGCCCTTCGCATCCTTCGCGCCTGCAAGGAATTGGGCATCAAGACGGTAGCGGTGCACTCCAAGGCCGACCGCGACCTGATGCACGTCCGCCTGGCGGATGAAGCCGTATGTATCGGCCCAGCCTCCTCTGCAAAATCCTATCTGCATATCCCGGCGCTGATCGCAGCGGCCGAGGTAACGGATGCCGACGCCATTCACCCGGGCTACGGCTTCCTGTCAGAAAACGCCAACTTCGCTGAGCAGGTTGAACGCTCCGGCTTCGCCTTCATTGGCCCGCGCCCTGAAACCATCCGCATGATGGGTGACAAGGTCGCCGCCATCGAGGCCATGAAGCTGGCTGGTGTCCCGACCGTGCCCGGCTCTGACGGCCCGCTGTCAGAAGACGAAGATGAGCTTTATGCCATCGCTGAGCGTATCGGCTATCCGGTGATCATCAAGGCTGCCGCTGGCGGCGGCGGTCGCGGCATGCGCGTCGTGCATTCCAAGGCCAGCCTGCTGTCCTCGGTCAGCATCACCATCGGCGAAGCAGCAGCTGCCTTTGGCGATGGCACGGTGTACATGGAGAAGTTCCTCCAGAACCCGCGCCACGTCGAAGTTCAGGTACTGGCCGATGGTCAGGGTAATGCTGTCCATCTGTATGACCGTGACTGCTCTCTGCAGCGCCGTCATCAGAAGGTACTGGAAGAAGCACCGGCTCCGCTGCTCGACGACGACGCCCGTGCCAAGGTGCTCAAGTCGTGCACCGATGCCTGTATCGAAATCAACTATCGTGGTGCAGGGACATTTGAGTTCCTGTACGAAGATGGTGGCTTCTACTTCATCGAGATGAACACCCGTGTTCAGGTGGAGCATCCGGTCACCGAGATGGTCACCGGTATCGATATCGTCAAGGAACAGCTACGTATTGCCTCCGGCCTGCCGCTTTCCGTGCGTCAGGAAGATATCAAGCTGCGTGGCCACTCCTTCGAGTGCCGCATCAATGCCGAGGACTCGCGCACCTTCATGCCGTCTCCGGGCAAGGTCGAGCTCTATCATGCGCCGGGCGGTCTGGGCGTACGCATGGACTCGCACCTGTACTCTGGCTATACCGTTCCGCCGCATTACGACTCCCTGATCGGCAAGCTGATCACCTGGGGCGAAAGCCGCGAGATCGCACTGACGCGTATGCGTGTTGCCCTCGATGAGCTACTGGTGGAAGGTATCAAGACCAACATTGATCTACACAAAGACCTGGTACGTGACACTGCCTTCCAGAAAGGTGGCATCAATATCCATTATCTGGAGAAGAAGCTGGGCCTCTAGCATGCCCTGCTTGATACCCGTAAGCGCCGCGTAGTGCAGTACGCTTGCGGGTAGACGACAGAAGGGTGGCCTCGGCCGCCCTTCTGTCGTCTGTACCCCACTCTTCTCCCACCGCTTTTCACAGGAGCCACCATGTCCTGGCTGCAACTCAAGTCCCGTATCGTCCCTGATCATGCTGAAATTCTCGAGCACCTGCTGCTTGAGGAAGGCGCCTGCGCCATCACTCTACAGGACGCCAAAGATCAGCCGTTGTTCGAGCCAGACCTCGGCAGCACGCCGCTGTGGAGCGAAACTGTCCTCACTGGTCTATGGGATGGCACCGAAGGTATCGAGGCCATGCGTGAACGTGTACGCGCCGGCTGGGCGATGTTGATGCCCCAGGAGCCCTGCCCCGAGATCGAGGTCGAGATCCTGGAAGACCGTGACTGGACTCGCGAGTGGATGGACGGCTTCGAGCCACTGCGCATGGGTCAGCGGCTCTGGATCGTCCCCAGCTGGCACGAAGCGCCCGAGCAGGATGCTGTCAATCTGATGCTTGATCCCGGCTTGGCATTTGGCACCGGCACTCATCCGACCACCGCGCTATGCCTGGAATGGCTCGACAGCTTGGCCGTGGATGGCACGTTGACCAACCATAACGTACTCGATTTCGGCTGCGGCTCCGGCATTCTGGCCATCGCGGCACTCAAGCTTGGCGCACGACAGGCGCTTGGCACCGACATTGATCCTCAGGCGCTGCAAGCCTCGCGTGACAATGCAGAGCGCAATGCCGTCAGCGATCAACTGACACTCTGCTATCCGGATCGCCTGCCGGAAGCCAACTATCAGATTGTGGTCGCCAACATCCTGGCCGGCCCGCTGGTCGAACTGGCTCCGCAGATCGCGGCCAACGTCGCACCGGGTGGTCTACTGGCGCTGTCAGGTATCCTGGCACCGCAAGCAGATGACGTTTTGGCAGCCTACCGTGAAGCCGGGCTGGTCATGGATACGCCAGTGGAACGTGATGGCTGGGTGCGGCTCAATGGTCAGCGCCCGCAAAAGGCCTGATTGCCCAGCACTCAATTGCCACGGGGAATACATCAGGATGAAATAGGTCTTCAAACCCCGCGGCGCTCTAGGTATCATGACGCCCCCGCGCCAGACCTCATGCTCATCAGACACGAGACTCATGACAGACACTTCTCCTCATACCGACCTGCCCTGCATCGGTATGCATCAGCTCCCCAATCGCGTGATTCTGGCCCCCATGGCTGGCGTCACCGACCGCCCGTTCCGGCAACGTTGCCGTGAGCTGGGCGCAGGACTGGTAGTGTCCGAAATGGTCACCAGTGACAAGCGTCTGTGGAATACGGTCAAGTCACGTACGCGCATGAATCATGCGGGTGAACCCGGCCCGCGTGCAGTGCAGATCGCCGGTGGCGATGCCGAAATGCTGGCCGAGGCCGCGATGCTCAATGCCGAGATGGGCGCCGAGATCATCGACATCAACATGGGTTGCCCGGCCAAGAAAGTCTGTAACAAGGCGGCAGGTTCAGCGTTGATGCGTGATGAGCGCCTCGTCGGCGAGATTCTCGACGCCGTGGTGCGCGCGGTGGATATCCCCGTGACACTGAAGATGCGCACCGGCTGGTGCGGCGATACGCGCAACGCGCTGATCATCGCCCGGATGGCCGAGAGTGCCGGTATTCAAGCGCTGTCCATCCACGGCCGCACGCGCCAGCAGAAATATACCGGCGACGCCGAATACGACACCATCGCCGCCGTCAAGGCAGCGGTATCAATCCCCGTGTTTGCCAACGGTGATATCGACAGCGGCGAGAAGGCGCGCCGTGTGCTTGACTATACGGGAGCGGACGCCGTGATGATCGGTCGTGCCGCACAGGGCAACCCCTGGATTTTCCGCGAGATCAATCACTATCTGGCGACTGGTCAGGTAGCCACCGGCCCGAGTGATGTGGAGCGCGCTCACGTGATGCGCACCCATCTCGAGGCCCTGTATGAATTCTACGGTGACTACATGGGCGTGCGTATTGCACGCAAACATGTGGGCTGGTATCTGGCGACCCGCAAGGATGGCAGTGAGCTCAAACGCCACTTCAATCCTCTCGAGGAACCAGATGATCAGCGCCAGTTCCTGACCCGCCTGTTCGGCGAGCCGGATGGCATCGCCCGCACCGAGACGCAAGGAAGTCACGCAGCATGACCAGCAGGCACCCCCTCTCACCGGACGACGAAAGCCAGGCCACTCTGATGACGCCGGTTCGGCACCATCAGACGCTGCGCGAAGCCGTCGAGCATTCCATGGCGCGCTACTTCGCCCATCTGGATGGCGAACAGGTTACCGACCTGCATGCCATGGTGATGGCCGAGGTCGAGGCGCCACTGCTGGAAGCGGTGATGGCCCACGCCCAGGGCAACCAGACCCGCGCCGCCGATATGCTGGGCCTTAATCGAGGCACGCTGCGCAAGAAGCTCAAGCAGTTTGATCTGATCTAATCTCACCCCGCCGGGGCACCCTTACAGGTGCCCCGGCGTCTTTTTGTTGATCCACGAGTGGAGCATCATGCAAGCCAAGCCCCAAGCCATCCGTCGCGCCCTCCTGAGTGTTTCCGACAAGACAGGCATTGTCGAATTCGCCCGTGCCCTCGACGCCCGCGGTGTCGCTCTGCTGTCCACCGGCGGCACCTTCCGCCTACTCAAGGACAACGGCCTCAATGTGACCGAAGTCTCCGAGCACACCGGCTTCCCGGAAATGATGGATGGCCGGGTCAAGACGCTGCATCCGAAGATCCACGGCGGCATTCTTGGTCGTCGCGGTCAGGACGATGCGGTAATGGCCGAACATGGCATCGACCCCATCGACATGGTCATCGTCAATCTGTACCCGTTCGCCGCCACCGTGGCCAACCCGGACTGCTCACTTGAGGACGCCATCGAGAACATCGACATCGGTGGCCCGACCATGGTGCGTTCCTGCGCCAAGAACCACGCCCACACCACCATCGTCGTCAACGCGGCAGACTATGACCGTGTGATCGCCGAGATGGATGCCAACGACAACGCCGTCAGCGATGGCGCGCGCTTTGACCTGGCCGTGGCTGCCTTCGAGCACACCGCTGCCTACGATGGCGCCATCGCCAACTGGCTGGGCCAGCGTGTCCAAGGGGGCAGCGAAGGCCTGCCGCGCCAGTACAACATCAGCCTGACCAAGAAGCAGGACATGCGTTACGGCGAGAACCCGCACCAGCAGGCCGCCTTCTACGTCGAAGACGATGCTCGTGAAGCCAGCGTTGCCACCGCTGTTCAGGTGCAGGGCAAGGCGCTGTCCTACAACAACGTCGCTGATACTGATGCTGCCTTCGAGTGCGTCAAAGCCTTCGAGGAGACGGCTTGCGTCATCGTCAAGCACGCCAATCCGTGCGGCGTTGCCATTGGAGAATCTGCATTGGCCGCTTATGAACGCGCCTACCAGACTGACCCGACCAGCGCCTTCGGCGGCATCATCGCCTTCAACGTGCCGCTGGATGCCGAGACTGCACAGGCCATCGTCTCGCGCCAGTTTGTTGAGGTAATCATCGCACCGGGCATCAGCGAAGACGCTGCCGCCATCATCGCGACCAAGGCCAATGTGCGCCTGCTCAACGTCGCTGATGCGTGGGAAGTCGAACGCGCTGGTGGCCATGACTTCAAGCGTGTCACCGGTGGCCTGCTGGTGCAGGATCGTGATCAAGGCATGGTTGGCCGTGATGAGCTCAAGGTCGTGACCGAACGCGCCCCGAGCGAGCAGGAACTCAACGACCTGACTTTCGCCTGGAAGGTCGCCAAGTTCGTCAAGTCCAACGCCATCGTCTACATCAAGGATGGCCAGACCATCGGGGTGGGCGCCGGCCAGATGAGCCGTGTCTACTCGGCCAAGATCGCGGGTATCAAGGCAGCCGATGAAGGGCTGGTCGTGCCGGGTTCCGTGATGGCATCCGATGCCTTCTTCCCGTTCCGCGACGGTATTGACGCCGCAGCGGCTGCCGGTATCACTGCCGTCATTCAGCCGGGTGGCTCCATGCGTGATCAGGAAGTCATCGATGCGGCCAACGAAGCTGGCATCGCCATGGTCTTCACCGGCATGCGTCACTTCCGTCACTGAGAATGTGACAACTGAACCGGTGTCGATTGGCCAGGTCACGATCGACACCGGTGACAGGCGAGAGCGCAGCCACTGTCGCTCACGCAAAAGCCCCCGCCAGCGACTCGCTGACGGGGGCTTTTTCATGCACATATGACAAGAACCGTGGTCATTCGACCGGTAGGTTAACCCAGCGCAGGAAGTTGTCACGCGCCACATTCCGTGCAGTCGTAGGCTCAAGCGCATCCAGAAACGGCGTGTAGCTCGCCAGAATCTCACCTACCGAGCCGAAGCGACCCACGACATCGCTACCAAGGACAAATCGCTCAGGGAAGCGTTCCACCAGCGTCACCCAACGCGGGCGCGGCTGGCCCTTCTCATCCAGCAGATAGGGCTCCAGCACTGACCAGGACAGATCGATATTCAGGTTGGGATAGGTTTCCAGCATGCGTTCGATCTCACCCCGCAGCCATGTCATGCGTCCCAGCCGCCGATTGAGTTCGGCACTGGTCCCTGCGTGCGCCCAGATGAAGGTCGTCTTGGGGTTGGCACGCACGGCACTCTCGAACTCCTCGAGATAGAGCCCCTCATGCCCTTCCCGCTTGCTGGTGACGTTGGAATGAATCATCACCGGCAGGCCTTTTTCAGCCGCCAGCGCGTAGACCTTCATCAAGGCAGGATGGTTGGCACGCGGTGTCTCGCCTTCGGTCAGGCGGGTCAGGTCATCATGGCGCGTGAAGACTTCACCGATACCCTTCCAGAAACCGGGATAAATTGCCATCAGCTGGCGAATCTCATCCGCGGCGTTCAGGTCGGTGGGATTGAAGCCCGTGATGAAGGGCGAGAACCGCGCTTGCACCGGCTTAGGGGCACGGGTCAGCGCTTCGGCCAGAATGTAATCGGTGCCCGAATACCAGTAGACCGGCGCATCATCGCCCATGTAGTAACGCGGCTTCTTGGGGGCATCTTGCTGCCACTTCTTGGCCACTCCGATACCAGTTATCAAGGCGTGGTCGACGTGGCCCGCATCCATCGCATCCAATAGCTTGCCCAGACCATCGCTCTGCTGGAAGAAATCGACGAAGTGGAGGTGCGCATCACTGTAATGATAACGGCGGGAACCCCCTTCTTCAGCAGCATGGGCCATGTTGATCATCAAGCTGGTGGCAATCGCCAAAGTACCCATCATCAACGACCGCGAAAAACCGCGAGTGCGTACCAGATGCGCTGGTGAATCAGTGAATAGTGACATGAATGGCTCCGGTAGGCAGGGCACACGATTCTGCGATGCCCACCGGCCATTGTGCAAGCTCGCTCAGCTCGCCAGTACGGCTCCGCTCTCGATCTGCTGACGACGGGCAGTCAGTCGATTCCAGACTTTCTCGTGGAAGAAGAATGCTACGGTATTGACAGCCGGTTCGACGATAGCGACCAGCCCCCCCACCACGATATCGCCAGTCAACAGGTAGGTTACGCCGAAAGCGATAGTGAAGTGCATGCTGGCAAAGGTCAGTGTCTTGGTCATGTCGGCAGCCCTCCGGGCTATCAATCGCCTGCAAAACGATGCAAAGCGAATAAGCGGGAGACAACGCTGGGACCTGCTGCCTCGATGGAATGAATGATAGTGAGTCTCATCTGCATTATGAAATCACTTTCCTCTACGCTACCGATAAGTCTTGGCTATCGTCCTTCTCGGCGCCTGCTTTGATCCACGCGCGCCAGTCGAGAGCAGATCCGCTAGAATGCTCTGCCAGCCAGCCCTATCTGACTGACACTTCATTTCCCTTCCTGTTTCTGCAAGGTCGCCATGACGCCGCAACTTGACTCCGCCACCCTCCAGTCGCTTCTCGAACGCCTGACAGAAGATGCCTCTCGCTGCTTCAATGAAGGCAAGGTGGCCGACTATATTCCGGCGCTAGCGAAGGTCGATCCGGATCAGTTCGGTATCGCCGTGTGCCATGTCGATGGCAGCGTTCAGTACGCGGGGAACGCTCATACACGCTTCTCGATACAATCCATCTCCAAGGTGCATGCGCTAGTACTGGCAATGCAACGGTTGGATTCTGATGACATTTGGACCCGCGTAGGTCGTGAACCTTCCGGTCAAGCCTTCAACTCCATGATGCAGCTGGAGGTGGAGAATGGCATACCACGAAATCCCTTCATAAACGCCGGTGCGCTAGTGATTACCGACCTGCTGGTATCACGTATTGTCTCGATCCAGAATACGCTGCGCGAACAGCTCAGGCGGCTCTCCGGCAGTGATGACATCGGCTTTGATGAGAAGGTGGCTCGCTCCGAGATGGACCACAAGGCGCGCAACGCCTCACTGGCCTATCTGATGCAGGCTTACGGCAATGTCCACGCCAATGTGGATGATGTGCTGGATACCTACTTTCACAGTTGCTCAGTGGCGATGGATTGCGTTGAGCTAGCGCGCAGTTTCGCCTTTCTGGCCAACCGTGGCGTCAATCCACTGGATGGTCAGCAGGTCGTCTCGCCATTGGAGGCCCGCCAGCTCAATGCACTACTGCTGACATGTGGGCTATATGATGCTGCGGGAGACTTTGCCTGGCGGGTCGGCCTGCCAGGCAAGAGCGGTGTCGGCGGCGGTATCATCGCCATCCTGCCGGGACAGATGAGTATCTGCGTATGGTCGCCACGACTGGATGGCTATGGCAATTCAATTGCCGGGCGTCATGCTCTGGAAGGGCTAGTGACGGGGATGGGGCTCTCTCCTCTTGGCTGAGCACCAGGTGATAGAACACAAAAGACAGACACAAAAAGGGCGAGTCGCGTCCGCCACGCGTCTCGCCCTGTCTTCAATCCTTGAAGACTATCACCACAGGTCCCACCGTCTTACTGTAGTTTACTTAAGCATATTCACAAGTAAGCGAATGCCGACAAGCTCATCAAGAGATTACCGTCACTGATCAGTAAAAGTGCTGATTTGTCATCTCAGCCTCGAGATTGGCGATGCACTAGAGAGCACCTGTCGACAGAACCTCTCCCAATCGTTGATCATTCATTGAGAAAAAAGCACCCGCACGAGTCTCCTCGAACGGGTGCTTTGCTTGCGACACTGCCTTGCTGGTACCACCGATCACTCTGTCAGTGATGGCTCTCACTCAACCAACACAGGTGTATCAGGTCAACGACAGGCAGAGATACTTGGTTTCCATATACTCTTCAAGGCCGTATTTTGAGCCCTCGCGACCCAGCCCCGATGCCTTGGTACCACCAAAGGGCGCTGCAGCATTCGAGATCAAGCCGGTATTGATACCGACCATGCCGTAGTCGAGACCTTCCGAGACGCGCCACACACGCTTCAGGTCGCTGCTATAGAAATAACTGGCCAGACCAAACTCGGTGTCATTGGCCATCTCGATGGCTTCTTCCTCACTCTCGAAGGGGAAGATGGCCGCCAGTGGACCGAAAGTCTCTTCCCGGGCCACCTTCATCTCCGGCGTCACCTGAGTGATTAGCGTCGGCGTGAAGTAGCTCCCCCCCAGCGGATGCGGGTGTCCACCCAGCAGCAACTCAGCGCCCTTATCAAGGGCATCACGCACGTGTTCGGTGACCTTCTCGACAGCATCATTGTCGATCAGCGGGCCGATCTTGACGCCTTCATCAAGCCCATTGCCGATCGTTAGCTCAGCATTCATCGCTGCCGCCAGCTTTTCGCTGAAAGCATTCACGACGCTGGACTGAACGAGGAAACGGTTGGTACACACACAAGTCTGACCGGCGTTTCTGAACTTGGCGGCCATCGCGCCTTCAACTGCAGCATCGAGATCAGCATCCTCGAATACCAGGAAGGGAGCATTGCCACCCAGTTCCAGCGAAATCTTCTGAATGTGCTGTGAAGCATTGGCCATCAAGCCGCGACCCACTTCGGTGGAGCCGGTGAAGGTCACCTTGCGCACGATGCTGGAGTCCGTCATGGCGGCAGCGATGTCTTTCGCGGAGCCTGGCACGACGTTGAACACTCCACGCGGTACCCCTGCACGCTCAGCCAGTACTGCCAATGCCAGGGCGGAGAACGGCGTCTGACTGGCCGGCTTGACGACAATGGGGCAACCCGCTGCTAGCGCGGCACCTGCCTTGCGCGTGATCATTGAACACGGGAAGTTCCACGGCGTAATCGCAGCCACTACTCCAACGGGTTGCTTGAGCACAATGATGCGTTGATCACGCTTGGCGGCGGGAATGGTGTCACCGTAAATACGCTGACCTTCTTCAGCAAACCAGCGCAGGAAGCTGGCAGCATACTGAATTTCGCCTGCGGCCTCAGCCAGCGGCTTGCCCTGCTCCAGCGTCATGATGCGCGCAAGGTCATCCTTGTGCTCGAGCATCAACGCATACCACTTCATCAGGATATCGGCACGCTCAAGTGCAGGCGTGTCTTTCCAATCAGTAAAGGAGCGCTGGGCAGCCTCGATCGCACGCTCTGTCTCGGCATAGCCCAAGCGGGGTACACGGCCAATGATCTCACCGGTAGCGGGGTTATTGACCTCTATCTGCTCGCCAGAATCAGCGGCTACCCAGCCGCCGTCGATGTAAGCAAAGGGGCGAAACAGACTAGTATCGTTAAGATGTTCCATGGTGGACTCCCGAGACATGCGTGCAGGTCGGACCGAGACATCAGTAGCATCAAACACGTAAAGCGCTAAGTGATAGAACACTCAAGGATTTCAGGCGCTACCGATACGCTCGAACCTCAGATGCTACTGATAAGTGCTACGGATAAGGCTAGCCTAATGAGTGGGGGCATCACACAACAACCACAACCCTGCCAAGGTTATCAGCAACAGGACAGTCAGTGCTCCTGCCAACCATGGCGAGCCAAGACGAGAGAGGGAACGAACGAAAGTGGAGGTGCTTGACTCCGTATGTGAGGCAGAGGGGAGCGACTCAACGGGTATTTTCCTGCGCGCCTTCTGCTGTTTGACCCGCGCATTGAAGACCTGCATCGCTCGCCCGTCTCGCAGTTCAAAGTCGACGGACAGGCCGCTGCCCGGCAAACCACGCCCACGCCAACCGACTAGATCGAACACATGTTCTGCGCCCTTCTCGTCCACGATAATGCCTTCCTGGCGATCATCATCGAAGGTCTTGATTTCACCGATCACGTGACGACTCCTGATATTCGATACTGGTATTCAAACAAGTATTCGAGAGACAGTTTTTCAATTTCGAAACACCGGATAGACGTCAGACGCGTACCTCACGGCTGTCGGACAACGTGATGGAGACTGAATCGGAGAAGCGCAGCGCGTGCGGTTTATCTACCTCGACCTGTGCCGTCAGTACCTGCTCATGCCCCATCACGATATCGAGCACTTCGCGTGTCATGCGTTCTAGCAACGCGAAGCGGCCGTCCTCGACATGCGCGATCAGTTGCTTGGTGATGGTGCGGTAGTTGAGCGCTTCACTGATGTGATTGAACTGCACCGCACGCGCGGCGCGGTAGCGAATCACGACATTGATGACGACATCCTGACGATTCTGGATCTCGTCTTCATTGATACCGATATAAGTACGCAGCCGCAGGTTCTTGATGCGGATGGTGGCAAGGTCATGATCGAGATGTTCATCGTGCAGGGCATGCATCGGCATCGACTGGGACTCCTATCAGGGAAGGCGCACATATATCGACGGCTCTCGATGGCGCCCTCACACGATAACGCCGCCGAAGGCAGCGGCGTCGTGATACTCACATCAGCTGATCAGCGTCAAAAACTCCTGACGAGTCGGCTGATTTTCGCGGAAAGCACCCAGCATTACGGACGTCTTCATGCTGGAATTCTGCTTTTCGACACCACGCATCATCATGCACATATGACGTGCCTCGACGACAACCGCTACGCCACGCGCGCCAGTCACCTGCTGGACAGCTTCGGCAATCTGTTTCGTCAGATTTTCCTGAATCTGCATCCGACGTGAGTACATATCGACGATACGTGCAAACTTGGATAACCCCAGCACCTTGCCCTCAGGCAAATAGGCGATGTGGCACTTGCCAATGAAAGGCAATAGATGATGTTCGCACATCGAGTAAAGCTCGATGTCCTTGACCAGTACCATCTCATCAGTATCGGAGGTAAAGACGGCGCCGTTGACGATCTCCTCCAGCGACTGATGATAGCCATGCGTCAGGAACTGCATGGCCTTGGCAGCCCGTTTCGGGGTGTCCAGCAAGCCTTCACGCTGCGGATCTTCACCTAACGCGGTGATGATCTGGCGGTAGTGGTTGGCAATCTCTTCGGTCATCCGTCTGCCTATGATATCGGTCAGGGGCGCACGTGAGCACGCATAGCAGGGGTAAAGCACATAAGCTATACAATAGTTAACAACTAAACAAATCTGTATAACTATGCGTTCAATGTCAGGGGCAGATTCTACCTCAGGGATGCCGTCAGCGCAGGCCTGATCACACTCCAGATTGGCTATTCACCGCTTGATCCACTCAATATCCATCAGCATCCCCCGCGATATCCTCTTCTCAATGACGACATCACCCCCACCGGAAACCGATGAGGGTGACATTTCGCTCTGGCAGACTATCCAAGCGCGATCCCCATTGGAGGATCAATCTCGTCAAGCCAGCCAGCGTGGCGTATCCAGCGCGACGCGTTGTTGCTCAAGGCTACGGATGTGATCGTCCCAGTACCCCAGGCTCGCGACATGCGAGAAGGCCTGCGGAAAGGCGGGGTCTGCCCAGCGCCGCACGACCCAGGCACTATGTCGCACCATGCGTAATGTACGTAGAGCCTCGATCCATTGGAGCTCACTTCGGTCAAATTCGCAGTGCTGCTCATAACCTTCCAATACTTCGGAAAGCTGCATGTGCAGCTCAGGATCACTGCTACCCGTCAGCAGCATCCAGAGATCCTGAACTGCCGGAGCGCTCAGGCAATCATCGAAATCCACCAGCGCGAAGTGCTCGTCACGCCCGAGCATATTGCCGATATGGCAATCGCCGTGTGTACGAATCAGGGCGCTTGCTGGCCAGTTACGCTCGGCGATCAGCGGATGCAATGCATCTATCACACGCGTGTAGCTGTCGCGCTGACGCTCGCTTAGCCAGTCAGAGGCCAGCACGCTCTCGCGGCTTTCATCGAGAATACGGGCAGGAGACAGTGTTTCACGTGCCTGGAACTGACTCTTGCGCCCAATGGCATGTACCTGGCCAATCAGCTCACCCAAGTGAAACAGATGCTCTGCTGATTCCAGTTCTGGTGCACGCCCCACGACATGAGGAAACAGCGCGAAATCAAACCCTTCGTATTGATGGAGGGTTTCGCCCTCCGCATTCGCCCAGGCGGGAGCCCCGGGCACACCCGCATCCTCAAGCTCAGCCAGAAAGGCATGCTCTTCGAGAATCTGTGCACGGCTCCAGCGCTCAGGACGATAAAACTTGGCCACCCAGCGTCGACGATCGTCATCGGCCAGATGGTAGACACGATTCTCGTAGCTGTTGAGCGCAAAAGGCTCACCAGGCAACCAGAATCCTAATGACTCGACAGCAGCGACCACACGATCAGGTGCCAGTGCATCAAAAGGGTGGAAACGCTTGTCCACCGGGCCATCCTGAGCGGTTGATGTCGGCCAGGCATTACCATTGGATAGCGCATCAATATCACTCGAGGTGCCGGAAGATTGCGAGGTAGCAGGTGAAACAGGATCAATAGGCATGGCAATTCCTCGGGCATGGACCAGCAAACGGCTGCCGGACCCTGCATGCTATGAGATTAGACCCTCTCACCGCCAGTCTTCTCCCTGATTGATCACCAAGTCGGGTGCAATACGAGAAAAAACGTTAACTCCGTAGTGCCGCGACGGCTGTCGATAGCGGCGTACGGGCCAATACACAGGCTACTACCTCCCGGGCACCGGCCTGACGACATGCCAGGGCCAGGCTATCAAGCGTCGCACCACTGGTCATCACGTCATCAATCAGCATGACGCTGTCGGGCAAGGGGCCGATGATGTCATAACGCCCCCGCTGCGCGCTTAGACGTCCGCGTCGCCCGCGCAGCCGCTGATCATCATGAGAGCAGTCATCGTTTCTCAGTCTTGCGACTGTCTTCTGCTGATGCTTGCGCACCTTTCCCCCCAACCCTTTGCATAGTCCCGCCAGCGGATCATGTCCCCGCAATCGCTGCCGCCGCTTGTCTGCCGGTACCAGAATCACTGACGCGTCGGAACGCGACGACAACCATGCCTCACACAGAGGTGTCAGTTCACGTTGCATCAGCTGTCCCAGCAATCTACCTGCACGTCGCTGATGTTGGTCCTTGTAGCGCTGAAACAATCCTGCCACCACCCCTTCATAGCGCAACGGCGCAAAAGTGTGCTGAAAGGCGGGTGGTGCGAGAAGGCAACGTGCACAGGGCGACATACTCAGCGCCGCAGAGGCCATGGGCTCAGCACAGCACGGGCAGGCATGACGATTGCGGACAATCATCGTATCGCAGTCGGCACACCAGTCACTGTGGCTCACGATCGCAGACGAACGCACATCGCTCGAGAGCTGGCTTCCCTCCATGATATCGACCGTCTGCTGGCGCGAGCAAAAGGCACACGGCCGTGACAGCCGCCACTGGTCAACTTTTAAATATCTTAACGTTGACAGGATTCGCCAAAACTCTATCATTTCAGTCAACCTTTGATAACAAGGAACGTTGACCTCTTGATCAATGTACAGGACCGATCAAGAGATCTGCGCTGCCCTCGCCCTGCCTGAAGAAGGATCTCTATCTCATGACCGTAGAAGCCTCACGCGTGAACACGCAAGCTGCGAATACAGCAGCCGTCACAGCAGCCCGTACCTTTACCAGTACAGATGCTGATGTACCGGTGCGCCACGACTGGGGCGTCGCAGAGATAGAGGCGCTACTTGCCTTGCCCTTCAATGACCTGCTGTTCCGTGCACAACAAGTACATCGTCAATATTTCGACGTAAATGCCGTACAGATATCCACCCTGCTCTCCATCAAGACCGGCGCCTGCCCCGAAGATTGCAAGTACTGCCCACAGTCTGGTCACTACAACACTGGGTTAGGTAAAGAAAAACTGATGGAGATTCAGAAGGTGGTCGAACAGGCGCAGGCAGCCAAGGATGCCGGCGCTAGCCGCTTCTGCATGGGTGCAGCCTGGAAGAGCCCACGCGAACGTGATCTGGCAGTCGTTACCGAGATGGTGCGTCAGGTGAAAGCACTGGGGCTGGAAACCTGTATGACGCTAGGCATGGTCGACACTCAGCAGGCCAGGAAGCTGGCCGATGCCGGTCTTGACTACTACAACCACAACCTGGATACCTCGCCGGAATATTATGGTGAGATCATCACGACGCGCAGTTATAGCGAACGTCTCGATACACTGGCGAGTGTACGTGAGGCGGGAATGAAGGTGTGCTCTGGTGGCATTCTTGGCATGGGCGAGACTACCACCGACCGCGCAGGCCTATTACGTCAGCTAGCCAACCTGCAACCGCAACCGGAATCCGTGCCCATCAACATGTTGGTCAAAGTCGCGGGTACGCCACTGGAAAATGTGGAAGACCTCGATCCGATCGAGTTCATTCGTGCCATCGCCGTGGCGCGCATCATGATGCCAAAGAGCCATGTACGCCTCTCTGCCGGCCGTGAACAGATGGATGACTCTACTCAAGCACTGGCCTTCCTCGCCGGTGCCAATTCCATCTTCTACGGTGAGCGCCTGCTGACGACAGGTAACCCACAGGCCAATCGTGACCGCGAGCTGTTCAATCGTCTCGGCCTGCACCCTGAAAAGCGCGACGAAGTGGCCAGTGACGAGGTGCGTGAAGCCGCACTCAAGGCCGCCATGGAAGCGCAAGCCCGCACAAACGTGGAAGGCAGTCTGTTCTATGACGCCACGCAGGAAGCGACTCCAGCCTCGGGCAATGGACATGCTCGCGAACGTAAACCATGCGGCATGGTGGTCTGAACCATCGTGGACGCCATTGATTCAGCCCAGAGTGAACACTCAGAGGCAAGTTTCGCGCACCTGGATAGCCTGCTCGCTACTCGCAGGCAGACTGACCGTTATCGTCAGCGCCTGACACTCGACTCGGCCCAGGGCGTGCACATCAGGCTCGTCACTGCCGATGACAGTACGTCAGAGTTGCTCAATTTCGCAGCCAACGACTATCTCGGCCTTGCGGCGCATCCCGCATTAATTGAAGCAGCGTGCGCGGCGGCTCGTGAGTACGGTGTCGGCAGTGGTAGCGCGCACCTGGTGAATGGTCATCAGCGGTCACATCACGCACTTGAGCACCGACTGGCCACTCTCACTGGCCGACCACGCGCGCTACTGTTCTCCACCGGCTTCATGGCCAACCTTGGCGTCATCGATGCCTTGGCCAGCGCTTCCCGAGCGGCTGGGCGCACGCTTGATCTATTCCATGACCGCCTCAATCACGCCAGCCTGCTGGACGGTGCACGACTGGCGTCATCGAACACGACCTCGGTGAGTTCACGGCGCTATCATCATCGTGACCTTGCCGATCTCGAACGCCAGCTAGAACGCTCACGCGCTGATGACCGGCTGGTGATCAGCGATGGCGTCTTCAGCATGGATGGCGACTGTGCCGATATTCAGCGTCTAAGCGCATTGTGCCAACGACACGATGCCTGGCTGATGATCGATGATGCTCATGGCATCGGCGTGCTGGGAGAACAGGGCGAGGGGCTAGTCAGTCGTGAGACCTCGTTGGCGGAGGTTCCGATAGTAGTCGGTACGCTGGGCAAGGCTCTCGGTAGCGCTGGTGCTTTCGTGGCAGGCAGCGAGACGCTGATCGAAAGCCTGATTCAATTGGCCCGACCCTATATCTACACTACGGCACAACCACCGCATGTTGCGGCTGCCACTCTGGCAGCACTCGACATCGTCGAGCGTGAGCCCGAACGGCGCGCGCACTTGCAGGCACGTGTCCAGCAGTTTCGCAAAGGCTGTCAACGCCTGTTCACAGGGAGAGAGCTATCCCTGGGACTCACCGGAGATACCTCTGCCGGTATAGACATTATCGATAGCCCACTCACACCGATTCAACCGCTGTTATTGGGGAGTGAGGCGCGCGCACTGGCATGGAGCGGAGCACTCAGATCGCGCGGCATCCTGGTATCCGCCATTCGGCCACCAACGGTACCGCCAGGCACGTCACGTCTACGCTGTACTTTCTCGGCATCTCACCAAGTAGAAGATGTCGATAGGCTACTGGAAGCGCTTGCCGAGATACTTGCACAAGAACAGCAATCAGCGGGAGAGACGTCATGTCCGCGATGACACGCCTGGTGCTGTTCAGTGGCTGGGGAGTCGATGCTCGCGTTTGGCAGCCGCTGATCTCGAGCCTCACTTCTCTCCTTGATGCTCACGCTTCGCCACTGCCTCACGGCCATTCACTCGAGATTCTGACGCCAGATTGGCCGCACCCAGCATCCAGAACCAATACAGCTCTGCTGTCAGAATTGGGAGGCGCACATAGCCTGTGGCTAGGATGGTCACTGGGTGCTCTGCGCGCCGAAGCACTCACAGTTTCGCTGACAGCAGAGCAAAAACCTGGTGCGAGAATCTCATTGGCGATGGGCCCGCACTTCGTGCAGTCATCACCATCAGACATACAGACGACATTTCCGGCTCTCCCAGCCGATACGCTGACGACCTTCGCCAATGCCTTCACTCGCTCGCCCGAGGCCAGCTGGCAACATTTTCTTCGCTGGCAGGCAAGTGGCGAGACCGATGCCCCTGGTTGCCTGAAGCAATTACGCGCACTGATCGGCACACAGACGAGTCACTCGCCAAAGGTGTTGTCAGCAGGACTGGCTGAACTCGCCAGCCGGACCATGGCGCTTTCACAGCAGGAGGAATTCTGGCTGGGCAAGCATGATCCACTGCTAGCGCCTGGCTTGACCGCGGTATTACGCGAGCAGGGCCATCATGTGACAGAGTTTGATGGTGGCCACTGCCTACCCGTGAGCCATCATGAGGCGATAGCAGAAGCACTGCTGAAGCGAATGGCAGCTGGCGGCAATCAGAGTGGTACCGGCAAGAATGGGAGCCACTGACATGCAAGCCACCCCCAACCTTCTGCCGCCGGCACGCACTCGTATTGCACAGGCCTTCGATCGTGGCGCTGCCGACTACATCACGCTAGCGCAAGCACAGCACGTGATGGCACGCACGTTATTCGAGGCATTGCCTTCACATCTGCCAGCTTACTCTCGAGTCCTGGATCTAGGCTGTGGACCGGGGCACTGGACCCGTGCACTAGCCGCGCGCTACCCCCTCGTCTACTGTCTGGGACTGGATCTGTCGATGGCCATGCTGCAGAAGGCCGCGCATGAGTGCATCACTGACCATCACGGGGTTCGCTGGTTACGTGGAGATGCCGAACAACTACCACTGGCAAGCAACAGCCTCGACCTCGTATTTTCGAGCCTTGCCGTGCAGTGGTGCGACAGGCCAGAAAAATGGCTCAGTGAACTCGCTCGCACCTTACGTCCGGGCGCTATGGCCTTTATCAATACGCTTGGCCCTGGCACCTTGCGCGAAATACGGCACGCCTGGCAACGCAACGATGATTCAGTGCGCCACTTTCCCTCTGCAGAGCGCCTCAACACGCTGGCGACGTCAATAGGTCTTGCCTGTCAATGGCGTACTCAGCAGCATGTCTTTCATTATCCTGACTTCGCTAGCGTCATGGGCTCCATCAAGGGCATTGGCGCTCAAATGGCCACTGGCCGCCGTCTGTTACGCACTGAGTTACAGCATGCTCGATCGCGCCATGAGACACTTCGCACCACACAGGGGTTACCTGTTAGCTATTGCGTCATTGAACTAATACTCGAAAAACCTGTCAATTACGGCAACGAAAAACGAATAAACTTTGCATAAAGGCAACAAAATGTCCCTTCAGGGTATCTCCTCTCCCTCCTCCACCAGTCATGGTATCGCCGCTTTCGTCACCGGTACCGATACCGAAATCGGCAAGACCTTCATCGCCAGCGCGTTATTGGCACGTGCACGTATGCGTGGCCTTACGACTCAAGGCTTGAAGCCCGTGGCGTCGGACTGCTTCGAGAATCACGATGGGCTGGTCAATGCCGATGCCCTGTCATTACAGGCACAGTGCACACCACCAGTGGATTATGAAGCCATCAACCCTTGGCGCTTCGCTCCCGCCATAGCACCACATATCGCAGCGCGTCAGGCCGGCGTGGTACTTGAGGCGGCTGCCATAGAGACGCATATCCGCCATCAGATGATCACGGCATCGCGCGACTTTACGTTGGTGGAAGGCGCTGGTGGATGGCGAGTGCCCCTAAACGATGTGGAAGACTTCTCTGACCTGGCCATCCAACTCGGGTTGCCGGTAATTCTAGTGGTGGGATTGAGACTCGGCTGTATCAATCATGCTCGCCTGACGCTGGAAGCTATCGAGCGCGATGGCCTCGAAATAGCGGGCTATGTCATCAATCATCTCGAAGCCGATATCGAAGTCAGTGAAGACAACATGGCAACGCTATCACGCACGCTAAGAGTCCCGTGTCTAGGAGTAGTGCCCTGGTTGCGAGACGACATGAGCGACAGTCGACATGCAGCCGAGCGTGCTGCCAGCTATCTGCAGCTGCCCTGTGGCCTGGAATCACGAAGCGAGCACGTCCTTGAAGACTGAGTGGCAGAAGAGTGAGTGGTAGAAGACTGAACTGTCATGAGATATTGGAAAAAATATTGGCCAACAATGCAGTCAAGCGATTGACTTGCAAGGTATCGTAGGTAGAATACTGACCAGCTTCTAGCGGGAGTGGTGGAATTGGTAGACACGCCAGATTTAGGTTCTGGTGCCGTAAGGTGTGGGGGTTCGAGTCCCCCCTTCCGCACCATCAGCAGTAAAACGCTGATGATTCTCAGGTAATGCATCGCGCAACCTGGTTTATCCTCTGCAATATCCTCTATTGCAGTGACGTACGGCCCAGCACTATCTCTTCAGAATACCTCTGCTTTACCACTGCTTGCTTTCGAATCTCATTGCTTGCCAGTCATTTCTGCTTTGTTCGTCCTTACCAAGCCTTACCTCTATATACGCCTTGACCTCATCATTTCCAGATTAAGCGGTTCTCGATTTACCAGCCCTGGGCTCTCCAGTTGTGGCACAACATCTTCGACACGCCTTGGTCTCAGCGACGACGCACCCTGTTTTGTAACGTGGCCAGACTCAAACAGGCACTATCCAGGAGCGCTTGCTGCTGCTGTCGATCGCGATGTACTGCCTGAGCGGTAGCCAACTGATGATTCACGTACTCGATACCGCTGTTGAACTTATAGAAGTCACCACGTGATGCTATCTGACGGAAAGCCTCCAACTGTGTTGATTCCAGCTCCAGCATCTCGCCACGCGCCACGCGCGGCTCTGCCTGTGCCAACGCAGAGATCAGTGGGCCCACTGCCTGATTCCACTCATCGCGCCGCGGACGAAAACGCCCTAGAAGAAACCCCATGGTAATCCCGGCCACGAGGCCGCCCACTCCCCACAGTAATTCACTCGTCATCTTGGCGCCTCGGTGATTTGATCTAAAAAGCATCATTGTTATTCATTGCCAGCGAGTATAACCGATAATTAATTTTCTCATACTTATCGCGCAAGAAGCCCATCATCCTGGAGCGTGTGTCACTGCCCTCGAGCACCGAGGACGATAATGACACTCCCCAGCAGACAGATGGCAGACCCAAGAATATCCCAGCGGCTTGGTAGTTGATGTTCCACCAACCACAGCCAGATAACGGAGACCGCAATATAGGCGCCGCCATAAATGGCAAAGGCGCGTCCAGCCTGACTCACGTCTACCAGTGATAATAGCCAAGCAAACAGAGCAAGGCTCATCAAGCCGGGAATGAGCCACAGCGGACTGCGCGCCAGCTTCCACCAGGCCCAAAAACTGAAGCAACCGGCAATCTCTGCAAGTGCCGCGAGAGGGTAGATCCACAGGAGTGACATGAATTGATCTCTGTTGAGAAAAGATGACAGCAACCCGCCAGCTGTCGGCTTCAGACGACTCCCGCCCACAGACAAAAGCCGCTAGGATAAATTAGCGGATAACGTGCTGGCAGATGCACCATGCCGGCAGCACACTCTGCCATGACTCGAAAGAAAGCCAGGATTGGCGCCGTCTTGCAGTGGATAACCCTCTGCAACTCGCTTACAAGGAAAACTCGGATGACACGGCAATGCCTGATCATCAACCGCTTGGATGCTGACCGCCTGCAGCGTCTGATCGATAGTCATCAACAGGATGACGAACTCGCTACCCGGCTGGAAAGCCGGTTGATTCAGGCCGAAATCGTTGCCCCCAACGACTTCCCCGCCAACCGCGTCAGCATGCGCAGCCAATTGCGACTCTCCGGTTCACGCTCTGGCGAGAGCGAGTGGATTCTGCATTATCCTGATCCTCTTCATGAAGAACGGATGGAGATCAGCCGCAGCATAACGGCGCCCCGTAAACAGGAGGCCGCCCTGCCACTGTGCATCATGTCTCCGCTAGGTATTGCTCTGCTGGGACTGGCGATAGGAGAGAGCATCAGCTTGCCGGAGAACGATGGCGAGAGCGATATCATTCGCATCGACGCCATTGTGCATCAGCCGGAAGCCTGCGGCATGTTTCATCTCTAGACCCGCCTGAGGGGTCCCCATAGCTCAGCCCGCGCTACCCTTACTCGAGGGCTGAGCTATGCTATTGACGTGAACGTCGATAATACTGCCAGCTGATTACGCCATATGAGCATGTTATCCAAACATGCCACTGCTTGAGCACGCCTGACGCCATCTCGCCAAAACTCCTGCTGCGCCACATCCGCGAGCGGGGCATTCTCGGTATTGGCCCAGAGGTCGTTTATGAGCACATTTTCACATCCACAGATGTCTTCTGCCGTTCGGCGTCGCCTGCCTGAAGCACTTGACCACTACGCAGCCAGCCACCAGCATCCCGACAATGTACGCATCCACCTGATATGTGTACCGCTGATCTTTACCGCGACTCTCATTTTGCTGTGGCGGTTACTCGGCGGACAGGGGATGTCCAGCGAACCCGGACTAGGTGTCTGGATGATACCCGGCAGCGTGCTGACACTGGCAGCACTGGTGTTCTATGCGCGCTACTCGCTACGGGCATTGGGGGTCATGCTGATCTGGACACTGGCAAGCCTGGCAGTGATGTTTGCCATGCTCGGTCTCGAATGGCCAGTCGTGCCCTTGATGCTGGCGCTTTTCGTATTGGCGTGGGCGGGACAAGTCATTGGACATCGTATCGAGGGTCGCAAGCCTGCGTTCCTTGATGATATCCGCCAGCTACTGATTGGCCCGTTATTCGTACTCGTTGAGCTATTCCCTACTCTGCGCTACTGGTTGTTGGAGCAAGATACGCCTACGTCCCACTAGCCAGAGTCCCACTAGCCAGAGCCCCACTAGCCAGAGCCCCACTAGACAGAAAGCACCTGTCATGAAAATGCTCGTCGACGTGTAAATATCGACGAGCATTTTCATGACGGAATGACGGCTCCCTCAGGCTGCCCTACCTTATTGCTCTGGGGTGAAATCCTCGAGACTGAAGGCCATCAAGGAAGGAGCACCCGCCGCAATCTGTGCTTCCAACGCTACTGCACGCGGCAGGATACGACTCATGAAGTAGTCCCCTAGCGCCAGCTTGCGTCGGTAGAAGCCATCACCGCAGGCGCCCTCCTCCTTGAGCCCACGCGCTGCGGCACGCGCCATACGCAGCCATAGATAGCTATAAATACAGAGCCCGGTCAGATACAAAAAATCACCGGCAGCAGCACCCAGTTCATCGGGATTTTCCTGTGCGCGGTCAATCAGTTGGTCTGACACACGCTCCAGACGCTCAAGCTCCTGCTGACATGCCTCGGCAAAGCACTGAGTATCGACATCATCATCCTGTGCACTCAACTCGGCACGCACCACTTCAGCAAAGCTGGTCACGTAGGCACCACGATTACGATAGAGTTTACGCCCCACCAAATCCATCGCCTGGATTCCATTGGTGCCCTCATAGATCATGGCGATACGCGCATCGCGTACATACTGCTCAGCCCCCCATTCGACACAATAGCCATTGCCGCCGTAAAGCTGCTGAGCCATGACGGTCGCATCAAAGCCGCGATCCGTCAGCAATGCCTTGGCCACCGGGGTCAAGAACTGCACAAGATCATCAGCCGCCGCCTTCACCTCACTATCGCCATGATATTTTACGCGATCCAATTGTTGGCCCACGAGCACCGCAAAGGCACGCCCCGTCTCGTTCCAGACGCGAACTTCCAATGCCATGCGCCTGACATCGGGATGCACCAGAATCGGGTCTGCCGGCTTACCGGGAGCCACAGCGCCACTCGGCGCGCGGCTTTGCAGGCGCTCAGCGGCAAAGTCCATTGCGCTCTGGTAGGCCACTTCGCCCAACCCGAGCCCCTGCAAGCCAATAGACAGTCGCTCATAGTTCATCATGGTAAACATCGCGGCCAACCCCTGGTGCGGCTCGCCGATCAATACGCCCTCAGCGCCATCGAAGTTCATCACGCAGGTCGCACTGGCCTTGATACCCATCTTGTGTTCGATGGAACCACAGGTCACCGCATTGGCTTCCGCTGGCTCTCCCGCGGCATCCAATAGATGCTTGGAAACCAGAAACAGTGAGATACCACGCGTACCCGCGGGGGCATCCGGCAACTTGGCCAGCACCAGATGCACGATATTATCGACCATGTCGTGCTCACCACCGGTAATCCAGATCTTGCTTCCGGTAATCAGGTAGCGCGGTAAGCCCAGCAGAACATCATCACCCTCAAGTGGCTCGGCACGCGTGCGAATCAAGCCAAGATCGGTGCCACAATGCGGCTCGGTCAGGCACATGGTACCGAGCCAGTCACCGGCGTACATACGCGGTAAAAACACGCGTTTGACGGATTCGGGCGCATGACTGTCCATCGCGAGACAGGCACCGGCATTCAGCGCAGGATAAAGCGCGAAGCTAGTGTTGGTCGCGTAAAGCATCTCCTCAAAGGCCACGGTCAGCATCTTGGGCATACCCTGACCACCATATTCAGGGTTACCCCCCAACCCCATCCAGCCACCCTCGGCCAATACACGATAGGCTTCCTTGAAGCCTTTGGGCGTGATGACCTTGCCAGCCTCAAAACGCGCACCCTCAGCATCACCACTCAGATTAAGTGGCAGTAGTTCGGCCTGCGTGACCCGCGCCCCTTCCTCGAGAATCGCTTCAGCCAGTTCAGCATTCACCTCCTCTGTGGCGGCCATGCCAGCCCACTCCTGCTCGGCGCCAAACACCTCGTTGAGAATAAAGCGTGAATCCTTGAGCGGTGCCTGATACTTGGCCATGTAACTCTCCTCGCAAACAGTGGGGCAGCGGCGATGCTTTCTCGCAGCACATTCAAACGATTGCTTGAAACAATAGGCGCAATCCCACCTCACGTCATCTCGACCTTGGACCAAGAAAACACAACCAAGCACGACAGCTTGACGAAGTGAATAGTATTGAATGAACAACAATGAAGATAACGACCGAGATAAGTCGCACCACTAAAACGCAAAGCGCCGCCACGCTGAATAGCCGTGACGGCGTTGAGACATTAGCTCTGAAACGGGTTGTCAGCCTTAGGCAGTCTGCATCTGCGCAAGTGGCGTCGGGTGCTTGCCGTCTTCCCAACCCAAACTGCTGGTAACCGTCGGAGAGAACCATTTGAGCGAGTCGTGCAAGCTGACCACATCGCCAACGATGATCAGTGTCGGTGGTTTAAGCCCTTTACCAGCCACCTGTGCAGGCATCTCAGCCAGCGTCGCCACATGTACCCGCTGGCGTGCAGTGGTGCCCTGCTCCACTAACGCAATCGGCGTAGTGGCAGCCAAGCCATTGGCCATCAACTGCTCGCAGATCAGCGTTAGACTGCCCAGACCCATGTAGAACACGAGCGTCTGCGCCGGACGTGCCAGCGACTCCCAGTCAAGATCACAGCTGCCATCTTTCAAATGACCCGTGACGAAGCGCACTGACTGCGCATGATCGCGGTGCGTCAGTGGAATACCGGCATAGGCCGCACAGCCCGAAGCCGCGGTAATCCCCGGCACCACCTCGAAACTTATTCCCGCGCTGGCCAGTGTTTCCAGCTCTTCCCCTCCTCGGCCAAAGATAAAGGCATCGCCACCCTTGAGGCGCACGACTCGGTGACCAGCACGCGCGTAATCTACCAACGCCTGATTGATGCCTTCCTGAGGCACGCTGTGATCACTGCGCGCCTTGCCCACATAAAGCCGACGTGCCTGGGGGTTAGCTAACGCCAGAATCTCGTGGCTCACCAGACGGTCGTGGATAATGACATCCGCCTGCTGAAGGTGACGTAATGCCTTGAGCGTCAACAGCTCCGGATCACCCGGCCCAGCACTCACCAGCGCTACCTGGCCACGCGTACCGGTGAAATTATCGCTTTCCTTCACAGGCAACACTGCTTCTCCCGCCACCAGACGAGGTGGCAAACGTACACTGGAATCGCTGGGATGGCGTGGCGCAAAGACCATCACCTGCTGCTCACGTGCGTGACGCAAGATGCCTCGATCACGCCCGACACTCCCCGTAGCCACCAGCCATAGCTGGCTCGGCGCAGGCACTGGCAATAATGTATCGGCCACTTCCCAACCTTCTCGCCCGCACAGCGCTTCCAGCGCCGGCATTCGTGCGTCACCGAACACGCAAAGATCGCTACCGAGACCAGCGAAGCGTTCCGCCAGTGCCAGTGCCTCCTGGCCGCCGCCAATCAGGCAAAGCTGGAGTCGTGAAGGGTCGCAGGAGAGGTTGAGAAATTCCATGAGCATATCCACAAACGCTTGCAAGGCTGGAAGGCAGCCTCTGGTGATTGGCATTTTAGAGCATAAGAAACACTCATTAAAATAACCAATAAGCATAACCACCCAAGAGGATGTTGAGCCTGCTCGTTAAAAAGCCCTCACTTCCCAAAGGAAGTGAGGGCTTTCAGGCTCAGCGATAGACAGATATACCCGACATGGTTAGATGTTGAGCGTTTCGACACCGCCCATATAGCCACGTAGCGCCTGCGGTACCGTGATGGAGCCATCGGCGTTCTGATAATTCTCCAGCACGGCGACCAAGCAACGACCAACGGCCAGACCAGAGCCATTGAGCGTATGTACCAGCTGCAGCTTCTTCTGACCTTCAACACGCATGCGTGCTTGCATACGACGCGCCTGGAAGTCTTCGCAGTTGGAGATGGAAGAAATTTCGCGATAGGTATTCTGACTCGGCAGCCAGACTTCCAGATCGTAAGTCTTGGCAGCCGCGAAGCCCATATCACCGGTACACAGCGTCACGGCGCGATACGGCAGCTCCAGCGCCTGCAGGATAGCTTCGGCATGGCCGCGCATCTCTTCCAGCGTCTCGTAGCTCTTGTCGGCCTCGACTACCTGCACCATCTCGACCTTGTCGAACTGATGCTGACGAATCATGCCACGGGTGTCACGACCATAGGCACCCGCTTCACTGCGGAAGCACGGGGTATGAGCGGTGAACTTGAGCGGCAGACTAGCCACATCAAGAATCTCGTCACGCACCATGTTGGTCAGTGGCACTTCCGCCGTCGGGATCAAGAAGAACTCACGATCATCATCAAGCTTGAACAGGTCTTCCTCGAATTTTGGCAGCTGACTGGTGCCCATCAAGGATTCACGGTTGACGATATAGGGCACGTAAAACTCTTCGTAGCCGTGCTCCAACGTCTGTTTATCGAGCATGAACTGCACGAGTGCACGGTGCATGCGTGCGATGGAACCGTGCATGACCGCGAAGCGTGAGCCAGTCACCTTGGCCGCCAGCTCGAAGTTCAGCTGTCCCTTGAGCTCACCCAGGTCCACGTGGTCGCGCACGTCAAAATCGAACTCGCGCGGTGTCCCCCAGCGATGCAGCTCGACGTTGTCATTCTCGTCAGCGCCCTGTGGCACATCAGCATTCGGCAAATTCGGGATACTGGCAGCCAGCGCATCAGCCTGGCCCTGCAACTCCGACAGTTCCTTCTTGGCAGCGTCAAGGCGCTCACCCAAGTCACTGACTTCCGCCAGCAGCGGCGCAATATCTTCACCGCGGGCCTTGGCATTACCGATGGACTTGGAGCGGGTGTTGCGCTCGTTCTGCAGTGACTCAGTCTCGATCTGCAGGTCGTGACGGCGCGCTTCCAGCGCAGCGAAGGCTTCGGTATCCAGCTGATAACCGCGACGTGCGAGGCGCTCGGCAGTGGCTTCAAGGTCAGCGCGCAGAAGTTTCGGGTCCAGCATGTGGGAAGGCTCTCTCGTCGGATCACTCATGCCGCAAGGCGGCGCGGAAAGGTTCTGCGGCCTAGTCTACCTCAGCCAAGCCTCACTTCGCAGCCGCAGCGAGCCTCGACAAGCCGTCACGTGGCATTGAGACCCCTTAGAGCAATACCCGCGCAATCTTCATGCCCAACGCCACCATCCCCAGGCAGGCCACTACACTGATGGCGATATACGCCAGACCCGCCATTGTGCGGCCACTCATCATTAGATTGAGAGCTTCCAGCGCGAAGGTCGAAAAAGTCGTGAAGGCGCCGGTAAAGCCCGCCACCATGATCGCTTGCCATACGGGTGCCAGCTTCAACTCCTGAGTCACCCAGATGAACAGGAAGCCCATCAGGCAACTGCCGACCAGGTTGACGCCCAGCGTTCCCCACGGAAAACCGCGCCCAGCGGCGCCGGTGATCAAACCGCTGACCAAATATCGTCCCAAGGCGCCGAGAGCACCACCCGCTGCTACTGCCAACCAGGTTCCCATGTGTCGTATTCGCCTTGTCTTCGTATCGGTCCGCGCACGGTCTTCTCCCCCACATACCGCAGGGCGCATATCGAAGCCCTATTGTAGGTCGAAGTCCTATTGTAGGAAAAACCCGTAGCGCGGGGAACGAAAACGACACGAAAGAAGGGTTCGATAAAAGACAACGCTGCTGGCGCCAGCACATTGGCCCAGCCCCGTAGCCGACAAAAGCAGTGAGCCAGGCAGACCAATAACCCTGGCATGCACGAGCAGCCTGTTTTCAGCTCTTGCTCGGACGCGCCTCCTGCAGCTCATCTCTCAATTGCTCAAGGACATTCTGCCACTGACGATGTGCCCCCTCACTACCTCCCAACTGCTCAAGACCCCGTGCTGTCCAGGTACCCGGTGTCCCAATGCGTGAGGCAAGTTCGCCGGGCGGGGTATCGGGGTGGGCTTCCATCAACGCCAACGCATCACGCATCTGCGCCATCAATAGTTGCCTGGCCTGCGGACCGCTCATGCCAGGTACCGTCTGGAACCAGTCGAGCAATGCCTGCTGCTGCGCCATCTGCCAGGCGTTGATACACACGGCCAGCATACTGGCCTCGAAGGCAGACTCCTCTTCGAAAGCAATCACCTGCTTGACCGCAGGGCTCAGTAAATCACGAGTCAGCAGGTCTTCAGGGTATAGCGTCAGCGCACTTTGCCCTTCCGACACTGCCAGCCCTGTCATCACCCGTACCACGCGAGCCGGTGCGAACCAGCGCTGTAAATCTACCAGTGGCACACCTGCTGCCGTCACCATCAGGTGATGATCAGTCTTCAGTATCTGTGCCTCACGCAACTCACTGGCCAAGGGTTCGAGCTGATCCGGGCGCACGCCCACCAGCAGACACAGGCTAGCCTCACAGACGGCAACGTTACTGACATGACGGACAGCGCCGAATCGCCAGCCAAGGCGATGACTACGCACGTCATTACGCGGTGAAAGATGGAACTCAAGATCGTGTCGCGAACGCCCTTCACGTTGACTGCCTCGTGCCAGTGCCACCAGCAGTGATTCTGTCAGCTCGCCCACTCCCAGCACGCCAAGGCGCATAGGGGGACTGCGAGACTCGCGATGACAAGGGGAGGAATAGGAAGGCGATGCCATGAGCTAACTCCTGATGACCCAGCATGAAAAGGAAACAGCACCGATACGGGAAAACACCAGATGACGCCAATAGTCACGGTAAGTACAGCCATAACGGCTATACGGCATAGAAACACGATAAAGAGATAGCGATAATTGACAGGATGATCAACCATCTGCACTGCGTGACAAGAGCATGACGCGTCTTGGATGGCGCTTATCTCAAGCGTAGTCAGTCCTTATCTCCTTCACCGAATTATCCCGTATCGACAGATATTCACTGCCTGGCGGGCTGGGGCGACACGATCAGCTCAGGTAAGCTAGGCACATTGGCCTCTGTGGCCTGCCTGACGCGACTCACTGCCCGAGCGAGATCATGACTGAACGCCTGCTGAATACGCCTGCCCCCGTCGACGCGCTTTATCTGGACTTCCTGGCCGCCCTGCGTGATGCAGGCTTTGCCGGTGACATCAGTCCGGACTATGCCAACCGCACCGTGTTGTCGACCGACAACTCGCTATATCAGATCCTGCCTCAGGCTGTGGTCTATCCCCGCGATGCCGAGGACGTGCAACGCATCGCCCTCCTGTCTCATGAGATACGCTTTGCTGGTGTCACGCTGTCACCACGCGGTGGTGGCACCGGCACCAATGGCCAGTCCCTCAATGATGGTGTGTTGGTCGATATCTCACGACACATGAATCGTATTCTCGAGATAGACGTCGAGAACCGTCGCGTGCGCGTCGAGGCGGGCGTGGTGAAAGACCAGCTCAATGCCGCCCTCAAACCACATGGCTTATTCTTCGCGCCGGAGCTCTCGACCTCCAATCGTGCCACCCTCGGCGGCATGATCAATACCGATGCTTCCGGCCAGGGCAGCTGTGAATACGGCAAGACACGTGATCACGTGCTGGCGCTCGACAGTGTGCTGCTGGATGGCACGCGTCTGCACAGCCACGCCATCGACGAAGCCGAGCTTGAGATATTCTGTGCACGTGATGACCGTGTCGGCGAGGTCTATCGCACCGCGCGTACCATCGCTGACGGGCGCGCCGAGGAAATCGCCGATATCTTCCCGCCTCTCAATCGCTGTCTGACCGGTTACGACCTCGCCCACCTGCGCGAAGTCGATGGTCGCTTCAATCTCAACAGCTTGCTGTGCGGTGCCGAGGGGACGCTGGGTTTCATCGTCGAGGCGGAGCTGAACGCCCTGCCCATCGCGCCATGCTCGACGCTGATCAACCTGCGCTATGCCGGATTCATGGATGCGCTGCGTGACGCCAAGACGTTGATGGCCGTCGAAGACAATCGCCCGACCTCCATCGAGACGGTGGACGACACTGTCCTCAATCTCGCCATGCAGGATTTCGTGTGGGATAGCGTCGAAGAGTTCTTCCCCGCCAGCGAAACAGGCACACCGCCCATTGGCGGCATCAATCTGATCGAATTCAATGCCGATTCAGAAGATGAATTGGACGCCAAGGTGCGCGCTTTCAGTGAGCACCTTGCCAGCGATACCAGTGTCGAACGTCTTGGCTTTACCGAAGCACGCGGCCGTGCCCAGATCGGCCGTGTCTATGGCATGCGCAAGCGCTCCGTGGGCTTGCTGGGTAATGTCGAGGGGGAAGCTCGCCCGCTGCCTTTCGTGGAAGACACCGCCGTCCCGCCGGAGCACCTGGCGGACTATATCGCCGAATTCCGCGCAGCGCTGGATGCACGCGGCCTGCGCTATGGCATGTTCGGTCACGTCGATGCTGGCGTGCTGCACGTGCGTCCGGCACTCGACATGAAAGACCCTGCCCAGCAGGCGATGATTCGCGAGATCTCCGATGAAGTGGCCGCGCTGACCCACAAGTATGGTGGTCTGCTGTGGGGCGAACATGGCAAGGGCGTACGTTCCGAATACTCGCCGCGCTTCTTCGGCAGCCTCTATGAGGCTTTGCAGGAAGTGAAGGCCGCGTTTGATCCGCACAATCAGCTCAACCCGGGCAAGATCGCCTCACCGCGTCCGGCCACGTCCGTCATTGCCTCTGATGGCGCGGACCAGCCCGAGAAGGATGTCGATACAGCCAGTGTCTCTCAGTTCGACCCGCAACTGATGCGGATTGATGAAGTGACCATGCGCGGCGACCTCGATCGTCAGATCGATGAACGCGTGTGGCAGGAATACGCCAGTGCCGTCTACTGCAACGGCAATGGTGCCTGCTATAACTACGATCCCAACGACGCCATGTGCCCGTCGTGGAAGGCGACGCGTCAGCGTATTCACTCGCCCAAGGGACGCGCCAGCCTGATGCGCGAATGGCTACGTCTTGAAGGCAATGCGGGTCGCGATGTATTGGCTGAAGCCCAGGCGGCGCGAACGCCAGGCTTGAAGGGCGTGGGCCTGTGGCTGACACGCCTGCCGGCACGGCTGGGGGCTTCATTCAAGGCACGGCGCTCCGTCTCAGGCAGTTCAGGCAAGGACGAACAAGGCTTTGATCAGCAGGTCTATGACGCGATGGCCGGCTGTCTGGCATGCAAGTCCTGTGCGGGGCAATGCCCGATCAAGGTCAACGTGCCTGATTTCAGAAGCCGCTTCCTTGAGGTCTACCACCATCGCTATCAGCGCCCGCTACGCGACTACCTGATCGGCAGCCTCGAATTCATGCTGCCGTGGGCCGAGCGCGTCGCGCCATTATATAACGCGTTACTGGCCAATCGCCTGGTCAGCAAACTGATGGCAGGTCCCATTGGCATGGTGGATGCGCCACGCCTGTCTCGTGCCAGTCTGCGCAAGCAGCTCAAGAGCTGGGGCGTCAGCGAAGCAACTCCGATTCAGCTGGGCCGATTGACCGCGTCACAAAAAGCCAGAAGCGTCATCATCGTTCAAGATGCCTTTACCAGCCATTTCGAAGCTCAGCTGGTCATCGACATCATTGAGCTACTGTCGCGGCTCGATATCCACGTCTTCGTCGCGCCCTATAAACCCAATGGAAAACCGCTGCAGGTGCAGGGCTTCACCGGTGCCTTCATGCGTACCGCACGCAGTCAGGCTGAGCGCCTCAAGACATTGGCTGACTTCGGCGTGCCATTGGTCGGTATCGATCCGGCAATGACGCTGACCTATCGTCAGGAATATGTGAAGACACTGGGCCCTGATGCGGTGCCCGAGGTATTGCTGCTACAGGAGTGGCTGATCACGCTACGCAAGCTGCTGCCTGCCGGAGTCACCAAGGCAGCACTGCGCAAGATGGACCCGGGCATGAAGCTCTTGAGCCACTGTACCGAAAGCACCAATGCTCCTGGCTCAGCCAAGGCTTGGCAGCAGGTCTACGCAGCCTTTGGCTTCAATCTCGAGACCATTGCTACCGGCTGCTGTGGGATGTCGGGGACCTATGGGCATGAGGCTCGCAACCTTGCCACCTCACGCACCATCTATGACCTGTCGTGGAAATCGGTCGTCGAGGATGAAGCGAATCAAGGCAAGCTGGTCGCCAGCGGCTACTCGTGTCGTAGCCAGAGCAAACGATTCTCGGACAGCCAGTTGCCGCATCCGCTGCAGTCATTGCTACCGCTGCTGCGTCGTGTGCAGTAGCCGATAGATCCCCGTCACTGCAAAGCTTGGCGGGGTTGGCATCAGCGTCATCGGTCAGGCAACTCGGCGTTGCATCACACGAAATCAGCGGCTAGGCTGCGCCCATTCCCGTCCATGATGGCTGGGCAAGGCACACAACATATTCATTGGTTAGCGAGGCATTCACTTGGAAGGCATGAGTGCATGCGCGATTAACCACTGGTCAGCAAGACCAGGATACGATGATTTCATGAGGGGTGATCGCAGCAGTGGCACCACTCATTTTCGCTGATTCCAAGGAAGACTCTCGATGACAGACCCCGCTCTGGCGCTGACCATGATCGGCCTGATGGCCCTCGGCTGTCAGTGGCTGGCATGGCGCATGCGTCTACCGGCAATCCTGCCCCTGCTGATTGTCGGCATTCTGGCCGGCCCGGTCACTGGTTGGCTGAAGCCAGACGAGTTACTGGGCGACCTGCTCTTCCCGCTGGTATCGCTTGCGGTGGCCGTCATCCTGTTTGAGGGCAGCCTGACACTCGACTTCAAGGACCTTCGCGGCCATGGCCATATCGTCAGGCGCCTGGTCACCACTGGTGTTGTGATCACCGGCGTCATCGGCACGGTCGCCGCGCACTATCTGCTCGAGATGCGCTGGGAGATGGCAGCGGTGCTCGGGGCTCTGCTGGTGGTCACCGGTCCCACCGTGGTGATGCCACTTCTACAGACGCTACGCGCGCGCGGCAACCTGACCCAGATTCTGCGCTGGGAAGGCATCATGATCGATCCGGTCGGCGCCCTGCTGGCAGTACTCGTCTATGAGTACGTGGCACTGGGCATGACCGGCAATGCTGCCTCCCATACCTTGCTGCTGTTTGCTCAGACGGTAGGCCTCGGCTTGGGGATGGGCGCGCTGGGTGGCTGGTGCTGGGGGTTGGTATTGCGACATTTCTGGCTGCCGCAGAAACTGCACAACTTCGGCACCCTGATGGTAATGCTAGGCCTGTTCGCCATTTCCAACGCGCTATTCCATGAGTCAGGACTGCTGACAGTCACGGTGATGGGTGTGTGGCTGGCCAACATGCGGGGCGTGCCGACCCAGCAGATCATCGAGTTCAAGGAAACGCTGACAGTACTGCTGATCTCTGGGCTATTCCTGCTACTGGCTGGGCGCCTGACGGTAGACCAGCTGTCGCTGCTCTCGTGGCCTGCCTGGATATTCCTCGGTGTCCTGATGTGGATCGCTCGCCCGCTGACGGTATGGATATGCACCATGGGCAGCGGCCTGACGCTTCGCGAGAAGGCACTGCTGGCCTGGCTGTCGCCACGTGGCATCGTCGCGGCCGCCGTGGCGTCACTGTTCGCGCTCAAGCTTGAGTCCAAAGGGATCGAAGGTGCGGAAATGCTGGTCCCGATGACCTTCCTCGTCATCATCGGTACTGTAGTGATCCAGAGCCTGTTATCACGTCCGATCGTCAAGATGCTGGGTGTGGGCGAGCCGCCACCCTCCGGCTTCTTGATTCTTGGTGCCAACTCGGTGGCGCGCATGGTGGCGCGTGAGCTGGTAGAAGCCGGCTTCTCGGTACGCCTGACCGACACCAACTGGGACGCCGTACAAGAAGCACGCATGGCAGGCCTACCGGTCTACTACGGTAATCCACTGTCTGAACATGCCTCCCAACATCTGGAGCTGACGGGGATTGGCCACCTCATACCGCTGTCGCCCTACCGTGAGATGAATAGTCTTGCCGCACTGCATTTCGAGCATATCCTCGGCCATGGGCGGGTATTCCGGCTGGCTGAAGATAACGGCAAGAATGCCAAGCGTCAGCAGGATCAAGCACTGGGACATCTACCGCTGCTGTTCGATGGCCAGGTCACCTACGCCAAGCTGGCCAGCCTGCAGTCGCAAGGTGGCCAGTTACGGCGCACGAGTATCACCGAGAATTTCAATCTCGAGGATTACTGCGCCATCCATGAAAACCGTCTGCTGACGTTGTTCTGCATCAATAGTCAGGGCCGCATCCGTATTGCCACCTCGGCTCTGCCCCTGACGCCAAAGCCGGGCGAAACGCTGATCAGCCTGATCTATCCTGACTCGCCGGAGCTGACCAAGCCCGCTCAATCCAAAGCTGACAAAGCCGAGCAGGACAGATCTCAGAGGACGGATACTCGTGCTGCACTTGCCGCTGATACCGACACCTCTACGCCACTACCTGCCAGTCGCCTTCCTGACACCAATCCCTGAGACAACGTATCACCCAATGGCACAAGGCCCGCATATTGCGGGCCTTGTGCCGACTGGCGTGGAGTCATGGATTGTCGGCCACAATAAATGCACTAAACGTTACTGACAGACTCCGACAGCTGAGCGAAATACTGGTAAAGTACGCGCCAGTTTTGGCCACCTTGTCCGGTAGCCAGTGCTATTGCCTTGTCCTCAAACGTAATACCTACGCATTCAGGAGCTGCTTGATGCAGATCGTCATGGGCCTGGTGGGCGTCTTTGCCCTGCTGGGGATAGCCTTCCTTCTCTCCGAAAACCGTCGTTCCATCAGCCTGCGTACCGTATTGGGGGCATTCGCCATCCAGGCGGCGCTGGGGATCTTCGTCCTGTACATCCCTGCTGGCAAAGACATGCTGCTCGCCCTCAGCAAGGGGGTTCAGGCCGTGATGTCCAGTGCCAATGTGGGCATGGACTTCCTGTTTGGCGCCTTGGTCAGTGACGAACTGATGACCAAGGCCTTCGGCGATTACCATGGCTTCGTCTTTGCACTGCGGGTGCTGCCGGTCATCGTGTTCTTCTCTTCCTTGATCGCCGTGCTCTACCATCTGCGCATCATGACCGTCGTCATCAACGTGCTGGGTGGCGGCCTCTCGAAGCTTCTGGGCACCAGTCGTCCTGAATCACTCTCTGCTGCGGCCAATATCTTTGTCGGTCAGACAGAGGCGCCGCTTGTGGTACGCCCGTTCATTGCGGGCATGACGCGCTCAGAGCTGTTTGCCGTGATGACAGGGGGTCTGGCTTCCGTCGCGGGTTCCGTGCTGGTGGGCTACGCCTCACTGGGCATTGATCTCAAGTACCTGCTGGCGGCTTCCTTCATGGCGGCGCCGGGCGGCCTGTTGATGGCCAAGATGCTGATTCCGGAAACGGAAACCAAGACGCAGAACGTCGAAGAAGCGCTCGCCAGGGACACGGACCGCCCCACCAACGTGATTGATGCTGCGGCTTCTGGTGCAGCTTCTGGTGTGCAATTGGCCATCAATGTCGGCGGCATGCTGCTGGCCTTCATTGCGCTCATCGCGCTGGGCAATATCATCCTGGGCTGGGTCAGCGGCCTGTTCGGCTATGACGACATCACGCTTCAGCTGTTGCTGGGTTACGCCTTTGCACCTGTCGCATGGGTGATCGGCGTGCCGTGGCATGAGGCGATTCAGGCAGGTAGCTTCATCGGTCAAAAACTCGTGCTGAATGAATTCGTGGCCTTTGCTGACCTCGCCAGCCATCAGATAAGGCTCTCAGAGCACTCTGAAGCGATCATCATCTTTGCGCTATGTGGCTTCGCCAACCTGTCCTCCGTAGCCATCCTGATGGGCGGACTGGGACTAATGGCGCCCAACCGTCGCAGCGATATCGCACAGATGGGCATGAAGGCAATTCTTGCCGGCACCCTCTCCAACCTGATGTCGGCAAGCCTCGCTGGTCTGTTCCTGTCGTTGTAAGGTGGATCACTGCAAGGTAGAACAGTCGTAGGCAATGAACGTCAGGCCTCTGCATCGCCAACGCCCGCCCCGTGCGGGCGTTGGCGTATCTGGATGACGAGATGCCCTGAGCATTCCGGCGCAGCGGCGGATTGCTGATTGACTCCCCTTGCCCTGCCCCAGACAATACCCGCGTTGAAGCCAGGGTGTTCGGGAAACGGGTGAGAACCCCGTACTGCCCCCGCAACGGTGATCGCAACGCTCATGCCGGTCGTCAACGATCGACAACGATCGACAAGACCAGCCACTGCCTCCGAGATAGCCTGTTCATTCAGGAATCTCCCAAGGGAAGGAGGTGGGAAGGCGCATGAGGGGGTGAGACTTCTTTCCATGGAGTCCGCCAGGCGTCAGTCCGGAGACCGGCCCTCGCTTCCACACTGGTTGATGCGGAGGGCCTCACCAGTGGCAAATCGCCCGAAAGCGTGTCTTGCAAGCCAGGATGCGTCTGGGCGATGTGTGTTCACGCACCCTGTCACGCCTGTCCTCCTCATTGCGTCCGACGCTTGAGGATCATTCATGAATACCTATAACACTAACGGTCGCGCGCCCGCGCAGTCCGGTGAATCCGTCGTAATCCCGTCTCTTATCCTGCGACGCCCGCGCATGGCATCTCTCACACTGAGTGGCGCAGCGCTGAGTGGCCTCATGCTGCTGGCACCTGCTGCCCTGGCGGCTGAAACGTCTTCCGATACATTGGAAACCGTTCAGGTCACCGCCAATCGCATTCCCCAACTGCAAAATGATGTCCTGGCCAGCACTGAAGTCATCACGCGTGACGAGATCAACCGCCTGCAGGCAAGCTCGCTGGTCGATCTGCTGCAGTCGCGCAACGGCATCGAGATCGTACGCAATGGGCCTCTGGGTGGCACCACCAGCATCTTCATGCGCGGCACCAAGTCAGGCCACAGTCTGATCCTGGTCAACGGTCAGCGCATCGCCGGGGATGGCACCACCTATCTGCAACTGCTGCCCTTGAGCGGTATCGAGCGCGTCGAGATCGTGCGTGGCCCACGCGCCAGCGTCTATGGCTCCGATGCCATCGGTGGCGTGATTAACCTGATCACCCGACGCGGCAGCGAAGATGGCCAGCACGCCGAGATCTCGCTGCGCGCCGGCAGCAACGGCACCTTCAAGCAGAATGCCCAGTTCTCTTCCATCGAGGACGACACGCGAATCTCCGCCAACATCCATCATGATGAATCGGATGGCTATTCGGCGCAGTCTGACAACAATGAAGATGATGGCTACGAGGCCACCGGTGCAGAACTGCAGTTGGGGCATGACTTCGGCAAACGCGCCACACTGGAGGTCGGCGTCAGCAATACCGAGACCGACTTCGACTACGATGGCTGCGGAGATATAGACGAGGATTGCACCGGCAGCGGCCAGCAGACCGTCCTCAACGGCAGCCTGCTGACGCACCTCGATCCTGATTGGGACATGACCATCACTGCCGCTCATACCCGCGCCACTTACGATATTTATGATTACGACTACCACTTCGCTAGTAATCGCAATGAAGCAGGCCTGCGCCATGACTTCTTCACTGATATGGGTACTGTCAGTCTAGGCGCCGATTACCGCGAAGAATCTCTGGATGTCGACGGGTATGTCGAAGATAGCCGCTATGTCCTGGGCTATTACGCCCAGTGGCAGGCCAGAGTCGATCGCCATCAGCTGTCTGCCGCCATCCGTCGTGACGATGACAATCGCTTTGGCGATGAAACCACCGGCAGCGCCAGTTATGGCTTCTCGCTGACGGATGACCAGCAGATCGGTGTCAGCTATGCCACTGCCTTCAAGGCACCGAACCTGATTGACCTTTACTATCCCGGCTACAGTAACCCGGATCTGGATGCCGAGACCTCAGCGACCACCGAGCTGTTCTGGCGTCTCGACAAGCAGCGCTGGAATGTCGGTATAAATGTCTTCCAGACTGACATCGATGACCTGATAGTTTCTGAAGGTGAATACCCCAACGCTAGCCTTTACAACGTCGATGAAGCTCGTATCCGTGGCCTGGAACTTTCCAGTGGCTGGCAGGGTGATGCACTCAACGTCAAGGCCTCCGCCACCTGGCAGGACCCGATCGACAAGTCGGACGGCAGTCAGCTGGTGCGCCGCGCCAAGCGCTTCGCGCGCCTGGATGTCGATTACGCCGTCAATGACTGGAACTTCGGTACCACACTGCGTGGCTCCAGTGAGCGTTACGACAGCGATGGTACCCGCCTGGGGGGCTATGCCCTCGTCGGTCTACGCTCCAGCTGGCAGGTGATGCCGAGCGTGCAGCTGAGCGCCAAACTGGATAACCTGTTTGACCGCGACTATGAATTGGCCAATGGCTACGATGTGGAAGGTCGTTACGTGGAAGGTGGCGTCACGTTCTTCTTCTGATGAGGGTCTTCTTCTGAGGGTCTTTCTCTGACATCAGGCACTGCGCCGACCCATGGGTCGGCGCAGTGCCTTGAATCACGAACCATCGACACGCGATGAAGACGCACTGATCGTCCAGACGAGGAAAGCAGCATGACTGACCGGAACACTCGCCATAAAACGGCAATGGAAAAGCTCAAGACACACGTCGATGACAAGGTGGCACAGGCCAATGAAGAGCGTGGTCAGTTATTGGTCTTCACCGGCAACGGCAAGGGCAAGACGACGGCAGCCTGGGGCACCATCACTCGTGCATTGGGCTATGGCTACAAGGTTGGCGTCATCCAGTTCATCAAGGGGCTGTGGGAATGCGGAGAGCGTGAGCGCCTTGCCGAGGATGCCAACCTCGAAGTCCACGCCATGACCACCGGCTTCACCTGGGACACCCAGAATCGGGACGCTGATACTGCCGCCTGCCAGGCGGTCTGGCAGGAAGCCAAGCGCATGATGGCCGACGAGAACGTCTATCTGGTGGTATTGGATGAGCTGACGTATATGGTCAAGTTCGGCTATCTATCGCTCGAAGAGGTGATGACCGCGCTGGAAAATCGCCCCGAGGAGCAGACCGTCATCATCACCGGGCGCAATGCCAACCGCGAGCTCGTCGCCTGCGCCGATACCGTCACCGAGATGACCGAGATTCGTCACGGCTTCAATCACGGCCTCAAGGCCCGCCGTGGGATCGACTTCTGATCAACGTGAGTCAGCACGCACCTTCGCGATGGCAGCGCAGACCTCTGCCATCGCCTCAATGCTGCGCGGTCCCGGACGACTGATCAGATCAGGATCAAGCCCCGCCAAGGCGACCGAGGCCAGCGAACCACTCCGTGCCCGCCACTCTTCCTCCCAACGCTGACGTGGCGCGCCAGCGACAACAGGATGCAAAATCAAGTGTGGCTGCGCCAACCACAATGCCTCACGACGAATTTGCGGCACCAGTGTCGGTGCATCTGCCAGCAGCGGCTCGCCGCCGCAACGACGAATCAACTCATTGACCAGATGCCCGCCCGCCAATGTCGTCATTGGGCTGTCACCGAGCATGAAGAAGACCGGCAGTGGCTCGCCTCCTGCTGCACGCGAGTGTCCCTCGAGTTGATCGATACGTGTCGCGAGTGCAGCCACTCGCTTGTCCGCCTCTGCCTGGGTCCCCATCAGTTGTCCTAGACGCGTGATATTGGACAGCACATCCGCTAGGGTCCTTGGCTCGCTGATGAAGACAACAAGGCCAAGCGCCGACAGCCGTGCCCGCATCTCTGCCGACAAGCCACTGCCCCACGCCACGATCAACGAGGGCTTCGCCGCCAGCACCGCTTCCAGATCAGGCCCTTGATAACTGGCCACACGGGGGAGCTGAGCGATCGAAAGCGGATAGTCACTGCCCTGACTGACGCCGACCAATGAAGACAACCCGCCCGCAGCAGCCACCAGCTCAACGGCGTGCGGTGCTAACGTGACCACTCGCTGTGCAGCGTATGGCAGCGTGATGCGCTTACCGCTGTCATCGATAGCCGTCACCGCCGATGCGGCCAGCACTGGAAGAGCAGCACCAAGGCTGATCAACAGGCAGGCCATACCCAGTACTAGACGTCTGAAACTCGCGACAGGCGAGCATGGGGAGACTCCGGTTTCCATATGGGGCTTGTTCAATGAGTACTTCCTCCATGGCTTGTATCTACAATAACTGTCTGCTCATCATTGCCTTGAGGGTCACCTCTCCGTGAACATGGCTTCATGTGATACTCAGCGCATCCCATCGCTTC
This sequence comes from Cobetia sp. L2A1, assembly GCF_009796845.1. Lineage (NCBI taxonomy): Bacteria > Pseudomonadati > Pseudomonadota > Gammaproteobacteria > Oceanospirillales > Halomonadaceae > Cobetia > Cobetia sp. L2A1. The sequence continues at coordinate 883,328 of NZ_CP047025.1, read as the reverse complement.
CTACTTGATGTCACGCCCTGTCATACCAGCCCTCTCCCGATCTCTGCCTCGTGCACCCAAGGAGCTTCCATGTTGACTATCTTCCCCATCAAGCCTTCCGTCGTTCGCTCTGCGCATACCAGCCGCAAAGCACTGGTGCTAAGCCTGGGCATGACATTGACAGCCCTCAGTGCGCTGGGGACGGCTCAGGCCGATCAGACTCCATCGCCTGCACTGGTAAATGTCAGTGCCAGTGCCAGTGTTGAAGCGGCACCTGACAAGGCCAGTATCGAAGCACGTCTGTGGGAAAAGACGCCTGCTCGCAAAGTGGATGACAAGGCGCCAGACAGCAAGGTACAAGGTGAAGCCGCCCGCCAGGCGCGCGAAACACTAGAGACACGGATGGCAACCTTGATCAAGGCACTTGAGAAGGCAGGTATCGATAGCAGGCAGATCAGTGCCGGCAGCCTGAACCTGCGTCCTGAGCTGTATTATCAGCGTAACGATAACGACCAGGATCCACAGCAGTGGCAGCGCACTCACCTCGAACGCCCGATCAGTATTTCACTGGGGGATCTCAATCAGGTTCCAGAAGTGATTGATCTACTATTGGGGGCGGGTGTGAATCAGCTCGCTGGCGTGCAGTACCAGCTCAGTGATCGTGATGCACTGGAAGACAAGGTACTCAAGGAAGCGCTCCTGAACGCACGTCATAAAGCCGAACTGATGGCTGAAACGCTGGGAGCTACGCTAGGCGCAGTCCAGTCAATCAACGAATCTTCCAACAATCCGCGCCCGCAGATGATGGCCATGCGTACTGACATGGCAGAAGCCAAAAGCAGTGGCAGCGAATATCGTCCCGGCGAGCTGAGCCTGGAAAGCAACGTACAGGTCAGCTGGGCACTGAAGTCCACTGACTAAGCTTGTTCGGCGAGTACATGCACTTGCGACTTGCGACTTGCACCTGATCATCTTCGCGCAATACCTGCCACACAAAACGCCAGCCGCTAATGACGCGGCTGGCGTTTTCATTTCAAGCCCATACCACTTTGATCTGTACTATTCCGAGTGGCTCGGCAACTCAATGCCAGTAGTGCAATTCCAGCAACTCAATGCTCACATCAAACCACGCAACTCTTTCTCAATAGCAGACAGCGCCATCATCGGCGCGTCGGCCTGAGTGACAGGACGCCCGATCACCAGGTGCGTGCTGCCAGCCGCCATCGCTTCGCTCGGTGTCATGGTACGACGCTGATCACCCGCCTGAGCAAAGCTCGGACGCATCCCTGGCGTTACCTTGAGGAAGTCGGAACCGCAAAGCGTCTTGAGACTCGATGTTTCGCGTGCCGAGCACACGACACCGTGCATCCCGCTTTGTTGAGCCAGCATCGCCAGACGCTCAACCTGTTCGAGGGGCGTCACGTCCAATCCGATGTCTGCCAAGTCCTGCTGCTCCATGCTGGTCAGAACTGTCACGGCGATCAGCTGCGTCTTCAGATTCCGTGCAGTCAATGCCTTGGCGGCGGCTTCCATCATTCGCGCACCGCCCGACGCATGCACATTGGTCATCCACACACCATGCTCAGCCGCCGCCAGCACGGCTTGAGCGGTCGTATTGGGAATGTCATGAAACTTGAGATCGAGAAAGATCTCAAAGCCACGCTGGTGCAGCGCCGTGAGGATATCTGGTCCGACACGTGTGAACAGTTCCTTGCCGACCTTGACGCGACAACGCGCCGGATCGAGTTGGTCTGCCATGGCCATCGCCGAAGCGAGGTCAGGGTAATCAAGGGCGATGATCAGGGGGGAATTCGTGACAGGCATCCAGGCTCCGAGCGTTGAGACAAGGCGCAATGACAGAGGGTCATGGGCTAGGGGCAGCATTATAGCGTCCGCCCCTTCGTCTGTATGCCTACAGAAAGATGAAACGAATCAGCTCGCTATCCTCACTAGCGCTTTTCTACGTTGATGACAGAAAAGCGTGAAAGCGTGAGCAATCGTTTAATTCTAAATAACCAAAAATATAACCACTGGACCACAGTAATTCTCGCACTGGGCGACAGGTGGTCAGCCCCGGCATTCTACCTCCAAGGCCACCACATCATGACCAAAGGATACGATCATGAAAACTGTTCTAGGAACACTTGTCGTAGCAGGCCTGATGGCGTTCTCTTCACTCAGCCAGGCGGCAGAGCTGAACATCAATACGGCAAATCTTGAGCAGCTTACCCAGCTCAAGGGGATAGGCGACAAGAAGGCCGCGGCTATCGTGGCCTGGAGGGAAGCCAATGGGCCTTTCACTTCGGTCGAGCAACTCGCGGATGTCAAAGGTATCAGCACCAATACGCTGCAGCGGATGGATACCACTCTGACGCTGGGCAATGCGACCAAGACTTCATCAACCAAAGCACCATCTGCCAAGGCATCAACTGCTGCTGTCACACCACCCAAGGTCACGAGCAAGACACAAGGCCAGAAAACGGCGCCTCCTGAATCTCTCACCAAGGTAGTGGCCAACGAGAGCTGATAGCGGCATCGATACCAATGGAAGCGTCAAAATATGAGGGCCACAGTTAACGCTGTGGCTTCTTGCCAGGGAGCTTCCGTCTCAACCTGAGGCCGTAGCACAAAAAAAGCCGACCCGAAGGCCGGCCAGCGGGGTTTCCCCCTCCCCTGACGATAAGACTGACACCTGCATGTCAGACTCTGGCAGATAGGCCATCCTTGGCCTGCCTCTTCCCCAAGAGGTATCCTGCAATGCCAATCTCTGCCTGCGATTGACACCTTTCTACTCCTTGACGCCGTTCCTGATGACAACAGGATATCGCGACTTCTGAACAAGAAAGATGACCTGCATCAAGCCATGTCATGCAGCGCCTCGACCACGCACATCATCATGATCCATATCAATTTTTGCTGATATTGATGCTATGCCGAGATAGACGATATGCCGATATTACAAAAGAAGGCGCACCGACAATTGTCGAGAGCGCCTTCTTTTTGTGTCGTCATCCAGTGGCGTGACACGCCATTTTACCCCTGCATATCAGGTACCAGGCCGGCAACCACAACATATCTGAAGTAGCAGCCCCTCAACGGCGAACTTTCTTGTCTTCGATCTCGGTATGACTGACATCGAGGCCCAGCGGGTGTCCTGCTGACAACTCAGCACGCGTGGCATCTCGAATATCGAGTATCTCGACATCCCAATCCAGCGCCTGCCCCGCCAATGGATGGTTGGCATCAACCTTGACCTGCCGCTCTCCTATCTCGAGTACCGTTACAGAACGCTGCCCCTCGGGCGTACGCGCTTGAAAACGCATGCCGACGCCAATCTCGCCAGGGCCGAAGGCATCGCGCCCGAAATACTGAACGAGCGCTTCATCACGCTCACCGAAACCCTCAGCGGCCGTGAGAGAGACAATGCGCTTATCACCAACATCACACCCTTCCAGCGCGCTTTCCAGCGCCGCGAGAATATTGTCATGACCATGCAGGTAATCCATCGGCTCACGGTCGAGAGAGCTGTCTAGCGTGGCACCATCAGCAGTGCGCAGGATGTAATGCAGGCTGACTACCTGCTGCGGAGAAATCGGCATGGGGACTCCACTCACGTCTTCGGGTTCAGAATAACAAGATTTGGGACAGCTTCAGCGCTCAGTGCGACGCAGCTGGCGACTCGACAACTCGATTCGCTGTTGCTGATTGAGCAAATTGAGCAGCACGATGACACGCTCGTCACCCTTGCTGACCTCAAAGACACCGCTCAGTGATGTCAGCGGTCCATCAATGATCTCGACTTGCTCGCCCGCACGAAAATACACGTTTTCCGCCGGCTGGTCCTTGCGACACTCGCCACTGGCCATGAGCGCATCAACCAGCGCCGTGGGGACTGCCGTTGGTGTCGTCCCAAAGCTGACGAGCTTGAGTACACCGCGTGTCGAACGAATCGGACGCCAGTTGTCGTCGACCTGATCCAGGCGAATGAACAGGTAGTAAGGGAAGAGTGGTTCCTCAACCCAACGCAGCTTGCTACCGCGTTTCTTCTCCACCTCAAGCAGAGGATGGAAAACATGAAAGCCCTGATTTTTCAGGTTTTCGGCAGCGCGAAAGGATTCCCCGCCCTTGCACTGGATAAGGTACCAGCGCGCCTTGGCAGCATCCTGGGCTTCACTCATGATGACCTCTTGTTACCTGCCTGCCCCGTGAATACATCCTCGGTACCAGCTTGCTCATCTGCTGTCATGCAGGACAATACATGGCTCTTGCAGACAGGCAGTGCGACAATCCGGCAACTGAAGGCACACGCGATCACTTCATCGAAACATCGCGGGTGGCATGTGCGGTCACACTCTCGGCAAGGACAGGCAAGGCTTTGACTTCAAAGGATTTACGCTTACTCGTTGGTCGTCATGGTATCACGTTCCTGATGGGCTTCGCTTCTGGCCTGCCGCTACTGCTGACTGGTAGCGTACTCCAGGCTTGGATGACCGATGCCGGCGTGGCACTGGATGCGGTTGGCCTGCTAGCGCTGGTCGGACTCCCCTATACACTCAAATTCCTGTGGGCTCCGCTGCTGGACCGCATCATGCCGCCTATCCTTGGGCGACGGCGTGGCTGGCTGATGATCGCTCAGCTAGCGCTGACAGCGCTGATTGCGCTGCTCGCGCTGCAAGATCCGCACATGGCACCACTGACCATGGGTGCCATCGCACTAGCGGTCAGCTTCTTCAGTGCCACCCAGGATATCGTGATCGACGCCTACCGTCGTGAGCACCTGCCGGATCATGAACTAGGTCTAGGCTCCAGCTTCTATGTCTACGGCTACCGAATCGGCATGCTGCTAGCCTCGGCGGGCGGCCTGGTGCTGGCGGACCTGATCGGCTTCCGCATCACCTACCTGATCATGGCTGGCGCGCTCGGTGCCTGCATGCTGGTCACTCTGCTCGCCCCTGAGCCCAAGGCCCATGCAGCACCGCGCGCCCACCACTTGCATGAAATCCTGTGGGACCCCATCCGCCACTTCATGAAGCGCGATGGTGCCATCTGGCTGTTACTGTTCATCTTGCTCTACAAGCTTGGCGACTCCGTTGCGGGCAACCTGACCACGCCTTTCTACAAGGATATCGGCTTCACCAATGCCCAGATCGGTACCACCGTAAAGTTGTTCGGCCTATGGCCATTACTGGCAGGCACCTTCTTTGGCGGTCTGATGATCATGCGCATCGGTATCTACCGGGCGCTATGGTGGTTCGGGCTATTGCAGATGATCTCGACCGCAGGCTTCGTGTGGCTTCACCATGTCGGAGACTCCCTCCCCTGGCTTGCAGGTGTAGTAGCGTTCGAGAATCTGGCAGCTGGCATGGGCAGTGCCGCCTTCATCGCCTTCATGGGCGCCCTGACCGACAAGCGCTTTACCGCGGGTCAGTACGCCATGCTGTCCTCAATCATGGGCTTGCCAAGAGTGGTGATCGCTGCGCCTTCCGGCTACCTTGCCGAGGCAGCTGGCTGGGACAGTTTCTTCTGGATCTGTACCCTTGCCGCCATCCCGGGCCTACTGCTGCTGCTACGCTTCCGTCACTGGGGGGCAATGCTGGCGACGCCACATAAGGCATCTACCGTCTCGGCAGAGTGACTTAGTCAATGAGTCACTGGGGGTATGGCGAGCGTGGGGACTCTTCGGGAGGGTTATCCAGGTTCATCCCACTCTCCCAAAAGGTAAGTCAGAACGAGTCAACGCTATTCAGGACGGGGCAGATTCAATACTAAGGCCCTCGCCATAAAAAACCCCGCAACGCCGAAGCGTTGCGGGGTTTTTTCGTCTTCTACAAAGCATCACTCGTCACCGTGAAGCATCAACGTCCTGTCGATGCTTGGCGAGCCATTCAAGGGCACCATCACTGCGTTTCCACTGATCGCGCATCAGCGTGCGATATTGCCAGGCTTCACCACGTGAACCTGGTTCTGGCGCATCCACTACCAGACTCACCGGGCGCGGGTTTTCAGCCAACAGCAGATTGATCAGATGGGCATTGGCCTCACGTACGATGATCAGTGCCTCTTGCGCATCAGCAAGACGTTCAAGGCGATAGAGCGCCAGCACTTTCCCCATCAGGATACCCAGCAGCGGCATCTCTTCGTCGGCAGTGCGTCGCTCGAGATCATGCTCCGCCAGCATGATGGCTTCATCATTGCGTCCTTCGCGCAGCAGCTGATCGAGCACCAGCTCTCGCAGCCCGAGACTGTCTTCTTCATCGAGCTTGAGCAGACGCTCCGCCAGCTGACGCGAACGTTCACGCTCGCCACGCTCCATGCCAATGACCAGTCCCAGACCACAGCGCAGCAGCTGGGCATTGTCGCCATCTTCCCAGCGCAGCAGGCCACCGGCCTCTTCAATCTGGTCAAGCCAGTAGCCGAAGCGCACCGCCAGTGGCACGAAGAAGGCATCAGACATCCACGGCAAGCTACCGAAACGACTGGCCAGCGCCAGAATCACGCCTTGGCAGACGGCGGGAGTATCCAACCATTCCGGGCAGGCGCACAGCTGCTGAAGCCAGTCATTGGGGTCCTGGGTTTCCCACGGGTCGATATCGAGCGCCAATGCCGCCTCTTCTTCGATACGTGCCGGGAATACCGCTTCCCACAAGCCCAGTGTCACGGCCTGCTCGGCATTCTGACCGAACACCAGGCTGCCATCTTCCTGTGTGTCCAATGCCAGGCGCGGTGGACGTGTCAGTACTTCGAACAACGCCTGCAACGAGGCCAGTGAGTCCGACAGTGACTCATCGGAATTGACCATCTGCTCAGCTAGCGTCGCGCGAGGGTTCTCGGCCAGGTCAGCCAGAAACTCCAGCTGCCCGGGTTCGATATCCTTTTGCTTGGAGAGACGTCGCCACCAGAAGCGAGCGCGATCCTGCGCTTCTTCCGGCTGGCCTTCGTGCAGCAACAACATGGCTTCGATATAGGCCAGCGTCGGCGAATCCGGCAGCGTCTGTTGGGCGCGAATGAAGGCTGCCCGCGCTGAGCCAAGATCATCACTGTCGAGGTGCAGCAGGCACTGATGCTCCAGCGCGACACCACGCAGGAAAGCAGGCCCACGTTCGAGCACCTCATCCAGCAGCAGCGCTTTCTTGCGCGTGAAGCCACGCTCCTGGTAAAGGTCCAGCAGCAATTCGAAGCCAGGCTCAGCCTGCTCAGGAAGGCGCGACCAGTCACTGGTATCGAATAGCGACTCCATGATCTGCTGAGCGCGACCACGACTACCCGCTTCGGCGCTGATCAATCCCGCTTCAAGCAGTGCTTGCGCCGGTGCCAGAGCGGAAGCCAGCGCCGCCTTGAGTTGCTCACCCTTGAACTCGCGCAGCGACAGCATCCACATCAGATGATCCGGAATTGGCGGTAACTGAGCCTTGTCGCAGCATTGCTTGTACTTGCGACCGGAGTCACACCAGCAAGGCTCATTACGATTCGGTGGCGCCAGCGACTCGCACGCAAAATTCAGGCGCACCAGTGGTGTCTGACTCCAAAGCACCGGCGCCAGCGCGACGGCGAGTGCTTCATCACCACCGACGTAATTCAGACCTTCGGCATGCGCCCACTGCATGAAGGCAGGAAAAGTTTCATCTGCGCGGATGGCTTCCAGCGCACCACTGGCGTAACTCAAGAGCCGTTCGACCCACTCAGCAAGCATGGCATCTCCAAAAAATACGTTTCACAGGACTAAAGGCACAACGCCCATCAGGGCCCTGCGAATCAGGAGGCGAAGTCTATCATGACAGCTTCTCCCCCTCATCTGCCGACAAGCGAGTGCTTACGCCGTGAGACTCGATTCAATCGAGTATCCGCCAGCCTTCAAGCGCTCGGCCAGACAGGCGATATGTGCCGGCCCGACTTCGCAACAGCCGCCGACGATACTGATACCAGCAGTCACCCAGCCAAGCGCCAACGCTGCATATTGCTCTGGCCCCAGGTCCTGGCGGGCCTTGAGCTCACTGACAGTCCCGCCTGGCTGCAAGGCTGCAACGGAGGTGAAACCGTTGGCGTAGGCGCCCACCGGCAGCGTGCTGGTCAGTAGTGTCGGCACACTTTCCCCGATGGCTTCCGGCGCACTGCAATTGAGCAAGATGGCCGATACGCCCAAGGATTCCAGCAGCGTGACGGCGTCCGCCAGCGGCTCGCCGCTGCGCAGCGTAGACGATTGGTCATCCTTGACGGTCAACGCGACCCATACCGGCAGCTCGCTTTCCAGCGCAGCCGTGGCAGCCGCACGGGCTTCATCACACGAAGACATCGCCTCGCAGAGCACTATATCGACGTGTGGCGCCTGAAGCGCCACCAGGGTCCGGTAACTTTCCAGCGATACCTCATACCCCGGTGCAACATCCGGTCGATACGTCGCTACCAGCGGCGGTAGACACGCTGCCACCTTGATGCCTGTCTCACCGCTCAGTGCAATCGCGTCACGCGCTGCCTTGGCTGCTGCTGTGTGAACTGTCTCGATGAGTTCGCCCGCACCCGCCAGCCCAAGGCGCTGCGGCGTGGCAGTATAGGTATTGAGCGTGATGACACGCGCACCCGCACGAATGAAATCAAGGTGCAGATCACGCACCAGCTCGGGCTGGTCCAACATCATCTGGGTCGACCACAATGGCGTCGGTGTCCGTCCGCTGCGCCTGATCAGCTCCTGGCCCATTCCGCCATCCAGCAACACGACCGTTCCAGACCTTGTGACGGTTTCCGCTCCAACCTCAGCGCCTTCTACACGTTCCACACAACCTCCTGAGATTTTTGATGACCAAGGGATACCAATGACTTGTCAGCACTGGCCTTGCGGCCAGTCAAGGGACAGAATTCTAGCATGCGCAATACCCCTTCGGCCCGCAGTTCACTGGAGCAAAAAGGTCGGCCAATGCTACTGTTAGCATCGTCTTTCGTCTGACAACCTTATCGGCGCTATCATTGATCACCGTACGACAGTCACGAAACACTCCATTGACCTCCCTCCCCGTATGTCCTGTCTGAATCAAGGAACCTTGCCTTGCTGTTGCCGAGTCCTTTTCGCCCCCGTATCAACACCGCCAATGATGCGCCACAAGTGCGTCTTGAGCGCGAGGGCCGCGACGAGATTCGCCGCATCACTCAGGCGGTAGAGCGCGTACCGTGGTCCGTCAGCCTGACGCAGATTCTATGGACGGCAGGCCCCGTGACGCTGCTGGGTGCCTGGGGTGGCTATTTGCTCGGATATGGCAAAGAACCCACCTTCGAGAACTACATCTTCTTCATCTCCTACACCGTGATCACAGGTGTCGCGGGGATTATCGCCAACATCGCGCACAACCTGACCAGCTCACGTCGCTATGACCGCACCGAGGCCAAGATCGAGCGCGTGATCGACACGGTGCCGGAGCTGATCCTCGCCACGCGCAACCTGATCGTCGAGAGCCTTGAGGGTGATGCACGCCGTCGTGAGGCAGCTGCCATGCTGCTGCGCAAACAGGACCTTGCACCAGAAGGCGTTGAGCTGGCGGCACTGGAGTTACTGGATGACCGCGATGCCGCCCGCATCATCAGTCAGATTGACGTGTATCGTCGTATCGGTCTGCATGCGCGTATCCGCGATATCAACAGCCTGAACCGTGAATGGCTTGATCCGCAGTTCAATGAACTATCAGAGCTGGCACCAGAAGCGATCGGCTTGCTGCGTGAGCGCTTTGAAGGCCGTGCACCGGATCTGCACAAGGGCGTACCACGCGACGAGAACTTCATCGAGCGAGTGCTGGCGGCCATCGAGCAGGACAACGATCTGCTGATGACGCTGCAGGATGTGGAAGAGATGTTGATTCTGGCCTTCGAGCTGATCAGCGGTCGCAAGATTCCGCTACTCAACTTTGAATATCGCGGTCGCTGGAAACTGGCCCGGACGCTGGATAACCTCGAGCATGCCCGCTCTCGCTACCGCATTCGTCAGGCCACAGGGCTATCACGCCTCAAGGCACTGACCATCTATCTGGCTGAGTCCGGCACGCTGGTAGAAGATGCCGCTTCGGGCCTGCGTGCCGAAGTACTGCTACAACGCTCGACTCAAGCCATGGATGCACTCGCCGAGCAAGTGACCCATCTGGCCATCGCCGTGGGCGAAGGCGACCGCGAGCACCGCACCGTATTGCGCGCTCGTGCCGACATCCTCACCAACGCCATCCGCCTGTACAAGACGGTGACCAACGCCTATGACCAGGTAGGACGCAGCCACGCCGTCTTCCTCAAGATGTCCAAGCGCTGGGAGAACATCACCTCGCAGATGTCAGACAGTGCCACTCGCCTGAGAGTCGGCCCCGGTCGTCGCGGTTTGCGTATTCAGGAAAAGACCATCGCACTGGACGACGAGGCCAAGGCCGAGGTTTGCAAGCACATAGCGGACCACCTGGAAGAGAGCCGTATCAAGCGCGTCGACAGCGAAATCGCCTATCAGGCCCGCGAGACGGTACTGCGCGTGGGCGTCGACAAGGCCAAGGCGATGGCCATCGAGATAGCATTGGCGCTTGAACCGCACATACATCTGTCGCGTCCCGCGGTACAGCGCGCCATCAATGGCTCCAACGCTGCCTACTTCGGTCAGCTGGAACCCAATCAGTCGGCCGCCGCCAAGGCGGCACTGGGCAGCGCCATGGTGCGTGAAATCGATGATGATCTATCGCGCACTGCCGAGTCACTGGCCATTGCACTCGTGCGCCACTATCGCGTCGAACTGGAGCCACGCGCGATCGAATTCCTGCGTGATACCTTCGGTGCTCGCGAAGCGACCCTCAACATGCTCAGCAACTACCAGCCGGCTGACCACCACCCGATCAGCTACCTGTCCAATCGCCCGCCGATGATCCAGACCGCCAATCGCGACTGGTATCGCGCGCTTGTTCTGGCGCGTCGCGTCCTCGACGACGATTGATCCCCGCACGTCGCCGACGGCATACTGTATGAATCACCATGCAGCCTCAGGATGACCGATGCGTCTGATCATCGCCGAAAAGCCCAGTCTTGCCCGTGCCATTGCCGAAGCGCTGCCAGGTCGCAGCGCCAAGCGTGATGGCTATATCGAGGCCGGAGAGACCCGTGTCACCTGGTGCATTGGTCACCTGCTGGAGCAGGCACCGCCGGATGACTACGACGAGCGTTTCAAGCGCTGGTCGCTGGATCACCTGCCCATCGTCCCCGATCAGTGGAAGCTGAAACCACGCAGCCAGGCACGCGGGCAGCTCAAGGTCATCCGTGAGCAGCTCAAGCTGGCAAGCGAAGTCGTGCATGCGGGTGACCCGGACCGCGAAGGCCAGCTGCTGGTGCAGGAAGTGCTGGAGCACATGCGCTGGCGCGGGCCGGTCAAGCGCCTGCTGATCAGCGACATGAACCGTCCCGCTGTCACGCGCGCACTCAACAAGCTGGAAGACAATCAGCGCTGGCAGCCGCTGTATGAAGCCGCACTCGCCCGCCAGCGAGCAGACTGGCTCTATGGCATGAACCTGACCCGCGCCTGGACATTGACGGGGCGTCAGGCGGGTCATGATGGCGTGCTGTCGGTGGGCCGCGTTCAGACGCCACTACTGGGGCTGGTGGTACGTCGCGATGAGGACATCGAGAACTTCGAACCACGGGCCTTTTTCCCACTCTGGATTGAGGCGGGTGTCGCGTCAGGCAGCCTGAAAGCCTGGTGGCATGCGCCAAGCTCGCCCTGGTTGGCACGGCTGGCGGCCAAGGGAACGACACTGCCTCTGGATGACAAAGGGCGCCTGCTGGATAGCCGCCCGGCTGAACGCCTTGCTCGGCATCTCGTGACCTTGACCAACCTCGGCGATGGCCATGTTGAAAGCGTCGACGCCAGCGACAAGTCGCAACCCGCCCCGCTGCCCTATTCGCTCTCGGCATTGCAGGTTGATGCCTCGCGCCGCTTCCGCCTGCCGGCACAGAAGGTGCTCGATACCTGCCAGGCACTCTATGAACGCCATCAACTGATCACCTATCCCCGCTCCGACTGTCGCTATCTCCCCCGCGAGCATCACGCGGGCATGGCCAATATCATGATCACGGCCTGCAGTGGCGATGGCGAGCTTGAGCGCTTCAGTGGTGGTGCAGATTTCAGCCTGCGCTCCCGCGCCTTCAATGACGCCAAGGTCAGCGCCCACCATGCATTGGCACCAACAGGGCGTGAGCCTGACTACGCGCGCCTGAGCCGTGATGAGGCCAATCTCTACCGCATGATCACGCGTAATGTGCTGGCGCAGTTCTATCCACCGCATCGCTACCGTGAGGTCAAGGTGGAGCTGACGTTTGCCGGTGAGCCGTTCCGAACCAGTGGGCGTACGCTCATTGATGAGGGCTGGAAGCTACTATTCCAGCGCGCGGCCGAGGCAGACGACAAGCCGAACAACAAATCGCAGGACACCGCTCCGCCCACGCCACTGCCAGCGCTCCAGCAAGGTGAAGCTGCCTGCATCATCGACTGTGGAATCGAGCAGAAGGAAACACGCCCGCCGGAACCCTTCAATGACGCCAGTCTGATTCAGGCAATGATGAACATCGCGCGCTATGTCGAGGACGATGCGGTACGCCGCACCTTGCGTGATGTCGATGGGCTGGGTACCGAAGCGACGCGTGCCGGCATGCTGGAGACATTGATCAATCGCGGCTATCTGGTACGCGAAGGACAGGCAATGTGTTCAACGCGCATTGGTCGCGCGCTGATTCGTGCCCTGCCTCAGGCCGTCTCACGCCCTGAACGTACTGCGCTGTGGGAACAGCGCCTGAGCATGATCTTTGAGCAAGGCGACTCGGCAGCGCCCTTCCTGAGTGAGCTGATCGAAGATCTACGTGCCCTGTTGGCTAACAGTTCAGCCAGTCGCCTGAGCGCCGCGCTGGCGACTGTTGGCGGTGCCACACCGGCGGCACGCAAGGCAGGCGGCTCGCGTGGCAACAAGGGCAAAGGAAAAACCATGCGGCGCAAATCAAGCGGCACCGCTACCGCACGTGGCAGTGATAGTTCGGGTGCCCGCAAGAAACCAGCCGCTTCACGACGTAAAGGCAGTAGCTGACACAGCCTCCCCTCGAGATCTCGTACATGACAACACCTCCCTCATCTGAAACGAAGACTGCTCGTCACCGTCAGTCTACTGAGGCGGTGACTCCTCGGGGCGGCCGGTTGTGGATTATCGGCCCCGGGGCCATCGGGCGCTTGCTGGCAGTACGTATCGCAAGTGCTCGCGCTGGCGACCTCGCATCCCAGGGAAAGTCATCGCTCCCCGAGATTCTATTGATCGGAAGACAAGCACCATCCTCCCAAGAAACATCAATAGAGATGACCACGCCATCAGGTGAATTAGTTATCCAAAAGATAACTAATTCAAGCATAGGCAGCATGGAGTATCTACCAAAAGAAACACCCATGGCGATCTGGATAACCACAAAGGCATACGGGGTGGAAGATGCCTGGGCAACACTGCAACAGCATATCTCCTCCAGCACACCCATCACCTGCTGGCAGAATGGCCTTAGCGCACAACCTTGGCTCGCCGAGCAGCATTCTGGCCTGCTATGTGCCAGTACGACAGAAGGCGCCTGGCTGCCGGAATCACACTCGCCTCAGAGACTTCCGGTTCAACATGCAGGTCATGGCCAGACTTGGCTCGGCCCGTGGGCAACGACTGGAATGGCGTCAGCTGCCTCCATCGTCGACGCTCATCAACAGATCGACTGGCTGACGAGAGCGGGATTCAGCAGTAATACCGCAGATAACATGCAGGAGCATCTGTGGCACAAGCTGGCCATCAATGCGGCGATCAATCCACTGGTGGCGCGCTACAGGATTCGCAATGGCCAACTGCGTGATCGCCCTTTCTCATTGCTGGTACGCCAGGCTGTCAGTGAAATAAGCGCCGTACTGAATGCCAAGCAGATCTCGCCGCCACCCCAAGGGTGGCAAGCATTGATTGATGATGTGATTCGCACCACCGCCAACAATCGCGCCTCAATGTTGCAAGATGTATTGGCCGGGCGGCCGACCGAGATAGCGGCAATTCTCGGCCCAATACGCTCGACAGCCGCTCAATATGGCTTGCAGCTACCGTTGCTGGACCAACTCTATCGCGAGCTGAACTGATCACCTGCTGCTACGTGATCCAGAGACAAAAAAAAGACCCGCCTCGCGAGAGACGGGTCACAAGCAACAGTCAAGCTGTCGAGAGAGAGCAGTACTTGTTGCCTGCCACTACGCGATGTCATGAGTGGGCGGGCAACCAATATTCTTCAGATCATCAACCAAAAACCTGGCAAGTAGCGCTTAGTGATGGAAACGCTCGGACGCTTCACGCGCCAGCTCACGGATACCATCCCAGTCACCGGCATCAATCAGCTTCTGCGGTGCAACCCAGCTACCCCCAACGCACATCACATTCTTGAGCGCCAGATACTCAGCCGCATTATCCAGTGTGATGCCGCCTGTCGGGCAGAAACGCGCTTCACTGATCGGGCCACCGAAGGACTTGATGGCATTGACGCCACCGGCCGCTTCCGCCGGGAAGAACTTGAAGCGACGATAGCCGTACTGCCAGCCCGTCATCAGCTCGGACACGGTCGCGACGCCCGGCAACATCGGCACGCTGCTGGTCACGCCATACTGATAGAGCGCTTCAGTAGTGCCCGGAGTGACGATGAAATCGACACCCAGCTCTTCGACCTGACGATACTGCTCCGGCGTCAGCACGGTACCTGCACCGATGCTGGCATTCGGCAGTGCTTCACGCATGCGGCGGATGGCTTCCAGCGCACAATCCGTGCGCAGGGTAACTTCCAGTACGGTCAGGCCACCTTCATAAAGGGCCTTGCCCAGCGGCACAGCGTCTTCAATACGCTCGATGGCGATGACCGGCAGCACAGAAGCCTTCTGGCAGATGCTATCGATCTCGGTAGTGCGGGTCGACGGAAGCTGTTTTTCAAAGCTCATGGCATTCTCCTTGTGCCGCGGCGCGCATGGATGGCAGCGGCAGATATGATCAGGGGGCCCAATACAACGCCAACGGCGCAGACAGGAAGGCCCGAATCGGCAACTCGCGAACCGCCTCGACATTACCCAGAGCGCGCGACAGCACGTCCTGTTTGTCAGCGCCCGTTAGATGCAACACGGTACGGCGGGTCTGGCGTAGACGAGCAAGGCTCAGCGTAATACGTGGCTGCGGCACGCTAGGGGCGCGCATTGGCACGCAGCAATTCTGACTTTCCAGCGCCTCTTCGAGACGATCTCCATCAGGGAACAGCGATGCCGTATGGCCATCGCCGCCCATGCCAAGAATCAACGCACTGGCCGGCCAGGACAGCGCCGCGATGCGAGCACTCACTTCCGCGCAACCTGCTTCCGGCTCGGCTTCGGCATTGGTCAGCGGATAAAACGTAGCCGCACTCGCAGCACCTGTCAGCAAGTGCTCACGTACAAAGCGCGCATTACTGTCACTGGCATCTTCACTTACCCAGCGCTCATCAGCCAGCGTGATATCCACGCGTGACCAGTCCAGCGGTTTGTCGCGCAAGGCGGCAAACAGCGGCTTGGGCGTGGAACCACCCGACACGACCAACAGCGCCCGCACAGCAGGATCAACCGCGAGATCTGTAGTCAGCGCCGCGGCCAGATACTCCGCCAGTGCTTCGGCCGTCTGCTGACGTGGGTCGTTGGCAACAGGAGATGTGGTTATCGAAGCAGCCATCTCAATACTCCTCATACCAGCTACGACCATCACGCGTGATCATCGCGATAGAGGACACTGGACCCCAGGAGCCCGCCGGATAGCGACTCGGCGCTGCAGCACGTGATTCCCAACCGTCGATGAGAGTGTCGACCCAACGCCAGGCGTGTTCGATTTCATCTCGACGCACGAACAGATACTGCTGGCCCTTGATGACCTCAAGCAGCAAACGTTCGTAAGCTTCCGGAATTCGACGCTTGGGGAAGGCGCTGTTGAAGTCGAGATCCAGCGGCCCAGGACGCAGACGCATGCCCTTGTCGAGACCAGGATCCTTGGTCAGCACCTGCAAGGAGATACCTTCATGCGGCTGCAAGCGGATGATCAGCTTGTTGGATGCCAGCGAGCGCTGGTCCGGATCGAAAATATAGTGTGGCTGCTGACGGAAGTGGATGACGATCTGCGACATCTTCTCCGGCATGCGCTTACCAGTACGCAGATAGAACGGCACACCCGCCCAACGCCAGTTGGAGACTTCGGTCTTGAAGGCCACGAAGGTTTCGGTCGACGATTCGGTATTCGCCCCCTCCTCCTCCAGATACCCCGGAACGCGCTGACCATCGACGGCGCCAGTGATGTATTGGCCGCGCACCAAGTCAGTGTTCAGGCGCTCGCCAGTGATCGGGCGCAATGCCTTGAGCACCTTGACCTTTTCATCACGGATGGCATCAGCATCCAGACTGGATGGCGGATCCATCGCGATCAAGCACAGCAGCTGCAGCAGGTGATTCTGCACCATGTCACGCAGCTGACCGGCCTGGTCAAAGTACCCCCAACGACCTTCAATCCCGACCTTCTCCGCGACGGTAATTTCGACGTGGGAAATCTGATTCTGATTCCACTGATTGCCGAACATCGGGTTGGCAAAGCGCAGCGCGATCAAATTCTGGACCGTTTCCTTGCCCAGGTAATGATCGATACGGTAGATCTGCGATTCGGCAAATACGGCACCGATGGCGTCATTGACCTCACCAGAACTCTCGAGATCAGAGCCAATCGGCTTCTCGACCACGACGCGTGATTGCTCATCCAGACAGCCAGCGGTCTGCAGATTGCTGCTGATGTCGCCATAGATACGTGACGGTACAGAGAGATAGATCAGCAACGGCCGCGACAAGGGCTTGCCCTTGGCATCCACACGCCAATCGACAATCGCGGAATAACCTTCGACCGTGCTGAAATCCAGCGCAGCGTAGCCAATCCGAGCGAGAAAGCGCTTAACGGCGTCCTTATCGAGATGCTCGGGCTTGACGCGCTCCTTGAGCGCCGCCTCCACGGTTTCCTTGAAGGAATCGAGGCTGATGTCCTGGCGTGCAAGGCCAATGAGGCGCGTTGACTTGTCGAGCAAGCCATCGCGATCGAGGTGATATAGGGCTGGATATAGCTTGCGCTTGGCGAGGTCGCCCAAGGCGCCGAACAGGGCAATATCCACGCCCGGAATGATGTCGGAACTCATGCCGCCGATTTCTCCCGTCAAATCTGCCCTGCATGCCGAGCTGAACCGGAGAAGTGGCGTGTTATTCCTGAAGAAATCCCTCATGACTGCAGAAGCAGTACACAAAGAGATGACCTCGAATGACACAGGACACCAGAACGGCGTTGGCGATACATGGCTGGTTATATTAACAACAAATGTAGCGATAACGCGGCGCATCCTCAAGACAAATCGCCCCACAAGTAGGTAAACTTACCTAAAAGGGGTAGGAAACGTCGGCTTCGCATCCGTCTCGTCACTGCCAGCATCGAAGGGATGCTTGGCCTACCTGGCGAGTGAGGCTAGGATGCCCAGATTACGTAGTTATTTCACTACACAATGGCAAGGTAATAGGCGAATGGCTGTACACGACCTCATCAACCGCATCCGTGAACGTCTCGACGAGCTCAACCGCTCCGAGCGAAAGGTCGCCGACGTCATTCTGGCAGACCCCTCAGCGGCCACAGGCATGAGCATTGCGGCGCTCGCGCAGGCCTCTCTGGTCAGCGAGCCGACCGTCAATCGTTTTTGCCGCAACTTTGATGCCAAGGGCTTCCCGGACTTCAAGATAAAGCTGGCCCAGAGTCTGGCCGGCGGCACGCCGTATGTATCACGCAGTGTCGAACAGAATGATGACGCCGAGGCCTATGGTGACAAGATTCTCGGCGCGACTGTCGCGGCACTCGACGATGCCCGTCGCGCACTGGACCCCAAGCGCATCGAGCGTGCGGTGGACTATCTCAGTCAAGCCAAGCAAATCTGCTTCTTTGGCCTGGGTGCCTCTGGCCCAGTGGCAGCAGATGCTCAGCACAAGTTCTTTCGTTTCAATCTGCCCGTTGTAGCATATGAAGATGTACTGATGCAGCGCATGGTGGCAGCGGCCTGCCATACCGGCGATGTCATCGTGATCATCTCCTACACCGGCCGGACCCGCGAGCTGGTCGATATCGCCAAGCTGGCACGTGGCAACGGCGCTGCCGTACTCGGCATCACCGCCCCCGGCTCTCCGCTGGCCCGTGAGTGCACCGAGGTATTGGAAGTGCTGGCACCGGAAGACACCGATATCTATATGCCGATGACATCACGCATGATTCATCTGGCATTGATCGATGTGCTGGCAACCGGCGTGACACTGCGGCGTGGCGAGGACTTTCAGCAGCACCTCAAGAAGATCAAGGACAGCCTCAAGGACACACGCTTTCCACTGGAATCGTGAGTGATGTTTCAGCCGTGACAACAGCCGCACACGCTCACTGAATAGCGCTGTCATGGCGGCCAATTCGGTGGGTAAAACGCACTACCCGTCCTTGACGTAATCTTGAGTGATCCCTCAGTACTGCTCTGGGCTTGCACCAACGCAGACTAGGCACAACAATACGCGCCATAAACCTTCCATGTGGCACAGGCTGCATGGCGTCTATTGTCGTGAATTCCGAGGATGTCTCCATGCGCTGGCTGGCCATTGCTGCTTTGACCCTGTTTTCCACACTCCCCGTGAGCATCAGTCAGGCGCAGGCCGACTCCTTCAAGTTCACGGCCATTCCGGACGAAGATGAGTCACGCCTGGTCGAGCGTTTTGACAAGGTCGCGGACTATCTGTCCGAGAAGCTTGGCGTTGATGTCGAGTACGTTCCGGTCAAGTCCTACAGCGCGGCCGTCAGTGCCTTCCGCAATGACCAGATTCAGATGGCATGGTTCGGTGGGCTGACGGGCGTTCAGGCGCGCCAGCTGGTGCCGGGCTCCGTCGCGATAGCGCAGGGTGCTGAAGATGCCGCCTTTCGCAGCTACTTCATCGCCCGGCGTGATCTGAAGCTGGCTGGTGATGCCTCTGAACCGCTCGACGCGCTACCTGAGTCCATTGAAGGACATACCTTCACCTTCGGTGCCAAGACATCCACATCCGGCCGTCTGATGCCGGAATATTATCTGCGTGAGAAATTCCAGAAAGCCCCGGATGAAGTGTTCTCACGCGTCGGCTTCTCGGGTGATCACTCACGTACCATCGCGCTCGTGGCTGCTGGCACCTATGACGTCGGCGCCGTCAATTTTGCGGTATGGGACGCAGCAGTGAAAGATGGCAAGGTCGACCCGAAAAAGGTTCAGGTGCTGTGGCAGACGCCAAGCTATCCGGACTACCAGTGGACTCTGCGTGGCGATGTCGACAAGCGCTTTGGGGCTGACTTCACTGCACACGTCACCAAGGCACTGCTGGACATGAAAGATCCTGATCTGCTGGAAAGCTTCCCGCGCTCGGGCTTCATTCCTGCCAGCAACGACGACTACGCCCCCATCAAGACCGTGGGCGCACAGCTCGGCCTG
Source organism: Cobetia sp. L2A1 (assembly GCF_009796845.1). Classification (NCBI taxonomy): domain Bacteria; kingdom Pseudomonadati; phylum Pseudomonadota; class Gammaproteobacteria; order Oceanospirillales; family Halomonadaceae; genus Cobetia; species Cobetia sp. L2A1. The sequence continues at coordinate 863,783 of NZ_CP047025.1, read as the reverse complement.
TTGCGCTGAGCTCATGACGCAAGCATCGCCCCTCCCTCTGCTACATCTCACGCAACACAATCTCGGTCATGGTGACGAGATTGTGTTGCGTGACGTCGACGTTCGCCTTCATCAAGGCGAACGTATCGCGTTGCTGGGCGCAAGCGGCGCCGGGAAATCAACGCTGCTTGAGGCACTGCGCACTGCATTGCACATGTCTCAGGTGCCTGCTGCCTGGTGCCCTCAGCGGCAGGGCCTGGTTCCGCAGCTATCCGTCTATCACAATATCTTCATGGGGAGATTGGATCAGCACTCACGGCTGACCAATCTGCTTAATCTACTGCGCCCGAAGCCTGCTCATTGGCAGGCGGTAGTGACGCTATGCGAACCACTGGGGATTGCATCGCTGATGGAGCGCTCAGTTGAAGCACTCTCCGGCGGCCAACGCCAACGTGTCGCCATCGCACGGGCGCTTTATCAGGGACAAGCACTCTTCCTGGGTGATGAGCCCGTCGCCAGTGTCGACCAGCATCAGGCCAGTGAGTTAATTGAGCTGATTCACTCTCTACATGCCACCAGCATCGTTGCACTGCATCAGCGTGAGTTGGCACTCACTCACTTCACGCGTGTCATTGGCCTTGGCAAGAACAGCGAAGGCCACGGTGCGGTGCTGCTCGATATTTCGACCGATGGGCTGACGCTACAGGATCTCGACTGCCTGTATCCCGCTGCATCCAGTGCTGGCCCGCACTCCCCCGACGAGTCGTCTGGCGAGTCGGCTGACGAGAAGCTCGCTCAGCAAGACGTGTCTCAAGAACATCGCAATGCTCACTGATATCTCCCCTGCTACGCCTGTCGCATCCAAACCACCGCCCTGGTGGAAGGCGCGCAGTGAAGGCGCTCGCCTGTTGCGGCTAGGCGCGGGGCTGATTCTGGCCATGCTGGTGTTAGCACCGTTCGGCGATCTTTCGATTACCTCACGTGACCCGTGGCAGGAGCTGCTCCGCATGTTGGCGGGGTTGGTGTCTCCTTCACCCAGCCTGCTGGAATCGCCACTGCATGCTCTGATCCTGACCGTCGCTTTCGCGCTGTGGGGCACCTTGCTGGGCGCGCTGCTAGGCCTGCCATTGGCACTGGTCTACTCGCGCTCACGACTGCTGCGCGGCGCATGTGCGGGCCTGCGAGCCATACATGAACTGTTCTGGGCACTGATGCTGCTGCAGGTCTTCGGCCTATCCGCCGTCACGGCGTTGGCTGCCATCACGATTCCCTACGCAGCGACGTTCGCCAAGGTCTACGCCGAGATACTCGAACAGCTACCCCAGGCGCCGATCAAGGCACTGCCTGCAGCCACCTCACGCCTGATGCGTTTCGTCTATGCCGAGCTACCGATGGCGTGGCCGCGACTGGCCAGCTACACCCGCTATCGCTTTGAGTGCGCGCTGCGCGCCAGCGTATTGCTGGGCTTCGTTGGCCTGCCGACACTGGGCTTCTATCTGGAAAGCGCCTTCCGTGAAGGGCGCTATCATGAGGCCGGTGCACTGCTGTGGATCTTCTATCTACTGATTGCCACGCTGCCGTGGTGGGGTCATCGTCGCCTATTGCCGGTGTTGGCTATCGCCAGCCTGTGGTGGCTGGGGCCATGGCCCGACGTCAATCCTGCACTTCTGTGGCGCTTTGTCAGCCACGACATCTGGCCGGCACCGCTCGTCAACGCCTCACTGGAGACGATCGCCTCCGGAGAACTGTTCTCAGGCATGCTCCAGTGGGCTGAACATCTCCCGCACTTGCTGCCAGCGCTCGGCAATACGCTACTGCTTGGCCTGCTGGGTACGGCGGGCAGCCTGCTGATCGCCATGGCACTGTGGCCACTGGCCAGCCGTCATGTCGGCAATCGGCTCACCCAACGCACCACTGGCGGCGTGCTGATCTTCCTGCGCACCACGCCAGAGCTGATGCTCGCCTTTATCCTGCTGCTGCTGCTTGGGCCATCTCTACTCCCCGCCTGGCTGGCTTTGTCACTGCATAACGGGGCCATCATCGCTTTCCTGTGTGCTCGTCATGCCAATCAGATTCAGCTGCCTCTCAGCAAGCCGCAAGGACGTCTGGAGTGCTGGCTGTACGAACTCAACCCACGCGTCGCGCCGGGCATGTTCGCGCTGCTGTTCTACCGCGCCGAAACCATTATCCGCGAGACGGCGATACTCGGCATGCTTGGTGTGGCAACGCTGGGCTTCCATATTGATTCGAGCTTCGAGTACATGATGTTCGATCAGGCATTTGCGCTGCTGCTGTTAACCGCAATACTCAATATTGCCGTGGATAGCCTCGCGCGCCGCCTACGTCCGAAGAGTGACATCTCGGAAGACAGCTGTGTCCGCTAGTGCTCGGACTCGACAGCATGGCGCATGAAAAGCGATACCACGTAAGTCAACACTCACTTTTGTGCCGCAGAAAAACACCTGCCACCGAAGCCTGCATACCCGCCTCTGATTGCGAGTACCGACATGCCCTCTTCGACTCAAACAGATTCGGCACTCAAGGCCAGCGCCAAGCGTGAAGCCCAGCGCATCACACTCATCGGGGCAGTGCTGGATGGCATATTGGGGGTCGCCAAGCTGATCATCGGCAAGATGGTCGGCTCACAGGCGTTGATCGCCGATGGCATTCATTCACTATCGGACCTGGTGACAGACGCCTTCGTGTTGGTGGCCACTCACTACGGCCGTCAAGCGCCAGACCACTCGCATCCGTGGGGGCATGAGCGCATTGAGACACTCGGCACCCTGGTGCTCGGCAGTCTATTGCTGGCCGTTGCCGGCGCGATTGGCTGGGAAGGGATCCTACGTAGCTGGGCGCTGATATTCGGCACGCTGACAGCCCCGCTGCCGGGCGTACTGGGCATCGGCATTGCCGTCATCTCATTGATCGGCAAGGAATGGATCTTTCGCGTTACGCTCAAGGTCGCCCATCGCCAGAAGTCCAAACTATTGGAAGCCAATGCCTGGCACTCGCGTAGTGATGCACTTTCCACCGTCGCGGTACTCGTGGGCCTGATTGGCACGCAGCTGGGTGCCGGCTGGCTGGATGGTATCGCAGCCATCGTGGTCGGCGTGATGGTGGGCAAGATTGGCGTGTCACTGGCCTGGGAGGCCTCACGTGAGCTGATCGATACCGCGCTGCCGCGTGAACAACAACACGAGATTCGTGAGTGCTTACTCACCCTGCCGGAAGTTCGCGGTGTACATGACTTGCGTAGCAGAACACTCGCCGGACGTATCGTATTGGAAGTGCATCTGCTGGTGGCATCGCGCATCAGCGTCTCCGAAGGACATGCCATCGGCCACCATGCGGTGGCACGCCTCAAGCGAGAATTCCCTCAGCTCAGTGATGTGCTTTATCACATAGACCCTGAAGACGACTCCCATTTGACGCAGGCCGACTCACCTCATCCGCCCTCTCACCAACCACTGCCACTGCGCAGTGAGATCATCGCCATGCTGGATGAGCGCTGGCAGCTGCAACCGCTGTGGCACGCGCGTAGCGGCATGACACTGCATTATTTCCAACATCAACAGCAGCCAGCAGCGTCATCCATGCCTGATTCGGCCATCACGACCTCACCGCATGTGGATATCGTGTTGGACGTATTGGAAAATGATGCCGAGACAGCAATGGAACGTTACCGAAATGCGGGCATACGCAACACTGAGATAAGCGAAATGAAGCGCCTGACAGCCGATATTGACTGGCTTGGAAACCTCGAGCTCAGTGCCATTTCGCCTACTCCCACGCGCTGAAGTCTGCGTTACACTGAACATATATCAGTCACGACAACACTCGATCATCAAGGAGCACGCCCATGAGCAATGCATCCGGCGAAATGCACAAGACTCGTATCATCAATGAGCTGAAAGGCTTCATTCGCAAGCTGCTGCAAGACCCGAAGATACTTGAACAGTCGCTGGTGGTGGCGCGGGCGCGCCTCAAGGAAGGGGCAGAACAGGGCCAAAGCGAAGCGCAGATGCTGGCCATCATCGCCAACGAAGTGTCCGACACTACCAGCATTCATATTCCGGAAGATCCGGCAGAACACTCTGATGCGGATAAGTTATTCCTGGAACTACTGAAGGATGTAGTAGAAGAAGAAGAAGCGCTGTATTGATGGTTTCCAATATAATAAAAACCGCCCTTCGGGGCGGTTTTTATTATAGGATGTTTAATGTCGATCCATGTCAATATTGTTATTCTGTTGCAACATCACAATTCTGAGGGAGAAAATCATCAGGGATACTGCCTGAGCAAGACCAGCGACCAGTTTCGTCACGATAAAGGCCAAGTTCATTTTCACCGGCCACAGATAAACGTGGATTAACTTCTCCATCAAAGACCATTACAAGTTCAAACTCACCGGCTTCACCTCCCTCAGGAGCTGCTAAGGTAATAGTACCTAAATCAAGTTCATCTGAAGCAATACCGATATCCAGCTGTCCATCCGCAACTTCATCAGTCAGCGCTGGAGTTTCACCGCGTAGAATCGCTTCTTCAGCGGTGGTCTGAACACCGCGCAAGCTTGCTAATGCGCTAGTCGCTTGAGAGCGTGCAACATAATCCTGATAACGGGGAATAGCGATAGCGGCCAGAATACCGATAATCGCCACAACGATCATCAGCTCGATCAATGTAAAACCAGATTGCTTGCGTGTCATGTGTATGACTCCCTTGCGTTTGCGTAGTGAGATCAGGTCGTGCGTCCTGAGACCCCGGTTACGTTCCCTGATGCCTATAATGTTATTTGTCATGATCTGTGTCTGCGTTTAGCTATTATCCACACATCATATTATTAGCATAACATTTTGATATCACGGGGTATCGACCGGACGGGACGATTGATACCACAGCCACAGATTAGGTGCCATTGCCATGTCGCAAGACGCTACTCTGGCGGCGCTGACGGCTGCTTGGTTGTTACAATAGATTACACTCAGTGACATTGCAAGCAACGCCAAAAAATCTTTCTCCTCTGGGTGCACTATATATTCAACGTTTAGCGCACCACGCTCCCACCACCACCGATACCAGAGTCCTGGTATCGACCAGGGGAGAATCAATCTCACAGCAGCATTTCTGATAGAAAGCTTTCGAGCTACACTGATCGCAAGAGGCCAGCAGCATCAGGTCAGTATCAACTCTCTATCAGCACAGGCTTTTCACGCCTTGAAAGCAAGGCGAGTGCTGTGAGGTCAGGCAAGCTTCTTCGGGGATACCTTCCCAGGTAAGCGCAAGGACACGGAACAGGAAATTTCCATGCCTCAGACAAATCACACGCTTAAAGGGTTTGCCGCTAGCCTGGTCGAGGCTGGCTTGTTGGAGGCTCAGGCTGCCAAGCTTGCCGAGCAGGAAGCCAACGAGGCCGGAGAAAGCCTCTTGCTACATGTGATTACGCATGGCTTGGCACCGGCACGTGAAGCCACCTTGGCGGCGGCATGGGAGTACGGCCTGCCCTATGTAGATATCGATGCGCTGCGTATCGACTCTCTCCCTTCTATAGACGAGCTTCCTGAGAAGGTGTTGCGCAAGTTAGGCGTACTGCCCCTTTATCGCCGCGAGCATCGCCTGACAGTGGGTGTGCCCTCGCCTTCGACGCTGACACATCTTGATGAGCTGCAATTCGCCACCGGACTGTCAATCGAGAGCGTACTGGTCGCTGCCGACCAACTGACACCTGCCCTCGAGCAATATCTGGAGGCTGGCGAAGAAAGCGCCATGGATATGCTCGGCGAGGAAGGCGAGGCACTCGATAATCTTGAATTTGAGAACGAGGAAGATAAAAGTAATGATCATGCCATCACAGCTAATAGTGATGATGCCCCGGTCGTGCGTTTCGTTCACAAGGTACTCCTCGATGCCATCAAGCGTGGCGCCTCGGATATCCACTTCGAACCCTACGAATCCACCTATCGTATTCGTTTCCGCATCGATGGCATGCTGATCGAGAACACACGACCGCCCTTCAACATGCGTAATCGTATTTCGGCACGCCTGAAAGTGATGTCGCGGATGGATATCGCCGAGCGACGCCTGCCGCAGGATGGTGCCATCAAGCTGCGAATTTCCAAGTCGCGCTCCATCGACTTCCGCGTCAATAGCTTGCCAACGGTGTATGGCGAAAAGCTGGTACTGCGTATTCTCGACCCTAGCTCTGCCAAGATGGGGATTGAGGCTCTGGGCTTCGAGCCTGAACAGCGCGCCATGTTCGAGAAGACACTGGATGAACCACAAGGGATGATTCTCGTCACTGGGCCAACGGGTAGCGGCAAGACGGTCACCCTTTATACCGGCTTGAATATCCTCAACACCGCTGAGCGCAATATCTCGACCGCGGAAGACCCGGTCGAGCTCAAGGTCGAAGGCGTCAATCAGGTCAATGTACTGCCCAAGATCGGGCTGGATTTTGCCTCGGCCTTGCGTGCCTTCCTGCGCCAGGATCCTGATGTGGTGATGGTCGGTGAGATTCGTGACAAGGAAACCGCCGAAATAGCCATCAAAGCGGCACAGACAGGTCACCTGGTACTGTCCACGCTACATACCAACTCGGCGCCAGAAACACTGACACGCCTCAGTAACATGGGCATAGCGCCCTTCAATATTGCCAGTTCGGTCTCGCTGATCATCGCGCAGCGACTGGCCCGCCGTCTGTGTACTCACTGCCGTCAACCTGCCGAGATTCCTCCTGAAGCTCTGGTATCGATGGGTTTCAGTACAGAGAACGGCTTTAGCGCTGAGGAGCTTGAGAGCGCAACCATTCATCGCCCAGTCGGTTGCAGTCAATGCACACTTGGCTACAAGGGGCGTGTGGGTATCTATGAAGTCATGCCTATCTCGGATGAGATGAGTCGTTTGATCATGCGTGAAGGCAGTGCAATCGAATTGGCGGATCAGGCACGCAAGGAAGGGCTTTCTGATCTAAGGCGTAGCGGGCTACGCAAGGTAATGGCTGGCATGACGTCACTTGAAGAGGTCAACCGCATTACCAAGGACTGAAGCTCTCGATGATCATTACCTCAGACTGAGGTCAAGATGTGTGAACGACACTAGCATTTCTTCTGCCATGAGACAGATTAGCGGTAGGATGTATTGATCAGCACACTCCCAGGCATGCTCTTTTCACATGTACGGGATGACGCGTATCTCTAGTGCGCCATGAAACATGTTGAATGTGTACTGCGAGCTTGACGAGGCTGAAAGGATACTGCCCATTTACCAGGGAACGATAACTTATATGGCAACAATCAAAACTGCCAAGCACAAGAAAAAAAAGGCAGGCATTGAAACCTGGCAATGGTCGGGAAAAAATACCCGTGGCGAGAACGTCAAGGGCGAATTGATGTCAGCCAATGTCGATCTCGTCAAGAATACGCTTGTCAGTCAGGGCATCGTCGTCAAGCGCCTGCGCAAGAAGTCAACACTATTCGGGGGTAGCAAGAAGGTTAGCGGCAAGGACGTCACGATGTTCGCGCGCCAGATGGCGACCATGATTCGTGCCGGTGTGCCGGTACTGCAAGCCTTTGGCATTGTAGCCGAGAGCATGAAAAGTCCTGGCATGCGCCATCTGGTCGAGGACTTGATGAATCAGGTTGGCGCAGGCACCAGTTTCTCCGAGGCACTGCGCAAGCATCCGCAACATTTTGACAATCTATTTACCAACCTGGTGGCTGCCGGTGAACAGGCAGGCGCGCTGGACAAGATGCTTGATCGCGTCGCGACCTATAAAGAGAAGATTGATTCTCTCAAGGCTCGCGTCAAGAAGGCGCTTTATTACCCTATTGCCGTCATCTGTGTCGGGATTGGTGTCACTGCGATTCTATTGATAAAGGTTGTTCCGCAGTTTGAAAGTCTATTTCAGGGTTTTGGTGCCGAACTACCCGCTTTCACCCAGTTAACGGTAAGGCTATCCGGATATGCGCAAGATTATTGGTATATCGCGCTAGGCGCTGCGTTACTGACGGTTTTCTTGATCAACCAAGGCATGAAACGTTCTGATAACTTCGCCTATGCCGCTCATAAATTCATGCTCAAAGTGCCCGTATTGGGCGATATCCTGGACAAGTCTTCCGTGGCGCGCTATTCGCGAACACTGGCGACGACGTTTCAGGCAGGTGTACCGCTGATAGAATCGCTTGATACCGCTGCTGGAGCCTCAGGCAACAAGGTCTACGAGCGCGCGATCGCCCAGATAAAGGAAGATGTCTCTACTGGCCAGCAGCTCAACTTTGCCATGCGCAATACTCAACTGTTCCCGACATTGGCGGTGCAGATGGTGGCGATTGGTGAGGAATCAGGTTCTCTGGATGCCATGCTCAACAAGGTAGCGGACTTCTATGAAGAAGATGTCGACAACAAGGTCGATGCGCTGACGTCGCTACTGGAACCTTTCATCATTGTAGTGCTAGGCACAATAGTCGGTGGACTAGTGGTTTCGATGTACCTGCCTATCTTCGAACTCGGCAACGCAATATGAGTCGTTGATTTGTGGTTCAAGCTTACCTCTAGATCTATCTCTATCGGCCGCGATGCAAAAGTAACGCGGCCAAGTCATTTTCTGACAAGGATTTTACGTGGATTTACTTGCCCAGCTCCCTCTCACACTTCAGGTCTGCTTGGCGGGCGTTTTTGGCCTGATGGTCGGCAGCTTTCTGAATGTCGTGATCACACGCTTACCGGTCATGATGATGCGCCAATGGCGCGACGAAGCCCGCGAGGCGCTGGAACTCGAGACAGAGGAGAATCCGCGCTTCAATTTACTGGTACCGGCCTCACGCTGCCCCGGCTGTGATACGCCCATTCATTGGCATGACAATATCCCGGTGTTGGGCTGGTTGAAGCGCCGTGGCCGCTGCGCGAGTTGCAACACACGCATCAGTCCGCAATACCCGCTGGTAGAGCTTGCCGGTGGCGCCCTGGCGGTGGCCATCACCCTCATCTATGGCCTCGACATGCAGAGCCTGTGGATCTTCGGTGCCTGCCTGACATTGCTTGTCCTGTCAGTCATTGATTTTCGTACCCAGCTGCTGCCCGATGCCATCACGCTGCCGCTGTTGTGGGCTGGCCTTGCCTATCAGTTGATGTTCCAGCCGTTGATGCTCTCCAGTGCTGTTGTCGGTGCCATGGCCGGCTATCTGGTGCTGTGGAGCTTCTACTGGCTGTTCAAGTTGATTACCGGCAAGGAAGGCATGGGGTACGGTGACTTCAAGCTACTTGGTGCGCTCGGTGCCTGGCTGGGCTGGCAGTGGCTACCGCTGCTGTTGATTCTGTCAGCCGGCCTTGGCGCAGTTCTCGGCATTCTGCTGCAACTGATGGTACCCCGCCTGCGTGGTGCGCCGATGCCCTTCGGGCCATATCTCGCCGTTGCCGGTTGGATCGCCCTACTGTTCGGCACGCCGTTGATGAGTCTCTACCTCAGTGTCATCGGCGCATGACTACACGACATCATACGATCAACCAAGGCCCGATCATCGGACTTACCGGCGGCATCGGCAGTGGCAAGTCCAGTGTCGCGCGTCTGTTTGGTGAATTGGGCATTCAATGGGTCGATGCCGACGATATTGCGCGCGAGATTGTTCGCCCGGGAGAGTTGGCACTGGGCGAGATCATCGCTCATTTCGGTGATGAGATAGTCGACAGCGCCGGCCAGCTGAATCGTGCGGCGCTACGCGAGCGCATCTTCGCCGCCCCCGAACAACGCCAATGGCTGGAGCGCTGCACGCATCCGCGTATTCGCGAACGCATCGAGCAGCATCTGGCGGCCATGACTGGCCCATACCGCTTGCTGGTATCGCCGTTACTCTTCGAGTCTGGGCAAGACGCATTGGTAAGCCGCTGCCTGGTGGTTGATGTACCGGAAGAGGTGCAACTGGCACGCACATTACAGCGCGATGGCGTCAGCGAAACACAGGTGCGCGCCATTCTCGCCGCACAGCTGCCACGTGCAACACGGCTAGCCAAGGCGTGTGATGTGGTCGACAATGCAGGGACACAGACGCAGTTACGCGAGCAGGTCATCGCGCTTGATGCTCGCTATCGCGCGCTGGCACAGGTATCGCCTTGAACCTGTGACGACTCGCCTTACTGCATGCCAGTCGATTGAATTCCCATCATTCACCGCTTCAGGATGTTTCCCATGTCTGACTCCTCTTCATCTCAACAGACCGGCACGCCGTTAACGGTCGCCTGCCCTCAGTGCCGTACTCCCGTCGTATGGGGACCCGAAAGCACATTTCGGCCCTTCTGCAGCAAGCGCTGCCACCTGCTGGACCTTGGTGCATGGGCGGATGAATCCCATCGCATCGCGGGTGAAATGGCCATGGACGAGACCAGCATCGACGAGATGGTCGCAAGGATGGAGCGAGACTTGAATCAGCAATGACGTCGCCTTCATCGCCGTGAACAGCAGGTAATAAAAAGACCGCCAAGGCTAGCCTTGGCGGTCTTTTTTACATCAAGTGACATCGATCAGAGGATCAATCTCACTTCCAGAAATCACGGATCGACGCAATACCCTGAGCTCCGACCGCGCGAGCGTGATCACTATCATGGCGCGACATACCGCCAAGGGCGTAGACGGGCATACAGGCTTGCTCGACCAGGCTCTGGAAGTCATGCCAGCCCAACGGCGGACGCTCTGGGTGCGATGGAGTGACACGCAGTGGCGACAGAGAGACAAAATCACAGCTGACTCGCCCCGCTTGATCCAGTTGCTGCTGATCATGCGTTGAAGCCGATAGCCACTTGTTCTCCGGAATCGGACGCACTCCCTTCTCCGCAAGTTCAGCCAACCGAACACTGGTCAGGTGGATACCATCGGCGTCGACCTTGTTCAGCATCGCCGGCTCTGCATTCAACAACAGACGTGCACCGCGTGCATGACAGACGGCGAGCGCCTTCTCTGCACGTGCGATGTAAGCCGCCTCATCGAGTGTCTTGGCACGCAACTGAACCAGGCGCACACCATCTTCATCCAACGCACGAATCAGGCGCGTCTCGAAGATGGCTTCATCCGCTTCTTCGGGCGTGATCAGATATTCACGCGGCAGTGCGACAGCACGTAGAATCGGCAAGTTAGCCGCCGGGAAGGCGTAATTGTAGAGATCCTTGATCTCTACCCAACGCACTGCCTGCCCTTCGCGCCCGAACGGTTCGCCACTGAACTGACGGGTTTCCCACACATCCAGCAGAATATGCTTATCTGGATATTCATGGTGAATACGGATCAGTGGCTGAGCGCGTATGATCTCGATCCCCAGCTCTTCGCACAGTTCACGCTTGAGCGCTTCCAGTCCGGTTTCGTAAGGTGCCAGCTTGCCACCCGGAAACTCCCACAGGCCGCCCTGATCCGCCGTCGCCGGACGGCGTGCAATCAGGACCTGGCCCTGTTCGTTTAAGATGGCGGCAGCCGCCACATGAACCCTTCGCTTCGGCATGATGCCTGTACCTTTGACTCGCGTTGTACAACCGACCCTGCCCTCAGAGGACAGAGCCTGCGGGAGATGCTGCGTCATTTCCTAAAATACATCGCTCTAGCTGCGATAATCGGCATTGATCGAGACGTAATCGTGCGATAGATCCGATGTCCAGATACGCGCCTTCTGCTGACCACGTCCCAGACGAATCGCGATGACCAGCTCTTCCTCAGCCATCGCCTTGCTGCCGGCGGCTTCGGTATAACTGGCGGCGCGGCCGCCCTGCTCGACAATACTCACACCGTTGAGTGCGATCGCCACGCCATCGACATCAAGGTCTTCCAGCGGTGCACGCCCGACGGCAGCAAGAATACGCCCCCAGTTGGCATCGCTGGCATAAAGCGCCGTCTTGACGAGTGGTGAGTGTGCGACCGTAAAGCCAACGGCACGCGCCTCTTCCAGCGAGCGTGCTTCGCTGACCTCAACCGTGACGAATTTGGTCGCGCCTTCGCCATCTCGAATGATGGCCTGAGCCAACTCGAGCATGACCTCACCAAGTGCGGCTTCGAACGTCAACAGATCATCACCTTCGACATGAGCGCCCTTGCCAGTGACGGCCAACATGCACGCATCATTGGTTGAGGTGTCAGAATCAACCGTGATGCTGTTGAAGCTGGTGACGACAACACGCTGCAACATGGCATCCAAGACCGACTGCTCGATAGCGAGATCAGCATCCGTGGCCACATAACCCAGCATGGTCGCCATGTTCGGACAGATCATGCCAGAGCCCTTGGAGACACCGGCAATGGTCACGACTTCACCATTCGCAAGCGTCACTGCACGCCAGCTACCTTTAGGGCGCGTATCGGTGGTCATGATGCCGTGTGCAGCAGCAGACCAATCGCCCTGACCTAGCGTCTCGAAAGCCGTTGGTAATGCAGCAGTCAAACGCTCCATCGGCAATGGCTCGCCGATGACGCCGGTCGAGAAAGGCAGCACTGCGCGTGAGTCACAGCCAGCAATCTGTGCAAACTGCTCACAGGTGGCATATGCATCTTTCAGGCCTTGCGGGCCAGTGCCAGCATTGGCATTGCCAGTGTTGACGACGAGATAACGCGGCCCATCGACATTGGCCTTCAGATGCTCACGTGCGACCTGTACCGGCGCTGCGCAAAAGGCGTTACGAGTAAAGGTACCCGCAAGGCGCGAACCTGCATCGAGCGACATCACGACCAGGTCACGACGGCCCGGCTTCTTGATACCCGCTTCAGCAACCCCAATCCGAAAGCCGGCAATTTCCGGCATATCGGTGGGAAAGGTGGAATGCCCTACCGCCATCGCTCACGTCTCCAGTCACATTGTCTTGTCACATCAATCTGTCGTGGGCCAGCCAACGCTAGCCCACGTATGCGCCTGTCTATCTTGATTCACCTGTCTGGCCAACCTGGCCTTGCCTGGCAGGGCTCAGCTCAGTTTGCCGTGGCACTGCTTGTATTTCTTGCCTGAACCACACGGGCATGGATCATTGCGGCCGACCTTGGGGGCATCACGACGCACCGGCTCATTACTACCTTCTGCCTGCCCCTGGTCACGGGAAGCCTCGCTATCTTGTGCACCATATTGGGCTTCAACGATCTGCTCGGCTGCTTCAATGCCCTCTTCGCTGACCGTATCTTCATCGACACGGAGCATCTCGGCACTGGCCTGCTCACGCTCAAGATGGGCACGGCGCTCTTCTTCCAGCGTGTCGACCTCTTCCTGGCGACGCACCTGAACATGGCTCAGGATACGCACGACATCGGCCTTGATATTGACCAGCAGCGTCTGGAACTGCTCAAAGGCCTCGCGCTTGTATTCCTGCTTCGGATTCTTCTGAGCATAACCACGCAGGTGAATACCACGACGCAGGTTATCCATCGCCTGCAGATGCTCTTTCCAGCGAGTATCGAGCACCTGAAGCATGACTTGCTTCTCAAAGCGACGCATCAATTCAGGGCCGACGGCCACAACCTTGGCTGCATAAAGCTCTTCATGAGCTGTCTGCAGACGCTCACGCAGTGTCTCTTCGTGGAAGTGCTCGTCATCTTCTGCCCACTGCACCAGCGGCAGGTCAAGATTGAAATCGGCCTTGAGGTCATTCTCCAGTCCCGGCAGATCCCACTGTTCCGGCAAGCTCTGCTGCGGTACGCGCATGGAGATGGCGTCATCCAGCACCTCACGGCGAATCCCCGTGATGTTCTCGGAAATCTCATCCGCCTCAAGAATGTCGTTGCGCTGCTCATAGATGACGCTGCGCTGGTCGTTGGCGACATCATCGTACTCAAGCAGCTGCTTGCGGACATCGAAGTTACGACCCTCAACCTTCTTCTGCGCACGCTCGACCGCATTGGAGACCATCTTGTGCTCGATCGCCTCGCCTTCTTCGAGACCCAATGCCCCCATCAGGCGCTGAACACGATCGGAACCAAACAGTCGCATCAGACTATCTTCCAGTGACAGGAAGAAGCGTGTGGAGCCCGGATCACCCTGGCGCCCAGCACGACCACGCAACTGGTTATCGATACGACGTGATTCATGACGCTCGGAGCCAATGACGTGAAGGCCACCCGCTGCCAGCACCGCTTCGTGACGCTCCTGCCAACCATGCTTGATCTCGTTGACCTGCTCGTCAGTAGGCGCTTCGAGAGCTGCCAGTTCGGCTTCCCAGTTACCACCAAGCATGATGTCGGTACCACGACCCGCCATGTTGGTGGCGATCGTCACTGCACCGGGACGACCCGCCTGAGCAATGATGGCAGCCTCACTGACGTGCTGCTTGGCATTCAGAACGTGATGCTTGACGCCTGCCTCGTGCATCATGCGCGACAGCAATTCAGAGGTTTCAACCGAAGCGGTACCGACCAGTACCGGACGACCTTCACTGACTTTCTCGCGGGCATCTTCGATAATGGCGTTGAACTTCTCTTCACCTGTCAGATAGACCAGGTCGTTCATGTCCTTGCGCTCGATGGGCTTGTTGGTCGGGATGACCATCACATCAAGGCTGTAGATCTGGCGGAATTCGAAGGCTTCGGTGTCTGCAGTGCCCGTCATTCCGGCCAGCTTTTCGTAAAGGCGGAAGTAGTTCTGGAAGGTCGTCGACGCCAATGTCTGACTTTCCTTCTGGATGGCCACACCCTCCTTCGCTTCGACAGCCTGATGCAGACCCTCGGACCAGCGACGCCCCACCATCGTACGACCGGTGTGCTCATCGACGATGACCACTTCACCGTTATCGACGATATAGTCCACGTCACGAACGAACAGATTCTGAGCGCGTAGCGCGGAGTGCACGTGGTGCAGCAAGCTCAGGTTCTGGGCAGCGTAGAGAGAATCTTCTTCACCCAGCAGCTCCTGAGCACGCAGCAACATCTCAACCTTCTGGTGACCCTGCTCGGTCAACTCGATCTGCTTCTGCTTCTCGTCGAGCGTGAAGTCGCCGCTCTCGGGATCTTCCTCGTCCGTGCACTGGATCAGGTCACGCGCCATACGGTCGATGATCTTGTAGAGGTCGGTATTTTCTTCCACCGGGCCTGAGATGATCAGCGGCGTACGTGCTTCATCGATCAGGATGGAATCGACTTCATCAATGATGGCGTAGTGCAGCTTGCGCTGAACCTTGTCTTCCAGCGAGAAAGCCATGTTATCGCGCAGATAATCAAAGCCATATTCGTTGTTGGTGCCGTAGGTGATATCCGCCTTGTAAGCGGCACGCTTGTCCTCGTTGCTCTGCCCCGAGAAGATGACGCCGACGCTCAGGCCAAGAAATTCATACAGCGGGCGCATCCAATTGGCATCACGCGTAGCCAGATAGTCATTGACGGTGACCACGTGCACGCCTTCACCCGAGAGCGCATTCAGATAGACCGCCAGCGTACCGACCAGTGTCTTGCCTTCACCGGTCTTCATCTCTGCAATACGCCCTTCATGCAGCGCCATGCCGCCGACGACCTGAGTATCGAAGTGACGCATCCCCATGACACGCTTGCTGGCCTCACGGACCACGGCAAAAGCTTCTGACAGCAGTTTCTCGAGACTCTCTCCTTTGGCAAGTCGCTCGCGGAGTTCAGACGTCTTGGCTGTCAGTGCTTCGTCCGACAGGGGTTCAAGCTCACTTTCAAACGTATTGACCGCATTGACACGCTTGCGCAGTCGCTTTACCTCACGGTCGTTCTTGGAGCCCACTACCTTGGTCAGGAATTTACCCAGCATTGTCTGTCCTTATTCGCGACTCTTCGAAGAGTCACGCCTTCAAATGTCATGAAACTCGAGCGGAGTACCGTCAAAAGACAGCTCAATGCGATGGAGGAGGCATTGAAACTCAAGCTCGAAGAAATGTGATTACCATGATGGTCGTCTGTAGTACTGGCAGCGCCAAGCACAAGACAGACGGTTTCAGGACAGGACGGGCGGAGCACGTGGCGAAGCAGCGCTGATCAAGCCACGTAGTAGCGTAAAGACACCTGAGAAACAGCGGAGATGACGTGGTGAACGAGGGCAACCTTGCCGTGCAGGACGCGCCAATCTTCGCAGTGAGCGCAGCCCCTGGCGACGGCTCTCCGCTCGGATGACCGCAGGCACCAGCAATTGAATGCTGGCCAACGTCAAATTGACACGTTCAACCTGTGCCACGCTCAAGCCAGCAGGGAACAAACAGCTGAGTAGAAGACTGGCCAGCAACCAGCGCGGTGCCGTACGTACCGACCAACGACGCGAAGCGACGCTACCGGAAGCCGGTAACGTGCGAGGGCGTGCTGTGGTATCGACAAGGCTCATGCTGTTGCCAGACTCCCGCTCATGATAGATTGCCGGAAATCACCAAACCGGCATGCAAGCCCATGAGTATAAAGGCTAAGCGTTTCCGCGCCCAGCCCGCGGCGCGCCTGTTGAACGGCAAGGGGCAGCTCGGTAGCGTCATGCGTCAGGCACGCATGCTCGAGCAGGCCCAGATACACCTGCGTGAAGCCCTCCCGAATGACATGCGTGAGCACGTCTTTGTCGGTGGCTATGATGATGGCAAGCTGTCTCTCATCACCAATCGTGCCACCTGGCTCACCTGGCTACGCTACGAGCAACGTCGTCTGATCAGCGTGCTGCGCGAGCTACCCGAGCTGGCCACGCTTTCCAGCCTGACATTCAAGGTGAGGCCGGTTCGCCCCGCCTTTGTGCCTGCAAGGCAGCTTAGGCATCTACCAGAAGCCGCCGCAGAGCATCTACTGGATTGTGCCTCGCATACTGAGGATTCCCATCTGCGTGAGGCACTGCAAAGACTGGCTTCCCATGCGGGAGAGAGCCCAGACGCCGAGGGTAGCGAAGACATCAGTCGCAATGAAGACGTCAGTGAATAGCGTCGTGCCATCACTTGAATGCTTCGAAACCTACCCGCGTAACCTCTTCGCAATACATGAAAATATCTACCATGAATACAAACAGCCGCGCCGCCCTTGTGGGCGGCGCGGCTGTTGTCGTTTCCAATCTTCAGCTGGCAAGGACTGAAGAAATACGTTCAGGCTGGACGGGCTAGGTCGCAGTCATCTTGTCTTGCGGCTACCGCTGAACCATCTGCTTCTGAACCATCAGACGGCAAGTGCCGGAGATGCATAGGAAATAGGCATCGCAGCGGAATTCTCAAACGTCACAATCTCGTAGCTGTCAGCATTTTCAAGCAATGCACGGCACAGCATATTATTGAGACCGTGACCTGACTTGTAGCCACGGAACTCACCAATCAGGCTATGACCGAGCTGGTAAAGATCACCAATGGCGTCCAACACCTTGTGCTTGACGAATTCGTCGTCGTAACGAAGGCCTTCATCGTTGAGAATGCGGTAGTCATCCACCACGATGGCGTTATCCAGGCTTCCGCCCAGCGCCAGATTCTGGGAGCGTAGAAACTCCAGATCACGCATGAAACCAAAGGTACGTGCGCGAGACACTTCCTTCACGAAGGACGTGGTAGAGAAATCAACGGTAGTGGTCTGCTTCTGCTGCTCGAATACCGGGTGATCGAAGTCAATGGCAAAGGAAACCTTGAAGCCGTTATACGGCAGGAAGGTAGCGACCTTATCGCCATCACGCACTTCGATTTCACGCTTGATACGGATGAACTTCTTGAGTGCAGACTGCTCCTGGATGCCAGCGGACTGGATCAGGAATACAAACGGCCCAGCACTGCCATCCATGATTGGCACTTCCGGTGCAGACAGCTCGACGAAGCAGTTATCGATACCGAGACCAGCGAAGGCGGACATCAGGTGTTCGACCGTGGTCACCTTGGCTTCGCCATTGAAAACGGCGGTACACATGGTGGTGTCACGCACATTCATGGCATCTGCGCGAATGTGTGCATGCGGCTCAAGATCAGTACGCACGAAAACGATACCCGTGTTGACCGGAGCCGGGCGCAGAGTCAAATAGACCTTGTCGCCGGAGTGCAGACCAACGCCTGTAGCGCGGATCGTATTTTGAAGTGTTTTTTGTCTAATCATAGGTAGATAGCCAGTCAGCCTGAATTTGGAAACAGTGTTCATGATAACAGCAAAGCAGGTATTCAACAAATTGTCACCTGCCGCTGTTAGGGAAATTCAACATTGCTTTTGGAGCACCATTCAGGCCAAACAACGCGCCCATCAGCCCCCTGTAGAGTATGAACACACAATCCCCAAACAGTTCTCACTCTCACTGTCATAAAACGTCAACCATAGTGAAAGAACTCTCGGGGACCTTCCGAACTACGTACGCAAGAGCGCCACTGGATGCATCTGACAAGCCTGCACTGGGCACTCATCAGCGACACGCTTATCCTTTCCTTCCGTCATCTGCCCTGAAAACGACTTCACCCACCCGAGTGACCTCGGGTGGGTGAAGTAAGGCTCACGCTGAGCCATCGCCTGGCAGTGTCAGTGGTCTCAGTTCATACCACTGGCGCCGCAGTACGCTCAGTCAGCCTGACGGCGCAGGAAGGCCGGGATGTCGAGATAGTCATCCATGTCACGGCTCTTGCGCGGCTCTGCCTTCTTGGCAGCGGCAGCCTGATCTTCCTTGGCCTGACGCGTAACAGTCGGTGTCTGCAGGCTACGATAGTCCGCAGGCTTCTCGATAGTGCGCTTGGCCGGAGCCGTCTCACGAGCGGCGGGCTTCTCCACACGTCCATCAAGACCTGCTGCCACGACGGTGACACGCAGTACGTCTGTCATGTCCATGTCGATGGACGTACCGACAACGATGGTAGCGTCCGGAGAAGCGAACTCCTGAACCGTCGCACCAACATCATTGAACTCGCCGATGGACAGGTCCGGGCCAGCCGTGATGTTCACCAGGATACCGCGTGCACCGTGGAGGTCGATGTCTTCCAGCAGCGGACTGCGGATGGCCTTCTCGGCGGCTTCGCGAGCACGGTTCTCGCCCACTGCATCACCGGTTCCCATCATCGCCATGCCCATCTCGGACATGACGGTGCGCACATCAGCAAAATCGACGTTGATGATGCCCGGACTGGTGATCAGCTCTGCGATGCCCTGTACAGCGCCTAGCAGGACATCGTTGGCTGCGCTGAACGCGCTCAGCAGACTGGCGCTCTTGCCCAGCACTGACAGCAGTTTCTCATTGGGAATGGTGATCAGGGAGTCGACGTGCTCGGAGAGCTCCTTCATGCCCTGCTCGGCAGCTTTCTGACGACGCGGCCCTTCAAACGGGAACGGACGAGTGACCACAGCGACAGTCAGGATGCCGAGTTCCTTGGCAACCTGTGCAACGACAGGCGCACCGCCGGTACCGGTGCCACCACCCATACCCGCAGTGATGAAGACCATATCGGCGCCCTGCAGCAGCTCGACGATTCGCTCACGGTCTTCCATGGCGGCCTGACGACCCACTTCCGGGTTGGCGCCTGCGCCAAGTCCTTTCGTGATCTCACTGCCTAGTTGAAGGATAGTCTTGGCAGCCACGCGCTTGAGCGCCTGGGCATCGGTATTGGCGCAGATGAATTCGACGCCTTCGATGTTGCTCTCGACCATGTGATTGACGGCGTTACCACCGCCGCCGCCAACACCGATCACCTTGATGACCGCGCTGCTGGAGGGTGCGTTATCTACCAGTTCGAACATATGCCCTGTCTCCTGGATCACAGTCTTCCTGTAATCCCTGTCAGAAATTTCCCTTGAACCAGCCCTTGATCCGCTCCAGCGTGGAGATGTCATGCTCGTGGCCGTGAACGCGTCGCGCGGCAGATTCCTCTCTGCGCACCGCGACCGTAGTCGACGATGGCGTATGCCGTTCCTGCTTCATTCCATAATGTAGCAAACCTACACCCGTAGAATAAATTGGATTACGGACCACATCGGCCAGTCCACGTACATTTTGCGGGCAGGCTATGCGTACTGGCATATGGAAGATCTCTTCCGCCAGCTCCACGACACCTTCCATACGCGACGTGCCGCCGGTTAGTACTACACCGGCTGCCACGAGATCCTCATAGCCACTGCGACGTAGCTCATCGCGGATCAGAGTGAAGAGTTCCTCGTACCTGGGCTCAACCACTTCTGCCAACGCCTGGCGAGACAGATCACGGGCCGGTCGATCACCAACACTAGGCACCTTGATCGTCTCGTCGCTGGACGCCAGTTGGGTCAGAGCACAGGCGTACTTGACCTTGATTTCTTCAGCGTACTGAGTGGGGGTGCGAAGCGCCATGGCAATATCATTGGTCACTTGATCACCTGCGATGGGGATCACTGCCGTATGTCGAATGGCCCCTTCGGTAAACACCGCGATATCGGTAGTCCCTCCTCCGATATCGACCATGCACACCCCAAGCTCACGCTCATCCTCAGTCAGTACTGCATGACTTGAGGCGAGCTGCTCGAGAATGATGTCGTCGACTTCAAGACCGCAGCGACGGACACATTTCTCTATATTCTGTACAGCATTCAGTGCCGCTGTGACCAGGTGAACGCGCGCCTCAAGGCGCACCCCGGACATGCCCAATGGCTCACGAATGCCTTCCTGCCGGTCGATGGCATATTCCTGTGGCAGCACGTGAAGAATGCGCTGACCTTCAGAAATTGCTCGTGCGCGAGCAGAGTCGATCACACGTTCGATATCTGACGGTGAGACCTCACGGTCCTTGATTGCCACTACGCCATCGGAGTTCATCGAGCTGATATGGCTGCCGGCGATACCGACATATACCGAGTGGATATCACACCCGGCCATCAGCTCAGCTTCTTCCACTGCACGCTGAATCGACTGAACCGTCGACTCGATATTGATCACGACACCCTTCTTCATACCGCGAGAGGGGTGTGAACCAATGCCAGCAATTTCAATGCCACCATCATCGGTGGGCTGACCCACGATCGCGACCACCTTGGATGTTCCGATGTCCAGCCCGACCACCATATCCTGTGATTTGGAATGTCCTGCCATAGGTCGGGCCAGCTCCTTGATTCTGGTTCATCATAAAAAATAATTTAGCGATCGGTAGGCGGCAAATGACTCCAGCACTACCCGGACCGGGTTTACGTTCCGTTTAACCCGATGAGTGACTCTGCTTCTCAGTATAGGAGGAGCAAGTTCAGGCATACCAGCCAAATATACAGGGTGGCACAAAACCCCGCTAGAATAGGCGGGATTGTACTTAAATGAAACTGGCGAAAACTTCATTTCACTAATACTGCGCCTTAAAAGTCACTAAAGACAGGTGTCGCCATTTTCTTCAGCCACCCTGCCCACTTTCTGGTGCTGTCGTCTCACCATGCCATGCCACTGCTACGCCATTGGGGTAGCGCAGGTCTATGTAGCGAATCTGCGACGCCTCGCCACTCAAGCGACGCTGCCACGCGGCCATGAAGCGCGCCAATCTCGCATCACGATCATTGCGTCCCAGCATCACCCAGACAGTGTCATTGACTTGAAAACGCCATGCACCGCGAGGCTCAAGTCGTAGCTGAGAAACATTGAGTCCTAGCCCACCAAGCTGACTCTGCAGGGCATCCAGCTCAGCAAGGACCTCAGAACCACTGTCTTGCGGGCCTGCCAACGTCGGTAGATTTCCCAGGCGAGTGACAGGACCTACCTTGAAGGCTTCACCGCGTACATTGAGCAATTCACCATCATTCCAGTACGCCACCGGTTGCTGCTCAAACAGTTCAAATTCGAGTGTATCCGGCCAGCGACGCGAAATGCTGACTTCACTGAGCCAATCAATCGTCAATGCACGCTGACGAACATCACCCAATGGCACAGAAAGCCAGCTTTGACCGCGAATCAAGGGTGCAATATGCCGTTGCAGATAGGCTGCGCTGACGTGTTCGAAGTCACCCTTGATGGTGACACGTTCGATCGGACGATCCAGCCACGTCCACAGAGCCTGGCCACCTGCCACCATCAGGGCCAAGCCCAGTATAAGGCCGAAGAGCGTGCCGGCAGAGCTACGTGAGGCCATGAATCAGTGATCGCTCGGCAGACAGCCTGACACATCAGCGTCAGTGCGCTCGGTCAGGGTCGTATCTAGAATTCGCAGCACCAGCGACGCAAAGTCGAGGCCAACATGTGCAGCTGCCTGCGGCACCAAGCTGTGATCTGTCATGCCTGGCGAGGTATTGACCTCAAGCAACCAGAAAGCTCCTTCGGCATCCTGCATCACGTCCACGCGCCCCCAACCTTCACAGCCTAGCGTAGAAAATGCCTTCAAAGACAATTCAGCCAATGCGACTTCACACTCAGCCGCAAGTCCGCAAGGCAGTAGATAACGCGTGGTATTGGCAAGGTACTTGGCTTCGTAATCATAAAAGCCGCTATCAGCCTCAATACGAATGGCAGGTAACGCCGCATCATCCAGAATGGAGACGGTGTACTCAGGGCCCTTGATGAAACGTTCTGCCATCACCACCGCATCAAACTGGCTAGCATCACGCCACGCAGCTTCCAATGTCTGGGCATCCTCGACGATATGAATTCCCAGCGTAGAACCTTCATGAACCGGCTTGACCACTACCGGCACGCCCAGCGTATCAAGTACAGCTTGCCAGTCGGTATCGGCTGCCAGCTGGCAGGAGCGCGGTGTCGGCAACCCTTCAGCGTCCCACAATTTCTTGGTGCGTAGCTTGTCCATGCCCAGTGCCGAGGCCAATACACCGCTGCCGGTGTAGGGGATGCCGAGTAATTCCAGCGCGCCCTGCAAGGTGCCATCCTCACCACCACGACCGTGCATGGCAATGAACACACGGTCTGGCCGCAAGACTTCAAGCCCCGCCAGTCCACCGGCCATGTCATATCCCTGTACGTCTAGCCCAGCGCCTTCCAGTGCAGCGAGCACGGCAGTACCGCTTTTCAGTGAGACTTCGCGCTCAGCGCTAATGCCACCGAAGAGCACGACAACACGCCCATAGCGCACTGCCAATTCAGGAACTACTGCTCTCTCCAGGCTTGCCACTCCCTCAGGGCTTGCCGTGACACGAGATGACACGGAGGTTTGCTCGCTCATAGCACCACCTCGGAGAGTTTCAAGTCGGCACCGGCCAGTGCCAATGCGATACCACCCACATCACCAGCGCCCTGCGTGATCAAGATATCGCCGGGGCGCAGTACGTTATTGAGCAGTTCCGGCAATGCCCGCTTGTGCTCGACGAACAACGGATCCACCTGACCACGTTGACGAATGGAGCCCGCGAGAGAGCGACCATCTGCGCCGGGAATCATGGCTTCCCCTGCACTGTAGACATCCAGCAGCAGCAGAGTGTCTACCTCGGACAGCACGCGCACGAAGTCCTCATAGAGGTCATGAGTACGCGAATAACGATGCGGCTGATATGCCATCACCAGACGGCGATCTGGCCAGCCAGCACGTACGGCACGAATTACCATCTCGACCTCACGCGGATGATGGCCATAGTCGTCAACCAGCATCACGCTCTGCTCACCGTTGGGTGCAGCAAACTCGCCATGCACCTGGAAACGACGGCCAACACCGGCAAAACTGGCCAGCGCGCGGGCAATCGCATCATCACTCACGCCCACATCGGTCGCTACCGCTATCGCTGCCAACGCATTGAGTGCGTTGTGCTCGCCTGGCATCGCTAACGTGATATCAAGCGGCGCATGCCCTTCCGGACGTAGCGCCGTGAAGCTCAGCTGCCCGCCACCCTGACGGAAGTTGCTGATGCGATAGTCTGCATCCTCACTGAAGCCATAGGTCACGAATTGACGCTGAACCCGCGGCAGCAATTCGCGAAGATTGGCATCGTCAATGCACAGCACCGCCAGACCGTAGAACGGCAGGTTGTGCAGAAACTCGATGAAGGTGTCCTTGAGACGATTGAAATCACCTTCGTAGGTCGCCATGTGATCAGCATCAACATTGGTCACCACGGAAATCAGTGGCTGCAGGTGCAGGAAGGAGGCATCGGATTCATCCGCCTCGGCCACCAGATACTCACCCTCGCCAAGACGCGCGTTGGTGCCAGCACTGGTCAGCCTGCCACCGATCACGAAGGTCGGATCCATCCCGCCTTCGGCAAGCAGGGTCGCAGTCAGGCTTGTGGTGGTGGTTTTGCCGTGCGTCCCGGCGATGGCAATCCCCTGACGGAAGCGCATCAGCTCAGCCAACATCTCGGCACGACGCACGACAGGGATACGATGCTCGCGAGCCCATGCCACTTCAGGATTGGTGGTGTCGACAGCCGTCGACACCACGACCACATCACTGCCCTCGGCATTGACGGCAGCATGGCCAATGGCGACGCGGACCCCACACTCACGCAGATGTGCAGTGACCGAGGATTCCTTGAGATCACTACCACTGACCTCGTACCCCATGTTGCCAAGCACTTCGGCAATACCACACATGCCCACGCCGCCGATGCCAACGAAGTGGATACGACGAATACGGCGCATACCAGCACCACGATCAGAATTCCTAGCGTTCAAGGCGAGTCTCCATGCAGCCTGCCAGCATGGTCGCCACCGCGTCGAGTTCCGCGCTTTCGCGGGCGTGAGCGGCCATGCCAGTGAGTATCTTGGGATCAAGCAATTCACCCAGCGTCTCGGAGAGACATTGGGCATTCAACGTATCCTGGGGTATCAAACGTGCCGCATCCGCAGCCACCAACACCCTGGCATTGACGGTCTGATGATCGTCCACGGCATGGGGAAACGGCACGAAGATAGCCGGACGCCCTGCCGCCGCAAGCTCCGCCACCGTCAGGGCGCCTGAACGACATACCACGAGATCGGCCCATGCATAGGCCTCGGCCATGTCAGTAATGAACTCACTCACCTCAGCATCTATCTCCGCGGCCTGATACACAGCAACCGTTGCTTCACACTTGTCACGCCCCGCCTGATGACGAACGACAGGACGCACCGTCTCAGGGAGCAATGCAAGCGCGGGAGCCAGCTGCTCGTTGAGCGCTTGAGCGCCCAACGAGCCGCCCATCACCAAGAGGTGCAGTGGACGTTGCTCAAGCTCTGAGACATCGCGTGTCATCGCACCCACGTGAGCTATTTCATCACGCACCGGATTGCCCACCACCTGAGCACCACGCGACGGTGGAAAAGCCCCGGAGAAGGCGGCATAGACACGCGTGGCCATGCGGGCCAACACCTTGTTGGTCAATCCGGCAATGGCATTCTGCTCATGAATCACCAGTGGAATGCCTTCCAGGCGTGCCGCGAGCCCCCCCGGACCACTGGCAAATCCACCCAGCCCGACGACCAATACAGGCTTGAGCTCACGGATGATGCGTCGTGCCTGTAGCACCGCGCGGGTCAGGCGAAAGGGGATTGCCGCGTAACCGACGACTCCCTTGCCACGCAGCCCCGCCACTTCAACGCGATGCAACGGATACCCTGCCTCTGGCACCAGTCGATTCTCGATGCCGCGCGGGCTGCCCAGCCAATGAATCTCATGACCGACACTTGCCAGGGCGCGTGCCAGTGACAGCGCAGGGATGACATGCCCCCCTGTTCCGCCGGCCATCATCAACACGACACCCGGCGATGCCGTGGCGTGCGTGTCACGATCAACCTCTGCCTCTTTGATATCTCGCTCAACTACAGAGGGAGAAGACGATGTGGGAGAAGACGTCATGCCTTGGCTCCTTGCGGGGTATCGGTAGGCAGCTTGGCCTTGCGCCGTGGCGTGACGGTACCGCGAGACAACAAGCGAGTCTCGGCGTCAATACGTAATAAAACAGCCACCTGCACGCAACTGATGATCAGACTGGAGCCGCCGTAACTCATCAGTGGCAACGTCAACCCCTTGGTCGGCAGCAGACCACTGGCCACACCGATATTGATGAAGGCCTGGGCGCCGAACACAAGAGCGATACCGTAGCCAAGGTATGCATTGAATGGCAAACCCGCCAGCTCCGCACGGCGACTGATCTTGAAGGCACGATAAATCAGCAAGGCGAACAAGCCAACAACAGCAGTGGCGCCGATCAACCCCAACTCTTCTGCCAGTACCGCAAACACGAAATCGGTATGCGCTTCAGGGAGATAGAAAAGCTTCTGCACACTGTTTCCCAGCCCCATGCCTGTCAGGTGCCCGCGTCCGAAAGCGATCAAGGCCTGGGTGAGCTGGTAACCACTGTCATACATGTTGGCCCAGGGATCGGTGTAAGTGGTCAGGCGCTCCCAGCGATAAGGTTCGGCGATGGCCAGCAACCACCCTCCGCCCAGGGCAAGCACCAACAGGACGATAAAGCCCCACCATGCGACACCGGAGAGCAATAGCATGCCCATCACGGCGCCTCCCATGACGACGACGGACCCGAAGTCAGGCTCCAGTGCCAGCAGCACCACCATCAACATCAGCGGGATGCACGGCAGAATCAAGCCATTGACGACACTGCTCCGCACCTTGTCAAGCCGCCGTTCGAGATAGCCGGCTAGCCAGATCATCAAACACAACTTGGCTATTTCCGACGCCTGCACCCCCCCGACGACAGGCAGAGGAATCCAGCGCTTGGCGCCATTGATCTCACGCCCCACGATCAACACCACGATCAACAATGCAAAGCCAAGCATCAGCATGGCAAAACTCCGCTGTTGCCATTCCGACATCGGAATTCGGAGCGTGCAGCAGGCAGCGATCAAGCCGATCAGGATGAAGATGCCGTGACGCAGGCTGTAATAAAACGCATTGCCATCAAAACGTTCGCTGGAAATCTCACTGGATGCCGAGGTCACCATGACCCAGCCAATACACAGAATCGCGATCGACGCAAAGACCAACCAGCCATCGATGGGTTGTTGATCAGTGCTGAGGGTGTCACGCAGTCGACTGGTCTTGTCACGCATCACGTTCTTCCTCACCGACACTTTCAATAACGACATGCTGTGCAACCCAATTACGGAAGACGTCACCCCGTACCATATAGTTGGCAAACTGATCCAGGCTCGCACAGGCAGGAGATAGCAGCACGCAATCTCCTGAGCAGGCCACTTGCTGCGCCTGTGCCAGCGCATCAATCAGCGTATTCACTCGCGTCACTGTCACGCTGTCAGGCAAGGCAGCAGCCAGCAATGCCGCATCCTGACCGAAGACCACTACCTCACGCGCATAGTCCGCCAGCGGCGCCGCCAACGGAGAGAAATCAGCACCTTTGCCCTGACCACCGGCTAACAGTACCAACTTGCCGTCAAGCGTCGGCCCGAGCCCGGCAATCGCTGCCAGTGTCGCGCCAACATTCGTGCCCTTGGAGTCATTGATCCAACGCACACCTTGCTGATCGGCAATCAGTTCACCGCGATGTGGCAAACCAGCGAATATCTTGAGTTCGGCAACCATCACCGCTTCCTCAAGTCCAATCGCCGTTCCCATCGCCAGGGCTGCCAGCGCATTGGCTTGATTATGGCGCCCTGCCAGATGAACAGCGCCGGCTGGCATGACTTCGTGCAAGCCTTGTGCATCGGCATGACAGAGATAAAGCGACTCGCTCTTCCCTGCCAACCGCCACTCAGCTTCAACATTCCCCAACTGAACACTGAAGGACACGCACGGCACGACATCATCTTCAGCCGGCCAACTCCAGACATCGTCGGCATTGATCACCGCCAAGCCTGCACCGCGGAAAATGGCGCGCTTGGCAGCTTGATAACCGAGCATGCCATCATGACGATCGAGATGATCTTCAGAGAGATTGAGAAAGCAGGCGACGTCAGCCTTGAGCTCAGGCGTCGTCTCAAGCTGGAAGGAAGACAGTTCGAGCACGTAGAGCTCGGCATCAGGCTGTTCGCGCAGCAATGTCAGTGCAGCAGTCCCCAGATTGCCACCCACCGCAACCTGACGACCGGCACGCTCTGCCATCTGAGCGACTAATGTGGTGACGGTAGATTTGGCATTTGAACCGGTGATGGCCACTAGCCTCGGGCGCTTGCCATGTTCACTGGACAGCACGACGCTTTCAGCTTCACGCTCATCCAGCGCTCGCACGAACAGAGCAATTTCACCGACGAGGCGATCTCGCGTGGCATCAAACACTGACTGACGTGGATCGATGCCCGGACTGAGCACGATTTCAGAGAAGCCTGATAGATCCAGAGCTTCAAGTGGCCCGAGGTACACCTCGGCCTGTGGAGCATACTCATGCAGAGATTCGAGACCCGGTGGCTCACTACGGGTATCGGCAACCGCGAAATCGATTCCGCGGTCACTCAGATGTCGCGCAATTGCCTGGCCGGAAACACCAAGACCGACCACCAGGGTCGGTCCTTTGGCAAGCACCGGTGTCACCGGTGCTGTGGCAGCAGAGAGGGTCATCGCAGGGCGTCCTCAGCGAACCTTGAGTGTGGCCAGGCCAAGCAGCACCAGAACCACGGTAATGATCCAGAAGCGCACGATCACGCGCGGCTCCGGCCAGCCCTTGAGCTCGAAATGGTGGTGCAGTGGCGCCATGCGGAAGATACGTCGCCCGGTCAGCTTGTAGGAACCTACTTGCAAGATGACCGAGACGGTCTCCATCACGAATACACCACCCATGATGAACAGCACGATTTCCTGACGCACAATGACCGCGACAACGCCCAGCGCTGCACCGAGAGCCAATGCTCCCACATCCCCCATGAAGACCTGTGCCGGGTAGGTGTTGAACCACAGGAAGCCAAGACCAGCCCCCGCGATGGTCGCGCAGAATACCGCCAGCTCACCAGACCCCGCGATGAAGGGAATATGCAGGTATTCGGCAAACTTCAGGTTGCCCGAGGCGTAGGCGAAGATCGCCAGGCCCATGGCCACCAGTACGGTCGGCATGATCGCGAGACCATCAAGGCCATCGGTCAGATTCACGGCATTGGAGCTACCGACGATGACGAAATAGGTCAGCACCATGTAGAACACGCCCAGCGGGATGACGACATCCTTGAAAAATGGCACCAAAAGACCCGTCTCGGCTGGCGTGCTCGCGGTCATGTACAGCACGATGGCGGCGCCGATCCCGACTACCGACTGCCAGAAATACTTCCAGCGTGCCGGCAAGCCACGCGGATTCTTCTCCACGACCTTGCGATAGTCATCCACCCAGCCCACGGCACCGAAGCCCAGCGTGACGGCCAGCACCACCCAGATGTACAGGTTGGTCAGGTCGCCCCACAACAGCGTCGAAAAGGCCATCGACAGGAGAATCATCACCCCCCCCATGGTCGGCGTACCGGCCTTGGAAAGATGCGACTTGGGGCCATCATCACGCACGGCCTGGCCTATCTGGCCATCGACCAGCTTGCGGATGACCCAGGGTCCCAGCCATAAACACAATAACAGTGCCGTCAGCGTGGCAAGCACCACACGTAGGGTCAGATAATTGAAAACCGTAAAGGCGCCATTGAATTGGGCCAGAAACTCAGCAAGCAGCAGCAGCATGACTCACATTCACCTTGATGCGTCGACCTTGAGCGCGGCAATGACATTCTCCATGCCGGCGCTGCGAGACCCCTTGACCAGCACGCTGGCCCCGGTGGGTAGATGGGTACGGGCGTAGGCTTCCAGCGCTACCCGCTCGATAAAATGCATGCCACTCGCGCCAAAGGCTTCGGTCGCAGCCTCAGCTCCCTCACCGCAGGTAGCAAAAAAATCTATGCCGAGTGTGCGGGCATATAAGCCCACCTCGGCATGCAATCGTTCGGCGTCTTCTCCCAGCTCGCCCATGGCACCCATCAGGCACCAGCGCGGCGCAGGCAGGGTGGCCAGCAAGTCAAGCGCAGCCATCATGGCACCCGGATTGGCGTTGTAGCTGTCATCCAGCAGCCGTGAACCATTGAAGCCTGCCACAACACCTAATCTGCCAGGTGCGCTCTCGGCACTTTCAAGCCCCTCGATCACCAGCTGACTATCAACACCCAGCGCGAGACACGCCGCCGCTGCCGCCAGTGCATTGGCCACATTATGCCGACCCAGCAGCTGAAGCTGGACTCGTCCAAGAGACTCACTGTCAAACGTCAGTTCGAAAGCATAACGCCCGAGGCCATCCGCGCCTAGATCACGTGCCTGTAACCGCGCCGAATCATGATCATCAACCGCCAGGCTGAAGTCGATCACCTCGACGGCCTGCCCAGTCGCTGCCAATGAATGCCAGAGCGAAAAATAGGCATCATCACGGTTGAGCACCGCGACAGGACGCCGGCCGCCCAGCGGACTAAGCCCCGCCAGAATCTCGCCCTTGGCTTGTGCGATCTGCCCCATGCCGCCGAATTCACCGACATGAGCGCCTGTAACATTGGTAATCACCGCCACCTGAGGGCGTGCCAGTGCGGTAGTCCAGGCGATTTCACCAAGATGATTGGCACCCAACTCAACAACGGCGTGCCGGTGAGACTCGTTCAGACGCAACAACGTCATTGGCAAGCCGAAATCATTATTCAGGTTGCCATGATTGGCGAGACTCTCAGCGCCGAAGCGCGCGGCATCCCGCGACAGTATCGCGTGAATCAGGCCCTTGACGCTGGTCTTGCCACTGTTGCCGGTCACGGCGATCAGCGGGCGCCCCCAGGTTCGACGACGAGCTGCTGCGAGCAGTCCGAAGGATAATCGAGTATCCGGCACGACAATCTGCGGTAACGGATCATCTACCTGCCGCTCGACAAGAGCCGCCACGGCACCGCTTTCACGTGCCTGCGCCAGGAAGTCATGGGCATCGAAACGCTCGCCTCTCAACGCCACGAATAGTGGAGCGATCTGATCCGCCAGCTTGCGCGTATCCGTTTCGATCGCTCCCAGCGGCTGACCTGCCAGCGCCTCAGGCAAGTCACACCCAAGCGCCTGCGCCAACTCCTCAAAGGAATTCAGACCGACCTGAAGATCATCCCCGATGCTCATGCGTCGCTCTCCAGACCTTCCAGTGTGGAGAGCCCACGCCGCTCAAGTGCGACTACGGCGTGAGCGACATCCGAGAACGGTAGACGCTGCCCACCGATTTCCTGATAGTCCTCATGCCCCTTGCCAGCAATCAGAATGACGTCGTATTCACCGGCCTCACGAATGACTTGCGCGATGGCCTCACCACGATCCGCGATATTCTCTATGCGCTCACATGCGTGAATGCCTTTCATCATCTGCTGACGGATATCGGCGGCATCTTCACCACGCGGATTGTCATCCGTAATCACGACGCGATCAGCACCCTGTTCGGCGGCACTCGCCATCAGCGGACGCTTGCCAGTGTCGCGATCACCGCCACAGCCAAGCACGCACCATAGGCGCGCATCGTCACGCGCCGGCAAGTGGGCACGCAAGGCAGTCAGCGCCGTTTCGACAGCCTCCGGCGTGTGGGCGTAATCCACCACGACCACTGGCGCACCGTCACGTGTCAGACGCTGCATGCGCCCTGGCACAGGGGTCAGGCTGGGGGCAGCAGCAAACAGTTCGGCCAAGGAGTAATCAAGACCATGCAGGATCAACATCGCCAGCAGCGCGTTATCAAGATTGAAGCGCCCCATAAGATTGAGGCCAAGCTCGCGTTCACCGTCGGGCGTCGCAATCACGGCCACCTGCCCCAGCGGCTCGGGGAAGACATCGATGACACGCAGTGTGGCCACTTCATCACGCCCCATGGCCAATACACGCACACCACGTTGCATGCCGGCGAGCATCAGACGTGCCAGTGCATCATCAGCGTTGAGTACCGCCAATGAGAGCTCAGGACGCTTGAACAACTTGGCTTTGGCCGCGGCATAGGCCGCCATGCTGCCGTGGTAATCGAGATGATCACGTGAAAGATTGGTATAGCCGGCAACGGTGAAGTGGCAGCCATTGACCCGCCCTTGATCAAGCGCGTGAGAGGACACTTCCATCGCGATCAGCTCAGCCCCCACCAGACTCAAGCCCTTGAGCGCAGCCTGCACTGACAGCGCATCCGGCGTAGTACGTTCACCTGCGACCAGCGCACCTGGCCGACCCACACCCAGCGTACCGATCATGCCAGCAGGCGTACCCAAGGCTTCCGCCAACTCAGCGATGTAATGGGTGACTGAAGACTTGCCATTGGTCCCCGTGACCCCGATCAACGTCAGTGACTCAGGCACCCCAAAGGCCTGACGTCCCAGCTCGCCGAGCTGCTCGCCAAGCCCATCGAGCCACACGACGGTTTCGTCTTGCGCGTGAGCCGCAACCTGAGCATCGTCTGCAGTTGGCCGTTCAGCCAGTACCAGTGCAGCACCGTTCTGCTGTGCCCGGGAAATATAATCACGGCCATCACTGCCGATGCCCGGCACCGCGATAAAGATGGAGCCTTTACTCACACGACGGCTATCGATTGTGAGATGCCACTCGGGCTGCGAAGGGAGGAGCGCTGCCAGGCAGCCACCATTGAACGCTACTGGCCACAATGCCATGAGGGCATTCAGCAAATCACTCGCCACCGCGACAGGTCGAGTTAGAAACTCATCAAGACGCGCACTGACGCCCTGACTCTCTGATGCTTGCTCGCCTGGTGTTTGCTCATGAGTCGATCGTGGTGAAGTCATGTCGGAAGACCTTCCTTGTTCCTGCTGTACCGGAACGTATTCGCTACATGATGGATAAAGACACACCCGCTTTTTCCAAATAGCGCATGTGCCACACAAAAATTCGCTACTCGCCGATCTTGCTGTCCGGTGGTACATCCAACAGACGCAATGCCTTGCCGACTACACGCCCAAAGACCGGCGCTGCAACCAGGCCACCATAATATTCTTCGCCCTTGGGATTCTCGATCATCACTACCGTGACGATGCGCGGATCAGAGACAGGCGCCACACCCGCAAAGAGCGATCGGTAGGCCGTCTTCTGATAACCACCGGAGGTCACCTTACGCACCGTACCGGTCTTGCCTGCGATACGGTAGCCCTCGACCACCGCACGCTTGGCTGGCCCATTGGGCTGCACGATCTTCTCCATCATGCCCAGCAGGGAATGGGCATTTTCCGCGGAGATCACCTGATCACCCACGATCGGTGTATTGACCTTGAGCAGTGAAGGCGGCAGACGACGGCCATCATTGGCAAGCGCAGTATAAGCACTCGCCAGCTGCAGGGCCGAAACGCTGATGCCGTAACCATAAGCCATGGACGCACGCTTGCTACGCGACCAGTTGGTCGGTGACGGCAGGACACCGGTCGTCTCCCCGGGGAAACCGGTCCCGGGGCTCTGACCCAACCCCAAGGAATAGTAGCGATTCCAGATGGCATCGTCCTCAAGGCTCAATGCCATGCGGCTCATACCGATATTGGATGAGTGATACAGAATACCGGCCATGTCGAGCTTGCCGTAGTTACGGAAGTCGCGAATGGTGAACCTGTCGACGCGCATGTAGCCCGGCGTGGTATCGATGATGGAGTCCGGCTGATACTGGCCAGAAGCAAGTCCGGCGCTCATCGCCAGCGGCTTCATGACAGAGCCGGGCTCGAAGGCATCCGTGATGGCGCGGTTACGCAGGCCCTCAGGATCCAGGCCAGCGCGATTGTTCGGGTTATAGGACTTCTGGTTGACCATCGCCAGCACTTCACCGGTACGAGCATCCATCATCACCAGTGTGCCACCATCGGCACGGTGCTCGGCCACGGCGGCCTTGAGCTCACGATAGGCCATGTATTGCAGACGGAGATCAATAGACAGCTTCAAGTCACCACCGGGCTTGGCTTCGCTGATCAGATGCAGGTCACGTACTAGCCGCCCCTTGCGGTCCTTGAGTACACGGCGCTTGCCCGGCGTGCCGGAAAGGTAGGAATTGTAGGCAAGCTCCAGCCCCTCCTGACCCTTGTCATCGACGTTGGTGACGCCGACCAGCTGCGCGGAGACCTCTCCAGAGGGGTAATAGCGCTTGTATTCCTGCTTGTGACTTACGCCCGGGATATCAAGATCTATTGCCGGCTGAGCCTGAGGCGGCGTCATCTGACGCTTGATGTACATGAAGCCTTTACCACCGTCACGATAACGACGGATACGATTGATCAGGTCATCAGGTTGCTGGCCAAGGGCGCGCGCGAGAAGTGACAGACGCACGGGATCATCGGGTACCTTGCGCGGGTCGGCCCATAGCGTCACGACAGGGGTCGAGATGGCTAGCGGCTCACCAGTGCGATCAGTGATCATGCCGCGGTGGGCATTGATACTGTCAACGCGCAGAGTACGGGCGTCGCCTTGGTCTTGCAGGAACTGCTGATCAAAGAGCTGTAGATAACCAATACGCCCGATCAGCGCCAACAATCCGGCCAGCACGATAAACAGCATGATGCGATAGCGGCCAGCACCCATTGGGGCACGGGCACTTTTACGAGCGGCAGCGGCGGCTTTGCCGCGCACCACTTTCTCGTTAGAAGCATTGTCACGAGAGGTCTTGTCACGGGGTGACTTGTCTCGCGGAGCATCAGGGCGACGCGTAGCCATTAGCGAATGACCTCAACGTCGTGCACATCGGGCACGCGCATTTCCAGACGCTCACTACTGATACTCTCGATACGTGCAGGCGCAGACCAGGCGCTCTCTTCCAGCAACAGACGTCCCCAACGGGCACGGGCATCATCACGCGCAGCCTCAAGCGTCTGCAGCTGAGCATATTGAACACGGGACAGATGAGAGCTGACCACGACGGCAGCAGCAGAACCAAGCAGGCACAGCATCAACACCACGAAATACAGGTGGCGCCAACGCATATGAACCTTGATCGGCCAATCTCCCAACCTGCCACCCTGACTCCGTCCCGCCATGCTGACTCCCTAATCACTCTGAACGCGATGCCCTGCATCACGATTATCCCTGCGGGCTACCATTGTGCGGGATCGATATCACCATGATCCACACACCCGAGATCCACTCAAACGAGAACGCCGCATTATGTCAGCATGTTGCGCCGGCTGCTAAGAGTTGCCGCAACGCAACATATCTGTCGCCCACTCACTACAGGGCGCTTACG
This sequence comes from Cobetia sp. L2A1, assembly GCF_009796845.1. Taxonomy (NCBI): domain Bacteria; kingdom Pseudomonadati; phylum Pseudomonadota; class Gammaproteobacteria; order Oceanospirillales; family Halomonadaceae; genus Cobetia; species Cobetia sp. L2A1. The sequence continues at coordinate 828,919 of NZ_CP047025.1, read as the reverse complement.
AGCGCGCCTGCCGGTAGGCAGGCGCAAGAATGACCAAAACACGGGTAATGAGCGGAAACGCTATTTGAGCTTTTCAGCAATACGCATCACAGCACTGCGGGAACGCACATTGGCATCCACTTCACTGTCGGAGGCCTTCTGCGCCTTGCCAACCAGTATGAGACGCTTGTTAAGCTGATCTTCGCGGATAGGCAGGCCACGTGGTGCCTGATCGCCGCGTGCCTTGTCACGCATGAAACGCTTCACGATGCGATCTTCCAACGAATGGAAGCTGATCACGACCAGGCGCCCGCCCGGCTTGAGCGCTTCAAGGCCAGCATCCAACGCGCGGGTCAGCTCATCCAATTCACCGTTGATGTGAATACGAATTGCCTGGAATACACGCGTCGCCGGGTGCTTGTGCTTCTCCCAAGACGGATGGGCATCCTTGATCAGGCTCGCCAGATCACCGGTACGTGTAATGGGACGCTCGACACGACGTTCCACGACGGCACGCGCCAGACGCTTGGCGTAACGTTCCTCGCCATAGGTCTTGAAGACCCAGGCCATGTCCTCTGCACTAGCACTTGACAGCCACTCGGCAGCACTCGCACCACTGGTCGGGTCCATGCGCATATCGAGCGGACCATCATTCATGAAGCTGAAACCACGCTCGGCGTCATCCAGCTGCGGAGACGACACCCCGATATCCAACAGAATACCGTCCAGTTGACCCGTCACGCCCTCACGCTCGGCATACTCACCAAGGCGTGCAAATTCGCCAGCATGGATAGTAAAGCGTGCATCTTCGATAGTGGCGGCTTCCGCCAGCGCCTGCGGATCCCGATCACACGCGATCAAGCGTCCATCATCGGCAAGGCGTGACAGAATCAGGCGTGAGTGTCCGCCACGACCGAAGGTGCCATCGAAGTAGATGCCGGAGGCGTCCTGAATCAAGCCATCGACTGCGCCATCGAGCATGACACTGACATGCGCGAAGCGATCAATGACATCGGACTCGGCAACAGAAGGAGTGCTGGGCTTGGACATGACGAAACTCGGGACCTTGGCACGCGATGCGAGCAGTGGAAGCCGACGATAGCGATAGTGCGCCAACGACGAGCGAACATGAGAAGCGATCACACGTCAGATGTGATCAACTTTCAGAGACCAATATAATTCAGAAGACATAACCGACAACCGGCGCCTGTCACGGCTTTATGTTCGTTGCCATTCAGCCAGCAATGGTCAGTCACGAAACACAAAGCGGACGGCGCCGGTTATGCGGATCATAGCGCCTGCAGCAATACGACTCGCTGCAGAGCACATTCAATGTAAGGCGGGAGATGGCCGATAAGCCGGGTCTTGTCGTGGACAGTCATTCATCTAGGCCCTGAATCACTCCAGGGCTCAAGCAACCAACCCGCCCCCACTGCGGGCAGCAGCATAGGGGGCCTATTTGGTCTTGCTCCAGGTGGGGTTTACCTCGCCACGAACTGTTGCCAGTCGCGCGGTGCGCTCTTACCGCACCCTTTCACCCTTACCGGTCAGCCGAAGCTGACGTAGGCGGTCTTCTCTCTGCTGCACTTGCCGTCGGCTCGCGCCGCCCAGACGTTATCTGGCACCTTGCCCTATGGAGCCCGGACTTTCCTCCCCCAACCGAAGTTGGCGGCGACTGTCTGGCCATCTCCCAAGCGCGCAAGACTAGCAGCGTCACGCAGCTTTCACAAGCCGAAGCGACACACCACACCCTACGGCTCAACGCAAAAAAACACTGCTACGGCAATTACTTGCTTTTCACTCGGCAACCGCATCCTTCATGGCCTGCGCCTTGGCATACCACGCTTTCTTGCGACCACCGACAAGACGCGTTGCGATGGCGGCCATCTGCTTGACGCCAACACCCTCTTCAAACAGCACTTGTAGCAGAGCATCACCTTCGACGCTGGCAGCCTCATCACCCTCACGCGCCGGCGCGCCTTCGATCATCACCACGAACTCGCCACGTGTCTGATCGCTATCCACTTCCATGCGGGCCAGCAATTCAGCGGCCGTGCCATCAAGGAAAGTCTCGAAGGTTTTGGTCAATTCACGCGCAAGAACTACACGACGCTCACCCAGCACGTCACGAATGTCACCCAACAGCGCTTGAATACGGTGTGGAGATTCATACAGCACATGCGTGGCACTATCGTCACGCAGCGCGACGAGGCGTGCCTGTCGTGGCCCCCCCTTATGCGCCAGAAAGCCCTCGAAGGTGAAACGATCAGTAGGCAGGCCTGCGGCACTCAAGGCCGTAATCAGCGCACAGGCGCCAGGCAGCGGCACCACCTTGAAGCCACGTTCACGCAAGGCGCGAACGAGGATAAAGCCGGGGTCGGAGATCAGCGGCGTGCCAGCATCGGACACCAGCGCAATCTTGCGCCCCTCTTCCAACGCCTGACAGAGCTGCTCGACACGGCCACGCTCGTTATGGTCGTGCAGCGACATCATGGGGACTTCCAGCCCCAGATGACGCAGCAGGCGTGCACTGTGGCGGGTATCCTCGGCTGCTATCAAATCAACCTCACCCAGCACCCGCGCCGCGCGCGCGCTAAGGTCATCGAGGTTACCAATCGGTGTGGCGACCACGTATAATACGCCTTCAGAAGACTCAGACATTCAATACTTCGACTCGTTGAACTCAATGGTAGAAATGGTCGTCAGACACAGGCAGGTTACGCTGAGGGCCCAAGGCATTCCATACGGAGCCTTGTGCTAATACCCTGTGCCTAAAGCACTGTATTCACAGCTCGTGCCCAAGGCTCTTTGCCCAAGACCCTTGATATGTTCGCGCAGCTGCACGACCGGGCACCATAATGTCTTGTCAAGAATGTCTTCTCAAGAATGCCTTCTCAATCCGTCATAACAGTAGGCGGCGATGCAGCTTCAGGCCGCTTCGCCCACTAGCCAAGGGACCGTCGTACATGCACCAGACATGGAACCGTGCATCAGCCAGCGTGCTGCGCACTTCGTCAGCCATCCGGCAGGAGACATCTCGTCCCTCCCGTACCGGCTTGCGTGCGCTGGCCGGCATGGCCATATCAGCCATGCTATTGGCAGGGTGTGCTGGACAATCTCCGATTTCCAGCGGCCCAGGTGCTCAAGAACTGCTCGCACAGGCAGATCAGCAACAAGGCAAACAGGCTTCCAGCACCCGCCTACGAGCCGCCGATATCCTAGCACGCAGCGGCGATAACGCGCAGGCGATCAACATTGCAGCCGACATCGATCCTACCTCACTGGAACCACAACAGCGGATTCAATGGGCCCTCCTGCTTTCGCGTGTTGCGTTGGAGCAACAGGATGGCTGGAACACGATTCTTGCCACCTCCGTCCTCGACGATGACATACAGATCTCCAGCGATGATCAGCGCACGCTACGCAAGCGTCGTGGCCGTGCACTCGGCATGGTTGGTGAGCCGCTGGCCAGCGTGCAGACACTCATCGCCCTGCAAGCCGACACCGATGACCTGAGCATCAATGACATCGTGTGGGAGCAGCTGACACGCCTATCTCCAGATCAGCTCAATACCGTGGCTAGCGCCAACTCCATCGCCAGTGGCTGGGTCGAACTGACTCGCCTACAGCGGCGCTACGGCAGTGACATCGAAAAAATGTTCGATGCCATCAATGGCTGGAGCGATGCCAATCCTCAGCATCCGGCAGCACGCCAGATGCCACAGGGCATACTCGATCTACGCGAACTTTCGGGGCAAGAGGTGCGCAAGATTGCGGTCTTCTTGCCAGAATCCGGTCCGCTCAAGCGAGTGGCCCAAGCCATTCGCGAGGGGATTGAGGCACGCCACCGCAGCGCTATAGATAATGCCGAGGCCACGCCTCAGCTTATCTTCTTCGATACCACCAGCGCCGACCTCAAGACACTCTATGCGCGCGCCACCATGGAAGGTGCACAGGTCGTCCTTGGCCCATTGGACAAGGACCTCGTCAGCCAGCTGGAAACACAAGACAGCCTGCCGCTGCCGACCCTGGCATTGAACTACGGCACTCACGAGCAGAATCTTGCACGCAATCTGTTCCAGTACGGTCTGTCTGCAGAAGACGAAGCCCGCCAGGTTGCCCGACGCGCTGGGCTGGATGGTCATCGCGGAGCTGCTGCCCTGATCCCCGATAACGCATGGGGCCAACGCGTATATGAAGCCTTCCGCGAACAGTTTGAGCAGGAAGGTGGCGATATCGTGTCGATAGAGCGCTATAACCCGAAAGGTGCTGTCAGCAGTGCAGTCAAGGACCTGCTATCTGTCTCTAGCCAGGATCAGGCGCGCATGAAAGCCGCCAAGACAAAAGGCAATAAATACAGCAGTGCGCATTCTGGCAAGATTGACATGATCTTCCTGCTGGCACTGCCGAGCTATGCTCGCCAGGTACCGCCGATGCTGGACTTCTACTACGCGAGCAGTCTGCCGATCTACGGCACCTCCCATCTCTATGAAGGCACACCTCAGCCGCGTCAGGATGGCGATCTCAACGGCGTCGACTTCGTGGATATTCCCTGGGAAGTGCCAGAAGCCTCTTCCAGTGGCACTGACTCCCTGCCGGAAGTTGATACCTATCGCGCTCTTTCTGATGCCTCACCCGGCATGCTCAAGCTCAATGCGATGGGAGTCGATGCTTATCGTCTAGCTCAGCGCGTACCGCTGATGCTGGCCGGCGCGGGCGGGGAACTCTTCGGCGCCACCGGCAGTCTTTATCCTCGACACGATGGCCGTATTCAACGCACGCTACAATGGGCTGAGTTCCGCAACGGCGTGCCACACGCGCCGCTGAAAGGCATCGAACATCATGCTGCCGATGCCTACACACCCTGATATGTCACATACTGACCAGCCAAGCGATGGCGATCGTGAGATTCCACAGCACCGCGCAAGAGCGCGCGGTGCTGTTATCGAAGCCGAAGTTGAGCGATGGCTGGCAGCACAGGGCATGATACCCGTCACACGAAACCAGCATGCCAAGGGCGGCGAGATCGACCTCATCATGCGTGATGGTGACATTCTCGTCTTCGTTGAAGTGCGTTATCGTGCCAGCAATCGATTTGGTAGTGCACTAGAAAGCGTGACCAGCACCAAGCAACGCAGACTAATCAAGGCTGCGCGTTTTTATCTGGCCCAGCACGGGCTATCATGTTCCTGCCGCTTCGACGTGGTAGGCGTGGAGGGGTCATCTCCTCGATCCATACACTGGATTCGCCACGCCTTCGAAGCGTTCTGAAGCCAACGACCAAGAGCCATCATGGATTTCCAATCGCGTATTCTCGGCCACTTCAACGCCAGCATCGACACCAAGACCTACGCCAGCGAAGTGCTGCCGCCCTTCATTGAAGCGGCGAGCCAGATGATGGTTCAGAGCCTGGTCAATGACGGCAAGATTCTCGCTTGTGGCAACGGCGGTAGTGCCGGTGACAGCCAGCACTTCTCTTCGGAGCTTTTGAACCGCTTCGAACGTGAACGCCCAAGCCTGCCAGCGATCGCGCTTACGACTGACACTTCAACGTTGACCTCCATCGCCAACGACTACAGCTATAACGAAGTGTTCTCGAAGCAGATTCGTGCGCTAGGCCAGCCTGGCGACGTCCTGCTCGCCATTTCAACCAGCGGTAACTCCGCCAACGTGGTCCAGGCCATTCAGGCTGCTCACGATCGTGATATGCATGTCGTGGCACTGACAGGTCGTGACGGCGGCGATATGGCATCTCTGCTAGGCAGTGATGATTGCGAGATTCGCGTTCCGGCAACCTCTACCGCACGCATCCAAGAAGTTCACCTACTGGTTATTCATTGCCTATGTGATCTGATTGACCACCAGCTGTTCGGTAGCAACGAATAACGTACTGTGTCGCACGGCGACCCTCTGGAGATTACGGCATGACGTCCAAGCACCTGCTTTCCCTCATGGCCACTGCCGGCTTCCTGACCCTTGCTGGCTGTACGACCATGGCCGACCTGACAAACAGTGGCACCATCGACGAGGATTACGGTGATCGCACACTGGGCGCTCAGGTAGAAGACGAAAGCATCGAAACCAAGATTGAAGTCAATCTCGGCAAGACCGATGCCCGCTACAACGACGCCCATGTCAATGTGAATTCCTACAATGGCATGGTACTGCTGACAGGCCAGGTGGCCAGCGATGAGCTAAAGCAGCGTGCCACAGACGTTGCCAAGGATGTACGTCGCGTACGCCAAGTTCAGAATGCCATCGAAATCAGCGCCAATGCGCCGGCCTCTCAGCGCGTTCAGGACACCTGGCTGACGACTCGTATCAAGGCCAAGCTGGCTGCTGATGCCAATATCGATTCAGGTCGCATCCTGGTGCTCACCGAGAACGCCAGTGTTTACCTGATGGGTATCGTCACACGCTCTGAAGCCACCCAGATCGTCAGCAAGGTTTCTGAAGTTGGCGGCATTCAGCGCATTGCCAAGGTATTCGAATACCTCGATTGATCAGCAAGCACTGCACCGTACCAATAAAAACGCCCCGCAGGCTTGGCCTGCGGGGCGTTTTTATTGGTACGGTGCCTCAATGGTGCAACACGACAGCAGATTTCATGCTACTTGATCACGCGCAGCGAAGGACGCCCTTTACGCGGCGGCTTCGGCTGGTTATCGCCATCAGCACTCTGTTCACCAGAATCAGACGATTCGCCATCCTGCACGTCATCAGTGCTCTCTTCTGCCACCGATGAGCGCTGCTTGCCATCATCTTCATCCACGACTACGCCAGCACTCCCCACACTGGAAAGTGTCGGTCGCGATGAAGTGTCGGACTCAACATCCGCAACCTCACCAAAGGTCATTTCGTCTGCACCCGGCATCACCGGTTCATGACCAAAGACCATACCTACGCCATTTTCACGTGAGTAAAGCGCTACCAGCGCAGGGGTCGGCACACTGACGTGCATCGGCTGGCCACCAAAGCGGGCATTGAAGCTGACACCTTCATTGGCGATCAACAGATCACGCACCGCACCCGGTGCAATGTTCAACACAATCTGGCCATTCTGGACGTGTTGACGCGGCACCTGAACACCATCCTGCTCGGCATCCACCACAATGTACGGTGTATTGTCATTATCCAGCAGCCACTCGTAGAGTGCGCGTGCCAGATAAGGGCGACTGGAAAGCATGAGAAAACCTCTTGAACTGCAATGGGGGGTCAGCAACAACCGGCGCCCCGTGGCAACCGGACAGTACCTCACTAGCCGCAAGGGCTAGATATAACCGTCAGGCATAGAGCCTGCTGGCATGGCTGACCACCCTAACGATGGTCAGCCAGACATGGATCAGAGACGCATTTCGCGCTCTGCTTCAGACAATGATGCCTTGAAAGCATCACGCCCAAACAACCGCTCCATGTAACTCAGCAGGGGCTTGACCTGCTTCTCTGGCAATTCAATACCGAGTGTCGGCAAGCGCCACAGGATCGGTGCAATACACGTATCTACCAGCGAGAACTCGTCGCTCATGAAGAACGGCATGTCATCGAAGATCGGAGAAATGCCGATCAGGCTTTCACGCAATTCCTTGCGCGCCTTGTCGGCTTCCTTCTTGGTGCCTGTCTGGATGGTTTCCATCATCGGCACCCATTCGCGCTCGATACGGTGCATCCACAGACGGCTCTGGGCGCGCGCTACCGGATACACCGGCAACAGCGGCGGATGCGGGAAACGCTCGTCCAGATATTCCATCATGACCTTGGACTCATAGAGCACCAGGTCACGGTCCAGTAGCGTCGGCACACTGTTATACGGATTCAGATCGGCCAGTTCGGCCGGACGATTATCATCATCCACATCAATGATATCGACGGCTACACCCTTCTCGGCCAGTACGATCCGTACTCGGTGGCTGAAGTGGTCGTCACCACCAGAGTAGAAGGTCATCGATGAACGCTTGGCCACAACACCCATGAAACTGTCCTCGCATCTGTTCGAGACATACCCGTGTCAGCCTTTGGCCTGACAATCGGGGATAAGTTTCCTCTGACCGACACATCAATGAAGAAGAGTCGATCAAAGGGTCAGCTTTACGTCATCTTGCGGTGACGCAAGCGGGCGCGCGACTGGTCAGCCGCGCGCCCGTCACTGCCGACTCGCCATTATCGATGAGCACGCTCAACAAGTGCCATCAATGAATGTCGCGCCAGTATTCTTTCTTGAGGAGATACGCCAGCAAGGTAAAGATCAGAATGAATATTAACACCTTGGGCGCCATGTTCTCAGCCTTGAGTCGCGATGGCTCGCCAACATAAGAGAGAAAGTTGGTCAGATCCCACATCGCCTGATCAAACTCCTGCGTCGTCATACTGCCCGACTGGGTAATTTCAAGCACGTCACATGATTGATAACGACCTGTTTCAAGGTCCAGCGCTGCTCCCGATAGCGCAATATCACTCTGGGTGCACACTTTCTCCTGCACCCCTTGCAGCGGCTCCAGCACGTGCGGCATTCCCACCTGCGGGAAGACAGTATTGTTGACGCCCCAGGGGCGTGACTCATCACGATAGAAGCTACGCAGGTAGGTGTAGATCCAGTCCGTGCCACGCAGCCGCGCCTCGAGCGATAGATCAGGCGGTGGCGCACCAAACCAGTCAGTGGCGTCCGTGGCACTCATGCCGATACGCATGGTGTCATTGATCTTGAGCTCTGGCGAGAAAATCAGAAATTTCTCGACTAGATCCACGGGCATACCCAAGTCTTCGGCAGCCCGCGAATAACGTTGATATTGCAGGCTATGGCAGCCTAGACAGTAATTGGCATAAAGCTGCATGCCACGCTGTAACGACGGCTGATCTCGCAGGTCTGGCTGCATGACATCCAGATGCACGTCGTCGCCTGCTGCCATCACCAGTCCTGGTGAAAATAGGCTTATCGCTGCCAACAGATAGGTCGCAAGATATTTTATCATCAGCCTGTCACCCTATCCGGCACTGCTCGCGTCGTCTCGAAGCGCGTGTATAGGGGCATCAGTATGAAGAAAGCAAAATAAGCCACCGTTGCCACCTGCGCAATTATCGTACGCTCTGTCGTTGGCGGCATCACACCCAGCACACCTAGCGTCACGAAACTCACCACGAATACGATAATAGCAACACGTGACCACCAGCCTTTGTAACGAATCGAGCGGACGGGGGAGCGATCCAGCCACGGCAATACAAACAAAATGGCAATGGCCAACCCCATGACCACGACACCCCAGAACTTGGCATCTACGCCAAACAGCGGGTAACTCACTGCACGCAGCATCGCGTAGAACGGTGTGAAGTACCACACCGGCGCAATATGCTCAGGCGTCTTCAGCGAATTCGCCGGTTCAAAGTTGGGCGTTTCGAGGAAGTAGCCGCCGCCTTCGGGGAAATAGAATATTACTGCGCAGAACACGAACAAGAAGACGCCGACACCGACAAGGTCTTTCACCGTGTAATACGGATGAAACGGAATACCATCCAGTGGATTGCCGACCTCATCCTTTTTATCCTTGATCTCGATGCCGTCCGGATTATTCGATCCCACCTCATGCAGCGCCACAAGATGCAGCACCACAAGCCCTACAATCACCAACGGCAACGCAATGACATGCAGTGCAAAGAACCGATTCAAGGTAATACCCGAAATCAGGTAATCGCCACGAATCATCTGCGCAAGGTCGCCTCCAATTACCGGAATAGCGGTAAACAGGGAAATAATTACCTGCGCACCCCAATAGGACATCTGCCCCCAGGGCAGCAAGTACCCCATGAAGGCCTCAGCCATCAGCGCCAGATAAATACACATGCCAAAGATCCACACCAGCTCGCGCGGCGCCCGGTAAGAGCCATAAATCAAGCCGCGGAACATGTGCAGGTAGATTACCACGAAGAATGCCGACGCACCGGTGGAATGCATATAGCGGATCAACCAGCCATATTCCACGTCGCGCATAATGTATTCGATCGATGCAAAAGCACCTTCCGCTGTCGGCGTATAACTCATCGTCAGCCAGATACCCGTGATGATCTGATTGACCAGCACCAACATCGCAAGCGAACCGAAGAAATAGAAGAAATTGAAATTCCTTGGTGCGTAATACCCTGTCAGGTGATCCTGCATCAGCTGGGTCGCCGGAAATCGATCATCAATCCAACGCATCACGCCTCGCGGCGCCTTGGCACGGTCAGGATTACTCATCACCCAGTCTCCTCGTCGACACCGATGACCAACACCTGCTCGCTCTCGTAGCGATGCGGGGGCACTTCCAGATTCGAAGGTGCCGGCACTCCAGTGAAAACACGCCCAGCGAGATCGAATTTCGAACCATGACACGCACACAGATAGCCACCCGGCCAGTCTGTACCGAGATCAGCCGCCCCTATCTCGGGACGATATCCTGGCGAGCAGCCAAGGTGTGTGCAGATACCTACCAGCACGACATATTCAGGCTTGATGGAACGCAGCACCGCATCAACGTATGCCGGCTGCTGTGGTCGCCTTGACTCAGGATCCTGCAGCTCAGCAGGAGGAATAGCGCGAATATCCGCGATCATTTCAGGGGTACGGTTAACCACCCATACCGGCTTGCCACGCCATTCGATGGTCATTTGCTGACCAGGTGCCAGGCGCGAAATATCAGCCATGACAGGCGCGCCCGCAGCACGTGCACGTGCGCTTGGTTGCCATGAGGCTAGAAAGGGGGTCGCGATTCCGACAACACCTACTGCTCCGACCACCGTTGTCGCGCTGACAAGGAAGCGTCGCCGCCCTCTGTTCACACCGCGATTTGCCATTTTATTATTGTCTCCCAAGCACCACCGCATGATGCCAAGCCATCTCTTCGCCAAGCATTCGAAGCTTGAGTGTATTAAAGGGCAAGAAGCGGAACCTAACAACTCAAGAAAATAGCCTTGCCAAAGCTGCTTTCTTCAACTGTTCATCAAGACAGCAAAAAAAACGTCCAGCACCCTTTCGGGTACTGGACGTTTTTGTGGTCGACGCTGTTCTCTTAACGCTTGGAGAACTGCGGACGACGACGGGCCTTGCGCAGGCCGACTTTCTTACGCTCGACTTCACGAGCGTCACGAGTGACGTAACCAGCGGCACGCAGTGCCGGACGGAAGTCCTCGTTGTATGCCATCAGGGCACGAGTGATGCCGTGACGGATAGCGCCTGCTTGAGCAGAACCACCACCACCGGCGACAGTCACGTAAACGTCGAACTGTTCGGTAGTTTCGGTCAGCTCGAGCGGCTGGCGAACCACCATGCGACCTGTCACACGACCAAAGTAGTCGTTAAGGTCACGCTGGTTGACGGTGATTTTGCCGGTGCCCGGCTTCATGAAGACGCGCGCGGTAGAAGTCTTGCGGCGCCCAGTACCATAATGCTGCTGTGTCATGGCGATGCTTCCCTCAGATGTTCAGTTCTTGCGGCTGCTGCGCAGCGTGCGGATGCTCGGCGCCAGCATAGACTTTCAGCTTGGACTGCATGGCACGACCCAGCGGACCCTTCGGCAGCATGCCCTTGACAGCCAGTTCGATCACGCGCTCAGGCTTGTGGTCGATCATCTGGTTGAAGGTCATGGAGCGCAGGCCACCCGGGTAACCGGTGTGACGGTAGTAGGTCTTGGCTTCAGCTTTGCGGCCAGTCACTGCTACCTTCTCGGCGTTGATGACGACGATGTAATCGCCGGTGTCAACGTGCGGAGTGTACTCGGCTTTATGCTTGCCGCGCAGGCGACGAGCAATTTCAGTAGCCATACGGCCCAGCGTCTTGCCGGCTGCGTCGACGACGAACCAGTCACGCTGGACGGACTGCGGCTTGGCAGTAAACGTCTTCATGGATGAATCACCTATAGTCGGGTCTTGCACTTAGTGCGCGACCAATCCCTATTTTTCTTGGTTGTCCGACGCCTGGCAGTGAGTGACGTGCTGCTTGCGCAGCGACATTCATCTCATCTCCAGACTGCTCTCGCTCATCAGGAGTGAATGACTCAGGATGACTCGAGAACCGGTCAACAGTTCGAGCGAGCGCGCATTGTACATGGCGAGCGCGCCCATCACAAAGGCTAATTTGCCTTCTCGCATTGCCTCACGGCTTGTGTGGCAGCGCCAGATATTCGCGCGACTGCATTTCCTGCAGTCGCGACAACGTGCGCTGAAACTCGAAATCGAGATTTCCGCCGGTATAGAGGTTCTCGACCGTCATCTCGGCGCTCATCAACAGCTTCACGCCGCGATCATAGAATTCATCGACCATATTGATGAAACGACGTACCTGATCATCACTATCACGCCCCATCTGCGGCACTTCAGAGACCAGCACGGTATGAAACTCACGTGCCAGCTCGATGTAGTCATTCTGGCTGCGCGGACCATCGCACAGTTCATCAAAATGGAACCACACCACATCTTCGTGACGGCGAAGTGCGTGCAGGACGCGATGATTGATGCTCAAGCCTTCATCATGATGGCCCTCTGCACCGGCAATGGAGCGAAATTCACGCGCCAACTTCGCTGCACTTTCATCGTTCAGCGGACTATGAAACAGCTCTGCGTGTTCCAGAGCGCGCAGACGATAATCAATACCAGAATCAACGTTGACCACGGTGCAATGACGTTTCACCAGTTCAATCGCAGGCATGAAGCGTGCCCGCTGAAGACCATCCTTATAGAGATCGTCCGGTACGATATTGGAAGTGGCGACCAGCACCACACCCTGACGGAACAATTCTTCAAACAAGGTAGCCAGAATCATGGCGTCAGTGATGTCCTTGACGAAAAACTCATCAAAGCAGATCACTCTCGCCTCTACCGCGAACTTGGCTGCGACGAGTGTCAGCGGGTTCTTCTCGCCCTTGTAGTGGCCAAGCTCGTTATGAACGCGCTGCATGAAACGATGAAAGTGCGTACGCATCTTGTCGGCGAAGGGCAAACTTTCGTAAAAGGTGTCGACCAGATAGGTCTTCCCACGACCCACACCGCCCCAGAAGTAGAGCCCCATGATATCAGGCGCTTTATCGACGACTGCCGGCTGTGCTGGCTTGCCGAACAATCGACGCACCTTGGAACCTAATCCGCTGTTGCCCGTGGCATCCGCGAACTTGCCAGGTGTCTGGCGCGGTGTATGCACCAACTCGTCATAGAGTCGCTGCAGATGGCGGACCGCATCTTCCTGGGCGGCATCGTAGGCAAAATCATCACGACTGAGATCTGCCTGGTACTTCTCGAGGGGCGTAAGTGCTGGCATGGAGAAACCCGGTGCAGGCCAGACCCAGCAAATCGCTGCGACTGACACGGAAAGGACGAAGATCACACCTGAACCGGTATAACCGACAGGCAAGGACGAATTTGCGCGGCATTATACGCCCTCAACTGCGCTTTACCCACTGCCGTGCATGCAAATCCACGAGGCAACATCATGGGAAAGACCAGGAATTGCCAGGCAAATATCGACGTTTTTACGTCATGCCACGCACCGAACCCCCAAGGTATCCCGCAAGGTGAATTGACGCATCGCGCCATCACACCGATATAATGGCCCGCGAACATCTTTCAAACGCAAAGGGCGCGCTGGTAACAGCACCTGCCATTGGCGAAAGCGAAGAGCATGGGCTCTGTTGGACCTTGGAGCGATCATAATATCGACATGCTTGAATATTGGCACTGTGCCCCAGCGGTGATGATCACCGCAGTCGTGACACAAGGAGAGCGACGTGAACGAGAGCAATATTGACTGGATCCTGGCCATCGCCTGTTTTCTGGCTGGCATCGGTATCGGCGCCTTGTGCTACCACCTGCTGAATGCCAACGTGGCGCGCAATCAGAAAACTCGTCAAAAACTGGCAGAACGTGAACTGGAACTCACTCAGTTTCGTGATGCACTCAATGACCATTTCGCCAAGGCAAGCGATCTGACCGACCAGATTCAGCGTTCCGGCAACGAACTGCGCCAGCACCTGGCCAGCGGTGCCACCACTCTATGCGATGACAGCCAGCTCAAACGTCGCCTGCTGGACACCGACACCAGCGAAGAAGCAAGCGAGGACGACAACTTCGATTTGCCGCGTGATTACGCAGACAATCGTGGCACGCTGTCTGAAGACTTCGGACTCAAGCCGCAGCCCGAAGATACCGATGCTGCACCGGCCACTCCGCCACGCATCTAATGTGTATCGCTGCCGCCTTTGCAGAAAAAAAGACCGCCCTCAGGGGCGGTCTTTTTTTGTTTCGTTAACACCATCAAGCCCTCGTTCTGCCCTCAGGCCGGGTTATTGATATCCACGAAACGATGCTCGAGTCCGTACTCCGCTGCCAACCACTCCCCCAACGCCTTCACTCCATCCCGTTCGGTGGCATGGTGACCTGCGGCGAAATAGGTGACGCCTTCTTCACGCGCATCATGAGTCGTGCGCTCGGATATCTCACCAGACAGAAACGCATCAACACCGGCATCAATGGCAAGCCCTAGATAATCCTGAGCGCCCCCCGTACACCAGGCGATTCGCTTTATCGGTCGATCATGCCCTGCCACCACCAGCACGTCACGACCTAAACGCTCACTAAATTCCGTACCTAGCGCGATGCTATCCAGCCCGTCTCCTGCCCCCTCCTTCTCAGCCATCAGCTCATCTGACAGTCGCCCGGCATGAACCAGCCCACGACCGATAACGCCATCGAGACATCCTTCGCTGACAAGCCCGAGACGCTCTGCGAGACGTGCATTATTTCCCAGCGTTGGATGCGCATCCAGGGGCAGGTGATAGGCCGCCAGATTGATATCATGCGTCAAGAGCGTCTTCAGGCGGCGACGCTTCATGCCTGTCACCTGTGCCTGCTCGTTCTTCCAGAAGTAGCCGTGATGCACCAACACCAGATCCGCTTGCCAGGCGACCGCTTCATCCAGCAAGGCCTGACAGGCAGTGACGCCGCTCATCACGCGCCGTACATCACGCCGTCCTTCTACCTGTAGACCATTGACGGTGTAGTCCTTGAAGGCCTTGGCCTCCAAGCAAGCATCCAAAGCGTCAATCAACGTGTCACGATCAGCCATTGGGCCTCCAGCAGTCAGGATCATCGGGTGTTACACTTGCGCTTATTGTAACGGTGCAACGGTGCCATGTAAGCGTGCCCCCCCTCTCGCCATTTTCAGTAGGGCATGGCACGTAATATTCAGTTTCTTTATCTCTGTGCCCGCCAAACGCCAACTGGCTCTGCGGGCTTTTCATCAGGATTCACGATGCCTCAGATGCGCCGATCTCTTCGCAGCTCTTTATTGCCCTTGCTCTGGCCTGTTGTCACGGGTGTTCTTCTGGCCATTGTCGTTCTTGATCGCTTCCCGACATTAGGCCTTGACGACATGCCGGCGACAGCGCAAGACGGTCAATCGATTGTCGAGCCTTACCCTGCGCCAGTCTCACAGCAAGTGCTGCCAGCCCCGAGCCTGACATTGTCTGCAGCACAGCGTGAGGAGTCGGCCGACCCGATATTGCGCGAAGCCCCGCCGCTACAGCGCAACAATGGCCCTGCCAGCTATCAGACGGCTGTAGATGCCGCTGCGCCCGCCGTCGTCAACATCTACTCATCACGCAAGGTCAATGACGATAGCAAACATCCGCTGATGTCTGACCCCTTCTTCAATCAGTTCTATGGTGACGACAAGGTGCGCAGCCAACGCATGCTATCGAGCCTGGGGTCTGGCGTCATCTTGTCCAGTGATGGCTACATTCTGACCAACAATCACGTCATTCAAGGCGCTGACCAGATTCAGGTCGCCTTGCGTGATGGACGCGAGACACTGGCCAAGGTGGTAGGTGTGGATCCGGAATCTGACATCGCTGCTCTGAAAATCGATCTCGACAACCTGCCCACCGTAGCGATTGCAGATTCCACGCAGGTGCATGTTGGTGATGTAGCGCTGGCGATTGGTAATCCCTTCGGCGTCGGCCAGACCGTCACCATGGGCATCATCTCGGCGACTGGGCGCAATCACCTGGGGCTGAACGCCTACGAGGACTTCATCCAGACAGATGCCGCCATCAACCCGGGTAACTCCGGCGGTGCACTGGTCAATACCGATGGCTCACTGGTCGGTATCAATACCGCCATCTACTCGCGCTCAGGCGGATCACAAGGCATCGGTTTTGCCATCCCCGCCAACCTGGCGCGCGAAATCCTCGAGGCACTGGTCGATCATGGACGTGTGATTCGTGGCTGGCTCGGACTAGAGGTACAGGAGCTGACGCCGTCACTGGCCAATTCCTTCGGCCTCAGCGCACCACAAGGTGTGGTAGTCGCTGCCGTATTGCGTGATGGCCCCGCAGCACGCGCAGGACTGAAACCTGGCGACATCCTGATCGGTATCGGCGGCAAGCGCCTGCTCGATGCACGATTGGCCATGGCAGACATTGCTGCCGTCAAACCCGGCAATACCTTGGAACTGCGTATTTTACGTAACGGCGAGGCTCAGGATATCGACGTCAAGGTGGGTGAACGACCCATCCCAGACAACACGCCGCCGCCGGTAGAACAAGGCGAGAACCGTCAGGGCTGAGCATCGTCAATACAAGACTTCGAACGAGCCATTTGCAGCCACGCCACCCACACAGAAGCGCCCGCCACGAAATTCGTGGCGGGCGCTTCTGTGTCGTTCAACTGCTATCTCAATAGCCAGCTGCTGATCACTGAGAGTCGACCTCGATCAATCGATGATACGGTTCTCGGCACTGCGTGCATGCGCCGTGAGCGACTCACCACGCGCTAGCACAGCCGCGGTACGCCCCAGACTCGACGCCCCTTCAGGTGAACACTGAATCAGCGAAGAGCGCTTCTGGAAGTCATAGACCCCCAGCGGCGAAGAGAAGCGTGCCGTGCCAGACGTCGGCAACACATGGTTAGGGCCTGCACAGTAATCTCCCAGCGCTTCAGAGGTATGCGCCCCCATGAAGATAGCGCCAGCGTGACGTACACCCTCGACCCACTCTTCCGGGTTCACAACCGACAGTTCCAGGTGCTCCGGCGCGATCCGATTGATCAGCTCAAGCGCCTCTTCCGGGCCACTGACGCGGACCAATGCGCCACGCGCACGCAGAGAGGCGAGGATGATTTCAGCTCGCTCCATGGTAGGAGCAAGGCGCGTAATGGCTTCTTCCACTGCCGCCAAGTGCGCATCATCCCAACCAATGAGGATTGCCTGAGCATCTTCATCGTGCTCGGCTTGAGAAAATAGGTCCATCGCAAGCCAATCAGGGTCCGTCACACCATCGCTGACCACCAGAATTTCGGACGGACCGGCAATCATGTCGATACCGACCTGCCCGAAGACAGCACGCTTGGCTGTCGCGACATAGATATTACCGGGACCAACGATCTTGTCGACACGCGGCACTGTCTCGGTGCCGTAGGCCAGCGCTGCTACCGCCTGTGCACCACCAATGGTGAAGACACGATCGATACCTGCCAGATGCGCCGCTGCCAATACAAGATCATTGACCACTCCATCAGGCGTCGGTACCACCATGATGATTTCGCGTACACCGGCGACATGTGCTGGAATCGCATTCATCAGCACGGAAGACGGATATGCCGCTTTCCCTCCCGGGACGTAGATACCGGCGCGATCCAGAGGCGTGACTTTCTGGCCGAGTAAACTGCCGTACTCATCACGAAACGACCAGCTCTCCGGCTTCTGATGCACGTGATAGACCCGCACGCGCTCGGCTGCCACCGCCAACGCTTCACGCTGTGCATCAGGCAACTCGGCATATGCCTTGGCCAAACGCTCAGCGCCAATGACAAGTTCCGACATGCTGGAGACATTCAATCGATCAAAGCGATTGGAGAACTCCACCAGCGCTGAATCGCCTTCCGCCTTGACCCGCGCAAGGATGTCGGTGACACGATGCTGAACCTCGGCATCAGAAACCCCTTCCCAGGACAGCAGATTATCAAGACGTGAAGCAAAGTCGGTATCACGGCTATCGAGCCGGTTGATCAGAGTATCCATGCGAACCTCATATATATCTTGGGCAGAGAAGGCTGAACGGGACGGGCGTTTCCAGCTGCCATGGCCGTCTAGGCGACCTTGTAGGGTAAAATCCGATCAATGCCTAGGTGCCGCCGTCTCAACTCTCGCGGCGCGCTTCCACGGCCTGACGCAGACGATCAATCAGCGGTTTGAGGCGATCATGCTTCATGGTCATGGCCGCCTTGTTGACTACCAGGCGCGTACTGATATCGGTGATCAGCTCACGCGGCTCCATGCCATTGGCCCGCAAGGTATTACCGGTATCGACAATATCGACGATCTCATCAGCAAGATTCATCAACGGTGCCAGCTCCATCGCACCATATAGTTTGATGACCTCTGCCTGAATACCTTGCTCGGCGTAGTAGCGACGCGCCACGTCGACAAACTTGGTGGCGACGCGACGACGCGCGCCCTGCTGCAGCTGACCCACAACCCCGGCAGTCATCAGCTGGCACTTGGCAATTTCCAGATCCAATGGCTCGTAAAGACCTTCAGCTCCATGCTCGAGCAGTACATCCTTGCCAGCAATCCCGAGATCAGCAGCGCCAAGCTGGACATAGGTCGGGACGTCTGTAGCACGAATGATGACAAGCTTGACGTCAGGAAGATTGGTATCGAAGAGCAACTTGCGGCTCTTGCTCAGATCTTCAAGCGGCTCGATGCCGGCATCAGCCAGCAGCGGTAGGGTTTCCTTGAGGATACGTCCCTTGGAAAGGGCGACGACCAGTTGCTTGCTCATGGGGTATTCGCCCGTGCTTGTGTAGAAGAATTCGCCGTAGAGTTCTGTTCAGAAGAACTCAGCAATCGCCGCCGACATGAATATGCCAACGGCGACGTGGCGCAGGTAAAGAGAGTATGGAGTGGCGAAAACACCAGCTCAGCCCGTGGTACGACGGATAAGTACGCCAAGCCCCGAGAGTTTCTCTTCAATACATTCATAGCCACGATCAATGTGATAGATGCGATCTACCATTGTCTCGCCATTCGCGACGATAGCGGCAATGACGAGCGACGCCGAAGCACGCAGGTCAGTCGCCATCACCGGAGCACCGGACAAACGTTCAGTGCCAGTCACCACCGCAGTATTACCCTCGAGCGTGATATGCGCGCCCATGCGATTGAGTTCCTGTACGTGCATGAAACGATTCTCGAAGATGGTCTCGATCACGGTGCTGGTACCCTCCGCGACCGCATTCATCGCCACGAACTGCGCCTGCATGTCAGTAGGAAATGCTGGGTACGGCGCGGTACGGATATTGACCGCTTTCGGGCGTTTGCCGTGCATGTCCAGCTCGATCCAGTCATCACCGGTCGTGATGGTGGCACCGGCTTCTTCCAGCTTGGCCAACACCGCGTCGAGAGTATCGGCGCGCGTCCGGGTGACACGTACCTTTCCCCGTGAAGCAGCAGCAGCGACAAGGAAGGTGCCTGTCTCAATACGGTCTGGCATCACTGAGTATTCGCAGCCATGCAGTTTCTCGACACCTTCGATAATGATGGTGTCAGTGCCGTGGCCTGTGATTTTTGCGCCCATGGCGATCAAGCACTGAGCCAGGTCGACGACTTCCGGCTCACGTGCCGCGTTCTCGAGCACGGTGCGGCCATCAGCCAGGGTCGCGGCCATCAACAGGTTTTCCGTGCCAGTGACGGTAACCACCTCAAAGACGATGCGTGCGCCCTTGAGACGTCCAGTCGGTGCCTTGGCACGGATGTAACCATTCTCAACCGTAATCTCGGCACCCATGGCTTCAAGACCACGAATATGAAGGTCCACCGGACGCGAGCCAATGGCACAGCCACCCGGCAGCGAGACTTCAGCACTGCCGAAGTGCGCCAGCAGCGGGCCCAGCACCAGAATAGAGGCACGCATCTTCTTGACCAGATCGTACGGTGCGTGACAGTGCTCGACCTTCGAGCCATCAAGCTGCACAGTCATGTTGTCGCCCATCACCGGCTCGACACCCATGCGCCCGAGCAGCTCTAGACTGGTGGTGATGTCCTGCAGATGCGGCAGGTTGCTGATGGTCACGGGACCTTCCGAAAGCAGGGTCGCCGCCAGAATAGGCAGTGCCGAATTCTTGGCGCCGCTGGCCCAGACTTCCCCGTTGACCGGCCCGTTGCCGGTGATGATCAGCTTGTCCATGAAATGTTCCGGTCAGCCCTGAGCGTTGCCAGCGGCAGCATCATACTGCGCCGGGGTATAAGTACGAATGCTGATGGCATGCAGCGCGCCAGAGCGAATTTCGTCATTGATTGCGGCGAACACTAGCTGCTGCGCCTTGACGCGACTGAGGTCAGCGAAGACCTCACCCACGGCGACGACCTGGAAGTTGCAGCCTTCACCCTGGATATGAAAATCGACGTTCTCGATTCGAGCCTCGAGCAGGGCTTTGACATCATTGGGTTGCATGACGGGCAGTGACTCCTTCGCTGTGCGTGTCGGGGTCAGTGAATATGACCGATACAATATGACCCCACATGGTAATCAAAAGCGCGCGGGAACGCGATTGGCAGGAGGCATCCGGCCCTTCACGTTCCCGCGCGGCGTAGTAACAACTGACGAGAACCTATTGGCAGAGCTTGTCACGAAAGGGCTTGCCAAAATAGCGGCCAAGACACCCTATCGAGCCTTGTCGGCCCTTCAGGCGGTGTCGATCGAGACGGAGGCTTGTGTTGGCAACGCGCTGCTGCCCAAGCCCGGCAAGAGGCTTTCAAGCCCCGAGACCGCCGCCAGGCGATGAAGTGCAGGCGATAGACGCAGGTGTACGATATGCCCCGAATGATCCCCCAGGTGACGCTGCCATTCGAGCAATACGCTCAAGGTGGCAGTACTGGCGCTCTCGACGCCCCGCAGATCGATGGACACGCCATCACTGCGACACCCCAACCATTTCTTGCCAGCCTCGGCGAGCTCAGCGGCATTGTCAAAGTCTGGCTGACCACCCAGCGTCAGCTGGGCATCATCTGCCTCAAGCTTTATACCATCGCTATCAAAGAGTGTTTTCATGGTCATATCGCCACTGACAGGACTCAGCTCTTGCTGTTGCCCTTGTCCTCCGCAGCCGTCTTGTCGAGATCGACATCAGGCTGCCAACCGTGGATCACAGCATCAATATCGCGACCATTGTCACGCATGGCTTGATCGAACTGATTACGGAAGGTCAGCCCCAGATTGACGCCATTGACGATGACATTGACTACCTTCCATTCATCGTTACGCAGACGCATGGAGTAGGCGACCGGATAGACCTTGCCCTTGGTATCGATCACGTCCATGTAGACAGTGTCCTGATCTTCGTAACGACGATCACCGTCGCTATCCTTCACTTCAAGCTTGGCGTAATCGAAGCTCACCAGACCCTTGGCATAGGTGCCGATCAGCGTGTCGTGGAAGACCTTGGAAAATTCAGTACGCTGCGACGGCGAGGCAGCCTTGAAGTACTTGCCCATCACACTGGCAGCGATATAGCGATAATCGACGACAGGCTCCAGCGCAGTATCGACCAGCCCTTCCAGCTCTTCGATATGATCCTTGTAATAGCTTTCACGGCTATCGATGGTCTTGGTCAACCCTTCGACAGTATCACGCACCAACACGTCAGGTTCTTGAGAAGCAGCGAGTGCCAGCGGGCTCATTGCCATCAGGGCCGACAGGCTAAGCACGCTCAGCGGACGAATCAGCTGCTTGAGGAAATAGGTCATCAGGTTTGCTCCTTGAAAGTGTGCATCGCGCGAACGGCGAGTCAGGATTGCGTCAGCGTTTCGAGAAATACCCGAATCAATTCTTCGAGAAATTGGAGACGAACTGCTGGATCAACTCTTCC
Source organism: Cobetia sp. L2A1 (assembly GCF_009796845.1). NCBI lineage: Bacteria > Pseudomonadati > Pseudomonadota > Gammaproteobacteria > Oceanospirillales > Halomonadaceae > Cobetia > Cobetia sp. L2A1. The sequence continues at coordinate 807,061 of NZ_CP047025.1, read as the reverse complement.
AGCACTAGCGCCGACTGGGTGTCGCGAATGGTATCGCCATCTTTCAGCATTTCGGGATCTCCTCCGGTACTGAGGCCAATATACTGCTCACCCAACAGACCTGAGGTCAGGACGGCAGCCGTGGTGTCCTTGGACAATTTACCCTTGAGACTGCTGTCCAGCTTCATGGTGACACGCGCATCGAACCACTTCGGATCCAATGCGATACTTTCGACGCTACCGACGGCAACACCTGCCATGGTGATCTTTGACCGCGCCTTGAGGCTTCCTATCCCTGAAAAGTTGGCATTGAGCACGAAGGTGTCGTCCGCTTGCTGGAACGTAACCCCGCTGACACGCAGGCCCAGAAACACCATGCCCAGAAAACCGGCGAGTATAAACAGGCCCACGCCAAATTCGACCATGCGGGTACGTTTCATCCAATATCTCCAAACATGACGGCAGTCAGGACGAAATCGAGCCCCAGCACCGCCAGCGATGAATAAACCACAGTACGTGTGGTCGCGCGTGAAATGCCTTCCGAGGTCGGAATCAGGTCGTAGCCCTGGAAGACGGCGATCCAGCTCACCACCAATCCGAAGACCAGTGACTTGACGACGCCATTCATGACATCACCGACAAAATCGACATTCGACTGCATGCTGCTCCAGTAGGCCCCTTCATAGATGCCGAGCCAGTCGACACCGACCAGCTTGCCACCCCAGATACCGACAACACTGAAGCCGATGGTCAGCAGCGGCAGAGAAACAAAGCCAGCCCATAGCCGCGGTGCGACGATACGCTTCAGGGGATCGACCCCGATCATCTCCATGCTGGTCAGCTGCTCAGTCGCCTTCATCAGACCAATCTCGGCCGTCAGCGCAGAGCCGGCACGCCCTGCGAACAGCAACGCTGCCACAACAGGGGCCAGCTCTCGCAATAGCGACAGCGAGACCATCTGACCAAGCGCTTCTTCGGCACCAAAGCCCACTAGAATGGTGTACCCCTGAAGCGCCAGCACCATGCCGATGAACAGTCCCGACACCAACACGATAGCCAGCGACAACACCCCCACGAAGTGCATCTGCCGCACCCACAGCCCGATACCTTCACGGGAAGGAATGCCGACACCGGCCTGTACCAGCAACATGCCAGCGCGACCGACGGCCGCAATGACATCAATACTGCCACGGCCCAGTGAAGTGATGGAGCCCAGCAGCCCACGATTCAGCGCACTCATGACGACTGCCTCCTGCTTGATGACTCCGATGACGGCTCATGCCCATCGAGAATATCGTCTGCAAAGTCCGGCGCGGGATAGTGAAACGGAACCGGCCCATCGGGCTTACCGTGAATGAACTGAGCCACGCGGGGATCTGCATCGGCATCAAGTTCTGCAGGCGTCCCTTGTGCCATCACCTTGCCGTCGGCAATGACATAGACATAATCGGCGATGGTCAGCGTTTCCTTGATATCGTGGGAAACGACCAATGCTGTCATGCTCAATGCATCGTTGAGGCGACGAATCAAGTTAACCAGCACCCCCATAGAGATGGGGTCCTGTCCGGCAAACGGCTCGTCATACATGATCAGATCAGGATCCAGCGCAATGGCACGTGCCAATGCGACACGCCGCGTCATGCCACCGGAAAGCTCAGCTGGCATCAGCTCCCGCGCACCTCGCAAGCCAACAGATTCAAGCTTGATCAGCACGATGTCACGAATCATCGCGTCGGGGAGGTCAGTGTGCACACGCAGCGGGAAGGCCACGTTCTCGAACACACTGAGGTCAGAAAACAATGCACCGCTCTGAAATAGCATGCCCATGCGGCGACGCATGCGGAAGAGCTCGCGACGCGACAAGGCATGTACCTCTTGCCCTGCAATGTCGACGCGCCCTGCGGAGGGCGTCAACTGTCCGCCGATCAGCTTGAGAAGCGTGGTCTTGCCCGTCCCGGAGGGGCCCATGATGGCGGTAATCTTGCCGCGGGGAACCTTGATATCGATACCGGAGAAAATTTCGCGTTCGCCCCGGGTAAAACGCAAGCCTTCGACACGAATCAGCGCATCATCGAGATCAATGCCGCTTCCCGCGCCCATGGAGGATGGCGATGCATCCTGGTCGCCCGCACCCTGGCCGTTCATATCGGCCGGTGTTGCGGTCTGACCGGGCAATTCAGTCATAAAAGCATCCGCTGTGAGGGAATATCGACACGCAGAGCAAATCGCTTGCAGCTCGTAATCACGCCGAATGTCCGAGTCATGAGATCCAAGGATCAAGTTAGTTAGCGAACATCGTATCCGAACCCACCCCCCTGCCGCCAGTCTCATACGTCAGTGATGCACCCCGTTACCTTGCAAAGCCTCTAGGGGATGCGTTTAATGACGCGGTTCCCGGCGATATCCACTGCCCTACCTCCTACTTCGAGAGTCCAGATGCTATATCCCATTCTTGCAATCGTTCTTGGCCTGATCGGCCTTGTCTGGAGCGCTGACCGTTTCGTCGATGGCGCTGCCGCCACAGCCCGCCGTGCCGGCATGAGCAAACTGCTGATCGGGATGACCATCGTCTCCGTCGGGACCTCAGCGCCGGAAATCGTCGTCTCCATCATGGCATCTCTCGATGGCACCCCGGATATCGCGACAGGTAACGCCCTAGGCTCCAACATTGCCAACATCGGCATGGTACTGGGGGTGACAGCACTGGTCGCACCGATTCCAGTGCACTTTGGACTGGTACGCCGCGAATTGCCGCTATTGCTGGCAGCTACTGCACTGGCGGGATACGCCCTGTCCGACAGCGCCTTGAGCCGTATTGATGGCATCCTGCTGCTGGCACTGCTGGTCTTCACGATCGTATGGTTATTCAAGGGAGATACAGCGAGCGAAGAAGGAACCGACGACGAGATTCCCGACATGACAGCTGGGCGCGCCATCTTCTGGCTGCTTGTCGGCCTGGCAGTCCTGATCGCCAGCTCACATGCGCTGGTATGGGGTGCCACCGACATCGCTGAAGCGCTCGGCGTGCCTGATCTGATCATTGGTCTGACCGTCATCGCCATCGGCACCAGCCTTCCAGAACTGGCTGCCAGTGTCGCCAGTGCACTCAAGCGTCACCACGATATCGCGATCGGTAACATCATCGGCTCCAACCTCTTCAATATCCTGGCGGTATTGCCGATGCCAGGTCTGATAGCACCGGGCCTTGTCGATGGCAGCGCCATCAGTCGTGACTACCCGGTCATGCTGGGGCTGACCCTGCTATTGGCCGCTCTACTTGTCTGGCAGCGTCGCGGCAAGATCGGACGCGGCCCCGGTGCCATTCTACTCGGCAGCTACCTGGCCTACACCGCCTGGTTGGCCTTCAGTCTGACTAGCTGATTCAGCACAATCTCCATCATCGCCGTGTGGGGGAAGGCACGCTTCTCGCACGGCTTGAGTCCTGGCCACACACAGGCAACAATCTGATCATGACCGAGTCTTTCAGCACCCAGCACGCCACGCCCAGTGCCGCCGACACCGATTTTCGCGCTAGTGCACGACGCACCTTCGCGATTGAGGGCGCTGCTATCCTCGCGCTCGAACATCAACTCGATGCGGACTTCGATAGCGCCTGTAAATTGATGCTGGCCACGCAAGGCCGTGTCATCGTCACCGGCATGGGCAAGTCAGGCCATATTGCGAGCAAGATCGCCGCGACACTGGCCAGTACCGGCACCCCTGCCTTCTTTGTGCATCCGGGCGAAGCCAGTCATGGCGATCTCGGCATGATCACACCGGCCGACGTGGTGCTGGCATTGTCCAACTCTGGCGAGACGGCTGAAGTAACCGCCCTGCTGCCGCTGCTCAAGCGCATGGGGACACCGCTGGTATCGATGACCGGCAAGCCAGGCTCGACACTGGCGCGTGATGCCGATGCACATCTGGATACGAGTGTTGCGCAGGAAGCCTGCCCGCTGAATCTGGCGCCAACGGCTTCGACAACCGCTGCACTGGTCATGGGTGATGCGCTTGCTGTGGCGCTACTTGAAGCACGCGGCTTCACTGCCGAAGAATTTGCCCTCTCGCATCCGGGGGGCACCCTTGGTCGCCGCCTGTTGTTGCGCGTTCAGGACGTGATGCACAAGGGCAATGACCTGCCACGTGTGGCACTAGGCAGTCCACTGCGCGACGCACTGCTCGAGATCACTCGACAGGGCATGGGCTTTACCTGCGTCATTGATGCAGACGAACATCTGGTCGGCGTCTATACCGATGGTGACCTGCGCCGCACACTGGATCAACATGGCGATCTACGCGCGCTCAAGGTCGATGATGTCATGACACGCGGCGGCAAGACCATCCGTGCCAGCATGCTGGCCGCAGAGGCGGTACGCATCATGGAAGAAAACCGTATCAGCGTTCTGGTAGTCTGTGATGAGGATGAGCACCCTATCGGGGCAATCCATATGCACGGCCTGCTGGCCAGCGGCGTGATCTGAACCACTGGGCGTGAGTGCTGTCTTCCAAGGCATCAATATGATGCAGAGATCGATGTCATCACGGCCACCACGTGCAGCTACCATGCTTCACCAAGCCATCAGCCGTTCACGGGGCAGCGCCAAGTACGCACGGAGTGCGAGGAGAAACATCATGAATGAGAACATTTTCCTGCCGGAAGACTATCCACAGGACATCATCGATCGTGCGCGTCACGTACGCTTGTTGGCATTGGATGTGGATGGGGTGCTGACTGACAATCATCTGCACTATGACGCCAATGGCGTGGAAACCAAGAGCTTTCACGTCCAGGATGGCCATGGTCTCAAACTGATTCTGCGCAGTGGTATCCTTGTCGCGCTGATTACCGGACGCACGTCACCAATGGTAGAGCGACGCGCCAAGGAACTCGGCATTCATGATGTCATCCAGGGGCGCGAGGACAAGCTGGTCGCACTCACTCAGCTGTGCCGTGATAACGATATCGAGCTCGATCAGGTCGCCTACTGTGGTGACGACCTGCCAGATCGCGAAGCCATCCGTCGCGTCGGGCTTGGCATCAGTGTGCCCAATGCCATGCCCTATGTATTGAGCGAAGCCAACTGGGTGACGACTCGCCAGGGCGGCGACGGCGCCGTGCGCGAGATCTGTGATCTACTGCTCAAGGCGCAGGGACACTGGGCGTCAGTACTGGATACCTATCTACAGGGGTCGCGCGCCTGATGTTACGTCTGCCCCGTCCTTCTCCGCGCTTGTGGTTGCTGCTGCTATTGCTGCTGGTCGGGGGCGTACTCGCCCTGATCGAGCAGCGCAACAGCCTTGAATCCGCCGTAGACACACAGGCCAACAGTGATGAGCCGGACTACTATCTCGACGGGGCTGACATGACACGCTTCGATGCGCGGGGTGTGCCTTTTCAGGCCATGACCTCCCCGCGCATCGAACATACGCCCGAGGATGACGTTACCTACGCCGAGGCACCCAAGATTCGCACCAACGATAGCGAAGACCGGCGTTGGTATGCCACTGGCAAGCGCGGCATTCTCAGCGCCGGTGGAGACACCTTCACGCTAGAGGGTGACGCCACATTGCGCCAGCCTTCCGATGCCTGGACATTGAATACGGACGTACTGAACTACAGCCGCGAACAGAACCGCGCCTGGAGCGACGTCCCCGTCATCATTACCCAGAATGGTCAGCAGATCGAAAGCAACAGCTTCAGTGCGGACTTATCCAAGGACTCCGCTGTGCTGGACGGTCGTGTCCGCGGTACGCTCCAGCCTGGTAAGGGCAAGAGCGCAGCCAGCAAGGAAGCAGAGCAAATCGACGACGATAGCGATGCTGCCTCAACCGATAGCGAAGAGCGCATCAACAGCACCTTCGAAGCTGCACCTTCAGCCAGTCAGTAGTCACTATCTCCTGGCACATGATTGGCGTAACGAGTTGCTGACGTACGCTGCCAGCCTGATAACCCCCATTCCCTGCTTCCCGACAGCATGTCCGATCGAGAAGACATACCCAGTTCTGCCAAGGAGCATCCCATGACTTCAACGACTCTCAAGCCCTTGTCGGCCTGGCGCCACACCCTCAACACCAGTGCCATGGCCCTATGCCTGGCGCTTGGCATGTCCATGGCTGCACCAACAGCACTGGCGCTCGACAGTGATGCCAATCAGCGTATCGACATCGCCGCCGATTCCCTGTCGCTGGATGACAAGGCGGGTACTGCTGTCTATACCGGCAGTGTCGAAATGCGACAAGGCAGCATGAAACTGGATGCCAGTCGTGTTGACATCAGCCGTGCCAAGAGTGGCGAGATATCTCTGGTCAAGGCAACAGGCAAGCGAGCCTATATGGAACAACAACCCAACCCGAACGAAAAGCTGGTCAAGGGGTGGGCGGATACCATTCTCTATCACGCGCTGGAGCGTCGGGTGGAGCTGGTAGGCAATGCGCGCCTCGAAAAAGATGCTGACACCTTCGAAGGCGGTTACGTGGAGTATTTCCTCGACAAGCGTCAGGTCAATGCCAATAACAGCAGTGATACCACGCAGAAGACCGACGGCAGTTCTCGTGTGCACATGACGCTGACGCCGCGCGGCACCAATGCCAGCAAGGAAAACTAAGTCATGACTGCCGCTCCTCTCCGTACACTCAGCGCACGCCACCTTGCCAAGGCCTACAAGGGCCGCAAGGTGGTCAAGGATATCTCGCTGGAGATTCGTCAGGGCGATATCGTGGGTCTGTTGGGGCCCAATGGGGCCGGCAAGACGACCTCGTTCTACATGATCGTCGGCCTGGTGCGCGCCGATGCGGGCAGCGTCACCATTGATGACAATGACCTTTCCGACTCCGCCATGCATTTGCGCGCACGCGCCGGCATCGGCTATCTCCCGCAGGAAGCCTCGATCTTCCGCAAGCTGTCCGTCGCCGACAACATCATGGCGATTCTAGAGACACGCAAGGATCTCGATCGCAACGGGCGCAAGGCACGCCTTGAAGAACTGCTGAACGATTTCAGCATTTCTCACATTCGCGCCAGTAGCGGCATGAGCTTGTCTGGCGGCGAACGCCGTCGCGTCGAAATCGCAAGGGCACTGGCCACGGAACCGGATTTCGTGCTGCTGGATGAACCCTTTGCCGGCGTTGATCCCATCTCGGTAGGCGAGATAAAGAGCATCGTACGCCAGCTACGTGATCGCGGCATTGGTGTACTGATCACGGATCATAACGTCCGTGAGACGCTCGATATCTGCGATACCGCCTATATCGTTGGCGACGGCCAGATCATTGCGCATGGCAATGCTGAAACCATTCTGGCCAATCAGCAGGTGCGTGACGTGTATCTGGGGCATGAGTTCAAGCTGTAGTCCATTGGCAAACCCCTCTGGCGAGCGCACCTTCGCGCACGCAGTGCATGCTCAGGGCTGATATATCATCATGAACATCAGCCTTGAGCATGACGTCCATACCACCTTCGTTGAAACATGGCATGCAAGTTGCTTGAATAATTTCTTTCGCCCCTTGTCAGTGCCCCGACCCACGGTATAGCGTAGAAGCACGTTCCTTTGCCGTGAATCGATAGCCCCATGAAACCCACCCTGCAACTCCGCCTTGGCACTTCACTGACCATGACGCCACAACTGCAGCAGGCCATTCAGCTGCTACAGTTGTCGACGCTCGACCTGCGTCAGGAAATCCAACAGGCGCTCGAGTCCAATCCCATGCTGGAACTCGACGAGGACTATGAGGCGCTGGAAGTCGTCGAGATTCAGGATGCGAGCGAAATCTCTTCAGCTGAAACAAGTAGTGATATCCCGGAAGAATATCCTCTCGATAGCGACTGGTCGGACCTCTATCAGGATCATGCTGGCAGCCTGACAAACTCGGGAAGCAGTAGCGGCAGTGATGACGGCCAGGATTTCGAGCGCAACACGAGTGTAGAAAGCCTGCAAGATCATCTACGCTGGCAGTTGGCAATGACCGACCTCGACGACCGTGAACGGCAGATGGCGGAAAGCCTGATAGATGCCGTGGACGGCGCAGGCTACTTGAGCCTGTCGCTTGATGAGCTCGTCGATGGTCTACGTGGACAAGGGCTGTCTGGCCTCAAAGCATCGGAGCTTGAGCAGGTCCTGCTCCGCCTGCAGCAGTTCGATCCGACCGGCGTCTTTGCGCGTGATCTACGCGAATGCTTGCTGCTACAACTGGCCTTGCTGCCCGATGACCTGACACTGCTTGCTCAAGCTCGCCGCCTGGTACGCCAGTTTCTCGAAGCACTAGGGAACGATGATCGCAAGCTACTCAAGCGCCGCCTGGGGCTGGATGATGACGAGCTGGATCACGTCATCCGGCTGATACGAGCACTGGACCCACGGCCAGCTTCTGCCTGGGGGGAGCCCGCCAGTGACTACGTGATACCCGACTTGCTGGTACGCCATACCCGGCGCGGCTGGCAAGTGGAGCTCAATCCCGAGGCACTCCCGAAGCTGCGTATACAGCCAGACTATGCAGCGCTCATCAAACGGGCAGACAAGTCAGTAGACAACACCTTTCTCAAGGATAATCTTCAGGAAGCGCGCTGGCTGATGAAAAGTCTCTCGTCACGCAATGACACGCTGCTCAAGGTCGGGCGTGAGATCATGACGCGGCAGATCGACTTTCTTGAGCAAGGCGAGGAAGGCATGAAGCCGTTGATCCTCGCCAATATTGCCGAGGTAGTCGAGATGCACGAATCCACCATCTCTCGCGTCACGACGCAAAAGTACATTCATACACCACGCGGCGTCTTCGAACTCAAGTTCTTCTTCTCGAGCCAGGTCGGTGGTAACGGCAATGGTGATGCGCATTCCAGCACGGCCATTCGTGCGCGCATCCGCAAATTGATTGCAGACGAACCAGCGCGAAAACCGCTGTCGGATTCACGGCTGGTCGATCTACTCGCCAGCGATGGCATTGAAGTCGCGCGCCGCACCGTCGCCAAATATCGCGAAGCCATGGGCATTCCGTCTTCCAGTGAGCGCAAGCGACTCGCTTGATTACATGACAGAGAGGCCGCCCTTCGACTACGGCCTCTCTGTCATGGCCTCCCCTATCGTCAATATCCGCATGATGGCCAGCCGACGTGCGTGAAAGTCGTCGGCTTTCTACCAAGATATTTTCGCTAGAATCCGGCGTGCGCTTCCAATCGCCTGTTTTTCAAATCACTTTTATTAGTATTGTCGATCATTCGTGTAACTCTTCTCACGTCCGATCGTGCTCTTGTCACACTCGAAGCGCACTTGTTGTCAGTTTCAGAAGACCGCCAATATCGACGTATATGCTGTGATTGGCGACTAACAGGCGGCTTCTTGCTGCGCTTCTAACGCAAACCAACGCACTCCTCTTTGATGGAATGTTCCGTTATCCCTCAGTGAGTTGAAGACAAGCCTTACACCACGATGCAGCGCAGCGTTGATCTTTGCTCAAAGCTTGGGCATTGTCAGGGTAGGCGCTCGGCGCACCTGACGCGGCCCAATTTTGTTACTGGCAGTGGCGGATGCGCAAACCATGTAGCAGAGCGTCTTATCAGGGTTTGCTCGCAGTCAAAAAGGGTTACAATTGAAAGGTAACCCGTTGGATAAAGGAGCGTGTCCATGCAAGTGAATATCACCGGGCATCATGTGGAACTTACCGATCCTCTCCGCGATTACATCAACGAGAAGCTCGCTCGCCTCGAACGGCATTACGACAATATCACCAATGTTCAGGTGACTCTGTCGATCGAGAAGGAGCGCCAGCAGGCAGCCTGTACGCTGCATGCTGCAGGCGCAGACCTCCATGCCCTGGCAGAAGACCCCAACATGTACGCTGCCATAGACGCGCTCGCCGACAAGCTGGATCGCCAGCTGGTCAAACACAAGGAAAAGTCCCAGGCTCGCTCTCAGGGCACCGGGACACGTTGACCTTCTGCCATGACACTTGATCAGATCCTTCCCCCCGAGCGCACGCTTTACGGCGTCCCCGGGGGGAGCAAAAAGCGGGTACTGGAATTTTTCAGCACCTTCATTGCCCAGAACATTCCCAGCCTGGATAGCCAGGAAGTCTTCTCGCGCCTGATTGGCCGTGAACGACTGGGGTCGACCGGTATCGGCCACGGCGTGGCTGTTCCACATGCACGTAGTCCGCACTGCAAGACGCCCATCGCAGCATTTCTGAAGCTTGGTGACCCCATCGACTTCGATGCCATCGATGGAGAGCCCATCGACTTGCTGTTTGTACTGTTGGTACCCGAAGAGGCAGATGACACTCATCTCACCTTGCTCGGGCAGGTGGCTGAATTGCTGAACTCACCCACCAACCGATCAGCATTACGTCAGGCCGATAGCCAGCATGCGCTCTACGATGTACTGACATCAGCAATCGCCGATCTTCCGACGCGTTGATCATCGAGCCCGGACATCGTCCGGGTTTTTGCACTGACAGCCACTATTCAGGCTGCCCTCTCAGGCGCCATTCGCACTCACTCTACGCTGACCTCGCCTTTGGAGAGCACTCATGAAGATCGTGATCATTAGTGGCCGCTCTGGCTCCGGTAAATCGATCGCCCTTCAGGCCTTGGAAGACATTGGCTACTACGCCATTGATAACCTTCCCGGCATGCTGCTGGCACCGCTTGTCGAACAGCTAGAGAAAGATAGTCCTACCCGACGTCGCATCGCAGTGTCTATCGATGCACGCAATCTTCCTGATGCCCTGACACGCTTCCCGGAACTGCTTGATGAAGTACGTCAGAGCGGCATGGACGTGCAGGTCGTCTATATCACGACCGATTCCCGCGTATTACTGGAGCGCTACTCCGCGACTCGCCGCCGTCATCCGCTCACGCGCGACAATGACCGCACTCTGGCGGAAGCCATCGAGATCGAGCAGCAGACGCTGGCGCCCATCCGCGAGAAGTCTGATCTGATCATCGACTCAACCAATTTGAGTGTGCATGACTTGCGCTCACGCATCACTGAGCAGGTAGCCCAGCATAGCTCGCGCCATCTGACACTTACGTTCGAGTCTTTTGGCTTCAAGCATGGCGTCCCGACAGATGCCGACATGGTGTTCGACGCACGCTGCCTGCCCAACCCTTATTGGGATATCGCACTGCGCGCCGATACCGGCCGTGACACAAGCGTTGTGAAGTTTCTCGAAGACTATCCCGTCGTACAGGCCATGCACGATGACATCGCTGGCTGGCTGGAGCGCTGGCTACCAGAGTATCAGGCCAGCAATCGCAGCTACCTGACCGTCTCTGTCGGTTGCACTGGCGGCCAGCATCGCAGCGTCTATCTGTGCGAGAAGCTTGCTGCCCACTTTGCTGCACTACTGCCGGAAGTCCGCTTACGCCATCGCGAGCTGGGGATTCATACTGCTCTCAATGGGGCAGATGATGCGCGAGGAGATTGCGATGCACAGTCGTGAACTCATCCTGACCAACAAACGCGGCCTGCATGCACGGGCCGCAACCAAGCTGGTTAACTGCTGTGCTCCCTTCACGGCAACAGTCATGGTCAGTCACGGTGAACGCCGCGCCAATGCGACCAATGTCATGGCATTGCTGATGCTGGCAGCCCCTTGCGGCACACCACTGACAATCGACGTTGAAGGCGAACATGCTGATGAGGCCATGCTTGCCATCACAGCACTATTCGATGCTCGCTTCGAGGAAGACGAATAAGCACCAGCCTTCAAGCACTCCTCTCTCTCAGTTGTTCTCATTCACACCTCACACTACTTGCACCGCCCAGGCGTCGCTGCCTCCTGGCGAACTCTGCTGACTTCCCTCCCTCGCGCTTGCTTATCGTTTTCCTGCTGAGCCATGCGTGATCAGGCACTAATTCCCTGGTCGTGGCACACTCTCGTCCTTTTGATAAAGAACACTGTTTTCTTTTATCGACGCGCCCCCCTACGCCAATGGTAGAATCAGTGCTGTCCTTAATGTCGACAGGGGAAGCCGACGGATGAGCAAGACGTCACACAAACTCAAGCCAAGACTCGATCGTCTGTCACAGGCGCTGGAAAGCGGCGAGCTGGATCAGGCCAGGCGAATGCTCAATCGTGGTCTGGCACCCGTAGACGTTGCTCACCTTCTCGAGTCGTCACCGCCCAAGGAGCGTAACCTGCTCTGGGAGCTGGTCGACGCTGAACTACAGGGTGATGTTCTCCAGTATCTTGGCGAAGACATCCAGACCGACTTCCTGCGCGACATGGACGCAGTGGATGTTCTGGCAGCGACCGAGAATCTGGAACCGGATGATGTCGCTGACATTCTCCAGCGCCTGCCAAATGCTGTAATTCTCGAAGTCCTCGACTCGATGGAGGCGCAAGAGCGCCAACGCGTCGAGACGGTACTGTCCTTCCCCGAGGACACCGCCGGCGGGTTGATGAATACGGATACCATCACTATCCGCCCGGACATCACCCTCGACGTGGTGCTGCGTTATATTCGCCGCCACGAACGTCTGCCTGACTCCACCGATACACTGCTCGTCGTTTCACGGCGCGATGAGTTCATCGGCACCCTGCCGATCAATCGCTTGCTGGTGTCGGCCCCCAGTGTCACGGTGCGTGAGGTGATGGATACTGACAGCGTGGTAATTTCTGCCCTGATGCCAGACACCGAAGTCGCCTCGCTGTTCGAGAAGCACGATTTGATCTCAGCACCTGTGGTCGGTGGCGATGGCAATCTGCTTGGCCGTATCACCATCGATGACGTGGTCGACGTCATTCGCGGTGATGCCGAGCATCAGGTGATGTCAATGGCGGGGATGGATGAGGATGAAGATACCTTTTCGCCCGTGCTGCGCACGTCCTGGCGCCGTGCCATCTGGCTAGGCATCAATCTGTTGACCGCCTTCATGGCCTCAGCCGTCATCGGCATGTTTGAAGGCACCATTCAAAAGATCACTGCGCTGGCCGTACTGATGCCCATCGTCGCCAGTATGGGCGGTATTGCGGGCTCTCAGGCCTTGACAGTGCTGATCCGTGGTATCGCGCTGGGCCACGTGAAAAGCGGCAACGTCCGCTGGCTGCTCAAGCGCGAGATCATCGTCGCAGTACTGAACGGCATGCTGTGGGCTGTGGTGGTCGCCGGCATTGCCATTGTCTGGTTCGGTGATATCAAGCTGGGAGCCATCATCGGTGTCGCGATCATGATCAATCTTGTCATCGCTGCCGTGACGGGGACGCTGCTGCCTGTCTTGCTCAAGAAGCTCAGTATTGACCCCGCCCTTTCCGGTAGCGTCATCCTGACGACCGTGACCGATGTGATCGGCTTCATGGCGTTTCTGGGCCTCGCGACCTGGCTCTATCTATAAAGAGACGAGCTCTAACCGTAACGAGCCCACCTGTAGCGCCAGCATCGTGCATCAAATACGCCACTGCCAGACAGAAAGACAAAAGGCCGCCCCCTCATCGGGGCGGCCTTTTTTGAACGACTCGAACACACCTAGCTTACCGCTCAGATGCTGCTTGGTGCCTTAATCTTTACTCTTCTTCAAGTTCGCCTGCTTCACCTTCTGCTTGCGACATACCTGCCACTGTCATGTCGCCAATCAGCCAACTACCGCAATGAATACTGCCTCGCGTATCAACATCATCACCGATCGCGATCAGATTCGCTGCCATATCGCGTAGATTGCCGGCAATGGTGAACTCCTCGACAGCATGCTGGATCTGGCCATTCTCGACCCAGAAACCCGACGCACCACGCGAGTAGTCGCCGGTCACGCCATTGACGCCCTGCCCCATCAACTCGGTGACCAGTACACCAGTCCCCATCTTGGCCAGCATCGCTTCCAGCGAGGTCAGCGGTGCCTTGAGGCGAATATTGCGTGCGCCACCAGCATTACCCGTGGTCTCCATGCCCAAACGGCGGGCGCTGTAAGCACTGAGCATATAGCCTTTCACCTTCCCATCGGCAAAGTAGACGTTGTCACGTGTCGCCACACCATCATTGTCAAAGGCGGCGCTAGACATACCGCCTACTTCACGCGGTTTCTCACAGATGGTGAGCCAGTCGGGGAAGAGCGGCTGCTCAAGGCTATCGCATAGGAAGCTGGACTCACGATACAGAGAGCCACCGGCAATAGCTGATAGGTAGTGCCCTATCAGCCCCGCAGACATCTGCGGATCAAACAGTACCGGCATACGACCCGTCGTTACCTTGCGAGCATTCATGCGCGCAAGTGTACGTCGCGCCGCTTCACGCCCCACCTCTTCCGGTGAACGCAGATCGACCGGATTACGCACGCTGGTGTAGTCATAGTCACGTTGCATACCTTGATCATCCTTGGCAATCAACATGCAGGACATCGAGTGACGGCTACCGCACTGACTGGCGAGAAAACCATGGCTGTTGCCATACACCTGCACGCCTTCACCACTGGAGAAGCTGGCACCTTCTGACTGTGCGATACCCGCGACGGCCAAACCGGCACGCTCACAGGCCAATGCCAGATCCGTCGCTTCATCGACGCTGATCGCCCAGGGATGATGCGCATCCAGGTCAGGGAAGTCAGTCGCCATCAGCTCAGCGGGAGCCAAACCAGCAAAGCTGTCTTCACCGGTGTAATGCGCAATGGAGAGCGCTTTTTCGACGGCAGCACTGATCGACTCACTCCCCGCATCCGAAGAAGTGGCACTGCCCTTGCGATTACCGAGATATACCGTCACGCCAATACCTTGATCGCGTGAGAGTTCAACGGTTTCTACCTCACCATCACGTACAGAAATACTCACGCCTTGATCGACGCTAGCGCCGACCTCACAGGCGTCGGCACCCAGTGTACGGGCCAGCTCAAGAGCTTCGCTGACACGACGCTCGAGCAGTTGTTGCTGAGCAACGGCATCAAAGGCCTGGCTCATGATGTTCTCCTTCTGAGGAGACGGAGCGCTGGCAGTGCTATACTGCCGCAAATTTCCCCGACTCGTTGGAATTGGCATGCGTAAAGAAAGACCTGTGGAGCTCGCCGAGCGTCCCAGCAAATCCCAGTTGAAGCGTGAAATGATCGAACTGCAGGCACTGGGCAAGCAGATCATTGAACTGCCGGCCGGTCAGCGCGACAAGTTCCCGCTCTCTGATGACATGCTGGCCGCCATCGACGAATCTCACCGTATTCGTAGTCACGAAGGACTGCGTCGTCACATGCAGTACGTCGGCAAGCTGATGCGCAAGGAAGATCTCGATGCCGTTCGTGCCGTCTTCCAGGCCATGGAGCAGCAAAATGTGCGTCGTGATGCATCCTTCCAGCGTCTTGATCGCTGGCGTGACCGTCTGCTCGACGATGACGAGGCCTTCGTGATCTTCGTCGAGGATTATCCTCACGTAGACCGTCAGGCACTGCGTCAGCTGATCCGCAATGCACGTGCCGAGCGTGATGCAGGCAAGGAGCCTACTAGCTCTAAAAAGCTCTTCAAGCTGCTACGTGCCGAGCTCGATCTGTAATAACGGCGCACGTCCAGCATGTATCGCGACATCAACGCCGCAGTGGTCATCCACTGCGGCGTTGTCGTATCTGACGTCACCAAAGGCACTTGGCACGCCTGGCCTGCCGGCCACTCTCAGTCCAGGGCGATTCGCGCCATCAGGACTGAGTACCACCGACCGTCAGCTCATCAAGCTTGAGAGTTGGCTGGCCCACGCCTACCGGGATTGACTGGCCATCCTTGCCACAGACACCGACACCGGTATCCAGCGCTAGATCGTTGCCGATCATCGAGACACGCCCCATCGCTTCCGGCCCGTTACCGATCAAGGTCGCTCCCTTGACTGGCGTGGTCACCTTGCCGTCTTCGATCAGGTAGGCCTCACTGGCGGAGAATACGAAGCGCCCGGAGGTGATATCGACCTGCCCGCCGCCGAAGCTGACGGCATAGAGACCGCGCTTGACGCTCTTGATGATTTCCTGCGGATCGCGATCGCCTCCCAGCATGTAGGTATTGGTCATGCGCGGCATCGGCAGATGTGCGAAGGACTCACGACGCGCATTACCGGTCGGCGCCATGCCCATCAGACGGGCATTGAGCTTGTCCTGCATATAACCGGTGAGGATGCCGTCTTCAATCAGCGGCGTGTACTGACCCGGCGTACCCTCATCATCGACAGACAGCGAGCCGCGTCGATCAGCCAACGTGGCATCATCGACCACCGTGACACCGCGCGAGGCAACCTGCTCACCCATGCGACCGGAGAAGGCCGAGCTGCCCTTGCGGTTGAAGTCGCCTTCCAGACCATGACCGACGGCCTCATGCAACAGGACGCCTGGCCAGCCATTACCCAATACGACAGGCATCTGGCCAGCAGGCGCATCGATAGCCTCCAGATTGACCAATGCCTGACGCACCGCCTCACGGGCATAGCGCTCGGCGACATTCTCATCACGCAGACGAGTCAAGGGGAAGCGTCCACCGCCACCGGCACTGCCGCGCTCGCGGCGACCGTTACGCACCGCGATCACACTGATGTTGAAACGTACCAACGGGCGTAAATCAGCCGCCAAGGTACCATCGCTGGCACGCACCATGATCACTTCATACAGTGCCGACAGTGAGGCCGAGACTTGTGTGATAGAGGGATCAAGACTACGCGCAATGCGGTCTGCCTCCTTGAGCAGCGCGATCTTTTCTTCAGCACTCAACCCATTCAGCGGATCGATACCCGCATAGAAGGCCGGTGCTTCAGTGATGATGGAGCGCGCGACGGAGCCGCTGCTACCACTGCGTGAGATACCCGCTGCGGTGCGACCGGTATCGGCCAGCGCTGCCGCATCAATCTGGTTGGAGTAGGCAAAGCCTGTCTTCTCGCCAGCCAATGAACGTACGCCTACGCCGCCGTCAATGTTGTAGCTGGCATCCTTGACGACGCCATCTTCCAACACCCAGCTTTCCTGCCAGATACGCTGGAAATACAGGTCGGCATAATCAGTGCCCGGGCCCATCGCATGGGCCAGACCAGCATCAAGATCGTCCAGGCTAAGCCCACCGGGCGTCAGCAACAGGGCCGCGGCATCGTCCAGCACACGACCGGAACTCGCAATTTGCGTCATTCGGCACTTTCCAGAGTAATTTTCGGGTCGCCCCAGGGGCCAGTTACCCGATAGTGAATTTGCGTCACCTTGTCGATGAAGCGACCGAAGATCTTGTCGGCCACGAAAAGCGCACCGCCCACGGCGGGAGCGCCTACCAACACGGCGGCCAGCGGAAGGTTCTGGCTGACCGGCACTGTGATGGCCATGCGTTGATCAAGGGTACCGCGAAGCAGGTCTACCTGCCCATTGAGTGTCACGGTGGTGGACGGCGCTTCGATGCGCAAGGGGCCATCACTTTCCAGACGCCCATCATAAAGCGTCGCTGCACCGCGCACCTTGTCAAAGGCCGTTCCCTTGTCGGTAACATCCGAGAAATCCAATGACAGCCGGCGCAGCAGATTATCCACATTGACCAGCCCCAGCAGACGCGCGGAAGCCGACCCGAGATTCATGAAGCGCCCCTTGTCCAACTTGACCTCGACACGCCCATTGGAGCGTGACAGTGCGAAGTCCTGCGGCGCTCCCGGCCAGGCAAGCTTGACCTCGGCACGGGCACGTTCCGCCTCTATTCCCCGCGGCTGAGAGAGACGTACCAGCAGATCGCCCAGATCACTGCCATCAGCAGACAGACGTGCCCGGGTCAGACTGTTGGTGCCGGCATCCTCCCAGGTCACGCTGCCCTGCGCGGTAATCTTGCCGAGCGTCATGGACAGTGGCGAGACTGCCAAGCGATTTTGATCAGACTGCCACTCGGCACTGATCGGGCCCAGCTGCTGTTCACCCCAGATCAGATTTGCCAATCGCAGGCTGCCAGCAGGAAGATCCGCCAGCGCAGCAGGATAAGGCGTCGGCTCAATGCCCGTTTCTACTGCCTCGGTGAAGTTGTTCGGGAGGCTAGCCACCTCTTCTTCCTCGTCAGCCGGCCATAAAGCATCAAGATTCAACGTATCGAGATCCACCTTCAGCGGCTGCGCGGCACTTGATTGCCAGACCAATTCACCACTGGCCAGTTGGCCATCAAGCGTCACGGCAAGCCCCAGCGCTTGCTGTTGTGAGCGTTGGCGTGGTGTCGCTTCCAGCGTCATCGGGCCTGTGCAGCGGTCTTGAATCATCAGACAGTCAGTGGCGACACGCAGACGGTTGAGTGCCCGCAGAGACTCGCCACCGTCGGTATCACTCTGCGACGAAGCGCTATCGCCCGAGAGTGCGCCGAGCCATGGCTTCCAGCGTTCAGGTGCCAGCATGGGATTGCGCCAGGCAACGTCCCAGCCACTGCGCGTTGGCCACTGCGGCTGACTCGGCCAGCGCTCAAGCCAGAGCTGACCCGTCATCGGTACCTTGCTGCCATCATCACGCGAATTCCCTCCACGCCAACGCGCTCGCGCTCGATTGGCCAGCGTAACGTCACCGCCACCCTCAGCCAACCCTACATCAACGTCCAGCGGTACGGCAGCATCACGCGCCTTGCCAAAGGGCTCCGGAAGATTGATGGCAACGCCAGTGAGATCGCTTGAAAGCATCAAACGTGCGCCACTGTCCGGTAGCATCAAGCGCGCCTGGTACTTGAATTCACCCCCCAACGCACGCGGTGTGTTGCCAGTCTCAAGCGCCTGTTGCGTATTCTGTGCAGCATCGCCCAACAGAGAAGCTGGCGCACCTAGCCATTCAAGTACAGGCGCCAAGGGTGCAAGGCCGGAGAAGATCACCGCGCCCTTGGTAGACGAATCCGACTGACCAATATTGAGCGCAGCCTTCACCGCACCGCCAAACAGCTTACCGGTCAAGGCCCCCGTCAGCTGTTCTTGTTGACCCTCAGGCTTCGCCGGATCATGCAGGAAGTTCAGCGGCCCACGGATACTCTCAATCGCAATATCAGGGCCAGGGAAGGTAAGCGCTGCCGGAGCACTCTCACCAACGTCACCCTTGACCGCTACTCGACTCTGCTCTGCATCATCAAGCGGTACGCGAATATCCAGGCCAGCACTCAATGAACCGCTGCCCTGCCATTCCCGTAGCAGCTCAGAAGTCTCCTCGAGCGGTGCATGGCCCAGTAGATCAAAGAGTGCCTGAACACTACCTGTCACATTACCCGTAATACCGAGCACATCGTCGCGCATCTCGATATCAGCCTGAGTAACTGCCATGAGTGCAGCCTTGCCCAATGGAGTTGTCGGCTGAGAATGTGCCGCAGTGACCGTGCCATCCAGCTGATCATTGTGCAGTGCGAGTGTGCCCTCAAGGCCTTCAAGTGCTGGCCAGCCTTCGGCATAACCGAGCCTGCCATCCGCGATGGCAAGCTCGAGATCCAGCGCTTCATCAGGGCCGTAGCCTTCGCTTTCCTTACCGTCATTACTGTCATCCCACACCTGGCTCAGGTGCAGACGTCCTCGCGACATGCGACCCGCCACGTCACGCGTCAACCATTGTGTCAGTGATGGATCGAGCACCTTCATCGGCAACCATTGCGCGAGTGGGAGAGTGCGGGCATCGACATCACGCATGTCGAGATCAAGCTGGAAGCGATCAGCGGCATTGGCAGGAATCTGTAACCCGAAACTACCCGACACGCTGGCACCATCACGCTGAATGTGAAGATCACGACCACTGATACTGCTGCCAGCATCGTCAACCTGCCAGTCAACAGCGCCACTTGCAGACTGTAGCGACCAGCTATCACCGAAGACCTCCGGAAAATGAAAGCGCATGCCGGGAGCACCAGCGAAGACGACGCTGCCTGCAACACCACCTTCATCACGACTTTCTGCCGTGACCCATGCCGTGAGCGGTCCGACGCCCGGGGCGCCCTGCCAAGCATCTACTTCGGTCTGCTCAAGCCCCAGCGCCAACTGCATCGACATTGGCTCATCATGGCCAATGTTGCCCAACTCAAGCGATAGGCCGGTGGCGAAACCTCGTGGCGAGAGCGCATCGAGAATGCCACCCAGCTCGCCCAGTGCCAGTACATGACGCCAGCGTGCGACGCGCTCGAGATCAAAGCCACTGGTGGTCAGTGACACACTGCCATCGGCAAGATTGCCCGACAAGGCCATGCGCTCGGGCAGACTGGCGGCACTGGCATTGCTGCTATCACCAGCCTGTGGCACTACAGCCTCACTGGTCTTGTCGGCCATCGCCTCGACTGACGTGACAGGATCGTCGAGTTGCTGAGCCCCTATCGAGAGCTGATTCAACCAGGCTTGCCAGCGATCCCCCCCCGCCATGTCGCGCAACCACTGTCCACGGGCATGGATGTTCTTGAGTGCCAACTGAGTACCATCGTGATCGAGTGTCAGCCGGTTGATATCAAGGCGCAGACGCGCATCTTCCAAACGTGCCTTGCGCCAACGCGCCCATACCGTCGCATTACCATCAGCATCACTCAGCATCAGGCTATCGCGCTCGCCCATCAGTCGCCCGACACTGGCCAACGCTCCTGCATCCAGCTCCATCTGCAATTGCGCCGAATAATCGGCCAGCCCTTGCTGTCCCGGCACGACATCCAGCACGACGCTCGCGCCTGCTTGCAAGGCTTCCCCCACCCGCACCTGCCCCTCGATATGAGCACGATCCCCCTGACCGGACAGCAACAATTCGGCGGCATTCAGATTGAGGGTGTCATTGCGACCATGCAGCACCAGCCGGACATCTTCGAGACGCACACGTTGACGTGCGAGCAGCGCCACCCCCTGTTCCATGTCATCAAGACTTATCTGCCCTTCTGGCTCAAGCACCTCCGGGGGGCGCGGCGGGCCCGGCCACCCCCAGCTACCGTCATCACGCTGATAGAGATGAAGCACGACACCCGTGGCCGTCGCACGATCAAAGACGGGAGCCAGATGGCGTAGAGAGGAAAGAACATCGAGGCGAGCATCCAGACTGCCAATACTCAACAGTGGCGCTGCATCCATCTCGCTGGGACGGAAGAGGTTGAGTCCAGAGAACATCACCGCCGGATCGAGATAATCCATTCGCCCGGCGATAGAGGAAAGACCAACATTGGTGTTGGTCTGCGCGGCAATGAATTCGCTGATCGAGTCTTCACGGGTATCCAGCGTGATCAACCACCCACGCAGGCCGCCTATCAGTATCGCCAGCAGTGCCAACAGGATGGCGATCGCCATCAGCAAGGCGCCCCACCCGCGCCGTTTATACGAGGGAGACGTCTTGGAAAGAGAGGACGAAGCTTCGTCAGCGCCTTGCGGTGCCACTTCATCGGGGGTAGGACGGGTCACTTGCAAATCTCCGAACAGGCCAGGATGAACAATGCCCTTACCTTAAGCAGCACATGTTGCCATTCGACGGATAACACATTGCTCGGGCACTGCAATGACCAGCGCCCGAGCATCGAACGTTTCAGTATCGAGTCGCAGATACCGACACTCCATCACATGAGAACAATGTCATATTGCTCTTGAGTGTAATGCGTTTCGACCTGAAAACGGATGGTCTTGCCGATAAAGCTTTCAAGATCTGCCACCGAGGCAGAATCCTCATCCAACAGGCGATCCACGACATTCTGGGACGCCAGCACCATGTAGGTATCCGGACTATAGGCACGCTCTTCACGCATGATCTCGCGGAAGATTTCGTAGCAGATCGTTTCGGGCGTTTTAAGCGTGCCGCGGCCCTGGCAGGTCGGGCAGGCTTCACACAGGACTTGCTCAAGACTCTCACGGGTGCGCTTGCGAGTCAGCTGTACCAAGCCAAGTTCGGTGACGCCGGTCATCTTGTTCTTGGCATGATCACGCTCCAGCGACTTCTCGAGCACGCGCAGCACCTGGCGCTGATGCTCGGTCTCTTCCATGTCGATGAAGTCGATGATGATGATGCCACCAAGATTACGCAGTCGAAGCTGGCGGGCGATGGCAGTTGCGGCTTCGAGGTTGGTCTTGAAAATGGTCTCTTCAAGATTGCGATGCCCGACAAAGCCGCCCGTGTTGACGTCGATGGTCGTCATCGCTTCTGTCTGGTCGATGACGAGGTAGCCACCACTCTTCAGCTGGACCTTGCGCCCCATCGCCTTGTGCAGCTCATCCTCGACACTGAACAGATCAAAGATCGGCCGCTCACCAGGGTAGTACTCGATACGGCTTTCCATGTCCGGCATGAATTCGCTGGCGAACTCCTTGAGCCGCACAAAATTCTCACGAGAGTCGATACGCACGCGTTCAATCTCGTCACGCATGACATCGCGCAGAGTCCGCATGAATAGCGGCAAGTCATCGTAGATCGCGCTCGGCACAGCAGCAGTCAGGCGACGCTCACTGACTTTGCGCCATAACCGCAACAGGAAGTGCATATCCTGCTTGAGCTCCGCCTCGCTGATACCTTCCGCAGCGGTTCGCAAGATAAAGCCACCGGGCGCATCAGGATCAAGTGCCATCAGGCAGCGCTCGGTCATCTCCTTGAGACGATCCCGCTCGGCATCGCTTTCAATCCGCTGTGACACTCCGGTGTGCGGAGAATCCGGCATATACACCAGGTAACGCGACGGCACGGAAAGATGCGTCGTCAGCCGCGCGCCCTTGGTGCCGATAGGGTCCTTGGTGACCTGAACCACCAGTGATTGACCTTCGCTCAGCAGATCACGAATCGAGCGCTGCTCATCATGTGGCGTATGGGCCGGCATCACCTCTTGAGCATGAATGAAGGCAGCACGTTCGAGACCAATATCGACAAAAGCGGCTTGCATGCCCGGCAGCACTCGCACGACCTTGCCACGGTAGATATTACCGACGATGCCACGTCGTCCACTGCGTTCGATGAACGCTTCCTGCAGGACACCATTTTCGACAACCGCTACGCGGGTCTCCATCGGTGTCAGGTTGATCAATACCTCGCCGCTCATAGCGCAAGTCCTTGTAAAGTCGTTGCTTGCGATTATGACATAGCAAGGCAGGCCCCGGCTGTGATCTATCGACTAAGGAATTTCTTGAGTACCTATTTTCTATCCACCAACTACAGAACGACGGCACACATCAGTCCTGCCAGCAACCTATGCCCTGCGCCATCAGCATTCGTGATGTTTCGTGTAGCGGGAGCCCCACCACCGCGCTGTAGCTGCCCTGCAGATGGCTGACGAACACAGCGCCCAACCCTTGAATCGCATAACCACCGGCCTTGTCGGCTGGTTCGCCGGTTGCCCAATAACGCGCAACCTCCTCCGGTGTAATGGTGCGAAAGGTGACGCGACTCTCAACCAGTTCAGCCTCGCAGTGCATCTGCAAGCTGCCTTCCTCGCCCTTTGCGCTACCTCCCCCTTCTTCCATGTGCTCGCCCACCAACGGGCCATAACATAGCGCAATGCCACTCAATACCTGATGGCTACGCCCGGAAAGCCCCAGCAGCATCTCACGCGCATCGGCTTCATCGCGCGGCTTGCCCAGAATCCTGCCTTCGAGCGCCAATGCCGTATCGGCGCCCAACACCACGATGCCAGTAGGCGATCGTGCGTGGCTTCCGCGCCAGTCCAGCTGGGCACGATAGCCGGCCTGTGCCTTTTCGCGCGCCATACGCAACACATAATGCTCCGGTGACTCGCCCACCCATGGTGATTCATCGATATCCGCTGGTGCGACCACACAGGGCACACCGATGCTGGCCAGCAGATCACGACGGCGTGGTGAACCTGAGGCCAATATCAATGGCGGCGATGAGGAGGAAGCCTCTGCTGAGACGCTTGAACGTGAATGTGAACTCAAGCCAGCACCAAGGCTGGGGACAGGAACATCATGTGACATGCACACCTCACCAAGAGAGGGAATGGGGAATTCGCGAGACAGCTTGCGTGAGCCGCTTGAATTGAACATGACAGACAGCAAAAAGCCGCCCATGGGCGGCTTTTCATCAGACTAGAAACATCACAGCAGCATCAGGCCGTCAATCGACGGCGTAGCATCTGGAGCAAGGTATAGAGCCACGGCCACAATGCGCCACCAATCACTGCTGATAGCAGGAAGGAGAGATTCACGGGGCCAGCACCAAAGATACTTCTTAGCCACTGGTCGACCAGCTGAGCAATCCCCAGCACTACGATGATCAGAAAGGCCTGCTGCAACAACGAATAGGCACGTATCCGCTGATAGAGCAGTACCCCCATGAAGGCTGTCAGCGACAACACCAGCGCATTGTGACCCAGCGGCGCGCCTTGCAGAACATCCAGTGCCAGACCAAAGGTAAATCCATGGATGACCCCGACACTCTGCGGCGAAACGATACACCAGTAGACCAGCATCAGGCCTAGCCATTGCGGACGCCAGATCAACCAGGCATCCGGTAATGGCATCACCTGCAGACACAGTGCGAGCAGTAATGAAAACCAGCACAACAAGGTGGTCTGGGGACGAAAAGCCATCAGTTGTTCTCCCCATCAGCTTCGGCAGCTGCCTGTGCTTCGGTTGCCTCTTCTGCCGACGTTGCCTCCGCTTCTTTTGGTGCAGCGACATTATCGCGCGGCAACTCATCGAGACTGTCGCCTACATAGAGGTTGTCTACATCGATTGCCGGCGGCATCTGGATCAGGAAGTTACGCGAGCGCTCAAGCTGGGCAATCGGTTCAGCGCTGACGCGGGCAAACGGTTTTCCGGGGTCATGGTAGACCTCGGTGACACGTGCCACCGGAAGCCCACGCGGAAAGCGCAATGCAAGACCAGACGTCACCAACAAGTCGCCAACGCGAATATCGGCGGTGTCCGGCACGTGCAGCACGGTTACCTGATCAATCTTGCCGCTACCCTGCGCGATGAAGCGCAGGCCATTGCGATTCACTTCAACTGGCACAGCATGACTCGCATCACTGATCATCAGCACGCGACTGTTATAGGCAGAAGTGGAAATGACCTGACCCACCAGACCATAGGCATCCAGCACCGGCAGGCCAATCCGTACACCATCCTGTTCACCACGGTCTACGACCATGCGATGAGAGAACGGGTCAGCATCAAGCGTCAAAAGCTGGGAGGTGATATAGGGGACATCACTACGCTGCCCAGCATTGAGTAGCTCACGCAGGCGCGCGTTCTCAGTGGACAGACTCGCCATGCGTTGCACACGGCTAGACAGATTGAGCAGCTGCTCACGCAGCGCCCGATTCTCGTTGGCAAGCTCCTGCTGGTCAGCAAACACCAGCGCGCCCCAGCTGAGGCCTTCGGTTGGCAGACTGACAACCCACTGCACAGGGGAAACCAGTGTCGCCATGCTGGCACGCACGTCGACCATCCAGCTGAAGCGGTTTTCGGCAAACATCAACGCGAACGACAGCACCGCACACAGCAGCATGCGATAGCCGGGCACGGGGCCACGCGTGAACAGGGGTTTGATAGCACTTCCTCCACGGGCCGGGACCAGCCATACAGCACACAGCATGCCCGGCCCCGGACGAGGTCAATCGCTCGACAGCAACTCGAAGGTGTGCTGATCGATCATTTCCAGCGCCTTGCCACCACCACGCGCCACGCAGGTCAGCGGATCTTCGGCGATGATGACCGGCAGCCCCGTCTCTTCCGCGATCAACTTGTCGATATCGCGCAGCAGTGCGCCACCACCCGTCAGCACCAGACCGCGCTCGGCGATGTCGGATGCCAGCTCCGGCGGTGACTGCTCGAGTGCGCTCTTCACCACGGAGACGATAGCCGCCAGCGGTTCCTGCAATGCATCGAGAATCTCGTGGGAATTGAGCGTGAAGGAGCGCGGGATGCCTTCCGCCAGGTTACGACCGCGCACATCGATCTCGCGCAGTTCGCCACCCGGATAGGCACAGCCGATCTCTTCCTTGATGCGCTCGGCAGTCGCTTCACCGATCAAGCTGCCATAATGACGACGCACATAGGAGGTAATGGCTTCGTCGAAGCGGTCACCACCGATACGCACTGACTCGGAGTAGACCACGCCATTGAGCGAGATGATGGCGATTTCAGTGGTACCACCACCGATATCCACCACCATCGACCCCATGGCTTCCTCGACCGGCAAGCCGGCACCGATCGCGGCAGCCATCGGCTCCTCGATCAGATAGACCTCACGTGCACCGGCACCCTCGGCCGATTCCTTGATGGCGCGCCGCTCGACCTGGGTCGACATGCACGGCACACACACCAGCACGCGAGGGCTGGGGGTCAGGAAGGTGCTCTGATGCACCTTGCGAATGAAATGCTGGAGCATCTGCTCGGTGACGGTAAAGTCGGCAATGACGCCGTCCTTCATCGGGCGAATGGCCGTGATATTGCCGGGGGTACGCCCCAGCATGCGCTTGGCATCGGCGCCGACGGCCGCCACGCTGCGTGTATTCCCGGATTGGCGAATGGCCACAACAGAAGGCTCGTCGAGCACGATACCGCGACCGCGCACATAAATAAGCGTGTTAGCGGTACCCAGATCGATCGAAAGATCGCTCGAGAACAGCCCACGTAAACGTTTAAACATGGAAGTTGATCACCTAGTCCAGACCGGAACCCTGTGCAGACGCGAACGGTACCATTGCCACCCCATGGCGGCAAGCTGACACGCCTGCCAGAGCGACGCAGATGTGGTACATTTCACAACGGATAACACTGTGACAACGCGCTAAACCATAGGTTGCCACATAACTGTCGTTGCGTTGTTCACCAGATGACGAATCGTCGCATTTAATTGAATAAAATGCGCAGAAATTCATCTCAAAGCCTCTCGAAGCCAAGACAGGGAAACTTCATGGCCCTTGAACATTCAGATGTGCTGCGTGCTGCTCACCTCGCACGCCTGGGTCTTGCCTCGCAGGATGCCGAAGCCTACGTCGAGGATCTCAACCAGATTCTCTCGATGGTCGACCAGTTGCAACAGGTCAATACCGATGGCATCGAGCCGCTGGCACACCCATTGGAAGCTACCCAGCGTCTTCGCGCCGACGAAGTCACCGAGTCGAATCAGCGCGAACACTTCCAACAGGTAGCCCCGGTCACCGAACAGGGGCTATACCTGGTTCCGCGCGTCGTCGAGTGAACGTATGCATGTACCCGATGGCTTTTCATCGGTGTATGACGCCTGCTCAACATCACGCGGCACGCCTCACGTCCGCCCCGGAATTTATGCCGGCACTGCCTTGTTGCAGTGCTAGCACTGATGGAATCGAACATGTCATCGTCCATAGCACTCCATGACAAGACGCTTAGCGAGCTGGCGCAAGGCCTTGAGGCCGGCGAATACACCAGCCGCGAGCTGACGGAAGTCTTCCTGGCGCGCATCGAGCGCCTCGACGGCGAGCTCAATAGCTTTATCACCGTGTGCCGAGAAGAGGCTCTGCGTGACGCAGATGCTGCTGATGCCCGCCGCGCGGCTGGCAAGGCGGCACCGCTGACCGGCGTGCCGATGGCCATCAAGGACATCTTCTGCACCGAAGGCGTTCGCACCAGCTGCGGCTCGAAGATGCTCGACAACTTCATCTCGCCCTACGACGCCACGGTGATCGAAAAGCTGCGCGCGGAAGGTGTGGTGATGCTGGGCAAGACCAACCTTGATGAGTTCGCGATGGGCTCATCAAACGAGAACAGCTACTACGGGCCGGTCAAGAACCCGTGGGATCTGACCGCTGTTCCCGGTGGCAGCTCCGGTGGCAGTGCTGCTGCCGTGGCAGCAGGCTTGGCTCCGGCCGCGCTGGGTACCGACACTGGCGGTTCCATCCGTCAGCCGGCTGCCTTCTGCGGCATCACGGGCCTCAAGCCTACCTACGGCCGTGTCTCACGCTATGGCATGATTGCCTATGCCTCGAGCCTGGATCAGGGCGGCCCGATGGCCCGCAGTGCTGAAGACTGTGCACGCCTGATGAACGTGATCGCCGGGGCGGACCCGCGTGACTCCACCAGCGTCGTGCGTGGCGTGCCGGATTATGTCGAGGGACTGAAGTACAGCCTCAAGGGCCTGAAGATTGGCCTGCCGAAGGAATATTTCGGTGAAGGTCTGACGCCGGAAGTCGAAGCTTCCGTTCGCGCCGCGATCAAGGTTTTCGAGGATGCTGGTGCCAGCGTGCAGGAAATCTCACTGCCGCATACCCATCTGGCCATCCCGACCTATTACGTCATCGCACCGGCCGAGGCGTCTTCCAATCTGTCGCGTTACGACGGCGTGCGCTTCGGCCATCGCTGTGCTGACCCGAAAGACCTGGAAGATCTCTACAAGCGCACTCGCGAGGAAGGTTTCGGTGACGAGGTGAAGCGTCGCATTCTGATCGGCACTCACACCCTGTCCGAAGGCTTCTTCGATGCCTACTACATCAAGGCACAGAAGGTGCGTCGTCTGATTCGCCAGGACTTCCTCGATGCCTTCGACCAAGTCGATGTGCTGATGGGCCCGGCAGCGCCAACACCGGCGTTTGATCTCGGCGCACACAAGGACCCGCTGTCCATGTACCTGCAGGACCTCTATACCATCGCCATCAATCTGGCGGGTATTCCGGGCATCAGCGTGCCCGCCGGACTGGCAGGCAAGCGTCCGGTAGGTCTGCAGATTCTCGGCCCGCACTTCGGCGAGCAAACACTGCTGGGTGTCGCGCACCAGTTCCAGCAACTCACCGACTGGCACCGCCAGCGCCCGGAATTCGGACAGGAGCACGCCTGATGCAATGGGAAGTCGTAATCGGGCTTGAGGTTCACGCTCAGCTCGCCACTCAGTCGAAAATCTTCTCCGGCTCGTCCACCACCTATGGTGCCGAGCCCAATACCCAGGCCAGCGCCGTCGATCTCGGCCTGCCGGGCACGCTGCCGGTACTCAACGAGCAAGCCGTGGCCATGGCCGTGCGCTTTGGCCTCGCGGTCAATGCTGCCGTTGCCGGCCACTCGGTCTTCGAGCGCAAGAACTACTTCTACCCTGATCTGCCCAAGGGCTATCAGACCAGCCAGATGTCTCAGCCCATCGTCGGTCCGGGCGTGCTCGAGATTCTGCTGGAAGACGGCACTCGCAAGTCGATCCGCATCCACCACGCGCACCTTGAGGAAGACGCTGGCAAGTCGTTGCACGAAGACTTCCAGGGCATGACGGGCATCGACCTCAACCGTGCTGGCACGCCGCTGCTGGAGATTGTCTCCGAGCCGGATCTGCGCTCTGCCAAGGAAGCCGTGGCTTACGTCCGGGCGATACATGCCATCGTGACCTATCTCGGTATTTCCGATGGCAACATGGCCGAAGGTTCGCTGCGCTGTGATGTCAACATCTCGGTGCGCCCCAAGGGCCAGGAGGCCTATGGTACGCGTGCAGAGGTCAAGAACGTCAACTCCTTCCGCTTCATCGAGCGCGCCATCCACTTCGAGGTCGAGCGTCAGATTGACCTGATAGAAGATGGCGGCCGCGTCGTGCAGGAAACACGCCTGTATGATCCGGATGCTGACGAAACGCGCAGCATGCGCAGCAAGGAAGAAGCCAACGACTATCGCTACTTCCCGTGCCCGGATCTACTGCCGGTAGAAGTCGATGAAGCCTATATCGAGCATCTTCGCGGCACCCTACCGGAAATGCCGGCCGAAAAACGCGCGCGCTTCGAAAGCGAACTGGGCCTGTCCGCCTACGATGCCAGTGTGCTGTCAGGCACCCGTGAAATGGCAGACTTCTTCGAAGAAGTGAAGAATGTCTGTGGCGATGCCAAGCAGGCCGCCAACTGGGTGCAGGGCGAGTTGTCAGGTCGTCTCAACAAGGAAAATCTCGATATCAGCGTCAGCCCGATCTCTTCCGAGCAACTCGGCGGTCTGATCAAGCGTATCGTCGACGAGACCATCAATGGCAAGGCGGCCAAGCAGGTGTTTGCCGCCTTGTGGGACGGCGAAGGCACCACCGCAGATGAGGTCATCGCGTCACGCGGCCTCAAGCAGGTAACGGACACCGGCGCTATCGAAGCCGTGGTTGACCAGGTAATTGCCGACAATCCCGCACAGGTCACCCAGTATCAGGAAGCAGAAGTCGACAAGCGCGGCAAGATGATCGGCTTCTTCGTCGGTCAGGTCATGAAAGCCTCGCGTGGCACCGCCAACCCGCAGCAGGTCAACAAGGTGCTGAAGGACAAGCTGGATAGCCTCAGCTGATTCCACGCGACCTTGCCTATCGCCTGATTGCACATCGCCTGATATGTGGTAAAACGGCCAGTCTCCGGAAATCCTGAGGCTGGCCGTCGGCAATCATTCAGGTGATTGCCAACATGTTCATATCAGCGATTGCCATCCCCAAGTCAATCGTCGCTACCCCCAAGGATGTTCTGATGGCAGATGATGTCGGTGCTCGCCTGCGGGCATTGAGAACCCTGCGCGGTATTTCCCAGCGTGAGCTGGCCAAGCGCTGTGGCGTGACTCACTCAAGCCTGTCGTTGATCGAGCAGGGCAAGGTCAGCCCCTCGGTAAGCTCACTGACCAAGATTCTGGGCGCCATTCCGATGAGCGTAGGGGACTTCTTTACCATGGAGCTCGAGAATACCGGCAAGGTGTTCTATGGCGAGGAAGAGCTTACCAATGTCGGTAGCGGCGAAGTGGTCTTCAAGCTGGTGGGGGCCAACCGCAAGAGTCGTGGCCTGTCATTCATGGTCGAGACCTACCCGCCGATCAGCGATACCGGCCGCGAGATGATCACCCATCAAGGTGAAGAAGCGGGCGTGATCATCGAGGGCGAGATCGAGATCACCATTGGCGGCGACACACGAGTCCTCAAAGCGGGCGAAGCCTACTATTTCGATACCAACGTGCCGCATCGCTTTCGCAATATCGGTGATGTCGAATGTCGTCTGGTCAGCTGTGCCACGCCGGCACGCATGTTCTGAGCGAAGATTCGACACCGCGTAGAAACACAAAAGGCCACGCATCTGCGTGGCCTTTTTATTGCGGCTCAGCTGTCCAGAAGATCAACTCTGATCACGACAGCGAAATCCAGACACTCTTGAGCTGAGTGTACTCCGCGAGTGAATGGTGCGACTTGTCGCGACCATTGCCCGACTGCTTGACGCCACCAAAGGGCATGGTCTGATCACCGCCCGCCCAGTTGTTGACGAACACCTGGCCCGACTCCAACTGATGTGTCATGCGCATGATGCGATCGATGTCCTGACTCCATAACCCCGCCGCCAGACCGAAGTCACTATCGTTGGCCAGCACCAGGGCTTCTTCTTCCGTCTCGAAGCCGAACACCGACAACACGGGCCCGAAGATCTCCTCACACCCGATCGTCATGGTCGGCACCACACCATCAAAGACCACCGGACGGATGAACAGACCAGGCCCGGCAACCTCCTCGCCTCCTGCTCTCAATGCAGCGCCTTCTTCAACTCCCTGACGGATATAGCCCATCACGCGCTCGTACTGGGCCTTGTCGACCATGGCACCCATGAAGCTCTTCGGGTCCAATGGATTGCCCGGCTGCATCCGTTCAGCCGCAGCGACGACCTTCTCGACGAACACTTCACGAATCGAGTGCTCGACCAGCAGGCGTGAACCTGCAATGCAGACCTCGCCCTGGTTGTAGAAGATGGCAGCGGCCGCGCTTTCCGCGACACGATCAAGATTCGCGCAGTCAGCAAAGACGATATTGGGGCTCTTGCCGCCACACTCCAGATATACCCGCTTGAGATTCGACTGCCCCGCATACTGCATCAACTGCTTGCCGACCGCCGTAGAGCCGGTGAAGGCCAGGCACTCCACCTCCATCGACAGCGCCAGTGCACGCCCGACGGTATGCCCGAAGCCCGGCAGCACCTGGAAGACTCCCTGCGGAATACCCGCTTCGCGTGCCAGCTCTGCCAGACGCAAGGCAGACAACGGTGACTTCTCGGATGGCTTGAGAATGACGCTATTACCCGCAGCCAACGCTGGCGCTATCTTCCATGCCGTCATCATCATCGGGAAGTTCCACGGCACGATGGACGCCACCACGCCCAGCGGCTCACGTAGCACCATGCCAAGTGCATGCTGCCCGGTAGGAGCCACCTCGCCGTAAAGCTTGTCGATGGATTCTGCCTGATGACGGAGGGAGCCGATCGCCCCCGCCATGTCATCGAGCGCACTGGTCACCGGCTTACCCATGTCGAGGGTATCCAGCAGTGCCAATTCATCCTGATTCGCCTCAAGCAGGTCCGCCAGCTTGAGCAGTACGCGTTTGCGCTCGCCCGGCGGCATGCGTGACCAGACACCGCTCTTGAAGGCTGCGCGCGCATGACGAATGGCGATCTCGGCATCGGCTTTGTCACAGCTGGCAACATGGGCCAGCACTTCACCGGTGGCCGGATTGATCGTCTCGAACGTCTCACCACTGACGGCGGCCACGAATTCATCATTGATGAACGCACGATCGTTCAGCGTCGTGGTTAGGCGTGCAGCAAGCGCCTGCCAGTCATTCAGGGTCTGTGGGCGACTCATGGGCTGGATTCCAGATGTTGAGAGCGTGAGGGAGAGGAATGTGATGCTGCGAGATGGCGAGCTGTCTCATCGAGCGCAGCACGTGCCAGGCTGACCAGTGCATCAATCTCATCATGCGTGATGACCAGCGGCGGTGAGATGATCATGGTGTCGCCTACCGAGCGCATCACCAATCCGGTATCAAAGCAGATATCACGACACATACTGCCGACTGCCAGCGACGTATCAAAGCGCTCACCGCTTGCCTTGTCAGCAACAAGTTCCAGTGCGCCCATCAAGCCCAGCGAGCGAGCCTCACCCACCAATGGATGGTCCGCCAGCGTTGCCCAGCACTTGGCAAGGTAGGGGCCGAGGTCATCGCGCACCCGCTCGACGATATTCTCGCGCTGCATGATCTCAAGCGTCTTGAGCGCCACTGCCGCGCAGACGGGATGCCCGGAGTAGGTAAAGCCGTGATAGAACTCACCACCCTCTTGAATCAGAGTCTCGGCGAGACGATCTCCCACCAGCACGCCGCCAATCGGTAGATAGCCGGAAGATAAACCCTTGGCGATGGGCATCAGGTCCGGCTTCAGGTCATAGTGCTGACTGCCAAACCACTCGCCCAGACGGCCAAAGCCGCAGATGACCTCATCGACCACCAGCAGAATATCGTATTTCTCAAGCACCACCTTGACCGCCGGCCAGTAGCTGTCAGGCGGCATGATCGCGCCACCCGCGCCCTGCACCGGCTCCGCCAGGAAGGCTGCCACGTTATCTGGCCCGAGTTCGATGATGCGCTCCTCGAGTGCCTCGGCGCAGGCTTTCCCGAAGTCCTCACGATCCATCTCACGCCCTTCGCCAAACCAATAGGGCTGACGGACATGCGTGATGCCCGACACACAGGGACCACCTTGCTCGTGCATCGGTGCCATGCCACCCAGGCTCATGCCAGCAACAGTCGAGCCGTGATAGCCATTCTTGCGCGCGATGATCCACTGTTTTTCAGGCTTGCCCTTGAGCGCCCAGAAGCGGCGTACCATCCGCAGCATGGTGTCATTGGCCTCGGAACCGGAACCCGTAAAGAAGACATGATTGATGTGATCCGGTGCCAGACGACACAGCTCGGCTGCCAGTTCGATCGCCGGCGGATGCGCGGTCTTGAAGAAGGTGTTGTAGTAGGGCAATTGCGTCATCTGCTGGCTGGCAGCCTCGACCAGTTCCTGTCGACCATAGCCGAGATTCACGCACCACAACCCCGCCATGCCATCAAGCATCCGCTGGCCGTCAACGTCCTGGATATACACTCCCGACGCAGCCGTGATGATACGACTACCCTCCTCACCCAGCGCCTTGAAGTCGGTGAATGGATGCAAATGATGATCACTGTCCAGCGCTTTGAGACGCGCGGTGCCGGGTGAGGTCATGGTCATGTCTCTCATTGGAGGATGTTGCCTGAGATGGCGGTAAATACTGCCAGTCTGACGTTTGCTTGATTATTGGCGCCAGAAGATCACTCGCCATGTGCCGCCTTGTCACGACAGGCGTCAGCGAAACCCTCAAGAATCGCGAGATACAAGGGATGCTGGCGCGGCTTCCACTCTGGATGCCACTGCACTGCCAACGCAAAGGAGGATGCCGTACTGACAGATACCGCTTCCACCAGGCCATCCGGCGCGAGCGCTTCGACGCGCAGACCCTCGCCCAGCCGAGCAATGCCTTGTTGATGCAGCGAGTTGACGCGCGCCTCTGGTGCGTCATACAGCGCCGCCAGCTGGCCGCCCGCCACGATGGTGATGGCATGCGAGGGGGCAAACTGTGCGTTCTGATCGCCCTTCGGCTCGCGGTGGTCCATCAGGCTCGGCACCTGCTGCACGACCTGATGCAGACTACCGCCAAAGACGACATTCAACTCCTGAAAACCACGACAGATCCCCAGCAGTGGCAAGTTCAGTGCCAGCGCCAGCGGTACCCACTGAAGGGCCGCCGCATCGCGGGCGGCATCCTCATAGGTGTTCTCAGGCGCCAGTGCTTCGCCATAGCGCGAAGGATGCATATTGGAATAGCTACCCGTCAGCAGCAGACCGTCCAGTCGCGCCAACAGAGCACGCGCCGACTCGGCATCGGTATCCTCCCACACCGGAATCATCACCGGCTGCAGGCCCACATCGCGCAGCGCGCTCACATACTTGTCAGTCACCATATGCGCCGGATGGCCTTCAATAGTGCGGCGACAAGCGATAACGCCTACCAAGGGACGAGGTGCCATGAAATCTCCTTCAAGGCATGCTGACAGGCCTTGGATAGTTGGTATGTTTTTATCAACATAGACTGATCGTCTTTCCTTGCCAACCTGCCAAAGAAACTATTTGCATATAACAACAGTAATTCATTGTTATTAAAGAGATTAAATCCAATTTAATCAAAAAAACTCAATGTGGCATTACGCATATTTTGTAAATTATTTGACAACACTCATCGTCGTGACGATATATGTATACGTAACAGCCCTTCATGTTCACAGGTGATTCACATGCACAGCCTTCCTGCCGATGAGGTCAGAGAATTTCTTGACCGTCATCCCGAGGTCGAAAACATCGACCTGCTGATCAGCGATATCAATGGTATACAGCGCGGCAAGCGTATTCCTCGCGAAAATCTCGAGAAGGCCTACGCGTCCGGAATCAACCTGCCTGGCTCGGTATTCGCCCTCGACATCGCCGGCAATACCATCGAAGAGACAGGGCTGGGCCTGGAAACAGGTGATAGCGATCAGGTCTGCCGTCCGATTGCTGGCACACTGATGCCGGCCCCCTGGCTGCGCAATGGCAAGCAGGGCCAGCTACTGATGAACATGCGTGATGACAAGGACGGCCCCTTCTTTGCCGATCCACGCAACCAGCTTCAGAAGCAGGTGGATGTATTGGCCGCAATGGGCCTGAAGGCTGTCGTGGCATTAGAGCTCGAGTTCTATCTGGTCGATCGTGAGCGTGATGACATGGGCATGGCACAGCCTCCCTGCTCCCCCGTTACGGGAGAGCGCGCCACCGAGAGTCAGCTCTATTCCATCGGCGAGCTGGACGAGTACGCCGACTTCCTTGAAGAGATCCAGAATGCGGCGCGCGTTCAGCAACTGCCACTGGATACTGCTCTCAAGGAGTGCGCGCCGGGCCAGTTCGAGATCAACCTGATCCATCTTGATGACGTCATGAAGGCCTGTGACAGCGCGGTGCTGCTCAAGCGTCTCATCAAGGGCGTCGCCCTGCGCCACGGCTTCGATGCCACCTTCATGGCCAAGCCGTATGGCGATGAAGCCGGTAATGGCATGCATGCCCACATGAGCCTACTGGATCGCGATGGCAATAATGTCTTCTCGGCTGCAGATGAAAATCCGCTGGGTACCGAGACACTACGCCATGCCATCGGCGGCCTGCTGGAATTGATGCCCGCCTCCATGGCGCTGTTTGCCCCCAACCTCAACTCCTATCGTCGCTTTCAGCAGGGCCTATACGTCCCGATGGCACCGACCTGGGGCTTCGATAATCGCTCAGTCGCTATCCGCATTCCTTCCGGCCCCAATGAAGCGCGGCGCCTGGAGCATCGTGTTGCGGGTGCAGACGTCAATCCGTATCTACTACTGGCCACTTTGCTGGCATCCGTGGCGTACGGCATTGAACACAAGGTTTCCCCAGGTGAGCCGGTCACTGGCAATGCCTATGACCAGTTCGAGCCCAGCCTGACCAATAGCTGGTCGGAAGCACTGACACTGCTGGAAGAAAGCCCACCGCTGAACTCCGCCTTCAGCAAACGTTTTCTGGATGTCTTTATCGCAGGCCGTCGCTCCGAACGTGAGTCTGCCATGCAGGTCATCAGCCGCATGGAATACGACTGGTACCTGCGTCATATCTAGACAGTACTTCCTTTCCAACGCGACTTCTCTGGGCTCGTAACATGACAATCACAAGATCAGCCGCTGCCCGCAACATCCGCAATACACTTCTTGCCAACGCACTTCTTGTCAGTGCCGTTCAGGCGTCCCTTCTTGAGCGGGAGGGGCTGGCATGAACCAGACGACCTCCCCAACGCCTCCAAAGCCACATGCCTTCGCCCCCTCTGTCAGCGTGCGTGGCAAGGGCCGCAGCATTGCCATGTTCGGTGCCGTTCTGGCACTGGTGCTGGGTATCACCTTCACGCATGACGCCGGCACTCCCTTTGGCTGGATAAGCCTGATGCCGTCACTGATCGTGCTTGTGATAGCCATCGCAACGCACCGCACGTTGGAAGCTCTGGCGATTGGCGCACTCGCCGGGCTCTTGATACTGCAACCTGATGACTACATCGGCGAGCTGGCGGATATCTCGCTGAGCGTGATGATGAATGAAACCATCGCCTGGCTGATTCTGGTCTGTGGCCTGATGGGCGGCTTCATCGCGATGATGGAGAAATCCGGCTGCACGCTGAGCTTCAGCAACATGATCGGGCGGCTGCTCAAGACACGTCGCCAGTCATTGGTCGGCACCGTGATACTGGGCATCCTCATCTTCATTGATGACTACCTGAATGCACTGGCCACGCCGGCAGCCATGAAGCGCCTCACCGACCGCTTTGGTGTCTCGCGTGAGAAGCTGGCGTACATCGTCGACTCCACCGCTGCACCGATCTGCATTCTGGTGCCGCTGTCGACCTGGGCGGTGTACTTCTCCCAGCTGCTTGAGGAAGGAGGCGCCACCGAAAATGGCATGTCGCTCTATATCCAGGCTATTCCCTACATGCTGTACGGCTGGATCGCCATGGGGCTGGCCATGCTGGTCGCCATTGGCCTGATGCCGGATATTGGCCCGATGAAAGCAGCAGAGCTACGTGCACGTGCTGGCCAACCGATACCCGATGGCGCCCCGGAACCGATGCCGGAAGCTGACGCACCGAAGTCCAGCCCGTGGGTCGGCCTGATGAATTTCGTGCTGCCGATGGCGGTACTGATCGGGGCCAGTGCCTGGTTCGAGATCGACCTGCTCAAGGGCGTGATCGTGGCGACACTGTTCACCATCCTGCTCTATCTCGCCCAGCGACTGGTGTCATTTGCCGCCTTGATGGATGCCGTGATGGATGGCTTTCGCACCATGATGCTGCCTCTGGCCATCGTCGCCGTCGGTTTCGTGCTGCGTGAGGTCAATGATCAGCTCGGCATGACCACCTTCATGATCGAAAGCCTGACGCCCTACCTGACACCCGCGATTCTGCCGGCCATCGTGTTCGTCAGCATGGCAGTGGTGGTGTTTGCGACAGGATCGTCCTGGGGGGTGTTCGTGATCTCGATCCCAATCGTGCTTCCCATTGCGATACACATGGATGCTTCGATTCCCCTGATCGTCGGGGCTCTGCTGTCGGCCTCAAGCTTCGGCAGCCATGCCTGCTTCTTCTCGGATTCCTCGGTACTGTCGTCTCAAGGGTGTGGTGTTCAACCCATGCAACATGCGCTGACTCAACTGCCCTACACAATGATTGGCGCAGCCGTTACCACCACTGGCTTCCTGGTACTGGGCTTCTGGATCAACGGCTAGCCTGTCTGCCTGAAGACACGCAAGATGCCCCGTCCTCCTGGACGGGGCATCTTGCGTTGAGGACCCATCAAAAAAACCGCCCTCCTGTTCGGGAGAGCGGCTCTGGCGCTGCAGGAATGGCGAGCTGATCAGATACCGAGCTTGTCACGTGTCTGGTAGTACCAGGCACCGACAGCTGACAACGGTACCCGCAGCATGCGCCCACCGGGGAATGGCAGATGCGGTAGGCCAGCGAAGGCATCGAAACGCTCGTCACGTCCTGTCATCACCTCACTGATCAGGCGGCCCGCCAGGTGACTACAGGTCACACCATGACCGGAGTAGCCCTGGGCGTAGTAGACGTTGTCATTGAGCACGCCGAACTGCGGCAGACGGTTGAGCGTCATCAGGAAGGTGCCACTCCAGGCATAATCAATCTTGACGTTGGCCAGCTGCGGGAACACCTTGAGCATCTTGGGACGAATCAGCGCCTCGATATCGGTCGGATCTTCGCCGCCATAGTTGACGCCACCACCGAAGATGAGTCGGTTATCGCGAGTCAGACGATAGTAATCAAGCAGGTAATTGCAGTCTTCCACCGCCATGTTGTTGGGCAGCAGTGCTCGCGCGACGTCCGCTTCCAGCGGCGCGGTCGTGATGACCTGAGTCCCGCACGGCATCGATTTGCCTTCCAGTACCGGCAACACGCCATTCAGATAGGCATTGCCTGCCATTACCACACGGTCAGCACGGATGGTGCCACCTGCCGTCTTCAGCACCACAGGGGAGCCATGTTCGAGACTCACCAGCGGGCTTTGCTCGAAGATGACACCGCCCAGTGACTCGAAAGCGGCGGCTTCACCCAGCACCAGATTCAGCGGATGAATATGACCGCCAGAATGATCAACCAGTGCCCCCACATAGCCTTCGGCACTGACTTCACGCTGGTAGGCATCGCCTTCCAAAAGCTCAAGGCTGGTATTGCCGTAGCGCTCCCACAGTGCCTTGTGTTCGCGCAGGCCTTTCATCTGTCGAGTATTGCAGGCCGCGAATAGATTCCCTTCACGCAGATCGCAATCGATGCTGTAGCGCGCAATACGATCACGAATGATGGTATTGCCTTCAAAGGCCATGTCACCCAATGCGCGCGCAGTCTGTGCGCCAAAGCGCTCCTCGATGACATCCATGTCACGGCTGTAACTGTTGACGATCTGCCCACCATTGCGACCAGAGGCGCCGTAACCCACACGGGCCGCCTCCAGCACCATGACCTTGAGCCCCTGCTCAGCCAGGTGCAGCGCAGCTGAAATCCCCGTGAAGCCAGCGCCGACGACACAGACATCACAGCTGACGTCTCCTGACAATGGCGGACGCTCGGGAGAGGCATTGGCGGAGGATGCATACCAGGAGGCAGCATGTTCAATGGGCAGAATTGCACTCATGACAGTTCCTTGTGGTTATTTTAATCAACATCCTGACACACTATCACGGAACAAACTGCTAAATCTGTAGTTTTTGCCATGCAATAATCACCACATTGGCAGATGTCAGAGCACTATCATCTTGCGATAACCAAGAGAGCCTCAGAAACGACAAGGGGCCGCGATGACTACCACGCCCCCTTGTTGCTACCAGATGTCGAGAAAAGCGCACCAACCCCGTCATCACCGCCGCTTACACTCTCAACAGCAGATGCTCACGCTCCCAGGAGCTGATGACCTGGAAGTATTCGCGATGCTCGGCACGCTTGACCGCGAGATAACTCTTCACGAAACGCTCACCGAGAATGTCCGCCAGTGGCTTGCAGTCATGCAGAGCGTTGAGCGCAGGGCCAATATCATCTGGGAGTGTGTTACCACCCTCCCATGCAGAACCGACGACGGGTGGGCGCGGCTCAAGCTGAGAGAGCATGCCTAGATAGCCACACGCCAATGAGGCTGCCATCACCAGATAGGGGTTGGCATCGGCACCGGCCAGACGATTCTCGACCCGAGTGCCTGCCGCATCCGAGACCGGCACACGCAAGCCTACGGTACGGTTATCGAAGCCCCACTCCACATTGATGGGGGCTGAGCCGCTGGTATCGTTACGCATCAGGCGGCGATAGGAATTGACATTAGGTGCGAAGAACGGAATAGCCGACGGCATGTAGGTTTGCAGGCCGCCAATGAAATTACGGAACAACGTACTCGGCTGCCCTTCGTCATTGGCGAACAGGTTCTTGCCGGACGTCGCATCTACCAAACTCTGATGAAGGTGCATCGAGCTACCCGGCTCGTTCGCCATCGGCTTGGCCATGAAGGTGCCGTACATGCCATGGCGCAGTGCTGTCTCACGCAGCGTGCGTTTGAACATCACTATCTGATCGGCCAGCATCAACGGGTCTCCGTGCTCGAAATTAACCTCCATCTGACCGGCACCCTCCTCGTGAATCAGGGTGTCCAGATCCAGCCCCATCGCTTCGCAGTAGTCATACATCTCCTCGAATAACGGATCGAATTCATTGACTGCATCGATGGAGAATGACTGACGACTACTCTCTTGCCGCCCGCTGCGGCCGACGGGCGGCTCCAATGGATAGTCGGGGTCGGTATTGGTCTTGACCAGGAAGAACTCGGCCTCCGGCGCGACAATCGGCTGCCAGCCTCGTGCGGCATAGAGCGCCAATACACGCTTGAGCACATAGCGTGGCGATAGCTCCACCGGCTCGCCATTGAGGTAATAGCAATCATGGATGATCTGCGCTGTGGCATCTTCTGCCCACGGCACCAGATAAAGCGCATTCACGTCCGGGATGAGCTCCATATCTTGCTCAGCAGGATTCCAGAAACGACTGTCTTCGTCGTCTGGATACCCTCCCGTGACGGTCTGAATAAAGATCGAATCAGGCAAACGTGGCCGCCCACCATTGAGGTACTTGCGCGCCGGCATGATCTTGCCCTTGAGAATGCCGGTCAGGTCAGTGACCAGACATTCCACCTCGGTGATGCCATGAGCCGTGAACCATTCCTGCAACGCGGATGCTTCATCTTCGTGACCAGTGGGTTCGTACTTCATGAAACCTTCCTTGAACAAGACATGGCAGGCCACGGCATCAGTGGCCTGCTTGTAGAACACCCGAACGATGGTGCTTTTGAATGGCAGTGCATCAAGTGTCAGTGCTCAGCGCGCCTGCACTTCCGACCACAACTGCTGGAATATCTGCAGCTGCTTGCCGGAGAGGCTCGGCGAGAAACGCAGACGGGCCATGTCATCTTCTGACGGCTGAATCGGCGGCTGAGTCAGCACCTCATCCAGATACGGTGTCGCCGCCGCATTCGGGCTGGCGTAGTAGTTGTAGTTGGAAAGCTGTGCACCGACCTTGGCGTCCAGGATGAAGTTGATGAAGGCATTGGCCAGTTCCGGATGCGGTGCCTTGGCAGGAATCATCATGGAATCCACCCACTTCTCGGCGCCTTCGTCAGGAATGACGAACTTGATGTCAGAGAAGGATTCGGGGTTTTCGTCCAGATAGAACAGGTAGTCACCGTTGTAGGACAACGCGCCGTGCGTGACCTTGCGCGCCATCTGTTGCAGCGCAGGCGTACCATCGGAGAAACCACTGAAATTGCTACGATGCTTGGTTTCGATCAGCAGCTTGGCTGCCTCACGCCAATCGTCAATGTCAGTACAGTCATAGCCATGCCCAAGGTAGGCACAGGCTGTCCCCATGCTGACCTGACCATCCCCCATCAGACTGAAGGGATAGGCATCATTGACGGCGGGATCAAACAGCACGGACCAGCTCTTCGGGGCATCCTTGAAGGTCTTGGCGTTGTAGACCAGTCCCGTCACGCCCCACTGATACGGCGCGGTATATTCGGCACCCGGGTCAAAACTCGGGTCACGGAACTGTTCATCGACGTTGGCCAGATTGGGCACTTTCGCCTTGTTGATCTTCTGCACCAGACCCGTCTCGATCAAGCGCGGAACGTAATAATTGGACGGCACGATGATGTCGTACTGAGACACACCACCGGCATTCAGCTTGGCCAGCATTTCCGGCAATGAGTTGTAGTAATTCTCCACCACCTCAACGTCATACTTCTTTTCAAAGGCGGTGATGACCTCCGGGTCCATGTACTGGGTCCAGTTGAAGAGATACAGCTTCTTGTCTTCAGCCTGGGAGGCACTGGCCAGCAGCAGACTGCCGATGGCTACAGCGAAACGCAGCGTGTTGTTTGTCATTGTGATGCTCCGCTTTGATTGTCGTGAAGATGTTGCATGTTGCTCAAGTCCTCCCCCATCGTCTCACTGTGCATTGATGGGAGAGCCACCTGATCGTGTGAGGCTTTCAGCAGGGTATTCAGGACACTGTACGGCGCCGTGACAGCCACAGACTGGCAATTGCCGCCAGGGCGACCGCCATCATCATCAGTGTCGCGATGGCATTGATTTCCGGTGTCACCCCTTTGCGAATCGCGCTCCAGATGTAAATGGGGAGCGTGGCGCTTTCGGGGCCAGAGGTGAAGAAGCTGATCACGAAGTCATCCAGCGACAGCGTGAATGACAGGAAGAAGGCTGAGATCAACGCTGGCTTCAATGTCGGTAGCATGAAGAACCGCACTCGCTGAAGCGGCGTGGCGTAAAGATCCTTCGCTGCCTCGAACAATGAGGGATCCAATCCGACGAAGCGTGAGTAGACGATCAGTGCCACGAAGGGTATCTGGAAGGTGACATGCGCGATGATCATGGTGCCGAGTCCCGGGGACAACAGGCCCGTCAGCTCGTTGATCTTCATGAAGAAGGTCATCTCCGAGATTCCGAACACGATGTCGGGCAGCACGATGGGCAGGTAGATCAACACGATCAGCCAGCCCAGCTTGCGATGGCGATGGCGATACATGCCGTAGCCGATCAGGCAGCCAATCGCGAGTGCCACCAGCGAAGAGATCACCGCCAGCAGCATCGAATTGCCCAGTGCCGACAGAATCGCGTCATTACCCAGCAGGCGCCGATACCACCGCAGCGAGATACCGGTGAAGCTGGCAGCACTGTTGGATGCATTGAAGGAAAACACCATCACGACGATCAAGGGCAGATACAGAAAGCCGACCGTCAGCCACCAGAAGCCGCGTAATCCCTTCTTGAAGGCTGAATGTTTCATATCACCACCTCTTCACCGCCACCCAGACGCTTGCCGATGCGACGCATCGCGTACAGACCGATGAAAGTGGCGATGAGCATCAGAATCGCGCCCGCCGCCCCCAGCGGCCAGTTGGCGCTGCCCGAGAACTGGTTGGCAACCAGATTGCCCAACATCATGCCCTTGCCACCTCCCAGCAACTCAGGGATGACGTACATGCCAAAGGCCGGTATCGCGACCAGCACCACCCCCGCCAGCAGTCCCGGTAACGTCTGAGGAAATACTGCATACCAGAAAGCCTTGATGGGAGAGGCATACAGGTCACGCGCGGCCTCGACCAACGAGAAGTTCAGCTTTTCGAAGGCGGCATACAACGGCAGCACCATGAAGGGCAGGAAGTTGTAGATCAGCCCCAATGTGACCGCGAAGTTTGAGGGATAAAGCCCCATATGGGGCGCGATCATGCCCATCGCCTCGGCCAGTTCGGC
Source organism: Cobetia sp. L2A1 (assembly GCF_009796845.1). NCBI lineage: Bacteria > Pseudomonadati > Pseudomonadota > Gammaproteobacteria > Oceanospirillales > Halomonadaceae > Cobetia > Cobetia sp. L2A1. The sequence continues at coordinate 763,561 of NZ_CP047025.1, read as the reverse complement.
CAGCGGCGTGCCCGGTGCCAACAGGTTCATCCAACCAAAGGTACGAATGACCTGATTGGTCCACGATGGCACGACCACGACCAGCAGCAAGATAGGCCGCCAGCGCACGTCTGCCTGCGAGATGTAATAGGCGACCGGGTACGCCACCAGCACGACCAGCACGGTGGAAATCACCGTCTGCCATAACGAGCGCATCAGTGTCAGCAGATTCCCCGGACTCCAGCCCAGAAAACCCTGCCCCGCCAACTGATGAAATGACGTTAGTGACAAGGGCATTTCCGGTAGCCCGTAGGGGCCATTGCTCATGAAGGCCACACTCATCAGGTAGGCGCTGGGCAAGACCAGAAAGAAGAAGATCCAGGCGGCGCCCGGTGTCACGGTAAACAGCAGATGACGTGTTTCCCGCACGATGGCTTGGCTACGTCCAATCACGGCTGTCGTCTTCGGCATGTCAGGCCTCACTCACTCAGCGTGACGAGATCTTCCGGGGAGACCACCAGGGTCACCTCGTCGTCAACGTCAGGAAGATGGTGACCACGGTTGTTCACCGTCGCCTGAAGGCTGGTAGCGCCGATCGCTATTCGATATTCGGCGTGACTGCCACGATAGAGTCGCTCGGTAATGCGCCCGTGCATGTGATTGATGCCTGCGACATGGCCCAGTTTCAGATCCAGTGTCTCGGGCCGTATCAGCACGAACTCACCTACGCTGCCTGCTGTCTCGAGTTCGAGTGCTCCCACCGCGGTCATTGCCCGATTGCCCGCATTTTCAGTGATGGGATAGAGATTGTCGTGTCCCATGAAGCGTGCCACGAAGACATTGAGGGGCGTCTCATAGATCTCGCGCGGAGAGCCGATCTGCTGGATGTTGCCGCCATTGAGCACGGCGATCCGATCGGACATGACCATCGCTTCATCCTGATCATGAGTCACGAACACGAAGGTCATCCCCAGACGTTTCTGGATACGCAACAGCTCTACCTGAAGCTGAGAACGCAGGCCGGCATCCAGCGCCGAGAGCGGCTCATCCAGCAGCAGCACATCCGGCTCACAGATCAGTGCACGCGCCAGCGCGATACGCTGACGCTGACCACCGGAAAGCTGATCGATGCGTCGATCGACCAACTCCCCCAGCTTGATCAGATTGGCGACGTCCGCCACCTTGGCGTCGCGTTCTACTGCCCCGACACCGCGCATCTTGAGCCCGAACGCCAGGTTCTCGCGCACGGACAAGTGCGGAAATAGCGCGTAGGACTGGAATACCGTGTTCACGCTACGTTGGTGAGGCGGCACCTCGGTAACATCCTTGCCACCGATGATCAATGTGCCTTCATCCGCCTCTTCAAGCCCAGCCAGAATGCGTAGCAAGGTGGTCTTGCCACAGCCTGATGGTCCCAGCAACGTGAAGAATTCACCTGCGCGAATGGTCAGATCCACACCATTGAGCGCCACGGCATCATTGCCAAAACGCTTGTGCAGCCCTTTCATCTCGATGGAAGACGCCGTCAGGTGCCCACCCATCTCATTTGCTGCAGGCTCGCTCATCACAGGTTCACGAGAGTGTGTACGCGCGAGACTCTCGTCCATCACCATCTGGGGATCACTCATGGGGGTATCCTTGTCGTTCAGGCAGCTCATCACAGCCGATCGCGGAGCTTGTAGAAGGTGGTGGCCAACACCAGTAGCGGCGTACGCAAGTGCCGCCCGCCCGGGAAGGTGCGATGAGGCATCGCTGCAAAGGTGTCGAAACGCTCGCTATCCCCACTCAGGGATTCAGCCAGCAATTTCCCTGCCAGCCCGGCCATGGCCATGCCATGCCCCGAGTACCCTTGAGCGTAATAGAGGTTGGCACCCATGCGCCCGAAGTCAGGTGCCCGATTGAGCGTGATGGCGACGTCACCGCCCCAGCGATACTGGATATCCACCTCCCCGAGTACCGGAAACAGATGCCGGATCTTGCGATCGATACGTGCATCCAGCCCTCGCGGCTCGCGTCCGTCGTAGCTCACCTCGCCGCCATAGATCAGCCGTCGATCAGCAGATAACCGGTAGTAATCCAGTACGAAGTTGGCATCGGACAAGGCATCATTTTGGGGCAGAACCTGAGCCGCCTGTTCGGCAGTGAGCGGCGCCGTCGCGATCATGTAGTTGGCGGCACGCATGATGCGCCCAGCCATTTCCGGTACGAGGCGATCTCCATAGGCATTGGTGGCCAGCACCACTCGATCAGCGATCACGCGACCCTTGCCAGTGATGATCGTGGCCGGCTTGCCGCGTTTGATCTCAACCACCGGACTATTTTCGTGCAGGCTGACGCCAGCCTGCTGCGCAGCACGCGCAAGGCCAAGGGTGTAATTGAGAGGATGTAGATGGCCACCTTCGCTTTCACGCATGGCACCAGGGTACTCATCAGTCACGACGTGCTCTCGCAGCACCTGACCTTCGAGCCACTGCATGGAGTCGTAGCCATAATCGCGGGCCATGCGGTTCTGAAAGTCGTGCAACTCCTTCACATGCCGAGGTTTGACTGCGGCATGCAGGTATCCCCAGGCAAGTTCACAGGGAATGGCGTGGCGCTCGATGAGATCAGCCGTGAGGCGGACAGCCTCGCGACTCATTTCCCAGATATCCTTGGCTCTTTCGTGACCGAGTGCCTTCTCCACCGTGCTGATGTCCGTGCCCAGCCCCGGCAGAATCTGGCCGCCACTGCGACCCGATGCGCCATGACCCACCGTCGAGGATTCGAGCAATATGACCTTGTAACCGCGCTCTGCGAGATGGAGGGCTGCCGAGCAGCCGGTGACACCAGCGCCAACGATGCACACATCGGCAGTGACCTCGCCCTCCAGGGGAGAAGTAGAATCCAGGTGTACCGCAACCGAGTCACGATACCAGGAGGCTGGCGGCGTGGATGACAAGGAGGCTGGCGGCGTGGATGACAAGGAGTCAGTCATGCGATAGGAATCCATCTGTCTTGTAGTTGTTGTTGAATCTTGCAAAACATGTTCATCAATCTTGCCTTCATGTGGCCCCAGAGCAGCACCAGGTGTCAAGTATTCAATAACAACCAATCATTCACTCTTGAGTGAGAGATTCTATACGCAAGCTGCGCAGAACCGACATTCTTTCTACATTAAGCAACCATCCAACTTGCTGGAACTACTGAATAAAAGTACATCTTCTTCCAGACGTCGAATAATGAAGGAACGAGGAAGAAATCGTGCGCCAATTGACTGTCAATCAATAATCAACAAACGCCAGGCACAGGAAAAAGCTATCAACCAGGTAACAGGAAGGGGGGCTAGCACGCAGAAGGCATGAGGTCAGGCGCTAAAGCTGGACGATGACGAGCCAAGAACAGGAGGCAGGGAATTAAGGAATTGAAAGACGCGTGAAGGTATGAAGAAGAGCGAAGGATGATCGGTAGGGATATAGAGGGAGGAGTACGGAAGAAGAATACAAGAGAGTGCTGACGAGCCCTGCAAGCACCTCTCAAGCTCTGGTGCAGCGCATTGGCCTAGATCCGAAACGCCTCAAGGCCCGCCAGCAATCGGTAAGCCCCTGCAAGCACCCCCTTGCCCTCATCCATCAAGGAAAACCTACCACGACCGCGCCAGCAGGAAGCGGACGAGACAAGCTCATGAGCGTGCAGTCCCACACACCTGGCAGCCAGGATCACGCTTGAGCCCCATGCGCCGCCACTCGCCGGTCAAACCATCAAACGTCGCCAGGCCACGATGCGCGCTACCCGCGCCACTGATCAGCTTGAGTGCCTCAAGTGCCTGAAAGGCGCCGATGATGCCAACCAGTGGTGCAATCACTCCGCTTTCAGCACACGTGATCTCTTCATCACCCAGCTCATCCGGCGCATAGAGGCAGGCATAGCAGGGTGACTCCGGCTGACGTAGATCGAACACGACCAACTGGCCAGAAAAGCGAATCGCTGCCCCCGATACCAGGGGCGTGCCCGCCGCTACGCAGGCCGCATTGATCGGAAAGCGTGAACTGAAGCGATCCGTACAATCGAGCACCACATCAGCCGCAGCGACCTGTTCTGACAACGCATTGCCGTTCAGGCGCTGCGCCAACACGATAACGTTCAACTCAGGGTTGATCGCCAGTACCGACGCTGCCAGCGACGCTGCCTTGGGCTGATCAATATCTGCATCACCATGCGCGATCTGGCGCTGCAGATTGGAGAGCTCGACATGATCATCATCCGCCAGCACCAGCGTACCGATACCTGCAGCGGCCAGGTACAGTGCCGCTGGACAGCCCAGCCCGCCCGCCCCGATCACCAGCACTCGCGCCGCCAGCAGACGTTGCTGGCCGACGATATCGACCTGGGGAAGCAGAATCTGGCGCGAATAGCGCAGTAATTGCGAATCTTGCATGGAAGACGGACTGCCTGTGCTTGATAGCGGATCGTCACTAGCCATTCATGACTAGCGATACCTGAGCGGGCGCTTGTGCAGTATCACTGCACAGATGAAAGACGTTAAATCGAGACAAGAGCGCACAAGCTTACTTGGCCTCCAACTCCTCGATATCCGGCACATGCAGCGAGAACTGCTCCTTGACCTCTTCCATTACCACGTAGCTCTTGGATTCCTTGACTCCGGGCAGGGTCAATACCACATCACCCAGCAGCTGACGGTAAGCTGACATCTCGGGAATTCGACATTTGAGAATATAGTCGAACTGGCCTGAGACGAGATGACATTCCTGAATCTGCGGCAGTTTGGACACTGCACGACGGAACTCATCAAAGACTGAAGGAGACTGGGTTTCGAGGCTGATTTCGACGAATACCAACAGATTGGCCTTGAGTGCCTTGGGGTCAAGCACCGCCTTGTAACCGCGAATGACGCCAGCGCGCTCAAGCCGCTTGACGCGTTCAAGACACGGCGTGGTCGACAAGCCTACTTCAGAGGCAAGATCGACATAGGAAATACGTGCATTTTCTTGCAGGCAACGCAGAATCTTGAGATCGATACGGTCCAGAGAACGTGATTTCGCTTTCATTGTAATAGTTTTCCCAGCGGGGTGACTTACAGCAGGATCATCCTTACTCCTGTCTTTCGGGCAGTCAGGCCATCGGATAACACGGGGGTTATCAGACGTCCTTTCCAATCATGCGTGACTAATTATTATCATACCCAGCCAGCAGAGGATATGCCTTCACTGGCTGCACCATGACGAGGATTCCACGCACACTCCACCAAATTCGGATGAAACCTCTACCCGCCAGTACCCGTTACTGCCAGACACAAATACCCATCAGATTTTCTTGCCCAGTGTGATTCGCTCGCGACCACCCAGATCTTCAAGCGTATCAACATCGGTGTAGCCAGCAGACAACAACGCGCCTCGCACTTCAGGCCCTTGCTTCAGGCCATGCTCCAACATCAGATGTCCACCCGCCGCCAAGTAGCGTGGCGCAACCTCAATGAGGTGCATGAAGTCTGCCAATCCATGACGTTCTGCCACCAGTGCGGAGCGCGGCTCAAAACGCACATCGCCCAGCATCAAATGGGGATCATCATCAGCCAGATACGGAGGGTTGGCAGTGATCAGCGCAAAGTCATTCTCACTCACTGCAGAGAACCAGTTACTGCACCGAAATTCAGCATTGCCAATCGCCAGTGTCTCAGCATTGCAGCGCGCCAGAGCCACGGCCTCTTCGACAAGGTCGACGCCCAGCACCTGCCACTGTGGACGGTGGCGTGCAAATGCCAACGCGATGGCACCAGTGCCGGTGCCGAGATCCAGTAGACGACCTGTCGAGGCTTCCGCCAGCTCCAGCGCACACTCCACCATTACCTCGGTGTCCGGACGCGGAATCAGCGTGACCGGTGAACACGCTAGTGTCAGGCCATAGAACTCACGTCGTCCAAGCAGATGAGCGACCGGATGCCCTTCGGCACGACGCGCCAGCAGCGCTTCAAAGCGGGCAATATCCTCAGCGCTCGCTTCTGCCTCTAGATCCCGATCACCCCAGGTATAGAACCAGGTGCGCTCACGCCCCATCACTTCACCCAGCAATAGCTCGGCATCCAGGCGCGGCGAGTCACTGCCCGCCTCACTCAGGCGTGCGGTGGCTGCTGCTAGCGTGACATCAATTCTCACCTTAGTGCTCCTGCAATGCGGTCAACTGATCGGCCTGGTATTCGACCACCAGCGGTTCTATCACCTCATCCAGCTGGCCAGCGATCACTTCATTGAGCTTATAAAGCGTCAAGTTGATCCGGTGGTCGGTCAGGCGCCCCTGCGGGAAGTTATAGGTACGAATACGCTCGGAGCGATCACCGGAGCCGACCAGTTTGCGACGCGCATCAGAGGTCGCCTGCGCTTGAGTGTCTACTGCTGCCTGCTTTAGACGAGCCGCCAGCAGTGACATGGCGCGCGCACGGTTCTTGTGCTGGCTGCGCTCGTCCTGACACTCCACCACCACGCCTGTCGGCAGGTGAGTGATGCGAATGGCAGAATCCGTGGTATTGACGTGCTGACCACCGGCACCAGAACTGCGGTACGTATCCACCCGCAGGTCAGACGGATTGATATCAATGTCGCCGACTTCATCCGCCTCAGGCATCACCGCGACAGTACACGCCGAGGTATGAATGCGTCCTTGTGACTCTGTCGCCGGCACACGCTGAACACGGTGCGCACCCGACTCGAACTTGAGTCGCGAATAAACACCCTCACCTTTCACCCGTGCGATGACTTCCTTGAAGCCACCGTGCTCACCATGGCTGGCACTGACAGTCTCAACCTTCCAGCCCTTGAGTTCGGCGTAGCGCGAGTACATACGAAACAGGTCACCGGCAAATAGCGCGGCTTCATCACCACCGGTTCCCGCACGCACTTCGAGGAAGACGTTGGCACCATCGTCTGGGTCACGCGGAATCAGCAACTGGGTGATTTCACCTTCCAAGGCTTCGAGTGCGGCATCGATATCGCGCACTTCCTCACGCGCCATGTCACGCATCTCAGGGTCGCTGTCGTCACACATGCTCAGGGCCGCTTCACGACCTTCCATAAGCGCGCGATGGCGACGCCATGCCTCGATCAGCGGCTCAAGCTCGGCGTATTCCCGCGACAGGTCACGGAATTTGGCCTGATTCCCGATGACTTCTGGCTCCGACAACAGTGCGGAGATCTCCTCGAAGCGGTCGTGGAAGGTATCGAGCTTGGTGATGAGGCTGTCTTTCATGAAGGGTCCTGTGATGAATCAACCGGCGCGAGCAGAAGCGTCTGTGCCGTCTGAAGAATATCCTGTCGGTCATCACCCGAGGCCTGGCGCAACGCCAGCGTCGGGTAATGCATGAAGCGATTGGTCAGCTGACGCGCCAGCTGCGCGACAACTTCCTGCGGATCGCGACCCTGCTTGAGCTCTGCCAATGCCTGCGCCTCACATTCGGCGCGCAGCTGCTCGCCATGACTGCGGTAGCGTTTGATGACTTCGCCACCACTGCGCACACGCTTGAGATGCAACCAGGCGCTGACGCCTTGGCGAATCAGCTCTTCTGCCTGTGCCGCGGCCAGCTCGCGGTGGCGACGATTTTCCTCGATGACTTCCTGCAGATCATCGACCGTATAGAGGAAAACATCGTCAAGCTCGCCCACCTGAGGCTCAACATCACGTGGTACCGCAATATCGACCATGAACATCGGCTTGTAACGGCGCTTTTTCAGGGCACGCTCGACCATGCCCTTGCCCAGAATCGGCAATTGGGAGGCAGTCGAGGAAATGACGATATCAGCCTTTTCGAGCGCATGAGGAATGCCCTCCAGCCCAATCGCCGTACCGCCTAGCTCATTGGCCAGATGTTCGGCGCGGGACAGCGTGCGATTGGCGATACAGATATTGGCGATGCCAGCTTCCTTGAGATGGCGCGCGACCAGCTCGATAGTCTGACCTGCCCCGATCAACAGCGCGTTGGCACGTGTGAAGTCGTCAAAGATGTGACTTGCCATGCTGACGGCGGCATAAGCTACCGAGACAGGGTTTTCGCCGATACCCGTTTCAGTACGCACTTGCTTGGCGACTTGAAAGATATGCTGAAAGAGCTGCTCCAACTCGCCACCAAGGCCCACCGACTGGCGGGCAAACTGGTAGGCATCCTTCAACTGACCCAGAATCTGCGGCTCGCCCAGCACCATGGAATCCAGCCCGACCGCGACACGAATCAGATGACGCACGGCCTCATCGCCCAGATGCTGATAGCTGCAATGCTCGAGGTCTTCCATCGGCAGGCCGTGAAAACGGCTCAGCCACTCGAGTACCGACTGCGCACCATCACTGGTCACGCAGTAGAGCTCGGTCCGATTACAGGTCGACAGCACGGCTGCCTCGGAGACTGCCGGCAGCCGCTTCAATTCGCCCAGCGCGGCGTCAAGCTGCGCAGGCGTGAAAGCAACGCGTTCGCGCACATCAACGGCGGCGGTGCGATGATTGATGCCAAGGGCAAGAAGGGTCATGGAGTCAGTCAGTCGTCAGGGTCTGGCCGGCAGGATTGGCGTCAAAAACAAGCTGCTGTCGGCATGGGCAGTGCTTGCAGGCATGGGAACGAGGCCAGCAAGTGCAGTCGCCGTAGCGGCTGGAATTATAATATTAGCGTGCTCATTCTATCACAGCGCCTGCACCACGCGACCCTGTAGCGTGCCGCAGCTGATGAGGATTTTCCATGGCACTGGCAGGCTGACGCTATCACTCTCACAAAGGCTCTCATGTCTTTTCAATACTGCGTCAGCAACGGCAACGCTATGCCCGCTGGTCAGCAGCCGTTATGCTGGAATGATGGACATCACGACATCCATTTTTCTGATCCGGCCCCCGCTGGCGGGTTACTCTGTAGACTCCGACCGCTGACCGCGAGGTTGCATGCACGCTTCGACTGCCGCTGAACATACGCCCCGTGAGACGCCACACGCGAAAGCACAGATGGGTACCTTGCAGGATGCCCCGACCGATGCCACGCGGAGTGCATCAGGCACTGCTGCCTGTCGCGCGTCGACAACGGCTCGCAGACCGCTCAGTTACCCCGCTATCGCATCCCATCGGCTCAAGGGTACGCTGCTGGTCGGGCTGATGCTGGGGCTTGCCGGTTGTCAGTCAGTGAGCACTTCGACGCCCTTCGCCAACCAGCCAGATCCACTGGACTCTGCGCCAGCCATACAGAAGGGACTGGATGCCGATAGCCTCAATCAGCTACTGAGTGCAGAACTTGCCGGTCAGCGTGGTGACTATCCCCGCGCCGCCGATGGGTATCTGGCGGCCAGTCGTCGCTTCGATGATCCGGAGCTGGCCCGCCGCGCAGTGCTGGCCGCACGCTACGCCGATAACCCCGCGCTGCTGGAACGTGCCGCTGAACGCTGGCAACAGCTGGATGATACTGCCAGCGAGCCCAGCATCATCCGCGCACGATTGGCGATGGAACGCGGTGACTGGATGACAGCGCTGGAGCAGCGACTCGTCGTGGAAGCCAGTGGTGGCAATGGCAATCTGGCAACCCTGATGGAACAGGCCATTGATGCCGGTGCCGATCTCGAACCACTGTTGTCGCTACTGACCAGGCATATTACGCAGTATCCCACCCAACCGATGCCAAAGATCGCGGCTGCCCTGCTGGACGCTAGTCTCGGCAATGAATCATCTGCCCGAGCTCGACTCTCACGCTTGGAAGCCTCTCATGCAGATCTTCCGGAGCTATGGTTGGCACGCAGTGAAATTGAACGTGATGCCGGGCACCTGAACGCCTCACGTCAGGCGGCGACCCGTGGGCTGGACATCGCACCCGATGACAGTCGCTTGGTATTGAGTGCCGCACAGACCGAGCTCGCCAGTGGTGACATGCCTTCCGCTCGCGAGCGCATCGACACACTCGTGACTCGCCATCCCAACGCACCGCGCTTACGCATGGCGCTGGCTAGCCTGTTCCTGGATGCCGATGCTCCTCAGGATGCCCATCGCCTGCTACTGCCGCTACTGGAAGAAGACCCCGTCCCGGATGCAGCCTTTGCCATGCTCGGCCTGGCTGCCGAAGCCAGCGGCGAGATCGACAACGCCATCCTTTACTACCGACAGGTGCCGGATGGTGAGCGCTATATCTCGAGCCGCGCACGTGCTGCCCAGCTACTGGCTGAGCATGATCGCATCGACGAGGCACGTCAGTTCCTGGCGGTGGAGCGTCTACGTCATCCACGTCACGCCATGACACTGCTCAGCTTCGAAATTGACTTGCTCGACACTCATGAGGCCTTCGCTGACGCTGATACCCTGCTCGACAGCAGTATCAGTACACGCCGCAAGGCACTCACCAAGGCGGTTGCCAGCAAGGATAACGACGCACGCAATGCTGTCGGCAGTGAGCTAGGCAGCCTGCTGTTCCTGCGCGGCATTCGCCGCCTCGAGGATAGCCAGCTTGAAGGTATGGAGAGTGATCTACGCGAAGTGATCGCGCTGGAACCAGACAATGCCAGCGCCTACAACGCCTTGGGTTATACCCTGCTGGTCGAAACTGATCGCCGTGACGAAGCACTGACATTGATTGAACGAGCGCATGAACTGTCGCCGGATGACTCGGCCATTCTCGATAGCCTCGGTTGGGGCTACTACCTGACCGGCGATAACGAGCGTGCACTTTCACCGCTGGAGGCCGCCTGGGCCCAGCAACAGGACGCCGAGATTGGCGCTCATCTCATCGAGGTGCTGTGGTCACTGGATCGTCAGGACGAGGCGCGAAGCCTGTCCGTCGAATTAAGCGAACGCTTCGAGGAGGCCACCGAACTGGAAGCACTGTTCCAGCGTATTCCGGCCTTGCGCCCTGTAGTCGATGCGCCCTGACGTACGCTGACGATCCGGCTCCTGCTGTCGTAAACTGACTGCCGTGTTAACTGACTGCCGCGTTAACTGCGCGGCACTTTCTGCAGGGTCACGAGTCCATTGTCCTGATTGCTTTTACCATCGCTCAACGTGTGACCACTCTCAACTCCCTCGCCATCTGGAAGGTTTCTGCGTCATGACGACCTCTTCACTGTCTGTATCCAATGCTTCATTACCTTTCGCACGCCGTCTGCTGACCTCCATCTTGTTAGCCATGACACTGGTGCTGAGCGGCTGCGCCAGTCAGATGGCTAGCGATAATGCCGGTGACCTGACCCGTAGTGATGGTGATTGGCAGCAACAAGCGACATCCCTTGAAGCACTGACACATTGGCAGCTGGCCGGCAAGGTCGGTATCCGCACACCAGATGAAGGCCACAGCGCCAATCTTGACTGGCAGCAGGATGGCGACGATTACCGCATGCTGATCACGGGTCCGCTGGGGGCAGGCCGTACTACCGTGACGCGTGACGCTGACGGTGTCCGCCTCAACTCTTCAGATGGTGACTTTGAGGCTCCCGATGCCGAAAGCCTGATGCTGCAGCAGCTGGGGTGGTCATTGCCGTTAGGCGCGCTGAATGACTGGGTGCGCGGCTTGCCGAGTAAAGGTGCCCACCAGCTGGAGGAAGATGCACAAGGCTTCCCCGCCACGTTGCATCAAGACGGATGGAAAGTGAGCTACCAGGACTGGACGCGTGCTGAAGGCATGTGGCTGCCGCGCAAACTCAAGCTCTACTATGGCGACCTGACCGCGACGCTGATCGTCAATCAGTGGCAGGCCCTGTAAGTCACAAGCTCTAGCTCCATCGCTCAAGCACCATTATCTCACTCACATCAGCCGGCCTATCATCAAAAGACGGCCGACCTGCTCACAGGCCGGCCGTCTTTTTGATAGCCTCTGATGCCAACATTGCACAATGCGCCCGATACCTGACAGGACCGCCCCGCCGTGACCCACTCGACTCTCTCCGCCCTCAGCCTACCGGCACCTGCCAAGCTGAACCGCATGCTGCACATTACCGGGCAGCGCGCCGATGGCTATCACGAGCTACAAACCCTGTTCCAGTTTCTCGATCACGGCGATACCTTGCACTTTCAGTTGCGTGACGATGACGCCATCACTCTGACGCCTGCCATTGATGGCGTGCCCGAGGAAACCAATCTGATCGTACGTGCGGCACGGCGACTGCGTGAAGCCGCAGTGGCACAAGACAAGATGGCGGTATCAGCACTGCCTGGCGTCGATATCCGACTAGAGAAAATACTGCCGATGGGCGGCGGCCTCGGGGGTGGTAGTAGCGATGCCGCCACAACACTCTTGGCACTCGACCGCCTATGGAAGCTATCGCTAGGCGAAGACGCTCTAGCCGAACTAGGCCTTGAGCTGGGAGCCGATGTGCCTGTCTTCGTGCGTGGCTTTGCTGCCTGGGCTGAGGGCGTTGGCGAGAAGCTGTCGCCCGCTACGCTTGATACCCCATGGTTTGTGGTTATTCACCCCGGAATCGAGGTCTCAACCCCTGCCGTATTCGGCCACCCGCAATTGACACGTTCCAGCCCCGCTATTAGTATGGCGCGCGCACTGCAGGGGGGCCGAAACGACTGCGAAGTCGTCGTAAGCACTTTGTACCCGGCAGTCGCCGACGCTCTGAACTGGCTGAATCATTTCGGCACCGCCAGACTGACGGGCACCGGCGCCTGTGTGTTCTGTGCGTTTGATGACGCACGACAGGCCAGCAAGGTGCTGGGCAAACTCGCATGCGAGCGCCCAATGTGGCACACCTTCCTGGCACGCGGTTGCAACATCTCCCCTCTACATGCTGCTCTGGCTCAGGCCTGAGCACAGCAAATGGTTGAAGTGAACGTTGCTGGGGTATCGCCAAGTGGTAAGGCACCGGTTTCTGATACCGACATTCCCAGGTTCAAATCCTGGTACCCCAGCCAATCCTGGCCGTTCCCGGTCAACCCGGAATTCTCCACTCCCGAGATCCCACAAGACTCCAAAGGTGGCTGCGCGTGTCTAAACTGATGGTATTCGCGGGGAATGCCAATCCCGCTCTCGCCCGCAAGGTAGCTGAAGCCCTCGATACCCGCCTGGGCCATGCAACCGTCGGTCAATTCAGCGATGGCGAGATTGCGGTAGAAATCAACGAAAACGTTCGCGGCAAGGACGTCTTCATCATGCAGTCCACCTGCGCACCGACCAACGACAACCTGATGGAGCTGATCCTGATGGTGGACGCGTTGCGTCGTGCGTCAGCGGCGCGCATCACTGCGGTCGTACCGTACTTCGGTTACGCCCGCCAGGATCGTCGCGTGCGCTCTGCTCGCGTACCGATCTCGGCGAAGGTGGTCGCGGACATGATGGTCAAGGCTGGCGTGAATCGCGTCATGACCATGGACCTGCATGCCGACCAGATTCAGGGCTTCTTCGATGTGCCAGTAGACAACGTCTACGGCTCACCGATTCTGCTCGACGACATCGAACGTCAGAACTATGACAATCTGATCGTCGTCTCCCCTGATGTGGGCGGTGTCGTACGTGCCCGTGCCATCGCCAAGCAGCTCAACTGCGAGCTGGCGATCATCGACAAGCGTCGTCCCCAGGCCAACCAGGCCCAGGTGATGAACATCATCGGTGATATCAAGGGCCGCACCTGCGTACTGGTCGATGACATGATCGATACCGCTGGCACGCTGTGCAAGGCAGGCGAAGCGCTCAAGGATCACGGCGCTGATCGCGTTGTGGCCTATGCGTCACACGCCATCCTGTCCGGCCCGGCCGTCGACAACATCACCAACTCCGTGCTGGACGAAGTGGTCGTTGCCGATACCATTCCACTGTCCGACGCCGCTCGTCGCTCAGGCAAGATTCGCCAGCTCACCGTGGCAGGTCTGATCGCCGAAGCAATCCGTCGCGTCAGCAATGAAGAATCCGTCAGCGCCATGTTCCACTAAGACCCACTCGGCGAACATGTTTCGCCAGTGATTCGGAAGATGACACTGACAGCAGTAGAAGATCCGTCTTCTGCTGACAAGCGGCCGACTCGAACATCTTCGAGTCGGCCTCATGAGTCCGGCAGCGCTCTGGTCGCGGGGGTTGCCGGATTCTCATTGACCCTTGAGGTATGTGTAAAATGAAACTGTTCAAACTGAATGCTGAAGTTCGTAAAGACCTGGGGAAAGGTGCGAGCCGCCGCCTGCGTCATACGAACGACTTCGTGCCGGGCATCATCTACGGTGCTGACAAAGCTCCGACACCGATCATGATCGACAAGCCGAGCCTGTACAAAGCTGTTGATGACGAGGCGTTCTACTCCTCCATCATCACGCTGAATGTTGCTGGCCTGGAAGAGAAAGTCGTCATTCGTGACCTGCAGCGTCACCCGTTCAAGCCGCTGCTGATTCACATCGATTTCCTGCGCATCGATCTGACCCAGAAACTGACCATGAATGTGCCGCTGCACATCACTGGCCAGGAAGCCTGTGTCGGCGTCAATGACCAGGACGGCGTACTGCACGTCATGGCGACTGACATCGAAATCAGCTGCCTGCCGTCTGCACTGCCGGAATACCTGGAGCTGGACGTGTCCGCACTGGAAGTCGGCCACACTCTGCACCTGTCTGACATCACTCTGCCGGAAGGCGCTGAGTCTGTTGCGCTTTCCCACGGTGCTGATCACGACGCCGCAGTGGTCAATGTGACTCGTCCGAACATCGCCGCTGCTGAAGAAGACGAAGCTGCCGGTGAAGGCGAAGAAGCTGCTGCAGAATAACGCAGCCTTCTAAATCAAGGAGCCAGATAACGCATGTCACAGGTGAAAGCGATCATCGGCCTCGGTAACCCGGGGAACGAATACGAAGACACCCGTCACAATGCTGGCGTCTGGCTCCTTGATGCCCTTGCGCGCCACGGTCACACCACGTTGCGTCCGGAACGCAAGTTCCATGGCCAATACGCGAAGCTTGTCTTCGCCGGCCAGGATCTGCATTTGCTGTTCCCATCGACGTTCATGAATCGCAGCGGTCAGGCCGTGGCCGCATTGTGCAACTTCTACAAGCTTGCCCCGGATGAACTGCTCGTCGCTCACGATGAGCTGGACATCGAACCCGGCACCGCACGCTACAAGCAGGGTGGTGGTCATGGCGGCCACAATGGGCTACGCGACATCATCAGTGCACTAGGCAATGATAAATCATTCCATCGTGCCCGCATCGGTATCGGTCATCCCGGCAATGCCAATCTGGTGACCAATTTCGTACTCGGCCGCCCCGGCAAGGCAGAACGTCAATCCATTGACGCTGCTATCGACGAAATTGTCATGACTCTGCCTGAAGCCATCAATGGTGAGTGGGCACGTGCCATGAACCGCCTGCATTCCTTCAAGCCTTAGCTCAACCGTCCAGCGCAAAGCCCAGTCGATGCACAGCATCAGCGACTGCGTGACGAGTGCAGACGTGAGATCAGCGACACCCCCTCGAATTCAGATGACATGCCTCTGTGCGCGTTATCTATCGCAGTACCGCTATTGCAGTAACATCGCAGCATCCCCTATCGCAGCACCTCTTTTTTCATCATTTGTCGCTCCACATGCGCCCAATGGATGACCTAAGCGGCATGAGGCCTTACACTTCCCGCCTAGTTAAATCGTGCCTGTCAGTCGGTTTCCCAGCAGCGTTTGCGCCTCGTAGATAATGGCCAGCCGGTTGAGACAACTGACAGCGACACCCTCATTCGATACGTCACACCAGGATCTAGCGCCATGGGTTTCAATTGCGGCATCGTCGGCCTCCCGAACGTCGGCAAGTCCACTCTCTTCAATGCACTGACCAAGTCAGGCATCGACGCCGAGAACTTCCCTTTCTGCACCATCGAGCCGAACACCGGTATCGTGCCGATGCCGGATCCGCGCCTGGCTGCACTGGCCGCGATCGTCAAGCCTGAGAAGGTGCTGCCGACGACCATGGAATTCGTGGATATCGCAGGCCTTGTCGCCGGCGCATCGAAAGGTGAAGGCCTGGGCAACAAGTTCCTCGCCAATATCCGCGAGACCGATGCCATCGCGCACGTGGTTCGCTGCTTCGAAGACGAGAACGTCATCCATGTTGCCAACCATGTCGATCCGGCTGCCGATATCGAAACGATCAATATCGAGCTGGCACTGGCTGATCTCGATAGCGTCGAGCGCAGCATTCAGCGCCTGGCACGTGTCGCCAAGGGCGGCGACAAGGAAGCCATTGTCACCAAGGCTGTACTGGAGCGTATCCAGCCGCACCTGGCCGAAGGTCAGCCGCTGCGTAGCTTTGGCCTGACCGAGGATGATCTCAAGGCGCTCAGAGGCTTCGGCTTCCTGACCCTCAAGCCGACCATGTATATCGCCAACGTCAGTGAAGAAGGGTTTGAGAACAATCCCTACCTCGATATCGTGCGCGAGATTGCGGCTACTGAAGGCGCAAGCGTGGTGCCGGTATGCAACAAGATCGAAGCTGAAATCTCCGAGCTTGATGAAGAAGAGCGCGAGATGTTCCTCAGCGAACTGGGTATGGAAGAGCCGGGGCTGGATCGCGTGATACGCGCCGGCTATGAGCTGCTCGGCTTGCAGACCTACTTCACCGCGGGTGTGAAGGAAGTTCGTGCATGGACCATCAAGATTGGGGCAACGGCACCGGAAGGCGCTGGTGTCATCCACACCGACTTCCAGAAAGGCTTCATTCGTGCCGAAGTCGTCGCCTATGACGATTTTATCGCCTACACCGGTGAGCAGGGCGCCAAGGATGCTGGCAAGTGGCGTCTGGAAGGCAAGGACTACATCCTCAAGGATGGCGACGTGGTGCACTACCGCTTCAATGTCTGAGTCTTGTCTCATGCATGAAGCCCACGCGTGAACCGACTGATAGGCAGTGATCACCCGATGATCATCGGGTGATCTGGCAAACGCCCCTGATTTCTTACGAGATCAGGGGCGTTTTGCGTCTTCATGAGACTCAGCCTCTCAGTGCATCAGTCCTCAAACGTCAGACGCAAGCTCCAACCACTGCGCCGCCTGACGTGCCAGGTTGTCAGCAAGTGATTGCGCGATGCGAGAGCGCCCCTCCTTGCGCCGCCACACCGCACTAAGCATCAGCTCACCTGCCGCTGGCAAAGGGCGCGCCATCAGCCCTTGTGTCGCGCTGGCGGTATATGCCGTCAACGCGTCGACAACCGCAAGGCCCTCCCCCGCCTGCACCAAGGCCGCTGCCAGTGGGTATGTCTGTACGCGCGTGATGATATGTGCCGGATTATCACGCAGGTGCTGCTCTGCGCTCGCCAATAGACTATCAAGATGCCTGGCCAATGGATCATGTACTCCCAATGCAACCAGGCGCACGCCCGCCAATGCTGATAATGGCAAGGCCATATTGTGGCAATCCCGCGTCCAGTAGCCTTCAGGAGCCAGTACCATCAGCGGCATCCTCAAGAGCGTACGCGTTGCCAGCGCCGGGTGCATGGGTGGGCTAAGCGTAAAGCCGAGCTCTGCTTCATGCAGCAGCAAGGCATCGACGATTTCTCGCGTATGCTGAGTCGCCAGCTCACACCTAACCTGCGCATGACGACGACGCCATTGCCCTAACGCTTGTGGTAGCAGCTGTTGAGCAATCGCGGGCGTGGTAACCACCTTGAGCGCTTGCTCCTCGCCACACCGCAAACCAACCGCTAGCCGCTTTACCTCGTCCAGCTGCCCTAGCATCCCCTGGCTCGCCGTCTCCATCTGGCGAGCCGCCTCAGTGGGGTACAGCTGCCCTGCGCTACGCGTGAACAACACGATGCCCCATTGCCGCTCAATCTGCTGCAAGGCCTTGCTCGCCGCTGGCTGGGAGATATGTAGCAGCCGTGCGGCACCCGTGACACTGCCCGCCTGCAACACAGCATGAAATATCTCGAGATCTCTGAGTCGCATTCTGCCTTCCCGTCACGCTTCAGTAGCCAGTGCTGAATATCCTCTGGATAGGCAGCATACGCGAGTCATGGCGACGAGCGACATGCGCCACTGCACCCTCGCAGCCATAACCCAAGGTTATGCCATATCGACAGGCTTTCATTCGCCCTGCTCTTGTTCAACAGGCATGCTCAGACGATCTTCTATCAGGAGCCTGCCATGCAGCGTCATGTCACTATCATCGGCGGCGGCGTCATCGGCCTTACCAGTGCATACGCACTCATCCGCGCCGGCCACAACGTCACACTCATCGATGCTCATGCTGAGGTTGCCAGCGAAACCAGTCATGCCAATGGCGGCCAGCTCAGCTATCGCTATGTGGCACCATTGGCAGACAGTGGCGTGCCCTTACAGGCCATCAAGTGGTTACTGGCCGGCAGCGAGGCCCCACTCAGAGTACGTCCACAACTCGACCTTGCACAGTGGCGCTGGGCTGCACAATTCCTGGCGGCCTGTCATCGTCGTCAGCATCAACTAAGTGCCGCACAGCTTTTGTCACTGGCACACCACAGCCAGAAGATACTGACACAGTGGCGCGAGCAAGATGGGCTGACAGACTTCGCTTGGCGAAAGACCGGCAAACTGGTCATTCATCGCGATCAGCAGGCACTCGACAAGGCCATCGCTACGCGAATAGCCCCTGATGAACAGCAGCCACTCAGTGCCCAACAATGTGTGTCATTGGAGCCCGCACTTGCCACACAGACATCAATACTCGCTGGTGGCATTTTCAGTGCCTCGGATGAAACAGCTGACTGCCGAGCCTTCTGCCAGGCACTGGAGCGTCAACTCACCCATTCCGGTCGTTACACGCGTCTCGCAAGCACCCGGGTGGCACCCCTTGCGATGGAGAATCAGCGCATTCAGCATCTTGAGCTCACCCATATCGATGGCAGTCGTGAGCGCCTGGAAGTGGATGAAGTCATATTGGCAGCAGGCAATCACAGCGCAGCATTAGTCCGTACACTCGACATTCAGTTGCCTATCCAGCCACTGAAGGGATACAGCCTCACCTTGCCGCTCTCACAAGAGGCTATCGCACCGCGTATCAGTGTCACTGACGCTGCTCGCAAGGTGGTCTATGCACACCTCGAATACGGCGATACTCCTCAGTTACGCATCGCCGCAATGGTGGATATCGGCAGCCGCGAACGTGATCTATTCTCCCCTGCTATCGAACAAGACCGGATTGCTGCACTCCGTCGCATTGCCAGCGATACCTTTCCCGAGGCAGGTAATTTTGCCGATGCAACGCCATGGGCAGGGCTGCGCCCTAGCACCCCCAAGGGGCCGCCGCTCATCGGACGCACTCATCATGCGAGTATCCGCGGAGTGAAGCCCCGACATGATGCACCAGATAATCTATGGCTGAATACCGGCCATGGCAGCCTTGGTTTCACGCTAGCCTGCGCCAGTGCCGATCTTGTCGCGCACGCAATTTCAGGCGATGAGCTACCCGAAAATCTCAAGACACATATCGGTGGCTATCGGTAATCTCAGCCTGTTTCTTGACAGCGTTACAGGCTATCCGTATTATTCGCCCCCGTTGGACGGCTACATAGCTCAGCTGGTTAGAGCACATCACTCATAATGATGGGGTCCCCTGTTCGAATCAGGGTGTAGCCACCAACCAAGATTACGAAAGGCCCTGACTGGTAACAGTCAGGGCCTTTTTCGTTGGCGACACAGGATAGACATTGCACTATTGCTTACGCGCCAACTGAAAAAGGCAGCCCTGCGGCTGCCTTTTTGCATCATGCTGCCAGCACATCATGACTCATGCATGCAATACCAATCATGTCACGGCCAAGACCTCATCAGTCCAACAACTCGCGATTACAGAACGCCACCAGCACCTTGATCAGCAGAGCAACATCCCGACTGCCTGCCGTTTCACGAATCGAGTGCATCCCCCACTGCGGCAGGCCGACATCCAATGTCGGCACACCCACTTCGCTGGCAGTAATCGGCCCAATCGTACTGCCACAGCCCATATCGGCACGGCTGACGAAGGTCTGCACCGGTACGTCTTGCTCACGACACAACTCACGGAACAGACTGGCCGTCACGCTGTTGGTAGCATAACGCTGGTTGGCATTGACCTTGATCACCGGCCCGGCATTCAACTTCGGACCATGACCCGCGTCATGCTTGTCGGCAAAATTGGGATGCACGGCATGCGCATTGTCGCAAGAAATCATCAATGAGCGCTGCACGAGGCACTGATAGCCTTCTTCGTTGTCCAAACCCGCGTAGTGATTTATGCGCTTGAGCACATCGGCCAGGAAAGGCCCCTGCGCGCCACAGGCACTGGCGCTGCCAACTTCTTCGTGGTCTGTCGCGACGAACAAGGCTCCCTGCTCACCATCAGCCTCGAGCAATGCTTCAAGCCCCACGAAGCAGGACAGCAGGTTATCGAGTCGTGCACTGGTGATCAGCTCACCACGCAGGCCCGACTGCGCTGCCGGCTGCAGATCATGTAGCCCAAGCTCGAAATCAATGACGTCGGCAACACGCACGCCGTACTGCTCCTCAAGGAGCTCGATCAGCAATGCGTGAAAAACATCAGCTGGGGTACTGCTGCCTTCAGGCAGCTGCATGACCACTGCTGACATCTGTGTCTGGGCATTGATGGCACGCCCGCTGTTAACATCACGGTCAAGATGGATGGCCAGGCTTGGTACACAAGCCACAGGGCGCGCCACGGTCAATAGCAGACTTTCTCGCTTGCCATCCTGATGACGCACCTGTATGCGACCTGCCAAGCCGAGGTCACGATCAAACCAGGTACTCAGCAGTACGCCGCCATAGGTCTCGACACCGAGCGTCAACCAGCCTTGACTGGCTTGAGCCGGATTGGGCTTTAGTCGCAAACAGGGTGAATCCGTATGCGCGCCTATCATCCGTAATGAGGTTAGCGGCGTATGACTCTCAGGAAGCCGAAAGGCAATCAGTGAAGAGTCGTTACGCGTGACATACCCACGCTCACCCGCTTCCAGCTGCCAGCTCGAAGTTTCGTCAAGGCGTCGATAGCCCTCCTGCTCAAGACGCTGTGCCATGGTAGCCGTAGCATGCCAAGGTGTCGGCGAGGCTGAAAGGAAGTTGAGTAGCGCTGGAACACGGGAATCTGCAATCGCATGAGTCATGATGGCGTCAAGTCCTCGAAGATGAATGCAAGGCACTGTATAAGAAGAGACACGCTAGAAAAAAGCCTCAGGCCATCCATCTTGCGAGGTGATGGCCAGCGAGCAGATTCTACTTAGGCTGTCGACCGAAGCGCTGTGGCTACGACACCCCCTGCGCCGACGCGACATGCCACAAGACCCGCGTATCAACGGCAGGCAACTGTGCCTGACGCGGGAGACTGCTACAATGCCCGCTCGACTGCCCTGCGGGGTGGTCGTTCAGGGAGCAGAGTGTACATGAATCGGGAGTGCTTCATTGATGAGCCTGTTCGTAAACGTCCGGCGCACGGCATTTATTGCCCTGTGCCTTGCTTTGGCTGGCCCTGCCAGTGCCGCGGTCACACCTACTGACGCCGATGCACAGGCTGCTCGCGAAGTTGCCGAGTCATTGCGCTATGGGCATTACGAAGATGTGACGCTGGATGATCACTGGGCCAACCAAGCTTTCGCCCAGTACCTGAAGACCCTCGATCCACAGAAAGCCTATCTGCTCGACACTGATATCAGTGAGTTCAGCGATTTGCGTCGTGATTTTGACGACGCCATGGTCGATGGCAACCTGGAGCGAGTCTATGCGCTATATGACCGCTATCAGCAGCGCCTTACCTCACGCCTGAAATGGCTGGTAAAGACGCTGGATGCACATCCGAAATTTGATTTCGAAAAGGATGACCGCCTGGCGCTGGATCGCAAGGACAGCCCGTGGGCCGATAGCGAAAATGACCTCGACACGCTATGGCGCAAGCGTCTCAAGAATGCCTGGCTCTCAATGTCGCTCTCTGACAAGACTGACGAAGATATCGGCAAGACGCTGAGCGAGCGCTACAGCAATCAGCTCAATCGCATAGAGCAGACCAATGACGAAGATATTCTGACGCTGATCATGCATGCCGTTACTGGCAGCATTGATCCGCACAGCGAATACTTCTCGCCGCGCCAAGGGGAATCCTTCGACATCCAGATGAAGTTGTCGCTGGATGGCATCGGTGCGCTACTTCAGTCGGAAGGCGAGTACGTCAAGGTGTCCAGCCTGGTACCTGGCGGCCCTGCCGAGAAGGATGGTGAGCTCAAGCCAGCGGATCGCATCGTGGCCGTCGGCCAGGAAGATGATGAATGGACCAACGTCGTAGGCATGCGCCTGGACGAAGTGGTCGATCTGATCCGTGGCCCCAAGGGCTCCATCGTGCGCCTTGAGGTCATCCCGGCTCAGTCACTGGATGTCACCAAGACACGTGAAGTGGACATCACTCGTGACACCGTCAAGCTTGAAGATCAGGCAGCCAACGCCAAGGTCATCGATGTCAAACGCGAAGATGGCATGCACAAGATCGGCGTGATTCACGTACCCGCCTTCTATGTCGACTTCGATGCCTGGCAGGCCGGTGAAGACGACTACCGCAGCACGACTCGTGATGTGGCGCGCCTGATCGACGAACTCAAGGCCAAGAAGGTCGAAGGTATCGTACTGGACCTGCGTAACAATGGCGGCGGTGCACTGCAGGAGGCCAACTCGATGATCGGCCTGTTCATCGATCGCGGCCCCACCGTGCAGGTACGTGACGCACGCGGACGCATCAGTCTGTATGGCGATACCGAAGCTGGCACGCACTACGATGGCCCGCTGACCGTACTGGTCAATCGTCTTTCCGCTTCAGCATCCGAGATCTTTGCCGGTGCTATCCAGGACTACGGACGCGGCCTGATCATTGGCAGCCAGACTTTCGGCAAGGGGACCGTACAGACCATCTCGTCGCTGACACAGGGTGAGATCAAGCTGACACGCGCCAAGTTCTACCGTATTTCCGGTGACTCCACTCAGAACAAGGGCGTCAAGCCGGATATCGACTTCCCAAGTGTCATTGACCCGAAGGAAATCGGTGAATCCAGCCTCGACTACGCCTTACCTTGGGACCAGGTACGTCCGGTGAAATATCGCCGCCACGGAGATCCCGCACGCTATCTGGCAGCACTACGTGCCCGCCACGAAAGCCGCGCCGAGCAAGAACCGAACTTCTCCTACCTGCAGAGTGAAGTTTCACTGTCCAGAACGTTGCGCGCCCAACAGACGAGCATCAGCCTCAATCGCGAGCAGCGCAAGCGTGAAATGGACGCACAGGAAGCCGAACAGCTAGCACTGGAAAACAAGCGCCGCCGTGCACTGGGCCTCAAGGAACTGAAAAGCTTTGCAGAGCTGGATGCTGCCAGCGATCACGTTTCTGCCGCTGATAGTGACCCGCAAAAGACTCCTGAAATCGATGATGCCATCGAAGACAAGGAAGCCAAGGATCCTATTGACCAGGCGCAACTTCAAGAGAGTGCAGAGATCTTGCTCGACTATGCCCACCTGAACGGCGACAAGTAATACACCACTTCATTGCTTTTGAAGATCAAGGCCCCTGCCCTCCATGAGCGCAGGGGCCCTTTTCGTCAATTCGTTAAAAACAGATAGAGATAAAAATAGCGATAGGCGATCGAGAGCCATGCCCTGAGAGAAGGAAGACGCTCACGATGAAATACTGCAAGCGAGATGCCAGCAATGATAGCCACAAAAGACAGGGAGACGTCGAACGACAGATAAATGACACACAAGGGTTCAAGCGGACAAGGAATCTCGAATCTACAGGAGATCTTCAGGAAGCAGCAGAGCCAAGCAAAGCATGTCGACGAAGAAGGGGAAAGATAGAAAGTGTGATATTGGCTCCTCGAACAGGACTCGAACCTGTGACCCAATGATTAACAGTCATTTGCTCTACCAACTGAGCTATCGAGGAACATAAAATATCAGGCAGCATCATAGCTGATACTGTTACTGACGATGAAGAGATTCATCGTTCAGCGTAATTTCCGGCATTGGCAGGTAGCCTTGGATTGGCTCCTCGAACAGGACTCGAACCTGTGACCCAATGATTAACAGTCATTTGCTCTACCAACTGAGCTATCGAGGAACGACCGGAAATCCTTCTGTCATCGACATCGTCATTTCTGACGCTATCTGCATGACATTTCAAGCATGCGCTATTGGCTCCTCGAACAGGACTCGAACCTGTGACCCAATGATTAACAGTCATTTGCTCTACCAACTGAGCTATCGAGGAACAACCTTAAGCACGCGACGAATTATACGGAAATACTCAATGGCGTCAACCACCTTCAGCCATTCAGACTGCCGTAGAACCCACCTAATTCATCCTTTCGAATTCACACCCAAAAGCACGAAAAGCGACTTTTTGATGTGACAAGGCCCGCACGTATGCAGGCCTTGGAATCACTGGTGGCTACACCCTGATTTGAACAGGGGACCCCATCATTATGAGTGATGTGCTCTAACCAGCTGAGCTATGTAGCCACACGACGGAGCGTATATTGCAGGTCAGGCTGCTGAATTGCAAGCAGTTTTTATCAAAAACCCTGACATTCATCCGCCATGCTCTCTCTCACGACATGCTCACCGTATATCGGAAAGCTTAAAGCCCAAGTGACGTTTTCACTGCTGCAAGACCCGGCTTGCCATCAACAGTATTCACACCTTCCAGCCAGGCCTCCAGTACCTGCGAATGGTCCTTGAGCCAACTGGATGCAGCCTCATCAGGATCAGCCCCCTCATCCATAATGTCGCCCATGATCTGATTCTCCATCTCGAGCGTGAACTCAAGATTGGCCAGCAGGGCACCTACGTTACTGCACTCAGTGCTATAGCTCGCCCGGGTATTGGTATAGACAGTCGCCCCACCAAGGTTCGGGCCGAAATAGTCATCAGCACCCTTTAGATATCCCATGTCAAAACGCGTATTCATGGGATGCGGCTCCCAACCGAGGAAGACGATCCATTCCTTGGCAGAAATCTTTGCTTTCACCTCAGCCAGCATGCCGGCCTCGGAGGAATCAATCATCTCGAATTTGCTCATGCCGAAGGCATCATCATCAATCATGTCAGAAATGATCATGTTACCATCATTGCCAGCTTCGATGCCGTAGATACGCCCATCGAACTTATCAATATTCTTGACGAGATCTGCCACTGACGTTACGCCCGCATCCAGTACATACTGCGGCACGGCGAGGGTATATTTGGCGCCTTCAAGGTTGGCGCGCGGACGCTCGACCTGCCCTTTCTCGATATAAGGATCGCTAATAGAAGCCATCGATGGCATCCAGTTACCAAGGAAGACATCAAAGTCGCCATTCTTCATCCCGGCATAGGCGATCGGTACAGAGATGGTGTCAGAAGTGGTCTCGTAGCCCAGCCCCTCAAGCACGCTGCGCGTGAGCGCTGTGGTCGCTGTGATATCTGACCAGCCAACCTCAGCGAAACGTACCGTACGACACTCTTCCGAAACGTCTGCTTGCGCCTGTGGCACCAATAGCAATCCCGTCGCCAAGCCTACCGGCAACGCTGCAATGCTCAATAATGCTTTCATACCTACCCCTTGTCTTGTTTTTCGATTTTTATTCGGCATCCATACACCCTGCACGAGGCATCACCTTGCACAGGCCACCATGATGCATACTTCACGATATTCTGGCAGTGCTATACAGCGTCCTACCTGACATCATGTGTTCTACTACACCCCACTTTCAATAACTATTTATTATGCAACTTGACGCGCATCTCAGCAGCTATTACAATTTTTGTTAATTGAACGTTCAATAAAATATTTTGAAGCGATGCACCCTGCGGCCTCAGCAATGAAGAGGCGCTAGAGCAGAATGCACGTTGCTCTCAGCAAAGCGGTAATCATCACGTACCCTAGTATCATTACGTGATCACCCCCGATATGCCACTTGATAAGGAGCAAACTGATGCCGAAAGTGGGAATGGAGCCCATCCGCCGCCGCCAATTGATCCTGGCCACCATGCAGGCTATCGATGAGGCTGGCTTGGCTGATGCGACCGTGGTGCGTATTGCACGCCACGCGGGGGTTTCTGCTGGCATCATCAGCCACTATTTCGGCGGCAAGGATGGCTTGATGGAAGCCACCATGCGTCAGATCCTGACCGACCTGCGCAGTGCTGTCAGCGAACGCCGCGCCAGCCTGGCCAGCGATGATGTGCGCAGTCACCTGCACGCTGTGATCGACGGCAACTTCGATCGCAGCCAGGTCAGTCGGGCCGTCTCCAAGACCTGGCTGGCATTCTGGGCCTCCAGCATGCATCGCATTCCACTTGAACGCCTACAGAAGGTCAACGATCGCAGGCTAGTGTCCAATCTGTCAGCACTGTTCCGACGCGTCATGCTACGTGAAGCAGCGCGCGATGCAGCAGCAGGACTCGCCGCATTGATTGACGGCCTTTGGCTGCGCGGTGCATTGGCACCGGATGGCCTTGATGTCGAGCGCGCGCGACGCCTGGCCTATGAATATGTCGAGTATCAGCTAACGCTTCACGCGAGCACCTCGATGATGGCCGAGTCGGCAAGTACACCTGATTCCCGCGCCTGCCGCCAAACCGCAAGCGAACGCTTGATCAATGCCTAGCACTGCCGTCATGACTACCAGCCCCCAATAAAACACCTATCCCCATTTCCCTGAATCCTGCAGGAGCGCAAGCATGGCTAACGACAACACTAGCTTCCCGACCCAGACCCTTTATATCGATGGCCGTCGAGTAGACGCCTCTTCCAGCGAGACCTTCGAAACCGTCAATCCGGCGACTGGCGACGTCATTGCCAACGTACAGCAAGCCAGCGGCGCTGATGTCGATACCGCCGTCGCCAGTGCACTAAAAGGCCAAAAAATCTGGGCCGCAATGACTGGCATGGAGCGCTCACGCATCATGCGTCGCGCCGTTGACCTGCTACGCGAACGTAACGACGAGCTAGCGCTACTCGAAACACTCGACACTGGCAAGCCGTTGTCCGAGACCGAAGTCGTCGATATCGTCACTGGTGCTGATGCACTCGAATACTATGCAGGCCTTGCGCCAGCAATCGAGGGTACTCAAGTGCCACTGCGCACCGAAGCCTTTGTTTATACCCGCAAGGAACCGCTGGGCGTCATTGGCGCTATCGGCGCCTGGAACTACCCGATCCAGATCGCCTGCTGGAAGGCAGCGCCGGCGCTGGCAGCAGGCAACGCCATGGTCTTCAAGCCCAGCGAAGTCACCCCGTTGACCGCGCTGAAGCTGGCTGAGATCTTCACCGAAGCGGGTCTGCCGAACGGTGTATTCAACGTCGTGCAAGGCGATGCTCGCGTCGGCGTGATGCTGACCGAGCATCCGGATATCGCCAAGATTTCCTTCACGGGTGAAGCGGGGACTGGCAAGAAAGTCATGTCTGCCTCTGCCTCGTCAAGTCTCAAGGAAGTCACCATGGAGCTGGGCGGCAAGTCCCCGCTGCTGGTATTCGCGGACTCCGACCTCGATCGCGCTGCCGATGGCGCCATGATGGCCAACTTCTACAGCTCCGGCCAGGTGTGCACCAACGGTACTCGCGTGTTCGTCGAGTCAAGCGTCAAGGATGCGTTCGAGGCCAAGATTGTTGAGCGTGTGGCACGCATCAAGGCGGGTGACCCTCAGGATCGCACCACCACCTTCGGTCCGCTGGTCAGCTTCGAGCACCTCG
Organism: Cobetia sp. L2A1; assembly: GCF_009796845.1. Classification (NCBI taxonomy): domain Bacteria; kingdom Pseudomonadati; phylum Pseudomonadota; class Gammaproteobacteria; order Oceanospirillales; family Halomonadaceae; genus Cobetia; species Cobetia sp. L2A1. The sequence continues at coordinate 735,955 of NZ_CP047025.1, read as the reverse complement.
ACAAGGTCGTGTCCTATCTTGAGATCGGCCGTCAGGACGGTGCCCGTCTGATCGCCGGTGGCGAACGCATGACCGAAGGCCAGTTCGCCAAAGGCGCCTGGGTAGCCCCGACCGTCTTTACCGATTGCAGCGATGACATGCGCATCGTCAAGGAAGAGATCTTCGGCCCAGTAATGGCCATTCTATCCTTCGATAGTGAAGAAGAAGTCATCCGTCGCGCCAACGACACCACCTACGGCCTGGCTGCAGGCCTGTTCACCGAGAGCCTGAATCGCGCTCACCGCGTGATTCATCAGCTTGAAGCGGGCATCTGCTGGGTCAACACCTGGGGTGAATCCCCATCCGAAATGCCGGTCGGTGGTTACAAGCAGTCCGGTATTGGCCGTGAGAATGGCGTCGAGACGCTTGCGCACTACACTCAAACCAAGTCCGTTCTGATTGAGATGGGCCCGTTCGAGTCTGCCTTCTAATTCGTATTACCCAGGCTTGCAAGGCCTCGACCAGACGCACACCGAACGCCCCTGGTCATTTCTAATCGTCATATCCGCCTGACGCCGGACAACAACGCGCCAGAAGCCCTACCCGCCGGCATGTCGATCACTCGTCATGCCGGTTCGTACTGCACGCCTATATTCCACGTGACAGCGCCTCCTACCTCAATTGGGCACGCTACAACGCGGCGCTGACAGTACGCGAATTTCAATGTGTCGTCTTCTCGCCCCTGGTGACAGCCCTGCCTGTCATGTAGGACCCCGACGGCGATTCATGACCGACACACCTAGCCCCCCGACAATCTGACGCACCTGCTACACGGGACATGCTCGGTCTCGTGAGTCTTGTGACGAGATCACATCAATCTTGCAAGTCTCGCGAGCCAGTCGGTGTCCCGTGAAGTTTCATAACAGAAACGCAGAATGCCAGAGGAGAACACATGCGCCATTTCGATCGTGAATACGACTACGTCATCATCGGTGCAGGTAGCGCCGGCAACGTGCTGGCCACCCGCCTGAGTGAAGATGCTGATGTCAGCGTGCTACTGCTGGAAGCTGGTGGTCCGGATTATCGCTTCGACTTCCGCACCCAGATGCCGGCAGCCTTGGCCTTCCCTCTACAGGGCCAGCGCTACAACTGGGACTTCCGTACCGATCCCGAGCCGCACATGAATAATCGCCGCATGGAATGTGGCCGCGGCAAGGGCCTGGGTGGTTCCTCACTGATCAATGGCATGTGCTATATCCGCGGCAATGCGTTGGATTATGACAACTGGGCCAAGGATCCAATTCTGGCCGACTGGAACTATCGTCAGTGTCTACCCTACTTCCGCAAGTGTGAGACACGTGATATCGGCGCGAACGATTATCACGGTGGAGAGGGTCCGGTGTCGGTGACGACACCCAAGAAAGGCAACAACGAGCTGTATCATGCCTTTATCGCTGCGGGTATCGAGGCGGGCTATCCGGCAACAGAAGACGTCAACGGCTACCAGCAGGAAGGCTTCGGCCCGATGGATCGCTTCGTCACCAAGAATGGTCGTCGTGCTTCCACCGCCCGCGGCTATCTGGATACTGCCAGGAGGCGCCCCAACGTCACTATCGAGACGCGCGCGACGACTGACGTCATCCTCTTCGAGGACAAGACGGCTGTCGGCGTGAAATACGAGCGTAAAGGTCAGGATCATCGTATTGGCGCGCGCAAGGAAGTACTGCTGTGTGGAGGCGCTATCGCTTCGCCACAGATTCTGCAGCGCTCCGGTATCGGTAACCGTGAACGCCTCGAGCCGCTAGGCGTGAAGATGGTGCATCACCTACCGGGGGTTGGCGAGAACCTGCAGGATCACCTGGAGCTCTACATTCAGTACGAGTGCAAGAAGCCAATCTCACTGTATCCGTCACTCAAGTGGTACAACCAGCCGCCCATCGGACTGGAATGGATGCTCAAGGGCACCGGTATTGGCGCCAGCAATCAATTTGAAGCTGCTGGATTCATTCGCAGCGACAGCAGTGAAGCGTGGCCGAACCTGCAGTACCACTTCTTGCCGATCGCGATCAGCTACAACGGCAAGAGTGCAGTGCAGGGCCATGGCTTCCAGACACATGTCGGCTCCATGCGGTCCCAGAGTCGAGGGCGCGTCAGCCTGACGTCACTGGACCCCAAGGCCGCACCGTCGATTTTCTTCAATTACATGGCCGAAGAACGTGATTGGCAGGAATTCCGCGCCGCTATCCGCCTGACCCGTGAAATCGTCGCGCAACCGGCGATGGACGACTATCGTGGCAAAGAGCTGGCACCGGGTGTGCAGGCACAGACCGATGCAGAGCTCGACGAGTACGTACGCAACCACGCAGAAACTGCCTACCACCCATGTGGCAGCTGCCGAATGGGCAGTGACGAGACCTCCGTCGTTGACGGCGCTGGCCGCGTGCATGGCATCGAAAACCTGCGCGTCGTGGATGCCTCACTATTCCCGATCATCCCGACAGGCAATCTCAATGCGCCGACGATCATGCTGGCCGAAAAAATGGCTGACAAGATTCGGGGTCAAGAGCCACTGCCAGCCTCCGAGGCAGACTATTTCGTGATCGAGCCAGGCACCCCAGCCAAGCAGCCATCAAAGCGTCAGATCGATTCTGCTCCGACCAGCAGCTGATGCACGCAAGTGTCCATGACTGATCGATAACCAAAGGCCTCGCATCGCGGGGCCTTTTTTGTATCTGCGCCTCCAGAATACTCTTGTGTGGATACCGACAATATTCATCACATGACATTGATCTTCGACCTTGGGCGCACTGGCAGGAAGACGAGACATGAGGTACGCTGAAAACAATTCAAACAACTGTTCTAAACGCATGCCTGCTATGCTCTACTCAGGCTACGAGACTTTTTGATCGTCGCTGATCGATAGCCACACATGCTGAACAGCGCCATTTCCTTTCGCCATCCCTCGGAGGTCCTGCCATGACGCAGCTCATCCTTATCCTTGTCGCGCTAGCCGGTCTATTGACTGTCATGGCGCGTGAAGCCGGCGCAATCGCCGCTATCGGCGTACTCGCCCTCACCGGCTTGATTGGTCTCGGTGTAAATGCACCGGTACTTGGCAGCCTGTTATTGATCGCAGCAGCAATAGTGGCCGTGTGTGGTCTACCGGCACTGCGCACCAAGTGGCTTAGCCCGCGCCTGTTCACCATGTTCAAGAAGGTCTCACCCAAGGTTTCCGCAACCGAAAAGGTCGCTCTGGAAGCCGGTACCGTGTTCTGGGACGCCGAACTGTTCTCTGGCAAGCCGCAGTGGGACATCCTCACTGCCCAGCGCAATGAAGGCATTTCCAGCGAAGAACAGGCCTTTATCGATCACCAGTGCTCAGTCGCCTGTGGCATGACCAATAGCTGGGAAATTGCCCGTGAGCGTGCAGATCTCCCCAACGAGCTATGGGAGTTCCTCAAGCGCGAAAAATTCTTCGGCATGATCATTCCCAAGCAATATGGCGGCCTCGGCTTCTCGGCCAAGGCGCAGTCACTGGTGCTGCAGAAGTTGTCGGTCAACGAAACGCTGATGGTCACCGTGGGCGTCCCTAACTCGCTCGGCCCGGGCGAGCTACTGCTCAAGTATGGTAGCGAAGAACAGAAGGACTATTACCTGCCGCGCCTGGCGGATGGTCGTGAGATCCCCTGCTTTGGCCTGACTGGCCCGCGTGCCGGCAGTGACGCGACCTCCATCCCTGACACCGGCATCGTGTGTCGCGGCATGCACGATGGCGAAGAAGTGGTTGGTATCCGCCTCAACTTCGAGAAGCGCTGGATCACACTGGCACCAGTCGCCACCGTGGTTGGCCTGGCCTTCCGCATGTTTGACCCTGAGCATCTTCTCAGCGACGTGGAAGATATCGGCATCACCTGTGCGCTGATCCCGCGTGACACCGATGGCATGGACATCGGTCGTCGCCATCACCCGATTGGCGCGCCGTTCATGAATGGCCCGATCTTCGGCACCGACGTCTTCATCCCGCTCAGCTATCTGATTGGCGGCCAGGAGATGGCCGGTCAGGGCTGGAAGATGCTGGTCGAGTGCCTGTCCGTCGGACGCTGCATCACGCTGCCGTCAGGCTCTGCCGGCATCTCGCGGTATGCACTGGGCTGGAGTGCTGGCTTCGCGCGTATTCGTCGCCAGTTCAACCTGCCGGTCGCCGAGATGGAAGGCGTGCAGGAGCCGCTGGCCCGCATGGCCGCGATGAACTACATCAGCCAGGCCGCGGTACTGCATACTGCCAACATGATCGACAATGGCCACAAGCCGGCCGTGCCCTCCGCCATCCTCAAGAGCCAGCTGACCGAAATGGCCCGCTCGCTACTGGCGGACGGCATGGATATCCACGGTGGCCGTGGCGTGACGCTGGGTCCGCGTAATTACATGGGCATTGCCTACGCCGGAACACCTGTCTCCATCACGGTGGAAGGCGCCAACATCATGACCCGCAACCTGATGATCTTCGGTCAGGGCGCCATTCGCTGTCATCCGTATGTCCTGGAAGAGCTGGCTGCCAAGGATGCTGATGATCTGAGTGCCTTCGACCACGCTTTCTTCAGCCATGCCGGCCTGATCTTCGGTAACGCCGCACGCGCCTTTACGCAAAGCTTCGGTATCGGTGGCAAGGCTAGTGGCTTCGATGCGATCGCTACCCCTTACGCACGACACATCAATCGCTTCAGCGCTGCTTTCTCACTGTCTGCTGATGCCGCCATGGCGAGTCTCGGTGCCAGTCTCAAAGCGCGCGAGATGCTCTCCGCTCGCCTGGGCGATGTACTCTCCAATCTGTACCTGGCATCACTGACGCTCAAACAGTGGCACGAGACGGACGCCACTGAGCACGAAGAGGCGCTGTTCCACTACAGCATGCAGTGGCTGCTGCACCGTGCAGAGACTGCGCTGGATGCGCTGTTTGCCAACCTGCCCAACCGAGCACTCGGCACAGCCCTGCGCGTCATCACGCTACCGCGCGGCCGTCAGTTCGCCATGCCGAAGGATATTCTGACTCGCGAGATCGCACGTGCTGTCTCCACTGACAGTGCACTGCGCACCAAGCTGACATCCAATACCTGGGATGTGCAGGACGAAGGCCAGCAAGACAATGCACTGGCTCGCTACAATGCCCTGCTCAAGGACTACCCGCGTGCAGAGCCGATCTACAAGACGTTGGCCAAGGCGTATCACAAGGGCGAGATTCCGGCTGATGCCCTGTCCCCGGAAGAGCGCATCGAAGCTGCCGTCGAGGCTGGCATTCTGTCCGGTGAAGATGGCAACTTCATGCGTGTATTCGAAGCTGAGGTGCTCGATATGCTGACCGTCGATCACTTTGACTTCGATGCCTTCATACGCAAGCCAATGGCTACCGAAGCTACTGATTCCGGTGATCAGCAGGACGCCGCCTGATCACGGCATTGGCATCGCACGCCAGAAGTGCACGCTAGACACCTACGTTGGAAACCACAAAGGCCCCGCTCATTGAGCGGGGCCTTTGTGTTGGCGGACATCAGTGGTAACGAACCCAATTCCTGACGAGCCTCAAACGTGACGAGCAAAGTGCTCAAGGTCACGTACAAAGGCATTCTTATATGTCTCGAAGTCCTTCGGGCGCGCCTTGAAGGTACGCTTGATTCGTTCGCGATCAAGACGCAACGGAGCATCAAGGGCTGAGAGTTTCCCCACCCGCGCTGCTGGATTCATGCCGACAAGCTCACGCGGACGATCACCCTCTGCTTCCGCTTCCAGCCAGTCATTGATGCCCGCGCGACGCAGCACACTGACCAGCGCGCTATCGGTAAGGCGCACCTGCAGACGGCCGTGATCAGACAGCTGCGAAACTAGCGCGATACCGTGATCGTGGCCGCGATGCACTGGCGGTGTTGCCCACAGAGCGAGATTCAGGCCGCGAGCGTTCTCGTCGAGCACCAACAGGGCGACAGAGTGGATGCGTTCGCCGCTATCCACCAGCGCAAACAGGCGGGCATTCTCGTTCTCGAACCAGACGCCACGAACACCGGCGTAACTCACCAGTGCATCCAGGCCACCTTCACGCCCATGTACCTCGGCACACAGCATCGCGAGACACGCATCACGCCGGGCACCGGCACTCACTTCAACCACTTTCATCGGATTCTCCGCCACAGGCATTTTCAGCGCGCAAGCCTAGCACACTCATCTGGTGATGGCTTACAGGCCCACTTATCTACTGCTTATCAGTGACGCATCAGTGACCGAAAACCCTCTCGACAGGTACGGAAAGACGTCCGATTCACACGCACACGCCAACACCCACATACACTCGAACGAACATCAACTTGTCACAAAGTTGTAAGGATAGCGCTTTAAAGTCGTCTACGCTTTTCGGACGATCATTAAAAGAACAAAAAAATGTTCACTTGATCGCTCGCCATTGATCGTCAGCCGCCAGTACCTTCCATCCCATTGCGAAAACTGGCCAGGGAACCTTTCAGGAGTTCGACCATGCGCCGCCCGACTCATCAAGCAACCCTCAGCAATCGCGCGACTCGCCGCCTCGTCAGTCTGGCCATGGCAGCTGGCTTTGCCGCTGCCTCTACCAGTGCACTCGCTGCCACCGAAATTGAATGGTGGCATGCCATGGGCGGTGGACTAGGCAAAAAAGTTGACGAGATCGCTGCCGACTTCAACAAGAGCCAAGATGAATTTATCGTCAAGCCAGTCTTCAAGGGCAACTACTCCGAGACCATGACCTCCGCGATTGCTGCCTTCCGTGCCGGCAAAGGCCCGGATATCGTGCAGATCTTCGAAGTGGGTACCGCGACCATGATGAGCGCCAAGGGCGCGATCTTGCCGGTCTACCAGCTGATGGATGAGTATGCTCCTGAACAGGGGGCAGCCTTCGATCCTAAAGCCTATCTCTCTGCTGTTACCGGTTACTACACCGACACTGACGGCCAGATGCTGTCGATGCCCTTCAATTCCTCTACGCCGGTGACCTATTACAACAAGGATATGCTTGCCAAGGCGGGCGTAGAGTCCGTTCCCGAGACATGGCAAGAGCTGGGTGTCGCGCTGAAGAAAGTTGTCGACTCCGGTGCGGCTACCTGCGGCCTGACCACTACCTGGCCGTCCTGGGTGATGCTGGAAAACTTCTCGGCGCGCAACAACATCCCCTTCGCCAGCCAGGCCAATGGCTTCGCTGGTATCGATACGCGTCTTGAATTCAACAAGACCGCAGTGGTCGACCACATCCAGCGGCTCGACGACTGGCAAGCGGACAAGCGCTTCGTATTCGGTGGTCGATTCGATGATGCTGCGCCCAAGTTCTACTCTGGTGAATGCGCCATGATGATGGCCTCTTCCGCCAGCTATGCCGGCGTCAAGGAAAGCGCCAAGGGCTTCGAGTTCGGCGTTGCGCCGTTACCTTACGACAGCGACGTGATCGATACCCCGCAGAACTCCATCATCGGTGGCGCGTCACTGTGGGTGCTTTCCGGCCACAGTGACGAGGAATACAAGGGTGTCGCCAAGTTTTTCCAGTACCTCTCCAAACCGGAAGTCCAGGCTGACTGGCACCAGTTCACAGGCTACCTGCCGATCACTACCGCTGCGGCTGATCTGACGCGCGAGCAAGGCTTCTACGCCAAGAACCCGGGCACCGATGTGGCCATCACCCAGATGACCAATGCAACGCCGACAGAGAATTCCAAAGGCCTGCGTCTGGGTAACATGGTCCAGATCCGCGACATCATCAACGAAGAACTCGAGAAGATCTTTGCCGGCAAGGAAGACGTGCAGAGCGGCCTCGATAACGCCGTCAAGCGGGGCGACTCGCTGCTAGAGAAATTTGAGCGTACCAACGGCTGATAATGCTCACGTGCCACGGGCGGACTGCATCTGCAGTTCGCCCTTCACTGTGGCAGGGAGCGGAAAGTGCACATCCGAAGCAGGTGCCCTTTCCCTTCTCTTGGTGCTTTCTTTCCAGAATTTGGACCGTCTACACGATGCCGGTTTCCCTTGGCGCGACTGACTCAATCAGTACTTCACCCCTTGCGAGACACCTCCTGCATGGCCCATTTCAACCGACACCCCATCACGCCATGGCTACTGATGGCGCCTCAGCTGATCATCGTCGGCGTGTTCTTCTTCTGGCCAGCCTTTCAGGCCGTCGAACAGGCTTTCTACATCGAGGATGCTTTCGGGCTATCTCGTGAATTCACCGGATTCACCAACTTCATCAACGTGCTGAGCGAACCGGAATACTTCGAGACCTTATGGACCACGATGGTCTTTTCCTTCTCGGTAGCAGTGGGCGCCATGGCGCTTGCGTTGGGACTGGCCGTGCTCGCGGATCGCGTGATTCGTGGAGCCAACATCTACAAGACCTTCCTGATCTGGCCCTATGCCGTCGCGCCCGCCGTGGCGGGTGTGTTGTGGCTATTCCTGTTTGATCCGACGCTGGGCATCCTGCCAGAGCTACTGTCCGCCATCGGCGTCAACTGGAATCACAACCTCAATGGCAATCAAGCACTGCTACTGGTTGTGCTGGCGTCGATCTGGAAGCAGATGAGCTACAACTTCGTGTTCTTTCTCGCCGGACTACAGGCCATTCCCAAGAGCCTATTGGAAGCTGCCGCGATGGACCGCGCCGGCCCGTGGCGCCGCTTCTGGACCATCACCTTTCCGCTACTCTCGCCGACCAGCTTTTTCCTGCTGGTGATGAATGTCGTCTACGCCTTCTTCGAGACTTTCGGCACCATTGATGCCACCACGTCCGGTGGCCCGGGCGGATCGACGCGTACGCTGGTCTACAAGGTCTATGAGGATGGGTTCGTCGGGCAGGACCTGGGTTCGAGTGCCGCCCAATCGGTGCTGTTGATGGTGATCGTCGGCGTGCTGACGCTGATCCAGTTCAAGTATGTCGAGAAGAAGGTGCAGTACTGATGCGCTACAACCGTCCAGGGCTTGATATCGCAAGCCACATACTGCTGATCATCGGCTGTGCACTATTCTTCCTGCCAGTGTGGATCGCTTTCAGCGCCAGTACCCATGAGATGGGGGATCTGTATTCCAACGTGGCGCCGGTCTGGATTGGCGAGGCAGGGCTCGACAACTACCGCCATCTGTTGAAAGACCCTGTCAGCAGCCTGGGCGCTGATGTCATGACGCTACTGTTCAACTCGATGGTCATGGCGCTGGGCATCGCCATCGGCAAGATCATCATCTCGGTAATGGCCGCCTACGCCATCGTGTTTTTCGAGTTCCGCTTTCGCAAGCTGTGCTTCTGGCTGATTTTCATCACCCTGATGCTGCCGGTAGAAGTGCGCATTCTGCCGACCTTCAAGGTGGTCGCCGACCTCAACATGCTCGACAGCTACGCAGGACTCATTCTGCCGCTGATCGCCAGTGCCACCGCTACCTTCCTGCTGCGTCAGTTCTATCTGACCATCCCGGCAGAGCTGGTCGAGGCTGCGCGCATTGATGGCGCCGGGCCATGGCGCTTCCTCAAGGACATTCTGCTGCCACTGTCGAAGACCAATATCGCGGCGCTGTTCGTGATCATGTTCATCTACGGCTGGAATCAGTATCTGTGGCCGCTGTTGATCACCACCGATGCCGACTATCTGACTATCGTCGTCAGTCTCAAGCGCATGTTGACCAGTGGCGATGGTCTGGTGCCGTGGCAGGACGTGACCGCCACGACCCTGCTGGCCATGGGACCACCGGTACTGGTGATCCTGTTCATGCAGCGCTACTTCATCAAGGGGCTGGTCGATACCGAGAAATGACGCTCGCTGCGTCTTCTCGCTTCTCATCACTGGGCATCGACGCCTGGCACACGCTTTCCTGATTCCGTCCCGTCGTGATGAGCCTTCAATTTCCGATCACGGCATCGCTTGTGGATACTTCATCTCATGGCAACACTTGCTCTCAAACAGCTCAAGAAGCAGTACCCCAATGGTTACAAGGCCCTGCATGGCATCGATCTGGAGTTTGGTGAAGGCGAGCTGATCGTCATCGTCGGGCCCTCCGGCTGTGGCAAGTCCACTCTGCTGCGCACGCTGGCCGGTCTTGAAGACATCTCCGAAGGCGATCTCGAGATCAACGGCAAGCGTGTCAATGATCTCGAGCCAGCCGAGCGCGACATCGCGATGGTGTTCCAGAATTACGCGCTCTATCCGCACATGAGCGTGTTCGACAATATGGCCTATGGCCTACGCAATCGCCGTACACCCAAGGACGAGATCCAAACCCGCGTCAGTGAAACCGCCGAACTACTGGGCCTGACTGAATTGCTCGATCGTCGTCCCAAGCAACTCTCCGGCGGGCAGCGTCAGCGGGTGGCCATGGGCCGTGCCATCGTGCGCAAGCCACAGGTCTTCCTCTTCGATGAGCCGCTCTCGAACCTGGATGCCAAGCTGCGCGTGCAGATGCGCCTCGAGATCCGGCGTCTGCAGAAGCGCCTCAAGGTCACCTCGGTCTATGTGACGCACGATCAAACCGAAGCCATGACACTGGCAGACCGCCTCGTGGTGATGAATGGTGGCCGTGTCGAGCAGTTCGGCACGCCGATGGCGCTATATGACAAGCCTGCCAGCAAGTTTGTCGCCGGCTTCATTGGCTCACCGTCCATGAACTTCCTCGACGCCACACTCGAAGGCGCTGAAGGCAATGGACAAGGCTCGACGCTCGTCCTTCCCTGCGGAGCACGTTTGACACTGGAGCCGGCGGATACTGCGGTCATCGGTACTATCATCAATACTGTCATCAATACTGACATCGATGCTGTCACCAACAATACGCTGACCCTAGGTATCCGCCCTGAGCACCTTGATGTACTGGAAGCCGATAGCCCGCTACCCGAAGGAGCTGCCGAGCTGAGCGTGCAGGTGGAGCTGGTAGAGCCACTCGGTGCCGATACCCTCGCTTACTGCCGCCTGGCCGGTCAGACCGAACCATTGGTGGTACGTCTGGATGGCGAACATGTCGTAGCGGAAGATCAACAACTTCGGCTAGCGATCAGTCCCGCCCGTGCCCATCTGTTTGGCACTGATGGCAGGCGACTGGCGACGCGTTACTGAACGAACTGACATGAGCACCCAGCACTGCACATTTCACGATTGGTCATCGAAATCAGTTGCCCCCATAGCGTCATCATTGGATGGTAATACTGCAGAAGGGCCTGCGTAGTCGACGCGGGCCTAAGCCACGAATACGTGAGGATCACCGATGTCATCATCGTTATTGCCTGCTTCTGATGCCCTCTCTCTACCGCTTGCAATCGCGCATCGCGGACTGTCTGCCTATGCCCCTGAAAATACACTCGCGGCCGCACGTGCAGCGCATGAGGCCGGATACAGCTGGATAGAGCTGGATGTCCAGCTGCTGGGTGATGGCACTCCTGTCATCTGGCATGATGCCAGCGTCAATCGCTGCTCCAGTGGACGTGGGCGTCTCAAGAATCTTGATCTAGCCACTGCACAGGCATTGGATGTCGGCAGCTGGTTCAATACCTGCTTCGCTGATGAGCGCATGGCCACACTCGACGATATGCTGGCGTTACTCTCACGCCTCGACATGGGGCTGAATCTCGAGCTCAAGCTCAGCCCCGGACATGATGTGCAAGCATTGGTTGATGCCGTCATTCCCATGGCCGTCTCACGCCTGCCAGCCGAACGGCTGATCATTTCCTCCTTCGACCCGCAGGCATTACGCCTGACACGCCGTCGGGATGCAGACGTCAATATCGGCCTGCTCTACGACGACATTCCCCAGGACTGGCTAGCGCTGGCCGATGAACTTTCCGCTGTCACGGTACATGCCGACTGGCGTGCACTGACTCGCGTCGTCGCCAGTGATGTCACCGTCAGTGGCCGCAAGCTACTTTGCTATACGCCCAATGATGCCGCTGCCTTTGCGCCACGCTGGGCTTGGGGCGTCAATGCAGTGATCAGTGATGACCCGGGCATCTTCAGCGAGGAAGATCACTCAACCACCAGCCCTGTTGCGCAGTCCTCATGTTGAGGTCGCCATGAACCAGAATAGTGAAATCAATCACAAGAACGCCGAGAAAAAAGGCGCTGGAAATCAGATCACTGACACCCTGACCCCACGCCAGCAGCAGATTCTCGAGCAGCTAGTGCGCGAAGGGCAGCTGGCGGTAGAGCCACTGGCAGCGCATTATTCCGTCACGCCGCAGACCATCAGGCGTGATCTCGGCGTTCTGTGTGAACACGGGTTGGCGCGCCGTCGTCATGGTGGGATAGAACGTCCTTCGGGCGGTCATAATCTCGTGCACTCCCGGCGCAGCATCATGGCGCGCTCTGCCAAGCAGAAGATGGCAGCCATAGTGGTAGATGAGATTCCCGATGGAGCCTCACTGGCCCTCGGTATTGGCACCAGTGTGGTCGCTGTCGCAGAGGCGCTGATTGCGCGGCGTGGCCTTCGGGTCATCACCAACAATCTGCAGGTCGCGCAGGTGTTGTCCAACCACCCCGATATCGCCGTACAACTAGCCGAAGGACGATTACGACCGCAGGATCTAGATGTGGTCGGCAGCGCCACCGTGGCGTTCTTCACGCGTCATCAAGTGGATATTGCCGTGCTGGGCTGTGGAGGGTTGGATACCGGTGGATTGTTGGATTTCGACCCTGAAGAGGCAGCAGTCAGCCGTGCCCTGCTCGATCATGCACAACGACGAATTCTGGTCGTGGATGCGAGCAAATGGGGACGTGCCGCCATGTGCCGCATTGGCACACTCACCGATATCGATTTGCTGGTCACTGACGAGCCGCCGCATCGTGCAGACTATCGCACTGCACTGAATGCAGCGGGCAAGCACTCCCTGCAGGTCAGATTTACCGCCTGAGCCGTTATTGAATGAGATGACTCACTGCGCATTTCGTCACTCGTCGCCCACAAGGATGGCCGGAATCACCATGCAAGCCTTCGCTCATTGCCCTGTCAGCACTCTGTCAGGTGTTCGCTATCTGTTGACTGACATTGACGACACTCTCACGCGAGAAGGTCGCTTGAATGCCTCAACGCTGGCAGCGCTGGAGCGCCTTGCCGCTGCCGACATCAAGGTCATTCCGGTGACAGGCGGTTGCGCTGGCTGGTGTGATCACATTGCACGCGCCTGGCCGGTAGCAGCCGTGATCGGCGAGAACGGCGCTTTTGCCTTTCAGCTGCAAGGGCAGCGCATTCTCACGACCTGGTGGGAAGATGAATCACGCCTGCGCGCGCGTCAGCGCCACGTGATGACAATCGCGCGTCAGCTGCTGCTCAATCATCCACAGGCGGCACTCGCACAAGATCAACCCTTCCGCTTTGCCGACGTCGCGGTGGACCACTGCCAGGCCGTGACACCGCTATCCCAGCAGGAGATACAAGCCATCATTACCGGGTTCACCGCTGCCGGCATCCAGGCACGTGCCAGCTCCATTCACATCAATGCCTGGCAGGGTGAATTCGACAAGGCCCGCATGGCGGTGCGTGTGCTGACCGAGACCTTCGGGCTTGATCGCATGCAGCTGGAGAACGAGGTGATGTATGTCGGCGATGCACCGAATGATGCACCGATGTTTGCCACCTTCCGTCATACGGCGGGTGTCGCCAATATTCTCAAGCATCGGGCCACACTCGGCTGGGAGCCCACTTGGCTAACCCGTCATAGCCACGGGGCAGGCGTCGAAGAAATTGCCGACGCGCTGCTGGCAGCGCGCAACAGCATCTGACCTCAAAAACTTGCACCTCTGAACACAATTACTAACAGTAATGCATTAAAAAGCCCGTTACGACATGCCGTAACGGGCTTTTGTTATCATAAGGATAACAATTTACACTTCATCATGATGGCATGATATCAGAAGAACAACTGCTTCAGCCCCATCCCCGGATCATCAAAGCGCATGCAAGCCTCGCCGACCAGAAACCCATGCACCCCGCGAGCACGCATCTTCGCGACATCATCACGGGTATGAATACCAGACTCGGTCACGACGCGCACATCGTCCGGCATGTTCGCCAGCAGATCAAGCGTGGTATCCAGCGATGTCTCGAAAGTACGCAAATCACGGTTGTTGATGCCGACCAATTCGATACCCAGCGCCAGTGCGTGGGCTAGCTCATCCACATCATGCACTTCGACCAGCACATCCATTCCCAGCTCACGCGCCTGTGCGTATAGCGCTCCCAAGGTGGCATCGTCCAATGCTGCAACGATCAACAGGATGCAATCGGCGCCAATGGCACGTGCCTCAAGCACCTGATACGGATGAATGATGAAGTCCTTGCGGATCACCGGAATCGAAACGGCGTCGCGCGCCTCGATCATGAAGTCTTCGTGACCCTGAAAGAAATCGGCATCGGTGAGCACGGACAGACAAGCCGCGCCTGCCCGCTCATAGGCGACGGCAATCTCAGCCGGCATGAAGTCTTCGCGAATCACACCCTTGGATGGCGAGGCTTTCTTGACCTCGGCGATGATCGCCGGCTCACCACGATCGATCCGTGACGTCAGTGCTTCAATGAAGCCGCGCGGCGCACTCTGCTTTTCGATCAAGTCATGAAGGTCCGCCTCCCCCACGGCAGCGCTACGCTCGGCAATCTCTTCTTCCTTGCGCGCAAGAATCTTGGCCAGGATAGTCGGCAGTGCCTTGTCGTTAGCACTTGTCAGCGTATCGGTACTCATCAGTGGGAAGCTCCTTCACTATTGACCTGGGCGAACACGCGCGTGAAATCGGCCAACTCCTTCATCTTTTCAAACGGCAGCTTGCTGGCCTGCACGTCCTCGGCAATATTGACGCCTTCCTTCAAACTGTCGGCGATACCGGCGACATACAGCGCCGCACCCGCATTGAGTGCCACGATGTCACTGGCAGGCCCCTCCACACCCTTGAGCGCCTGCTGAACCAGCGTAAGGCTCTCAGCAGAGGTGTGCACGGCCAGCGAACCAAGTGACTGACGCGCGATCCCGAAGTCTTCCGGCGCGATGCGATACTCGATGATCTCACCATCCTTGAGCTCATTGACCAGTGTCGGTGCGGCCAGCGAAATCTCATCCAACCCATCATCGCTGTGTACCACCAACGCGTGCTCGGCCCCGAGACGCTTGAGCGCTTCAGCCATCAGCGGCACCAGTGCGGCGTCATATACGCCGAGCACCTGACGGGTAGCCCCCGCAGGATTGGTCAACGGGCCAAGAATGTTGAACACCGTACGCACACCCAGCTCACGCCGTGGACCAATGACGTGACGCATCGCAGCATGGTGATTCGGTGCGAACATGAAGCCGACACCGATATCATCGATGCAACGCCCCACCTGCACTGCATTCAACGCGAGATTGATACCAGCGGCTTCGAGCAGGTCTGCACTGCCAGAAGAGGAAGAGACACTGCGATTGCCATGCTTGGCGACATGACCGCCCGCTGCTGCCACCACGAAACTCGCCGCGGTGGAGACATTGAACAGATTGGCACCATCACCGCCGGTACCCACGATATCCACGGCATCGGTGGCGCGCACAGTCACGCGCGTCATCAGCTCACGCATCACCTGCGCGGCAGCCGCTATCTCATCGACCGTCTCACCCTTCATCGACAATGCCATCAATAGCGCCCCTATCTGCGCCTGAGTCGCCTCGCCCGTCATGATGGCCATCATCACCGCATGGGTATCGTCGTAGCTCAGGTGTTGGTGGCGCATCACTGCGCCAATCGCCTCTCGCATCTGCATGTTCAATCTCTCCATAAGCGCTATGCCGCCAACGCCAAACCGTCAGCACTGACGCATGACAATAAAAATGACCAGCGAGCTTCTGCAATGACAGCAACGAATCAAGCGTGCTTAACACCCACGCCGCGCTTTAGATAGTTAGCCAAAAGCTCATGACCCTGCAAAGTGAGAATTGACTCAGGGTGGAATTGGACACCTTCGACATCAAGCTCGCGATGACGCAGACCCATGATCAGCTGCGGTGTCACATCGTCATCATCCGTCCAGCTGGTGACTTCCAGTACTTCCGGCAAGCTGTCACGATCCACAACCAGTGAATGATAGCGAGTCACTTCCAGCGGCTCAGAAAGTGCAGCGAAGACACCACTATTGTTATGACGCACGGCAGAGGTCTTGCCGTGCATGACCTTCGGCGCACGCACCACCTTGCCACCATAAACCTGACCGATGGCCTGATGGCCAAGGCAGACACCCAGGATCGGTAGCTTGCCAGCAAAGTGGCGAATGACGTCCATCGTGATGCCGGCTTCATTGGGCGTACACGGCCCGGGGCCCAGCACAAGATGCGTCGGTGCGAGCGTCTCGATATCGTCAAGCGTCAGCGCGTCGTTGCGCACCGTCAGCACCTCAGCCCCCAGCTCACTCAGATACTGGACGATGTTGTAGGTGAAACTATCGAAATTATCGATCATCAGCACGCGTGGGGTGCTGGCATCCTGAGCAGTAAATGCTTGCATGGTTCGTGTCCATTGTCGGGAACAAGTCAGAAGGTAAATGAACACCTGACTGCCTGCACTCCTGTGATTCGCGCCTGCCGTCCAGTAACAAAAATGCCGCCCTGGTCGGCGGCATCTTCGTGGTCGTACGTCCTCAAACTTCAGACATGCGAAAGCCGCCCCCTTGTCAGGAGCGCCACCACTGCAGGCTGAGTTCGTTCGGGGTGCGTATTGTCATGTTCTCAATAGTGCTTCGCGCTGACAGGGGTGTCAATCGCAGGAAGGGCAATCACATGCCCACTCCTGCGATCAGCTTACGAGGAATGACTTCAGTCCAGATTATCCAGACCACGCTCGGCCATCGCGACAGCGCGGAACAATGCCCGGCCCTTGTTGAGCGTTTCATCCCACTCGGACTGCGGCACGGAATCAGCCACGATGCCGGCGCCCGCCTGTACGTGCAGTACCTTGTCCTTGAGCACTGCGGTACGAATCGCGATCGCGGTATCCATGTTGCCGTGCCAGGACAGATAACCGACTGCACCGGAGTAGATGCCACGCTTGACCGGCTCCAGCTCATCGATGATTTCCATCGCGCGAATCTTCGGCGCGCCGGAAAGCGTCCCCGCCGGGAAAGTCGCTCGCAGCACATCCATCGGCCCCAGGCCTTCCTTCAACTTGCCGGTGACGTTGGAGACAATGTGCATGACGTGGGAATAACGCTCCACCGCCATCTGGTCTGTCACCTTGACGGTACCGGTCTGACTGATGCGACCAACATCGTTACGCCCCAGATCGATCAGCATCAGATGTTCGGCGACTTCCTTCGGGTCCGACAGCAGATCCTTTTCCAGCGCGAGATCTTCCTCTTCCGTGGCGCCACGCACACGTGTTCCCGCAATCGGACGGACAGCGACTTCACCGTCTTCAAGACGCGAGAGGATCTCCGGCGACGAGCCGATGACATGGTGGTCATCAAGATTGAAGAAGAACATGTACGGCGACGGATTCAAGCTACGCAGCGCGCGATACAGATCCAATGGCGCTGCGCGATAGGGAATCGACATCCGTTGGGACGGCACGCACTGCATGACGTCACCGGCCAGCACGTATTCCTTGATCTTCTCGACGGCACCCTTGAAGCCTTCCTCGGTGAAACCGGAGGTGAAGTCCGTCTCCTTGACCGGCTCGCCGCCCGTTCCTGGACTTACCGTATTCAGCGTTGCACTACGCAGCTGGATCTCGAGACGTTCAAGACGCCCACAGGCATTCACGTAGGCATCGTCAGTCGCGGGGTCAGCGTGGGTCAGCAGGGTGAGGCGTCCGGAGAGATTGTCGAAGACGACCAACTCATCCGCCACCATCAACAGGATATCCGGCACGCCCAGAGGATCAGGCTTCACGACACCGCGCAGCTTCGGCTCGATATAGCGCACCGTGTCATAGCCGAAATAACCGACCAGGCCGCCATTGAAGCGCGGTGCTCCTTCGATGACAGGCACACGAAAACGGGTCTGGAATGTCTCGATCCAGTCCAGCGGATCTTCTACCTCAGTCATGCCGGTCTGTTCGCCATTGACCAGGTGCGAGACAACCTGACCACGCACTTCGATACGTTCACGACACGGCAGGCCAATGATGGAATAGCGTCCCCACTTCTCCCCCCCTTGCACGGACTCCAGCAAGAACGTCCACGGCATGTCGGCGAGCTTGAGATAGGTCGACAGCGGCGTGTCGAGATCCGCCAGCACGTCACGAGTGACGGGGATGCGGTTATAGCCGGCAGCGGCCAGTTCAGTGAAGCGTTGTGGGGTCATCATGACCTGCTGTTCCTTGCACGGGGGATGCTTTGTCAGCACGCGGCCGACGTGTATTTTCAGGCAAGTCTATCATTGCCGACGAGTGGCAGCAGCGCTCTGACGAGGCAATAGCGTACCGCGTGACCTATCAGTGGACAGCCACCAACGCGTCGAGTGATTCAACCAGATAATCCGGCTGGCTGGCAGAGATCGGATCACCATGGTTATAGCCATAAGGAACGGCCAACGTGCGGAAGCCCGCTGCCTTGCCGGCTGCGATATCGTGACGAGAATCACCTACCATCAATGCCTGATTCGGTGATACGCCCAAACGCTCAGCAGCGAACAAAAGCGGTGCAGGGTCTGGCTTGCATGTCGACAGGGAGTCACCACCCAGTGCCAGCACAAAATGCTCCGCCAGCGAGAAGTGC
Source organism: Cobetia sp. L2A1 (assembly GCF_009796845.1). Lineage (NCBI taxonomy): Bacteria > Pseudomonadati > Pseudomonadota > Gammaproteobacteria > Oceanospirillales > Halomonadaceae > Cobetia > Cobetia sp. L2A1. The sequence goes on along the minus strand of NZ_CP047025.1, from coordinate 717,274 downwards.
GCTAGCAAAGGCTCAATGAAGGCTTCTGGCTTGTTTGTGATCAGCACCAGTGACACACCCGCGCGGCACAAGCCATCCAGGCATTCACGCACGCCGGGATACAGCCGTGTTCGACTGCTGGGGTCTGCTGCGTAATGGGCCAGGAAGGCATGATGTGTGCGTTCGACCATGTCGATATCATCGATTTTCCGTCCATGCGCCTCCAGCGCTCGCTCGACCAGCACGCGCGAGCCATTGCCGACGAAGTCACGCACGCGTGCCTCACCCAATGCCGACAATCCTTCATCTTCAAGCATCAGATCGATGGCATGAGCAAGGTCCGGCACGGAGTCGATCAAGGTACCGTCGAGATCAAAAGCAATCAGCGCAATCCCCTTCAGTGCAGGATGGCTGAGTCCATGGGCGTTCTGAGAAGCCGCCATGGGGCTATCTTCGGTGGTATCGGACATGAAAATTCCTGTGATGTCATCGCCATGAGAGCACGAGACGTGAGTGAGCCTATCCGTGCAACTCGGTGTTTCTCAACTTTCGTTGGAAAATTTCGTATAAAAACTACATTACTGAGTGTAGCCACTATTAGCATGCCACCCAGAGCGTTACCATAGCGCCATTCAGTCGACCGTCCTCCGGGTGTGGCGCCAGTGACATCGAGAAACCGCGCAGCCCGACGCTCCGGCGACAGCCAGATTTGTCTGTCCTTTTCGATCTTGTCATTTTCAGGAGCTATTCATGGCTATTCCTCGCATCGTTGTTGTCGGCGGTGGCGCTGGCGGGCTAGAACTTGTCACCAAGCTTGGCCACAAGCTGGGCCGCAAGAAGAAAGCCGAAATCATCCTCATTGATCGCAATTCCACGCACATATGGAAGCCACTGCTGCACGAAGTGGCGACCGGCGTGCTGGATTCCGGTCTTGATGAGGTGTCTTATCAGGGACACTCCAAGACCCACGGTTACAAATTCCAGCGTGGCACTCTGGAAAGCCTCGAGCGGGAAGAGAAGCAGCTGACACTGGCTGCCATTCATGATGCAAAAGGCACCGTGCTGCTACCCGCCCGTCAGCTCAGCTATGACTATCTCGTGCTCTCGCTGGGCAGCGTCTCCAACGACTTCGGCACCGAAGGCGTGGCCGAACACTGTCACTTCCTCGACAGCCCGCAGCAGGCGGAGAAGTTCCGCCGCGACATGCTCGATACCTTCCTGCGGTTCAGCGCCAATGGCGACAAGTGTGAGCGCCAGCAGCTCAACGTCGCCATCATTGGCGCGGGCGCCACGGGTGTGGAGCTGTCAGCCGAGCTCTTCGATGCCTCCAAGATGCTGCACAGCTATGGCTTCTCTTCCCTGGAAGACCGTCAGGTAAAAGTGCACCTGATAGAAGCTGCTCCGCGCATCCTGCCGGCGCTACCGGAACGTATCGGCAAGCCGGTTGCCAAGGAGCTGTGCAAGCTGGGCGTCGATATTCACATCGATACCCGCGTGATCTGCGCCGACTCACGCGGTATCACTACTGCCGATGGCACGCTGATCGAGGCTGATCTCAGCGTGTGGGCTGCCGGTATTCGTGCGCCGTCGTTCCTCTCGGAGCTGGGTCTTTCCACCGAACGCAATCATCAGGTCAAGGTACATCAGACCATGCAGAGCATTGATGACGAGTTCATCTTCGCACTTGGTGATTGCGCCAGCTGCCCTCAGCCGGACGACAAGCGTGTTCCGCCACGTGCTCAGGCCGCACACCAGCAAGCAACACTGATGGTCAAGAACCTGCGGGCTGCACTGGACGGCAAGCCGTTGAAGGAATTCTTCTTCAAGGACTACGGTTCATTGATCTCGCTTGCACACTTCGACGCGGTCGGCTCGCTGATGCGTGGCGCCTCCGCTCGCTCACTGTTCATCGAGGGTCGCCTGGCCAAGTTCTTCTATGCCTCGCTATATCGCATGCACCAGATGGCGATTCATGGTGTGGTCAAGACAGTCATGACGGTCGTGGTCGATGGACTCAACCGCTACTTGCGTCCGAAGATGAAGCTGCATTGATCACTCGCCACACGTCAAACGTCTGACTCATCAGTGGTCAGAACGCAAAACGCCCCCAGCGAAACTCGCTGAGGGCGTTTTCATTTCAGGTACAGGCTCAAGTACAGACACTGACTGCTTTTTACAGCCCTCGCCCCGCTCACTCAAGCAAGCTATCCAGCCTCAATTCACCCGCTATCAACTGCCGCTTGGCGGTGACGCTGAGTTGCTTGACGCGATACTCAAGCTTGAGTGCTCGCGAGCGATCACCTACCGCCTGTTGATAACACAGTGTCAGTGGCCCTTTACCTCGTAGTGCACGTGCTCCCCGCTTGCCGGATTCATGCTCACCCAGCCGCCGAGTGACGTCAGTACTGATGCCGGTATACAAGCGTCCTTGCGCCGTCTGCAGCATATAAAGCGACCACTGACTGCCAACGACTTCCTTGTTCGTGGCCTGCTCGCTCACACTTTTATCAGCCACGCACACTGGCCAGCTCAGCACGCAACCTGGCCAGCACACTGTCATAACGATTGGCATCGTTGTCGCTACGCGCATTGAAGATAGCGGAACCTGCGACGAAGGTATCGGCGCCCGCACGGGCGATCTCGGCGATATTATCCACCTTCACGCCGCCATCGATCTCGAGACGGATATTGTAGCCAGAGGCATCGATACGACGACGCGCTTCACGCAGCTTGTCGAGCGTGCCCGGAATGAATGACTGGCCACCAAAGCCCGGATTGACGCTCATCAACAGAATCATGTCGACCTTGTCCATCACGTAATCGAGATAGGACAGCGGTGTGGCCGGATTGAAGACCAGGCCCGACTTGCAGCCTGCGTCGCGAATCAATTGCAAGGAACGATCAACGTGACCGGAGGCTTCCGGGTGGAAGGTGATGTAGCTGGCGCCCGCTTCCGCGAAATCACCGATCATGCGATCCACCGGCGTCACCATCAGGTGCGCGTCAATGTCGGCCGTGATGCCGTAATCACGCAATGCCTTGCACACCATTGGCCCGATGGTGAGATTGGGCACATAGTGATTGTCCATCACGTCGAAGTGGACGATGTCAGCACCAGAGGCGAGCACATCATCGACTTCCTGTCCCAGGCGGGCAAAATCAGCCGACAGGATAGACGGAGCAATCTTGAAGTCATTCGGCAGTAGATCAGACATGTCATCAGGCGCCAGCAGAAAGTGGAAAGGACATTTTACGCCACCCTCTCACAAAAAACAGGCAGGCTGTGAAGACATTGAAGCCGGTAAAAAGTGAGGACTTGGCGTCAATCAGGCAGTTCAGTATTGAAATTAATGTATTAGCATCTGATAGTTAAGCTATCCGCCGCGGGATGGACGCCGGCGCGATTCGATCATACGCAGGGTCGAAGCCTCACGATTGCCTTGCAGCGACTCCAATAACGATAAATGGAACGTACCCTACTCATGCTTGATATCTCTCTCGCAGGCCGCAAGCGCCTGAAGACACTGGCGGCGACCGTCCTGTTGCCGCTTGCCGGTCTATTGCCGACCGCCATTCCTGCCGCCTTCGCAGACACGTCCGCGATTCTGGAGGGCGAACGATTCCATCCGGTGGAAGGCAAGCATGGCATGGTCGCGACCAGCCACTATCTGGCCTCACAGGTCGCGCGCGATGTGCTGGCAGAAGGCGGTAATGCAGTGGATGCCGCCGTCGTGGCAGGCTTTGCCCTCGCCGTGACGCAACCGCGTTCCGGCAATATCGGCGGCGGTGGCTTCATGCTGGTCTCGGACGAGAAGACCGGCAAGGTGGTCGCCATCGACTATCGCGAAAAGGCACCGGCGGCGGCCAGCGAGGCGATGTTCCAGGATGAGAACGGTGAAGCCGTCTCCGAGTGGTCACGCTTCACACATCGTGCTGCTGGGGTACCCGGCACCGTGGCAGGGCTTGCCAAGGCACTCGAGGAATACGGCACACTGACGCTTGAACAGGCAATGGCACCGGCTATCAGGCTGGCCGAGGACGGCTTCGTGATTCCGGCACGCTTCGCCGAAGGCCTCACCGATGCCAAGGAGCGTCTCGCCAAGTGGGACAGTACTGCCAAGGTCTTCTACAAGCCGGATGGCAGCAACTATCAGGCAGGCGAGCTGTTCAAGCAGCCGGAACTGGCCGCCACGCTGAAGCGGATTGCCGCCGAGGGTCCGCGTGAGTTCTACGAAGGTGAGACCGCCAAGCTGATCGTCGCCGAGATGGACCGTCACGATGGCATCATGACGATGGATGATCTCAAGGCGTATCAGCCGGAAATCCGCGAGCCGGTCCACGGCACCTACCGCGGCTATGACATCTTCTCGATGAGCCCGCCCTCTTCCGGTGGCGCACACATCGTCCAGATACTCAACATGCTCGAAGGCGATGACATCAAGGCGATGGGCTTCAATTCCGCCGCCACCATCCATGTGATGGCCGAAGCCATGCGTCGCGCCTATGCAGACCGCTCCGAGTATCTGGGAGATACCGACTTCGTCGACGTGCCGTTGGCCGGCATCATCTCCAAGGACTACGCCAAGGAGCTGCGCGCCCAGTTCGATCTCAATAAGGCCACCCCCTCCAGTGAGGTCAAGCCCGGTAAACCGCAGCCTTATGAGTCCAATCAGACGACCCACTTCTCGATTGCCGATGGCAATGGCCTGGCGGTCTCAAACACCTACACCATCAACTTCAGCTACGGCTCCGGCATCGTGGTCGATGGGGCGGGCTTTTTGCTCAACAACGAGATGGATGATTTCTCCGCCAAGCCGGGCGTACCAAATGCCTACGGCTTGATCGGCGGCGTGGCCAACAAGATCGAGCCGGGCAAGCGCATGCTATCCTCGATGAGCCCGACCATCGTCAAGAAGGACGACAAGAACTTCCTCGTCACCGGTAGCCCGGGCGGCTCACGCATCATCACTACCACGCTGCAGGTGATCATGAACGTGATCGACCACGGCATGAACATCCAGTCAGCCGTCAGCGCGCCGCGCATCCACCATCAGTGGTTCCCGGATGAAATCCGGGTGGAAGCCGGCATCAGCCCGGACACCATTCGTCTGTTGGAAGCGATGGGCCACAAGGTGGTGACCCAGGACGCCATGGGCGCCATCCAGTCGGTGATGATCGACGATGGCACCTTCTATGGCGGTGCCGACCCGCGTCGTTCCACGTCATCAGCCATGGGGCTTTGAGTACCACATGAGGGATAAGCGGTAGAGGCAACCACTGCCGTGACCAGACGCGACCTTCAGCGACTGGTCAGACTGTACGTAACGGGCGACACTGCGGTGTCGCCCGTTTTCGTCTCGGCAAGGCCCGTCCTGCCTTGCCCGCCACCCTGCTGGTTTCACTGCCCTTGAAAGGTACTCACTTGTCTTCCTCGCCTTCTTCCGTCGTGTCTCCGATGTCTCGCTGGCGACAGCTTGCCAACCGTTATCCCGTGGCGCTCATCGCATTGGCCCAGCTCTTCGGGACCAGTCTCTGGTTCACTCCCAATGCCGTGCTGACTCCGATGCTGGAGAGCTGGCAGTTCAATGGCGACAGCGCAGCTGCCCTTGGCCAGCTGACGTCTTCGGTACAGGGTGGCTTTATCGTTGGCACGCTTGTGCTGGGACTGGCCGGACTGGCGGATCGCTTCGCGGCACGCCATCTCTTCATCGCTTCCTGCCTGTTGGGCGCCGTGACCAATCTGGCACTGCTGATCGCCCCCGAGCTCTTGAGTGCCTCGGCGCTGCGCGTATTGACCGGACTGGCACTGGCAGGCATCTATCCGGTCGGCTTGAAGCTGATGGTACAGACGGCGCCGGATCGCGCTGGCGCGGCGCTGGCCTGGTTGGTGGGCATGCTGGTATTGGGCACCGGATTGCCGCATGCCCTGGCAGCGCTGCAACAAGGTGGCAGCCTGTCGCTAGCTTGGGGCGCCGCCATCGGCATCGCCTCTGTATTGGCCGTGGCTGGTGCTGGACTGGTCGCGCTGTTGACAACACCGTCGGCTCATCAGATACAGACACGCCAACCACAGACTCCTCAGCCACAGGTAACATCGACCAACGCAGCACCTGCCAGTACTACCCTCTTTGCTCGGGCGACACGAGGCTTGGCGGCCTGGCAGCATCCGGGCTTCGTGCGTGGCGCGCTGGGCTACTTTGGCCACATGTGGGAGCTTTACACATTATGGGCACTGGTCCCCTTGTTACTCTCGCAAATGGCCAGTCTGAATGGCATGACACTCTCGCCTGCCCAGCTAGCGCTGCATAGCTTCGTGGTGATCGCGGTAGGTGCGCCAGGCTGTGTAGTCGGCGGCTGGTTGTCGCGCAGCCGTGGCAGTCTATGGGTCGCACGTCTGGGACTGGCAGGTTCCGTCGCACTCACGATGCTCTTCGTCTTCGCCATGCAGCAGGAAGCGGGATACGGAGTGCTTTTCCTTCTGCTATCACTCTGGAGTCTGCTGGCCGTCATCGATTCACCGCAGTTCTCGGCACTGGCCGCAGGCGGCACGCCAGTCGAGCTTCAGGCCAGTGCCCTCGCCCTGATGAATGCCTTCGGCTTCAGTCTGTCGCTGGTGTCCATCGCCCTACTCACTCCGCTGGTGGCCAGTCATGGCAGTCTGATGCTGTTGGCCATCCTGCCCGGACCATTGCTGGGACTGCTGGCATTGACGCGTCGAGTCGAGTGACAGGTACGAGCCCGAATTTCCACTTCGCTCGAGGCCCTGTCTGACCCTATACTCGCGCCATTCGTGGCATCCCCCCTTGATAACAGTGGGCCCTGGGCCCTGGAGCTCTGACAATGATGCGTAACTTGCGTACAACCTGCATGACCCTTGCCGTGGTGGCTGCCGCCACACTGCTCAGCGCCTGCGGCACCAGCCCGCAACGCCTTTACGTCAACCCTCAGGTGGGCGAGATGGGCGTCGTCGGACACGGCCAGCAGGTCATCGTCGATGTCGTCGACAAGCGGCCCTCCGAGCGGATCGGATCACGCGATGGCGCGACCAATGCCTCAAGCTATCTCGTCGTGCCAACCGGCGACCTGACGCCGAAGCTTGAAGCCCAGACCGTCAGCGCGCTGCGTCGCATGGGCTTCGTGCCGGTGTCCACCGAGCAGGCCACTCCGGGCGCGACCCAGCTGACCATCTCGCTGACCGAGCTGGCCTATGGCGTGAAGCGTGGCGGCTTGATCACCGATACCGCAGCTCTCAACGGTGTCATTCAGGCAGTCGCGGTCTCTGGCAAACAGCGCTACACCGGCAGCTACACGGCCACGCGTGACCAGGGGTATGCCCTCAAGCCGAGCCAGGAGAAGAACACTGAGCTGGTCTCCAAGGTAATCGGCGATGCGCTGACTCGCGCCTTCCAGGACACCGCACTGATCCGCCAGCTGGATCAGTGATTCCTCAGCACTACCTCAGCACTACCTCAATAACCTCAGATGCAAAAACGCCACCGGCGGCCATTGGCCGCCGGTGGCGTTTTACGTTACACGATTCAGAGCAGCGTCAGATTTACAACAGAGGCCCCTTGCGTACCAGTCCCCATACAGTTTCACGTAGCCCACGGTCATCTGCCGCTCGACGTTCCAATACCTCAAGCGTGAAGTTGGGACTCATCAGTTGACGAATCTCGTCTTCGGTCACGTGGAACGGCGGCCCTTGCTGCGTGTCTTCTTCACGCTCAAGACTGATCAACAGCCCACGTGCCCCCGGTGGCAACAGCTGCGCCAGATGAAAGGCATAACGCTGACGGGTGGCCGGCGGCAGCGCGATCAAGGCCGCGCGATCATAGAAGGCATCGAGATGATCCACATGATCGATATGGAAGTGGAAGAAATCACCACACCATAACTCCACCGGCCCCTGACGGAAGCAATCGAAATACTCGAGACGATAGCGTGAGACATCGCCTGCTCCTTCCGCCACAAACTGCTCACAGGCCTGACGTGCCAGCTCGATACCCAACACGGGATAGCCTTGAGCTGCCAACCAACGCATGTCCAGACTCTTGCCGCACAGAGGCACCAGCACCTTGGCTCCTGGGGCTACACCCAGAGACGGCCACCAACGCTCCAACGCTGAATGTGTCGCAGGCAGATGAAAGCCGATCCGGCCTTCCTGCCAGCGGGACAACCAAGGGTCACTGGCGGGCCTATCAGAGGCAGTTGCTGACATCGTCACTCCTGTTGTCCTGCTGTTGTCCTGCTGTCGTCCTGCGCTATCCGGCTCGAGAGTCAAGGCCTACAGGAAGCCGTGACGCTTCTTCTTGCGACGCGGCAGGTGCGGCACGATCAAGCCAACCAATAGCCCGATACCCGCAACGCCACCGCCATACATGAAGTAACGCATCAACAGGTCCTGCTTCTTCGTATCAAGCTTGGTATCCATCTCACGCATCTTGCTACGCGCCTGTTCAAGCTCTGATGATTGGCTATTGCTCGCCTGCTCAAGCTCCTCGATACGGGCCTGACGGGTCTCGAGACCAGCCTTCATATCGGACACACGAGCTTCCCATTCTTCATTGATGCCATCGAGCTTGGTGGTCAACTGCTTGACCTTGGCACTCAACGCCGGCACTCGAGCATTGACGCTTTGCGTCTGCTGAAGCTCAGAAGACGGCAACCACACGACGTCACCACCGTCAGTGCGGATCTTGCTGTAGTCGTTTTGCACCTCGAGCAATTCAACAGGCTGACCGGCTTCAACCGTGCCCACGATACGATAACCATCGGTGGGTCCACTGCGCACGAAGGTGGTCAAGGCATCAGAGACCCAATGGTCTTCGGCGGCACTGGCGACCGGTGCAGACAGGCCCAGCATCAGGCTGCCGGTAATGCCAAGTCCCATCAGGGCGCGGCGCAGTGAACGCAGCGTTATTTCGCGGAGTGAGCGAGATGAAAAGTCATCAAGAGATAAGAAGCTACTGAAAGAGAGTAATCGCGTCATGTCACGTTCTTCATGGCTGTCTGAGGGCGATGGCTGTCATGTTCATGCAAGGTGGTAATGATGAGTCCACAGGGCGCACTTGTTGAACACAATCAACCGCGAAGCGACGCGCCAAAGCGCGTCTTGCCTGCCCATGCGTTGTCTGCCAGGTTGCGTAATGCAAGGCTTCCTGCCTGGCATCACTATAGCGCTTGGACGTACTAAAAATTTAAGTGTCTTCAGACATCCACACTTTCTGTGGATAAGTCTTGGGACAACGTTGGAAGAGAGGGTCCACGCACGGCGAAATGCCTGCCCCGCCAACACATTGTTCATTTTTTAACCAGCAAAGACCTACATGCTGCCGGCATGAAAACCTTAACAAATCAAGCCATTGACAGTTCCATGTTCTCGCCATTGCCGACTTATGACGTGGACAAAACAAGGAAGAAACACGCAGCCTCAGCCAGGCTGCTCGTGAGGATACCACAGCCATTGGCAGGCAGGAGCGCTCACCATGGCTCACCTTTTGAAGCGCCATGTCGACAAGACTGGCCGCATGGCCAGCAGCCTCTTATACTGTGCCGTCCTGTTTCAGGCCTCGGCGACATGCCGCGCCCCAGACTCCCGATCAGCGTCAACGTCTCGGGACTCATTCATTACAAGTCGTGCCCCTTCTCCTGACTGCTTGCGCGCCTCCTGTCACCTCGATGTGTCGCAGGCCGCAAGTGTATGAAGGTTCGGCGCGCAGCTCAGAGCGTTCACACAAGGCAATGGCGAAGAAACTCTTCATCAAGACCCACGGCTGCCAGATGAACGAGTATGACTCCGCACGCATGGCGGATCTGCTCGGCGAATCTCATCAGATGGAAGTCACCACTGACGAATCCGAAGCGGACGTCATCCTTCTCAATACCTGCTCCATTCGCGAGAAGGCGCAGGAGAAGGTCTTTCATCAGCTAGGGCGCTGGAAGAAGCTCAAGGAGAAGAATCCGGCGCTAGTGATCGGTGTTGGCGGCTGCGTGGCCAGCCAGGAAGGCGACAACCTGCGTAAGCGCGCGCCGCACGTCGACATGATTTTTGGCCCGCAGACACTGCACCGCGTACCGAAGATGCTCGACACACGCCGCGAGAGCCTCAAGCAGATTTCCGTGGTGGACGTGACCTTCCCCGAGATCGAGAAGTTCGACAATCTCCCCGCCCCAACCAGTGACGGTGCCAGCGCCTTTGTCTCAGTGATGGAAGGCTGCTCCAAGTACTGCACCTTCTGCGTGGTGCCGTATACCCGTGGCGAAGAAGTGTCGCGCCCGTTCGAGAAGGTGATGGACGAAGTCATTCACCTCGCCGATCAAGGCGTGCGTGAGATCAATCTGCTCGGCCAGAACGTCAATGCCTATGCGGGACTCAATCTGCTGGGCGAGGAAATCGATCTCGCCGAGTTGATCAGTTGTGTAGCGCAGGTCGAGGGCATTGATCGCATCCGTTTCACTACCTCGCATCCGGTGGAGTTCAAGGACTCGTTGATCGAGGCCTTTGGCGAAATCCCGGAACTGGTCAGCCACCTGCACCTGCCGGTGCAGTCAGGCTCCAACCGGATTCTGGCGGCGATGAAGCGTGGCCATGAGCGTGACATGTACATTGACAAGCTCGAACGCATTCGGGCCTTGCGTCCGGACATGAGCTTCTCATCTGATTTCATCATCGGTTTCCCCGGTGAGACGGATCAGGACTTTGCGGACACCATGGACCTGATTGGCCAGATTGGCTTCGATCACTCGTTCAGCTTCATCTACTCATCACGCCCGGGTACACCGGCGGCGAATCTCGACGATGACACGCCTGACGACGTCAAGAAGGAGCGCCTGCTGATTCTGCAGGAGCGCATCAATCAGCAATCGATGCAGATCGGCCGCAAGATGGTGGGTACCACTCAGCGCATTCTGGTGTCGGGCTTCTCGCCGCGCGATCCGGGCATGCTATCCGGGCGCACCGAAAACAATCGCGTGGTCAACTTCCGCGCCGCCAACCCGACCGAGCTGATCGGCTACCTGGTGGATGTCGAGATCACCGAGGCCTATCCCAACTCGCTGCGCGGCGAGCTCAGCTCTCCTTATCGCTATTGAGCAAAGGTCGCACTAGCCGACAATGCTCAAGTCCCTCATTATCAAGTAGATAGTCATGATGACCGTACCGGACAATTGCCCTGTACGGTCAGCGCGCATTAAGCTCTTTACATCCACGTGCTGCATGCCCATTCGCCGATGGCGAAAGGTATGCCCACACCGACTCTCGCATTCATCTGCATCAGGACATTCGACGCCTTGAGCCACCAGCCCCAGCAAGCCAATCGCATTCTCAACATGACGCTTGAGCCGGCAGACCCGCAGCGTCTTGCCAGCCTGACCGGTCAGCGCGACGAGCACCTCAAGCTGATTGAATCTCGACTCGGCGTCACCCTGCGCAATCGCGGCAACGACTTCCAGATCGCCGGCCCTTCAAGTGCCGTCAAGGCTGCTGCCAATGTGCTGGAGCATCTGTACCGTGAGACAGGTGCCGGTGAGGTTGAAGCCGAAACTGTTCATCTCTTCTTGCAGGAGTCCGGTGTCCAAGCACTGGTAGAAGCCGCTGAAGATAGCGCTGTCAGCTACGGCGATGTGGTCGTTCGTACGCCCAAGGTGCTGGTTCGCCCGCGCGGTTTCAATCAGCAGGGTTATGTCACCGAGATGCGTAACCACGACATCAACTTCGGTATTGGTCCAGCAGGAACGGGGAAAACCTATCTCGCCGTGGCGGCTGCCGTTGAAGCACTCAACAATCAGGAAGTCCGTCGCATTCTGCTGGTGCGCCCTGCGGTCGAGGCTGGCGAGAAGCTAGGCTTCCTGCCAGGTGACCTGGCACAGAAGATCGACCCTTACCTGCGCCCGCTCTACGACGCCCTCTATGAAATGCTGGGCTTTGAGCAAGTCAACAAGATGATTGAACGCCAGGTCATCGAGATTGCCCCGCTGGCCTATATGCGCGGCCGTACGCTCAATAATGCCTACATCATTCTCGATGAAGCGCAGAACACGACTCGCGAACAGATGAAGATGTTCCTGACACGTATCGGTTTCGGCTCCACTGCCGTGATTACCGGTGACGTGTCTCAGGTCGATCTACCACGTGGCACCCTGTCAGGCTTGGCGCATGTGATGGAAGTGCTCAAGGAAACTTCAGGCATCAGCATCACGCACTTCCTCTCCAAGGATGTCGTTCGCCACCCGCTGGTACAGCGTATTGTCGAGGCATACGACAGCTTCGAGGCCGAGGAAGAAAAGCAGGAAGGCGAGCGCCGCGAACAGCGTCAGATCGAGCGAGAAAACCGCATGGCTGTGCTGAATGCCCAGGGGAACGTGCCCGCTGTCGGTGGCCAGCAATGAGTCAGGCTCCTGCCGTCATCGTTGACCTGCAACTGGCCGTTGGCGAGCATGAGTTCGATGGCCAACCCTTGCCAGCAAGCCATCAGCTGGAAGCATGGGTCGCCGCAGCACTCGTCGGCGCAGCACAGGATGGTGCGCTTGATTCCGGTAGCACGCTGTGCGAGCTGACCGTGCGACTGGTGGAAGAGGAAGAGAGCCAAGGCCTCAATCGCGATTATCGTGGCAAGGACTACTCCACCAATGTGCTCTCCTTCCCGCATGAGCCGTTGGATCTCGACGACTTCACTCTACCGCCGGAATTGGCCGCTCGTTTTGCTGAAGAAGATGACGACGACAGCGATGCACTAGTGCAGGATATCGGTGAGACTGACAACTTGGAGGAGGAATCTCCCGAGGATGTCAGCTTGACGTCAGGTGACCTCGACGATACTGATACGTCATTTGAGCCGGCGGAAGAGAATGAGCAGCGCTTTTTGGGTGATCTGATCATCAGTGTCCATGTCGTGGCCCGCGAAGCTCGCGAACAAGGCAAGTCGCTGGAGGCGCATTTCGCTCATATGCTGGTACATGGCACCTTGCACTTGCTCAGCTATGACCATATCGAGGACGATGAAGCCGAGCGGATGGAAGCACTCGAGCGTCATGTGCTCGCCGGGTTGGGATTTGCCGATCCGTACCGGGAAGAGAATCACTGATGCGGATGCCTGCAAGCATCCGCATCGACCGCCGCCGAGTACGTCAGGGAAGTTCCCTTTCGTACTCGGCAGCCCCGATGCCCCCACGACGATGGGGTATCGCCACCGAGGAAAAGAGAAAATAACGCATGAGCGAAGACCGATCGGGAAGCCAATCGAAATCATGGCTCGATAAGCTGTTCGGCGCCTTCTCAAGCGACACCGACGAACCCAGCTCCCGTAGCGAGCTGCTCCAGTTCCTGTCAGAGGTAGGCCCACGCCTCAATCTTGACCAGGACGCGATTGCCATCATCGAGGGCGCGCTGGAAATAAGTGACCAGCAAGTTCGTGAGGTGATGATCCCCCGTTCCCAGATGCAGGCCATTCAGGTCGATCAGCGCCCGGAAGAGTACCTGCCGCTGATTCTCGAATCAGCGCACTCACGCTATCCTGTCATCGACGAGAATCTCGACGAGGTACTCGGCATTCTGCTGGCCAAGGATCTGCTGCCGCTGATCTTGCAAAATGACAGCGAGCGCAAGCGCTTCGATCTACGTGAAGCCATTCGTCCAGCCATGTTCATTCCCGAGTCCAAACGCCTCAACAGCCTGCTCAAGGAATTCCGCGAAACCCGTAATCACATGGCAGTGGTCATTGATGAGTACGGCGGTACCGCCGGCCTGATCACCATCGAGGACATTCTCGAGCAGATCGTCGGTGACATCGAGGATGAGCACGATACCGATGAAGATGAAGATATCCGTGAGCTGGGCGATGGCCAATATGCCGTCAGCGCCTTGACCACCATCGACGACTTCAATGAGCACTTCGCTACCGACTTCCCGGATGAAGAGTTCGATACCATCGGTGGACTGATGATCCAGCGTTTCGGTCACATGCCACGCCGGCAGGAATCGACTGACTTCACCGGCTGGCGCTTTACGGTGCTCAATGCCGATAATCGACGCATACGCCAGATACAGGTGTGCCGACTGGAAGATGCCACCGGTGATGCACCGCCCTCGGAAGAGCACCGCGCGCATATCAGCGGTGAATGAAAGTGTGAGTCACTGAATGACGTCTTCACAAGACGCAGCAGTACGCCATGACGCATATCAGACGGGCTACCGATGTCGCCCGTGATGATGACGGACAATGCCAGACACATCTTTCGGTGTGTCTGGCATTTTACAAGGAGAGCGGTATGTCCGATTCCCCCCGCCCAGCCGCCTTCACCGGCATATCAATACTGGGTCACGTACTGGCAATCATTGCTGGCGGTCTTGTCACGCTGAGCTTTGCCCCCTTCGAACATTGGTGGCTGGGGCCTCTCGGCGCCGGCTTGCTCTACGGTGCGCTGCGCATGGAAGGCGGTGGCTTCCTGCGTGCCTGGTGGTTCGGTGTCGGCCTGTTCGGCAGCGGCGCCAGCTGGGTGTATGTCTCGATCCACGATTACGGCTACACCGGCATGCCACTGGCCGTGCTGCTGACGATGCTGTTCGTCGCGACCATGGCGCTGTTCCCGATGTTGTGGATGGGCTTGTGGCAACGCTTCTGCTCACGCAAGCTCGACGTGCTGTCGTTTGCTGCCGTGTTCGTGATCAGTGAACTGTTTCGCACCTGGGCCTTCACCGGCTTCCCCTGGCTGCTGCTCGGCAACAGTGCAGTGGGCTCGCCATTGGCCAACTGGGTGCCGGTGCTCGGCGTTTACGGCATCTCGTTGATCATCGCGCTGTCCGGGGCGCTACTGTGGAATATGGCCCTGCGTCGGCGCTGGTGGGCGATCGTACCGTTGATCGTACTGTGGAGTGCTGGCCTGTTACTCCCCGCCAGCTGGACCCAACCCGGCGGCCAACCTGCGCGCGTCGCTCTACTCCAGGGCAATCTCCCTCAGTTGATCAAGTGGAGTGCCGAGGGTCAGCGTCGCGCCGCCAATACTTACGCCGCCATGACACGTGCCGTCCAAGATGACGCCGACCTTATCGTCTGGCCAGAAACGGCGTTACCGATGCTTCGTGATCAAGCCGAGCCTTTTCTTGAACGCATTCAGGCAACTCTGCCACCCAAAACAGGTCTTATTACCGGGATCGTGGAACGTGATACCGATGGCCGCTTCTACAACAGCGTGATTCCCATCGATTCGCCCGATACCCAGTATCGCAAGGAACACCTGGTACCTTTCGGGGAATACGTGCCACTGCAAAGCGTGCTCCGTGGTGTGATCAGCTTCCTCGACCTGCCCATGTCAAGCATGGCTGCAGGGGGCAGCAAACAGCCACCGCTCAACGTCAGTGGCCTACGCATTGGTGTGGCGATCTGCTATGAGATCGTCTATCCGGAACTGGTACGCCAGCGTGCGCTCAGTTCTACCATTTTGTTGACCGTCTCCAACGACACCTGGTTTGGGCACTCGATCGGTCCGCTGCAGCATCTGCAGATGGCCCAGATGCGAGCACTGGAAAATGGCCGCTATCTGCTACGTGCGACCAGCAACGGCGTGACTGCCATCATTTCGCCGCAAGGTGAAATTCTTGAGCAGGCGCCACAATTCGAGGAAGCTACCGTCACGGGCGATGTTCGACTACAGCTGGGTATGACACCCTGGATGCGCCTTGGCATGTTGCCGGTATGGATATTGATCGCCCTGCTGCTGACACCGGGGCTGATCATAGGTATTACCGAAGGTATCGGTGCCCGCCGTCAGGTACGTCGTTCATCATAATCATCTGCCGGGCAGACGCCCGGCATTGCATCTGATCAAGCGAGAATGTCATGGGCTTCACCGAGTTACTCGGCATCATCAAGGATCTGATACTGCCGCCCGGCGGGCCTTTGTTGCTGCTGATTCTGGCCATGCTGATCCTCAAGCGCTGGCCAAGCACAGCACGTGTATTCATGGCGCTGGCCATCATCAGCCTGTGGCTGCTGGCATCACCGGTCGTGTCTACCCGCTTGATGGCAGGGCTGGAACGCATCAAACCCAGCGAGCCAGCCGAATGGATCCAGGCGCAAGCCGTGGTGGTACTGTCCAGTGGTCGTTATTACAACGCGCCGGAGCTGCAGGGGAGTGACCGCATCAATGGCGAGACGCTCAGTCGGCTGGATGAAGGCGTGCGCGTGGCGCGCAATGCAGAGCTGCCGATCCTGCTCACAGGTGGCAAGGTCTCCAACTCTGACAGTGGCACGCTGGCAGATCTGATGCAGCGCTCCCTGATCGATGAGTTCGATTACCCTGCTCGCTGGCTGGAAAATCGTAGCGAGAACACGCAGCAGAATGCGCTGTACACTCGCGAAATGCTCAAGAAGGACGATATCAACAAGATCGTGCTGGTAACCAGTGCATGGCACATGCCGCGCGCCATGCGTAATTTCCAGAATCAGGGCTTCCGTACCATCATCCCGGCGCCAGTCGGCTATACCTCGGTCTCCAGTCTTGGGCCAGATGCCTGGGTACCCAATAGCTCTGCACTTACCCAGTCCCGCTGGGCGCTGCATGAGTGGATAGGCTGGCTGGTAGGCCGCTAGAATCCATTGCCGTCATTGCTGAAAACAACGCAGGGCTGCCATCTGGCAGCCCTGCGTTGTTTTACGACACGCCCTACTTTTCAGATCACTTCACGCGCGGCATCCAACTGACGCCCTTGAGCCATGGCCCCAGCTGGCGAAGCTGAAAAGCGCGGTCTCGCGTCCACTCATCACTGCCAACATGGACATTGCCGCGCGGTAACTCCCCAAGCACATCATCCGGAAAGCGCAGGCTGTCACGCCCCTCTATCAATAGTGAATAACAGCGATCATGACTGATGATGCTGGTGCGCATATAGCGCCAGACACATTCCTTCATGAACCACTGATCGATATTTGGCGTCTCAGCCTGCCTGGGTTGCCATTGGCTCAACATAGCTTCCAGTGACGGCAATACTCCAGCGACGCCTCCCCACAGCCCCGCCAGCACCAGATCGGTATGGCTCCACCAATCCCGCATGACATGGAAGAAACGGCCGGAGGATAACCACATCTGTATCGCGCGCACCTCCCTCAAGCTAATGACACTGTCACAGTCACGTACCACGAAGTAGCCAACGGTTGGATCATCAGCGACCGCGAATCGCCAACACAACCGCTGGCAAAGGCTGTCACTGTCGGGTCGCTCAATCAGCTCGGCACCTAGTTGACGTGCCATTATCAAGAAATCCGCAGGAACGCTGGCATCGTGATAGAGACGCACCTGCCAGCCGGGATAGAGCACCGGGGCGAGCAGAAGATTGTGCAGCATGCCATTCACATAGCGCGCCTGACGGCCCCACATGCCAAAAGACAGCACCCGCGCCTTGCCCGCCGCAAGCGCACTCGGCGAGACTGTGGATAGCTGCCAACCAGTGGTCAACGGCGACCTGCCATGCTGAGCATCCTTGAGCATCAAGGCGAGGCTGCCATACTCACGTGCCTCATCGTACCGCTCAAGATACGCGCAGCTGCTGGCCAGCGAATCAAATAGCACCGGATTCGTGCATTGCTGCTCTGCGAGCTTTCTCCCTGCTACACGAGAGGCGGCAGTATCACCAGCACGCGACAGACACACGACATGGTTGAGCGCGATTTCCTCATCCTGTGGACATTCCGTACATCCGTGCCCAAGAATCTGGCTGGCGGCACGGTAATCTCCCAGTAAAAACAGGTAATAGGACATCTGCTTGAACATGCCGGCATCACGCGGACGCGGTTGGTGATTGAAGTGCTCAATCATCAGCTGCACTGCTTTAGGCTTGCGCCCCGCCAGCCATACCTTGTGCGCAGGCGCAAACCAGCCCTTCTGGGCTGACATCAGTCCTCACTACCAGCAACAATGTCAGGGCGTGAGGGCCGCGGTGCGCCACGCGCGAAGAAGCGATGGCCGCAGGCATGACAGGATTCAAGCACGCAGGGGCGCGTCAGCGTGGTGATCCCGTCACAGTGCACGCAATGCAGCAAGCCTGGCGCGATGACTTCGCCGCTAGTGTAGTCAGCGCGCGCAGCTTCAAGATCTTCTTCAAAATGTGCCTGGTCCAGGACGGTGCGGTCGGCGATCGATAGCAATGCCGAGCTGACACTGCGTGACAGCACATCGAGATCAATGCCCAACCAGCTGGCAATACCTTCACCACCGGCTGCAAGGTGACGACGGAACTCGTGCATGTCACGCTCGACCCAGGCACGTAGCAGCGCCAGCTCGTCGAGCGTGAACTCCTCGACTTCCGCCTCGAAGCGCACGGCCTCGTCCAGCTCGGCCTTCAGCCCATCCCAGGAAAGCTCATTACCGCTATCTTCCAAGCGCGTCAGAATACGGCCATATGCGTCTCCCAGCCGCCCTTCGCCGTCGACGGTCTGTCCGGCACCGGACGGCCCGGCATTATCGGCACGCGCTTGTGCCGCCATTGGCGTATCTTCGAAGCCACTCTCTTTTGAGGCACTATCACCTTTAGAGACACTGGCACGCGAGGAACTCACATCGCTGATCGGGTCATGTGGATCGCGGGATTCACGTTGTTGGCTCATGGTCTCTCCTTGTGTCTTCGCCCTCTCCCGCCTGCGGAAGAGCATGGCGCTCTTCTCTCAGCATGGCGGCGATGCCGCCCCTTAACAAGTCACGCCTGCACACACCTTGCGCCGCGTCAGGTGCCGGCCATATGTTGTGCCGACTCCTTCGTGCGCCGCTTACTATCTCTTCGCGACTTTCTTGTCGGCTCACCACTACCGCTTCTCCCCTCCCCTCCCGTACCGACTCCCCTACCTGAGGCCTGACGTCTGGGGTAGACTTGGCGCTATCACTGACAGTAATGGCACCTTGTCGTGCCTGCTCATTTCTTCACGCCCCGCCTGTCTCACCGACAGGTGCAGGCCAATGCCAAGGTAGCAACGGAACCGATGGACTCACAGGACGCTTCTCAACAGTACGCTCCCGATCAGATCGAACAGGCTGCTCAGCAGTACTGGGAGAAAAATCAGTGCTTCAAGGCGGTGGAAGATGCCAACCGCGAGAAGTTTTACTGCCTGTCGATGTTCCCTTACCCCAGCGGCAAGCTACACATGGGGCACGTGCGTAACTACACCATTGGTGACGTGATCTCCCGCTTCCAGCGCATGCAGGGCAAGAACGTGATGCAGCCGATGGGCTGGGATGCGTTTGGCCTGCCGGCAGAAAATGCCGCGATGAAGAACAACGTGCCGCCGGGCAAGTGGACGCACGAGAACATCGCTTACATGCGCGATCAGCTCAAGGCGTTGGGCTTTGCCTACGACTGGAGCCGTGAGTTCGCGACCTGTGACCTTGAGTACTATCGCTGGGAACAGTGGTTCTTCGCCAAGCTGGTCGAGAAAGGCGTCGTCTACAAGAAGAGCTCCATCGTCAACTGGGACCCGGCGGACCAGACCGTGCTCGCCAATGAGCAGGTCATTGACGGTCGCGGCTGGCGTTCCGGCGCACTGATCGAGCGCAAGGAAATCCCGCAGTGGTTCCTGCGCATCACCGATTACGCCGAAGAACTGCTGACGGATCTCGACAAGGTCGAGTGGCCGGAGCAGGTCAAGACCATGCAACGCAACTGGATCGGCAAGTCGCGGGGGGTCGAGCTGAGCTTCGGTCTCGATACAACGGCAAGCCAGGTGCAGGAATCGCTGACCGTGTTCACCACCCGTCCCGACACCCTGATGGGTGTGACCTACGTTGGCGTCGCCGCGGCACATCCGCTGGCCAAGGCCGCGGCAGAGCACAATGCAGAGCTTGCCGAGTTCAACGCCGAGTGCGCGCGCGGTGGTACCAGCGAAGCCGACATGGCAACCATGGAAAAGCGCGGCATGGACACTGGCTTCAAGGCCATCCATCCGCTGACGGGCCGTGAAGTGCCGGTCTTCGTCGCTAACTTCGTGCTGATGGAATACGGTACCGGTGCCGTGATGGCCGTGCCGGCACACGATGAGCGTGATCATGAATTCGCCACCAAGTACGAGCTGCCCATCGAAGCTGTCATCGCAGACGCCGAAGGCAACACACCGGACATCAGTGAGACTGCCTTCACCGAGCGCGGCGTACTGATCAACTCCGGTGAATTCAATGGCCTCGACTTCGAGAGTGCCTTCGATGCGATCGCAGCCCGTCTGATCGAGCAGAATCGTGGCGAGATCAAGACCAACTTCCGCCTGCGTGATTGGGGTGTCTCCCGTCAGCGTTACTGGGGCGCACCGATTCCGGTCAAGAACGGCCCGAACGGCGAATCCATTCCGCTGACCGATGCTGAGCTACCAGTCGCACTGCCACTGGATGTCGAGTTCGATGCCTCAGGCGGCTCGCCGATCAAGAAGATGCCGTCCTTCAGCGACCTGGGTGATGGCTGGCATCGTGAGACAGATACCTTTGATACCTTCATGGAGTCTTCCTGGTACTACGCGCGCTTCTGCTGTGCGGACAATACCGACGCCATGCTGGACGAGCGCGCCAACTACTGGTTACCGGTCGATTACTACATCGGTGGTATCGAGCACGCCATCCTGCATCTGCTCTATGCGCGCTTCTTCCACAAGCTGATGCGCGACTTCGGCCTCGTCGACAGTGACGAGCCGTTCAAGCAGCTGCTGACCCAGGGCATGGTGATCGCGGATACCTTCTACCGTATCAACGACAAAGGCGGCCGTGACTGGTTCAACCCGCTCGAGGTCGAGGTGAAGACTGACGACAAGGGACGTGCTCTCAGTGCTACCCTGCTCTCGGACGGCCTGCCTGTGGTCATCGGTGGTACCGAGAAGATGTCCAAGTCCAAGAACAACGGCGTTGATCCGCAGTCGATGATCGATCGCTTCGGTGCCGATACCGTGCGCCTGTTCATGATGTTTGCCGCGCCGCCCGAACAGTCCCTGGAATGGTCTGACACCGGGGTCGAAGGTGCACACCGCTTCGTCAAACGCGTCTGGCGTCTGGTCCACGAGCATGTGGCGACCGGTACTCCGGAGACACTGGATCTGTCTGCACTGAACGATGATCAGAAAGCACTGCGCCGCAAGACACACGAAACCATTGCCAAGTGCAGCGATGACATCGGCCGTCGCACCACCTTCAATACCGCGATTGCTGCCGTGATGGAGCTGGTCAACGCCATCAGCCGCTTCGATGACACCTGCGCACAGGGGCTCGCGGTAAGCCGTGAAGCTGTCGAAGCCTGTGTGCTGCTGCTGTCACCGATCATCCCTCACGCCACACATTCCCTGTGGGCGACGCTGGGTCATGAAGAAGCGGTGATCGATGCCACCTGGCCGGTCATCGATGCCGATGCCATGAAGAAGGACAGCATCGAGCTGGTCGTGCAGGTCAACGGCAAGCTGCGTGCGCGCCTGTCCTTCCCGGCCGACGCTGACCGCGACACCATCGAAGCTGCCGCGCTGGCCGATGCCAACGTTGCGAAATTCATCGATGGCAAGACCGTACGTAAGGTAATCGTCGTCCCTGGCAAGCTGGTCAATATCGTTGCCAACTGACGCCTGGCTCGCTGGATAGCATTACCTCTCGACAGCATGTGTCGTCAGGATTCGCTGCCGATCTGTCTCCTTGTTCCCGCTCGCCATGTCTCGCGGGAGCAGTTCACACCAGACCGGCAGCGCCACATTTCCGCGCGCGACCTGCTATTGAAGCTACTTGCGATCAGGTCGCGCTCTCGCAAGATATTCATGACACCCGCTCATGACAGGAGGTCACGGTGACGCAAGCGAACTCTTCCCCCGCACTGACTGGTACACCCCGCAGCGCTGGCCGCCGCCGACTGCTGATGGCGTTTGGTGTCGGCATGACATTGACATTGAGTGGCTGCGGCTTTCAGCTGCGCGGCGTAGATTCGGCCCCCATGGCCATCACTCAGCTCGACGTCAATTCATCGAACAGTGAAACGCACCGCACCCTGCGCGAAGCGCTGGAGCGTGCCGATATCGACCTGAGTGACAATGCACCGCTCAAGCTGAATCTGGGCAAGGTGAGCGAAAAAGTTCATCAAATCACTTGGGGTGACGCAGGCAGTATCAAACGCGAACTGACCTACCATCTCGTCTACTCGGTGCAGCGCAAGTCCGATGGTGCCTACCTGGCCAACCAGCAAGAGCTGGAAGCCAACAGCTACTACTACACCAACGACGATAGCCTGCTCAATTCTGATGAGGTGCGTGAACGCGCCGGTCAGGAAAACAATAGTGAGCTGAGTCGTCAGCTGCTGGAGCGTCTGCACACGATCAAACCCTGATCCCGGCAGCGCAGCCATCCCATGACGCCATGTGCATGACCGAAGGACATTCATGAAGGTCTATCCCGACAAGCTGGACGAGCAGCTCAGCAAGCGTCTTTATCCCGTCTACATCGTGGCCGGTGACGAGCCGCTCATTCATCAGGAGAGCTGCGACGCGATCAGAAAAGCGGCGCGTGCAGCGGGTGTCGAAGAACGCGAAGTGCTACACGTCGAAAATGGCTTTCAATGGGGGCGGTTGACGGAATCTGCCGCAAGCATGTCACTGTTTGCCTCGCGCAAGCTGATTGAGCTGCGCCTTGGTAGTCACAGTGCTGGCCAGGAAGGCAGCAAGGTGCTCAAGGCCTACGCTGAACGCATCGAGAAGAACGGCGATATCCTGTTGATCTCCGCCGCCCGCCTCGATCGCAAGGTTCAGCAGACGGCGTGGTTCAAGAGTCTGGAAAAGGTCGGTGTCTTCGTTACCGTGTGGCCCGTCGATCATTCGCGATTGGGGTTCTGGATCAGGGATCGCGCCCGCCTTCACGGACTTGAGCTAAATCAGGATGCGTCACGACTGCTGGCTGAGCGCATCGAGGGCAACCTGCTGGCAGCAGACCAGGAGCTACAGAAGCTGGCACTGCTGCATCCGCCCGGCGCACGACTGGATGGCAATGCCATCGCACAAGGCGTCGAGGACAATGCCCGTTACGATGTCTTCACACTGGCCGATGCCTGCCTGAAAGGTGAGATAGAGCGCAGTGGACGTATCGTGCTGGGCCTGCGTGGCGAGGGGGTCGAGCCTCCTGTCATCTTGTGGGCGCTGACGCGTGAGCTGCGCACCCTGCTCTCGCTCCGCCAGCATCTCGATCAAGGGCAAAGCTTCGAGCACGCTTGCAAGGCACAGAAGCCGATGATCTTCGATAAACGTCGGCCCTTCTATCAGCAGGCAGTCAATCGACTGCCTCACAAGCGCCTGCACAAGCTACTGCTGTTTGCTCAGCGTCTTGATATGGCGATCAAGGGCGGCATGGCGTTGCCGGTATGGGATGGCATGGTGGATCTGGCGCTGACACTAGCCGGTGGCCGTGGCCCGCTGGCAGAACTGCCGCATGCCTACAAGGTGATGTAACATACCAAGAAGCATTTTCTAGACACACCAATAGCCCTCGCCCAGTCATCTACTGGGTGGGGGCTATTTTCATGATTGGCTCAGTGTGCAGCATCCGCCTTGGACTTGACGAAGGCCTTGTAGCCATACAAAGCACGCGGATTATCGCGGAAGATCTTCTCCCGCATCTCACGCTCCGGCAGCCAACGCTGCATCAATTCGGCGAGCATGTCTTCCTCTGGCATCTCGACACCGATGTACGGATGCGGCCAGTCACTTCCCCATACCACACGCTCCGGATTGGCATTCACCAACGCACGCGCCAGTGCGGTGACATCGGAGTATGGCAGACGTCCCCGTGTCGTCAGGCGATAAGGCGCTGACAGCTTGGCCCAGGTGCGTCCCTGCTTGAGCATGCGACACAGCGCGGCGAACCCCGGACATTCAGGCCCCCGAGTCGCGGCCAGATGGCCCATGTGATCAATCACCACAGGGACTGGCAAACTGCCGAGTCGCGCCTCCATGTCGCGGAAGGTCGAGACATCGATCAGGCATTCCAGATGCCAGTTGAAGCGCACCAATCGATCTGCCAGCAACACGACATCCCGCCAGCGAAGCCCGCCCGAGAAGATGAGATTGAGGCGTATACCACACACACCCAACGCCGAAAGGTGTTCTAGCTCCTCATCACTGATATCGGGAGTGACCACCGCAATCCCCCGGTAATCCAGTCCGCGCTCACGGCAGGCTATCAGGCTGTCGCATAGTAGTCGGTTGTCATAGCCATAGACGCTGGGCTGAATCAGCACACCGTGCCTGGCCCCCATTGCATGATGCATCTCCAGCGCATCCTTGAGACCGAATTCGGCAGGATTGTAGGTTCTATCCTCGGAGAGCGGGTAGCGTACCGGGTCATCAAACAGGTGTAGGTGACAATCAATACTGCCCGCCGGCAATCGGAAGGTCAGCGGATGTGGCAGAGCCCGGGGCGGCACCGCGCTCGGCAGGTCCTGCTCGACATGATTCCAATCCATCGATACGACTCCCTCGCGTAAACCTACCTCATGAAGAATCAGACGGCCGCCAAGCGCTACCGTCCTTGTCACGATACTGCGCTGACTGCCCTAATTCCAGACAGCCACAGCTAGACAGCAACTCTCAGACAACTATTCCCAGCTAAAAAAGCGGCATGTCCGAAGACATGCCGCTTTCTGTGTAATGGCCGGCGTGATGATCTGAGTGACGATCTTACGCCTGCAAGGAATCGCTCAGTCGAGACGCTCGAAGATCGTCGCCACACCCTGCCCCATGCCGATACACATGGTCGCTAGCCCGATACGTGTATTCTGCTGCTTCATGACATTGAGTAGTGTGGTGCAAATACGTGAGCCCGAACATCCCAGTGGATGGCCCAACGCAATGGCGCCGCCGTTGAGATTGACCACGGCATCAGCGCGCTCCAGCAAACCAAGATCCTTGAGCACCGGGATCGACTGGGCCGCGAAGGCTTCGTTGAGCTCAACGGTCTGGATATCATCGATGGTCAGGCCAGCTGCCTTGAGCGCCAACTTGGTTGCGGGCACCGGGCCATAGCCCATGATGGAAGCATCACAACCTGCCACGCCCGTCGCCAGTACACGCGCAATCGGCTTGAGGCCCAGTGCTTCAGCACGCTCAGCACTCATTACGGCCATGCCGGAAGCACCGACTGATAGGGCAGAGGAAGTCCCCGCCGTCACGGTGCCGTTCTTGGGATCAAACACCGGCTTCAGGCTGCCCATGGACTCCATGCTGGCATCACCACGAATAACCTCATCACGCGTCACCATCACACGGTGACCTTCCGCATCATGCCCTTCAACACCGATGATCTCGTTGTCAAAACGGCCTTCATCAGATGCTGCCTGAGCTCGCTGATGAGAACGCACACCGAATTCATCCTGCTTCTCGCGGCTGACACCGTGCATCTTGCCCAATAGCTCAGCTGTCAGTCCCATCATCATTGCAGCCTTGGCGGCATACTTGCTGGCACTCGGATTGATATCGATACCATGAGCCATCGGCACATGTTCCATGTGCTCAACGCCGCCAATGATATAGAAATCCCCCATACCAGCTTTGATATTGGCGGTCGCGATATGCAGTGCACTCATCGAAGAGCCACACAGACGATTGACCGTCTGAGCCGGCACACTACGTGGAATACCAGTCATGATGGCGGCGTTGCGCGCGATGTTCATGGCCTGCTCAAGGGTCTGGTTGACGCAGCCCCAGATGATGTCATCGACCTCAGCCGGTACCAGGCCGGGGTTGCGGTCAAACAGTGCCTGCATCACGGCTGCGGAGAGGTTCTCGGCCCGCACATGGCGGAAGGCACCATTCTTGGTTTTGGCCATGGCGGTACGCACGCCATCGACGATTACCACATCTCTCGGATTCAGGTTCATGGTCTGGCTCCCTCAAGGCCCCCGCTTGCGCGCGGGCCACAAATTCTGGTCGGTTGGGACTAACAGGCGCGCTCGGAGGCATTGCCGCGACGAGCGCGCATCAGGGCCAAGTGGCCCGAGCGACAGGTGCTGACCTGTCAGCCGTAGAAGGCTTCGCCGCGGGCAGCACGTTCGCGCAGTGCCTCGGTCGGGCGATACAGCGCACCCAGCTCTTCCGCGAGGCTATCGGCCAGAGCGACGAACTCAGCCACACCCATGGCATCGACATAGCGCAGTGCGCCACCGCGGAACGGCGGGAAGCCGATACCGTAGATCAAGGCCATGTCGGCCTCTGCCGGTGAGCCAACGATGTTGTCTTCCAGGCAACGGATGGTCTCCATGCACAGCGGCACCATCATGCGCGCAATGATGTCTTCATCGGAGAACTCACCCTGCTCGGTCACCACTTCCGCCACCAGTGCCTGCGCAGTCTCGTCTGCAAGCTTCTTCGGCTTGCCCTTGCGGTCTTCTTCGTAACGATAGAAGCCCACGCCATTCTTCTGACCAAGACGCTTGTTGTCGTACATCACCTGGATGGCGCTCTTGCCCTCGCGCGCCATGCGCTCCGGGAAGCCTTCAGCCATCACGGCATTGGCGTGCACGGCGGTATCCATGCCGACCACATCCAGCAGGTAGGCCGGGCCCATCGGCCAGCCGAACTTCTCCATCACCTTGTCGACGTGCTGATAATCAGCCCCCTTTTCTACCAGCAAGCTGAAGCCGCCGAAGTAGGGGAACAGCACGCGGTTGACCAGGAAGCCCGGGCAGTCGTTGACCACGATTGGCGTCTTGCCCATCTGTCGGGCATAGGCCACGGTGGCGGCCACAGCAGCATCACTGGATTTTTCGCCACGAATGACTTCCACCAGCGGCATGCGGTGCACGGGATTGAAGAAGTGCATGCCACAGAAGTTTTCAGGGCGTTTGAGTGATTCGGCCAGACGCGTGATGGAGATGGTCGATGTATTGGAGGTCAGAATGGTGTCTTCAGAGACATTATCTTCAAGCTCAGACAATACCGCTGCCTTGACCTTGGGGTTCTCGACCACAGCCTCGACGACCAGATCGACGGTTCCGAAATCGCCGTAGCTCAGTGTCGGGCGGATGTTGGACAGGCCTTCTGCCATCTTGGCAGTGGTCAGTTTGCCGCGCTCAAGACCCTTGCCGAACAGCTTGCGTGCCTCTTTCAAGCCGAGTTCGATGGCCTCGCCGTTGATATCCTTCATCAGGATCGGCGTGCCCTTGCTGGCGCTCTGGTACGCGATACCGCCGCCCATGATGCCCGCACCCAGCACTGCCGCCTGCTTGATTTCACGCGCCTGCTTCTCGAAGCCCTTGGCTTTCTTCTTGACCACCTGATCGTTCATGAACAGGCCGACCAGATTGAACGCCACGTCTGTCAGCGCCATGCGGGCGAAGGTCTTGGCTTCAATCGCCTGAGCGCGCTCACGAGTTTCACCCGCACCTTTCTGGATGACCTTGATCGCCTCCACCGGCGCGGGATAGTGCGGTCCCGCCTTGCCAGCCACAAAGCCCTTGGCCGTCTCGAAGGCCATCATCTGCTCGATGGCATTGAGCTTGAGCGGCGACGTCTTCTCGAGACGACGTGCCAGATAGTCAAGCTCACCACTATTGGCGCGTGCCAGGATGTCGAGCGCGGCCGCGTCCAGTTCAGCCACGGGTAGCACGGCATCCACAGCTCCTACTGCAAGCGCCGCATCAGCACGGTTTTCGGTACCACCACAAATCCACTCGATGGCGTTGTCCGCCCCGATCAGGCGCGGCAGACGGACACAGCCAGCCCACCCCGGGATGATCCCGAGCTTGGTTTCCGGCAGGCCAATCTTGGCGTTGTCCGCCATGACACGGAAATCAGTAGTCAGAGTAATCTCGCAACCGCCGCCCAGTGCCAGGCCGTTGATGGCCGTGACGGTCGGGAATGGCAAATCCTCGATGGCATTGAAGATGCCATGAATGGTCATGTTCATGTCGACGAGGAAGGCTTCGTCCTTCTCGAACATCTGATGAAATTCGGTGATATCGGCACCGACAATGAACGCTTCCTTGCCGGAGCGGATGACAAGCCCCTTCAGATCGGCAGTGGCCTTGATCACCTCGACCGCCTCACCCAGCTCCTTGATCACATAGCTGGCCAGCTTGTTGACCGACTCGCCCTCAAGATCAATGGTCAACAGGGCGATGGCATCCTGATTGGCCTCGACCGAAAGCGTTTTGCCTGAATAGATCATCCGCGGATCTCCACAAGAGAAAGAGGTGGAGGCGGTCGCAACGGTGCTTGGCACTCGCGCAGCCGACCTCGTCGAACTCGTCGCTGGTAGAAGCACCAGAAGAAGCGTCTTGCATGCCGCCCCCCCAATGCTTCATACAAGCGTTTGAATAGCCTCAGCTTGGGCCAGCAGCCGACAAAGATCAAGCTTGCTGATATTAGCGAAAGGTCGTGGGTGTATCAGAGGCCTGGCGATACGGCAGCGCCGAGGACAGCCAGGATTGGAGGGCTGGGTGGCATGACGCAGAATCTCGACAGTCCGCGTGTCGAATGATCGACGCTACACCCGCGCAGTCACTCGCGTTACTCTGTAGCGCTTTTTGTTCTCTCCATGCGCGCTGACTGCCTCTCACTTCTTTCAAGTGTGAGAGAACGCTGGCAAACGCGCCTTCAAAGGCCCATCGATACCATGCTGTCATGAGCAAGACTCTCACCACCCTCTATCTTCGCCTGACCAGTGTGGTCGAATACACCAAGCGCTGGCATTGGCTCTGGCCCCCTATCGGCTTTGCGGCAGGTATCGGCAGCTTCTTTCTCGTCAATCGTCAGCAATGGCTAGGTGCCATGCTGGCGATTGGCATGCTACTGGCCTGGCTGATACTGATCACTGAAGGACTATGGAGTCGCTTCCGTCGCCACCGTGGCCAGAATGCACTGCCGCGCAAGCTGGCAACCTTCGTGGCGCAGCTGATCCAGCAGGAAACGCTATGCTTCACGCTGCCCTTCTTCCTGGCGACCACCGACTGGGCTAGCGGCCAGGCCGGTTTCACGCTGTTGTTATGCGGCGCGACTCTGCTATCGATTCTGGACCCATTCTATTACCGTCTGGCGGAGCGTCATCGCTGGCTGTATTTCGGCTTCCATGCACTGTGTGTATTTGTCGTGGTACTGGTCACCCTGCCACTGATGCTGGAGCTGACCACCGGCGAGAGTCTGTTGGCTGCCTGCGCAGCCATGAGCCTGTTTGCGTTGCCCAGCGTTGCCAACCTGCGAATTGCTCGTGGGCTGACGGGGGGGCTTGCGATGATCGGCATCAGCGTAATGTTGGGGATCGGTGCCTGGAGTGCACGTGCATGGATTCCGCCTGCCACCCTGTGGATCAACGAGAGCAGCCTGTCGCCCGCCTTTGATACTGCTGCCCGTGCACCTAAAGGTGAGATGCTCCTGACACCGGCCCAATTGTCCGCCAATGGCCTGTATGCCTTTACGGCGATCAGAGCCCCGCGCGGCCTGTCGGAAAAGGTCTATCATGTCTGGCGTCATGAGGGAAAAGTCGTCGATCGCATCGCGCTCAATATCAATGGCGGACGCGGCGAGGGCTATCGCGCGTGGACACACAAGAATGCCTTCTCAAGCGACAGTGAGGGCGAGTGGCGAATTGATGTCGAGACCATGAACGGCCAGCGAATTGGCAGCCTGCGCTTCACGGTGAGTGACGATCCGTCATTGGCCACGCTGGCGGATAGCAGTCTTGGCCACCCACCCGGCATTCCTGGCTGGCGTATCACCAATTTGATTCCCAAGCTGTAGGCTCGCATCATTGCCAGTGACGGCATGATTGGGCTTGTCGGTGAAACATCACAAATGGAACTGTCGGTTACCCGACCTTGGGCGTAAAATTCGTTCGCAGGCTTGTAATTACACTAGCTGCCTAGCATCCTGACAGGAAGGGCTGCGCAAAGGCGCCATCATGGACAAAAGACCCATTCATCATTTGCACTCAGCGGACACCCCATCATGCATGAAGATATCGGACTCAAGCTTTCCCGCCTGCCGCGCCTATGGCGCGCCATCCTGGACCAGCGACTGTCCCCGCTGGGCCTCACCCAAACACGCTGGATGACGCTGGTTCATCTTTGCCGCATGGGCGATGGCCAGCCACAATGCGACTTGGCACGCTCCATCGGTATCGAGGCACCGTCACTGGTCCGTACACTTGATCAACTCAGTGAGCAGGGGCTGGTCGAGCGCCGCGCCTGCGAAGAAGATCGACGTACCAAGCGTATCTTCCTGACACGCAAGGCTCTGCCATTGATCGAAAAGATTAATGCCATCGCCGAGCAGACACGCATCGAAATGCTCGAAGGGCTCAGCATTGAACAGGTTGATCAGTTCTGTGAATGCCTGAAAGTCATGGAAAAGAATGGCCTGGAAATTTCCGAGAAGGTGCCGGAAAGCGCCTGATGTCGTCTAAAGCCTCTCTCTGAAAAGCGTCTCTGACAAACGCTGAATGGGAACAGGAAACGGCACATCTGTTCTCGTATGGATTGGGTGACACGGCAGGCAAAGCCTATGGCTTGCTCTGCAATGAAAAGGCCCCGTCGATTGAATCGACGGGGCCTTTTCATGTGAGGTACGCAGACAAGACTGCGAGAAAAGAGAGCACACATCTCATACGTCAGGCATCTTTGGCTCAGTACCCACCAATGGTCGACGCTTGTGTGAGATGGGGGCCTTGTGAATCAGCAGTGCGTGCAATGCCTCGAACTCACTTCGCCACTCAGCACTGTCTTCGAGATCCTGACTCTCCCCCCACCATAGTCTGAGCCCAGAAAGGGACGACTCCAGTATCAGCGCATCATCGGGCAGCGCACGAGTAAACTTCTCAAGTGCTGCAGAAACTTCGATATCCTGCGCCAGCCGGCTCTCTTCACGCCAGCGATAGCCCGGCACAGCCTCACGCAGCGCCTCACTGGCCCATTCTTCATGTACCAGAATGAACGGCGTCACATCCCGCTCGGTCGGCCACGGCCGCCGGTAACCCACGATGCCCTTGGGAGCATCCGAGAGTACCGGGCTCTTGAGATCAACCCGTAACCCCTCTGCAATGACAGCTTTGCGCACACGTGCCGTACGCGTCTCGCGCTTGCTAGGGCGTAGCCAGGTCAGCGGCGACAGCATTGCCAGTATGATGAAGATAATGATCAGTGCAGTGGTCATGAAGTATCCAGCAGGCAGGTATCAGAAAAATCTCGTGATTACGCACACATGAATGCACGGCAACGGTGACGTTGAGCCACTTTCCGGCGTCGTTGCGTATCACGCATTCAAAATACGTTGATGTACGTCATTGTCTTCAGGGGGGCGGCAAGCCTAGCATGGAAGCAGGTGCACGACGCCACTAGAATGGCCAACCCCCTACGGGAGGATCTCAGGATGAGCAACGAATACAAGCATGTACTGGTCGCGGTCGACCTGACCAAGGATTCCCACCTGGTACTGGAACGCGCACTGCCCATCGCCAAGCGGAACGGTGCCAAGGTATCCATCATCCACACACTGGAGCCCTTGGGCTTCGCCTATGGCGGCGATATCCCGATGGACCTGACCAGTATCCAGGATCAGCTGGATTCTCACGCTCGTGAGCGTCTGGGCGATATTGCGACACCTCACGGCATCGCCAGCGAAGACCAGTATGTCGTCGTCGGCATGCCAGACAGCGAGATTCATCGCTTCGCCGCCGAACATGATGTCGACCTGATCGTTGTTGGCTCTCATGGTCGGCACGGTTTTGCTCTGCTACTGGGCTCTACTTCGACGGGCGTACTGCATGGTGCTCAATGCGACGTACTGGCAGTACGCGTCGGTGCTGATGACAGCGAAGAATGAACTCGTCACTGTTCTGTTGCTAGCGACAGCGTCACAAATCACAAGGGCTGCCCATGGGCAGCCCTTGTGATCATGTCGGAACACGCAAAGCCGTCACTCAGCCTTCCTGCATTGCCTCGAGCTCCATCCAGCGCTCCATCGTTTCTTCCATCACTTTCTGCTTGTGGCTCAGCTTTTCGAGCGTAGCGGTAATAGCGGTCGCCTCGCCTGCATAGAAGCTCGGCGCCGCAATGGATGCCTCTAGCGTAGCGATTTCACCCTCGAGCTTCTCGATAACCGCCGGAATCAGGTCCAGCTCACGCTGGAACTTGTAGGCCAGCTTGACCTTCTTGTTGGCCTGCTGCGCCTGAGCAGCCTCGCGCTTGCGACGCTCATCCTCGGTCTGAGCATCGCGACGATGTTTCTCCTCGCGCTCACGCTCGACTTCCCACGGCGCCGGCGGCAGACGTCCGCCCTGACGCACCCAATCGCTGTAACCGCCAACATACGGCTTGACGACACCTTCGCCTTCAAAGGCGAGGATGTTGGTGACCACGTTGTCCATGAAGGCACGGTCGTGAGACACCAGCAGCACAGTGCCATCGAAGTCGAGCAGCAGTTCTTCCAGCAACTCCAGTGTCTCGACATCCAGGTCGTTGGTCGGCTCATCGAGTACCAGCACGTTGGCCGGCATGGTGAACAGCCGCGCCAGCAGCAGCCGGTTGGATTCCCCCCCTGACAGCGAGCGCACCGGCTGACGGGCGCGGTCCGGGGTGAACAGGAAGTTCTGCAGGTAGCTCATCACGTGCATGTCACGCCCGCCGACCGTGACACGGTCACTACCGCGCGCGACGTTGTCGTAGACGGTGGCTTCCATGTCGAGGCCCTTGCGCAGCTGATCGAAGTAGGCGATCTGCAGCTTGGTGCCTTCAATACGCTTGCCTTCACTGGCTTCGAGCTGGCCGAGTAGAATATGCAGTAGTGTCGTCTTGCCCGCGCCGTTGCGTCCTAGCAAGCCAACCTTGTCGCCGCGCTGAATCTCGACACTCAGATCACGGATAACCCACTGTTCCTGCGCCTCGTCGTAGCGATAGCTGACATTTTCCAACTCCACGACCCGCTTGCCGCTGCGCTCGGCAGTGTCGACGGCGATACGCGCACGACCCTGCACTTCGCGGCGCTGGCCACGTTCATTTCGCATCTTCTCCAGTTCCCGTACACGGCCTTCGTTACGGGTGCGGCGTGCCTTGACCCCTTGGCGAATCCAGGTCTCTTCCTGAGCCAGCTTCTTGTCGAACTCGGAGTTCTCCTTCGCCTCGACATCCATTTCATGCTGCTTCTGAGCCTGGTAGCCTTCGTAGTCGCCCGGATAACGCCCGAGGCGGCCGCGGTCCAGCTCCAGAATCTGAGTCGCCAGACGCTTCAGGAAAGCCCTATCGTGGGTGATGAACAACACGGCACCGGAGAAGGCCGCGACCTGCTCTTCCAGCCAGGCGATAGTATCGAGATCCAGATGGTTGGTCGGCTCATCGAGCAGCAGAAGATCAGGGTCCGAGACCAACGCACGCGCCAGCGCGACACGGCGACGCCAGCCACCTGACAGGTCTTCCATCATGGTGTCTTCCGGCAGGCCCAGGCGGGTCAGCACATTGTCGATGCGCTGTTGGAACTGCCAGCCATCGACGCTTTCCAGCTCGTCCTGAACATGTTCGAGACGCTTGAGGTCCGGGTCCGGGTCGCTGACCAGATGATGATATTCCGCCAGTAGAGCACCGGCTTTCGGCAACCCTTCAGCGACGATATCAAAGATGGTACGGCCTTCAGGGGCCGGCAGATCCTGTGATAGCACACCGATCTTGAGACCAGGCGCCTTCCATATTTCACCGGAATCCGCCTGGAACTCGTCGGTAATCAGCTTGAGCAGCGTGGACTTGCCCGTGCCGTTACGGCCAACAAGTGCCAGACGCTCGCCGCGCTCGACCACGAGGTCGGCGCCATTGAGCAGAACGTGATGACCATAGGCCAGCTGAAGATTTTCCAGTCGTAACAATGCCATGTGCAACAGCAACTCGTGACGGGTCCACGGCCGGGAAGGCCACGGAGGAAGTGGGAATCTGGCGATGACAACCGCCGACAGCGAATATCGCTGATGAATGGAAGCATTCTACCCGAGGCATGGCGTACAGGCGATGCACAGACGACGTTACCGTGGGGGTATTCACGATCGATGACTGAAATACAACGCCAGCTTGGGTAGAATGGCGGGCTGCATCGTGCCGGCCAGGCCGCACGCTACTGCCTGCTTTTCCTGTCGCCATGTCTGATGGCGCTCTCTCTGTCTTATCGTGATTCAAGGGTGTCTGATGTCTGCACTTCTCCCGCATGCTGATCCCGCTGCCCTGCCACGCTACACCGCAGAAAGCCTCTCTGATGGCACCTTGACCAAGGCATGCGCAGATCTCGCCCTCAGTGATGAGGACAAGGAGGCTTCTCTGACACGTCTCGTGCCGGAACTTCGCTTCGCAAGCCGCGTGCCGCTGGTGGATATAGGGGCCAATCTGACGCACGAAAGCTACGCCAGTGATATCGAAGGGGTACTTCTGCGCGCCCGAGCGGCAGGTGTTCAGCAGCAGATTCTGACAGGCACCAGCCTCGACGGATCGCGCGACGCATGGGGGTTGGCGGCCCGCTATCATGGCCTTTTTTCTACCGCCGGCGTGCATCCCCACGAGGCCAGTCAGTGGAATCGTAGCGTAGAAAGCGGTATCCGTGAGCTTCTCAGTCAGCCAGAGGTGGTCGCCGTGGGTGAGTGTGGCCTCGACTTCAATCGCAACTTCTCGACACCACAAGAACAGACTCAAGCCTTTGAAGCACAGCTGACATTGGCGGCAGAAAGTGGCTTGCCGCTCTTCCTTCATGAGCGTGATGCGGGTCGTCAAATGCTTGAGATGCTCAAGCACTGGCGAGACGATATTTCACATGCCGTGGTGCACTGTTTCACCGGAGAGCGCGAAACACTCTATGGTTATCTAGACTTGGATCTACACATTGGCCTGACGGGTTGGCTGTGCGATGAACGCCGCGGCGAACATCTGCGTAGTCTGTGCCGTGAGATCCCGCTGGAGCGCCTGATGCTGGAAACGGATTGCCCTTACCTGGTGCCGCGCAACCTGCCTGCCAAACTCAAGGGCCGGCGCCATGAACCCTCACTACTGGTATGGATTCTGGCCGAGGTCGCGGCATTACGTGACATGGACATCGAAGAACTCGCCGACACCACCACGCGTACCGCTACCCACTTCTTCCGTCTGCCGACCTGCCAAGACTCTTTCTGAAAGGCCAGCATGCAAGGCCATTCTGGAAACGTGATTAACTCGACGACAGATACGCCATTACCCCGATTTCACCTGCTGTGGACACGACCTCATGCACGAATATGAACCCGAAACTGGCGACTTTCCGGCCTTCATCGCCGTCGAGACCGGTGAAGATTCCAGCCTGCCCCTGGCCATCGCCTGGGCGCTGCCTGATGGCCAGATGAAACATGTCCTGATCCAGCCCGATGATGAATGGCTTGATAACGAGCTACTCGAACTAGGGGATTACAGCCTTGAGGACTTGCGGAGCTTTGGTGTCAGTCCGCTCGACGTTCTCAAGGAGCTGGAGCAGGACTATTACCAGACCACGCTCTATACCACTGGCATCAATGACGACGAGCACTCGCTCGCACGCCTGTTCGATGCCTATAACATGGACCCCTTCATCGAGTTCGCTCCGGCAGAAAGTCTCTACCCGGAATTTTCGCCAGGTGAGTGGGCTCGCGAGCGTAATAATGTGATGTTCGAGCAAGGCCTTCAGCCCTTCCGTCCCGACAACGAAGTGCTGGTCATGCTGGCCATTCATACTCGTCTACGCGGTGATGGCATACGGGGTGATGAGATAATCAATGGTACTGGCCCGGATTATGAAATCGACTGGGAAGAGGATGTCTGATATCTACTCAGTATAGAAAAGCCCCGGCAACCAATGGTTACCGGGGCTTTTTTACACGTGTCATACCGAGAGGAATAACGATCAACACTCAGCATTCACGGCATCAGTCGATCAGTTGGACTGGCCACCATTACCGCCGCTGGAACGATTACGTCCCCCGCGAGCACGACGACGAGGTTGCTCATCATTTGACAGCTGTGCACCTGGCACACGGTTGCCGTCCACTTCAGGGCGGGCGGCAACGCGATTGCCATCAACTTCACGCGGTGCAGGCGCGCGATTGCCACGGTTATCGTCGTCCTGCACGACACGCGGTGTCGCTTGGCGCTGACTGTCAGAGTGCTGGCCGCCGGTACGCTGACCGCCCGTACGCTGGCTATCAGAACGCTGACCGCCCGTACGCTGGCTATCAGAACGCTGACCGCCCGTACGCTGGCTATCAGAACGCTGACCGCCCGTACGCTGGCTATCAGAACGCTGACCGCCCGTACGCTGGCCGCCACCATTGCCACGACCTTCACTGGTCGGCTTGCTGTCAGAACGCTGGCCGCCAGAACGCTGACCACCGGCTGGTTTGGGACTCGGCTTGGCAGTACCTGAGCGCTGACCGCCGCGCGGCTGACGCGGCTCACGTTCCGGCTCGACATCGACTTCTGGCACGAAGCCTTCCACGACAACACGCTTGAGCTTGCCGTTGAGCAGGCGCTCGATGCCGTTCAGCTCCTTGCGCTCATCACTGGATACCAGCGAGATGGCACGACCACTTGCACCGGCACGTCCAGTACGACCAATACGGTGTACGTAGTCTTCCGGCACATTGGGTAATTCATAGTTCACTACCTGCGGCAGCTGCTCGATATCAAGACCACGAGCTGCGATATCGGTCGCGACCAGCACACGCACTTCGCCGTTCTTGAAACCAGCCAACGCCTTGGTACGCGCATTCTGACTCTTGTTGCCGTGAATCGCCGCGGCACTGATACCGGACTTTTCAAGCTTGGTGGCCAGACGGTTGGCACCGTGCTTGGTACGGGTGAAGACCAGCACCTGGCGCCAGTCTTCCTTGATGATCAGGTGCTTGAGCAGTGAAGGCTTGTGGCTCTTCTCCACGGTGTGGATATGCTGCTCGACTTTCTCGGCAGCCGAGTTACGCGGACTAGCTTCCACGGCAACCGGATTATTCAGCAGCTTGCTGGTCATGCTGCGAATTTCATCGGAGAACGTCGCTGAAAACAGCAGCGTCTGACGCTTGGTCGGCAGTAGCTTGAGAAGACGGCGGATGTCATGGATGAAGCCCATGTCCAACATGCGGTCAGCTTCGTCCAGCACCAGTGTTTCAAGGTCAGAGAAGTCGATGGCTTTCTGAGAGTGCAGATCAAGCAGACGGCCCGGTGTGGCAGTCAGAATCTCGACACCAGTCGACAGGCGA
The DNA here is from genome assembly GCF_009796845.1 of Cobetia sp. L2A1. NCBI lineage: Bacteria > Pseudomonadati > Pseudomonadota > Gammaproteobacteria > Oceanospirillales > Halomonadaceae > Cobetia > Cobetia sp. L2A1. The sequence continues at coordinate 680,104 of NZ_CP047025.1, read as the reverse complement.
CTGATTTGCGGGTTGATCTTCACACCGCCAAATACCACCGCATTACGCAGCTTGAGATGACGTGAATACGCCGTGACGTTGTCGTCGATCTGTGCGGCCAACTCCCGTGTGGGCGTGACGATCAAGGCCTTGATCTTGCGGGCACCTGCAGGGGTGCTTTGGCTCAGGCGCTCCACCAGCGGCAGTGCAAAACCAGCAGTTTTACCGGTACCTGTGCGCGCAGCAGCCATGACATCACGGCCTTCCAGCACAGCAGGAATGGCACCAGCCTGTACCGGAGAAGGCGTGGTATAGCCCATCTCGGCAATTGCTTTAAGAATAGGAGCAGATAGCCCCAGAGCGGCAAAAGCCGGGACGGAATTGGCAGTAGTCTCAGTCATCAATATCTCTTCGGCTGACCGGCCACGTACTGGTCGATCATTAAGGAATGGCGCCTGGCCGGGCACGTGCCGGGAGGGGGGGCGAGGCGTATCAGGCGCAGAGATGATGGAGTCGGTCAGGGAGACCTCGTCGTGCTGCTGCCAGTCGCTCGCGTCAGGCGATGGCCCAGTCTACCACTTTCCGCTCGATACTGCAGAAGCCGACGTCACACGTATTTGAGTGGCAGCACCGAGGGGCTTTGCATAATGGGGCAAGACACGCCTGCTCCACTTGATGGAGCAACAAAAAAACGCCTCAGTGCCAGTGCAACGGATAGCGGCGATGGCGCGCCAGATTGTTGATCAACACCGCCAGTACCAGCATCGCCAGGCAGCCCAACCCCACTGGCAGCAGTGCGTACCAGTACCCCAGCTCATGGAGCGTCGGCCCACCAATCACGGCAATCAAGGCCGTGGCACCACCGGGAGGATGCAACGTGTGCGTCAGCTGCATCACCAGCAGCGCCACCGACACGGCCATGGCAGCCGCCAGCCAGCTATCACCTAGCCATTGAAAGCAGGCGACTCCCACCAGCGCCGACAACATATTGCCTCCCACCACATTACGTGGCTGAGCCAACGGGCTATGGGGGGCACCATATAACAATACCGAGGTGGCACCGAAAGACCCCACCAGCAACAGAGAGCTGACCGCAAAGTAGTGTGAAGACAACCAGCCAATCAGTGCCATACCAAGAAAGGCACCCAACCATGACCACAGTGCATCAGCAATATGTGGCTTGCCTCGTGTCAGGGGTCCACCACGCATCTTGGCAACGTAAGGCTTGATCATATCTTCAATATCCGCACATGTTCATGGTGTACTTCTCGAGCAGTCCACGCTATTTATCGAGCAATGCACACTATGCGAAGCACATGGCACGAGCAACTGCTGTATGGAAATAAGCTCAGGCAGCGTCAGGCTTAATTCTCGCTACGCGAGGCAACGATAGTGCGCGAGATCACGATCACCGGCAGGATACCAACCACGACGATCACTAACGCTGGCAGGGCAGCCTGTTCAAGCATTTCATCAGAGGCGTACTGATAGACATGCGTAGCGAGAGTGTCAAAGTTGAAGGGCCGCAGCAGCAACGTGGCAGGCAACTCCTTCATGGCATCCACGAATACCACCAACGCCGCGGTCAAGAGCCCTGGTCGAATCAGGGGTAGATGGACGCGCCTGAGCGTCGAGAGCGTATTCTCGCCCAGAGAGCGTGCCGCCATGTCCATGGAGGGTGTGACCTTATCGAGGCTCGATTCGATTGCCCCGGCCGCAATCGCCAGAAAGCGCACAACATACGCAATGATGATTGCCCCCATGGTGCCTGTCAGCAGTAGACCGGTGGAGATACCGAAGTTGGCACGCATGAAGCTATCCAACGCATTATCAAAGCCGGCGAGTGGCACTAGTACACCCAAGCCCAGTACTGCACCGGGCATGGCATAGCCGAGGCTCGATAGCTTGAGCGCCTGTTGCACGCTGGAAGTACGGTCCAGTCGCTTGGCGTAGGCCAGCAGTACACCAATGATCAAGGTCAGTACTGCTGCACTGACTGCCAGCATCAGACTATTCAGTGCGTAGCCAGCAAAGTCGAGCGTCCACGACTCATCGAAGTAGCGAATGGCGTGACGCGCCAGCAGTCCGACAGGAAGTAGAAAACCGAATAGCAGCGGCAGCAAGCACGCCAGCGACGCCATTGCCGCGCGCCAGCCAGTTAGCCGAGGACGCTGATAGCGGCGATAACGATCGCCCTTGCCAAACTGGCGCTGACGGCGGCGTGCATGACGCTCCAACCAGATAAGCGTCACCACGAAGATCATCAGGCATAGCGCGATCTGTGCCGCGCCGCGCAGGCTACCCATGTTGAGCCAGACGTTGAAGATGCCAGCCGTGAGCGAGCGTACCGCAAAGTAATCAACCGTACCGAAATCATTGAGCGCCTCCATCATGGCCAATGCCAGGCCGACGGCAATCGCTGGGCGAGCACTGGGTAACGCCACGCGCCAGAAACTCTGCCAGCCATTGCAGCCCAGGGTACGACTGGCATCTCTCAGCGAGGGCGACTGATCGAGAAATGCTGAGCGTGCCAGCATGAAGACATAGGGAAACAGCACCAGTGACAGCATTATGATGGCGCCGCCCAGGCTTCGGATCTCTGGGAAGTAGTAATCCTGAGGTGAGTTCCAGCCAAACAGTGCCCGCAGCGCACCCTGAAAGGGCCCCGCGTACTCGAAGACATCGGTATAGATATAGGCGATCACGTTGGCAGGGATCGCGAATGGCAGCAGCAACGACCACTCAAAGGTGCGCCGCATCGGAAACTGATACATGGTCGTCAGCCAGGCCGAGACCACGCCCATGCTGCCACTTAGCACCGCCACTCCCGCCACTAGCGCGAGGCTTGTCATCACGTAATCCGGCAGCACGGTAGATACCAGATGCGGCCAGATGCCAACACCTGCCTGATCACTGCCGTCATCGCCAAACAATGCCAACCAGATGATGGCCAACACCGGCATGACCACCAGTACTGCGACGCCCCATGCAGTGACGAACCATCCCATATGAGTGCCGAGACGACGCTGACGGCGCCGAATGGCAGCATCATCAGTTGTCATGTCGCTACTGGGTGAGCCACCTGCGTTGCTCTTCATCGTGAAAGAAGCACCTTCAAGGCCCGCACCTTGCTCTGCCAACAGCCGCTTGCCTTGCGTCATCTCACTTCCTCGCTATCCCGCCAACTGCAATTGCGTCTATTTTACATGGATTAAGCAAACGAAGAGGGGCTGTCGCTTGGCGACAGCCCCTCTTCGTTCATGACGTCTCGCTCGGCGGTATTTCCCGTCGGCGAGCGCCTTTACTGGTTGAAACCGACTTCATTGACCATCTGCGCGGCGCGCTTGCGATACTTGGCAATGTCCGTCAGTGACAGATCATCCTGTTTGAACTCACCCCAGGAGGCGAGCAACTCTGAACTCTCTGCTTCCGGATTGGCCGGATATTCGTAATTGACCTCAGCATACATGTGCTGCGCGGTCTTTTCGGTCAGGAAACGCATCAGTTTGAGCGCATTCTCTTCATGCGGCGCGTACTTGGTCATCGCCATACCGGAGATGTTCATGTGCGTGCCGACGCCGTTCTGATCCGGGAATTCGATGCGTGCTTTCTCGGCCCACGGGCGTTGCTCTTCGTTATTCAACATATTGCCGTAGTAGTAGCTATTACCAATGGCTACGTCGCAGACGTTATCTCGTATCGCCTTGATCTGGTCACGGTCGCCACCCTGAGGCTTGCGCGCCAGATTATCCTTGAAGCCTTCCAGCCACTCACGGGTCGCTTCTTCGCCATTGTGCGCAATGCGCGAGGCAATCAGCGCTACGTTGTACGGGTGATCACCGGCACGCGAGCAGACACGGCCCTTCAGGCTCGGATCAGCCAGATCGTCATAGCTCGAGACCTGGCCAGCATCAAGACGATCTACGCTGGTGTAAAGCACACGAGCACGAGTAGTGATACCGAACCACTGGTTGTCCGGGCCGTGATACTGCGCCGGTAGATTGGCTTCAATGACGCTGTCGTTGACGCTCTTGACCAGCTCCTCATCGACCAACTCCTGAAGGCGACCCACATCGACGGTCAGCAGCACATCAGCAGGTGTATTACGTCCTTCGCGCTTGAGGCGCTCTGCCAGGCCCTGCTTGGCAAAGACGACATTGACCTTCACGCCAGTTTCCTCAGTGAACTCCTTGAGGAACGGCTCAATCAGATAAGCCTGACGATAGGAATAGACATTGACCTCTTCCTGGGCCTGCGCCGGCATTGCAGTTACCGCGGTGACACCCACAAGTGCGCCAAGTAGCAACTTACGAGCGGAGGATGCAGAAATCATGGATACAGCCGTCATCGAATACCCCTGTTCAAAGGTCTCCGCCCATGCCCGACAATCCGGGAAAAGCAGAATGATTGTGACAATGCGAATCATTCTAATCACAAACCCTTTCCAACCGCAACGTGAGTGCAACGCTGACTTGCGTAAAGCGCAATCCTGCCACTGCGTCATAACCACGGTAAGCACGTATCACGCGACTCGTCCGTCCTCACCCGGTGGGGGTAATAGCGGTAGTGCTTCCTTTATCGCTTGCTCCAGTGACACTCCGTGCTGCCAGACATGTTCAAGCGCATGACAAAATGCCGCAGCTCTTGCCGGTAACCCATGTTGCGCAAACTCAACAGAACGCTGAGTGACGCGGCAAGCAAAGGTTTCACGATCGACCTCAATTTCGAGATTATCGACACTGACATGAAACGGCTTCCCGACAGCTGCGTGGAATAACTTCTCCAGTGCCTGTGGGGCGACCTCAACACTTTCAAAGGCTTTCTGCTGCGCCACATTACGTCCATCGGGCGCATACCAATAGCCGTAATCCTCACGGAGGCGGCGCTCTGCGCCCGCGATGCACCAATGACTGATTTCATGCAGTGCACTGGAAAAGTAACCACGCGCCAGATAGATGCGATGGTGCTGGAGATCAGCCGCTTCAGCCGGCCCTACCCCTGCTGGTAAATAGAGCGGCTCATCAGGCGCACAGCGCAAGAGAGTATTGAAGGTATCGTCGAACAAGCGATCGAATAAGGCGATAAGAAGTGTCAGATCATCGGTGCGTAACGCCTCAGACCGAGTCGCCTCAGAGGCAACGATACCGGCATTGTTTGAGCAATGAGAGGAATGGAACTCTGGAGACAACAGCACGGGCAACTCTCAGCAGTCACGGCACGCGTGACAATGTCAGTGGAGACACAGCAGGCTGTCTATCGCCCTCTGGATGTGGTCATTGTACGTCGCTTGCCTATTGAACGTCATTCCAGCTGACAGCCCACTGCATAGCCACGATAATTCACTCTACTCCGTCCCTCAGGCAGGCCTTATCTGCTAGGATGGCGCCCTTAAGCAAGAATGATTCTCAATTACTAGCAGGAGCCCATCGTGCACGCCGCTGATCCATTGCCCTCTTCAGGCTCGCCTCCCCCCCTTATTCCTCGGGTGCGTGCAGAAACTTCACGTTTACTTACACTGGCGCTACCCATCTGTGGCGCTCAACTAGCTCAAGCGGGCATGAGTGCTGTAGACATACTGATGACGGGACGCTCTAGCGCCACAGACCTTGCCGCCGTTTCGGTAGGCTCAAGCCTCTGGGTGCCCTTGCTGTTGCTGATGGCTGGCACACTGATGGGACTGACACCTGTTGTCGCACAGCTGATGGGAGGCAATCGTAGCGGCGAAGTTCGCGACAATGTGCATCAATCGCTATGGATTTCCCTCGTGCTCGGTGGCGTGTCAGCGCTAGCGCTATGGTATCTGGCAGCACCTATCTTCACGGCCATGGACGTGCCTGCCGCCGTCGCCGAGCAAGCAACGCTCTACTTGATGGCCATTGCGTGGGGCATGCCAGGGGCAGCCTTCTATCAAGTGCTGAGAGCGTATTCTGATGGTATGAATCATACCCGCCCTGCCCTGATCATTAGCCTGATAGGGCTACTGTCGAATATTCCGCTCAACTACATGTTGATCTACGGCTCCGCGGGTGTGGATGAGCTACTGGGTATCACCTTGCCCGGGCTATTGGGCGATATTCCTGCCATGGGAGCCGCCGGCTGTGGTATCGCGACAGGCCTGGCCATGTGGATCATGTGCCTGAGCATGTTCGTTTATACCCGACGCTGCAGTGCTTACAAGGCCGTCGCGCTCTGGTGCCATCCCAGCGCTCCTCAACTGAAGAAGATCTCGGAGTTGCTCAAGGTCGGTCTACCTATTGGTATCGCCATCTTCTTCGAAGTTACCCTATTCACGGTAATTGCCCTGTTCGTCGCCAGCTTTGGTGAAACCAAGGTCGCTGCACATCAGGTGGCGCTCAATTTCACTTCACTACTCTTCATGCTACCGCTCTCCATGGCGATGGCACTCACTGTGCGCGTCGGTCATACCATCGGACGTGGCGATATGCGCGAGGCCCGTTTCGTCGCCTGGAACGGTGTCGCCTTCTCGTTAGTGGTGGCGCTGGTCAATGACCTGGTGATCTGGGTACTGGCTGAGCCGGCAGTCGCCCTCTATACCAATAACCTCAAGGTACAAGCACTGGCGCTATCATTGATTACGTTAGCGATGCTCTATCAAGTATCCGACTCCTTGCAGGTCGCAATGGCTGGTGCATTGCGTGGCTTCAAGGACACTCGCATCATCATGTTGATTACCATGTTCGCCTACTGGATCGTCGGACTGGGCGGTGGTCACCTATTGGGTGTCGGTAGCGAAGCGTTCCCCGTCTGGCCATGGCATGTAGAAGAAATGGGTGTCTATGGCTATTGGATTGGTATGGTCGCGGGCCTCACAGTGGCCGCGATTCTACTCGGCTGGCGACTATGGATAATTGCACGTCGTGCCATTGCCGGTGATGGCCTTCCCGGATAGGCGCCATATGGGGCATGTGTGTTGCGGGCTACGCCATAGAAAGCCTGACAGCAGGCTTTCCCAACACGGTAATACATGTCGCAAGAGCCCACTGATTGGTTCATCACCCAGTCAGTGGGCTCTTGCGTTTAAACAAAAAAGTACGGATAGACGGTCATTTCGTCCAAAGAGGGGTTACCGTCATTGCTCAGGCTGTGCTAATGATTAGTAAGGGCGGTATGTCCTTTATCCCGAGATTCACCATGTGTGAATGAGGTGAAGGCATACCAGCACACGCCGAGGGCGATCGACAAGCTGCTGAGGAGGGTTCGTCATGGGCGTACCAGTTTCTTCCCCCCGCTGTGCCAAGGTCATCGACCTGAGTGTCATGCGCGACAGAATGCGTGCAAGGCGCCGCGTGCTGCGTCTTGCACCGGAGAATGATGGCCTGGAAATGCTCTATCAGCTCGACAGTGACCCCGAGAGCTATTACAGCATTCCGGTACTGGCTTGGGGGCTGCGCGAGGATGGTGAAGTCGTCGGCATGGTGCCGTGGATGGAAAGTCTAATCCCCTGCCATGAACTTGAAGACCCACAGCAAGGTCACTTCGTCGGTTATCGCGATCCGGAAACCGATGATGTCTTCATGCTGGCACCTGAACACAAGGTGTTCGAGCTGGAGCACGCTGCGGCCTATTACGACTACGAAGCGTCGGAAAAGACCACGTTACTGCAGCAGCTGCCTGATACGCTGGGAACGCATGCTCTGTGCATGACCAGCGGTGCATCGCAGTGGCAGCTCAAGCAGGTCTTCGGCTGGCGCCTGTACAGTGATGGTAACATCGAAGCACTATTGGTCGATGAAGCTCGGGTTACCCAGACGCCAGTGCTGGCAGGTGATGACTGCCTGTACCCCGGCCGCAGCCGCCATGATGTGGTCTACTTCTTCCAGCGTGCTGTGGCGAATCAGATCCGCGAGCAGGACCCGGCAACGCTGGAAGCCCTCGCGGTGATGATGACAGGCGAAGGCGATCAGGTCAGCGTAGAGGTTCATGACCACGAAGCCTGACATCTGGATCTACTGGCTAACGGAGATCAGCTGATACGGATGTAATACAGGAACTGCTCAGGCGTTTCGTGGCTTAGCTCTAGAGTGTGCCCAAGAAAAGCACAGAATTTGGGCACATCCCGAGTGGTCGCGGGGTCTGTCGCGACCACTCGGAGCAAGTCTCCTGAAGCCATCTCACGCACCTTGTTATGCAGCATCATGATAGGTTCAGGGCAATATAAACCACTGGTTTCAAGCTCAGCATCTGGTATAGGCAGAGTAGTATCGGTCATCGAAGACTCCTGAAATCCTGCCGCCAAAAGACGGCATGTGTAAAATGGGGAGACAGGCATGATCAAGGTACTGATCGAACGGCACATCATGCCGGGGCTGGAACAGGATTACGAACAGGCCTCACGAGAAGTCGTAAGAGAGGCCATGCATGCACAAGGCTTCATTTCTGGTGAGAACCTGGTGGAAGGCGGTCGGCCAGGTCATCGTATTGTGATCACCTCGTGGCGGGATGCAAGGGCTTGGCAGGAATGGTCGGTCAGCAACGCAAGAGAGCGAATGATGGCGCGTCTCGGTCCTATGCTGTCTCAGCCTGAACGCATTGTGATGCTCGAGCATACCTGAGTGCGCTCTGCTTACTGGTTTGCCCAGGAAACAAAAATCCCACGCACTGTAATCACAGGCGTGGGATTTTTTTGATACGTCAGACTACGGCTTCAGGCGCTGAACCTAGTGCGTGATTCGCACGTGAACAGTGACTTCTTCTCGATCATGGTAGAGATGGCGGCAGCGAATCTCAGCCCCAACATGGGAGTTCTCAAGACTTTGTGCGAGATAGTCCAGGCAGCGTGACACTTCCTTCCAGCGCTGCTTCATCGGCAACTTGAGGTTGAAAACGGCCTCATTGCACCAGCGCTTCTTCAGCCATCGCTCGACCATCTCTGTCACGCGGATGGGGCGATCAACGATATCGCAGACCAACCAGTCAAGACGTAGCGGCGGCTCCCAGGTAAAACCATCTTCTTTAAGATGCTCTACCTGTCCCGTCGCCATCAGATCCTTGTTCATGGGGCCATTATCAATGGCGAACACGAACATGCCCTTCTCTACCAGTTGAAAGGTCCAGCCGCCCGGGGCAGCGCCCAAGTCAGCGGCCTGCATACCAGTGGCAATACGACGCTCCCACTGATCGCGCGGCACAAATTCATGCCACGCTTCTTCCAGTTTGAGCGTAGATCGGCTTGGTGCACGGCTCGGTGAACGCAGATGACGAATACCATTGGCATACTCGCTGCGATTACCCGGGAAGCTCATCCCAAGCTGTACTTCATCGCCATCCGTCCAGAACACGTGTAGTGCACGCCCACCCGCTTTGCGACGCAGTGCACCGCGCTTCTTGAGTGCAGACTCCAACGGACGGCCTACCGCCTTGCCAAGCCCTGATAGAGATTTACCATCATTGGTATCCGGCATTTCATGTCGAATCTCTTCAAAGCTCCAGCCAGCATCAACGACCTGCTGCAGAATCGGAGAGACGCGGTTTTCACGTGACATGCCCACCATCGGCTCCAATGCCACGAGCGTCTGGCGTGCAAATACCAGGGCTTCCAATGGCATTTCACGATGCAGAGTATTGGCGGGCTCGTCACCAGTCACCACGTAACGCACAAAGCCACTGTTACGTGCCGCAATGGGGTAACCCGGCGCGCCTAGATAAGCGGCTTTCTCGCAGACTTCCGCGGCCAGATCGGCTTCAAAGCCGGGGCGGCAATACAGCAACAGTTCTTGGGGTTGCATCATCATCTCCAGTACAGAAGGCTCGGGAGTCTAGCCTCTCGCCCCTGCCTTCTACAAGCGTGCACGCATGGCGACGGTGACTGAATCACCGAAGTGGTACATCTCACGCATACTTTTTGACTTGCAAAGAGAACCGCCCCTGTAGCAAGGCTACAGGGGCGGTTCAGTATAAGTGCCTGACGATGACCTACTCTCACATGGAGAAACTCCACACTACCATCGGCGCTAAGCGGTTTCACTTCCGAGTTCGGCATGGGATCGGGTGGTTCACGCTCGCTATGGTCGTCAGGCGAAACGGTGGCACCTTGCGGTACCTGAGTCTCAAGGCTTTTGGGCCTCGTGACTCGCAATATGAATCATGCTGAACGCTATGTCGGAGCTGTCTGACGCACACTGTCATGTGTCGTAATCCCGGCGGTTCGCCGAAGCAAACCCCTTGGGTGTTATATGGTCAAGCCTCACGGGCAATTAGTACTGGTTAGCTCAACACATTGCTGTGCTTCCACACCCAGCCTATCAACCTTGTAGTCTTCAAGGGCCCTTCAGGAGGCGCAAGGCCTCAGGGAAGTCTCATCTTGAAGGGGGCTTCCCGCTTAGATGCTTTCAGCGGTTATCCCGTCCGAACGTAGCTACCGGGCAATGCCACTGGCGTGACAACCCGAACACCAGAGGTTCGTCCACTCCGGTCCTCTCGTACTAGGAGCAGCTCTTCTCAAACTTCCGACGCCCACGGCAGATAGGGACCGAACTGTCTCACGACGTTCTAAACCCAGCTCGCGTACCACTTTAAATGGCGAACAGCCATACCCTTGGGACCGACTTCAGCCCCAGGATGTGATGAGCCGACATCGAGGTGCCAAACACCGCCGTCGATGTGAACTCTTGGGCGGTATCAGCCTGTTATCCCCGGAGTACCTTTTATCCGTTGAGCGATGGCCCTTCCATACAGAACCACCGGATCACTAGAACCTACTTTCGTACCTGCTCGACGTGTCTGTCTCGCAGTCAAGCACCCTTATGCTCTTGCACTCAATGCACGATTTCCAACCGTGCTGAGGGTACCTTCGTGCTCCTCCGTTACTCTTTAGGAGGAGACCGCCCCAGTCAAACTACCCACCATACACTGTCCTCGATCCAGATAATGGACCTGAGTTAGAACGCCAATGATGTCAGGCTGGTATTTCAAGGTTGGCTCCACCTGAGCTAGCGCCCAGGTTTCCAAGCCTCCCAGCTATCCTACACAGACAACATCAGCATCCAGTGTAAAGCTATAGTAAAGGTTCACGGGGTCTTTCCGTCTAGCCGCGGGTACACAGCATCTTCACTGCGATTTCAATTTCACTGAGTCTCGGGTGGAGACAGCGTGGCCATCATTACGCCATTCGTGCAGGTCGGAACTTACCCGACAAGGAATTTCGCTACCTTAGGACCGTTATAGTTACGGCCGCCGTTTACCGGGGCTTCGATCAAGAGCTTCGGACGAATCCTAACCCCATCAATTAACCTTCCGGCACCGGGCAGGCGTCACACCCTATACGTCCGCTTGCGCGTTTGCAGAGTGCTGTGTTTTTAATAAACAGTTGCAGCCACCTGGTATCTTCGACCGGTAAGAGCTTACGGAGCAAGTCCTTCACTCAAACCGGTGCACCTTCTCCCGAAGTTACGGTGCCATTTTGCCTAGTTCCTTCACCCGAGTTCTCTCAAGCGCCTTGGTATTCTCTACCTGACCACCTGTGTCGGTTTGGGGTACGGTCGCATATGATCTGAAGCTTAGAGGCTTTTCCTGGAAGCGTGGCATCGGCAACTTCCTGACCGTAGTCAGTTCGTCTCGCATCTCGACCTCAGAGGAACCGGATTTGCCTGATTCCTCGGCCTACATGCTTTCACCAGGACAACCAACGCCTGGCTCACCTAGCCTTCTTCGTCCCCCCATCGCAACCATATCCGGTACGGGAATATTAACCCGTTTCCCATCGACTACGCGTTTCCGCCTCGCCTTAGGGGCCGACTCACTCTGCTCCGATTAACGTAGAACAGAAAACCTTGGTCTTCCGGCGGGGGAGTTTTTCACTCCCCTTATCGTTACTCATGTCAGCATTCGCACTCGTGATACCTCCAGCAGACTTCTCAATCCACCTTCATTGGCTTACACGACGCTCCTCTACCGCTCATCCATAAGGATGAACCCGTAGCTTCGGTACCTGATTTAGCCCCGTTATATCTTCCGCGCAGGCCGACTCGACTAGTGAGCTATTACGCTTTCTTTAAAGGATGGCTGCTTCTAAGCCAACCTCCTAGCTGTCTGAGCCTTCCCACATCGTTTCCCACTTAATCAGGATTTTGGGACCTTAGCTGACGGTCTGGGTTGTTTCCCTTTTCACAACGGACGTTAGCACCCGCTGTGTGTCTCCCACACTGCATTCATCGGTATTCGGAGTTTGCGTCGGGTTGGTAAGTCGGGATGACCCCCTAGCCGAAACAGTGCTCTACCCCCGATGATGATATGTGAGGCGCTACCTAAATAGCTTTCGAGGAGAACCAGCTATCTCCGGGCTTGATTAGCCTTTCACTCCGATCCACAGCTCATCCCAGCATTTTTCAACATACTTGGGTTCGGGCCTCCAATTGATGTTACTCAATCTTCACCCTGGCCATGGATAGATCGCCCGGTTTCGGGTCTATACCCTGCGACTGGTCGCCCAGTTAAGACTCGCTTTCGCTACGCCTCCCCTAATCGGTTAAGCTCGCCACAGAATATAAGTCGCTGACCCATTATACAAAAGGTACGCGGTCACAGAACAAGTCTGCTCCCACTGCTTGTACGCATACGGTTTCAGGATCTATTTCACTCCCCTCGCCGGGGTTCTTTTCGCCTTTCCCTCACGGTACTGGTTCACTATCGGTCAGCCAGGAGTATTTAGCCTTGGAGGATGGTCCCCCCATGTTCAGTCAAGGTTTCTCGTGCCCCGACCTACTCGATTTCACGATACTCAGACTTCGACTACGGGACTATCACCCTGTATCGTCAGGCTTCCCAGCCTGTTCGTCTGTCAGTTGTATCGCTTAAGGGCTGGTCCCCGTTCGCTCGCCGCTACTTGGGGAATCTCGGTTGATTTCTTTTCCTCCGGGTACTTAGATGTTTCAGTTCCCCGGGTTTGCCTCTATAGGTTATGTATTGGCCTATAGATACTCACCTGATGGTGAGTGGGTTTCCCCATTCGGAAATCGTTGGGTCGCAGGGTATTTGCCACCTCGCCAACGCTTATCGCAGGCTATCACGTCCTTCATCGCCTCTGGCTGCCAAGGCATCCACCGTATGCGCTTAATCGCTTGACCATATAACCCCAAGGGGTCTGTCAAGGATTACGAATTGTCGAACAACTCCGACATATCGTTTGACGGACATATGCTTGGCGCACATATCCATCGTCAGCATGATTCACATTGTTAAAGAGCGGCTGTTCAGTGAACAGTGAGAAGTCACACAACCTTCACGAGGAAGGCGATATGCTTGTCACTGTGAACTGTCAGCGTTATCAGGTAGTAGAAGCGTGAACTGTCGTCTTTGTGGTGGAGCCAAGCGGGATCGAACCGCTGACCTCCTGCGTGCAAGGCAGGCGCTCTCCCAGCTGAGCTATGGCCCCTCAAAGTCGGCAAAACCGTGTCGACAAAAGCACGAAGCTTTTGGTGGGTCTGGGCAGATTTGAACTGCCGACCTCACCCTTATCAGGGGTGCGCTCTAACCAACTGAGCTACAGACCCGACACTACTACTCGATAAACTAACTTGATCAGGTAATTCGTTGTGAGCACTTGCCGCGAGCGATAAACAGTGTCGATAAGGAGGTGATCCAGCCGCAGGTTCCCCTACGGCTACCTTGTTACGACTTCACCCCAGTCATGAACCACACCGTGGTGATCGCCCTCCCGAAGGTTAGGCTAACCACTTCTGGTGCAGTCCACTCCCATGGTGTGACGGGCGGTGTGTACAAGGCCCGGGAACGTATTCACCGTGGCATTCTGATCCACGATTACTAGCGATTCCGACTTCATGGAGTCGAGTTGCAGACTCCAATCCGGACTGAGGCAAGCTTTATGGGATTGGCTCCACGTCGCCGTATTGCAACCCTTTGTACTTGCCATTGTAGCACGTGTGTAGCCCTACCCGTAAGGGCCATGATGACTTGACGTCGTCCCCACCTTCCTCCGGTTTGTCACCGGCAGTCTCCTTAGAGTTCCCGACATTACTCGCTGGCAAATAAGGATAGGGGTTGCGCTCGTTACGGGACTTAACCCAACATTTCACAACACGAGCTGACGACAGCCATGCAGCACCTGTCTCAGAGTTCCCGAAGGCACCAATCCATCTCTGGAAAGTCCTCTGGATGTCAAGGGTAGGTAAGGTTCTTCGCGTTGCATCGAATTAAACCACATGCTCCACCGCTTGTGCGGGCCCCCGTCAATTCATTTGAGTTTTAACCTTGCGGCCGTACTCCCCAGGCGGTCAACTTATTGCGTTAGCTGCGCCACTAAGTCCTCAAGGGACCCAACGGCTAGTTGACATCGTTTACGGCGTGGACTACCAGGGTATCTAATCCTGTTTGCTACCCACGCTTTCGCACCTCAGTGTCAGTATCAGTCCAGAAGGCCGCCTTCGCCACTGGTATTCCTCCCGATCTCTACGCATTTCACCGCTACACCGGGAATTCTACCTTCCTCTACTGTACTCTAGCCAAGCAGTTCCAGATGCCGTTCCCAGGTTGAGCCCGGGGCTTTCACACCTGGCTGACTTAGCCACCTACGCGCGCTTTACGCCCAGTAATTCCGATTAACGCTTGCACCCTCCGTATTACCGCGGCTGCTGGCACGGAGTTAGCCGGTGCTTCTTCTGCGAGTGATGTCCTTCCTCTAGAGTATTAGTCCAAAGGCTTTCTTCCTCGCTGAAAGTGCTTTACAACCCGAAGGCCTTCTTCACACACGCGGCATGGCTGGATCAGGCTTTCGCCCATTGTCCAATATTCCCCACTGCTGCCTCCCGTAGGAGTCTGGGCCGTGTCTCAGTCCCAGTGTGGCTGATCATCCTCTCAGACCAGCTACGGATCGTCGCCTTGGTGAGCCATTACCTCACCAACTAGCTAATCCGACATGGGCTCATCCGATAGCGCAAGGTCCGAAGATCCCCTGCTTTCTCCCGTAGGACGTATGCGGTATTAGCCTGAGTTTCCCCAGGTTGTCCCCCACTATCGGGCAGATTCCCATGCATTACTCACCCGTCCGCCGCTCGACGCCTTCTAGCAAGCTAGAATCGTTTCCGCTCGACTTGCATGTGTTAAGCCTGCCGCCAGCGTTCAATCTGAGCCATGATCAAACTCTTCAGTTGATAAGCTTGATAGTCTGTTAAGCAGACCAAACTTGGTTCAGAGTCAAACTTCTCGTGAGAGGCTTGCTCCGATATTTGGTGACCTTGTCACCACTCATCGGCAAGCGCTCACACGAATTACCTGATCAAATTTTTAAAGAGCGTCGCTGTTAAGCGAGGAGGCATATTCTACCAGGAACGCTTGAGAAGTCAAGCACTTGGTGATGAGTCAGTCGACTGCCTCTAAGCATCATCAAGTAGTGAGGGGCGATGCCCGTTCACGTGTTCCGTAAGGTGTGCGGCGTATTCTAGCGAATCTGCCGGGATTGTCAAGTGGAGTGTTTCGGAGAGATTTGAAAAACATCAATCGAAACAATCACCTGCACACCTCTTTCACCGCTGGTAACGCCCTGCGTCACCGGCAGCGGATGCGTACTTTACGCACCGAACTGGTTCAGCGCAAGGCCTTTTAGGCAGGAATGTCCTTTTACTTTAGCGCCCTACACCCATCTACCATTCCCGCGCCCATCAGGCCTGCTTGTCGCCAGCCGAGTGAGAGACTGGCTGTGCATGCCAGCCACCCTGTGAACGCACCCTTATCTCCAACGCGGCTTCCAGGCGCGCCTCAGGCAACTGCATCACCCGTGCAAGCACTGTCAGCAAGGCGACCTCTTCATCTACTACCTGCTGATCGGTATGCACGACCTGGACAAGTGCCGCAAACCAGCGCTGCTTGTCCATAGGCCGCAGATGCGCAAGATGAGTGAGATAGCGGCAACGTAATGCTGGGTTAGCAATACCCGCCGCTGTGACCGAATACTCCAGTACCATGCCAAGCTCAGCCGTCGCCTCTTCAAAGACTTCTTGCCGTAACGTCTCGTCATCCATCATACCTACCATCAATCCAAGCCAATGCTGGCATGCTTCCCGACATTGATTCAGCCCCAGCGAATCGCTCTTGCGGTCTACCCTGGGGTCCAGCGATTCCATCAATAGCTGCCATAAGCACCAGCTAAAGAGATCATTGGGGGGTATTAGTGCCTTGAGCATTCGGTGCGCACGCTCATCTGCTTCACGCCAGCGCGGCAGCAGGCGACTTAGCAAGGCAATCCACTCTCTTCTCGGCAAGGTCTCGAGCCGCTGACGCGCCTCACGGACTCGCTTGCCATCCAGCCACTCATGTTGGCGCTCAAGCTCGGTAAACCACACGCCACGATGCTTGAGGTCATCTGGCGCAATCATCGCCACTACCAATTGCGGGCATAGAAAGCGCGACAGCGTCAGGTTTTCGAGCTCACCACGTGCCTGCGCGAGCTTGTTCATGACGACCGCACCAGCCACACCGGCCATCATCCCCCCCAGCATTTCTGACCCGATGGGTGCTTGTTGTTCAAAGGTATGCACCGGCTGCTGACGTACCGATAGATATTGATTGTCCCAGCGCGGCTCCAGGCGTCGAATACGATCGTCCAGCGGCGGATGCGAATCAAACCACCCGGTCAGCCAAGGTGGGCGCGTCTCGACAAAGAACAGATGGTTATACGTCATGGCACGTGGATGCTGAATACGCCCCTGCCACCCCATCCCGCCAATACGTTTGAGTGCCGACGCTATCCCATCAGGCAAGCGCGTCAGGCGTACAGCACTCGCGTCAGCAAGGTACTCACGGGAACGTGACACCCCACGCTGCAATAGCCGCCCACCAAGCCCACCGAGACTTCCCAGCAGCCATAGTGCCACACCAAGTAGCATCAACTTGCCCATGCCACCTTTCTTGTCTGAGCGAGAAGAACTCACACCGCCTACCAGCACACCCATGCGGCCAGCCCCCATCAAGAAGCGTCCTGCCTCGGAGAGAAACACCAGACCATGCACGGCACTCGCCAGCCGCAGGTTGAGTCGGATGTCGCCATTGGCGATATGAGCGAACTCATGCGCAACGACGCCTTGCAACTCATTGCGATCCAACTGCTCCAATGCTCCGCGACTAAGCGCGATCACCGCATCATGGGGTCGATACCCCGCCGCGAAGGCGTTGATCATCGCTTCATGGGGTAATACGAATAGTTGTGGCGGCGGCAAGTTGGCGGCAATCGCCATCTCCTCGACCACATTCAGTGCACGCCGCTCCGAGGAGTTCTGTGTTTCGACATCCACCAACTGACCACCCAGTCGCGCGGCGACCACTGCTCCACCCTGCTGCAAACGACGCAACTCACGTGCCGCAACGAAGGCATTGCACAGAAAGATGATGCTGGCGACCGGCATCACATACACAAATGTCGTGGCGGCCGGCCGACCAAGAAAGCTGCTGATGGCGATATGTACCACAGCACCGGCAGCCAACGAGACCACCAGCGACATGATGATGAAGGCCAGCAGCAATAGCCGCGTTCTCCGGCGAGCACTGTCCTGTTCGTGATAGAAGTTCATCCGAGATCATGGCCCATATCATTTCGTTGAGGCTGATTCATCAAAAGCTGACATCCGGCGCCTGACGGATCTTCACGCTGTCATCAAAGGCCAGCAGGCCTGCATCACTGCGATGGCCGAAGGTCGGCGCGAGCATCACTTGCGGGAAGCTCTGGCGATAGACGTTGTAATCGGTCACGGCATCGTTATATGCCTGGCGCGCGAAGGCGACGCGATTCTCGGTAGCCGTCAGCTCTTCCATCAAGTCACTCATGGTCTGGTCTGCCTTGAGTTCCGGATAGGCCTCGACCACCACATCAAGCTTGCCGAGACTCGCCGCCAGCCCTTGCTCTGCACCCGCCAGGCTCGCCAGCTTGTCCATGCTGCCGGGATGCGCAGCCGCGGCATTCAGTGCCGCCATCGCCTTGTTGCGTGCATTGATCACACCTTCAAGTGTCTCGCGCTCATGACTTAGATAGCCCTTGGCTGTCTCGACCAGATTTGGAATCAGATCGTAACGCCGTTTGAGCTGCACCTCGATCTGGGCAAAGGCATTTTCAAAGCGCCCGCGCAGACTGACCAACTTGTTGTAGATGGCAATCACATAAATGACGATCAGTGCGATACCGCCGAGCAGCAGGAGTGTCTTCATGAGGAGTCCCTTGTGTAATCCCTTGCGTAGAGGCCTTCAGTTTACCCATGCCGCGCCTTGGCACCAGCGGATAACGCTGGAGCTTGCCAACGCGGCATTCTCGCCTATGCACCGGCAGAGACAACCTCAACGTATCCAGTAATGCATGAAACGATGCACTGGCATCGACTCCAGCGCCGCCTGATCACTGAAAAGTGCCTGTAAAGCATCGCAGCGCGCAACGGGGAAACAGGTCGCCAGATTGGCTCGATACTTGGCCGTCAGTGGTGCAAGCGCTTCATCGCGGCGACGACGATGACCAAGCGGATATTCAACCACGACTTCGTCAGTCTGAGTGCCGTCACAGAAGACCACGCGCAGGGCATTGGCGATTGAGCGCTTGTCAGGCGCCAGGTACTCGCGGCTATAACGTGGTGACTCACGGACTACCATCTTGTCTCGTAGCTGATCGATCTCTGGATGTGCCGCATGAAAGTCATCCTCGTAATGCTCAGCCGTCAGATCACCAAAGATCAGCGGCACGGCCACCATGTACTGTAGGCAGTGATCACGATCTGCCGCATTGGCTAACGCCCCCTGCTTGGAAATGATGCGAATCGCTGACTCATGCGTGGTGATCTCGATACGTTCAATCTCATCGAACCGCTCACACACCACAGGATGCAAGAGCACTGCTGCCTCGGCAGCTGTCTGTGCATGAAACTCGGCAGGGAAACTGACCTTGAACAGCACATTTTCCATCACGTAGCAGCCAAGGGGCTGTGACAGACGCAACCGGCGCTCGCCTTCAGGCTTGAGCGACAGATCGTGGTTGAGATGACTGAAGGCTACGTCGTTGAAGCCCCATTGCGGAGCACTCAGCGCTGCAGGAATTCCCATCTCGCCACGCAGCGCAATATCCGCCAGCCGCACACCACGTGAGGTAGCATCGCCTGCCGCCCAGCTCTTGCGTGATCCAGCATTGGGAGCATGCCGATAAGTGCGCAGACTGTGTCCATCGACGACGGCGTGAGACAGCGCCGATAGTAGCTGATCACGCGTTGCCCCCATCAGACGAGCGGTCACCGCAGCAGTCGCCACCTTGACCAACAGCACATGATCGAGCCCGACGCGATTGAAGCTGTTTTCCAATGCCAGCACGCCTTGAATCTCATGAGCCATGACCATGCTTTCCAACACGTCGCGCATCACCAGCGGTAGTTCACCCTCGGCGACACGTTGCTGGGACAGGTGGTCGGCCACCGACAGAATACCGCCCAGATTGTCCGACGGATGTCCCCACTCCGCCGCGAGCCAGGTATCGTTATAGTCGAGCCAGCGGATCAGACAGCCGATATCCCATGCCGCCTTGACCGGATCGAGACTCAGATTGGTGCCCGGCACTCGCGCTCCATGCGGTACCTGCGTACCAGCCACCAATGGGCCCAGATGCTTGGTGCACTCGGGAAAACGCAGCGCCAGGATGCCGCAGCCCAGCGTATCCATCAGACACAGTCGCGCCGTATTCATCGCCTCACGACCAGGCTTTTCTTCCGCATCTCCCTGGCAGTAATTCATCACGTAATCGGCGATCTGCTGCAACT
This sequence comes from Cobetia sp. L2A1, assembly GCF_009796845.1. Lineage (NCBI taxonomy): Bacteria > Pseudomonadati > Pseudomonadota > Gammaproteobacteria > Oceanospirillales > Halomonadaceae > Cobetia > Cobetia sp. L2A1. The sequence continues at coordinate 660,374 of NZ_CP047025.1, read as the reverse complement.
CAGGGTCATAATCAGGACGCTGGTTATCACTGGCCTGCGTGGTATCAGTTTGCGTCTCTGAATGCGTCTCTGGAAATGTATCGCTCATGTCGGTGCTCTCCCATCGAGAATCGAACCATGTACCTGGCACTGCATCGTCAGGTGAATATGCTGACTACGCTTTCTACGTCATCTGGAATATAAAAGACCGGCTCAGCTGCACATCCCATGCAGGGCCGGTCTAGTATTTGTCATGCAACGGCCGCCAGTGCCGCAGGCTAAAGCCCCCGTGTTTCTGTCGGCACCCGTATCCAGCCTTCCATCAGGATACGCGCGCTACGACTCATCACTGCTTCGCTGACCGTCCATTCCCCGCGGCCATCTTCTTCACGCCACTCGGCACTGGCACCCACTCGCAAGGTGCCAGAGGGATGGCCGAAGCACACCGAGTCACGCGACATGCCGGTTGCCTCACTCCCTCCAGCCGCAAGATTGACCAGAGTGCCTGGCACGGCAGCGGCAGCAGCGATGGCGACCGCAGCAGTCCCCATCATGGCGTGATGCAGCTTGCCCATCGACATGGCACGGACCAGAAGATCGATTTCATCTGACTTGATCTCACGGCCGCTGGAGACCATGTGATCCACCGGTGCTGCGACGAAGGCCACCTTAGGTGTGTGCTGACGAGTCGCGGCTTCCGCCAGATCATTGATGAGCCCCATATGGAGCGCACCATAGGCACGTAGCATTTCAAGGCGGGCCAATGCAGCAGCATCACCATTGATCGCGTCTTGAAGCTCAGTACCGCTGTAACCGAGATCTTCCGCACGCACGAAGATGGTCGGAATACCGGCGTTGATCAGTGTTGCTTCAATCCGCCCGCCCGACACCACTGATTCCGGCACCTCCAGCTCATCAATCACATTGCCGGTAGGGAACATGCTGCCCTCGCCTGCCGCAGGGTCGCGGAAGGCAACCGCGACTTCAGCCGCGGGGAAGGTCACGCCGTCGAGTTCGAAATCACCCGTTTCCTGCACACGCCCTTCATGCATCGGTACGCGCGCAATGATCGTCTTGCTGATATTGACCTGCCAGATGCGGACTTCCGCGATACCGTATTGTGGTAGCCGCTCAGCCGATACCAACCCCTTCTCGATGGCAAAGGGGCCCACGGCAGCGGACAGGTTGCCGCAATTCCCACTCCAATCGACAAAGGGCGAGTCGATGGATACCTGTCCAAATAGATAGTCGACGTCGTGTCCAGGCTGCTCGCTCTTGCTGATGATGACCGTCTTGCTGGTACTGGAGGTAGCTCCCCCCATGCCATCAATCTGCTTGGCGTAAGGGTCAGGGCTGCCGATCACTCGCAGTAACAAGGCATCACGTGCCGAGCCTGGCACTTGGGCGGCCTCTGGCAGCTCATCGCGTAGGAAGAACACCCCTTTGCTCGTCCCGCCACGTAAATAGGTAGCAGGGATTTTCAGTTGTGCCTGGCGACTCATGCGGAGGCCTCCTCAGCATTTGTGCCCGCTGCCTGTGAGCTCAAGAAGTCTTCCGCAAAACGCTGCAATACACCACCGGCGGAATAAATGGAGAGCTCCTCACGTGTATCCAGACGACAGGTGACCGGTACGCGCTCGACCTGACCTGCCTGCTCGCCCTGCGTACGCTCGATCAATAGTGTTAGCGTCGCGCCTGGTATCGCCTCGCCCTCAACGGCGTATATCTCACTACCATCAAGTGCCAGCGTCTTGCGATTGGTGCCCGCTTCAAACTGCAAGGGCATCACGCCCATGCCAACGAGATTAGTACGGTGGATACGCTCAAACCCTTCAGCAACGATGGCCTCGACGCCCGCCAGTCGCACTCCCTTGGCTGCCCAATCACGCGACGACCCCTGACCATAATCAGCACCAGCGACGATGATCAGTGGCTGTTTACGCTGCATGTAGGTTTCGATGGCCTCCCACATGCGTGTGACCTTGCCGTCTGGCTCAAGACGCGTCAGTGACCCTTGCTGAATCTCCTTCTTGCCATCTCCACTGATAACGACCGCCATCTCATTGATCAGTTTGGGATTGGCAAAGGTCGCACGCTGGGCGGTGAGGTGATCACCACGGTGAGTCGCGTAGGAGTTGAAGTCTTCTTCCGGCAGGCCCATCGAAGTGAGGTACTCACCGGCAGCACTACTGGCCATGATCGCGTTGGAGGGCGACAGGTGATCAGTGGTGATGTTGTCCCCCAGTAACGCCAATGCTCGCATGCCCTTGAGAGTGGGCGCCGTAGCCAAATCACCTTCCCAATACGGCGGACGGCGAATGTAGGTGCTCTGCGCACGCCAATCATAGAGCGGGCTGATACCGGCTTCGCGATCGTCCTTGACCTCAAACATCGGGATATAGACCTGATGAAAGTGGTCAGGCTTGACGCTGGAACCAACGATGGCGTCGATTTCCTCATCGCTGGGCCACAGATCCTTGAGCATGATCGGCGAACCATCCGGCGCGTATCCCAGTGTATCTTTCTCGATATCGAAGCGGATGGTACCCGCGATGGCATAGGCGACCACCAGCGGCGGTGATGCCAGGAAGGCCTGCTTGGCATACGGGTGGATGCGGCCATCGAAGTTACGATTACCGGACAGCACTGCGGTCGTATATAGGTCGCGCTCGACAACCTCTTTCTGGATGGCAGGGTCCAGCGCACCACTCATGCCATTGCAGGTGGTACAGGCAAAGCCGACGATACCGAAGCCGAGTTGCTCGAGCTCCGTCAGCAGTTCCGCTTCTTCCAGATACAGCTGCACGGTCTTGGAGCCGGGTGCCAGTGAGGTCTTGACCCACGGTTTGCGCGTCAGACCCAGCGCATTGGCACGCCGCGCCAACAGGCCGGCAGCAATCACATTGCGCGGATTGGAGGTGTTGGTGCAGCTGGTGATGGCGGCAATGATCACGGCGCCATCCGGCATCAGATCGCGACCTTCTTCATCCTGTTCATGTTCGATCACGCCCGAGATGCCACGTGCCGCCAGCTCGCTGGTCGGCACTCGACTATGCGGATTGGACGGGCCCGCCAGGGTACGTACCACCGAGGAGAGATCAAAGCTCAGCTCGCGCTCATAGTGAGCGTTGGTCAGCGCATCTGCCCACAGACCCGTTTCACGCGCATAACGCTCGACCAGTGCGATATTTTCTGGCTCGCGGCCGGTCAACGTGAGGTAGTCCAACGTCTGTTGATCGATATGGAACATCGCTGCCGTTGCACCATATTCCGGTGTCATGTTGGAAATGGTGGCACGATCGCCCAAGGTCAGGTGCGCAGCCCCCTCGCCGAAGAATTCCAGATAGGCGGAGACGACCTTCTCAGCCCGCAGGAACTCAGTCAGTGCCAACACGATATCCGTCGCGGTGATACCTGGCTGCGGACGACCACTCAGACGTACACCGATGATATCCGGCAGACGCATATAAGATGCGCGCCCCAGCATTACGCTCTCGGCTTCCAGGCCACCTACCCCGACGGCCAGTACACCCAGTGCATCGACATGTGGCGTATGACTGTCGGTACCGACCAGCGTATCCGGGAAGGCCACCCCATCCCGCGATTCGATTACCGGTGACATCCGCTCCAGATTGATTTGATGCATGATGCCGTTACCCGGCGGAATGATATCGATGTTCTCAAAGGCCTGACGCGTCCAATTGATGAAGTGGAAACGATCCTCGTTGCGGCGATCTTCAATTGCACGGTTCTTCTCGAAAGCCTCTGGATCAAAACCGGCATGCTCTACCGCCAACGAATGATCGACGATCAGCTGGGTCGGCACCACCGGGTTGACCTTGGCAGGATCACCGCCGCGCTCAGCGATGGCATCACGCAAGCCCGCAAGATCCACCAGCGCGGTCTGACCGAGGATGTCGTGACACACCACGCGCGCGGGATACCACGGGAAGTCGAGATCTCGTCGGCGCTCGATGATCTGGACCAAGCTCTCACGCAGCTGCTCAGGCGGGCAACGACGCACCAGATTCTCGGCCAGCACACGAGAGGTGTAAGGCAGACCGTCATAGGCACCAGGTGCGATATCTTCTACTGCGGCGCGCGTGTCGAAGTAGTCCAGCGCGGTGCCGGGTAGGCGCTTGCGATAGTCGGTATTCATGGGTATCCGGACTCATCAGGCAATGGAGTGGATCAAGTAAGGAGACAGATCAGTCAGTATTGTTGTCATGACACCCCACCGGTGAACAGGTGGGGCTGGCAGGTGCCTGCTGTCAGGGCTTACCGAGAGATAGCAACACGTGGAGAAGACGCTCAGTCACGCTGTTCGATGGGCTGCCATTCGCAGTGCTCTGGGCCGGTGTAGTCGGCACTCGGGCGAATGATGCGATTATTGGCACGTTGCTCGAACACATGCGCTGCCCATCCCGTCAGTCGCGAGCAGACGAAGATCGGCGTGAACAGCTTGGTGGGGATACCCATGAAGTGATAAGCACTGGCATGGAAGAAGTCGGCGTTGCAGAACAGCTTCTTCTCGCGCCACATCACGGCTTCGACGCGCTCAGAGACGACATAAAGCTGCTTGTCTCCCACATCGTCCGCCAGCTTGCGCGACCAGTCCTTGATGATGGCGTTGCGCGGATCACGCTCACGATAGATGGCGTGACCGAAGCCCATGATCTTCTCCCGGCGCTCCAGCATGCCGAGAATCTCGCGCTCGGCCTCTTCCGGTGACCGCCAGGATTCAATCATCGCCATCGCTGCTTCATTGGCACCGCCATGCAGCGGCCCACGCAGTGAGCCGATCGCGGCTGTCACGCAGGAATGCAGATCAGATAACGTCGAGGCGCAGACACGTGCGGTGAAGGTCGAGGCATTGAACTCATGCTCGGCATAGAGAATCAGCGAGGTGTTCATGACCGCCGCATGCAACTCACTCGGCGCTTCCCCATGCAGCAGATGCAGGAAGTGTGCACCGATGGAGTCGTCATCGGTCTCGGTCTCGATCCGCACGCCATCGCGACTGAAGCGATACCAGTAATTGATGATCGACGGGAATACGGCCAGCATTCGGTCGGCCTGATCAGCCTGCTCATCGAAGCTTTCTTCGGTTTCCAGATTGCCGAGCATCGAGCAACCGGTACGCATCACATCCATCGGATGAGCACTGGCCGGTATCTGTTCCAATACCGCCTTGAGCGCCTCCGGCAGGCCACGCAGGCTCTTGAGTCGCGCGATATAGGCAGCGAGCTCCGCACGATTAGGCAACTTGCCCTTGAGCAGCAGGTAGGCAACTTCCTCGAAGGCGGCATTGGCCGCGAGGTCTTCCAGATCATAACCGCGATACCGCAGTCCAGAACCCGTCTGGCCTACGGTACAGAGGGCCGTTTCGCCGGCACTCTGGCCGCGCAAGCCAGCAGTGGCAGCAGGTTTGGTTACAGGCGCAGAGGTGTGATCAGACATGGCGCGATCTCCTTGGCAGTGACGTCATTGAATTGTTCTTTTTCTTATAGGGCATACATCGCCATTCCTCAGAAGCAGTGCCGTACGCTTCTGGGAGGTAAATACCGCGGCCCACTAGTCTTTTTGGCTCTCGGCATCAAAAAGTGAGTCCAGCTTCTGTTCGAAGGTGTGGTAATCGAGGAAATCATAAAGCTCCATGCGCGTCTGCATACTATCGACGACATCCTTCTGATCCCCCTTGTCATGAATGTTCTGATAGACATTGAGCGCGGCGGCATTCATGGCGCGGAAGGCGGACAGCGGATAAAGCACCATCCGACAGCCGACGTCGCCCAGCTCGCGCTGGTTGAACAGTGGTGTCGCACCAAACTCGGTGATGTTGGCCAGAATCGGCGCATCAACCCCCTCACAGAAGGCACGATAATCCTCCAGCGTGTGTACCGCTTCGGCGAAGATGGCATCAGCACCGGCTTCCACACAGGCATTGGCACGTGCAATGGCAGCTTCAAGCCCTTCTTTCTGGAAGGCATCGGTACGCGCGATCAGATAAAAGCTGTCATCTCGGCGTGCATCGGCGGCCGCCTTGATACGGTCAACCATTTCCTGACAGGACACGATGGCCTTGTTGGGACGATGTCCACAGCGCTTCTGGGCGACCTGGTCTTCAAGATGTACCGCTGCAACGCCTGCGCGCTCCATTTCCTGGATCGTGCGGGCGATGTTGAAAGCACCGCCCCACCCGGTATCGATGTCGACCAGCAACGGCAACTCGCTGGCCGCAGTGATGCGGCGAGCATCTTCCAGCACATCATTCATGCTGGTCATGCCAAGATCCGGCAGGCCGTAAGAGGCATTGGCCACCCCCCCCCCCGACAGATAGATCGCCTGATGCCCGACGCGCTCCGCCATGATCGCGGTATAGGCATTGATGGTGCCGACGATAGGTAGCGGACGATTGGCCTCAAGCGCGGCGCGAAAACGTGCGCCAGGGCTTGGCAAGGCGGTGGAACTCAGGTGGCGTGACATGACATCTCCCGGGCTAGGCCCATGTAAGTAATGGAAGTGTTGGAACATTGGAGCTGGAAACGGACTTAATCCTCGCCCTGCTCTTCCTTGAGCGTGGCGGCATAACGACGTGCCACGTTCTCGCGTGAAGCGCTGACATGACGACGCATCAATAGCTCCGCCAACTCCTCGTCACCGGACTCGATGGCATCCACGATTCGATGATGTTCGACAAAGGCTTTGTGAGGACGTGAACCGCTGGCGCTGAACTGGGTACGATACATGCGCACCAGGTAGTAGAGGTCATCGCACAGAAGCGTCATCAGCATGTGGTTATGGCTGCCGAGTACGATCTGGTAATGAAAATCGAGATCCCCTTCCTTCTGGAAGTAGGCGGTACCGGCCTTGAGGTCCGACTGCTGTTCATGACTCTTGAGCACATTGCGCAGACGAGCAACCTCCTCTGGGGTCATATGCTTTGCCGCCAGTCGTGCGGCCATGCTTTCCAGCGCCTCACGTACATCGAACAGTTCCAACAGCTCGGTCATCGATAACTTGACCACCCGCGCACCGACGTGCGGCACGCGTTCAATCAGCCGATGCACTTCAAGGCGGCGCATGGCTTCACGCAACGGCCCACGTGAGATGCCATAGGCCTGCGCCAGACCTGGCTCGGTGATCTTGCTGCCTGGCGCCAGCTCGCCACGCACGATGGCGTCTTGCAGCTGGTGGAAAACACGCTCGGCCAGCGTGCGCACTTCCGGCGTCACCGCAGCAGTGGAAGCGACATGGCCCGCCTGCTCGGCAGTCGCGCCGCGCGCGAGGCTTCGGGCTGTGGTGGCGTTGTGAAAGGCATCGGTGGTCATGGCAGTCAGGCAATCCGGCTAAGCAAGGGACAGGAATCAGCGCAAGGGCATATCGATCATGACAACACACCATTGTCGACAATCATTCGATAATAGGCAGACTAGCCAGACCACGCCGAGGGGTCAAGATGCAATCCATCTCAACGTCTACATCTTTGGCGGTAGACGATGATAGCTACGCCAAAGAAAAGCCTGATAAAACAGCCACCATTAGCCTGATATTGCACAACATCCATACTCGCTCGATATCAAAAAAAGCGATTTTGCGTGGAATAACAGATGAGAAAAAGCCCTGTCAGTAACCACTGACAGGGCTTTTTCAATAACGGTCTATGACGAGATATCAGACGACTTGTCGACAATCTTCTCGCGGTAGCTCACAAGCACTCACCGACAGCGCTCACTCAAAGCTCAGTTCTGCCCCGATGCGGCGTGGCTTCTGAAACGGTAACGAGTGATCGGTACCAGGTATCTCCAGCGACTGCCAACCTGAATGACGTCTTGCCAACAGATCATGATACTCACGCAAAGTATCGGGACTCTTGCCACCTACCATGCTGCGCACTTCGCCACCGACTGCCAGAACATCCGCCAGCAATGCCTCGCGATCAATCTCACGCACCGCGTGGGTGACGCAATCCAGGGCATTGGCAAAGCCAAGGTGGCGATGCGCCAGCCGCGCCACCATCATGCGTTCGGCCCGTGGATTACGTGTGCGGTGCGGCGAGATGAGGTCCAGAAACGTCGTGATCCCGGTCTCGGGGCTGGCCGCCTCGCGCATGGCTCGGGCAGCCTCAGCGTAACCCTCGCGTACCTTGAGCATGGTGGAGTGGCATTCACGCTCCAATAGCGCGGGCTCCAGCAGACTGATATTGCCAATGCGCACCTCAGGGCGTTCATGACGCAGCCGCTGGGCAAGCTTCATGGCGACCAACCCACCAAAGCTATACCCCAGCAGATCAAAGTGTGTGATGCGCTGTGTCTCCAGCAACGCCATCACATCATCGACGACCTGCTCGAGCGTAAAGGAAGGCTCGCCACCTTCGGGGGCCATCGTCTCACCCATCCCGCGCAGATCAGGAATGATCAGCTCATCATGAGCCCTGAGATGGCCAACCAACGGCGACCATGTCAGGGTGCCGGCGACACCTGCACCGTGCAGCATCAGCAAGCGTCGGCCACCTTGCCCTTCGCGGCGAATCAGGCGCTGCCAGAAGATCTGCTGATCAGGGCGCGAGAGCAGATGACGGCTGTGTTCAAACTCAGGATGCATGAGATGGACTCCGGTTGAGCGACTGACGCGTCAGAGGAGACGCAATCTCAAAAACAGGCACCTTAATCAGCTGTTGCGCTGACGACAAGGCACTAACGCAAGACGAGTGAGTGAATTGGCAGACACCTACGGACAAATCGGTTCGGGATGCCTAGAATGCCCTGTCCGCCAACGGAAGCTGTCATGACTATCACGCTCGAAATCGTCGCACTGCCCTATTCCATCGCCTCTGAAGACGAGGCCTCTACACTTTCCCGCTTCGCACGGCTACGCGTGCGCCCGGAGGCAGTGCTGCTCGATAGCGGACAGCCCTCCAGCGCGGGCGGGCGCTTCGACATCATGAGCAGTGATCCCATCGCCCTCCTGGAGCAGACCGAACAGGGCGGTAAGCTAAGTGGCCCGTTGCGTGACTCGCTCAGCGATCTGGACCGATTCAGTACAGCACTTGATCGTCTCGAAACCCTGCCGGTGATTGATGCCCAGCGCCAACTGCTGTCGCTGTTGCCCCACTCGCTTTCCGGCGAGCAACTTGCGGCGCATGATCTGGCCTCGAATGACCTGCCGTTCATCGCGGGCCTACTTGGTTATTGGAGCTATGACTTCGGGCGTGCATTGGAGCAGCTGCCGGTGGCGGCACAGGACGACATCCCACTGCCCTGGGCCCGACTCGGGCTGTATGACTGGGCACTGATCTGTGACCACAAACGCCAGCAAAGCTGGTTGATTGCCACGCCACAGCGACGCAAGCAGGTGCTTGAATGGCTTGAGCAGCCAGCGCCGAGCACAGAAGACTTCGTACTCGACACGCCCTTTGTGCCACTTCTCGATCGCGAAGACTATGGCATCCGCTTCCGACAGGTGATGGACTATCTCCACGCGGGGGATTGCTATCAGATCAATCTGACGCAACGCTTCTCCGCCCACTGCAATGGCGACAGCTGGGATGCCTATCGTCGCCTGCGCCAGGCTACGCCGACGCCCTACGCCGGCTATCTCAGCTGGCAGGATGGCAAGGGTGAAGAGATGGCCATCGTCTCTGCCTCGCCGGAGCGCTTCGTCGAGGTCAATCATCGCGCCGTCGAAACCAAGCCCATCAAGGGCACCCGTCCGCGCGGTGAGACCCACGAAGAAGACGCTCGATTGGCGGAAGAGCTGATGGCAAGCCCCAAGGACCGCGCCGAGAACGTGATGATCGTCGATCTGCTACGTAACGATCTCGGCCGTGTTTCAGCCCCCGGCAGCGTCAAGGTGCCCTCACTGTTTGCACTGGAGAGCTACGCCAATGTGCATCACTCGGTGAGTACCGTGACCAGCGAGCTGGCGGAAGGTCGTGATGCACTCGATCTGCTCGGGGCCGCCTTCCCGGGAGGCTCCATCACCGGTGCCCCCAAGGTACGCGCCATGCAGATCATCGAGGAGCTCGAGCCAGTTCGCCGCAGCGCCTACTGCGGCAGTCTCGGTTATCTGGATATCCGCGGCCACATGGACACGTCCATCGCCATTCGCACCGCCGTGATCGCCCAGGGTCGCGTGCATTTATGGGGCGGCGGCGGCTTGGTGGCCGACTCAGAAGAAGAGTCCGAATATCGTGAAAGCCTGGCCAAGATTCAGCGTCTGATGGAAGCACTCGCCGAGTGAGGGGAACACGAGCATCCGGACAGAAGATGAGGATGAGGGTAGCGTTATAAGCTCATGACGCTTCCATAACTCAATAGCATATAACCTTCAAACCAATTCGTATTGGGGAAGTGGTGCCTGCCTTTGATAGGGTAGGTGCATTCCCGCACGTCTCCTTGAGCGATCTCCGCCTGCTGATGGTAGTCACACCCGCTGATCAGCCCTGCGCTCCGCTTCTTCGGACGTGCCTTCGTTCTGGAGCCTCATCATGTCTAATACCTTCGATCTCGCTGGTATCAATACCGAGCTTGGCAATGACCCTGAAGCACTTGCCAAATGGGCGCTATCGCTGGATAAGCGTGCCATCTGCACGACCAATTTCCGTCCCTTTGAGGCAGTAATTCTTCATCTGGTCACACGTTATCGGCCCGACATCCCCATCGTGTGGATGGACAACGGTTACAACACCGATGCGACTTATCGCTTCGCCGATGAAGTGACGCGCAAGTTGAATCTCAATCGGATCATCTATCTACCGCAGCGCACTCGTGCGCACCGTGAAGCGGTCGATGGCCTGACGCCGCATATCGATGATCCGCGTCACGAAGCCTTCACTCGTGAAGTGAAGCTCGAGCCGTTCGAACGTGCCCTGCGTGAGCTGAATCCGGAAATGTGGTTCACCGCCGTACGTGCCAGTGATACCGCCTTCCGTGCCGGCATGCAGCCGATATCGCTGAATGGCGATGGCCTGCTCAAGGTCGCTCCGGTACTGAACTGGTCGTCCAAGCAGATGCATGAATACCTGGTCGCTCATGATCTGCCCAACGAGTTCGACTATGTCGATCCGACCAAGGCGGAAGACAATCGCGAATGTGGCCTGCACCTGGCACATTGACATTGGTAACCGTGCCAACGCTCACATCATGTGAGTATGCTGCCAGAATGCAAAAAGCCCGCCTCTCAGGAGGCGGGCTTTTTCATGCGCGGCTGATGAGACTCAGCGTACCGGTAGCTCGATATCGCGGAAGATCTCGTGCTCATGACGCGGCCCTGCCGCCAGTGCTGCCTCGACCCGATCACGCGTCAGATGTGGCGCGAAGCGCTCGACAAATTCAAACATGTAACTGCGCATGAAGGTGCCGCGACGAATGCCGATCTTGGTGGTGGAGCTATCGAACAGATGTGTGGCATCCAGCGCGACAAGATCCTGATCGGCGACGTCGTCCACCGCCATGTGGGCCACGATACCGATGCCCATCCCAAGCCGCACATAGGTCTTGATGACATCGGCATCCGAAGCCGTCAGCACCACGTTCGGCGTCAGCCCTTGCGTCTTGAAGGCATCGTCCAACTGGCTACGTCCGGTAAAGCCGAAGGTATAGGTAACCAGCGGGTAGTCCGCCAGGCACTCAAGCGTCAGGCCGCTGCCTTCGGCGACGGCCACCAGTGGATGGCCCTTCGGCACCAGAATGCAGCGATTCCAGCGATAGCAGGGCAGCAGGATGAGATCGTTGAACAACTCCAGTGACTCGGTACAGATAGCGAAGTCCGCCTGCCCCTCACTCACCATGCTGGCGATCTGCTTGGGCGTGCCCTGCTGCATGTGCAGTGCAACGTCGGGGTATTTGCGCGTGAAGTCGGCAATCACCGGCGGCAAGGCGTAACGCGCTTGAGTATGTGTCGTGGCAATCGACAGGCTGCCACGGCGATCATCACTGTGTTCCTGAGCGACGTGCTTGATGTTCTCTACTGTGCGCAGCACCTGGCTTGCCAGTTCGACGATCGACTCACCCGCAGGTGTCACACGCGTCAGATGCTTGCCGCTACGCGCGAAGATCTCGACACCCAGCTCATCTTCCAGCAGACGAATCTGCTTGGAGATACCGGGCTGAGAGGTATAGAGGCTCTGCGCCGTGGCCGACACATTCAAATTGTGACGGGTCACTTCCCAGATATAACGCAACTGCTGGAGTTTCATGCGACTTCACTCTCCTGAGAAGCCCCGTCAACGCAAGGTAGCGTGACAGTGGCCCAAACATGGCCGGCCACCCTGCTAAGATGATCGGGCGATAAAATCATGAATAATGATTCCTTTCGGGAATATACGCTCAAGAGTAGATTGGCGACAGTAACCTGACAAGGGGGTAGGTAGGGATGGAAGTCACACAACTGCTGCTATACATGCTAGCAGGCGCCGGAGTAGGGTTCGCGGTCGGTGTCACTGGCGTTGGCGGTGGCTCACTGATGACGCCTCTGCTACTCATGTTCGGATTCCCACCGCATGTCGCCGTGGGTACCGATTTGCTTTATGCCGCCATTACCAAGGCGGGGGGTGCCTGGGCGCACCATCGTCAAGGCCATGTGGACTGGACCATCGCGCGACGCTTGGCCATTGGCTCACTGCCGGCAGCGCTGCTGACCATTGCAGTACTGCATACCTTCTTCACTGACCCGACGGCCTACGCCGGGTTGATCAAGGGCATGCTTGGCGTGATGTTGATTCTCACCGCCGCAGTGCTGTTGTTCAAGAAGCGCTTGCTCAGCCTGATCACCCCGGAAAGCTTCATCGTGCGTCACGCCGCACCACTGACAGTCCTGTCAGGCATCGTGCTTGGTGTCTGCGTCACGCTGTCCTCCGTCGGGGCGGGCGCCTTCGGTGCCGCAGTACTGATCATGCTGTTCCCGTTGCTGACAACGGCACGTATCGTCGGTACCGATATCGCTCACGCCGTCCCGTTGACACTGGTCGCGGGGCTTGGGCATCTGTGGCTAGGCAATGTCGACTTCATGCTGCTAGGTGCGCTGCTGGTCGGCTCACTCCCTGCCATCAGCCTTGGCGCACGCTTGACGCGTCATATGCCCAGCGGGTTGCTGCAGGGCCTGCTAACCACACTGCTGTTGGTATTGGGCATTCGTTACGCCTTCTTCTGATCGCAGGAAAGCTGTCCCATCAGCGCGTTTGATCGTAGCGGCGCTGGCCATCAATCACGGGTCAGCGCCGTTTCTCTGTGTCTAGATATTCCCTCAAACCAATAAAACAGCTATAAAAACACATGCGATCATAACCCCCTGCTATTGTGCCGATGGTGAATGTCCATTTGTCAGTGATGGAAAGTGGCGCTACCATCGGACACAGCCTGCATGTCCCGGCATTGCCGCAGACAGCGAAACGAATCCCCTGGAGAAACAAGATGTCCAATCACGTCGATGTCACCGGCGCTAACTTCGAACAGGAAGTTCTTAACGCTGAAGCCCCGGTACTGCTGAAGTTCTGGGCTCCGTGGTGCGGCCCCTGCAAGATGATGGCGCCGGTGGTCGAAGAAGTGGCCAACGAGCGAGGCGAAGGCCTGAAGATCGTCAACGTCAATGTCGATGACGCGCCGGAAATTGCTGCCGAGCAAGGTGTGCGCGGCGTGCCGACTGTCATCCTGTTCAAGTCTGGCGCCAAGGTTGCGTCACTTGTCGGTGCCCAGTCCAAGGGCCAGCTGAGCCAGTTCATCGAGCAAAACCTCTGATAGAGCCTGCTTGAGCGCTACGGTCTCGATGCAATGATTGAGCCCGATATGTAGCATGGTGGGCCTCTTGGAATCACCTGGGCCCACGACTGGAAAAGCCCCGTCACGTATCACGTGACGGGGCTTTTTGTATGACTGATTGCAAGCTGTCTGCTCAGACCATCACTTCACTGGCTCACCTCATCCCGACATCTGTTGGCGCCGTCGAATGCGTCTCACCGAGGGACCCAGCAGGCGTGATACCCAACGGGTACTGGGATGAGAATCGAACGCGATTTTCAACGTCATGGTGATTGGCACCGACAGCAGCATCCCCACCGGTCCGAACACCCACCCCCATACGACCAGCGACAGGAAGGCGGCCAGTGTCGAGAGGCCCAGCGTACGGCCCATCACTCGTGGCTCGATCATGTTGCCAAGAATGAAGTTGATCGCCAGATAGCAGCCTCCCAGCAGCAGCGCCGTGACGGGGCCGCCCTCGGGCATTATCAGTGTCAACATCACTGCCGGAATGGCTGCCAAAGCTGAACCGATATTAGGAATATAGTTGAGACAGAACGCTAGCGTCGCCCACAGGAAGGCGTATTCGACCCCGAGCACCAGACAGCTGACGCCGACCAGGGCACCGGTGATCAGGCTGATCAAGGTCTTGACCGCCAGGTAGCGACGCAGCGTCAGTGAGAAGAGCGTGAAGCGCCTCAGGCTGACATGTGGGCTGCGTAGCGTACTGACCAGCTTGTCACGTAACGACAGTGCTTCGTACAGCAGAAAAGTCGCCGTCAGTATGATGATGACACCGGAAGAGAGTAGACCACTCAGCCCTGTGAGCAGGTTGGGTACCCACGGTGTCATTGATGCCGGATCAATCAGATCACTGATATTCGCTGGCGCAAAAGACAGGCCATGGCTGGTCAGCCACTCCAGAAAGCTTTGATAACTCTCACCCAGGCTCTCCTCCAGCTTGGGCATTTCATCGCTGAACGCCGTAAAGCGTGACACCAGCAATGCCGCCAGTGAAGAGAACAGCACACAGACCGTCAGTATGACGATAGGCACCCCAAAGTGCTGACCAATGCCATGCCGCGACAACCAGCGCACGGGGGCATCGCACACTGCCGCCACGAATACAGCCAACAATAGCGGTACCACCAGATCGGCCGCCAGTTTCATGCCACCGATGATGATGACCAGCGCAGCCATGCCGAGTAGCAATGGGTGGATTTCCAACGCCTTATGCACTGTCGGCCTGGCAATGGAGCGACCAGACAGCACGCGTGCTTCCTGCTGCCGCTCATCCCGCGGTACCTCCATACGCGTGGTAGCCTCTTCACTGGTCGTGCCTTCACTCAGCCCGGCATTGTCGCTTGGCTCCTGCTCACTCGCCTCTCCAGCAGAAATCGCCGTCTCCCCTGCCATCTGCGACGTTTCATGAATATCGTCCCTATGCATCCTGCCACCTGTGCTGTCATGCCCTGCGGCTCACTGCCCAATGCAGTGCCGCAATTCGCTTATATTGGCCGCCTATGTGAGCCAAGCCAAGTCCTGTCATTCAAGGTCCCGCAGAACCACAGATAAAAATGGGGAGACCGAAGTCTCCCCAAGAGTACCGAGTCAGAGCGCACTGACTGAAGGTATAGGTTTCATGCAAGCAACGGCGTCTTGCAAGCCGCTGTTTCTGATAAATATTTATGTTTCTCGTACAGCGTGTTTCACCACGATTCGCTTTATCAGGGCTGCTTCAATCAGCCGGCTTGACGGCAGACTCAGTGGCCCTCGCAACACTGGCGACATGCCTAGATCTCAAAACCACTGCCCAAACCTTCGACAGTGGGCGCCATCAGCGTCTCGCCACCAGCGCGAATCATGGCAGCATGGCCTTGGGTGCGGGGCAGGATGCGCTGGAAGTAGAAACGAGCGGTATCCAGCTTGGCCTGATAGAAAGCAGCATCACCTTCACCGGCGGCGAGCGCCGCACTGGCGGTTTCCGCGGCACGTGCCCACAGATACCCCAGCGTGACGTAGCCTGCATACATCAAGTAATCGACACTGGCAGCACCGACAGCCTCACGATCTTGCATCGCGTTCATGCCTACTGCCATGGTCAGCTCGCCCCACTCGCGGTTCAGTTCAGACAGCGGGCCGGTAAACTCGCTGCCTTCATTGGCCTGGCAGAACTTGTGAATTTCCTTGGTAAAGACCTTCAGCGACTCGCCCTGGCTCATCAACACCTTGCGACCGAGCAGATCCAGCGCCTGGATACCGGTGGTGCCCTCGTAGAGCAGCGTGATGCGCGCATCGCGCACGAACTGCTCCATGCCCCATTCCTGAATGAAGCCGTGCCCCCCGAAGACTTGCACACCATGATTGGTGGCTTCGAAGCCGGCCTCGGTCAGGAAGGCTTTGACGATGGGCGTCAGCAGCCCCAATACAGTCTCGGCACGCGTCTTTTCTTCGCCATCTTCGAAGCTCTCGACAATGTCATTGAGCTGAGCGGCGTACATCACCAGCATACGCCCACCTTCGGCAATCGACTTCTGAGTCAGCAGCATGCGGCGCACATCCGGATGCACGATGATCGGATCAGCGACCTTCTCCGGTGCCTTGGCGCCCGAGAGAGCCCGCATCTGCAAACGATCGCGCGCATAAGCCAAGGCGTTCTGGAAACTGACCTGCGCGAGTGCCACTCCCTGAATACCCACCCCAAGGCGCGCAGCATTCATCATGGTGAACATGCAGGCCAAGCCCTTGTGAGGCGGGCCAACCAGATAGCCGATAGCCGAATCGAAGTTCATCACGCAGGTAGAGTTACCGTGAATACCCATCTTGTGCTCGATGGAGCCACAGCTGACACCATTGCGCTCGCCCGCTTCACCATTGGCATTCGGCAGGAATTTGGGTACGACGAATAACGAGATACCGCGTGAACCTTCCGGCGCGTCCGGCAACTTGGCCAGCACCAGATGAACGATATTCTCGGAGAGGTCGTGCTCGCCGGCAGAGATGAATATCTTGGTGCCGCTGATGGCATAGCCACCGTTGTCATCCATCGCATCCAGCGGCACGGCACGGGTCTTGATCAGGCCAAGATCCGTGCCACAGTGAGGTTCCGTCAGACACATCGTACCGGTCCAGCGGCCCTCTACCAGTTTGGTGAGATAGGTTTCCTTGAGCGTCTCGCTACCATGATGCTTGAGCGCATCCATCGCGCCATGCGACAACCCCGGATACATGCCCCATGACAGGTTGGCCGATGCGACCATCTCGGACAACACCATCGCTAGTGAGGGTGGCAGCCCTTGCCCACCATGCTCAGGCGCAGCCGCCAGACTCGGCCAGCCGCCCTCAACGTACTGCTGATAGGCGGCCTTGAAGCCACTCGGCACCTTGACTTCACCGCCCTCAAAGGTACAGCCCTCGCGATCACCAGACTGATTGAGCGGAGTCAGCACTTCATTGGCGAAGCGCGCGCCTTCTTCCAGGATGGCACTGACGATATCTTCGCTCGCCTCATCACCTCCGGGCAGACGTGCGTAATGAGTCGGATAATCGAGCAGTTCATTCATCACGAAGCGAATGTCGCGCAAGGGCGCCTGATAGTCCGGCATGCTGTTCTCCTTGAGCCGTCGCGACGCGGCGGCGCTGACCTGACGCAGACACTCATGTGCACGAAAAAATGCATACCTGAATGATGCGTACTTGAATGATGGGGGCGTTAACAGGATGGCGATCGTCATGTTCTCGCTGGAAAGCATGACACGCAATCAAACATTCGTTTGAAATTAGCCTTTCACTCACTGCTCAGTCAAGCGATCGTTTGATTAATAGCCTGAGACATTGGTGGCAGAAGCCTGACAAACGGCAAATGACGGACCCAAAAAAGCCCGACCACTAGTGCGGTCGAGCAATATCTCCCCCAGAGATAAACAGTCCAGCAATTCATGCATTCGATGTCTTGTCTCAGACGCTATTCCCTTTGGATAGCGGGTATCAGGCCATGCGAATGCTACCGTCGAGGCGAATCACTTCACCATTGAGCATGGTATTGGTGATGATGTGTTCGGCCAGTCTGGCAAACTCATCGGGCCGCCCAAGGCGCTTGGGAAACGGTACCGCTTCACATAGCGCTTCGCGGGCCGGCTCTGGAATACCCGCCATCATCGGCGTCTCAAATACGCCAGGCGCGATGGCCATCACGCGGATACCGTGGCGTGCCAGCTCACGTGCCATCGGCAATGTCATACCCACCACCCCCGCCTTGGAAGCACTGTAGGCGCATTGGCCGACCTGACCATCAAACGCCGCCACCGACGCGGTGTTGATGATGATGCCGCGTTCGCCATCCTCGTCTCCCGTCGGATTGCGCGCCATGCGTGCCGCTGCGAGGCGAGCCACATTGAAGGTGCCGACAAGATTGACCGCAAGCGTTCGCTCGAACCCTTCCAGCGGCGCAGGCTCCCCTTCGCGATCCACCAGCTTGGCCACGCTGACGATGCCAGCGCAGTGAATCACGCCCTGCAGACTGCCGAATATCTGCTCAGCAACATCGAGTGCAGCGTCGACACTGCTGCTGTCAGTAATATCGCAATGGCAGAAGCGAGCAGATTCGCCAAGCGCTTCGGCTTGCGCGCGCGCAGCTTCAGACACATCTGCCAGTACTACTCGTCCACCTGCCGCCACAAGGCGTGCAGCGGTTGCAGCACCAAGACCGGAAGCCGCCCCCGTGATCAAGAAGCAGTGATTGGCAATCTTCATGCAAAACTCTCCCAAAAAGGGCAAGGCAGGCTAGCTGTCAGCCCGTCAGCGACTATGGCTTAGACTATTCAATCTTCACGTGCCTCGGCGCGCAGCAGGAAGCGCTGAATCTTGCCTGACGGTGTTTTGGGCAGGCTGTCGACGAAAGCAATCTCACGTGGATAGCTGTGTCCGGAGAGTCGCTGACGCACACTCTGGCGGATTTCATCCGCCAATGCTTCGCTGCCGACATGGCCGTCACGTAGCACGACATAGGCCTTGATGATCTCGCCGCGGATATCATCCGGCTTCCCTATAGCGGCAGATTCAGCAACCGCTGGATGCACCAGAATGGCATTCTCGACATCTGCAGGCCCGACGCGATAGCCCGCCGTGGTGATGATGTCGTCATCGCGCCCTGCAAAGGTGAAGCGGCCATCGGCCTCGGCCACCACCACATCGCCGGTCAGGTAATAACCCTCCACGCAAGGCTGCTTCTCCTGCCAGGTGTAGCCCGCGAAGAAGTGGGCGGGAGAACGTGCGATGTCCACCGCCAGCACGCCCGGCTCACCCGGCGGCAGCTCACGATACTCGGCGTCCAAGACTGCCAGACGATAGCCGGGCAGCGGGAAGCCGACGCTACCGACGACGATCTCATGTGCCAGCGCGTGATGATTGCAGCAGGTCATGCCTGTTTCGGTCTGGCCGTAATGATCCATCACCGTACAGCCCAGCTCGCGCTCGACCCATCCCACCACCTCGGTATTCAGTGGCTCGCCGGCAGAGCTGGCCACACGCAGATTCAGCCGTTCAAAAGCGCCTTCGCAGACACCAGAGGCCTTGAGCATGCGATAGGCCGTGGGGGCGGCCGCGAAGTTGTCGATGCGGTGACGCTCCATGAAGGCCAGGCCGCCCTCAGCCGTGAACGGCGACTGCATGAAGTAGGTTGTTGCCCCCAACAGCAGCGGACCAGTAATGGCGTAGTAGAGACCATAGGCCCAGCCGGGGTCCGCCATGTTCCAGAAACGCTCGCCGGGACGCAGATCAACGGCCAACCGCTGATAGAGCCAAAAGGCTGGCAATGCGTTCAGTGCCACAGCCACGCCCTTCGGCTTGCCAACAGTGCCGGAAGTAAACATCTGCAAGAAAGGCGCATCACTTGATAACTGTACTGGCGGCTGCGATAACGGCTCACTTTGCATGAGTGCGTGCCAATCAAGATCAGCACCCTGCAGCGCTTCATCCTCACGCCGCACACAGATGATGGGGGGATGGCGCTCCAACGCATCGAATTTGGATCGCTGTCCCGTCTCGGTAATCACCACTCTTGTCTCGGCACGCATCAGACGATATTCAAGTGCATCAGGTCCGAAGGCCGTAAACAGTGGCTGATAGACCGCCCCTAAACGCCATGTCGCCGCCAGCGCAATCATCAGCTCCGGCGTGCGCGACAACATGCAAGCCACACGATCTCCCGGCCCAACACCCTGAGTTGCCAGCGCCGTGGCCATCCGCGCACTCAAGCCATCCAATTCCGCATAGCTCAATTCGCTGACATTGCCGTGCTCATCCTCGTGCACCAGCACCAGTGCCTCGCCATGCCCGGCACGTAGATGGCGACCCACACATGCCTCGAAGGCATTGCCGATAAAGCCATCAGCCTCTGGCGTCAGCAGCTCATTACACAGGGCGTCTATATCGAAGCTAGCCAGATAATCGCTCAGTGTCTGATTGGGGGCTGGCTCGAAAGCATGGCCCGCGACAGAGGACCGAGAAATAGCGCGAGAGATGAGGCTGGTGGGATGGGTATCCTTGCTAGCGCGTGACGTGCGGATTGTTGTTGTATCGCGTGTCGTCATGGCGTGTCTGGCTCCTAGGGTAGACTCCTGGCGCAGGGCAGCACAGTAAGTGCTTTACGGGGAAGCCGTCGTTGCCAGCAACTCCGATTTACAGTTAACGTAAACGTCAACTTAGCGGCAAGCCAGACGCACGGCAAGCACTGGTTGGCCCTACTGGCCGAAAGTTGAAGGCAACGAGAAACACTCACTGCGGATGACACACGCTATCAATCAAGGCTTCTGCCAGTTCATCCGGCGAGCGTTCACCATCTGCGCGGTACCAGCGCACGCTCCAGTTGAGTGCGCCCAACACGAACTGACGCAATAACGAAGCATCGCCACGCAGCAGACCGGTCGCGACGCCCGCCTCGATGGCATCGCGCCACAAGGCTTCATACTCGTCACGTTGCTGAACGAGGTGCTCACGGGCAGGGCCTTCAATACGCCGCCATTCATAAAGCGCAACGACATGCGCGTTGCGGTCCGTCAGCAACGTGTCCAGATGGGCGCGCGCCAGCGCTAGCAGACGCAGATGGGCCTGATCACGGGAAGTATCAGCAGCCAGAGAGCTATCGAGAGTTGCCAGATGCTCACGGGCGATGGCCAGCGCGCTGAACATGCCCTCTTCGATCACGGCACACAGGATTTCCTGCTTGTCAGCGAAGTGATGAAACAGGCTGCCGGATTTGATGCCCATTTCCTGGGCCAGCATACGGACGGTGGTGCGGTCGTACCCCTCCTCCACAAACAGGCGGGCGGCGATACGGACCAGCTCCTTGCGACGGGGTGAGGCGGTGGCTACATTCATCGTATAACTAGCGCTTGCTTGGTTTATGGGATTGAATGGATCAAAGCACAGCCACGCAGTGATCACAACGCCATCCCAGCCCACGCAACCACTGATGACACGCCATGGGAGCCTGTCATACCGCGCCACATCAGTGATTGGATACCGCTCATTCAGTCGTGAGCCCCACCTTCTGACACAGTGTTGACAACAATAATGGAGACCGCCATGTCTACTCTTTCTCCGGCCACCAGCGCCGATGACATCGTCATTCTTGCCGGTGCCCGCACGCCAATGGGCGGCCTCAAGGGCGCGCTATCTAGCATGAGCGCCCCTGAGCTTGCCGCCGTGGCCATCAAGGCCGCCATCGAGCGCTCAGGACTCACACCTGCCGATATCGACGAAGGCATCTTTGGCTGCGTGCTTCCCGCTGGCGTCAAGCAAGGGCCGGCACGACAGGCAATGCGTCTGGCGGGCGTACCCGACAGCATCGGCGCGACCACGATCAACAAACTGTGTGGCTCCGGCATGAAAGCCACCATGCTGGCCCACGATCTGATTCGCGCCGGTACCAACCGCATCATGCTGGCGGGCGGCATGGAGTCGATGTCGAATGCTCCTCATCTGCTGACGCAGGCACGTGGTGGCTATCGTCTCGGCCACGGTGAGCTGAAAGACCACATGTTCCTCGACGGCCTGGAAGATGCCGAGACTGGCAAGCTGATGGGCGTATTCGCCCAGGACGTAGCCGATGCGCAAGGGTATGCTCGGCAGCGCATGGACGACTTCGCGATAGAGTCGCTCACGCGAGCCATGGCCGCCATCGAGTCCGGAGACATCACGCCAGAAATCGCGTCGGTCACCGTCACCAGCCGCAAGGGCGATACCGTCGTCGAACGCGATGAGCAGCCCTTCCAGGCCAATATCGACAAGATCCCGACACTGCGTCCGGTATTTGCCAAGGACGGAACCATCACTGCCGCCAACGCCAGCTCCATTTCCGATGGCGCCTCAGCGCTGGTATTGACCAGCCGAGGCGAAGCAGACAGCCGTGGCCTGGCCATCAAGGCGCGTATTCTCGGCCACAGCACTCACTCCCAGCATCCCAGCGAGTTCACACTGGCCCCGATCGGGGCAATCGATAGTCTGATGAAGAAGCTCGGCTGGACCACCGACGATGTCGATCTGTTCGAGATCAATGAAGCCTTCGCCGTCGTCACGCTGCTGGCGATGGATGCTCACAAGATTCCTCACGATAAGGTCAATGTCTTCGGTGGCGCCTGTGCCCAGGGGCATCCGGTCGGCTCGACTGGCTCACGTATCATCGTCACGCTGATCAATGCATTGGAGCGTCGTGGCAAGACACGCGGCATCGCGGCACTGTGCATCGGCGGCGGCGAGGCGACTGCCATTGCGGTCGAGCTGGCAAGCTGACGCAACGCTGTCCACCAGCTCCGCTGAACAGAGCTCGTGAAAACGCAGAAAGCCCGGATCATGGATCCGGGCTTTCTTGTTCATGCCTGATGACTCATACCTGATAGCTCATGCCTGACGTCACAGACAGGCCACGGCTTAACCGTAACGGCCGGTGATGTAATCCTCGGCCTTCTTGGTATGAGGATTGGAGAACATCGTCTTGGTGTCGTTGTACTCGATCAGCTCACCCATGTGGAAGAAGGCGGTGTAGTCGGCGACACGCGCCGCCTGCTGCATGTTATGCGTCACGGTGACAATCGAGAACTGAGACTTGAGCTTGTCCATCAGATCTTCAATGGTCGCGGTGGAAATCGGGTCAAGTGCCGAGGTCGGCTCATCCATCAGAATGACATCCGGCTTGACCGCGATGGCGCGCGCAATGCACAGACGCTGCTGCTGACCACCGGATAGCGAGGTGCCAGGCTGATCCAGAATATCCTTCACTTCTTCCCACAGGCCCGCATCACGCAGCGCGCTCTCGACCAGATCATCCTTGTCAGCGCGACGGCTGACCAGGTCATGCATGGTCGGTGCATAGGCGATGTTGTCATAGATCGACTTGGGGAACGGATTCGGCTTCTGGAACACCATGCCCACACGACGACGCAGAGCCACCTCATCCATCTTGCGGGCGTTGACGTCACGACCGTCCATCTCGACCAGACCCTCGATACGCACGCTGCGAATCAGGTCATTCATGCGGTTCAGGCAGCGCAGGAAGGTAGACTTTCCGCAGCCTGACGGGCCGATCAATGCGGTGACATTCTTCTGGAAGATATCGATATTGATATCTTTGAGTGCCTTCTTCTCGCCGTACCACAGATTGAGGTTTTCGACGCGAATGGCCAGTTCGTGATTGGCATCTTCGTTGGTGCTGATCGGGGTGCCCAGACGCTGAATTGCGGCAGGCTGCTTGGCGACAGTGATGCTCATGATCTCGTATTCCTTATTCAGTCGTGGGCCAGGACGTGCACGGTGCGACCTGCTTGCAACAGGTCGCCAGACGCTTGCCTACCAACGACGCTCAAATTTCTTGCGCAGCATGACCGCTGCCGCGTTGAGGAAGATCAGCACTGACAGTAGCACCAGGATGCCCGCCGCAGTACGTTCAACATAGGCCTGCTCCGGCTCGCCCGCCCAAGTGAAAATCTGGGCCGGAAGCACGGTAGCTGCCTGAGTAATAGACTCCGGCGCATCCGGGATAAAGGCCACCATGCCGATGATGATCAATGGTGCCGTCTCACCCATCGCCTGTGCCAGGCCGATGATCGAGCCCGTCAGAATACCCGGCAGTGACAAGGGCAACACGTGGTCACGCACTACCTGCCATTGCGAGCACCCCACGCCGAAGGCCGCCTGTCGGATGGTATCTGGCACGCTGCGCAGGGCCGAACGTGTGGTGATGATGATCACCGGTAGTGTCATCAAACCCAGCGTCAGCCCCCCGACCAGCGGTGAGGAGCGCGGCATACCGAAGAAGTTGATGAAGATTGCCAAGCCCAGTAGACCGAACAGGATCGACGGCACGGCAGCCAGGTTGTTGATGTTGATCTCGATGGCCTGCGTCAGACGGTTGTCCGGTGCAAACTCTTCCAGATAGACCGCTGTCATCACGCCGACCGGGAAGGCAAAGGCCAAGGTGACCAGCAGTGTCAGGATCGTCCCCATCGCAGCAGACCAGATACCGGCATATTCCGGCAGCTTCGAATCACCTGTGGTGAAGAAGTTGACGTTGAACTTGAGCTCGGCGGTACCGTTTTCGATCATGCGGTCCAGCACCTGCTGCTCTTTCGGCTTCAGGTGTGACTTGTGACCCTTGAGGTACTGATCGACCTGGTCATCCGAGATTACCCAGCTGTCGATCGTCTGCCCCATCAATGTCGGATCAGCTTTCATCGCACGAGGCAGCTGACGCAGCCAGCCACGGCTGACCAGGCTACGGACATCTTCTTCTACCGCCGCCAGCGGGATCTCGCGTGACTGTTCACTGTACGTGACAGGGACGTTCAACTCCGCCTGCTGGAAGGCAGGATAGCCACGCATGACCATGTCGCCGATGAACACCAGCAGGAAGCTGGCCGCCAGGGCCAAAGCGCCCATGGACATCATCTTCAGGCGCCGCGTGCGGCGATGACGGCCCTTCAGCTGGGCCGAGATGTCGTCGAATGAATGGCTCATGTCTTGTCTCGGCCTCACAGGTTATTGGCGCTGTACTTCTCACGGAAGCGGCGAATCAAGATCACCGACACCATGTTGAGCAGCAGAGTGACCACGAACAGCACCAGCCCCAGCGCGAAGGCTGACAGCGTTTCGGCGCTGGCGAATTCTTGATCGCCAGTCAATGCAGCAACGATACGCACCGTGACGGTCGTCATGTCTTCCAGCGGGTTGGCCGTCAGATTCGGACGCATACCGGCTGCCATGACCACGATCATCGTCTCACCCAACGCACGTGATACCGCCAGCAATGAAGCCGAGATGATGCCCGGCAGTGCAGCCGGCAGAATGACGTTACGAATGGTCTCTCCATGCGTCATGCCCAGTGCCAGCGACCCCTGACGCATGGTGTCAGGCACTGACGTGATGACGTCATCGGAGAGTGAAGAGATGAAGGGAATGATCATGATGCCCATGACCAGACCGGGCGCCAGCGCATTGTTGTAAGACGCATCAAAGCCCAGCGGCGAGAAGATATCCACGACGAGCGGCGCAACGCTGATGGCAGCAAAGAAGCCATAGACCACGGTCGGGATACCCGCGAGCACTTCCAATACCGGCTTGGCAATGGTGCGCACATTGGCGGGAGCGAACTCTGCCATGTAGACCGCTGCCAGCAGGCCAATGGGAATGGCGACCAGCATCGCGATCAAGGTGATCATGAAGGTACCGGCAAACAGCGGTACCGCACCGAAGTTGGCAGTACTCTCGACACCCTCGCCACGACCCGCGGACAGCTGGAAGCTGTTACCCGGATCCCAGGTAGTGCCCGTAATGAAGGTCCAGAAGCTTTCCATCTGGAAGAAGCGAATGGCCTCGAAGACGATGGAGATCAGAATGCCGAACGTAGTGACGATGGAAATCATCGCCGCCCCGATCAGAACATAACGAATCAGCGTCTCAATGGCGGTGCGCGCATGAAAGTCGGGTTTGACCAGATACAGTCCCAGCATCAGACCAAGCCCCGCCACGACCAGGCAGGTCGCCAACAGCGTGAAGCCTTCGATGTCGATGCCAGTGGTCGCGATGGCGATCACCGCTGCCAGACCGACCAGAATGGCGGGACCAGCACTGGAGATCGCCGTGAACCAGCCGTATTGATCAGGCTGGGCATACATCTCGGCACCGCCGGCACGCACTTTCTGTGCCTTGCCGCGGCCGATGAAGAAGGCTGCGAGGCCAAACAACACCACGATGCCTATAAAGAAGAGAAAGATCTGCTGGGTCTGCATCTTTCGGGTCCCGGAGTCGCGCTGTCCGCGGGATTGAGGCCAATGGCCTTCAAACAGGCCCGCGGGCAATCATGCAAACGGGCCGGCTGCCATTGGCAGCCGGCCGCGTCGAGGGTCAGCTGCGTCAATTACTTCTTGAGGTCAGCCAAGGTCAGCTGGGTACGGCTCTCGACCTGCTGACGCAGGGCTTCACGCTCTGCCTTCGGCAGCGGGATCAAGCCAATCCCCTTGAGGTAGCCCAGTTCACCGATCATCTTCTCGCTCATGAACAGCGTGTTGTAGGCTTCCTGCGCAGGAACGTCATCCTTGTGCTGGTTCTTGATGTAGTAGAACAAGGAGCGGGAGACCGGATACTCACCAGAGGAGATGGCATCAGCTTCCGGCTCAACACCGTCGATGGAAGCTCCCACGACCTTGTCAGCATTCTCTTCGAGGAAGGAGTAGCCGAAGATCCCGAAGGCTGCCGTGTTTTCCGTCAGCTTCTGGATGATCAGGTTATCGTTCTCGCCGGAAGCGATGTAGTGACCATCCTGGCGGATATTGGTATAGCCTTCGCCGCCGTAACCTTCCATGTCTTCAGTGGCAACTTCCATCACCAGCTCTTCGAACGCATCACGCGTACCAGAAGTAGAAGGCGGCCCGTAGACAGTGATCTTGCGATCCGGCAGCGAATTGTCGATGTCAGACCACTTCATGTAGGGATTGTCGACCAGCTTGCCATCGACCGGGACCTGGGCGGCCACGGCCATGGCGATCTGCTCACGGGTCAGGTTGATGTTGCCGTTATCGACAGACTGAGCGAACGCGATACCGTCGAAGCCGATCTTGGCTTCGGTGATGTCGGTGATGCCATTGTCTGCGCAACGTTCAAACTCGGAAGTCTTCATACGACGAGACGCGTTGGTAATGTCCGGCGTGTTGTCGCCCACACCTTCACAGAAGAGCTTCATGCCACCACCGGAACCGGTGGACTCGATGACCGGCGTCGGGAAGTCGCTGGTAGCGCCCAGTTCTTCAGCCACATAGCTGGAGAACGGATAAACCGTGGAAGAGCCAACAATACGCAGCTGCTCACGTGCTTGTGCTGCGCTGATGGAAGCGGCCATGACCGCGACTGCAATACCCGTTTTGAGGAACGCCTGCATGCCTGAAACTCCTTGCGAAAAGAATGAGCCACTGAGTGTTGGCTTCTTGTCTACAGGGAGTACCTTGCCAAGCATTCATGACAACTGTGTGACAGCCGAGGCAACTTGGGACAATGCAAGAACGCTTATGCTTCTATCGGCTCATGTCGTGCCAGAGCGCGCCGCCCTGCCAGCACTCGCAGCAGGATATTGCTGACCAGTGCCGTTGCCAGCATGCCAAGGACCATCGGCCAAAGACTGTTCAAGGCCAGGCCTGCAATCAGCATCCCGATCAAGGCACCACTGGCAAACTGCAGGCTCCCGATCAGTGCATTGGCCGTGGCACTGATGCGCGGGAAATATTCCAGCGCGGAGGAGATCGCATTGGGAGCCACCATGCCATTGGCCCCTACGA
This sequence comes from Cobetia sp. L2A1, assembly GCF_009796845.1. Lineage (NCBI taxonomy): Bacteria > Pseudomonadati > Pseudomonadota > Gammaproteobacteria > Oceanospirillales > Halomonadaceae > Cobetia > Cobetia sp. L2A1. Next base: position 632,839 of record NZ_CP047025.1, on the reverse strand, counting down.
AGACCATCAGCAAGGGCGCGATGATCGCCAGGCGATCCAGCCCCAGTGCCAGCATCGTGACCAACAGAACTGCCGCCATCAGTTGAATACCGATACCGATACGCAACAACCGAGGGGAAGAATAGTGTGACAACAAGCGTACATTGACTCGATTGGCGGTGAACATGAACAGGATATTGGCGCCAAACAGTGCCGGATACCACGCCGCCGTCACACCGAAGTGTTCCATATACACGTAAGGCGAGGCCGTGATGAAGGCGAACATGCCGCCAAAGCCCATCGCCTGCGTCACGGCATATCCCATCGCCGGCCCATGCCGTAACACGCTGGCGTAATCGCGAGCGACCTGAGCAAGACTGGCAGGCAGTTCATTCTCCTCAGGCGTGCGGCGGGTTTCCGGTAAGCGCAATGGCAGCACCACCAGCAGAAAGGCGGCGTAGGCTGCCAGGAAGGCAAAGATCAACCACCATCCTGCCAGCCCCAACAGCAGACTGCCGATCGCGGGAGCAATCAGTGGTGCCAGCATCATGATCACTGCCACGGTCGAGAGCACCTTGGCGGCCTCGCGACCTCTGAAGCAGTCGCGCACGATCGCCGAGGAGTTGACCACCGATGCACCACCGCCAAGTGCCTGCACGAAGCGCAAGGCCCACAGGCCTTCAAGGCTATCGACCTGGGTGATGGCGAGGCTCGCCAACAGGAATACCGCAATTCCCGACAGCAATACCGGCTTGCGCCCGATGCGATCCGACAGAGGCCCGAAGATCAGCTGGCCCAGCGAAAACCCGAGCAAGAAGATCGAAAGCGACAATTCGGTATAGTGCACCGTGGTGCCGAGATCGTCCGCCATCGCTGGCAATGCTGGCAGGTAGGCATCAATGGCCAATGGAGCCAGTGCGGTATTGGCAGCAACCAACAAGGCCAGCTGTCGGGTTTGACGCTTATCCACATTCCCTCCCGGAATATTCATGGCGACAATAAAAGCAGTAGTTTCACAAGCAAGCTCTACCTGAAGGTAGACGCCCCTGCCGTCAGATAACGACAGTGGGCGAGCCGCCACACAATTGGTACAGTGAGAGTATCCACGTGATGAATGTCACATGAGTGTGATAACTTTTACATCAACTATCTCATTGCACACTTTTCGAGATTCACTGGTAGAAGGCGACACGATTGCCCTGCCCGTCACGCCTTACCTCTTCATGCTTGTCGCCATCAGGCGGCTCGCGCTCAGCACAGGAAAATCTTGCATGGCCCAGGACAAGCTCTCCCAGCTCAAGGAAATGACGACCGTGGTCGCTGACACCGGTGATCTCGATGCTATCCGCCGTTTCTCCCCTACCGATGCTACCACTAACCCGTCACTGATCCTGCAGGCGGCACAGGATCCATCACGCCGTGAGCGCCTCACTGAAGTGGCTCGCAAAGCGACTGATATCGATGACGCTGTCGACGCCGTGGCCGTGGATATCGGTACCGAAATCGCGGGTCTGGTACCGGGTTACGTCTCTACCGAAGTCAGTGCTCGCCTGTCCTTTGATACCGACGAAACCATTCGTCGCGCCCATCGCATCATTGAGCGTTACGCTGCAAATGGTGTCGGCCAGGAACGTATCCTGATCAAGACTGCCTCTACCTGGGAAGGTATTCGCGCTGCCGAGAAACTCGAACGCGAAGGCATCCGTACTAACCTGACCTTACTGTTCAATTTTGCGCAGGCCCAGGCGTGTGCTGATGCCGGCGTGACCCTGATTTCGCCCTTCGTTGGCCGTATCCTCGACTGGCACAAGGCTCAGCAGCCAAGCGCCGATTTCAGCGGCGACAATGATCCGGGCGTGCAATCAGTCAAGTCGATCTACGACTACTACAAGGGTCATGGCTACAAGACCATCGTGATGGGCGCAAGCTTCCGTAATACTGGCGAGATCGAAGCACTGGCCGGTTGTGATCGCCTGACCATCTCTCCGGCACTGTTGGGTGAACTGGCCGAGACTAGCGGGCCGCTGACGCGTCGCCTGATCCCGGTAGATGCCGAGAGCAACGTACAGGAAGCGCTTAGCGAATCTGACTTCCGCTGGGCCATGAATGAAGATGCCATGGCGACCGAGAAGCTGGGCGAAGGTATCCGCAAGTTCATGGCCGACCAGCGCAAGCTTGAGACGCTACTGGCTGAGCTGCGTCAGCACTGAGCACATCGAGCCCCGCTGCACTGAAATGAGCAGCATAGGAACGAATGCACCGAGATAAAGGTACCAAGACCAAAAACGCCTGCCGTGAGTCACGGCAGGCGTTTTCCGTTGGAGTGACTCCTCCTGCGCAAGGTCGCCATGCTGGCAGACTCAGTGCGGCTGACGCTGCTCTTCGCTCTCCAACAACTCGATCAGCGGCTGGAACTGAAGGCGATTGTGTCCATTCAGACACATCAGTAGGCGATGCGCTTCGAGGATACGTCCACGCAGCTCACCTTCCTCCTGCATTTCGGAGGATGGCTCGGCCAACGGCATATCATCACAGCAGCTGGTAGAGTCAAGCCCCGCCTGCTCTGCCGCGGGCAATTCATTGGCGTCCACGACACTGGCTACCTCGTCGAATCCCATCACCTTGAGCATGGTCAAGACGTCAGGATGAGTGGCGACGACCTGCGCCGGCAGTACCAGGCGATCGCGCACCGCCAGTGCCAGCTTGGCGAGAAAGCCCAGCGCAGTGGAATCGACATTCGTCGCTTCACGCAGATCGATGATCACACTTTCCAGCCCATCGACCGCAGCCACGCGCTGCACCTGCTGGTCCAGCGTGGCGCACAGTGTCAGGCGCACATCACCGGACAGCTTGAGCACGAACAGGCCATCGTCAAACACGGCCTGGATACGTCCTTCATCCATCATGGAATCCTGTCAGCGTCATCAGGGTAAGGTCATCCGGCAACTCACCATCCAGCGCCAGTCCGCGGCGCAATCCCTGCACATCATCACTGCTCAGTATCCGTTGATGCAGTGCTCGTGTTCTATCTTCCAGCGCCTCCCCGGGCAGGCATTCCAGTACTCCATCACTGGCCAGCCACAGGCGAAAGCGCGCAGGAAGCGCCACACGATACGCCGGATAGTGGGTCCCTGGGAAGAGGCCGACCGGCCGCCCTCCCCCTTCCAGCACGTGCAGAGCGCCATCCGGTGTCACTAGTACTGGCATCGGTAGCTGTGCCCCCAGCGTGTAGTGCAACGTACGTGTCTCGCGATCAATCACGCCACACAGTACGGTGGCATGCTTACCGATACCACTGTCGAGCAGCTCACGGTTGAGCAGTGCCAGCCACTCGGGGCCAAAAGTCTCCGGCGTATGCTCATCCCAGTGGCGTATCGCACGCGCGAACAACAGCTTGAGCAACACCGTCACGAACGCTGACGATGCACCATGCCCAGAGACATCAGCGAAATAGAACAGGCTGAAACGCGCGTCGACCGCCTGATACTCGAGAAAGTCACCCGAAAGGTATAGCGACGGAGAGAGACAATACTCATAGCACACGCCATTGACGTGCTGACCACTCTCGGGCAATAGCCGCTGCTGAATCTGCCCACCGGCCTGTTGGTCCTGACGCAATAGTGCCAGGTGCGTCTCAAGATGCTCATTGAGCTCCTCAAGACGCGCACGTGCCTTGGCATGCTCATGCGCCAACTGGTGATGCTCCGCCGCCCGTTTAAGCAGAGTGCGGAGTACCGAGCCGTGCTCACGTGGCGAAATCAGGTAGTCCACCAGCCCCGCCTCCACCGCCGGCAGCAGACATTCATCGCCGCGGGTCTCAGCCACCACTACGGTCGGCAGCCGCTCGGCAAGCCGAGCCCAGTCGTGGCTCACGACCGCCTCGACATGTGCCACCACCACCGCAACACCGCTGGGTAGCGACGCAATGCTATCGCAGGCGGCGACTGCACAGCGGTCATCCGTCAATACTGTCGCCAATGAATCGCGTCGCGCGCCGGGTAGGTCAATCAGACCGATCAACAGACGCTTGCCTTGCTCATCCGTCATGCCAGCCTCTCGTGCCAGTCAGTCGAAACAATCTTGAGCCTTGCCTTCGGGATAGTCTTGAAGCCCGAAGGCAGGACCTCATGACAGCGCTGTCAGATAGCCATATCGAGACAGAAACCGCCTACTGGCTGTCATCTTCCGGTGCAAAGGCGCCGTCGAGATCTGCGTCATCGAAGCTATCGCTGGCAAAGGGATCATCGCCCAGCTTGCCATCGAGAATGTCGAAGTTACGACGCTGCAGATAGGCGTCACGAATAAAGCTGTAGCGGTCTCCCTGGATCAGCTTTTCCTGTTCCAGCAATCCGGCACGGGTATCCACCAGGTTCAAGACGTCCAGACCATAGCGAACCTTGTCTTCTTCGATGTAATTGACGGGATCAGCGAAGTAATCCACCGGCAGACCCGCTGTATCACGCAGAGTACTCGGGCCCAACAACGGCAGCATCAGGTACGGTCCCTGCCCAGTGCCCCAGACAGCCAGCGTCTGTCCAAAATCCTCGTCGTCTACCGTCCAGCCAAGCTCGGTAGCCGGGTCGAACAATCCAGCGATACCCACAGTGGAGTTGAGCAACAGGCGCCCGGTGGAGATACCCGCATTGGCCCATTTCCACTGCAGCACCGAGTTGAACATGGTGCTGATTTCGCCAAGATTGGAGAAGAAATTACCGACGCCATCCTGTACCAGCACCGGTGTCACATAATCATATCCCTGGGCGACCGGCTTGAGCGCATAACGATCCAGCGTGTCATTGAAGGTATAGACATTACGGTTGAAGCCCTCCCACGGATCCTGGGGATTCGGCTCACTATCTCCTGTACTGGCACAACCAGCCAGCAGAGACATGGCCAGCAGTGCCGGCAGGGAAGTCTTGATCGTACTCATCGTGTCACCTGTAAGTCTGTTTGAAACCGGCCGTATCATCAGCACCCTTGCATTCACGAGCCAGCTTGCGAGCGAGCACCAGCACATACCTGCAAGCCAACTACCCCGCCCGTTCAGAGCATGCCGAGACCACCCCCTGGCTGCCTCGGCACTCATCTTCGGTCTTCTTTATACGTTTCGCGCCGACCAAGAGCCAGCGTAGGGCGTCCGCCCCACACAATGATCTACTTCAGCCGCAGCGCTTCAACAGCACGCTGCCAGCACTATAACCTGCGCCGAATGAACACAGCACACCCAGGCTTCCCGCAGCCAAGTCATCATGGTGCAAGTGGAAGGCGATCACGGAGCCCGCTGAGCTGGTATTGGCATAGCGATCAAGGATGATCGGCGCTTCCAGTTCAGAAGGGTCACGACCCAGCACACGCCGCGCAATCATGTCATTCATATGGCGGTTAGCCTGATGCAGCCACATTCGATCCAGATCACTACCCACGGCGTCAATATCGCCCAGGTGCGTGGTAATCAGTTCGGCGACTAGCGGGCAGACCTCGCGAAACACACGACGTCCTTCCTGGATGAACAGCTTGTCGTTCGATTGCTCGGCTGTGACCTCAGAGTCACCGATCGCTGCGGCTTCAGCGATACCATCATCAAGAGCGGCGGCGCGGTTGAGGAAACCAAAATTATTACGAATGGCATTGGAAAAACGAGTAACCAGCCGCGACCCCAGCACTTCGAAACCATCAGTGCGCGTGGCGACATCGGCGGCCTCCAACACGACAGCAGTGCAGGCATCGCCGAAGATGAAGTGACTATCACGATCACGAAAGTTGAGATGTGCACTGCAGATTTCAGGATTGACCATCAGCACACGCTTGGCGCTACCACTGCGGATCGCGTTGGCTGCCATCTCGATACCGAACGTGGCGGAGCTACACGCCACGTTCATATCGAAGGCATAACCACCCGCCGCCAGCGCGGCCTGCAACTCCACTGCTACGGCAGGATATGGGCGCTCAAGATTCGAGCAAGCCACGATCACCAGATCAAGATCCTCAGCCTTCACGCCAGCAGTCTCCAGCGCCTCACGCGCGGCAGACACGCCCATCTCACATTGGATGGAGGGCTGGTCATTAGCGCGGGCGGGCAAACACGGCCGCATCCGCTCAGGGTCAAGAATACCCTCGGCATCCAGTACGTAGCGACTATGAATACCTGATGCCTTGACGATGAACTCGGCACTTGATTCAGTACGCGCCGTAAGCTCACCACGTGCGATGGCATCACTGTTGGCGGCATTGTCCGCCGCGACCCAGGCATTGAAAGAGGCGACCAGCGCCTCATTACTGATGGCATTTTGCGGGGTATATAGCCCAGTACCGGTGATCAGCACTCGATGATTGCCACCTGCAGAGCCCTGACGGTCATCGCTTGTGGTATGGCAGGTATTGTCATTGCTGGGCATGCATTCACTCCTGACAGCGGTACTTCATCGAAGACCGCCCATTGTGTGAGTGATGGTGAGGGCAATCGCCTGTCGCGGCCTGCCGACGGCACCGGCATTGCCATTCTCTCTATCGTGTCTTCAGTGTACGCCGTATCGTCACCGACAGACGCCTGAGCGACACATCCATCACTAGATAAGCTGGAGCTTGAACAGCAGCTCCTGTCATCAGAATGGGCCATCCCGGCCCATTCTGCCTCCACGCACGGGTCACGCAAGCCTGTCATGCCACGCACTGCCTCCACCGAGTTGACAGACGGTGGCTCAGCGTCGTGCCATCAGTTCCTGCCAGCGCTTCTCGAGACGTTTGGCCGAGACCGTATCCAGCGTGCCGAGTTGCTGGGCAAACAGCGACACGCGTAGCTCCTGCAGCCACCAGCCAAAATCATCCAACTCTGGATCAGGCAGACCTTGATCGCGGACTTTGTTCAATCGCGTATCAAAGCGCGACTCGAAGCCCTTGACCTCTTCCATGTCACGCTGATCCCGCATTCGCTCTCGCGGCGCCTTGTCGAGGCGGATCAACATCGCTTCCACATAGCGCGGCAGCTGATGCAGCCATTCGCCCGCTTCACGGATGAAACCGGGGTGTATCAGCCGCTCTTGCTGGACCTTGAGATCTGCCACCACCAGCGCCATCGAGAAATCGATCTTGCCCTTGAGGCGCTTGGAGAGTTCCAGATGCTGCTTCAATGCCGCCTCAAGCGGCTTGATCAAGGCTTCAGCATGCGGTACCAGTTCGGCACGCCGATCATCCAGGCGCGCCTGCAACTCACCGCGTGAGCGCGGCAGCGGCTCAACCGCCATCACCTGCTCGAATACGCTGTAGATGAAGTCATCTGCCAGCTGACGGCGCGTGCCGACCTTGGCAAACAGCAGCGCGCAGCGCTCAAGCGCCTTCATATCCTTGTCAAGATAGCGAACCTGCTCCGGCAGGCGCGCCATTGCCAGACGCGTAATACCGTCGCGATGCGCGGCAGCCGCCTTGGCTGGATGATCAAACAGCTCGACCGCCAGCCTTGGCTCGCCCTGCTGTTGAGTGGAAGATGCGGTTGGAGAGTGGCTGGAAGGCGCACTGTTCTTGCCAGTCTTGCGTGCCAGCTTGCGCTGCTTGGCACTCATGCCGGCACCAGGGTCGGCACCCTCTTCCTGCATCGCGCGGACTACCAACGCAGGATAGGCTTCGACACGGATACCGGCTTGCGTGGTGCTGTGCGAGGTAGCCATCGGTGTGTCTGGCAAGTCCTCCAGCACCTCACTGGTGGTGTCGCGGCTACGATTGGCCATGGCACGCGCCGCGGCGGCGGCAGAATCCTTGAAGCGTGCTTCCAGGGCTTCCAGATCCCGTCCTTCCCCCAGCACCTTGCCATCCTGATCGACGATACGCAGATTCATGAACAGGTGCGGCTCCAACGCCGCGGGCTGCCAGGCATCTTCTGGTAGGCGCAGGCCTGTCTTCATGCGCATGAACTCGCCCAGCGCGCTGGTCAATGGCACATCGTCCGGCGTGAGTGCCTCAAGCGCGGCATCGACCCAGTTGGGGATAGGCACCACCTGCTTGCGATACTGCTTGGGCAGTGACTTCATCAGCGCGATCGCCTTGTCCCTCAACAAGCCCGGCACCAGCCATTCGATGCGGTAGCGCGGCAGCTGAGACAGCATCGCCGCCGGCACTATCATGGTCACGCCATCATCGATAGCACCCGGCGAGAAGTGGTAACTGAGCGGATAAGCCACGCTGTTGTGATTTAGCTGCTCCGGATAACGCGCCGCCGTCACCTCACCGGCATCGCGTGCCATCAAGTCATCGAGATTCAGATGCAGGACGTCGGGATTATCCTGCTCGGCATCCTTGCGCCAGGTATCGAAACTACGGCCGTTGTAGATACCGGCAGGAATGCGCTCGGCATAGAAGCTGAAGAGCGTTTCTTCATCGACGAGGATGTCACGCTTGCGCGCACGCGCCTCCAACTCGCCCACTTCTTCCATCAGGGCACGATTGTGGGCGAAGAAAGGCGCACGCGTCTGAAATTCACCCTCGACCAATGCACGGCGGATGAACAGCTCGCGCGATTCTTCCGGTGCCAACGGCCCATAGTGCACCTTGCGCGCCGTCACGATCGGCAGGCCAAACAACGTGACCTGCTCGCTGGCGACGACCTGGGCGCGCTTCATCTCCCAGTGCGGTTCGCTGTAGCTGCGCTTGACCAGATGCTCGGCCAGCGGCTCCACCCACTCAGGCTTGATCGCTGCCGCCTGACGCGCATAAAGCTTGGTCGTCTCGACCATCTCGGCCGCCATCAACCACTTGGGAGACTTCTTGGCCACGCCAGAGCCGGGGTGCACGAAGAAGCGTCGATTACGCGCGCCCAGATACTCACGATTCTCCTGCTTGAGGCCAAGATTGGAGAGCAGCCCCGTCAGCAATGCGCGATGCAGTGATTCACCATCGATTGCGACTGAAGGCCGCCGTCCCTGACCATGTCCGGCCAGTATCCTGGAGACGACGTCGGCCTGAACCTCTTCCTCACGCGGATGCTGGCTACTGGTGAGCTCGAGCCCCAGATCACGCGTGACCTGCTTGAGCTGACGATAGGTATCATGCCATTCGCGCAGCCGCAGATAGTTGAGGAAGCGTGCCTTGCACCAGCGACGCAGCGGATTGGCCCCGAGGGCATCGCGCGCAATCTCGAAACCGTCCCATAAATTGAGCCAGCTGATGAAGTCAGAGCTATCGTCATCCCACTCGTGATGCGCCTGATCCGCCGCCTGACGCTTCTCGGCAGGACGCTCACGCGGGTCTTGAATCGACAATGCACTGACGATGATAAGCACCTCGCGCAAGCAGCCGCGGCTTGCGCCTTCCAGCACCATGCGCGACAAGCGCGGATCAATCGGCAGCCGCGCCAGGGTACGGCCGTCTCGCGTCAGGCGGTTTTGCTCATCGACAGCGCCCAGCTCACGCAATAGCCGGAAGCCATCACTGACAAAGCGCGAATCCGGGGCATCGACGAACGGGAATTTCTCGATATCGCCAAGCTTTAGCGACAGCATCGACAGGATGACTGCCGCCAGATTGGTGCGCTGAATCTCGGGCTCGGTGTACTCCGATCGCGCGAGGAAGTCTTCTTCGCTGTAGAGGCGGATACACAGCCCCTCGGCGATACGACCGCAACGCCCCTTGCGCTGGTTGGCGCTGGCCTGACTGATAGGCTCTACCGGCAGACGCTGAATCTTGGAGCGGTAGCTATAGCGGCTGATGCGTACCAGACCGGGGTCGATGACATAGCGAATACCCGGCACGGTCAGCGAGGTCTCGGCGACATTGGTGGCCAGCACGACGCGGCGTCCGCGATGTGGCTGGAAGACACGGTTCTGCTCTTCATTCGAGAGGCGCGCGTACAGCGGCAGTACCTCGGTATCACGTAGCTGGGCACGGCGCAGCGTATCGGCAGTGGCGCGAATCTCGCGCTCGCCCGGCAAGAAGATAAGCACATCGCGCGGACCTTGCAGCCAGCCCTTCTCACGCTCGATCACCGACAGCTCTTCCACCGCACGCAGAATGCCTTCCTGCAGACTCAAGTCTTCCTCGTCCTCAGCATCGCGTACCAGCGGCAGATAATAGGTATCCACTGCATAATTGCGTCCGGTCACCGAGACGATCGGCGCAGGCGTGCCATCAGGCGCGGCGAAATGCTGGCTGAAGCGCTCCACATCGATGGTGGCCGAGGTAATGATGACCTTGAGGTCCGGCCGGCGCGCGGTGAGACGCTTGAGGTAGCCGAGCAGGAAGTCGATGTTCAAACTGCGCTCGTGGGCCTCATCAATGATGATGGCCTCATAACGGCTAAGATCCGGGTCATGCTGGGTTTCCGCCAGCAGAATGCCGTCGGTCATCAGTTTGACCAGTGTCTCCGGCCCCGTGGTGTCGTTGAAGCGCACCTGATAACCGATCGTCTCACCGAGCGTCGTCTCGAGCTCTTCCGCCAGACGCGCAGCGACTGAACGCGCTGCCAGACGTCGTGGCTGGGTATGGCCGATCAGACCATTGCGACCTAGCCCCATTTCCAGACATAGCTTGGGGAGCTGGGTGGTCTTGCCCGAGCCAGTCTCACCCGCCACCACGACGATCTGATGCTCTCTCAGCGCGGCAAGAATATCCTCGCGGCGCTCCACCACCGGCAGTGTCGGCGGATAGTTGAGCGCAGCAGGTGTCTGCCAGCGCGCCAACGCCGTCTCGCGAGCCGCACGCTGAGCGATGCTGGCGTCCAGCCGTGTCTCGATGTCATTGATGGCGCGATCAACAGGCTTGCCCTCTTTGAGGCGCCGACGCAGCCCCGCCAGACGCTTGCCCAGTTCACGCTGGTCGCGGATCAGGGCACGTTCGAGTCGAGCCGCAAGGGCCTCAAGACGCGTATGTTCGGACGGTGCGGTAGCGGTGTCGCTCAATGACTGCCTCTTCTCAACCAGAGGCCATGCACCTGAGTGCATGGCCGGAAACTCTCGGAATTCGGCCACCGACGCATAACCTCGCGCGGCAACCTGAATGACAAAACGGCCCATCAACAAGTGACGGGCCGTTCATTGTAGCCTTGCCAGCAGCCGTGCCCAACCTTGGACGGCTCAGACACGACACACACCCCTTCTCCAATACACCCATCTCAGACTTCGCGCGTGGGCTCGTTCCCACTATCACGCAGTTCGCGGCGTAGTACCTTGCCGACATTGCTCTTGGGAAGCTCGTCGCGGAATTCGACGAAACGCGGCACCTTGTAACCAGCCAGCTGCTCCTTGCACCAGGTACGCAGGGTATCGCGATCAAGGTCTGGGTTGCGTGAGACGACAAATAGCTTGATTGCCTCACCGCTCTGCTCATCAGAGATGCCGACCACCGCCGCCTCCTCGACATCAGGATGACCGCAGACGACATCCTCAACCTCGTTCGGATACACATTGAAGCCGGAGACGATGATCATGTCCTTCTTGCGATCGACAATGCGCACGAAGCCATCCGGCTGAATAACGGCGATATCACCGGTGCGGATGAACCCTTCGTCATCCATTGCCTCCCGGGTGGCATCCTCACGCTGCCAGTAACCCTTCATCACCTGCGGGCCGCGCACGCACAGCTCACCGGGCTGATCACGCCCCAACGTCACGCCTTCAGCGTCAACTACCTTGAGCTCGGTACCCGGCACAGGACGACCAATCGTGCCGAGCTGCAGCTCCCGCGGGGGATTGAAGCTGACGATGGGCGAAGTCTCGGTCATACCGTAACCCTCAGCGATGGGGCAGCCGGTAATGGCCTCCCAACGTTCAGCCGCGGTACGCGTCAATGCCATGCCACCGGAGATGGTGAGCTTGAGCTTCGAGAAATCCAGGGCCTTGAAATCATCACGCTGGCATAGCGCCGAGAACAGCGTGTTAAGGCCGACAAAAGCGGTAAACGGCGTATCGCGCAGTGTCTTGATGAAGCCATCGATATCGCGAGGATTGGTGATCAGCACGCTGTGGTTGCCGCTTTCCATGCTGTAGAGGCAATTCACCGTGAAAGTGTAGATATGGTAGACCGGCAACGGCGCAATAAGCACTTCCTGCCCCTCCTTGAGCACATCACTGATCACACCGCGTGCCTGAAGCATATTCGCGACAAGATTTCGGTGTGTCAGCATGGTGCCCTTGGCCACGCCAGTGGTACCACCGGTGTACTGCAAGGCAGCAACATCATCCGGCTGACGACTGACACGGGCATGCGACAGACCCGCACCACGCTTGAGCACATCGCGCAGACCGTGTGCCTCAGGGAGTGAATAGGCCGGCACCATCTTCTTGACATAACGCACCGCTAGATTGATCAGCGGACGCTTGGGGAAATCATGGAGATCCCCGATCTCGGTGATGATGACCTCCTCAATCGAGGTGCGCTCAAGTACCTTCTCAAGCTTGTCGGCCATATTGGCCAGAATCACGATCGCACGGGCACCGGAATCATGGAACTGGTGCTGCATTTCACGCTCGGTATAGAGTGGATTGGTATTGACCACGACCAGTCCCGCACGCAGCGCACCAAAGACAGCCACCGGAAACTGCAGCAGATTTGGCAGTTGGATGGCGATTCTGTCGCCGGGCTCAAGCCCGGCATCATGCTCGAGCCAGGCCGCAAAGTTGCGCGACAGACGATCCACATCAGCATAACTCAGCGTCTTGCCCATGCAGCTGAACGCCGGACGGTCGGCATAGTTGGCACAGCTGGCCTCAAAGACCTCGAGAATAGAGGGGTAGTCCTCAAGCCCGCAAAGCGGTTCGCCGCACAGAATCAGCTCGTCACTGCCTGTCGGGCTCGTATTGTCAGCACTATCAGCCGCCGCAGAAGCGGCAGGATTGGCATCACGCATGGCTATGGGCTCCATGACTGCGTTCGTCGGATACAGGCCTGCTCGAGTCGATGGGATCGATCACCGCAGAACTTTCTCACCACGCGACTCGATCACCAACACCGGCTGTGTGTATCGACAGCCTCTCGAAGAATTGCACCGTTTGTTGTTATCGGGCCGTCACGCCCGCATGTGAATGGGTGGCACGAATGATAGACGCATCATCGCTGTTATACGCTACCTTAACCAGCACGCTCAGCATTGTAAAACGGTCGATTGAAACCATCGTTCGTATTTATGGATGTTTTGTAAGGTCACCATATTGCAGGCATTCGACCTTGGTTCGACGCCATCTTGGGGAACAGTTCAAGCGACGCAGCATGCAACGGTGTGAAAGACACACGACTCTCGCATCAACATTTAGGTCTTTTAGGTCTCTAGCATGTCGTCATGCGTTTCAGATCTTTGAGTCGTAGCTTGCTTGCCCTTACTCTGAAGCGCATCCGGCGATAACGCCAGTGAAGAAGGTGCACTCCACCTTGCGTCTATTCATCTGGCAACACCTTCGTTTATCGCTCATCTGTAGAGGAGTCTCGCATGGCACAGATCTATCAGGATAACTCGCTAGCCATCGGCAACACGCCGCTGGTCAAGATCAACCGCCTGAGTAGTCACCCGCGCCTTTACGCCAAGGTGGAAGCACGTAATCCAGCGTTTTCCGTCAAATGCCGTATCGGTTCCAGCATGGTGTGGGATGCCGAAGAGCGTGGCGCGCTCAAACCGGGTATGGAAATCGTCGAGCCAACCTCCGGTAACACCGGCATTGCACTGGCCTTTGTCGGCGCTGCACGTGGTTATCCGGTGACACTGACGATGCCGTCCTCGATGAGCATGGAGCGCCGCAAGGTACTCAAGGCACTGGGTGCCAATCTGGTACTGACGGATCCGGCCCTCGGGATGCAGGGCGCCATCGACAAGGCCTGCGAACTGCAGAAAGCAGAACCGGAGCGTTACTTCCTTCCGCAACAGTTCTCGAATCCTGCCAATCCGCGCATCCACGAAGAAACCACTGGCCCGGAGATCTGGGACGCGCTGGATGGGGATATGGATGTGCTGGTGGCCGGTGTCGGCACCGGCGGCACCATCAGCGGCATCGCGCGTTATTTCAAGACGATTCGCGGCCAGACGCTTGAAGCGGTAGCAGTGGAACCGGCAGAATCCGCCATCATCACTCAGCGCCTCAAGGGCGAGTCCATCACGCCCGCGCCGCACAAGATTCAAGGCATTGGCGCCAACTTCATCCCTGACAACCTGGACCTGACGCTGATCGATCGCGTTGAGCCGGTCGCCAGCGATGAGGCGATGGCCATGGCACGCCGCATCATGAAAGAGGAAGGCATCATGTGCGGTATCTCTTGTGGCGCGGCAATGATCGCGGCACTGCGACTGGCCGATGATCCGGCGTACGCTGACAAATCCATCATCGTCATCCTGCCGGACAGCGGCGAGCGCTACCTGTCCTCACCGATGTTTGCTGGCATGTTCGATGAAGTTGAAGACTGATATGCCGCATTCCAGCACTTAGTCGAACAGTCGTTAGACACCGTTGTTAGGCGTAGTTGTTAGGCGTAGTTGTCAGACACGGTTGTCAGACATGGAAAGGGCCGCATTCGCGGCCCTTTCTGATTTGTAGACATCAATGAATGTCTTCTCACTGAAGCGTACTCAGCAACTCACATCGGTAGCCAGCCAATCTGGCTTGAGGCGCGCCGTCGCCTGCCTATCCGCCCCCTCGCCTTCTTCAATCGGCAGTTCACCGCCAAGACTCGCCACCAACTCGCCTTCGCGGAAGACCACCAGCTGCCCCGGCAACAGGCGTACCCACTGCTCGTTATCGGTCAGCGGGTCTGTTGCAATCACCGACACCACGTCGTTGCAGGTGGTGTGCTGCTGGAAGTCGACGCTCATCTCGAAGTCAGTAAGACTCGCCTTGCCGAAGGGAGCGCGACGAGTAATGTGAGCAAGCTTCGTCGTGCAATAGGCATACAGATGTACGCCATCTGACAGCAGTAGATTGAAGACACCCATTCCGCGCAGTTTCTCGCACTGCGCATGTAGGTGGCGCCATAGATCAACGCACTGTTGCGGCGGTTCAGGAAAGGCACGCCGAATCTCACCCAGCAGAAAGCACGCGGCATGTTCACTATCAGTGCTGCCTACTGGACGGTAGTACGGCAGCGGCAGCGCCTGCCACTCCGCCAGCTGTCCATTGTGGGCATAGCACCACTGGCGCCCCCATAACTCACGCGTGAACGGGTGAGTGTTGGCCAGGGTGATCTGCCCTACGTTCGCTTGCCGGATATGGCTGATCACCATCTGCGACTTGATCGGATACTCCAGAATCATCCGCGCGATAGGCGAATCGACCGAAGGGTGCGGGTCACGAAATTCGCGATAACCACCCTCTTCATAGAAGGCGATACCCCAGCCGTCACGATGCGGCCCCGTGCCACCGCCACGCTGTAGAAAACCAGCGAAACTGAAGCAGATATCGGTCGGCACATTGGCACTCATGCCGAGCAGTTCACACATGGGGTTCCTCCCGGGAATGCGGTTTACGCTTCAGGCGACGCACCAGCATGATGAGCACGAGCAGGCCAATCACACCGGCCACTGCATAGGCAATCATACGACTTTGCGGTGATTCCGCCTCATGTCTGGCAAAGCGTGAAGCGCCTTCAAACCATTGATTGATCAACGCCGGTACCTTGTCAATCGGCAGGCGACCTTTCATCAACAGTGCATTGAGGTCTTCCTTCTCCTCACCCGCCTGATCCAGACCCTGGACGTCTCCGAACGCTTCGCCCTCAATCGGCGTGCGATCCAGATTCGCAGCGCGACGTGCCGCACGCTCATTGAGCGTGAAGGGGGCGAGATCAATGAAGCGGGCTTCACCGTCCATTTCGACGCGGGCGCTGATCTGCACGTCAGCGCTGACATCACGCTCAAGAAGCGGCAGGTCAATGCGCCACTCACGCTCGCCCTGTTCACTCACCGAAAGCGTCTCTCCTCGCAGCGTGGCCACCAACCGGGTGTTGGCAGTATTGAGCAGTGGATGACGCGCAATGACCTTCAAGGCCTTCGGCGGCGTGCCCGATGCGTTGGCAGCCCCCGGAACAGGCTCGACCAGCAGCGGATCAACCACGCTGGTGCGCTGACTGAGCTGACGTGCAAAGGACGCATTGTCACGATACCCGGCCACGGTCATTGTCAGGCGGGCGCCCCCCAGCTGCTGAGGAGCAGGCATATCGACGTTGAAGACGGCACCGTCACGTTCCAGTCCTCGCTGCTGTGCCGTGGTCACCCCAGCCATGGACGCACCCAGGGTGTCATCGGCCGTGTTGGCGGCCGCTAACGCATCGCTATCCTCTTCCGGCACCAGTCGTGCGTTGCCGTCCAGCGTGGCCAGGAAAGCCTCGTCCTCGATATCTCGCGCACCATCGGCCAGCGATGCTTGCAGCGAATAGCCGAAGCCACGGTATAGCGTGGCAGGCAACGGGCGCGATACCAGCGCCAGATCCGAGACCACCGTAATCCGGCTATCGGCATCCACCTGGCCGTCGATACGCCACTCGCCAGCCTGTGGGGCATCAACGGTAATCAAGTCGTAGCGAGGCTGGTGCACCCAGCGCACACCATCAGGAAGGTCACCGGCGCCGGCCAATGAGGGTAACTGATAGCGCTGACCATCAGGGGCGATCAGCACCGGGGCACTGGCATTCGGGCCATGGAAGACCAGCGCGGTGAACTCTTCCACGCTGCCATCAATGACGAAGCGCTTGTCTTCCAGCGGCACCTGCTCACCGGGCACGATGCGATCCAGCGCGGCGAGGAAGGTTCGCAGCAGGTCTTCCGGCGTTTCGGCAACACTCGCCAGGCCACCCGTGGCATCCGCAATCCGCTGGAGCAGATCAATATCCGCGTTACGCGACAGCGCCACGGTGTGCACCGTGATGTTGTGGCGGGCAAGCGCAGGCGCCAATTCATCAATGATGCGCTGACGTGATGCAGTATCGCGCGCCGTCTTCTGACCGGCAGGCTCACGCAGATCCACCATGCCATCGGAGAGCAGAATGATCTGCCGCGGAGCATCGCCACTGACCTGTGCCTGAGCGCCTTCGGCAGCCGCACGCAGCCCTGATTCCAGGTCGGTGTACTGCTCGTAATCATCGAGACGCCCTTCAAGGCCACGCGCCGACTGCTTCCAGTTGCCATCGACCGGCCCCAGTGCCAGCAGTGGCTGTACTTGCTCGCCGAAGCTCCACAGCCCGGCGCGTGAACGCTCAGGTAGCAGCGTGACGAGAAGGTCCAACGCACTGGCACGCAGGTTGCCAGGGTCGTTGTGCTTCATGCTGCCCGATACATCAATCGCCATGCGCAGATCAGGGGCAGCTTCCTGCTGCTGAGGAGCAGCTGCCGTCGCTTGTGCCTCTTCCGCCTGCACCAGTGGACTCAACAGCAGGCTCGCCAGCAACGACGCGAGCAGAGTCATGCTCAGGCGCTCTGACTTGCGGCGCGGGAAAGACGGCGAAACATTCACATCACGAGGCATCACAGATCCTTAGTCCACGCACGGACAGTGCACAGATAGCGCTGATCAGAGGGAAGGTTCCTGACGATCGCGCGCCGCACGACGTGCTGCAGCACTGCGCGCAGGCGCATCGCGGCTTTCGGCACGCAGGCCGCTATCGACAGCCTCTTCCTGGTCTTCCTTATCATCGTGAGCTGCACGACGTGACGGATGCTGCGCCGCACGACGGCGCTGTTCACGACCACGTCCCAGCCACCAGATACCCAAACCTGCCGCCACGCCCACTCCAGTGCCGAGTACCAGCATGGCAAAAGATGATGCCGCCCCGCTGCCATCTTTCTGTATCAGGCTGACGGCAAAGGCCACAATCGCCGGCGCCATGCCGGAATAGCTATCCGCAGGAACGGTTGCCGTTACATGAAAGCCCGCGGGGACCGCGATCATGCCGGTGACGCCACCGACGACCAGCCAGCGCATGAAGCGCGGCAATATCCGCACCGCCATATAGCCGGAAAACACCACTACCACTGCCAGACCGAAATAGATCAGCCACATCTGCGGCAGGGAATCAGAAATCATCATGCCCTTCACTCCTGTCAGAACTACCTAACAACACGTTCTATCAACACGTTCCATAAAGAACCGCCTGGTCAAACTGGCGATCAGCGCTTTCAGATGGTGCTTCCAAGTCGAGACTTCATTCCCTACGAACACATCCCGTTCATGACGCCCTGCCGCGACGCCTTCGTGACCCGTGACTCAAGCGTTCATCTACCACGAGGCAAGGGCTTGCGAACGCTACGGGACACGCTCAATGTTACACTCCAAGCCCGCCCGACACACTCGAGCACCCGACTTTCACGAGGTAGCCATGTCCGACAGTCCTGTCCAGCGTCATTATCGTGCCGATGACCCAGAATGGCACTGGCTTGAGGCGCGAGACACGCCTGAGGTAGAGACATTCCTCACCGCAGCCAATGCCGAGAGCGACAAGTGGTTCACGCCGCTGATGCCACTTGCCGATGCACTGTATACCGGCCACCTGGCACGCCGTGAACTGGCCGTCTCCAGCCTGCCGGAAGCCCTGGATCATTACGTCTACTGGAGCGAGACCGCCGCCGATGCCGATTATCCGGTGTGGTGGCGCTACCCTCTCGACGCCGATCCGGCAGATACCACGCGTCATGAATGCCTGCTCGACCTGCAAACCCTGTCACGCCACCACGATTTCGTGGAGCTGGGCGACATGTCTATCTCGCCAGACGAACAACGACTGGCGTGGACTCTGGACACCAGCGGCGACGAGGTGTTTAGCCTCAGGCTCGGAATTCTGGATGCGAGCGATAGCAACGTCCGCCAGCAAGGGCAACAAGACGAGTGCCTGCTGGAGGATATCGGCCCGGATCTTTCCTGGGCAGAAGATGGCCAGCATCTGCTATTCACGCGTTACGACAGTACTCAGCGTCCCTTCGAGATCTGGTGTCTCAACATTGAAAGTCGCCACGAGACCCTGCTGTATCGCGAAGAAGACAGCGAATTCTGGGTCGGCATGGGCAAGACCCGCTCACGCGAGTATCTGGTACTGGAAACGGCCTCCAAGGACACCAGCGAATCCTGGTTATTGCCCGCGATGACGCCTCTGGCCGAGATGATACTGGTGCGCGGCCGTGAGACGGGTGTCGAGTACGGTATCGATCACCGTCCAGGCCACTTCTATGTATTGCACAACCACAATGCTCCGCACTTCCAGCTCGATGTCGCGCCAGAAAGCGCTCCCGGCGACTGGCTGCCGTTGATTCCGACGCGCGATGAAGTGACATTGGAAGGCGTTGAGGCCTTCAGCTGGGGCGTGATGGTCGACGAACGAGATCACCGTCAGGCGCAAGCCTGGTTACGTGTCATGGAATTCGAGGATGCAGCATCAGGCCCGGATACCATCACGCGTGATGAGCGCCTGTCATTGCCCGAACAGCCGTTGAGTCAGGGGCTGGGTGACTGCCCTCACTTCGACTCACGCCGTCTACGCATTCGCGAAGAGAGCTTTACCACGCCACCCAGCTGGATAGAGCTCGACCTTGATACCGGCATACGTCATCTACTCAAGCGTCAGACGGTGCATGGTGATCTCGCACCCGATGCGCTGATCAGTCGCCGCCTTTGGGCCACCTCTGCTGATGGCGAACAGGTACCTGTCTCGGTGGTGATGCGCCGTGATCTGTGTGATGCAGAAGGTCGGCCGTTCTCTCCACTGCCGGTGCTGCTGTATGGCTACGGCGCCTATGGCGAAACGCTGGACCCGTGGTTCTCGATTGGACGCCTTGAGTTGCTGACGCGGGGTGTGGCCTTCGCAGTCGCGCACGTGCGCGGTGGCGGTGATCGCGGTGAGCCCTGGTATCTGGCCGGCAAGCTTGAGCACAAGGAAAACAGCTTTCACGACTTCCTCGCCGCCCGTGATGCGCTGGTCGAGCAAGGCGTCGGCGCGGCAGAACGCATTGCCGCCTATGGTGCCAGCGCGGGGGGACTGCTGGTGGGTGCCAGCCTCAACAAGCGCCCGGAGGCCTTCTGTGCCGCCGTGCTCGACGTACCGTTCGTCGATGTGCTGCGCACCATGGAGAATCCCGAGCTACCGCTGACGACCGCCGAGTACACCGAGTGGGGCAACCCGCACGAGAGCGAGGCACGTCGCCGTATTCGCGCCTACTCGCCGCTGGACAACCTGACGGCAGCCCCTTATCCGCCGCTGTTCCTGCAGGGCAGTTGGCATGATACGCGAGTGCCCTACTGGGAGCCGGCCAAGCTGTATGCGCGCCTGCGTCAGATGGACTGCACGCCGCATCCGGTGCTGCTGCGCACCGACATGAGCTCTGGCCACGGTGGCGCCTCCGGCCGCTTCAAAGCGTGGCGCGACAATGCCCGCCAGGATGCTTTCCTGCTATGGGCGCTCGGTGCAAGTGACGTCAGCTGACGCCGTTGTCATGAAAGTCACGCAAGACAAGTAGCCACGTAATATGACAATGCCCCCGTCGGTGTCCCGACGGGGGCATTGATGTTTCAGTCAATGATCATCTTTGCCAATAAATGGCTACCATTGTCTGAGCCTGCGCAGCGACCTGTACAGAATGCTTAGCGCGGATCGAGCTTGGCAAGCTTGGTCGCGACCCGATCACCGTAGTCGGCATCTGCCTGACGCAAGTGAGCGATCATCTTGTCCTGCACGACGTGGCTGACACCCACCATGGTGCCGGAGATGACGTCGGTGATACGCGTCTTCTGGCCTTCATCGAAGATACGGTACAGATTACCGGCCTGGCTGTAGTTATCTTCATCACTGTTGTCGTGATAGCCGACCCAAGCATCCTGTTCAAGCGGCATTGCTGGCTCAGCAACGCTGGCATCAGGCACCGGCGCACCCTGCTCAGCACGCTCGTTCGGATAGAAGTTGGTGCGGGAATACTGCCCGCCTTCCTTCGTTTCTCCCGGTGTGCCTTGACCCGCCTGGCCACCCAACGGGCCACCACCGTGACCTGTCACTGGGCACATGCCAGCCATGACGCCATCACGCTGGTAGTGATTGACCGGGCAGACTGGACGGTTGACCGGCAGCTGCTCGGCATTGGCACCGACGCGATAACGATGTGCATCGGCGTAGGCCCATAGACGCGCCTGCAACACACGGTCCGGTGAGGCACCGATACCCGGTACGAAGTTGGACGGCGAGAAGATGGCCTGCTCGATTTCCGCGAAGTAGTTCTCCGGGTTGCGGTTCAGCTCCATCTTGCCGATTTCCATCAGCGGGAAGTCAGCATGTGGCCAGACCTTGGTCAGGTCGAACGGGTTGATGTGATAGTTGCGTGCCTGCTCTTCGGTCATCACCTGGATGTTGACGGTCCAGCTCGGACGCTCGCCACGCTCAAGACGTGTGAACATATCATTCTGGTGAAAGTCTGGCGCAACCTGTGCCGCTTCGTCATCGGTCAGTGTCTCGTGGCCCTGATCGGTCTTGAAGTGCCACTTGACCCAGACACGCTCACCGTTGTCATTCCACAGGCTCAGCGTATGCGAGCTAAAGCCGTCCATGGTGGTCAATGACTTCGGAATACCGCGATCGGACATCAGGATGGTGACCTGGTGCAGCGCCTGCGGATGGTTGGCCCAGAATTCCCAGCGATTCTGCCAGTTGACCATGTTGGTACGCGGGTCTTTCTTCTGGGTATGGATGAAGTCAGGGAACTTGGACGGCTCGCGGATGAAGAACACCGGCGTATTGTTGCCGACCATGTCCCAGTTGCCTTCCTCGGTGTAGAACTTGAGAGAGAAGCCACGTACATCGCGGGTGTTGTCACCGCTGTCCTGGCCACCGGCCACGGTGGAGAAACGCGCCAGCATCGGCGTCTGCTTGCCAACGCTCTGCAGGAAGCGTGCGATGGTCAGATCTGACAGGTCACGGGTCAGGGTAAAGGTACCGTAAGCCGCTATACCACGAGCATGAACGACACGCTCCGGAATGCGCTCGCGGTTGAAATGCGCCAGCTTCTCGAACAGGCGCCAGTTGTCGAAGGTCAAGGAGCCATTCGGGCCGGCTGTCTGACTGATGTCATCGTGAGGCACCGGGGCGCCGTTACCAGTGGTATAGCGTGGGGTCTGGGACATGTAGACGTTCTCCTGTCAGGTAGAAAAAAGCGCTATCAAACTCGACTGGCAAGGCCAGATACTGCTGATGTCACATTTTCATGCGCTGCTTGATGTGAAAGCCTGCAGCCCATTGTCGAATCGGATCGGGGCCGATGCCTGCCCGGCATGTGCTGGCTTATGGCCCCTTGATGCCTTCTTACCTTACGCATCTGATGCTTCTAGCGATAATCAATTACCAGCATGCTGTTGATAACCGTGACCTATCACCGCCGCTTGCGGGGCAGCCAGCACTATACCCCGTCGAGAGGAACACGACCCTGGTATCGCCAACCCTATTTTCACCTTTCTCCGCCACCCCATCTTCACGTGCGGAAATGACCGCATCATGACCATGAAAAAGCCCCCTGACCTTCAAAGGTCAGGGGGCTTGGTGGGTCACATCATACCTCGTGGGGCGCTAGCGCCTCATGCTGGCATCTGATTGGCGCGTGAATCACGTGACCATATGCGGTGCGACATCATGGCATCGCGAAGCGGCAGGCTGGCAGCCAGGACGTCACCGACCAGAATGACACCCTCTTCTTCCGGGATACCGGCCTTGGCCAGCAGTTCACGGCCTTCTGAAATGGCCAGAATCGGCTTGAGATGCTTGTAGGCTTCCTGAACATAGTAGAGCCCGAGCCCTGAAGCGCTCAGCGCCTTGACACTGTCTTCACCACCAGCGACGACCACGGCGTCCACTGTGACCGACGGCATGCCATTGAGCATCGCATCCGGCGACAGCATGCTGCCGTCCAGAGCCTTGATCGGCGCCATGCTGGGCGCGATCAACAGCCCCTCGGCCCCTTCATCGGCCAACTGCTTCTTGATGCCATTGACGTCCTCGACCGCGACACCATTCGCCGCGAGGATGGCAACCTTGCGCGTGGCGATGGAGTCCGGCAGGCGAGCCATCAGGCTGAGGGCTGAATCGCTTTCCACCTGACTGCTGCCCAGCTCACCCGCGGGTGCTGGCTTGGCTGTCGGGGTGGCTACCCCGTGGTTTTCTCCTACGCGACGCGCCAGTTCCAGATCGATATTGGGCAGGATCTCGGTGATCACTCGCTCACGAATCCACGGACGCTCGACCTTGGAAAGCTCGAAGGTATAGGCGGCAATGATGTGTTCCTTCTCCACGTCAGTCTGGCTATTCCAGAACAGCGTGGCCTGGGAATAGTGATCGCCGAAGGACTCACTGCGCGCACGTACCTTGTGCGCTTCAATGCGCTCATGGTGAGGTTCGAAGCCACCGTGGGCATCTTCAGACGGCGGTGTCTCGGACGGCCAGCCACCATCGATGGAGTTGGGCTCGTAGGATGCCTGACCCGTATTGATGGTCTGGCGATGCTGAGCATCACGCTGGTTGTTGTGGAACGGGCAGACCGGCTGATTGATGGGGATCTCGTGGAAGTTCGGCCCCCCAAGACGCAGCATCTGGGTATCGAGATAGGAGAACAGCCGCCCCTGCAGCAGCGGGTCATTGGAGAAGTCGATACCCGGCACAATGTTGGCCGGATTGAATGCCACCTGCTCGGTCTCCGCGAAGAAATTGTCCGGGTTGCGGTCCAGCACCATCTTGCCGATCGGCACGACAGGCACCAGCGATTCCGGGATCAACTTGGTCGGATCCAGGATATCGAAGTCGAAACTGTGCTCGTCCTTTTCCTCGACGACCTGGATGCCAAGTTCCCATTCCAGCGGCGCGCCTTTCTTGATGTCGTCCCACATCATGCGGCGATTGAAGTCCGGGTCGCGGCCCCACAATTTCTGAGCTTCATCCCAGATGAGTGAGCAGGTACCGGCCACCGGCTTCCAGTGAAACTTGACGAAACGCGAGACACCCTCGCGGTCTATCATGCGGAAGGTATGCACGCCAAAGCCTTCCATGTTGCGGAAATGGCGCGGGAAGGCGCGATCCGACATGGTCCACAGCACGGTGTGTGTCGTTTCCGGCACCAGCGAGACAAAGTCCCAGAAGGTGTCGTGGGCTGATTGCCCCTGAGGTATCTCATTGTGAGGCTCCGGCTTCACCGCGTGCACGAAGTCCGGAAACTTCATGGCGTCCTGGATGAAGAACACCGGGATGTCGTTGCCGACCAGATCCCAGTTACCGTCGTCGGTATAGAACTTGGTCGCGAAGCCACGGACATCGCGCACGGTGTCGTTGGAACCACGCGCACCCTGCACGGTGGAAAAGCGCACGAAGACTGGCGTCTTCTTCGACGGGTCACGGAACACGCCTGCCTTGGAGTACTTGGCAGCGTTGTCATAGGCCTGGAAGTAGCCGTGCGCCGCAGAACCTCGCGCATGCACGATACGCTCAGGGATGCGCTCGTTGTCGAAGTGATTCATCTTCTCGCGGAAGATGAAGTCCTCCATCAGGGTCGGGCCACGCTCACCCGCTTTCAGCGAATTGTGGTTATCCGCGATTCTCAACCCTTGATTGGTCCGCAGGTCATGCCCTTCGGCATTGGAGCGATACTTGTCCAACCCCTCATCCTTTGCCTGACCATCACCTGCATTGGGGTGCGTGTCATGCGGCCCATTGCGGTTGGAATAGGTATACGGGTTTTCACCGTCAGCAGACCGGTTCTGCCCATCATGATACGGGCACTGGTTGCTGTCGGCATCAGACGAGGACTTGGGATCTTTCGCTGAATGTGAGGAAGAATCGTTCTGATTGCTCGCCATGCTCAAACACTCCTGTTTTCGCTAGATCCGCAATCCGCCATGCCACATGACGGAGGAAGGATGACTCGGCCTTCATGTGCCTCATTTCCGTGACGGCTTTCCCCTGTCGTAGCAATGACAGAGAGTCAGGCGCAGTGACGCAAACGAAGCCCTGCCATTTTACCGGTACCTATCCAGACACCGGATGTTACATCGCTTCAGACCTCTGGCTCGGAGGATGGCCCCGAACGTGTCCTCATGCCTTGGACTTGACCTTAGAGACGATCCACAGCAACACCACTGCCCCGACGACCGAGACAACCAATGAGCCGATGATGCCAGTGGAGGCCAGCCCCAATAGCTTGAAGATCACGCTACCGAGCAAACCGCCGACTACACCGACGACGATATTGCCAAGGATGCCGAAGCTGCCACCACGCATGATGTTGCCTGCAATCCAGCCGGCCAGACCACCGATGATTAATCCAAGAATAATACCCATCTACTGTCTCCTTCTTGCTGATGAAAGGGCTCTAAGTACCTATTTACCACTTCATTGGAGACGGTGCCCCTGAATTAAAAGGGGTGAAACCTCAACTCTTCAAAACGAGGACCCGGGTTGACGCAAGAAAGCGACCTCTTCCGGCGTGGAGGTACGACCCAAAATACCGTTGCGGTGCGGATAGCGGCCGAATCTACGCACGATGTCCGCATGACGTCGCTCGTAGCGCAGATTTTCCTCAAGACCTGCACGCTCGAAGAGTCGTTCGGCCGCATCGTGGATACGCACCGACTCGCTATGCATCCACGGCATGATCACGAAGGGCTGCCAGGCCACTGGGAGCTGCTCGAGATCCCCCGAGGCGACCGCCTGCTGAGAGAGTGCCAATGCCAGAGCATCGCCCTGAAAGGCCTGGGGCGTATCACGATGGATATTGCGGGAAAACTGATCCAGCACGAGGATCTCCGCCAACCGTCCACCAGACGACGTGCGCCACTCCCATAGCTCACACGCCAGTGCACGCTGCAGACACTCGTCAAAGCGCTGACGAATGGTGGTATCCAACGCCTCACTCTTGCGAAACCAATCCTTGGTCGTCAGTTCGACGAACCAGAACTTCAATATGCCGCGCGCCTCTTCGTGACACTCCGCCATCAACTGCGCGTACTGTGCAGGGGCTTCGCAATCAACAGTAGAGACGGTTGAGGGACTGACTCGGGAATTCGACATGCAACCTCCAGCAGAAGCATCGATACCGCGGAACAGGAGATAGCCCACAGGGCCATCTGCAATGACAGGCGACATCATGGTGTCGCTCAGCCTTCGTTAAATGCGCATCATCATGGCGCTGACACCTTTTCGTCATCTTGAGCGGCGACAGTAGCGGCTCTCAAGAGCGCCGTCCGCTGCTCTCCTGACATCTGGTTGAACACAAGGAAGCTTACATGTCCCGCCGCCTGTCTGACTTACTCCTGCCGCGCAACCGAAATGCTACGCGCCCGCCCGAGACGCTCACCACTCCGGCCACGACGACGGGCGAACTCTCGCGCATGGATCGCCGCAAGCTGTTGGCCCGTGGTCTGCAAGGGGCAGGATTCGGCCTGCTGGCGACCAGTGGCCTGCTGGGCGCACCTTCCATCGTGATGGCGGAAGGACGCCGCCCGCGCATGCCGTCCGGCGTGATGAGTGGTGATATCACCGCCAGCCGCGCCATGCTCTGGAGCCAGACTGACAAGCCGTCACGCATGTTGATCGAGCTGGCCGACAATGCCGAGATGCGCGGTGCCTTCCAGGTACGCGGCCCGGTAGCACTGCCGACGGATGGCCTGACCAGCAAGCTGGACCTGACGCGCATCGGGACGCGTGCCAATGCACAGGGTGAGGTGTTCTATCGCGTGCGCTATGCCGCACTGGACGATCACAAGGCCATCAGCGAGGCGACCTCTGGCCGCCTGATCCTGCCGCCGAGTGCCCAGAAGCCGC
The DNA here is from genome assembly GCF_009796845.1 of Cobetia sp. L2A1. NCBI lineage: Bacteria > Pseudomonadati > Pseudomonadota > Gammaproteobacteria > Oceanospirillales > Halomonadaceae > Cobetia > Cobetia sp. L2A1. The sequence continues at coordinate 606,136 of NZ_CP047025.1, read as the reverse complement.
GTGCGCTGCGCTTCGTGTGGTCTGGCGATACGGTCGGCCAGGGCTGGGGCATCAATCCGGACTTCGGTGGCCTGCGTCTCTATGAGACCATGCGTCAGGTCAAGCCGGACTTCTTTCTGCATTCCGGTGACACCATCTATGCCGATGGCCCTGTCGAGGAAAGCGTCACTCAGCATGATGGTAGCCTCTGGCGCAACATCGTCACGCCGGCCAAGTCCAAGGTCGCCGAGACACTGGATGAGTACCGTGGCCAGTACGCCTACAACCTGATGGATGAAAACCTGCGCCGCTTCAATGCCGACGTGCCGATGTTTGCGCAGTGGGATGATCACGAGACCACCAACAACTGGTACCCGGGGGAAATTCTCGAGGATGACCGCTACACCGAGAAGAATCTCGATGTGCTGTCCGCCAATGCCAAGCGCGCCTTCCTCGAGAACATGCCGCTGCGTACCCACCCTGATGCGCCAGAGCGCATCCACCGCAACTTCAGCTTCGGGCCGGGTCTTGAGATGTTCATGCTCGACATGCGCACCTTCCGCGGGCCCAACTCCGCCAACCGCCAGTCAGGCCGTGGGCCGGAAACCGATTACCTGGGCCGTGATCAGCTCGCATGGCTCAAACAATCTCTCAAGGCCAGCACCGCCACCTGGAAGATCATTGCCTCTGACATGCCGATCGGGCTGCTGGTACGTGATGGCGACAACTTCGAGAACGGTGCCAACGGCGATGGTGAGGTGTTGGGACGCGAGCAGGAAGTCGCGGAACTGCTGAAATTCGTGCGTGATCACGACATCCAGAACCTGGTGTGGTTGACGGCGGATGTTCACTACACCGCTGCGCATCACTACTCCCCCGATCGCGCCGTGTTCAAGGACTTCAATCCGTTCTGGGAATTCGTCAGTGGTCCGATACACGCCGGCACCTATGGCCCCGGTGAGCTGGACAATACCTTCGGCCCGTCACTTGAATTCGTGAAGGCGCCACCGGAAGGTCGCTCCAACATGTCACCTAGTGAAGGCTTCCAGTTCTTCGGCCAGGTGGATCTTGATCCGGAGAGTGAAGCACTGACCGTCACGCTCAAGGACATTCACGGTGCCTCGCTCTATCAGCAGGTGCTGACACCGGCAGGCGCGATGGCCTGATGACACGCCGGCAGCCTTGCCGCTGAAGCGCGATATCGTACGGCACTCCCTTGGCGCCCCGCCTCCATCATGTCCCTTCGACGTGATGGAGGCGGGGCGTTTTCATGGTGACATCGCCCCCATAAGCGCCGTCTGGCTATGTCTGCACAAATCAGACAATTGCCGAAAAATGTCCGACAAATTACTAATGGTGAGCGTGCAAGGTATCCCCGACACTGACCGGTACGCCTTGCTCTCCCATTTCTCTGAAATCTCATCTCGATACGCCGCGCCAACGGTGAGATGAAGACAACGCGGAAGGGTGTGAAGCGAAAACAGGCCTCCGAGCCCTGTTCCATAAGGATAAAATGCCATGAACGCCCTCACCCTGAGCTCCTTCGTGTTCTTCACGGGGCTGGTCGCCGTCATTACCTGGTGGCTGACTCGACGTGATGATACCCGCCATTCCACCGACTACTTTCTCGCTGGACGCAGTCTGACCTTCCCGATCATCGCAGGCTCGCTGCTGATGACCAATCTGTCCACCGAGCAGATGGTCGGCCTCAACGGAGCCGCCTTCACCGACGGCCTCTCCGTGATGGCCTGGGAAGTGGTGGCAGTCGTGTCACTGGTGGCGATGGCGATGTTTTTCCTGCCACGCTTCCTGAAAAGCGGCATCACCACCCTGCCGGAATTATTGGCCCTGCGCTTTGATCGCACTACCCAGTTGCTCGCCAACCTGATCTTCATGCTGGCCTACGCCATTATCCTGTTGCCGAGCATTCTCTACTCCGGCGCGCTGGGGCTGATGGGCGTGCTGGATCTGCATGCTCTGACCGGCATCGACTCCCAGATGGTGCTGCTGACCGGCACCGTGATTGCCGTCGGCATCGCCGGCGCTATCTATGCCCTGTTCGGCGGCCTGCGATCGATCGCCATCTCTGACACCCTCAACGGTATCGGATTGCTGATCGGCGGCATGATCATCGTCTACTTCGGGCTGGATCGCGTCAGTGACGGCAACGGTATCGCCGCTGGCTGGGAGATTCTCAAGCAAAGCCATCCCGAGAAGCTCAACTCGCTTGGTAGCGCTGATCAGTCAGTGCCGGTCTCGACGCTGTTCACCGGGGTGCTGCTGCTCAACATGTTCTACTGGTGTACCAACCAGCAGATCATTCAACGCACGTTTGCCGCCAAGACACTGGCCGAAGGTCAGAAAGGCGTGCTGCTGACCGGTGCACTCAAGCTACTCGGCCCGCTGTATCTGGTGCTGCCAGGCATCATCGCCTTCCAGCTCTATTCAGGTGACGGCATCAAGGCTGACGCTGCCTATGGTCGCCTGGTCTTCGATGTACTCCCCGCACCGCTGACCGGCTTCTTTGCCGCCGCGATGGTCGGCGCAATTCTGTCGTCCTTCAACTCAGCGCTCAACTCCACAGCGACGCTGTTCAGTCTCGATGTCTACAAGGCACGCATCAATCGTGATGCCAGCGACGAGCAGGTCGTGAAGATCTCCAAGTGGGCCGGTTGGATCATGGCGGCCGCCGCGATGGTTATCGCGCCGCTGCTGGCCAATCAGGAAAGCCTGTTCGTCTATGTACAGAAAGTGAACTCCATCTATTACATTCCGCTGCTATCCGTGATCGTGGTCGGCCTGATTTCCAAGCGCGTACCTGCTATCGCAGCCAACCTGGCACTAGTATTGGGCTGTGTGATCATCGGCATGTTCTACTTCGTGCCGGCTCTGGCCGCCTTGGTCGAGAACATCAATAACTTCCACTTTATCGCCATCGTACTCATCGTACTCATCGCAATGATGATGGTGATCGGCAAGCTGGCACCACGTACCGAACCGTGGATTCAGAAAGATGTCGGCGCCATCGACATGACACCTTGGGCAGGCACCCGTGTTGCCAGTGTCATTCTGCTGATACTGGTCATGACCATCTATCTGGCCTTCGCTGGCTAACGAGTACCGTCACTCCATCAACATGCTCTCCATCTTCAGCGCCCTGTCATCTTTACCGATGGCGGGGCGCTGGCGTTAGTCAGGTGACGGTTATCCATCATTGAATACGCGACGCCGGCACGTTTCCGTAAACATCCGCAACTTCGCTACCCACTTCACCCCCAAAATCTGACGGGATACATCATGGGAACGTTTCAAAGGCTGATTACGCGGGAAATGTCAGTATAAAACCAACGTATTATCTACAAATGGCGGATAGCAAGATCGCAGCAGATACCTACACTATCGCCAGACTTACCGTAAATGTTACCGGTGAGTCTCTTCAAGGACGATGGCACAGCCTGCTGTGTGCATTGTATAGACACTGCCTGACTGACGATATTGCAGCGCATTGCGTTGTAGCAGTCTGGCATCAAGGAACCCTCTCTCATGCATGCCCTGACACTCATATCATTCGTGTTCTTCACTGGCCTGGTCGCACTGCTGACCTGGTGGTGGACGCACCGCGATGATACCTCGCATTCCACCGGCTACTTTCTGGCCGGGCGTAGCCTGACCTTCCCGCTGATTGCGGGTTCCTTGCTGATGACCAATCTTTCCACCGAGCAGATGGTCGGCCTCAACGGCGCTGCCTTTACCGATGGTCTATCGGTGATGGCATGGGAAGTCATGGCCGTTATCGCGATGGTCGTGATGGCGCTGTTCTTCCTGCCACGGTTTTTGAAAAGTGGTATCACCACGCTTCCTGAACTGCTCGCCTTGCGTTATGGCCGCAGTACCGAGCTGATCACCAACCTGATATTCCTGTTTGCCTACGCCGTCATCCTGCTACCGATCATTCTCTATTCGGGCGCCATCGGCCTGAAAGGCATGCTCGACCTCCCCACCCTGACAGGCATCAGCTCACCCAACGCACTGCTGTGGATCACCATCTGGATCGTGGGCATCATCGGCTCCATCTATGCCCTGTTCGGTGGCATGCGCTCAATCGCCATCTCCGATACGCTGAATGGCGTGGGACTGTTGATCGGCGGCATGCTGATCGTCTATTTCGGCCTTGATGCTGTCAGTGACGGCCAGGGCGTGATGGCTGGCTGGGATACGCTGGTTGCTGCCAATCCGGAAAAATTCAATTCCATGGGCAGTGAAGATCAGTCGGTGCCCTTCTCGACCCTGTTCACCGGTGTGATGATCATCAACTTCTTCTACTGGTGTACCAACCAGCAGATCATCCAGCGCACCTTTGCCGCCAAGACCCTGGCAGAGGGCCAGAAAGGCGTGCTGCTGACCGGCGCCCTCAAGCTGCTCGGCCCGCTATATCTGGTGATTCCAGGCATTATCGCCTATCACCTGTATGCCTCTTCCGGCGTCAAGGCGGACAGCGCTTACGGACAGCTGGTGTTCGATGTGCTGCCTGCACCGCTGACCGGTTTCTTTGCTGCCGCGATGGTCGGGGCGATCCTGTCGTCCTTCAACTCAGCGCTGAACGCCACCACCACGCTGTTCTCCACCGGCATCTACAAGGCGCATCTTCGTCGCGATGCAAGCGACGAAGAAGTGGTCAAGGTCTCCAAGAGCTTTGGCTGGGTACTGGCGATTGCTTCCATGACGCTGGCGCCGCTATTGGCCGGTCAGGAGAGTCTGTTCGGCTATTTGCAGAAGATGAATGCCATCTACTTCATCCCGATCTTCGCCGTCGTGCTGATGGGCCTGCTGACCCGCCGCGTGCCGACGATTGCTGCCAACCTCGCCCTCTTCATCGGCTGCACCGTGATTGGAGGGGTCTACTTCGTGCCGGCCTTCTCTGGCGTGCTGGATAGCATTCATGAGTTCCACTTCGTCGGTCTGGTGTTCGTGCTGCTGATTGCAATGATGCTGATCATCGGCAAGCTGGCACCACGTGAAGAGCCGTGGATTCAGAAGGATGTCGGTGCCATCGACATGACGCCGTGGAAAGGCGCCAAAGTCTGCGCGCTGGTTCTCGTCGTGTTGGTCATCGCCATCTATCTGGCCTTTATCTAACGCTGAGACCTGCTTCACACACTGGCGATTCTCACGAAATCGTCAGCAAATGCGTAAACGCCCCGCATTGTCTCTTCAGACATGCGGGGCGTCGTGTTTCAGGAGTCTGTTTGAGGCATGCTGAAAGCTTCCCTAAACAGCAAAGAGTCTGTTCATGCCCTTTCTGTCACGCCTCGCCATCTTTCCGCTCTGCATACGCTGGCAACTATGGCTCGTGCTATTGGTCACCTTGCCGGCAACGACCACCAGTCAAGCCGCCGAGCGCTGGCAGCGTACCGATGTGCTGATCTCAAGCTTCATGAAGGTGGCACTCAAGCGCGAATATCGCCCCGGGGTCAGTGCCCCACTGGTGCGCTGGCAGGTACCCATCAAGGTGAACATCGACTCCCAGCTGGGCAATACACGCCTGCAGGATACGCTCAGCAAGGTGCAATTCCGACATCTGTCCGTCATCACCGGCCAACCGCTCAGCTTTGTCTCCTCAGCCAAGGAGGCCAATCTGCGCATTGCCTTCATTTCCTACCATCACATGACTCGAGAAGCCGCCGCCTATGTCGGGAAGCAGCAGGCCAGCACTCCGGGCATGCGCAAGGCATTGCGTGAAGGGGTATGCCTGACACTGTTCAAGACAGCCGAGGACCACAGCATCAATAGCGGCCTTATCCTGATACCTGCAGATTTTGCCCGCCAGAAGGCACGCCTGGTGGACTGCGTCGTCGAGGAAACCGCCCAGATAATGGGTCTGCCCAATGACTCAGACGATGTCTATCCTTCCGTCTTCAGTGACGTCAGTGTCGATACCTGGCTGAGTCCGCTGGATTACGTGCTGCTCAAGATGCTGTACTCCCCGGCACTCTCGGCAGGCATGAGTTCAGCTCAAGTTCGTGCTGCACTTCCGGGCGTCATTCAATCGCTGGCAGCCCAGGGTGACCTGACCCACGCCATTCGACGAGTGCGCAAGGGCAGCCTGCGCGAATGGGCAGGAGAATGATCACGCCATCACACGGGTGATCTCTGGCGAATGGTTGCATTGCCCGCCATGGGCAGAGGCATAATCAATGGGGGCGCATCGGGTGCCTCACGGAGCCGGAGCCTCTTCTCATGCCCTCATCGACTCAGACCAGAATGCCGCTAGCGGTCACTCTGTTATCGCTATGTCAGGCTTTGCTGGTCAGCGGCAATATCCTGCTGATCGCGGTATCTCCGCTGATAGGGGTACAGCTTGCCTCCAGTACCTGGTCAACCGCGCCTGTCGCCACTCAGTGGCTGGGCCTGATGTGCGCCACCATCCCCGCCTCGTTGATCACTGCACGCCTGGGACGTCGACGCGGCTTTGTGCTCGGCAATCTATGCGGCCTGGTGGGCGCGGGACTCGCAGTATTGGCGTTATCACTTCAGCACTTTGGGCTCTTTCTATTCTCGACCTGGCTAGTGGGCATCGGGATTGGCTTCGGTCAGCTTTATCGCTTCGCCGCGATGGAAGCTGCGCCGCCCGAGCAGCGTGAACGCGCCATCGGGCTCGTCATGGGCGGCGGCGTGCTAGCTGCCTTCTTCGGCCCTTGGCTTGCGCGCACCAGCCATGCATTGGCCGATACGCCCTTCCTCGGTAGCTTCATTGGTTTGGCTGCACTCTATTTACTGGCACTGATACTACTGGCCTTCATTCGCCTGCCCCGCGAAGCTGAAGCGAGTAACAAGAATAACGAAGTACCTGCACGCCCGCTGGGCGTGATCCTGCGTCAGCCGACCTTCCTGCTGGCCGTGCTCAGCGCCATGGTCGGTTATGGGGTGATGAATCTGGCGATGACGGCAACGCCACTGGCGATGGCCTCCGTCGGACATGACTTCGATCATGTCGCGACCACCATTCAATGGCACGTGGTCGCCATGTTCCTGCCTTCATTCTTTACCGGACGGCTGACCGCGCGCTTCGGCGCAGGGGCAATGATCGTCAGTGGTTGTGCCTTCCTGCTGACCAGCTTGATCACGGCACAATACCTCAGCGGTACCAACGGCTTCTTCCTAGGCCTTGTCCTGCTCGGCATCGGGTGGAATTTCACCTTCCTGCCCGCCACCAGCCTGCTCACCACCTGCTATCAGCCGAGCGAAAAAGCCCGTACTCAGGCCGCCAATGAATTTCTCGTGTTCACTACCGGCGCCATCACCGCACTGCTGGCGGGACCACTGGTCAGCAGTATCGGTTGGGTGCTGCTAAATCAGTGGCTGATGCCACTCTGCCTGCTGCCCATTGGCCTGTTGGCATGGCGTCAGCTTGCCTTGCGCACTCGTCGCCCGCAGATAGAAGAGCGTCGATAGAAGAAAGATGACGGCCGTCGATACTGTTCTTGGCTCAATGATCATCTTGAGCGCCGACGCCTTTACCGATAGGGAAGCCCTTGATGTTCAACTCCATCACCCGCAACGCCCGCCAGTTGGCGCGCGATGTGGGCCGCGAAGCACATGACCTGCTGGAGCGCGGCCTTGACCGCCAACTCCGCTTGGCTGTCACTGGCCTGTCCGGTGCTGGCAAGACCGCCTTTCTCGTGTCGCTGATAGAACAACTGCGTCACGCAGGGCTCGGCGCACGCCTCGAGCTGCTGCCCGCCGCGCGTGATGGCCGCCTGCTCGGCGCCCAGCGTATCAGCCAGCCGGACCTCTCGATCCCGCGCTTTCCGCTGGACGCCGGCCTGCGCTCGCTCTCTGGCCAGCACACTCCGCATGGCCCCGAATGGCCGACGCCGACCCGCAGCATCAGCGAGCTGCGCCTGAAGATCGGCTTTCGCCCCACCTCGCGTGCCGCTCGCATGCTCGACAGCAAGCGCGCCACGCTGACACTGGATTTGATCGACTATCCCGGCGAGTGGCTGCTGGATCTGCCCATGCTGGAGCAGGATTTCACTGCCTGGAGTGGCGAGTGCGAGACGCAGCTGAACGATGGCCGCGCGCATTGGGCCAGTGACTGGCTGGCGGCGGTAGAGCATCTGACACCTGACAGTGACGTCGACGAGGACCGGCTGGCAGAGATCGCCACTCACTACACTGAGTATCTGCATGCTGCGCGCCGTAACGGTGGCTTTGTCGACCTCACTCCCGGACGCTTCTTGCTGCCTGGCGAGCTTGATGAAGCGCCAGTCCTGCAATTCTTCCCACTCACGGGGCTCACCGACTGGACGCCCGAGGCGCTGGCCGCGCTACCGGACTCCAGCTTGTATCGCACCCTCGCACGCCGCTTCGATCACTATCGTCGCCACGTGGTGCAGCCCTTCTATCATGATCACTTCCGGCGCTTTGATCGCCAGATCGTGTTGATCGATGTACTCGGTGCGCTGAATGCCGGCCCTGCGCCGTTCCGTGACCTCACCCGAGCGCTGGACAAGCTGTTCGATAGCTTCGCCTATGGCCGTCGCCACCTGTTGGCGCGCCTGATGGATCGTCGCATTGATCGGCTCGCCATTGCCGCCACCAAGGCGGATCACGTCACGCCGGAGCAGCATGGCGCAATGCGTGACTTGCTGGAGCAGTTGCTCGCAGACCCGATCAAGCGCCTGCGCTACCGTGATGTGCCGCTCAAGGCCTTCACCATCGCCGCCATTCGTGCCAGCGAGGCGCGTGAAGTGGTCGAGAATGGCCAGCGGCATCCTGCGCTGTCCGGTCAGTTACTGGGGACGGGTGAGCAGAACCAGACGGCCGACTCCCGAGAGTCAGTCCTGCTCTTCCCGGGTGAGGTGCCATCACGTCTGCCAGACGCTACCTTCTGGAACGAAGGTAACTTCCAGTTTCCGAATTTCGCGCCGCCACGTATTGAAGGCAACGCCCCCCCTCATATCCGCATGGACGCCGTGCTCGACTGGCTGCTGGGAGACCACCTGAAATGACCACCGAATCCCGCCATCCGCGCCCGGGCAAACGCTTCACCACTTCCGGGCCTGCCGACTCGCCACAGGCCGATGCCACCTCGACAACTTACGCCGAGCGCCCCACCGAGAGCGCGGCAGAGGCCCTGCGTGGTGCGCGCCACTTTTCACCGGAGATGGAAAGCCAGCCACTGGCCGTCGCCGAGCCGGAACCTGCCACTCCGGGACTTGATGCGACGCTGAGCGCCAAACCGCGCCATCGTGGCCTCAAATGGTTATTGCTGGGCACCTTGACCTTGGGAGGCGTCGAAGCCGGTCATTCCCTGTATCAGGCGGCCATGGGCGGTGATCTGATCGCCGGCGCCTGGGGTCTGGTGGGCCTGGGCGCCATCGGCCTGGGCGCGCGTGCACTGGGCAAGGAGCTGTTCAAACTGCGGCATCTGCGCAAGCATGCCGCCCTGCGCGGACAGCTCGAGGAATATCAGGAAGATGACTTCGGGCAGCGTGGGGAGTCGCTCACGGAAAGTGACAACACGGACAAGGCGACCGGCAAGTCCTCTGGCAAGCAGGATGATCTGCTTGAACAACTGCGTCGTCAGATGAAGCTTGGTGACGATGACGCCGGCGTGCGCGCCTGGAGCGCCGCCTGTGAAGCACATCACTCCCAGTCTGAGCGCCGGGAATTGTTCGCCTTTCACGTCCTTGGGCCGCGCGACCGCGAAGCGCGCCGTCTGATCTCGCGCATGAGTGGCGAGACTGCGGTCATGGTCGCGGTGTCACCGCTCACCTGGGTCGACATGAGTTTGGTGGCGTGGCGCGGTCTGCGCATGATAGAGCGCCTTTCTCAGCTTTACGGACTGGAGCTCGGCTATGCCAGTCGCCTGCGACTGTTCAAGGAAGTGCTGGCCTCGATGGCCTTCGCCGGCGCCAGTGAACTGGCCGCCGAAGCCAGCATGGACCTGTTGTCGATGAATCTGGCAGCGCGCCTCTCCACCAAGGCGGGCCAGGGACTGGGTAGCGGCCTGATGAACGCACGCCTTGGCCTGCGTACCATGCGCCTGCTGCGCCCGATTCCCTTCCATGCCGACGAGGTGCCGAGAATCAGTGAGCTGCGCTCCGAGCTGTTCTCCCGCCTGCGCAAGGCTGATAAAGGTGAGGAAGATGGCGTAGTTTGAGATGAAGCGTCTCTGTCACTCGCCATGGAAAAAGCGCGCCTCGTCATCACGGGGCGCGCTTTTCTTGATGCCAGACAAGGAGCCTACATTTCGCTTGCGATGCCCGCTTCCAGCCACTTCATCACTCGCAGTGCTTCAAGCGCCGGCGTTGGATTCGCCCCGTTGCCACGGATACAGTCGCGCAGCTGCGCATACCATGCTGGATAGTCACCATCACAGCCTTGATAAGAGCGCCCCACCAGCACTTCTTCCTCACTGTCTTTCACACCGTCTGTACTACGACGCCCTTGGCGCTCACCCTCGATCGTTGAGATACGCTCCAGTAAGGTCAGCATGCCTGGATGTGGGTCACGCCCCCACTGGCGTGCAGTACGCACGGCCATGTCACGTGCCGGATAATCGCCAGCCTTGAGACACTCTTCCTGCGGATCAAGCCCGAACGTCACATAGCTACCACGAGTACCATGCGCGGCGAAGCGCGCTGTCGGGGCAGCGGTCAATGCGCTGGCGTGTAGCTCTACCACCAGTCCGGGATGTTGGCCTTGAGTTGAGTAATCCAGTACAGCGTGGAAGAAGTCATCGGTCACCGCGCCGTCACGCTGAATGCGGCGAGTTAACTGGATGCCCGTTGGCTCGCCAAACAGACACAGTGCCTGATCCAGCAGATGTGGGCCGAGGTCGTACCATAAGCCACTACCCGGCAACGCCTGCTCGCGCCAGCGATTCGGGACTGTCGGGCGGAAGCGATCGAAATGTGACTCCAGATGCGTGATACGCCCTAGCATGTCGTTCTCGATCAGCTCGGACAGCGTCAGGAAGTCAGCATCGAAACGACGGTTGTGAAAGACCGCCAATACGCGATTTACCTGCTCAGCCTCACGCGCCAATGCTTCTCCCTCGTCCAGAGTCACCGTGAAAGGCTTGTCGACGACCACATGCTTACCCGCTGCCAGTGCAGCACTCGCCAACGAATAGTGTGTCTCGTTGGGCGTGGCGATGATGATCAGCTCAATATCATCACGTGCCAGCAGCGCCTCGACAGTACTCTCAGCGACCAGCTGCGGTCGCTCCGACTCAACGATCTCGGGGCGTGACGTTGATAGTGCAACAAGTTCAAGCCCCTCGGTAGCTTCGATCAGCGGCGCGTGAAAGGTACGCACCGCCATGCCATAGCCGACCAGACCGACACGAATGGGACCATGGGATTGCGCATCATCGGAGAGGTTTGTGGGGCTCATCAGACATCCTTGTCGTTAGTGCTGTCATTTTCCCTTATGGGCGTGGGCATACCAGACCCAGCACGCTGTAACGCCATCCTAGCAGGCTGTACGACAGGAGTGAGTCCTGTGGCTTGCCTTTAATACTTAACTATTGAGTGCTTGATCCGGGCCAGGCCATCCCCTTCCTAGCACCGCTCACCTTAAACACCCACCTTCAAGCACTCCCTCCAGCTTCCCTCACCCATCACGTTCCAATACATCCATTCTGCCCACTCATGTATCCCCCCCTTGAAGTTCATCAGTGATGGCCGCAGGAATATGAGTATCGGTACGGACAGTACTTCCTTTCATCTCAGGTCGGATGTTCGCGCTTACTGAATACGCAACAGGAGCAGACAGCATGCGCAAGACGCTCATTATCGGTGCCAATGGCCAGATCGGTCGCCAGCTATGTGAAAAAGCCAAGGCTGCGGCCGAGCCAGTACTCGCCATGATCCGATCGAGTGATCAGCAAGGCTGGTTCCGAGAGCGTGGCATCGAGACCGTGCTCGGGGATCTCGAAGGCGAAATGCGCCAAGCCTTCTACGGCTGTGATCAAGCCGTATTCGTGGCGGGCTCCGGCCCGCATACCAGTCCAGACAAGACGCTGACCATTGATCTGCACGGCGCCATGCGTACGGCCGATCTGGCTAGCGAATTTGGCCTGTCACGCGTGATCCAGGTCAGCTCGATACGCTCGGAAACTCCATTGGCGGGACCAGTGGCCATGCGCCCCTACTTTTCCGCCAAGAAAGCGGCTGATCTATGCCTCGCCGAGAGCGGCCTGCGTCATGTCATCGTCAAGCCCGGCCGCCTGACCGATGCCAGCGGTAGCGGAAAGCTGACCGAAAACGCCGATGCCTCTGACGAGATGCAGGTCTCACGCGCCAATGTCGCCGAGTTTCTGCTGGGCCTGATGCAGGCGCGTGATATTGGTGGTCGTTACCGAAAGGCTCCAATATTCACCCTGTTCGACGGTGATCAACACGTAGAGCACCTACTCGCCAATCACAACGCTATGTCGTAGGCAGCCCCTCACCTGCAGCATTCATGACGAAAGGCCCCATTGACAACGCCCACAGGTACACCGTGTGGGCGTTGCCGCATCTGGCCGCTTTCCCCCCATGCCCCATGTCCGTATAGTGAGCCACTGACCCCGCCAACAGAACTTCCGAAATGCTGCAGAACAATTCGCTGCTGGCGCAGCTGAAAGATCAAATCCGCCAGGAAATTCCCCGTGTTACGGGGGTGATCAAAGGCACCGACAAGGGCTTCGGCTTTCTCGAATGCGAGGATGGTGAATCCTATTTCGTGCCGCCGCCCGCCATGAAGCAGGTGTTGCACGGCGATACCGTGGAAGCGACCGTCAAGGTGGAAGGCGAGAAGAAGTCCGTCCAGCCGGAAGTGCTGATTGAGACGGGTGTCGATCGCTTCGTCGCTCGTGTCGGCAAGCGTGATGGCCGCCTGAACGTGATGCCGGACCATCCCTCCATCAACACGCGCATGAAAGCGCGCGTGAAGCGTGGCATCAATGAGGAAACCCTCAATGATGGCGATTGGGTCGTGGCGCGTCTGCTGCGTCACCCGATGCGCAAGGATGACCGCAGCTTCTTCGCTCAAATCGAAGAAGTCATCGCCACCGCGGACAACCCGCGTGTGCCGTGGCGTGTCACTCTGGCGCGTCATGCGCTGGAACAGGCCTCTCCAGAAGGCGGCACTGACTGGCCGTTGATGGAAGAAGGCTTGACTCGCGAAGACATGACTCACGTGCCCTTCTTCACCATCGATGGTGAAAAGACACGCGATATGGATGATGCTCTGCACATCGTCGAGCGCCCTGAAGGCGGCTGGACCCTGAGCATTGCCATTGCTGATCCAACGGCCTACGTGCCGGAAGGCAGCCGGATAGACGAAGAAGCGCGCACGCGCTCCTTCACGGTCTACCTGCCGAGTCAGAACGTCACGATGCTGCCGGAAATCCTGTCCGATGATCTGTGCTCGCTGAAGGAAGGTGAAGACCGTCCCACGCTGATGTGCGTCGTCGACATTGATACCGATGGTGTCATCGCTGAGCCGAAGTTCTTCGCAGCCACCATGCGCTCCCACTACCGCCTGACCTACGACAACGTCTCAGACTGGATCGAGGGCAAGGAAGGTAGCTGGACGCCAGCCAACGACGAACTGGCCGAAGGTCTTCGCCAGCTGGAAGCCTTCACTCAGGCACGTATCGCCTGGCGTGCACGCAACTCCCAGATCTTCCGCGAGCGCCCGGACTTCGAGTTCGAGCTGGACGAGGAAGGTAACGTGCTCAACGTACGTGCCGACCATCGCCGCATCAGTAATCGCATGATCGAAGAATCCATGATCACTGCGAATCTAAGCTGCGCACGTCTGCTCTCCAAGCATATCGGTCACGGTATCTTCAATGTTCACCAGGGCTTTGCTCCGGAGAAATACGACGACACCATCGAGTTCCTGGCGGGTCAAGATATTACTGCCACGCCGGAACAGCTTGGTAGCCTGGAAGGTTACCGCCTGATTCGTCAGGAACTGGACAGCCGCGAAGATACCTGGCTTGACGTGCGCATGCGTCGTTTCCAGGGCTATACCGTGATGTCCGCTCAACCGGGCCCGCACTTTGGCCTTGGCCTTGAAGCCTATGCCACCTGGACCTCGCCTATCCGCAAGTACGGCGATATGGTCAACCACCGCTTGATCAAGCGTGTGATTCTTGGCCAGGAAGTCCCGGCAGAAGCCACCGAGCAGCTGACAGAGCACCTCAGCGAGCGTCGTCGTCTCAACCGCATGGCGGAGCGTGACGTGAAAGACTGGCTTTACGTGCGTTACCTGACCAAGGCCGCTGAAGAACAGCAAGTCTTCCTCGGTGAGATCATCGATATTCGCCGCGGTGGGATGCGCGTGCGTCTGGAAGAGAATGGCGCCAGCGTCTTCATTCCGGCACCGCTGATCCACAGCGATCGCAAGAAAGTCGCGATCGATGACAAGGAAGGCCGTGTGAACATCGAGGATGTACTGCGTTATTCCCTCGGTGACATCATCAAGGTCTCTCTGACAGAAGCCCGCGAAGAACGTCGTTCGCTGGTGGGTCGTCCGACCGAATAAGTCGGCACCTTCCACTCGCCAGAAACACGGCGGGTCATCTACGCCCCGGAGCGCCTTGCGCCCGGGGCGTTTTACGTTCCAACCCCTTATCGTGTACCAACCGTGATAAATTGTAATTTTGTGAAACAATGCAGTGAGGTATGCTTACCAGACAGAAACACGGGGCAGTCAAAATAACCACAGCGACTTTCTCTTGATCATGAGATAGGCCATACCATACGCTGTGATCACATCATGTCAGAGACGATGCCCAGTCTAGAATCACTGAACGCCTTGATGGCGTCCCCAGGTCCTCGGGAGGACTCCAGGATGAAAATGTATCGCTTGCCCGCATCGTCCTCACTGCGTCACATGGCTGAACATGCCGCCATCGTACGCCGGCCAGCCATGGCGTACGCCCGTATCGATGGTCAGTCAGCACTGGAAAGTACAGCGTCTGCAGGTGATGCCATACATCCAGAGCGCCAGCGTGAAATCCAACGCGAGGCCATGGAGCATGTCGCCCTGCTGCTTGAACGTGATCGTCGTCGTACCCGTAATCGCTTACTACTGGCCGCTGGCCTGCTGATGAGCCTTGCCCTGCTCGCCAGTCAACGCCCTATCGAGCCCAACGCAGGCTATCCGGAAGGCATTGGCCAGTCCGCTCCAGCCATGCAACACCTGCTTCAAGGTATCGTGTAAACACGTTGCCTGACATCATGAGAAATATCTGACGAGGCATTGCTAGCATTGACATTGCTAGCCTGAGCTTTACCAATCTGAGCATGCCTCGCTACTGGCGTATCCCGATACACCTTCAAATTCCTGTAGTGCACGCACATTGCCCCGTCCAGTGACCCTGGATGGGGCCTTTTTTTATCTGTCATTCATCATTGCCCTCGCGGGAATGGTAGCGAAAATATCGCCGTTGATACGTCATTACCGACATCACTCGCTATCCACTCTTCGCGCATATTGCGTGGCAGCACCTGCCTACCGCACAAATGCCGCATCTCGCTGTCACACTGATCAGCATGCCCCAACGTGCGGCACTGCAAGGCGTCCCGTCACCCGCGACACGGTATGTCACGTAACGGCCCCTTGGTTTCATCCTACCTCCCCCCAATGACTAGAGCAGGACACTCGACGGTTGTCAGTGATTCCTCGCCAGTTAGTAGACAGATTCTCAGTGTGTACACGGATGCGTACATGTCTAAGATTTTAAGGCTGACTAAGCTTAAAAAAACCTTTGGAATCAACACGATGCTACATATCGCTGACATGACGATGTTTCATGCCCCGTCCAGTGGTGGTGTGAGGACCTATCTGGAAGCCAAGCGACGACGGCTGAGAACACGGCCTGATATTCGCCATAGCCTACTGGTACCCGGCGAAGCCACCAGCGTCAGTGATGATATCTATAACGTGCCGGCGCCACCGATCCCGTTCGGCAATGGCTATCGCTTTCCGCTGCGGCGCAGTGGTTGGGTCAGTACCCTGTTAGCGTTATCGCCCGATGTCATCGAAGCGGGCGACCCTTACGTCACGGCATGGGCCGCATTGGATGCCGGTCGCAAGCTGGACGTACCGGTATTGGGGTTTTATCACTCTGATTTGCCGCGCCTGATCACCAATCGTCTCGGCGAGTGGTCGGGTAGCAATGTCGATCGTTATGTTCAGCGTTTGTATCGTCACTTCGATCGAGTGCTTGCGCCGAGTCAGGTGATGGCTGAGCGCCTTGATCATCTGGGGATTGGCAATGTGCATATCCAACCGCTAGGCGTGGACCTCACTACCTTTCATCCAGATCGCTGCGATACGCAACTGCGGCGCGAGCTTGGGTTATCAGATCATGTGCGGTTACTCGCTTTCGCCGGCCGCGGCTCGCGCGAGAAAAACCTCGACGAACTGCTCGATGTTGCCCGCCTGCTAGGGCCCGACTATCACCTGCTACTGATTGGCTCCGGCATGCCGCGTCACCTCCCGGACAACGTCAGTGTGACCGGCCACTTCTGTAGCTGTGATGAGGTAGCGCGCATGGTGGCTTCCGTTGATGTACTGCTGCATGCCGGCACTCAAGAGACCTTCGGATTGGTCGTGCTCGAAGCCATGGCCTGCGGGACTCCCGTGGTAGCAGCACGCGCCGGGGCTCTGGCCGAGAATGTACCTCTGGGCTGCGGACAGCTATGCGAACCGCACTCACCACGCGATATGGCACGCGCCGTACAGGAAGTGTTCGCCAATGATCCTGCTGCGCTAGGGCGTCAGGCACGTCGCCATGTCGAGAAGCATCATGATTGGGATCGCGTCGTCGATGGACTACTGGGCCATTACCGCGCGGTGACCGGCACCCGCTTTCACCCCATGCTGGAGGAAGTGACGCATGGCTGAACAGCCCGACTCCTCGCGTCACTTTCTGCTGGTGCTTCACGATGTAGCCCCTGAAACCTGGCCGGATTATCGCGACTTTGTCGCCGAGCTGGACGCGCTCTGCCAATCACGTCTGAATCATCCTTGCCCCATTACCTGGCTAGTCGTCCCTGATTTCCATCACCGCAGCGCGCTTGAAGACTCTCCAGCGTTCATTGAACAATTGGAAAAACGTCGCCAACAGGGCGACGAATTGGCGCTACATGGCTTCCACCATTGCGATGACGCACCGCCGCCACGGACACCGCGCGATTATCTGATGCGCCGCGTGCTGACCTGGGAGGGCGAGTTCTATCCTCTCGACGAGGGGGAAGCCAAAAGGCGCCTCACTGCCGGTGCCGAGCTTTTCACACGCCTCGGCTGGCCACTTGATGGCTTCGTCGCGCCCGCCTGGTTGATGAGCGAGGGTACTCGCAGTGCATTGAAATCCCTCGATTTTCGCTACACCAGTGACACCCAGCATCTCTATCGGTTACCTGACTTCAGCGTCATCGATGCACCGGGACTGGTGTGGAGCTCGCGCTCAGCACCACGTCGTCTGATGTCACGCTGGGTCAGTGAACGCAAGTTGGCCCGCGCGCAAGACGCTGCGGTATTGCGACTAGGTTTGCATCCCGTCGATATGCGTCACGATGGCTCGCGCCGCTATTGGCTCCAGCTGGTCTCACGGCTACTCGACAGCGGTCGCCTGCCAATGACCAAGATTGACTGGCTGACACAACATGGCCTGCTGGAAGCCCCTGACAGTCATCAGTCCTCCCATCAACAGTCTTCCCATCAACAGTCTTCCAGTGACGCGGCCTGACATGGCGATTTTCTCTCCATCTCGTCAGCGTGTAACTATCATGCGGAGCTTTGAATGAGCCGTGCAGCATGGATGTTGAGCGCTGGCCTGGTACTGGTCATCGCGGTGCCACTGACGCTGGGCGGTAGCGGGCTGGGAGCACAGCTACGCCAGTTTCCGCTCGACACCTTTCTATTGATGCTCGGCATGATTCTGGTGTGCTGGAACCTGAATGCAGGGCGCCTGCGCCTGTTGTTGGCTGGGCGTGGTGGCCATCTTGGCCAGCGCCGAGCCTTGGGCATGGTGATGGCAACTGAATTCGCGATCAGTGCAACGCCCGGCGGCAGCGGCGGCCCACTCACCTTGATGGGGTTGCTATCGCGCCAGGGGGTACGTCCAGCGCAGGCGACAGCGGTATTCGCAGTCGATCAGATCACCGACATGCTGTTCTTTCTCTCTGCACTGGCCAGCATCGGGCTTTATGCATTGTCCCACACCATCGATCTGCGTCTCGGCTGGATGCTTGCCATCCCGGCCCTATTACTGATCATTGGGTTTGGGTTGCTGATCGCCCTGGGTCGTCATCATCGTGAACTGCTGAAGTCGAGTGGGCGGCTCCTGCACTGGCTGAGAGTCCGACATCGTTCGCGCATCAAACTGGCAAGAGCCATCATCCACTTCCGTCATGCGCTGATCGAGACACTGGCTCTGCCACGCCTGACACTGAGCCTGATCTTCCTGCTCTGCTGTGCCCATTGGCTGTTACGTTACTCGATCCTCTATCTGGCAGTTTCCGGGCTAGGTCGTGATATTGACTGGAGCTGGACCTTCATCGTGCAGATGCTATCTCTGGCGGCTGGCCAACTGACACTGTTGCCGGGAGGCGCAGGTGGAGCCGAACTCTCCTCTACTGCACTGCTCACACCCGTGATAGGCGCCTCCAGTGCCGCGGCTGCCGTCGTCATCTGGCGCGCCGTCACCTTCTATTTCTATCTGATCGCCGGCGCGCCGGTGTTCTTCGTGATGGCCGGCAGTAGCATGCTGGGTCGCCTGCTCAATCGCCGTACTTCGAGCACATGACGGCGTCATGGGGCTTGCGGTAAGCCGCTACGACAATCACCTGACACTATTGAGCATCGCCATCTGGATAAGGGTTTGTTATGGTCTTCATTCGATATTGAACGACCATACAATAACCGGTAACTCAAGGTGACCTCACATGCATGGCAACCCTTCTTCACGCACTCGCCGCCCGCTATCACTATTGGGCGTCATGAGCGTACTGCTTACCGTTACTTCCGTACCGGCACTGGCCGACGAGAAACCCTTGCGCAGCATTGATCCCAGCCATGACACCGACAAGGTCGTGGTCGCTCACCGCGGGGCTTCAGGCTACCTGCCGGAACATACCCTTGCCGGCAAGGCGATGGCCTATGCGCAGGGCGCTGACTTCCTCGAGCAGGATATCGTGATGAGCAAGGACGATAAGTTGGTCGTGTTGCACGATCGCTTCCTTGATCGCGTCACCAATGTCGCCGATGTCTTCCCGGACCGCGCACGCAAGGATGGTCGCTATTACGCCATCGATTTCACGCTGGCAGAGCTACGGCAGTTGGCATTCAGTGAAGGCTTCACCCTCGAGGATGGCAAGAAAGTTGCCGACTACCCGGAGCGCTTCCCGCTCGGCAAGTCGCACTTTGGCCTGCATACCTTGAGTGAAGAGATCGAGATGATTCAGGGCCTCAATCACTCCACAGGTCGTGACGTCGGCCTGTATGTCGAGGTCAAGGCACCCTGGTTCCACCAGTCAGAAGGCAAGGAAATTTCCAAGACGGTACTGGAGACGCTCAAGCAGTACGGCTATGTCAACCATGACGATAACGCCATCGTGCAGGTCTTCGATCCGCGTGGACTCAAGCGCATTCATGACGAGCTGCAGCCGGCACTGGGCATGGACCTGCGTCTGGTACAGCTGATGGGTGAGACGAGCTGGGACATGACCTTCCAGCCGGGCACTGATGGCACACTTGAGCCCTACAGCTACGACTGGATGTATCAGAAAGGCGCGATGGAGCGTATTGCAGGCTATGCCGACGGCATTGGCCCGTGGAAGCCGATGGTGATCGAAGATAGCTCTACCAAGGGCGATATCAAGGTCACCACACTGGTTGATAACGCACACGATGCCGGGCTTATCGTGATGCCGTATACCTTCCGTCTCGATGAAGGCCGCATTCCTGCCTGGGCCAGTGACTACGATGACATGCTACGCGTATTCTTCGAGGAAGCTGGCGTCGATGGCATCTTTACCGACTATCCGGACCGTGCCGTACAGTGGCTAAAACAGAATGGCGATACGCTGTAAGCCAAACGCAGAGCGATAGGTCAGATACGGAATGGTCTTGAAATGTCACGGCACGAAAAACCGGGCTCCCTTCAATGGGAACCCGGTTTTTTATTATCCAGGATGTCACCAACTAAGGTGCCTTACGTATCCTCGGGCACCGCGATTGTCACTGCCCTGCTGCTTCGGCGGCCAGCCCCTTGAGAAGACCCGCCACCTTGTCCAGCGGTAGCGTGCAATCACCGAGATCATGGCGGTTGGCCAGATACTGCGGATCATTCCACTCAATCACGCTGCCACCTTCCACTGCACGAATCACCATCTTCTGTGGCAGGTCCAGCGCCGCACTACCGTTACACTGCATCAGCAACGTACCGACCTTGGGGTTACCAAAGATGACGGTATGCGTAGCGGGCAGTTCGAGCCCTACCTGCTTCGCCCCAGCTTCATGATCGATCACAGTGAATAGCGTCAGACCCTTGGCTGACAGCGCTTTTTCCAAACGCGCCTGCACGGTAGAGACATCATCACGACTAGTAAGCGACTCAATACCATGCGCTGTGGCCTGAACACCGGCGGTAACTTCGGGAGCCGTTGCTGCGGCAGCTCCTGAATCGGCATTGGCTGACATGCCAGCACCCGCCATCAGCGGCAGTGACATCAGCGCCAGCAGGCGAGCAGAACGTGATATTGCAGTGAATGTCTTGAGCATGGAACATCCTTTTCAGTGATTCGTGGAACGAGACGTATCGCTTCTTCAGGTGCCAATACGTCACCAGATTAGCAAGTGCCTGAGCCAAGCGCACCTATCTCCATGCCACGTCACCAGAACTGAATCCAGAGCCAAAAAAAGGGCAGACCCAATGGGCCTGCCCTTTCGGTGACATGCCATACACCTCAGGGGCATACGGCTGTCAGGAAATCACGGCTTACCAGCCAGTGACTTCCTTGATGGCATCGCCGATCTGCGCGAGTGAACGCACAGTCTTGACGCCAGCAGCTTCGAGGGCTGCGAACTTCTCGTCAGCAGTACCCTTGCCGCCAGAGATGATGGCGCCAGCATGGCCCATGCGCTTGCCCGGAGGCGCAGTCACACCAGCGATGTAGGACACGACCGGCTTGGTGACATTCGCCTTGATGTAGGCAGCTGCTTCTTCTTCAGCAGAACCGCCGATCTCGCCGATCATGACGATGGCTTCAGTCTTCGGGTCCTTCTCGAACATCTCGAGGATGTCGATGAAGTTGGAACCCGGGATCGGGTCGCCACCAATACCGACACAGCTGGACTGACCGAAACCATGATCAGTTGTCTGCTTGACGGCTTCATAGGTCAGGGTGCCTGAACGCGACACGATACCGACCTTGCCCGGCAGGTGGATGTGACCCGGCATGATGCCGATCTTGCACTCACCCGGAGTGATGACACCTGGGCAGTTCGGACCGATCAGACGCACGCCCAGCTCATCGCACTTGACCTTGACTTCCAGCATGTCGAGGGTCGGCACGCCTTCAGTGATGCAGACGATCAGTTTGATACCTGCATTGGCCGCTTCAAGGACAGAGTCCTTGCAGAAGGCTGCCGGGACGTAGATGACAGACGCTTCAGCGCCAGTCTCGGCCACGGCTTCTGCCACAGTATTGAACACCGGCAGACCAAGGTGAGTCTGGCCACCCTTGCCCGGCGTCACACCGCCAACCATCTTCGTACCATAGGCGATGGCTTGCTCAGAGTGGAAAGTCCCCTGGCCGCCAGTGAAACCCTGGCAGATCACCTTGGTGTTCTTGTCGATCAAAATGCTCATTACTTGCCCTCCGCAGCTTTGACAACCTGCTGCGCCGCGTCAGTCAGGCTGGTAGCAGCGATGATGTTCAGACCGCTTTCGGCCAGCTTCTTGGCGCCGAGTTCAGCGTTGTTACCTTCCAGACGCACCACGACCGGCACGTTGACACCGACCTGCTCGACGGCACCGATGATGCCTTCGGCGATCATGTCACAACGCACGATACCGCCGAAGATGTTCACGAGAACAGCCTTGACGTTATGGTCGGAGAGGATGATCTTGAATGCTTCAGCAACGCGTTCTTTGGTAGCACCGCCACCCACGTCGAGGAAGTTGGCCGGCTTGCCGCCGTTCAGGTTGACGATGTCCATGGTGCCCATCGCCAGGCCTGCGCCGTTGACCATGCAGCCGATGTTGCCGTCGAGGGCAACGTAGTTCAGTTCGAACTTGGCAGCATGGGCTTCACGCTCGTCTTCCTGAGACGGATCGTGCATCGCCTGCAGGTCCGGGTGACGGTAGACAGCATTGGCATCAATGTTGATCTTGCCGTCGAGGCAGTGGAGATTGCCTTCGGAGGTGATGACCAGCGGGTTGATTTCCAACAGCGCGAAATCCTTGTCAGCGAACATCTTCGCCAGACCCAGGAAAATCTTGGTGAACTGCTTGATCTGAACAGCGTTCAGACCCAGCTTAAAGGCCAGTTCACGTGCCTGGTACGGCTGAGCGCCGACCAGCGGATCGATCTCGGCTTTCAGGATCTTTTCCGGCGTCTCTTCGGCAACCTGCTCGATTTCCACGCCGCCTTCGGTGGAAGCCATGAAGACGATGCGACGAGTGGTACGGTCAACGACGGCGCCAAGATACAGCTCTTCGGCGATATCGGTGCAGTTCTCGACGAGAATCTTGGTGACCGGCTGACCATTTGCATCAGTCTGGTAAGTCACCAGGTTCTTGCCGAGCCACTGGGTAGCGAAGTCAGCTGCAGCCTGAGGGCTTTCGATCAGCTTGACGCCGCCAGCCTTGCCGCGGCCGCCCGCGTGGACCTGTGCCTTGACGACCCACTTGTCGCCGCCAATCTTCTTGCACGCTTCAGCAGCGTCTTCCGGGGTGTCAACGGCAAAGCCCTTGGACACCGGCAGGCCATAGTCGGCAAAAAGTTGTTTTGCCTGATATTCATGAAGGTTCATCGTGTCATGCCATTGGTTGCATTAGACTCGAACGACAGCCACAGATGTGGCTATCACCGTTCGCCCCGGCCTGGCCGGGGCGAGGCGCCTCTTGTTCGGAAGGACGCTTACTTGCGCTTCTTGCGGTTTGCGATATGAATCGCATGCCCGTCAACGGCCAGCGCGGCTTCGTGTACAGCTTCCGACAATGTCGGGTGAGCCGTGCAGATGAGCGCGAGGTCTTCGGCGCTTGCACCGAATTCGAGGGCGGTCACGCCCTGGGCAATCAATTCACCGGCGTGTTGGCCGATGATGTGAACACCCAGTACGCGATCGGTCTCAGCGTCGGCAATGATCTTGGCCATGCCTTCAGTCGCATTGTTGGCCATGGCACGACCGCTTGCCGCGAACGGGAAGCTGCCTGTCTTGACTTCAATGCCTTCGGCCTTGGCCTGCTGCTCGGTCTTGCCGACCCAAGCAACTTCCGGGAAGGTGTAGATGATGCTCGGGATGGCGTCGTAGTTCATCTCGGCCTTGTGGCCAGCGATGATATCGGCAACCATCACGCCCTCTTCGGAGGCCTTGTGAGCCAGCATCGGGCCGCGCACCACATCACCGATGGCGTAGATGCCCGGCACGCTGGTCGCGCAGTGATCGTCAACGTGGATGAAACCACGCTCGTCCAGATTGATGCCGACATCGCTGTCGAGCAAGCTCTGGGTGTACGGACGACGACCGACAGCGACAATGATCTTGTCGAAAGTCTGCTCTTGCTCGCCATTGGCGTCGGTGTACCTGACGACAACTTCGTTATCCTTGATATCAGAACCGGTCACGCGTGCACCGAGCTTGATGTCCATACCCTGCTTCTTGAGCAGCTTCTGCGCTTCTTTGGCGACGGCAGCATCCACCATCGGCAGGAAGCTATCAACGGCTTCCAGCACAGTGACTTCAGAGCCACAACGGCTCCATACGCTACCCAGTTCCAGGCCGATGACACCGGCACCGATCACGCCCAGACGCTTCGGCGCTTCGCTGAACTCGAGTGCGCCAGTGGAATCGACGATCAGACCTTCGGTCAGCGGTGTCGGCGGAATCTCGACCGGCACGGAGCCAGACGCGATGACGATGTTGTCAGCCGCGTAAGTCTCTTTCTCGCCATTATGGCCAGTGACTTCAACCTGCTTGCCCGGCAGTACCTTGCCGGTACCTTCCAGGGCAGTCACGCCATTGGCCTTGAACAGACCAGAAATGCCGCCGGTCAGGTTCTTGACGATCTCGGCCTTGCGCTCGACCATCTTGGCCACGTCGATCTCGACACCGTCGGCCTTGATACCCAGCTCAGCGAAGTGGTCACGCGCTTCAACATACTTGTGCGACGTTTCCAGTAGCGCCTTGGACGGGATACAGCCAACGTTCAGGCAGGTGCCGCCGTGAACTACCTTGCCTTCCTTGTTCACCCACTTCTCGACGCAGGCGGTCTTCAGACCCATCTGAGCAGCGCGGATAGCGGCAACATAGCCACCAGGGCCAGCGCCAATGACGATTACATCAAATTTATCGGCCATGTCTCTTCCTGTTGGTGCAGTTCGATTCGGGTTGGCAACCCGGCGAGTGTCAGTGCCACTCGCCGAGGCCGCTCACACCCTCGAGATCATCGAGGGCGCAAGGCGTTGCAGTCTCAGACGTCGAGCAGGAAACGTGCCGGGTCTTCCAGCAGGTCCTTGATGGCGACGAGGAACTGGACTGCATCCTTGCCGTCGATCATGCGGTGGTCGTAGGACAGCGCCAGATACATCATCGGACGGATGACGACCTGACCGTTCACGGCCATCGGACGCTCCTGGATCTTGTGCATGCCCAGGATAGCGGTCTGCGGCGGATTCAGGATCGGCGTGGACATCAGCGAGCCGAAGGTACCGCCATTCGTGATGGTGAAGGTACCACCCTGCATCTCATCGATGCCCAGCTTGCCAGCACGCGCACGCTGACCATAGCCGACGATGGTCTTTTCGACATCGGCAAGCTTCATGCTGTCGGTATCACGCAGCACCGGTACGACCAGACCACGGTCAGAGGAGACGGCGATGCCGATGTCCTGGTAACCGTGATAGACGATATCGGTACCGTCGATGGACGCATTGACATCCGGGAAGCGCTTGAGCGCTTCAGTACAGGCCTTGACGAAGAAGCCCATGAAGCCGAGCTTGGTATCGTGCACCTTCTGGAAGGTGTCCTTGTACTGCTTGCGCATCTCCATGACAGCCGTCATGTCCACTTCGTTGTACGTGGTGAGCATGGCAGCAGTCTGCTGAGCCGTGACCAGACGCTTGGCGATGGTCTGACGCATACGGCTCATCGGAACGCGCTTCTCGGGACGCTCGCCTTCGAAGGCCGGAGCGGCCTTCGGAGCGGCGGCCGGCTTGGCAGCGGCAGGCTTGGAGGCAGACTTGGCGGCAGTCCCTTCCTTGACGGCCTTGGCCACGTCTTCTTTCGAGACACGACCACCCTTGCCTGTCCCGATCAGCTTGCTGACATCCAGATCGTGCTCGGCGACCATCTTGCGGGCGGCCGGTGCGAGGATCTTGTCTCCGACCTTCTCGTCCTTGCCTTCATCAGACGCGGATTCACTGTCACTGCTGTCAGCTTGCGGAGCAGCCGCACCGGAAGCACCAGCGCTGAACAGTGCCAGCACGGCCTCGCTCTCGCAGGTATCGCCTTCCTGAACCTTGATCTCGCTCAGGGAGCCAGCAGCCGGAGCCACGACTTCCAGCACAACCTTGTCGGTCTCGATCTCGACGATCAGCTCGTCGCGCTCACAGGCTTCACCGACCTTCTTGTGCCAGGTCGCCACGGTGCCTTCAGCAACAGATTCCGGGAAGCT
Source organism: Cobetia sp. L2A1 (assembly GCF_009796845.1). Classification (NCBI taxonomy): domain Bacteria; kingdom Pseudomonadati; phylum Pseudomonadota; class Gammaproteobacteria; order Oceanospirillales; family Halomonadaceae; genus Cobetia; species Cobetia sp. L2A1. The sequence goes on along the minus strand of NZ_CP047025.1, from coordinate 580,242 downwards.
CGGCGCTTTGACTTCAAGCGTCTCGCCTTTACCACCAGCGGCCGGCTTGCTTTCGGCCTTGCTGTCAGCGGCAGGCTTGCTCTCGGACTTGCTGTCAGCGGCCGGCGCTTCCTTGCTGTCTTTCTTGCTCTCGGAAGATGCAGCGGCATCACCGATGGAGCCCAGCACCTGTTCAGATTCGCAGGTATCGCCTTCCTGAACCTTGATCTCGCCCAAGGTACCGGCCTGCGGTGCCACGACTTCCAGCACGACCTTGTCAGTTTCGATCTCGACGATCAGCTCGTCACGCTCGACGCTGTCGCCGGGCTGCTTGTGCCAGGTCGCCACAGTGCCTTCGGCGACAGATTCCGGAAAAGACGGCGCTTTGATATCGATAGCCATTGGAGTTCCTTAACTCAATTCTCTCTCGGTGCCCTTGCGGGTCGAATGCCTTACTTGTTAAAGGCGTCGTCGACCAGCTGGCGCTGCTGCTCGTTATGAACGGACATGTAGCCCGCGGCAGGTGCCGCAGAGGCCGGGCGTCCGGCAAAGGCCAGGCTCATGCCGAGCCCCTGACGATGCTGGTCAGCGACCTGACGCATGTGGTGCTGACTCTGATACCAAGCACCCTGGTTAAGCGGTTCTTCCTGACACCACATCACCTGCTCGAGATTTTCATAGTCGGCGATGGCGGCCTGTAGCTCTTCCTTCGGGAAGGGATACAGCTGCTCAACGCGGATGACAGCGACATCTTCACGGCCCTGCTCTGCACGGTAGCCAGCCAGGTCGTAATAGACCTTGCCTGCACACAGTACGACGCGCTTGACCTTGGAAGCTTCAAGATTGCCCTTGTCGGCCAGTACCATTTCGAAGCGGCCACCGGCCAGCTCGTCAAGGGTAGAGGTCGCTTCTTTATGACGCAGTAGCGACTTGGGTGTCAGCACGACCAGCGGCTTGCGCAGCGGGCGAATCACCTGACGACGTAGCAGATGATAGATCTGCGCCGGCGTGGTCGGCATGCAGACCTGCATGTTGTGCTCAGCGCACAACTGGAGGTAGCGCTCGAGACGTGCGGAGCTGTGCTCCGGACCCTGACCTTCATATCCATGCGGCAGCAGCATCGTCAGACCGCACAGACGGCCCCACTTGCTCTCACCGGAGGAGATGAATTGGTCCATCACCACCTGTGCGCCGTTGGCGAAGTCACCGAACTGGGCTTCCCAGATCACCAGTGCCGTCGGCATGGTGGTGGAGTAGCCATATTCGAAGGCCAGCACCGCTTCCTCGGAGAGGTAGGAGTCATGGATGGTGAATGTGGCCTGACCATCCTTGATGTGCTGCAGCGGAACCCAGATGTTGCCATCTTTCTGGTTGTGGATGACGGCATGACGGTGTGAGAAGGTACCGCGCCCCACATCCTGACCCGTAATCCGTACCGGATTATCGCCATCGACCAGCGTCGCGTAGGACAGTGTTTCAGCAAAGCCCCAGTTGATCGGCATTCCACCGGCAGCCATCTTGCGGCGGTCTTCGTAGATCTTGTTGACCTGACGCTGAACCGAAATACCATCTGGCACTTCACACATCTTCTGTGCAAGCGCCTGCAGGTGCTTCATGTCCATCGAGGTATCAGCATCGCCGGTCCATTCGTGGCCAAGATACGGTGCCCAGTCAACAAACAGCCCTGTGTTCGGCTGCTTCACCAGCGCATTGGCAACGTGATTGCCTGCATCAAGATCAGCACGATACTGATCAACCAGATGCTGAGTCTCTTCCGCCGTCAACACGCCTTCTTCTACTAGCCGTGCAGCATACAGCTCGCGAGCAGTCTTCTGGGTCTTGATCTTGGCGTACATCAACGGCTGCGTACCGGACGGTTCATCAGCTTCGTTGTGGCCACGCTTGCGGTAACACACGAGATCGAGCACCACGTCGCGCTTGAACTGCTGACGGTAGTCGATGGCAACCTGGGCTGCATGCAGCACCGCATCCGGATCATCACCATTGACGTGAATGATCGGCGCTTGAACCATCTTGGCGATGTCAGTGCAGTATTCGCTGGAGCGCGCATCATCTTCACGCGAGGTGGTGAAGCCCACCTGGTTGTTGATGACGAGATGTAGCGTTCCGCCTGTCTTGTAGGCGCGTGTCTGAGACATCTGGAAGGTTTCCATCACCACGCCCTGGCCCGCAAACGCTGCGTCACCATGGATGGAGATTGGCAGTACGGTATCGCCTTCGGTGTCTTCACGACGATCCTGACGCGCCCGCACGGAACCTTCGACCACCGGAGAGACGATCTCCAGGTGAGACGGGTTGAATGCCAGCGCCAGGTGGACTTCGCCGCCCGGTGTCATGACATTCGAGCTGAAGCCCTGGTGATACTTGACGTCGCCGGAGCCCTTGGCAATCTGCTTCTTGCCGTCGAATTCCTCGATCAGCTCGGACGGGCTCTTGCCCAGCAGGTTGATCAAGAGATTGAGGCGACCGCGGTGGGCCATGCCAATCACGACTTCCTTGGTACCGTACTTGCCACTGCGCTGGATCAGCTCATCCATCATCGGAATGAAGGACTCACCACCTTCCAGACCAAAGCGCTTGGTACCCGGATACTTGCTCGCCAAATAGGTCTCGAGGCCTTCAGCTGCTGTCAGACGCTCAAGGACATGGTGGCGGACATCGCGTGAGAAGTTCGGCTTGGAGCGCACGGATTCGAAACGCTGTTGCAGCCAGCGCTTCTCTTCCGTGTTGACGATGTGCATGAATTCGGCGCCGATGCTGCGGCAATATGTCTGCTCCAGCGCGGCGTGAATTTCCTTGAGCGGTGCGACTTCCTTGCCCAGGAACAGCGAACCGGTCTGGAACTCTACATCCATGTCAGCTGCGGACAGCTGATGGAAGGAAAGCTCGAGATCGGGGATCGGTGCCGGCTTGCGCAGACCAAGGGGATCGATATCCGCCTTCTGATGGCCACGGAAACGATAGGCATTGATCAGCTGGAGAACACGAACCTGTTTCTTGTTCTCATTGCTTTCGCCCGCCGAGACAGTCGCCGGGCGGCGACTGGTGCGACCTATCTCGTAAAATTGCTCACGGATAGGCGCTAGCGGAACATCCTGGGAGGGGCTGCCGTCATGACGCGGCAGAGTGTCAAAGTAGTTGCGCCACTCGTCGGTCACCGCATTGGGATCGACAAGATAACGCTCGTAGAGATCTTCTACGTAGTGGACGTTCCCCCCGCTCATATGGGAAGTGCGCCACATCAACTCCATTGTGCCTTCTTGCATCTCTCGGTCACCCTGACTGATGGGGTGGGGTAGGCGCCTGACATACGCTGTCGGCGTCACTCGATTATGCCCTGTATGACGAAGCCATCGTGGCCTTCACCATCTGAGTCTTCTTTTATCGTCAAAAGCCGGTGCACAAGGCACCGGCTCCAGCAAGCTGTGCGCCGCAACAAGGTGTGACACCCTGCCGCAGCTGACGTGCAATCATAACAAGCTAACGCTCAGCTTTTAAGTAGCGTTTGCCAGCAAAAGCTCACGAATCTTGCCAATGGCACGTGTCGGGTTCAGTCCCTTGGGGCAAACCGCGACACAATTCATGATTCCGCGACAGCGGAACACGGAGAACGGGTCGTCCAGGTCAGACAAACGCTCTTCGGTTGCCGTGTCACGTGAATCCGCCAGGAAGCGATATGCCTGCAGCAAACCGCTCGGACCGACGAACTTGTCCGGATTCCACCAGAAGGACGGGCAAGCCGTCGAACAGCATGCACACAGGATGCACTCGTAGAGCCCATCCAGTTTGTCGCGCTCTTCTGGCGACTGCAGGCGTTCAATGGCTGGTGCCGGCGTGTCATTGAGCAGGTACGGCTGAATACGCTCGTACTGCTTGTAGAACAGGCTCATGTCGACGACGAGATCACGCACCACCGGCAGGCCCGGCAACGGGCGTAGCACCAGCTTGTTGTCCTTGACGACTTCAGACAATGCGGTAACGCAAGTCAGACCATTCTTGCCGTTCATGTTCATGCCGTCGGAACCGCAGACGCCTTCACGGCAGCTGCGACGATAGGCCAGCGAGCTGTCCTGTTCCTTGAGCATTTCCATCACGTTCAACACCATCAGGTCACGACCTTGGGTGTCTACCTGAAACTCCTGCATATACGGCGCAGAATCGGTTTCAGGGTTGTAGCGGTATATGGATACCTGAAGCATGGTTTCCCCTCCGGGCAAACTGTATCGGTACGGGCATTAGCCGGTACGTACCTGATGAACACGAACTCAGCAGGCACTGAACTCAGTAGGTACGAATCTTCGGCTCGAAACGCTCGACGGTCTTCGGTGCGAAGTTCACGTCACGCTTGCCGACGCGCTTGTCGCGCGGGAAGAACATGGAGTGCTTCAGCCAGTTCACGTCATCACGATCCGGGAAGTCGTAACGGGAGTGAGCACCACGACTTTCCTTGCGGGCCAGGGCCGCAATCGCAGTGGCTTCAGCCACTTCCATCAGATTATCCAGTTCCAGTGCTTCGATACGCGCGGTATTGAAGACCTGAGACTTGTCGGACAGACCCGCCTTGGCGATACGCTCACGCAGATCGGACAGCTGCTTGACGCCTTCTTCCATCTTGTCTTCCTGACGGAAGACACCGAAGGAGTTCTGCATGATCTGCTGCAGCTCACGCTTGAGCTCCGGCACGGACTCGCCGCTATCGGATTCGTTCCAGCGATTCAGACGCACCAGCGCCGTATCGATGTCGCTCTGAGTCGGCTCGAGATACTCGATACCTTCATTCAGTGCACTTTCGATGTATTTGCCCGCAGCACGACCGAAGACCACCAGATCCAGCAGCGAGTTGCCACCCAGACGGTTGGCACCGTGAACGGACACACAGGCCACTTCACCGACGGCATAGAGGCCGTTGACGATATGGTCGTTGCCGCTGTCGTCCTGCGCGATAGCCTGACCATGCACGTTGGTGGCAATGCCACCCATCATGTAGTGGCAGGTCGGTACGACAGGGATCGGCGCGTTGGTCGGATCGACGTGCGCGAAGGTCTTGGACAGCTCGGAGATACCCGGCAGGCGCTTGTTCAGCACTTCCTCACCCAGGTGATCCAGCTTCAGGAAGACGTGATCGCCATTCTCGCCACAACCACGGCCTTCAAGGATCTCAAGCACCATCGAGCGTGCGACAACATCGCGGCCCGCAAGGTCCTTGGCGTTCGGCGCGTAACGCTCCATGAAGCGCTCGCCGTCCTTGTTGACCAGATAGCCACCTTCACCGCGGCAACCTTCGGTGACCAGAACGCCCGCACCGTGAATCCCGGTCGGGTGGAACTGCCACATTTCCATGTCCTGAACCGGCAAGCCAGCACGCAGCGCCATGCCGATACCGTCACCGGTATTGATCAGGGCATTGGTGGTGGAGGCATAGATACGACCTGCGCCACCGGTGGCCAACACAGTGGCCTTGGACTTGACGATGACGGTTTCGCCCGTCTCGATACACAGGGCAATCACGCCGACGACATCGTCATTGGCATTCTTGACCAGATCGATGGCGTACCACTCGTCGAGGAAGACAGTGCCGTTTTTCAGGTTGGCCTGATACAGGGTGTGCAACAGTGCGTGACCGGTACGGTCAGCTGCAGCGCAGGTACGTGCTGCCTGGCCGCCTTTACCGAAGTCCTTGGACTGGCCACCGAACGGGCGCTGGTAGATGCGACCGTTGTCGAAACGGGAGAACGGCAGACCCATGTGCTCAAGCTCGAAGACCGCTTTCGGGCCTTCGGTACACATGTATTCAGCGGCATCCTGGTCAGCGATATAATCGCCACCCTTGACGGTGTCATACATGTGCCAGCGCCAATCGTCATCCGGATCAGCAGAGCCGATGGCACAGGTGATACCGCCCTGAGCAGAGACAGTGTGCGAGCGGGTCGGGAAGACCTTGGACAGCACGGCAGTCTTCTTGCCGGACTGGGACAGTTCGAGACCGGCACGCAGGCCAGCGCCGCCGCCGCCGATGATGATCGCGTCGAATGTCAGGCTACGCATGGTGGACATGTATCAGGCTCCCCAAAGGACTTGAACGCCCCAGACCAAGAAGATAAACAACGCAAGGATGACGAAGATCTGGAAACCGAGACGCAGTGCGGTCGGCTTCATGTAATCCGTCGCTACGGTCCAAAGACCGATCCAGGCGTGTGCGGCAATCGCGATGAATGCCATCAGAGAGAAGACGCGCATTGCCGTGTTCTCGAACAGACCACTCCAGGTGGTGTAGTCGAGGTTCGGGTGCAGCAACAGATAGCCGACCATGAACACGGAATAGACCGCCAGAATAACGGCGGAGACGCGCTGCAGCACCCAGTCAGACAAGCCGCTGCGACTAAAATTGGTGATGTTGTTTACCATACCCAGACTCCCGCCAGGACCACGAGAACAGCACTGATCACGACAGTGACCTGCGCTTTGCGATTAGCACTTTCCAGTTCGACACCAATGTCCATGTCCATCAGCAGGTGCTTGATGCCTGCCACGAAATGGAAACCGAGGGCAGACAGCAAGCCCCAGGCCACAATCTTGGCCAGGAAATTGGTTGCCAGGGTCTCACGCACTGCCTCAAACCCTTCCGGGGAGGACAGCGAGGCATCAAGTGCCCACAGCGCGAACACCAGGCCGACAAACAGGATCACACCGGTAATACGGTGAGCGATCGAGGTAAGCGCAGGGAGAGGGAACTTTATCGTCGTCAGATCGAGATTTACGGGTCGTTTGCTATTCACGGCTCTTACACACTCTCTTGGCCCAACACGGACGCAAGCCCGTAGGGGCGGTGGTTTGAGGAAGGGTCTCGGGCGCAGGCCATCCACGGTACCGAGCCGAATATCCCGCCAGTCGCGCGACGGTAGATTATAGGGGTTGGCCATTGGCATGACAAATGGCACAGCGTCGCAGCACCGCAACTACGAATTGCGCAAAATGCAGTGATCAGGACGCGACCTGTCGCCATGCGGACGGTAAACGTCGGAAATCTGACGCACAGCGTAGCACTGCCCGTCTCTACTCCGTGTGGTGAATTGACAATCTTTCGCGGGCTTCTATAGTGGGCGGGATTGATGCAAGCCCGGCATGGCAAGCAAGTCAAAGAGTTACGCGAAAAATGAGGAGGTCGGCATGACTGACAAGAAAGCACATTTGACAGTAACAGTAGATGGTAAAGACAAGGTCATCGAACTTCCGGTCTATTCCGGCACGCTCGGACAGGACGTCATTGATGTCCGTGGTCTGACCGCCGAAGGCATGTTCACCTACGACCCGGGCTTCGTCTCTACCGCCGCCTGCGAGTCATCCATCACGTTCATTGATGGACAGAATGGCGTGCTGCTCCATCGCGGCTACCCCATCGACCAGCTGGCGGCCAGCTCCAACTACATAGAGCTGTGCTATCTACTGTTGTTCGGAGAGCTTCCGGATACGCAGGAGTATGACAAGTTTGCTCAGGTGATCAGCAATCACACCATGGTCCACGAGCAGATCGTCAACTTCTTCAAGGGCTTCCGTCGTGATGCTCATCCGATGGCGATCCTGTGTGGTGTGGTCGGCGGCCTGGCAGCCTTCTATCACGACAACCTGAACATCAGTAACGAGAAAGAACGCTACGTCAGTGCCGTACGTCTGATCGCCAAGATGCCGACGCTTGCAGCCATGTGCCACAAGTACAACATCGGTCAGCCGTTCATGTACCCGCGCAATGATCTCTCCTACGGCGAGAACTTCCTGTACATGATGTTCGGCAACCCGTGCGAAGAGTACAAGATCAATCCGGTGTTCGCGGATGCCATGGACACGATCTTCATGCTGCACGCTGACCACGAGCAGAACGCCTCCACGTCCACCGTGCGCTTGGCGGGCTCCACCGGCGCCAATCCGTTCGCCTGCATCAGCGCCGGCATCGCCGCACTCTGGGGCCCGGCACACGGCGGCGCCAATGAAGCTGTGCTGACCATGCTTGACGAGATCGGCGACGACTCTGAAGAGAACATCCAGCGCTTCATCGACAAAGCCAAGGACAAGGAAGACCCATTCAAGCTGATGGGCTTCGGTCATCGCGTCTATCGCAATTTCGATCCGCGCGCCAAGGTCATGAAAGAGTCCTGCGACCGCGTTCTCGAGCAACTGGGCATGGCGAACGACCCGCAGCTCAAGATTGCCAAGCGCCTGGAGCAGATTGCACTGGAAGACGAGTACTTCATCGAGCGCAAGCTATACCCGAACGTCGACTTCTACTCCGGCATCATCCTCAAGGCCATCGGCATCCCGACCAACATGTTCACGGTCATCTTCGCGATGTCCCGTACCATTGGCTGGATTTCCCATTGGAACGAGATGATTGCCGGCGGTTATCGCATCGGTCGTCCGCGCCAGCTCTACACTGGCCATCCGAAGCGCGACTATCCGACCAAGTAAGCTCGGCGTATGAGTCCGGCTGCGAGACGCAGCCGAGACAGCATCACCAGAAGCCGCCTCTCACGAGGCGGTTTTTTTGTGCCGGATCATCCGCAGCCCACGCTCACCTCAAGACTGATGGATGCTCCATGAACGGGGCAGGACGTGCTAGCGTAGATTCACGCCGCTGACGCCCTCCAGCATCAACGGCTTTCACGCTACTCGGTATCACCTCTGCCGCTCACCTCTGGAGCCTTGACATGTCAGCTGATACAAGAACACTCCGCACAGCCGCCTTCATTGGCCTCGGCGTCATGGGCAGCCCCATGGCCGGGCATCTCGCCGCCGCGGGGCTCGATGTTCGTGTCTATAACCGCACTCGCGCACGTGCCGAACAGTGGTGCGAGAGGTATGGCGGCAGTCATCACGCCACCCCGAGCGAGGCCGCTCAAGGCGCTGATATCGTGCTGATGTGCGTTGGCAACGATGATGACGTACGTAGCGTCACTCTCGGTACTGATGGCGTATTGGCAGGCATGTCGGCCGGCAGCCTGCTGGTAGACCACACCACCGCCAGTGCTGATCTCGCCCGTGAACTGGCCGTGGCGGCACGTGAGCAATCCGTCGGCTTCGTGGACGCCCCAGTCTCTGGCGGCCAGCAGGGCGCCATCAATGGCGTGCTGACCATCATGTGTGGCGGTGATCAGGCGGATTACGATCGTGCTGCACCGGTACTGACGCATTACGGCCGCATGGTGAAGCGTATCGGCGAAACCGGTGCCGGCCAGACCACCAAGATGGTCAATCAGATCTGCATCGCTGGATTGGTTCAGGCGCTCTCCGAAGGTCTGCACTTCGCCGAACAGGCTGGACTGGATCGCGACGCCGTGATCGAGGTGATCTCCAAGGGTGCCGCTGGCTCCTGGCAGATGGACAATCGCCACGCCACCATGATCAAGAATGAGTACGAGCATGGCTTTGCCGTCGACTGGATGCGCAAGGACCTGGGTATCTGCCTGGCGGAAGCCCGTCGTATTGACGCCACCCTGCCCGTCACCGCACTGGTCGATCAGTTCTATGCCGATGTGCAGAAGATGGACGGCGGTCGCTGGGACACCTCTTCATTGCTCAAGCGCCTGGACACGTAGTTTTTTACTGACACCTACCTGTGCTTTGGCCTGCTGAGTACGCGTCCGTCTGACCGCTGACAGCAGACAGATCTGCGAACGAATTCGCGGGCACAAAAAACGCCCTGTCCAACGTCAAATTGACGGTCAGACAGGGCGTTTTTTCATGCGGCATTGCAACAACACTGACAAGAGCTGGACTCGTCATGCTTTTCCACACTATCTGTGGATAACCTCGTTGATAACCCTTAGACAAGCTCGCTAAACCTGCATGACAGCAGGCTTACCAACAGATTGCACAAAATTTAACCAGCTCATAACTTATTGATATAAAAGAAATTTTTGGTAACGCAACGTAAGCGCAAGCCATGATGGCTGCACTTTGGAGAGCAATAACAGAGATATTGGCGTGACGCCCGAACAGTGGACAAGACACAAAGCCTGTCAAGAGCGACTTGGGGATAACATACTTTTTCGCCCATATACCGGGTGTGCATAAGCGAAAATCAGGGACAAAAAAAACACACCCCGCAAGGTGTGCTTTTTTGTTGACTTCACGAGACCTGAAAGGTGACTCGCGATGTCTGAAGAGTGGCGTCCCATAGGGGGTTCGAACCCCTGTTACCGCCGTGAAAGGGCGGTGTCCTAGACCACTAGACGAATGGGACGCAGTTGCTTGAAAAACTTGGTGGAGCCTAGCGGGATCGAACCGCTGACCTCAACACTGCCAGTGTTGCGCTCTCCCAGCTGAGCTAAGGCCCCGTCTCTCAAGAACGAGGCGTATCTTACTGACCCACCTCGTTCTCGTCAACCGTTCTCGTCAATACTTTTTATCGCACTACCGACAGCCTGCCAATGGCGACCTATCTCGATGACATGACAAGAGATCAGATCACACCCTAGCCCCTCACAGCTCGCGATATTCCTTTTCAAAGCGCTTGGCCGCTTTCTTGGAGACACCGCCCAGTACCGCGACAGCGTGACGTAAACGTGCACGCGTCATGTCGGAGCCCAGAATGACCATCGCATCCATCACCGAGGTAGAGGTCGCGGAACCCGTCACGGCGACAAACACCGGCGCGAGGAAGTCCTTCATCTTGAGTTCGAAGTGTGCCGACAGCAGCTTCACTTCCGTCAACAGATGCTCCTTGTCCCAGGTGGACAGATTCTCGAGCTTCCAGGTCAAGAACTGCATCTGGCGCACGAGGTCTTCGCCTTCCAACTTGGACTTGGCGAAGTCCTGCGGCGTGATGGCCGGCAGACCGGAGAAGAAATGACCCGCCAGTGGAATCGCCTCGGACAGCGTCTCGATGCGCGGCTTCACTTCCGGCAGGATCTGCTTGACGTAGGTCTCGTTGAAGGCCCACTGACGCAGCTCGGTCAGCAGCTCGTCTTCGGTGAGATCACGAATGTACAGCCCGTTGAGCCAGCTGAGTTTCTCGACATCGAACACCGGGCCGCCCAGCGAGACACGCTGGATATCAAAGTGCTCCTGCATTTCGCTCAACGTGAACTTCTCGCGCTCGTCCGGCATGGACCAGCCAAGACGGCCGAGATAATTGATCACTGCCGCCGGCAGGTACCCCATGCGACGGTAGTAAAGAATGGAGGTCGGGTTCTTGCGCTTGGACAGCTTGGTCTTGTCCGGATTGCGCAGCAGCGGCATGTGGCACAGCTCCGGCATCTGCCAACCAAAGTACTCATACAGCAGCTGATGCTTGGGGGCGGAGTTGATCCACTCCTCACCGCGCATCACGTGGGTGATCTCCATCAGGTGATCATCCACCACGTTGGCCAGGTGATAGGTCGGCATGCCATCGGACTTGAGCAGAATCTGCGCATCCACCTGCGCCCATTCCACTTCAATCTCGCCGCGCAGCATGTCCTTGACCACGCAGGTACCGGTTTCCGGCACATTCATGCGAATGACGTAAGGCGCATTGGTCACTTCACGACGGGCAACTTCATCTGCCGGCAGTGCGAGATCAGACGGCTTGAGCGCCATGTGCAGGCCTTCGGCCTTACGTGAATCGCGCAGCTCATCAAGCTCTTCACTGGTGCGGTAACACTTGAAGGCGTGGCCGGCATCCAGTAGCTGCTGGCAATGCTTGGCATAGATATCGCCACGCTCGCTTTGACGGTACGGGCCATGCGGACCGCCGACATCGGGACCTTCAGACCACTCAATGCCCAACCAGCGCAAGGAGTCGAGAATCATCTGCTCGGATTCGCCGGTAGAGCGCGTTTGATCGGTATCTTCGATACGCAGGATGAACTCGCCGCCGTGCTGACGGGCGAAGCACTGGTTGAACAGGGCGATGTAGGCGGTGCCGACATGGGGATCGCCAGTCGGAGACGGCGCGATGCGCGTACGAACAGTCATGTGGAGTCCAGTAATTCGAGAAGAGTATCGGGAAGCGTTCCGGGATGATCAACGGTACTGCCGTAGGCAGTACGCACTGGGGCCATATTATACGCAAGGTGAAGATGTGCGACAGTGCGTCACCGTGTACCGCCACTCTCACGGCGGTAAGCTGAGGGTGCATCAGCTGACACCTGGCTCATCAACGCCGGTGACAGCCTGGTATCGTGCTCTCCCGATTCCCCTCTGCCCCTTTCCTCGGCAGGAGCCAGAATGACTCGATCCGCCGCTTCTCCTGACAACACCTTGAACCCTTCAGTCACGCCCACCTCGGACGTGACTCAATCAGCCTCGACACTAAGTCCACAGGTTGAGGTCCACCATCAAGCCACCACGCCTCCAGCAGACTTCGTTGCGCGCCGCTGGCTAGAAACGCTGGCCAAGGGCGGTGGTCGCTGGCCACAGCTCGCCATTCTGTGTGCGCTACTCTCGACGCTCGTGCTACTGGCACAGGCGTGGGCTATCGCGCATCTGGTGCAAGGTGTGGCTATCGACAAGGCCGGACTCGAAGCATTGTGGCCCGCGATTGGCGTACTCGTCGTCAGTCTTTCACTGCGCGGCGCACTGAGCGGCTTGCGTGGTTACGCCGGTACGCGCGCCAGCCAGAGCATTCGCCGACGCCTGCGTGAGCGTCTACTGGAGCGCTTCGCCGAGCTTGGCCCGCTGTGGGTGCGCCGCCAGCACCGCGCCAGCCTGGCCAATCGCGTCTGGGATCAAGTCGAATCCCTGCACAGCTATTACGCCGACTTTCGGCCGCAGACCCGCCTCGCTGGCCTGATACCGCTACTCTTGCTGGCGGTAATCTTTCCGCTCAACTGGGCGGCGGGCCTGATTCTGGCCGTGACTGCCCCGCTGGTGCCAATCTTCATGATTCTGGTCGGCATTGCGGCCCGTAAACGCTCCCAGGAACAGTTTCAGGAGATGGACCGCATGGGACGCCACTTCATGGATCTGCTCACTGGTCTCAAGACCTTGAAGCTGTTCGGTGCCGCGCGGCGCGGCGCGCAGGTCGAGGCGGTCAGTCATGCCTTCCGCAAGCGCACCATGAAAGTGCTACGCCTCGCCTTCCTGTCCTCCACGGTACTGGAGTTTTTCACCGCGATATCGATCGCACTGCTGGCGGTCTACCTGGGCTTTCACTTCCTGGGCCATCTGCAGTTCGGTACCTGGGGCGATTCACCGCTCACGTTGGAAACTGCGCTATTCATTCTGGTGCTGGCCCCCGAGTTCTATCAGCCGCTACGTGAGCTTGGCGTGCACTATCACGCCAAGGCCGAGGCAGAAGCGGCAGCGACAGACCTCGCGCCTATCCTGGGCAACTCGCCCTTCCTGACACAAGACATGCTCTCAGGGGCTCACAATGCGGAACCGGCACGCCAGGAGACAGACAGTCGCGCTGCCAACGTTGACCTGCAACAGATCTCCCTTGAAGCACTGACGGTGCGCTATCCGGGCCAGCATCCCTCTAGCGCACCTGCACTCGGCCCGTTGTCATTCAAGGTTTCAGCCGGCGAGAGAATTGCCATTACCGGTGCGTCCGGTTCCGGCAAGTCCACCTTGCTCAATCTACTGCTGGGCTTCGTCAGCGCCAGCGATGGCGTGCTATCTCTCAACGGTCACCCGCTCAGCAACGGCCTACCCGCCGGAATGATCACTTGGGTCGGACAGGATACGGTGATTCTGTCTGGCACCCTGGCCGATAACCTACGTATCGCACATCCGCACGCCAGTGATAGCGCGCTGGAAGCGGCACTCAACAATGCCGATCTATTGTCTTGGCTGCACAGCCTGCCTGCCGGCCTGGCAACGCGTCTGGGCGAAGGCGGCCAGCCTCTATCAGGCGGTCAGGCACGTCGTCTCTCACTGGCGCGCGCCTTCCTGCACGATGCACCGTTGGTTCTGTTGGATGAGCCGACCGCCAGTCTCGATGCCGAGAGCGAAGCGCGTGTCATCGCAGCACTCCAACGACTGGGCGAGCACCGTACCCTGTTACTGCTGACCCATCGTCCGGAACTACTCTCGCTATGTCAGCGCCGGATTCGACTGGAGGAAGGGCGGTTGGCCGAAGACTGTCCCCTGAGCGATGCCCCGACACGAGGTGAGTCATGAATCCATCACCAGACAATAGCGGAGCGGAGACCCACGCAGATGCTCGCCCCGCATTGCGTGAGCTACGCCCTTACCTTGCACTGATGCGCGAGCATCGTGGCTGGCTAGGCGTCGGCGCGCTACTCGCGCTGATCACCCTGCTGGCCGCCACCGGCTTGCTCGCGCTCTCCGGCTGGTTCCTGTCAGCCACTGCGGTCGCAGGCCTCAGCGTTGCGGCGACACAGGCCTTCAATTTCTTCACGCCGGCCGCGGGCGTGCGCGGCTTGGCACTCGCAAGGACTGCCGGACGCTACGGCGAACGCCTCACCACCCATGAGGGCACACTGCGACTGCTGGCCAGCCTGCGGCGACGTCTGTTCGAGGCCATCGAGCCTCTGTCACCTGCGGCCCTGCAACATGCTGGACAAGGCGAGCTGATGACGCGCCTTGGCGCTGATGTCGATGCCCTCGATAGCCTCTATGTGCGCGTCCTGATCCCTTCACTGGTCGCGCTGTGTGCAGTACTGGCAGCGGGTACGCTGATTGGTATCTTCGCACCAGTATTGGCAGCAGTCGCCATTCTCGGCCTGACCATCACTGGCGGACTGGTCCCCTGGCTTGCCTGGTGGCGTGGCAGTGCTGATGCCATGCGCCATCAGGCCTCAGCCAGCCAGCTACGGGCCCGCTTGCTGGAGCGACTCCAAGGATTGGGAGAATTGGTCATCTATGGTCGCTGGGCGAGCGAGCTGGCTGGGCTTTCCGAGCAGCAAGCAGCGCGTGACGACATCGAGCTGGCTCAGGCGCGTCGTCACGCGCTTGCCAACTGGTTGAGCCATACCCTGCTGGGCCTGACACTGGCAGGAATTGCCCTCCTCGGCGTGATGCAGATGTCACCCTCTGCCAGCAACACCGTGGGGGGCGCATCAGCCCTCGACGGACGTCTGTTGGCCCTGTTTCTGCTCGCGGTGCTGGGGGCTTTCGAGGCACTCGCACCGCTGCCGCTCGCCTGGCAAGGGTTGGGCCGCTGCCTGTCAGCGGCGGCGCGCCTCAATCGTGTGCAGGCCAACACACCGGCGCCGTTGTTCCCTGCCGAACAGAAGAGCGCCCCCCCGGAAGGTGACGATCTCAAGATTCAGCAGTTGAACGTTCGCCACGGCGACACCACGGTGCTTGACGACTTCACGTTGTCTCTAGAGTCGGGCGAACATCTCGCACTGCTCGGCCCGTCCGGTAGCGGCAAGAGCACCCTGCTGGATGTGCTGTGCCGCTTCCATGCCCCGGCCTCTGGCACCGTCACGCTGGGGGGCGTCCCGTTGGAGTCATTGGAGGAAAGCACCCTGCGTGCAAGCTTCGCCGTCTGCCCGCAGGACACGCATCTGTTCTGCGCCAGCTTTGCTGACAACCTGCGCCTGGCCAGCCCGACGGCCAGCGACGATACGCTGATGGCGATGCTCGAAAGCCTCGGACTTGGCGAATGGTTGGCCCGTCAGCCCGAAGGTCTTGCCAGCTTCCCTGATGAAGGTGGACGCTCGCTGTCCGGCGGTCAGCTCAGGCGCTTTGGCGTCGCGCGCGCCCTGCTCTGCCCCGCACCCATCGTGTTGCTTGATGAACCTTGCGAGGGACTGGATCGCGCCAGCGCCGAACAGGTAATGACGGCTATTCTCACGGCCTGCCAAGGACGTAGCCTGATCATGATTACTCATCAACCGCTAGGGCTTGAGCGCTTTGCGCGCTTGGCACTGTTGGAGGCAGGATGCTTGAAAGAGGATGCGACGCCGACAACACTCAACACAGGCTCACGACTGGCGCGGCTGATGGCGCGCGCGTGAACCCGTCGATGCAACGTCTGTTGAAATAGGGATCAGCCATGCCAACAACGATTGATCACTTACCTGGCGATGGTGAGCCACTGAACGATATCAGGCCATTGAGCGCCGAGACCTTCGCACGTCTACCGCAGGGGTTTACTGCACTGATAACTGGGGCAGGTGGCGGTATCGGGCACGCCCTGGTGGAAGCACTACTATCGCATCCACGCTGCGGACGCGTACTGGCGGTGAGCCGCAATACCTCACGCCTGCCGTCGCACCCGATGCTGGTGGCGTTCGACGCTGATCTGACGACAGATAACGGCATGGTAGCGCTTGGCAAGTGGCTGGCCGCCATGCTGGATGATGAGCAGCAACAGGGGCAGCCACCGGCCCTGACCCTCAACGCGATGGGCCTGCTGCACGATGAAGACGCCGAACTGTGGCCAGAGAAGCGCCTGGAAGATCTCGATATGGCGGCACTGACACGCGTGCATCAGGTCAATGCCTTCGTCCCAGCGCTGCTGCTGAGCCTGCTGGCACCACGCCTTCGCCGTCGCACACCCGTGATATTTGCCTCTCTGTCGGCACGCGTCGGCTCGATTTCTGATAACCGCAGCGGCGGCTGGTATGCCTATCGCGCCAGCAAAGCCAGCCACAACATGCTGCTGCACACTGCCGCCATCGAAATCGCACGGCGTAACCCCGCAGCACTGCTGGTCGCGCTGCATCCGGGCACCACCGACACGGGGCTTTCCGGGCCCTTTCAGGCACGAGTACCAGAAGGAAAGCTGTTCAGTACGAGCTTTGTCGCACGTCGCCTGCTGACGGTCGCCGGCGAGCTTTCACCAGAATCCAGCGGTGGCTTCTATGACTGGGCGGGCAAGTCGATCGAGTGGTGATGACGCAATGACAAATGCGACATGCCTCTTGCGTATTGGGGCAAAGCGCTGGAATTGTGCATGGAAATTGAGCGCTGGGCGTGAGTACTGAAATCAAGTACTGAGATCAAGTACTGAGATCAAGTACTACAGCTGAAGATGCTCGCGGAACCAGTCAGTAATGAAATCAAGATAGATGCGCGTCTTGTCGGGTAGATACTTGCGTGATCGGAACAGCACCACCATCGAGCCATGCTCGTTCCAATAGGGTTGCAACAGCGGTATCAGCTCGCCGCTCGCGACGGCTGAGCGCGCAGCGAAGGTCGGCAGATAGGCCAACCCGAAACCAGCCTTGGCCGCCTCCACCACACCGAGCAGATTGTTGATTACCAACCGAGAGTCCGGCTCCACGTCAAAGGGCTGACCATTGAGCGTAAAGCGCCAATGGGCGCCCAGGTCATAGTTGCCGTAAAAGATGGTATCGAAGGCGCGGATATCCTGCGGCTGCACCGGTGGTGCATTGACGCGTGCCAGATAGTCCGGTGCCGCAAATAACCCATAGACCACCTTGCACAACGGCCGCGAGACCATCGAGGAATCCGCTAGCGGCCCCATCCGAATCGCCAGATCCACCGATTCATCGATCGGCTCGAAGCGCTGATCCTCCAGCAGGATCTCGACACTGACATCGGGATAGCGCCGCATGAAGGCCGTGGTCGGCTCAGCCAGATACATGAAGCCGAATGACACCTGTGCCGAGACCTTGAGCTGTCCCATCGGCTGAGAAGTCACCGACTGCACCCGCGCTTCAGCCGACTCCAGCTCCTCGAGAATGCGTAGGCCGTGCTCGTAGTAGATACGCCCTGCCTCGGTAAGATGCAGCTTGCGGGTCGAGCGATTGATCAGACTTACGCTCAATTCCGCCTCCAGCGACGCGACTCGCTTGGAGGCCAGCGACTTGGAAATACCTAAACGCCGGGCCGCTGCCGTAAAGCTGGACGCGCGTACTACTTCAACAAATACACGTAGAGCGTCAAGAGCTGCCATTCAATCTCCACTACCGAATTCGGAATCATCTTGGCCCTTTAAAGTGTAAGCGCACCTTGAAGACATCCACTTCACAAGTTTCCATATTGGAAACCCTAGTTTTCGATTGTACGCGCTTATTCTCCAAAGCGAAGACCCCTATACTAGGCCCTCAAACATGCGGGAGCAGATACATCGCGGCATCGATTGCCTGCTTCCGGACTAGACCGTGAATGGCCTGACCTGCGTGGCGCAGTCAGGTCGCTCAGGTTCGCGCTCAGGTAGTTGCACTGCTCATCCCACCGGGTCTCGGTGTCTGGTCTGCATGGCGACGCTCCCACGCGCGGTTTCGCTGTCGGCCCATCCCGGGTCTCGGTGGCGATCTTCAGTGTTGTAATGCACGTTTATTGCGCGCCTGGCGATCTTTTGACGCCAGGCGCTTTTTTATGCGCGCACGATGGCAGTCGCGCTTCATCGCATGCCTACAACCACTTCTTCCACTTGAAGAACAAGTATGTCGAGAGTGCAGACGCCGCCATCAAGACCAGCGCAAAGGGATAGCCCCAGTCCTTGTCCAACTCCGGCATCCACTGGAAGTTCATGCCGTAAATGCTGGCGATCAGCGTCGGCGGCATGAAAACGACGGCCGCGACCGAGAAGATCTTGATGATGCGACTCTGGTCGAGATTGGTGAAACCGATCGAGGCATCCAACAGGAAGTTGACCTTCTCGAAGATGAAGGTGGTGTGCGGATTGAGCGAGTCGATATCGCGCAGCATGTCGCGAATCTCCTGCCGACGGCTCTTGTGGCGTGGTGAGACCGGAAGATGTCGCGTCAGCTGACGCAACAGACGCTGACTGTCGAGCAATGACTGGCGCACCTTATCGTTATAGCGCTCCTGCAGCAGAATACCGTGCAGCGTATCTTCCAGCGCCTGCGGGCGCACTGCCTGCTGGCCCAACACTTCCAGCGCGCGATAGACATCCTCCACTTCATCCGCCAGGTAGTCTATCTTCATTGCCAGCAGTGCCAATAGCACTTCCCAACCATCTTCAGGACTCAAGCGCTGACGACGCAGATGGTTGCGGAATAATCGCAGCAGGCCGATATCTTCATAACGCACGCTGATCAACTGGCGGCCATGCAGATGGAAGGCAATGTTGACGGTCTGTGGCTCTCGCCCACGGCGATGCGGAAATAACGACACTAGATGAATGCCATCACCGGCCAGATAAAAGCGCGATGAAGACTCGATCTCTTCAATCTCTTCAAGCTCTGGCAGCACCACGGTGAACTGCTCACTTACCCAGCGCTGTTCCTGCTCATCGGGCTGACAGAGGTCGATCCATAGCACGTCGCTACGCACCAGGATGGGGGGTGCCAGCTCATCACTGGCGAGCTGCGCCGTATGCAGCTCATGGGCCTCTTCGTGGCTATCGGCAAGGCGCGGGTGATTGCTCGATTGGCCTGCCCCGGGTTCAGATTCATGATCAGGTTCAGAATCAGGCAGCACGATGTGCTCGCCCCGCAGGCGGCCATCGTCGTGAAGGCGATAAAGCGTAATCATGATGGCATCCTGTATGAAAGCCGACGGTAACACCGAGCTGAAAGACAATCGGGGAGACAGACTGTCATTATCAGCTCGCGATGACGGTGGGGCTATTCTAGACGAGAAGTGTACAACTGCGGATGCGATGGATGATTGAACGTGGCGCACGAACCACACGCACGAAAAAGGGCGACTCAAAGAGTCGCCCAAAGACCGTGACTAGCTTGATGAGGAGAAACCTGAACAGGGGCCTGACTCCGCTGTTCTGGCCATCGCATTCCATGGCGGGAAGCGATGAATCGAGAATATGCCCTCTTGGCCACAGCGTCAATACTAATGAGAAATATTTTCATTAGCATTGACGCAGCGTTTATCTGTTCACCAATGCTGGCCTCTCTCAGCAGGCTGACGTATCATGCCGCCACAGAATATCAGGGTCGTGACTGGCCTGATGAGACGCCCACCTCGGACCTGACATCCAACTCTGGTGGGCACGAAGTACCTTCATGATCCTCTCCTCTTCCTGCTACATGGGGGGGATGATCGAAAGGAACTTCCAGACGCCTCCTTCGCTTGCGCGAGGGGGGCGTCTTTTTTGGCGCATAAAAAAACGGCCCCCAGTGGGAGCCGCTAGCAAGGACCGTAAATGATCTGATGAGAAGCCTCTCGGAAAGGGGCCTGACTCCGCTGTCCGAGACACCGCCACCCATGGCGGGGAAGCGATGTCTCAAGAGTAGAGCGATGGAGATGATGCGTCAATAGTAATGAGAAATGTTTTCATTAAGATCCATGACACAGATCAATTGCACGATCTTCGCCTCTGCCTCAGCCCTTCTTGTGCCACTCAAACTTCTTGAAGGGCTCGTCGATCGGCGTCTCGGCCAGGTGATTGGTGTAGTTGCTCATCACCTTCTGGGACAAACCCAGAATCACTTCCAGCACATTGCGCTTGGTGTAACCAGCATCGAGGAAGGTTTGTACGGTAGCGTCTTCGACGAAGCCACGTTCACGCACGACTGCCAATGTAAACGTGCGCAGGGCTTCCAGACGCTCGGTCGGCAGCGGAGTCTCGTTGCGCAGCGCTTCGGTGATGGCGTCATCAACCTTCATGGCCTTGGCGATACCGGTATGTGCCGGTACGCAATAATGGCAGCTGTGCTCGACGTTGATGGTCTGCCACACAACGGTGGTTTCTTCATCGTCGAAGCTGCTATCAAGGAATAGCTGATGCAGTACCTGATAGCCTTCCAGCAGACCCGGTGCTTCAGCCATCACTGCGTGCAGACCCGGCACCATGCCGAAGGCCTTGACGGATTTTTCGAGCAGCGGCTTGCTGTCCTGCGGGGCGTTGTCAGCGGTATACAGTGTGAAATCAGTCATGGTGACTCCTTCTTGTGTAAACAGTCGGCGCGATGCAGTTGGCAAATGCGCCACGAAATAATGATGTCGTGATCAGGTCACTCTTCAGCGTTCAAGCTTCAGGCGCTGAAGTTTCAGTGTCTGCGGTGAGCAGAAATGTCATGTGAATTCGCGCTTTCGACGTAGCAACCACATGAGCGTCGATATATTTGAGCATTCACTCATTTTTACTACTGACATGGCTGCATCACCGTGTGGTCTAGGAACACACTAACTGGATTTGAGCGTTCATTCAAGTTAAAATTGAGTACTCGCTCAACAGCATCTCATTCAGCACGGCTCATACACTACATCGTCAACATGACGAACAGACTGCACGCCGTGCCTCATCGTCAGGATCATCATGCCACGCGCCACCTTGCACAATCGTCAGGACTCTCTCGACCGAGCGCTGAATCTCTTCTGGCAAAAGGGCTTTCATGCCACCTCGCTGAAAGACATCGAGCGCACGCTGGATATGCGTCCCGGTAGCATCTACGCCGCGTTTGGCAGCAAGGATGGTCTCTTCCAGGAAGCGCTGGATTGTTACGCCACCCGTAGCCTGCGTGAGATGGAAATCATCATGGCCAGCCACGACTCGCCACTGGATGCCCTCGCGACCTATATCCGTCAGCTCGGCTGTCTGCGTGACAAGGAAGTGCCCTCGCGCGCCTGCATGCTGGCCAAGAGCCTGCTGGAACTCGGTGAGCGGGAACAAGCCGCACGCGACAAGGTCGAGATGTTGCTCGCCGGCATGGAGGCCCGCTTCTGTCAGGCCTTTAGAGACGCTCACGTGGCGGGCCAGATCATCGACCCTGAGCGCCCTGCTCACCAGCCGGAACGCCTCGGCCGCCGCCTGCAAGCCGAAGTCATGGGCCTGCGCGCCTACGCCCAACGCGAAGGCGACAGTGAGATCGTGCATCAACTTGCCGAAGACATCGCCCAGGATATTGAAGCGCTGAGAGTGCAGTGACCTAACGCTGACTCTGGCCACTTCGACCTCTGCACTCTCTCGATCAAGCTGCTAGAATCCCCGCCCTCTGCCAGCTATCTGGGCAGGTACGTGAGACCCAACACACTTCTTGTTCCTGCCCTTTTCTCTTGCCGATATGACTGCCATGCCGATGACACCGATTGACCGCACCTTCTCCGTTGCGCCGATGATGGAATGGACGACCCGTGACTACCGCGCCTTCGCGCGCGTATTGAGCCGTCGTACGCTGCTGTACACGGAGATGGTGACGACGGGCGCATTGCTGTTCAATCCAGACAGCGAGCGCTTTCTCGGCCACGATGAGACGGAGCATCCGTTGGCATTGCAGCTGGGCGGCAGTGATCCGCAGGCGCTGGCCGAGTGTGCGGCAATGGCCGAGCGCTGGGGCTATGACGAGGTGAACCTGAATGTGGGCTGCCCGAGTGATCGCGTGCAGAACAACATGATCGGTGCTTGTCTGATGGAGCATCCAGAGCTGGTCGCCAAGTGCGTGAAGGAAATGCAGGCACAGGTGAAGATACCGGTGACGGTGAAGTGCCGCATCGGCATTGATGATCAGGATGAGGATGCTGATCTCGAACGTTTCATCAGCACTGTGGCTGACGCCGGCTGCGATACCTTCAGCGTGCATGCCCGCAAGGCGTGGCTGCAGGGGCTGTCGCCGAAGGAGAATCGTGACGTGCCGCCGCTGAACTACGGGCGCGTGCATCGTCTCAAGCAGTCGCATCCGTCGCTGCATATCGGCATCAATGGTGGCCTGAAGTTGATGGGCGAGCTGCACGAGCAGCTGCAGCACGTTGATAGCGTGATGGTCGGCCGCGAGGCGTATCACAACCCCTGGTTGCTGGCGACGGTGGACAGTGAGCTGTACGGCGAGGCCGAGAACCCGCACACCAGCCGTCATGATGCGCTGCGCGCCTTCCGCCCTTACATCGAGAAGCGTCTCGCCGAGGGCGTGCGTCTCAACCACATCAGCCGTCACCTGTTGGGACTCTTCCTGGGGCAGCCGGGCGGACGCCAGTTCCGTCGTCATGTCTCCGAGAATGCCCACAAGCCGGGTGCAGGCATCGAGGTGATCGATGACGCCATGGCACGGGTGCCGGCACATCAACCGCAGTCCGAGAGTGCTTGAGTCATATCTTGACGCGGTGAAGCCTCACTCAGCACGGTGAGGCCTCCTGAACGCGATAAAACTTCACTTGTTGCCATGCTTAGCTCCCCCGACACCCGGCCTTCGTGCCGGGTGTCGTCGCTTGTGGGTCATGTCGTGGTCAGCCTCCTGCCAGCGTCCCTCTGTTCAGTTTCTGTACTTTCAGTGGCCCTGCCCGCCCTGCTCGCGCGCGTCACTTCCAGCCCTGTTCATGATTGATATCGGATTCACGCAACCCATGTTTCCTGAAAAATGTACCGTAATCTTCGTTAAAACAAGGACATGCATGACTATGGTGTGATTGTCTGACAAACACATCCACAGGCAGAATGGAGTGATATCGCACAAGGATCACACGGCCATGCCGGTCTGACCTGTGAAATTCCGACTCTGGAATTCCCGATAATAGAATTTCCTATAAAAATACCGCTGACGTTCTGCGCTCGTCTGTCTCGAGCGAACGCTATCTGCCATCCCTGCTGACACTTCCCTGAGGTTTCATGTCCCATTCCTCATCACACGGTACCGACGGCCGCGAGCTGTTCGGGCACCCCGCTGGTCTCTATCTGCTGTTCTCCACTGAATTGTGGGAACGCTTCTCCTATTACGCCATGCGCGCCCTGCTGGTGCTCTATCTCACGGATACCGTCACCAGTGGCGGACTCGGATGGAGCCAGGGCGAGGCCTTGCAGCTGTATGGCATCTTCACGGGTCTGGTCTTCGTCACGCCGATATTCGGTGGCGCGCTGGCTGACAACTGGCTGGGGGCGCGCCGTTCCATCCTGATCGGTGGCCTGATCATGGCGGCAGGTCAATTCGTGCTGGCCATTCCTTCTGCCTCAAGCGGATTCGATGCCGAAACGTTGCTTTACGTCGGACTGGGGCTGCTGGTCATCGGCAATGGGCTGTTCAAGCCCAATATCTCGACGATGGTCGGCGGACTCTATGCACAGGGCGATCATCGCCGTGACGGCGCCTTCACCATCTTCTACATGGGCATCAATATCGGGGCGCTGATCTCCGGCATCGTCGCGGGGTCGATGGCTGAGGGCTATGGCTGGAATGCGGGTTTCCTGGTCGCCGGTATCGGCATGCTGCTGGCGGTGGCGATTCAGCTTATCTTCGCACCACGGCATCTGGGTGATCTTGGCGTGGAGCCGATCGCCAGACGTGAAGCTCGCCTGAGCAAGAACACGACATCCAAAACACCGCTGACGCGTGAAGAACGTGACCGCATCAAGGTCATCATGGTGCTGGGCTTGTTCACCATCCTGTTCTGGGCCGGTTTCGAGCAGGGCGGTGGCCTGATGGCACTCTACGCACAGGATTACACCGACCGCATGCTGATGGGCTTTGAAGTCCCGGCGGCCTGGTTCCAGTCGCTCAATCCACTGTTCATCATCATCCTGTCGCCACTGCTTGCCGGGCTCTGGTCACGCATGAAAGACCGCGAGCCCAGCTCGCCGGTCAAGTTCGCCTTCGGCCTCATCTTCCTGGGCGTCGGCTTCGTCTGCATGATCGGTGCCGTGCTGGAACAGCAGACCGCCGGCAGTGCCTCGATGATGTGGCTGGTGGGAGCCTTCTTCTTCCATACGCTGGGTGAGCTGTGTCTGTCGCCGGTGGGCCTGTCGATGGTCACCAAGCTGTCACCGGTGCGCATGGGCGCGTTGATGATGGGCGCCTGGTTCGCCTTCATCGCACTGGCCAATTATCTGGCGGGCATGATCGGCTCATTGGTTGGCGAAGCCGGTGCCATGAGTGTCTTCGGCGGCATCGCCATCACTGGCGTACTGGGCGGCCTGCTACTGTTGGTATTTGCAGGCAAGCTGGTGGACTGGATGCACGGTGCCGAATCGAGACATGCGCCCCTCAATACACAGCTCAACGAGGACTGAGCACATCCTTGCTCTACCAGAACGGCATGCCAGAAAGACAAAAGCCCCGCTCAGTGAGCGGGGCTTTCTATTTGCCACCTGGCCGTTAGATCGAATCAGGCACAAATAACTGCTGGAAATTATCCACAGCGCTTTCAGCATCATCAATCGCATGGAAGCGTGCCACGTGATAGAGCGCCTCACCCTCATTGGCCAGCGGCAGATTGGCCATACCGATGATGATACCGTCGGCAGGCGATAGCACTTCACTCTCGCTGTTGCCGAACGGGTCAGCGACCATGCCCAGCACCTGCCCCTTCTCGACCCGATCCCCCAGTCCGACACGACTCTGCACGATGCCATCGGTAGAGGCACGTGCCCAGCTGGAACCGTTGGACATCTCCACCGCACGCTTGGTGGTGCTGCGATCACGGTCTTTGGCCAGCATGCCGATGGCGCGCATCACGCGCTTCACACCACTGACACCGGGGCGGATCGCCCACTCATCGAAGCGTAGTGCTTCGCCAGCCTCATAGGTGATGACCGGCACACCGCGCTCGCTGGCGTAAGCACGTAGACTGCCCTCGCGCAGCTCGGCATTCAGCAGTACCGGTGCCCCGAAGGCATCCGCCATTTCACGTGTGGCGTCATTGCCCTTCATGGTGGCGCGAATCTGCGGCAGGTTGGTACGGTGAATCGCCCCCGTATGCAGATCGATGATATGCGTGGCCTGATCGGCGATCTGCTCGCGGAATAGCGCTGCCACACGCGACCCCAGTGAACCGCTCTCGCTGCCGGGGAAGCAGCGATTGAGGTCACGGCGGTCCGGCAGATAACGGGTGTGCTGCACGAAGCCGAAGATATTGACGATGGGTACCGCAATCAGCGTACCGCGCAGTCGAGACAGGCTGGTACTTCTCAGCAGACGGCGCACGATCTCGACACCATTGATCTCATCACCGTGAATCGCGCCACACACCAGCAACACCGGGCCGGGCTGGCGACCATGCACCACCTCGACCGGAATATGCAGCGGTGCATGCGTGTAGAGCTTGGCTACCGGCACATCGACCTGTGCCCGTGTACCCGGCGCGATCCGGGCACCACTGATTTCAAACGGAGCGCGTGACATCGCCACCTCATGACCAGGCTCTTTGCAGAGCAAACGACAGAAAAATCATAACCGCCAACCGCAGACTGCCAACGCGGCGACGAAAACCTCCACCCACGCGTAGAGCAGACGCTACCCATCATGCCTGTACGGCAGGCCTAGCGAAATGCCCATATCAGCATGCGCCTTTTAACGCATTGATGCTGTCAGGGAAAGACATCTTTGTGCACAACGGGGGTGATGCGCGCCAGTTTTTGTTGAACAATGCCTGACAGGGTCAATGCACTGACACCTGATTCAGCCATGCCCTTTAGACGTTCAACCGCCTTCTCCAACACGAGACGCCTGTGACCGATCTTCTCGATTCTCTGCTGCACCTGCCCGATTACTCCGCGATGGCGTGGGTACTTATCATTGCCGCCACCTATCTGACCGGTATTTCCAAGGGCGGTTTCGCCGGTGGGTTCGGCTCGTTATCGGTACCGCTGATGGCATTGGCGATCGGCCCGCTAGAGGCAGCGGGCCTGTTGCTGCCACTGCTGCTGGTGATGGATGCATTGAGCATCAAGGCGTGGTGGGGCAAGCAGCTGTGGTCGGAATTACGCCTGATCCTGCCCGGCGCAGCGATAGGTATCGCCTGCGGCACCCTGCTGTTCGGTGAGCTGAACGAGAACATGATTCGCGGCCTGTTGGGCATCATCTCGCTATTGTTTGCCGCCTACATGCTATTCAAGCCGACCACGCAACGCCCACTGCCGCAATGGCTGGCATTGCCGGCTGGCACCGCTGCCGGTTTCACCAGTTTCTTCGCCCATGCCGGCGCACCGCCTTACAACCTGTACATGATTCCCCGCCAGCATCCCAAGGCAGCGTTCATCGCCACTACCGTGGTCGCCTTCGGCGGCATCAACTTGATGAAACTAGGGCCGTACCTGGCCCTTGGCGAAATCAACCTCACCAGCTTCTCAGCCTCACTATTGCTGGTACCTGTCGCCTGGGCCGGCGTGAAAAGCGGCCTGTGGTTGCAGTCACGCGTCAACGAGACACTGTTCTTCCGCCTGATCATCATTGCCATGGCCATTGTGGGTGTGCAGCTGCTCTACAAGGCGTGGGGCTAACCCGCCAGCGAGCTACCCGGCTACTTGTAATGACCTTTCTGCACATCTCGGAGTCTTGCCTTGCCGCACCGTATCAGCGACTACCACGCCCACCTCTACTATGACGATGAACAAGGGCTGGCCGCGGCCAAAGCGCTTGTCGCCAACGCTGAGCAACACTTCTCGCTACGCGTCGGGCGCTTCCATGAGACACCTGTCGGCCCGCACTCGCTGTGGAGTTGCCAGTTGTCGTTTGCCGCTGATGACTTCGCCGATATCGTGCCATGGCTGGCACTGAATTGAGGCGCGCTGGATATCTTCGTGCACGCCGGTACCGGTGATGACCTGTTCGATCACACCCAAGGCGTGATGTGGCTGGGCAACTCTCACCCACTGAATCTGGCCGTCTTCAACACCGTCTGAAGCCTACGGCCCACATCGCGCGCTATGATGGCCTGAATACTGAATTTCTCCATGTACCCGCAAGGATGTCTCTCATGAACCAATCGCGCCGCAAGACTCAACTACGCCGCTTAACGTCACGCACTGCATTGGTCGGCTTGATCGCATCGGGATTGCTGCTCAGCGGTTGTGACGACAATGAGGTCGGTGATGTCTCGCTGGGCCTCTTCACCACCAAGGATATCAAGATCGAGAGTCTGATCGATCCCAAGGTACCGGGCGTGACCTGCCACCTGAGCAACATCGAGGCGAACCTTGATTTCTCCGACCCCTCCGACATGAGTATCACCTGTCGTCAGACCGGCCCGATCACCGCCGAGATGATCGCCGAGATCGACACTTCCAAGAGTGGCGAGGAGGTCTATCGCAAATCCAAGAGCGTGCTGCTCAAGAGTCTCAGGATTCGCCGAATACTCGATCGTGATTCCCAGAGCCTGCTCTATATCGCCTATAGCACCAAGGAAACCAGTGGTAGCTTCAAGCACGCTCTGAGTAGCGTACCGCTGTGGGGCAGCGATGCCTGGCAGGCGCCAGCCGCACGCTAAGTCGTCATTTACTTATCAAGATAAAGCTTGATCACCAGGCCTTGAAGTTACTCCCCACAGCGCCAACGTCATGGGTAACGGCCACCCGCCGGATTCTCTTTCGAACGGCACAAGGAGTGACATGCGATGTCGAGCCCTGAGCATAAGCAAAAGATCTGGAAGCTGATCAAGGACGTGAAGGTCGGCATGCTGGTGACGCAGGATGGTAACGTCCCACGTGCCCGCCCGATGCATCTGGTGCAGGACGAATACGATGGCACGCTCTGGTTCTTTACGCGTGCCAGTGCCGAGAAGGTGCTTGAGACCAAACAGGACAGCGAAGTCTGCCTGAGTTTCTCAAATCAGGATGACGGCACCTACGTCTCGCTATCAGGACACGCCAACCTGCACCGTGATCAGGGTCTGATCGACAAGTACTGGAATCCGTTCGTGGCTGCCTGGTTCCCCGAGGGCAAGGATGATGCGGATGTCACCCTGCTGGAGATCAAGGTTCAGTTCGGTGAGCACTGGAAGGCCAAGGAGAGCAAGGCGTACCAGCTCTATGAGATTGCACGCGCCAATCTCGACAAGGGCCACACGCCAGACATGGGCGAAAACGAGAAATTCGGTAACGACTAAGCACTGCTCACTGACTGAGTGTTTATGTGCCAGACCGCATACGACAACGCCAGCCCTTGGGCTGGCGTTGTCGTATCTGGCTTATTCAGGTCTGGTGGCAGGCTATGCCTTCATGTCGAGCACGATGCGCCCTTCAATCTTGCCCTCGATCATGCGACCAAATATCTCGTTGATATCTTCAAGCTTGCCGGTCTGCACTGTCGCCGCCACCTTGCCTTCGGCGGCGAAGTCGAGCGCCTCTTGCAGGTCTTGTCGTGTGCCGACGATGGAGCCGCGCACCGTGATGCCGTTGAGCACGGTCGAGAAGATCGGCAGCGGGAAGTCCCCCGGCGGCAGGCCATTGAGCACCAAGGTCCCACCACGCCGTAGCATGTTCTGCGCCTGATCGAACGCCTTGGGCGACACTGCCGTGACCAGCGCACCGTGTGCGCCGCCGATCTCGCGCTTGATGACGGTTGCCGGGTCTTCCTTCATGGCATTGACCGTGACGGTCGCGCCCAGACGACGTGCTAGTGCCAGCTTGGCATCGTCAACATCCACCGCCGCCACATTCAGCCCCATCGCCCGTGCATACTGCACCGCCATATGCCCAAGGCCGCCGATGCCGGAAATGACAACCCACTGGCCGGGACGGGTATCGGTCATCTTCAAGCCCTTGTAGACCGTGACCCCAGCACACAGAATCGGGGCGATCTCAACGAAGCCAATGCTGTCCGGAAGTCGGCCGACATAACCGGCATCGGCGAGAGTGTACTCAGCAAAGCCGCCATTCACCGAGTAGCCGGTGTTCTGCTGGCTTTCGCACAGCGTCTCCCAGCCACCCAGGCAATGCTCACAGTGGCCGCAGGCCGAATAGAGCCACGGCACGCCAACGCGATCGCCTTCCTTGACATGGGTCACGCCCTCGCCCACCGCGGCGATGATGCCGACCCCCTCATGCCCGGGAATGAACGGCGGATTTGGCTTCACCGGCCAGTCACCATGTGCCGCGTGTAGATCGGTATGACAGACACCTGTCGCAGCGACCTCGACCAGAATCTCGCCTCGTCCGGGGCGCGGCACCGCGACTTCCTCGATAACCAGCGGTGCTCCGAACTCACGTACTACGGCGGCTTTCATGCTGCTGTTCATATCGCACTCCTTTCTAATTCAGAAACATACGAATCAATAAGCGACAGGAAGGGGGTGACATATTCACTCACCGCCACTCCCTTTGCCTGGAACCTTGAGCATCGAATGTCGGAAACACCGACCAGCGTGCTCCGATCGGTGAACGGCTGCCCTGCGCCAGATCATCAAAACGATCCAACACAGGGCATTGGCCGTCTAGAAGAAGCCCAGCGGATTGATGTCGTAACTGATCAGCAGGTTCTTGGTCTGCTGGTAGTGCTCGAGTGCCATCTTGTGAGTCTCGCGACCGACACCGGATTTCTTGTAGCCACCAAAGGCGGCATGGGCGGGATACTGGTGATAACAGTTGGTCCATACGCGACCAGCTTGAATGCCACGTCCCATGCGGAAGGCGACATTGATATCGCGGCTCCACACGCCAGCACCGAGGCCAAACTCGGTGTCATTGGCAATGGCGAGCGCCTCGGCTTCATCGCGGAAGGTGGTGATGGCCACGACCGGCCCGAAGATTTCTTCCTGGAAGACGCGCATCGAATTGTTGCCCTTCAATAGCGTCGGCTGGATGTAATAGCCATTGGCCAGCTCATTTTCCAGCTGCTCACTATTCCCCCCAGTCAGGAATTCAGCGCCTTCTTCGCGAGCCACATCCATGTACGCCATGATCTTGTCATATTGCTCACGAGAGGCCTGGGCGCCTACCTGCACATCGGTATCCAACGGATTGCCGCGCTTGATGGTTTTTACTCGCTCCATCACGTGTGCCATGAAGCTGTCATAGATACTTTCCTGAATCAGCGCCCGCGACGGGCAGGTACATACCTCACCCTGATTGAAGAAGGCCAGCACCAGCCCTTCGGCGGCCTTGTCGATGAACTGGGGCTCGGCATTCATGATGTCGGCGAAGTAGATGTTGGGTGACTTGCCACCCAGCTCGACAGTGGACGGAATGATGTTCTCGGCTGCGCACTTGAGAATATGCGAACCGACCGGCGTGGAGCCGGTAAAGGCGATCTTGGCAATGCGCTTGCTGGTCGCCAGTGCCTGGCCGGCCTCGGCACCATAGCCGTTGACGATATTGAGCACTCCGGCAGGCAGCAGGTCATTGATCAGTTCGGCGAGCACCAGAATCGAGGCTGGCGTCTGCTCGGCTGGCTTGAGCACCACGCAGTTACCGGCGGCCAGCGCAGGTGCCAGCTTCCAGGTCGCCATCAGAATCGGGAAGTTCCACGGGATGATCTGACCGACCACACCCAGTGGCTCATGGAAGTGATAGGACACGGTATTGGCATCAATGTCCGCTGCCGTACCTTCCTGGGAGCGCAGGCAGCCAGCGAAGTAGCGGAAGTGATCGACCGCCAGCGGAATGTCCGCATTGATTGTCTCGCGGATGGCCTTGCCGTTGTCCCACGTCTCGGCAACAGCCAGCAGTTCGAGGTTCTGCTCGATACGATCTGCGATCTTGAGCAGTATATTGGAGCGCTCCTGTACTGAGGTCTTGCCCCAGTCGGCGGCGACAGCATGGGCCGCGTCGAGAGCAAGATCGATGTCTTCCGCACTGGAACGCGGGATACGACAGAACACCTCCCCCGTCACGGGGCTGATGTTATCGAAGTACTGGCCCTTGACCGGTTCGACGAAGCGACCCCCGATAAAGTTGCCGTAGGTATCCTTGAAGGTGACAAGCGCATCTGCGCTGCCCGGAGAGGCATATATCATGGCTAACTCCTGTTGGCCGGATGCTCGCGATACGCTGTCGACTCTGGCGTGAGGCGATCAAGCGGCGAGATCAGCGACCTGTTGTTATGGGACTGACTCTGAATGCTTGGATGCAAGTGTTCGGCACGAGCCTTGGGGTGTGACAGCCAAGTGGAAAATGTTGATCTGTGCTGGTGCCTGCAAACATGCACATTCAGTGTTGTTCAAGGAGTACGAAGACGACATGCTGCCATGGGGGGAGGAAACCTCATCCCTTGGGAGGAGGTGGAAGGATGAAGAGAAGAAAAGTTACGCGGTGCATACCGCGAAGGCCGCAAGGCACAGCACCATGATATGGCGTTAAGCTCTAGCGATACTGCCAAGGCTCGTTTGGATATCGTGCCCCTCTCCACTGGTAAGGAGCCACCATGTACCGTGTGCTGATTGCGGATGATCATCCGCTGTTTCGTGATGCCATCAGCCGAACGCTGAGCATGCAGACGTCATCGCACGATGCGGTGAGGACTTCCGCGCCTGCGTGTGAACTATTGGAGGCCGCCAGCCTCAGTGAAGCGCTGGCGCTGATCGAGGTTCACGCCGATACCCTTGACCTGTTACTGCTGGACCTCGACCTGCCGGACAGTCATGGCCTGGAAGGATTGGTACGCCTGCGAGCCGAAGCAGACTGGCTACCCGTCGCCATCCTCTCCGCCCATGAAGAGCGCACTACCGTGTTGGAAGCGCTGACGCTCGGCGCAGTCGGCTATCTACCGAAATCCACCTCGGCTGAGGCGCTGCGCGAAGCACTCAGACGCCTACTTGCCGGCGAGGTGTATGTGCCGGCGAGCCTGATACGCACTACGCCACGTCTGGCATCCCTCCCATCGCACCCGCTCTGCGCCAACAGCGCCGATACAGGCACCGGCGTCAACGATGGCACCAGTGAACGACGCCATCATGCCTCTCCCCTCGCCCCCACCATGAGCGATACGGACTTTGCGAAGCACTGGCAGACGCTGACCGGCAAGCAACGCGGCGTACTGCAGCGCATGGTGCTGGGTGAATCCAACAAGATGATTGCCTGGCAGCTGGGCGTGGCCGAAACCACCGTCAAGACCCATGTCTCGGCCATCCTGCGCAAGTTGGGCGTTTCCAGTCGTGTCCAAGCTATTCTGATCGCCAGCCGTGCCCTGCCAGCATTGCCCGAGACCCAACGCACGATGCCCCAGCCAAGCCCTCACGAATGAGAGGCCGACCGGGGCATCGCGGGTGAAAATGTCAAATGAATGGCAGAGTGGCGCGGGTTACAGCAGCTCTCCCACCAGCACATAGCCGTTGAGCATGATGATGATGGCGGCGACCAGAATTCCCAAGCCTGTCACCCAGTGCTTGTTGACCAGGTCACCCATCAACTTGCGATTGGCGGTGAACATCAACATCGGTACCAGTGCGAAGGGAATCCCGAAGCTCAGCACCACCTGACTGGCAACCAGTACCT
The DNA here is from genome assembly GCF_009796845.1 of Cobetia sp. L2A1. Lineage (NCBI taxonomy): Bacteria > Pseudomonadati > Pseudomonadota > Gammaproteobacteria > Oceanospirillales > Halomonadaceae > Cobetia > Cobetia sp. L2A1. The sequence goes on along the minus strand of NZ_CP047025.1, from coordinate 547,328 downwards.
GCTGCTCCGGCAGGCCAATCAGAATGATGGCGATGGCGGGCGCCATGGTGATCACGCGGCGTAGCCACAGCGGGATACGGAAATTGACGAAGCCCTGCATCACCACCTGCCCGGACAAGGTACCGACGATGGAGGATGACAGGCCCGCCAGCAGCAGTGTGATGCCGAAGATCAGGCTGGCAGCATCGTGTCCCATCAGGGGTGACAGCAGCTTGTAACTCTCGGTGATGGAGGCCACACCCGTTTCGCCGTTGCCATGAAAGACCTTGGCCGCCAGCACCAGCATCGCCAGATTGATCAGCCCCGCCAGTGCCATGCCGATGATGACATCGAGACGGTAGTAACCCATCACGCGCCGACGCTCACCGCTGCCACGGACACGAATGCGATTCTGGGACAGTGCCGAGTGCAGATAGATCACGTGGGGCATCACGGTCGCACCGAGAATGCCGGCCGCCAGGAAGATGGCATGACTGTCCGGAAAGCCGGGGGTCAGCAGGCCGTAGATGATTGGCTCGACCGGCGGACGACTGAGGATGATCTCAAGCAGGAAGCCCGCCGAGACGGCCAGAATCATGGCACCGATGATCAACTCCATGAGGCGGAAGCCATAGCGTTGCATCACCAGCACGCCATAGGTGATGGCGCCGGTCAGCAGCGCCCCTTCCAGCATGCTGAGGCCGAACAATAGATTGAAGGCCAGTGCCGCGCCGAGAAACTCGGCAAGGTCGGTCGCGATGGCGACAATTTCAGCTTGCACCCAGAAGGCCCACACCAGCGGACGCGGGAAGCGTGCACGAATCACCTCAGCCAGATTCTGCCCCGTGGCCAGCCCAAGCCGTGCTGACAGCGTCTGGATCAGCATCGCCATCAGATTGGCCCACAGCACCACCCACAGCAGGGTATAGCCATAGCGCGAACCCGCTTCGATATTGGTGGCGAAGTTGCCAGGATCGATATAGGCCACAGCGGCAATCATCGCCGGCCCCATGAAGGGCAAGGCGCGCCGAATGCGACCCGATCTCGGACCCGAGGCCCCGGGGCGAGATGAGGGAGAAGTTGCCTCACCTGTACTGCTAAGTGACAGGCTAGCGGCACGACGTACGGTACTATCAGACATGACATTAAACATGGGGGGATAAACCTGTCAGATCAATGGTCCGCAAGACAATACAAGAAACGATTCACTACGATATGCGGAAGGATATGCCATGAGCATACACCCAAGATACGATCAATTCTCATTATAATTAATCATGCTGCTCAATAGTCATCTGCTATGCCTGATCTTGTCGCCCCGCCTTTCCGTTTTCCGTATGGCCTAACTGATTCACCAACAGTTGGCGTAGCCGTAATGGCTTGACTGGCTTGAGCAGAAAACCAAAACCGAGTGCTCTGGCCTGCGCCTTCAGCGCTGCCGCATGATCAGCGCTGATCACCACCACGGGTAGCGTGGGCCATCGCTCACGCAACGCCTGCGCCTGCACAAGACCATCCGGCTGATCGTCACCCAGCTGATAGTCGACGATCAGTAGATCAGGTGATACCGCGTCCTGTTGCGCCAGCAATGCCTCGCGCGTCACCGCGCAGTGAACGCTTGCGCCCCAGCCCGCCAACAATGACTGCATGCCGGCGAGTACATCGCGGTCATCGTCGATCACCCAGATAACGGTATTTTCAAGCGGTCGCGTGAGCGGAGCTGACAGGCCTCCCAGTAAAACAGGGGGTTCCACGATGCCAGCACGTGGTGATGCCACGATCGGCACGCGTACCGCAAAGGCAGCTCCGCGACCAGCAATCGAGTCGAGCGACAGCGGATGCTCCAGCAGACCCGTGATGCGTTTGACGATCGCCAGTCCCAGCCCCAGCCCGCGTTGTTCAGGGTCATGGCCCTGGGCTGCACGGCGAAACTCGAGGAAGATCGCCTCGCGCTGATGCTCCTCTACGCCCGGCCCGTTATCTGCCACCGTGATTTCCAGCCAATCACCACGCCGCCGACACCCCAACAGCACCCGCCCACCAGAGGTGCTGTCACCCATGGTCGGTTTACCAGCATGGGATTCAGGGACATAGCGCAGTGCATTGCTCAGGAAGTTGCGCACCACGCGCGCCAACAGCTGCAGGTCAGAGGCCACCATGACCTTGCTTGCCACATAGTGAAGCTCCAGCCCATACGCGGCACCCAGCTGGCGATATTCCTCAGCCAGTACATCCAGCAGCTCACGGGCATGAAAGGTAGTGATATCTGGCGTGAGCACTCCGGCATCCAATCGCGAGATGTCCACCAGCGTACCGAGCAGGCCTTCGACGTCATTCAATGAGCGACTCAAGCGCTGGACCAATTCACGCGGTTCAGCAGCGTCCGTGGAACGTCTTGCAGTAACAGAAAGCGACAGTCGCTCCTCGAGCGCACTGGCAAACAGGCGCGCTGCATTGAGCGGCTGCAACAAGTCATGGCTGATAGCGGCCAGAAAGCGCGTCTTGGAATGATTGGCCGCCTCTGCCTCAGCCTTGGCAGCGGTCAGGCGGCGGTTGAGCGCCCCCAACTCATCCAGCGTGCGATGCAGGGTGTCAGTGCGTTCTCGCACCTGCTCCGCCAGCAATACCGCGTGCTCAAAGGCAGCATAGGGAGCGCTCGGTGACAGGCTGCTCGACTCGACACGCTCGATCAGTGCGGCGTTGATCTTCTCCAAGCGCTGATTGCGTGCCTGCAGCGCAGCCAGTGCTTCACGTAGCGCCTCCGTTGGGCTATTCATCCCGCGCACTATCGGTAGCAGGTGGCTGACCGATCACCACGCCCGTGAAGGTCTGATTGATATGCATGCCGTGATGCTGCTCGCCATAGGTATTGAAGCCGATCACCCGATGCCGCTGCAGCAGGCGCGAGGCGTCAGCTTCCAACCCTAGCGCCTCGATCTCCATGCGCCGGAGAAAGCAGTCACACCCAATCGTGAGCAGCGGCGCTCCCAGTCGCACCTCAACCTCGCTGAAATACGCAGCCAGTTGAGTGAGAATTGGCGTGGCCTGCATGGCAGTCAGCACGATGCCAGTCTCCACCGCGCAATAGAACGTCAGGCTGGCATCTGCATTGACCCGTTGGATCGAACGCACGTAATGCGCCTCACCGATCCGCACCGCCAGCGGACAACGCGCGAATACCGCCTCCTCCAGCGTATCAGGCGTCACACCGGCCAGCCGCGCATATTCCTCGGCAGCGGGCTCGGCATTCAGCTCCAGTACGCGGCGGGTATCGCGATCCACCGCCGTCACCACCAGCTTGTCAGCCAAGGGGGTCAGATGGTGAGTGCTGATGACTTCGAACGGCAGATGCGTGTTGATCAACACTACCACCGCCGCCTGATCATGAAAACGGCCATCGGCGTAGACGTAGGTATGTGCGAGACGGTTGTCATCGCCGGCCGAGCCACCAAAACCGGGAATACGCCCCAGTGCGGCGTCCAATGTCGCCAACACCTGCTCTTCGCTGCTGGATAGCCCATCGAGCAGTGTAAGCGCAAAGCTGTGGCCAGTAACGGGAGCAACCGCCTGGGCACGGCAACGCGCCAGCAGATCATCGGTCAGCGCCTGGGCACGCGGTAGATCGAACCCCGACAGGTCTTCGATCAACACCTGAGCCAGCGCAAAGTCAGTGCGCGCAAAACCGATGGCGACGATGGAACCGCGCGCATAGCCCTGCGGCGTGATCTCGCCGGCCGTGGTACAGCCGCTTACCGATACCTCGCCAAAGGTGGCGGCCAGGGCCGGCCCTAGCAGGTCCAGCGCATAATCCGCCGAGCAGAAGAACAGCACGCCCCCCAGGTATATACGCCCACCTAGCCCGCTATCGAGCTGCTCGGCTAGCTCCGCCGCCGCCGCCACGGGATCTGTCAGGTGGCTGACACCGGTGGTCTGCGATGCAGAAAAGCGCTGTTCCACCTCGTCACGACAATGAATAGGACACATATGACGCTCTCCCTGAAGCACATGGCTTGCAAGCGATGCGTTACAACACCAAACCACTCGCCCGCACCACGCGTCGCTCGATCGCACCTTCCAGCGTTTCGCGACGTGTGCCTGCAAGCGTGACGCGCGACTTGGCGCGCGTGATACCGGTATAGACCAGCTCGCGGGTCAGAATCGGGTTGGCACCCTCCGGTAGCACAAATAGCACATGCCGGAACTCAGAACCTTGCGACTTGTGTACCGTCATCGCGAATACCGTCTCTACTGACTCAAGCCGCGAGGGCAAGACGGCGCGCGTACCTCGATGGAAGGCCGTCTGATCTACCGCTGATATTTCGCCTTGTGCGCCACTCGGCAACAGATCATCAGCCTCTTCCTCGATCGGGAAGAACACCCGCAACCGTCCACCCGCTGCGGGGTCGGGCAACGTGATACCGACATCGCCGTTATAGAGTCCCAGCGCACGATCATTACTCGTCACCATCACTGGACGGCCCGCATACCAACCGCGCTCATCGCCAATCAGGCCACGCTGCATCAGTACACGCGCTACGCGCTGATTGAGGCCATCAACGCCGTACGGTCCCTTGCGCAGCGCGCACAACAACTGGAATTCCAACAGCAGATCGATCACGTCACGCGCGGGACGCTTGTCGCGCACCGCTTCCAGCGCAGGGCGATAGCCGTTCACGATCAATTGCTCTAGCGCACGATCCTCAGGCCCGTTGAGGCTCAGCCAGGCGATGTCGCTGAAACCCGTTTTCCATGCGGCACGCAGCGCCTGCCGGTCACCGTCATTACTGGCCCGCGCCAGTGCGCCGATGCCACTGTCAGCAGCGAAGCGATAGCTCTTCTGCAACACGACAACGTGATCCCCCAACCGGCCATGACGGGCAGACGTCACCTCACCCGCGGCCTCTGACGGTATATCCCGGCCCGCTACCATGCCCTCCAACGACTCACCGGTCAGACGAGAAAGCTCAGCGCACAGCTCAGGGGAATAGCGCGGCGGCAAGGCGTGTTCACAGAGATCCCCGAGTACCGCTCCCGCCTCCACCGAGGCCAACTGGTCCTTGTCCCCGAGCAGAATCAGGCGCGCGTGGGCTGGCAAGGCGCCCAGCAGAGCCGCCATCAGGTCGAGATCGACCATCGAGGCCTCATCCACCACCAGCAGATCAAGCGCCAGTGGATTACCGGCATGATGGCGGAAGTGACGCGAGTCGGGCCGCGCGCCCAACAGGCGATGCACAGTACTGGCCTCACGTGGAATGGCGGCGCGCACTGCCTCCGACACCCCAAGCCTGGCGACCGCGCCTCGAATGGATTCCGATAGCCGTGCCGCCGCCTTGCCAGTGGGGGCTACCAGCCGGATATCCAGCGCGCGCCTGTCGATGTCATCAGCGGCTGACGTGCCCTCATCCCCTTGTTCGCTCCCCTCCAGCGCCTGCGCCTGCAACAACGCCAGCAGACGGGTCACGGTGGTGGTCTTGCCAGTGCCCGGACCTCCAGAGATCACTGTCAGCCGCTGACGAAGTGCCAGCGCACAGGCCAGTTTTTGCCAGTCAGGTTCACCGTGAGGGTCAGACTGATTCGAGGCGAACAGATCGCGCAGACGCTCGCCCAGTGCATCACTGACACGCGACTCACCCTCATCGCCTGCCCCCATACGCGCACGCAGGCCTGCCGCCACCTCACGTTCCGCCTGCCAGTAGCGGCGCAGATAGAGTCGCTCGCCGACCAATACCAGCGGACGAAGCGGCAGATGACCTGCCGGCGCATCCGCCTGCGCCAGTAGCGTCACCAGTGGCGAAACCGCCAGTTCAGAGGCCCAATCCTCGACGGTCAGCCCATCAAGGAAGGCTTCCGGCAGTGCGACGCGCGCCTCGTTGATCTGGGTCTGGGTCTGCTCAAGCGGTGGCAGTGACAGGGTGGCGCGGGGGTCCGCCAGCGCACGCGAAAGAGACAGGCAGACATGCCCACGACCCAACTGATGACTGGCCATGGCTGCCGCCAGTAACACGCTGGTCGGTGCATCGGCCGCATGACGCGCCATGAAGCGCACCAGGTGAGCATCGACACGCCTGAGCCAGCCGAGTTCGACCCAGAAGCCAAGCGTGGCGAGCAAGGTCGTGCGCTTGTCAGCAGCAGAGGATGGCGCACGAGATGCTGCTGGCAGCCCATGCTCGCCCTCCGCGATACCCTCGGGACTCAACGGTGTATTGGCGTCAGACATCGAATGCTCCCTGCTGAAAAGTCTCGGAATCTTGCGGAGAAAGTGGCGCACGTGCCACGTCCTGCAGCAGTGCATTGAGAGCCGTGTCATCACCCGCCAACCAGGTATCCAGCGCTTGAATCAGGGCCTGTGATGGCCTGCGCTGAAAGATACCGGGCGTCGCTTTTCCCTTGGCAGCGTCATCCACAGGGTCATCCACAGGGTCATCAGCCTGCGTGGCATCCAGCCCACGCAGAAAGACATACAGTACGCCGCCCATGTCTCGCTCATAGTCGTAGCCTTCTCCGAGACGCGCCTTGAGCAGACGATGCAGCGCCAGGGTGTAGAGCACGTATTGCAGGTCGTAGCGATGCTCGACCATGGCCCGTGCCAGCGATTCGCCGAGATAGTCTTCCGGGCGCTCGCCCAGATAGTTCGACTTCCAATCCAGCACATACCAACGACCGCCGGACTGGAAGGTAAGGTCGATGAAGCCCTTGAGCATGCCGTGCATACGACGCGGCGCCAGCTTGGGCCGCGAGCGCGGCAACGGCTCGATCGCGGTGACCAGCGCATCCAGCGGCAGGCTGCGCGCGTGCACGGCGGGCAGCCAGAACTCCAGCTCCGGTAACCATGCCTCCAGTCGGTTGAGATGGATGGGCTCGCCCTCAAAGCCGTTCAGCGGTCGAGTCAGCGCCTGCTCAAGCCAGTCGGTCAGACGCGACTGCCAGCTGGCATCAAAACCGCCGAAGTGCAGTCGTGATCCCACGAGATGATCAAGCTCAGCATGGTAATCAGCATCACCGAGGCGATCGAGATCGACGGCCTCCAACAGGCCATGCAGGAAGGTGCCGGGGCGTGGACCACGTGGAAAGTCATGCAGATTGATGTCACCCACCGTCATCGGCAGGCCGCCCGCCAGTAGCGGACCAGACTGACCGACCACCTCACGGTCTGGCCGTGTCAGGCCGCGCTCGCCCTCCTCCAGCGCCAGCTCGGTCGCCCCTTCGGGGACTCGCTCACTGTCGGTATTGTCCGTATTGCCGTCACTGGCCACCGGTGCTGTCACCAGACGTGCATCCGTCAGCAGCGCAGTGTAGGAAGCAATCCACCAGTCATCTTCAATGCCGCCCGAGAAGTGGCGCGCGCCCTTGAAGTGCTGGTCGCGCTCTGCGGGCGGCACATACACATGCGCCGGCGGCTGCGGTAATGGTGCAAGCTGGGCAAGCCCTTCACCCGGCTGTTTATCGCACCAGCGGCGCAGCGCAGCTTCAACACCACCGGCATCGACATCCGGTGTTTCACTCAGGCCAAGCAGGTACCCCACTGCCGTTGACGGCAGACTGAGTTGCTTGCTGAAGCCGCCCTTGCCGATAGGGGCCAGCCCCAGCCAGCAGGCAAACTTGGGTCGCGTCAGTGCGACATACAGCAAGCGCACATCTTCCATCAAGCGTGCCTGATCAGCAGCCGCGACAGCCTCCGCTGATGGTTTCTTGACCAGGATGCTGTCGTCAGCGGCGTCATCACCCATCTCGTCGTCAGCGATACCATCAGCGCCCTCCCGGGTTTCAGGCGGCGCTAACCAGCGTTGCTTGAGCGCCAGCAGCCCGAAGGACTTGTCGGGTTCGGCCGCACGGAAACTGGCCATGAACGGCAACATCACGATCGGATACTCAAGTCCTTTCGACTTGTGGATGGTGACGACACGCACCAGTCCTTCGTCACTTTCCAGGCGCTGACTGAGGCTATCGCTATCGAGCGCCTCGTGACCGGATTCCAGCGCCTGATGCCACCAGCGCAGCAGCGCCTGTTCACCATCGAGACGCTGGGCGGCATTCTGCGCCAGCTCGCCCAGATGCAGCACATCGGTCAGTGCGCGCTCCCCGCCCGCTCGTGCGGCAAGTCGCTCGCCGACTCGAAAATCACGCATCACGCCACGCAACATCGGCAGCACCCCGCGCCGCTGCCAGTCGCGATGATAGCCATCGAAACGCTCGACTTCGCGTTCCCAGGCCAATTCATCGACGGCAAGATGCTCAACCAGTGACAGGTCATCTGCCAGCAGGCGCGTCGCCAATGCCGCACGTAGGCGACGATCATCACGCGGGTGCGACACGGCCTCGAACAACTGCAGCAACTCGAAGGCTTCCGGCGTATCAAACACCGAGCTTTTCTCACTCAGATAGACGCTGCGGATACCGCCTTCAGCCAAGGCGCCACGAATCGCCGTCGCTTCACGGCCGTTACGTACCAGCACTGCAATGTCACGGGCAGCGACAGTTCTGGGGTCGCTATCCGCTAGCGCTCCTTCGCTGCCTGCCTTTTTCTTGTCGATGAACACCAACCCCGGCTCACCGCGTGCAAGACATGAAGCACCTTCCAGCAAGGCCTGAATCTGGGCGCGGCAGGCACGACTCATCTCGCGGCGGTGGTCCTCGGCGCTGAGCCGCTCCCCCTGCGCCCACCATAGCGTGAGCGCACGGGCTGATGCTTCATGCCCATCGGGATGACGCATCACCAGTCGCGTGCTGGTGCCTTGCGCCGCTACCGGTTGGAAGGGAATATTCTCGCTGCCGAAAGGGGCATCGTGGTGTGCAAACAACCCATTGACCGCCGCCACCATTGCCGCACTGGAACGAAAGTTGCGCGGTAGCGTGAAGCGCGAGGGCGTGACTCTGCGCGCGGCCAGGTAGGTATCAATGTCGGCACCACGAAAGGCATAGATGGCCTGTTTGGGATCACCGATCATCATCAACGTGCTGGGGGCTTCATCATCATCAGCAGCCATAGAGGCCTCATGCCCTGCCAACGGATAGATGCGCCGGAAAATGCGGTACTGCACGGGATCGGTGTCCTGGAATTCGTCGATCAGCGCGACCGGCAGCTCATGGCGAATCTGGCTAGCCAGTCGCTGACTGGCAGCACCATTGAGCACGGGGTCCAGCGCATGATCGAGATCATTGAGCAGGTCCGAGAATTCCCACAACCCCAGCCGTCGTTTCTCGCGCACCAGTGATTCCGCCACTCGATCACGTGCATGCACGGCGACCTGATCCAGCAGCACGGCGTCTGGTTCCGGCACTTCGGTCAGTACATCCAGCGCGGCAAAGAAGTCGTGACGCGGTGTCTGGCAGCTCTTCTTGGTGGCCTTCTCGAGCTTGGCTTGGCTCAGCCAGCAGAGCTTCTTGCTGTCGAGCATATCGGCGTGAAAATCCTGCTCACCACTGGCCAGCCAGCTGCTGGTCGCGTCAATGCGCTCTTCAAGCTCTGCGGCCTTGTAGCTATTGCCGTTGAGCGCCTTGCTCGCAAAGGCCACCTGCATCACATCGCGAATACTCTGCTCATCAAAGCTGTCTTCGACCCCGCGGCGTGCCGCCTGTTGCTGCTGGCGCCACTCTTCAGCACTGCCCAACAAGTCGGTCAATGCCTCGGGGGCTTCCAGCCGTTCACCATCCCGATAGAGTGGGCGTGGACTTCCATCACGCAACAGTCCGCGTACTTCCTCGCCCAATGCTTCCGGCCCGGCCCAACGACCGCGAATCAATGCCTGCCACTCACGTGCCAACGGATAGAACTCACAGCGCCAATAGTCCTCGACACAACGCGCCAACAGCGACTGACCATCCTGCAGGAGCTCAGCACCGAAGCGCCCACCCGCATCGAAGGCATGCCGGCTGAGCATGCGCTGGCAGAAACCGTGAATGGTGAAGATGGCAGCCTCATCCATCAGGCGCGCCGCCTGATCGAGTCGGCGTGCGGCCCCCGCCTGCAGACGAGGCACCTCTTCTTCACTGACATGAGAAAGATCCGTCAGCGGCGCCAGTAGCTGTGCAAGGATGGGATCAGCGCTCGCTCGGCCCAGCAGCACTTCACGGGCTTGCTTTAGCCGCGCACGAATGCGGTCGCGTAGCTCAGCGGTCGCGGCTTCAGTGAAGGTGACCACCAGGATGTCAGGCGGCGTCAGCGCACGAGGATAACTGATGCCCGCGGCCTGACCGGGCAACGGCCCGAGCACCAAGCGCACATAGAGCGCGGCAAGCGTGAACGTCTTGCCAGTGCCGGCACTGGCCTCGATAAGGTGCTGACCGACCAGCGGCAAGGTGGGAATATCGAGGGACTGACCCTGCATGGATTGAATGCCTTCCACGTTACTGGCATCACGTTCGAAGGACTCATTCATGACGTTTGACTCGCTCATGGCTGCTCTCCTTGTGCTGCGGACAGCTCCACCGCGCGTTCACCGAGCACACCTTGACGTGCCGAGAGCATGGCCTCGATCAGTGGCTGGTAAAGGCGCAGGCTCCGGGCCAGCCCATCGTCAGTCGCGAAGTCGCTGAAGACTGGCCAGAGTTCTCCCAGCGCACCTTCCTGACGGCGCAGCGCCGGCGGCCCTTTGAAGATGTCTTCCATGAAACGTGTCTCCATTGCACGCCATAGCGTGTTGTCGAGCCATGGCTTCTCGAGACGCGTTACCGCTTCATCAAGGCCAGTACCCGCCTGAAGACTGGCTAATATTGCGCTACGATCATCGCCGTCCAATACCTGCCATGCGGTCACGGCCAGTTCCAGTGCAGCGGCCAGAGGGGCCTGCCAGCCCTGGGCATAGCCACCAACCAGATGGCGCAATGCGTCTTCTGCCTGCTCGATACGTAACGTGGGGAACAACAGCCAGCGGTCCTCGAAGAGCGCCAGCCATTGATAGCCGCCATTGCGTGGCGCAGTGCCCTTGTCCACCGTATCACCGAGACCGGGACGCGCATTGGCCATCAGCCAATCGAGATAGCCGGAGAGCAGACGATGCGGCTTGCCCAGACGCTTGTAACGTCCCTTGGAGCCTTCTTTTAGCGTGCCAAAGTGCGTGGCCTCCAAGGTTGCCAGCAGGCGGCTTTCGCCCTCGCCATCGTCTGCCATCTGATAGCGACTCGTGAGACGAGTCGTCAGTGTCACGCGCTGGCCCTCGCCGGCAGCATCGTGAATCACCAGCGGCACCTCGAGCGTACGCGGTGGCAGCGAGGTGGCATCACCAAGCTGATCCCGCCAGCTGGCCAGTTGCTGCTCCAGTCGCTTGAGGCGCGGTTCGATCAGTGCATCCGCAAAGCCCAGCGCCGGGAGGCGGCCCGCTCGACGCAACCGCTCAGCGGCCAGCGGCAATGATTGACCGGCGAGCGCTGCGTCAAGTAGCTCACGCGTCAGAGTGAAGTTTTCCAGACCATCAGGGCTGAAGGGTTCGTTATCTTCGTCCGGTACTTCGGCATCGCGAAAGCGCACACCAAGACGATCAAGCCCCAACTGCCAGGGACGACGCAAAAAGCGCGTCAGTGCATCAGCGCCGAGTTTCACATGTTGATCAGCCGCCTGTTCAGCAAGCTGGGCCAAGGCCGATGGGACTGCAGATACCGCCTCGGATGGCGTACCTGTCGCTGATGCAGCTGATGCCTCTGACGACGCTGGAGTCGACGCGGCATGCAGACTCGCCCAGCTGGATTCATAGGTAGATAAGCTAGCCGCGCCTGCACCGCCGTGACTCTGGCTGGCTGCGCTGTCAGTGGTGTTGAAAAAATAGCGTCGCGAGAAGGGCTGCAGTGGGTGCTCGGTAATCAGGCGCAGACGCAGCGCTTCTTCACGCGAGATATCCTGAGTGGCATTCTCCGGCGTCCAGCCCAGCTCGATATAGTCGAGCAGTTCACCGACCAGCACTGAAGGTGGACGTTCGCCATTGTCGCGCTGGTCACGTCCGACCCACGACACCGACAACCGATCACGCGCTGATAGCAGTGCCTCGAGGAACAGATAACGGTCATCATCACGCCGCGAGCGATCACCCGGCTGCGGGCGGCTGGCCATCAGGTCGAAGTCCTGCGGCATGCGCACGCGCGGATAGTCGCCATCGTTCATGCCCAACAGATGTACTTCGCGGAAGGGGATCGCGCGCATCGGCATCAAGGTGGCAAAGTTGACGCGCCCCGCCAGGAATCGCTGCGCCAGACCGCCGTTATCCAACTCACCGCGCAGCGCCTCACGCACGACCTTGAGCGAAAGCGGTGCATCGTATCCGGCTTGCTGCCATCCCTTGTCGAGGCGAGACAACGCGGCCTGCAAGCGCGCAAGAATATCGAACTCTTCGGCGCTGTCAGCGCTCAGACTCTCGTCCCATAACTGCTGAAGCGTGGTGGCCCAATCCGACGGCGTACGCGTGGTATCAAGCAGCTGACGCCAGCTGTCCAGACGCTCAACCAGTTCAGCCAGTTTCCCGGCCAGTTCGGCCTCAAGCCCCGCCACTTCATCGAAAGGCACCACGCCATCGAAGCTCAATCCCTGCATATCCATCAGCGCGCCATCGTGATGCTCGTCCTGCAGGAAACGACCCTCCTGCCCCGCACCTGCCACGCTACCGGTGGCATAGCCCAGCAGCATGCGCTCCAAGCCGAAGCGCCAACTATTCTCATCCAGAGGCATGAAGCCGAGACGCTCACGGTGCTCACCGGAAAGCCCCCAGCGCACACCACTGTCCGCCAGCCAACGACGCAGACGCTCAAGCTCGCCTTCTTCGATGTCAAAACGGCGACGGAAGGCAGCGACATCGAGAGCATCCAACACCTCACTGACACCAAGACGGCGCTCGGGTAGCTCCAACAGCATCAATACCAAACCGAGTAACGGATTGGCCTGACTGGCGACGCGGTCGGCAATCGTGAAGGGTATATGACGCGGATTGCCCGGTGCCAGCTGGCCGAATACCGCCTCGATATAGGGTGCGTACTTATCGATATCCGGCACCATCACCAGGATGTCACGTGGGCGCAATAGCTCACCCTCTCCACGCTGCTGTGCCTCACGCGCTCGCTCAAAGGCCGCCAGCAGGCGGTCATGCAGAATCTCGACCTCGCGGAGCGCCGAGTGAGCGCTGACCAGACTGATGGAGTCATCATCACTGTCGAGCAGGCGCGACCCGCCCTCCGCCAGCGCCCGTTCACCGGGATGCACCAGCTCGAGAATCTCGTCCTGAATCTGGTGCAGCAACGGCGCCTGCTCTGGCGGCATGTCCTCGCTGATACGCGGCACGAAAACATCCAGCTCGAGATCGAAGCCGCTATCGCGTCCCGACAACGCACTTTCGAATTCGTACAGGCTGACGATGAAGTCGCGGCCCTGTGCGCCAAGCCCTGCCAATAAAGGATTGGCCTTTAGGTGAAGCTCTTCTTCAGCCAGGCCTATCAGCGCCGGTGCCTCGGAATGACGCGCACGCTGCTGAGCCACTCGCTCGGCGTCAGCCCGCAGACTACGCCGCACGGCTTCACGATCAGAGATGATATCGCCCCAATAATGCCGACAGGGATTGGTGATCATCAGGTAGATGTCCATCACCCCGGACAGGGAATGCAGTGCATCCAGCGTCTGGCCCGGCAGTGCAGAGATACCGAACACGAATAGCCGGGGCGGTAGTGGATGACGACGCGTCGAAGGCAATGTTTCCAACGCCCGAGCGACCTCGACAAAGCGGCCATGCAAGGAGGCACGGTGATGCTGGCGACTGCTGGCTGGCGCATCGGCAAGTACCGCTCGCCACAGTGCCGGCTGCCAGTGCTGACTCGCCGGTAGATTATCTGGCAGCAGATTGGCGGGCAGCTCACCGGCAATCTGCTGCCGAGCAAAGGCATCACGGAAGCCGTCGTCTTCCAGCCCGCTCTCCCAACTACGCACCCATTCAGGGCGATAGTTGAGGTATTGATCGAAGAGATCTGCAAGCTGACACGCCAGCTGCCATTGCTGGCGTTCCGCCTCCGCACCTTCCGGCAGGGTCGGCAACATGTCCTCGCCTGTCGCGATGATCAACTGGCCGCGCTCATCACGACATAGATAGTCTCTGAGCGGTGCATAGCATTCCGCCTGCGCCTCATCCGCCAGCAACCCGGGCAATAACCTCAGTAACCGCCAGGCCAATGGCCCCTTATCGAAAGGCGATAGCTCCGGAATATCATCCCCGAGCACGCCGCGGTAGGCACGCCAGACAAAACTCGACGGCAGTGGAAAATCCACTGAGGCTGCGATGCCATCGGCCTCGGCCAGCGATAATCTGAGCCACTGGGCCATGCCGTTGGACTGGACCAGAAAGGTTTCCGGCACCAGCGGTGGCTGAGGAGCGGCCTTGATGACCTTGAGCGCCAGATCGCGCAGGTCTTCAAGGTGATTGGCGTGGAGAACGGTAAACATGCGGGCATCCTGCTGACGGAGACAATCGGGCCATCGTGGCCGCGGGCAAACCTTTCGAGTCTAGCCATGCCTATCCTAGCGTCGCCCGCCCACCACCCCAAACGAAAACGCGCACCACCCGTGAAGGTGATGCGCGTTTTCAGGCAGATGGCCGTTGGATATGAACAGCCAATCCGAGCAAACCGCTTAGCGAGACAGGCTCATCAGTTCACGTCCACGCGGACTGATCGCCAGCCACAGTCCCAGCATGACACCCATCACCGACAATGCCCCTACATACCAGACTGGCGACATCGGTGAGCTCTTCATCATTGCCGCCACCATGATAGGGGTGAAGCCGCCGAAGATGGCGTAGGCAACATTGTAGGAGAACGACAGGCCGGTGAAGCGCACCACCGGCGGGAAACCACGAATCGCGACGCTAGGCACTGCACCGACGATACCTACGCTGAAGCCGGTCAGGCAGTAGAGCGGAATCAGCAGACTCGGGTCGCTGTGCATGGTGGTCAGGAATACCCAGTAGGTCACGCCGAGCAGCCCACTCCACAGCGCCATTGTCACGCCGGCCCCGATGCGATCAACCATATAGCCAGAGACGATACAGCCGATGCAGACAGCCACGATCGCCAGGCTATTGGCAGAGGCCACTGCTGCACGGCTCAGCCCCTCCAGCTCGCTGATCAGATTTGGCGTCATCAAAATGACCACGACAATGGCAGCGGTCAGCACCCAGGTGGCCGCCATTGCGACGGCGATCGCCGAACGCTGCTCACGTAGCACCATCTTCAGCGGCAACTCCGCTGCCAGCGTCTTCTTCTGCTGCATCTCGGCGAAGACCGGAGTCTCGTGCAGCCAGCGACGCAGATAGACAGATACCAACCCAAGCACACCCCCGACGATGAACGGAATCCGCCAGCCAAAGTCGCTGATTTCTTCAATGGTGTAGGCATGATTGATGGCGCTCGACATCAAGGAGCCAAGCAATATGCCGCCCACCAGTCCCATCGATAGCGTGCCACAGGCCAAGCCGTTGTGACGCGGTGCGACATGCTCGCTGACGAAGACCCAGGCACCCGGCACTTCACCACCCACTGCAGCGCCCTGGAAGATACGCAGGATAACCAGCAGCAGCGGCGCCCAAAGGCCAATCACGGCATAGGTCGGCAGCAGCCCCATCAGCAGTGTCGGCAGGGACATCAGGAAGATGGATAGAGTGAACATCTTTTTGCGACCCAGGGTGTCGCCGAAGTGCGCCATGATGATGCCGCCCAGCGGACGCGCCAGATAACCCGCAGCAAAGATGCCATAGGTCTGCACCTGACGTAGCCATTCAGGAATGTCGGGTGGGAAGAATAGCTGGCCGATGACACTGGCAAAGAAGACGAAGATGACGAAATCATAGAACTCAAGCGCGCCGCCGAGGGCGGACAGGCCGAGTACCTTGATATCGCCACGCTTGAGCGTGTTTTCAGGGGCTGCGTTAGCAGTGGCAGCCGACGCAGAGGTCGCTGCAGATGCGGAATCGTTCATGGATCTCTGTTTGGCGGAGGCTGGTGTCCAGCGATGGTATTTGAGGGGATTCACGCGTCGTGGCGATTGTTGTAAGCGGATCTCAAGCAGAGTGGCAGCTGGATACGTCGGGATTGCCCCGTATGACGACGATGTTGCGGAATCTTGCCTGCGCATGGCGCATCACTGCATTGCGCTTTACGCAATAATAAACAGTGAAACCATGCGTTTCATGTAACGTGAACAGAGTACCAAAGCCAGTATGGGCTGGGTAGCGCTCGACACGCAATTTCATGCTCTTTTACGGCCATTTTCTGGTTTTTCCCAAGGCTCTCTGCGCAGCATCACATAGGACGAGGCCCGCAAGAAACGAAAAGCCCCGAAGACCGGTGAAGTCTTCAGGGCTTGGAAGCCAGTGTGAATCCAACATCCATTCAGTCGACTCAAGCTCGGCCAAACCTGCTACGCAGCGCTTCTCTCAGCAACAGTAACCCCACCCTTCAAGGCGCTGACGAATGTCTTCGACGCGCTGACGATTCTTGCCCAGGTCAGAGTGGCCCATGCGCGAGACACTGCGCACGTGGCAGACACCTTCCTGCTCGTTACAGACAATTTCCACATCATCGACAAAGCCTAGCAATGGGGTATGAAATTCGGCGTGCAGATAGCCGTCATCTACACTGATGACCTCGACATTTCCGATGGATTCGATGATGCCGTGCAGCTTCTCTATGGCACTGACACAGCAGTCTGACGGCATGGCAAGCGGAGCGATGAAGTGTTTGCTGTCAGTAGCTTGAGAGCTGACGCCATTGGGTGTGCTGGGAGCGGGGGCCAGCAGACCATCATGCAAACCGAGATTGTCGGGGCGGGGTGAGGCAAAAAGACCTTGGCGCATTGCGAATCCTTCCTGTCATCTCTGGGCCGTGAACAGCGCATCCTCTGCTGCCAGCCTGATTGTTGATGAAACGCGATGGAGTGTTGCTCTTGAAGCCCCGTGCCAATGCACCTGCCTGTGCACCCGTGATGACGACAACACGTAATGCCAATACATCAGTACTGGCGGCAAATTACGCAGGCCTCGACTTTCAGCGTAGCGACTTTTGTCGACTTTGCCCGTGATCAAGGTCGATAAAGATTGTCCTGTGTCATCTACCTGAAAATGCGCACCGCATGAATCACGTTCAGCGTGACAGCGCTTCGTCCTCACCGATGCAATCCGTACACTGATGACATTTCGCCTTGTTCCAAAGCTATCTACATAAGGACAGCGTCGTGAGATTCCGCTTTCTGCATACCTCCGACTGGCATCTCGGTCAGAGCTTTCATGGCCAGAGCCGTCATGGCGAACACGCCGCCTTTCTCGATTGGCTACTCGGACAGCTGGCAAGCCTCGTGCCGGATGCATTGCTGATCGCGGGTGATCTCTTCGATGTGGTCAATCCGAGCCTTGCCGCCCAGGAGCTGCTGTACGACTTCATCGTGCGGGCCCATGAGCAGGATGCCGCCCTCGAGATCGTGATGATTGCCGGCAATCATGACTCCGGCTCGCGCATCGAACTGCCAGCTGCCCTGCTCGCACGCCTCAAGACCCATGCACTGGGCCGCGTACGCTGGGTAGATGAATCTGCACACGGTGGAGAGGCTCACTCTCTCGATAGCCAACATCTGCTGGTGCCGCTACACGATCGTGACGGTACCCGCCGTGCCCTATGTTTGGCGGTGCCCTTCCTGCGTCCTGCCGAAGTCACCGGCTTGAGCGCTGCGCGTCACGATGAAGACGAAAACAAGGCAGAGCGCACACGTAGCGAAGCCTATCGTGATGGCGTGGCACACGTGCACGAAGCGCTGGTACGCGCCGCCCGATCAGAGCGACAGCCTGGCGAGGCATTGATCGCCATGGGCCATGCACACATGCGCGATGGCGAAGTGTCAGAGAACAGCGAGCGTCCAATTCTGATGGGCGGCGAAGAGGCGTTACCGACGAGCCTGTTCCCCACTGATATCGCTTATGTGGCACTCGGTCATCTGCATCGTCCGCAGCGGGTTGGCGGTGAGGAGCGCATCCGCTATTGCGGCACGCCGCTGGCGATGGATTTCTCTGAGGTCGATTACGGGCATCGCGTGCTGGAGGTGATGCTCGAGGGTGAGCAGCTCGAGGAGGTGTACGAGCATCGCGTGCCTTGTCATGTCGAGCTTTTACGTCTCGGGCCGGCACCACTCGCCGCGATCACCGCGCAGCTCACTCAGGCAGCAGCCAACGCTGACAAGCATCTCGAACAGGCACGTTGGCCGTGGCTTGAGGTGACCGTGGAACTTGAGGCTCCGGTGATAGACCTGCGCGCGCGCATCGAGGAACTGCTCGAAGGAGCGCCCCTGCGGTTGATCAAGCTGGTCACTCGCTATCCTCGACCGAGTGCGCAGAATCGCCAACCAGACAACGTGAAGCTCGATGAACTTGGCCCGCTGGGACTGTTGGATCGCCACTACCGCGCGACCTATGACAGCCCACCTGATGCGACGCTGATCGAGGACTTTGCCCAGCTGCTCGAGGAAGTCGAGGCCGCGCGTGAGGCACGCCTCGAAGGTGAGCCAATGAAAGGCACATCGCTGGCCAATGGCCCTCGCCCGTCAGGAGACAAGGCATGAAGATTCTCGCATTGCGTCTTGAAAACCTGGCCTCACTGGCCGGTAGGCATGAGATCGACTTCGAGCAAGCACCGCTGGCAGATGCCGGCCTGTTCGCCATCACCGGCCCGACGGGCGCCGGCAAGAGCACATTGCTCGACGCTCTATGCCTCGCGCTTTACGGCACCACCCCACGTCTACGTCTATCGCCGAGTGGCGGCCAGCTGGATGATGTCAGTGACCAGAGCCTGACCCTCAAGGACCCACGCAGTCTGTTGCGTCGTGGTTGTGGCGAAGGCATGGCCGAGGTGGACTTCCTTGGTCGTGATGGGCTGCGTTACCGCGCCGGCTGGAGCGTAAGCCGTGCGCGCGGCAAGCCCGGTGGCCGTTTACAACAGGCCAGGCAACATCTGCAGTTGTTACCTGCGTCCGGTGATGAGTCGTCAGCACAGACCCTCAATACCACCAGCAATGATGCGAAAGCGCTGATCATCGACAAGCTCGGCCTCAACTTCGATCAGTTCACGCGCGCAGTATTGCTGGCCCAGAGCGAATTCAGCGCCTTTCTGCGCGCCAATGATAACGAACGCTCGGAGCTGCTCGAGAAGCTCACCGATACCGGGCACTATTCCGAGATATCCAAGGCAGCCTACGAGCGCGAACGCCGTGCGCGCGAGGCAGTCAACGAGATCGAGCGCACGCTGGAGGGGCAGCTTCCGGCAAGCCCGGAAGCACGCGCAGCCCTCGAGGATGAGGTCAGTCAGCGCCAGTCTGCCCTGTCACGGCTCAGCGAGCAGCACGATGCGCTGACGGCATACCATCAGTGGACTACCACGGCCCTGGCACTCAAGCAGTCATTGAGCCAAGCCCAGCAGGGACAACGCGATGCCCACACAGCCAGTGATGCACTGGCCAGTGAGCGCGAGCAACTCAGTGCACTGGAAGCCATCGCACCGGTTCGCCCTGCTCTCCTGCGCCTCAGGACGATTGGACCTCAGCGCACACAACTGGCTACGCAGCTGACGCAGGTTCAACAGCAACTCAGTCTCCTGACACCACAGCGTGAGCAGGCCCATGCCGACAAGAAGACCGCCGATGAACAGATGGCACGCTGCGAGAGCTGGCGCACCGAGCAATTGCCACAACGCGACGAAGCGCAACGCGTAGCCTCACGACTGGAGCAGCAGCGCGAAGCACATGCCAGTAAGCTGAGCGAGCTTGGGCAATTCCGTGAAATGCTGAACCGACATCAGCATGACCTAGAGGCACAGAATCGACAGCGCCAGCAACTCGATCAGCAACTCCAGCAGCTGCAGGCGGCGCTGGTCGACGAGTCAGGTCAACCGCTTGAGGATGCAGAAAGCTATCGCGATCATCTACAACGTCAGCGCGATGCGCTCCTCCAGCTGAACCCCTTGTTACGCGAGCAGATTAGCTATCTGGCGCGTCACGATGAGGTCCACAAGCGTCTGGTCGAGCTTGAACAGCTGCTACCACGACAGCAGCAAGCACTGAACGATGTCACAAGCCAGAAGCAGCGCGCACAACAGGCGCGCGAGCAGGCGCTGAACGAAGAAGAGGCCGAGCGTCGCCAGCAAGAACGTGAGCGACTGGCACGCAGTGACAACGTGATGGCACTGCGCCGTGGGCTGATAACTGGAGAAGAATGCCCGGTATGTGGTGGTCATGATCACCCCGCCGCTGGCAAGGCAGCACCGGCTGAGGCGTTGATCGCGCAGCTGGAGCAACAGGCAGATGAGCGTCTTGAGCTACGCCGCCAGGCGACAGCCTCCACCCAGCAAGCCGTGGATGCTGCCAATCATGAGCATACTCGTCTCGAACAGCAGCTTGGCTATCAAGGCCAGGAACAGACACAGCTGCAATCGGAGCTGTGCGCCTTGCAGCAACAGGCACAGCAGACCCAAGCGAATATCGCTCAGGCAAACAGCGCCCCCGCGTTGGCCCAGCAAGCGTTGACCGAGACGCTGACGCAGCTGCCAGCAGCTGATGCCCTGACAGTAGTCGAGCAACGTCTTGAAGCCCTGGAAGCCCGCCAGACCCAGCTAGTCGCGACTCTGCGCCAGCTGACACCATTGCACGAGCAACAGCAGGCATTGACAACGCAACATGCGACGCTGGTGACGCAGTGTCAGCATGGCGAAACGCAGATTCAGCAGCATGAGACGCAGCTCGCAGCGCTATCGAAGGAAATCGACCAGCTGAGCAACACGCTGGCCCAGCAGCTGAACGCAGACTCCAGGCGACAGCATGCAAGCGTGAGTGACTGGTCAGCATGGATCGAGCAACATACGGCCAATACTCGCAATGCTCAGGACACGGCGCGCCAAACACTGCAGGAACTCAACGACCAGCATCAGCAACTGACACAGCAACAGGCCCATCTGGCGCAACGCCAGACTGAGTTGAGCGAGGAGCAAGCCGCTCTCACGGCAGAGCGTGCGCACTGGCAGGCAGCGAATCCGACACTGGATGATGTTCGCATCAATGCCCTGCTGGCCGTCGAGGATCATGATCTGCAGGCACTGCGACACCAGCTGCGAAGTGTCCATGAGCGTGTCGCTCGTGCGGACACCTTGTGCGAGGAGCGCCACGCTCGTCATCAGCACCACTGGCAAGCCGCACAGACACCCGCATGGCAAGCAGTACTCGAGCGCCTGGCAATGCCGGTGAAGGAAGAGACTGAAATCGTGGTGGGTGAAGAGGTGGCCAGCAGCGATGTTGCCATTCGCACACAGGCC
This sequence comes from Cobetia sp. L2A1, assembly GCF_009796845.1. Taxonomy (NCBI): domain Bacteria; kingdom Pseudomonadati; phylum Pseudomonadota; class Gammaproteobacteria; order Oceanospirillales; family Halomonadaceae; genus Cobetia; species Cobetia sp. L2A1. The sequence goes on along the minus strand of NZ_CP047025.1, from coordinate 526,046 downwards.
GAGCAGGCACTGACATTGACGCTGAGACTGGCGCTGACATCAGGCTCTCAGTCAGCGGCGATATCCGACAAGGAGGGAGCTTCCACGCATGAGCTTGTAGATCATCAGAATGCTCACTGCAGCGATCATCACGACAGCCTGAGCGAGCTTGCTGCGATGCTGGTCAGCCTGAGCGACGCGCTGAAGACACCACTTGCTCGTATACGCGAGATGTATCAAGCGGCTCAGGCTGCGGTACTCAATGACGACCAGCGCCGCACGGGAAGCGATGCATTACGTGACTCTCTCGAGGCCGCCCGCGCGCAACATGAACGCTGGGGTGCACTGTCAGAGTTGATTGGCAGTGCCAGTGGCGCCAAATTCCGTGGTATCGCCCAAGCCTTCAATCTGGAGCGCCTGATCGAACACGCCAACCTGCATCTGGTCAATCTGGCACGCCGCTATCGTCTGGCACGCGGTGCCAGTCCGCTCGGGCTGGTAGTGGTAGATACCGAGATGGGGGATGAGCTGCGCAGCGTGCACTCGCTGTCCGGCGGCGAGACCTTCCTCGTCTCACTGGCCTTGGCATTGGGGCTAGCAGGCATGGCATCTGGCGAGCTGAAGATCGAATCGCTGTTCATCGACGAGGGCTTCGGCAGCCTCGACCCAGATTCGCTGGCGCTGGCGATGGAAGCACTGGATGGCCTGCAGGCCAGTGGTCGCCGTGTTGGTGTCATCTCGCATGTCGCCGAGATGCATGAACGCATTCCCGTGCGCATCGCCGTCAAGCCGGCCGGCAATGGCCAGAGTCGACTGGAGATCGAGAGCTGACAGCGTCTAGGGCTCACGCAGCTGCTTGAGACGTCGACTCGCTAGCTGATCGGCCAATCGCGTCGGCTCGGGCAGCTTGGTCTTGCCCAGGCAATGTCGGGTGAGTGCTAGCGCGGTGGTCAGATCCATGTGATGGCCCGGTGAGACGAATATCGGTTTGACGCTGATGCGGGAGCGCAGCACGGCACCCAGCCGGCTGCGCTGATCGCGCCTGGGCAGACTCGAGTCTTCGATCACACCCAGTTCAGCATCCGGCTCACGCACGCGATCCCTCAATACCGCCCAGTCACCACGCTCCTCTCCTGGCTCATCATGCTTGCCACACAGACGCTTCTTGGCGACGCCAAGTGCAGGCAAGTCACACCACAGACCGAGATGAGCGGCCACCCCCAGACGACGTGGGTGAGCAATGCCATGACCATCCACCATCAGACATTCGGGCGGCTGCTCCAGCAATTCCAGCGCTGCGATGGCTGCTGGCAGCTCCCGAAAGGACAACAACCCGGGGATATAGGCCATGCGTGTCGGCTGGCGTATGACCCGCTGCTCGAGTGGTTCAAGCGTCGCCAAATCCAGTGTCACGACCGCTGCACGCGTCATCTCGCCACCTTCCTCAAAGCCGATATCAACACCCGTAATGGTGGTGGGCCACTGGTAGGGCGACGTCCAGAGGGACACCAGCTTCAGCTGAGTGGCCAGTCTACGCTGCAGTGCTACGGCAGCCTCAGAAGTGATATTCCAGTCATGCAGTACGGTCATCATTCACCCTGTTCATCAGACTCACCTTCCAGCTGTTTACCAAGCGAGCGCAACACCCCGGCGGCCTGGTTGCGGAAGCGATCCAGCCCGCTCTCGACGTCTCCCATGCTGCGCTCCAACTGACGTGACAGACGACTCGAGAGTGGCTGATCAGCGCGCATTTCCAACTGCTCAGGCGTCATATCCAACACCAGACGATAGCGGATGTCACCCGGTGACTGTGCTTGAGTCGGATCACTGACGGCCTCACGCGTAAAGCGCGAGAAATCGATGCTGGCAGCCATATCCTTGCCTTCAGGATGTACCAGTAAACGATGAATCTGGCCATGCGTGTCGCTCAATACGTCCTCGACCTGACCTAGCGGGCTACCATCCGGCATCACCACCGGCGCCAGACGCAATGACTCCAGTGAAATCAGCGAAATCGTGATTTCTGGCGTGGCGCTGCTTGCCACTCCTTGCGCGTTGACCGGTGTCCCGATCAATAACAGGGGAGTTGCCAGCATCGCGCACAGTAATAGGCGACCAGCAGTCGATACCTGCCAACGGGGTGAGTGACCGTCAAGTGCGAGCGTCATGTAAAAATCCTCGTGAAGATGGGGAATGGCATGATTCAGACGTGGCATCACCAAAGCGGCCAGCCCGCCATGACGACAGGATACCAGTCTGACCTACCCTGTCGTTCAGGCACAAAAAAACCGGCACCTCTTTTCGAGGTACCGGTTCTATCAGCACTATCACTCCGTGAGCGACAGGCTCATGCCTTATCAGGCACGACGACGGTCGTCGCCACCTTCACGGCGCTGCGGACGTGCACTGCCACTGGCGGCAGCACCATCTTCAGCCAGTTCCAGCGGGCGGCCAGCGACGCGAGCACGCGCCATCTTGGACACAACGCTAGTCGGCAGGCCACTCGGCAGTTCCACGACACTGTGCGTGTTGCGAATATCGATACGACCGATGCGAGCACCTTCGATGCCACCTTCGTTGGCAAGTGCGCCAACCAGCTGGCCCGGCTTGACGCCATCACGGTGACCAACAGCCACGCGATAGAGCTTCATGCCTTCACGGGCGACCGGAGCAGAAGAAGGACGACGCTCGCCACGTTCCGCACGCTCACCGCCACGTTCCGGACGCTCATTGCGCTGCTCAGGACGACGTGCGCCCGGCTTCGGCAGAGACTGGATAGGCGTTTCTTCGGCACGTGCCATCTTGACGAAGACAGCAGCCAGTTCGACCGGATCGTGACCTTCGTCGACCAGGCTCTGCACCAAGGCGCGATGGCCGTTGGAGCTGCTACCCAGTGCTTCGACAACGCGTGAACGGAAAGCAGCGTCACGATGACCGCGGATTTCTTCTTCGCTCGGAAGCTGGCGTTCGGTGATGCGCTGGCCCAAGGCCTGTTCGATCCAACGAACCTTGCGCATTTCACGACCGCTGACGAAGGTAATGGCGCGACCTTCACGACCAGCACGACCGGTACGGCCAGTACGGTGTACGAAGGATTCGCTGTCACCCGGCAGATCGTAGTTGAAGACGTGGGTGATACGCGCCACATCCAGACCACGAGCCGCAACATCGGTAGCGACCAATACATCGACCTTGCCACGCTTGAGGCGTGTCACGGTACGCTCACGCAGAGACTGATCCAGATCACCAGACAGTGCAGCCGCGGAGATACCGCGTGCAATCAGCTGTTCAACGACAGTGGTACAGGCAGCACGAGTACGCACGAAGACGATAGCGGCATCGACAGTTTCGACTTCCAGCAGACGAGACAGGGCTTCCAGCTTCGCGCCGCCTTCAACACGTACCATCATCTGTTCGATGGTAGATGCCATGCCAGATTCAGACTTGATGGCAACCTTGATCGGGTCAACGAGGTAACGGTTGACGATACGCTCGATTTCGGTCGGCAGAGTTGCAGAGAAGAAGACGCGCTGCGCTTCCTTCGGGGTATCAGCAACGACGCGCTTGACGTCATCGATGAAGCCCATGCGCAGCATCTCATCAGCTTCATCAAGCACGAGTGCTTTCAAGCCGTTGAGGTTGAGGCTCTTGCGATCCAGGTGATCGATGACACGACCCGGGGTACCGACGACGACGTGAGCGCCGCTCTTCAGGCTACGCATCTGTTCGCGGTAATCCTGACCGCCACAAAGAGTCGCCACTTCCAGGCCACGCATGAACTGACCGTAACGAGTAAAGTTGACAGCGACCTGCTGAGCCAACTCGCGGGTCGGAGCCAGCACGAGAACCTGCGGCTCACGGCGGTCAAGATCAAGACGGGTCAACAGTGGCAAAGCAAAGGCAGCGGTCTTGCCGGTACCGGTCTGCGCCTGGCCGATCATGTCACGCCCTTCCAGCAGACTCGGGATGGTCTGAGCCTGAATGGGGGACGGAGTTTCGTAGCCCAGCTTCTCGAGGGAGGTCAGGACGGCAGGCAGCAGGGCAAGATCGCTGAAGCGATCGACGACGGGAGTCGTGGTCATGTATATCTCACACCTAAATGGCCACAAGTAAAGCTTGCGGCTGAAGAATGGGTCGGCTTGAACCGACACGAAGCGTAAGGGCTCCGTCTGGCGATGCCGTCAGGCACAAGGCACTGGCATCATCAGAAAAAACGTACGAATACGTACTTGGACGTCTTGGCATGGACGGGCCCGGGTTGCACTGAAGGCAGACGCAATTCCGCTTTCAGGCACAACGCTGCGGCGACCGTACAGCAACCAGAGGCTCTTCTATATCCAGAGTCTCGGGACGCTCCATCATGCACACTGTGGACAGGGACGGGTCTTGCATCGTGGCGGCCGGACATCGAACAATCGAGGGGTCACGGATGGCTCGGGCAAGCTACGCCACGCGGTCCGGGAGGCACGAAACACCGGCTGATGGCCATAGATGAAAGGCGATCGAATCGGGTTCGGCTACTCAGGATGGTGGGTCACTACATGCGAGGAACTGGCATTCTAGCAGCCCCTCGCGCATTCTGCATCTTTTCTTTTGACCTTGGTCGCAGGCCACCATGACTTACAGGGAGCCATCTGCATGACAGACACACCTCATTCCGACGCAACACCCTCACCTGACAGATCAGCTTCTGACGTGCCGTCGGCGACCGGTGTCCACGCGACGACACTGTGGGTAGATGCTGATTCCTGCCCGCGTGCCGCACGCGATATCCTGGTGCGTGCCGCGGAACGCACCGCGACCCCGACCTGGTTCGTCGCCAATCATCAGGTCCCCCTGCCGCGCTCCGTGCACGTCAAGGCGATTTCGGTGCCTGCCGGAGCAGATGCCGCCGACCAGTTGATCGTCGAGCGCGCCCACCCTGGCGACATGGTGATCACCTCTGATCTGCCATTGGCACTGGAGGCGATCGAGAAAGGCGCACTGGTGATGACCACTCGCGGTGAGGCGCTGGATACCAACAACATCCGCGCCAAGGTACAGATGCGCGATTTCATGGAGAGCATGCGTTCCAGCGGCGAACATACCGGCGGGCCGTCAGCTTACGGTCAGCGTGAGCAGCGCGACTTCGGCAATGCACTGGACCGCTGGCTGGCAAGAATCAGGCGCCCAAAGCCCCGCGCCTGATCACCACAGCGCTGCTCACTTGCCATCAGGCATGGCGACGAATGCCTTGTCCCGGCAGACGCTCGCGATCATGCGGTGTATCGAGCTCCAGACTCGGCCCGACCGGTACGATCCCCGTCGGGTTGATGGTCTGCTGGCTGGCGTAGTAGTGAGTCTTGATGTGCTCGAAATCACAGGTCTCGGCAATCCCCGGCCACTGATACAGTTCGCGCAGATAGTGGGAGAGATTGGAATAGTCGGCAATGCGCCGCTGATTGCATTTGAAGTGCCCGAAGTAGACGACATCGAAGCGCACCAGTGTGGTGAATAGGCGAATATCGGCCTCGGTCAGCCATTCACCGACCAGATAGCGTGAATCGGCCAGGCGCTCTTCCAGTGCATCGAGGCACTCGAAGAGCGCTGTGTAGTGACGCTCATAGACATCCTGACGTGTGGCAAAGCCGGTCTTGTAAACGCCATTGTTGACCTTGTCGTAGACCTCGGCATTGACGGCATCGATCTCGCCACGCAAATCCTCGGGATAGAAGTCCAGATCATTGCCGCTCAGGGAGTCGAAGGCGCGATTGAAGATGCGTACCAGCTCCGCCGACTCATTGTTGACGATTCGTCCGGCCTGCTTGTCCCACAGCGCCGGCACAGTGACCCGACCGGTGTAGTCAGGGTCGGTCAAGGTGTAGAGCTGGTGGTGATAGCGCACGCCATTGATCAGGTCACCGCTGGAGCCCTCTTCCTGGAGATAGCTCCAGCCGTGCTCAAGCATCAGCGGGCTGGTATAGGACATGCCGACCAGCGAATCGAGTCCCTTGAGGGAACGCATGATCAGCACGCGATGCGCCCACGGACAAGCCAGTGATACGTAGAGATGAAAGCGATCTGCGCTGGCTGGCACGGCTGATTGACCCTGGGGCCCCTCGAGCGCGGAATCAGGCGCTACGACCCAATCACGCAGGTGAGAGTTTTCGCGTTTGAATTCACCGCCGGTGCTATCGGTGTCATACCAGCGATCCTGCCAGTTGCCATTGACCAGTAATCCCATCTCGAGTGCTCCTTTGGCGATAGTTGCAATCCCACCAGATTAAGAGCCCAGCGTCACATCGCAAGCGAATTCGCTGCCGCCAAACGATCGACTTTCTCGAACGTCCATGCCACTCAGGCGTGATTTTCGATCGTTTCCAGCCCGACGGCAGCGTGTAGCTCCTCCTTCATCGCCCTGACGGCGGGACCGGCACGATCATCGTCCGGCAAATAAAGCATCAGCAGCACTTCGCGTTCGCTGCCATTGACCAGCGGCAACGGCAACAACCGCCCCTGAGCCAGGGCATCGCTCATGCGCGCGCGAGGAAGCCAGGCAAAGCCCAGCCCGCGTTCGACGAGATCCACAGATGTTGCCAGATGACTGACCGTCCAACGTGCCTCGGCCTTCAACCACCCGGCATCCATGCCGGTCGAACGACTGCTGTCACGAACCACCAGCTGACGATGCTGAACGAGATCGCGTAGATCAAGCGGTCGCCCCAGGGCATGCAATGGATGTCCAGGCGCTGCCACCGCCATGAAGGTTTCGCGCAGCAAAGAAACCCCGAGATAGCCATCCAATGTCAGCCCGCTGATCAACAGATCTGCCTGCTTGTTGTCGAACAACTCGCGACCGCCGGCAAGTGTCGTCTCGTGCAGCTGGACGCGCACTTGGGGATAGGCGCTAGAGAAGGCTTCCAACGCACGTGCCAGCACCTCGGGAGGGAACAGCTGATCCACCGCAATGGCGATCTCGCTTTCCATACCTGCCGACAGCGCATCAGCAACGTCTTCCAATGCCCGGGCATTCGCGATCAACTGCCGCGCTCTGCGCAGCAGCAGCTCGCCAGCCTGGGTCAGTCGGACATTGCGCCCGACCGGTTCGAGCACCTGCACGCCCAGCAGGGCTTCAAGGCGATGCACTGCGTGATTGAGGGTCGAGGGGCTCTTGTGAACGGCCTCTGCGGCACGGGCAAAACTTCCGTGATCAACCACAGCGGCCAGCATTTGCCATTGAGCCAGTGTCACGCGTGACGACATCGAAGGAACTCTCCAGAACGCGTGCAAAAATACACGCATGCCAATCCTGACATGACGAAGACAAAAATCAGAGACCGTAGGCTGGACACAAACGTGAATGACAGGACATAAGGCATTCTCTATTTGACGGTAAACGGGGGCAATCATCTTCCATCAGGTCGCCATCCTCGTAATGTGAGCGGCGAATTTCGGCTTTTTACCGTAGATTTACAAAATTTAACACCAAGCAGGATTTACTGCAGGAACAGTGTTTCGTAAGCAAAAATGGCGCTATTACCCCCCAACAACATGTCGCGGGAACCTCTATTCACAGTTGCCATGATCAAAATAGGGTTGAATTACTCATACTGGACATGTATCCACCCTATCGGTCGTGAAAATCCTTGGTTAAGGTTCAATGGCAAATTTGTTGTCACCTATTTACTTCACTTATTCATTATTGGTCACATATGCTGCGAATCCTTCATTCGCTCCCACGCGTGCACAAGTATCTTCTTTTACCTGTTGCGACGATGGTCACCGTGCTGGGCGCTCATAAGCTTATCGAAACTCTTGATGCTCAAGATGTTTCTCCTTCTTCAAAAAGCATTGCCATCGATCTGGCCAGCGCGGATACAACGCCGGCTACCATTTCAATGATGATGCCTGTCACGGATACCGCTCCAGCCCCCCCGTCAGCTGAAAGCCTGGATGCTGAACAGCAGGCCATCCTCGCCACCGGTGATGTCCCACTGGCCGCGCTCAAGCCCAGTGAAATCGTCGATATCGACTTCGACATGCCCACACTGCTGACGGATGACACCTATCATCCTGATGCTGAGGCAGCAGGCCCTGTCGTGGCGCTGGCGCCGGCTGCGGTGAAAACAGCCGAGGCAGTCATCGCCACCGCGACTGACGAGCAGCCGGGGGGCACCTCCTACGATGACCTGTCGGTCGATCCGGTCGAACTGGGCGAGAGCCCAACACTGCAGACCGAGCTGGCAGTCAAGGAAGTCTATGTCCCTGAGTGGCAGACCTATACCGTTCAGGCCGGTGATACCTTCGCCGTGATGGCCGAACGCTCCCTGGGCCTGGGGTACAGCGAAACGACACGCATCATCAAGTCGCTACCGAACAAACGCGTCCTGACGCATTGGCGCGTGGGCGATAGCTTCGACTACAAACTGGATGAATCCGGCGACCTTCTAGCGCTGCGCATCATGAAGGACGCTCGTCGTGGCTTCATGATCAAGCACGATGAAAGTAACGACACCTTCAATGTCGCCAATATCGAGAAGGCCACTCAGGCCACCCAGCGCATGTTCGCCGGTACGGTGAGCGGCAGCTTCTCGCTGTCTGCCGAGTCCACTGGACTTGGTGTCGCTGATGTCTCACAACTGACGCAGGTGCTGGGCAAGAAGATCGATTTCCGTCGCGATACTCGCAAGGGCGACAAGTTCCAGGTACTGGTCGAGTCAGACATGATTGAAGGCACCAGCACTGATTCCCGCATTCTGGCGGCTCGCTATGAAGGTGCCCGTAAATCAGTCACCGTGGTACGCAACACCAAGGATGGCCGCTACTACACACCGGATGGAAAGGGTCTGGACCCAGCGTTCAACCGCTTCCCGTTGGCCAGCAAGGCGCGCATCAGCTCACCGTTCAACCTGAATCGTCGTCATCCGATCACGGGCCGTATCAGTCCGCATAAAGGGACGGACTTTGCCGTTCGTGTCGGCACACCGGTTCTCTCTACCGCTGATGGCGTGGTCGAACTGGTAGGTAACCATCCGCTGGCCGGTCGTTATCTGGTGCTGCGCATGGATAACGGCTACAAGACGCGCTATCTGCATCTCTCCCAGCCGCTCGTCAAGAAAGGTGAGCGTGTGTCGATGGGCGAGAAGATTGCACTGTCTGGCAACACTGGTCGCTCTACCGGTCCTCACCTGCACTATGAGGTGATGGTCAACAACCGTCAGGTCGATGCCATGCGAGTACAGCTGCCGAACAGCAAGTCACTGTCTGGCAAGGCACTGGCCTCCTTCAAGCGTGAATCCCAAAACATGCTGGCCAAGCTTGAAGCCGCCGATAATACTGGTGCCATTGCCAAGACGAGCGCTCCGACACGCGGCGACGAGAGCTGAATCTGCAAACTCGAGTCACAAAAAAGCCTCCCATACGGGAGGCTTTTTTGTGACTGAGCGCTGCGTGCCGAAGACAGAACTCCGATTGCTACGCCTTGGGAGCCTGAGGCATCAGGCAACCATGCCTGTAGGGAAGATCACTTCTTCATACCCCGATTGGCGACCTGCTCCAGCAACTCCTCGGCTTCGCTGTCTGCTCCCTCTTCACGCATCTTGCTGACATCAGCATAGAGGCAGATGTATGCGCCACAGGAAGCACAGAAAACCTTGTCATCTGGATTGTGAACCTGGGAGACCCTGACAAGGTGGCTGCCACAATCGGAGCAAGCCTTGGGGATGCGAAGTTCCTCTGAAAGATCTGGCATGAAGCGCTCTCCTGTTCGATGTCCGGTTGAGCTGCGCTTGATTCACAGCCTATGCGCAAGACATGGGGGCGGCTCATTGGCTTGCAACCCCTCTCACTGTCTCTCGAGGCCTTCATCAATACAGGATGCAAAGGCCTCGACACGTATGCCAGGGCCTTTTCAGAATGATCCATCATTCTAGTAGTGATGCCTCATCAGGCAACACTGATGCTTTCAGCAGATGAGCTGCCCTTCGGACTCATGCCTGACGTATTCAGGCTGTGCGTGCATGTGGCCGAGCGACCCGGCGTTAGATGCTGTGCGTGAGACCTTGCACCATCACGCGTGAGGCGAAACTCTTCCTGAAGTGCCATCTCACGTGCAGCCAGGCGAAAATCTCCCATCGAGCATAGTGCGTGTCCATTCGGGCACTTCAGGACATGCTCCTCGGGAAGATCACGAGCCGGCCAATCCAGTGCTTCATTGCATACCGGGCACTGGGGTCCACTACGGCTTGGAACAGAAGGGGAAAACATGCGCGAACTCCTTTTCAGCGCAAGATATAACGATGTCATGACCAGATTCTCGACGCAGAAAACATGAAGGCATGGTTCAAGTTGCGTGCGCATGATGGAGACACGAGGCCGCAGACTCCATTGCACTTTATGTTAGATATTGCAGGTAATTGATAAACCGTCATGTGAGTGCCTAATTATCGAGGTTCAAGACGAGCACGATTTTGACAGCGCAATCTTACAATTAGATAACAGTCAGCCTGATGACACGGATCAAATGGTGGCCAGATACCCAGTCAGGATTCTCTGCTACCTGGTCACTCACCATGCGACAAGCCAAAAAAATCCCGACCACGGGGGCCGGGAAAACACTCTCAGGCAGAGCAGGACCACTAGCGGGAGACAGCGCTCACCGCGGGTCAACCAGGACGCTGAACAGTCGTCAGCGATATCACGAAGTCTATCTGGCCCTGAGGCCATGGTGTCTTTCATCATCGGCGCTAGCGTAAGCACCGAGCATCATGTTCTTTCTGCCACCTACTTGGCTTCCAACTGCTGCACGGCTTTATGTGAGATCAGTGCAGGATCAACCATGGCGTGCTTGCGGGCATTGACCTCGAGACGATCACGTAGCATGAACCACACACCAAGGAATTCATCACATTCCGCGCAGCTTACGATGTCGTCATCCGCGGGAACATCTTCCAGATGAATCTGGTGACTGCCACAACGTGAACACTCCATGGGAACCTTACGTACTGAATTCATCTCGATGCCCTCAGTTGGAAACTGGATGAGACTTTTTATCACCACTATTGCCACTGCAAGCGTGTGTCCCTGCCAGCATCCTCACTGGATAACATGATGACGAGAATGCGCTTGTTGAAGGCAGATACCATTCTGACACTGGCAAAGTTAGACAATCTCTTTATCTTGTACAAGTTTATGCATGTTTCAAAACGTATCCAGATCGCCATGAAATGGCCAATGACTCATCCAACCATGTCGTTTAAATATCGTAAATCTGCCTTGGAATGCTTGCCGACATGCCAATGACTCACGTCATTCGCGGTAACAGTTCGCTACAAAAAAATCGAAAAACCCACCAAAATGACGCTATACAACAGCAGTATTCGCCTTTATCACGACTATTTTCAGCAAGTCTCAACATGACGATTGGTCACGCACGACCCGCACCATCATCAAGGATCATCGTTAGCGTCGTTGTTGATAACACTGGAGGTATCCGGGCGAAAAGTCTTGTAGAACATAGCGTAATCGAGCAGCTCCCCTCTCCTTCAACAACACTGGCGTATAACTTTTTCGCTCTCCCCCTTGAAACTTGTCGGTTGCGACGGGATCTTAGTCTGCATGGTCGTGACACATGGCGACCCACCCACGCCAGACAGATAAAAGCGTCCGGCAGGGAATAACGATTAACAAGTTCGCAAGGAGTACGGCATGAGCAAGATGAACCGCAAACAGATTCTGGGTGCGATCACCGCGACCACGCTGCTGTCTACTACCGGCTTGGCCATGGCTAGCCCGCAGGGACTCTACTCCGCAGATGAGCTGATGGATGCCGAGGTCTATCTGCAGAATGATGACAGCAAGGTCATCGGAGAAGTCGAAGACATCCTGCTGGATGACAACATGCAAGTGGCAGCGCTGGTCGTCGAAAGTGACGAAGCCCTGGGCCTGAATGAACAGCAATATGTGGTGCAGGCAGGTAAATTCACCTTGCAGACAGAACAAGGTGATAACCCGGAAACTCTTGAGTACCGCATCCACGTCAGCATGGATGAGTCACAGTTCAAAGAGCAGCCGCAGTACACGACTGACTGGTGGCAAGACACTCGCAAGAGCGCAGCCGCGGCCTGGGACGAAACCAAGAACACGGCATCAAGCGCTTGGCAGGATACTCGCAAGGCAACAGCCAACGCCTTGACCACTGCAGGTAACGCCATCAGTGGCACAGCCAACGACACTGAAGCCAAGATGAGTGACGACCCCCAGTAACCGGCTTCACGCATGAGGTGAATGCTCGGCGCTTCACTTGAGCGTCGTGACCATCTAACGCCCCGCTGCCTCATTGGCACGGGGCGTTCGCTATTTCTACTCGTGCAAGTGGCGCATTCGCCGCGGTAAGAAGGAGGTACGCGCCACGCTAGCCGGAAGAGCCGAAAATCAGATAATGAGGGGAAAACAGGAGTACTTGAGGAAGGGCTGCAGGCATGACGTAAACGAGGATGGCTAACCTTCAGATGCAAAAAAAGCCGCCTTGAGCGACTTGTCTCGCGTACCGACATAAACCGGAACGCATGGTGGGCCCAGCAGGACTTGAACCTGCGACCAATCGATTATGAGTCGAGTGCTCTAACCAACTGAGCTATGGGCCCGTGCAGCGCGCATATGATAGCGAAAGCGAAAGCCTCAGGAAAGCCCGAAAACTCAACAACATAGCCAATAACTTCATTACCCCCTATTTCACCTTATCTCGATTCATGTCTGCATTTCATGAAACATCTTGGCTCAGCTACTCTATTGACCGTCGTGCGGCCCTCATTCCACTCCTTGCTACCTACCTGACTGATCGTTATACACCTTCCCTATCCAGACCATCACACCACGCTTGTACCAATCCATTTGACGCGCGAACCCTTGTCCTTCCTGCGTGTCCAATGTCCCAATGCGCACCAATGGGCTCTGCCCTCATCAGCGCCTGGCCATCAGGAGTCATTCATGTCACTGCCCTTTTCCCGCTGGACGTCATACCTCACCAAACGCCTTGCCCGCCACACGACTGGCTTCTTCAATGTATGTGGCAATGGACACCGCAAACTTGGTGCTCCGTTCAAGGCAGCCGCACTGGTTTTTGCCATGAGTAGCATCGGCGTCAGCCTGCCAAGTCAGGCAGCCTGGCAGCTGGTGCCTGCTTCCAGTGGTGCCACCGCTACGCTGACCGAGAAAGGCGCGCAGGGAAATATCGAGCACGTTCATCACCTGCGTGGCCTCAGTGGTACCGTGGGCGATGACGGCAAGATGACCATTCCGTTGAGCGTCAGCCAGACCGATCTGCTCGACAAGGTGGGAGAGCTACCGCCGTGGTTATCAGGTGTCAGTCAGATGCGCCTGGCCACGCTGACGCTGAATCTCGACCCTGTCGCGCTGGCAGCGCTTGAGACAGGTGACTCAACCCGCATGCAGGTGCCCTTCACAGCGACGGATGGCAATCGCACCCATCACGATACCTTGCCACTAGATGTGACGCGCCTGGATGCGACCCATCTGAGCTTTGGCAATGCCGAACCGCTGGCACTGGACAGTGCAGCAGTCGCCAAGAATCAGGTAGGCAGCACTCTGTTGGGTCTGCTGGGCTACGGCACTCTAGTCGGTGACATCCCCGTCACCCTGCAGGGTGAAATGATCGATCAGTAAGCCTTGCTGTTGAACTACCCGTAATGAACTGCTCGTAACGAACTGCTCGTAACTAACTACCCGTGATGGATGCGCACATTCATCACACATGGAAAAGCCGCCCACTGGGCGGCTTTTTTGCGTCAAGACAAAAATAATTCTCATTCATGGTTCAGAAAGTGCCTGACGCGTCGTCTACCCACAGGAGCGATATCAAACAAGAAGCATTCGCATAAACGTCATTCACGATGGAACACGACACCCCATGACAGACTCCGCTGCGCGATACCCACATCGGTCTCCACTGCTCTCCCTGCCTCGGCACCCGCTGGCACTCGCGATCGCCCTGAGCATTCCCATGGCAGGACAAGCCGTGGCAGCCGATCACCGGGAGGCTCAGGACGAGCAGTTGGATACCATGACGGTGACCACCACCGCTGCCACCAAGACCAATACCAGCTATCTCGAGACGCCGCAGGCGGTGTCCACCATCACCCGTGAGGACATGGACAAGCGCGCCGCCGAATCGGTACAGCGTGCTGCCGACTACACACCCGGCGTGTTCACCAATCAGATTGGCGCCTCCAATCGCTACGACTACATCGTGTTGCGCGGCTTCTCCGATGGCAGTGTCAGCAATACCTTTCTCGATGGCCTGAAGCTGATGGGTGATTCGGGCTCCTACAGCTCGATGACCATCGATCCCTACTTCCTCGACAGCATCGAGGTCGTCAAGGGGCCGTCGTCTGTCCTCTATGGTCGCTCCTCTCCTGGTGGCCTGGTCGCCATGGAGTCCAAGCGTCCTGAGTTCGAGGACTCCGGTCAGGTACGTTTCACCGTCGGAACTGACAACGAGCGCAGCGCCGCCTTCGACCTCACCGGCCCGCTGGATGACGAGATGCGCATCGCCTACCGCGTGACGGGCCTTGCCAGCGCCGAAGATACCCAGGTCGACTCCGTCAGCGAAGAGCGTTACGCCTTCTCGCCACAGGTCACCATGGATGTCACCGACGACACCACCGTGACCCTGATGGGTTACTTCCAGAAAGATCCGGAAGGCGGTTATCACTCCGGTCTGCCCTACGAAGGCACCGTGACCAGCCATAACGGCATCAAGCTCGGTAGTGATTTCTACGAGGGTGACGAAGACTACGAAGAATTCAGCCGTACCGAACGCATGGTCGGTTATGACTTCGAACACCGCTTCAATGACGACGTCACCGCGCGTCAGAAATTTCGCTATCTGAGCTCCGATGTCTCGCTGGAGCAGGTCTACGCCTATGGCTGGGCCTCGGACACCGAGCTGACGCGTTACTACTCCGGCGGCGAAGAGAGCCTGCGCGCCTGGACCGTCGACAACCAGCTCGAAAGCCGCTTCTCCACCGGTGCCTTCGATCACACCTTATTGGCCGGCGTCGATTATCAGACCCGCACCAATGACGTTGACTGGGAATACGGCACCGCCAGCTCGCTGGACGTCACCAGTAGCAGCGATGCCGACGTCTCCATCTACGCCACCGAAAATCAGAAGCGTGAGCTGGACCAGACGGGGGTCTATCTGCAGGACCAGGTCAGCTGGGGTCGCTGGAACCTGGCCGCCGGCCTGCGCCAGGATTGGGTCAACATCAAGAATACCGATCGCGACTACAACACCACCAGTGAGCTGAGTGACAACGAGATGACGGGCCGTCTCGGCCTGATCTATGGCTTCGACAACGGCATCTCGCCCTATATCAGCTACTCCACGTCCTTCTCGCCCAACTCCTACACCGACGAAGACGGTGATCTGATCGACCCGACCACCGGCAAGCAGATCGAAGTCGGCATGAAATATCAGCCCAACGGCACTCGTGATCAGTACAGCATCTCGCTGTTCCGCATCAATCAGGAGAACGTCGCCTCCAAGGACCCGGAAGACAGCTACTACACCGCTTACGGTGAGATCGAGTCCCAGGGTGTCGAACTGGAAGCGCGCAGCCAGCTGACTCGCAACTTCGCCTTGCAGGCTGACTACAGCTACACCGACGTGACCTACGCCAAGGCCGAAGATGGTACCGAAGACAACACGGCCAACCAGGTGCCCGCGCATCAGGTCAGCGTGTGGGGTGACTACGCCTTCAAAGAAGGGACGCTGACTGGCCTGAACGCCGGGCTTGGCGTGCGTTACTACGCCGACATGTGGGCCGATTCCGAGAATACCGAAAAGGTCCCGGACTATGCCCTGGTCGATGCCCTCGTCGGCTATGACCTGAGCCAGGTCGGTTGGAGCGGCACCAGCGTCCAGCTCAACGTCAGCAACTTGCTGGACAAGGAATATATCGCGTCCTGCTACAACACCAGCTTCTGCTATTACGGAGCGGAACGCAGCGTGACAGCCACACTGACCTATGATTTTTGATCGAAGATCCAGACAGTTCTGATCGATGTCCCAAGGGTTTCTGATCGTTTTGCAGTATCCGCCGGCGGCAAGGATGTCGCCGGCACCATCGCCTGCCAGACCTGCTGTCCGCCCATCGCCTGCTGAATCACTGCCCGCTAGACGATCGGTCACGTAACGATCGATCCATTGAATTGAGCTAGACCTGTAAGCACGACCTACAAGAAACGACCGCACCGCGCGGCACTTGATGAATGACCTGATTGGTTCTCGTCCTCTCACCTCCTGTCCAGGTCGAGTCACGAGCCTTTTCCAAGTTTTTATCTGCGAACATTCGCATAAGGTGATGCAATGCACAGCCTTCATGATTCTGCCGCCACCTATGGTGCTGCAGCCGGTACTCCGACGTCAAAATCTCCGGTTTCAGCACTGACTGCCTCTCCCCGGGCAGCCCTCTTCTCGCCTGCCAACCTGCAGGAATGGCAAGTGGGCATGCAAAAGATCAGTGCGCTGGTGAGTGAGCAGCTCGACAGCGTCAAACAACCGTTCAGTGGTATCACACCAGATGCTCTGCGACCTGCCTTCGCGGATCTGGATCTCGAGACGCCCCTCGAGAATCTGGAAGCCGGGCTTGAAGAACTCAAGGCGCTGTATCTCAAGGATGCGGTCTACTTCCACCACCCGCGTTACATCGCCCACCTCAACTGCCCAGTCGTGCTGCCAGGGGTGTGGGCAGAAAGCCTGCTTGGTGCCATCAATTCATCCCTGGACACCTGGGACCAGAGCGCCGGTGGCACCCTGATCGAGCAGCGTCTGATCGACTGGACGACAGAACGACTCGGACTGGGCGCGACCGCTGATGGCATCTTCACCAGTGGCGGTACCCAATCCAACCTGATGGCCCTGCTGTTGGCGCGCGACGCCGTCTGCGAAAAGCTGCCGAATCATCCTGGCAATCAGACGCATGGCCTGCCGCCAGAAGCGGGCCGCCTGCGCATCTTCGCCTCCGGCATCAGTCACTTCAGCCTGCAGAAAGCCTGCGCGCTGCTGGGGCTTGGCCATAACGCCGTCATTCCTGTCGCGGTGGATGAACGTCGTCGCATGGACCCGGTTGCCCTGCGCGAGGCGCTGGATACAGCCCGGGTTGAGGGCCTGATCCCGATGGCCGTGGTCGGCACTGCCGGCACCACGGACTTCGGCAGCATCGATCCCCTCGAGGCCATCGGTCGCGAGTGTCACGCCCGTGGCATCTGGTTCCATGTCGATGGCGCCTACGGTGGTGGCCTGATCACCTCACGACGCCATGGTCACTGGCTCAAGGGCGTCGAGATGGCGGACTCCGTCACCATCGATTACCACAAGACCTTCTTTCAGCCCGTCAGCTGCAGTGCCTGTGTGGTGCGTGATCGTACCCAGCTGCGCCACGTCACCTATCACGCCGACTATCTCAATCCGGAACTGCAGGCACGCGAAGGCACGCCGGACCAGGTCAACAAGAGCCTGCAGACCACGCGCCGCTTTGACGCTCTCAAGCTTTGGATGACGCTGCGTCTGATGGGTGCCGACGCACTGGGTGACATGCTCGACTGCGTGATCGACCTGACCCGAGAAGGCTACACCCTGCTCGAAGCAGCGCCGGATATCGAGGTAGCGCAGGCACCGGAGCTGAGCACGCTCGTGTTCCGTTTCCACACCCCCTCGGAAGCCAGCGTGACCGATGCGCAGTGGGATGCGCTGAATCGCGCCATCCGCAAGCGTCTCTCCGCCAGTGGTGAAGCCATCGTCGCCGCCACCAAGGTGTCAGGTCATCAGTACCTGAAGTTCACTCTGCTCAACCCGGAAACGACGCATGAAGACCTCGCCGCCGTCGTCGCGTTGATCCGCCAGCACGGCCAGGCGCTGCTCAACGTACAGCTCGCCGCCCAGTTGGCCGATATTCCGATGGCCACCCGTACCACCCGCATTGCCAATGATGCCTCCACCATTGACGGCGCCACTCGCGACTCCCAAGCCCGCAAGGAAGCTCATCATGTCTGACACGCCCTCAGCTGATTCCACTCTCTCAGCCAATGCTGATCTCTCTACTCCTCAGGATGAGGTGCTGGACTTCATCGCCATCGGCATCGGCCCCTTCAACCTGAGTCTGGCCTGTCTGAGCGAACCGCTGGACGATGCCAACGGCGTCTTCCTAGAGCGCAAGGCTGAATTCGACTGGCACCCGGGCATGCTGCTGGAAGATGCCAGCATGCAGACGCCCTTCATGGCCGACATGGTCTCGCTGGCCGACCCGACCAGCCACTTCAGCTTCCTCAACTATCTGAAGCTGCACGACAAGCTCTACAACTTCTACATTCGCGAAGACTTCTTCCTGCTGCGCCGTGAATACAATCAGTACTGCCAGTGGGCAGCACGTGAGCTTTCCAGCCTGCGCTTTGATCATGAGGTCGAGGATATCCAGCAGGTCGGTGACATCTACGTCGTGCGTGGCACACGCCCTTCCACGGGTGTCGCCTTCGTGCATCGCGGCCGCAAGCTGGTGCTGGGCACTGGCACCCAGCCGTATCTGCCCAGCGCGGCCGATGCAGTGCGCAGCGATGTGCCGATAGCCGGCAGCCGTGTGTGCCACAACGCCCAGTATCTGGCGCGCAAGGACGAGCTGACGTCCCAACCGGCCATCACCATCATCGGGTCCGGTCAGAGCGCCGCCGAGATCTATCTCGACCTGCTGCGCGAGATCGACCAGCACGACTACCAACTCAACTGGATCACGCGCTCACCGCGCTTCTTCCCACTGGAATACGGCAAGCTGACGCTGGAAATGACCTCGCCGGACTACATCGACTACTTCCACGCCTTGCCGCGTGAACAGCGCAATACGCTGCTCGCCACGCAGAAGGGACTCTACAAGGGCATCAATCTCGAGCTGATCGACGAGATCTATAACACCCTTTACGCCAAGCAGCTGCAGGGCGTGGTCCCCACTACCCTGATGACCAACACCGAACTGACCTCCCTGAATCGCGACACCGCGAGTGGCGATTTCACCCTCGGTCTCTATCAGCGTGAGCAGCAGCAGGCCTGGCGTCATGACACCAGCGCCGTGGTGCTGGCCACCGGCTATCACTATGTCGCGCCATCCTTCCTGCACAGCATCGAATCACGCATTCGTCGTGACGAGGAAGGTCGCTACGCCGTCGGTCGCTTCTATGCGATCGATCTTGAGGGCACTGCCGGAGCCGACGGCAATGTCGGTGATCAATCCCCGACAGGGGGCAAGATCTTCGTCCAGAACGCCGAGCTGCACACCCACTCGCTGGCCGCACCGGATCTGGGCATGGCCTGCTATCGCAACAGCTGCATCCTGCGCGCCATCACCGGCCGTGAGGCCTATCCGATCGAACGCCGCATTGCCTTCCAGAGTTTCGGTGCGCCGAGCAGTGACAAGGAAGGCGGCAAGCGAAGCGGCAATGGTTTCACGCCGCTGCCTGCTGCTCATCTTCCCTATGGCGAGAGCAGCCCGCACGCCAGCGCCACCGCTAACGCCGCCCTCAGTTCCGCCGCTGACATCACCGAGCACACCGCCGCACCGCAACACCGGGAGACCACTGCATGAACATGCCAGTCGACATCACCAGCAACCGTTCTCACAGCGCTGCTACACCGTCACAGCATCTGTTTGGCGCCACGACCCATCACGCGCCCGCAGTGGTCAATCTGCTCTCGCCAGCGCCGACAGCCTGCTTCTCGCGTCGTGCCGTGGAGCTGGAAAAGGCCCAGGCACGCCTGCGCAAACCCCAGGATGCCAGCACGCCGGAGCGCGCCGAGTTCAGCCTGCGTCCGCTGAATCTCGCCGAAGACATGCCGCTGGTGGATGAGTGGACCAGCGGTGCACGGGCCAGCTTCTGGGGCATGAGCGATGATCTTCTGACCACCAAGCACGACTTCTACCAGGACCTCGAGAACAGTGCCCATGCCCAGGGGTGGATGGGCTATTACAACGACCAACCGGCCTTTCTGGTCGAGCTGTATGACCCGGCACATGATCCGCTGGGCACGCATTATGCCGTCCAGCCCGGTGACTTCGGCATGCATTTCCTCGTCGCCCCGCGCAACGATAATCAGCCAGCCATCAGCGGTTTCTCACGTGCAGTGATCGAGTCGATCATGGCGATGATCTTCGCGGGTCAGTTGTGCGATGAGCATGCCATTTCAGGTAAAGATGGCGGGAAAGAGGCTCTACGCCCCGTGACCCGCGTGGTCGTGGAGCCGGACAGCCGCAATGCCGCCATCCATCCGCTGAATGCTGCTGTCGGCTTTGTGGATCACGGCCCGCTGGATCTCGACGGCAAGCCGGCACGCCTGTGCTTCTGCACGCCACAGGATTTCCGCACGGCGTTGGCCTCGCGCAGCCCGCGTCTGGATACAACCGTCAGCGCAAATCCTGCCGCGGCCAGTCAGCACCTCATCGCCGCCGACTGGCAGCATGCCAACCGCTTGCTGGTGCGCAAGGCGCTGTCGGAATTCAGCCATGAACGCCTGATTCATCCGCAGTGCGCCGATGACGAGAGTGCTCGCAACACATCACGTATCTCAGATGGCTGGCATCATTTCCGCTTGTCGCTGCCCCACCCGGAGAGTGACAAGGCTCCCGTCAGCCGACGCGCGGTGGAGTATCGCTTCGTCGCGCGGCGCTTCCAGCTCGATCACTGGCTGATCGACGCTGCCTCTATCCTGCGCCTGAACGCCAATGGCGACTCGCTGCCGCTGGATGCCCGTGAGCTGATTCTGGAGCTCAACGATGTGCTGGAGATTCCGCCGCGCCTGCTGCCGGTCTATCTCGAGGAAGTCAGTGCAACTCTCGCCTCCAGCGCCTGGAAGCTGCAGCGCGCCGTGCGTGAGAATCAATCCTCGCGCGTGTTGGCCGGCGCCTCCTTCCAGACGCTGGAATCCGCGATGAGCGAAGGCCATCCCTGCTTCGTCGCCAACAATGGTCGCATGGGCTTTGATGCGCTGGACTATCGCGCCTACGCGCCGGAAGCCGCCCAACCGCTGTCGCTGGTATGGATCGCCGTGCATCGCGACAACGCTCACTACTCCGCCATTGACGATCTCGATCCGCGTCGCCTGCTGGAAGAAGAGCTGGGAGCGGCAGAACTGATTCGTCTGGAACGTCAGCTGACCGACAAGGGTCTGGTGGCCAGTGACTACCTGATGATGCCGGTGCACCCGTGGCAGTGGAGCCACAAGCTGGCGATCACCTTCGCCGGCGAGATCTCAAGCCAACGCATCGTCTGCCTGGGGCTCGGCGAAGATCGCTATCAGGCTCAACAGTCTATTCGCACGCTCTACAACCGCAATCAGCCCAAGCGCCGCTATGTGAAGGTCGCGCTGTCGATCCTCAACATGGGCTTCATGCGCGGCCTGTCGCCGTATTACATGCGCGCCACGCCGGTCATCAATCAGTGGCTGCAATCACTGGTGGAGTCTGACCCTTCCTTCGAGACATGGGGCTTCCGCCTGCTGCGCGAAGTCGCCGCTGTCGGCTATCGCGACGATGTGCTGGAAGACGCGGACCCGGCGGCCGTCGGCTATCGCAAGATGCTGGCCAGCCTGTGGCGCGAGAGCCCGGACGACGTCAAGGAAGAAGGCGAGCGCCTGATGACCATGGCTTCGCTGCTGCACGTCGACAACGATGAGAAGGCGCTGCTGCCCGCGCTGATCGAGCGTTCCGGCATCGGTGCCGAAGCGTGGATCGACAAGTGGCTGACCGCCTACATGACGCCGTTGCTGCACTGCTACTTCACCCACGACCTGGTATTCATGCCACACGGCGAGAATCTGATCCTGCGTCTGCGTGATGGCGTGCCCTGCGGCACATTGATGAAGGATATCGCCGAAGAAGCCTGTCTGTTCGCCACCGATTACACCCGCAGTCTTGAGCTTCCCGAAGGGGTCGAGCGCCTGGTGATGGAAGTACCGGAACCGATTCGCATCCTGTCGCTGCTCACCGATGTCTTCGACTGCATCTTCCGCTTCGCGGTCCCGCTGCTGGTGCGTGAACAGGTGATGACGGAAGAGGCCTTCTGGTCACGCGTCGCCGTCTGCATCCACGACTACCAGGATGCCCATCCAGAGATGGCCGAGAAGTTCGCGCGTCACGACATGTTCGCGCCGCGCTTCACGCTGTCATGCCTCAACCGCCTGCAGCTGCGCAACAACCAGCAGATGGTCGATCTCACCGATCCGTCCGGCGCACTGCAGCTCAAGGGAGAACTGGACAACCCCATTGCGGCCTTCGCGCGCCGCTAATCGGTGACAGGTTTCACTCTGGTCTTGATGACGCCCGAGGCATGATGTTGCCTGGGTAGGTCACGATTGGAGCGCAAGACAAGCACTACACCCATGACCGCCTCCGGTATCTCCGCAGGCGGTCATGGGCGTGTCTGACATTCATGCATTGATAATGATTCGCAACATCAATACTATTGTGCCCCCATCACGACAATCTCTCATTGCGAGCCGTGAATGTCCTCTCCCTGCGCACTCCAATCACCACCAACTCGGCCTCCTGAGTGCGCGGCAACGCCGACTCAACGGCAGTCTCATGCGCCGCAGGTATCGCAACACTCGGTGGTATCAGGGTCGACAAGCCTCTTTTGCCTGGCCTCGCTGGACCAGCTGTTTGCCGAGCATCGCCAGGAGCTGACCGGATTCCTGACTCGCCAGCTGGCCTCTCATGAGCTGGCGGAAGACATGTGCCATGAAGTGTATCTGCGCCTCAGAATGACAGGGGATTGGCCACAGAATCCGCGCGCCTGGCTATACCGAATTGCGCGAAATCTGATCATTGATCATCACCGCCACCAGTCGCGGGCTCCGGTCTTCGAGGAGATGGAAGACGATGATGAACGTGTCGCCGCGTCTCATCTTGACCCTGAACGCTGCCTCGCCCGTCGCCAGAAACTGCAAGTCATCAACGACGCGCTGGCCGAATTGCCGAGCCATGTTCGCCAAGCATTGACCTGGCATCGTCTGGAAGGTCTGACCAAGCGCGAGATCGGCGAGCGACTCTCGGTCTCGGAGCGCATGGCGGGACGCTACGTTCAGCAGGCGCAACAGCACTGCGCTGGGCGGTTGACGGCCGCCGGATGCTATCGCAATGAGAAGGGGCAGTGCCTCGAGTCCGACACCAACTCATCCTGTGAGGCTCGACGCGCCGGCCGTGCAGACATTTCAGGTACCTGATCTTTCACGTTGAGAACTTTCACCTTCAAGCACCGCCTCGCAGGCGGCTGACGGAAGCTTCCATGTTCATTCTCGATCACCTTCGCTTCGCACTCGGCCAGCGCTGTCTGCTGGAGACTCAAGCCCTCAATTTCCCCCCAGGGAAAGTCCACGGGCTAATCGGCCACAATGGCTCCGGGAAGTCGACGTTACTCAAGCTGCTGGCACGTCAGATGACACCGACCTCCGGTAGCCTGTTGCTGGATGATCGCCCGCTAGCGGACTTTGGCAATCGTGAATTTGCCCGTACCGTGGCCTATCTGCCACAGCAACTTCCTGCCGCTGAGTCACTCACCGGCCGCGAGCTGGTCGCCTTCGGTCGCTACCCGTGGCATGGCCTGCTGGGACGACCAGGAGCAGAGGATGACGACGCCATCGAGCGCGCCATCGCCCTGACGCATACCGAAGCCTTTGCCCATCAGCAGGTCGACACCCTCTCCGGCGGTGAGCGTCAACGCGTCTGGCTTGCGATGCTGCTGGCACAGGGTAGCCGCTATCTGCTGCTGGATGAGCCACTGGCCGCGCTGGATATCGCGCACCAGATCGAGGTAATGGAGCTGGTCTCGCACCTGAGCCATACGCTCGGCCTGGGTATCATCATCGTGCTGCACGACATCAATCTGGCCGCCCGCTACTGCGACCGCCTGGTGGCGCTACACAGCGGGCGAGTGCTGGCAGAAGGTCCGCCCAGTGAGATAATGACTGCTACCACACTGCAGAATATCTATGGCGTCGAGATGCAGATCATCGCCCCCCCGCAGAGTGCGCATCAGATTGCGGTGCCGGTATGACGGTGACTTGCAGAGGCGCTGGCGCGCTTGTCGCTCACTTCATGATGGTATTTCTGCTGCTGACAGGTACCGGCGCTCACGCCAGCGCAACACCACTGACACCAGTGTCGGCAGGCTTTGTGGACCGTCCTATCGTGGCGTTGGACTGGACACTGGCCGAAACGCTCACCGGCCTTGGCGTGCGCGCCATCGGTGTCGGACAGGTAGAGACCTATCGCAGCTGGGTCGGTCAACCTGAGCTACCTGCGGGCACGCGCGATCTCGGCCTGCGCACCCAGCCCAATCTTGAACAGTTGGCGCGTCTCGCCCCTGACAACATCCTGATCAGCCCGATGCTAGCCAGCCTGACGCCGCGGCTGTCTTCCATCGCGCCTGTCACCAGCATCGTCCTCTACACGCCAGAGGCGGACACCTGGCAGACGCTGATCGAGGCGACCCGCCAGCTGGGCAAGATGACACGGCGCGAGACGCAGGCCGAACAGCTGGTCCGCACCAGTGTCACCACCATGGCCGGCTACAATGCCGCGCTGCGCCACCAGAGCGCCCGCGAGGGCCAGGTGCCGTTGCCACTGCTGATGGTGCAGTTCATGGATGATCGCCACGTGCGCATCTTCGGTGACAACAGCCTGTTTCAGGCCGTGATCGACCGCATGGGGATCACCAATGCCTGGCAGGGCGATACCAACGCCTGGGGCTTTGCCACCGTCAGTCTCGAGAAGCTGGTCACGCTCAAGGGGCGGATGGTGGTGGTAGAACCCCTTCCCTCCGGCGGATATGAAGCACTGGCGCGCAATGGTCTCTGGCAAGCCTTGCCCGGCGTTCGCGAGAACAGCGATGCCTCCGCGCCGCTGTTCCTGCCGCCAGTCTGGAGCTTCGGTGCCCTGCCCTCAGCCAATCGCTTCGCGACCATGCTCGCCACTCGACTGCTGACATCCGGCGAACACGCGACCGCTCGCACTGACACCGACCTTCACGGAGAGACGCACGATGGCGATCACTGAACAGGCCGCAACAGGCCGGGCGTCCAGAGATCATCGCCTTCTGCATCTGACACCCGGCAGAGCCTGCAGCCTGCTGGGATTGGCACTGGTGATTCTGGGCAGCCTGGCACTGACACGCGATGGCCTGAGCCTGATGCAGGGCCTGATAGCACTGTGGACGCCCCCCGATTTCACGGATGCAGCCAATCTGGGTCAGGCAGACAGTGCGCTGCTCTCTGCGCAACTGGTGGCGCACGTCAGCTGGTGGCCGCGACTGGTCTGCGCGCTGCTGGCCGGTGGTGCGCTTGGCATGGCCGGCGTGCTGATGCAGCAGGTATTGCGCAATCCGCTGGCCGCCCCCACCACGCTGGGCGTGGCCAGTGGTGCGAGTCTGGCGATGATGCTGGCGACGCTGTTTGCTCCCGCGCTGATGGCCGGTACTGGCATGGCAGAGGGTGGCTTGCAGCTTGGGCGTGAATGGGTCGCGCTGATTGGCGGAATGGTCGCGATGGGGCTGGTGTTCGCGCTAGCGTGGGCTCGCGGGATGTCGCCTACCGTGGTGGTGCTGGCGGGACTGGTGGTCAATCTTTATATCGGTGCGCTGGGCATGGTGCTGTTGCTGTTCAATCAGGAAGCGCTGCACGGCACGCTGGTCTGGGGCGCGGGCTCACTGGCTCAGAACAGTTGGGATGGCGTGATCACGCTGGTCACGCGCCTGATTCCCGGCATGTTGCTGGCGCTTGTGTTGATGCGTCCGCTGGCGGTGCTGGACCTCGACGAGGCCAACGCCAGAAGCCTCGGTGTCTCGCTGCGCAAGTTGCGCCTGATGAGCCTTGGGCTTGCCGTCTTTCTCAGCGCTTGCGTGGTCAGCGTGCTAGGCATCATCGGCTTCATCGGCCTGGCGGCACCGGCCTGCGTGCGCCTGATGGGGGCACGGCGTCTCGGCCAGCGCCTGCTGTGGGCGCCCTTGTTCGGCGCACTGCTGCTGGCAGTGACGGACCTCGTCGTCGCCAATCTCGACGGCCTGCTGCCGAAACTGATCCCGACGGGTGCGATGACAGCCGCTCTCGGTGCACCGCTGCTGCTGTGGCTGATTCCGCGCCTGAAGATGGCGCAGGGCACGGGACCGATCAGCGCAGGCCTATCGCTGGTCCGCCGCCATCCGCATCCGGAGAAGCTACATATATTGCTGGCTATCGGAGTGCTGCTGGCAGTGCTGTCAGCACTGATCAGCGGCAACACGGCGAGTGGCTGGACCCTCGACAGCGAGTGGCTCCACGGCCAGCTATCGGTACTGGAATGGCGGCTACCGCGGGTATTGGCCGCTGCGGGGGCAGGTGTGTTATTGGCGCTGTCTGGCACGTTACTCCAGCGCCTGACCAACAACCCGATGGCGAGTCCCGAGATTCTCGGTATCAGTGGTGGTACTGCCATTGCGCTGATGCTGACGCTGCTACTGGTACCTGGCGCCAGCCAACTGACCCTACTGGCGGCCGGGGTATGTGGTGCTCTGCTGTGCTTGGCGCTGTTGGTGCTGCTCAATCACAGGAGTGGTTTCATTCCGGAGCGCGTATTGCTGTGTGGCGTGGCGATTACTGCCCTCTACGATGCCGTGCGCGGCATCATCCTCGCTGACGGTGACCCGCGAGGGCAGCAGATTCTCGCCTGGTTGTCGGGCTCCACCTACTACGTGGAGCTAACCTCGGCAGTTGTGGTACTGGCACTGGCCGTCATCAGTGTGCTGATGCTCCGGCCGTTGGCACGCTGGCTCGATATTCTTCCGCTGGGGACGGCAAGTGCCAGTGCGCTGGGCATCGGCGTCTCGCGCGCGCGCCTCTGTCTGCTAGGCATCGTGGCCTTGCTGACCGCACTCGCGACATTGATCGTCGGCCCGCTGTCTTTCGTCGGTCTGTTAGCGCCACACCTGGCGCGACTGCTGGGATTGAGTCGTGCGCGTGATCACATGCTGGGCGCAGTACTCTGTGGCGCGCTATTGATGGTGCTGGCCGATTGGCTGGGGCGTCAGCTGCTCTTCCCGTATGAGATTCCAGCAGGCCTGATGGCCTCGTTGATCGGCGGTAGCTATTTCCTGTGGAGCTTGCGCAAGCCAAGCTGACGTGACGTGCCTCAGAGAAACGCTGAAACACAAGCCGCCCGCGATCATCGGATCGCGGGCGGCTTGTGTTTGATCAAGCGAAAAACGGCACGCGGATCAGGTTCCTGCTCTCAATTGCCAAAGACTACCGTGCGCTTATCATGCAGAAAGACGCGACGTTCGAGGTGATAGCGCACCCCACGCGACAACGTCAGACACTCGATGTCACGGCCCTTGGCGACCAGATCTTCCGGATAATGGGCATGGTCCACTGTCTCGACACCCTGGGTGATGATCGGCCCTTCATCGAGATCATCATTGATGTAGTGGGCAGTAGCTCCTACCAGCTTGACGCCCTTGTCGTAGGCTTGATGGTAAGGACGCGCGCCCTTGAAGCCCGGCAATAGCGAGTGATGGATATTGATCGCACGACCCGAGAGCTTCTCGCACATGTCGCTCGACAGCACCTGCATATAGCGCGCCAGAATCACCAGCTCTGCCCCCGTCTCCTGCACCACCTGCCATATCTGCGCTTCCTGCTCGGCCTTGGTATCCGGCGTGATCGGGAAGTGGTGATACGGTAGACCATGCCATTCGGCAAGCGGTGCCATGTCCGGATGGTTGGAAACCACCGCGGTGATGTCCATCGGCAACTGACCGATACGATGGCGGTACAGAAGATCATTCAAACAATGATCGGAACGCGACACCATGATGACGACCTTCATGCGCTCATCCGGCGCACTCAAGTTGACCGCCATGTCGAAATCAGCGGCGCGCGTGCTCAGATTCTGCTCAAAGTCGCTGGCCTCAAAGTCTTCCCGCAGTTCGCCCTGCTCGGTCTGAGGGCGAAACTCGGCACGAATGAAGAATCGGCCGGAAAGGCGATCATCAAAGGAGCTGAGCTCGGTGATATAGCAGCCCTGCTCACGCAGGTAGCGCGTCACCACATCGACGGTACCGATGCGGCTCGGGCATTGGGCGGTCAGAATCCAGGTATCACGCATGTGCAGGTGCCTGTCGTGTAAGAGGTATCTATTGTTTCAAGCAGCGATATCAGCGTTGCATCCGGGGCCTAGCGCGACAACCCAATAATATTGAGGCGGGCTTCAGTATTTCTGAAGCCCGCCTCATGACTGTCACTTGCCTTGATGCGTTGATATTTCGGCTCTGCCTCAGGCCTTGATGCAGACCCCGAATTCCTCGCTGGCATCCAGCAGCCAGCGACCGAGGTAATCGGCAAAGCTTCTGCGAATCACCAGCTCGAACTCGTCTTCACTGGTCCGTCTCAGAATCAGGGTTGCCTTGGCAAACACGGCCGGCACACCACGCCCTACCGGGAAGGCCCGTGGATGCACATCCGTCGGCGTAGACTTCATCAACACCTGGCGGGCCTCGGCACCGCTCAGCGAGACAACCGTCTGGCCACCGCTGACATTGACGACCTGATAGCGACCGCACAGCTGCTCATGCAGCGCCTTCTCGAAGGCAAACGCCTCGTCACCGGGCACGATGATCAACCATTCATCCGGTGCCAACCACTGGACCGAGACGCCAGCATCATTGAGGTTGAGCGTGGACGGCGAGAGCGGCAGCGCCACTCCCAATGCCGTCTCGACCGCCTCGGCGAAGCCTGCCTGCGCGGGATCACCACGCAGGGTCAGATGGCCGAGGAAGGCCTTCTCTTCCAACACGACACCGGCCTCTGAATCCGCGCGAGCGGTGAACAGATGGGCTAGCGGTGAACGGGCCGTCTTCGCATGAACATCCAATGTCGGGCGCTGGTCGATCACTGATGTCTGTGAGCTGCTGACGTCCTGTGCGGCGCCATGCTGTGCAGCACTGGCTTGCGGATCGAGTGTGATGGCATCAGACATGCTGGCGCTCCCCTTTCTTGTCGTAGAACACAGGTGCCGTGATTTCGGCTTCCAGGGTGCTGCCATCCAGCTGAGGGAGGAAGACCGTCTCGCCGATGCGGGCAGAGCCCCCCTTCACGACCGCCAGCGCAAAACCGTGTCCCAGCGTCGGGCTGTAGTAGCTTGAGGTCACGTGGCCGACCATTGGCATCGGGATGGCATGCTCCGGATCAAACACGATCTGGGCGCCTTCCTGCAGCACGATACGCTCGTCACCCGCCTTCTTGCAGCGTGGGATGAGGCCGACCATCTGCTTGCGGTCATCGCGACGAGTATCGGGGCGTGTCAGTGCGCGCTTGCCGATCCACGAGTACGGCTTGTTGTAGCCGACACACCACTGCATGCCCAGATCTTCCGGCGTCATCGAGCCATCGGTGTCCTGCCCGACGATGATGAAGCCCTTCTCGGCACGCAGCACGTGCATGGTCTCGGTGCCGTAAGGCGTCAAACCGTACTTCTCGCCCTTGGCGAACAGTGTCTCCCACACGTACTGGCCATAGTTGGCCGGCACGTTGAGCTCGTAGGACAGCTCGCCGGTAAAGGAGATGCGGAAGATACGGCCCGGAATGTTGGCAATCAGTCCTTCACGCACCTCCATGAATTTGAAACCATCACGATCAAGATCGATATCGGTCAGCTCAGCCACGAGTGCTCGTGCTTCAGGCCCCGTCACGGTCAGGGTTGCCCAGTGATCGGTCACGCTGGTCATCTGCACATCCAGCTCCGGCCACTCGGTCTGGTGCCACAATTCCATCCACTCGAGAATCGCCGCGGCGCCACCGGTAGTGGTGGTCATCAGGAAGTGGTCTTCCGCCAGACAGGTGGTGACACCATCATCCATCACCATGCCGTCATCGCGGCACATCAGGCCATAGCGCGCCTTGCCCACTGCAAGCTTGGCCCAGGCGTTGGTGTAGATACGATTGAGGAACTCACGTGCATCGCGACCGGTAATGTCGATCTTGCCCAGGGTCGAGGCATCCAGCACACCGACTTTCTCGCGCACGGCCAGGCATTCACGCTCAACCGCAGCGTGCATGTCTTCACTGCCCTGCGGGTAGTACCACGGACGCTTCCACTGGCCGACATCCTCGAACTTCGCGCCTTGTGCCACATGCCATTCGTGCATGGCGGTGTAGCGCATCGGATCAAACAGTGCACCACAGTGACGGCCGACGATGGCGCCAAAGGTCACCGGTGTGTAGTTGGGGCGGAACACGGTAGTACCGGTATCAGCAATGGTCTGGCCCAAGCAGCGGGCGGCGATGGCCATGCCATTGACGTTACCCAGCTTGCCTTGATCGGTGCCGAATCCCATCGCGGTATAGCGCTTGACGTGCTCGATGGACTCGAAACCTTCTCGGGTCGCAAGCTCGATACCGGCCGCCGTGACATCGTTTTGCAGATCAACGAACTGCTTGGGGGCACGCGCGGTCGGCTTGTCGTGCGGCACCTGATAGAACGGCAATATTGGTGACTCATTCAGCGCTGATACCACCGGCACTAACGCTTCTGCGACGGCGTACTCACAGGCTTCAACAGCAGTGACGCCGCTGGCATACGCCGCGACCAACACATCTTCAAGCGAGAAGCTGCCATTGGCGGCGCCGCAGGCATCAAAGCCCTTGAGCATCGGCGCGCCGAGCGCTGGCAGGAAGCCATGCACTTCGTCGCTCCATACCGGACGCGCGCCGGTATGCGCTGCCAGGTGGACAACAGGGCTGTAACCACCGGAACTGGCAATGGTGTCACAGACCAACTCTTCCACTTCACCAGTGACCTTGAAACCATCGATATCGATGGCAGCCACACGGGCGCCAGTGACGCGACGATCCCCCTGGGCCTCAATCACTGCAGCACCTGTGATGATGCGAATGCCCGCCGCGCGTGCCGCCTCGACCAGAGCACCGCTCGGGGCAGAACGTGCATCAGCGATGGCGACCACGTCACGACCAGCCGCCTTCCATGCCAGTGCAGCGCGATAGGCGTAATCGTTGTTGACCGACAGCACCAGCTTGTCGCCCGCCGCTACACCGAAACGAGTGAGGTAGGTGGTGACAGCGCCGGCAATCATGTTGCCCGGCACATCGTTGTGGGAATAGACCAACGGCCGCTCATGCGCGCCGGTCGCCATGATGACGCGATGTGCACGCACACGATGCAGGCGTGAACGTGCCTGGCGTGCACCACGTGCATTGGCCGGTGCGAGATCCGCTTGATGCTCGGTGCGGCGCTCGTGCAGGGTCACGAAGTTGTGATCGTGATAGCCGTTGGCTGTGGTGCGCGGCAGCAGCATCACATCCTCACAGGCTTCAAGTTCCGCCAGCACGGCGTCACGCCATTCGCTGGCCGGCTGGCCGTCGAGTGTCTGATCAACGCAATCGCGACTCATCGATAGCAGCGAGCCACCGAATTCTTCCTGCTCATCACACAGAATGACGCGTGCACCGCTACGCGCCGCGACCAGCGCCGCCATCAAGCCAGCAGGGCCGGAGCCAATCACCAGCACATCAGTGTGCTGGTGCAGGTGATCATAGATGTCAGGATCATTCTCCAGCGGTGAACGCCCAAGCCCCGCGGCCTTGCGGATATACTTCTCGTAGGTCATCCACAGTGATGCCGGTGCCATGAAGGTCTTGTAATAGAAGCCCGGCGGCATGAACTTGCCACCCAACTTGCCGACCTGCGGCAGGAAGCGGCTCATCAGATCTTTCTGAGACTTGACCCAGCCACTGACGGCATGAGCTTCAAGCCCGTCATACAGCGCCTGCTGAGTGGCTCGCACGTTAGGCACCTGGCCTGACTCGGTGCTACCCAGCTGCAGGATGGCATTGGGCTCTTCAGCACCGGCCGCGACCAGACCACGCGGGCGGGCGTACTTGAAGCTGGCATTGAGCACATCAACACCATTAGCCATCAAGGCCGAGGCGAGGGTATCGCCTGCCAGGCCCTGATAACGCTTGCCATTGAAGGTGAAGTTCAGCGGTGTTTCACGATTGATGCGACCACCGGAGGAGGTGCGGCGTGAGGGTGTACGTGTTTCGGTCATGGCCGCGCGTCTCCTGTCTGTTGAGTCGTCGAGCTGGCAGCGGATGCTGCTGACTGTGCTAGCTGCTCAGCGGCGAGTGTCTCGGCCGTAATGCCAGGCAGTTCACCCATGCGATACGTCTCGAGAATCTCGTAGGTCACGGTGTGACGGGTGATGTTGAAATACTTGCGACAGCCAACAGCGTGAATCCACAGCTCATGGTGGATACCGCGTGGGTTGTTGCGGAAGAACAGGTAATCGCCCCACTCGGTATCGGAGCAGGCTTCCGGCTCTTGCGGGCGCTCGATATGCGCCTGGCCCTTGGCGTGGAATTCCTCTTCCTCGCGCAGCTCGCCGCAGTAGGGACAGAAGATATGCATCATGGTCGGTCGTCTCCTGACGGCAGGTTCAGTGCGCGACGCCAGCGGCGCCATGTTCATCGATCAACTTGCCGCTATTGAAGCGGTCGTAGGCAAACGGCTCAGCCAGCGGGTGAGCGCGGCCCTTGGCCAGCGTCCAGGCAAAGATGTTGCCGGAACCAGGCGTGGCCTTGAAACCACCCGTCCCCCAGCCGCAGTTGAAGTAAAGCCCCTTGACCGGTGTCTTGGAGATGATCGGGCAAGCATCCGGGCAGGTATCGACGATGCCGCCCCACTGACGATTCATGCGCACGCGCGAGAAGATCGGGAACAACTCGATGATCGCCTGCACGGTATGCTCGATTGTCGGGTAGCTACCGCGTTGACCGTAGCCCACGTAGCCATCGATACCGGCACCAATCACGAGATCGCCTTTATCAGACTGGCTGACGTAACCGTGCACGTGGTTGGACATCACCACGGTATCGAGAATCGGCTTGAGCGGCTCGGAGACCAGCGCCTGTAGCGGGTGTGATTCCAGCGGCAGGCGGAAGCCAGCCTTCTCTGCCATCACGCCAGAGTTACCGGCCGTGACGACGCCGACACGCTTGGCACCAATGAAACCGCGCGAGGTTTCCACGCCAACGATGGCGCCATCCTGCTTGCGAAAGCCGGTGACTTCTGTCTGCTGGATCAAATCAACACCGAGGCTATCGGCACCACGTGCGAAGCCCCAGGCCACCGCGTCATGACGCGCGACACCGCCGCGCGGCTGCCATGAGGCACCCAGGACTGGATAGCGCGTGCTAGCGGAACAATCCATCGCCGGCACCAGATCCTGCACCTGCTGGGTATCCAGCACTTCGCCATCGATGCCCTGAAGGCGGTTGGCATTCACACGACGCTGGATATCACGCATGTCCTGCAGGGTGTGGCCCAGGTTTAGCACGCCACGCTGAGAGAACATGACGTTGTAGTTCAGGTCCTGTGACAGGCCTTCCCACAACTTCATGGAGTGTTCGTAGAGCGCTGCAGACTCGTCCCACAGATAGTTGGAACGCACGATGGTGGTATTACGCGCGGTGTTACCGCCGCCCAGCCATCCCTTCTCGATCACCGCGACATTGGTGATGCCATGTTCCTTGGCCAGGTAATAGGCCGTCGCCAGACCATGGCCACCGCCGCCGACGATGATGACATCGTATTCTTTCTTGGGCTCTGGGCTGCGCCAGATCTTCTGCCAATTCTCATGGTGGCTGAGCGCATGCTTGACCAGCCCGAATCCCGAGTAACGCTGCATTTGCCACCCTCCTGAAACCTTATATCGGCGCCCGCGATGACTCTGCGTCACGGGCGCCGCTTATTGTGTTGTTCAATGACGCGGTATTGCGGTCAGGCAAGGGCGGCAGTGGGTGTCACGGTCGCCTCGCGATAGACCGGAAGACGGGCACACACCTCCTCGACCTTGGCGCGCACTTCGGCTTCCACGCGCTCGCTCTCGCCGGTTGACAGGGCATCCAGCAGATCACAGATCCAGCCAGCCAGTGCGTCGCATTCGGACTCGCCGAAACCACGAGTCGTCGCAGCGGGGGTGCCGATGCGCAGGCCAGAAGTCACGAACGGGCTCTGCGGATCATTCGGCACGCTATTCTTGTTGACGGTGATGTGAGCACGGCCCAGTGAGGCATCCGCATCCTTGCCGGTCAGACCCTGACGGATCAGCGAGACGAGGAACAGGTGGTCATCGGTGCCACCGGAGACGACGTCATAGCCGCGGTCCATGAACACGCCGGCCATCACGCGAGCATTGTCGATCACGCGGGCCTGATAGCTGACGAAGTCCTGGCTCATCGCCTCCTTGAAGGCCGCGGCCTTGGCGGCGATGACATGCATCAACGGACCACCCTGTTGGCCCGGGAAAACGGCGCCATTGAGCTTCTTGTACAGCGTCTCGTCGCCGTTGGCGGAGAGAATCAAGCCGCCACGTGGTCCGCGCAGCGTCTTGTGAGTCGTCGTGGTGACGACGTGGGCATGCGGGATCGGGCTCGGGTAGTGGCCCGCTGCGACCAGGCCGGCCACGTGCGCCATGTCGACCATCAGCCAGGCACCGATCTCATCCGCCATGTCGCGGAAACGACGCCAGTTGACGACGCGGGAATAGGCCGAGAAGCCCGCGATGATCATCTTCGGCTTGTGCTCGCGTGCCAGACGTTCCATCTCTTCATAATCCAGCTCACCGCTCTCGGTGAGGCCATACTGGATGGCGTTGTAATGCTTGCCGGAGAAGTTGGGCGCCGCGCCATGAGTCAGGTGGCCGCCGTGGGCGAGACTCATGCCGAGAATGGTGTCGCCCGGCGACACCAGCGCCATGAAGACAGCGGCGTTGGCCTGGGCGCCGGAGTGGGGCTGCACGTTGGCGTAATCACACCCGAACAAGGCACAGGCGCGATCGATGGCGAGCGTCTCGACCTTGTCGACGAACTCGCAACCACCGTAGTAGCGCTTGCCCGGATAGCCTTCGGCGTACTTGTTGGTCAACTGGCTGCCCTGGGCTTCCATCACTAGCGGACTGGCATAGTTCTCGGAGGCGATGAGCTCGATATGCGCTTCCTGACGCGCGGTCTCTTCAAGAATGGCCTCGGCCAGTGCGGGGTCGAGTCTGGCCAGTTGGTCATCACGGTTATAGCCATGTTGCTGAGACATTGCGCGCCTCCAGTAATCGGTCGTTGTTGTTTGGAATCCATGCTGTTGATCGCGTTCTACTGGATCATGAGCTTGCCCCGATACTAGCCCTGCCCACGTGCCACTAACTGCTTGTCAGCGTCACGACGCAGTGCGAATGCGACATACGTACGCAGATGCGACATTGGCTCGCGCTGAAGCGTGTCCTCTGGCAGTCATGCGAGCCGGAGAGCGCTACACCCCGAGCCATGCACGCAGGTATGCTAGGACGGCATATGCGAAAATACGCAGACGCGCGTGACACCTGGCAGAGGCAGGCCAGATACCAAAATGGACGGGGGATGAGTTGATGCTGATGGAACTGCTAGCGGTGATGGCACCGGTGCTGTGTGGTGCAGCCATCGGTTTCTTCTGGGTGAGAATGGGCCATGAATACCCGATGGCCTTCGTCACCAAGCTAGTGCTGTATATCGGCACCCCCGCGCTGATCCTGAATGCACTGGGCAGCGCGGAGATCGACAATTCGAGCTTCCTGCGCACCGGACTGGCAACACTGCTCGTGATGGGTGTACTGCTGGCCCTGAGTTGGCCCTTTGCGCGCCTGATCGGAAAACCCTGGAAGGTCGCCGTCGCCCCGCTGCTGTTCTCCAACGTCGGCAACATGGGGCTGCCCGTTTCGCTGTATGCCTTCGGGCAGGGCGGTTTTGCCTATGCCATTACCATCATGGTCACCATGTCGCTTTTGCAGTTCACGCTCGGCGCCTGGCTTGCCAGTACCAGCGGTAACCCGCTGCGCAGCATCTCACGCTCACCGACCATCTGGGCCAGCATGCTCGCCACCGCCATGCTGCTGTGCGATGTGCACATGCCGCGCTTCGTCGCCAACAGTCTTGAGCTGATCTCGGGCTTCACCGTGCCGATGATGCTGATCACGCTGGGCGTTTCGCTTGCCAGCATTCGCGTCAAGAATCTGGCCGCCGGTGTCGGTTTCAGTGTGCTGCGCATCCCCTTTGCCGCCGCCTGTGCCTGGGGTATCGGTAGCCTGCTGGGCCTGCCGCCACTGGCTCTGAATGTGCTGATCATGCAGATGGCCATGCCGGTGGCGGTCTACAACTACATGTTTGCCCAGAAGGCAGGTCGTGAACCGGAATACGTTGCCACACTGGTATTCTGCTCGACGCTTGCGGCGTTCATCTATCTACCGGTACTGCTCGCGACACTTGGCGCGATGGCCGACTGAGCGTTTTTTCATCGCCCTGACCCACCTTCCGCCTTAAGCGCGCACATAAAAAAACCACGCAAGCGTGAAGCTTGCGTGGTCGTCGGACTTTTCCTGCCAGAAACTACGGTGCTGCAAGGGTGACGTATTGATGCCGTCGTCACGCTTGAACAGCACGGTACCTCCTGATGTTGCAGATAGCCTTGTTATTGTCTGGCGTGATCCCCCGGCCTGGAGATAACGCACCGTTCCCTTGTCTTGATATCACCCATTTCTGACGAGTTCGGGTCTGTAGTGGCAGACCCGAACCGGCCCAGGAAGACCCTCGCTCTCAAGATGCAGCTGAGGGGTATGCAAGCAGAAGACTATCAGCCATGGCACCGGATACTTGGTACCCGTGCCGCTATTCGGGATTTCCCGAGGCGGCCTCCTTCCCTGCACGTCATCTTCCCTGTGGCAACACATGAAGCGTAGTCACGAGATGCACCATCGCTCCACATGGTTTGCGCCGTCCTCTGAGGTGAACACTGCCATCCATGATCTGACGATAAATGACTAGCTGCATCATCCTTTCACACCTCTGGCTCGACAGAAACGGATGGCAGACAGGCTATCAAAGATACTCACTCGCCATCTTCAAGCACGCACTGGCACTGGCTTGATGGCGTCTTCCGCGGCCTGATCTCTCAGTTGTTGCAGTGAGACGACGGCGTAGCCCTTGGCAGCCCACTCGGCGCGTTCGGCGTCATCAGCTCGCACGATGAAGCGTCCAAACAAGGTGTACAGCAGCCCCAGCAACGGTGACAACCAGCAAGCGAAAGCCAGCGGGATGTAGAGCAGCCCTTCGAAACTGCCACCGCTGGCGACCAATCCGAGCGAGCTGATGACCACGGCACCACTGGCGTTCCAGGGTACGAGCGGCGAGACAAGGGTGCCCCCTTCTTCCAGCGAGCGTGACAGATTGAGCGTCGAGTAACCTTCACCACGGAAGACCGGCGCATACATGCGCCCCGGTAGCGCGATGGAGAGGTAGGGGTCACCCGCGATGACATTGGTCAATGCCGCGGTGGAACTGGCCGCCACCTGCAGACCGAAGATACCGCGCACCTTGACGAGCACCGCCGCGCACAGCGACTCAAGACAGCCGATCACTTCCAGCAGTCCCCCGAAGGCCAGCGCGATCATCACCAACAGGATGACCCAGGCCATCGACATCAATCCACCGCGATTGAGCAGGCTGTCGATCTCGCTGACACCAGTATTCAAGGTATAGCCACTCTGCATGTAACCGAACAACGCCTTGATGGCCTCACCCTGCACCCCGAAGGCGACAACGGCTCCGGCAGCCACCCCAACGAACAGCGCAGGCAAGGCCGGCATGCGCGCAATCGCCAGCCCCATCACCAGCAGCGGCGGCGTCAATACCCAGGCATTGAATTCAAAGGCGCCGGAGAGCCCTTCGGTAATCGCGTTGATGTGATCAAGATCCAGTGTCTTGCCGGCGGCCAGCAGGTTGCCAGCGACCAGGTAGATGACCAGAGCGATCAGCATCGAGGGGATGGTGGTGGGCATCATGTTGCGAATGTGCGCGAACAGATTCACACCGGCCACGGCGGGTGCCAGATTGGTGGTGTCAGAAAGCGGGGAGACCTTGTCACCGAAGAAGGCGCCGGAGACCACTGCCCCTGCGGTCCACCACGGCGGAATGCCAAAGCCGGCACCGATGCCCATCAGCGCAAGACCCACGGTACCCACGGTGCCCCAGCTGGTGCCGAGCGTGACCGAGACCACGGAACAGAGCAGCATCGCCGCCGCCAGGAAGTACTCCGGCGAGATCAGCTTGAGGCCATAGTAGATGATCATCGGCACGCTGCCGGAGGCGATCCACACGCCGACCGTCATGCCGACAAGGATGAGAATGGCAATGGAGGGCAGTCCGACACGCACGATGCGCATCATGCCCTCCTCCATGGCCGACCAGCCGTAGCCGAGTTTCCAACCGACCAGTGCGGTCATCGCCACGCCGCAGATCAGCGGCACATGCGGCGTGAATTCACCAAATACAAAGAGCTGCAGAGCCAGTACGGCCAGCGTTGCCACAATTGGCAAGCTGGCCATGGCCAGGGAGGGGCGTTGCGGTGCGTCGACATCCCGAGTCATGAGATTTTGCTCCATTAGCCAGTTGTAGTTGTACTTGTTGTACCCCCACGCTAACTGACTCGGGCCTTTACAGATGACTGGCAGCGGCATTCACTTCTCTGAATGCGACATCTTCTACGACTTTATGCCAAGCACTTGCACGGTATTCATTGGCAATGATTGTCCTCGGGACCCCGCTTCATCTTGCTGCCTCTCGGCCCCACTTCTGCCTCTTGAGACTCGATACCGAAAACTGTGAGGAGCTGAGTCAGGCTGAGCGAGTCGAGATGAAACTCAGTAATCGATCACCACGTCCCCCTGGGGAACGCTGCAACAGGACAGGATGAAGCCATCGGCGACATCTTCATCCGTGATACCGCCGTTGTGTTCCATCGCGACCTCACCGGAGACTTTCTGTACGCGACAGGTACCGCAGATGCCCATGCCGCAGGCCTTGGGTATGTGCAAACCAAGCTTGGCCGCCGCTGCGTGGACGGTCTCACCCGGCGCGATCTGCACCGACTTGCCGGTGGCGGAAAACTCGACACGCGTCAGGTCGGAGCGGTCCAGCTCCTCAGCCTGTACCTCTGCTTGCTCAGCCTGCTCGATGGCATCTTCTTCTACCTCGACCGGTGTCGCACCGAAGGATTCCTCGTGATAACGGCTCATGTCGAAGCCGCGCTGGCGCAGCAGATTCTTGATCGCGTTCATGTAGGGCGTCGGGCCACAACAGAAGATTTCACGCTCCATGAAGTCTGGCGTGATCATCTCCAGCATCGGTTCGGTCAAATAGCCGCGATAGCCAGACCAGGTCTGGCCGGTCTCGAAGCGCTCGCAGATGATGTGCATGTTGAATTCCGGCACCCGGGAATCCATGAACTCGAGCTGGCGCCAGAAGATGATGTCGCGCGGGCTGCGCGCACTGTGCACAAAGGAGATGTCCACATTGGCATTGGTATCGAAGTACCAGCGCGCCATCGACATCAGCGGTGTGATACCCACGCCGCCGGACAGCATCAGGAAGCGCTCTGCCGGGAAGTCGATGCAGTTGAAGTTGCCGACCGGGCCATGCACTGCCAGCTCGTCACCCTCA
Source organism: Cobetia sp. L2A1 (assembly GCF_009796845.1). Classification (NCBI taxonomy): domain Bacteria; kingdom Pseudomonadati; phylum Pseudomonadota; class Gammaproteobacteria; order Oceanospirillales; family Halomonadaceae; genus Cobetia; species Cobetia sp. L2A1. The sequence continues at coordinate 486,463 of NZ_CP047025.1, read as the reverse complement.
TTGAGATTGTCGTGCAGCCAGTTGGATACCAGCCCCCCCGGCACGCGCTTGATCGTGATCGAGAAGCTGTAGGGTACCGACGGCGAGCTTGAGATGGTGTAGGAACGCATGATCTGCTGCGCATCTATCTCCAGCTCCAGGGTAACGAACTGCCCCGGCTTGAAGAAGAACATCACCGGCTGTTCAGCCATGAAGCAGAAGGTACGGACGTCCCAGGTCTCCTGAATGACCTTCACGCAGCGCACGCGGTGACGGCCATTGCTCCAGGTCTGGGTCGTTACCGGATTGAAATTGCTGGGGATCACGCTCATGAAGGCCTCGCTTGTTCTTGGACTTGTCGATTCTTGGGCTTATCGATTCTTGGAGTAGTGCGCCGTACGCGCGGCCAACGGCGGGACATGCAGCAGATTGTCGAATCACGCCCGCCAGAGCGTTTATCCCTCCACGACAGAAACATGCCTGTGGTCTCCGCCAGCGACAAAAAAACGCATCTCCCTTGAATACCGCATCAATGCGTCGGAAATACGTCACTGATTGTCGTCGGCAGGTATTGGTCGAATGCCGACCTCAGCCACACTCCTCAAATGTGCGGCGAATCGTCCTAGATGCCCTGCGACATGTCCGCCATTGCCCCAAAACAACCAGTCTGCTCCAGACTCTTTCCTGACTTCTTGATGGCAGCGATATATCGCTGCCTATCGACCGTGCGAGGACAACGCGATGAGCGATCTATTGGAACACGCTCAGGACCAGCAACAGCAGGCAGTACGTGAGGCCGCCGCGCGGTTGCTGAGTGAACGGCGAGCCGGCTTCAGCCTGCCGCAGCCTTTCTATAACGACGAACGGCTATTCGCACTCGACATGAAAGAGATCTTCGCCAAGGAATGGCTGTTTGTCGGGGTCAGTAGTGAAATACCCGCCAAGGGCAGTTTCATGACGCTGGACGTGGCTGCCAATCCGATCATCATCGTGCGCGGTGATGGCGACAGTATTCATGCCTTCCACAACGTCTGCCGTCATCGTGGTTCACGCCTGTGTACCAGCGAGCGCGGCAAGGTAGCCAAGCTGGTCTGCGGCTACCATCAGTGGACCTATGAGCTGGACGGTCGCCTGCTGTTTGCCGGCTCCGATATGGGAACGGACTTCGACACCAAGGAGTTCGGTCTGCATCCGGTCCATGTGCGCTGTGCAGGTGGCATGCTGTTCATCAATCTTTCGCAGCAACCTGCCAATGCCGAGCCGTTCTTCAAGACACTCGAATTCTATTTGAAGCCTTATGACATGGAGAACACCAAGGTGGCGTGCACCTCCTCCATCGTCGAGGATGCCAACTGGAAGCTGGTGGTCGAGAACAATCGTGAGTGCTACCACTGCAATGGTGCGCACCCGGAGCTGCTGAACTCGCTACAGGAATTCGATGATACCGATGACCCGCGTGCCACTCTGGCCTACAAGGAATTGGTCGCACGCAAGCAAGCCGACTGGGACGCCGAAAAGGTGCCGTACCAATTGGTGCGCTTCGGTCGTCGCAATCGCATGACACGTACGCCATTGCTGGAAGGTACGTTCTCGATGACTCAAGACGGACGAGTCGCCAGCCAGAAACTGATGGGGCGCTTGAAAAGTGCTGACATGGGCTCGTTGCGCATTCTCAACCTGCCCAACTCCTGGAATCACTTCATGGGTGATCATGCGGTGGTCTTCCGCGTCGACCCCATCAGCGCACAGAAGACACGCGTCACCACCAAGTGGTTGGTGCATCGCGATGCCGTCGAAGGCGTGGATTACGATCTGGATACCCTGCGCAAGGTGTGGGACGCGACCAACGATCAGGATCGTCGTCTCGCCGAAGAGAACCAGCGTGGCATCAACTCTCAGGCCTATCAGCCCGGCCCCTACTCCTCGACCTACGAGTTCGGTGTCGTCGACTTCGTGGATTGGTACTCCGAGCAGATAGAAGCGGCTCTGAGCGATGCACAGCCGCAACACCTGCAACTGGCGTGACGGCTGGCCTGACTTGGACACAAAAATAGCGACATAAAAAATCCCGCCACCGGATAACCGGTGGCGGGATTTTTCGTACTTCTATCGCTGGATTATAACTGGGTATCCAGGCTCATCATCAGACTGAGTGCCATCACGACGATGATGGAAAATCCGAACAACTTGCGGGCCCAGGAAGCATCAGGCTGCCCCTTGAGTCGCCACACTGCCAGATACAACCACCAACCGCATACGATGGTCACGACCACCAGGTACCACATGCCGGTATAGCCCCACAGTGTCAGCAACAGCGACACAGGAAGAAAACCGGCGATGTAGCCTATCACCACACGCTTGGCATAATCCATGCCGCGCGCGACCGGCAGGACCGGAATATTGGCAGCCCGATAGTCCTCGACACGAAACATGGCAATCGCATAGGAATGCGGCATCTGCCACATGCTGAAGATGATCAGCAGCAGCAGCGCACCCATGTCTACCTCTCCGGTCACCGCGAGATAGCCGACCACTGGCGGTGCAGCACCGGACAGTGAGCCAATGAGCGTGCCGTACACAGACCCGCGCTTCAGCCACATGCTGTAGGCGCCGACATAGATCACGAAGCCCAACCCCACGGCAATCAACGCCATGAGATTGGTCATCGCGGCCAGCAGCCAGAAGCCAATCAACCCGAGCACGCACCCGAAGGTAAGTGCCCCCTTGAACGAGACAGTGCCCAGTACCAGGGCGCGGCCCTGGGTACGTGCCATGTGACGGTCAATGTCGCGGTCGATGCAGTTGTTGAACACACAGCCCGAGGCCACGATCATCGCCACCCCAACCAGGGTGGCAATGAACAGCGCCCAGTCCACCTCGCCACCAGAGGCGAGGAAAAACCCGCCACTGACGGTGATGAGGTTGCCGAAGATGATGCCCGGCTTGGTGGTACGCAGGTAGTCCTTGATCATCAGGCTCACGCTATCAGATGGGCATCATGTTCTGATTCAACTCGATCATGATCCACATGGAACCACCAACGACGATAGCTACGACCACCAGAGTGAACAGTAGCGCCTGCACGTTCCAGCTCTGTTCCTTGGAGCCGTCCAGGTGCAGGAAGAAGTACAGCTGCACGAACACCTGAGCAATGGCGAAACCGAAGATGGCCCAGATCACGCCAACACCCGGATCATCCATCAACATCACCATCCCGAACGGGATGATGGTGAGGATGATGGACAGGATCAGACCGGTCACATACTGCTTGACGCTGCCGTGGCTGTCATTGTGATCGTTGTTGGAATGGCTCATAGCATCACTCCTGTGAGGTAGACGACGGTAAAGACACAGATCCAGATAACGTCCAGGAAGTGCCAGAACAGGCTCAGCATCATCAGGCGACCGCGGTGCGCTTCAGTCAGGCCTTTCTGCTTGACCTGGATGATCAGCAGCGCCATCCAGATCAGACCGACGGTCACGTGCAGGCCGTGAGTCCCGACCAACGCGAAGAAGGCCGACAGGAACGCGGACTTGTCCGGTCCCATGTCATGCACGATCAGGTGATGGAATTCATAGATTTCCATCCCGATGAAGCCCGCACCACAGACAAAGGTGACCATCAGCCACTTGATTACCGCGGAGCTGTCTCCGCGGTTCATGCCCAGCATTGCCAGGCCATAGGTGAAGCTCGATGCCAGCAGCAGTGCCGTTTCGACCAACACGAAATCAAGCTCGAAGATGTCAGCACCTGTCGGGCCGCCAGCATAGGCCTGACTCAGGACTACATAAGCCGCGAATAGCATCGAGAACAGGATGCAATCGCTCAGCAGATAGAGCCAGAAACCGAAGACCTTGAGGCCGTTGGCATCGTGATGCTCGTGATCATCATGGGCGCCATGCGCCTCATCATGAGATGTCATTGCATTATTCGCCATGATTACCCCTCAACCACTACGTCAATTGGTGTACGGGCGCCGGGCAGGCTGCGGCGTTCGCGACCTTCGCGCTCGACACGCTCGATTTCCTCGACAGACACGTAGTAGTCGGTGTCGTAGTTGAAGGTACGCACGATGAAGCTAGCGATCATGCCCACCAGACCAACAATGGCCAGCCACCAGATGTGCCAGATCAGCGCGAAGCCGAAGACCAGGCTGAAGCCAGAAATGATGACACCAGCGGCAGCGTTACGCGGCATGTGGATCGGCGCATAAGACTTCTTGTCGCCCTGCTCGATACCACGTTCCTTCATTTCCCAGAACTCATCGAGAGCACTGATCTTCGGCTCATGAGCAAAGTTGTAGAACGGCGCCGGAGAAGTGGTGCTCCACTCCAGAGTACGCGCGCCCCACAGATCGCCCGTGGTGTCCTGCAGCTGCTTACGGTTCTTGATACTGACCACGATCTGGATCACGGTGCAGGCAATACCGATCATGATGAGAACCGCACCGAAGAAGGCGACGTACAGGTACGGCACCCACAGCGGGTTGTCGACGTGCTGCAGACGACGGGTCATGCCCATGAAGCCAAGGATGTACAACGGCATGAAGGCGAAGTAGAAGCCGACGATCCAGAACCAGAAGGAGCGCTTGCCCCACTTCTCGCACAGCATGAAGCCGGTCGCTTTCGGGAACCAGTAAGTGATACCGGCCATCGCACCGAAGACCACGCCGCCGATGATGACGTTATGGAAGTGAGCGATCAGGAACAGCGAGTTATGCAGAACATAGTTCGCGCCCGGTACCGCCAACAGAACGCCGGTCATGCCACCGATGGTGAAGGTGACCATGAAGCCGAGGGTCCACAGCACCGGAGTGGTCATTTCGATACGACCGCGGTACATGGTGAACAGCCAGTTGAAGATCTTCACGCCTGTCGGAATCGAGATGATCATCGTCGCGATACCGAAGAAGGCGTTCACATCTGCGCCAGCGCCCATGGTGAAGAAGTGGTGCAACCAGACGACGAACGACAGCACCGTGATGACGATGGTCGCCCATACCAGTGAGGTATAACCGAACAGCTTCTTCTTGGAGAAGGTGGCGATGACTTCAGAGAACACCCCGAAGACCGGCAGCACCAGGATGTACACCTCAGGATGGCCCCAGGCCCAGATGAGGTTGACGTACATCATCATGTTTCCACCAAGATCATTGGTGAAGAAGTGGAAATCAAGATAACGATCAAGCGTCAGCATCGCGATGGTAGCGGTCAGAATCGGGAACGCAGCGATGATCAGGACGTTGGCGCACAGTGCGGTCCAGGTAAAGACCGGCATCTTCATCAGGCTCATGCCCGGCGCACGCATCTTGAGGATGGTAGCGACGAAGTTGACACCTGTCAGCAGGGTACCGACACCCGATATCTGCAACGACCATATCCAGTAATCCACCCCGACCCCAGGACTGTAGTTAGCCCCCGACAACGGCGGATAGGCCAACCAACCGGTCTTGGCGAATTCGCCCAGACCCAGTGAGATGTTGACCAGGATGACGCCGACCACGAACAGCCAGAAGCTCAGCGAGTTCAGGAACGGGAACGCCACATCACGTGCGCCAATCTGCAGCGGCACGACAACGTTGATCAGACCAATGACGAACGGCATCGCCACGAAGAAGATCATGATCACGCCGTGAGCCGTGAAGATCTGGTCGTAGTGCTCTGGCGGTAGATAACCTTCACCACCCGTGGACGCCAGCATCTGCTGAGAACGCATCATGATGGCATCGGAGAAACCACGTATCAGCATCACCAGTGCCACGATGATGTACATCATGCCAATCTTCTTGTGGTCGACAGACGTCAGCCACTCGGTCCACAGGTAAGTCCACTTGCGCATATAGGTGATGAGGCCGGCAAGGGCTGCACCACCGAGGATTACCGCCGCGAGCACGATCACGATGATCGGCTCGTGATACGGAATCGCCTCTAATGTCAGTTTTCCAAGCATTGCTTATTCCTCGGTTGCCATCGCAGGTTCGGCGTGGCCGGACATGTCGTCACCAGACATCTCATCACCAGACATCTTGTGGGTTGAGTGATCCATCTTCATGCCACTCATCATGTCGTCCATCTGCTTATCGCTTAACCCCAGTTCCATGCCGGACATGTAAGGCGCCATGATCTGTTCATAGAGGTGCGGCTTGACCTGACCATAGAAGGACGGGGCATCACCTTCGCTCGGCTCGATAAGTGCGGTATAGCCAGCATCATCCAGAACCTTGCTGCTGCCACGTGCCTTCTCGACCCATGCATCGAAATCGCCGTCACTCATGACATGCGCCTTGAAGTGCATGTCCGCGAAGCCGGCACCGCTGTAGTTGGCGGAGATACCGTCATAGGTACCCACTTCATTGCCGATCAGATGCAGACGATTTTCCATCCCCGCCATCGCATAGATCTGGCTACCGAGCTGCGGGATGAAGAAGGAATTCATCACTGTCTCGGAGGTGATGTGGAAGCGCACCTGACGGTCGACCGGCATGGCCAGTTCATTGACCGTCGCGATCCCCTGCTCCGGGTAGATGAACAACCATTTCCAGTCCATCGCCACGACCTGAACCTCGATCGGCTGGCCACCACCGACGATTTCAGCACGCGGATCAAGCTCATGCGTGCTTTTCCAGGTCAGGATGCCCAGCGCGAGGATGATCAGGCACGGAATGCCCCAGACCACGATCTCGATCTTGGTGGAATGCGCCCAGTTAGGCGTATAGGTCGCTTTGCTTTGCTTGGTATCGCGATAGCGCCAGGCGAACCACAGCGTCATTGCGATAACAGGAACCACGACCACGAGCATCAGGTAGGTAGCTGTCAGAATCAGCGATTTCTCGTCTTCACCGATAGGCCCCTTGGGATCGAAGATCACGGCATCACAGCCGGACAACATCAATAATCCCGCGAGGATAGGGAGTCCCCGCAGAGCCCCCCGCATTAGGCTTTTTCTCATCTCACGACCTCGTTGGAACACGCCATGACGTCATGACGAGCCCACATGTGGAACACAGCGTTCGAAGAAATGACCAACAGGAGTTCGTCGATCGTTCGAACGAAATCAGAAGATTTCCCGCAGGCGGGGCACAGGATAGTGAAAAAGCAGGGGGTATGACTACGGGGCAGGATGACGCAGTCAGATACAGCAGCGAATGAATAACTCCCTGCCGCACGGGTCAATCGCGAGCGGCCAAACATGACAGCCATCTCTCTCACGGAAGGTTAATGTCAGCAGATTACCCGCTGTTCCCGTCGGTGGCGTGGATGATGTTAGCTAGCACCCCTTTCTCACCTGTCAGGCAGCGTGCCAATCCTTCTCTTTATCTCATCTACCGATCACCCAACTCGCCTGCTTGATGACCAGAAGAATCAGCCTATTGCCGACCCACAATTCAAGACAACGTCATTCCGCATCCCCTTCAGTGCGAATGCCAATCCACTACTGAATATTGCCAAACAAACCAAAATAAAAGCATTTTATTCTACATACTGCATGGAAAATAAAACTTCATGCCGAAAAATAACAACCCCATGTTTTCATCAACATCTCCATCACGTGGCAATCAACCCGTTATGCCACACTTCCAAGCGCGTGATAACACAATGAATGTACCATTCATTGTGTTGAAAACTTTCATCATCATTCAAGAAAATACTTCACATACACCTCTATCAACATGAGATGGCAACACGGGTAAAACATCTTTAATGATGCACAATTACGCAACTCTACCGTTTGTATTTCATGCACCATACTGGAGAGACTTCACGATATTCTGTCATTTTATATTCTTCTTTTATGGATCTTTACCACCTTTCTACCAGATGACTCGCAAAGACAAAGTATAAAAAATATACAAATAAAAACCTTTTGGTCACCAAAAAATAACGATACGGAAACAAAAATCCGATTCAATGCCGTTCCCGAGCCACTTTATGGCTGCATTGCGCACGCTTGGTAGAAGCACCAAAAACAACATATTGAAAAAAGGTCAACACCTGCGACAATTGACCACACCAAGAATCTTGCCAATGATCTTCACGATTTTCTACATCTCTTTTGTATGCCATGAGGCTCAGGCCATTGATGAACGTGATCAACATGATCCTCCTGCACGGCATGACTTTTCAGTACAACACCCCTATTTGATCATGCAGCAGTCACGCGCCAACATGAACTTCTGGCATTGATCGCAAGAGAAATTCCCGCAATGTGCGGTAGTTGTCACCCGACTGTCCTGGATGGTCTGACTATCACCGTACAACCAATAGATGCGTGCGCTGTTAAAGGCTCAAGCCCCCTCCCGCCCACCAAGAGACGCTACCGATGACTGATCACTCACTCCCCGCCGCTGAGACACTGCTCGATGCCACCCAGCTGCCCGCCGGCACGCTCTATCGTCTGTTCTCCGGTAGCATCGCGCCTCGCCCCATCGCATGGGTCTCGACGATAGACGCTGCTGGCAACGCCAACCTCGCACCCTTCTCATTTTTCACCATCGCCAGCGTCAACCCGCCAGTACTGGCGTTCAGTCCGCTGCGCAATGGTGATGGCCAGACGAAAGACACGCTGAACAATCTCAGCGAGGTAGGTGAGTGCATCGTGCACATCGGTGGCGAGACGTTGAGCGAAGCACTCAACATCACCAGCGCCAGTCTGGCGCCTGGAGACGACGAATTCAGTCACGCGGGGCTGAGCAAAGCTGCCATGCCACCACTGAAGGTACCGCGAGTCGCAGAAGCACCGATTGCCTTCGGCTGCCGTCTCCGCGACATCATCACGTTCGGAGACCAACCGCTGGCAGGAGGGCTGGTACTGGCAGAGGTCGTTGTCATACATGCCGATCCTGGTGTCTGGGACGGACGTCATGTCGACAATGACGTATTGAAGGCAGTGGGACGCATGGCCGGCAGTGACTATGCGCGCACCGATAGCCTGTTCAGCCTCGAGCGTCCTGAATAGTCGATTGGCCTGAAAACCGAGCGCCTTGCATAACCAGGTGCCTTGAACAACCAGGTGCGCAGATACCCAGCATCGCGACATCGATCAGATGCGTTGTCGCCACTAGCAAAAAAGCGGACCTGTCTGATGACAGGCCCGCTTTTTTATTGATGGTTTCCCGAAAGGCGCCAAAAGCCGACAGGCGCTGAAAACAGCTCAGCGCAGTCCTGGCAACAGGTACTTCTCCAGCGCCAGACGGACTGACGGCAGCAGCACATCCGACTGCAATACCAGCTCGCGTACCAGCTCCTGCAACCCCGGCACACCCGCATCGGCATGCTTGGTCAACGCCATACGTGCACAGGTATCAGGACAAGCATTGTCTGGCACGCGAACGCCCAGTCTCGTCAGTCGCTCACGGAAGTCTTCCTGATCGATCAAGTCCACTATCATCATCGTCTTTCCTCCCCCGGGAGACCGCCGACGCTTGTCCATGAAGCCCGGCAGTCTGAGCGGTATGCGCTTTATTATTTGCATACCCTGTTTGCGTACCGTTGTTTGCGCACTGTTCTCTGAGCTCTGCCATTCCAGCTCTGCCCTGCTATCCAAGTACTACCCTGCTATCCGAGCACTACCCTCTGAGAATAGCCGATATCGATGGCCTCATTGTGGGCAGACTCATGAACCCTCTGCGTACCTCACTGCGTCAAAGACATGTGCATTCACGCCTGAGCGACTACCGTCGACACCCCCTCTTCAGAAGCCTTCGGCTTTGCCAGAACACAGGCGGCATACTTGAACTCGGGAATCTTGCCCACTGGATCAAGCGCCGGGTTGGTCAATAGATTGGCAGCCGCCTCAGCGTAGCAGAACGGCACGAAGACCATGCCGGCGGGTGTCAGCGGATCAGCCCGCGTCGCCAGGGTGATCTGGCCGCGGCGTGTCGTGATGCTCAATGGCTCGCCCGCCATGATGCCCAGACGCTCGAGCTCCACTGGATTGAGCGTCGCGACGGCAGCCGGTTCGAGATTGTCCAATACGCGCGCGCGGCGCGTCATCGAGCCGGTATGCCAATGTTCCAACTGACGCCCGGTGGTCAATACCGTCGGATAGTCGGCATCCAATGCTTCATCCGGCGGTGTCGGCCAGGTCGGCACGAAGCGTGCGCGACCGCTCTCACGGGGGAAATCATCGCGGAAGACAACATCCTCACCATCCGCATTCGGCGTCAGGCAGGGATAGGTCACCGAGCCTTCGCGTGAGATACGTTCCCACTCGATGTTATCCAGTGAATCCATGCCCTGCTGCATCTCGGCATAGATGTCTTCGGGCTCGGCATAATCCCATGCAAGGCCCATGTGACGCGCAATCTGCTGCGTGATCCACCAGTCCGGCTTCGCTTCGCCCGGTGCCCGCAACGCCGCACGTCCGCGCTGTACCTGGCGATTGGTATTGGTGACGCTGCCATCCTTCTCCGGCCAGGCATACGACGGCAGGATGACATCGGCAAATTGGGCCGTCTCGGTGACGAAGATGTCCTGCACCACGAGATGCTCAAGCTGCGCCAGCGCACTGCGCGCATGATCGAGATCTGGATCTGACATTGCCGGATTCTCGCCAAGAATGTACATGCCGCGAATCTGACCGGCATGGATGGCGTGCATGATTTCCACCACTGTCAGGCCTGGCGTGGCCGAGAGCGGTGTGTCCCACAGGGTCTCGAGACGCTCACGCGCTGCCACATTGCCCACCGGCTGATAATCAGGGAAGACCATCGGAATCATGCCGGCATCCGAGGCGCCCTGAACGTTGTTCTGGCCGCGTAGCGGGTGCAGGCCCGTCCCTTCACGCCCCACGTGACCACAGGCCAGCGCCAGCGCGATCAGACAACGCGCATTGTCGGTGCCATGCGTGTGCTGCGAGATACCCATGCCCCAGAAGATCATCGCGCGCTTGGCCGTTGCATACTCGCGGGCCACGGCGCGAATTTCCTCGGGTGCCACGCCACACAGCGGCGACATCGCCTCGGGTGTCAGTGCGTCAACATGCTCAGCCAGCGCCGCAAAATCTTCGGTATGCGCCGCGATATAGTCCTGATCCGCCAGCCCTTCGCTGACGATAACATTGAGCATGGCATTGAACAGCGCCACGTCAGCGCCGGGTGTGAACTGCACCGAGCGATGCGCATGATGGCGCAGCGCCAGCGCACGCGGATCGATCACTACGATACGGGTACCGCGCTTGGCGGCGCGCTTGAAGAAGGTCGCGGCCACTGGATGATTGACGCCGGGGTTGCAGCCGGTCAGCACGATGAGATCAGACTGCTCAGCCTGCATGAAGGACGCGCTGACACCACCAGAGCCCACGCCTTCCATCAACGCCGCCACCGAGCTTGCATGGCACAGTCGCGTGCAATGATCGACATGGTTGGATCCGAACCCGGTACGCACCAGCTTCTGGAACAGCCACGCCTCTTCATTGGTGCACTTGGCGCTGCCGAAGCCCGCCAGGCTATCGGGGCCATGCGCTCGCTTGAGGCTCATGAGTCCCTGGGCCGCGACTTCGAGGGCCTCATCCCAGCTGGCCTCACGGAAGTGGCTCAGCGGATGCGCGGGATCAAAAGTCGGGTCCAGTCCCTTGGGCACGCCAGCGCGTCGAATCAGCGGCCGGATCAGACGCTCCGGATGGCGCGGATAATCGAAGCCGAAACGACCCTTGACGCATAGCCGCCCGCGGTTAGACGGCCCATCGCGACCACTGACGGCGATGATGTTGTCCAATCGCGGGTCTTGCGACGCAGCGCCAAGATGTTGCTTGACTTGCCCCGAGGCTAGCGATTGAGACTGCGCATCCGCCAACGTCGCACCCGGCTGCCCTTCTTCGAACAGCACCTCGCCAGTACCACGACTGACCTGGTATTCCAGCTGGCAGCCCACACCGCAATAGGGACAGACCGAGGCGATCTTGTCATCCACGGCGGCGCTATCGCCATGCCCCTGCGCATCGACCTGCACCGCTGGCATCAATGCCCCCGTCGGACATGCCTGAACGCACTCGCCGCAGGCCACGCAGGTGCTGTCGCCCATCGGATCTTCGAGGTCGAACACGATACGGGTGTTGCTGCCACGTCCCGCCAGGCCAATCACATCATTGACCTGCACCTCGCGACAGGCCCGCACGCACAGGCCACAACTGATGCAGGCATCATGATTGACTGCCATCGCGGTATGCGAATGATCGTGAGCATTGACGGTCGACGGCAACCATTCCTCTGCCGTTGCTCCCAGCCACTGGCTGACCTTCTCGCGCGCACCGCCCAGGGTGTCGCGGGCACGCCCGACATCCACGCCCAGCTGAGCGGCCGTCGCCATGAAGTGACTGCTGACATCAGGATTCGCCTGTGCGGGCGGCATGTCAGCCGCCAGCATCTCGACCACCATCGTGCGCGCCGTGCGCGCCCGCTCAGAGCTGGCACTGCGCACCACCATGCCCGGTCGTGCTTCACGAATGCAGCTGGCCGCCAGCGTTCGCTCGCCTTCTATTTCCACCATGCAGGCGCGACAGTTGCCGTCAGCGCGATAGTCCTGTGCGTCGCTGAAACACAGGTGCGGAATGGACTCGCCGCTACGCTGCGCGATCTTCCATAGCGTTTCACCCGGCCAGACGGTGATATCCACGCCATCCAGGGTGATCTGGAAGCCATCATCACGCACCTGCTCAGCGCGACCACTCACTGGCATGTTCATGCATCACCTCCCATCGCCGCAGGCGAAGTAGACGAGGCGCTTGAAGCGATCAGCTGTACACCACGCGCCGCCAGCTCTCCCCGAAAATCCTTGAGCAAGCCGAGTACCGGGTTAGGTGCCGCCTGCCCCAATCCGCAGATGGAGGCATCCACCATCACCTGCGAGAGGCGTTGCAAGAGCGTTTCGTCCCACTGATTACCGCTGAGCGCTGCCAGCATCTGCTGGGTGCCGACACGACACGGTGTGCACTGGCCACAGGACTCATCCATGAAGAAGCTCATCAGATTGCGCCCCGCCGCGACCAGATCATCCTGATCCGACAACACCATCACCGCCGCCGAGCCGATGAAGCAGCCATGCGCCTGCAAGGTATCGAAATCCAGAGGAATATCCGCCTTGCTGTCCGGCAGGATGCCCCCCGAGGCACCGCCGGGCAGATAGGCCAGCAGCCGATGGCCCTCAGCCATGCCGCCGCCATACTCCTCGACCAGCTCATTGAGAGTGATCCCCGCGGGGGCCAGATACATGCCAGGCCGTTTGACGCGTCCCGACAACGAGAAACTTCTCAAGCCACGTCGGCCATGCCGTCCCGCCGTGACGTAGTGATCGATGCCCTCACGATACAGTCGCGCAATCCAGTAGACCGTCTCGACGTTGTTGACCAGCGTCGGCCGACCGAACAGGCCGCACTGTGCCACGAAGGGTGGGCGCTGACGTGGCTTGCCGGGCTTGCCCTCCAATGACTCGATCAGCGCGGACTCCTCGCCACAGATATAGGCCCCGGCGCCACGCCGTAGATGGATATAGCCAGGCGCGACGATACCGGCCGCTTCCAGCTCCGTGATGCATTCACGCAGCACGTGATTCAGGGTCGGATATTCATCTCGTAGATAAAGGTAAAGCGCCTCTGCCTCGATGGCATGCGCACTGGCAAGCGCTCCCTCAAGGAAGGTATGCGGCTCACGCTCCAGGTGATGGCGATCCTTGAAGGTGCCTGGCTCACCCTCATCCGCATTGATGACACAGTAGCGTGGTCCGGCCTCGGCACGTACGAAGCCCCACTTGCGAAACGTCGGAAAGCCCGCCCCACCAAGCCCTCTCAGCCCGGCCTCTTCGATCATCCTTGCCAAGCCATCAATCGTGATGTCACCGGCATCCAGTGCAGTGAGCAGTCCGTAGCCACCGATAGCGCGGTAGGCCTTTAGACGTGGATAGTCGAGGCTGTCCGCCGGGGCAGCATGCACGTGCCCCTCAGCGATCGCTGCCGTGACACCCGCCACGCTGGCCTGGCCAAGATGGTAATGCCCGACTTCCACCACCGGCGCACTGTCGCAACGTCCCATGCAGGGTGCTCGCAACACGCGCACCTCGGCGGGGTCCAATCCCTCGGCCAATCCCGCGCGCAATGTCTCGGCACCCGCCAGCTGACAGGAGAGCGAATCGCAGACGCGCACCGTCAGCGCGGCAGGTATCGCGTCACCCTCACGCACCACGGTGAAGTGGGCATAGAAGGTGGCCGTCTCGTAGACCTCCGCCATCGGCAGACGCATCCACTCGGCCAGCGCCCGCAGATGGCGCAGCGTCAGATATCCCACATGGTCATTGAGGGCATGCAGATATTCGAGCAGCAGGTCGCGCTGTGGGGGGCTTTCGGCCAGTAGCTGCCGTACCTCGTCCAGCGCCTCGGCTTCAACGGGCCGACCACGCAGCTGACTGCGCGAACGGCGACGACCGGCTACTGCCGGCGGGGGAGTGATCACTGACGTCATGGCGGCACCGCATCGTTGTTTTAATCGTTATTGTCATCAATGTCTTGCGCGTGGCGTGCAATGAGGTGGCAGAAGTGGCGACTGCCTGGGTGGCGTGTGTACCGAATGTCCGGGACTGCAAGAGGGCCGCTCAAGCATCGACCTTTCGTCAAGCCATGACCCTCTGTCAGGTAGCACTCTCGGGGTACATCAACGCCACTATTCCTCACTGTAGATCGCAATCTACAAAGCGCCTACCCATGCAGCAACTGCACGGGAGACCTAAAGCGTTTTTATGTCAGTCACGGCTATGCCGGCGTCGTACCCAGCTAACTTGCACCACGAGATGACTCCCACAATCACGAAGCCAGTCTCTCCGCCAGACGATAGGCACCCCTGCATGAGCCCATCCGCATGACCGCGCAACCAATAACAACATGAGGTATCCACATGTCATCGAATCCGTATGACACGGACTACGAGATCGGCCAGGACAATGTCCAGGTCATGGGTCTTGATGTTCACAACCCTGTCTTCGCGATCAGTGCCGTGCTGATCGTCGGCTTCATCCTGTTTGCCATTCTCTTTCCGGGACAGGCAGAAACGGCGCTTGGCGGCGCCAAGGCATGGTCGATCAACTACGGTGATTGGCTGTTCATGATCGCAGGCAACCTCTTCGTGCTGTTCTGCCTGCTGCTGGTCATCCATCCGGTCGGCAAGCTGCGCCTCGGGGGTCAGAAAGCCAAACCGGAGTTCTCCACTCACTCATGGTTCGCGATGCTGTTCGCCGCGGGCATGGGGATCGGGCTGATGTTCTGGAGCGTCGCCGAACCGGTGGCCTATTACACCGATTGGTACGGCACACCACTAAACGTCGCGCCCCGTACCCCAGAAGGGGCACGCGCTGCCCTTGGCGCCACCATGTATCACTGGGGCCTGCATCCGTGGGCAATCTATGCCGTGGTCGGACTATCGCTGGCGTTCTTCACCTACAACAAGGGCCTGCCGCTGACCATCCGCTCGGCGTTCTATCCGATTCTGGGTGAGCGCACCTGGGGATGGATGGGGCATATCATCGATATCCTGGCCGTGCTGGCGACCATCTTCGGCCTGGCGACCTCGCTGGGGCTAGGGTCGGCGCAGGCGGCTTCTGGACTGGATTATCTATTCGGCATCGGCGACGGCCTGCCGACCCAGATCGCGATCATCATTCTGGTCACATTGATCGCGATCTACTCGGTGAGTCGCGGACTGGACGGCGGCGTGAAGTTACTTTCCAACATCAACATGATCATTGCTGCCGTGTTGATCGCCT
This sequence comes from Cobetia sp. L2A1, assembly GCF_009796845.1. Taxonomy (NCBI): domain Bacteria; kingdom Pseudomonadati; phylum Pseudomonadota; class Gammaproteobacteria; order Oceanospirillales; family Halomonadaceae; genus Cobetia; species Cobetia sp. L2A1. The sequence continues at coordinate 470,740 of NZ_CP047025.1, read as the reverse complement.
TTGTCATCGCGGTAGGCCCGACACTCGCCATCTTCAAGGGCATCGGCACCACGGCACTCAGCTATGTCGAGTACATCCTGCCACTCTCCAACTGGATCGATCGTCCTGACGAAAGCTGGTTCCATGGCTGGACCGTCTTCTACTGGGCGTGGTGGATTTCCTGGTCCCCGTTTGTCGGCATGTTCATCGCACGCGTCTCCCGCGGCCGCACCGTACGTGAATTCGTGATTGCCGTGTTGTTGGTACCGACTCTCGTCACGATAGTGTGGATGTCAGTGTTCGGGGGTACTGCACTTGAGCAGGCGGTCAATGGCGTCGGTTCTCTGGCGGGCGGCATCGACTCCGTGTCGCTTGCGATGTTCCAGATGCTCGACAACTTGCCGCTGTCCAACGTGACCTCCTTCATCGCCATCATCCTGGTGCTGGTGTTCTTCGTCACCTCTTCCGACTCCGGTTCATTGGTCATCGACTCCATCACCGCCGGTGGCAAGGTGGATGCACCAATCAGCCAGCGCGTGTTCTGGGCGGCGATGGAAGGCCTGATTGCCGGTGCACTGCTTTATGGCGGCGGCAGTGCCGCTCTTGGATCACTACAGGCAGGGGCGATTGCCACCGGATTACCCTTCACACTGGTACTACTGGTGATGTGCTATTCGCTGTTCCGCGGTTTGATGCAGGAAAAGAAGGCGCTGGACATGCTCACCCAGACCTCCACCGGCGTCTGATACGGCACGGCAACTGACACGCAACAAATCACAGACACAAAAAAACGCCGCCCCCGGTCACCGGGGGCGGCGTTTTCAGTAGGTGAGCCGAACATCACCTGTACTGGATCAAGAGTTTTCCTGAGCCAGCTTTTGCACCTTCTTCATCAGCGTCGGATCTTTCTGAACCGCTTGGCCGATGGAGTTGAAGGTAGCGACTTCCAGACCTGAGTCTTCTACCGCACTGACCATCTCGTCATTGGCTTCCTGACGAACGCTCTGCTTGGCAGTTTCGTCGTCGGCCTTCTGAAGCTTGCCGGCGAAGTCTTGAGAGATGCGAGCGATTTCCTGAGAGGCAGCAGCGAACTGTTCCAGCTGCGCATCAGAGAAGTCACTGGCCTGAGCCTGTGTTGCCTGTGCAGGTGCCTGACCCTGAGCCGGTGCGTCAGCAGCGAACGCCGGTGCCGACATCATGCCCGCAGAAATCAGGGCAGCCGTCATGTATGCAGTCATCCGTTTCATTGCAGCCTCCAGTCATTGATCGTCAATAAGTGATTACCCTAACTCAGACGGGAGCCTTGGCTGGATGTTCAATTTTTCATGTAAAGCTTTGAAAACGCATTGAATACTTCGCGATACATTCGTCGCATTAAAGCAACGCAAAAGACGCAAGCCCGCTCATGACAAGGGTTTCAAAAGCTGGATACCCATACAATGCCACTCTTTCATCTGTCGAAATTCTTTCGAAACTTTCCTGAATATTTCCCTGATACCGCTGTGAAGTACCTCGTATATCCCTCCATGCCTGCACTTTCACATGATATATGGCCCTATGAAGTACCACACAAACCGCGCACTGATGGGCGGCAAACTCGCGCAGACTGGCATAGGCTTACGATAAGCTCATGCTACGCCACGTTTCATGGCTCGTTGCATCTGAAGGCATCCAACTGACAATAGCGCCGCCGGAGGACTGACATGTCCGCACACACGCTTTCCTCACCACCCTCTGTATTTCGTGTCTCATCTTTGCTGCCATTCTCACCAGCGGCGCGACCTGCAAGGACACTCTTCTTCTCAAGCCTGCTGGGCATGCTGCTAGTCGCCAGCCCGCAGACACATGCGATCAGTCTGTTGGATTCAGATGCTGACCTGAAGGCGCCTGCCGAGACATCCGCTGGCGCCCCGTCCACTCCCGCTCCGCCCGCAACCGTCGAGACGACCATGACAGCATCCAACGTCGATCCAGCCGCCAATCCCTTGCTCGGTGAAACCTGGAATCGCCGTTCACTGATACTGGTCGCTCCGGACGAGCATGACCGAGACCTGCAACAGCAACGCGATGCCCTCGACACCACCCGTGGCGATATGCAGCAGCGCGACATGACGACCTACACCCTGATGGGCACACAGGGCATGCACGACGGGGTACCGATGAGCTTCGAGGAAGTGCGCGCTCTGCGCGATGCGATGCAGCTACGCGAAGGCGCGCCCTTTACCGTCATCCTGATGGGCAAGGACGGCGGCAAGAAGATGCAGCAGGAAGGATTCGTCTCGCCGGACCAGATCTATCAGGTGATCGATAACATGCCGATGCGCCAGCGGGAGGAAAGCCAGACATCTCGCGCATCATCCCCCACACAAGGCACGGAAGAATATGCCCCGCCGACACCAGTGACAGATGAAGATTGGCAATGGAAAGACAATGCGCAATGAATGAGCGGTGTATCGCAACAGAAAGCCCCTGCCAGCGTTGCTGGCAGGGGCTTTCTTGTATTTCGTTGTGGCCCGCATTCAAAAAGAGACGCGACGCGCCGGGCGGCTTAACGCACGACACCTTCTTCGCGGAGCAACTTCAGAATCTCTGTCGCGCCCTCTTCGGCACTGACACCTTCGAGACGCTTGCCAGCACCGCCCTCGGCTTTTGCTGCCGCGGCCTTGAAGCGGTCGCGAGCACTGGTCGCCTTGATACGCTTGAGGCGCTTGGGCCGCTTGCGGGCTGGCGTAATGGCGAAGGCCTCAGTCACCTCATCGTGTGCCACGGCACCACTTGCCACCGCCATCAATGACCCGCGACGTGCCTGGCCGAAGGACGACTGACGCGCCGCCGGAGCAGCGGAATCGACACTGATCAACGCGGGTAGCTTCACCCGCAAGCGACGACGCTGGCCTCGTGGCAAGGCTTGAAGCGCCGTCAGATGCCCATCGTCACAGCTCTCGATCTCCACCAGCCCTTCGACCAACGGCCAGCCGAGGCTTTCCGCCAGCAGATGCGGGAGTAAACCACTGCCCTCACCGGTCTCACTCTGTCCTCCACACACCACCAGGTGCGGGGCATCCTCACGTAATCGTGCAGCCAATAGTGGCCACACATCCACGACTCGTTCAGAGGCAGCAACCTGCAAGGTGTCAGGTGTCACCAGTGTCAGCGCCTCCAGCCCCATGCCTAGATAACCGCGCAGCGCCAGGTCTTGCTCGCTGCCCGAGGTGATCTCGCTGCCGCTGGCGTGCCAGGCACTGACACTTACCTGCCCCTCGGGCTGCTGGCGAGAAAGTGTCAGACATAGCTCCAATGCGCGTGCATCCTGCTCGGCACGCCGTAGACGCCCAGAGACCGGATGCTGCCCCAACGACACCAGACTGACGACCCTGAGGGAGGACGCGACAGCGCGAGCGGGCACTGTGGCTTGAGCGGGCACTGTGGCTTGAGTGGGCACTGTGGCTTGAGCGGGCACTATGGACTGTTTGACGCTATTCATGTGTCTCTCCTTATCCTACTGACTGCCTCAGGAGACAATCTCAGGCCGCGTTGGCCACAAGCGATGGCGAAATGACAGGGTCCGCCGCTGACGCCGTCTCCGACGGTATCCCGCGGGCCGCCTCGAGCTGCTGGCACAGACTGGCGAGAATCGCACCGGCATCCCCGATGACCGAGAGATCCGCGCGCTTGACCATGTCACAGCCGCCATCGGTATTAATGGCGATCACCTTGTCGCAACGTTGGATACCCTGCAGGTGCTGAATAGCCCCCGAGATACCCACCGCCACATAGACGCGTGCCGTCACCCAGGTACCGGACGCCCCGACCTGACGCATGCGCGGCATGAAGCCATCATCCACCGCCACCCGCGAGGCACCTTCGGTCGCACCGAGCACCTGAGACGCATGATGGAAGCCGGCCCAATCACGGATACCGTTGCCTGCCGAGAGAATGAATTCAGCCTCGCCCAGTGCGATGGCAGAGGGGTCCACCGCGACCGGGCCGAGGTCTTCGATCAAGGAAAGGCTCTCGATCAATGAAGCGTCATCGGTCACGTCAGTCTCATGTTCCAGCGCCAGAGGCATGGCCGCATGACGCACATCCTCGACCGGTTCGGCGCATTCAGCCTCACAGAGCAGAATACGCGTCAGCGGGCGCGTCAGATCCTGTTGTCCATTGCCGCTACGGCCAGTGACGGAGAGCTGTTCACACTCACCACGTCCCACCGCTGCCAGATCACCATCGAGCTGATAGGCATAGCCGCTAGGCCGCGCGGATGCATCACCCTTGCACAGCAGGCGTGCGCCGAGACGACGTCCCCGCTCGCCGCCGCCCGTGCGCGATTCCGGCAGCAGCCACAGTCGCGGTGACAGACTGGCATCGAGTGTTTCGAGGACCGAGAGCTGCGTGAGCGGTGCATAGCCGTCATGTAATGCATCCGTCAGACTGACCCAGCGATCAATTCCAGCCGCCCCCAGCACTGCGCTATCATCACGCAGCGTGCCAAAAGTGACAGCCAGCACTGCGCCTTGGTGGGCTGGGTCTGCATCCGCCAGCTGTCGCGCCAGGCCGATCACATCCCGGTCATGGCTCGACAACCGTCCACCGGTCATGTCTGGCACTACCGCGATCAGGAAAGCAGGGGTCTCGATCTCGATCAGTGGCAAGACTTTCTCAATCGCGGCACCACTACCCACGCCGCGAGTGGTACCCGGGGCACCACCACTGCGCCCGCTGCGATCAAAACGCTTGCGGCCATTGGTCGCGATGAAGTGCCCGACATGCGGGTTGCGCCGCATCACACCTTTTGGCCCCATCCAACGCTCTTGCGGGCCGGCGTCCCCTTGGCCCAGCGCCATCAGGGCAGCGAAGTGCTCAGGGTGCAGACGGTTACGGGCCTGGTGCTCCAGATGCGGATTGCGCCTGACCAATAGCGGCCTTGTCACAGATACTGTCTCTGCGTGTGTCATGCCACCACCTCCACATCAGGCTGGGCCTTGATCGATGCCTTGTTGTCTGCCACTACCAGTGCACGCGCCATCAGCTCGGCCAGATCCAGCACCAGCGGTTCAGCTTCACCACTCGGTGCCACCACACCTTCCAGCATCGCGGTGCACTGCGGACAACCGACGGCCACCACCTCAGCGCCCGTCTCGCGGACATCGCCCATGCGCATGTCCGGGATCCGCTGCTTGCCTGGGATATCCGTCACCGGCGCCCCGCCACCACCGCCACAGCAGCGTGAACGGGAGCCGGAGCGTTCCATCTCACGCACCTCCAGTCCCAATGCTGCCAACAAGGTACGCGGTGCCTCGAATTCACCGTTGTAGCGACCCAGATAGCAGGGGTCATGCCAGGTGACAGCACCGAGGTTGGCCAGCTTGTCGCCATCCAGACTCAGGCGACCTGCCGCCAGCAACTCATTCATGTAGCTGGTGTGGTGGCTGACCAGATAGTCGCCGCCGAAGGCAGAGTATTCGCGACCCAGCACATGGAAGCTGTGCGGATCACAGGTAATGATGCGCGCGAAGCGATAGCGCGACAGGGTCTCGATGTTGCGTTTGGCCAGCGACTGGAAAGTGGCTTCGTCGCCCAGGCGGCGTGCCACGTCACCACTGTCACGCTCTTCGGCACCGAGGATGGCGAAGTCGACACCGGCCGCGCGCAGCACCTGCACGAAGGCGCGCAGTGTGCGCTGGTTGCGCATGTCGAAGGCGCCATCGCCCAGCCACAACAAGGCTTCTACCGGACGCGGATCACGCGTAGCTTCACGTGCTGCCTGCACCGCACCGACACGCGGCAGGTCGAGATCCGCCGCCCAGTGCAGGCGCGCTTCAAGCGCGAAACCGCCAGGGTTGTCGGTGGCGATCAGATTGGACAGCACCTCAACCCCCTTGCCCGGCGTCGCACCCTGCTCCAGCGTCATATGGCGACGCATGTCGACGATGGCATCGACGTGCTCGATCATCATCGGACACTCTTCGACACAGGCACGACAGGTGGTGCAGGCCCACAGGGTTTCCGGCTCGACCAATACCTTGAATTCATGATTGAGCCTGTCCGCCTGGACCTGAATCGGGCCAGTGGCCGCAGCCTGACCAGTGGAGCGAGTCTGCTCAACAGGACGTGCGTACGGCGATGCACCGACAATGTCTTGTTGCGGGCCACCGCCATGCTGACCCGTGGCACGTATCGGCTCGTCACCCGGATACAGCGAACCTGCATAGCCGGCGTCACTGCCACCGGCCATGCCAACCACCATGTCCTGAATCAGCTTCTTGGGATTGAGCGGCTGACCGGCCGCGAAGGCCGGACACACGGCTTCACAGCGTCCACACTGCACGCAGGCATCAAAGCCCAGCAGCTGACGCCAGTTGAAATCGGCAGGCTTGCCGACGCCCAGCGGCGCCTTGGGGTTGGTGAGATCCAGCGGCAGCAGTGCAGTGTCACGAATCCCCGCGCCCTCGCGAGTACTGAAACGTTGCGGACGACGATGGAAGGCCAGATGCAGTGAACCAGCGAAGGCGTGCTTCATCGGCCCAGTGATGCGCGAGCCGCCGCCCGTCATGCCGACGACCATCTCCAGCAGTCCCCAGGCGATGCCCGCGATCAATACCAGACCGACGATACCGCCGGAGATCATGCGGCCGACGCCTTCCGACAGCACCAGCGACAGACTCATCACGAACAGACTGGCGGAGAACACCAGCAGACTTTTGGGCAGACGCATCCACGGGCCGCGCGACAGACGCGCCGGCGGATCAAGACGACGACGACGCACGAACATCGCGCCACCGAACATCACGCCACTGGCCAGCAGCAACAGGCCGCCAAGCCACGCGGAGTCGATACCGAAGCCGTAGATCACCACCATCAGCAGCGCCGCTGCCACGAAGCCACCGCCGGTGGCGACGTGGGTATTGGCCATATAGCGATCCCGCGCGACCACGTGGTGCAGATCCACCCCATACCGGCGCGGTATCTTCGCAAGACTCGCGATCAGCTCGCCCACGCTCATCGGCGCGGCATCTGCCCGCCCCTGCCGCCACATGCCGATACGCTTGACCGCGCCAATGGCGGCCAGCGCCAAGGCGGCAAAGATCAACACCGACAACACTGTTTCGTTCATAGCCAAACCTCCCACCTATGTGTCAGACGCGATCAGAAATCCTTGCACAGGCGCAAAGCGTCGTAGATGGCAGCGTGGGTGTTGCGCGGCGCGTTGCAGTCGCCGAGACGGAACAGCAGGTAATCATCACCTGCGGTAGCCTGGCTCAGGCACGGCTGCGGCGTGATGGCATAGAGCGATTCCACATCAATCTGGCCCTTGTTGAGCGAGTCTTCCTTGAAGGCGTAATACAGTGCTTCATCCGGACGCACACCGTTCTCGACCACGATCTGATCGACAACACGTTCTTCCAGCGTGCCGGTGTATTCATTCTCGAGTACCGCCACCAGCCCCTCGCCTTCGCGATAGACCTCATGCAGCAGCATGTCGGACGTCATGACGACTTCCTTGGCGTACAGGCTGCGGTAATAGGTCGGGAAGGTGGTGCCGCCAACGGCTGCGCCAGGCTTGATGTCGTCAGTCACGATTTCAACCTTGGCGCCCTTGTCAGACAGGTAGTCAGCCACCGAGACGCCAGAGAACTCGCAGATGCTGTCGTAGATCAGCACGTTGTTACCCGGCGCGACATTGCCATCGAGCACGTCCCATGAGGAGACGATCAGGCTCTTGGCCGGATCAGGGTCGTAGCCCCAGGATTCGTACTGCTCCATGAACGGACGACCACCGACACAGAGAATCACCACGTCAGCGCGCAGATCGCGAATGGTCGCTTCATCGGCACGCGTGCCGAGACGCAGATCGACCTTGAGGCGTGCCAGTTCCAGCTGGAACCAGCGCGTGATACCGGCGATCTGATCACGCTGCGGTGCCTTGGATGCCGTGGTGATCTGGCCACCCAGTTCCTCCTTGGCCTCGAAAAGCGTCACGTCATGGCCACGTTCGGCACAGACGCGGGCCGCCTCCATTCCTGCCGGGCCGCCACCGACGATCACGACCTTGCGGACGGGACCGCTGGTCTTCTCGATTTCATGCGGCAGCCCCATGTATTCGCGCGAGGTGGCGGCATTCTGGATGCACAGCACGTCGAGGCCCTGGTACTGACGATCGATGCAGTAGTTGGCACCGACACACTGCTTGATCTGGTCGAGCTGACCCATCTTGATCTTGGCGATGATATGCGGATCCGCGATATGCGCACGGGTCATGCCGACCATGTCGACATAGCCGCCTTCCAGGATACGCTCGGCCTGATTGGGGTCCTTGATGTTCTGGGCGTGGATCACCGGAATCGACACGACTTCCTTGATACCGGAGGCCAGATGCAGGAAGGGTTCCGGCGGGTAGGACATGTTGGGGATGACATTGGCGAGGGTGTTGTGGGTATCACAGCCCGAGCCGATCACGCCGAAGAAATCGAGCAGACCCGTGGCGTCGTAATAGGCCGCGATCTGCTTCATGTCATCGTGGGACAGACCATCGGGATGGAACTCGTCACCGCAGATACGCATGCCGACCACGAAGTCGTCACCGACCTCAGCGCGCACCGCCTTGAGCACTTCGATACCGAACTTCATGCGCCCCTCAAACGTACCGCCCCACTCATCGGTGCGCTTGTTGACGCGTGGGCTCCAGAACTGGTCGATCAAGTGCTGGTGCACGGCGGACAGCTCGACGCCATCCAGGCCACCTTCCTTGGCACGACGAGCCGCCTGGGCGAAATCGGCGATGATGCGATGAATTTCCTCGACTTCGATGGTCTTGCAGGTCGAGCGATGGACCGGCTCACGGATGCCGGACGGTGACATCAACGAGGTCCAATCGAAGCCATCCCAGCGAGAACGACGTCCCATGTGGGTGATCTGAATCATGATCTTGCCGCCATGCTTGTGCACGGCATCGGCCAGATTCTGGAAATGCGGAATGATGCGGTCAGTCGCGAGATTGACGGAGCTCCACCAGCCCTGAGGGCTATCGATGGACACCACCGAGGAGCCACCACAGATGCACAGGCCACAACCGCCCTTGGCCTTCTCTTCGTAGTAGCGCACGTAGCGCTCGGTGGTCATGCCGCCATCGGTGGCATATACCTCGGCATGGGCAGTACTGACGACGCGGTTGCGGATGGTCAGCTTGCCGATCTCGATCGGCTGGAAGAGTGCGTCGAATGCCATGGGGAGAGCTCCTCGCCGGCGAGCAGGCCACCTTCTGCACAGACGCCCGACCCTCCACCAGTGGAGGACGAGTCAGGCGTCATGCGTGTCAGCGAAGGCAGCACTCAGGCGTTACATTGTCATTGTTGAGTGGTGAATATGTTCTGGAAATACGGCTGCAGAACCGGTGGTACGTCTGAGGCAAGAGTGGCTGATCCGAAAACGTCACACTGTTCCGGGAGCGACCTCGAAATACCCCACGTCACATCCTTCCTCACCACCGCTCTGGGTCTGCACGGCAACGGTACGCAGCTCACTGCCGCGCGCGGCCAGAATCTGGTCCATCGCGCCGGCAAACCAGCCGGTGAACATGTACTCAAGTCTGGTACCGGTCTTGCCCTGCTGATAGACGAAGCAGGAATGCTCGAGACGTACCTTGCAGGTACCCGCTTCCAGATCGATCTCTTCAGTGATGAAAAGCCCCCAGCCGCGCTGTGACAGGCGCTTCATGTAATGCTCAAACACCTCCACGCCCACCAGGCCATGCATCTCGGCCTCTTTCTCGCACCAGTGCCAGGCGCTCTTGTAGCCGGCGTGATAGAGAATCTCGGCATACTTCTCTGCCCCCAGCGCCTCTTCCACCGCGACATGGTTGTTGATGAAGAAATGACGCGGCACATATAGCATCGGCAGCGCATCAGACGTCCATACGCCAGTCTCGCTATCCACTTCGATCGGCAGTTCAGGGGCCATCTTGCTCATGTCGCTATCCTCAAAGGGCTTATAAAAAGGGGGGTGTAACAGGGAGAGATGAAAGACAGATAACGGGAGTAAGGCTCAGCCGCCCCAGACGTTTTCCAGCGTACGAAGCCAGTTCTCACCCATGATCTTGCGCACCTGCTGCTCACTCATGCCACGACGCAACAGCGCGTCGGTCAGGTTGGGGAACTCGCCGATGGTGCGGATACCTTCCGGATTGACGATCTTGCCGAAACTGGTGAGACGACGGGCGTAGCCCTTGTCGTGGGTCAGCCACTCGAAGAAGTCCTGACCATGACCCTGGGTGAAATCAGTGCCGATACCGATGGCATCTTCGCCGACCAGATTCATCACGTATTCGATGGCCTCGACGTAGTCGTCGACCGTGGCGTTGACGCCGGCCTTGAGGAAGGGAGTGAACATGGTGACGCCGACGAAACCGCCGTGTTCGGCGATGAAGCGCAGCTCGGCATCGGACTTGTTGCGCGGGTGATCCTTGAGACCGGACGGGGCGCAATGGGAATAGCAGACAGGGACCTTCGATTCGAGGATGACTTCCTCGGAGGTCTTGGAGCCAACGTGGGAAAGGTCACACATCACGCCGACGCGATTCATCTCGGCGACCATCTCACGCCCGAAGCCGGACAGGCCGCCATCGCGTTCGTAACAGCCGGTGCCGACCAGATTCTGGGTGTTGTAGCACATCTGCACGATGCCCACGCCGAGCTGCTTGAAGACATCGACATAGCCGATCTGGTCTTCATAGGCATTGGCATTCTGGAAGCCGTAGATAATGCCGGTCTTGCCTTCCGCCTTGGCGGTGCGAATGTCCGCCGCCGTGCGCACCGGAATCACCAGATCACTGCTTTCGGCGATCAGCTGGTTGCTCTTGACGATGTTGTTGACGGTCGCCTGGAAGCCTTCCCACACCGAGACGGTGCAGTTGGCTGCCGTCAGACCGCCCTTGCGCATGTCCTCGAACAGTTCGCGCTGCCACTTGGCAATCACCAGACCATCGATGACGATGCTGTCGTCGTGAAGTGCACGGGCCGCATCGGACCCGCCGAAGGGGGAGGTGGTTAAGTCAGACATCGTGGTACTCCGGCGCTGGGCGAGCGGATCAGAAAGTCAGGTCACTGTCCGTACCCGGCGGACAGGGTCTTCGGAATCACACGATGACCGGAAGACTCCGCCAGCATAGTCCTGCCCTCTTCGCCCTCTGACGCCAGATGCGACGCGTGGCTATCGGATCACGTCACGGCTGTCGTTCTTGTCTCATTCGCCCGAATTTTCGCCACAGCTCCCTCCACAGCTTCTGCCACAATTTCCACCACGATTCCCGCCACTTGAGGCACTGCCCAAAAGCGCGTGACCAAACGACAACGCCCCGCCTCGATCACTCGCGGCAAGGCGAGAACGAAGACGGGGCGTCATGACATCCACTCGAAGCGAGGTATTTTCCCTCAGCGCGCGGGCGATAGCTCCTTGAGAGACGGCAGCAACTCCCAACTCAACCAGCCGCGCGACTGGTCCAGGCGTTTCAGATAGCCCATGCCAAGATTGTTCATCTGACGGCGGGTCCAGCTGGCACGACGCTGGATATAGGCGGATGGCTTACCGGCATTGAAGCGAATCGGATTCGGTAACACCGCCGCCAGCAGACTGGCCTGATAGGCAGTCAGGTTTTCCGCCGTGGTATTGAAGTGATGTTGAGCGGCCGCCTCGACGCCGAAGACACCCGGCCCCCACTCCGCAACATTCAGATAGACCTCCAGAATGCGCTCCTTGGGCCAGATCACCTCGATCAGGATGGTGAACCAGACTTCCAATCCCTTGCGCACCCAGCTGCGCCCATTCCAGAGGAAGACATTCTTGGCGGTTTGCTGACTGATGGTGCTGGCGCCGCGCAGACGCTCACCGGCCATCCGGGCATCGATGGCCTTGACGATCTGGTCGACGTCGAAGCCATAGTGATCGGGGAATTTCTGGTCTTCCGAGGCAATCACCGCCAGCCGTGCGTTGTCGGAGATATGACTGGCAGATACCCAATCGTGCTGAAGTGTCATGGGTTCGCCCGATGCCATGGCAAAACTCCACTTCTCGACCATCACCATCGACAATGGCAGCGGCATGAAACGCAGCAGCACGACGATGCCGATACAGGCTGCCATCCAGCAACCCGTGATCTTGAGTGCCCACAGTAACAACCAGCGCATTCGCTCCAGTGGTCGCATCGATGTCGCCGCAGATGCTCGGCGCGTTGCACCACGGCGTGCACCTGTCGAGCGATCACTGTTGTTTGTCTGTCCTCGTGCCATCCCTCGCCATCCCCTGTCGCGCGTGTCGTCACGCATCCTTGTCATTAGCATCTGATGAGCCAAGATCAGCGCACGTCTGCATCAGCACTTGTCATTACCAGCCTTCAATATGATGTACGACGCGTAGTGCAGTGTACCAGAGGCCGACTCAGTGGCTGGAAACGACAACGCCTCGACCACAGAGGGTCGAGGCGTTTCAGCGCCCTGTCGATAACAGGCTGCCAAGAACAGACGGCCTTGGCAGCAAACCGTATCAGAGGCGTACGCTGGCGTAGGTCGGTTCACCACGGGCATTGGCCAACGCCAGGATCGCCGAAGAGACCGGCGCCTCGTTGGGCATCTGCAACACGGACTTGCCAATCGCGGAGTGCAGCAAACCCTCAAGGCTGGCCACACCAGACAGGCGATGATCGCCATCGGCACGACACGGCACACCCATGACGCCAGCGCCACGTTCGCTACCCAGTCGCTCATCACGCGGCGGCATGCCGAAATACTCGCGGTAGCACTTGGAGAAGTGCGGCGTGGAGACGAAACCACACGCCGAGGCCACTTCGATGATCGACAGTGCTGTCTGCTTGAGCAGCTGGCGAGCACGCGTCAGGCGCAGCTTGAGGTAGTAGCGTGACGGTGAGCAGTGCAGGTAGCGCTGGAACAGACGCTCCAACTGACGGCGCGAGACATCCACGTAATGGGCCAGCTCATCAAGGCCGATAGGCTCTTCCAGATTGGCTTCCATCAGCGCGACGATTTCCAGCAACTTGGGCTGAGTGGTGCCCAGTACATGCTTGAGCGGCACGCGCTGCTGGTCCTGTTCGCCACGCACGCGATCACAGATGAACATCTCGGAGATGCCCGCCGCCAGTTCACGGCCATGCTCACGTCCGATCATGGTCAACATCATATCCATCGGCGCAGTACCGCCGGAGGCCGTGGCGCGGTCCTGATCGATGGAGAACAGCCGTGTGGTCAACGGCACGCGCGGGAAGGCTTCCTGCATGGCGGCCAGACACTCCCAATGAATGCTGGTCTCGTGGCCCTCGAGAACGCCAGCCTGTGCCAGCGCCCAGCTACCGGTACACACCGCCCCGAGACGACGACCGCTGCGGGCCTGTGCCTGCAACCAGCTCACGTGTGCGCGCTGCACGGTGCGCTGGATACCGACCCCCCCACAGACGATGGCCATGTCCAGTGGCGGACAGGTATCAGTCGAGGCATCTGGCGTTACCTGCAGACCATCGCTGGCACGTACGGGAGCACCTTCTAGTGTCAGGGTGTACCAGCGATACAGCTCACGCCCCGCCAGTTGATTGGCCATGCGCAGTGGCTCAACCGCTGAGGCCAGCGAGATGAGCGTGAAGCTATCGAGCAGTAGAAAGCCGATGGTCTGCGGCTGGCGGGTATCCGATGTCATACCGGAGGTGCCGTAGGTACGGCCATGGGAATCGGCGAAGCGGCCACTGGTCAGTGCCATGGAGGAACTCCTTCTTCTATATCTGCCTGAGTTGCAGACCGGAGCCTCAAGTGCCCTCACCCAAACATGCCGCTTTTGGGGGTCCGCGATATTGTCGTTATTGGCACTCAGCAGGGAACTGACAAAATGACAAGGCAGTTCCAGCAGCGACGATCATTATCAGAGCATGTTGCAGGGGGCGGGATACGACCTCAAGCGATTCGATAACGTCAGGTATGTCGTAATTCACTGCTTGGACGTCGTGCGTTGTCCACCTCTCGACAGTAAACCATCGGCTAGCTGTCGCGCAGTCTTTTAATCGCCGCTGTGCAACAAATCATCTGTGCTGTACGGCACAGAATAACGGGGTGATTGGCTACTGATCGCACAGCATAATTTTTGCTCACAATTAGCCGATATCGCATCGCCATCTCACGAAAACGACAGGCCCCGCTCCGGTGGTGCCGAGGCAAGGCCTGTCGTTTTCATCTTTCACGCACTTTATCTGCCTGGCACCCCTGATCTCTCACAAGAGATGCTTGGCGTGGTTCTTTATCTGCTTCCACCATCACCCCTGATCTCTCACAAGAGATGCTTGGCATGGTTCTTTATCTGCTTCCACTATCACGCCTGATCTCTCACAAGAGATGCTTGGCGTGATAGGCCAGATGCTCCTCGATGAAGCTGGTGATGAAGAAGTAGCTGTGGTCGTAGCCAAGGTGGCGACGCAAGATCAGCGGATGATCCTTCCCGGCACAGACGGCTTCAAGGCGCTCAGGCATCAGCTCGCTATCAAGGAACTGGTCATTCTCGCCCTGATCAATGAAAAGCTCCTGACGTGAAGCGCCCTGCTTCACGAGTTCACAGCTATCCCACTGCGTCCACTGGGCGCGATCATCCCCCAGATAGCCCGTGAAGGCTTTCTCGCCCCACGGACAGCCCGCCGGATTGACGATGGGTGAGAAGGCCGACACCGAGCGGTAGCGGCCCGGATTCTTCAGTGCACAGATCAGCGCACCGTGTCCGCCCATCGAGTGGCCAGAGATCGATTCACGCTCAGCATCTACCGGGAAATGCTGCTTGACCAACGCGGGCAGCTCCTCGGTGACGTAGTCATACATGCGGTAGTGGCGCGCCCACGGCTCACGCGTGGCGTTGAGGTAGAAGCCAGCACCACTGCCAAAATCGTAGCTGTCGTCTTCACCCGGCAGATCCACACCGCGCGGGCTGGTGTCCGGGCAGATCAGTGCAATGCCCAACTCTGCCGCCAGGCGCTGAGCACCTGCCTTCTGCATGAAGTTCTCGTCGGTGCAGGTCAGCCCCGACAGCCACCACAGCATTGGCACGGGGCCATTTTCGGCCTGGGGTGGCAGGTAGATGGCAAACACCATGTCGCAATCCAGGCTGCCACTGCGGTGACGGTAACGCTTGAGCCAGCCGCCATGTACCTTGTTGGCGCTGACCAGCTCGAGTTGTTCAGTCGCGGTCATCGTATGACTCTCCTGTCAGATATCGCCCCATGCAGACGGCATCAGCTGGCCGACGCCGTCTGCAAGGATCACGTCCTCGTCGAGTACAGGCCCTTTCAGGCGCGGCTCAAGAATGGCTCAGAAGCTGAGAACGGTGCGGATCGACTTGCCTTCATGCAGAAGATCGAAGGATTCGTTGATCTTCTCGAACGGCATCTGATGGGTGATGAAATCGTCCAGATTGATGGCGCCGCTCATGTAACGATCGACATACCCCGGAAGCTCGGTACGGCCCTTGACGCCGCCGAAGGCGGAGCCTTTCCAGACGCGCCCGGTCACCAGCTGGAACGGACGGGTGGAGATCTCTTCGCCGGCACCGGCGACACCGATGATGATGGATTCGCCCCAGCCCTTGTGCGCGCACTCAAGCGCCGCACGCATGACCTTGACGTTGCCGATGCACTCGAAGGAGTAGTCGACGCCGCCGTCCGTCATGTCGACGATGGCTTCCTGCACCGGCACGGAAAGCTTGCTCGGGTTGACGAAATCGGTGGCGCCGAACTTGCGGGCCAGATCGAACTTGTCTTCATTGATGTCGATGGCAATGATGCGTGACGCCTTGGCCATCACGGCGCCCTGGATGGCCGCCAGACCAATTGCGCCGAGGCCGAAGATGGCGACGGTCGCGCCCGGCTCGACCTTGGCAGTGTTGAGCACCGCACCGATCCCGGTGGTGACGCCACAACCCAGCAGACAGATCTTGTCCAGCGGCGCTTCCTTGGAGACCTTGGCCAGCGAGACTTCCGGCACCACGGTGTACTCGGAGAACGTGGACGTCCCCATGTAGTGGTGCAGCATCTTGCCGTCCAGCGAGAAGCGCGAGGTGCCGTCCGGCATCAGGCCACGGCCCTGGGTGGCACGCACCGCGCTGCACAGGTTGGTCTTGCCGGAAAGGCAGAACTTGCACTTGCCACACTCGGCGGTATACAGCGGGATGACGTGGTCACCCGGCACCAGCCCGGTCACGCCCTCTCCCACTTCCTCGACGATACCGGCGCCTTCATGGCCCAGCACCGACGGGAACAGTCCTTCAGGGTCAGCACCTGACAGGGTATAGGCGTCGGTGTGGCAGACGGCAGTGTTGACGATGCGCACCAGCACCTCGCCCGCCTTCGGGCCTTCGACATCAATCTCGACCAGCTCAAGCGGCTTGCCAGCTTCCAATGCAATCGCAGCACGTGATTTCATTACTATCTCCTTGAGAGCAACAATGACGCTAAACTGGGCCATCGCGATCTTGCCGCAGTCATTGCCCGCGACGAATTCGGTATCGGTCACAGTCTACGCAGTCGCCACAGGTGTATTAAGGTGCCTGTACTCAGATGATTATTGCCATACAACAACAATGACCAAGGGGTTGGTATGCAGCGCTGGGACCGCATCGAAGCATTTGTGGAAGTCGTCAGAATCGGCTCTTTTTCCGGTGCAGCCCGTCATCTCGCGGTTTCCAGCTCCCATGTCAGTCGCCTGATCAGTCAATTGGAAGCCCAGCTCGACACCCAGCTGCTCTACCGGACGACGCGCCAGACCCGTCTGACCGATGCTGGGCAGGTGTATTACGAGCACTGTCATCATCTGTTTGATGGCTTTCGCGCCGCCGAACAGGCCATCGGTGATTTTCATGCCCGCCCCAGCGGTGTCCTCAAACTGACCAGTGCCACCACCTTCGGTGAGCGCTACGTGGCACCGCTGGTCAATGACTTTCAGCTCAAGCATCCCCAGCTCGAAGTGCAGATGCACTTCACCAATCGTCCGGTGGAGCTGATTGACGAAGGCTACGACGTCGCCATCCGCATGGGGGTGCTCAAGGACTCCTCGCTGATCGCGCGCCGCCTGGTCGATCGACGCGAATATGTCGTCGCCTCGCATGACTATTTTCAACGCGAACCACGCCCACATACGCTGTCAGAACTCTCCAGCCATCGCTGCCTGGCAGGTTCCAAGCGTGAATGGTTGTTCGAGGTAGAGGGCCAGCGCCGTGAAGTGCGCATCACGGGAAGCTGGCAGGCCAATTCAGGCCCAGCGCTGCTCGACGCCGCACTCAAGGGTCTCGGGATAGCCCAGCTACCTGACTACTATGTGACACCGTACCTGCAAAGCGGCGAGCTGATTGCGGTTCTCAACGACTATCGCGTGCGCGATACCGGGGTGTGGATCGTCTATCCCCGCCATCGTCATCTGTCACCCAAGGTGCGTCAGTTCGTCGACTTCATGGTCGAACGCTTTGAAGGCCGGACATCCGCGCTGCCGAGCTGAGCTGGGCTGGGCTGGGCTGGGCTGGGCTGGGCTGGGCTGGGCTCACTCAGCCTGACCTGCCACCAATGAAGCGGGGCTGCCAACTTGGCAGCCCCGCTTGTTCTGTTACCACGATTTGTTGATCAGGACTTCGCTTCAGTACGCCCTCGGGCTACCGGCTGCCGGCAATACCACCGACGGCGCCTTGTCCAACAGCTTGCTGGAGACAAAGTACATCAGCGCCCCCAGTAACGAGCCGGTGAACCAGCCATAGTCGTAGAACCAGGAGAAGGCCGGCTGGGAGAAACTGATCACCGTCAGGCCCACTGGTACGAAGAAGGCGATAAAGCCCGCTGGATTGAAGGCAGGATAGGCACCGCCATCCAGATAAAGTGATGGTAGATCGAAGGATTGGCGCCGAATCACGAAGTAGTCGACGATCATGATGCCGGCAATCGGCCCCAGCAGACTCGAATAGCCCAGCAGCCAGTTGGAATAGAGACTCTCGAGACTCACGTCCGACTCGATCCAGCCCAACTTCTTGATCAGCTCGAAGCCCATCAGCAGTACGCCAACCAGTCCGGTGAGCAGCACACCGCGTGTCTGATTGATCAACTTGGGCGCGATGTTCTGAAAGTCATTGGTCGGCGAGACGATATTGGCTGCGGTGTTGGTCGACAACGTCGCGATGATGATCAGTACCATGGCGATGGCGACCCAGCCCGGGCTATCGATACGCCCGATCAGATTGACCGGATCGGAGATGGTTTCTCCCACCAGCGAGCTGGAAGCGGCCGTCAGCACCACACCCAGTGCGGCGAAGAAGAACATCGTCAGAGGCAGGCCGATGATCTGACCGACAATCTGGTCTTTCTGACTCTTGGCGTAACGACTGAAATCGGGAATGTTGAGTGACAGTGTCGCCCAGAAACCGACCATTGCCGTCAGACCCGCCATGAAGTAGCTCGCCACACCATCGCCTTCAGGGCGATTGGGCGGCTGAGCCAGCAGCTCACTGATCGACGTATGCGGCAACGCCCACACCATCAACCCGACCCCTACCGCCAGCAATAGCGGCGCGGAGAGCGTTTCCAGCCACTTGATGGATTCAGCGCCACGGATCACCACGAACAGGTTGAGCGCCCAGAACAAGAAGAAGCCAATGACTTCACCAACACCCCCGAGCGCCTTCCAGTCTGCCGACATGCTCGACAGCAATAGATGGATCGCCAGGCCACCGAACATCGTCTGGATGCCAAACCAGCCACACGCCACCACTGCACGAATCATGCACGGCACATTGGAGCCGATGATGCCGAACGATGAGCGCAGTACGACAGGGAAGGGGATCCCGAAACGCGTGCCGGGAAAGGCGTTGAGGGTCAGCGGAATCAGCACCACGATATTGGCGACCAGAATCGTCACCAGTGCCTCGCTGACACTCAGCCCGAAGTAAGCAGTCAACACACCGCCCAAGGTATAGGTGGGCACACAAATCGACATGCCAACCCACAAGGCCGCGATGTTCCAGCGCGACCAGGTGCGTTCAGCGCTTTTCGTCGGTGCAATATCTTCGTTATAGCGCGGGCTGGCGGCAACATCCTCTGCCACTACCAGCTCGATCATCTCCTCGTTGCTGCGCACCATGTGCGAGCGCGTCTGTGTCGGGGCCATGATTCCTCACCTGTCTCAGCTGTTGTTATTGTTGGTACCGCCTGATGGTGCCTCGTAATTACCCTGCGCGCCTCCCGTCTGCTCTTCTTGCGATATTCATCACGTTAGTCAGGCAAATGTCATGCCTAACCCTTGATTAATGCCCATAAATCAATCCTGTCTAATCAGACAGTTTGTGAGATTTATCAAAAGCTACGACCATTGGATAGGAGGCATATCACATGACGTTAGTTAGACAACACTCGTCAGTATGGTCAGGTTCTATTGCGGTGCAAGGCGCGTTATCCAAACACTCGAAAAACTCAACTCAACCTATTGAAAATAGGATGATTTTTATTGGTATCACATAAGGTGCATGCTTTTAAGAAGAGCACCATGATGGTGACAATCAAGGAAAATAAAAACAAAATTCCATTACATTCAGACAGTTATCTATTATTAAATTTAATTCTCCTCGCGCCTTGCTGTTCACCTGAACACTGACTAATGTTCAGTAAGCTGACTGAGAAGACAGGATCTTTGATCAGGAATAATTCTTGATCAGTGTTTTGGTAGTTCCTGCTCACTGCGCCAGATTGATTGATGAATATATCAGCGATCACCAAGGGGCTGGATTCATCAAGGTGCAGCGTGGCAGCCGTATATGCATGGCTCATCCTGATGTTCGCCCTACAGAACGTACCGTCAATACAGCAGTCGATAGCGAAGCAAATACAACAACAACCTGGTGCTTTAGCGCCCGATGAGGAAGACATGTCAAACGACTCCCGCATCACCTATACCGAAGATGCTGGCAAGCTACGCTGTGCCATCATTCAGATGGGACTCAATGTTTCCACCGACCTCGAACCGGGCCAGATTCGCGACGCCATGAATGAGGCGCACCTGCCGCTGATCGATCAGGCCGGTGAGGCGGGCGTCAAGATCCTATGCTTCCAGGAAGTCTTCAATCAGCCCTATTTCTGCCCGAGTCAGGATGCCAAGTGGTACGCCGCCGCAGAACGCGTACCCGATGGCCCGACCGTCACCCTGATGCAGCAGTACGCGAAGAAGCATCAGATGGTGATCATCGTCCCCATCTACGAAGAAGTGCAGACCGGCGTGTACTACAACACCGCCGCCGTGATCGACGCCGATGGCAGCTATCTGGGCAAGTACCACAAGACACATATTCCTCAGGTGGCAGGCTTCTGGGAGAAGTTCTTCTTCAAGCCTGGCAAGTCTGACTGGCCGGTCTTCGATACCGCCTACGGGCGCATCGGCGTCTACATCTGCTACGACCGCCACTTCCCGGAAGGCTGGCGCGCACTGGCGCTCAATGGCGCCGAAATAATCTTCAATCCCTCTGCCACCGTGGCGGGTCTCTCCCAATATCTGTGGGAGCTGGAGCAGCCCGCCTCCGCCGCCGCCAATGGCTGCTACATCGCCGCCATCAACCGCGTCGGCCGCGAGCAACCGTGGGACATCGGTGAATTCTACGGCTCCTCCTACTTCGTCAATCCGCGCGGCCAGATCGAAGCCCAGGCCAGCGCCACCGAAGACGAACTATTGATCCACGATCTCGACATGTCGATGGTGCGCGAAGTGCGCAACAACTGGCAGTTCTTCCGTGATCGTCGCCCGGAGGCCTATGTCCGCCTCACCGATGGCGAGTGATGAGCTGAGCTGGAAAGATCAGAACTGGATCGGAACTGGAAAGACCAGAACAACAATCGACCTGACACCCAACGCTTTGAAGGCCGCCCAATGCGGCCGGGAGAGACCCATGGCAATCCTGATCAAGGGCGGCAGCATCCAGACCCACGAAGAGCGCTATGTCGCCGACATCCTGTGTGAAGGCGAGACCATCACTGCCATCGGCACCAACCTGAACGCGCCCGCTGACTGCGAAGTGATCGACGCCAGCGGCTGTCTGGTGATGCCGGGCGGCATCGATCCGCACACCCACATGCAGCTGCCGTTCATGGGCACCGTCGCCAGCGAAGACTTCCAGACGGGAACCGCTGCCGCTCTGGCCGGTGGCACCACCATGATCATCGATTTCGTGATCCCCTCGCCGCAGCAACCGCTGATGGAGGCGTATCACACCTGGCGCGAATGGGCCGAGAAGTCATGCTGCGACTACAGCTTCCACGTCGCCGTCACCTGGTGGGACGAGAGCGTCAGCCAGGACATGGCGACGCTGGTCTCCGACTACGGGGTCAACAGCTTCAAGCACTTCATGGCCTACAAGAACGCCATCATGGCGCCGGATGACACCTTGGTCTCAAGCTTCGCGCGCTGCCTGGAGCTAGGCGCGATTCCCACCGTACATGCCGAGAACGGCGAACTGGTCTATCACCTGCAGCAGAAGCTGATGGCCGATGGCATCACCGGGCCGGAAGCGCATCCGCTGTCGCGCCCGCCGCAGGTCGAGGGTGAAGCCGCCAGCCGCGCGATCCGCATTGCCGGCACACTCGGCACACCGGTGTATCTGGTGCACGTCTCCACCGCCGATGCGCTCGAAGAGATTCGCTATGCGCGTGAGCACGGCCAGCCGGTCTACGGCGAGGTACTGGCAGGCCATCTGTTGATCGATGAAGAGGTCTATCAGAACAAGAGCTGGGAATTCGCCGCCGGCCACGTGATGAGCCCGCCGTTCCGCTCGCTCGAGCACCGTCAGGCGCTCTGGGGCGGCATCCAGTCAGGTGATCTGCAGACGACTGCAACAGATCACTGCTGCTTCTGCGCCGAGCAGAAGGAGATGGGCAAGGACGACTTCACGAAGATTCCCAATGGCACCGCCGGGGTCGAAGACCGCATGGCGATGCTATGGCATGAAGGCGTCAACACCGGGCGATTCACTGCCGAGAACTTCGTCGCACTGACCTCCACCAACGCTGCCAAGATCTTCAACATCTTCCCGCGCAAGGGCGCAATACGCGTCGGCAGCGACGCAGACCTCGTGGTGTGGGACCCGAACGGCGAGCGCACCATCTCCGCCAAGACACATCACCAGAACATCGACTTCAATATCTTCGAAGGCCGCACCGTCAAAGGCATTCCGCGTCACACCGTGAGCCGCGGCGACTGGGCATGGCGCGATGGCGAGCTACATGCCAAACGCGGTCATGGCCAATATGTCGAGCGCCCGGCCTACCCCAGCGTGTTCGATCAGCTCAAGGCGCGTGCTGAACAGAACGTCGTCACTGCCGTAGATCGCAGCTGACTCTTCTTGACGGGCAGCGCCCCTGACGCGCTGCTCTGTTTGTAAGCTCAGTCAAAAGCCCGGTCATACGCCCTGTTCAAAAACGAAAGCCGAATCAACATCCTTCAACACGCTCAATGCCGTATCGCCTGATAACAATTAACAACAATCATTCCGCGCATCCAAGCGCGGGCAGGAGCCACACCGTGAACACCACCTCTCCTTCCCATTGGACCCCTGCAGGGTTCGAGGAAGATGCGCTGAATGCGCGTTTCAGCGATCTTCACCCAGCACTCGGCAAGCGCCAGGCCATCATCGAAAGCTCGCGCTGTCTTTACTGCTATGACGCACCCTGCATCAAGGCCTGCCCGACCAGCATCGACATCCCGACCTTCATTCGCCGGATTCACGACGACAACCTCGAAGGTGCCGCTAGCGAAATTCTCGACGCCAATATCCTCGGCGGAAGCTGCGCCCGTGTCTGCCCCACCGAGATCCTCTGCGAGCAGTCCTGCGTGCGCAATCAGGGTGATGAGTGCCAGCCAGTATTGATCGGCCTGCTGCAGCGCCATGCACTGGATAACGCCAAGTTCGAGTCCCATCCGTTCACACGTGCCGCCAGTTCCGGGCGCCGCGTGGCCGTGGTCGGCGCCGGGCCTGCAGGGCTTTCCTGCGCCCATCGCCTGGCGCGCTTCGGCCATGAGGTGGTGATCTTCGAAGCGGAAGAGAAGGCCGGCGGCCTGAACGAATACGGCATCGCTCGCTACAAGCTGACCGACGACTTCGCCGCACGTGAAGTGGAATTCCTGCTTGAGATCGGCGGCATCGAGATTCGTCACGGCAAGCGACTGGGCGACAACCTCGCCATTGCCGAGCTGACTCGTGAATTCGACAGCGTCTTCCTCGGCCTTGGCCTCGGTACCAGCCACGCACTGGGTCTGACCGGTGAGGATGCCCCCGGCCTGATGGCGGCCACCGACTACATCAAGGTGCTGCGTCAGAGCAGTGAGCTGAATGCGCTGGCGGTGCCGAAACACGCAGTGGTGATCGGTGCAGGCAATACCGCCATCGACATCGCGGTACAGGTCAAACGACTGGGCGCCGACAGCGTCGACCTCGTCTATCGACGCGGTGAAGCACAGATGTCCGCCACCCCGCACGAGCAGGACATCGCCCGTGCCAATGGCGTGATGATTCATACCTGGGCGCGCCCGCTGGCCATCGACAGCAATACCGACGGTCAACTCAGCGCCATGCAGTTCGCGCGCACCCGTGTAGAAGATGGCCGCCTGAACGACAGCGGCGAGACCTTCTCACTTGCCTGTGACGGCGTGTTTACCGCGATCGGCCAAGGCTTTGATGATGCGAGCCTGAGCGACGCGCATGCTGCGGGGCTTGCCCGCAGTGGGGCAAAGATTGAAGTTGATACCATGCTGCGTACCAGCCTGCCGGGCGTTTACGCCGGAGGTGACTGCATCGCGCGCGGGCAAGACCTCACCGTTCAAGCCGTTGCTCACGGCAAGCTGGCCGCCGAGGCCATCCATCACGATCTGATGCTCAAGGTGGAGGCCGCCTGATGACCATTCATACCCCGCTCAATGAAGATAACGCCCGCCCCGCAGGCGCTAGCGATGATCATGTCGTCAGCTACAAGGCAGATCTGTCGATCAATTTCGCCGGTATTCGCTCGCCGAATCCCTTCTGGCTCGCCAGTGCGCCGCCGACCGACAAGGCCTATAACGTGGTACGTGCCTTTGAAGCGGGTTGGGGTGGCGTGGTGTGGAAGACACTGGGCGAAGACCCGGCCGCGGTGAACGTCTCTTCGCGCTACTCGGCACACTACGGCCCGAATGGTGAAGTCAGCGGCTTCAACAACATCGAGCTGATCACCGACCGTTCACTGGAGATCAACCTGCGTGAGATCACCCAGGTCAAGAAGGACTGGCCAGACCACGCGTTGATCGTCTCACTGATGGTGCCGTGCGAAGAAGAGGCCTGGAAGACCATCCTGCCGCAGGTCGAGGCCACTGGCTGTGATGGTATCGAGCTCAACTTCGGTTGCCCGCATGGTATGCCGGAACGCGGCATGGGTGCGGCCGTCGGTCAGGTGCCGGAATATGTCGAGAAGGTCACGCGCTGGTGCAAGACCTACAGCTCACTGCCGGTCATCGTCAAACTGACCCCCAACATCACCGACGTGCGCGAACCTGCCAAGGCCGCCTGGCGTGGCGGTGCGGATGCCGTCTCGCTGATCAACACCATCAACTCCATCACCCATCTTGACCTTGATCGCATGATCGCCCACCCCATCGTCGGCGATCGCAGCACCCACGGTGGCTATTGCGGCAGTGCCGTGAAGCCCATCGCACTGAACATGGTGGCGGAAATCGCGCGCACGCCAGAAACCGCTACCCTGCCGATATCGGGCATCGGGGGTATCTCCACCTGGGAAGACGCCGCGGAATTCATCGCGCTCGGCGCGGGTAGCGTGCAGGTATGTACGGCAGCGATGCTGCATGGCTTCCGTATCGTCGAGGAGATGAAGGATGGCCTGGGCCGCTGGATGGACAAGCAGGGGTATCAGAAGATCGATGATTTCACGCGCGCCGCGGTGCCCAATACCACCGACTGGAAACAGTTGGACATGAACTATCAGGTGATCGCGCGTATCGATCAGGACAAGTGCATCGGCTGTGGGCGCTGCTATATCGCCTGCGAAGACACCTCGCATCAAGCCATCATGCATCTGGCCAAGGACAACGGCACCGCCAAATATGAGGTGAAGGATGCTGACTGTGTGGGCTGCAATCTGTGCGAGATTACCTGCCCGGTCGATGACTGCATCACCATGGAAGTGCAGGACACCGGCAAGCCGTACATGAACTGGATGGAAGACCCGCGCAACCCGCACCGCGCCGCCTGATCCTGTACGAAAGCGCAGGCCACCTGACCGTCAGACAAAGCACGTGAAGAGCGCAAACCAAAAAGGGCTGCCAGCAATGGCAGCCCTTTCTTGCACCCACTCACCAACCAACAGAAAGCGTGAATTGTTATCAAAAAGCTAACAACTAATCATTATCGATGCTTTCCTCATGCGGAAAGCCCCACGCCCTTCAACAATACGCGCGTGACATTCTGTACCGCTTGCTCGAACTCACGGTCACTCAGTGCATGGCCATGATTGAGGACAGCGATCTGGTGATCGAAGTCGGCGTAGTGCTGGGTGCTGGCCCAGATCATGTAGAGATAAGCGGAGGCATCGACATTGTCGATACGCGCGTCGGCAATCCAGCTACGCAGGCGCGACTTCTTCATCTCGGCCCACTCATCAAGCCAGACCGTCAGCTCCTCGCCCAGCACTGGCGCACCCTGCATGATTTCGCTGGCCCACACCTTGGAGCCATACGGGCGCTGACGCGAGTGCATCATCTTGGCGCGAATATAGGTGGAGAGCACCAGCTGAGGGTCGTCGTAGGCCTCAAAGCACAGCGCATCTTCCTTCCACAACGCCAACAGGCCATCGAGCACAGCGCGATAGAGGGCCTCCTTGGTACTGAAGTAGTAATGCAGATTTGACTTGGGCAGCTCTACTTCAGCGGCAATATCGACCATGCTGGCGCCGACATAGCCCTTGAGCGCGAATACCTTCTCGGCAGCGAGCAAAATACGCCCGACATTATCCTTGCGAATCTGAGACTTGCGAGTGGTCATGCGATCCCCTGACACGGTGCTGGCAGTGGTTTCAGAATATCACACACTCGTGTCAGCATGTCTGAGCAGTCAGGTTTCATATGCTCATTTCTCGTCAACGACTGCCACCCTGCTGCTCAATACCCGACTCGGCTGCTCAAAGACGGCTCTGCTACTCAAAGACGGCACCGTCGATGAAGCCATCTTCCGGCATCGGTATCTGCCCCGCCTCACCGCTCAGCCACCAGGGCGCGGGATGATTGCCTTCGCTGCGTTCATCGCTTGCCGGCACGACCATGCCCAGCCCACGTGCGGCGATGCGATAGAGATCCGGCCGCACACAGCGTGTCAGTGTCTCCGCGAGATCATGCTCGCTGATGCCATGCAAATGTCCCCAACGCTGCATCTGGGAAACGTACCAGCGAGTGTGCGAGCGCCACGGGAAATTGGCGGCGTAACGATGGAAGATCGTCCACCCGGCATTGGATTGCTGAAAATTCTCCACCGACTGCTCGACATCGACATCCGCAAGCCCGCGCGCGATCACTGACATCGGCACTTCGGGCAAGCCTTCATCATGCAGCCAGGCAGCGGCCTGCTGACGATTATCAGGGCGGTCCAGCCACGCACAGGCCTTGAGTAGCGAGCGTATCAGCGCCTGATGCGCCACCGGATGCTGCTCCGCCCAGTCTTCCCGCACGCCCAGCACCTTTTCCTGCCCGAAGCGCCAGATATCATGACTACCAGCGACCACCTGCCCCATGCCCTGCACACTGGCCAGACTGTTCCACGGCTCACCGACACAGAAACCATCCAGGATGCCCGAAGCGAGTTGCGCTGCCATCAGTGGCGGGGCCACCGCGCGCATATCAATCTGTGAATCAGGGTCAATCCCGCCCGCCGCCAGCCAATACCGCAGCAGATAGCGATGCGAGGAGAACGGATGCACGCTCGCGAGTCTCAGCGGTGCTTCACCGCGCTGACGACGCCGTCTGACGTGCTCGCCCAGCGCACAGGCAATCGCCAGAGGGCTATCAAGCACATGCTCTTCTTCCGCCAACGTCGCCATCAGCGAGCGTGACAAGGTGATGGCATTGCCGCCCAGATTCAGCGTCATTGCGCTGATGATCGGTGTCGCGCGACCGTCCAGCCCCAACGTTGAGGTCAATGGCATCAAGGCCAGCATCTGCGCCCCCTGCAAGACACCTGTCTGCAGGTCATCACGCAGTGCAGCCCAGGACGGCTGCCACTTGAGCGTGACCGCGAGCCCTTCATCCCGGAAAAATCCCAGCTGCTCGGCCACCACGAAGGGCGCAGCATCATTGAGCGGCATCAGTCCCAGCGTCAGCTGGTGATCATTCAAGGGTGCATCACTGAGCATCACAGACACCTCATGGGCAGACGTAGCAAGAAACAACAGAGCAGAAAATAGCAGAACCAGAAACGACAGAACCAGAAACGACAGAACCAGAAACGATCGAACAGAACAGCATGCTCACGGGCGACCACCACCAGAGCGGCCACTGTCAGCACGACGGGTGGCTTTCAGCAGCTCATCGGCCAGTTCGTGCAGTGCCAGGCGGCGATTCATCGCGGTCTTGCGCAGGTACTGATAGGCCGCATCCTCACCCAGTCCGCGCGCCTCCATGACCAATGCCTTGGCACGATCAACGCTACGCCGCTGAATCAGCGTGGTCTGGGTGCGATGGAGCTCCCCCTTCAAGGCGCGGTGTGCCTCGAAACTGGTGATGGCGACCTCCACCATCGTGCGCACCATCGCCGGCATCACATGGTCGACGACATAGGCCGACACCCCGGCGCCTGCTGCCTGTCGCACCAGGTCCGGCGCATCCTCGCTGGCCAGCATGATCATCGGCTTGGGATAACGACGCCCCAGCTGACCGAGGTGCTCCAGCGTATCGCGGCTCGGCAGGTCAGCGTCGATGATCACCGCATCCGGCTGATGCTGCTCGACCAGCGCATGCAGATCTTCGTGCTCATCAACGCGCAGCGCCACCTCAAAGCCAGCGCTCAACAACGCCTGCTCCAATGCGGCGGAACGCTCGCTGCGAACATCGACGATCAGCACAGTCACGGGCATGTCAGGGTTTCCTCGGCAAAACGTGTCAGGCAACTTTTCCACATGGCCTGACACTGCAGGAATCATGCCGCATGCTGGTGCAACCTTGCGGTTGCGCGCTTTGCGCAGCCCTTGGCCTGCACAGCAATGACGCAAGCAGATGCAATCATCACCCCGTGCGCCAGACTGGTACGCCACAGCATCGTCACGCACCGCAGACGGGCACGACGCAGAGCTCATCGCGCTAGCACCGTCAATGGTCGCCGCGATGATATATCACCAACTCATTGATATTGCTTGCCTTACCCCCTCATTACCGGCACAAGTGGCGCGGTCCTTGCTTTGTCCTACCCAGCGTCCCGCGAGAGCTGTTATCCCCCGCTCTCACCGTGATGCCCATGACGTAGACCAGGCTCCCATGAGTACGAGTGCGTCGAACCCGGCACCTCAACGACGAGGCAGCCCTGCTGTTCTCAACAGCCGTTCGACCACTCTCTGAGCGCACTCACCGTGTGCTCGGTCTCGACGCTGCATCAGGAGCCCGCACTCATGGATATTCGCAACAAGGCCAACCGCATCCGGCTGTTCAGCCTGAAAACGCCGCAGATGCGCGCCTTCCACATGTCATGGTTCGCCTTTCACGTCTGCTTCTTTGGCTGGTTCGGTATCGCGCCGCTGATGGCGGTGGTGCGTGACGACCTCGGCCTGACCAAGACCCAGATCGGCAACACCATCATCGCCTCGGTCGCGATCACCGTCATTGTACGGCTTGCGATTGGCGTACTCTGCGATCGCATCGGGCCACGCAAGGCCTACACCTGGCTTCTGTGTCTTGGCTCTCTGCCGGTGATGTGCATCGGTTTTGCCGACAGCTTCGAATCCTTCTTCCTTGCCCGCCTGGCGATCGGTGCCATCGGCGCCTCCTTTGTGATTACCCAGTACCACACCTCAGTGATGTTCGGTCCGAATGTCGTCGGCACCGCGAATGCCACTACCGCGGGTTGGGGCAACCTTGGCGGCGGTACCACGCAGATTCTGATGCCGCTGGTGATGGCTGGCCTGCTGATGCTGGGCGTCGAGCAGACACTGGGTTGGCGCCTGGCGATGGTCGTACCGGGCATCGTGCTGTTCCTGACCGGTATCGCGTACTACTTCTTCACTCAGGATGCCCCGGACGGCAACTTCAGTGAGCTGCGTGAACGCGGTGAACTGCCCAAGGCCGAGAAGGAATACAGCATGCGCGCCACCTTCGGCGCGGCAGCACGCGATATTCGTGTCTGGGCACTGTTCCTCGTTTATGGCGCCTGTTTCGGTGTCGAGCTGACCATCAACAACGTCGCCGCCATCTACTTCTTCGATCACTTCGAGCTGGATCTCGCCACCGCTGGCCTCATCGCCGGCCTGTTCGGCCTGATGAACCTGTTTGCCCGCACCCTGGGCGGCGTATTCTCTGACCTGTTTGCACGCCAGTCAGGGCTGAAAGGCCGCGTACGCTGGCTGTTCATCGCCCTGCTGTGTGAAGGCGTAGCGCTGGTTGGTTTCGCGCAGATGGAAACCCTCGCCGTGGCCATCGGCATCATGCTGGTGTTCAGCCTGTTCGTACAGATGGCAGAAGGCGCCACCTTCGGTATCGTACCGTTCATCAACCGCAAGGCGCTGGGCGCAGTGGCCGGCATCGTTGGCGCCGGCGGCAATGCCGGTGCGGTAGCGGCAGGCTTCCTGTTTCGCAGCGAGGAGCTGTCCTATCAAGAAGGCCTGATGTATCTGGGCATGGGCGTGATCGTGATCTCGCTGTTCGCGCTGCTGGTACGCTTCAGCGCTGCCACCGAGGCCGAGGAAGGTCGCGCCTATCAGGCGGCAGTCGAAGACCGCAAGCAGGACAGCACGCAACAACCGGCTTCTGCATGACACCGACAATACCACCCGGTCGATAGATGACTGACGGCCCCAGACACAAGAAGGCCCCACCTCATGGGAGGTGGGGCCTTCTTGTGTCTGCATGCGTATCGGTGGCCGTACTGGAGGCTCACCGAAGACAGCACTTAGCTGTCGGCAGCGTCCTGGACGTCATCGCCCGCACTCTCGATACTGTCGCCGGCATTTTCGACGGAGTTATCCATCTTCTCGCCAGCTTTCTCCATCGGGCCCTTGTCATCGCAACCAGCGAGGGACAGGCCTGCGAAGCCCAGCATGGCAATCATCAGTGCGCTACCCAGTGTCTTGATCTTCATGATCTTCTCCCTTGAATCATTGGTTGCGGTCAAAGCCGCTATTGACCGTGCATCGCGCAGGTGTGCGCTCATGCCACGGTGATCGAATGTGGGCACGGCGTGTCGAGGTGCCGGGAGATAAAGCGCCAGGCACGTGACCTCCCGGACCTGCAAACTGCCGTGCTACCCGAGGATATGGAGCACAGACCCTGAAGATTCAAGGGCTGATACCATGTTATGCCACTATCCTCTGCTAAAGGAATAGCGCAACAAGGGCCAGTGCCTCAAGCCCTCAGATATCGCGATAGAAGCTGTGGTGGAACAGCACTTCGCCCCCTAGCCCATCCAGGTAGCCTGCCACCAGTTCAAATGCGACAAAGGCGCCGGGCACATCATTACGATTGCAGTACAGGCCGTAGTGGCGAGCTGGATGGAAGCCGAGATGAGAGTAGAAATCGACGTGTCCCGCCGCGACCACCGCACCAACACCCAGCAGGCGACAACGCTTGACCGCCGAGACCACCAATCGCTTACCGATACCGTGGCGCTGATGCTGCGGCAAGACGGCCAACGGCGCCAATGCCATCAGCACGCGATCGGGATAACCGACGAGATCAACACGTGAGGCCATCACATGGCCTAGCAAGCCACCCTCACCCTCACTGAGGTGGCGGCCGGTTTCAGGGTCGGTGACACGCTCGGCGACTAGCGAGATCTGCGACTGCTCATCATGACGCAGTCGCTCTCCCAGCAATGCCTCGCGGTGGCCGGCAAAGACAGATTCATGAATGCGATATACCCGCTCATGATCAAAAGCGCGCTCTTCGCGAATGCGGAGATTATCGGCCGTACTGCCAGTCATCTGTGGGCTCCCTGTCAGCGCCCTGCCAATCAAGGCGGCTCCCCTTTAGATTAGCCAGCGGATGCATCTTCAGCGAGGTGCAATCTACTGCTCAAAAAGCACGATGCCCGCCAAGAAGGCGGGCATCGATAAGCGTGATCTCAAGGTCGAAAGACACATTAGATCCCTGAACAGTACCCGACAGGTCTTTCGACCTCTGCGGGTTAGCTCTTGAGGCGACGGGCGCGGAAGGAGCGACCCTTGAGCTTGCCATTCATCAACTGCGCCAGCGCAGCCTTGGCGACATCGCGCTCTACCGCCAGATAGGTGGTACGCGCCAGCACCTTGATCTTGCCGATCTGGCTGCCAGACATGCCGCCATCACCGGTCAGCGCGCCCAGAATATCACCGGGACGCAGCTTGTCCTTCTTGCCACCGTCAATCTGCAACGTGGCCATACGGGCATAGAAAGGCTCGCGCGTCAGCATGCTTTTGGACGGCAGCGGTTCCGGCGTCAGTGTCTGCTCAAGGAACTCACCGAGCTTGGTCAGGCGGTAATCTTCCTTCTCGGTATACAGCGTGCAGGCGATGCCGGAGCTGCCTGCACGGCCCGTACGGCCCACGCGATGGACGTGTGCATCGAGATCACGCGCGATTTCATAGTTGAACACCGCATCCAGCGCTTCGATATCAAGACCACGTGCGGCCACATCGGTAGCAACCAGAATGGACGCACTCTTGTTGGCGAACATCACCAGTGTCTGATCGCGCTCGCTCTGCTCCAGGTCACCGTGCAGTGCCATCGCGCTGAAACCGTGCTGCTTGAGGGCATCGTTGACCTCTTGCGCCTCGCGCTTGGTATTGCAGAACACCACGCTGGATTCCGGACGATACTTGAGCAGCAGAATGCGCAGCGCCTCAAAGCGTGCCTCATCGTCTGCCACGCGGTGAAACAGCTGATGAATGCTGCTCTCATCGTGGGTAGAGGCCGCTTCGATACTCACGGGATCACGCAACATGCGCTCGGCAATCGGGCGCACGCTGTCCGCGAAGGTCGCGCTGAACAGCAGGGTCTGACGCTCTTGCGGCGCTTCGGCAACGATGGCGTCCAGTACTTCGGCAAACCCCATGTCCAGCATGCGGTCGGCCTCATCCAGTACCAGCGTATTCAACTCGGCGAGACTCAGGCTGCCTTTGCGCAGATGCTCATCCACACGCCCCGGCGTACCGACGATGATGTGAGCACCGTGTTCCAGCGAGCCCAGCTGCGGACCAAACGGCGCACCGCCACACAATGCCAGTACCTTGACGTTGTGCATGCCGCGCGCCAGGCGACGGATCTCTCCAGCGACCTGATCGGCCAGCTCGCGCGTCGGGCATAGCACCAGCGACTGAACGCGGAAGCGTGACACCTTGAGACGCGACAGCAGCCCAAGACCAAACGCAGCCGTCTTGCCGGAGCCCGTCTGACCCTGTGCGATCAGATCGCGACCTTCCAGCATCAGCGGCAGACTTTGCGCCTGGATAGGCGTCATTTCGTGATAACCCAGTGTTTCGAGATTACCGAGCAGTTCGGGTGCCAGCGCCAGAGTGGCAAAGGCAGAGGTGGCGGTGGCATCAGTCACGGGGACATTCCTTCAGATCAATGAACGATCACGAGCCGAACAGGCAGGTGCGCGCGGGCGCAGAGCATAGCAGAGCCAGCCCAATTACGCCTGTTGCGTAACCACCTTGACGCACAGGAAGCCAGCATGGGGAGGATGGCCGGGCAAGACGAGGGAACACAGGCATATTGATGGCAGAGGAATCTCCGACGACTGCCTTTTGGTCATCAGCCACTCGCATGAGATAAACAGGAAGCCCTTCATATCAAATAATGATTTTGACCAAACTGGTTTTAGTTTATGACCCAAGTCATTTATTAATTCCTGACAATTGATCAAAATAAAATGAGATATTCTCGAATATCATAACTGTAATGTCGCAGACTCAGACATTCTCCCTCACCATATCAACCGTTAGACGTATGGTAAAAGTACGACATCCTCATGATGGGGTTCATTATTTTGTCGATCATTCCTTTATTGATGATGTCATGAAATGCGAGTGCATCAGTGGAACAATAACCAAACTTTGCACTTTATCTATGCAAAACATGTAATTACTGAAAATAATGATATTTTATTACCTATGCCAGGCCCTTCACTTCGCGGATAACGGTCACCGTGAAGTGAGCCTCTAGTGCAGTGCGTTTCATGCAAATAGAGGTTGCGAGAAAGCATTGATTCGATAAAGACGTCATCGGCATGCCAGCCCTGTAGATGCAGGACTGGTATTGCCCGTAGGCGCTATTACCAATACGCAACACCTCATAGAGCGGAGTATTTCAATAACCGCCAGTGGGGCGAAGAAGAGCGACTCTCCCTCTTCATCACCCCGCAACAATGATGCGATATTTGAATCAGGGAGCTAGATGATATGCAGGATTTTTCTAATATAACGACATACGGCTGCATTGTTGCCGGTGTAGGGCCTGCTGGCATGGGGTTTTTGTTCAATGCACTCAAAAACGGTCAACTGCCTGAGATGGCACGCAGTGGCCTGTTGATTCTCGATGCCGGTGGCACGCCTGCCGGTGGCCGGCCAGGGGCCGGCCGACTGGGAGAGTATCGCATCACCGCCAACTCGGTCGGTGACGTCTTTCTCGACTGCCTGAGAGATCCGGTATTGGCAGAGTTCTTCGCACCACTTGAAGGTGACTCACGACTTGAGGCCATTCGTGAAAAAGCGTTCAGCGCCCCTTCACTCGAGAAGGTCGGTGCGCTGCTGGAAGCCGCCTCTGCGCTAGTGCTGGACTACATCGCCACCTTACCGGGGGCCGAGCTATGGTATGGCACCAGTCTGGATGCGCTACAACGCGTGAATGACAGCAATATCATCACGCTGTCTCATGTGCCGGAATACGCCACTCGCCCCCTGCGGTTGCGCACCCGTAATCTGGTACTCAACCTGGGCGGCTATCAGTCACCGGACTATCTTGTGGAAAACCTGAGCCGACAGGGGCTGGCCCCCTCCTCACGCGCGCGCATCTACAGCGGAGACGAGCTGTTGCGCATGCCGGAGGGGCTGCTGCGTAGCCAGTTGCTTCCCCGCTTGCGTCGTGGGGGCCGCATTACAGTGATCGGCGGTTCACACAGCGCCTTTTCGATGCTGGATGTATTGTCGACGGCGCTGAGCAATACCCGTGTCAACGAAATCACCCTGCTGCATCGCTCGCCGATCCGCCTGTTCTTCGAGAACGCGGATGAAGCACTCGCCGCAGGCTACACCTATGACCCTGAACGTGACGTGTGCCCGATCAGCGGCCGTATCAATCGCTCCGGCGGCCTGCGCTATCGCGCATTGGCGATTGGACAGGAAATTCTCGCCACCGGACGCCTGCAAGACTGCGCCATGGATATTCGTCTGATTCAGACAGGCCCCGGCCCGGCACAGCGGCTGCTGGAAGCCAGTGAGGTGCTCGCCGATTCACCCATCGTGATTCAGTGCAACGGCTATCAGCCTATCTTGCCACGCATGATGGACGCCGAGCGTCGCCCGATGGCGCTGAGTGAAGTCAAAGGTGGGCTGGATTCCAATGCCAACGGCAACCCGCGGACGCTTGAGGGTGAACGCCTTAAAGGCCTCTATCTGTTCGGGCTGGGCGCTGGGCTGGCAGTAAACCCGACCCTGGGTAGCGAAACGGCTTTCGATGGTCGCATCTACGGCGTCTGGCAGTTCCATCACCACGCCAGCCTGCATGCACTGAGTACCATCATGGAGCGCATCGCAGAGCCAGAGAAACGCTACACCGCGCAGACACAACGGCAGGAAGGTACCGCGAGCAAGGACGTGGCCGATGGCAACAGCATCACCGCGACCCTCACTGCATTGGGCGACACCCTACGCGAACCTGGCTTGGCGATGTAATGACGGTGTGACGCACACAAAGGCATGTTACGTAATGCCTGTCAGGATTTTACGTCTACGCGACATGTGCCTGAAAAACACACCGAATTGTGCCTTCATCAATACTAATTTTTTAGCTAAAAGCTAAACGATAATAGAATAACATCGCTAGCTCATCTTTTTACTGAACCAAAAAAACGCCACCTGACATGATATCCATGACAGGTGGCGTTTTTCTTTTCAAGAATCGTGATGCTTTCAGCTAATCATGGTCGAATTTGACTCATGACACCCAAACAGCAACGATTCAGGCGTTATTCTCTGCCAGACGGGCCTGCTTGCCACCCACCGTGTAGCAGGTATCAATGTCGCGCAGCAGGAAGAGCGCAACACAGGCGGCCAGCATCGGCCAGGCAGCGAAGAACAGCAGGTGGTCCCAGGGAGAAAAGTACAGGCTGAAGGCGGAGAACGTGGAACCGGCATGAATCAACAGCACCAGACCATAGGTGATGGTTTTCTTCACGCCTGCGACGAACAGCACCAGCAGCACCATCTCGATGATGGCAAGCGCATAGACGAGACCATGGCCCACGCCAGGCACGGAATAGAACTTTTCAAAGATGCCGACGGCATGGCCGGGATCGACGAACTTGTCCAACGTCCACATCATGATGACCAGGAACACGCCCAGACGCAGCAGCAACAGGGATAGTCGAATTTTTGTGGCGTACTGATTCATGAGGTTTATCTCCAGTAGAAAAATGGTGTGTTTCAGACAACAGAGAGTCATCCGGTATAGCACTTCCTTTTACCTACGCAGAGCGCGCAACCTTGGTTTCACTGTCGTGCAGATTTCTTGTCAAAATAACGATTTTAGAGAGCCCTTGCGCATCCTGAGAGGTTGGCGCAAGTGGCTAGTGAAAAGCACGTCTCTTCACCGCCTGCTGCGTTGCCATTGCAGTGTCTGCGCTAGCGGCTGCCGCAGTCATCTCAATATCAGGCGGTATCAGCGATGTTCCATCTTCCACGGACATCTTCCACGGCCATCATCTCTGGAGACATCTCATGCCTGGAAATACACCGCCAAAGGCGCTGATACGCTATCGCCCCGGGCACACACCAGCGTCTGATGCGCGCGCCAACATCACCGATGACGCCATCGATCCACGTCATTCACCACTGAGCGAGCAATTGCTGGCGCACGCCACACGCATCATCGCGGAGCGAGACAATGGCGATATCGTCGCGTATGCCTGCGCCATGAGTGCAGTGCCGACGGTGACACAGGAAATCTGGCTGGCCAGTGGTGAACTGGAAGCCTTCGCGTTGCGTCATGGCATCACGCTGAACAGTGTTGAGGAGGTGCTCGGCAAGCAACTACATGCCCTGCCACTCCCTGACGGCATGCCCTCGTCGCATTGCCCTGATACGTTCGATTGGCTACACATTGCGCTGGAATATCTGGTGAATGGCACAGCAGCCGACTGAGCAACATGTGGGGGGTCAGCATGATGGAACACGACTTTTTATCAGCGTATCCAAGGCATCACAGCCTGGCGCGGCACCAGAAATGCCATCAACCGGCTGTGGATAACGCGGCATATTGCTCAACCTTCTGAAATATCCCATCGTTCATCCGTCACCATCTATCGCCGCCTACGGCACAAAAATCGCTATAAAAATCCGAAAACCACGCTGTTTTCGCCATTAAATGCTGATGAATGACGCAAGGCGACGCGTCGGGATGCCTCACCATCGCCTCAAAATGATCGATATTCGCTGCGCTGATCAGACGTTTACTGGCCGGTGGGTGTATCTCAGCCGCAAAACTCGTATTCTGAAGTGACGCCATAGGGTGCGAGTCATCCTGTCAGGCGCGTCAGAAAGCACGAAATGCATCAGTTATCGCATGACACCAGTACAGCACGCGGAGCAGACATCACGATCGATCATTGAAAACGACCAGCCGAGGAGGTTTACATGAAGGTCTACAAACCTGAATGGCAGTGCACGCTCGACGTGACCGAAGGCCCCGACTCTACCGACCGCTGGTTGACGAAGTTTGCCTGGAAGCTACGTGCTCTGGCAGACCGCGTTGATGGCGGCAGTCGTACAATGAAGATTGACTGTAACGTTACCCCTGCACTCAGTAGTGATGAGATAGACACCTGCCTGGGCAAGGGCTTCGCCCTTAGCCAGAATTTGATGATGCAACTGGCCAACCACGGCGCATGTGAAGACGTGCTACGTTACGCCAAGGCAGAGCTTTACGCAGAAGAGCAGCACCCGCTGTAGATCTCAGTAGAAAATGGCAGATCTACTCGCGGAAGAAAGCGATCAGCAAGACGCACGAAAAAGCCCTTCCCGCCACCATGGCGAGAAGGGCTTTTGTCGTTCAGGTATCGCGTGAGCCTCAAGGCCATTTCACAGCGTTCGTCGTTACTGACGATTCGCGACGGTACTGGCATCAATGCCTTTTTCGTAGGTCGGCAGGCTGCCGAACGAGTCTATCCAGGGAAGGCGTTCTGACCAGTAGATATGCGCAGTGGGTTGATAGAGGCTTGGCGTATCCAGGGTCGTTGCATACAGATGCGTTTCGTCGGCGAACGCTTGCGTCTCGAATGACAGGGGCGAGCCACATTCACCACAGTGGCTGCGTTCCACCTGTGAAGAGGAGCGGTAGACCTTGCGTGGGCCTGTCCATTCGACCGTGGCTCGCTTGACTCCGAGCCAGCTTGCGTAATCTGTCGAGGCAGCGCGTCGGCAGTCTTCACAATGACAGAAACCGGCCCACAGAATCTCCGGCGCTGCGCGGTACTGGACTGCCCCACAGGCACATCGCCCTGTCAGATCGCTCATCCTGTCTCTCCTCCTGCTGTCGGCTTGAAAGCGCGTTTGGCAACCTGACCCGATTAGCGCTCTGGCGCAAGAAAAGCGCCGTGACGCTAGAATCACGGCGCTTTTACGTGAGTGAGACGTTACCCGCAGGACGGCTCACATGTGGTGGTGTCTTTCGCGGCGGCCTTGCTGGCTGCCCCGCACACCGGCGCAGGCGTCACTGATGCGGGGTCCACCAGGGCAGCGACGACGGATGTCACCTGCTGATAACCGGTGCGTATCAAGAAGGTCGGCGCGCGCCCATAACTCTTGATACCGACGATATACAGGCCGCTTTCTTCGTGGGCCAGCTCTGCGGCACCATGCGGCGGCACGGAGCCGCAACTGTGCTGATTGGGGTCGATCAGCGGTGCAAGCCGCACAGGGCTTTGCGTGGCGGGGTCCAGCGAGACGCGCAGCTCCGACAGCAGGCCGAGCTCCGGCCGAAAACCGGTGGCGGCAATGATGCGATCCACCGCTGGTAGGCGTTGTGCACCACTGTGCACCACGAGTTGCCCGCCCTCCTGATGGATCGCCTCGATGGCAAGCGTCGTCACTACTTCAAACCTGCCGGCGTCCAGCCATTGCTGGATACGTACCTCGAGTGCCCTGCGCTCCTGCAACTCATCGTCCTCGGGCGAGCGGATGACGTTATCCATGCTCGCGCCGCGCACGCCCCACAGAATGCGCGTATCAGGGTGCTCATCCGCCAGAGCGATCAAGTCCTGCAACGCATTGAAGGCAGAATGCCCGCCACCGACGACGAGGACGGTCTTGCCCGCATACTGCGCGCGCGCCTTGCCGGTGATATCCGGTACGCCATAGGCGATGCTGTCGGCCGCCGCGATTTCGCCCAGCGCGGGAATGCCGTGCGCGCCAATGCCGTTGGGAGACTGATAGGTGCCGGAGGCATCGATCACGGCGCGGGCAAGCACATCGCGCTCGCCCGTCGGGTTGCCGCTCGCATCACTCACGCGCAGCACGAAAGGCGCCTCGTCACGCCCCGTGGAGCGCAGCACATCATGCTGCTGACGGCTGACATGCGTGACGCGTGAGTCAGTCTGCAAGCGCGAGGCAATCGCCGGGAGTGCTGCCAGCGGCTGCAGATACTGCGACAGCAGCTCCGCGCCGGTGGGAAACGCCGTCGGCTCCGGCGCCTCCCAGTCCGTCTGCTTGAGCATGGCTGCAGCGGCGGGATCGATGTTGTAGGACCAGGGCGAGAACATGCGCACATGTCCCCAGCTCGCCAGGTGGGCTCCCGCCTGCTCACCGGACTCGAAGATGATGGGCTCAATGCCCGCTGCCAGCAGATGCACTGCTGCGCTCAGCCCTATCGGCCCTGCGCCGATGATGGCGACCGGTAGCTGGGTGATACCATCTTTTGAAGCATGGTGCGTCGCATGTTGCATAGAGTCCTCCACCTGCATAAAGGTTGTTACTGACAACAATTAGCGTAAGACTCTCTCAGCGAATTGTCCATGTTACTTTCCTGATAAGCCATCAGAGCGCACCCCTCCGCAGCATTTCTCACTCGGTTACACTAGCGGCCAGTCGACATTCGCCGCTCATGCCTCTCTACCTACCTCTGGATCTCTCCATGGCAATTTCCGCGCGCCCTTCCAAGCTGAGCCTGCCTCAGACCAATCCCGGTGTGACCACGGTGCTGGAGTATCTGCTGCTCAAGTTTCCGGCGATTGATGAAGCGGCATGGCGAGCGCGCATGGCCGAGGGCAAGGTGCATCGCGATGATGGCTCGCTGATCACGTCGGAGTGCCCTTTCAAGCCGCAGCTGCGGGTCTTCTATTACCGCGAGGTGGCAAGCGAGCCGAGCATCCCCTTCGCGGAACGAATCCTCTATCAGGATGAGCACATTCTGGTGGCCTACAAGCCGCACTTTCTGCCCGTCACGCCCGGTGGCCTGTACGTGAACGAGTGCCTGCAGCAACGCCTGCGCAAGCGCACCGGGATAGAGGCGTTACAGGCCGTGCATCGCCTGGATAGAGTCACCGCAGGGCTGGTGATGTGCTCCATCAATCCCGACACACGCCACCTCTACCATGAGCTGTTCAAATCGCGGAATATCCACAAGACCTATCAGGCCATCGCCGAGACCCACACTGATGAGTCCATTGTCGGCCAGCAGTGGGAGGTGAAGAATCGCCTCGAGCAGAGCGAGCAGCGCTTTCGCATTCACGTCACCGCAGGCGCCGCCAACAGTCACTCGGTGATTTGCTGCGTGCAGCAGACTGACAGCCAGGCGTTGTTCGAGTTGCACCCCGTCACCGGCAGAACCCACCAGCTGCGCGTACACATGCAGACCCTCGGCTGGCCGATCCTGAATGATCGCTATTACCCCGTGCTGCAGCCGCTCTCGCCGGATGATTATGCTAGCCCGTTGCAGCTGCTCTCCAAGGGACTCGAGTTCATTGACCCGGTAACGCAGGCGCCGAGACGCTTTGAATACGACGGAAATCT
Source organism: Cobetia sp. L2A1 (assembly GCF_009796845.1). Classification (NCBI taxonomy): domain Bacteria; kingdom Pseudomonadati; phylum Pseudomonadota; class Gammaproteobacteria; order Oceanospirillales; family Halomonadaceae; genus Cobetia; species Cobetia sp. L2A1. The sequence goes on along the minus strand of NZ_CP047025.1, from coordinate 430,281 downwards.
GTCACTAGACTAGCGCCACTGGGCTGGTCTGACTGGGACAGCCTCAGCGAGCTGGCATCGTTCGAACAGCCCTGGCTAGCGGCGATGCTAGTTACCCAGCCGCTCTCGCGCCGCAATGGTCAGCTTGTTCAGCAGCGTCAGCGCCCCCTCCACCACTTCGGGGGGCAACCCTTCTATCAGCGAGGCTTCTTCTGCGACGAGTTCACCCCTAATCGTCGCGTACAACGCCTCGCCTTCGGGTGTCAGTGACAGCTGCACCGCCCGCTTGTCGTTCGGGTCCAGCACCTTGAGTACATACTGCTTGCGCAGCAGAGAGTCGACCATACGGCTGGTGGTGCTCTTGTCGAGATACATCTCATCCGCCAACGCCTGCAATCTCAGCGGCCCATGCTTGACGAGGGTTTCCAGTGCGTAGCACTGCGCCACCGAGACGTTGTGGTGGCAGATGCTCTCGCGATCACGAAACTGATGAACACGGATGAGCTGATTGACGGCTTCGTACAGCGCTTCGGCCTGCTGCGAGCTGGAGTCCATGAGTGCGGCGATCCTGAATGATTAGTTGTCAGTGACAATGATATAGACCGTCTGGCATGAAAACAAAAAGCCCTTCCGGCCAATGGCCGGAAGGGCTTTTTTACACCGCTCTCTCACCTGACATCCTCAAGCAAGATGCACGTCTCAGGACGCCACGGCTTCTGGATCATCGCGTTTCGACAGGTTGTCGGTCACGAAGGAGCGGCCTTGTACCGCCAACCACATGAGACCACACAGCACGCCGACCACGATGAAGAGACCTCCCAGGGTGGGGGTCAGATCACCGGAGTGTGCGGCGACCAATTGCACGGCGATGGCACCTAGCATGCTGGTGAGGAAGTGGATGAGGGCCACCGCGGAGCCGGTGTCGCGCTGCTGCTGCTCCAGAATGAGGTTGGTGCCGGGCACGCGCAGGCCAACCACGGCGAGCGTCGCGCAAGCAGCACAGGCGGCGAACAGCCACGGGGAGCGATCACCGAACAGCACCAGTATCACGCCACTCACGACCAGTACCGCGAAGCCCACCCGGATGATGGTCTGGACGGACATCACCCGCGACAGGCGCAGATACAGCATCGGGCCGAAGAGTGCGCACAGGGCATTCATGGCGAAAATCAGACTGAAGGCCTGCTCCGACATGCCGAACCCATCGATATAGATGTACGCGGCACTGCCGATGAACGCCATCAGGCACATCGGCGCCATGCCGAACAGCAGCACCAGATAGGCGAAGTGCGGATTGCGCAGCACCGTGCCGAGTCGGCTCCAGGATTTGAGCACCGGCCCTTCATAGCGATGCTGGAGCGATTCCCGGAACAGCAGCACGAGGGCAAACGCGAGGGCGCCAAACACGGCAAGTGTCACGAAGATCGCGTGCCAGGAGGCTATCTTCAGCAGCGCTGCCCCCAGCACGGGGGCGACCAGCGGCGCGATCACCACCAGCGACATGACGGTGGCCAGAATTCGCTCGCGCTCACGCCCCTTGTAGAGGTCCTTCACAATGGAGGTTTCCACCACCGTGATGGCGCCACCGCCGAAGCCCTGCAGAATCCGGAACAGGATCAACGGCTCGATGCTGTGGGTGAACACGCAGCCCAGACTGGCCAGAACGTAGAGCACGAGCCCGATCATCAGGATCGGCTTGCGCCCGAACTTCTCGCTCAACGGCCCCCAGAACAGCATACCGCAGGCATAGGCGACCATGTAGCCACCCAGCGTCAGATTCACGGCGTCACGCGGGACACCGAAGGTCTCTGCTATCTGCGGCAGCGCTGGCAGATAAATATCCATCGTCAGTGGAGGGAAGGCCCCAAGGACGATCAGCAATAACAGCATCCCGCGTCGGCCCAGCCGTGGTTGTTCAGTCGTCATCATCTTTCCTTCAGATTCGGGGGACTCCGTCACTGGTCACGACACCAGATTCGGCACCACGCAAGATGGTATCACCGCGATGCACCCTCCTCCCCGACTCTGCCACGACTCTCCTTATACTGACGAAAGCTCCACAATCTTTCGCTAAAAGACGACTGTCCGGCTGTGAGGCAAGGATGTTGATGCGCTCCGAAGTGCATCGCAATCCCATGCTTCGACACAACTCGATGACAACGTTCAGACCGTCACTCAATGGGGTGTGAAGCGTGGAGGATGGCCGAGTTTGGCTTCTTCCACTCCGCCCACGGCGTACGGCCCGACCTGCGCAAGGCCAGGCAGGAACCAGTCGAACAGGAGTGAGCAAGCGGCTAGCGTTTCCTGAATCACGTCCACAAAAAAAGCCCTTCCGGCCAATGGCCAGAAGGGCTTTTTTATTGCTACGTTCTCGTCTCGATCAGTTCAAGAGACCGTCTAGACAGAACGCTGCGTCAGCTCAGCGAGGGGTGATCGTCAGACGATCATTCCCACTCAATGGTGGCCGGCGGCTTGCTGCTGACGTCATAGGTGACGCGCGAGACGTGCTCCAGCTCGTTGATGATGCGGTTGGAGACCTTCTCCAGCAGCTCATACGGCAGGTGCGCCCAGCGGGCGGTCATGAAGTCGACAGTCTCGACGGCACGAATGGCGATGACCCACTCGTAACGACGGCCATCGCCGACGACGCCGACGGACTTGACCGGCAGGAAGACGGCAAACGCCTGGCTGGTCTTGTGGTACCAGTCGAAGTTGTGCAGTTCTTCGATGAAGATGGCGTCGGCTTCACGCAGGATGTCTGCGTATTCCTTCTTCACTTCACCGAGGATACGCACGCCCAGACCCGGCCCCGGGAAGGGGTGACGGTAGACCATGTCGTACGGCAGGCCGAGTTCCAGGCCAATCTTGCGCACTTCGTCCTTGAACAGCTCACGCAGCGGCTCGACCAGTTCCATCTTCATGTCGTCCGGCAGGCCGCCGACATTGTGGTGGGACTTGATGACGTGGGACTTGCCGGTCTTGCTGGCCGCGGACTCGATCACGTCAGGGTAGATGGTGCCCTGGGCGAGGAAGTCGACATCCTTGAGCTTGGTGGCTTCGGCATCGAACACTTCGATGAAGGTGTTGCCGATGGCCTTGCGCTTGGCTTCCGGGTCACTGACACCCTTGAGCTTGCCGAGGAAGAGGTCTTCAGCATCGACACGGATGACCTTGACGCCCATGTGGCGTGCGAAGGTTTCCATGACTTGATCGCCTTCCTTCTTGCGCAGCAGGCCGTTGTCGACGAAGACGCAGGTCAGCTGATCACCGATGGCCTTGTGCAGCAGCGCCGCGACCACGGAGGAATCGACGCCGCCGGACAGGCCAAGCAGTACCTTGCGATCACCCACCTGCGCGCGAACGCGATCGGTGAGGTCTTCGATGATCTTGGCCGGTGTCCACAGACGCTCTGCCTGGCAGATCTCGATCACGAAGTGTTCGAGAATGCGCTGGCCCTGCAGGGTGTGAGTGACTTCCGGGTGGAACTGCACGCCGTAGAACTGCTTCTCTTCCCACGCCATGGCGGCAATCGGGCAGCTCGGGGTGGAAGCGGTGACCGTGAAGGTCTCCGGCACCTGGGCGACCTTGTCGCCGTGGCTCATCCAGACGTCAAGCAGCGGACGGCCTTCGTCATCCAGGTGGTCCTTGATGTCCTTGAACAGCGCGGACTCACCATCGACACGAATCTGGGCATAGCCGAATTCACGCACGTTGGAGCCTTCGACCTTGCCGCCCAGCTGCTCGGCCATGGTCTGCATGCCGTAGCAGATACCGAATACCGGCAGACCCATCTCGAACACGCACTGCGGTGCACGCGGCGAGTCCAGTTCGGTCACGGATTCCGGACCACCGGCAAGGATGATGCCGTTGGGGTTGTACTCGCGAATCTCTTCTTCAGTGATGTCGAAGGCACGCACTTCGGAGAACACGCCCAGCTCACGCACGCGACGTGCGATCAGCTGAGTGTACTGAGAACCGAAATCGAGGATCAGGATCTTGTGGGAATGGATGTCTTGCATCTTCAGTCTCTCATTGGGGAGTCGTGAGACCCGCTTCGGAGCTGCGAGGGAGCACGAGAGGGGCCGAGACTTCCGGAACCCTAAGCAAAGCGGGAACCCGTCTAGGGCTCCCGCTTCACGTCGCGCTTCGCTGTGCTTCAGTCGCGCCGGTAGTTGGGCGCTTCTTTGGTGATCTGCACGTCATGGACGTGGGATTCGGCGAAGCCGGCACCGGTGATCTGCACGAATTCAGGCTTGGTGCGCATCTCTTCGATGGTCTGGCTACCGGTGTAGCCCATGGAGGCACGCAGGCCACCCATCAGCTGGTGCACGATGGCGCTCATCATGCCCTTGTAGGGCACGCGGCCTTCGATGCCTTCCGGGACCAGCTTCTCGACGCCGGCATTCTTGTCCTGGAAGTAACGATCACTGGAGCCCTGGGTCTGGGACATGGCGCCCATGGAACCCATGCCACGGTAGGCCTTGTAGGTACGCCCCTGGAACAGCTCGACTTCACCCGGCGCTTCTTCAGTACCGGCGAGCAGGCCGCCGATCATGACGATGCTGGCGCCTGCGGCGATGGCCTTGGCGATGTCGCCGGAGAAGCGGATACCGCCATCAGCGATGACCGGCACGTCGTACTTGGCCATGGCGGCCGCGACGTTGGCGACAGCGCTCATCTGCGGCACACCGACACCGGCGACGATACGCGTGGTGCAGATGGAACCCGGGCCGATGCCGACCTTGACGCCGTCTGCGCCGGCTTCTGCCAGGGCGATGGCGGCTTCTGCCGTGGCGATGTTGCCACCGATGACCTGAATCTTCGGATGGTTCTGCTTCACCCAAGCGACGCGCTCGATCACGCCCTTGGAATGGCCGTGTGCGGTATCGACGACAATGACGTCAACGCCGGCTTCGGCGAGTGCCGCGACGCGATCCGGCGTTTCCGGACCCGTACCAACCGCAGCGCCGACCAGCAGGCTGCCGTTGCTGTCTTTTGCTGCGTTCGGGTAGGCCTTGACCTTCTCGATGTCGCGCACGGTGACCAGGCCACGCAGGCGGAATTCTTCATCCACCACCGGCATCTTCTCGATGCGGCTTTCCTGCAGCTTGGCCTTGATCTCGTCCAGTGAGGTGCCTTCAAGCACGGTCACCAGCTTGTCGCGACCCGTCATGATACCGGCGACGGTATCGCTGTGATCCGGCTGGAAACGCATGTCACGGCCGGTCACGATACCGACGAGGTATTCACCTTCGACGACCGGGAAGCCGGAGTAACCATGCTCCGCGGACATTGACAGCAGGTCCTGGATCTTGGCTTTCGGGCTGACGGTGACCGGGTCACGCACGATGACGCTCTCGTGCTTCTTGACCTTGCGGACTTCCGCCGCCTGCTGGACGATGCTCATGCTCTTGTGGATGATGCCGACACCGCCTTCCTGAGCCATCGCAATGGCCAGGCGAGCTTCGGTGACAGTATCCATCGCGGAAGAGATAAGCGGGATATTGACGCTGATGTCACGAGTGAGACGGGATCTCAGGCTGACGTCCTTGGGGAGGACCTCGGAGTAGCCGGGGACGAGAAGAACGTCATCAAACGTCAGAGCTTCTTGCGCTATACGTAGCATGTCGAACGCCCAGTAGCAGTTTGTGAGGGATGCGCGAAAGCCGCAGTGCAGGGCCTGAGTGACAGGCGCCATGACTACGGATATTGCGTTGCTGCGAAAGGTAATGACCCATTATAGCTCATATGAATCCCTGCAGACAAACGTCGCACGCTATGGAAATGAAAATCCCGAACGCCGCGACACTAACCGATTGGTCAAGTGTGGCGGCGCCATCGGGGGTCACAATACTCCCTCAATACGCTCTCGATTCATGCCTGGTGCAATGGCACGACAGCTTGCGAGCGTCACCATCAGCGCCGCCAGGGACTTGGCCTCAAGAGTCAGGTTCAAAGGCAAAGATTCAGGCTCAAGCTCGCCTCCTTCATGCGTCAAGGGGTTGGTGCGCCTCCCGAGTAGGCATTGAACCAGCGGGCAAGAAAGTCCGCCCGGCGCGAGCCATCCAGCATGCTCAGCGAGGAGGCATCCAACGGCTGCGGATAGAGGCGCTGACCGACCTGATCGCGCAGTGATTGCGCGGTGAAGGGGCCTAGAACATCGCTGCGAATGCTGAAAAGCGGTGTTTCGCCCGCCAGCACATGCTGGCCTGCGCGGCTGAGCAGGAAATTCAGAAAGGTACGTGCCGCTTGCGGATGCGGTGCATCGCGATGAATGAACGCGGTACGCATCGAAATCAGCGCGTAGTCAGAGGGCATCTGCACGATGACTTCAGGATGTGACTGCGCCCATTGCAACGCATACGACCCCAGCAGGTTATAGCCCAGCCAATAACGCCCCTCGGAGAGCCCTTCCAGGATGCGCTGCGTACTGGTCTCAAGCGTGGCATTGACGCGCCCCAGTGCCTCGACCAGCGACCAGAAGCGGCCGGAGTAGCGCGAGTCCTGCAGATAGAGCACATAGCCCAGCGCACTCCGGGAGGGCGAATAGGCGGCAACGCGTCCTGACAGGGTGTCTGCGTGTTCGGTCAACAACCGCAGCACATCGGCATGCGAAGACGGCGGCAGCATCTTGCCCGCCAGATCCAGCCGATAGGCCATCACGATGGGCTCAAAAGTGAAGGCGAAGACTTCATCGCGCCACTTGGCCCATGCCGGCCATCGCCGAGCGACGTCGCTGTCGAGTCGCTGCGCCAGCCCTTGATTCACCAGCGCCACCTGCCACGGCATGGCGGAGCTGATGATGATGTCGGCACCGGGGGCAGTCTGCTCGGCAAGGGCATGGACGCCCATCGAGGTGCGGTCACGATAGTCGATCTCTAACTCGGGATGTTGCTGCGAGAAGGCCGTCAGCAGCGGCGTCGCGACCTGTTGATCGAGTGCTGCTTCAATCACCAGTCGCGAGGCTGCCGAGGCTGTCGATATCCCCATGCCCCCCACCAGCAGGCTTATCAACAGACTCATCAATAACCTCGGCAACAGATTCAGCACCAGCTGAACGGTCAGTCGCTGTCCCGGCTTGCGCTTATGCATCTGCCTCTCCTGTCGGCAATTGCCGTAGCGTCAGGCTGATGTGCAAGCCGCCCTCAAGACGATTGCTCACCTGTAGCGTGCCTTGATGACGCTGAGCGATGGTCTCGACGATGGCAAGCCCAAGCCCTGAGCCTTCGGTGTCCTGACGCCCGCCGCGCTCGAAGGGCTGACACAGCCGTTCCAGCATTTCGGGGGCAACACCCGGTCCATTGTCTTCGCTATACAGCACGACCTTGTCAGCCGTCAGCGTCAGTCCCAGCGTGATTTCACTGCCGGCGGGCGTATAGCGCAGCGCGTTCTCGATCAGGTTGCCGATCAATTCCCGCAGCGCCCACTCCTCGCCCAGCACGCTGATCGGGCTATCGGGGAGCGACGCCAGCCCCAGGTCATGCTGAAGCGCCATGTCGCGTTCTGCCCACTCCAGCACGACGTCTCGCAGCAGCGCGCTCAGCTCCACCACCTCGTGTTCGGCGGGCAATGCCAGATGGCGAAGACGGGTGAGATTCAAGAGCTGGCCCGCCAGACGACTGGTACGCGCGGCACTGGCATGGATGTCACTCAAGGCTTGATGCCACTCATCGGGAGAGCGGCTCTGCAGGGCAAATTCCGCCACGTTCTGCACCCCCGCCAAGGGCGTGCGCAACTGATGGCTGGCATCCGCCGTGAAGCGCAGCAAGGCATCACGCGACGCCCCCTGACGATGGAAGAGTTGCTCAAGCGTATCGACGAGTTCGCGCATCTCCTCAGGCATGCTACCGGAGAGCGGACTGGCATCCTGCGACTGTCGGCGACGCAGCTGATCCCGCAGCCGCTTGAGTGGCGTGAGCGCCAGTCGCAGCGTGATGAAGATCATCACGACCGCCAACAGCCCCATCACCAGTATTCGCCCTACCGCACGGACCAAGAGATCGCGCGCCAGCATCTCGCGCCCCTCCGTGGTGTGGCCGACCCAGATCTGCACGCGAAACTGACGCTCCCAACCGGCAGAGCGCACGCTGCGCGCATGCAGTCGCCACTTCACGCCCTGGTAGTCGGTATCCAGCCAGACATCCCCCTCTCTGGCTTCGCGCTTGAGCTTGCCCGGCAGGGGAATGTCGAGATTGTTGGCCAGCACCCGCCCCTGGTCATCAATCAAGCGATAGAAGACGCGCTCCTGATGGCGGGTCGACAGAATGCTGAGCGCGGCGGGCGGCATCATGATGCGCGGCATGTCGTCCTGCCACTGGATGGCCTCTGACATCGCCAGCAGGGCATCTTCCAGTTGGCTGTCAAAGGCGCGCTGCGCCGAGCGCTGGCTGGTCACCCAGGCGTCGATCAACAGCAGGCCGCCGACGATGAGCATCATGCTCATCAGCCAGCCCAGCAGACGATTGCGCAGCTTGCCCTGGATGATCATCCGGCGCCTGTCATCTCGAGGCGATAGCCCAGCCCGCGCAGGGTGCGAATCTGGACATCGCTGCCTGCCAACCGCTTGCGCAGGCGGCTGATATACACCTCCAGCGCATTGGAGCCGACCTCCCCATAGCCGAACACCTTGCCCTCGATGACTTCTCGCGACACCACCTTGCCGGCATGCAGCATCAGGCTTTCCAGCAGGCGGCGCTCACGCGGGGGCAGGTCCAGCACCGCGTCCTGCAGGGTCAAGGTGCCACTACCGGCAGAGGACATCGTCAGTGACCCGAAGCGGATGCTGTTGTCGCTACGCCCCTGACTGCGCCGCAGCAGGGCACGCACGCGCGCTTCCATCTCCACCAGCGAGAACGGCTTGGCCAGATAATCATCAGCGCCGAGATCCAGCCCGCGCACGCGGTCATCCACTCCATCGCGGGCAGTGATGATCAGCACCGGCGTGAGATCACCGCGTTGGCGTAGCTCCGCCAGCAATTCCATGCCCTGCCCGTCCGGCAAGCCCAGATCGAGCAGCACGAGATCGAAGCCACCCTGACGCGCAGCATCGCGGGCAGAGGCCAGGCTTGAGAAGGTGTCCACCGCGAATCCCGACGCAGAAAGACTGCGCTCCAGGGCGCTGGAAATGAGGGGATCGTCCTCAATCACTAGCAGGCGCATGCGTCGAATGTCTCATGAGGGTTAGGGAAATCTGACAGGTTGATGAAAGGTCGCGCTCCTACCATGCCTTCATCGCCTCAGCATTCGCGATGCATCACCACAAGAGCGCCAGCCTTCGCCTTGAACATAAAGCAAAAGGCGCTCTGTGGACAAAAACAATCTGGACAACAACAAGACGCATCAGGAGCACACCATGCCATCCACAAAACGTCTCGCCGCCGCCCTCGTCGCACCGCTGGCCATCGCCACCGTCAGCCTGTTGTCATTGCCAGTCATGGCCGCTGACAGAAGCGAGTGCATCGCCCCCGCCAAACCGGGGGGTGGTTATGATCTGACCTGCCGCCTGGCCGCCAATGGCCTGCTGGAAACCGGCGTCATCGATTCCCCGATGATGGTGACCTACATGCCGGGCGGTATCGGCGCTGTTGCCTACAACCATGTCATCGGAGTACGCAGCGACGATCCAAACCTGATCGTGGCCGCCAGCACTGGCGCCGCCGTCAATCTGGCGCTGGGTAAATTCGGCAAGTTCACCGCCGATGACGTGCGTTGGGTCGGTGCGCTGGGCGTCGACTATGGCGCCGTGGTCGTGAATGCCGACTCTCCGTGGCAGACACTGGATGAGCTGATGGACGACCTCAAGAAACATCCGAGCGAAATCCCCTTCGGCGCCGGCGGTACCATCGGTAGCCAGGACTGGATGAAGGCGGCACTGATCGCCAAGTCGATCGATGTCTCGCCGCGCAAGCTGCGCTATGTGTCCTTCGAGGGTGGCGGTGAAGCGCTGGCAGCCCTGCTGGGCAATCACATCAAGGTGTATACCGGCGACCTTTCCGAGCTTCAGTCACAGCTGTCCAGCGGCAAGATTCGGGTGCTGGCTGCGCTGTCGGAAGAACGCGTGCCAGGGGCCTTCGCTGATATTCCCACCGCCACTGAACAGGGCTACGACGTGACCTGGCCAATCTGGCGCGGGTACTACATGGGCAAGGATGTCAGCGATGCTGATTACAACGCCTGGGTCGAGCGCCTCAAGCTGCTGAGCGAGAAGCCTGAATTCGCCAAGATTCGTGAAGCTCGCGGTCTGTTCCCGATCCAGAAATTCGGCCCTGACTTCGATCAGTACGTGAAAGCGCAGATCACCGACTTCAAGACCCTCGCCCAAGAAGTAGGTCTGACCCAATGAAAATCGCCGCCGACCGCATCCTGGGCATTGCCCTGATGGGGCTGGCGGCGTTCATCGTCGCCCAGGCCCTCAGTATCCATGTGCCCTTCGCCTACGACCCGGTAGGACCCAAGGCCTTCCCCATCGGGCTTTCCATCATGATGGCCGCCTTCTCTCTGGTGCTGATCGTACGTCCTGGCCCCGAAGGAAACTGGCCCTCTGCCGCGATTTTCGTGCAGCTGGGACTGGTGCTGCTGGTCCTCATCGTTTTCGCCTTCTTCTTCGTGCGTCTTGGCTATCCCCTCACCGCGGTGGCCGCGATTACCGCGATTGCACGGCTATTCGGCGCTAACTGGCGTGCGGCCTGCTTGACCGGTGTACTGATGGCCGGCCTGAGTTATCTGCTGTTTACCGCGGTATTGGAAATATCCCTGCCCACAGGCCTGTGGTTTTCCTGATACCGAGAGAGGTGTTGCATGTTTGATTTCATCATTCAGGGCTTCGGAGTGGCGTTGACGCCCCTCAATCTTGGCCTGGCCTTTACCGGCGCCCTGCTCGGCACACTGTTCGGTGCCCTTCCGGGCATCGGGCCCATCAACGGCATCGCCATTCTGATGCCGCTTGCCTATACCCTCGGCCTGCCTGCCGAATCTGCGCTGATCCTGCTGGCAGGTATCTATACCGGCGCGGAATACGGCGGTCGGATGTCCAGCATTCTGCTCAATGTGCCGGGGGACGCCGGCGCCGTCATGACCACCCTGGATGGCTACCCGCTGGCCAAGAAGGGCCTGGCGGGGCCTGCGCTGGGCATCTCGGCGATCAGCTCTTTCGTGGGCGCTAGCATCGCGATTCTCGGCTTGACGCTGTTCGCGCCGCTGCTGGCCAAGGTCGCGGTCCTGTTCGGCCCGGCAGAGCTGTTCACCATGATGGTGTTCGCGTTTGCCTCCATGTCCGTGATGATGGGCAATGATCCGGTCAAGACCGCCCTGGGCGCCATTCTGGGTGTGCTGATCGGGACGATCGGCGTCGACTCAGGTACCGGTATCCAGCGCTTCACCTTTGACATTCCGGACCTCTACGATGGCATCGACTTCGTGGTATTGATCATCGGCATGTTCGCGATCAGCGAGATTCTGCTGATGCTGGAAAGCCGACTGCAACACGGCAAGACAGGCGAGCTGCCCGTCATAGGCCGCGTATTCGTGACCATGAAGGAAATTCTCTACTGCAAGGGCGCCATGCTGCGCTCCAGCCTGATCGGTTTTCTGATCGGCGTGTTGCCGGGCACCGGCGCTTCGGTCGCAGGAGCCGTGGCCTATACCACCGAAAAACGCATCAGTGACAAGGACAACACCTTCGGCACCGGTGACATGCGCGGACTTTCCGCCCCGGAGGCGGCCAACAATGCTTCGGCAGCAGGTTCCTTCGTGCCGATGCTGACACTCGGCATTCCCGGTTCTGGCACCACTGCCGTGCTGCTGGGCGCACTGATGCTCTACAACATCACGCCAGGCCCGATGATGTTCAGCGAACATCCGAAAGTGGCCGGTGGCCTTATCGCATCACTCTATATCGGCAACATCGTGCTGCTGCTGCTCAATCTGCCGCTGGCGGGTTTCTTCGCGCGCGTACTGACTATCCCGCGTTGGGCACTGGTGCCCGGCATCGTCATCCTGTCCTTCGTCGGCGTGTATCAGCTGCACTCGGACATGGGTGCCATCTACCTGATGCTGGGCATCGGCATCCTTGGCTACCTGCTGCGCAAGCTCAACTTCTCGCTGGCCACCATCGTGCTGGGCTTCGTGCTCGGCGGGCTGATGGAAGAGAACCTGCGTCGCGCCCTGGCCATCAGTGGCGGTGATACCAACATCCTGTGGCAATCCGGTATCTCGCAAGGACTATGGGCCGCCTCGTTGCTGTTGATGCTCGTGCCGATGCTGCTGACATTCTTGTCAAAGCGCAGCGCCAAAGCCGCGTAAGCTGCCCAGGCGGTCCGAACACCAGCATTCTCACCATGACGCCAACGCCCCCACTCTCTGTCCTATCGGAGAGTGGGGGTGTTTTCATTGATGCGCGGCGTGTCATGGCAACGCTCGGCGAAAAACACGCGGCTGTGGCATCATGATTCGCTCTCGCATCAGCTCACCTTCCGTCCAGTCCTCCACACTCAAGGATTCGCGCGTGTTCGAACCGTCTACCTCTGCCGCCGACGCCATCAGCGTGACTCAGCTCAACCGCGAGGCAAAACGTCTGCTGGAGCGCGGACTGGGCGAGCTATGGATCGAGGGGGAGATCTCGGGCTTCTCGCAGCCGCGCTCCGGCCACTGCTACTTCACGCTGAAAGATGACAGTGCCCAGGTGCGCTGTGCGCTGTTCAAGAGTCGCGCCCAGTTTCTGCGCGAAAAACCCAAGGATGGCGACCGTGTTCGAGTGCGGGCCAAGGTGTCGTTGTTCGAGGCACGTGGCGACTATCAGCTGATCGTCGAGGCGCTGCAGCAGGCGGGACTGGGAGAATGGCTGGCGCGGCTGGCACGCCTCAGGGAGCAGCTGGCCGCAGAAGGGGTGTTTGCCAATCAGCGGGCGCTACCGCATCCGCCGCAGCATCTGGGTGTGATCACCTCGGCGACCGGTGCGGCGCTGCAAGATGTCATTGCCGTCACGCGCAAGCGCTGGCCGCAGGCTCGCTTGAGCGTTCTATCCGTTGCAGTACAGGGGCCACAGGCCGTACCCCAACTCATTCGAGCCGTGGCGATGGCCAACCGTGACAGTGACTGCGATGCGCTGCTGATCACGCGCGGCGGCGGTAGCCTCGAGGACTTGTGGGCCTTCAATGACCAGCACCTGGCACGCGCCATCTACCATTCGCGCCTGCCGGTGGTCGCGGCCATCGGCCACGAGACCGACACCACGTTGGCTGAGTTGGCAGCAGACCTGCGTGCGCCGACGCCCTCTGCCGCCGCGGAGGCGCTATTCCCCGATCAGCGCGCGCTGGCGCATCAGCTGGACGCCCTCTCCCGACGGCTATGGCGCACCCAGCGCGCCGTGCTCGATCAGGCCGCGCAGCGCCTTGACCATGCTCGATCACGCCTGCGCCATCCGGCACGTGACCTGGGACTACAACGCGAGCGCGCCAATGAGCTGGAGCGCCGACTGCACACCGCGCTGCGCCAGCGCTTGCAGAGTGAACAGGAGAACGCCGCCCAGCTGGAGCGGCGCTTGAAGCAGGCCAGCCCAGCACGCGATATCGCACGCCATCGCCAGCAAATCAGCATGCTGACACCACGCTTGATGGCGGCATTGCCGCGTCGTCTGGCCTCTGACCGAGAGCGTCTTGAGGGTGCGATGCGGGCGCTGAATGCGGTCAGCCCGCTCAACGTGATCAATCGCGGCTATGCGATTGTCGAGCGCAGCGGATCGTCAGGCTCGCCACAGGTCATTCGCGCCGCGCATCAGACCCAGCCCGGCGAGATGCTGTCGATCCGTCTCGGCGAAGGTCGCCTGGCCGTCGAGGTCAAGCGCCGCTACAAACCCAGGCCCTGAATCACTCTCTTTATTCAGCAGAATCTCAGCTCCCGGTACTGTAACGAGCCTGGCGAAACGAGAGCGAAAAAAGCCCCGCTACCTGATGAAGGTAGCGGGGCTTTTTCATGGCGCTTCACACACGATAAAGAATGCTCTCGCGAACAGCAGCTCGGGTTTTGGCCTTACGCCCTTCGCGTGGCATCGGACGCGCTGAACCTGAACGCCCTACGCGTGGCATCGGACGCGCTGAACCTGAACGCCCTTCGCGTGGCATCGGACGCGCTGAATCTAGAAATCAGGCGGCCCTTGCTCGGCACCCGGCTTGAAGACGCCCGGTTCAAGATCATGACGCCCCAACAGCTTGTAGAAGTCGGTACGGTTACGCCCCGCGATTCGGGCGGCCTGCGTCACGTTGCCTTCGGTTATCTTCAGCACCTTGATCAGATAGCTGCGCTCAAAGCCGGCACGCGCCTCGGAGAAGGACGGCAGTGCGTTCTCTTCTGCGGCCAGTGCCTGAGAGACCAAGGCTTCAGGAATCATCGAGGAGCTGGTCAGTGCGACACACTGCTCGACCACGTTGACCAGCTGACGCACGTTGCCCGGCCAGGCACTGGAGGCCAGCAGATTCAGCGCTTCCGGTGAGAAGCCCTTCACGAAAGGCTTGTGGCGCGCAGCAGCCTGACTGATCAGATACTTGGCCAGCAGCGGCACATCCTCGGCCCGCTCACGCAGGGCCGGCAGCTTGAGATTGACCACATTGAGGCGGTAGTAGAGATCTTCACGGAAGTCGCCGTCATGCATCGCCTTGTCGAGATTACGGTGCGTGGCAGAGATGATGCGCACGTCGATGGCGATCGAGGTGGTCGATCCCAGTGGACGAATCTGACGCTCTTGCAGCGCACGCAGCAACTTGACCTGCAATGCCAACGGCATGTCGCCGATTTCATCCAGGAACAGTGTGCCGCCATCCGCGGCCTGGAACAGGCCCTGATGCGCACTGATCGCACCAGTGAAGGAGCCCTTGGCGTGGCCGAACAGCTCACTTTCCAGCAGCTGCTCCGGTAGCGCGCCACAGTTGATGGCGACAAAGGGCTTGGAAGCACGCGGGCTGGCATTGTGGATCGCCTTGGCCATCAGCTCCTTGCCGGAACCGGACGGGCCAGTGACCAGCACGCTGACATCCGAGGCTGCTACCATGCGAGCCTGTTCGAGAATCTGCTCCATCTGCGGAGAGCGCGTGATGATACCCGCCCGCCAGGCATCATCGCCTTCCTTTACCGGCGGCGCCTGTGCCAGCGCTTCATCGATGGCCGCGAACAGCTCATCCTTGTCGACCGGCTTGGTCAGGAAGCTGAACACCCCCTGACGCGTGGCGCTGACGGCATCCGGAATCGAGCCATGCGCCGTCAACAGGATGACCGGCATGCCTGGCTGGCGCTTTTGTAGCTCACCAAACAGTGCCATGCCATCCATTTCGTCCATGCGCAGGTCTGACAAGACCAGATCAGGACGTGCAGTTTCGAGACGGTTAAGCGCCTCACGGCCACTCCCAGCAGTCGTGACCTTGAAGCCACGACTTTCGAGACGCATGCCGAGCAGCTTGAGCAGGCTCGCATCATCATCAACGAGCAGAATATGCGCTTGAGCGTATTTCACACTAACTCTCCTTGCGTCACTCGGCGGCGTGGGGACAACCGGCCGCCAGGCCCGCACAGTCTTGCGTCACCTAGCCAGATGGGCCGGTGACAGATCGTGGCCAGAGGCAGTCGCCGAGACTTCAGGGCGTGCTCTGGCGGCGAGAATTGATGGATTCCTCGATGGCAGTCAATGCTTCGAGCTTCTTGCTGAGCTGAGCATTATCGGCACTCAGCTTGCGACGAGCACTCTCGCTCTTGTCACGCTCATCAATCAGATCGCGGCGTTCCTCGAGCCCATTGAGCCACTGACGTAGCAACGGCTGCAGGCGACTCGGCGCCGTCGGCAGATCGGCCTTGAACAAATCGGAAGCGTGCTCCCAGTCTGACTCATCACCCCAGCTCAACAATATAGCGCGGGCGAGGCGACGATCATGACGGGTCCCTTCCAGCTGTACCAGCGTACTTCTGCGCCAGTCACCATTACCGCGTTGCGCTTGCAGGGCGAAGGCGACCCATTCATCCAGCAGGCAATCTTCCCCCGCGAAGTCCGGTAGATCACCGGCCCCAAGACAGCTGGTTTCGACACCAGGACTCATGGCTGCAGATTCAGTGCCCGGCAAGGTCATGCTTGACAGGACCCCACAGGCACTGAGGGTACTGAGCAGCACGCAGGCAGTAAGGCTCAGCAGTAGTCGTTGACCCTTCATCACTTCAGTTCCTTGCGTGTTTGATGGCACTCATTGGTGCCATTTTATGTGGTATGTACTGGCAGTAAAGGCTGATGATCCGCGCTGTCAGTATGCATTCCCTGCCTGCAGATCAGACTCGCTGCCTTCCCCTGGCGACAGCGACAGCGCACGAGTCATTGTGGGCAATGTCAGTCGGAAACAGACATCCGCCCTGGCATCGTCCACCAGCACCAATTGACCAAATTGGGCGCGGGCGCTGTCAGCCGCCACTGAGAGGCCAATACCAGAGCCCTTGAGTGGCCCCTTGCGTTTCACCGCACCCTGATAGAAGGGTTTGAACAGGTGATCGCGATCTTGAGCGGCAATTGGCTCGCCGCTGTTAGCGACCTCGATGACCAGCTGACGGCGCTCCTTGCGCGCCCTCAGCCATAGATCTCCGCCATCTTCGCCATAAGCAATGGCATTGGAAATCAGATTATCGAGAATGCGCCCTGTTCGCGGCCGGTCGGCCTCCCAGTTCAGACTGGCAGGCGGAAGATGCACTTTCATGCCTTTCTTTTCCAGTGCTAGCCGGTGCTTGGCCAGTACTTCCTTGAAGACTTCATGGACATCAAAGCGGCTTCTCTCAAGCCCTTGATTATGCTGCAACAGATTGTAGTCGAGGAGCTGCTCGATAAGCTTCTGCAATTCCTTGCTGGAATCGTCCAGCAAGCCAAGAATTTCGGCCTGATGAGGGCTCAGCGGCCCTGCCACTTCGTCAATCAAAAGCCCGGTACCCTCGCGGATGCTGGATAACGGGGTCTTGAGTTCATGGGACATGTGGCGCAGGAACTGCTGCTTCTGCTCTTCCAGCTCATCAAGACGCATCGACAGCCAGTTGAGACGCTCACCCAGCTGCACCAATTCGGCCGGCCCCTTGATCACGATTGGCCGCGCGCTGTCATCACCACTGCCAAGGCCATTGATACGACGTTCCAGCTGACGAATGGGGCGAATGATCAGCCAGGTAAAGAACAGCATCAGCAGCAGACTGATAGAGACCAGTGCTGCCGTCTGCCACCACAACTGATTCTTCACCTGAGTCGCACGCGCACGGATACCCTCGATACGGGCATCGACGAGTTCACGGGTAGAGTTGAGCAAACCGCTGGCTTGTATCGAGAAGGGGCCGAAGTTCTCTAGATGGCTGCTGACCTGCGCCACACTCATTTCGGGCATGCGCTCCAGCTCTGACAGCGTGCTTTTCAGCTCTCTGACACGCGGGTCTCCTTCACCGAGCAGGCGCGCCTGTGCATCCAGCAGCTCTCGAAAAGCGCTGGCCTTGTCGGCATAGATCTTCATCAGATCGGGGTTTTCCAGTACCGCGTACTGACGAGCGCTACGCTCCATCTCGACAGCGAGATTGGTCAGCGTGCGGGCACGTCGGGTCTGATCAACTGCCTGACGGGCGCTGACGTCGGCAAGTTCCGACAATTCTGACAACGCCTGTCCCGCCTGGAACATGAGCACTGCGATCGGCAGCATCACCACAAAGAAGGCCATCAGCACTAACTGAGGCAGGGAGCGGGGACGCCAGCGTCGTGACACCGTGGAGGCCATTGAGAAAACTCTATGCAGGAAAGGGGTGGTCATCATCGAATCACGTCTTCCAAGAATACCAGAGTT
Organism: Cobetia sp. L2A1; assembly: GCF_009796845.1. Lineage (NCBI taxonomy): Bacteria > Pseudomonadati > Pseudomonadota > Gammaproteobacteria > Oceanospirillales > Halomonadaceae > Cobetia > Cobetia sp. L2A1. Next base: position 412,468 of record NZ_CP047025.1, on the reverse strand, counting down.
CGCCAGCGTCCATCGCGGTTGCCAGTTCGTTAATAAAGATGATTCTTATTTAAACCATTACCCCGCCACGAGACAGACAGCCTCTTGGCCGGTATTTATGATGAAGTCGATGACCCATCATCGTTAGACGTACAGTGTGATGCACAAAAAAAGAGGGCCGGCAGAGCCGGCCCAAGTACGCAGGGAACTGAAGGGTCAGTCATCACAACATGCCTCTAATACCTGGAGACACATTGTGATTGGTGGGCCTGTCAGGTGGTCTGCCTGTCAGGTCCGGGAGAAAAGAACATCACCTGGTGGTCGTTCCAGGTTAGCCGACATTCACTACGGACGAGGTCCGCGCTCCCTATCGGATGTGAAGCAGGGGGCAACACATCGCAATGCCACACGTTGAAACCTTTGTTTAGCAAAGCGCTTTCATGACTCACGCTTGAACCAAACAGAAAGCATCAACAGTCAATCTTGAGATGACGGCGGCACAATCAGACAACCACCGCATCCGGTATCGGGCATCCATGCCCGGGCATCCTTGCCCTCAAGATACTTTCCTTGCCCACGAAGGGCCGTACCTGTCTCATCGCAACCTGAAGTCACACAACGCGTGGAGCAGACGCTTGGCCTGACAGCGATCACGGGGCGCACAGGGTAGTGAGTACCGTCATCGCTGTCAGGCCAGAGATAGGGCGAGTCATACGGCCGCTAACTCTGGCTCACGATATACATAGCTAGCAACGTGCCATAAATTACAAAATGCTTTAAAAATCAATAACTTAAAAAAATACAATGATTGCGAAACTGGTAAAGTGGCCTCTAGCCGAGATATTGGTCTGTTTTTGCCTCTCATTTGTCGCAAATTGACAACACGAATCCGTAGCATCCCATTTTATAGATATATATCAACACCTTATAACGTCTCTCTTGCAAGACATAAAATGAAGCGCTGTAGTGAAAGTGCAACGTTACTATGCAAAACACCCGATGCCGGCTCACCCTCCAGAAGACAGAAGGACAAACACACATCGGGTGCCGGAAATACGCGATTCGTTAAAGTGTCTTGAGCAACACCTTGGACTGACGCGCCGAGTTATAGGCTTCACGTCGCATGGGCGGTAGATCCTCAAGCGCAGCAGACGCGAAACCATGCTCAATGAACCAGTGAACAGTATGCGTCGTCAGTGCGTATAGCCGAGTCAGCCCCGCACGGCGCGCACGTAGCTCGATATCCGTCAGCAATTGCTCGCCGCGCTGACCGCGTCGATAATCATCGTGCACGGCCACACACGCAAGCTCACCCATCTGGGCATCACGACTGACATGCAGTGCGGCACAGCCGATGATCATGCCATCGCGCGCCAGCACTACGTAATCGTCAATTTCATGTTCAAGACGTTCGCGAGAACGGGCAACCAGGATGCCACGCTGTTCCAGCGGCCCGAGCAGCGCAAGCAAACCACCCACATCCTCGAGACGCGCCTTGCGCAGCTGCTCATAGCCCTGACGCGTGATCATCGTGCCAATACCATCGCGGGTGAATAGCTCACCCAACAGGGCATCTCGATCACGCCAACTCAGCAAGTGAGTGCGCCCAACACCATGCCGTGCGGCGCCACAGGCGGCTGCCAAGTGGCGTGATAGCTCGCTATCATCCTCACGCGGCGGTGCCAGCGCAGCAGCTTCATCAGGATTGAGCTGACGCAACAGTTCACCATCGTCACCCAATAGCCCCTCGCCTTCACCCAACAGGATGAGCTTGTCTGCCGCCAGCGCGATAGCCGCATGCTCCGCAACCTCGGCGGCATCCAGATCAAACACCTCACCCGTACTGGAGAACCCCAATGGGGGCAGCACGACGATCGCCTGCTGAGAGAGCAACCCTTGAATGGCTTCACTGCGCACACGTCGCACCTCACCCCCGTGCAGGAAGTCGATACCATCACGTACACCCAGCGGCTTGGCCATCACCAGGTTGCCCGAGATAGCAGTGAGCTCGACGCCATGCAGCGGTGTATTAGGCAGACCCAGCGATAGACTGGCCTCCAGGCGCAGGCGCAACGTAGCCACCTGCTGCTCCAGGTGCCCCAGAATTTCCCGTGTGACGACCCAGCGACCCTTGTGACGCTCAGCCTCAATCCCTGCGGCATCCAGTGCATCCTTCACCTGTGGCCGAACGCCGAATACCACCACCAGGCGAACGCCAAGCGTGTGTAGTAGCGCCAGATCCTGAATCAGCTGTGCTCGTCGTGAGGAAGACAGGGCGTCACCCTCGATCAAAATGACGAAGGTGCGCCCACGATGAGCGTTGATATAGGGCGAGGAATTGCGAAACCAGTCCGCGAAGGGGAAACGCGTGTTCAAGAGCCAGCTCCGGGCAGGAGGGAGAATGAAAAAGAACATGCCGATGAAGCATCCATCATGGCCATCGACCTCATCGCATCATATCAGCGCCGCGGGCCGCACGGCGAGCAGCGAGAGCCAGAGACAAGAAAGGCGACCTTTGGGTCGCCTTTCTTGTCTTGCTCACTGCGTGCTGTCTGACTTCACTCGCGGACGTCGGCTCAGCCGAACATGCCCTTGAACATGAAGAAGAACAGAATCGACAGAATCGCGCCTGCCGGCAGGGTGATCAGCCACGACATGACGATGGTGCCGATCACGCGCAGGTTGAGGGCTGCCATGCCACGTGCCAGGCCTACACCCAGCACTGCACCGACGAGGGTGTGAGTGGTAGAGATAGGCAGCCCGGTGCCCGATGCCAGTACCACGGTCGAGGCGGCGGCCAGTGTGGCGGCAAAACCACGGGATGGTGTCAACTCAGTGATACCAGAACCGACGGTAGCGATGACACGACGACCATAGGTAACCAGACCGAAGACGATACCGCCGCCGCCCAGCACCAGTACCCACCACGGCATGCTGGCCTTGGCGTCAATCTGACCGGCGGAGTCCACCACGCTGATGATGGCTGCCAACGGACCAACCGCATTGGCCACATCGTTGGAACCATGTGCGAAGGCCATCGCACAGGCCGTGAACATCATCAACAGCCCGAAGATCTTCTCTACGCCGCTGAAGTCGAAGTCGTCACCCGTGGCGCGGTTCTTCTCCTTGAGGCGTGAACGCGCGACCTTGCGTTCCATCAACACACCGATACCCATGACGATGGCACCGATCATGATGGAGAGCAGCAGACTGGACTCGAAGTTCAGGTTCAGCCCAACGTGCTTGAGGCCCTTGACCAGCGTCACCATCGCAATGATGAAGCCGACCAGGAACATGTACATCGGCACATAGCGCTTGGCAGCCGCAAACGGATCTTCGTTATCGAAGATCAGCGTCTGCACGGACTTGAACAGCACGAAGGCAATGGAACCTGCCAGCAGTGGTGATACCAGCCAGGAAGCGGCAATCTGCCCAACCTTGTCCCACTGCACTGCATCCACACCCAAACCTGCCGCGGCAAAACCCACGATGGCGCCGACGATGGAATGGGTGGTGGAGACCGGCCAACCTTTCATGGAAGCGATCATCAGCCAGATACCCGCCGACAGCAACGAGGCCAACATGCCATAGACCAAGTATTGCGGGTTTTCGACCAACAGAGAGGGATCAATGATGCCCTTGCGGATGGTTTCGGTGACTTCGCCACCGGCCAGCCAGGCGCCTAGAAATTCGAACACGACGGCGATAAGAATCGCCTGCTTGATGGTAATGGCCTTGGAACCGACCGATGTACCCATGGCATTGGCAACATCATTCGCACCGACACCCCATGCCATGAAGAAACCAAACACACAGGCAAGGATGACGAGGACATCGCCGTATTGAGCAATGATGGACATAGGGAACTCTTGAGCAGATGGCAGGACGTCCCAAAAGCGCTTAGCGCGCCATCAGGATCTGCAGTCGGGTACCGACTTTTTCAGCCTGGTCGGAGACATCACCAACCCAGTCGATAATCTTGTAGAGGAAGATCACGTCGACCGGAGGGAGGTTGGCTTCCAGAGAAAACAACGTCTGTCGAATCTCTATCTGCTGTTCGTCAGACTGCTTCTCGAGCTCATGCAGCTCGTTGATCAGCTTTTCGACCAGCACGCTCATGTTGCGTCCGAAACCAGACTCAACCAGATCTTCAAGCTCACCCAGCGCACGTCGCGCCTGGCAAACCGACTCAACCGCAGTCCGCAGATAGATACGCATGGCGGGCACCAGCGTTTCAGGAATCTGCATGCGGCGGCCCAGCATGATACCGGCGATGTCCTTGGTGACATTCGCGATGGAATCCTGGACATGGATCAGCTCGAGAAGGTCGGAACGCGACACCGGAAGAAACAGCGAGTTGGGCAGATTGAGACGTAGCTGTGTTTTCAGCTCATCGGCTTCACGCTCAAGCTTGCTGATGGTCTGACGAATGCTAGCCGCCTGATCCCAGTCGCCCTTTTCACAGGCGTCAAAGAATGTCAGCAAGTGCTTGGCGCAGTCATCGGTCTTGATGATGTGGGTGTGCAGCGCCTTGAAAGGCGAGCGCCCGAACATCGAAGAAAAAGGGTTGGTCGTTACCATAGTGGCCGTCGGCGTTAAGGATTGACGCGCGGAGTGTAGCAAAGGCTGTGAAGTGATCACATCACTTTCATCATGGCGTCACAACACCGTCTTGCTGTTGTGATTTCCGCAACATCAGCAGCAGTCAGAGAGGCGTAAGGATGACTCTGAGAAAAAATTGTCGTACATCGGCGGGACCCTCAATCACTCGCATATCGCATCTTTATCCAGTATGGCCAAGGCCTTGTTCACAGGCAGTCCATGTCATTTACCTGTCATCATATTGTCATCAAATCATGGTTTATGACGCTTCCTTGCACAGCCACCTTGGTAGAGAACGGTCGCCGTGCTTGCCTTGCCATCGGTCAGGCGCGAGCATGAGCGCCATGGGCACCTCCTGACGCTATCTCGGCATTTACACCAGCGCAGTCATCGCGCGCGGCTTCTCGAGCCGAGACCACGTCAGCCTCCCCTGTCTTCTTTTTATTGTCTGTTCGCGGAGTTCCATCATGGCCCAGGAAATTGAACTCAAGCTTGCGCTATCGCAGCCGGTTGTCGATCGCCAGTCTCTGCTGGAGACCTTATCCAGTATTCCCGAACTCACTGGCATCACGCCCAAGCGTCACTGGCTGGCCAATACCTACTTCGATACGCCCGAACATGCCATGGAGCGTGCGCGCATGGCGCTGCGGTTGCGGCGCAGTGGCAAGGATGCCGATAGCCCTACGCTGCTACGACAAACCCTGAAGACCAGCGGCGAAAGCCACGGCGGACTGCATTCACGTGGTGAGTGGGAATGGACGCTACCTGAAGGCAATACCACGCTTGATCTCGATGGCCTACGCGCACTACCGCCGCTGCAAGCGCTGAATGAGGCCTCGCGCGAACAGCTGCTCACCGCACTCTCACCGACCTTCAGCACTGATTTCGAACGCCATGCATGGCAGATCGAGATCGACGTCGCGGGGGGATGTGTCGGGGTCGAGTTGGCGCTCGACCTTGGCACCGTCAAGGTTGAAGGACGCGCGGTCTCGATTCAGGAGCTCGAGTTGGAGCTGACCGGTGGCGACTCTCTCTCTCCCGACAAGCCGTTGTCCGCCGAGACGCGTGAGGCAGTGCTGTGGACACTGGCTGACGCACTGGCCAGTCGACTGGCACTGCGTCCGGCAGACGCCAGCAAGGCTCGACGCGGCGCTGCATTGCGGGACAACGACTGGCATGAACGTACTCTGGACACGACAGATCCACGCGCCCTGCTTGCCGTCGCCATAGATGCTCTCGATGCGCATGCCGATCGCCAATCTCAGGATGGCGAGCGCTGGCTGACCCATGCGCTAGCGGCCGTCTCGGCACTGGCGTCACGATTGGCCGCCAGCCAGCACCGTGGACACATTCATGCTGTAGCACTCGTCGAAGCGCTAGAGCAAAGCCTCGGCACAGAGACCGCCTGGGCCACCTTGGCTTTCGGTCAGCACAGCCTGTCGCTGCTCGCCGCCTTGCGCGACTGATCTCGCTGAGCCAGCCTCTCGCGCTCCTTTCCACTCACTCGGGGAGGTACGCCTCTCTTATTCTTCCGCCGTGCAGACAGCACGGCGGTGACTGAAGGATTTTGCCCATGCCAGAGCGTCAAGGTCCGGCCAACCAGTATGGCGGCACCTCGCATGTCGAGTCGTCACCGACACGCGCCAGCGGTTTCGAGCCTGCCACTGGCCGCTTTCGCGCCCGACTATTCCACTGGATCTTTGAATCTGACACACCGGCGGCCAAGGCATTTGATATTGGCCTGATCGTGATGATCTTCGCCAGCGTCGCGGTGGTCATGCTCGACAGCGTGCCGTCGCTCAACGCGCAGTACGGCGAATTGTTCAGTATTCTGGAATGGTCCTTCACGATCATCTTCACGCTGGAGTACGCCGTTCGCCTTTACTGCCTCAAGCATCCCGGTACCTGGGCGAAAGGCTTCTACGGTGTGCTCGACCTGCTCTCCATCGCGCCGACATGGCTATCGCTGTTGATTCCCGGTGCGCAGGCGCTGCTGGTCGTACGCGTGTTGCGGGTACTGCGATTGTTCCGCGTATTACGCCTGATGGCCTTTGTCGGCGAGGGACGCATGCTGGTCGAGGCACTGGCGCGCAGCCGCCGCAAGATCCTGCTGTTCTTCATCACCGTGCTCAGCATCATCACGGTGTTTGGTGCGCTCATCTATCTGATCGAGCCACCGGAAGCCGGCTTCACCTCCATCCCCAAGGCGCTTTACTGGGCAGTGGTGACACTGACGACCGTCGGCTACGGCGATATTGCGCCGATCACACCGCTGGGACAGTTCATCTCGGCGATGATGATGATCCTCGGTTACTCGATTCTGGCTGTACCCACTGGCGTCTTCTCGGCAGAGGTCATCAATGGCCTGCGCATGCAGCAGACCAGCGATGAAGCCTGCCCGGGCTGTGGCCGTGAAGGCCATGATCGCAATGCCAAGTACTGCAAGCACTGCGGTACCTGGCTGGATGAAGATACGCGTGACCCACGTGAGCCAGAACCGGAGCCCGGGCCCGAGCTTCAATCAACCGATGAAACCGAGCCACCTGCAGCAGAACCGCCCAATCTGGACCGCAGCTGAGCAGGCCAGATGGTCCGCCAGATATGAAAACGCCCCGCGACCGAAAGGTCGCGGGGCGTTTTACGTCACAAGCTGGTACTGAAAGACAGTGACAGCAAAGCAGATACCGAAAGGCTTCTGCTGAGAGACGGCTTACTGGGTAAATGGCTTGTCCCAAGACGTCAACGAGGCCTTGCTCCAGCTACCGTAGGAAGCATTCGGCAACATGATCCAATCCTTGCCGAAATGCGCTGCCTGTTCTTCTACCAGTGATTTTTGCTGATCCTGTTCTTTGGAAGAGAATGCATCAGAGAAATCGTGCAGGCTGTCGCCCAACTGCATCACGATATCGTGGTCTTCTGCGATGCTCTGACGGCGTACCGATTTGCTCGGACCCAGCAGGCGAACATGCTCATCATCGACTTCAGGCAGGTCCAACGCACTCAAAGTGGCCAGCGTAGCGTCCTTGTTCTCCTCATAGCGATCAGACACGTAATAGATCGCCACATCCTTTGAGGCAGCATATTCAAGGAAATCCTTGGCGCCGGGAATCAGGCTCGGCGTGCCCTCACGCTCCCACGCTTTCCAGGTATCCCAGCCAGTAAAGTCATGGCAGGCCTTGAGGTCACGCACCAGCAGCGCCGAATTATCGATCACCGTCTCGTCAAGATCCGTCATGATCGCGGCAGGCTTGCTGCTATCACGCGCGGCCAGTAGCTGCTCCAACTGACGCGTCGCCAGGGCATAGCTCTGACGCTGCAGAGCAGCCACCTCAGCAGATTGCTGCTGATAACGCAGCGCCATGGCATAAGCTGCCGGGGCGCAGTGTTCAGCCGTGGCATCCATCGTCGTATCCGCTTGGCTAGCAGCCGATAGACTCAGCCCCGCAACGCCCATTCCAGCAACAAACAAGACACTCAATTGACGTGAGACAGTGTTCAACATGGATAGCCCTCCGCGGCGCAAGCTTCATTCCATAAAATTATGAAAACATGCGAATGCTATCATTAATCTTCATGCCTCTCTCGCCACGTGCGATATCCGGCCATCTGCGCTCGTCCTGCGCCATGCGCGCACCGACTTGCCCTTCTAGCATGCCTCGCAACTCCTCATGCTGCTGACGCATGAAGTATCACTCGACGAAATTCGAGATATCACCTCGCCCTTCGCGCACGATGACTGGCGGAAGCTCGCGCAGATCAATCACGCTGGTGGCTTCCAGACGACAGGCACCACCATCGATGATCAGGTCCAGTGCGTGACCGAAACGCTCCCGAATCACTTCCGGGTCGGTCATCGGCAAGGCTTCACCCGGTGGGATCAGCGTCACACTCATCAGCGCTGAACCATGCGTTTCCAGTAGTGAATGCGTGATGGCATGGTCCGGCACGCGTACCCCAATGGAGCGACGCTTGGGGTGAAGCAGCAGACGCGGCACTTCAGTCGTGGCCTGCAGGATGAAGGTATAGGCACCCGGCGTGTGACTCTTGAGCAGCCGGAAGACTGCATTATCAACCTTGGCGTAGGTGCCGATTTCGGAAAGATCAGAGCACATCAGCGTGAAGTTGTGCTTATCGTCGAGCTGACGCAGACGCTTGATACGCTCGATGGCCTTTTTCTCACCCAGGTGACAGCCCAGCGCGTAGCCGGAATCGGTCGGATAGGCGATGACACCGCCTTGCTGGATGATGGCAACGGCTTGATCGATCAAGCGCTTCTGCGGATTGTCAGGATGAATCTGGAAAAATTGGCTCATATGGCGCTCCTTGCGTCAGGACTGCATGTCTGACGGTAACATGCAGGTCTCAGAAGGTTCTCGATATCATATGGTGGCGATGGGAGCATCAAAAAAGGGCGCCAGCCGTGGATGACACCATACTGGCGGTACCTTGGTACGCGGCGGCGGGCTCATGCTACCTGGTGCCAGTGGTCCACCTGGGAAGTGAAAATCGCTGCCGACAGAGGCATACATGCCCAGCTCATCAAGCTGACGCGCCAGATCACGTGCGCGATCAATGTTCTGGAAGCCACTGACCAGCTCCGCAGCTTCGCCACCGGCAGCAATGAAGTCTCGCAACAGCTCACCCCGCTTGGTACGGGTCAGCTTGTAGCGCATCGGGTGCGCCATTACTGCAACACCGCCATCAGCCCGCACCCAGCCCACCGCTTCCTCCATCTCGGGCCAATGCGCCTTGACGTCTCCCTTCTGGCCGGAGCCAAGGTGGCGCTTGAAAGCGTCCTGCAGGTTACGCGCGATACCCGCTTCCACCAGCGCGCGCGCAAAGTCAGGACGCGATAACGGGCGATCACCAGAGCCATTCAATGTGGCCTGCTCACGGGCACGCTCCATGGCATTGTCGAGGCCAATCTTCTCCATGCGCGTCGCGATCTCATGACTGCGCCGCTCACGCGCCTCATGCTGCTGCACAAGGCCAGCGCTCAGGGCATCACCTGCACCGTCCGGCATCAGCGCCACGATATGAATGGTCTGATTGCGCCAACGTACCGACAGCTCACAACCCGGCAACAAGGAAATACCCCACTCGGCAGCAGCTTGCTGTGCTTCGAAGATGCCTTCCATGCTGTCGTGATCGGTCAACGACATGCGCGACAGGCCACGACGTGCGACCAGCGCGACCAGATCCGCAGGCGCCATGCCACCATCAGAAGCTGTCGAGTGCATGTGCAAATCGATATCCGGAACTTCGATATCGGACTCGAAGCGCTTCGGCAGAGGCCGCGGCTGTACCTTGGGTATCTCCTGTGCCGATGTTGATGACAGTTCTTGCGCGGGAGCTTGTGACAGCTCGGGCGGCTGCACAGCTGCGACATCGATATCACGGGTATCGGATGACGGGGACGTCGGTGAAACAGCAGACACGTCGTCGGACACGGGGAACCTCTCGAAATAAACGCATTTCGCCTTGGGGCTCATGCTTCAGAAACAGGCATCCAAGGCAGGCGTCAGGGGCAGTGTTGACTGCCGCATGACCTTTCTTGGCCACACGGGCTTTGTCAGCAGGCAGCAATGGCGGCAGAATGAGCACATGCAGGCAAGAGCTCGCCACCGGTACCCACAGGATACCACTCGCGCAAGCCCTTGCCTTCCCGACGGCTGTGCCGTTGTGTTCAGGAGTGTGTGACCCCCATGAAGATGTTGCTCGACTTTCTGCCGATCGTGATCTTCTTCGTCGTCTACAAGATGACCGGCGACATGATCATGGCAACCGCAGTACTGATACCCGCGACGCTCGCCCAGGTGCTCTATATCTACTGGCGTCACAAACGGGTTGAGAAAATGCAGCTGGTGACGCTCGCTCTGGTCGTAGTGCTGGGCGGTGCTACCGTGCTGTTCGGTAACAGCTCCTTCATTCAGTGGAAGCCAACCGTAGTGAACTGGCTGTTTGCGGTCGCTTTCCTGCTCTCGCCGCTCTTCGGTGGCAAGCCGCTGGTGGAGCGCATGATGGAGAAGGCCATCCAGCTGCCGCGTGCCATCTGGCACCGGCTCAATCTGGCATGGGTGGTCTTCTTCCTAGCCATGGGCGGACTGAATATCTACGTCTTCAGCCACTACTCCGAAGACGTCTGGGTCGATTTCAAGCTGTTTGGCATGCTCGGTCTGACCCTGCTATTTGTACTCATTCAGGGCGTCTATCTGTCTCGCCACATGGTACAAGCGCCACAGGACGATGCTTCAAACTCTAATTCTCCCCGCCAAAAGGATGATTCGTGATGCTGTATTCCATTGTTTGTCAGGACGTTGAAGGTAGCCTGGAAGCGCGCATGGCATCTCGCCCGCCGCATCTGGCACGTCTGGAAGCACTGCTGGATGCCGGTCGCCTGGTTATCGCGGGCCCCAATCCGGCCATCGACAGCGAAGCACCGGGTGAAGCCGGCTTCAGTGGTAGCGTCATCATTGCTGAATTCGATTCGCTGGAAGATGCACAGAAATGGGCCGATGCCGACCCCTTCGTCATCGCCGGTGTTTACGCCAGCGCCGAAGTGAAGCCTTTCAAGCAAACGCTACCCTAGCCTTTGTGTGCCAAACCCGAGATCTTGTGGCAACTGATCTCATAGACGACGGACGGCCTTGCTGTCCGTCGTCTGCGTTGTAGCCCATGACATGTAGCTGATGACAGCGAACCGCCAGCACTGCCCGTCATGCAGCCTCTCCCCCGCCTTTCCCTTAGTCAGGAACGCCCGTGAACGATCGTCCTACTCCCTCGCCTGCACCTGCTCTCAAGGCTCCCGATGCCATTCCTTCAGTGACGGCACCCGGCGTCGTGCCGAAAACAGTACTGGCACCGCTGGCAGCACTGGAAGAGGCCAAACTTGAATGGGATGAAACTTCACCACAGGCAACGGAGTACGGCGATGTCTACTTCTCGATCCACGATGGTCGCGCCGAGACAGTGCATGTCTTTCTCGACAGCAATCACCTCAGCGAGCGCTTTGCCAGCTGGCAGGAATCCCGCCCGTTCGTGATTGGTGAAACGGGATTCGGCACCGGCCTCAATATCCTATGTGCTGCACAGCGCTTCCTGGCAACGGCACCGTCTGAGGCACGTCTGCATGTCGTCTCGGTGGAAAAGCATCCAATGCGTGCCGATGATCTGCGCCGCGCGCTGTCAGCATGGCCCGACCTCGCGTCATTGGCTGAAACACTGACAGCGCAATGGCCAGCCTCAATAGTGGGCGTGCATCGCCTGCAGCTGGATGCGCGCATCACGCTGGATCTGCATTTCGGTGATGCGGTCGAGCGGCTCTCGCGGCTGGAGGGAGGCGTCGATGCCTGGTTCCTTGATGGATTTTCACCATCGAAGAATCCCGAGATGTGGTCGCCCGAGCTATTTGCAGCGATGGCAGGCGTCTCACGTCCCAGCGCCACCTTCGCCACCTTCACTGCAGCAGGCTTCGTACGTCGTGGCCTGCGTGCCGCTGGCTTCGTCTGGCGCAAGGTGGCCGGCCACGGCATGAAGCGCGAGATGATCTGCGGAGAACTGGACGAGGTAACCGCCACGGCACGCGCCGAACTGATGGGGCTGCAATCGGATGATGTGCAGGATGAAGTCCCGAATAACGCATGCGCCATTCGCGGCGCTCTGCATCCGCTGCGGACCGAACAGCCGTGGACCCAACCTCCACAGCCTGCGCCAATTGATGCCAATACACGCATTGCGGTGCTTGGCGCTGGCATTGCAGGCACCAGCTGCGCTGAAGCACTCGCGCGTCGCGGCTTCACGGTCACGTTGATTGATGCAGAGGCGCCGGGCGCTCGCGCGTCCGGTAATTCTCAGGGTGCGCTCTACGTCAAACTGGCCGCGGAGACCAACCACGCCAGCCGTTTCCAGCTGGCTGCGCTGCAATACAGCCGTCGTTGGCTGGAACAGCTCGACCCCGAGCAGGCCCTGTGGTCAGCCAGTGGTGTGCTGCAGCTTGCCACCAGTCCACGCGAGCTAAAGCGTCAACAGCGCTTTCTGGAACAGCACTCGCTGCCCGATGCACTGGTGAAGGGTGTGAGCGCCTCAGAAGCCAGCCAGCTGGCCGGCAGTGATATCGCCCATGCTGGCCTCTTCTATCCGGTCGCGGGCTGGGTACGTCCTGCTGCCCTGTGCCAGCATCTCGCCGCCGTCAGTGGTATCCACTTCCATCAGGCGCGCATTCACACCCTCCGCCAACGAAGTGATACGCAAGGTACGGTGTGGGAACTGGAAGACAGCGAAGGGCATCAGCTACACGTTGACCAACTGATCGTCGCGCTAGGCGAACAGACTTCGCTGCTGGCACCATTGGCACATTTACCACTTCAACCCATTCGTGGTCAGGTCAGCGAGATTATGGTCCCTGCCGAGCAAGTCAGTCAGCTCCCCGCGCTCAATAGCGTGGTGTGTGCTGGTGGCTACATCTCGCCTTGCCGGCAGCATGCTGATGGCAGCCTGACGCTTAGCTTCGGCGCGACATTTGCACCCAAGGATACGGATGATGCCGTGCGCCAGAGCGATCATGACGCGAACGTCGCGGAATTGAGAAGCGCCCTGCCCGCCTTCGTCAGTGACTGGGAGCATGCACGGGGAACATCGCTGGAAGCGGACGAGTGGCAAGGACGCGTCGCCTGGCGCGCCGCCAGCCCCGACAAGAGCCCGCTTGCCGGCCCGGCCCCCGATGCTGACGCATGGCGTACTGACTACGCAGCGCTGGCCTTTGATGCCAAGAGACGCGTCCCCCAGCTCAGCGGCGCTCATCTACCGGGATTGTGGCTCTCTACCGCTCACGGCTCACGTGGGTTCACGACGGCGCCACTGTGCGCTGAGCTGATCGCCGCTCAGATGTGTGGTGAGCCATTACCACTGGAGCGTGAGCTAGCCGACCACCTGCACCCCGGCCGCCGCCTGATTCGCGACATCATTCAGCGCCGCTGACATGAAACGACCTGACGTCACGTGAGACTGAAAAAAGATGCCCCTGGCGCAAGCCAAGGGCATCTTTTTTTATACAGATTGATACACCCTGTTCAGGCAACATCTGCTCCGATCACCACAGACTCAAGCTCAAACTCAAGCTCAGGCTCAGTCACCTTCTTCCTCATCATCTGCCAACTGGCGACCGAAAGACTGCCATTGCTCCAGCGTCATCACTTCGGTGGATTCAGTACCGATGTCGTGGACGATCATCAGTTTTCCACGCGATAGTTGGCCTTCAAGCTCCGCAACCCAACCGGCCATGCCTTCCCCCACATCCGTGGTGTCATAGCCCTGACGAGTAACGAAGGTTTCCAGCAAGGCACGACGTGTCTCGGCAAGCAACATGCTCGACGGCACCTCGATGAAACGGTCACGCGGGTCCATCTGGTCAAGTGGCATCTGACTCATGGGCACCTTCTGGTCATCTGAAGCGCTATGTGAGGAGGCAGGCAAACCTTGCGATGTTTCGTTCAGCGTATCCGTACTCATGCATCCACTCCTTCTGCAGCATTCGTGTCACCCGACTCCCATTCAGCAAGCCGCGCGACGAAGGTGTCTTCATCCAGTACGGCAAGGCCCAGCTGCATGGCCTTTTCAAGCTTGCTACCGGCAGCAGCACCGGCGACCACGCCAGCGGTCTTCTTCGAGACACTGCCCGCGACCTTGGCACCCAACGCCTGCAGGCGGGCCTTGCCCTCGTCACGCGTCATGCTCTCCAGACTGCCTGTCAGCACCCAGGTCTGCCCGGCCAGCGGCTGTGGCCGCTCCCCGATCTCGACTTCTTCCCACTTCAGTCCACAGGCCAACAATGCCTCAAGAGTCTCATTGTTATGCGGCTGTGCGAAGAAGGTATGGATATGCGCCGCCACGATGGGCCCCACATCATCCACTGTTTCCAGTGCTACCTGATCCGCGGCACGTAACGCTTCAAGCGTACCGAAATGCGCAGCGAGGCTTGCGGCCGTAGCCTCACCCACTTCACGGATACCCAGTGCATAGACAAAGCGTGCCAGCGTGGTATGACGGCTCTTGTCGAGCGATGCGACCAGATTGGTGGCTGACTTCTCGCCCATGCGCGGCAGTTCGGCCAGCGTCGCGGCATCCAGTGCGAATAGATCAGCAGGTGTCTTGACCAGCTCACGCTCGATCAGTTGCTCGATCAGCTTTTCGCCAAGTCCATCGACATCCAGTGCCTTGCGGCTGGAGAAGTGCTTGAGCGCTTCCTTGCGCTGGGCCGCACAGATCAAGCCACCGGCGCAGCGCGCCACGACTTCACCTTCAAGTCGTTCGATCTCGGAGCCACACACCGGGCAGCCGTCCGGCAGCACGATAGCCTCACGACTCTCACCTTCTTGCGCAACGCGTACAACCTGCGGAATGACGTCGCCTGCACGACGAATGATGACTCGATCACCGATGTGCACGCCCAGTCGCTCGACTTCATCCATGTTGTGCAGGGTGGCATTGGAGACCACCACACCTGCCACCTGCACCGGCGCCAGCCGCGCGACGGGGGTCAACGCGCCGGTACGTCCCACTTGGAAGTCGACGCCTTCCAGTGTGGTTTCCTGCTCCTGCGCCGGGTACTTGTAAGCGATGGCCCAGCGCGGGGCGCGTGCCACGAAGCCCAACTCGCGCTGCAAACGCAGCTCATCAATCTTGATGACCGCACCATCGATATCGTGATCAAGCCCATCACGCCGTTCACCGAGGCGCTGCGTATAGTTGATGATGCCCTCGGCCCCGCTGACCACCTCAAGCTGCGGACTGGTGCGGAAGCCATAATCATTGAGCAGTGCCATCAAACCAGAGTGGCGACTGCCAGCATCACTGGCCAGCAGTGACTCGTCGAGGCGCGCGACCTGATAGGCACAGAATTCCAATGGACGAGATGCCGCGATAGTGGAGTCCAACTGACGCAAACTACCAGCAGCTGCGTTACGCGGATTGGCGAATACCTTGCCTTCCTCGTCACGACCGCGCGCATTGAGTGCCTCAAAGCCGGCATGACTCATGTAGACCTCACCGCGCACTTCCAGCAGTGCAGGCAGGTTCTCGCCGCGCAGCTTGAGCGGGATAGAGCGAATCGTGCGCAGATTGGTGGTAATGCCCTCACCTGTGCGGCCATCGCCACGCGTCACACCCTGGACAAACACGCCTTCTTCGTAGATCAGCGATACCGCAAGACCATCAAGCTTGGGTTCGCAACAAAAGCTTAGCTGGCTGCCGTCACGCAGCTCCAGCGTCTTGGCCGCCCGCTGTACGAAGGCGCGTAGCTCATCGCCATCAAAAGCATTGTTGAGCGATAGCATCGGCACAGCATGCTTGACTTCATCGAAACCGATAGCCGGTGCAGCACCCACCCGCTGAGTCGGTGACTCAGACGTCACCAGCTGCGGATACTCGGCCTCAATCTCTTCGAGGCGGCGCAAACGGGTGTCGTAATCGGCGTCAGTCAGCGTCGCGTCATCCAGCACGTAATAGCGATGGCTAGCCTCGATCAGCTCGACATGCAGACGCTCGACTTCAGTACGAAGCTCCGCGGGCATACTCTGCATGGCAGCGGATTCATCGACGATGGAGGTGGAAAACAGATCATCCTGAGCTGACATGACACTCACTCGAAACGGCGGTACCGACAACGCCCTACATATCCGGGCACTGACAGAACCTGAAAGCGGGTGACGACGTGACAGCTAAATGCCAACCAGTCGCCATGATGTTGCCATTGTACTCAATGCGACTGGCAGACCGAATACTCAAGCGCCATGGAGCACCTTTTGAGATGCCAGAAACGCCAACGGCGACCCGAAGGTCGCCGTTGGCATCATGACAGACTTGCTGACTCAGACACTCAATTGGCCTGTCTCAATTGGCTTGATAACGATGCAGACGGTTACGACGCTCGAACTCGTGCACCTGCTGGCGTTTGAATTCGATCGTCTGTGCAGTCATCACGCTGTGGTTCTCGTCTTTCAGTTCACCGCCCAGACGACGGACCAGCAGCATGGCGATCTCGACCATGGTCTCGAACGCGGCTGAAGTATCGTCTGCGCCCGGCAGCGGCATCAGGAAGGTCACACCATCCAGCTGACTATCGACCATCTCCGCCGGATCAAAGATACCCGGCTTGACCACATTGGCCATCGCAAATTGCAGCGGGCTACCGTCATCATCTTCTTCATGGCGCATGAACAGCCCCATGTTGGAGTGACGCAGACCACAGGCCAATGATACGCCCAGTACGTCTTCACCGCTAAACCCTGAATCGCCACGTGCCATCACGGATATGATGATCACCTCACTGGCATCCGCCAGCATATCGCGGGCTAGCGCATCATCGACCTTGTTGCGCTCGGCACGAATCACCAGCGGGTGACGCTCATCAACCGCCTCTGATTCAACGTCTGCTGTTGCTGCAGCGCTAGAGGCAGACTGCCCTTCAAGCACCGGCTCTTTACGGGCAGAGGTCGCTCTGACACCAGATGTATCAGACGACGATGCTGTAGAAGCTTCTGTCGCCGGCGTCTCTGCCATCGGTTCGAGATTATCAGCACGTGAAGCAGAGATGCTCGGACCGTCTTCATGGTCATGAGAGACAGCATCATGATCGGCAGCTTTGCTTTTCTCATCATGCAGTGCTGGCTCACGATGAACGTTATCGCCGGCATCCTCGTCTTCACGGCGTGAACCCAGACTGGCCGTAACGTCGCGCATCGACTGGCTCGCACGTGCGCCAAACGCCGCAGCACGTTGGCCAAGGCCCTTGCGCTCCGGTGCTTCGCGTCTCTCCATGCGCTCCGCGGGACGACTCGGCTGAGTCACCCGCGATGCCTTGATACCATGCGCATTGTCGAGTACAGAGTCGTCATCCTCTGCCTCGTCATGCTGCTCAGCATCACCAATCACTCGGTAACCGCCGTTTGGCAGCTCCCAGTTGTCGCGCTTTTCTACTATCTCGTCATCTACCTCTTCTGCCGCTGCCGCATTGGCAGCATCGGTAGACTCCGTTGTACCCACTCTATCTAGACGGGGTACTCGACGTTGACGCTGAAGCCGGCGCACACCATCAACGACGATGATTGCGACGAGCACCAACCCCAACAAGATGAGCCACTCTCTCAATTCCATGGGTCATTAGCCTGTTTGCTTGGGCACCATGCACGTGAACAGCATAGCGCGATTGCAGAAAAAGGGGACATTTTTTCGAATGTCAATCCTGTGGTGGTGACCTACGCAATCGCCCTTCAATTATCCCTGACTGACACTATGACGCAAAGTCGTAGTGCTTTCGATCACTCCGTGCAACAAGATTTTGCCAACTAGGCCGCAAGTCCGGCCACCGGCTACTGCGCAAGAGGATGACCTTGCCCTCTTGCGCAGCTTTTATCTCAAGCTTCGGCGAGTATCGCAGCTTCTTCTATCCCTACAGAGACCAGCCGCGAGACACCAGGTTCCTGCATGGTAACCCCCATAAGGCGATCAGCCGCTTCCATCGCTATCTTGTTATGCGTGATATAGATGAACTGTACGCTTTCTGACATCTCTTTCACCAGTCTGGCATAACGACCGACGTTCGCATCATCCAGCGGTGCATCCACTTCATCAAGCATACAGAATGGCGCCGGATTGAGCTGGAAGATAGCGAATACCAACGCAAGTGCTGTCAGTGCTTTCTCGCCCCCTGACAACAGATGAATGGTAGAGTTTTTCTTGCCGGGAGGACGCGCCATGATCGCCACGCCTGTCTCAAGCAAATCATCACCTGTCAGCGTCAACCACGCCGCTCCACCACCGAAGATCTTCGGGAAAAGAAGCTGGATTCCCGCATTGACCTTGTCGAAGGTATCCTTGAATCGCACCCGTGTTTCCTGATCAATCTTGCGAATGGCACGTGCGAGCGTTTCCAGCGCCTCGGTAAGCTCAGCATGCTGAGCCTCAAGGTAGTTACGGCGCTCAGCCTGCTGGTCATACTCCTCAATGGCCGCCAGGTTGATAGCGCCGAGACGCTTGATGCGCTCACCAATCTGCTCAAGATTGTGAGTCCAGGCAGACTCGGTAGCATTGGAGTCCAACCCTTCTTCGAGAAGCCCTGTTGCGGCCTCGTCGTAGCCCAGCTCTACCAACTGCTCGTCCTGTGCATCGGCCTTGAGTGTGAGCGCCTGCACCTGCATGCGCCCTTCTTCAAGCCGTTGACGAATGCCTTCCAGATTACGTTCGTGGTTCTGGCGGGCTTGCTCAGCCTGCCGCATCTGTTCGACTAATTCATGAGTCTTATCACGACAGGCGTTTAGCTTGGTTTCTTGATAAAGCCGCGTTTCGAGCAACATTTCCAGCTGTTCACGCTCTTCTTCCTGCGGCAATGCCGTTTCTTCACGACTGGCTTCAAGCAATTCGATGCGTTCTGCCAGCTTTTCGCGCTGCTCACTCGCTCGCGCTCGCTGACCTTGCATACCGTCACGCTCAGTCACCAGACGCTGGCGTTCCATGTCGAGACGGCTGACCTGCTCTCGCGCCGGCGCCTGCTGTGCACGGAGCCCCGCCAGTGCGCCCTGATGATCACGCCGCGACTGCTCCAGCGTCTCACGCGATTGCGCGTTGCTCTCGACCGACTCCAGCGCTTGCTGCCAGCGTTCACGGGCTTCTTCCAGCGTCAGTGCGTGGTTTTCGCGTGTTTCAGCCAGTTGTGCGAGCTCTTCATCGAGCTCACGCGCACGACCATCGACATGTTCGAGACGGCTGGCGAGCCCTGCTTCCTTGAGGCTCAATTCACGCTGACGTTCACTCAGCTCACGCTCCTCGACGCGCAGATTTTCGAGCGCACCTTCGGCGGCCCCGATCTGCTCGGCAGCAGTTGCCAGCCGCACGTCGATATCATCAAGACGAGCATCCAGCGATTCCAGCTCAAGCGTGACCTGCTCAAGACGCGCACGCTGGGCAATCACGCTATCGGCACGTTCACCAGCTACCTGACGACGACTCCAACCACGGCCCAACCACAGGCCATCCGGTGTCAGTACACTTTCATGCACGGCCAGCGCGTCACGACACTGCCAGGCAGCCGCCTGCGTCTCGACACACTGGATGCTAGCGAGCCAGCCATTCAGCGCATCAGCGCCCTTGATACGTGCGGCGAGTGTGCCCGCGGGGGCAGTGTCGCTGCTGGACGTGTCGATCATCAACAGCTCGCCGCCAGGTAACCCTGACAACAGCTCTGCCATCAGCGGCCGATCAGCATCAGCCATACGGGCACGCAGGAAGGGCCCCAATACCCAGGCACTGGCAGACTCCCAGCCAGCATCGACCTCCAGCCCTTCGGCCAGCGCTGGCGCCTGAGACAGGCCATGTGTGTGCAGGTGCGTGGCCAGCGAATCATCATCATCACGTAGCGCGGCCTCTATCAGCGCTTCAAGCGATGCCTTCTCACCCTGCAGTACGTTACGGCGCTGACGTAGCTGGTCGCGCTCGGCATCTAGCGCGAGGCGATTGGCCTGTGCCTGCTCACGCGTGTCGCTGGCCTGTTCACGGCGGGACTCAAGCGACTCACCCATGAGCATCAATTCGTCGAGCTGCTCGCGCAATTCTTCGCGCGTCTCACGTAATTCAGCCACGTCAGGCAGCTCGCCAAGTTGCTGACGACGACGTTCGCGTTGACGTTCAGCCTCGGCAATAGCGCTCTCGAGTTGCTGGATCTCACTCTGCGCACGCTCGGCACCACGTTGGGCTTCATTATCAACCTGACTGAAACGCTCCCACTCGCTCTGGCTGTCCTGACGCCGCTCTTCGGCCTCTTCCAGTGACAGTTCGAGCCCTTCAAGCGTCTCACGCGCCATCTCAAGCTCGGGCGCAATGTCTTCGAGGCGTGCGTCGATCATCTCCAGACGCTCACCGTCCTCACCCTCGATACGTTGCACATCGCTGAGCTCGCGACGCGCCACCTCAAGATCAGCCGCCAATTGCTGCTCACGCGTGCGGGCGTGTTCCAGGCTTTGCTCAAGACGCGCGATCTTGGCGCCCGTCTCGTAGAAGGCGGTCTGATGCGTTTCCAACTCACCGGCCAGCTCATCGTGCTGGTAGCGTTGCTCTTCCAGCTGGCTCTCGCTCTGGCGCTGACCGAGAATCTCGCGCTCGACGCCGGTTTCAAGCTCGGTAACGCGAGATTGCTGATCGCGCTGCTGTGCCCGCAACCCACGGCGACGCAGCACGGCCAGTTCGCCCTTGAGACGGTATTCGTCCTGCTTGAGGGTCTGATAGCGCCGCGCCGCTTCCGCCTGACGCTTGAGACGTTCGAGCTGCTTGTCGAGTTCCTCACGCAGGTCATCGAGGCGCTCCATGTTTTCCTGGGTGCGCTTCATGCGACTTTCGGTCTCGCGGCGGCGCTCCTTGTACTTGGAGATGCCGGCCGCTTCCTCAAGGGTACCGCGCAAGTCATCGGGGCGGGCCTCGATCAGCTGCGAGATCATGCCCTGCCCTATAATGGAGTAGGAACGCGGGCCAAGTCCGGTACCGAGGAAAACATCGGCGATATCACGGCGACGGCACTTCTGGCCATTGAGGAAGTAGCCGGATTGAGAGTCACGCGTCACCAGACGCTTGACGGATATCTCGGCGTACTCGGACCAGGCGCCACCGAGACTACCGTCAGCGTTGTCGAAGGTCAGCTCGACGGAGGCCTGACCGACCGGTTTGCGACCGGTAGAGCCATTGAAGATGACATCCGTCATCGACTCACCGCGCAGGTTCTTGGCACTGGACTCACCCATGACCCAGCGCACGGCATCGATGACGTTCGATTTACCGCAGCCGTTGGGGCCGAGTATCGCCGTCATGTTGCTGTCGAAGGGCACGGTGACTGGATCGACAAAAGATTTGAAGCCGACCAGCTTGATCGATTTGAGCCGCATTGCGCCTGGCGCGTCCTTGAGGTCTAAAGCATGAAAAAAGGGTCTGACGAAGGTAATTTTGAAAAACCAGCGCGCAGTCTACCCAAAAGCGGCGGTGGCCCCAACCACGACGGCCCGCAGCGTGTCATCCACACGGCGGGCCGAGGCGTGATTCAAGACGCGAACAATAAGCTGCAGCAAGACAATACACTGCGCGCCGCCCAGCCTATCACCTACGGAGTGGCAGCCGAGGCACCCACCACATGATCGATATGCAGAGCCAATGGCGTTTCGGCAGCCGCATCGCCACGCGTGACCGTCACATCGGACAGCCGACCCTCGAGGTCACCCGCCTGAGCGGCTGGTGCGCCAGAGGCAGAGATACGGGCGACGAGATTCACCTCGTCAGCCATCGACAGACGTGCCATCGGCGCCATGGCATTATCATCTGACAGCGTGACGGTGAGTGGCAACTGATCCGCCGTGGTACGCACGACCGCCAGTGGCGGCAACTTGCCGGCACTGTCCCGCGCGACGATGAACAGCGTCGCCCCGAGATTTCCTGCCAATGATGCCTTGAGTGCAGGTGCCAGGGTAACGGTCAGTGTCAGCTGCGCGGCATCAACGGTCTTGGCACTGTCATTGGTGCTGTCGTTGGCACTCGCCTCGCCTGATACCGACTCACTCAAGGCGACCGAGGCATCCACCTCGCCAGCCTTCGCCATGCGGGCGCGTGCCGCACTGATCCCCTCACGAAGCGCCTTGGCAGCCCCTGGATTCTCCATGCCTGCGATCGCCTTGCGCCAGTAATCGATGGCCTGCTCATAGCGGGAATGATCGAATGCATCGATACCGAGCAACCCCAACACTGTCGGCTGACGCGAGTCAGTGGCCAACACCTCATCCACCAGCGCCTGTACCTCGTCCGTCAGCGTACGCTGAGCGGCAAAGAACTTGAGCTGTGCCATCTGCGCCAAAAGCGCCGGTGCACGCCCCTCAAGGCGAATCAGCTCATCAAGCGCCTGCATGGCCTCGTCAAGCTGACCGGCATCACGGTAGAGCGGAAATAGCGCCATCCAGACCTTGGCGTTGTCTGGCTGTGCCGCGGCTTCAGCATGCAGACGGCTGATGCGTGCCTTGAAGCTGGCAGCATTGTGAATCGGTGTCGCTTCAATGGCGGCCGTCAGCGCCAGATCACCACTGGCGCCCTCTCGCTGATACCAGAGCAGCGAGCCAATCACCATCACTACCAGCATCAGCGGCACCAACACGCGACCACTTGCCGAGCTCCTTAGCGGTGAACGTCGAGCGGCGGCGGCATCTTCCAGCAGGCTGCGCTCCAGCTCGACACGTCCATCAGCTAACGCGACATCATCCAGATCACCGCGTGCGTGACCCCGCTCCAACGACGCGACGCGGCTCTGATAGACGCGTACGTTTTCGGCTTCGAGGCCGTCGTTGCTCTCAAACGCCTGCTGAGCCTCGTAGGTACTGCGCGCGCGCCGTAGTGGTAACAGCAGTAACCAGGCGGCAGGGATCAATAAAAGGCCAATCGCCAGCCATAGCAGCGTCATGAAGATTCCTTACCGTTTCGAGGGCGACCATGGGCCTTCAGCAGTGCAGAGATTCTGGCCTGTTCGTCAGGGTCAAGCGCACGCACACTTGCACGGCGCCTGGCACGTACGATCAGTGCCACGCAGCCAAGCCCGAGCAGGATCAATACGGCCGGCCCGCCCCACAACAGCCAGGTTCGGCCATCGAGGCGCGGGTTATACAGCACGTACTCGCCGAAGCGATCGACCATGAAATTCTGGATCTCACTGTCGCTGCGCCCATCATTGAGCAAGTCCGCCACGTTCTGACGCATGTCGCCAGCGATGGGCGAATCTGAGTCGCCGATTGCCTGGTTCTGACATTTGGGGCAGCGCAGTGCCGCCGTCAGACTGTCGTAGCGCTTCTGCAGCACCGGATTGTTGAACTGATGCATCTCGATGGCGGCCTGTGCCTTCCCGGCCGCCAGCCATGATAGAAACAGCAGTACAATCAGCGTCTGAACAAACGGTATACCGAAGGTCGCGCACATGCGTCTCATGGGATTCATTCCCCCTCTCCCTTGCCAGAGCTGTCACCGGCTGCCTGCGGTGTCCCGATTCGCGCCAGCGTCGGCATAATGACATCGCGCACATCTTCTGGACGGATATAGCCGGTGTGGTGATAGCGAATCACGCCCTCTGCATCGACAAGAAAGGTTTCGGGGGCGCCGTAAACACCCAGATCAAAGCCCAGCGTGCCATCGGGGTCGAATACGTTGACCTCGAAGGGATTGCCGAATTCCTCAAGGAAGGCATGGCCCTTGTCGCGCGTGTCCTTGTAGTCCACGCCGATCATGCGCACGCCGCGATCCGCCAGATCCAGCAGCTGCGGCATCTCATGCTTGCAGGTTGGGCACCACTCGCCCCACACGTTGATGAGACTGACCTGCCCCTTGAGCAATGACTCGCTGACACGCGCCTCGGGATCACTCAACGTACTCAGCGTGAAGGCTGGGAAGTCACGCGACAACAAGGCGGAATCACGCGCATAGGGGTCATCATCGAGGCGCTGATAAAGAAAGGCACCCAATCCCACCACAATCAGTAGCGGCACGAAGAGCACTAGACGACGCACGCTCATGCGGACACCTCCCGATCGATCGTGAGCGATGTCGGCCGCGGATCAACTCGACGGCGGTAGCGGCGATCCAGCACCGCAATCACACCACCCGCGCCCATCAGCAACGCCCCCAGCCACAGCCAGCGCACGAAAGGCTTGACCTGAATCCGCACCGCCCAACTGCCATCGTCAAGCTTCTCGCCCATGGCGACGTAAAGGTCACGCGTGAAGCCGGCATCCAACGCGGTTTCGGTCATCGGCATGCCACTCGCCAGAAACAGACGCTTCTCGGGGTGCAACACAGTGACAAGTTCGCCCTCACGACTTACCTCTACCGTGGCACGATTGGCCAGGTAATTGGGGCCACGATATTCCCCCAGCGCCGTCATGTTGAACTCATAGCCGCCCACCGTGACCACCTTGCCCTGCGTCATGCGAACGTTTTCAGCGACCTCGGTATTGGAGACCAGCGTCACGCCGACGATAGTCACCGCTATCCCCAGGTGCGCCAGCTGCATCCCCCAATAGCTGGGTGTGAGCCGTTTGAGGCCTGCCAGACGACCGGCCTTCGAGTCACTCTTGTCCCACAGATCACGCAGCAGTGGCAGCACGACCCACAGCGCGATCACCAGGCCCAGCGCGACCGAGGCACTCCATGCGATATCCAGCGTGAGCGGCAGCAAACCGCCAATCAACAGCGCGGCAACCCCTGACAGTGCCAGGCGACGGAAGATCTCGCGGCCCTGCATCTGCTTCCAGCGCGAAGAAGGTCCAAGGCCCATGAAGGCACACAATAGCGTGGTCAGCGGGACGAACAGCGCATTGAAGTACGGCGGGCCCACCGAGATCTTGCCCAGATTCATCGAGTCCAATACCAGCGGATAGAGAGTGCCGAGCAGTACGGTCACCATCATCACCAACAGGATCAGGTTGTTGACCAGCAAGAAGGCATCCCGCGACAGCCAATGGAACCCTAGCGTCGAGCGCACGCGTGGCGCACGTAGCGCAAACAGCAGCAACGAACCACCGACGGTGATGCCAAGCAGCACGAGGATGAACAGCCCGCGATCCGGATCACTGGCAAAGGCATGCACCGAGGTCAACACGCCGGAACGCACCAGGAAGGTGCCCAGCAGTGACAGTGAGAAAGCGAAGATCGACAGCAGCACCGTCCAGCTCTTGAACGCGCCACGCTTCTCGGTGACCGCCAACGAGTGAATCAGTGCAGTACCGGCCAACCACGGCATCAAGGAGGCATTCTCGACCGGGTCCCAGAACCACCAACCGCCCCAGCCAAGCTCGTAATAGGCCCACCAGCTACCCAGTGCGATCCCGACTGTCAGGAACGCCCAGGCGATGTTGGTCCAGGGCCGCGCCCAGCGCGCCCAGGCGGCATCAAGGCGCCCACCCAGCAAGGCCGCCATCGCGAAGGAGAATGCGACAGAGAAACCGACATAACCCATGTAGAGCATCGGCGGATGGATGATCAGTCCGATGTCCTGCAACAGCGGATTCAAATCCGCGCCATCGGTGGGCATGTCCGGCAGCAGGCGCGCAAAAGGATTGGAGGTCAGCAGAATGAACGCCAGGAAACCTGTCGAGATCAGCCCCATGATGCCCAGCACGCGGGCCAGCATGTCACGCGGTAGGTGGCGCGCCCCCAATGAGACGGCGAAGCCCCAGCCAGCCAGAATCAGGCTCCATAGCAGCACCGACCCCTCATGACTGCCCCACACCGCACTGAACTTGAAGTACCACGGCAGCTGACTGTTCGAGTTATTGGCAATGTAGGCGACGCTGAAATCATCGAGCATGAACCCCGCGGTCAGGCAGGCGTACGCAATCATCACGAACAGGAACTGCCCCCACGCCATCGGCTGGGCGTAGCTCATCCATAGCGGGCGTCGTGTGGCAGCGCCGGCCAGTGGTACTACCGCCTGCACACAGGACAGGCAGGCCGCCAGAATCAGCGCGAAGTGCCCGATTTCCGGCAATAGCTTCGTCAGCATCACGGCGTCTCCTGCAGTGTCTTTTCCTCGGCCTTCTCGCCAAGCATGTTACGCCCAGAGGCCTTGAGGGCATCCGAGACCTCGGGGGGCATGTACTTCTCATCATGCTTGGCCAACACTTCGCTGGCCTCGAGATGCTCACCATCGAAGGTGCCCATCACCACCACGCCCTGCCCTTCACGGAACAGGTCCGGCAGAATGCCTTGATAGTGCACCGTCACATCACGATGGAAATCGGTGACGGTAAAGATGACATCCAGCGTCTCGTTGTCGCGGCTCACGCTACCTTCGCGCACCATACCGCCGGCACGAATCTGGCGCCCCTCGGGCGCTTCGCCACTCGCAATCTGGGTTGGCGTGTAGAACGCATTGATATTGGCGCGCAGGGCATAAAGCGTCAGGCCCACCGCGAGAGCGGCTAGCAGCACGACGGCAGTCACGATATACAGGCGCTGCTTGCGTTTGGGATTCATGGGTCAGGGCTCAATCAGGGCAAGGGACAGGCAAGGAAAACAGGAGGTAGACACCTCCCGCCAACTGACCGTCAGCGGGAGGGCGAAAAGGCATCAGCGGTGGGCAGTCTCACGACGCATGCGACGACGAATATCAGCTTCTACACCACGACGGGACAGTCGTGTGGAGATCACCAGACCGATCAGACCTGCGGCAGTCATCCCCCAGGCCGACCACACATACACCGCATGACCACCCATGGCGAAGAAATCGGCAACACTCGCAAAGGCCATCGTTCAACGTCTCCCGTCATTGGCTGGTGTCGTCACGACACCCAACAGTGTACGCACCCATTGCTTGCCGTTTTCACGCCTCAGGATCTCGACCCGCGCGCGCATCACTACCAGTGCCGTAAAGCAGACATAGAAGCCGATGACCATCATCAACAAGGGGATCCACATGCTGGCTGGCATCGGCGGCGCTTCGCTCAACGAGAAGGTGGCAGGCTGATGCAGTGTGCTCCACCAGTCCACCGAATACTTGATGATGGGAATATTGACCATGCCCACCAGCGCCAGAATCGAAGCGGCGCGTGAGCCGCTGTCACGACTGGCGAAGGCACCGCGCAATACGATCACGCCCAGATAGAGAAAGAGCTGGATCAGCATCGAGGTCAGACGGGCATCCCAGATCCACCAGGTACCCCAGGTAGGAATCCCCCACACTGAGCCGGAGAACAACGCCAACGCGGTCATCAACGCACCGATAGGCGCGGCGGCAGTGGCGACCATATCCGCCAGCTTGATCTTCCAGACCAGAAAGATCACCGCGCAGGCCGCCAGCAACATGAAGCACGACTGGGCGAGAATGGCCGCCGGCACATGCACATAGATGATGCGGAAGCTGTTGCCCTGCTGGTAGTCCGCGGGAGCGAAGGCCAGCCCCCAGACACTGCCGATGAACAGCAGGATGATCGCCAGCGCCCACAGCCACGGCAACCACCGTGCACTCATCGTGTAGAAGATCGCGGGCGTGCTCATGCGGTGCAGCCACGGCCACAAGCCGCCCTTGCGGGGGCGCACTGGGCGCGAAGGCGCAGCGCGCGGGGATTGATGAGAGTCGGATTCGACGTTCACGCGGACCTCATGTCAGGGTTCTTGCCGATACGTGACGCAAGGTCACGTGTCGCATTGAAATCGAGTGATCGCATCAGTTCACCCATTGATGCTCAAGCGCAGACCAGCAGCAATCGCCAGCGGCGCAAGTGTTAGAGCTAATGCCAACATGGCGCCCAGAATGGCCAGATGTGGAAGACTGGGCATACCTGCGGCGGCGCTTTGTACCGCCCCCGCACCAAAGATCAGTACCGGGATATACAGCGGCAGGATGATTAGTGACAGCAACACACCTCCGCGACGCAATCCCACCGTCAACGCTGCACCGATCGCACCGATCAACGACAGGCTCAGGCTCCCCAGCGCCAGTGACGCCATCAGCACGCCGAAAGCGGCACTCGGCAGCCCCAGCATCACACCTAGCAACGGCGCCATCAGGGCCAACGGCAGCCCGGTCAGCAACCAGTGTCCAGCCACCTTGGCCAGCACCAGCAGCGCCAGCGGCTGTGGCGTCAACAATAACTGCTCAAGACTGCCGTCATCGAGGTCCTGCCGGAACATCCCGTCGAGAGACAGCAAGGTGGCCAACAACGCCGCCACCCATACCAATCCCGGCGCCAACGTCGCCAGCAATGCCTTGTCCGGCGAAATACCCAGCGGAAACAGCGTGATGACCAACGCAAAGAAAGCCAGCGGGTTGATCAGTTCACTGCGCCGGCGTAATGCCTGGCGGAGGTCGCGCTTGAGCGTCGCCGCCAATGCCGCACCCAATGAGGCTGAGACAGGCGCACTGTCCGTCAGCGGTGTCAGTAGCTCGCGCTTCATGCAGCCCCCTCATCAAGCGCTTGCCCGTTGCCATCGCCTTGGGTACCGAGCTGTACCCGCCGCAATCGCGACGGATCCGAGAAGCGGTGGTGGGTAGTCATCACCACGCTGCCGCCACGTTCAGCATGCGCCAGCAGTAACTGCTCCAATGCTTCGACGCCTTGCGTATCTATCGCCGTAAAGGGTTCATCGAGCACCCACAAGCGCCGTGGCGTGAGGTGTAAGCGCGCGAGCGCGATGCGCCGCTGCTGACCAGCGGAAAGCTGCTGGGCCGGTACATCCTCAAAGCCTTCAAGACCGACTGCCGCCAGTGCTGACCACGAATCCTCCTGCGGGTCACCGCTGACGACTCCCCCTAACGCCTGATACCAGGCCAGGTTCTCAAGTGCCGTCAGCGCCCCTTTGATGCCGGGCTGATGGCCCAGATAAAGCAGTGAACCCAAAAAATCGCTACGTACGCGAGACAGACGCTGCCCTCGCCAGTACACCTCGCCCTCATGGTCGCTGAACTGACCCGACAGAATCTTGAGCAACGTGGTCTTGCCACTGCCGTTAGGCCCCTCGATCTGCAGGATATCCCCGCTGGCCAGCATGAAATCAAGTTCCCGAAACAACCAGCGCTCATCACGCTCACAGCTCAACGCCTCCACCGCCAACAGGGGCGGCGTAACAGGCATTGCATCAGTAGCAGGCTGAACGGACATCTCGGAATCCCGATGCTGGCCAGTCGCGGAGCACGACGACAGTGACGGAGTACAGCGAAGGTGATGAACGCATGTCGATCACCGGCCGCCATTCTACGAGCTGAGATCAGTGCTGACCACCGATGTGCTTCTTCAGCATGAGCACACTACACTTTTTCTCACCACGTACCGCAAGAGTTGACAGCAGTGCTCGCTCAGGATGGCGTCAATGATCTGCCTAAAACATTAGTTAAAACTGATGAAAGTTCACACGACACACCCTTGGCTAAATATCACCCCCGACATTCTTCCCTATTGCCTCACCGCGAGAGCTTGCTATGATGCAATCACTGTATACAAAAACAGTATCCATACAGTGTTTGCATCGCATGCCTGCCAGGTCGCAGGCAGCAGACTGATCGGGTCGGCTCCATCGCGCTGTCATCATGCTCGCAGAGCCTAGCAGGCCACAGATGAACTTAGCCTGACGACCCTCCACGCTGCACCTCAGGTCGACGCGCATACCGCACCGACCGCATGGCACCAGGGGATAGCTCATGTCACCACTTCATGCTCCGCACTACCTTCAGCGTCTTCATAATCTGCCGCTCAATGATGCAGCCTGGGAAGAAATCGACGCCTGCCAGCTGATGGAGATTCCGCTACTGGGCAACATCACTGCCGGTGTACCCATTGAAGCTATCGCCGATTGTGGCACTGTTTCCGTACCATCACGCATGGTGCGCCGTAACACCTACGCCCTGCGCGTGCGTGGTCATTCGATGATCAATTGCAACATCCATGATGGCGACATCATCATCATCGAGCGCAGTGAAAGTGCCGAGAATGGCGAAACGGCCGTGGTCATGATCAACCAGCAGGAAGTTACGCTGAAAAAGCTGTATATCGAGAAAACCGGTGTCCGCCTGCAACCGGCCAACGACAGCATGGCCCCCATCTATCTCAAGAATGCGGATATTGAAGTGCTCGGCATGGTGATGGGCGTCGTGCGCGGCAATGCTGCCGTCACCCATTGATGTCATGCATCAAGAGCGCAGCCACAAGTGCCGCTCGGACAGCGAACGCCGCCCAGCCCACGGCTGGCTGAGGTAAGATGGCGCGATGAGCTATCTGATACCTGCATTGGCGCCCGAGGCGCATCACGAACATAGCATCGAAATCGAGAAGAGCCGCTTCATCGCCTGGCTCGCGCTTGCCCCCACTCCTGACGGCATGGCCCGATTGTTGGCACAGGCGCGTCTCGTACATCCCAATGCGCGCCATCACTGTACTGCCTTCATTGCCGGTGCACCGAATGAACAGAATGCGATCGGCTTTTCCGATGATGGTGAGCCTGGCGGTACGGCAGGCCGACCGATGTATCAGGTGCTTGAAGGCAGTGGGGTTGGGCAGGTGGCGTGTGTGGTAATTCGCTACTTTGGCGGCATCAAGCTCGGCACCGGCGGCTTGGCACGCGCCTATAGCCGCGCGGTACTCGAGGGACTTGAGCAACTGCCAACCGCTACCTTTACACCACGCACCCCACGCCGCCTCAAGATCGGCTTTGCTCTTGAGGCCGACGTACGTCACTGGCTGACTGGTTACGAGGTACCGGTGGAAGGCAGTGATTATGTTGCCGATGGCGTGATACTGACGGCGGGCTGGCCTACCAGTGATACTCCGCCACCGCTGGAGGAATTGCGTGCTCGCCTCAAGGGGGCGCTGGAGGTCATCGACGAGACGACGTGAACACCTACCTGCCATCACACCGATGCCTGCCTGCCATATACATCGCTGCTACACACAACAACGCCGCCCCAGAGGGCGGCGTTGTTGTGTGTAGCAGATGTGGCTCAGGAGTAATTACAGTATTTACAGCGTATCCACGAAGCAGACCAACCGGCCCTTGCGGCATGTAGCTAAAGGTCTCGCCTGCACGTAGCACGCGATCAAATCATGATGCGCCAGTGAATGCGAGCGACCAGAGTCTTCTAACACTCGCACGAATGATGCGATCATCATAAAAGAATTAATTCGTACGAAAAGCGAAAATTATTGCGTACATAACATGATAAAAACGAATGAACCGGCCACTAACTCAATAACGAAACGCCTCGCCACATCCATCCAGTGTACGGCCATCCAGCGCCAGACTTGCCGTGAGAGGGTAAGGCGCGCCCTGCATGGAATCAAAGCAAGCACCCGGTGCAACCGAAAGCTGCAGGCGCTTCACATTACCTGCTGACTTTGGCAATACGGCCTTGAACACTCGCCCACCATTGCCATCTTTTTCTACACGATAAGGTAACGTCACCACTGTCGCCGCCGGAGCGATGACATCAGGGATTGCATCCGCGACTGAGTCATCCACAAGCGCATTGGAATGTACGACGGAAACCTTCCCTGAGGTATCTGCGGATGGAGCCACTGAGCTGCCATCATCTGACAATGTCAGTAGACCAGCAGAAGCCGTCAACGTCAGTAGATTGTGCGCGTCATCCAGACTGACCTGCCAACCGGGCTCATTGCCCTGCGTCACCAACAACGGTTCACTGGCCATCGGACTGATCACACGACGATCATCCCGTATGCACTCCAGCCTACCGCGAGCATTAAGCAGCGTGGCTTGCATACCCTTGAACCAGACTTCAAGCCCCTCTTCTCCGCCCTTCCCTGCGTCGCTCTCCACTACATGCTCTGCTGCTGCCGCTGGTACTTTCCCGGCATTCTCTGCGGCAGCACTTACGCTGGCAGTGCTGTCTTTCGCCACGCTTCCTGCCACAGCACCGGCTTGATAGCGCGCACCCGAGGCACTGACGACCCGCCCCAGCGTGTAGGCATGCTGCCGAGACCACAGACGCAACCAGTCATGGGACACTTTGGCCCCCTCCTGCGCAGCCTTCTCTTGACTGAACGCCATCAGCAGATCCTGCGCGGGAGTGCAGCGCCAGACCTGATATTCCTGTGCGTTTACGGGTGGCAGAAAGGTTGAGGGCAACGTAACTGCAGGTGCTCGCCCGAGATCTTCGGCACTGGGGGCCGGCGGCACAGATGATCCAGCTGACTTGCGGACGACCGGCTGTGGCTCTTTCGTCGGTGCTGGCACCTCAAGTGGCATCGTGCTGTCACCTGAGATATTTGCAGTATCGTGACTCCAAGGTAACGAGGTACAGCCCGTCAGTATCAAGGCAATACCCGCTAGCGCAAAAGGTGCTGTCGCACTCAGCTGAGAGCGAGCATGCGCAGCAACGCTACGGGAAACAGGTGCAGCAACAAAAAAATGATAGCGCTGACGGGACATGAGCCCTCCCTGGGCGTACCTGAGTGCAGAATGAAGCGCATGACTCCTTGAAACGGAGTACGCCACGCCTGGACTCGAAGGCGGAGATGACGACACCGTCCTGGCGCGTCTTGTAGAAAGTCTACCAAGACCCGCACGCCTTGTGGGCCTGCCGAATCAGACAATTGCGAGTTAGCCTTACAAGAGAGGCAGACAGGGCACTCACGGGACCACGTTAGTCGTGCACGATATCGTTGTAGAGACCTTCCCTACATCACCCTCATCAGCTTCACCCTGGTAGATTGCAGCCGGTGACATGCAGGCTCATAGGCTTGCTGCCATTCGGTTGGCAAGCCCTGCGCCAGAGCTGGTTCAACCAGCTATATCCACTCGACATCCCGCGTAGCAAGAAGCTCCAACAGCGTGAAGCAGACCTGGCGTAGTGACATTCACTACCTGTTCGTAGCAAGCAAAGTCGCCGACGGTAACGAAGTCGCGATCAGCACCACCTCTCCAATAAGCTTCGACGGCTTTCTTGAGCTCAGGGTCAGCACCGATACGCGGATAGCCAAGAGTGTGAGACAGTGTCATGGGTGTGCTCCAGCAGCAGCGGCCTTGGGCGGCATCATCCATGTCCAGAATGGCTTCCTTGTCCGCCTTTTCAGCACTAATGCACTTAAGCGATTGACCTCAGTCGCGCTTCCGCCAAAAATTGAATAAAACTAACTAATCCAATCATAAACATGAGCTGCACTCATCATGCTTGAATTGCGCCATCTCCGTACTCTGCTGGCTTTACGCGACGCCGGCTCGCTGGTCGAGGCTGCCGAGCGCATCCACCTCACCCAGTCTGCTCTCTCGCATCAGCTGAAAGATCTTGAGGAACGGCTCGGCACACTACTGTTCGTACGCAAGACGCGGCCGGTAGAATTCACTCGTGCAGGTCAACGACTGCTATCACTGGCAGAGCAAGTTCTGCCGCAATTTCGCATGGCGGAGCGTGATATCGCACGCATGGTCGGCAGTGAGCAAGGCCGCCTGCATATGGCCATCGAATGTCATAGCTGCTTCCAGTGGCTGATGCCGACTGTGGATCGCTTTCGAGACCATTGGCCAGAAATTGAAGTCGACATTCCTTCGGGCCACAGCTTTGCACCACTGAATGCGCTGGGCCGCGAACAGCTGGACCTGGTCATCACTGCAGACCCAGTGGAAATGACCGGCATTCGCTACATCCCGCTATTCCGCTACGAGGTCATGCTGGCCGTCGCCCGACAGCATGCGTTGGCGGTCAAGGGGCATGTTGCACCTGAAGACCTGCGCGATGAAGTGTTGATCATCTACCCGGTCGAGCACGACCGACTCGACGTCTTCACCCAGTTCCTGGAACCCGCCAACGTTTCTCCGCGCGAGATACGCACCGCCGAGATGACCGTAATGATGATGCAACTCGTCGCCAGCGGTCGTGGTGTCACGGCGCTGCCCAACTGGGCACTGACCGAATATCTGTCGCGTGACTACGTACGAGGGCTATCGCTGGGTGATGGTATCTGGGCAACGCTCTATGCCGCTGTCAGAGAAGATCTACTAGGTACCCCGTGGATGGATGACTTTCTGCGTACTGCCCGCGAGACCTCCTTCGAGGTGCTTAACGGCGTGAAGCCTGCCTGATACCTTGCAGGTCGAGATCAAAATCAACCGTTCTGAAAAAGCCCGCCATGCCCGTAATGACTACGTGGCATGGCGGGCTTTTTGATGTCCGCTAGACGGCATGATGCTACTCCAACCCATTTACCAGGAGTCTTTTTCAATAGACACAAAAAAACCGCCCCAGCATAAGCTGGGGCGGTTTTGACATCTATCATCTCACACGGAGAGAACTCCGCATTGAGTGATAATCAGTCGACAGCCTTGACGTTGGCTGCCTGCAGGCCTTTCTGGCCTTGGGTGACG
Organism: Cobetia sp. L2A1; assembly: GCF_009796845.1. Classification (NCBI taxonomy): domain Bacteria; kingdom Pseudomonadati; phylum Pseudomonadota; class Gammaproteobacteria; order Oceanospirillales; family Halomonadaceae; genus Cobetia; species Cobetia sp. L2A1. Next base: position 378,016 of record NZ_CP047025.1, on the reverse strand, counting down.
TCGAAGGAGACCTGTTGGCCGTCCTGCAAAGTCTTGAAGCCATCTGCTTGAACTTCGGAGAAGTGAACGAACAGGTCGTCACCGCCGTCAGCCGGAGCGATGAAACCAAAACCTTTAGCGTCGTTGAACCACTTAACTGTACCGGTAGCCATGAGAAATATCCTCTCTGATGAGCATGTTTAATTTAAACGGGCGTTACCCGAAGAGCGTGGGCAAAGCAAAACCATGCATCAAATCAGCGAGGCATTTCGGCGCGCTCAAGGCGTGAAACCGAACTGCGCAGGCGACTGAGTGGTGCGTCTTGCTATCCAACAGACGCTACTATGCACCTCAACCTACCCTGACGTCAAGCCTTCTTGTGAATGAATTCAATGACCCGGTAATCGCTGCCACTGCAACCGGGTCAGGAAGCCGCCTTCAGGCAGCTGAAGGTTCGGGGCATCGGTACCCAGGAACAGGCTGCCGTCCTTGAAGCTGACACGTCGATTGAGCGTCACATCATCCCAATCCGCGATAGTCGCCAGCGACAACTGATGGCAAACCTCTTCCCTTTCGGCATCCCAGTGCCAACGGCCGCAGTAGGCAAACCCCTTGCGGAACGCTGTTACCAACTGATCATCGGACGGCGCGGTACCCAGTGACTGACGTTCACAGGACACCAACTGCACGCTCATGTAACCATTGGCAAGGTAATGCAGCTGCCCCTTGCAGGCGCCGAGGGGCTCAAGTTCCTTGCCATCCGGCCAGGCATACCAGAAACGTTGCAGCTGCCATGAACCGATCAACTCGGGATGCAAACGTGCCGTCGGGACTGAGGCGTCCATCATGCGTCCTCCTTTATATCAGCCAAGGTGGGTAGAACCGGCGGGAGCACTACTGGCATCTCGCGCCCCAACTTACCCGACTTGCGCGGCAACAACAGGCTGAAGCACGCGCCCTTGAGCGTCTTGCCGTGATCTACCACGACACTGCCGCCGTGTGAGTGCATGATTTTCTGAACGATGGATAGCCCAAGGCCGTAGCCACCCGAGGCACGTGTACGTGAATCATCCAAACGCGCAAAGGGCTTGAAGACCTTCTTGCGATCATCTTCGGCCACACCTGGTCCGTCATCTTCAACATCGAGACGTATCACTTGCGGGTCACTCGTGATGCGCACCAATACACGAGAATCAGCATGGCGGCAGGCATTGGAGACAAGGTTCTGTAATGCTCGCTGTAAATAGCGTGCCTCCGCCTCTACCTCGAATGACTCACCTTCAATACTCAACAAGAGCTCTGGATGCAGTGGAGCCAGTGTCTCGCATACCTGCTCTGCCACCTCACGGCAATCCACCAGGGTCATGTTGAGCTGAATGCCTGCCGCATTGTTGAGACGCGCATAGGTCAGAATCTCGTCGATCAGCTTGTCGAGCTCCTCGATGTCACCGTCGGCACCCTTTATCTGTCGAAGCACGAAGTCGTCGTCGACCATGTCTTCGATCATCTGCAGCGCAAAGCGGATGCGCGCCACCGGCGTACGCAACTCATGAGAGACAGCGCGAATCATGTCTTGCTGAGCCCCCAACAGCCCCTGCACACGCTCTGCCATGCCATTGAAGGCCATGCCAAGTCGGCCCAGGAAGTCATTGGACTCAATACGTACCCGCGTATCGAGATACCCCCCGGCGATGCGTGTCGCTGCCTTCTCCAAACGTGTCAGACGCGCTTCAAGCGATCTCACGACGAGATAGATGACGCCCCCCAACAAGGTAATGACGGCCAGCACCATCGCCGCGATCAGCGCGGGAGGCGTGGTCTCGAAACCACGCAGCGGCCCGACCTTAATCAGCGTCTGGCTCCCCAGCCGTGCATAAAGTGCCATCGCCCGGCCATGGTTGGCGACATTGAGCACTACCCGACCAGCATTGATACGACTGGTCTGCTGGGCATCAAGGGTGTCTGGCACATCCGGAAGCTGCGCAAACGATAGGCCAGAGACCTGCTGCAACTCCGCCAGCATATCGGCACGTTGCTCAGGCGCTAGCGGGAGTAACGCATCGCGGAGCAAGTCCATCAGGCCGCGCAACTGACGCTCGGCCAGATGTAGCAGCCGAAGCTCCAGCACTTGATGCTCGCCCGGCACCTGCATCAACAACTGCCAGCCCGTATCAGCATGCGCTCTGACCAGTGGCCGCCCAGCGTCAAGGCGTCGTTGCTCCCACCAGCCAAGATCAAAGACCTCGGCAGGTGCCAGTAAAAGACGCGCGTCCAACACGCCGGAGAGACGAGCGAGAAACTCACCCCGCTCCGCCTCAGGCGTAGTAGATACCTGCTGAGTCAGCAGCGTCATCGGTGCTGCACCCAGATGAGTCTGGTAGGCCTCTAGCCGAACCATGTTGGTCAGCTGGAAGCCACCCAGTGCAACCCCTAACGTCAATACCAGCGCCAGGAGCAACGCCATGTAGACGCGCAGGAAAATGCTGTCGGACAGGGCACGCCGCATAACTCAGAGATCCTTGACGAACAGGTATCCCTTGCTACGCACCGTCTTGATCCGCACAGGATGATTGGGGTCATCGCCAATCTTCGGCCGAATACGCGAGACTCGCACGTCGATGGAGCGATCCTGGCCGTCATACTTGATGCCGCGTAGCGCTGAGAAGATTTCTTCTCGCGTCAGTACACGACCCGCATTGGATGACAGCAGCCACAGCAGATCGAATTCGGCGCTGGTCAGCTCGATACGCTCACGTGACAGCCACGCCTCACGCGTCGCGTTGTCGATTTCCAGATCATTGAACACCAGACGGGTCTCGCCTGCTGATGCTTCCGGACCATCGGCACGACGCAGCAGTGCGCGCATGCGCGCCAGCAGCACACGAGGCTGAACGGGCTTGGGCACATAATCATCAGCACCCATCTCAAGCCCCAGTACCTGATCCATATCATCAGTACGCGCGGTCAGCATCAGGATCGGACCCGAGAACTGCGGACGAACACGGCGACAGATGGAGAGCCCATCCTCGCCCGGCAGCATCAGGTCGAGAATCACGAGGTCAGGGCGCAGACTGATGATCAGGTCGACTGCCCGTCCGCCGTCATGTTCAACACTGACACGAAAATTATTCGCTTCGAGATACTCACGCGTCAGTGTTGCTAGACGCTCGTCATCTTCGACAATCAGTACGTGTTCTTGCGCATTGGTATCCAAGGGCATTCCATCCGCATCGTTGGGTCGCGTGGCAGGAACTCACAAGCAGTTACTGTCCTGTGCCACGTCGTAACCTTTTCAGGGTGATTTGTCACGAATGATACGCCAATTTGCGCGTTTACGCGCCAGCGGAGCAGACGCTAGGTGGATTGATGAAGCGCATAAAATTTAACACTCAATGTCTTGACATCGCCTGTCCACGGGACCGGATTTTCAACCACATGTTACCCACAAGTTATCCACTTGCACGTCCCCACAAACAACACTATCTTGTGTCCAAATTCAGATAACACCCCATATGTAGGGTTTTGGCGACGTCAGCGCCCACAGGCTACGCCGACAATTGTCAAGACCCGAAAGCACTAAACAGCGCATGAAATATCGCCGAGCAATGTGCCTCCGGGTCCACTATCAGCGGTAAGTCCCAGGCCCAAGCGGTCGATTCAGGGCAGAGACAACACACTACTTGGCCGTTTGCGAGGCACGATGATATTTTCGCCTCGCAAAGCCTAATACGACAGGAAGGCGTCATGGACACCACTACCAGCACCGATCAGGCAGCAGTCGATCTAACTGCACCCCAGCGCCTGCGCGTCATCAAGCGCACCGGCGATGTTGCGGCCTTTGACGCCAGCAAGATCTCCGTCGCGCTCTCCAAGGCATTCATCGCCGTGGAAGGCGATCAAGTCGAGTCCAGCTCGCGCATTCGCGACATGATCCAGCAGCTGACCAGCCAGATCACTGACGCCTTCCAGCGCCGCATGCCTGATGGTGGCACACTGCACATCGAAGACATTCAAGACCAGGTTGAGCTGGCATTGATGCGTTCTGGCGAGCACAAGGCAGCCCGTGCCTACGTCCTGTATCGCGATGAGCACGCTCGGGCCCGCAGCGCGCAGAACGACGGCATCGCCAAGCCGCATCCGACCATCAATGTCACCCATCTCGACGGCACCGTGCGTCCGTTGGACCTCGGCCGTATCGAGACGCTGGTCTTTGATGCCTGTGCTGAGCTGTCCAACGTCGATGCCCAGAAGATCGTTGATGACTCTCTGAAGAATCTGTACGACGGCGTGCCGATTGATGGTGTGTCCACTGCGCTGATGATGACCGCGCGTACGCTGGTCGAGAAGGATCCGAACTACACCTACGTCACCGCCCGCCTGCTGCAGGACAACCTGCGCCGTGAAGCACTTAGCTTCCTCAAGGTGGCTGACGAGGCAACCTTCGGTGAGATGAAAGAGCACTACCCGGTCGCCTTCAAGGCCTACATCGAGAGCGGCATCGCCTTCGATCAGCTGGACGTGCGTCTGGCCGACTATGATCTGGAGCGCCTCGGCGCGGCCATTGATCATTCGCGTGACAATCAGTTCACCTATCTCGGCCTGCAGACCCTGTATGACCGTTACTTCCTGCACCAGAACGACGTGCGCTATGAACTGCCGCAGGTCATGTTCATGCGTGTCGCGATGGGCCTGTCCCTGAACGAGGAAGACCGCGAAGGCCGTGCCATCGAGTTCTACGAGCTGCTCTCCAGCTTCGACTACATGGCTTCTACCCCGACACTGTTCAACGCCGGGACGCGTCGTAGCCAGCTGTCCAGCTGCTACCTGACCACCGTGCCGGATGCTCTCGATGGCATCTACGGCGCCATCCGCGACAACGCCATGCTCTCCAAATGGGCCGGCGGCCTCGGCAATGACTGGACACCGGTGCGTGCGCTGGGCTCTTACATCAAGGGCACCAACGGCAAGTCTCAGGGCGTCGTTCCCTTCCTGAAAGTGGTCAACGACACTGCCGTGGCCGTCAATCAGGGTGGCAAGCGCAAGGGCGCCGTCTGTGCCTATCTGGAAACCTGGCACATGGACGTCGAGGAATTCCTCGACCTGCGCAAGAACACCGGCGATGACCGCCGTCGTACCCATGACATGAACACGGCCAACTGGGTGCCGGATCTGTTCATGAAGCGTGTCTTCGATGACACCGACTGGACGCTGTTCTCTCCCTCCGACTGCCCAGACCTCCACGACCTCTACGGCGCGGCCTTCCAGACCCGCTATGAGCAGTACGAGGAGATGACCCGCGTCGGTCAGATGAAGCTGTTCAAGCGCGTCAAGGCACGTGATCTGTGGCGCAAGATGCTCTCCATGCTGTTCGAGACCGGCCATCCGTGGATCACATTCAAGGATCCGTGCAACATCCGTAGCCCGCAACAGCACGCCGGTGTCGTTCACTCGTCCAACCTGTGCACCGAGATCACCCTCAACACGTCTGAGGAAGAGATCGCGGTCTGCAACCTGGGTTCAATCAACCTGGCCCAGCACGTCATTGACGGCAAGCTGGACGGCGACAAGCTGAAGAAGTCGATTCGAACGGCAGTGCGCATGCTCGATAACGTCATCGACATCAACTACTACGCCGTGCCGCAGGCGCGTCGTTCCAACATGCGTCACCGCCCGGTGGGCCTGGGCATCATGGGCTTCCAGGATGCGCTCTACGCACAGTCGATCGCCTATGCCTCTGAAGCGGCCGTGACCTTCGCTGATGAATCGATGGAACTGGTCAGCTATCACGCCATCGAAGCTTCCAGTGATCTGGCAGCGGAACGTGGTCGTTACGAGAGCTTCGAGGGTTCACTGTGGAGCCAGGGCATTCTGCCGATCGATTCCATCGAGAAGCTCAAGCAGGAGCGTGGCGAAGCCTACATCGAGATGGACGAGAGCCAGACGCAGGACTGGAACTACATCCGTGAGAAGGTTCGCAGCCAGGGCATGCGTAACTCCAACGTGATGGCGATCGCGCCGACCGCGACGATCTCCAACATCTGTGGTGTCTCACAGTCCATCGAGCCGACGTATCAGAACCTGTTCGTCAAATCGAACCTGTCTGGCGAGTTCACGGTGGTCAATGCCTACATGGTCAACGACCTCAAGGCACGCGGCCTGTGGGACGAAGTCATGATCAATGACCTCAAGTACTACGACGGCAGCGTGCAGCCGATCGAACGTGTCCCACAAGACCTCAAGACGCTGTATGCCAACGCCTTTGAAGTCGAACCGAAGTGGATCGTCGAAGCGGCTTCACGTCGTCAGAAGTGGATCGATCAGGCGCAGTCCCTGAACCTGTACATCCAGGGCGTCTCAGGCAAGAAGCTGGACGTGACCTACCGCATGGCATGGTTCCGTGGCCTCAAGACCACCTATTACCTCCGTGCTCTTGGTGCGACCTCCGTGGAAAAATCCACTGTCGACCGCAGCAAGCACAACGCTGTTGGCAACGACACGGCAACAGCACCGGCCGTCCCTGCTCCGGCAGCACCGGCACCAGCGGCGCAAGAACCGCGTGGCATCGAAGATTTTCTGAAAGGCAAGAGCGGGCAGCGTGCGCCCTCCGCCAGCACCATCGACGAACTCGGTTGCGAGTCTTGCCAGTAAGCGAATGACTTGCTGTCTCCGATACGACCCTGTGTCGGAGACAGTCTGCGGCTACCTACCAGGGCCGAGCCCTGCTCGGTCCTGTGCCGTCACTAACTATCATCGCCTCCTGACACCTCTCGGCCTGCCTCCCTTGCATCACACGGAGACACGCGACCCGATGGCGCCTGCGTCGCAGAACGCACCGCTCACGCTTTTGCGCCACGCTGTTCACCCGCGTGGCCACCAACGAACACGAGGAACGCAACATGTTGAACTGGGACGAATTCCACGAAGACGAAACCCCGACCGCTGAAAAGCCTGCCGCCGCCAAACCGGCTGCTCCGGCACCGACCGAAGCGCCGATCGCGGTCGAGAACAGCGAAGGCTACGCGGTCAGCGACGCTGACCGTATCGCGCGTGCCCAGAAGGCACTGGACGAGCTGGATATCGCCAAGGGGCTGGAAGAACTGGAAATGGGTGCCCAGCGCATTCATGTTGACGAGAAGCGCATGATCAACGCGCGTGCTGACGTCAACCAACTGGTGCCTTTCAAGTACGACTGGGCATGGCAGAAGTACCTCGACGGCTCCGCGAATCACTGGATGCCGCAGGAAGTGAACATGAACGCGGACATCGCGTTGTGGAAGAGCCAAGACGGCCTGACCGACGACGAGCGTCTGATCGTGATGCGCTCGCTGGGTTACTTCTCCACCGCTGACTCGCTGGTCGCCAACAACTTGGTACTGGCCGTCTACAAGAACATCACCAATCCGGAATGCCGCCAGTATCTGCTGCGTCAGGCCTTCGAAGAAGCGATCCACACTCACGCCTACCAGTACTGCATCGAGTCACTGGGCATGGACGAAGGCGAAGTCTTCAACATGTATCGCGAAGTGGATTCCGTCGCACGCAAGTCCGCCTGGAGCCTCAAGCACACCCAGGCCCTCGGACGCGCTGACTTCCAGACCGGCACCACCGAAACGGATCAGGAATTCCTGCGTAACCTGATCGGCTTCTACGCCGTCACCGAAGGCATCTTCTTCTACTGTGGCTTCTCCCAGATCCTGTCCATGGGTCGCCGCAACAAGATGACCGGCGTCGCCGAGCAGTTCCAGTACATCCTGCGTGACGAGTCCATGCACCTGAACTTCGGTATCGACGTGATCAACCAGATCAAGGTCGAGAATCCGCTGCTGTGGACTGCCGAGTTCCAGGACGAGGTCACCCAGATGATCCTCGAAGGCACCCAGCTCGAGATCGAATACGCACGCGACACCATGCCGCGCGGCGTACTGGGCATGAACGCCGCCATCATGGAAGAATATCTCCACTTCATCTGCAACCGTCGCCTCGCACAGCTGGGCCTCAAGGAGCAGTTCCCGGGCGCCAAGAATCCGTTCCCGTGGATGTCCGAGATCATCGACCTGCGCAAGGAGAAGAACTTCTTCGAAACGCGCGTCACTGAATATCAGGTTGGCGGCGCCCTGAGCTGGGATTGATCGCTGATCGCCCCACTCACCGGCTCGCGCATTAAGTGAATGCGCGCACCGACTGAGCGCCTCAACGGGCCATGTCATTGATATGGCCCGTTTTTGCGTCCAGCGCCTGCACAGGGTAGGCTTCGCGCCGTCCCGCCTCTCCCCGGCTTCTCGTGAAAGGAACGAACATGCAACTCGGTATCATCGGACTCGGCCGCATGGGCGGCAACATCGCTCGTCGCTTGATGCGTAATGGCCACGACGTCGTCGCACACGACCGTGACGTTACCATCGCTCAATCGCTTGTGGCTGATGGCGCGACTCACGTCGAAAGCCTCGCCCAGCTGGTCGAGCAACTCGACGCACCGCGCGCGGTGTGGGTCATGCTGCCCTCTGGCGAGATCACCGAGCAGACCATCGCCGCATTGGCTGACATCATGGAAGCGGGCGACACCATCATTGATGGTGGTAACACCTTCTACAAGGACGACCTCCGCCGCGCCGCGACCCTGAAAGAAAAGGGCCTGCACTATGTCGATGTGGGCACGTCCGGCGGTGTGTGGGGCCTGGAGCGTGGCTACTGCATGATGATCGGTGCTGAGAAGGCCGTTTTTGACCACCTCGAGCCGCTGTTCGACTCCTTGGCGCCGGGTTACGGCAACCTGGACCGTACCAAAGGCCGCAATGCGCCGGACGAGCGTGCTGAGCGTGGCTACATTCACGCAGGCCCGGTCGGTGCCGGTCACTACGTCAAGATGGTGCACAACGGTATCGAGTACGGTCTGATGCAGGCGTATGCAGAAGGCTTCGAGCTGATGCAGAGCAAGGGCTCCGCCGACCTGCCGGAAGACCAGCGTTTTGATCTCAACCTGGCCGATATCGCCGAAGTCTGGCGCCGCGGCAGCGTCGTGTCTTCCTGGTTGCTCGACTTGACCGCACAGGCACTGGCCGGTGATGAGCGTCTGGATCATTACAGCGGCGCCGTGTCTGACAGCGGTGAAGGCCGCTGGACCATCGATGCCGCCGTCGAACAAGGCGTTGCCGTGCCAGTACTGGCCAACGCCTTGTTCTCGCGCTTCAGCTCGCGCAAGGAAAACACCTACGCCAATCGCCTATTGTCCGCGATGCGCTTTGGCTTTGGTGGTCATGTCGAGCCGCCGAAGAAGGACTGATCCTGCCAACTGAGATTTCCTTGGCATGACGCAGAACGCCCCGCACATGATGTCATGAGCGGGGCGTTTTCATTTAAGGCCCCTACCAAGCAGCGATGCTAGCGTAAGGGCAGGGTCAGCTGCATCTGCTGGCCACGCATGGTGATGTCGAAGCACCTCAGAAAGCTCATCCCCAGCAGCACTACCTCATCATGCATACCTGGCACGATGGCGCCTCGCACCTCTCGCTTCGTCAATCCCGACAGACTCACCTCCTCCAGCATGGTCAAGGCGCCATGACTGACACCATTGGCGGTCGTGAAACGGGCCTCTCGCCCTCTGGTCAGGTGTAAACGCTTGGCCAACGCATCGGAGACGGACACATAGGTCGCGCCGGTATCGAGCAGGAAGGTCACGGCCTCACCATTGATCTCACCAGGTGCCACGAAGTGGCCAGCGCGATTTCGCGTCAATGTCAGGGGCTGTTGCGCGGAAAGCGACTGGCCTGCCAGTGCGGCATTGGGGTGCTTGCGCTCCTCAAGCTGTCCCTGAAACCACCACACCAACATGGCCAGAATCAGCCCCCAACACAGCACCAGCATGCCGACACCGTAACGCCGAGTCGCTCCGTCATTGTCAGAGCGGCTCATCCGCCATCGCTACGTAGCAACAGTCGAATCGCTACCAGACACAGCGCCACGCCCAGTGCGAACGGCACACCGATCAGCCAGCCACGCGCACTGGGGAGGCTCGCCTCATGCGGAGCGCTACGCCGATAGGTAAGCACGACACTCTCCCCCACAGCGGGGGTCGGTGACGGTACCGCCAGAGGAGAGATGTATTCATGCCAGCCGCCGCGCTCATCCTGGTAGCGCACCACGGGAGCGTACTGAATGGCCTCGATATTGAAGCGCCCGCCCGGTGGCAAGCCAGCCATCGCCAGCGCTTCATCCTCGCTGAGTTCACCACCCTTGGGTAGATGAATTCGCCCGCGTCCCTCCACGCTCAATGCGCGGTCGTGATTGATCACCTCTCCCGTCACCTGCACGCCTTCGCGGGCGAGTGACTGAGCATATTGCCAGCGATACCCCCCCAGCAGCAGCAAGGCAACACCGATCATCAGCAGTCCCCATGGCACGATCATGCGACGCTCCTCATGGCCACCAACCGTCACGTTTGATGAGGCGTCGGCGGCTGAACCTCATGCGCAATACCCCGCTCCTGCCCACCGGCCGCTTCCAGCATTTCACTCACCACCTCGAACTTTCGCCAACGTGCATGCGCGAGTGGTGTCACCCCTTCACCATCCGCCAGATTGACGTCAGCACCATGAGCCAGCAGATGCTGCACGACCTGCTGATAGGCAATGTCACCATCGCCCAGCAAAACCGCCTCGGTCAGTGCAGTCCAGCCGAGCTTGTTCTGGTGATCAATATCAATGGAAGTCTGCTCCAGCAGCAGCTCACAAATTGCGCCATGACCGCGCTCGCTCGCTGACATCAGTGCAGTGGAGGAAAAACGATTGAGCACAGTGGCCCGGGCACCATGCGCCAATAGGCGCTCAAGACAGCCCTGATGGCCCAAGGCTGCTGCCGTCAACAGCGGTGTGTCATGCAGCGCATCTGCCTGCTCGCAGTCAGCACCCGCCGCCAGCAGCGCCGCAACAGCTTCGGGTTGATTGGCCTGTACTGCCACCATCAGTGGTGAACGGCCACGATAGTCGATGTCATTGATGCGCTCCCGCGCTTGCGGTTCAGCCAATGCCTCAGCCAGCCCCACTAGATCGCCGTGCTGAGCACACATAGTCATGTCCTTCATCACCACCTCCTGACGCCCGACGTGTCACATGACACCTGTCTGACAGACTATTCGATCCTGAGCGTGATCGTTAGCATTCGCAGAAGGAAGATCTTCTACGGTAACGATCTGCAGGTATAAAAAAAGGCGCTCCCGAAGGAGCGCCTGTTTGTCATCACCGCAAGACACGGCCGACAAGACTTTGAAACGAAGCCCGCCCGGCTGCCAGCCGGACCATCTCAGAGTACGCCGCCACTGACATAGCCACCAATTATCTATCGGAATGGTAACAATAGCGAAAAGCCATGATGCATCATGTCGTCGGCTGCGCTCCCACTAGCGGTGACGTGGGCAGCCAGACCCTCGCCGCCAGGCCACCCAGCGATGAGCGCATCAGGCACAGCTCACCGCCATATAGCGCCATCAGGTCATCAACGATCGCTAGACCCAGCCCTGAGCCGGAACGCCCTTCATCAAGGCGCGCCCCGCGGCCGAGAGCCTCTGAGCCCTCTTCATCCGTCATGCCCGGGCCATCATCCTCGATGATCAACAACACGCCGCCATCGCGAGTCTCACTGCTCACTCGGACTTCTTTCTGTGCCCACTGCAGTGCGTTCTCAAGCAGATTGCCGACCATCTCCTGCAGGTCCTGCGGATCAACACGCACACTGGCATCATCCTCAAGCGCCAGACTAAGCGTGATGCCGCGACGGCCAGCGAGGCGACCCAAGCCATCAAATACCGGCCCTGCTGCGTCACGCAAGCTGATACGCCCACTCAGATGCGCGCCACCAGCCGCACTCGCGCGGGCCAGGTGGTGACGTACCGCTTCATCAATTCGGCGTAGCTCAGCATCGATACGTGCGCGGTCATCTCCATCAAAGCGCTCGGACTGCGCCTTGAGTACGCTGACTGGCGTCTTCAGGGCATGTGCCAGATTTCCCGCGGCGGCACGCCCACGCTCGATGAGGCGCTGGTCACGCTCCAACACGGCATTGATGGCACGCGTCAACTCGGCAAGCTCTGGTGGCAGGCGTGTCTCCTCGAGACGCTCCGCCTCGCCGTCAGCCACCCGCTTGAGGCGTGAGCGCAAACGTCTGAGCGGCGCCAGACCCCAGCTGATCTGCGCCGCAGAGCCACAGGCCAGCAGTGACGCCAGCGCCACCAGTGCCCCCGCGAGCAACCACTCGAAGCGCGCGACCTCAGCATCGACCTCACTACGGCTGGCAGCGACCATCACGTGCAGTGGCTGATTACGCCCAGGCAGGCGAATGTCACGCTCAATCACGCGCAACACCTGATGACGAGGCCCTTCGAGGTCACGACTCTGCACGACACCATTGCTCATGTCTTCCAGCGCTGGAAGACGCTGGTCCCACAGCGAGCGCGATGTCAGCACATTGCCGTTGCGATCGGATATCTGCCAGTACCAACCGGAATAGGCTTGATCAAAGCGCGGATCACCCAGCGAGCGAGTCAGCCCGGGACGACCTTTTTCACGGTCAAACTGAATCGCTGCAATCAGCACCTTCGACAACGATAACAGTCGCTGATCGAAGGCAGTGGTCACGGCATCACGGAAGCTCCACGCCAGCCCAAGACCGGTCAGTGGCATGACAATCAATGCAATGACCAGCGAGCCACCGAGTAATCGGCGGCCGACTGATAATGGCTTCATGCGTCATCGCCATTGTCATGTGATGCCTTCACTTCCGACTCAGCGTCCGGATCGCGCAGGCGATAGCCACGCCCACGCAGGGTTTCGATGCGCTCGGCACCCAGCTTGCGACGCAAGCGACTGATCTGTACATCGATGACATTGGAATCAGGTTCGTGGTCTCGGTCGTAAACGTGCTCGACCAACTCAGAGCGGCTGACCACACTAGGTACGGCATGCATCAGGTGCATCAACAGGCGAGTTTCTTGTGCCGTTAGCGAGACCGGGCGCCCGGCCAAGCTGACGGTACCACCATGGGTATCACAGGCCAGATCCCCCAGCTTGAGTACCGGATGCGCATGGCCGCGAGAGCGACGTACTAGCGCACGCAGGCGGAAAATCACCTCAGCCGTCTCGAAGGGCTTGGTGACATAGTCATCAGCACCGGCCGAGAAGCCCGCCGCCTTGTCAGACCAGCGCTCACGCGCTGTCAGCACCAGTACCGGCACTTCGACGCCGGCCTCACGCCACTGCGCCAACCAACGGGTGCCATCACCGTCCGGCAGGCCTAAATCCAGTACCACCGCATCGTAACGTTCGGTCTGTACCAGAAAGTCTGCATCACCACCGGTGGTAGCGTGCTCGACCAGCACATCCGCTTCACTCAGACGCGCCATCAGCGCTTCTGCCAGCGGCATATCATCTTCAACCAACAATATTTTCATCAGCTTTCGAGCTCCTGACACAATCGGCGCCCTGACGCCAACGCAGCATTGCTACGCTCAACGTAGGAAATATCACTAAGCATAACGCTCATCAGGGTGACCCGGCACTCTCGTTTCCAAGGCTATCATCGTCATTGGACAACGTACCGTGAGCATGACGACGCATGGCATCCAGGTTGATACCACGGACTTCGCGCAGACTGCCATCGGTAGCGCGCACGGTGAACTTGGCCATCTGCCCCTCTGGACCAAGCATCTCGACCTCATAGATCAGCTCGCCATGACTCTCGTCCAGCTCCACTTCGACCACTTGCCCCAGCCAGTCACGCTCAAGGCCGTCGAGTAGCTGAGACAACGAGATCACGCGCCCGGCTGCCACTTCATCATGCAGACTTCGCCAGCGCTCACTGTCACACATCGCAATCTGCGGAAGTGCCAGCGAACCGACCAGCAAGCCCCCCAGCCCGACGCACAACCAGCTACGCCGCTGCCAGAACCGGCCCAAACGCGCTACCTTGCGGGTATCAGGTGCCTTGCGAAAAGTCTGCATGGAGAAGGACCTATAGGAATGCGGCTATGCATGCTGCGCGCCGGAAAAAGAGATACCGAGCGGAGAGACAGGAAGGCTGATGAAGGGATAGCCAATGACAACACGCCCGTATGACGCAAAGACTGACAGGGCGCAATGAACCTCAGATGAATTCAGCTCTCAGTCTTGCGCAAGGTCACCTCTGCCATGCTGCCTGACATGCTCACCCATCCATGAGGAGGAGTCCATGTCCACATTGTCTGCATCACATGCCGCTCGGTCAAAAGCCGCACAACCGGCAGCCCCACGATCGCGAGCCGCCAGTTTCTGGTTGGGTGGGCGTTCCTCACAGGGCTTGCGTCATGGGCTTGGCGTTGGCGCACTAGGTCTGATGCTGGGCTCAACTCCCGCCTATGCCAATGGCATCGAAGACCTCCCGATCCGCCATCAATTGAACGCATCGGGACTCATGGCAGGCGCTGGCAACACGACGCAGACAGATACCGCTGACAGCAATAGTGTCAAGGAACATGGTGCCAAGAAAAATGGTGCCTACGATGATGCCACATGGCTCTCCGACGACTCCTCAAGCAATGCCAGCACTGCAACCGTGTCTTCCGGGCTCGCGCCGGAGCTACTGACACAGATGATGATGCACGCCAGCCGTCAGGGCATGCTGCAATTCAGTGCCATGGACATCGGCAATGATCACGTGCAATTCACCGGATGGGGCAGAAGTGGCTGGGAGATGGAGCTATCCATCAATCTTGCTGATGGAGAACTCATCAGCGAGGCGCTTCGCAAGGCATCTCCCACAACAGATGACAACGCACTTGATCGCGACAATATGCGCGAGACCTTGAACTTTGCCGCAAGCGACGGCATTAAAAGCATACAGACGGTGGAAGTCGACGCTGATGGTATCTTGATAAAAGGCTTGGACCATCAGGGCCAGCCCCAGCAGATGTCACTGAACATGCCACTGCCGGGTGGTACTACCAGCCTGGCAAGTACGCTGTCTCTCAATCCCGGTTACCGGTAGATGAATGGCAAGTGCAGTCGAAAAACAGATCATGATCAAGGCTGACAGGGTAGAGAACGTGTCAGGTAACGCGGCAAGTTCCACGACAGACGCTGCGGCAAACCAACATACCAACGCCGAACAGCCTTGACGACAACGGTACTAGCTTCGATGCTGGTAGTATAAGACAGCAGACAGCATGGCCAAGACATGCATGAGTCTGAACAGTCCCCCATTCCGGTCCGATACCCCCGACCATCCACGTTTACCTATCGGATCATCCTTGCCCAGCCTAGCGGCCCGGCATCTATAGCGGAGAATCACTATGCAAGGTCAACAACACAACACATTATGGAACCATGCGCGTCAGTGGCAGGCCAATGCGGGCAATCAGCGCCCTTCCAAAGGCCTATCCGGGCTCAAGCTAGTCGCAGCTTGGGTCATCGGCAGCATCCTCATGGTCTTCAGCCTGTTTGCCGCGCTAGTCATGATGGTGCTCGGCATCATCATGCTGCCCTTCATTCGTCGCCGCATGAAGAAGCGCATGAGTGAAATGCAGCAGCGCATGCAGGAAGCCCAGGACAAGGCCAATGGCCGACAGAACTACTCACGCAACGAAACCCGCGAAGATGGCACCGACGCTACCACCCTGGATGGCGAGTATCAGGTCAAGAATTAACCTCTACCCCTGACTTTATCCCGAGTGCGGTACCGCACGGATGCAAGAAGGCCGCCCATGGGCGGCTTTCTTCATGTCAGCGATTTACCGATGTCATCCGCATGGCCTACAGCCGATAGACACTGGCTGTCATCACCTTTGACATGAGCCGCATGGCACTCTTGAGCGGGCCGGGGAAACGATGACCACCGGCCTCCAGCGCCCACTGCTCATGATGCGCTTCGTCGATTTCCATCTGACGCAGTACCGCACGCGAGCGCTGATCGCCCTGTGGCAGCGTCTGCTGGTGCGCCGAGAGGTGCTCGCCTACCAACTCTTCGGTCGCTGCGACAAAGCCAAGGCTGACCTTGTCATTGATGGCGCCTGCTGCTGCACCAAGTGCAAAGCTCGTCATGTAGAACAGCGGATTGAGCAGACTAATGTTGGCATCCAGTTCGACCAGGCGTGCATCGCACCATGCCAGATGATCAATCTCTTCTTGGGCTGCCAGCTCCATCTGACTGCGGATCTCCGGCAGACGAGCGGTAAAGCCCTGCCCTTGATACAGCGCCTGCGCACAGACCTCGCCCGTGTGATTGATCCGCATCAAGCCAGCAGCATGCTGACGCTCTTCATCACTGATCTCGTCATCGCGGATATCACCAGCGGGTGATGGCCTGGACGGTTGGGCAGCGTGAGGCACGAGAGTTCGCAGCACGGTATCAAACTGCTGGATCAACTGATCAGCGCGACTGTGACGGCGCTGCGTCTGAATAGCATCGGGGTGCGGCATATGAAGCTCCTGCGCTATATAAGCAATGCCCTCATCTTACGCAAGCCATCGACTGACGGTAAGAGGCAGGATGTCGCCGGAAGGGTGAGAGACATCTTTTCTCACGATAATTAAAGAACCGGCGATAACACCAAGGTGTCATCGCCGGTATGCGCCTGTGTGCCGCACGCTTTAATCGCTAGCCGCTACCTGCCCGTCAACTACCGGTACAGGCGCCTGCTCTTTGCCAGCTCAGCCAGCCGGCCATGTGAAGCGGCGACCACCCATCAGGTGCATATGAATATGATAGACCGTCTGGCCGCCATCTTCATTGCAGTTCATCACCACACGATAGCCATCCTCGGCAAAACCACGCTCACGCGCCAGTTTGGCAGCGACAAATTGCAATCGGCCTATGGTCGCCAACTGGGATTCCTCAATGTCGTTCAGCGTGGCGATGTGCTGCTTGGGAATGATCAGCACATGCGTCGGCGCCTGAGGACTGATGTCATTGAATGCCAGTACCTCATCATCTTCATAGACGATATCGGCAGGAATCTCGCGATTGATGATCTTGCAGAACAGACAGTCCATGCACATTCTCCCTCGACAATGGTGCTGCCTGCGGCAGCGCGGTTTTCAAGCGTAGCGCCCAAGGACGATCGAGCCAAGAGTGGACAGAGAAAGATGCTAGCTCAAGCGCTTAGGTGCCAGACGAGCAACAGAAAGATGCGGGCATACCGCTGGGCGAGATGGAAAAACGATAGGATAATCATTGTTATCCAGCTAACAAGAAGCGTCCTGCCATGCGACTACTTATTCGCCCTGATTCCTCCCTGCATAAGGCTAGCCACAATCAGGAGGCCGGCTCTGCCGCTCACTCCTCTGCGGTAGCGCTTTCCGAGCCTGATGAACACACCAACACAGCAGCAGATATCTCCGATATCAGTCCCTTTTTGGGCTACGGCCCCTCAGACCAGATATCCACTCACTTCCTGCAACGCGCCAAGGGCTTTCTCAAGGCTGAGGTCTATCTGACGCAATTTAACGGCCAGTCGGTGGTCTGCAAGGACTATCGTCGCTATGCCGGCACACCAGCAGCACTGGTGGCGCGTTGGCTGGTGCGCCACGAGCTGAAGATGCTGGAGCAACTCGGCGGGTGGATTCATGCTCCCAAAGCGATTGCACGCCTGTCACCGCTGGCACTGGCGATGGAATATATTCCCGGCCCACTGCTCAGCGATGCTGCACCGACGTCTGATATCACGCTGTGCCAGCAGCTGATACGCATCGTGCAGCAACTTCATCATCAGCAAATGGCGCATAACGATATTCGCGGCTCAAACGTGGTGCTACGTGATGGCATACCGGTTTTGATCGATTTCACGTCTGCAGTACGACTGCCACGTTGGCCGGGCACTGCCATTCTGGCGCGCACGATGCGACGCTTTGATCTGCGCCATTCCCTCAAGCTCAAGCAGCGTACGCTAGGGCTGCCTCTCAGCACTCGTGAAGCAAGTCTGGTCATGCGGGGCGGACGCCTGAATAGCGCCCTGCGCCTGTGGAAGAAGCAGATTCTGCCGCGCCTCAAGGGCAGGTAGCCTTAAACACTGAGGAAGAGACAACCTGCACAGGCGTCTAGCCGATTGTCTCTCCCTGATGTTGTCTTCGATTCCTCTGCATCTAGGGCGTTGTCACGAGCGCTTTTTTCAATGCCACCTTGAAGCGCTCGAAATCTTCCACCTGGGGCAGGTGGCCCAAGCCATCCAACTCGAACAGCTCGGAATTCGGGATCAAGCCTGCCGCGTGCTTGCCGAGCTTGTCGTAGCGTCCCAGCTCACGCTCCACCCCTTCCTTCTTCCAGTTGCGCCCAGGCGCGGTTCTGTCACGCGTGCCTATGATCAACTTCACCGGGACGGAAAAGTCGCCAAATTCGGTGATCACTGGCTGAGTGAAGATCATGTCATAGGTCTTGGCATTGACCCACGCCATCGTTTCCTTATCCGGGCCTTGTATTTGCCCTGTAATGAAATCGGTGAGAGATGAATAGGTGGCGTTCCACTCGCCCGCATAATAATTCTTTTGCTGGTAATGCTTGACACTTTCAGGCGTCTTGGCCAGTTCGTTCTTATAAAAGAAATTAGTATCTTTGTAGTCAACGTATTGAAGATAGTTCTCGAGACCAATCGGGTTCAACAATATCAATTCTTCAGTCGTCTCCGGGTACATCAATGCAAAGCGACTCGCCAGCATGCCCCCCATCGAGTGCCCCAGCACTATCGATTCCTTGATATCAAGTGAATCCATCAAAGCATGTGTTTGCTGCGCCAGGGCGGCAAATGAATACTGATAATCTACCGACTTGGACGATTTTCCAAACCCGATCTGATCTGGAATCAAGACGCCATATCCCAGTGACTGCAAGTACTGAGCGGTCGACGTCCAGTAATCGGCATTGAAGTTCTTGCCATGCATGAGCGTCACGACCGGCATGCCAGCAGCTGGCTTGAGATAGATATAGGCCATCTTCAAGGGTTGACGTTGTGAGTCAAACGAGAAGTAATCGACGTTGAAATCGTATGGATATTCGCTCAACAGCGCATCGTACGAAAGAGACGAGGTATCGTTGCTTTCATTTCCCGCATCCGCACCTGAAGCATTGGCTGAATTATCGGCCAATGCATTACCGGCCAATAGCAAGAAACCAGCAAGACATAGCACTTTCATTGAAGACATTGAATGCTTCCTTTGATGAACGACGCATCCAATGATGCCTCGTCATTTTTTCATCCGGAGTGAATATCAGGCGCAGCCGTACTCAACGGAAGCGTCGTTGCGCCAGCAAGCCCTTGACCAGAGGTGTGATGATCAGCTCGATGGCCAATGACATCAATGCACCAGGCACCACCAGCGTATGCGGGCGCGACATGAACGAGCCTTGGATCATTGCCAAGAGAAAGGGAAAGTCGACACTGCCCGGATCACGAAAATGGACGACGACCATCGATTCAGCGTCAGTCGGAATGTCCTGTCGCTCGAACGGGTTGGAGGTATCTACCGTCGGCACGCGCTGGAAGTTGATGTGCGTGCGCGAGAACTGCGGCTGGATATAGCGCACGTAGTCATCCATGCGACTCAGGATGGTATCGACTACCGCCTCTTGGGAGTGGCCTCGCAGCTTGGTATCGCGATCAATCTTCTGGATCCACTCCAGATTCATGGTCGGTGCCACGCCAATCAGCAGGTCCACATGACGTGCAATATCATGCTCCGGCGTCACCAGCCCGCCATGTAGCCCCTCATAGAACAACAGGTCTGTGCAATCCGGCAGTGATTGCCACTCGGTGAAGGTACCCACCTTGTAGCCCGCCTCGATCATCCGCTTGTCTTCAGCGTGAATATAATGCCGATGCGTACCGGAGCCTTGCTCACCATATTCGAGAAATAGCGCTTCCAGACGATCGAGCTGATTGGCCTCGACCGCAAAGTGCGATAGCTCACGCTTACGCTCTGGCGCTTCCTTGAACATGCGTACCAGCTCGGCACGCGTGTAGCGATGGAAAGCATCACCGTCCACATAGGCAGCATGAATTGCCTCGCGCGAGAACATACGCTCAAAGGTACGCATGACCGTGGTGGTCCCCGCACCGGAGGAGCCGGTGACGGCAATCACTGGATATTCCCGCGACATCAGTTCGATACCCGAGGCGTCATGTCGGAGACAGCCCGTTCAATGGCATCACTGACGCGCTCACTCGGTACTGCCAAGCCCTGCGTATCTGCGAAGACCAGACCAACAGCCAATGTCGCGAGTATCTTGTCATCACATTGACGCACAAGACGGTGATAGACCCCAAGCGCCTTGCCGGACACTGGCTCCATCGCAGTCTCGACCATGATGGCATCGCTTAGCTTGCCTTCGCCCTGATACTGCACGGCAAGATCAGACACGATACTCATCAGGCCATCCACGTCCCACTCGGGGAAGCCCATCGCCTGCCACGCCTGACCACGCGCTTCGTGAGCAAGACTGATCACACTGTCATGTCCAAGGTGCTGACCATAATTGATGTCGCTGACCCGAATCGTCATGGCATGACGATGCACAAGGCGTGGTTCCGGGAATTCGAGCCGGATACGATCCATAGTGACTCCTTGTGACTGCACCTGTGTAAGGCGGCGTGTGTAAGACGGTATGTGCAAGTCGGCGCAGGTAAAGTGAATGGGCAAGCGGTTGATCGCATAAATCACCAACCGGAAAACCATGCCCCGATACGTCCCGGCATGGCGCGCCCTTCTCTTTTACTCGTGGTAAACCGATGACATGTCCATCAATTCTGAATTGTATTTGATAGGAAGTTATCGCACGGGTAGTGCCGGTATGACCAGACTCTCGACACGATGGTCGTAGAACCACATTGTGCTTTTATGGATATTCCAACGACATGACCCGGCCATAGGCCGGGTCATGTCGTGAAAAAAATCAGCAGTCAATCAGGACTGCAATGCCTCAGGCATCGCCACGTTCACGGGCGATGGCACGCCAGGCGATATCACGGCGTACCAGCATGTCCTGCCAGCTGATGGCATCCACGCCTTCATAGGCGCGCTCAGTCGCAGCGGCTACGCTGTCACCCAATGCAGTCACGCACAATACGCGGCCACCGCTAGTGACAACGTGCCCATCCTGCTCGGCAGTCCCCGCATGGAAGACCTTGCAGCCCGTCGCTTCGGCAGCGTCAAAGCCACTGATGACATCACCCTTGCGGTAGCTGGCCGGATAGCCGCCAGCCGCCAGAACGACACCCACGGCAGCGCGGGAATCCCACTCACAGGTCTGAGATGCGAGGCGCCCTTCTTCAGCGGCCAGACATAGTGCCACCAGATCAGACTTCAGGCGCACCATGATCGGCTGGGTTTCCGGATCACCGAAGCGACAGTTGTACTCGATGATTTTCGGCGTTCCTTCAGCGTCAATCATCAGGCCCGCGTACAGGAAGCCCGTATACGGATGACCTTCCGCTGCCATGCCACGCACGGTAGGCAGAATGATCTCATCCATCACGCGCTGGTGTACGTCAGCAGTGACGACCGCCGCTGGAGAATACGCTCCCATGCCGCCGGTATTCGGGCCGGTATCACCTTCACCGACCCGCTTATGATCCTGACTGGTCGCCATTGGCAGCACATTCTCGCCATCGACCATCACGATGAAGCTGGCTTCTTCGCCATCGAGGAATTCTTCAATCACGACGCGTGCACCAGCATCGCCAAAGGCGTTGTCTTCGAGCATGTCACGCACGGCGGCCTGCGCCTCGACATCACTCATCGCCACCACCACACCCTTGCCCGCCGCCAGCCCATCAGCCTTGATGACGATCGGGGCAGGATGAGTGGCGAGATAAGCTAGCGCCCCCTCGATATCTGAGAAGGTCGCATAGTCGCCGGTCGGAATGGCGTGGCGGGCGAGAAAGTCCTTGGTAAAGGCCTTTGAACCCTCAAGCTGTGCAGCGCCGGCGGTCGGGCCAAAGCACTTCAGGCCTGCCTCGCGGAAACGGTCAACCACACCGATCACCAGCGGTGCCTCGGGGCCGACAATGGTCAGCTCAATGCCGTGGTCACGTGCAAAGCTCAATAGCCCGTCGATATCATCCGCTGCAATGGCCAGATTGGTCAGCTTGGACTCGCGCGCCGTGCCCGCATTGCCGGGGGCCACGAAGACCTCCTCGACACGAGATGACTGGGCGGCCTTCCAGGCCAGCGCATGTTCGCGGCCACCGCCGCCGATGATCAGGACCTTCATCTTTTCAACCTTCATGAGCTAGTGAGGATCAAGGCTACCCGCGCGACGCGAGCCACCAGTGAGTAATCAGGGTGCGCATTATGGCAGAAAGGCGCCCCACTCGGGACGCCCCTTTTCACATCGTGGCGATTTTCTGTGACAGCTACGCTTTCAATGACAGCCACGCCGCCCGAGCAAATCTCTCACCGCTAAGGGCGGTCATCTTCATTCGGTGTCTCGTCGTCATCACTCGGCGCAGCAGCCTCTGGATGTGCTGGCCCCTTTGACCCCGCCATGCCCGTACCCATCGCCTGCTGCCAGAAGCGCAGGTTTTCCTCAGCCACCTCGCGCATCATCTCCATTGGCGAGTGGCGTATCGCTTGCGACCACTGCTCCTGCATACGATGTTGCTGCTCCATCATCAGGCGCGTGCCCTGCTCCAGATACCCGGCTAGCGGCAGCGGCTTGGCCATCGCGTAGATACGGATAAACTGCTCCAGCAGCTCATTGGAGAAAATTTCAGCGTCGCCATCGCCTTGTTCCTGCTCGATGATGATCGTCAGCAGAATAGTGCGGGTTAGATCCTCACCACTCTTGGCGTCTTCCACCTTGAAGACCTCTTCCGCCAGCACAAGGCTGCGCAGGTCTTCAAGGGTCACATAACGGCTCTGTTCGGTATCGTAGAGGCGCCGATTGGCATATTTTCGGATGACTCGCACAGGTCAGGCTCCTATCGATTTTTCTACATTGTGCACTCAAGGGGGGGCACTGCAAGAAAAGCCTTATTCCTGCGCCTGCATTCTGAGCCATGTCCCTGGCGAACCGGCCCGATCATGCAGAGGGCCATGCTAGAATGACGCCCGTCGCGAAACGCTATCTGGCGGCACCGGTACGCACTGGACCCATGCCCCACGCGTGGTTCCGCCTCGTCATTTCCTCTCTTCACTGTCTCCGGTATTACCATGAACCTGATTCTGCTCGGCGCTGATGATCTCATCGCGCCCGACCGCGCCCGTGTCACCGACCCACGCCGTCTGCGCCACCTGCACGAGGTGCATCGCGCCGCCGTGGGCGACGAGATGACGCTGGGCATCGAGGGTGGTCTGATCGGTCGTGGCCGGCTGGAAAGTATCGATACGGAATCTGCGGAGTTCAGCCTACGCCTGGAACGTGAGCCGCCGCCGCCCTCGAACGTACATCTATTACTGGCATTGCCACGGCCGCGCATGCTGGCCCGCTCGCTGGAACACGTCACCGCGCTAGGCGTCAAGCACATTACTTTGCTGCACACGCGGCGAGTCGAGAAGAGCTACTGGCAGTCACCGGAATTAAGCGCAGAGAAGATTCGCCAGCACCTGATACTCGGGCTTGAGCAGGCACGCGACACGACAATGCCGATCGTCACGCAGGAAAAGCTCTTCAAGCCGTTCGTGGAAGATCGTCTGCCAGCGTTGATGGCACCACTGAATGCCCCCAAGCCCCGCGGCATCATTGCACATCCGGGCATGGCCGATGCCTGTCCACGGGCGGTCAGCGAGCCGATCATGCTGGCGATCGGCCCAGAGGGAGGGTTCGTGGACTATGAGGTGGAGCAATTCATGAGCACTGGCTTCCAGGGTGTCCATCTCGGTGAGCGCATCCTGCGCGTGGAGACGGCTGTCACGGCGCTATTGGCACGATTGAGCTAGTACTCAAATGATGCCCGTGTGACAGACGTCCAGAGCCTCATGTCACACGGGCAAGCCTGCCAGGCGTCGCCATTCACCCCAGGTGACGGCGACGTCATAATCGAGCAGACAGCGCTCGAACCAGCGTGCTCCCAATCGCCAGTCCCCTCCGCCTTCTAGCCAGATATGGGCCAGATATCGACGCTCAGGACACGGCAACCAGCCTTCATGCGCCAAGACCTGCATCGCTCGATCAGCACGGGCATCGCCACTCCTGCCTTCGCGCCAACGAACAAATGCCTCACTGTTGGTCTCCTGCTCGTGCAGCTCGTCACCACACCACTTTTCAGCTCCGACGCCTGACTCCGAGCCTTCCTTCTCCCGCAATCTCTGCTGCCAACGCTCGCGCTGAACCAAGCCAGCAACCAGGCGCTGACAGGCCTCATCGTCACCGATTTCTCGGCGGCGCTCATTCAGCACCTGCAGAATACGACGCGCCGAAATACAGCCCAACGTCAACCAGGGCGATAGTAACCAGGTTGGCTGACCAGGCGTGCAGGGCAGACACGAGTCCTGCTCATGAGACGCAAGCCCAGCATGCCAGATCAACGCCTCCAACTGTGCACGCGCGGGTTCTTCCCCACCCTGCAGAGCAGCAAGCGCGGGGATTTCCGGCTGCCAACGGTTGGCAGCCGTGCATATGGAAGCGAGCGGCGGAAAGCCTCGTGCGGCCGAATCTGGCCACGGCGGCAGTGAGTAGGGCAGCCCTTCCAGCGGCGTTCTCGCACGATACGATGCATAACGGCCCGCGCCAGACACGACCTCCCACTGATGTGCTGCACACGTATCCTCTAAGATCCGCGTGTCGGGTACAGATACGCCTGAATCATTCTCAGCGGAACCAAGTGCAATCTGATCCTGAGCGTGGCAATACAGCGTCGTAGTGACGGGTAACCGCTGCGCTATATGGCTCAGCGCCTGACGGTCTTCGTGACCGGGAGCATGACTGACTTCAAGGCATTCCACGTCGTGCTGATGCACTAGCGCCAGCACTTCCTCGACTGGGTCCCCGATACGCACGAGCAGATCACTACCCCGACGCAGCAACATGCCACGCAGGTTCATCAGGCTTTGCCATAGTAGACGCAGGCGCGCCGCGCCCAGCCGTCGCAATCCATCGACAGGTGTCAGCCAGCGCTGGTCAAGTACATACATCACCAGCAGTTGATGCGACCGTCGTTCATGAGGAGGAAAGAATAGCGGGTTATCTTCCAACCGAAGATCGTGACGTAGCCATACGAGAGACGTCTCCGGCGGGCTGCCCGAATTCATGCTGGTAGCGTCATGCATGGTGGCTCCGGCCATCGAGTTATGTCTAATATTTGTACAAGAAAAAAGCGACCTGTACAACATGAAGTGCGACACAAGTCTCAATAACACCGGTCCGGCATGCGCTGGCGAGGGGTGCAAGTGCGTGGTACATTCAAGAGGTTAGGTCACGTTACACCAATGTTTTCAACAAGATCGCGCAAGTGTCTCCACTTACACACACTTGTCATCCAGGGGCTTCAGGAGGCATACGGCCATGCTCGCAAGACATGACATGACCGCAATAACCCGGCATTTTCGCCGTCTGCCCGTCGCGGGTAGCCGGGGACGCGCTGCGGACCTCATCCCATCCTGGATGCTGGCACCCCGTGCCGTGCGTCTTCCCTTCCTGACTGACCCGCCCTTCGCGGCGGCGCCGTCTCGCCCAGAAGGTAGTGCGCGCATCACGTGCGCATGACCCTCAAGTAGCCCGAGGCGACCACTGTAGACCCTTGCCCGCCCCTGATCGGTGGCTAGCACGCCCTTATGAGAGAGCACCTCCCCTGACACGGAGCCCTCATAGGCGATGATGACGAGCATTACGGCGTCATCATCACGGCAGTCCACAGTGCGTTCGCCTATCCTATCGGCACCCAGTGGCCGAAACTCGCGTCCTGACCTCGAAGCTGGCGGCCTGGCCCATGCCTGTGTCTACCCCGGTGGCGAATAACGGACAACGCCCTACAACGACTGGAGCGAGTCTTCCATGACCCTGCTGTTGATCGTGCTATTGCCGTTACTCGGTGCCCTGGTCCCTCTATTGGCCAGACATCTACCCCGCGGCCGTCTTGCCTGGCTGACGGCGGTGGCGCCGGCTATCGCGCTCGGCATTGCTGTCTCCCACCTGGGAGATGTCTTTGCCGGTCAGACGCCTCAATTCCACCTGCCGTGGATCACGGAGCTGGGGTTGGATCTGGCTTTCCGCTTTGACGGCCTTTCGGCGCTGTTCGTGCTGCTGATTCTGGGCATTGGTCTGTTGATCATTCTTTATGCCCGCTATTACCTTTCCGGCGAAGACTCGCTGGCGCGCCTCTACAGCTTCCTGATGCTGTTCATGACCGCGATGCTCGGTATCGTGATGGCAGACAACCTGCTGCTGATGTGGGTGTTCTGGGAGTTGACCAGCCTGACCTCGTTCCTGCTGATCGGCTACTGGTATCAACTCAGCGAAGCACGCAAGGGCGCCCGCATGGCGCTGACCGTGACCGGTGCGGGAGGCTTGGCACTCTTGGCGGGCATTCTGGTCATCGGGCACATCGTCGGCAGTTATCAGTTCGATGAGGTTTTGGCCGCGGCTGACCAGATTCGTTCCAGTGAGCTCTATCCTGTCGCACTCGTATTGGTACTGCTGGGCGCTTTCACCAAGTCAGCCCAGTTCCCGTTCCAGTTCTGGCTGCCCCACGCGATGGCCGCCCCGACACCTGTCTCGGCCTTCCTGCACTCCGCGACCATGGTCAAGGCAGGCGTCTTCCTGCTCGCACGCATGCACCCGATTCTGTCGGGCACTGACCTGTGGTTCTACATTGTCAGCCTGACCGGGCTTGCCACCCTGCTCTATGGCGCCTGGTTTGCCCTGATGAAGCAGGATCTGAAAGGCGTGCTGGCCTTCTCGACCATCAGCCATCTCGGCCTGATCACACTGTTGTTTGGCTTCAATAGCCAGATGGCCGCCGTGGCGGGTCTGCTGCACATCATCAACCACGCCACCTTCAAGGCCTCGCTGTTCATGGCCGCTGGTATCGTTGATCACGAGTGCGGCACCCGCGACATCCGAAAGCTCAACGGCCTGTATCGCTACATGCCGCACACCACGATATTGGCGATGGTCGCCTCGGCCTCAATGGCTGGGGTCCCTCTGCTGAACGGCTTCCTGTCCAAGGAGATGTTCTTCGCCGAGAGTCTGGATGCACAGCTACTGGGGGGTCTGTCATGGCTGATTCCAGCACTGGCAACGCTAGGCGGCATTCTGTCGGTGGCCTATTCACTGCGCTTCATTCACGACGTGTTCTTCAATGGCGAGCCGAAAGACCTGCCGAAGACCCCGCATGAGCCACCGCGCTACATGAAGCTGCCGATTGAGGTGCTGGTGCTGATCTGTCTGCTGGTCGGCATCATGCCGTCGCTGGTGATCAAGGACCTGCTGGTCAGTGCCTCCGCCAGCGTACTGGCGGGCCCGGTGCCCGAGTTCAGCCTCGCCATCTGGCACGGTTTCAATGTGCCGCTGATGATGAGCGCCATCGCGCTGATCGGCGGGGTAGGCGTCTACGCACTGCGCCACCACCTCTATTCCTTCCAGCGTCAGTTCCGTGCCCGCAACGCGCTGCTGGTCTTCGAGGCCAACATACAGCGGCTGATGAAGCTGGCCGAACGCAGCATGGATAGCTTCGAGAACGGCTCTCTGCAGCGTTACATGCTGTGGCTGCTGCTGACAGCACTGCTCTTCGTCGGCATCGGGCTGCTGGCAGTGCCGCAGCTCAGTGGCGATGTGGAACAGCAACCCTTTGATGCCATGCTGCTGACAGGCGCCGTGATCACCGGCCTGGCGGGTCTCGGGACTGCCATCACGCATCGCAAGCGCATCATTTCTCTGCTGATGCTATCGGTCGTGGGACTGATGACATCACTCGCCTTCGCTCGCTTCGCAGCGCCAGACCTGGCACTGACCCAGCTGGCAGTCGAGGTCGTGACCATGATTCTGCTGATGCTGGCGCTGTTCTTCCTACCCCAGCGGACCCCCAAGGAATCCAGTGCCCGCCGCATCATGCGGGACGTGCTACTGGCCAGCGCCTTCGGTGTCGTGGTCGCGAGCCTCAACTTCGCCATCCTGACGCGTCCGGTGGAGTCGATTTCTGACTTCTTCATGGCCAATGCCGTCTCCGGCGGCGGCGGCCATAACGTGGTCAACGTCATTCTGGTCGACTTCCGTGGCTTCGATACGCTCGGTGAAATCACCGTGCTGGGTATTGCAGGGCTGGCAATCTTCAAGCTGCTCAACCGTCTACGTCTGTTCATGCCCTCCACGGATCTGGATGGACGCAACTGGTCACCGGATCGTCATCCGATGATTCTGGCCACCGTGTCCCAGACCCTGTTGCCACTGGCACTGCTGGTCTCGGTCTATATCTTCCTGCGCGGACACAACGAGCCGGGTGGCGGCTTCATTGCCGGTTTGGTCACTGCCGTGGCCATCATCCTGCTCTACATCGCGCGCGGTGTTGACTGGACCCAGCGCTGGCTGCGCTTCCCCTATCAGCCCGTCGCCGCGGCCGGGGTATTGATCGCCGGTCTGACGGGTGCGGGCAGCTGGGTATTCGGCTATCCGTTCCTGACGTCATCCTTTGGCCACTTCACGATTCCCGTCATCGGCGAGATCGAGCTGGCTACCGCGCTGCTGTTTGACCTCGGCGTCTATCTCACCGTAGTCGGCGCGACGCTGATGATTCTCGCCAACCTCGGCAAGCTGACGACACCGCACCGTCCGACCAAGGAGAAGAGCTGATGGAAGCCCTCTACGCCACTACCACCGGCCTGCTGGCCGCCTGCGGTGTCTACCTCACCCTGCGCGGGCGCACCTTCCCTGTTGTGGTCGGCCTCACCCTGCTGTCCTACTCGGTCAACCTGTTCCTGTTCTCGATGGGGGGCCTTGCGATGCATGGCAACCCGGCCGTTGTCGGCGCCGGCACACCGGCCGCTGACCCACTGCCGCAGGCACTGGTACTGACCGCCATCGTGATCGGCTTCGCCATGACGGCCTTCGTGGTCATCCTGGCGATGCGCGCCCGTGGTGACCTGGGCAGTGACCACGTCAACGGCAATCGCCTCGACGATTCACGAGAGGATGGCAAGTGATGCTGCAACACCTGATCGTCCTCCCTATCGTACTGCCACTGCTGGTGGGTGCCTGTCTGCTGCTGAGCCGGGCCTCATCGCCGAAATTGCGGCGCACCGTCAGTCTCATCACGCAGGCCGTGATGGTCGTGATCGGCATTGCACTGGTCGCGCAGGCTGGCGATGGCACCATCCGTTACTACGCGCTGGGTGACTGGCAGCCGCCCTTCGGCATCGTACTGGTGGTGGATCGCCTTTCGGCCAGCATGGTACTGCTCAGTTCGGTATTGGCATTCTTTGCCTGCCTGTATTCCATCGCAGGTATCGATGACACCGGCTCCAACTTTCATGGCCTGTTCCTGCTGCAGCTGATGGGCATCAATGGTGCCTTCCTGACCGGCGACCTGTTCAATCTGTTCGTGTTCTTTGAAGTGTTGCTGATCGCCTCCTATGCCCTGCTGCTGCACGGGGGCAGCAAGGCGCGCACACTGTCGGCGTTACATTACGTCGTGCTCAATCTAATGGGATCAGCGTTCTTCCTGATTGCACTCGGCATTCTCTATGGCGTGACCGGCACGCTGAACATGGCGGACATGGCGGTCATCGTCACCACGCTGGACCCGGGCCGTGCAGGCCTGATGGAAGCAGGTGGCCTGCTGCTGCTGGTGGTATTCGGACTCAAGTCCGCGATGGTGCCACTGTACTTCTGGCTGCCACGAGCCTACGCCGCCGCCTCTGCTCCTGTGGCAGCGCTGTTCGCCATCATGACCAAGGTGGGCATCTATTCCATCCTGCGCGTCTACTCACTGATCTTCACCGACAACGCCGGCACGCTGGCTGATCTCGGGCGGGATTGGCTGTGGTGGGCGGGGCTGGCCACCCTGGTGGTGTCGATTCTGGGCGTGCTCTCGGCACGTGATCTGCGCACCCTGGTGGCCTATCTGGTGATGGTATCGGTAGGCACGCTGCTGACGGCACTGGGCATGAACAGCGTCGAGGCAGATAGCGCACTGCTGTTCTATCTGATCCACTCGACCCTGATTACGGGCGGGCTGTTCCTGCTGGTCGATGTCATCGCGGGTCAGCGCGGCAAGGCAGGTGCGCGTATCGTACGCGCTCGTCCGTTGCTGCAGGCAGGTCTACTGGGTGGGCTATTCCTGATAGGCACTGCCGCCGCCGTCGGGTTACCGCCCTTTTCGGGCGCGATTGGCAAGGTGCTGATTCTGACCGCAGCCTCCCCAGAACAACAGATATGGTTGTGGCCGTTACTGCTGCTGGCAGGGCTGTGCTCGATGATTGCCTGCTCACGCGCTGGCTCCAGCGTGTTCTGGCGTACCGGCAAGTCAGAACCCAGCGGCGATCGTATCGGGGTGGCACGCGGTATCGCCACAGGTGGCTTGCTGTCAGCAGCGCTGCTACTGGTCATCTTCGCAGGCCCGCTTTCGAATTGGACGAAAGCGACCGCACAGCAGCTCTCTGATCCGGCGCCGTATCTCGAAGCGCTACTCGGCAAGGACGCTGCACCGGAAACCGCTCTGCCGATGAAGGGAGAGGAATAATGATCAAGAAACGTCCCCGCCTGCTTCCGACGCCCATGCTGTCAGCGCTGCTGCTGATCGTATGGCTGATGCTACAGAATAGCGTCGCGCCGGGTCAGCTTCTGTTAGGCGCAGTGCTGGCCATCGCGATTCCGATGCTCACCTATCGGTTCTGGGAGCCACAGCCAGACCTTCAGAAACCGTGGAGACTGATCAGCTACTTCCTGCGCGTCATGATTGACATCATCGTGGCCAATCTTCAGGTGTCGCGACTGATCCTGAACCCACGAGCGAAATTTCGCCCGGCGTTTATCCGCTACCCGCTCGAGCTGGAAGAGAAGTTTCCGATCACCCTGCTGTCGAGCACCATCACGCTGACACCCGGCACCGTATCAGCCTATCTAACACTGGATGGCCGCCACCTGCTGATCCA
Organism: Cobetia sp. L2A1; assembly: GCF_009796845.1. Taxonomy (NCBI): domain Bacteria; kingdom Pseudomonadati; phylum Pseudomonadota; class Gammaproteobacteria; order Oceanospirillales; family Halomonadaceae; genus Cobetia; species Cobetia sp. L2A1. Next base: position 347,003 of record NZ_CP047025.1, on the reverse strand, counting down.
TGCGCTGGATGTAGGCGATGAACAGGCACTGATCGACGAGATCCACCAGCGCTACGAGCGCCCGCTCAAGGAGATCTTCGAATGCTAGATATCGCCCTGTGGATCAGCATCGCGCTATTTGCGGCCTCACTGATGCTCAACGTGTTCCGCCTCGCCATCGGACCGGATCTGCCAGACCGCATTCTGGCAGTGGACACCATGTACGTGAATTCCATCGCGCTGATCGTGCTGTTCGGCATCCAGCTCAACAGCAAGGCTTACTTCGAGGCGGCACTGCTGATCGCCATGCTCGGCTTCGTCAGCACCGTAGCGGTCTGCAAGTACCTGCTGCGCGGCGACATCATCGAATAAACTGAGCGGAGAGCTACCATGCCTACCTGGTTCTATCCCGTCCTCGAAGGTGTCATTGCCTTCTTCCTGGTGGCCGGCGGTCTGTTCGCCTTCATCGGGTCACTGGGGCTGACACACCTCAAGGACTTCTACATGCGGCTGCACGGCCCCAGCAAGACCACCACCCTGGGAGTCGGCTGCGTGCTGATGGCGTCGATGATCTATTTTCGTGCCACCACGGGCCACTTCAGTTTTCAGGAGATGCTGATCACCATCTTCCTGTTCATCACGGCACCGGCGACGGCACACCTGCTCTCCAAGGCAGCTCTGCACCAGAAACTGGTCGCGGACATCCGTACCCGCAACGTGCCTGATCAGCTGGAAACCGCACGCGAGCCCGACGAGGCCACGGTTCAACAGAGCGAATCTCGCCTGCCGTGATGCCCTGACAGATGGACGTCATTGATGAATGTTACTGATGAATGTTACTGATGAATGTTACTGATGAATGAAAAACGCCCCGCCATGGATACCATGGCGGGGCGTTTTTCATTGGCACGTCCACGACTCAACTCATGAACGCGCGCAGGTTTGCTTACCAGCCTTGAGAGTGCTGACGGCACAAGGCTTCCAGCAGATCAATGTGCTCCGGACGATCATTGAGAGCGGGAATATAGCGGAAGTCGCCGCCTCCGGATTCAGTGAAGTAGCCGCGATTCTCTTCCTCCAGCTCCTCCAACGTCTCGAGACAGTCCGCCGCGAAGGCCGGCGAGATGACATCGACGCTCTCAAGCCCTTCTGCCCCCCAGGCCTTGAGGGTGACGTCGGTATAGGGCTGTAGCCACTCTGCCTTGCCAAAGCGCGACTGATACGTCATCGCCCACTCATCATCACCGAGCTCCAGGGCCTCAGCCAGCAATTGACTGGTACGCTCACACTGACGCGGGTATGGGTCACCGGCCGTCGCGTAGCGCTTGGGAATGCCGTGATAGCTCATCAGCAAACGCTTGCCGCGCTTGCCTTCTTTGTCCCAGTGCTGACGCACGCTGGCGGCTAGTGCGGCGATGTAGTCGGGGTGATCATGATAGTCACGCACGAAGCGCAGCTCAGGCAAATGTGGGCACGGCTTGAGCGCACGCGCCAGCCGATCAAAGACGGCGGCCGTTGTCGTGCGTGAGAATTGCGGGTAAAGCGGCAGCACCAGAATACGATCAGCACCTCGCTTGGCCAGCTTACGGCCCACCTCTTCCATTCTCGGATTACCGTAAGTCATCGCTAGTTCCACCGGAATATTCTCACCCAGCGTCTCGGCAAGGCGCGCTTCGAGCGCTGCGCGCTGACGCTTGCCGATCGCCATCAGCGGCGAGCCATCTTCGGTCCAGACCGACGCATAGGCCTCGGCGACCTTCTTGGGACGCGTAGTCAGCACGATACCGTGCAGAATCGGCAACCAAAGCAGGCGCGGCAAATCAATCACGCGCACATCGCCTAGAAACTCACCCAGATAGCGCCGTACCGCCTTGGGCGTCGGGGCATCCGGAGTGCCGAGGTTGACCAACATGACGCCAAAGCGCGAAGAGCTCGTGGATGACGAACTCACGGGTGGCGGGCTCACGGGCGACGAACTCATGGATGACGGACTCCTGACAGTGAGGCAAGAATAACGGCGAAAATACGCTGTACACGAACGCAAAGGTTCCGCCGGCAACGACATCATCTTAACAGTTCGCACTGTTCGACGGAGATAAAGTTATACTATCATCACGATTCGTATAAGTTTTATACAGGTATTGTCACAACTTGCCCTGCTCTTGCTAGAAAGTGTGTCTCGCCCGACAAACCATCTGCTTACCTTCGCCACTCGTCTCACTGCCGGAGTCAACGTGACCGAATCCACGCCGCACCGCCTGACGCTCGCCACGCAGCATGACTTCACGCGCCCCTTGGTGCTGATACTGGGTGACCAGCTCAGCCATTCGCTACCCAGCATCACTCTGGCTCCCGCCGAGAGTGTCATCGCGTTCTGCGAAGTCGAGGAAGAAGGCCGCTACGTGCCACATCATCCTCACAAGATAGTCATGATGCTGGCGGCGATGCGTCATCATGCACGTGAACTACGGGACTGTGGCTGGCAGGTACATGAGAGTCGTCTGGATGATCCCGGCAATCTGCATAGCCTGACGGAGGAAGCCGAACGTCTGGCAACGCTGTACAACTGCGATGGTATCCTGGTCACGCGGCCAGGCGAATGGCGTTTGCTCGAAGCCTTCAAGAGGCGTCAGCGTGTCGCGCAACCTCGCTGGGAAATTCTGGAAGATACGCGCTTCTTCACCACACCGGCCGACTTTGAACGCTGGGCCGATGGCCGCAAGCAGCTCCGCATGGAGTACTTCTATCGTGAACAGCGACGTGCCAGCGATCTATTGATGGAAGGCAGTGAGCCGGCGGGCGGCAAGTTCAATCACGATCACGACAATCGAGAGCCGATTCCAGAACACTTCACTGCCCCTGCGCCACCGACACATGCCCACCACGAGGATGAGATGACATCCGAGGTGCTGGCGATGGTCGAGGCACGCTTTGGCAAGGAAGCACCCGAGGATCAGCGCCATTTCGGCACGCTGGAGCATTTCAACTGGGCCGTGACCCGTCAGCAGGCCAAGTGCGATCTCACACACTTCCTCAACCACTGCCTGGCAGACTTCGGACGCTATCAGGACGCCATTGAAGACAGCGACCCCTTCCTGTTCCACTCCCGGCTTTCCGCTGCACTCAATATCGGCCTGCTCAGCCCACAGGAGGTCTGCGAGGCCGTGGACAGTGCCTGGCGGCGCGGTGAGGTACCCGTCAACTCCGCCGAGGGCTTCATTCGACAGATACTGGGCTGGCGTGAATACGTTCGCGGTATCTACTGGACGCGGATGCCGGCCTACAAGCAAGAAAATCAGCTGGGAGGGACACGCGATCTACCGGAGGTATTCTGGCGTGGCAACAGTGGCATGCGGTGTATCGACCAGGCTGTGGCCAGTACGCGTGATCATGCCTATTCGCATCATATTCGGCGACTGATGGTCACCGGCAACTTCGCACTGTTGTGCGGCGTAAAGCCAGAAGCACTGTGCGACTGGTATCTGGCAGTCTATATCGATGCCTGCGAGTGGGTGGAGCTGCCCAACACGTTGGGCATGGTACTGCATGCCGATGGCGGCCTGATGGGCTCCAAGCCCTATTGTGCCTCTGGAAAGTACATCGATCGCATGTCCAATCACTGTGACAAGTGTCGCTACTCACCCAAACAGGTGACGGGGACTCACGCCTGCCCGTTCAACAGTCTTTATTGGCACTTCATTGAGCGGCACCGGGAGCAGTTGGCAGGCAATCCCCGCATGTCACTGGTCTATGGTAGCTGGCGACGCATGAAGGCCGAAAAGCGGGAGGCACTGCTGCAACAGGCCGATGCCTTTCTGGCCCAACTGGACAGCGCACCGGGCTATGGGAGAGGCACGCATCGCGAAGGCTATGCCGCCGATCATGAATAGCGCGCTCGCTCAGTCGATGAATTCGTCCAGCCACTGCTGGCTTGGCTTACGCAATCAGCCTTCCCGAACAATCACTGACAAGGAATCATCATGAGCCGTATCTGGCAGGCCAGCGCTCCCGTCACGCTCTATCACGATGGAAAATGCCCACTTTGTCAGCGCGAGGTTGCCTGGCTATCGCGTCATCCCAGACGTGAGCGAGTCAATAGTGTCGACATTCGTGACGAAAAATTCTCGCCCGAAGCACTGGGACTGACATTCAAGACCATGATGGGGCGCCTGCATGTACAGGATGCCCGTGGCGAATGGTACGTGGGGATGGATGCCAGCCGAGCGCTCTATGCGGTTCTCGGCTATCGACGTCTGGTGAGAATATCGCTGCTGCCGGGACTGCGCCCGGGCATGGATATGAGCTATCGCTTCTTTGCGCGTCACCGCGAGCGTATCGGCCGCTGGTTGCCCGCCCCCAGGCCTGATTCCAGCGATACGCTCTGAGCTATCGCGGAGGGTGAGAATGGCTTTGCTGCCGATCTTTCAAAGCCTCCGGAGAGGCAAGCGTCAAAAGCGATGTCAGAAACTGAGCGGCATGCGCGAGGTCAACGGCTGATGATACTGGGGCGGACGACCGATCATCTCGTCATTGGCGACCTGTGATACTAGCCAGGCACGGTTCAAGTCAGCCCGGCGCAATTCGCTGTACACATCTTCCAATGCGCGGAACAGCATCGGCTTGCCACGACGAGACAATATTTCAGTACGTTCTTCACGGCTGTCATCAGCGGCTTCAAGCACCAGCTCGACCAGATAGAAACGGCTGCCGGCATGGCTGATGATGCGCGCTTCGAGCTCAGGATACTCAGCCACCAGGGGCTTGAGGTTGCTGGCAAACAGACTGGCAGGTTTGAAAGCGGCGGCGGTTCTGGACATGGTTGAAGCTCCTGCGCCAGTAAAGACGCGATATTTGAGGATATATGTGCTGGAAATACCAATTCTGGCTATGCCCGCCTCGAAAAGGACCTGGGGATAACCGGGAACTGCCAAGCCTGTGCAGAGCAGTCCTGATTGCCATGGATAGAAAAACGCCACGGACAGAAAAACGTCACGCCAGACTGAAGATCAGGGGTGACAGATCCGAGGCAGATAGATGACGATCCGATGACTCGCGTTGCGTGAAGCCAGGCATGAGTGAGTTGCGAAATAGGGTGTCGCAAGACCGGCAAGAAAGGCTGACCACAAGGGTCGTGCGCACGACTCGCCCGCCAGTCGGCGAGGAGAGGTATCGCAATATCATCAGTAAGCAGGGTAGGAAAGACAGGGGCAGGAAGGAGCATACCTGAATCAGCACATTCATGAGTTAGAACATGCTAAATAGCCGATGCGCACGGCGCACCTCTGACAGGCCCTCATCCATGATGAACGGAGGAGAGCCCGCGCAACTCGCCCTCTCGCTTACAGCGAGTTGGGGTCGATGGTCTTGCCAAGCGAGTTACGATCGATCCACTTGCCTGCCTTGGTTTCCTTGTAACGGAAAACCACGATATCTCCAGCAACTACCGGCACTTCACTGTCTTCTGTCTGGTAGCTGTAAGTCTCGCCTTCTACGACCAGCGTGAAGCGATAGAGGTCCGGCATACCCAACCATTCCTTGAACGGACCTTCGCGCTCAAGGCTCTCTAGCGGGCCGCGACCTTGCAGCTTCGGCGTACGTGCGCGTCCGCGCCCAAATCCACCTGCCATGATATCTCCTCCCCGTCATTCCGGGTCTTGCGAGGCAGCGGCCGCAGCCACCACCCGAGTGCATGATTGATACGCAAGCGCATCACATTATTCAGCGAAAGCCTGGCCGTAGCTGTCTGGTGCCAGGTCCTCGAAGCGGGTGTACTTGCCGATGAAGGCCATATGGACCGACCCGATAGGGCCATTACGCTGCTTGCCAATGATGAGCTCGGCCAATCCCTTGTTATCAGGATTGTCCTTGTTATAGACCTCATCGCGATAGACGAAGGCAATCACGTCGGCATCCTGCTCGATGGCGCCGGATTCACGTAGATCCGACATCACCGGGCGCTTGTTGGGACGCTGCTCCAGCGAGCGGTTCAGCTGCGACAGTGCCACTACTGGACAGGAAAATTCCTTGGCCAGACCCTTGAGTGAGCGCGAAATCTCGGAGATCTCCGCGGTACGGTTTTCAGAAAGCCCCGGCACCTGCATCAGCTGAAGGTAATCGATCATGATCAGGCCAAGATTGCCATGCTCACGCGCCATACGCCGGCAGCGTGAGCGCATTTCATTGGGGGATAGTGCCGCAGTGTCATCCACGAATAGCTGCTTGTCCTTGAGCAGATTGACCGCTGACGTCAGTCGCGGCCAGTCCTCATCCTCGAGCTGGCCAGTACGCACCTTGGTCTGGTCGATACGACCCAGCGAGGAAATCATGCGTAACATCAGCGATTCGGCAGGCATCTCCATGGAAAATACCGCAACAGGTTTATCGCCAGAAACGACGGCATGCTCTACTAGGTTCATGGCAAAGGTGGTCTTGCCCATCGAGGGGCGCCCGGCGATGATGACGAGATCTGAGGGCTGCAACCCCGAGGTCATTTCATCGAAATCACGGAACCCTGTCGACAGGCCAGTCATCTGGCCCTTGAGATTGAACATTTCATCAATGCGATCAACAGCACCGGTCAGTAGCTGGCTCATGCCCTTGGGGCCGCCGCTCTTGGGGCGTGATTCACTGATCTGGAAGACCAGGCGCTCCGCCTCATTGACCAGCTCATCGGCATCACGGCCCTGTGGGCTGAATGAGCTCTCGGCAATCTGATTGGCCGCCTGAATCAACTTGCGCAGCGTGGCACGCTCGCGAACGATATCAGCGTAGGCCTTGATGTTGCTCGCCGAAGGCGTGTTACGGGCCAACTCGGCCAGCGTTGCCAGCCCGCCGACGGCCTCCAGCTGATCACGGCTGTCCAGCAGTTCGGATAGCGTCACCACATCCAGTGGACGACTGCCGCCAACCAGCTGCGTCATGGCATTGAAGACCAGACGGTGCTCGTAACGATAAAAATCGTCGGCCACCAGTCGCTCGGAAACGGTATCCCAGGCACTGTTGTCCAGCATCAAGCCGCCAAGTACCGATTGCTCAGCCTCCAACGAATTGGGCGGCACCTTGAGCGCCGCCGTCTCGCGATCCTGACCCTGCATCTCGCTCATGCCTGACTGACTCCTGCTGATGACTGACATGCCCACGGACGCTTCTAACCTCGTGCAACGCTTATCCTCGTGCATCGCTGCACATCTGCCAACAGCAATACCGTGAATACAACACACGTCATGGGGGCAGGCATTCTATCGGATTTTTCTCCGCCTTGCCCTGCCTGCATGACCGTCAAGCACCACTAACTCGATCAGGAAAGATGCCCGAGCCCCGTACCATCCAACGCCACAACTCCCTTTGCCACTGAACGCGAGACATTAAAAAACCGCCCCCGCATCATGGATGCGAAGGCGGTTTGAGTACCGCATGCAGCCGCTACACTGGGTAGCCGCTACGGATCAGCGATTACTCGCCGACCACAACCACACGAACAGTAGCGGTTACGTCAGCGTGCAGCTGCAGCACGATGTCGTATTCGCCAGTGTTGCGCAGCGGGCCTTCCGGCATACGAACTTCGCTCTTGGCGATTTCGATACCAGATTGGGCAATAGCTTCGGCCAGATCACGCGGACCGATGGAACCGAACAGCTTGCCTTCTTCGCCAGCTTTGGCGACGAGGGACAGTTCGATTTCATTCAGCTGAGCGGCACGCGCTTCAGCTTCAGTCTTGCGCTCTGCAACCTGTGCTTCCAGCTCAGCGCGCTGAGCTTCGAAAGCCGCCTGGTTTTCAGCGGTAGCCGGAACTGCCAGGCCGTACGGCAGCAGGTAGTTGCGACCGAAGCCAGCCTTGACGGAAACCTGGTCGCCCAGGTTACCCAGCTTGCCCATCTTGTCGAGCAGAATGACTTGCATCTCGTAAACCTCTTATCGATGACTGCCAGCGAGACGTGCGCGAAAATCCGCAAAGACGTCAATAAGAGCCAGCAGCAGCAAAATCAGAATCGTGGGCCAGGCGGTCAGCAGCAAAAAGTAGATGCCGATAAGCCATAACCCGCTCATCCCCTTTAACCCGATATAGCCATGCACCAGAGCGATGCCAGCCACCAGTAGCGGTATCCAGATCAGCAGGAGCACCGCGGGAACATTCAGCAGCACGCCAAGAACCCCGCAGGCTGCCAATACTAGAGTTTCGCGTGAACTCAGCCGAAAGGCATGAAACTCAGCACGAAACCCGCCCGGATTGTAGAGCCCGGATTGCCAGCTACGTGCCAGGGCCAGACAGGCCGTGGCAGCCAGCATGACGACCAGCCCGGTGATGCCGCCGATGACCAGCCCTGCGAGCTGTTCAGTCGACACGCCTTGAGCGGCAATGTCGTTCAAGCGTGCATCTAGCTCAGGAGCATTCTGACGAATACTCTCGAGCAATGGGCCAGCCCCGCCTGGTGGCAGGAATATCCCTAACTGCACCATCAGTGCCGACGTCAGGCTAGCGCCAATCAGCGCCTCTCCCCAGCGCACGCGAGCGCGCAGCAAGGTAGCCATCAACGTGACCAGCAACACGGTTGCCAAAGGCACCGGGTCACCCTGGGTCCACCACCAGCCCGCCGGCAAGGCGGCGGCGATGAACACGGGTGCGGCTGGTACAAGGCCACGCCGAAGCGTGACCAGCGCACTGATGGCGGCACTGAACCAGAAGAGCCAGGGTACGAGTCCCGCCAACAGTGCAATCACTATGCTCTGTAACGGGCCGCGCATGGCCCAACGTGCCAATGCCAGCATCATGGTGTCGCCTTACTGGTGGCTGTCGCTGTACGGCAGCAGTGCCAGGTAACGTGCACGCTTGATGGCAGTCGCCAGCTGACGCTGATAACGAGCCTTGGTACCAGTGATACGGCTAGGGACGATCTTGCCGGTTTCAGTGATGTAAGACTTCAGGACTTCGATGTCCTTGTAGTCGATCTGCTTCACGCCTTCAGCGGTGAAGCGGCAGAACTTGCGACGACGGAAAAAACGTGCCATTGCAATGACCTCCTGGGTGTGCGGTATCAGTTAGCGTCTTGGACTTCGGATTCGTCACGCTTGTCTTCGCGACGCGGACGCTTCTCTTCAGCCGGCTTAGTCATCGGAGACGGCTCGAGGTCCGCTTCCTTTGTACGCACAACCAGGTTACGGATGACAGCGTCGTTGAAACGGAAGATAGTTTCGAGTTCTTCGACTACCTCACCCGTTGCTTCGATGTTCATCAGTACATAGTGGGCTTTGTGGATCTTGTTGATCGGATATGCCAGGTGACGACGGCCCCAATCTTCAAGACGATGCACAGTACCCGCGGCTTCGGTGACGATAGAGGTGTAACGCTCGATCATCGCCGGAACCTGTTCGCTCTGGTCCGGGTGGACCATGAACACGATCTCGTAGTGACGCATGGCTTGGCTCCTTTCGGTTTGGCAGCCTCCACGGCGCGTCTCGGGCCGGGAAGCAAGGAGTGGAGTGATTACTACGGTTGTGCGATCAGACCCGAAGATCATGAATCGCGCGTGCGAACGAGGACAGTTGCCCCCTTGCCGCACATTCACTGCAGACTGCACTTCACAGAACCGCAGTATTGTAGAGAGGTGTCAATGGCTTGGCAAGCCATCCGTGGAGCCAGCACCGTCTCTGATCAACCCTCCACCCACCAACGTGACAAACATCAACCGCGACGCTGACGCACTGCCTCGAACAGACAGATACCGGCGGCAACCGAAACGTTGAGGCTCGAGACGCTTCCCGCCATCGGCAGTTTGATCAGGCTGTCGCAGTGCTCACGCGTCAGGCGACGCATGCCCTTGCCTTCCGCGCCCATCACGAGGGCAACGGGAACCGTGAAGTCTGCCTCGAAAGCCAGCGCTTCAGCTTCACCCGCCGTCCCCAGCACCCAGACACCAGCCTCTTTCATTGCATCCAATGTGCGCACCAGGTTAGTCACCTGATACACCGGCACGACTTCGGCAGCGCCACAGGCTACCTTGCGGACCGTGGCATTCAGCGAGGCAGATTTGTCCTTGGGCACGATGACACCATGTGCGCCCGCAGCATCGGCACTACGCAGGCAAGCGCCGAGGTTGTGCGGATCCGTCACGGAATCCAGCACCAGAAACAACGGCGGCTCTGCATGCGACCAACCATCCAGACGTAGCTTGAGGCCCGTCTCGTTCTCGGTTGCCAACGGCGGACACAGGGCGACAAGACCCTGGTGCGCACCACCACCCGCCGCCAGAGCATCCAACTCATCACGACCCCGCAGGGTGACACGCGAACCGGCAGCACGCGCCTGCTCGATAATATCGGCAAGACGCGTCTCGGCTTCACCTGCCTGAACCCAGAGCTCGCTCGGCGCACGTCCACGCGCCAATAGCGCCTCAACGGCATGCACGCCATAGACGGCTTCCAGACCACCGGGAATCTGAGGTGCGCGGGAGCTGCCTGACGAATGACGACCGCCACTTCTACGGCCTGCACCACGCTCGCCGCCACGATCAGCACCGCGATCATTGCCAAGCTGTTCGCCTACAGGCTTGCTGCGACCGGACTTGCGCCCCTTGTCCTGACTCATTTGAGCTTTCCTGCCTTGTGGCCCTGACACTGGCCCATGAAACATGAACTACCGCCATGGCAGTAGCCGTAAATATCTGACGAACAATACCACCGCCTAACGCATCAGCCCCGGCCAAGGCCGGGGCTGAGACTGCATGCAACAACTCACCTGCTAGCGATTAGCTACGGCCGCTGCCACGCTGCCCACGAGAGCGCGAACCGCGCTTACGAGATGGATCATCTTTACCAGCAACGCCCATCGGCGCTACAGCAGCAAAGGGACTGTCGGCAGATTCAGGACCATTCGGGACTGACGGACGCGCAGTAGCCGGCGCATCGACTGGCGTAGCGCTCGACGCTGTCTGACGCTCATTATCAGCAGCCGGCTTACGATCACCACGAGCGGAGCGCTCGCCACGCGGCTTGCGTGCGGGACGCTCGGTGGCAACGGCTTCCTGAGGTGCAGCCTCACTACCATCTGCCTGGCCCACTTCATCGGTCAGGGACTTGAGACGCTCGCGCTCACGCTTGCCGGGACGTCCCTTGGCAGCAGACTCCTTGCCAGAAGCGTCTTTGGAAGCATCCTTGGCCGGCGAAGTTTCGCTGCTGCGATCAGCACTGCGTGCCTTGCGCGGCTTGCGCTTGGGACGCGGCGTCGGATCGTTGAGCATGAAATCAATCTTGCGCTCATCCATGTCGACACGTGCAACCTGCACAGTGACGCCATCACCCAGACCATAGCTGACACCAGCACGCTCACCCTTGAGGCGATGCTTCTCGGCCTCGTAGTGGTAGTAGTCTGACGGTAGCGAGGAGATATGCAGCAGCCCCTCGACATAGTAGGCATCCAGACGCACGAACAGGCCGAACTGGGTGACCGCCGCCACGGTACCTTCCAGCACCTCGCCGACCTTGTCCTTCATGAACTCGCACTTGAGCCAGTCGTTGACGTCACGTGTTGCTTCATCAGCACGACGCTCCGTCATCGAGCAATGCTCACCCAGCTCGAGCATCTGCTCGAAGGTGTACGGGCACCACTTGGTCGGACGCTCGGTCACGGCATCTTCGGCGCGCAAGACAGTATCAGTCTTGCGCGGACCGCGGATGACAGAGCGAATCGCACGGTGAACCAGCAGATCCGGATAACGGCGGATCGGCGAGGTGAAGTGCGCGTAAGCCTCATACGCCAGCCCGAAGTGACCTTCGTTCTGCGGCGAATAGACTGCCTGCGTCATGCTGCGCAGCATCACGGTCTGGATGATATCGAGATCCGGACGCTCGGCGATGGACGCACGCAGGGTCTGGAAATCCTTCGGTGCTGGCTCATCGCCGCCTTCCAGCGTCAGCCCCAGCTCACCCAGGAAGGCGCGCAGGTTGTTCAGGCGCTCCGGTGCCGGTTGCTTGTGGACACGATAGAGTGCCGGCAGATCATGCTCATCCAGGAAGCGTGCCGTCGCCACGTTGGCGGCCAACATGCATTCTTCGATCAGCTTGTGCGCGTCGTTACGAGTACGCGGCACGATCTGCTCGATCTTGCGCTCATCGTTGAACAGGATCTGCGTTTCGGTCGTTTCGAAATCGATCGCACCACGCTTGTCGCGCGCCTTGCGCAGCACGCCATACAGCGCATGCAGGTTGTGCAGCGACGGCAATAGCGCATTGTATTGCTGGCACAGCGACTGGCCTTCTTCGCTGTCCGAATCCTGCAGCATCGTGGCGACCTTTTCGTAGGTCAGACGCGCATGTGAACGGATCACGGCTTCAAAGAAGCGATAATCGAGCATCTCGCCACTGGTGCCAGAAATGGTCAGTTCGCACACCAGTGTCAGACGATCGACATTCGGGTTGAGCGAGCACAGTCCATTGGATAGCAGCTCAGGCAGCATCGGCACGACCTGCCCCGGGAAATACACCGAGTTGCCACGCGTATAACCCTCCTGATCAAGCGGGCTGCCGCCACGAACGTAGTGAGATACGTCAGCGATGGCGACCATCAGCTTCCAATCACCGTTATCTTTCTGCCAGGCGCAGACAGCATCATCGAAATCCTTGGCGTCTTCGCCATCGATGGTAACCATTGGCGTTTCACGCAGGTCGATACGACCTTTCTTGTCTTCTTCCAGTACTTCAGCGGAGATGGTCGAGATCTGGTCTTCGACTTCCGGCGGGAACACACTGGGAATGTCATGCGAGCGAATCGCAATGTCGATTTCCATACCCGGGTCCATCCGCTCGCCAAGCACTTCAACCACCTCACCGACCGGCTGAATGCGGGTCGCGGGTTGCTGGGTGATGCGTACGGAAACCACCAGACCGTCCTTGGCACCATTGGCCGCACGGTTGGGAATGATGACTTCCTGAGCGATGCGCGAGTTCTCGGGAATCAGCACACCGAAATCGGGCTCAGACTGACGATAGATACCGACCAGCGTCTGCGTGTTGCGTGCCAGCACCTCGACAATGGTGATCTCGTCGCGTCCGCGACGATCACGACCACTCACGCGAGCCAGTACCTGATCACCGTGGAAAACGCGACGCATCTGGCGTGGCGGCACAGCGAGGTCTGGCTTGATGCCATCTTCGCGCGCCAGGAAGCCGAAACCGTCACGGTGGCCGACGACGCGGCCACGGATCAGGTCCAGCTTGTCAATCAGGGCATAGGCGCCACGGCGATTGCGCAGCACCTGGCCGTCACGTTCCATGGCATTGAGGCGACGTCTCACAGCTTCCTGCTGGTCGTCATCCTCGAAACCGAGCATGCGGCTCATGTTCTCGTGGGTAATGGGCTTGCCATACTCTTCCAGTCTGTCGAGAAGATACTCACGACTGGGGATGGGCTTGTCGTACTTATGGGCTTCGCGTTCCGCGTGCGGGTCGTCGCTGAGCGTCCATTGGGTCATTAATCAGGATTCCTTGACGATGAATTCGAGACGGGCAGCGGTCGCGGCACGGAATGTTAGTTTGTCTCTCATGCGCGCATTATAGCCCGTACCCTCGGGCCGACCCAACCATTCCCCGCGCATCGCCGTGAGCGAAGACCTCAAAGTGGTGGTACAGGCACGCTTCAAAGGCGCGCAGCAGTAAGGTTGGCAAGCGGTTCGCGGTACATGATATTTAACACGAGCAAGTCTCTGATCGCGATGAAAGAAAGGACATGACGGACAAGGCATAGAAATCACTTGCATTTCAGCCAAGTGTCCGTATTATTCGGCACCAATTGCCCGGATGGCGGAATTGGTAGACGCGCTAGCTTCAGGTGCTAGTGTCCGTATGGACGTGGAGGTTCAAGTCCTCTTCCGGGCACCAATTTCAGGTTTCATGTTGGCGTCACTGACGTTAAGATGAAAATCGGAAAGCGGGTAAAGCCTCAAGGTTTCAATAACTTGATGACTTATCCAAGCCGTATGGCTGAACGAGTTCTGAAGTCTGCCCAGGTGGCGGAATCGGTAGACGCGCTAGCTTCAGGTGCTAGTATCCGTAAGGATGTGGAGGTTCAAGTCCTCTCCTGGGCACCACAGACGTCAGACTCACACTCGAACGACCCCTGTTTTGCGCTTCGCCCAGATGGCGGAATCGGTAGACGCGCTAGCTTCAGGTGCTAGTATCCGTAAGGATGTGGAGGTTCAAGTCCTCTTCTGGGCACCACGATGCGCACTCGAACAGGGAACATGCGGCCCACTACCAAGGGTTTCATGATCGTTCAGCTGAGAGATTCTTTTCATGAGTCTTCAGCACACAACTTGATGCCCAGATGGCGGAATTGGTAGACGCGCTAGCTTCAGGTGCTAGTATCCGTAAGGATGTGGAGGTTCAAGTCCTCTTCTGGGCACCATCAAGTTGTCATCCGATGTCATTCCTGTAGCGCCTGCTACCGACACCGCGATATTCCTCCATTTTATCTCTGCAATAGCTTTCGATGCTTAGCGTCGTTCTTTCGTGTTTCTGTCTTTCCTGACATTCCTCCTTTTCAGCGCAACGTACTTCTGTGGTTCGGCGCCACTGCGCGATGATCGATACTCGCAACTTCAGTAGCGTGACGGTGTGCGATTGAAGCTCTCGACCTTCCAGCCATCACGCCTGACTTGCGCCTCCAGTCGCTGCTCGACATCGTCCGGCAGGTCATGGAAGAAATCGAGGCCCGTCAGCGCCTCTATTCTATCGATACTGACAAGGAAGCGGTCAAGTGGCTCATCGCCACGCACCTGCTGTGGAAACAGGAATGCCAATGCACGCGGCGGACGCTGTGAGTCTCCCGGAGCAATGATGATCTTGTAGAACGCATCAGGGATTTCAACAAGACTGGATAGGCGCTCAATGCTGCCAGTGAATACCGGCCCTGCCGTGATCCACAGCGCGCCTTCTCGCGGCAGGATATTATCCATGATCGCTGCTTCAAGCCGCTGCCATAGTTTGCGATTAAGCGCCGGAGTCTGAGGGGATATATTGGTCATGCGGAAGGTCTGCTCCTGCGCTTTCAAGCCATAAACCTTGCCAATCGCATAATTGGGCGCCAATTGACCACGGTCGTAGCCGCTGCCGCGATAACTATCCGGTGATACCGGCCATAGCGATCGCCAGTCGCGCTCAAAGCCATCTGGTCGCTTGCCTTGCCGCGAGGCCTCGACCTCCTCCAGCCGCCATGTCACCCATAAGGGGTTGGCGCGCAGGTCAGACCACCCCACCAGGTAGGCATCGCTGCGAAGACCACGCGCAAAGGTTTTCCAATCCAGATGACGTGCCTCAGGTACGCCCTGCCAGGTGTAGTACTGCTGATAGTCGCGCTCTTGCCACCACCACAGTCCGCTGCCCACCAACGCAAACACCAGGCTGACGCCCAACCCACGCCACAGCTTTCGCCCAGCCGAACGTATTTCGTCCATCACTCCCAGCATTCAGCCACTTCCCTTTTGTTATGGTGACTTTTTCTTTCAACGTTCGCGCCCGTTAAAGACCAAGATCAAACATGGTATCGAGATCGTGACGTGAGTGGACCTGTAATGCATTGAGCGTTTCGGTGTCGCGAATTCCGTCAATACACGACAGGCGACCCGTGACCAACTCCGCGAGCTGCTCGAAATCACGCACACGAGCAATCGCCACCATGTCGACTCGACCACCAGTGGAATAGACCTCGCTGATACCGTCCAGCGCAGCAATGCGCTCGGCCACATCGCGAATACGACCATGCTCGGCATGAATTAAAATGATGGCACTGTGCATGAGACTACTCCCTAGGGGTGAGCAATGATGTCCGGTAGTGCTGGCGATCGTGCGTGTCGAGAGTACCGCCATCCACTTCAATCTGCGCCAACCTGCCTATATCGCAAATTATCTGGAATCAAATCGTCTGACATAAACGCTATCATGCCAGAGTTCGGCTTCCGAGGCTGACGCCTGCGCCATCTCGGGCCACAATATAATACGTAGAGCATCTGCCATTGCACCACCGGTGTGCGGATAACTCCTCGGCATCATGCATGCTGGTCTGTATCGAGCACCTGACATCGATCGCAGCACCTGACAAATCGCGTGCATGAGATGCCGATGCGCACAGTGGTAGTGTGCCAACGCCTCCTGACAGGCGTTTCGTGACTACACTCGCGCCCCAAGAGGTGCGAGCCATTGATGATAAGGAGCTTGACCATGGCTAATCAGAGTCGCCGTAACTTCATGCGTAACAGCCTGCTGGGTCTTGCCGCTCTGCCGTTGGGTGCCGCTATTCTATCTCCGCGCGCCTTTGCTGCTGACCTGCCACTGCTGGACACCTCCAACCCACAGGCTAAAGCACTACATTATGTGGAAGACGCTAGCGAGGCCAAGGAGCATTCGGCCTTCAAGGCTGGCTCAGATTGCACCAACTGCATGTTCTACAAACCTGACAACCATGGCTGCCAGCTATTCCCCAGTAACAGCGTAGCGCCCAAGGGATGGTGCCAGTCCTGGACCAAGCGTCCGGCGTGATGCACTGCATCTTGAGTGTCGCGTGACTAAAAAAACCGCCACAGGCACTGCCTGTAGCGGTTTTTTAGACACTGCTCCATAAGTCGTTAGCCAGTACTGCCTTCTTCCGGCAATGGCCACTGGTATCGTCTGGCGATCTCATCTTGCTCCATTGACTCCAAGTGCACCGGGAACCCCCATAGCTGATGCAAGTGACGCATGACGGGATAGACACTGCGAGCCAAAGGCCGTCGATCATCCTGTACATGACGTAGTGTCAGCGAACGATCACCTCGAATATTAGCCGCCCATATCTGAATGTTTGGTTCACGATGGCTCAGCGCATACTGGACTGATAACGCCTCACGAATATGTTTATAGCCACGACTGTCATGGATAGCATCGATGACTAGATGATCATCGTGGTCATCATCCATCAGCGAAAACAGCTTGAGGTCGCGTATCACCTTGGGCGACAGAAACTGCTGGATAAAGGACTCATCCTTGAAGTTATGCATCGCGAAATGCACCGTTTCGAGCCAATCGCTACCCGCGATATCGGGGAACCACTCGCGGTCCTCTTCATCCGGATGCTCACAGATACGTTTGATATCAGTAAACATCGCGAAGCCCAATGCATAGGGATTGATGCCATTGTAGTGCGGATGATCGAAGCTCGGTTGTTGCACTACCGAGGTATGCGATTGCAGGAACTCCAGTATCACACCTTCACCAATCAACTCCTCATCGTAGAGCTGATTCATGATGGTGTAGTGCCAGAAGCACGCCCAGCCTTCATTCATCACTTGAGTCTGACGCTGGGGATAGAAGTACTGCGCCAACTTGCGCACGATACGCACTAGCTCGCGCTGCCAGGGCTCCAGCAGAGGTGCGTTCTTCTCAATGAAATAGAGTAAATTCTCCTGCGGCTCAGAGGGATAGCGACCACGTCGGTGCAAACCGAGCGGATCATTAACCTCATCAATCATCTCGGCCTCCTCCCCCGCCTGTGGAATCGTGCTCCATAGTGCGTTCACCTGCGCCTGCAGATAGGCTTCACGCTCCTGCTGACGCTGTATTTCTTCCTCCGGCGAGATGGGCGAGGGACGCTTGTAACGATCCACGCCATAGTTCTGCAGGGCATGACAGGCATCCAGCAGCTGCTCGACGGCGTCTACACCATGACGCTCTTCGCATTCTGCAACGTACTTCCGTGCGAAGACGAGGTAGTCGATGATGGCCGAGGCATCCGTCCAGGCCCGAAACAGATAATTACCCTTGAAGAAGCTGTTATGGCCATAGCAGGCATGTGCCATGACCAGAATCTGCATCATCAGAGTGTTTTCTTCCATCAGATAGGCAATGCAGGGATCGGAGTTGATCACCAACTCATAAGCCAACCCCATCTGACCGCGCTGGTAGGCCTGCTCTACCGAGAGGAACTGCTTGCCGAAGGACCAGTGGTGATAACCCACCGGCATGCCGATGCTGGCGTAAGCGTCCATCATCTGCTCGGACGTAATGACCTCAATCTGATTTGGATAGATATCAAGGCGATACTGTGCCGCTATGCGCGCAATCTCATGTTCAAAATGCTCCAGTAGCTCGAAGGTCCAGTCGGAGCCGCTGGCAGGTGCATGATTCTCAAGTCGACTCTCACGTTTCTGGCTCATGGGGCCTCCCGGCTCGGCATATTTGCCAAGCGCGTCACATGATGCCGTCAGGCGCTGACGCGGCGCTTGAACAGCTCTCGGAATACCGGATAAATATCACCTGCCTCGACAATCTGCTGCATGGCAAAGCGATCAGGGAATTCCTCCTCAACTCGCTCATACTCCCCCCATAGCGCCTGATGCGCATGCGGCGTGATCTCTACATAAGCGTAGTACTGCAGACGCGGCATCAGCTTCTTGATCATCAATTCGCGGCAGTTGGTGGAATCATCGTCCCAATTATCGCCATCCGATGCCTGAGCAACATAAAGATTCCATTCACCTGCGGGATAGCGTGATTCAATCACCTCATCAAGCAGCGTCAGCGCACTGGAAACGATGGTGCCACCAGTCTCGCGAGAGTAGAAGAACTCTTCCTCATCGACTTCCTTGGCAGCGGTATGGTGTCGGATAAAGACCAACTCGACCTTCTCGTAGTTGCGCTCGAGAAACAGATACAGAAGCAAGAAGAAGCGTTTGCCGATGTCTTTATGGGCCTGTGTCATCGAACCAGAGACATCCATCACGCAAAACATCACTGCCTTGTTGGAAGGCATTGGCTGATTGATGAGATGGTTGTAACGCAGATCGTAGGTATC
Organism: Cobetia sp. L2A1; assembly: GCF_009796845.1. NCBI lineage: Bacteria > Pseudomonadati > Pseudomonadota > Gammaproteobacteria > Oceanospirillales > Halomonadaceae > Cobetia > Cobetia sp. L2A1. Next base: position 328,210 of record NZ_CP047025.1, on the reverse strand, counting down.
CAGGAAAGGCACGGCCTTGAGACGCGCTTCAAGGCGCTCTATCTCGGCCTTTAGCTCAGCAATACGTACCTTGTTGCGCAGTACCGGGTCTTTGCGCTCCTCAACATCCAGTGCCTCGGTCGCCTCCCTCAGCGCCCGCTTGATAGGTGAGCGCATCGCGATGCGACGCGCCTGAGCCGAGCGCATCGAACGCACGATGTTGATACGTGCCGGCGGACCATCACGTGCAATGCCGGCACGTACCGGCCTCACCTCATCCATGTCCGCGACCTGCTTGCGTTCCAGATGTGGCAGCTCAAGCCCATCGAACACGAATTCCAGAAACTCCTCACGCGAGAGACTGAAGGCAAAGTCATCTTCACCCTCACCTTGATTGGAGGCCTGCCCCTCACCGCTGCCCCCACCACTTCCGCCGCCACTAGGCCGGCGCATGCGATCTCCCTCGACAAATTCCTTGTTGCCGGGATTGATCACACGACGCTTGCCACCCTGGCCATGCTGAAAGACCGGCTCGGAAATATCCCGCGTCGGAATGGATACCTGCTCTCCCCGTTCCATATCAGTAATGGAACGACGATTGACGGCATCTTCAACCGCCCGCTTGATATGACTACGATAACGCCGAATGAAGCGCTGCCGATTTACTGCACTCTTGTTGCGCGCGTTGCCGCGTCGGTCAATGAAATAACTCATTCGCCCTCCTTGCCGGCCCCACCTTCAGCGGATGACCGGATGGCAAGTGTCGACGGGGTTTGCTCCCGCCGACAGGCCTGTCGTCAGTCGGCAGGGCTTACTGCGACTTGCGCACACGCAGATACCATTCAGACAGCAGGCGCACCTGCTTCTCGGTATAACCGCGGTCTACCATGCGCGCCACAAAATCTTCGTGCTTACCCTGATCCGAGGTGGAGGCTTTCGCATTGAAAGAGATAACCGGCAGCAACTCCTCAGTATTGGCAAACATCTTCTTCTCGATCACCGCACGCAGTTTCTCGTAAGACTGCCAGCTCGGATTCATGCCGTTGTTCTGCGCACGGGCACGCAATACAAAGTTGACCACCTCGTGACGGAAATCCTTGGGGTTTGAGATGCCAGCAGGCTTCTCGATCTTCTCCAGCTCCTCGTTGAGAGACTGACGATTGAGCAGCTCGCCGGTTTCGGGGTCGCGATACTCCTGGTCCTGAATCCAGAAGTCGGCATAGGTCACGTAGCGATCGAAAATGTTCTGGCCGTACTCGGAATAGGACTCGAGGTACGCGGTCTGAATCTCCTTGCCGATGAAGTCGACATAGCGCGGCGCCAGATACTCCTTGATGAAGCGCAGATAGCGCTCATGCGTGTCTTTCGGCAGCTGCTCCTGATCGAGGCGCTGCTCGAGCACATACAGAAGGTGCACCGGGTTGGCTGCCACTTCACTGGCATCGAAGTTGAAGACCTTGGAGAGAATCTTGAAGGCAAAGCGGGTGGAAAGCCCATTCATTCCCTCATCAACCCCGGCACTATCACGATATTCCTGTATCGACTTGGCGCGTGGATCAGTGTCCTTTAGGTTCTCGCCGTCATAGATACGCATCTTGGAGTAAACGCTGGAGTTCTCTGGCTCATGCAGACGTGACAGCACGATAAATTGAGACAGCATGCGCAGAGTATCTGGCGCGCAGGGGGCATGGTTCAGCGAAGAATGCTCAAGCAGCTTGGCGTAGATCTTCACCTCTTCAGAAGCACGCAGGCAGTAAGGCACCTTGACGATATAGACACGGTCCAGGAAGGCCTCGTTATTACGGTTATTGCGGAAGGCCTGCCACTCGCTTTCGTTGGAGTGCGCCAATACCACGCCGTCAAACGGAATCGCCCCCATGCCTTCTGTCGGGTTGTAGTTGCCCTCCTGCGTTGCAGTCAGCAATGGATGTAGCACCTTGATCGGTGCCTTGAACATCTCAACAAACTCCATCAACCCCTGGTTTGACTTGCACAGCCCACCGGAGAAGCTGTAAGCATCAGGATCATCCTGTGCATAAAGCTCAAGCTGACGAATATCGACCTTACCGACCAGCGCTGAAATATCCTGGTTGTTATCGTCGCCCGGTTCAGTCTTGGAAATAGCGATCTGATTGAGGCGTGACGGGAACAGCTTGACGACGCGGAACTTGCTGATATCGCCGCCATACTCCTTGAGACGCTTGGCCGCCCACGGCGACATGGCGCTTCTCATGCAGCGCTGCGGGATACCGTATTCCTTCTCGAGCAGTTCACCGTCCTCCTCCGGCGAGAACAACCCCAGCGGGGACTCGAACACCGGCGAGCCCTTCACCGCATAGAAGGGAATCTGCTCCATCAGCAACTTTAGGCGCTCGGCCAACGAGGACTTACCACCGCCGACCGGCCCAAGCAGATACAGGATCTGCTTGCGCTCTTCCAGCCCCTGCGCGGCATGTCGGAAGTAGGACACGATCTGTTCGATGGCATCCTCCATGCCATAGAACTCGGCAAAGCTGGGGTAACGGTGAATCAGCTTGTTGGAAAAAATACGTGAAAGGCAGGGGTCCTTGGCAGTATCGATGACCTTCGGCTCGCCGATGGCCGTCAGCATGCGCTCAGCGGCGCTGGCATAGGCAGAACGATCCTGCCGACATAACTCCAGATACTCCTGGAGACTCATCTCTTCTTGCTGAATCCGCTCATAGCGGCTCTGCACGTGATCGAAGATGCTCATGGAAGCCTCCTTGTCGCGACTCCTGGTCGCTGGAACCATCGCCGGGCCAACACATGTACGACTACTTCACCCTGTCACTTGATTACCTCATTGCTGGCTTTCAAGCGACTGCCTCGGCGTGTTTATCAGCATAGATCGATATAGGTGACGAGTGCCCAATACGCTCAATAGCCGCATTCAACGAACTTTCTGCCACTCCTGCTACCTCGCGTCATCCGCACCACAGTTCAGGTCAGACATGACGCATGCTGTAGCGCTCTTTCATGAGTTCCAGCACTCTAGAATCGTCGTTGAAGCCACTCGCCTCGCGCCACTCAAATCCGGCAACACCACGATGGTCATGTCGCACTGCAGCACCTTTTCAGCATAGGAACAGACTGGCGACTCGCGCCAGCGCATCACGTGCCAACATCACGCATGACATGTACAACCCCATCGTTAATGAGTCTCTGCTACTGCATGCATGTCATCTATTCCTTATCCTCATTGGTTACGTGATTCAGGCAATAGTGGATGCTCTAGACGAAGCAGTTACTGACATCAGGCACTCTGCTGGATACAGGCTACGCAACGCGACAACATGAAAAATAATCACGCAAAAAAGCGCCCACCGAGAACGGTGGGCGCTTTTTCAGTCTCACAAACAGACATCCTTGCAACATCAGCAGCCAGCAGAGCACTGTAACTCGACGCTTGAACCGCTCAGCGGTTCAAGCGTCCTAAGCTCAAACACCCGAATACCTAAAGTACCTCGCGAATATCTGCCAACAAACCATCTAGCAAATCAGTCGTCGTATTCCAGGAGCATACGAAGCGAGCGCCACCAGCACCGATGAAGGTATAGAAGGTCCAGCCGCGTGCATGCAGCGCTGTCAGTGCGTGCTCGGGAAAATTGGCAAACACGCTATTGGCCTGACTAGGGAACAGCAATTCGATCCCCTCCAATGCCTCAAGACGCTCAGCCAGATACCGTGCCATGCCATTGGCGTGACGAGCATTCTTCAACCAGACATCATTCTCGAGCAGACCCATCCACGGCGCAGCAATAAAACGCATCTTCGAGGCAAGCTGACCGGCCTGTTTACAGCGATAATCAAAATCGCGCGCCAGCTTGTGATCAAAGAAGATGACCGCTTCCCCCATCGACAAGCCATTCTTCGTACCAGAGAAGCACAGCACATCGATTCCCGCCTTCCACGTCAGTTCGGCCGGCGAGACATCCAATGCAGCACAGGCATTGGCGAAGCGAGCGCCATCCATGTGGATCTGTAGGTCATGACGATCCGCCACTTCACGAATCGCCTGCAGCTCTTCGATGGTGTAAACGGTGCCGACCTCGGTGCACTGGGTCAGGGAAATCACGCGCGGCCGTGGATAATGGATGTCGGTACGCTTGGTGATCAACTGCTCGATGCCTTCCGGCGTCAGCTTACCGTTCGGACCCGGTGCATTCAGTAACTTGGAACCATTGGAGAAGAACTCCGGACCACCGCACTCATCAGTCTCGATGTGTGCCAGTTCATGACAGATGACGCTGTGATAAGACTGGCAGAGATGTGCCAATGACAGCGAGTTGGCCGCAGTACCATTGAAGACGAAAAAGACTTCACAGTCTGTCTCGAACAGCTGACGGAAACTATCGGCCACCTGATGGGTCCAGCGATCATTACCGTAGGCCAGATCATCATCAAGATTGGCCTGCATCATGTACGCCATCGCCTCAGGACAAATACCGGACGTGTTATCACTGGCCAGAAAACGTTTGGTAGAGGAGTCCTCGGCAGCAGTGGTCGCAGATCGAGTCGGGGCTATGGCGTCAGTCTTCATGGGGATATCCAGAGCAGGACAAGGGATCACCTTGTCCGATGAAACAGACGCGGCACCTCGGATGGCAGGTGCCGCAGAAGAAGATTCATCATAACAGCGCTATACGGTGCCGCCAGTAGTGTTAGTGCAATCACTCAACGCTATCACTTCATCCCCTCCCGCCAGCCCTTCAATCTAGTCCATAACGTAAGCATATCGGCGGTAATATCATGCTGCGTTAAGCGCCGGATACCCCCGCCGGCCCTGCAGTCCGCCGCTATGCAACACCCTGATGCGTGTACCGGGAGCAATCAGCCCATTGGCGAGGTGATGTGCCAGCGCCGCAAATAGCTTGGCGGTATACACAGGCTCAATCTCAAGCCCTGTATCAGTCTCAAAGCGTCGAATGAAGTCGATCAACCAGACGGGGGCCTTGGCAAAACCTCCCGCCTGCGCACCCAACCACAACCCCCACTCGGGCGTTTGCTGCTCGCTACCACCGCTCTCCGCCAACAAGCGCCGCACACGATGATAAAGCTGATCGCCATGATTCATGGTCGGCACTCCCACGATGCGCAAACCATCACGCTCGCCCAAGGTACTCAGCACACCAGCAAGCGTCGTGCCGCTACCACAAGCCAATAGCACAAGCTGCGGTGCAGGCTCATCCGGCAATGGAGCGACCAGTGCCTCCGCCAAAGGCGCCAACCCGGCCACACCGTCAACACTACCACCGCCTTCTGGCACCCAAAGTCCATCGCCATGACGTGCCGAAAAGCCCTCTTGATCACGCAACTTGTACTCTGCACGAGAAATAAAGCTCAGCTGCATGCCATTGGCACGAGCATCGGCAAGCATCGCTGTCAGCGGCGCCTCAGGGTGCCCACGTATCAATCCGTGGGTGGCAATGCCAAGTCGCGCCCCCGCAGCCGCTAGCGCATGCAGATGGTTCGACCAGCCGCCACCACAGCTGATGATGCCACGTCCTTCACTCAGCGCTCGCGCCAACGGCAATCTCAGCTTCCATGCCTTGTTACCCGATATCTCACTATCGAGCGTATCAGCCCTCAGGCACTCAACCACTACACCAGCGTCGTGGGCCAGCGACCAATCCAGGCGCTCAACCGGAGGAGGAGTAAACAGGTCCAACAAGTTTTCCAGTGCAGGCGGTGCTTGCGGGGCAGGATGAGAAGAGAGGGACGACGAGGAAACTTCAGCATTCAGCGCCAGGGTCTCGTCCAAGGTGTGGCGAGAGGCGGCAGCGTGCGGTGACATGAGCGTGTCCCGTGGTGGCAGAGGGCGAGATGGCGTACAGCAAAAACCGCTAGGCCGCAGGCGATGTCGATTTCCTGTTGGAAATGACATCGCCTGCGGCCTCCATCAGTCTAGGCAGTGCATCAGCTCAGCTCAACGCTAAATATCCTTATCGTGCATCATATAAGCGTGCTACAGCACAGCGGCGGCCATGGTGCCCTGCGCAATGGCGCGCTTGGCGTCCAGCTCAGCCGCCTTGTCAGCGCCCCCAATGATGTGCAATTCGACACCTGATGCCTCAAGCGATGCCTTGAGCTCCAACACTGAATCCTGGCCAGCACACAGCACGATACTATCGAGTGCGAGATGCTGAGTCTCGCCATTGATCGATACGTGCATACCCTCGGCATCAATGGCCTGATAGTCACAACCCGCTACCATCTTCACACCACGCTGCTTGAGGGTAGCGCGATGCACCCAGCCCGTCGTTTTACCGAGATCCTTGCCGGGTTTTGAGGTCTTGCGCTGTAGCAGCCATACCTCACGCGGGCTTTGTACCGGTGCTGCCGCCTTGAGGCCGCCCGGCTCTCTGACCATGAGGTCTACCCCCCATTCTTCACACCACACCTCGCTATTCAGCGACGGTGACGGCTCGACGTGCGTCATCAACTCCGCCACATCAAAACCAATACCGCCAGCACCGATCAATGCCACCCGCTTCCCGATTCGTTCTGGTGCCATGATCGCTTCTGCATAGCTAAACACCTGCCCTCGCGCGATACCCGCCTCAATCCCCTTGATCTGCGGCATGCGTGCCTGCACACCAGATGCCAGTATTACCGCGTCAAACTCTGCCAGCATCTCAGCCGTGGCACGCGTGTTGAGACGTACTTCAACACCCGTACGTATCAACTGCTCGTTGAAGTAGCGCAACGTCTCATCGAACTCTTCCTTGCCTGGGATCCTGCGCGCAAAATTGAATTGCCCACCCACCTCTGATTGCGCCTCGAACAGCACGACTTCATGCCCTCGCTCGGCGGCGGTGACTGCCGCTGATAGCCCTGCAGGGCCTGCACCAACTACTGCAACACGTCGCTCAGTACGTGCTGGCTCTATCACCATCTCGGTCTCATGGCAGGCACGTGGATTGACCAGACATGAGGTCAGCTTCATCTGGAAGGTGTGATCAAGACATGCCTGATTACAGGCGATACAGGTATTGATGATCGCTGCATCGTCGCGATGCGCCTTGCTGACCCATGCAGGATCCGCCAGGAAGGGACGTGCCATCGAGACCATGTCAGCATGCCCTTCAGCCAACACCGACTCTGCGACATCAGGCATGTTGATGCGGTTGGTCGTGATCAGCGGCAGAGATAGCTCGGTCTTCATGCGCCGTGTCAGCTCGGTGAATACAGCACGCGGCACACTAGTGACGATGGTCGGCACTCGCGCCTCGTGCCAGCCGATACCAGTGTTGATCATGCTGGCACCTGCGGCCTCAATCGCCTTGCCTAGCGCAACCACCTCCTCCCAGGTACTGCCCTCATCGACGAGATCCAACATCGACAGGCGATAGATGATGATGAAGTCATCCCCCAGCGCCTGGCGGACACCTGACACGATCTCCACTGCCAACCGACTCCGGTTCTCGAAACTGCCGCCATATTCATCATCGCGATGATTCGTGCGTCGGCAGATGAACTGGTTGATGAAGTAACCCTCAGAGCCCATCACCTCTACACCGTCGTAGCCTGCATCGCGCGCGAGACTGGCGCAGCGCAAGTAATCGGCGATCTGCCCTTTCACTTCCTCCGTGCTCAGTGCGCGCGGTGTGAAGGGATTGATTGGTGCCTGAATGGCGGAGGGAGCGACCTGATCCGGCGAGTAGGCATAGCGCCCGGCATGCAGAATCTGCAGGCAAATACGCCCATCTTCACCATGCACAGCATCGGTCACTTCGCGATGCTGGGCAGCTTCTTCATCAGTAGTGAGCTTGGCAGCCCCTTTCATCACCGCCCCTTCCTGGTTCGGTGCAATACCGCCCGTCACTATCAGTGCCACCCCATGGCGGGCGCGCTCACGGTAGAAAGCTGCCAGTCGTGCGAAACCGTTAGGTGCCTCTTCAAGCCCCGTGTGCATCGAGCCCATCAACACACGGTTCTTCAGCGTCACATGGCCCAGCGTCAGTGGGCGAAACAGCATTGGATAGGCGGACATGGCGGTCTCTCCTTGAAGCCGATGTGCTCCGTCACGAAGAAGCATATCAGCGCTATCAGGCAAGCATTATTGTGGTGTGCTGTCGATCACATCTGGCGCAGCGTCAGGGCTGACATCCATAAACAGGCGTATGAAACGAATGTGACCAGTGTAGTCCATGCATGACTTCGCTCAATGTTCCAAAAGGACATATTGATGATTCAGAAAGACATGGCATGATCCAACAGACCCTACCGCAAGGTCACCCCTATCCCGCCCGTGCAGCGATGGAGACTCGACATGCAGCTGGGAGAAGTCTCGATCAGTCTGGCGCACCTCGTTTCGCGCAGCCTGAGCCAGCAGAAGATAGACCCCGACCCCGTCATGCGCCCCTATACCGACTGGCCACTGCCCGCGGATGGTGAGGCACGTATTGGTATTGCGCGTTACATGCGACTCGGCCATGCAGCGATTCTCGCCAGTGGCGATGAGTGGCTGGGACTTGAGATGGCGCGCCTGATTCATCCCGGCGACTTTCTACTGCCAGGGCTGGCCTGTGCCTGCGCGCCTACGCTGGGAGAGGGGCTACATCTGCTGTGTGAAGCTGAAGCGCTCTACAGCGACAATAGTCGTGGCCACGCACGCTTCGAGCGCCACAGTGAGGGCGGCTGGTTGACGTTTTACTCGCTGGCACCCTATAACGCCTTCAACCGCTTTGTGGTCGACAGCGTTCTGGGAAGTTGGTGGCATCTGGCTCGCCAGCTAAGCGGTGATGAGCTTCAGGATGCTCAACTCGAGATCGACTACCAGATCCCCACTGACGAGAGCGATGTAAAGCCCAGCAACCATGAGAACATCTGGAGCGAACACTATGCACAGCGCCTGGGGTTGCCGCCGACGCATGTACGCTTTGCCGGTAGCTGCAACCGACTGTGGCTACCCGCCAGAGCGCTGGACTCTCCTACCCGGCAAACAGCGCCCGTAGCCTTTGCCCAGCTGCGCCAACAGATACTGCAGCTGCTGGAGGCCCGCCAGAGCCATCTCGATAGCGTGTCACGTACACGTCGCGCCATTGCCATGCGCCTATCTGGACGCACCCCGGGTCGCGACGAAGTCGCTGTCGCACTAAATCTTCATCCGCGCACGCTGGCACGACGACTGGCGGCTGAGGGCTGGCACTATGAGGGTTTATTGGATGACACACGCCGAGGGTTGGCCGAGCGTTATTTGCGCGACACTGGAATGAGCCTCAAGGAAATCAGCTGGATACTGGGGTTCGCAGGTCCTGAGAGCTTTCAGCACGCCTTTCGGCGTTGGCATGCACAGCCACCGGGCGCATGGCGGGGCCAGCACCAGATCAATACGTGAGCGCAAGGCATGAGGGAGAGAGGAGCAACAGATAGCGCGAATCACAGATATTGAGGGCGGCAGTCGCATAGCGATCAGGAGCATGTTGAACAAGACATGCAGACCAGAAACGCAAAAACCCGAGCACGAAGGCTCGGGTTTTACGAATTCTTGGAATCGAGTGGCGGACTGGACGGGACTCGAACCCGCGACCTCCGGCGTGACAGGCCGGCATTCTAACCAACTGAACTACCAGTCCACATTGGTGGGTAATACTGGATTCGAACCAGTGACCCCAAGCATGTGAAGCTTGTGCTCTAACCAACTGAGCTAATCACCCAACACAAACGATTCTTGCTGCAAGCAGCGGTGATATCTTGCAATTCTAGTGGCGGACTGGACGGGACTCGAACCCGCGACCTCCGGCGTGACAGGCCGGCATTCTAACCAACTGAACTACCAGTCCACTTTAGAACTACTCAATATCGGACGCATAACAAAACGAGAATGGCGGACTGGACGGGACTCGAACCCGCGACCTCCGGCGTGACAGGCCGGCATTCTAACCAACTGAACTACCAGTCCACGACAATCGCTTGCTTCTGCTAACGAACCAGGCCATTTAATCAAGTAACGCCTTGATAGGCAATAACTTTTTTCAAATGGTGGGTGGTACTGGGTTCGAACCAGTGACCCCCAGCTTGTAAGGCTGGTGCTCTACCAACTGAGCTAACCACCCGTGTCTCGTTGGCGCTGCATTCTACGGAAACCGCCCCATGAGTCAATACTTTTTTTGCGGGCACTTCCACGAACACCTTGTGACAGAGTATTGATAAGACTGGAATTTCCAGACTTGACGCTCTGTAGGCCAGTAGCCATCAGCGTTACGTCATATTTCTGACATTACACTGTCGTCATCGAGAATAAGTCTACCTCTCGGCTATTGACAGGTTTTACCCCAGCGCTGGGTGATGAGCGAGTGCATTCGCTGCCGAGGCAATTAATCTCGCCTGCGTCTCGCCACTTGTACGCCGAGGTTTGAAATCGTGCTCACCGTCTGGCAACCAATGCAGCGTGATTCGCTCGGACAACGAATAACCTCGCACCTCTTCCTGCGTCCCGAAGGGATCCCGCGTGCCCTGACAGACAAGTCCTGGCGCCTCGAGCTCCGGCAGGTGCGCAACACGCAGCTTTTCAGGCTTGCCCATGGGATGGAAGGGATACCCCAGTGCATACCAGCCAATCGGCGAGCGCACAAGGCATCTCCCCGGCATTGAACCTGCCAATGACTGCATCAAATGCGAGGCCACACGACTGCCCATCGATTTTCCGCCGACCAGCAGTGGCACGTGCTCCAACACTGCCAGACACGGCACGAGCGCCTCACACCACTGTGCCATCTCATCAATCAGGCCCGGCATACGCGGTGGCGGGCGGCGCTTGCCTTCACGACGCATCTGCACGAGGTAACCGAAATCGAACGCTAGCCACGCCATCCCCTCGCAGGCACAGGCAGCACCGAACTGCTGATGAAAATTCGTTTCGCGACCGGCACCGGCGCCGTGAGCATGCAGCAAGATGGCTCGTCGAGGGCTGCCATGAATTTCCAGTGGCCCCAGCAGGGCTATCCAGCCTCGCCACGGGCCACGCTCAATCAGTTCGGCCTCTGACAACGCAAGCCGAGCGGCCATCTCGTTCGCGACATCCTCGAGCAACGCGGGGCAGAAACCTTCCTGTGCATAAGGTAGCGGAACCTCAGTCGTATTGGACGCATCTCGATCTACGTCCGATGATGAAGTGACAGGGGGCAAGCGGTGTACTCCTGTAAATCCGGGGCGGCGTGTGACAACCGACTGACAGCCAACCGAGACTTCCCTGGGCACGCGGCAAGAAAAGAGAGACGTTATATTCAGACATTATCGTCTCGCGTGATATGTGCCACCGCCAGCGATGTATCTTGGTTCATCGCTTGATGAGGCTTTGACATGAGTACAGCACCTGATGCTTCGCTCTCCCACCACAAGGTGATCCGACAGTTTGCGATCATGGCCATACTCTGGGGCTTGCTCAGCCTCTGCCTTGCCGTCTGGCTGTGTGCCGTCTGGCTGTGGCCAACCCTCGGCCCTCAACTGGCGTGGTTGAGCTACGGCCGCCTCGCACCGCTGCAGACGCATCTGTTGCTCTATGGCCTTGGTGGATCGGCATTGATCGCCAGCCTTTATCACATTGCCAAGCAAACAGCTCAGCATGCACTTTGCACGCCCATACTGGTGCGCTTCACTTTACTAGGCTGGCAGAGTGGCATCGTGGTGGGCAGCCTGTCGTTGATGGGCGGCTTCTCCTCAGGACATCTCATGGCCGAATATCCATGGCCGGCTGACGTGCTGATGACACTCGTCTGGGTTGCAGTGGCCTGGGTATTTTTCACCACACTGGAACAGCGCAGCATCCGTCGCCTTCCCGTGGCTTGCTGGTTCTTTATTGGTTGCCTGCTGGTGGTGTTACTGCAGCACAGCCTTTCCTCATTAGCCAAACCCATCAGTCTCATGTTGGCGATGCCGCTATATGCCGGCAGCCTGGATGCCATGTTGCAACGCTGGCTGGTCGGCGCATTGCCCGGCGGCATGTTCGCCCTAGGCTTTATCGGCATGCTGTATCACGCCCTGCCGTCACAGGCGCAGCGGCCGCTACATTCTCACCGACTAGCCATCATCGGTTTCTGGAGCCTGATACTGCTGACCACATGGGGGGGTGCACCGTTGCTCTACGCCAGCGCCCTACCCCAATGGAGCCAAACGCTAGGCATGGCAATGGGCATCGTACTGCTGGCCCCGGGGCTGGCTCTCAGCGTCAATGGCCTACTGACGCTGAAAGGGGGCTGGCAGTCACTACGACGTGACCCATTATTGTGCTTGATGGCTGCGGCGCTCGTGTTTTATGCACTCGCGGTGCTGGAGCAGGTTCTGCTGTCGATTGCGCCACTCAATGCCTTGACCTTCAGTGCTGCTGGCAGCCTCTCACCGGCCGGCACCCTGGGTGTTGTGGCGATGACATCGGTGGCAATGCTCTACTTCCTTCTGCGCCATTCTCTGCCGCGCCCCATGCTCTCAGCTCGCCTGATCATTGTGCATGCGAGCCTGGCCATCGTGGGTACTTTGCTGTGCGTCAGCGCCAGCTGGGCGACTACGTTGTTGCAAGGTGCGATGTGGCATGCGCTGGCCGCGGATGGCAGTCCGCAATATGCCCTTGGCGAGATACTGGCGACGGCGCGCACTCCGATGCTGATCACCTTGGCGGGCCTTAGCTGCTGGATGATCGGCATGTTGTTGATGGCCGCCAATGTCACGCAGGCACTGGCTAGCGCTTCAGAGGATCGAGAGCTGTCACGTGGAGGGCGTCTCGCATGAGACATGTGCTGCTTGAACGTCACGCCGGATTGATGACGGCACTGTGTCTGATAACGCTGAGTCTTGGTGCACTGGCTCAGCTACTACCACTGGGCTTTCAGACGGCACTTGCTCCTCCCTCCGAGGGACTGAAGCCACTGGATGCACTCGCACTGGAAGGGCGCGAGATCTACCGTCGCGAGGGCTGTCAGCACTGTCACACACGAATGGTGCGCGACCTGCCCGGTGATCATGCGCGCTATGGCGTGACTCAAACATCCAGCAATCTCGTGTTCGACCGCCCTTCGTTGTGGGGTAGCGTGAGGCGCGGACCAGACTTGAGCCGCCTGCCGACACAGCATGACGACGCATGGCAGCGAGTTCACCTGCATTCCCCTCGAGCCAAGGTGTCAGACTCATCGATGCCCGCTTATCCCTGGTTATTCGAACGAGCACTGACGGGGCAGATCACTGAAGCCCGCATGCGTGCATTGCAGGCACTGGGGGTGCCCTACCGTGATGACGAAATTCTCGCAGCGCCCAGCAAGGTACGCGGTGTGGCAGAAATCACCGCTCTGCTCGCTTACCTGAACCATCCCTCTCTGAACTCCGCGGCATCCCAGACAGCGTTGGTAACGTCAGGAAAGGCCGAAAACGCGCAACAGACAGGAGATATGCCATGAACCTGCTCGGAGGCACTGACCTCCCCCTATTCTGGAATCTCTGGATGTGCGTAATTGGCTTTGGCAGCCTCACGCTGTGTGCCTTGCTGCTATTCAGCTGCCAAGCGTGGAGCCAGAGAAATGCCAGCGACCCTGAGGGAGATGGACCACCAGAAGAACATCATATCAATGACGTGCGTCAGCCAGACATGCCACTTCCACGCCTCTGGAGCCTGCTATTCCTGATCACTCTACTCACCGCACTCTCGAAGCTATTGGGTACAGGCTAATAAGTACGGGCTAATGAGCGTAGGGTGGTATCTGAGACAGGGCGTCGCAGCTTGCTCATTGTCCTGCCAATACGCCTAGAATCGTGAATATCGACCAACACCTACGGCACGACAAGATAAGACAAAACTAATATAATAGCAGAATTCACCGCATCGAATTAGCGACCATCCCGCTCGGGGACCGCGAATTCAGAGAGGAACGGGAACGGAATCCGCCTCAACGTGCTGTGCTCGAACGTCCCCCCAGAAGCTCGCCCCCACGGGTTTCGACGATATGCCCCAGGAGAGTCACCATGACGGCCAACGCAATGGCAACGCATCGGCTACGCGCGCATGAAGCCCGCTGCCAGACCTGCTCACTCAGTTCGCTGTGCCTACCACTGGCATTGAACATGGAAGCCATTGATCAGTTTGATGCCATCATTCGCAGACGTGCGCCACTCAGAAAGGGGGAAACTCTATTTACTCAGGGCGAAGCCTTCGACTGCGTTTTCACGGTGCGCTCGGGCAGTTTGAAACAAATCACTACTGAGAATAGCGGTGCGGAGCAGCTCACCGGTTTCTATCTGCCTAGCGAGCTTGCAGGTCTCGATGCCATCGATAGCAACTACTACCCCGGGACCGCCGTAGCACTGGAAACCACCACTGTGTGTGAGATCCCCTTTGATCGTCTCAATGCGCTCTCCGAACAGATCCCTGAGCTACGCACTCAGATATTCAAGAGTCTGAGCAAGGAATTGCGCGAAGATCGCCGCATGATGCTGCTGTTATCACGCAAGACAGCTGATGAGCGACTGGCCAGTTTTCTGGTCAATCTCTCACAGCGCTTCCGCCGCCGTGGCTATTCGCCGTATAGCTTTCGCCTCTCGATGGCACGTGCTGACATTGGCAGCTATCTGGGCCTGGCAGTGGAGACGGTCAGCCGTATCCTGACTCGCTTCCAGGTTCAGGGGCTGGTGGATATACAGGCGCGCGAGGTCCACATACTGCATCTGGATGGCTTGATCGAGCTAGCTGAAGGCGAGTGTCAGGGTGGACGCTGAACTGCGACCCCCTTGTCTTGCGACAGGATGGAGAGTCGCTGTAAACGCCGAAGCCCGCCGCGATATCGTGGCGGGCTTCGGCGTGTCTGGCAGGCTTGCCACTCACCGCAGGCGAGTGGCGTTATCACTGACTAGCGGTTCTGCAATCGGTTGTAATCCAACAATCCTGCTTCTACTGGACGATCCGCATAATTGGCTCGCAACACACTATCCGAGAACTCCCAGAAGCGCGGATCAGTCCGCCGCACACCGACATCTGCCATCAACGCACGATAATCATCTTCATCCCTGAGTGCAGCGACACGTTCAGCCAAGCCATCCAGCATATCGGGCGTCAAATGCCAGAAGGCGTTCGGATAATCTCCCGCCACACCGCGCAGCACATCCAGACTATCTTCCTTCGGACGCCGATTGGCAGCCTCATCGAACAAGCTGGTGATATTGGCATGTGCCGAATTGCGCAAGATACTGAAGAGCTGCGGACGACCACCATCACCACTATCAAGCGCGATGATCGTGACTTCTGGCATCAAGCTGGCCGCGAAGCCTCGCACATAGCTCAGGGCTTCAAGCTCGTGACGCACGGCCGTGTCCTTGACGTTGCTCAAGTTTCTTCCTTCCTCAAGTTCGGGTGCCAAGCGCTGGTGCATGCGCGTCATCAGCCCCAACCGAGCCTGCTCCGGTGACGAGAGCTCTTCTGGCGTCCAGACGATGCCACTGGGGGCATCGAACTGTGGCGGCTTCTTGAACAACAACCCCTCCAATCCGGAGCCCACATCGCGATACCAGCTATCGTGCACCGCCTGACGCTCGCCGGCCGGCAGCAGCGCCAGAAAGTTGTTCTCGCCTTCCATGCGCAGAAAGTCCATGTACAGTCGCGTGATCAACTGATGGCCCAGGTTGCCGTAGACATCAAAGCCTGCCACCAGCAGATAATGTATCCGCTCCAGCATCGGGTAATCGATGATCCACGCCGTTTTCGGCGTGCCACCGACTAACCCTTTCATCACTGCGGCATTGTCGAAGTGACGGTAAATCGTCAAGGCCGCATTGGGATTGTGCCCCTTGCCCGGCCCGTCCTTCCAGCCGCTACCATCCCACATCATCTGCGTATCCAGGTGCAGATTGCCGTCGTCGTAGGCCTTGGTCATCAGTGCCTGCTTGGCCTTGAGGTAAGCGCTCTGCTTGCCCTCGAACTTGATCCAGGAGCTGATGGGTAGTGCATTGCTGCTCTGCGCTGCGGGCAGGCTAAGGTTCTTGCCTTCTCGCGCCAGCGTGCGTTCGACTTCAGGCCGACTGAACAGTGTCGGATCCGTGAAACCGACCCAGAAATGATCATTGATCACATCTACCGCAATCTGTCCGCGACACACTGGCCCCTTGATGAAGCCCATGATGGTGTTATGGGCTTCATCAAGCATGAAGCGATAACGTGATTCAGCGGGAATCGCCTCAAAGGTCAGAAAGGGATTGGAAGCCGTCTTGAGATCATAATCCGGAAGGTCATCGACGGTGTATTGCGGACTGAGGAACAACGACTGCCAGCGGTCCAGGCGCGCCTTGGTCATCGCATAAGGCAGATGATTCTTGGCCAGCACCGTACTACGTTCTTGCCACAGGCGGTAATAGACGCGCGGACGGCCAGCGTCATCATGCGGCATGGTCAGACGGGCATCGCCGGGATAGGCGGTATAAGGCGCATCGTAAGGACGACGGGTGGAAATCCGCTGCAGCGGTTCGCCGGGCGGCGTACTGGAGCGCACCAGCTCGAAGAAGATCGGACGACCATCAGGACCATCGACACCCGGAAAGTACAGGTGCGTCAGGAAGAGATGTTCATAGATATAGCGGTTCATCAGGCGTTGCTTGAGGCTATCACCGTTGAGGAAAGCCTCGGCCTCTGCAAGGCGCGGCGCCAGTGACGCGGGCAACGGCGTAGGCCCCGTCATCGGCGAACCCTGCGCAAGCCAGTTCACCAGTGTGCGGTGCTCTTCATCACTGATCTGCGGCAGCGCATAAGGCATGCCCCAGTCGGGATGGTCTTCCGCGAAATCGTCATAGCGCTCGACGGGGGCACAGACCTGGCTGCGATTGAGCGAGAGATCGAAGCGATCTTCAGGCAGCAGGCCTTCATCCGTCACGGGCAGTGGTGCCTTGCGTTTCTGGCTCAGTGCGCGGAACAGCGTACTACCTTCCAGATTGGCCTCGGGCGAGTCCACACGCTCATTGAGCACCGGCGAAAAATTCATGTTGCGCCATTGCTCGGTGGTATCGGCATCCTCAAACATACGCGTCAGGTTTGCCGCCAGCAGGCGCGTGCCGTCATAGACCGGCGCAGGATTCATTCCGCGATCAATCCCCGCTGCCGATGACATCTTGAGCTGACAAGGCGCGTCATAGCAGCCATGGCAAACGACGCAACGCGTCTCAATGACTGGCTTGACCTCACTCTCCCACTGACGACCAGCAACGCTGTCATGTGACACTTCACGATTGTGTGGAGAAGGGGTGCCGAAACGTGCATCCAGTTGTTGCAGGGCAACGACACTGCATCCACCAAGCAGCAGTACCAGCAGAACGCTCCAGCGCCAGCGCGAAACATGCCACAGGCGTCGAAGTAGACTCAGCATACAAAAACTCCAGTCAACAGAAGCAAAGGGCGTAGAGCACGACCTTGGTAGGATATCTGCACAGTATGCCACACGCTGTCTAACGGTCCTTCGCCAACGTTGAACGAAGTACGTGTGCTTTTTTTTTAGTCAACACGCATCCGATATAAAGTCATTGGCGTAAGACTGAGTGATCCGCCTAGATTGCCTGACCGGCGCGGTAGATCGCGATGAGCCTTAATAACTAATTAAATAATGACGGGCCTGGCCCGCAAGGAAACCATCATGACCATGAAGAAGACCGTAACCGCTGTCACTTTCGCTGCCGCCGCTGCCGCACTTTTCTCCACCGCTGCGCTGACGTCCATGTCTGTTCAAGCCGCCGACAACGCCGTCAAGTGCTCTGGTATCAACTCTTGCAAGGGCACCTCC
Organism: Cobetia sp. L2A1; assembly: GCF_009796845.1. Lineage (NCBI taxonomy): Bacteria > Pseudomonadati > Pseudomonadota > Gammaproteobacteria > Oceanospirillales > Halomonadaceae > Cobetia > Cobetia sp. L2A1. The sequence goes on along the minus strand of NZ_CP047025.1, from coordinate 310,469 downwards.
GACTGCGCGACTGCCAGCAGCGCCTGCAAGGGCCAGAATGCCTGCAAAGGCCAGGGCTGGTCCTATACTGCCAGTGCTGAATCCTGCGTTGGTGCCGGCGGCGAGGTCATCTCCGGCAAGAGCTAAGCACTACGGTGGTGGCGTCTCAGCTTCGATGATGGCGCCAAGCTAGAGCCTATAGGCTCAACGGGAGGACGGCATACCGTCCTCCCGTTCTTGTAGAAAGGGCTGTAGATCTGAAAGGAGCAGCGCGCATGCCGGTCACACATACACACCATCTCGCCACTCGAGCGACTTCAGGCGCGGGTCAAGGCTTGGGACTTCGCCCCGAGTACTACCACGAGATTCTGACGACCCTTCCAGATATCGACTGGTTCGAGGCCATCAGCGAGAACTACATGGGCCCGGGCCGCATCGAGGCTGAAGGTGTCAGTGCGGGGGGAAAGCCTCTGCATTTCCTCGAGCGTATCAGAGAGCACTATCCCATCGCCCTGCATGGCGTATCGTTGTCCATCGGCGGCAGCAACGCGCTGGATACTCGCTACCTGCGTGAACTGCGAGCACTGTGCGAACGCATCGAACCAATGTGGGTCTCAGACCACCTATGCTGGACGCGCACAGGTGCCCATCAGTTCCATGACCTGCTACCCCTCCCCTATACCGACGCGACCATTACACATCTGGCCGAGCGTATCGACCAGGTCCAGAACACGCTTGGACGCCAGCTTCTGCTGGAAAACGTCTCCAGCTACCTGACCTGGCAGCCTGATGAAATGACCGAATGGGAATTCCTCGCCGAAGTCAGCCGCCGCGCTGACTGTCTGATCCTTCTGGACCTGAACAACGTCATCGTCTCCAGCAGCAATCACGGCTTTGATCCATTGGCCTATCTGGACGCCATGCCTGTCGATCGTGTCTGGCAGCATCACCTTGCCGGCCATATCAAACAGACTGTCTCTGGTGGCGAGCTGTGCATCGACACCCATGACCAACCGGTACCGGATGCGGTATGGACGCTCTATGACGCCGCGCGCGAGCGATTTGGCGACGTCGCCACCATGATCGAGCGCGATGATAATTTCCCGCCATGGTCGGAGTTGATGGCGGAATATGCCGAACTACGTCGTCGCAGTGGCCGACCACTCAGCGAAGATTCTGCCCCTGGCACTGCCTCTCATCTCATGAGCGGAGGTTTACCTGCATGAAGCAGACTTCGCTTCCGCCCTCTGCTGATCGTGAGGCTCTCGCTCATCTACAGAACGTGACCGGCGCCTATCTGGCAGCACCGACTCCCGAGACTCAAGCCGCAGCAGTTCAGGCTGTCGTCAGTGATGCATTGGCCAGCGCAGAAGAACGCCTGGGCATCTATGCGACGGCCTATCGATTACGCCTTTTTGAGGTTTTCGGGGGAGATTTCGAGGCAGTGCATACGTTGATCGGCGACGATGCCTTCGGGCTTATGTGTCGTGAATACCTGCGCGCCCATCCTCCAAGCCACTATTCGATTCGTTGGGCGGGACAGTATTTTCCTGCCTTCGTGGCAGCACGCGAGCCCGAGCGCTCGCTTGTCACGGAAATGGCAGCCTTCGAGTGGGCACTGGGATTGGCACTGGACGCCCCGGACATCACACCGCTCAGTATTGAGACACTTCAGCAATTGCCTCCTGAGTCATGGCCGGAGCTGATGCTGGCAGCGCATCCCTCGCTGAATCTGCTCACCTGTCACTACGATACGCCGGCAGTGTGGAAAGCCATCGACAACGATGAACCACCTCGGCCCCCCGTGATATCGGACACCACCACGCCATGGCTGGTCTGGCGCCAGCTCACGCAAGCCGCCCCGGAAGTCCATTACCGTTCACTCGAGACGCTGGAATCACTGGTGCTCAAAGCCATTCTTGCCGCTGGCGATGAAGGGTTGAGCTTTGCAGCACTGGGCGAATTGCTGGCACCAGAAGTGGGAGCTGAAGAGGCTCCCGGCGCCGCCATCAACTTGCTGATCCAGTGGCTTCCCGCTGGCATACTGGTGCAGCCGTCCGAGTTCCCCGCGCAAGCCGACTGAGCCATGCCCTGGCATGCCTCACATGACGCCATGCATGACAGTCATGCTCGAAAACCGGACAATACCGACCGGCCACCCTCGGTGGCCGGTTTTTACCTTCTTGCCACCCTGATGTCTTGTCGCCCCGACGTCTTGCTGCCGTGATGCCCATGCCCAGTTCTCCAGACGCTCCGAATACTGACGTGCTATCCGCTGACCTCGTCACTGACGAGTCTGACGCCGACGACCCTGCAATCGACGCTGCACCGCCGCTGGATATTCTCTATCAGGATGATGTGCTAGTCGTTGTCCTCAAGCCGTCCGGCCTGCTGGTACATCGCAGCCCGATTGATCGTCATGAAACAGAGTTTCTCCTGCAACGGCTGCGTGATCAGATTGGCAAGCACGTATTTCCGGTACATCGGCTGGACCGCCCAACCTCGGGATTGATGGTCTTCGGGCTATCGCCGGACGCCGCGCGCTCGCTGAGTGCCGCGTTCGAGCGCCAGGAAGTTCACAAGCGCTACATGGCAGTAGTACGCGGTGTCGCGCCAGAAGCAGAACGGCTCGATTATGGACTTCGCAAGGAAGATGGCCGACTCCCCAAAGCCCAGATGCCCGAGCAGGACGCCGTCACCGATATCCGCCGCCTGGCGCAGGTCGAGCTCCCCATCGCTATCGACCGCTATCCCCAGTCACGCTTCTCGCTGGTGGAAGCTCGCCCGCTGACCGGCCGCCGTCATCAGATTCGTCGCCATCTTTCACGGCGGGGCTACCCCATCATCGGGGACGCCAAGCATGGCAAAGGCATCTATAACCGCTACTTCGGTACCACCCTGGAGTGCCCGCGCCTGTTGCTGGCTGCCGTTGGCCTTGAGTTTCCGCATCCCAATGGCGGCTGGCTGATACTGTCGTGTCCGCCAGCGGGAGCCTATGAGGCACTGATGGACCGCTTCGGCTGGCTGGGCCATCTGCCTGAGCGCCGTGCCGAGCGGCTATCCGAGCGTCCAGCCATGTCAGATGTAGATAGCCTGTCCGACTGATTTCTTCCGTTCCACTGATTGTCACGAGTCCGCGCATGACCACATCATCTGACGACCCTTCACACGACAGCACGCCATCTGCCAGCGCACAGATGCTGGCGGGCTTCTTTCCGGCCGCTGACGATACCTCGCCGGCGGATGACTATGACTTCCGCTTCGGTGGCATCAGGCGCCTTTATGGCGCAAGCGCCTTCGCGCATTTTCGTCATGCGCACGTCGCGGTCGTCGGCGTGGGTGGCGTAGGCAGCTGGAGCGCCGAGGCACTCGCGCGCTCGGGCATTGGTGAGCTGACGCTGATTGACCTCGATGATGTGTGCGTATCGAACGTCAATCGTCAGTTGCATGCGCTGGATGGCCAGATCGGTCGTCCCAAGGTAGAGGTACTGGCCGAGCGCTGCCGCTTGATCGCGCCGCAGATCAAGGTACATGCCATCTCGGCTTTCGTGTCGGCCGACAACCTTGAGACACTGATTCACGATGGTCTGGATCACGTCATTGATGCCATCGACAGCGTGCCTGCCAAGACGGCACTGATCGCCTGGTGCAAGCGTCGCAAGCTGGGGCTGACGGTGACTGGCGGTGCCGGTGGTCAACTCGATCCGACACGGATTCAGATCGCCGATCTTGCGCGTACCGAACAGGACCCGCTGCTGGCCCGCGTTCGCGCTCTATTGCGCCGCGACTATAATTTCAGTCGTAACCTCAAGCGTCGCTTCGACGTCGAGTGTGTCTACTCTGATGAGCAGCTGACCTACCCGGGTGCCAATGGTGAAGTCTGTGCCAGCAAGCCTGGCGATAGCGCGACGCGCCTCGATTGTGCTGGCGGTTTTGGTGCCGCGACCTTCGTGACCGGTAGCTTCGGATTTGCGGCCAGTGCCCGTGCTCTGGCGCGTATCGCTCGTCGCGGCGCCAAGGCAACGCCTGCTGGCAACGACAACGCCTGATCCAGCCTTCGACAACCGACACAAGCCCACCACCGCAAGGAGATCATCATGTCTGACCTGCCGCCAATGCCGCCACTACCAGAAAACCGTCCCGTGCCTGGGCTCTACCGCCACTACAAAGGTGCGCAGTACGAGGTGATTGGCACCAGCCATCACAGTGAGACCGAAGAGCTGCTCGTCGTTTATCGTGCACTCTACGGCGAATGCGGCCTATGGGTGCGCCCGTTGAGCATGTTCATGGAAAGCGTCGAGATCCAGGGCGAACCCGTGCCACGCTTCGCGCTGGTCACGCCGTGGTCCTGCTGATATCACCTGAGTCCTGCTGAGGCAAACCTGATGAGCATCAGACAAATATCAGACTTGGCGAATGTATTATCATCAATGACTTACCTCACAAGCTGACCGACCGGACAGGTACATGCCGGCTTTCAGGGGCAGTGCTATACTGCGCCGCTTGTTTTTCCAGACATACGCATTGAGTCGGTGATGGGCACGACCTGCCCCGCCGCCTCGGCCACGCCCACACAGCGCGCTGCTCATCTCATGTAGCGGGCGCTGTGAGCTGGTTCATACCACGTCAAGAGCGGAGGAAGCATGAGCGCACTGGTTGGTGTCATCATGGGATCGAAATCGGATTGGGCGACCATGTGCCATACGGTCGAAACCCTGGAAGCCCTGGGCATCGAGCACGAGGTCAAGGTTGTCTCTGCCCATCGTACGCCCGACCTGCTGTTTGATTATGCCGATACCGCAGCGGAGCGTGGCCTTGAGGTCATCATCGCCGGTGCCGGTGGTGCGGCACACCTGCCGGGCATGTGTGCCGCCAAGACCTGGCTGCCGGTACTCGGCGTGCCGATACAGTCCAGCATGCTTTCCGGTGTCGACTCGCTGCTCTCCATCGTGCAGATGCCGGCAGGCATTCCGACAGGCACTCTGGCTATCGGTCGTGCAGGCGCGATCAACGCTGCACTGCTCGCCGCCAGCCAGCTAGCCAACAAGTACCCGGCTATCCGAACCGCGCTGATAAATTTCCGCGCCGAACAGACTGATCGTGTACTCGACAATCCGGACCCGCGCCCCGATGCGCCTAGCCTGTCCCTCGGAGGCGAATAAGCCATGAGCCAGCCGTTCCGCTTCGGTATCGTAGGTGCTGGCCAGCTGGGCCGTATGCTGGCTCAGGCCGGCGCCGCCCTGAATGCTCGCTTCACGTTTCTTGATCCATCCGATGACCCTTGCGGGCGTGCGCATGGCCATCACCTGAAGGCCGACTGGCAAGATAGCGCAGCACTGGCGCAACTGGTGGCGGCTTCCGATGCCATCACATTCGAGTTCGAGAACGTGCCGTCCGATGCCGTGACCACCCTCGCGACCAGCCGTCCGACCTATCCGCCCGCCAAGGCACTCGATACGGCACGTGATCGCTGGAGCGAGAAGTCGCTGTTCATGCGTCTGGGCATCGAGGTACCGCCACTGGCGCTAGTCGACAGCCAGGCAGATCTTGACGCTGGCGTAGCGACTATCGGGCTGCCTGCCGTGCTCAAGACACGCACGCTGGGCTATGACGGCAAGGGCCAGAAAGTCCTTCGCGACATGGCTGATGTCGCAGGCACCTTCGAAGAACTGGGCAACGTGCCGTTGATTCTTGAAGGCTTCATCGATTTCGATCATGAGGTCTCCGTCATCGCCGTGCGTAGCCGTGACGGTGACACCCGCGCATGGCCTCTGTCTCGCAACGAGCACCGCAGTGGCATCCTGCATTGCGCCACACCGCTGGTAGAACATCCGCTGCAGGATGTGGCCGAAGCCGCTGCTTTCAACGTAATGCACGAACTCGACTATGTCGGCGTGATGGCCTTTGAATTCTTCGTGGTTCCCGATGGCGCTGGGCAACACCGCCTACTGGCCAACGAGATTGCACCCCGTGTGCACAACTCGGGGCATTGGAGTATCGAGGGTGCGGTCACCAGCCAGTTCGAGAATCATCTGCGAGCCGTCGCGGGTATGCCGCTGGGAGAAACAAGCCTGCTGTCGCCCTGTGCCATGCTCAATATCATCGGCCGCATGCCAGAACGTGATGCTGTACTGGCTGTGCCCGGCACTCGCTTGCATGACTATGGCAAGGCGCCGCGTGCGGGGCGCAAGATTGGTCATGTCACAGTGCTGGCAGCCGATGCGGAAAGCCTCAAGGCACGCATCGCTGCCGTCGAGGCACTGCTGATCAATGATTTGGGCAAGTAAGCAGGTGTAGCCACACTGCAAAAAAACGCCCCCGCTGCCGATGGCAGCGGGGGCGTTTTCGTTCCTGTCACGGCTCAAAAGCCGCCGACACGGAATCAGTCGATCTCGTGGTGAATCTGCTTCTGAAGATAGAGCTCGATACCGACCTTCTCGATCAGGCCCAGCTCAGTTTCCAGATGATCGATATGCTCTTCTTCATCATCGAGAATCTTGCGGAACAGATCACGCGAGGTGTAGTCGCGTACCTGCTCGGCATAAGCGATGGCTTCCTTGAGGTCGCCATGTGCCTGGTGCTCCAGCGCCAGATCGCACTCGAGCATTTCCTTGGTGTTCTCGCCAATACGCAGCTTGCCGAGGTCCTGCAGGTTAGGCAGGCCTTCCAGGAAAAGGATGCGCTCGATCAGGGTGTCAGCGTGACGCATCTCTTCGATGGACTCGTCATATTCCCACTTGGCCAGACGCTTGAGACCCCAGTCCTTGTACATGCGCGCATGTAGGAAGTACTGGTTAATGGCGACCAGTTCATTGGCCAGTATCGTGTTCAGATGTTCATTGATCTTGGGATCACCTTTCATATCGCCATTCCTCTCGAGTCTGTATTGGCTTACCGGCACGAGGCCAGTGTCAGGATGCCGTCAGGGTATTATCAAAAATACCCTGCTTTCATGTCAGGCAAGTATGACCCAATTACATGAATTTTTCGAGACATGGCAACAAGTTAACAACTTTTAGGCGCAAATGGGAAGGATTGGTATCCGCGTTGTCAAGTGAGAATAAAGCGTAGTACGTGCGCGCAAACCAAAATGCCCACGGCCAGGTCAATTGACCTGGCCGTGGGCATTTCAATAAGGACGTCGATAAAAAGCAGAACGATGAATCAGACGGCGTAAGCGAGATCTTCTGACGGCATCATTTCACGCGTCACGGCCTCACGCGTGATGGTCTTGGCCATACAGGCACATTTCCCGCACTGGGTCGCACATCCGGTCTGCTCACGGACTTCGCGAAAGCTACGCGCTCCCTGCTGCACGACTTCGCGGATCTTGTGGTCTGACACACCCTTGCACAGACAGACGTACATGGCTCACCTCATCGCTCCTAGTGAGACAAATGTAAATGATTCGCAGAAAGATGCGCAACACCTGACTGCAAAAAATTCTCATTCCCATGCAAAGTCAGTCACTTACACGCACTGTATTTTCCCTGAGTTCTACCTTTCCTCTTCCATGGCGCTTGATCCACCTTGAAGGACCACACGTCCAACAAGGCACCCTGGCACACGCCATCCACGACAATGGTGTTGCACACGTCAAAAATCCGTTACGTAGCAGAAAGAGGGCGCCGTATGAACAAGTCTGCCGCCAAGCACTGAGTCACGCGGACCATGAGCCATTCCCTCATCTCAAAACGTACGCAGTGATATGCCAGGATACCGTGTAAATCCATGAATCAGGGTTGCGATTTTGGGCAGTATCGCTAATATGTATAACGCTCGATTATGAACAGGGCAGAAAAAAGGCAATAAAACATAATAAATTGCCATGCACTGGCAATTCCGGTTGGCCATCCGACAAGCGCATGTATATGCGTCATATGTCGTTGAGGCAAATGACTGCCACGGCCAGCCAGGCAATCAGGAAAAGCATATGAACAGGACACAACAAGAGATTCCGTCGATGCACACCAGCACCGCCATCCTCACCATCGGCATGCCGATGATGGGCGGAATGATGCTGACGCCGTGACCGGCCTGAATCCATCTGCTGTTTCCGTTTCTGCCAATCCTGGTATCGCCACTCTGCAAGGAGCCTGAACCTGATGTCTTCATTACTCGCTACTGCCGATCATCACGCCACTTCTCATCTGCCATTGAACCTGGATGCCGTTCGGGATGCAGGTATCTGCTTCGGTGATCATCACCGCCTGCCGCTCAACCCGCTACTGCGCAACCTGTATCGTGAAGCGCGCCGCGAAGGGCTGGTGGATGAAAGCTGCAATGCTCGTGAACTGATGAACCATATCGCGTTGCCGCAGGATCATGTGGTCACCCAGGAAATCTCCGACCGTGTGTGGCGCTATAACGTCGGCTACTCCAACACTGGCGCCAGTGCCGACCAGGGCGACCTGAACGGTGCACTTGACGCGCTCAGTGACCGTACTTTGGATGAGCCACTGCCGGGCGCTCTACAACGGCTGACCGAAGCCTGGTTATATCTGCCAGGTGAACTGGAAAGCCCGCGCCAAGCGAGTGCCGACGTACTGTGGTTAGACAAGCAGGGTCGTGCACGCTATCGCCTTGATCAAGTGCGCCACTGGTTCGCAACCCTGCGCGATGAAGCCGTGGTCGTGGATGACTGGCTGTCATGGCGTCTGACCCACCTGCCGCTGACCAGCGCACCCGTGCTGGATACCGTCAGTGCCTTCACTCGCCTGGCACGCCTTGATCACGATGGCCAGCGCCCGATCGGACAGCTGTCCTTCGTGCGGTACCGCGAAGGTGTCCGCTTCGAAGGCATGGGGACTGCCGTCATCGACTTGCCTCGTGAGCTGCCGGAAGCCGCAGCGCAAGAAGACAGCCTGGTAGTGTCACGGGCGAGCGTAGAGCGCATCATCACCCGTCTCGATGGCCTGCTGGGCGTCTAAACTGCTCCGCTGACAGCGGGGTAATCTCCGCCAGCATCAGCAAGCAAACGTCTCGAGACGCAAAAGCCTCGCCAGTCATCGACTGGCGAGGCTTTTTGTTTCTGGCTCAATACCGCTTCAATGTCACGCGACAACGCCTGAACGATTCAGGTGCGCTTGTCGCGCACAGGCACCACCACGATCCGTGTCTCGGAAGCAATGTCCTGCCAGCTGCGTTGCTCGTGATCCAATAGCTGCCATGCGTAGCCCAATCCGCAACACCCCAATGAAAGCCCCGCCACCAGAAAGCGAATCAGGCACTGCGTCAGAGTAGGGGCACAACCCTCTGGCGTCTGTATTCTGAGCCGCCACGCCTGCATGCCCAATGTCGTGCCACTACGACTCCAGCAGTAGGCAAAGAAAGCGAACATGGCGACCAGCAACAGCGAGCGGAACAGCGGTGACTGATTGGCCTCACCGTCGTTGACAGCCACGCCGACGAAGCCAAGCACGATCAGTAGCGCCAGAATGAGGAAGGTATCGTAGACCAGCCCTCCCAACCGGCGCACCAATCCTGCGGGCGCTACGCCGTCCTGCGCGAAGCATCGCCGTCCTGCACGGCCCGAATCAACCACTGCGGCGTATCAATAGCAGGCCGATCACATAACAAGCCAATGTCGGCGCCAGTACAGCCCAGATCGGTGCAAAGCCAAACACTACCGAAGCGGGCGCCAACAGATCCTGCAAATACTTGAACAGCAAGCCCACGACAATGCCATAAAACACCCGCGTACCTGCCGCCACCATGCGCAGTGGGCCAAACACGAAGGAGGCAGCGACCAACACCAGTGCTGCCAGCGTCAATGGCTGCAGAATCTTCTGCCAGAAGTAGAGCAATGGCTGATTGGTAGAAAGCCCCTGCTCCTTCAGGTAACTGGCGTAACGCCACAGGTCAGATATCGACTGCTGTTTGGGCTCGGTGATCACCAGCTTGAGCAAGTCTGGCGTGAGACTCGTGTCCCATTGCCGTGAATCCTCCTGCGCGGTGACGGTGGCTGACGGCTCGCCGTCCTTGCTTTCGAAGGTGGTGGTCTCCACACCTTCCAGCGTCCACTGGTCACCCTCCCATACACCGCGCTTGGCATAGAGCGCCTGACTCAGGTGCTGATCATCGTCAAAGCGATAGCGGGTAACATTGAGCACCACATCGTCACTTCTGATCGAACCAAAGCGATAATAGTTGTTGCCCTCACGCTGCCAGCCCCCTCCCTCGGCATACACGGCACCAGCACCTTGCTGCTTCTCGGCACGCCAGGCATCGGCATGTAGCTCAGTGACCGGCGCAACATACTCGCCAATCGCCATGGTGATCACGATGACTAGTCCTAGCGGCTTCATCACGCCCAGCAAAATACGTGTCAGTGAACGGCCTGCTGCGCGCATGATGGTCAGCTCATTGCTGGACGCCATGCTGCCCAGCCCGATCAGCGCTCCCAGCAATACGCCAACAGGCACGAATTCGTAGAAGCGCGACGGCAGGCGCATCAACAGATAGATAAGCACCTGCAGGGCACCGTAATCACCCTCCACATCTCCCAGATCATTGATGTAGGTGATCATCAGGTCGAGCCCGAGAATCAGTACCTGCACCACCAGCATGGCTACCAGCACATTGCGCGCGATATAACGGTCGAGACGATCAAGCAGCATCAGCGGCCACCTCCGCGGTTGTCGCGCCAGCTCAGCCAGATGCCGAGTGCCAAGTAGACGCCGTGAATGGGCCACAGGCCAATGGAAGCAGGATACTTACCGGAACCCACGGCGTTCTGCGCCGCGATCAGCAAGCTCAAATAGGTAATGTGCACGAAGATGGCGGGCAGCAAGCGCGCAAAGCGGCCCTGACGAGGATTGACGCGCGCGAGCGGCAGACCGATCAGCATCAGGATAGGCACCATCAGTGGCAGTGAGATGCGCCACTGCAACTGCGCCTTGGCTTCAGGCGTGTCCGTGGCCATCAGTTCGGCGGTCGTCGCAAGCTCGATATCCTCCTTCAGGCTCGCGGCGTCCTGCCCTTCGGTGACTCGTACTCCATAACGATCAAAGCCCAATCGCTGAGCGATAGCCTTGCCTGGCTCCACCGCATAGCGCGTGCCATCACCAAGTACCAGATAGCGACTCCCGGTCTCCGGACTGACTTCCTGGAAGGCCCGTTTGGCGCGAATCACTGATTGGCTCGGTTCGCCGTCGGCGGTGCTGGAGGCACCCTTGTCACCACGTTCGGCGATGAAGACATTGTTCAACTCACTATTGTCATCGCTCATGCTCTCGGCATAGACCGTACGATTCCCGATATTCTGAAAGCGCCCTGATCCAAGTACCGAGAAATCGGTCTTCTGTTTCTGCAGCTCCAATATCAACTCATTCTTCAGCGCACCCGCCGGCGTTAGATAGAGGCTACACGCCGCCACCAGTGCCGTGACCAGCAAGGCAGGCAGCAACGTGACACGCAACAGGCGTTCCGGCCCGACGCCACAGGCGACCAGCACGGTGATTTCACTGTTCATGTACAGCTGCCCGAAGGCCAGCAGTACTGCGAGGAAGAACGACAGCGGTAGCAATAGTTCGAAGAAGCCAGGCAGGTGATAGAGCATCAGACTACCGAGAATTGACGCCGGGAAATCCCCCTCCGCCGCATCACTGAAGTAGCGGATGAATCGGCTGCCCATGATGACAAGCATCAGCACCCCGGCCACGGCGGACATGGTGGTGAGAATCTCGCGAGTCAGGTAGCGGAAGATGATCAAATGGAACTCCTGTTTCCCGCCCGTAGCCGAGCGTGTTGACCTGAACGATGATAGCCGGTGAATGAATGGAACGAATCACATAAAGGCATTCTCGCCCTCATGCATGGCAAGCAGCCTTTGCGTACACTGGCATGACGGCACTGGATGGGATCAGGCGTCAGGTGATGCATGTGAACGCATTATCCAGAAAGCATGCGAGCTTGTCGCGGCTCCTCCATTGCAATGGCCTTTCTTGTTGAGCGTAATGGGGCGACTATCGCGAGTGCTTGTCATTGCGCATTTGCGCCCCCATCCAGACACTGACCCTCGGATACCGCAGCCAGTTTGACCTTATCAGCCTGACGGTGTCTTTTACTCTCGTATCTCTCTAATTCGCGCGCGTGGAGTTGTCATGGAATTTCCTGTAATCATTGCCAATCCGGCCAAGCTTGAAACTGCCTGTGTCGTGGTACCTGTTCTCGACGGCGACTTGACCGGCGCCGCTGCACGCCTTGACGATGCCAGCGAGAAACTGATCTCTCAGCTGATCGAGCGCGGCGACTTCAAACCGGAGCTGGGTAACACCCTACTGGTACCTTTCGCACCGGGCCTCGGCGCTCAACGCCTACTGCTGGCTGGCTTTGGCAGCGAAGAAAAGCTCGACGAGAGCCGTTTCAAGCGCGGCCTGGACGCCGCCGTGACTGCACTGCTCAAGCTGCCGATTGAAGACGCTGCCTTTGCCGGTGTCGACGAGCTGAGCATCGAGTTGCGCGACGCTGACTGGAAGGCACGCATGCTTGCCGAAAGCACCCTGCGCAACGCCTATCGCTTCACCGAAATGAAGAGCAAGCCGGGCAAGCCTGTCAGTCTGACTCATATGAGTGTGGTTAGTGCCGACAAGAGCAAGCAGGCTGAACTGGAAGCGGGCTTGCGCATCGGTGCCGCCATCGGCAACGGCGTCAATGAAGCACGTACGCTAGGTGACCTGCCGGGCAACATCTGCACCCCGACCTACCTGGGTGAACGCGCCGAGCAGCTGGGCGCGGCTTCTGAGGGTGCCCTCAAGGTCACCGTGCTGGGCGAGGAAGAACTGGAAGCATTGGGCGCGTTGTCGCTGCTCTCTGTCGGCCGTGGCAGTGAAGAGCCGAGCCGTCTGATCGTGATGGAATATCGCGGCGCAGAAGACGAAAACGAAGCACCACACGTGCTGGTCGGCAAGGGCATCACCTTCGATACCGGCGGTATCTCCCTGAAGCCGGGTGCTGGCATGGACGAGATGAAGTACGACATGGGCGGCGCCGCCAGCGTGTTTGGCACCATGCGTACCGTGCTGGCCCTCAAGCCCAAGCTCAACGTCATCGGTATCGTGGCCAGCGCCGAGAACATGCCAGACGGACGCGCCACCAAGCCTGGCGACATCATCAAGACGCTCAAGGGTCTGACCGTCGAAGTCCTCAACACCGACGCCGAAGGCCGCCTGGTGCTATGTGATGCACTGACCTATGCCGAGCGCTTCGAGCCGGCCAGTGTCGTCGACATCGCCACTCTGACAGGTGCCTGTGTCATTGCACTGGGCAACCACGCCACCGGTTTGATTTCCAACGACGATGATCTGGCGCTTGATCTGCTCGACGCTGGCGAAGAGTCCTGGGACCGCGCATGGCACATGCCGCTGTGGGATGAATATCAGAGCCAGCTGGATTCCAACTTCGCGGATATCGCCAACATTGGCGGGCGCGAGGCCGGCATGATCACCGCGGGCTGCTTCCTGTCCCGCTTCGCGGATACCTTCCCATGGGCGCACCTGGATATCGCCGGTACCGCCTGGATGTCTGGCAAGCAGAAAGGTGCCAGCGGTCGTCCAGTTGGCCTGCTGACCCAGTATCTGCTGGATCGCGAGGCGGAACTCAATACCCCGCAGGAAGAGACTGACTGAGGCTTCGCATGCTCTCGATAGCGTGCTAGCGTTGAGGAACTCGGGCCGGCGCATCGTATGACGCCGCTGGCCCGGACAGCCTATAAAAATGATCGACCCCCAGCGTCTCGCGCCGGGGGTCTCGCTGCTACGGAGACACTCACGTGACCAAAGGCTTCGACGTCCGCACGTCCACACAACCGACGGATGCTGCCGTTCGTGACACCATTCTTGCCAACCCCGGCTTCGGCCGTCACTTCAGTGATCACATGGTACATGTTCGCTGGACCGTCGACGGTGGCTGGCATGGCCATGAAGTACGCCCTTACGGTCCGCTGATGCTTGACCCTGCTGCCTCTGTGCTGCACTACGCTCAGGAAATCTTCGAAGGCATCAAGGCGTACCGCCACGAAGACGGCTCGGTGTGGACCTTCCGCCCCGAGAAGAATGCTACGCGCTTCCGCAACTCCGCACGCCGTCTGGCACTTCCGGAACTAAGCGACGAAGATTTCGTCGGCTCGCTCAAGGCCTTGCTGGCACAAGACAGCAGCTGGGTCCCGACACCGGCCAGCGCCAGCGATGAATGCAGCCTCTATCTGCGTCCATTCATGATCGCCAGCGAAGCCTTCCTTGGCGTGCGCCCATCGCGTGAAGTCGATTACTACGTGATCGCCTCACCGGTCGCAGCCTACTTCAAGGGTGGCATCAAGCCAGTCTCCATCTGGCTGTCTTCGCACTACAACCGCGCTGCTGCTGGCGGTACGGGATTTGCCAAGTGCGGCGGCAACTACGCCGGCTCCTTGGCCGCACAGAGCGAAGCCACGGCCAATGGCTGTGATCAGGTCGTCTTCCTCGATGCAGCAGAGAACAAATGGGTCGAAGAGCTAGGCGGCATGAACCTGTTCTTCGTCTTCAAGGATGGTCGATTGGTCACGCCGCGCCTGACCGGCACCATTCTGGAAGGCGTCACGCGTGACTCCATCCTGACCATGGCGACCGATCTTGGTCTGACGCCGGAAGAGCGTCCGATCAGCATCGACGAATGGCGTGAGGGCATTGCTTCGGGTGAGATCACTGAAGTCTTTGCCTGCGGCACTGCAGCCGTCATCACGCCTGTCGGTGAATTGGCCAGTGAAGAGGGTCGTCTCGATCTGACTGCCAATGCAGGCGATGTTGCCATGCGTCTGCGCAGCCAGCTGCTCGATCTGCAATATGGTCGTGCTGAAGACACCCGCGGCTGGATGACGCGACTGGCGTGATGGTCTGAGCGCATCTCCTGTCGGACAAGATCCAGTACTGTCTTGTACTCGTATCAACACGAAGGCCCGCCTCTCTCGAGGCGGGCCTTCGTGTTTCAGACAACGGCGGCAGCCTCCGCGAATGGCATCCCTTTGAAGCGACCCGCGACATGTTTAGCGTCGAAGGCATGCCGTGAGTGCGGTATCCTGCATGCCTGATCGTGACCTTTCTGCTCGACGGTGCCCCATGACCCAGATCGACTTCTACATCCTGCCTGACACCACGCTGGAAGCCCGGCTGGAATTCGCCTGCCGACTGGCCGAGACCATCCATGCCAAGGGCTTTCGCCTACACGTGCATGTCGAAGACGAAGCCATGGCGCGTCAGTTCGATGAGCACCTGTGGCAATTTCGTCCGGAAAGCTTCGTGCCCCATGCGCTGGAGATTGATTTGGAAGCGGCTGCACGTGATGCTGAGCATGCTGATGACGTACCACGTCCGCCCATCACCATTGGCTGGCAGGAGGCGCCAGCACCAGGCATCGAAGCACTGCTCAACCTGCATCCCGAGATTCCCGAATGGTTCTCACGCTTCGAGCGCGTCGCTGAAATCATCAATCAGCATCAGGATGTACTGGTGACAAAGCGTGAATGCTGGCGTACCTACAAGTCACGCGGTTACGCAGTGCGCTCGCATCAGCTCAAGGGCGTCAGCTGAGCCCCTTAGCTCTGCGGCCGGAAATTCTTCATCAGCCAGTCAAGCCAGCGCTCTATATCGGGAATGGTCGGCGGACTCTCTCCTGTATCGAAGAAGGCTTCTGGCAATCCGGATTGCTCCTCTCCGCTGTCACGCGGCCCCAAACGCACCGCCCATAGTGGCTGATCGCGTGGCATGCGCTGAATTTCTGCAAAGAGCGCTGACACGTTCATGTCAGGGACATGGCCAAATAGTACCAGGCATGGGCTGACGTCCCGCACCAGTCGTAATGCCTTGGCAGCACTACCGGCCGCTATGATCTCCAGATTGTCGATATGGCTGCCAATGACTTCGAGACGCAGCCTATCTTCCGCGCGGGTACTGATCACTAGCCAGCGACACGGTACTGGTAGCACACGATCAGCCGACCAGGCTGTTTGCACGATGCGCTCATGCACGCTGACATCCGCCAGCGGTAGCCACACTCGGAAGCGAGCACCTTCACCCAAGACGCTATCTGCGGTGATATCGCCGTCCATACGGCGTGCCAGCTCACGTGACAGAGCCAGCCCCAGCCCAGTGCCTTCAATCCCTGAATCTTCCCGCCCGAGCCGTGAGAATGGCAGAAACAGCTGGTCGGCCTGGGTCGGATCAAACCCGAAGCCCCCATCAGCCACCTCGACCCACCCCATCTCGCGTCCGTCTTCACTGAGGCCTTGGCCAATGGCAATACGGATCCAGCCACCTGCGCGGTTGTACTTGAAGGCATTTTCCATCAGGTTGCCCATGATTTGATCAAGCCTGCGCCTGTCAGCAATCAACCATGTCGTCGAGGCTTCCAGTGCAAGCGTCAGCGTCAGTCCTGTCTGCATGAGACGAGGCTGATATTGCCCGACGATACGAGGCAGATGCTGGCCTACCGACATCGGCTGACAGTCGAGAGGTAGCTCACCGGCCTCCAGACTCGACATCTGCAACACGTCCTCGATCAATGCTGATAACTGCCCCGTGGCATGGTTCGCCTCATCCACATAGCGGCGCTGCTCACGCGTCAGCGCTGACTCTTCAGACAGCAGCTCAGTAAAGCCCATGATGGCATTGAGGGGTGTGCGGATTTCATGACTGAAGCTTGAGAAGAAGCGCGATTTGGACTGGCTAGCCTCGGTAGCACTATCGCGGGCATCTTCCAATAATTGCAGCGACTGCTTGTGGCGCTGGATATCCAGTGCCAGCCCGGTGCCGCGCAAGGGGCGTCCATCACGATCACGGCGCGTTATCTGCCCGCGTATCTGCACCCATACCCAATGGCCTTGCGCATGTCGGAAACGCACATCTCGTGCTTCAGCCCAACTCTCGCCATGCATGACTCGCCAGCGGGCTTCCAACATGCCGACCAGATCTTCCGGATGCATCATGGCGTCCATATCGGCCAGATGCATCCTCGTACGCATCGGCAGTCCCAGCATCAGAAAGAAGTTCTCGTGGAAATAGAGGTCATCGTGCTCGAAATCATAGCGCCAGGTTGCATCACCAGACGCAGCCATGACCATTTCGACATGACGCGCCCCCTCCGCACGCTCTAGTTCAACCTGATCGCGCCGCAGCGCTGCTTCTCGCAATGCTTCGCCAGCCTGGTCCAGCTCTTGTAGCAGAAAACGCTCGCGAACCACCGGCTGGCCTCGGCCAATCCTGATCGCCATATCACTGAGCCGTGCCAGTGATTCTGACAATGTGGCGGCCATCGCCTCAGCTCGCCAACGCATCATCACGAGTAACGCGAAAAAGAAGACGATCAAACCCACCAGCATCACGTAGCCCAACTGATTGAAGCGTACGTTCCAAATCTCGATGCCGCTGTCGACCTGCTGTGGGTCCACCACCGCCAGTAGCCGCCAGTCAGTTCCTTCCACCGACCACCACCCCACCAGACGCTCGCCCGACAGCAGTGCCATGCGGCGCACACCCTGCGGCTGATCGGAGATACTGCGCAACAGACGCGCCATCTGAGGAGAGCGGACCTGATCGTGCGCAGTGTCGAGAAAGCGATCACGTGGCAGCGGCATGGGCGCTACTCGAGGCACGGCATAAGTCCCGAAATCCGGCGCTCCGCTCCGCGGCATGGCCAGCACGCTATCGCCACTCACCAGCACCAGATAGCCCCCCCAGGGGAGAGCAGCGCTCTCGAGGCGCTCTACCAGCACATCCAGCGTGACATCAATACCGACAACGCCTTCCAGAAAATCGCCGCGATGCACGGGCATCAGCGTCGACACCAGCCAATCACCGCCGACGGGATCCTGATAGGCCGGTGTCACCACCGCGTCACGCGTGGGATTGTTGCGGTCATCTGCGAGGTAGTAGAAGCCATAACTGGTGAGATCGACCCCGGGCGTGAAGTTCTTGTAGGTATCGCTCCACGGCTCTACCCGAAAGTAGCCTTCATAGCTGGAAAACCAGATCTGGCGAAGATCGGAGCGCGACGCGAGCATGTCGTTCATCAAGGAGTCCATCGTCGCTAGACGCACTACCTTGTCGAGGTCCTGCAAATAGCCCGGGACCAGCGATGAATAATAGGAGCCTGCACCACCATCGCTGTTCAAGGCATAGAAAGTGCCATTCTTGTCCCGTTGATGCCGATTCAATTCACGCTCACGCTGGGTGCCATCAACGGGGGCATCCAGGTGCCGCAAGGTCGCCCGTGCCAACTGACGTACTTCCGTACGCCAATCGTTGACGAGCAGGCTGACGTGCTCTGCCTCATAGTGAGTCAACTGCGCCATCTGAGTATTGACCAGCTCGCTACGCGTCGCCTCCTGCTGCCCGGATACCAGCCAGTGCAGCACCAGATAGCAGCCCAGCAGCGCCACTTCCAGCACCAGCAGTGGTACTAGTGCGTGACGCAACAGTTCATTCCACACCCAGCGACGGGTCGGACGAGGCGATGCATCCGATGTAGATGGCTTGAACATTGCAACTCCACGACAAAAGCGAACGAAACTGACAAATGGCAACACATCACCGGTGCATTGGTCTCTGGAAAACGACAGGATACGGCATCGCTGCGTGGATATTGTCTACTTTATCTGTGGCGAGCCATGCAAGACGCGCAGCAAGATGACGATGCTTCCCGCATCACGAATGACGCCCGACACCAGCAGCGCTATAATCGAGCCCATTTTCTGCCTGCGCTGCCCCGCTCATTGAGCCGGCGCGGGACGTCCCGCCCAACCGGATCATTTGCAGACCCATGGACAAGACCTACCAACCGAACGCCATCGAGACGCGCTGGTACGAGCGCTGGGAATCCGAGAATCGCTTTGCGCCGTCAGGCCAGGGCGAGAGCTTCTCATTGGTCATCCCGCCGCCCAATGTCACTGGCTCCCTTCACATGGGCCACGCCTTCCAGGATTCCATCATGGACACCCTGGTACGCTGGCGTCGCATGCAGGGGCGCAACACCTTGTGGCAGGTAGGCACCGACCACGCGGGTATCGCGACCCAGATGCTGGTGGAGCGCAAGGTCGCCGCCGAAGAAGGCAAGACCCGTCATGACCTGGGTCGTGAAGCCTTCACCGACAAGATCTGGGAATGGAAGGAAGAATCCGGCGGCAATATCACCCGCCAGCTGCGTCGCATGGGCACCAGCATCGACTGGACCCGCGAGCGCTTCACGATGGATGACGGCTTCTACAAGGCCGTTCAGGAAGTCTTCGTGCGCCTGCACAAGGAAGACCTGATCTATCGTGGCAAGCGACTGGTCAACTGGGACCCGACCTTGCACACCGCGATTTCCGACCTCGAAGTCGAGAACCGCGATCAGCAAGGCAGCTTCTGGCACTTCCGTTATCCGCTGGCCGATGGCGTCAAGACTGACGATGGCAAGGACTATGTGGTCGTCGCCACCACGCGTCCGGAAACCCTGCTGGGTGATACCGGTGTCGCCGTCAACCCGAAGGACGAGCGCTACGCGAGTCTGGTCGGCAAGTTCATCGATCTGCCACTGGTCGGTCGTCGTATCCCCATCGTTGCCGATGAACACGCCGACATCGAAAAGGGCTCCGGTTGCGTCAAGATCACGCCGGCGCACGACTTCAATGACTATGAAGTCGGCAAGCGTCAGGGCCATCTGCTGATCAACGTGATGAGCCAGGATGCCACCATCCTCGAGCGCGCCGAGATCTTCGATCTGCAGGGTCGCCCGCAGCCGGACGAAGATGCCACCTTACCGGCAGCCTATGCTGGAATGGATCGTTTCGTCGCTCGCGAGAAGCTGGTCGCCGACATGGACGCGCTGGGCCTGCTGGTGCAGGTCGAGGCCGTCAACAACACTCTGCCTCACGGCGATCGCTCCGGCGACATCATCGAACCGCTGCTGACTGACCAGTGGTTCGTGGCCGTCGAGGAGCTGGCGCGTCCGGCCATTGAAGCCGTCGAGAATGGCGACATCGAGTTCGTACCGAAGAACTACGAGAACATGTACTTCGCCTGGATGCGTGACCTCCAGGATTGGTGTATCTCGCGTCAACTGTGGTGGGGCCACCGTATTCCAGCGTGGTACGACAACGACGGCAACGTCTACGTCGGCCGCAACGAAGAAGAAGTGCGCGCAGAGAACGGCCTGGGTGCCGAGATCGCGCTGCGTCAGGACGAGGACGTGCTCGACACCTGGTTCAGCTCCGCACTGTGGACCTTTGGCACACTTGGCTGGCCGGAAGATACCGAAGAGCTCAAGACCTTCCACTCCACCGACGTGCTGGTCACCGGCTTCGATATCATCTTCTTCTGGGTCGCGCGGATGATCATGTTCACCCTCAAATTCACGGGTGAAGTGCCATTCCGCAAGGTCTATGTGCATGGACTGGTGCGCGATAGCCAAGGCCAGAAGATGTCCAAGTCCAAGGGCAATGTACTCGACCCCATCGATCTGATCGACGGTATCGATCTTGATGCGCTGGTCGAGAAGCGCGCGGGCAACATGATGCAGCCCAAGCTGGCCAAGGCCATCACCAAGGCGACGCGCAACGAGTTCCCGGAAGGTATCGAGCCGCACGGCACCGATGCACTGCGTTATACCCTGCTATCACTGGCGTCAACCGGTCGCGACGTCAAGTTCGACATGGGTCGCCTCGATGGCTACCGCAACTTCTGTAACAAGTTGTGGAACGCCGCGCGCTACGTGCTGATGAATGCCGAAGACCAGGATTGCGGTATCAACGGTGAGGCCGTCGAGCTGTCACTGGCCGATCGCTGGATCATCGCGCGCCTGCAGCAGACCGAGCAGCAAGTCACGCGCGCACTGGAAGAATTCCGCTTCGACCACGCCTCCCAGGCGCTTTACGAGTTCATCTGGAACGAGTACTGCGACTGGTATCTGGAACTGTCCAAACCGGTGCTGTGGGACGAAAATGCCAGTGTCGAGGCCAAGCGCGGTACGCGCCGCACGCTGGTGCGCGCGCTGGAGACCATCCTGCGTTTGATTCACCCGATGATGCCGTTCATCTCCGAAGAGATCTGGCAGCGGATCGCGCCCTACGCCGGCAAGCCGGTCGAAGGCGAAAGCATCATGAGTCAGCCGTGGCCACAGGCCGAAGCAGACCGTATTGATGAGCAGGCCATTCTCGATATCGAATGGCTCAAGGGCATCATCATTGCGGTACGCAACATTCGCAGCGAACTGAATCTGTCGCCGGGCAAGCCGCTGGATGTCTTCCTGCAGCATGGTGCTACTGGCGACGATCAGCGACTGGAAGCCAATCGTCGATTCCTCTCCAAGCTGGCCCGTCTGGAAAGCATTACCTTCCTCGCTGCTGGCGATGAAGCGCCAATGTCTGCCATCCAGCGCGTCGGTGAGCTGGAAGTACTGGTACCGATGGCCGGCTTGATCGACAAGGATGCCGAGCTCAAGCGTCTCGACAAGGAGCACGAGAAGCAGCTCAAGGTCATCACTGGTCTGGAGAACAAGCTCGGCAACGAGAAATTCGTCGGGCGTGCACCGGCCGATGTGGTCGAGAAAGAGCGTGCCAAGCTGGCCGATGCACAGGCTGAGCTGGCCCTGCTGGAAAGCCAGTGCGTCAAGATCGAAGCGCTCTAGGGCTAAGTGCTTTAGCGTCAGGTGCTAGCGCTGAAGAGCACTCGATCCAAAGTGCTCTGCCAAGAGTGCTCAGTTGATTAAAAGCGCTCAGCAGTAACAGAAAGCCCCCGCACCGTAAGGTGCGGGGGCTTTCTGGTCTGGCGCGAACTTCAACAGGCGCAAACTCGGCGTATTCGCTTACTCAACTACCGCTTCAACCGGGATGAAAGACGCCAGCCGCTGGCCAGCGGCGTCCATGACCTGCAAACGAGCGCCATCACCACTGCCAGTCACTTGATAGCTGGCCGCCTCTTCCAGCATACGATTGAAGGCATTGGATTGTTCAGGATTGCGACACATCTTCATGGTGGAGGCCAGCGGACCGATATCCAGCGTCTGCTGTGACTCATCCAACGTCACCGGCCCCAGCAAGCGGTTACAGCCATTACTGCCGACCAATCGCAGACGATCATCCTCTTCCTCGGTCACCTGCTCCTGACTCGGTGCTTGCAGCAGAAAGTTCGGCGCTTCCTCGTCTGAGGATGTCGCAGAGAATGTCCACTGCGTGCCCACCAGAGCAGGGACTTGAGACGATGTAAGCCCACTACGATTGTCACTTTCCGTGGACATGGCAGCGCAGCCTCCCAACAACAATGTGCCAAGCAACAGAGACATGCTGATCACTAGAGGCATGGGCAATAGATGACGAGCCGGGACAGTCATGAACAAATTCCTCGTGGATCTTGGCAAGCAGGTACTGGAGCAGGTACTGGAGCAGGTACTGGAGCAGGTACTGGAGCAGGTACTGGAGCAGGTACTGGAGCAGGTGCCGGAGTCGACAAGCAAGTAATGAGACAGGTAAGGATGCCGTCGCAACGACAATAATAATGCGCAGTACGCCCCCTCACTGCAAGCATCGCAATGAACTCCACCTGCTGACCGCTTCCGCCAGTATCCGAAAGTAACGTGATGCATCCGCAAGTCGCTTCGGGCGCGCCAGATGCAACTTCCTGTCACACGCAACGCGATGTAAAACAGTGTTTCTTAAGGGAGTCTTAAATTAGACTCCCCTCTATCCATGAGGGCCATTCGCGCTATCGCCTGCGCACCCTCATCTTGTCGCGCACATTCACTTTCAAGGAGATGATGACATGCACCTTCGACGCCCGCTTGTCTTGAATGCCATCGGCCTCGTGTTACTGGCCTGCTGGTGGATACCGGCACTGGACTTCTGGGCTGTACTGGACAGTGATGTCTTCTGGGGCTTCAACCTGCTGATTTCTCCCCTCAACCCGCACTGGGACACGCTGCTGGGACTGCTCAACACACGCACCTTTGATGCCTTTGCCTTTTTGATGATGGGCGTACTCTTCGTCTGGGCAATGCTGTCCGATGAGCGTCCGCACCGCTATCGTCACTGGCTGAGTATTGGCATCACCATGCTACTGACTGCGGGTCTGATATCGCTGTTCGTCCTGCGCGTCATCAGTTACGAACATGCCAGCCCAACACGGATGTTCGCCCATGCACAGCACCTCTCTGAACTGGTCTCGTTCAAGACCAAGGACTCGGCATCCAACAGTTTCCCGGGTGATCACGGATTGATGCTGATGGTGTTTGCAGGTTACATGCTCGCCTTCGCGCCACGTCACATCGCACTGTGGAGCCTGATATTCGTGGTGATATTGAGCGCACCACGCATCATGGTAGGGGCGCATTGGTTCAGCGATGTGTATCTCGGTTCGCTCAGCATTGCACTGACCGCACTGCCCTGGGTGCTCTGCACGCCGCTGGCACACGCGGCAACTAGCCATATAGAACATAGTCTTGAAAGACTCGATCGCCGCCGCACGTTAGCCTGAGTCTTGATCTGATCCGTAGCCGGGAACAAGCTGGAGCCGCCTATGCCTCGCTCAACACCTCAACCTCTGACAGGGTCGTCAGGAAATGTTCCCTGTGGGTGATGACGATTCCCCGCCACCTCGAGATTGGCCTGTGGCGTGATTCCTGGGCTTTTTTCACTCCCCGCCTCCGCTGAACGAAAATCATCTCGAGGAGAACCCTCTTCACGTTCTCCTCCCGATACGACACGATCACGCCCAGTCCGCTTGGCATGATAGAGACGCCGATCAGCCAGTAGCAGCAAGTCATCAAGACTATCGCTCTCATGACTGACGGAGACACCTATCGACACCGTCATCGGGATGGGGCGTCCTGCAGATATCGGCGGGGAACTGGCCAGCAGTGAGCGTATACGACCAGCAATAGACACCGCCTCTGCACGCCCGCTACGGGGCAACATCACCAGAAACTCTTCGCCACCAACACGTCCCACGCAATCTCCCTGACGTAACGTGGCGTTCAAAAGCCGGCCCAGATGCCGCAACACCTCATCGCCGACCGCATGGCCATGATGGTCATTGACCAGCTTGAAGTGATCGGCATCCAGCATTAGCACCGAGCAAGGGACTTCATCTCGCCACCAACGCTCGGCCTGACGGAGTATCTGTCGCCGATTGAGCAGCCCCGTCAACTCATCACGACTGGCATCCTTGCGGTACTGACGTTCGAAATGCTCGGTGAGTGCCAGCATCCGCCATAAAAAAGTCACCATCAGCAGGAAGACAACGAAGAGATTGGTCGACTGCATCAGCCAGACGGCGATATAACCATCACTCGCATGCAGCGGGGAGACCCAGAGGGCTGATACTGCCGCGCTGAACAACACCAGTGTCGCCAGCACACGTACCTTGCCAGGTAGCGGCGCAAGATGGATGCCGGCCATCACGATGAAGAAATAATATTCATAGCCTGCTGAGTGACCGAAGCAATAGACCGACAACCATGTCATCAGCGTCAGGGCACTCAGCATCAATGACAGCGCAAGCGTCAGTTGATGATAGCGATGCAACATGATGCCCATCACCGCCAGCAGCATCATGATGCCACTGGCGAACGCAAGACGAGGTTCCTTGAGGAGGCTGAAAAAGGGCAACCACATGACAAATAGCCCGAAAAGCATCAGATAAACCCATAGATAGCCGTGATAAAAACGACGATGCTCTACCGCGAGCAAGCGTGGTTCATGGCGTAACCAGGTACGAATGACACTCAGCATCAGGCAATCCTTGCCAGCAGGACACTCTCCACGCAGATCGCTATCTACGCGGCACAGCGAAAGTATGGTGTGCCGCGTCAGCGAAGCAACCATGACGATTTTTTGTACACGGCTGGCCGACTATTACGCTTGCACTCCATTACGACCGAGCATGAGTAGTCAGGTCACCATGCACCGGGGCTTACTATTCTTCCTACATCATAAGCGCTCACCGAGGATGTACCAGCAGACCTCGTATAAACGCTCTCCCTTTATGCGACGCTCATGAACACGTCAATATTCACTAAAATTCAATTACCAACTGCCAATGTTATTCATGGAAGTCCATGGTTCCTGCGGCTCAAGCGCATCCCCCTGCTGCAGTAGCTCCAACGAGATACCATCGGGGCTTTTGACAAACGCCATGTGACCATCGCGTGGCGGACGATTGATCGTCACGCCGTTATCCATCAGGAACTGGCAAGTCGCGTAGAGATTCTCGACGCGATAGGCGAGATGGCCAAAATTGCGTCCGCCACTGTATTCCTCAGGGTCCCAGTTATGGGTGAGTTCCAGCAGTGGTGCCTGCATGTCACGCGCACGCTCGACATCTTGCGGAGCAGCCAGGAAAATCAGTGTGAAGCGACCCTGCTCTGAATCCTTGCGCGAGATTTCTTCGAAACCCAGCAGATCACAGAAGAAATGCAGTGAGGCATCGAGATCAGTGATACGCAGCATGGTGTGCAGATATTGCATGAATGACTCTCTTTGGCTGTGGTGTCAGGTATCAGTGTCAGTCACGGCCAAAGCCAGCGACATGATCACTCGGCGCTGGCGGGCGGTATTCCATGACGGTATTCCAAGCACATTCTAGGCGTACAAAAGCCGTGCTGCGAGTCGCCTCGCAGCACGGCTTTGTTGCATCGTTAACGCCCTGATTTTCGTAATGACCATCAACAACGCAAACGCCATATCGTCAGGCGATACGTGTACTGCGTTCCAGTCGAACGGGGACGGCTTTCGAGGAAGGCGTGCCGGTATCACTGCCATGACTTTCCAGCGCTATCAGCACATTGGTTTCCGGGTAGTACGCCCCGATACAGCCAGTGGGTATATCGTATTCGACCAATCGAAACTGAGGTGCGCGGCGCTCATGCCCATCAGGGCGCGGCTCACCCAGCATGTCGACCCAGTCACCGTTCGAATACCCGAGTCGCGCCAAATCCTGCGCATTGATGAAGATCACCCGACGTTGACCAGACACGCCACGATAGCGGTCGTTATAGCCATAGACAGTCGTGTTGTACTGATCATGACTGCGCATGGTCTGCAATGTCAGCCAGCCCTCGCGACGCGCTTGTTGCTGGTGAATCACAGCCTCTGGCAATGCGGCATGCCCAAACTCGGCCAGGCCACTGGCGGTCGGAAATGTCAGCGCTCGTACCGGGTTCGCGAGATGGAAGCCTCGCTTGTGTGCGAGGCGCGCATTGAATTCATCAAAGCCTGGAATGACGGCTGCAATCTCGTCACGAATCAGATCGTAATCTTCCGCCAGTGCTGACCAGTTCACCGGGTCACTCACGCCACGTGCCGGCAGCACGCGCGCCAGGGTCGCACCCGCAATCGCCGCGATGATGGCAGGCTCTGAGCGCAGTCCATCACTCGCAGGTGCCTTGATGCCGGCGCTGGAATGCACCATCGACATCGAGTCTTCGACACTGATGTGCTGGGAGGCAACAGATCCCGAGCGATCAATCTCACTGCGCCCGAGACAGGGAAGAATCAGCGCCTCGGTCTGCTCACCCATCACCAGATGGCTCCGATTGAGTTTGGTGCTGATCTGAACATTGAGCGTGAGCTGACGCATGGCAGCCTCGGTGCGCTCACTGTCCGGTGTCGCGCGGGTAAAGTTGCCGCCCAGTGCAATGAAGGTCTTTACCTTGCCCGCCTCCAGCGCGGCGAGGCTCTCGACCGTGTTGAAGCCGGCCTCACGCGGCATCGTTACGCCATAACGCGCTTCCAGTGCTGCGATCAGCGCTGCCGGTGCCTTCTCGTCAATGCCCATGGTGCGATCCCCCTGCACATTGGAGTGCCCGCGCACTGGACAGGCGCCTGCGCCCGGGCGTCCGAAGTGCCCGCCCAACAGCAGAAGATTGACGATCTCACGCACACTATCGACTGCGTGCAGGTGTTGGGTAATCCCCATCGCCCAGGTACAGATAACATTCTCGGCACCAGCATAGAGCTTTGCGGCCTCTTCCAATTCCTGACGGGAGAGGCCTGATTGATCGACGATAGCGCCCCATGACGTGGATTCCACTACCGCCTGCCAGGCCTCGACACCCTGTGTATAGGCGTCGATAAAGCCACGCGCACGCGTGAATTCGCCCTTTTCCTCAAGCGCAAACAGCGCCTTGGCCATGCCGCGCACTGCCGCCATATCACCGCCCATGCGCGGCTGATAGTAGCGCGAGCTGATGGTCTGACTAGAGAACGTCATCATCTCCAGCGGTGACTGCGGGTCAGCAAAACGCTCAAGCCCGCGCTCACGTAGCGGATTGAAGCTGACGATTCTCGCACCACGCCGTGAGGCGCGCCGGAGATCCCCCAGCATGCGCGGATGGTTGGTGCCGGGGTTTTGACCAAACACGAAGATGGCATCAGCGTGTTCGAAGTCCTCGAGCAGCACGGTGCCCTTGCCGACGCCAAGACTGGCCTTCATCCCGACACCACTGGCCTCGTGACACATATTGGAGCAATCCGGGAAATTATTGGTGCCGAACAAGCGCACGAACAGCTGATAAAGATAAGCTGCCTCATTACTGGCCCGCCCCGAGGTATAGAACAGCGCCTCATTCGGCGAGGTCAGCGCACCAAGATGCGTAGCGATGATATCGATGGCTTCCCCCCAACCAATCGCTACGTAGCGGTCACTGGCGGCGTCATAGCGCACCGGCTCGGTCAGGCGCCCCTGATCTTCAAGCATGAAGTCATCCCACTCCAGCAATTCACTGACGGTATGCTGCTTGAAGAAGCGCGGCGTTACACGCTTGGCAGTCACTTCCCAAGCGACCGCTTTCGCGCCGTTCTCACAGAATTCGAAGGACGAGCCATGCTCCGGATCCCCCCATGCGCACCCTGGGCAGTCAAAGCCCTTATCCTGATTGGCCTTGAGCAATGAACGCACACTCTTCCACGGCGCCTTCGAGTGTGTGACATGCCGCCCCACACTCTTGAGCGCTCCCCAACCTCCTGCCGGACCACCATAAGGGGCAATCCGGGGGTGACGTGTCTGCTGCGCATCCTCACGTGGCAGGCGCGCTGACTCATTGGCAGGAGCGAAGTTTTCGGGAGCGGCAGAATCAGTCATTTCAGTGTCCACTGGGATAAGAGGAAAAGCAGGGGAAGAAAAGATCAAGCAGATCGGCAAGCCCGCAAGAAGAAGCTGGCAGGAGTGAGCAGGTGGGAACCATCAACGACACTGATAGACGCCCTAGTCGAGATGGCGACCGTCAACATGACCACTCAACAATTCCAGGCGCTGACCACGATGAGCACAGATCAAGTTGAGATCACAGGCGCGTGCGGTTTCCACCGCCAGCCGTGACGGTACCGCCAGCGTCACCAGTGTGGGGATGCGTGCGCGGATGGTCTTCTGTACCAGCTCCAGACTGCAGCGACTGGAGACCAGCAACGCTTCTGGCCAGATGCCGCTATCGAGACTCATACCGATGACACGATCCAAGGCGTTATGACGACCGATGTCCGCACCCTGCGCTGTCAGCGACCCATCTGCGGCCAAACCAAGCGCTAGATGCATGCCGCGTCGCGATGCGCGATCAAGCCTCTCAAGCCCGCGCACAAGTGCCACAGGTGACAGCGCCGCGCGTGGCGACAAGCGGGTCAGTCCCGCCATCAACTCGGCTTCATCCTGCACGCCACAAGCGCCACAACTGGAAACAGAACTCTCGCGACGCTGGTGATGAGCGCCATTGCGTGCCAGTGACTCACTGACATCAAGACGAACGGCGAGACCGTGCCGCAAGCGCGACAGATGGATCGCCGTGACGTCATCCCGTCGCGTGATCCAACCTGCCGTAAAGGCATGGCCAAGCGCGAGGGGCTCAAGCGCTTCAGGACTGGCCAGTAGCGTGCCCATCGGCGTGTCATTGAGCGCCAGACTCACGGGCAGCTCCAATGGCCCTTCCAGCTCGCGTAGCGGCAGATCACGGGCATCCTGATAACCCATTTCAGACTGACGGCTGACAGCGGATGGATGACCCATCGCATCTTGATAGAGTAAATCACTCATTAAAGCACTCCGTTACCTATCGCATTGCCGTGGAATACCTCAGACATGCGCCACGCTAATTGGGAATATTCTAGGGTCATGCATCGATCGTGACCAATTGAGCCTTATCGCTTATTGATAGACACCCTCAATGAAACTACCACCGCGTACTCATACCATGCGCCAACACGCCGTAGTATTCGTTTGACCTCACACAGGAAATCCCCGCGTGAGTCGCGTAAAATATACCGCCACGTCTTTAGCAACACTGTGATTGCCCTGACTGCAGGGCAACGTTTTCACCATCCTGCTCCGGATTTACGATTCGGCTCGCACGAGGACACTATCCGCATGACCGACATGACACCTGTGACTCCAGACTCTGCCCCGCGCCCCAGTCCACTGGTACCTGCCCACGTGGTCTGCGCACTCTACAAGTTCGTCGCACTTGAAGACTTCGAGGCATTGCGCGACCCACTGCTGGCTGTCATGGATGAGCACAATATTCGCGGCACTCTGCTGCTGGCACGTGAAGGCATCAATGGCACGGTCTCCGGCTCACGCGCGGGTGTCGATGCACTGCTCGGATGGCTGACCGCCGACCCGCGGCTGGCGGAGCTCGATACCAAGCAGTCACTGACCGAGCAGGCGCCTTTCCTGCGTGCCAAGGTCAAGCTCAAGCGAGAGATCGTGACCATGGGCGTCGAGGGAATCGATCCGCGCCATACCGTCGGTACCTATGTAGAGCCGAAAGACTGGAATGCGCTGATTTCTGATCCAGAAGTACTGCTGATCGACACGCGCAACGACTACGAAGTGGAAGTGGGGACGTTTGAAGGTGCCGTCAACCCGAACACCACCGCTTTCCGCGACTTTCCCGAATATGTGTCGCGCGAGCTGGACCCGCAGAAGCACCGCAAGGTAGCGATGTTCTGTACCGGAGGCATTCGCTGTGAGAAATCGACGGCCTACCTCAAGGAGCAGGGCTTCGATGAGGTCTATCACCTCAAGGGCGGCATTCTGAAGTACCTTGAGGATGTGCCGGAGGCGGATACCCTGTGGCGCGGGGAATGCTTCGTCTTTGATGAACGTGTCACCGTTGATCATCAGTTGCGCCCCGGCCAGTACGACCAGTGCCATGCCTGCCGCCTGCCGATCACCGCCGAAGATCAGCAGAGCGAGCTATACCAGAAAGGTGTCAGCTGTCCGCGCTGCTATCACACACAGAGTGACGCACAGAAGAAGCGCTTTGCCGAGCGCGAAAACCAGATTCAGCTCGCGCGTGAACGCGGCGAAGCGCACCTGGGGATGGATGCCGTCGCACAGATGCAGGCCCGCCGTGAAGCCAAGCAGCAGCAACGCGATGCGGCACGTCTCGCTGCGCTCAAGGGCAACAAGAAGAGCTGAAGCCTCCTGATCGCCTCTGACCCTCATCAAAAAACCACCCTGTGAAGATGGGGTGGTTTTTTCAGGTCTGTCCATGAGTGTGCATCCGGGCTTCTGACGAGGAGGCAGGCTTCACCTAGCGCAGCAACTCCAGTACCGCTGACAGACGCCGACTGCGCTGCTGGCCTGCACGCCACAGGAGACCTACTGTCTCGCCATCGCCAGGCAAGCGCTGAGCAACCAGATTCTTGCCTAACCGTGCATCCGCCAACCCCTCTGCCAGTACACTGACACCCAATCCAGCCTCCAGCATCACGCCCAGAGCGGCAATCGAGTTCGCCTCCAGTAATGGCGACGGGCGCAGGCCCAGTCGCTCAAACTGCTGATTGAGTCGACGCCGTTGCTGCATCTCTGGCGTCAGCAGTACCAATGGATAGTCACGCAGGCAGCCCCATTCAGGTGCAGTCGGCAAACTGAAATGCTCCCGACTGGCAATCAGCGCCGAGTGCTCCTGATACAACGGTCGACAGGCAAAGCTACTCATCGCGGGAGCAGCAGGATAGCCGACCGCAAGATCCAGCTCGCCATCCTCCAACCCCTGCGCCAGCGATGAGGTAGATAGCTCACGCAGTCGCAATGACAATTGAGGATAGGCCTCACGCAGTCGCGGCAGAAAATCGCCCACTGCGCCGAGTGCCGACGGCACCACGCCCAGCGTCAAGCGCCCAGTCAGGACGGCACCTGGCGCCAAGTCTCCCTTTAGCTCATCCAGCTCGGCCAGAATGCGCCGGGCATGCGTCAGGACGCGCTCCCCTTCCGGCGTAAAACCTTCAAAACGATGTCCACGGATGACCAGCGCCGTTCCCAATTCCTCTTCAAGCTGCTTGAGGCGCGCCGATAGTGTCGGCTGGGTGACATGGCAGACCCGCGCCGCTCGTCCAAAATGGCGTTCACTGGCCAGGGCGACCAGAAAGCCTAGCTGACGATGATCCATGAGGAGCGACCTTTCATTGCAGAGAAGAGGGGGTGGACGGAGATTCAGACACAAAAACGCCCGGCTAAAGAGCCGAGCGTTTTCATCGTAGCTTCACCGACAGCGTGCCTGATGGGCAGCGTGGGTGATGCGGTAAAGCAGCTGTCGTTATTGGGCCGCGTCCTGAACCGCTTCACCGGCATGCTCGACATCCTGCCCGGCCCCATCAACGGTGTTGCAGCCAGACAGCGCCGCCAGAGTGAAGAAAGACGCGAAAATCAGTGCGATGGTGCGAGTCATGGCCATGCTCCTTTGCGTGAACATCGAAAGCGATATTCGCCATCAATGCTCTGTCGTGATGAATATCATGAATTCTGTCGTTCGGCACGCCATAACACGTGCCAGCAATAGATATCTTGGGCCAGCCTGCTGGCTTTCAAGGGGGCCGAGTTCATGTTTTATTCATCTCGAGGGGGATGCCCCGCCCAGCATCATCAGCACACTACCCTTCCCCCAGCCTCATCAACTGGCAGAATTTTCGATTGAACCACCCAGATGCTCGAGATCTTGCCCAAAGCCTTCCACGGTATTGCAGCCACCAAGAAACAGGCTGAACAGGAGTGCAGAGCCGGTCATCATCATGAATCGTCGCATAGGTATTCCTCTGTTCAACAGGTGTGTCGAGACATGGAGCTGGACTCAGCTGGCCGCGTTATCGATCTTCCCGCCTAGATGCTCGAGATCCTTGCCGAAACCGGCCACCGTATTGCAGCCCGTCAAGGCCACGCTTGCCACCAATAGCGCGACAATCATCAAGCGAGTCACGTGCATCATGCCAGTCCCTGATCAATGTTCAACGCTGTTATGACAGCTCGGCAGCCCAAAGGTGCCAGATCTCAGCGATTCACCAGCAGGATCTTGCCCAGTGCGTCGCCTGATTCAATCAGTGCGTGTGCCTTGGCAATATCACGGAAGCTGAACTGATGCTCGTCGAGTAGCGGACGCACCGCGCCGGCTTCCAGCATCTCGCTCAGCGCGTTGAGCAATGCAGGCTGGTCATCCATGCCAATCCCCGTCAGTAGCGGTATGGAGCGGAAGATGACATGCAGTGACAGGTTCTTGGCATGTAACTGACTCAAGTCATGCGTCGAACGGGTGTTGATGGAGCATAGACGACCCGAGGTGGCGGTCGCCTCGATGGAGCGGTCGAGGTTATCACCACCTACGGTGTCGAAAACCAGATCAAAACCACGACCAGAGGTCAGGCGTGCCACATATTCGCTGACGGTTTCTTCACGATAGTTGATGACTTCATCGGCACCCAGTTGGCGCGCCAATTCGGCCTTTTCATCGCTGGAGACCGTCGTGGTGACCTTCGCGCCCAGATACTTGGCAATCTGGATGGCAACATGACCTACCCCACCGGTACCGGCGTGAATCAGTACATTCTCGCCTTCCTTGATCTGACTGCGCGAGACCAGCGCCACCCAAGCGGTCAAGAAGACCAATGGCAGTGCTGCACACTCTTCCAGCGTCAGTGCCGCAAGACTCGGGCGCTTCACGATGACACGCGTATCGGCAATCATGAAATCAGCCAGTGCGCCCTGCCAGCCCTTCACCCCACCAGCACAACCCAACACCTCGTCACCGACCGAGAAGTCACTCACGCCTTCCCCGATGGCATCAATCACGCCTGCCACATCACCGTTGAGAATGGCTGGAAAATCAGGATGTGACTTGACCAGTCCGCTGCGCAGCTTGGTCTCGATAGGGTTGATGCTAGAGGCCACCACCTTGATGCGTACCTGACCACGCCCTGGGGTTGGTGTATCCACCTCGCGCTCTACAAACACCTCGGGACCGCCGTACTGCTCGATGACCATGGCTTGCATGAGTGAAGACTCCTGAACAATGAAAAAAGAGGGGCGCCGTAACAACTCATGACGGCATCGTGATAAACGGTTGTCTGTGTGCTGCTACCGGTATGTCGCGAGAGTACCAGACGTTCAAATACTGCGAGCTTACTCCGAGTCAGGCACAAGGTCTGTAGACGACAAGGAGCAGATCGGCGGGCAAGGCGAATCAGGTCAGCAAGAGACGCAACACGATAATGAAAATCACCGCCACCGTCAGCCATTTGACCCAGCGTGCGCCTGCCGGACTCATGTTGACCCGCGCACCCAGGAAAGCACCACTCATGTTGCCGAGCGCCAGCACCAGCCCGAAGGCCCAGCGTACCTGTCCATCAAGCACGAACACCGCCAATGCAGGCAGGGTGTACATCAGTACGATGAAGACCTTGAAGACATTTACCTGCGTGAGATCGATTCGTAGCAACCGATAGAGCACTACGATAAACAGCACCCCGACGCCGACCTGAATGAAGCCACCATAGATGCCGATGCCGAACATCGCGACCAGAACGGTCGGCGTGATGCGCTCCTTCGTCAGCTCGCGGGTATCGAGTGTCGGGGTCGGCAACAGCATCAATACCGAACACACCACCATCACCACGATCAGCACACTCTCGAATGCCTCGGCACTGATACGCGTCGCCATCCAGGCACCCAACATGGCGCCTACCACTGCCGGTAACGCCAGCCGCCAGGCGACACCCATGTTGTGCGCGCCAGCACGCAGGAAAGTGCTAGTGGCGGTGGCACTCTGCAACGCAATCGCGACCCGATTGGTAGCGTTGGCCTGCGCTGGTGGCAGCCCCAGGAACATCAACAGCGGCAGCGTCAGCATCGAGCCGCCAGCAGACAGCACATTGATGAACCCGGCAACACCGCCCAGCGCAATCAGCGCCAGAACACTACCGACATCCAACCCCACCGCCAAGCCTGCAACTTCAGATGCCATGCATATCTTCCTTGTCCAAGCATGAAATGAACATTCACCAATGGTGTCCCAAGCGCACGATGCCCGGCATCACTGCCCCTGATGAGGGAAAGTGATGCCGGGCATCGTGCATACCGTATCAATCAGTCTTTCCTATCGATCATGTGACGCGCCAGAGAATCAGTGCGCCAGCGCTGCCTGCCGATTGCTCTGACGAACACTATACGTCAGCACCAACAGGAAGACGGCCAATCCGCCCAGATCCACTGCCAGCATGTCATGCGGCCACAGCATCAGTGCACCCAGCGGGAACATGGCCAGACGTAGCCACCACGGCAACTCATGCTCGAGATAGCCTTCCATGCCCGCCACGATAGCGTAGATACCGAACAGCGCGAACACGAAGACCGTCAGCATCTCGCCGATGTCCCCTGAAATCAGCGGACTCCATGCGAACAGCAGCGGCACGATATACAGCCCCTTGGCAATCTTCCAGGCCGTCAGCCCCGTCTTCATCGGTGGCGTCTTGGCAATCGCGGCGGCCGCGAAGGCGGTCAGACACACCGGCGGTGTCACGTTGGAATCCTGAGACAGCCAGAAGATGATCATGTGGGCACTTACCAGCGCCATGGCCAGAGCATGGGGCGACAGCGCCTGCTCATACAGCTGACTCTGGAAGGTATCCGGCACCAGTGCCAGCAACTCACGCGCCGCATCCATGTTCATCGGTGCGCCCAGCAGGTCCAATTTGTCAGGGGCCGCCAGCATGAAGATCGCCTTGGCCTGATCCGGCAGGTTACCTGCTGCAAGCAAGTCCACCAGCTGAGAATGAGCGATCAAGTTATACAGTGCCGGCGCAGACAGAGTCGCCAGCACGATATAGGACGCCGTCACCGGCAAGCCCATTCCCAGAATCAACGAAGCCAATGCCACCAGAATGATGGTGATCAGCAGGCTACCGCCGGCCCAATCGGTGATCATCAACGAGAAGATATTGCCAATACCGGTGGTAGACACGACATTGACGATCAGTCCGACAGTAATCAACAGCACCGCCGTCGTTGTCATGTTGCGCACGCCGGACAGCATGGCATCAAGAATATCAGCGACCTTCATCGGGTTCTTCGACAGCCACGAGGCCACGATGACAGACAGGATCGCGATACCGGCGGCATAGGTCGGTGTGAAGCCGTAGATCAGCGCGCCCACCAGCACCACCAGCGGCGCCAGGTAGTGCCAGCCATCCTTCAACACGTCCTTGAGACGCGGACCTTCAGGATCATCCAGCGCCGTGGCGTCAGAACGCTTGGCTTCGATACGCACGAACATCGCGACAGACAGGAAGTAGAGCAGTGCCGGCAATGCTGCCACGCCGACGATGGTCAGATAAGGCACTTGAGTGTAAGACGCCATGATGAAGGCGCCTGCGCCCATGACGGGCGGCATCAGCTGGCCACCGGTAGAGGCTGCAGCCTCAACGCCTGCCGCGAAGCGCGCAGGGAAGCCCGCACGCTGCATCAGGGGAATCGTTATCACACCGGTAGAAACCGTATTGGCGACACTGGAACCGGACACCGATCCCATCAGGCCAGAGGCGAACACGGCCACGAAGCCCGGGCCACCCTTGAATCGACCCGCCGCGCAGCGCGCCAGATCAATGATGAAGTCACCTGCACCGGACTTGACCAGGAAGGCGCCGAACAGGATGAACATGAACACGAAGGACCAGGAGATGCGTGCAATCGACCCCAGCATCCCTTCGCCACCGATGAAGCTTCTGAACAGCACTGTCTCCCAGGTCAGGCCCGGGAAGTTGAATACGCCGCCGACATACTTGCCCCACCAGGCCACGTAGGTCAGCGCGATCAGACACAGCACCGGAATGAACCAGCCGGTGGTGCGGCGTGCGAACTCAAGAATCAGACCGACAGCGACGATGGAGACCACCCAATCAGCAGTGGAGAACACCACACCGCGATCATAGAGCGCATCCTCAAAGCCGATCAGATACAGCCCACACGCCAATGCCGCCAGCCCGAGCACGATATCTACGCCTAGCACCCAGCGCTTGCCACTATCACTCGCAGGCGTGAGCATCGGGATGGTCAGCGCGCACAACAGGCCAAACAGGCCGAAGTGCAGCGCACTGACCCATAGCTCCGACAGGGTAGAAAGCGTGTTGAAGTACAGGTGTGCGAAGCATATGACAATGGAGAGCACGAAGACGGCACGCCCCAACCAGGGCAAATCCATACGCCACGGTGCGGCTTCGGCGGACTCGTCACGCACACCGGAAAGATCCGGCACATCAGACGAAATATCAGGAGAGTGGGAAGGCTCTGGCGAGCGAGAATCATGCATGGCGGTGCCTCGGGACAGGTTCAGGCAGCGAAGGCGAAGCATCGACTTAACGATGTACGCGCAGGCTTGCGAAGGTAGAGCGGGTCTCAATGCTGATGCTTGAGCCTGAGCATCAGACTCGTATGCATTGCTCTGGCATCAGGCCGGCAATGGTTATTGGATATGGCTTATCAATACGCCCTCGTGAATGAGGGCTCATTGATAAGCATGTCTTGCGAGTCCGGCGGCGTACTGCCAAAAATGCGTGGCGCCACTCGCCGAAAGGTATGTGACGACTGCCCTGCCCTCACCGAATGCTCAGAAAGCAACCGATGAAGGCAGGTTCAGCCGTTAAAACAGCCGTCAGGCAAGGATCACTCGGCAATCAGACGTGCCGGAATCTCGATGCCCTGTTCCTTGAAGTAGCGCGCAGCGCCCGGATGCAGCGGCAACGGCAAGCCCACGATGGCCTTGTCCAGCGCCATCGCCTTGGTGGCCGGGTGGATGTTGTTCAAGAACGGCAGGTTCTCGTACATGGTCTTGGTGATCTGATAGACGTCTTCTTCGGAGACATCATCACGCACGACCAGGATGTTCGGCTGGGCAATGGTATTGATCGCCTTGGTCTGACCCGGATAGGTGTCAGCGGCAATTTCGTAAGGTGTCCACAGCTCGAACTCGGAATTGACCTTGGCCAGCTGCTCTGCGGTGAAGTCCAGTGTGGTGATCTCGTCACCCAGGTTGGCGTAAGCACGTGTCACGGCGGAGGCCGGTGCGCCGGCGGGGATATTCATGCCATCGATATTGCCGTTCTGCATGGCATCGGCGCTCGGGCCGTAACCCATGTAGGCCAGGTTGATCTTGCTGGTATCCACGCCCAGCTGATCAAGGATGTAGAGACCAGAGCCTTCAGTACCGGAGTTCTTCTTGCCGATCGAGAAGCTTTCACCGTAGAAGTTGGTCATGTCATCGATGGTGCCGGTCTTGACTTCATCATTGCGTGCCACGAAGTGCTCGACGTTCTGCCACAGCATCGAGATGCTACGCAGGTTCTTGTGCGCCTTGTTGACCGGCGGAGTGCCATTCCATGCCCAGGCGCCATAGAGGCCCTGGATGATGCCGAACTGAGCCTGATCTTCATCCATCAGCTTGAGATTCTCACCGGACCCGGCAGACGAGATCGCAGAGACTGAAATGCCGTTGGTCGGCTCAAGCTTGACCTTGATCAGCGTGGACAGTGCCACCCCGACCGGATAGAAGGTGCCGCCAGTGGTGGCGGTACCCATGATGTAACTGCCTTCCGCCTGGGCTACGGCACTGAGACCAAGAGAGGCTGCGATGGCGAGACCGAGACCGGCCTTGAGGAACTGGCGCTTTTGCATGGAATGACTCCTTGGCGAACCTGCCGGGACGCAGGCTTGGCATTTATTGTTGGAAGTGGTGAAACACGATGGCACTGCTGCGCTGGCGGCTGGACGTTGTCAGGCGCGTGCTCCGTCTCGATTGAAGACTAGCAAGTCATGGCCGCCCGCGGTATGTGGCGATGGGGGCATTGCGTCAGCGCTGAGTCGACGCAGAGGATTCATCAAAGTGGCAGGATTCTGCCGGTTTGGTCACACTGACGGCAGTCAGACGTATAGCTGAAAGGATTGCTGGCAGAACTGATGGCACGTCCCGACGCCCGACAGCATCGCGATATAGAGGAGAAACGATGAACGATTTCTACCTGCACTCAAGACTGGAAGCAGACACTCACTTCGTGGCCGATCTGGCACTTTGCAGCGTGCGTCTGATGAATGATTCGCGCTATCCCTGGCTGATGATGATTCCACGACGTGCCGATATCCGAGAGGTCTATGAGCTGGACAGTACCTCCCAGAACCAGCTGTGGCATGAAACCACGTTGCTGGGCGAGCTGCTGATGCAGGTCAGTGGCGGCGAGAAACTCAACATTGGCACGCTGGGCAATGTCGTCTCGCAGCTGCACGTGCACGTGATCGCCCGCAGCAGCGATGATGCCACCTGGCCGGGCCCGGTGTGGGGCGTAGGCCGTCCGGAAGCCTACGATAGCGAAGCACTGACGGTGCTGATTGATACGCTACGCATGAGGATTGCCGAGCTGCCGAGCTATTCCTTCTAGCCAAGCTATTCCTGCTGGCCAAGCCACTGGCCATGTCTTGTCACCAGCCCCTTGCTGACGGCTCTTGCGGCAAGCTTTTGCCATCGAAAAACAGAGACGGGGCCCACAAGGGCCCCGTCTCTGTCGATGAAAGTATCGCGACTCTCTGTCATTGCCGTACCACTGGCGGGATCACCGTGACACCTCCTCCTCTGAGGATGAAGAGCTGGTAAATGACGAACGCTCGCCTGACGCCGCGCCAGGAACAAGCGATGTCGACGAGAGTGGCTGGGAAGCG
Organism: Cobetia sp. L2A1; assembly: GCF_009796845.1. Taxonomy (NCBI): domain Bacteria; kingdom Pseudomonadati; phylum Pseudomonadota; class Gammaproteobacteria; order Oceanospirillales; family Halomonadaceae; genus Cobetia; species Cobetia sp. L2A1. The sequence goes on along the minus strand of NZ_CP047025.1, from coordinate 271,533 downwards.
AGTGGTTCGGAGACAATGGGGGCTGACGCACCCTGTGCCGGAAGCCCGAACGGCGAGGCACCTCGACCGGTCGGCGACTCCATGGCCTTGAGGCTGCTGGCCACCAGCAAGGCGCCGAATACGCTGATGATGATGCCACCCACCAATCCGATCAGCCCAGCCCAGGGCCAGCGGCGCAAGTCAGAACGTGAGTTGCCGCCCTCCTTGCCCAGACGTGCACCCGCCGCCGCTAGACGGCCGCTGGCTTTCATGAGAAGGGTTGCCATCGCGACACTCCCCACCGTAAGCGCCGTACCCAGCGACATTGCCAACACAGCAAGCACGCCACTGCCGACCATGCCCAGCGCCAGTGCTGCCAACAAGACCAGAATCGCACCGGAACACGGTCGCAGCCCGATGGCCAGCACTGCCATTCCCATGGTGCGCCAATCACCGCTGGCCTGCTCTGCCGTCACACCATGCGCATGCCCACAGCCACAGTCGTGGTCGTGCGAGTGGCTATGTGTATGGTCGTGGTCGTGGTCGTGAGAAGGATCATGCGAGTGACTGTTTGAATGGTCGTGATCGTGCAAATGTCCGTGAGAGTGACCGTGCGAATGATCTTGTGCACGATTCTGTGCAGACGCCTGCGCAGAGAGCCGAGCCGCTCGCCAACATCCGCGGGCCGCGCGCAGTATCAGCAACACCCCCAGCAACAGCACGCCGATGTGACTGAGTAGCGTGACCTTCTCGACCTGCCCGAGCACCTCACGCCCGGCCCAACCGAGCAATCCAGCCCCCAGTCCGACCAGCGCCAGTGCACTGACGCCTTGCATCAATGCTGCCAACAGCGACAACCACAACGCGCGACGACGGGCCACCGGCTGACTGGCCAGCAGAGTGCTGATGACGACCTTGCCATGCCCGGGACCCGCGGCATGCAGCACACCATAGGTGAAGGAGATACCGATCAATGCCCAGGGCGTGCCTGGATGAGCAGCCAGCTCGCTCATGGCACGACCCAGCGAGCGTTGGAAGCGCGATTGCTCAGCGAATATCCAACCCAACGCCTCCCCCCAGCCCTGCACCAGACTCGGCCACACCAGCATGCCCAGCACGACCAGGCCACAGGCTATCGCCAACACTCCTGCCCATTGGCGACCGCGAGAAGAGGCAGGCTTCATGAGACTGTCGCGCATGCCCTTGAGACTTTTGACATCTGCCAGACCACTGGAATCTTCCGACCCATGACTCATTGAGTGGCCTCGCAATGCACACTGCCGACTTCGGCGAAATATTGACCAAGATCCATCGGTGCAGTGGCATTGATATCCAGCATCGACGCCTCCGCCACCTTCTGGGGATCAGGATCCGCGGGCTTGATGCTCGGCGTACAGTTCAATGGCGAAGCCTGTGATTCCAGCCCACTGATGACCAGTCCCTCCTTGATGGCGATGGCATCCGGGTCGTGCAGAATCTCAATGTAATAAGTGGGGTCATAGATGCGATAGCTGAGCGTATGCCCTGCCATGGGGATAGGTTTGTCCAGCGGCAACTCCATCTGGAAAGCGACCCGCTCGCCCTTGAGCCAGGTGGTCTGGTTGTTCGCCTTTCCCAGCGCGACTGGTGCGCCATCCAGGGTGACATGGGTGTAATACTCAAATTGCGAGAGATTGGCGAGAATCTCGTTGCCCAAGGCATCGAGGCGCTGCTCCATGCTGGAGTCGTCCTCAAGCGCCGCCAGCTCCTGGCGCAGGGTCAGGCTATAGAACGGATCAAGCAACCAGTACTGACGCAGGGCAACCGCCCGCCCCTGATCATCGAGACGCAAGGTGACACGCAGATCGACCCAACCATGAGGGTGCGCAGCCGCCGGCTGACTGACGCCCAGCAAGGCGATCGTCAGCAAGGGCAACAGCAACGCCATGCAGGCGTTGCGATAGACAGCAACAGACATCGAAAGACTCCGAGCAGGACGAATGAAAGAATTCAGGAAAGGGGAAGAGACGAGAAGGAATCACGTCCGACGGCGATGATGTTCACGAAACGACTGGCACAAAACGTTACCTTATAACATAGGCAGATGCATCACTCTCCCGAGGTATCGCCACCTTGGCGAAAGCTGTCACGACGCAATCCATATTTGTGCATCTTGAGATTCAGCGTTCGTCGCGGCAATGCCAATTCCTCCAGTACCAGTGCGATATTGCCGCGTGCGCGCTGAAGAGCAGCGCGAATCAGTGTCGCCTCAAATAGTGCCACCTCAGCGGCAAGCCCAGTCGACTCATCCTCCTCGTCATGCTCCCCTCCGCTGGTCTTCGGGGTAGGCGCACTCTCACCCAACACCACTCGTCGACTGGCCAGCTGACGAAGCTGCCACAGATTGCCGGGCCAATCAGCCGCCATCATCGTCGCAAGCTCTCCTGCAGCAAAGGACACCTCTGGCACCTGATGCACCTCTGCTGCCTGACGACTGAAATGCGCCATCAACAACGGGATATCCTCACGTCGTTCACGCAGCGGCGGAGTACTCAACTCGATGTCAGCCAGTGCGTGTCCCAGCGTCAGACCCACGGCGCTACTGGCCGTCAGATCACTCACGCCATGGCTGGCACTGCATACCAGTCGAGGCGACTGGCGCCCGGCATGGGGCTGAGTCGCCAACCAGCCTTCCAGTCCCTGCCACTGCTCATCCGTCAGACCACTGACTTCATGCAACAGCAGCGTCGTGGCATCAGGTGCCGCTGCCAGAGCTTCATCAATGGCATCTGACAGTGCCTGAGCACCTCGCTCATCACCGGCCAGCAAACGGCACTCCACCTTGGCCAACAGCACGTGTTCCGCCACGCTGCCATCATTGCGCGCGGGCTCAGAGTGGGCGGTCGCATGTGGTGCAGCGTGTTCGGCCAGCGCGAGCGCCGTTGCCGTGCGCCCGCTACCGGGCTCACCCGTGATCCAGAGACGCGCCGGGCGGCCGCGCAACTCCAGCAACTGGTCACGCAGCTGGCGTATCTTCGGACTCTCGCCACGGAGCAGGCCGCTCAGGCCCCGGACACTCAGGCGGCGGCGCAGGCGCTGGTTTTCGTCGCTCAAGCGGCGTCCTGCCAGCGCCTGGCGCAGCTTCAGCTCAAGCGCCTCCGGGTCGAACGGCTTCTCGATGAAGTCGCGAGCGCCTCTTTGCATGGCCGTTACCGCCGTGGCGATATCGCCGTGGCCCGTCATCATCAATACCGGCAACTCCGGTGCGGCGAGCGCAAGTCGAGAGAGCAGCGTCATGCCATCCATGCCCGGCATGCGAATATCGCTGATTACCACACTGACCGGCTCACCGGCGGCCAGCGCCTCCAGCAGCACCTCTCCACGGCTGAAACAGCGGAGCGACAGCTCAGCCAGCTCCAACCATTGTGACAGTGACTCGCGCACGGCCGGATCATCATCCACCAGCCAGATGGGTGCCTCTCGCGTCAATTCACTGTCATGAGTCAGGCGCTGCTCTGCCGCAGAAAGGCCATCTGTACGCAGTGCATCACCACGCAAGCCATCTGCGGATTCGTCAGAAAATTCATGCATGCTCAAGACATCTCCGAGGGTATCGGCTCTGCATCGTCACGCCGCAAGAGTGCGGTCGACGCGGTGTCCGGCGTGCGCAACCACAACTCAAAGACAGCGCCTTCCAATGGTGGCGGCCACGAGGCTGAAGAAGGCAGTGGTGACGATGCCATATTGTCAGCCAGCCGCAGAGCGCCGCCGAGATCTCGTGCCATGCCGTAGCTCAGGAACAATCCCATCCCCATGCCTTCGCCAATTTCGCGGGTCGTGATGAACGGATCGAACAACGTGGCGCGCAGCGACGGATCAATCCCGGGACCATTGTCTTCAATACGCAGGCAACCGCCCGCCTGACCCTCGAAAAAGACAATATTCGACCACGCCTGCCAGCGAAGACGTAAGCGTGGTGCCTCACTCATCACTCCTTCCGCGTGCTGACGATCCAATGCATCCAGCGCATTGCGAAGTAGATTGGTCAGTAGCTGCTCAAGACGTCTCTGCTCACCGATGACCTCTAGCCTATCGGTGAGCCCCTCGCGCTCGACCGTGATCCCGAGCTGCGATAGCCGTGCGTCGAGTAGCTCCAATGCGAAGTCTATTCGCGGCATCAGTGCCAACGGTACCGGAGGCTGCTGGCTAGCAGGGCGTACGAATACGCGCAGCTGACGAATCATGTCACCCAGGCGTTCAGACAGCTCAGCGATACGCGCAAAGTTAGCCCCTGCCATCTCGGCAACGCGAGGTGCCTGCTCCGGCAGTGAAACACCTCGCGCCAGCAACTTGCTGCCACTGGCCGCGTAGGTACGAATGCCGACCAGTGGCTGATTGAGCTCATGCGCGATGCCCGCAGCCATCGTGCCGAGTGCCGCCAGCTTGCCGGCTTGCACCAGCTCATCACGCGTGGCTTCCAGCTCGCGGGAGCGCTCAGCCACCCGGTCCTCGAGCCGCTCATTGATCTCACGCATGACATTGGCTTCGCGTCGAATCAGGCGTAGACGCGCCTGCCGCTCACGCATCCACAGCGCTATCAGACCGAGACCAAACAATGCCATGAGCCCAACCAGAACAGCATTGCGCGCCTGGGCATAAAGTGGCCGCAATGGCATCAGAAAATGCAGCTGCCATTCGAGAGGCCCACTGAACAAGGACTCATCCAGATAACGCTGCCCGACAACAGTAGAGGGGAGCATCGCGGAATCAACCTCTCGCCCGCCTCCGTTATCACCTAGTACCAGGCTGCCATCTTCGAGTGAGCGCGACAGCGGTGTCAGTGGCGCACCACGGAATTGCTGCTGAGTGCGGATATTGCTCATCGCAACGGGTGTCAGCGCCGCCAGTGCGCGATACTTCCAGCTACGCCGCGACGCCAGCAACACAACACGATTGGCATCCGCGAGCAGCACCGTCTCACCTGCTTGCCGCCAGGTATCCTCAAGCGCCTCCAGCGAGACCTTGACCACCAACACGCCCAACGGTTGATTCTCTGCCCCCATGACGGGTGCAGACACAAAATAACCGGGACGGCCGGTGGTATTGCCCACCGCAAAGAATTCACCGCGCCCGCCCGCAATGGCATCGATGAAGTAGGGACGATAGGCATAACGATGACCGACAAAACTATCCGCTTGATCGAAGTTGCTCGCTGCCAGCGTCAGCCCCTGGCTGTCGGTCAGGAAGATAGCGGCGGCCCCGGACTCCTGCGCGACCCGCCGCAGATGCCAGTCCAGACTGTTTTCACTGGCGTCATCATCTGAGACAAGCGGACTGGAGGCCACCTCATCAAAAGCGGCACGCACGCGCGGCTGCCGCGCCAAGAGGTTCGGCAGCCATTGGAAACGTGACAGCTCGGCATTGAGAGTACTGGCATAGAAATGCAAGCGCGTAGCGGCGTGTTGACGGGCATCACGCTCCCCGCGTGAAAACTCCCAATGCCAGAGGGCAAACAGCGCTACCAGCCCCACCAGAAGACTTGCGGTCAGCGCGAGCCACACCAAGCGGCGATGGCGCAATGCACTTAGTGGCATGGCGCACGCTGCTTGCGGCTGCAGCCGCTCACCCCACCATTTGTCACGGAACGCCAATCACTGGCACGGTGCGGGCGTCAAGCGACACTGCAACGTCCACCAGCAGGTTATCGAGGCGACCTGGCGCGATATCGGCACCATTGCTGTCACCGGTGACACTGAGACGAATCTGACCGTCGACCTCACTGACCCAGGCCTCGAGCATCAGCGGCGGACGTGCGGCAAAGCTGGCGTCGAGACGTTCCAGATCAGGGTCCGCGCGATCAATGATGAAGCCGCGCTCGGCAAGCGTCGTCAGTAGCGTGACGAACACCTGCTGCGAGGTCAGCGCCCCGCTGTTCGGCACGATGACAGCGGTACGAGAATCAGGTGCGTGGGTGGGCTGCGTCATGCAACCACTCAGCACGAGTAGACCAACTCCCATCGCAAGGCATGCCATGCGGCGCAGCGGTGTCAGGACACGAACTTTCATCAGCGAATCTCCCGTGGGTCACGGCCTGCAAGTGCGGCAGCCAACTGCCGCTCTATCTGCTGGCAGCCATCCATGAAGTTCTGAGAACGGGCGTCGATGACGTAGCCGCCCTGATTGATGACCTGCTCATCACGGATCACCCGGACACGCTCGTCCGGGGCGACCAACGAGATGCGCTCAAAACTGACCGGGTCATCGCGATAGACATCGTTGCCGACACCCACACCTACTCCGCGCCCAGCTGCCACGCCATAGCCAACAGAGAGGCCTATACGAGAACCGAAGGGACCACTGATGGCACCCAACCCCGGCTGATCAACCTTGCGTTCGCCGGTCACGACACCGAGTGTCTGCTCGCTCTCGCGCACTTTATAGCCGCGCGCTTCAACGACCTGAGTCGCTGCCCGTAGCCACTGAAGCGCATCACCCTGACGCGGAAAGATGCACGCCTCAGGCAGGCCGGTACTTTCTTGAGCCGCGAGTGGGTCCTGCGGAGCGAATACAGAACAGCCGCTCAGCAACAGCAAGCTGACAGCAGTCAATGCCATACGCGGCGCTTGCCAACAAGCGCGGGGCGATAGAAAGCGGAGTGCGGTAAGTCGGTGGGACATGCGGACATCTCCTGCCAGCCCACGAGCAAGGCGCTATCTCGCTATTCTTCATGCGAAACGCGTCAAAGGCGCTAGACTGACACATAAGTCTTGTATGATTGCTGCATAACTTTATTGTCATGCACTCAATAGGCCACTGACCTTCATCTTAGCGCTCAGCCGACACAGCGCCTACCTCACCAGCGCTGCAACACCGACTTCTTGCGCGCCAATGGCCCGCAATGTGGCGACAGATCGGACGAGCAGAATCGGTACCTCCATCACACTCACGTAGCTCGTACGCACGGACAACTCACGACGCAGCTTGTTCAATAAGTTACCATTATCAACGAATAGGCAATCAGGGAGATAAATTTATGTCAGAAAACGCTGACCAACCTACGGTCGCGAAGCTGAATCCGCCGGTATTCTTTGGCTCCGCCATCATAATCCTGGCATTCGTGGTATTCACCGTACTCTGGCCAGATGCGGCCAAGGATATATTCGGCCACGTACAGACTTGGATCATCGACACGGTCGGCTGGTTCTACCTGCTGGCCATGGGTCTGTTCGTCATCTTCACGCTGGGTCTCGCCTTCTCACGCTATGGCGATATCAAACTCGGCCCGGATCACTCGGAACCGGATTTCAGTTACAAATCCTGGTTCGCCATGCTGTTCTCAGCAGGCATGGGTATCGGCCTGATGTTCTATGGCGTCGCTGAACCAGTGATGCACTTCACTGCACCGCCTGTCGGTGATGCAGGTACTGTGGAAGCCGCTCGCGAAGCGATGAAGACCACCTTCTTCCACTGGGGCCTGCATGCATGGGGTGTCTACGCTGTCGTCGCGCTGGCGCTGGCATATTTCAGCTTCCGTCATAATCTGCCGCTGCGCATCAGCTCTGCGTTGTATCCGATCATCGGCAAGCGCGTGCATGGTCCGATCGGCCACGCCGTCGATATCTTTGCCGTACTGGGTACCATGTTCGGGGTCGCGACCTCACTGGGCCTGGGGGTTCAGCAGGTCAGTTCCGGCCTGAACTATCTGTTCGGCATCGAGAATAGCCTGAACACCCAGATCATTCTGATCGCCATCATCACCTGCCTGGCGACCATCTCCGTGGTAGCGGGCCTGGACGGTGGCATTCGTCGTCTTTCCGAGCTCAACCTCGGCTTGGCACTGGCGCTGATGCTGTTCGTGCTGTGCGTCGGTCCGACCGTGTTCCTGCTGCAGTCGCTGATTCAGAACATCGGTGGCTACTTCAGCGAGGTCGTCGACAAGACCTTCAACATGTACGCCTACATGCCCGAGGAAGGTCCATCCAAGTGGCTAGGTGGCTGGACGCTATTCTACTGGGGCTGGTGGATTGCATGGTCTCCGTTCGTAGGGATGTTCATCGCCCGTGTCTCGCGCGGCCGTACCATTCGTGAGTTCGTCTATGGCGTGCTGTTCGTGCCGATGGGCTTCACCTTCCTGTGGCTGACCTTCTTCGGCGATACCGCACTGCATCTCCTGCTGACCGACACTGCGGGTGATCTGGCAGGTGCCGTTTCCAACGATGCTTCCGTGGCGCTGTTCAAGTTCCTTGAATTGTTCCCGTTCAGTGGTGTGACCTCCATGCTGGCGACGGCTCTGGTCGTGACCTTCTTCGTCACGTCCTCTGACTCCGGTTCGTTGGTCATCGATATGCTGACCTCCAAGGAAGGTGATGAATCACCGGTATGGCAGCGCATCTTCTGGGCCTTCACGGAAGGCTTTGTCGCGGTGGCGTTGCTGATGGCCGGTGGCCTGGGCGCTCTGCAGACGGCCTCCTTGGCCTCGGCATTGCCATTCGCCATCATCCTGATGTTCGTATGCTACGGCCTGCTCAAGGCGTTGCGTCTTGAAGGCGTGAAGCAGCGCTCCATGCAGCACCTGAGCAACACACCGGGCCACACGGCCGGTGGTGCTCGCAGCTGGCAGAAGCGTGTACAAACGTTGGTCGAGACACCACGTCAGAAGAATGTCGAGCAATTTGTCAGTGACATCGTGACGCCTGCACTCGCCGACGTAGCCACCGAGCTTGAAGCTCAGGGGCTGGACACGCGCATCAATAATGAAGATGACCGTAGCTACCTGCAGGTCAGTCATGGCACAGAAATCGACTTCGTCTATGGCGTTCGGGTACGCGAATATGCGGCACCAGCCTTTGCATTGCGCAACGTCAAGCGCAAGGGCTCAAGCGATGTCAAGCGCCAGCACCGCGCCGAGGTCTTCCTGCGTGAAGGCGGCCAGACCTACGACGTGATGGGCTATACCAAGGAGCAGGTGATCGGTGATGTGCTGGATCAGTACGAGAAGCATATGCACTTCCTGCACATGGCTCGTAACTGAGCAAGCGATCACTGACAGTCCCTTGTTGGATACCAATGTATTCGACAGCACTGTGAGAAACGGTACCCTGATACAGGTATCGTGATCGACAGCCAAAGCATCGGCTGTCGCAAAGACCCCGCCCCGTGCGGGGTCTTTGCGTTTATCGGCCGACCAACATCAAAACGATATGCTGCACCTGCCTTGAAAAGGCCAACCACATGCCTCATCTAGGTAGGAAGCGCCGTGATAGAAATCAACGATGAGGGCAATGCAGCAAATTCGTTACCCTCCTTGCAACGGCACGCTCTACACTGGTCTCATCGACGCGTCGTAGGCTCATCCCCTGCGTCGCCGGCCTATCTCACAGCGCCGGTTAATTTCATATTCCATAGGGAGAGTCATTCATGTCCACCGATACCAATGCCATTGGCCTGCACACGTCAACCGCCACTCAGTTGGCCGAACACCTCAACATTCTGCTCGCCAACTACCAGACCTTCTACATGAACGCGCGTGGTTATCACTGGAACGTGAAGGGCAATCAATTCTTCGAGCTACATGTGAAATTCGAAGAAACCTACACCGACCTGCTGACCAAGGTCGACGAGATTGCCGAGCGCATCCTGACCTTGGGCCACGAGCCGATGCACGCCTACAGCGACTACTCTCGCGTGGCGACCATCAAGGAAGACACTCACGTCAGTGATGGCATCACTTGCGTCAAGGGTCTACTGGCAGGTTACAAGTCACTGATCGAACTGCAGCGCGAGATTCTCTCCGTGGCGTCTGATGCCGACGATGAAGGTACCGCCTCGCTGGTTGGCGACTACATCCGCGAGCAGGAAAAAACTGTCTGGATGCTGTCTGCCTACCTCGGCTGATATCGTTTTGGCCAGGATCACTCGGCTGCACAGCGTTGATATTCGACTCTGACATTCAGTTCCAATATCCAGCACTACACGGCCGAGCTCCACCGCCAGGCATCGTCAGAGCAAGCGCCGCCTTCTTCCCCCGTATTCTCACGGAGGGCAGAAGGCGGCGTTGTAGTTATGACGCAGAAAACAGAGGGATGACCTGTACCCGGAGCGGATCATCTGGCCGATATTCAAGGAGGAAAGCATGTCATTGCCACTGACACGTCTGTTACGCAAGCTGCTGCATGTGGCCGCCAAACCCATGCGTCACTCACAAGGAAAAGACGGCTGCGTCATTCATGCCTACCGTGGCTATGGCTCTCGCAGTGAAGTTTTTCTGATGGGTCGTATCTTCCAGCAGCCCGGTTCACGCAGCCAGCTCGCACCAGGTGCTGGACGCGACCTGATGGATGTTGCTCGTCGCATGCTGCGCTGGGGCAAGGGCGGCGTGGAAGTAGACGTCAGTCTCGGTGATAACCACACGACCGTGACCACTGATCGTGATGGCTACTTCAGCGTGCATCTTCCTCTCACCTCATCTCTCGCGCATGAAGGCCAGTGGCAAACGGCCCAACTGATCGCGCGCCCGCCGAAGCAGGCTGCGGTGGAGGGCGAGGCACAGATCTACCTGCCTCCCGCCAGTACCCGACTAGGTGTGATCAGCGATATCGACGACACCGTGATGCATACCGGTGTCGCCAACAAACTGAAGATGCTTTATCGGTTATTTATCGAATCTGCCGAACGCCGCATGGCCTTTCCCGGCGTGGCGGCGCTTTATCAGGCATTGCATGAAGGGTCTGATGGCCAACAGCAACGCCCCCTTCTCTACGTCTCTCGTGGACCGTGGAGCATCTACGAAATGCTCGAGGTCTTCTTTCAGCACAACCGCATCCCCGTCGGGCCAATACTGTTCCTGCGCGAATGGGGTCTGACGCTGCAGCGCCCACTGCCCAAGCGCTCGGAAGACCATAAACAGGCACTGATCGAGAAGATGCTCGATCTCTACGATGAAATGCAATTCCTGCTGATCGGTGATAGCGGCCAGCATGACCCTGAAGTCTACGCTGATGTCGTGCGCCGTTACCCGGGGCGTATCTGTGCGATCTATATCCGCCAGATCGGCGATTCCAACTCGCGCAAGACCGAGCTGGCCACGTTAAGCGAGGAGCTCTCAGCGCTCGGCTGCGACATGCTGCTCAGCACTGATAGTCTCGATATGGCGCGCCATGCATACGCCAATGACTATATCGATGCCGCCAGTGTCGAGATGGTTCGCGCTGAGATTGAGCACCAACGCTCAGATGAAGCTGCTTGAGACACTACGTCTCAATACGCAGGTGACTCCTAGACGTCAGAAAGCACAACGGAGACCCATGGGTCTCCGTTGTGCTTTCTGACGAATGACTGCTCGGCACATCAGCCCTGACGTGCACGGATCAGATGATCCAGCGACAGGCGTCCCGGACCCTGCAACACCAGCACCAGCAAGCTGGCCAACCACAGACCATGAGTAACCCAAGCTTCAGGATAGACGAATAGCTGAATGGTCAATGTCATGACAGCCAGTCCCAACGCTGCAAAACGTGACCCGAGGCCCAGCCACAACATCAGCGGGAAAAAGTGTTCGGCAAAGGTTGCCAGATACGCCGCCAACACGGGCGAAACCAGCGGCAGCGCGTATTCATACTCGAACAGGAAGAAGGTGCTTTCCTTGAGGGCGAAGCCGTCGACCTTGGTTTGTGCCGACATGAAGAAGACGGCGCCAACAACGATCCTCATCAGTATCAACACGACGTCCATGCGCAGGTTTTCCAGCCACCTGAATACGTTCAGCAATTGTCCTGCAATTCCCGTGTGAACCACGGGCGTCGATGATGACTCAAGGCTCATGATGAAACCTCCAGTAATTGCGCCTGCGCGCGGAATGGCGTGGCATGGAACATCCAGAAATGTCCGGCCGCATGGAAGAATTCGGTCAGTCAGTCAAGCATGTCGGATGATCGGCAAGAGATAGCAATGCACCGCTGCTCAATACCGGAGCCAGCAATACCCCGAGATCTTCCTCGGGGTATTGCTGCGCGAGGTTCTCGGCGGCATCCGCGAGGGTGTCACCTCGCATCAGTGCCTTGAGCAACACGACACTGGCAGCCGATATCGTCAGTACCTGGACCTCAAGCACCGGCCGGGTAATCAAGAGCGCCTGAGGGCGTTCGACATCGAGCCCTGACAAGGTGGCCTGTGGCTGCTGATGACGCTGCCATATCTCCAGCACTGCGTGGTCGAGCTGCAGTAACCTGGCAGCAGGATGGGCTGTGAAACGTAGCTCCATCAGTGATTCTGGCGCCAATGAGGCCAGCTCAGCTGGCGCCAGAGGTTCGGCATCCGCTGCGTGGTACGCCTCGAGCCGTGCCGCTTCCAGGCGCGCCAGATCCACGGCGTAGAACGGCAGTTGTTGAGCCAATGCCTGGCCATTCGCCACCAGTATGGCCAGCGTGCTCTGCAGCGTTTCATCGAGGCCGCGCCCGTAGTGCATCATCAAGGGCGATTCCGGCAGGTGCTGATGGGCATGATCATGCGCCAATGCCGCAAAGAAGCGCTCACCGACGACCTGACGGGTCACGGGATACGCCTCTTCCAACGCTGCGATAAGGCTGGCCCAGACGTTGTTACGATAGACGTCCAGCCGCTGCTGATGTGCCGCTTCGATTCCCACCAGCCAGACATCCGGCTTCCCAAGCGCTGACACGAAGTCTTGCTGCCAGCTGACAAGATCCCCGGAGGGAAGCGCCGGTTCCGAGGCACTCATGAGCGACTCTCCTCGCGCAGACAGACGACAGCCTGCGTCGAAGATGCTTGCATCAGCGTCCGGGCGCGCGCTGCCTGACTCAGCAATACCTCCAGCTCAGGCACCTGGGTATCCCATTCGATCAGGGTCGGGCGTGTGCCGATCCGATCGATGAAAGTGGCATAGAGCGCCCAGACCTCATCGCTGACCAGTGCACCGTGGTTATCGATCAACAACCCCTCGTGCTCATCCTCGATATGGCCTGCCAGATGGATCTCTCCCACGGCTGAGGCCGGTATGTCCTCAAGCCAGGCAACAGGGTCCACGCCGATATTGTGTGCGGAGACAAAGACATTGTTGACATCAATCAGCAGTCCGCAGCCGCTGCGCTCCACCAGCTGGTTGAGGAAGTGAGTTTCAGGAATCAGTTCGGCACCAAGCGCCTGCGCATCGAAACGCAGATAATGCGCCGGATTTTCAATCAGCACCTGACGGCCCAGGGCGTCCTGCAGCCGTGCCAGGTTATCGCTGACCCGTGCCAGCATCGCGTCTGTCAGCGGTACCGGCAGCAGATCATTGTAGAAGTGGCCGCTATGGCCGGCCCAGGCCAGGTGTTCTGACACACTGGCGGGCGGGTGGCGCTCACAGAGCGTCTTGAGGCGTGCCAGATGCGCAGCATCCAGCGGTCGATCCGAGGCCAGCGACAAACCCACACCATGAATGGAGAGTGGATATTCGTCCAATGCATCCAACCGTGCGTGAGGAGCCCCGCCAGCGCCCATGTAGTTCTCGGCATGTATCTCGAGAAACCCCAGCACCGGGCGTGACGACATCAACTCACGAACATGCTGCGCCTTGAGGCTGATGCCTATCGCGGTGTCATCCAGTGTGGATGGCGCGATATAGACATCGGAATGACCAGCGAGTCGTTGTTGATTGTGCATGTAGACCTCTGAAATCTGCTGACGTCCGGTGGACGATGGTGAATATGCCACCGGACGTCGGTCGCGGATCAATTACCCGGAACCCAGTGCTTAGCCTTTGATTTCTTCCAGGCTACCCATGCCATTCGGCGTTTCGATGGACGTGCAGGTACCTTCCGGGACGAGCTTCCAGGCATTGCCCTGGTAGTCAGAGGTGGACGTACCGGCACAGGAGGTGCCCGGGCCCGCAGCGCAATCGTTTTCACCGGTCAGCGACACGCCGTAGCACTTTTCCATGTCGGCAGCGTGAGCCGGAATGGAGACGACAGCAGCAGACAAGGCAACAGCGGTACCGAGTGCTGAAGCGAGTGCAAAAGCGGTCTTGGCGGACTTGTTGGACTTGGTAGACATGGGTACATCTCCTGAGAAAAATGCTCATTGATGAGCCAAAAGTTATTAATGTGTCACTTTCACCCCATCACTGCGGGCTCAATCCAACTTACGCGGGGGTACTGGAGATGGATGCAAAGAAAACGCTAATTTTTTGCATCGCCTCGATAGTCCTCCAGCAACGCCACTTCTCGATGGGCAATATCAAGATAGCGCTAGCTTGCGTTGGCCTTTCCGACGCAACCAAAAACGGCCCCCTTTCGGGAGCCGCCATGAGAATGTCTGCAGGAAAGAGAAAGCAAGATGCGTCAGAGGGTATCGCCCTGCCACTTGCGCTCAAGATGCTCCCAACGGGAGAGTGATGACGCCGAATCCTGCGATGCTGATGGCTCTGGCTCGTCATTCGCCATCGTCTGGTGCACAGAGTCTGACACCGGCGCCTCCTCGTGCCGCGCAAGTACTGCTGTTGGCGATGACGCTGTCGCGGATGGGGACGCTGCCTCTTGCGCCTGAGCAAGGTGAGAGGTTTCCCGCGACTGACGCACCAGGGCTTCTGGCAACGGCTTCTTCATGCGTGCGCCCAACTCCTGCAACTCCTCGGCGCGACTGATCAGATTGCCCCGCCCACTGGCCAGACGCTTCATGGCCGTCTCATGGGCTTCACGAGTACGGCCTAGCTGGCTCCCCAGCTCTTCCAGCGACTCGGCCAACCCGCGGAACTTGTCGAGCAGTGCCCCTGCCCGTTCACCGATCACTCGGGCATTGTCATTCTGGCGCTCAAGGCTCCACAGGCTGGCCACGGTGCGCAGACTGGCCAACAGCGTGGTTGGCGTCACCATCACGACACCCTGCGTAAAGGCATCCTGAAACAAGCTGTCATCGTGCTCAAAGGCCAGTGCAAAGGCCGGCTCCATCGGCAAGAACAGAAATACGAAGTCCGGTGAGGCCAACCCATCGATGGCCGGATAGTTTCGTCGCGCCAGCCCTGTGACATGCCCACGAACCGAGGTCAGATGCGCCCGCAACGCACGGCTACGGCTGATCTCATCATCGGCATTCACGTAGTCGGTATAGGCCTTGAGCGAGACCTTGGCGTCGATGATCAGATGCTTGTTATCGGGCAGATAGACAATGGCATCCGGCCGCTGACGCCCACCCTCGCCAGTAAACGACACTTCACGTTTGAACTCGATGCCATCACGCAGTCCGGAGCGCTCCAGTACCGTCTCGAGAATCATCTCGCCCCAGTTGCCCTGCATCTTGCTGTCGCCCTTGAGTGCGCGCGACAGATTGGCGGCTTCTTCGGTGATCTGGCGATTAAGACCTGCCAGTTGATCGAGCTGACTCTTGAGGCTGGTGCGCTCACGCACTTCCTCGCCATGCAGCTGCTCAAGGCGCTGCCGGAAGTCGCCGACCTGCTCACGAAACGGCTTGAGCAACTGTTCGAGCTGGGCACCACTGGACGCTGTAAAGCGCTGCTGACGCTCTTCGAAGATCCGACCGGCCAATTGCTCGAATTCCTGACTCAGCCGCGCGCGGGCGTCGTTGAGCAGCGCCAGTTGCTCGGCATGATGGCCGGCCTCTTGTCGTTGGCGAGTCACGAGAGCAGCGTGAGTTTCACGTAGCTCGCTATAACGCTCGGCCAGTGTTTCCAAGCGCTCGTCTCGCTCCAGGAGCTGTGCCTCCAGCACCTCTTGCTGACGCGTCAGGCCACGCACCAGTGTCTGCTGCTCACTCAGGGCACGCGCTTGCTGATCCAGCCGTATCTGAAGAGTCTCACGCTGCTCCATCAGCTCATCGCGTGTCTGACGCGCCTCTTGCAATGCCTCACCGACATGGCGTTGCTGCTGCTCGACCAGTGCTTCACGCTGGACTGCCTGTTGTTGCGCCTCGCGCGTCTGCTCGAACGCTTCCTGTGTCTCGTCAACACGCACTTCAAGCACATGAACATTCTCACGCGCACGCCGCCAGCCCAGCCCGGCAACCAATGAAAGCATCAACAGAATGCCAAGCAACAGCCATAACAGCGCGACAGATTCAGAAAACAGCGACATCGGGCACTCCGCGGCCAAGGAAGAAACACGAGGGCTCAGCCCCCTTGAAAGTCAGTATCGCGCATCCATGTCTTGAGTGTCAGGGCGAAATCGGGTGAGTCCCCACCTGCCACAGGGTGTAGGTCGGCTTACCGTCAGCTCGCCCCTCTCGCTACCAAGACCCGCATGAAGGGAAGGAGATACGTATGGCTCAGCAACTGCAAGGCAAGCGCGTCGCCATTCTCGCCACGCATGGCTTCGAAGAATCAGAATTGGCAGTCCCTCGCGCTGCACTCCAGCAAGCAGGCGTGGAGGTTCACATCGTCTCTCCACAGAAAGACGGCATTCGTGCTTGGGCAGAGACCGACTGGGGCGACACTTACCAGGTCGACAAACTGCTCGGTGAAGCCAGCGAGCACGACTATCACGGTCTGGTGCTGCCAGGCGGCTTATTCAATCCTGACACCCTACGTCAGGACGAGACGGCACTGAACTTCGTATGTGCCTTCTTCCAGGCCCACAAGCCCGTCGCCGCCATCTGCCACGCACCTTGGATACTGATCAATGCTGGTGTCGTTGAGGGACGTCGGATGACCTCATTCTCCTCTGTCGCCGAAGATCTCAAGAATGCCGGCGCCCAGTGGGAAGACAGTGCGGTCGTCTGCGACAACGCACTGGTCACCAGTCGTACTCCAGAAGATCTGGATGCCTTTACTGCCAAGCTGATCGAAGAATTGGCCGAAGGAAAGCACCAACACCAGCACGCGTAATCCCTTGAGGTAAACGCTGGAATGCTGCATCTGACGCGCCCCTGCCGCTCTGGCAAGGGCGCGTTGTCGTTCAGGGATTCATTGCGCACCGCACTTTCCCGAGCTTCACTTGTGCTGCTATGCACCTGATGGCATCACCTCTTCCAAAAACCATCTTGCAAGCAGTCACTTACACCACAGACACCGGATGACGCCAGATAGCGACGGCATTGCAAGACCTCAGCAAGTGCATGTCATATTAGGAAACGCTTTTCGTAAAACACCGGACAACCCGATATCCTGATAGCAGGGATCGATAAGGGTGACTATCCGACAACACGGGAGACCGCCCCATGTACACCACCATATTGGCACCACTACTGCTGGGTCTGGGACTGATGCTAGTCGTCGCCGCACCCACCGCTGCGGATGACCGCCAGCGCCACGGCAACCAGGCACGTGGCAACGACCACAGCGTACGACACAGCACTCCCAGCAGCCGCCACGAGGCCATCAAGCGCCGCCACCTCAAAATGTTTGATAAGCCACGCGTGGTAGAGCGCCGCTACTCTGAACGCCGCGACTACGAGCACGACCGTTATCAGCCACGTCCTCGTTATCGCGAACCTCAACACCAGTACCATGAGTCTCTCCGCCATGATTCGCGTCGCTATCACCGGAGCGGTACAGGGATCGGGATACCGGCAATACGCATCAATATCAATTGATGATGAGAGCTGGTATTACACGAAAAACGACAACGCCTCACCGGGCTAACCGGTGAGGCGTTGTCGTTTTTCGTGATACTAAAGGCTGCTCAAGCGCCCTTGGGTCCTGCCAGCTCCGTAATCAAGCCTTTGAGCACCTGCCAGAACTCGCCAACCGATTCGACCTCAACCCGTTC
The DNA here is from genome assembly GCF_009796845.1 of Cobetia sp. L2A1. NCBI lineage: Bacteria > Pseudomonadati > Pseudomonadota > Gammaproteobacteria > Oceanospirillales > Halomonadaceae > Cobetia > Cobetia sp. L2A1. The sequence goes on along the minus strand of NZ_CP047025.1, from coordinate 253,861 downwards.
GCTGGGCGAATGCGCGCCGCGAATCAGTGGCCCGAAGGAAATCATCTCGAGCGCCGGATACTTGGCGCCAAGAATGCCGCATTCAAGCCCTGCATGAATCACCTTGATCTCTGGTACGCGGCCGGTCACCGCTTCATGCAGCGTACAGAAGCGCGCCAGCAGCGCAGCCTCGGGCACCGGTTTCCAGCCCGGGTAGGCATTTTCAGCCACGGTGGACGCCCCTATCAGCCCAAACAAGCCGCGGATGCGCTGCTCCATCATGACTACCGCATCATCACGCAGTGAGCGTACCAGTGCGCATAACCGGAAATGACCTTCGCGTAGCTGGACCACACCAAGGTTATTCGACGTTTCTACCACGCCCTCCACCGCGGCACTCATGCGTTCCACGCCATAAGGTGCAGCATCCAATGCGGCTATCAGCTGGTGACTATCAGTGACCGACAAGGCACTTTCGGCGTTGCTGCGACCCAGCGTGAGCGTCACCTCGGGGTCAGTATCACGCAACTCATCACGAATCTGCGCTTCGAAGGCGGCCAGACGCTGGCGAGCAATGGAGACATGCTCATCAAACAGCACCAGGCTCGCCTGTGCCTCACGCGGCAGTGCATTACGCAATGTGCCGCCAGACCAGCTCACCAGTCGGGGGGAAAACTCGGCCAGCTCTACCAGTGCCCGAGACATCAAGCGATTGGCATTGCCACGACCGCGATGTATGTCCAGCCCGGAATGACCGCCAACCAATCCGCCAATGGTGATCTCCAGACCCGCCTCATCCTCACGCAATGAGGAGGTGGCAAACGCAGCGGAGACGTTGATATCCGCACCACCCGCGCAACCGATATACACCTGCCCACGATCTTCGGAATCCAGGTTGAGCAGATAACGCCCATCAAGCCAGCCTTCGGCCAGGTTCAGCGCGCCGCCCATCGAGGTTTCTTCCTCGAGGGTGAACAGCGCCTCAAGCGGGCCATGCACCAGCTCATCATCTTCGAGCACGGCCAGCGCCGCTGCCACACCGAGGCCATTGTCAGCCCCTAGAGTCGTACCGCGTGCTTTCAGCCAGCCGTCTTCCAGATAGGTATCCAGCGAGTCACGCGTAAAGTCATGTGCAGAGCCACTGGCCGCTTGAGCCACCATGTCCAGATGGCCCTGTAGCACGATGCCAGGGGCCTGTTCATGGCCCGATGTGGCTGGCTTGCGCAGACGCAGATTACCGAAGCTATCGCGATCATGTGCGAGGCCGCGCGACGCTGCCCAGGCAATGAGGTGAGCTACCAATGCCGCTTCGTGTCCGGAAGGACGCGGGATATTGCAAAGTGTCCGGAAATGCCGCCACAGGATAGCGGGTTCCAACGAGTCGATATGCTCATTCATGGCGAAAGATTCCTATTCATGTCTCACCAGAGCATACGTAACACGCGATAGATGTGGCTAGTCATTGGCGGCTGCTGTCGATCAGCGAGTGCGAATATGCAAGGATGGCAGTAGTGGATCTTCCCTTTGGCGATTCACGCTTGTCGCCGAAAAATCTGCCTGAACGCCAACTCAGGCCGTAAATCCGTGCCATCTTCCCTACCCTCAAGCCTCGGAGTCCTTATGCCACGTCACCTACTGCTATTATCCGTGATCTCAACCATTGCGGGCCTCTTGATGCTGAGCGGCTGCTCGCCGATCCCTGATCTGCCCGGCCCGATCGGCATTCCCGGCCTATAGATCACGGCTGGCTCAACGGAAAACACTCGTCAGCCATCAGCTGTCCCGCCGTCACGCGACACCAGCGATCACGGGCTTTACGGCCATCAAGTCCATTGGTGGTAGCCCAGTGAATAAAGGCCGGAGCATCCTGTCCCTTCAACGCCAATGTCAGTCCATGGCGCATCTCATCGCTCAGACGTGCTGCACTCGTATCATCATTGAGTGCAGCCGTCAGCCAGGGACGAACCAACGCCACCCCTCCTCCTCCACGGCGATACCAGTCGAGACGATGGTGCACTTGCTGCTGGCCGTCATCAGAGCAAAAATCGCGGTGGCTGAGCGGTCGTTGCTCAGATTGAGCCAACTGACTCACCAGCTCGCTTGGCAAGCCCGATAACTCATGCGCCAACAAAGAGGGCAGCAGAGACTGAAAGTCAGCCTGCAATGCCGAGAGCAATGGCGTCGCTTCGAACGCCAGCGCCCTGCCCATCATGATGGCATGTTCACCGCTTGCGGCATCTCGCTTGAGCCCCAGTCGCAGCGGCGAAAACCCCTGCGCCTGCCAGAACGCCATCAATCCGGCCTCAGCCCCAAAGCTGGTACCCAGTCGCGTAATACCGCTCGACAAGGCCTTTTTCTCCAATGCCTGTAACAGTCGTGCGCCCTGTCCGTGCCGCCATAGCGCAGGATGGACCGCGATACGTAGCACGCGCCACCAACGTGCTTCGGCGGCCGCCTGGTGCCCGGCATGAGCCGCCAGCGACTGGGCAAGCAGATGCCCACGCGGCCGCCGCTGACCACTCCAGATCTCTTGCGCGAGTGCTGTAGGAAATCCTCCCTCCTCTACCGCGGCCACTACGCCAAGCCATCGTGTGTCGCCTGCGCCTGCCTCAGCTGCAGGGTCATCACCCTGAATGCCCAACAGGGTAAGCCCAGGGGTATCGAGTAGCTGACGTAGATCAGACGGCGTGGTGCGGTAATGTGCCTGTACCAGCAAGCCAAACAGCTGCGTCAGTGCCGCCTCATCATGTGCCAGACATTCACGATCAAGCGCTACGACCTGCGTCTTCGCCAGCCATGATGAGGCCTTCGCGGCCTCAACCTCGTACGGTTCAGCGGCCAGAAGCAGCAAGTCACTCGTCAGGTGTTCGAGTGGGTCATTCAGCGCCCAGCGCACCGGCGCATTCATCTCCAGTGCCTGCCAGGCAGGGCACTGACGATCGAGATGCGCGCGAAAGCGCAGCTGGAAGCCACGACCGGTCCCCTCGTAGCCATGCACGGTGGTCGCGAAGGCGATACGCGGAAAATGCGCCAGATAGTCTTTCAGAAGCGGCGTGGGGATCGCCGCGGCTTCATCCACGTAGAGACGGGGAATGGCGGCCGGAAGACGAGATGTCGCGACCTGTATTTCTGCGAGCGCCACCGCCAAGGCATCGGGAGCAATGAAGCGCAGCGTCGCAGCTGGGCGCTCGCCCTGTGCAGGGAGGCGGAAGTTATTTCCCTCTCGCCGACCATCAGGCAACAACGCTGCCAGCCGTGCGAAGATGGCCAGCACCGCAGCAGGGCGCGGCGCCGTCAGCCACACATCTTCACCGGCCATCAGGCAACGTGCCGCGGCGATACCCAGCGCTGCGCTCTTGCCGCGCCCGCGGTCCGCACTGATGACCAGTGGCTGATGAGGCGCAAGCGCCGCCAGCGCTGCCACCCCCTTGCCTTGATCTTGCGTCAAACAAACAGCATCCCTTGCCTCGACATCAGCGCTTGAGTCATCGCATGCCGTCACTGCTGCAAGCGAAGGCGCCTCTGCCATAGGAAAAGTGCCTATATCAGCAGCAAAGGCAGCAGAGGTGACAGAGGTGACAGAGGTGACAGAGATAGCAGAAGACTCAAGCGGCAGCTCCGGCAACCGCCCCAGTGGCAGTTCGGGAGGCAATGCCTCTGCCTCAGGCCAGCACATGACCGCTTCATCGAGCTGAAGCCGCCGTGCAAGACGCGCCAGATAACGTGTCGGCAGGTGCTCACGCGCTACCGGCCAGTGCGCCAACCGCGCATAGTCGGCATCGGGGAGAGGTACAGGGTCAGCGGACGACCACTCGGCCGGCGTCAGCAACACCAGCAGGCCACCGGCTTTCAGCGTGCCGGAAACAGCCCCGAAGGCATCGGGATCAAAGCCGCTATCGACACTTGCCGCATCGAAGATCACCAAGGTTTGCTCACCGCCAAGCTGAGTCGCCGCCTTGGCCATCGGGAGGTAACGGACTGCTGAGCGGCTTGAGAGGGTGTCACCCTCCACGACGCGACCTCCCAGCCATAGTGGTGGGCTTGCATCACCAGGCCAGGCATCACACAGCGCCAAGGCACGTGACTGTGCCATGGCCATTGGCGCACTGATCCAAAGGCAGGCTCGATGCTGACGGGCCAGCAATCGTTCATGCAACATCCGGCATCCGCTTTGCAGAGCAGGCTGGTCTATCGCGGGGGCGTCAGTCATAGGGAGAGTCGTCATGGAATACAGCATGCCGCATGGTAGCGAACCAGACCAGAAGGTCATTCTAGACGGCTTGTCGAGACAGCCCATGGCAGAGAAAACCGGCAGCGACAAGATATCTGATAATTGAGACCTATCGCATATAGGAAAACGCCAGGTTGCAAGATAAGCAACACACGCGGCGCACTAATGAGAATGGTTATATTTATGCTTATCAGGATAATGAGACCACCTTTCCCCAATCATGCGAGCTTCTACTGATGCCACAACGTCACATTGTCACCACCACACTGTCTCGTGCGCTCAAGCCTGCCTTGCTCGCCATGAGCCTGGTAGCACCCTTTGTGGCAGGTCAGGCATCGGCACTGGAATACCCCATCGGTACGCCGGCCAAGGAAGGCGGCATGGAAATCGCTGCCGTTTATCTGCAGCCAGTCGTCATGGCACCCGCGGGCAAGCTGCCGGCCAACAAGGCCGATATTCACCTGGAAGCTGACATCCACGCACTGATGGAGAATGACAACGGCTTCGCACCGGGCGATTGGATTCCCTATCTCAGCATCCATTACACCCTGACCAAGAAGGGCAGCGAGACGCCGATCGAGGGTGATCTGGTCCCGATGATCGCCAACGATGGCACTCACTATGGCAAAAACGTCAAGCTGGACGGCCCGGGCAAGTACCACCTGACCCTCGCCATTCAGCACCCTGACATGCCGCGTCATATCGATAAGGAAACCGGTGTCGCTGAATGGCCGGAGACCATCACGACTGACTACGATTTCGTCTACGCTGGCATCGGCAAGAAAGGCGGCTACTGATCCCTGACACGCCTACTGTTGCCCGCGCTCAATGGCTGCCCTAGTGGCGGCCATTGGTCGCTTTGCCAATCCGCTTTCCATGCTGATGGCATCTTGCTCCTCACTCCCTGCCATGGAGCTCACCATGCGTCTGTCCCGTCGCTTGTACGCCCGGTTATCTACTGTACTGCTGCTCATCCTGTCAGCCGCCCTGCTGCCACGCATGGCCTCAGCCTCCGACATGCCTTCCTATGATCTGACGCTCAAGAACGGCACACTGACGCCGCGCGTGCTGGAAGTGAAGGCCGGTGAGAAATTCATCATTCAGCTGCACAACTCAGGCAATACGCCCGCCGAATTCGAGAGCAACTCGCTGCGCAAGGAAAAGGTGCTGGCACCGGGCGTGAAATCGTTCGTGGTCATCCATCCACTGCGCGCGGGAAGCTATGACTACTTCGATGATTTCCATCTGCCAGATGCACGTGGCCAGGTCGTGGCGACGGACTGATGGCTAGCCTCATGTCCGCTGTCACGTACGTCCCGCAACGCTGCGCAATCCATCTCCCCTCTGTCCGTGTGCGAACTGCTTCGCGGTTCCTTTCATCCGCACGCTGCTCCCGAGAGTCCCGCCATGTTTGATCAGGTTCTGTTTATCGTCTGGCGCGAAAGCGTCGAAGCCATTCTTGTCGTTGGCATCATGCATGCCTGGCTGGTCCAGTCCGGTACCCGCGCCGGCTTGCGCTACCTGTGGGGTGGCGTTGTCGCCGGTCTGGTACTCGCCGGTCTGATGGGGGCTGCCCTGATGGGCGCCAAAACGTGGCTGACCGGCACCGCGCAGGAAGTCTTCCAGGCCATCCTGGTGCTGGTCGCCTGCCTGTTGATTACCCAGATGGTGCTATGGATGCGTACCAAGGGCCGCACGCTGAAGGCAGAACTGGAGAGTGGACTGGCGAATGCCGTCTCCTCCGGCAGCTACTGGGGCGTGGCGATTCTGGTCGCGATCGCCGTGGCACGTGAAGGCGCCGAGACGGTCGTCTTCCTCTACGGCATGGGCGCCGCCAGCCTGCAATCCGGCGGTATCGCCAGCTTCTCGCTGGCTGCCGGCATCGGCTTCGCACTCGCCGTAGCGACCTTCATGGCACTGCAGCTGGGGTCGCGCCTGTTCTCCTGGAAATTGTTCTTCCGTGTCACCGAGATACTGCTGCTGCTACTGGCCGCCTCGCTGTTGATGTCGGGTCTTGAGCAGTTGATCGGCCTCGGCTATCTGCCGGCAGGCATGGACCCGCTATGGGATTCCAGCTGGCTGTTGGATGACGGCAGCGGCCTGGGTGGCCTGTTGGCAACCTTCGCCGGCTATCGCGCGTGGCCTGCCGCCACCATGGTGGGTGGCTACGCTCTCTACTGGGTCGTCGTGATCAGCATGATGAAGAACCAACGCAAGAATGAACGCAGTGATCAGCGCAGTCAGCTGGCCGCACGGGCACGTAGCTAAGTCGCTAGGCAGCCAATTCCGAGGAGAAAGCATCCATGGCCAACTGCGGCACTCAGACAGCAAATGGCACGATGACTTCACGCCCGACGCGCATCGCGCGCTTCGGGCAGGCGATGCAGCAGCGCCGTGGGTTGATCCAGCTGATCCAATGGCTGGTGGTGGGGATCTATGCCTTTCTGCTGGTCGTGCCCGCGCTGCTGCCACTGCCAGACTATCAGGCGCATATCCTGACCAGTCTGACGGTGTTCGCCGAATTCGTGTTCTGGGGGCTGTGGTGGCCCTTCGTGCTGATCAGCATGGTGCTGATGGGGCGGGTGTGGTGCGGCGTCTTCTGCCCGGAAGGCACGCTGACCGAAGCCGCCAGCCGCATCGGCCTCGGCCGCCCTATCCCCAACTGGATGCGCTGGGGCGGCTGGCCCTTCGTGGCCTTTCTCGGCACGACGCTCTACGGCCAGCTGGCCAGCGTGTATCAGTATCCGCTTGGCGCGCTGATGGTACTGGGCGGATCGACGGTGGCGGCGATCATCGTCGGACTGATCTACGGCAAGGGCACCCGTGTCTGGTGTCGGCAGCTGTGTCCGGTCAATGGCGTGTTCAATCTATTGGCACGCCTGTCGCCGACCCACTTTCGTACTGATCAGGCCCAGTGGGCAGCACACAATCAAGCCGTGAGAAACGGTGACGCCGTTCGTTCGCACGCACCGGACTGCGCGCCGTTGATTCCGCTCAAGCAACTCGACAGTGCCGGCGATTGTCATGCCTGCGGACGTTGCAGCGGCTACAAGGACGCCATGCAGCTGGAATGGCGCGCACCGGGGGCCGAGCTGGTCGAGCCGCCGCAGCCAGTGCAGTTCACGCACTATTCCGTGCTGGTGTTCGGCCTGCTCGGTATCGCCATCGGCGCCTTCAGCTGGAGCGCCAGCCCGTGGTTCGTGGCCATCAAGCAGCAGCTGGCCGTGTGGTTGATCGAGCACGACATGATGTGGGCGCTGACGACATCGCTGCCCGCGTGGATTCTGACCAACTACCCCGAGCACAACGATGTCTTCAACCTGCTCGATGGCGGCTTGATCACGCTGTGGATCGTGGCCGGTGGCTGTCTGCTGGGGGCCATTACCAGTCTGCCGCTGCTGCTGGGCAATCTGCTGATGGGCGGCAAGGCTACGCTCTCGCGCATGTGGCATCTTTCGTTGAGCCTGATTCCACTGGGCGGACTTGGCGTCTTCCTCGGGCTTTCCTCCACCACCATGACGCTGCTGCGCGGTGATGGCATCAACCTGCTGTGGGCCAATGACCTGCGCGCCACCCTGCTGGCACTGGCGTGTCTGTGGGGGCTGCGTCTTGCCTGGCGCATCACCGGTGAGCAACAGAACAGCGGCCAGCTGGCAGGCAGCGCTGCCCGCGTGATCGGGACTGCCAGTGTCGCGGTCGCCTGTCTGCCGGTACTGGCCATCTGGTACCTGATGTTCTGGGGCTGGTAAGCCCGCGTTTCCCACTGGCCACTTCAGCCGGACATCAGCAGTGACAACGCAAGAGACCCGCCGATTGGCGGGTCTTCTTGTCTGTGGCACAGAGAACGAGGATGACTGATAGCTGATGGCTGCCCTGATGAATCACGACCTAGTGCGCCCCACCATCTTCTGCATCCTTTGCGCTTTCAGGCTTGCGGAAGGCAAACGCCACCACGCTGCCGATGACATAGACCGCGCCCAGCCACAGGAAGATGTTGTCAAAGGCCAGTACCTCAGCCTGGGTGCTGATGCGCTGCGCGATCATCCCGACGCCGGCGCGCCAGGCATCATCCAGACTCTGGAAGGACAGCTGATAACTGTAGAGCTGATCGACCACTGCCTGCTGGCCCAGATCAATGGAGCTGATCATCTGATTCCAGTGATAGTCCTCGCGCATGTCACGCACGGTATCGATCAACGCCAGCCCCACCGCGCCGCCCAGATTGCGCATCACGTTGAACAGACCACTGGCGTTGCCGATCTCCTTCGGCGCCAGCAGCCCCATGGCCAGCCGTGAGACCGACAGTAGTACCAGAATCTGGCCAACACCACGCACGACCTGCGGCCAGAAGAACTCGTCATACCCGGAGCCCGAGGTGAGATGCGCATTCATGCCCGTCCCCAACCCCGTCAGCACCAGACCGATGAACATCATCAGCCGCAGATCGATGAGATCGGAGAGCTTGCCGGACAACGGCGCCATCAGGAACATCGCGACACCCGCCACGAACATGACCTCACCGATCTGCAGGCTCGAGAAGCCGCGGATGGTGCCGAGAAACAGCGGCACCAGATAGACTAGCCCGTAGAGCACCACACCCAGCCAGAAGCCCACCAGAGCACCCAGTGCAAAGTTACGATTCTTGAACACGCGCAGATCGACGATGGGGTTGTCCGTGGTCAGCACCCGCCAGAAGAAGCCGATGCAGGATAGCGCGCAGACGATGGTCCACAGCAGGATGCCCGTGTCCGAGAACCAGTCGTCACCCGGCCCCTCCTCCAGCACGTACTCCAGACTGCCGAGGAAGATTGCCATCAGTGACAGTCCCAGCGTATCCAGACGCTTGAGCAGAGCGCGATCGCCCTGATCGATATCCAGATTGCGCCATACCAGCGTGGCCACGATGATGCCCGGGATCAGGTTGGCCAGAAACAGCCAGTGCCAGCTGAAGTACTCGGTCAGATAGCCGCCCACGGTCGGCCCGATGGAGGGCGCCATGGTCGCGACCAGTCCGATCACTGCCTGAATGCTGCCCATCTTGCGGCGCGGGAAGATCGAGAAGCTGACCGCCTGGGTCAGTGGAATCATCGCCCCGCCCATGAAGCCCTGTACCGCCCGCAGCACGATCAAGGCTTCCAATGAGGTCGAAAGCGCGCAGCCCAGACTCGCCACCGTGAAGCCCAGCGCCGAGACCGTCAGCACCACGCGGGTCGAGAAGATGCGCGCCAGCATGCCGGACAGCGGGATCATCACGATCTCGGCGATCAGATAGCTGGTCTGGATCCACGAGACCTGCTCGGGGCTGGCCGAGAGACCCGCCTGAATCTCGTTGAGAGAGCTTGCGACGATCTGAATATCCAGAATCGCCATGAACATGCCGAACACCGCCGCAATGAAGCCTATCTGCTGCGTGCGCGTCGGCATGTCATTGTGGGTGGCCCCCGATACGGTACCTGCCTCGGCCATGCTTACTGCGCCCCGGCCGTGACAGCAGCGTCAGTCTTGCTGGCCGGCGCCAGACTTGGCGCAGCAGCATCACCCGCCGCCGACGCATCGAGGTGGGCATCGCCCAGGGCATAGGTGCCGGTGTCCGGTAGCTCGCGCGTGTCGATCGACGGAATGACCGACAGGCCCGCACGCAGACGCGGCAGCGCCTCACTGGGGCCGGTCAGGCGAATGCGCACCGGCACGCGCTGCACGATCTTGTTGAAGTTGCCGGTGGCATTGTCGGTCGGCAACAGGCTGAACTCGGTCCCGGTGGCGGGCGAGAGACTATCCACCACCCCTTCGAACTCGACGTCAGGATAGGCGTCCACCTCAAGACTCACCGGCTGCCCGACGCGCATGCGCTCGGTCTGGGTTTCCTTGTAGTTGGCGACCACGTAGGCACTCTCGACCGGCACCAACTGCATCAGCGTCAGCGAGGCACTGGCCATGGTACCGACCTCAGCACTGCGATTACCGATCACGCCATCCTGCGGCGCGATGATCTTCGTCTTGTTCAGCTGATGGCGGGCATAGGCCAGGTCCGCCGCGGCAGAGACGATCTCGGCGCGCGCCGAATCCAGCTGGGCCTTGTAGACCTCAAGCTGTCCGCGGGCAGACGTCAGTGCGGCCTGCTTCTGCGCAACACTGGCCTCGGTGGTGCGCAGTGTCACCTGATCATCCTCATAGGATTGCTGCGAGGCGTAGCTACGGCTTTCCAGGCTCTTGGAGCGTTTGAGGTGGAGTGCCGCCTGATCGCGCTCAGCCTTGGCGGAATCCAACGCGGCCTTGGCCTCGTCGATCTTCGCCTGCTGCAACGTCAACTGGCGCTCGGCCTGCACTTCGCCGGTGCGCGAGTTGTCCAGCTGGGCACTGGCCTGATCCAGATTGGCTTTGGCATCACCATCATCAAGTTCCACCAGCAGCTGGCCCGCCGTCACCGGCTGATTGTCGTGCACCAGCATGCGCGTGATACGCGCCGTGGTCTCGGCGCGCACAGGCACACTGTCGGCACGCACGTAGGCGTTGTCAGTTTCCTGCATGAAGCGACCAACCCGCCACCACTCCAACCCCAGCACCCCGCCCGCAATGATGCCTGCGATGACGACGATGGCTACAACGCCTTTTCCTGCCTTGTTCATTAGCAAACCTCTTTTACTGCCCGTCTTGCCGACAGTCTCGTGACTAGCAGGAAGCACACTCAGAATCTGTCGAGCGACGTGGTCGCGACGACCATCCAACCCACCACCAGCGTTGGACAGTTACCGCCATGCATCGCTATTAAGTGTAATAAATACTACAGTTAACTTGCGCACTCCAACAGTTGCACCTTACGTCCCTGTCCGTTCAGGTAACTGCAACCACAGAACTGCATGATGTCATGAGACACACGCCCCACTCTCCAGCAGGACATTCACATGACCGACAACCCTGAAGAACTGACGGCACTACCGCTAGAGGCTTCTGTCACACGTGCCTCTCCACGTGGCGATGCGCGTCGCAAGCGCCAGCTGAGCGTGGCACGCGAGCACTTCCTTGAGCAGGGTTTTGCGGCGACCAGCATCAATGACATCGCACGCGAAGCAGGCGGTTCGCTGGCGACGCTGTACCGCAACTTCGGCAACAAGGAGGGTCTGTTTCTGGCGGTCATGCAGCAGGAGGCCAAATCCGTGTGGGCGCTGATGGACCAGCAGGTCAGCGATGGCAGCCATCCGCCACAGGCACTGGAACGCTTCGGCATGGCCATTCTCTCGCTGGCACTGCAGCCACGCCTGATCCGACTACTACGCGGGCTGGCTTTCGAAAGCGGGCGGACGCCCGAACTGGGTCGCCTGTTTCTGGAGAATGGCCCCGACGTCACGCGCCAGAGACTCGCCGACTATCTGAGTCAACAGGTGGAAAAAGGCACGCTACCCGGCAGCGGGCTGGGCACGCAGCCGCTGAACGCCGCCAACATGCTGATGGGCATGCTGCTGAGTCCGCTGCATATCGATGCGTTGCTGGGACGCGCTTGCCGAACCGACAGCATGGAAATCCATCGCCCGCATGTACAACGCTGCGTGCGTGTCTTCATTGCCGGTTTTGGGGCCAGTTGAGAGCAGCCGGTGTCGGCGCATGAGCGTCGCGAAGGCAACGCCAGACACACGCGTCGAGTGCGGAGAGTGCGGAGAGTGCGGAGAGTGCGGAGAAATAGTACAGCGAGAGGGGCAGGAGTGAAGCAGAGGCACAATGCTACTCACTCAAATGCAGCACCTGGCCATTGAGCGAGCGCCCTGCTCCCCCTGCCAGAAATCGCGCACATTCCGCGACAGCAGAAGGCCCGCTGCCCTGGGGACACAGCAGATTGGCGCGTACCTTGTCCGGCGCGCGTGATGCCAGCCGCTGGATCAACTCACTCAGTGCCGCCTGTGCCATGGCAGTGCCGTGATGGTCCAGCGAGGACAGCGGTGGTGCGACGGCCAGCAGACGTCCGCCGTGGCGCAACATCCGCGCACAGCCAGCCTTGAGCAGGGCCGCCGGCCCGGCCACCTGCTGCACCAGACACTCCTCCAGCGACTGAGCAATGGCCGCAGACGGTGGCATGCAAACCAGTACATCGAGTCGTCCCAGGCGGGCCACCAATGCCTCGAAGCAGCCCTCGCCCATCACCTGCCCAAAGCGATCACTCTGCTCGCCGCCCAGCGCATCCAGCACCTGCTCAAGATCCGCAAGCCCGGTGCCCATCAGCCCGGTGATGGCGCCTTCTTCCAGGAAGGTGCGCGCCATGGCTTCAAGCCATGCCCCCTGCCCCGCGATCAACACCCTGCGTCGTGGCAGCATGATGTTCTCCCTGCTCGTTCACTCAGCGAATTACCGCTTTCATCGAGCGCATCACCACCTTGTGATGCGCCATGGTGTTGCCTGACATCCAGCGTGACACCCAGGGTCAGGGCATCAATCCCGGTAGCCACAGCACCAGTGACGGGAACAGGATGCACAAGCTCAGTCCCGCCAGCTGCAGGCCAACGAAGGGCAGGATAGAGCGATAGATGGTACCGATGGAGATCTGACCCGCAGTGATGCCCTTGAGGTAGAACAGGGCATAGCCAAACGGTGGCGTCAGGAAACTCGTCTGCAGGTTGATGGCGACCAGAATCGCGAACCACACCAGCAGGCCCTGACCGGAAAGCCCCATGCCGAAGTCCAGCACCTCGACCACCGGTGCCACTAGCGGCAGCACCACGAAGCTGATTTCGATCCACTCAAGAAAGAAGCCGAGCACGAAGATCAGTCCCATCAACAGCAGCAGCAAGCCGTAGGGGCCCAGGCCAGTGCCGGTGATGACGTCCTCAATCAGGTAATCGCCGCCGAGACGCTTGAATACCACCGAGAAACAGGTCGCGCCGATGACGACAAACAGGATCATCGCGCTGGTGCGTGAGGTATCACGTAGTGTGTTGCGCAATGTGGAGAAGGACAGCCCGCCCATCACCAATGCCAACAGCAAGCTTCCGCCCGCGCCGATGGCCGCAGCCTCGGTGGGCGTGGCGATACCGGTCATGATCGAGCCGAGCACCGCGACGATCAACACCATCGGGCCGAACAGATCCCGCAGCAGCGCCAGTGCCAGCGGTGTCTTGTCGGTGCCCAGCAGCTTCTGGTCTGGCAGTGGTGCCCAGTCGGGATGCAGCTTGGCGGTGATCAGCAGGTAAGCGACATAGAGCGCGCCAAGCAGCAGGCCGGGCACCAGTGCCGCCTTGAACAGTGCGCCAACCGAGATCTGCAGGATGGAGCCCATCAATACCAACATGATCGAGGGCGGAATCAGGATGCCCAGCGTGCCGGAGGCCGCAATCACGCCACAGGCCATCTCCGGCTTGTAGCCCTGGCCCAGCATCACGGGTAGCGCCAGCAGCCCCAGCATCACGACGGAGGCACCGATGATGCCGGTACTGGCCGCCATCACCACACCGAGCAGCGCGACCGATACCGCCAGGCCACCATGCACACGGCCGAACAGGCGCTGCAGCGTCATCAGCAGATTGCGCGCCACGCCGGAGCTTTCGAGCATCAGCCCCATGAACACGAACAGTGGAATCGCGATCAGCAGCCAGTTCTCGATCACTCCACCGAAGATGCGTGAACCGACGGTACCCAGAAATGCCACGGGTATATCGCCGATGAAGGCAAACAGAATACCCAGCCCGCCGAGCAGGAAGGCCACCGGGTAGCCGGAGAAGATACCAACAAGCAGCGCCACCACCATGGTGATGGGCAGAGCGTATTCAGCGAGCATTGTCGTGGCTCCCATGGGCAGAGTCGTGGGGGGCCGCGGCGTCAGTCGACGCGCCTGCCGTCTGGGGGGCAAGGCCGGTCAGACTGGCAATCTCATGATCTTTCAGACGTTCCGGCACACGCGCCGGGTCAAACAGGCAGGACAGGTTCTCGAAGATCTGCCCGAGCGCCCCAAGGGCCAGGAATACCAGCCCGATCGGCAATATCGCCTTGATCAGATAACGATCCACCAGCCCGCCGTAGTTGGACTTCTCGCCCGAGGTGTACGACATGATCACGGAGTGCTTCGATAGCCAGGCGATCAATAGGCAGAAGGGAATCAGCATGATGAGGTGGCCGAGGATATCGACCACGGCACGGCCACGCGGCGTAAGCCGCTGATAGAACAGATCGACCCGCACATGCGTATCGCTGTGCAGAGCGTAGGTACCACCGAAGAGCGTCAGGATCCCGAACAGATGCCATTGCAGCTCGGTGACGGAATTGATGGTGATCGCGGTGCCGAACAGCAGCACATCGGGCGACCCCCAGTTGGCGACTTCATTGATACCCAGGGCGTTGAGCGTGACGGTGGTGAGCACAGCCAGGATGATCGCCAGACCCAGCCAACTGGTCCAGCGACCCACCCACAGCCCCAGGCCGACCAACGGTCGCCCCAGGGCTCCACACACCGCCCCGCCTCTTGCCCGCCAGGGCGCAAGGCGGGGGTCGGTCATTGTGCGCTGCCCCCATCGTCTTTCATGGCCATCGGTGGCGGCATGGCTTGCAGTTCATACCACTCGTCGATCAGCGCCGCGTGCTTCATCAGCGAATCATAGGCCTTGGCGAAGTCAGGGTTGGTCTTCTTCTCTTCTTCCAGCACCTCACCCCACGCCTTCTGCAGCGCCGTCATGACGGGCTCCGGGAAGCGCTTGACCTCGACACCCTTGGCCTCCAGCTCGTGAATCGCCTTGACCTGTGCCGGCGGCGCTTCTGCCATAGCCCACTGCAGTGTCGCGCGGCAAGCGGTCTGGAACTGTGCCTTGCGCTCATCGCTGTAGCTGTCCCACACCTCTTGATTGACCAGCAACGAGAACCAGCTCGCGCTCTGATGCCAGCCCGGGAAGTAGTAATACTTGGCGACTTCATTGAAGCCCATCGCCTGATCGACCTGCGGCACCGAGAACTCGGTGGCATCGACGCGGCCACGCTCAAGCGCCAGGTAGATCTCGCTGCCCGGCACTAGCTGCGTCGAAGCGCCCAGCTTGTTGAGCACCTTGGC
Source organism: Cobetia sp. L2A1 (assembly GCF_009796845.1). NCBI lineage: Bacteria > Pseudomonadati > Pseudomonadota > Gammaproteobacteria > Oceanospirillales > Halomonadaceae > Cobetia > Cobetia sp. L2A1. The sequence goes on along the minus strand of NZ_CP047025.1, from coordinate 238,631 downwards.
GCCGAGGCCCGAGATGCGCATGGACAGCCCCTTGAAGTCGTCCGGCGTGTTGATCTCCTTGTTGAACCAGCCGCCCGTTTCCTGCGGAGAGATGAAGCACGGCAGCACCTTCACGCCGTACGGGTCATAGGCGGCCTGTATCAGCTCGGTGCCTTCACCGGCCCACATCCACGACATGAAGGCTTCCGGACTCGGGCCGAACGGTAGTGCGCCGTAGAGATTGGTGATCGGTACCGTGCCTGCCCAGTAGCCCATCCAGTCCCAACCGGCCTGAATGGCACCGGAAGATACGGAGTTGAAGACTTCAAAGGCCGGTACCAGATCACCCGGTTCATGCACACGCAGGGTGACGGCACCGCCGGTGGCAGTCTTGAGCTCCTCAGACAGGCGCACCGCGCCTGCACCGAGGAAGTTCTTGGTCGAGAAGGTACTGGCCACGTCGAGCTTCTTCGGGCCTTCGGCCTGTGCGGGCATGGCGACCATCAACGTCGTGGTAGCGACGGCTGCCGCGATGGCGACTCCGAGACGCAGACGACGTGGAGTGGCGGACAGATGAGAAACAGCGTGATGAGGCATGGGGCGGCTCCCTGATTATTGTTTTACTGACCCATGGTGCTGGCCAGACGTACTGATGAAACATGCTGCCACGCGCATAGCTTACGCTTACGTCAACTCGCCCTTGAGTAACGCAAGTCACTGACCACTCCACTGGAATATCAATTATTTCAGCCATCTACACTCACATCGTCGCGCAATTTCTGCCTGCCATGCAGTTTGGTCCTCCCCAAAACCTGCGAGGCGTCCGGTTATCCGGACGCCTCGCAGGTTTGCTTGCCTAAAATCGCCACCAAGGTCGCGTACCAATGACAGTAGCCAAGACCTTCTGATCCGCCATGAATCTTGCAAGGTTCACGGCTGATGGGGCATGTAGCGTGATGACAGAGTGATTTCCCAAAAACGTCCGGAAAGCCGGACATAATTCCGGATTTCCGGACGCCTTGTGACATTCTTCTCACTCGGCCGCCTACACCCCATGCCGCGCGAGCTTCTCGTAGAGTGATGACTTGGCGATGCCCAGCTGGCGCGCCGCCTGCGTGCGGTTGCCGCCACAGCTGCACAGGGCTTCTTCGATCAACTGCCGCTCAGCGTATGCCATGGCTTCACGCAGTGAGCCCGTCGTCACAAAGGTATCCAGCGTCATCGATGGAGTTGCGCTGACTGCTTGGCAGGAAGGGGGTGTGGATATCTCATTACGCCGAGTCCCAATGGCGTCCGGCAGGTCTGTCGGCTGGATATGGCTGCCACCGAGATAGAAGGCCGCTTCGAGCACGTTCTCCAGCTCGCGGACATTGCCGGGCCAATGATGGGCACACAGTCGCTCCAACGCCGCGGGTGACAACACTGGCGGGCGGCGGCCACTACGTCGTGCCAGCCGCCCCAACAGATGAGAGGCCAGGGTAGGCAAGTCTTCGCGGCGTTCGCGCAGCGGTGGTATCACCAGTGGTACCACGTTGATGCGATAGAAGAGGTCTTCACGGAATTCGCCACTCTCGACCAGCGCCTCCAGCGGGCGGTGGGTCGCGGCGATCACGCGCACATCCACCGTCACCAGCCGCGTCGCGCCGACGGCCTCGACTTCACGGTCTTGCAGAACGCGCAGCAGCTTGGCCTGCATCGCCAGCGGCATGTCGCCGACCTCATCGAGAAATAGCGTGCCGCCATCCGCCAATTGGAACTTGCCGGGCTTGCCGCCACGCCGTGCACCCGTGAAAGCGCCCTCCTCGTAGCCGAACAGCTCGGCCTCCAACAGAGCTTCGGGAATCGCGGCGCAGTTGAGCTTGATGAAAGGCCCTTCCGCGCGTGCCGAGGCACGATGCAGCGAGTGGGCGTAGAGCTCCTTGCCGGTACCCGATTCACCGCGAATCAACACCGATGCGCCACCAGGGGCAATCTTGCGCACGCGTGCCGCCAACTCACGCATCGCAGGGGATTCACCGATGATGTCGCTCAGCTTCCAGCGGGCACCGGTGGTAGTTTCCAGTGCCTGACGGTAGTAATCCACCTCGGCTTCAAGCGCCTGCACCTGCGCATTCACCTGCCGCCATTCCCAGGTATCGTGATAGATCACCGAACCGATGACGCCGATGACCTCGCCATCACGCAGGATGGGGTAGCGATGGGCGATCATGTGATGGCCACGAATCAACTGCAGCTGGGCAAGTTCTGCCCGTCCGCTCTCCAGCACCTCATGCATGCGGGTGTTCTCGATCACCTCGCGGGCATCACGTCCCAATACCGCCTCAGGGTCGACGCCGAGAAACTCAGCGTACGGCGCATTGAGAAACTGGATGCAGCCGCGGGCATCCACCACCACCACCCACTCCTCCACCGCATTCATCGCCGCCTTCAACAGCTCTCGACGTGCACTCTCCAGAAGAATCGACGTTGCAGGTAAATCGTTGCGCAGCGGCGTCACCACTCCTGCACCGCCTAACACTGGCATCTGCTGAGCCATCTTCCGCTCCCCCTTGGCGTGTCCGATCATCGTGGGTAGCCATCCTCCGCCACCACACCCGCCGGATCTGATTGTTGTGAGCTGCGCCCTCACGCAGCCAGCGTCCGGAAAACCGGACACCACTCACAGCATCGGCCTACCGCCGCCAAGGATCAACGTAGCCAGTGGTCGTAGAAAATAAATTTTTAATTATTTTCTACGACCACTACAGTGAAAATGAGCATTGAGAAAATCAATCAACAATAAAAAAACAAGTAATAGTGGAGGGCATAAAAATGTCCACGGCACTACAAGACTCAATAGTAATCCTTGGTGCAATAAAAGGCCTTATGGAAAGTGACCTGAAATTAATAAGGCGTTACAAGCAAGATGAAGAACTAAAATTCTCAATCAGCATCAAGATGATTATAGATATATACTCTATTATGAACAAATGGAAGAGGTTCAACACTTATGCAAGAGACGATTTAAGAGTCAGAGAAACAATGAAAATAGTTAAACCTGCTATCGATAGAATAAAAAAGTGGCGAGGCATAGAAGGTATGCGAAATACTATGCTAGCACATGGGTTTAGGGACGATAATAAAAATGGAAAGATAACATGCCTAAAAAAGCGCTATTTCGATGCTGAAGTGCCCAAGAGCTATGCAGAAATAATGCTGCTTTCAGAATACTGCGTCTATATATGTGCGACCGTTATATGTAGACACAAAAACACCGATCACGCAGTGGAATTAGAAAAAGAGTACGATTGTAAAGAAAACCTTGCCGAAATAACAACAATGAAGGAGTTAGAGGATTATGTAAACGAACTTCGCCAATATATGTTCTCGATAGATCCGGAGTTAGAGCACTGCTTCGAGGGTAAATAAATAACATTAAAAGCCAAGACCGAAATCATCAATCTTGGCTTTTCTATACTTTTTAAATTAAAACCTAATGCGCTTCTTCCCAGTTGTCGCCTTGCTCGACTTCGACGAGCAGCGGGACGTCGAGGGCGGCGGCGTCTTGCATGCGTTGGGCAACGTCTTTCATGAAGGCGTCGACTTGCGCTTCGGCGACTTCGAAGACGAGTTCATCGTGTACCTGCATGACCATCATGGCGTCGTAGCCTGAATCACTGTCCGCCAGCCAGGCATCCACGTCGATCATGGCGCGCTTGATGATGTCAGCGGCGCTGCCTTGCATCGGGGCGTTGATGGCGGTGCGTTCGGCGGCACTGCGGCGCGCGTGATTGCGCGAGCCGATTTCCGGCAAATAGAGGCGACGGCCGAAGATGGTTTCGACATAGCCCTGATCAGCGGCCAGACGGCGCGTGTCTTCCATGTAGGTCGCAACGCCCGGATAGCGATCGAAGTAGCGTTCGATATAGGTCTTGGCCTTGCCCGGTTCGATATTGAGCTGACGCGACAGCCCCCACGACGACATGCCGTAGATCAGCCCGAAGTTGATCGCCTTGGCGCTGCGGCGCTGGTCCGTGCTGACACGCGACTCCTCGACACCGAAGACTTCCGCCGCCGTGGCAGCGTGCACATCGCGGTTGTCGGCGAAGGCTGACAGCAGCCCCTTGTCCCCCGAGAGGTGCGCCATGATGCGCAGTTCGATCTGCGAGTAATCCGCCGCGACGATGCGATAACCGGGACGTGCGATGAAGGCCTGACGAATACGCCGCCCCTCTTCGCTGCGCACCGGAATGTTCTGCAGATTCGGATCAGACGATGACAGACGCCCCGTCGCGGTCACCGCCTGGTGATAGCTGGTGTGCAGACGACGCGTGACCGGATTCACCAGCTGCGGCAGCTTGTCGGTATAGGTGCTCTTGAGCTTGGTCATGCCGCGATGGCGCATGATGATCTTGGGCAGCGGAAAGTCCAGCGCCAGCTCTTCCAGCACCGCTTCAGCCGTCGACGGCGCGCCCTTGGGCGTCTTCTTCTTGACCGGCAGCTTCTGCTCCTCGAAGAGGATTTCCCCCAGCTGCTTGGGCGAGGCGAGATTGAACTCACGGCCCGCCAGCGCAAAGGCTTCTTTCTCGGCTGTATGAATCTGCTCGATCAGCTCACGCGTCTGGGTGTGCAGCCGCTCCGGGTCAATCGCGACACCATTGCGCTCGATACGCGCCAGCACCGGAATCAGCGGAAATTCGAGCTGTTGGAGCACCTCTTCCAGACGGCCGGTTCTGGCGACCTGTGGCCCCAGCAGCGCCGCTAGACGCAGGGTGATATCGACATCTTCACAGGCATAGGGCATCGCCTCTTCCAGCGCGATCTGATCAAAGGTCAGCTGCTTGGCGCCCTTGCCCGCGATATCGGTGAAGCTGATGGTCGTTTCACCCAGATACTTGAGCGCCAGCGAATCCATGTCGTGACGTGTCACCGTGGAGTTGAGCACGTAGGACATCAACATGGTGTCGGCCAGTGGGCCAGAGACGGGAATATCGTAGCGCGCCAGCACCTCGATATCGTACTTGAGGTTCTGGCCAATCTTGGTGATGGCGGAGTCGGCCAGAATCGGCGTCAGCGCCGCCAGTACCGCCTTGCGGTCCAGCTGTGCGGGGGCATCCAGATAGCTGTGCGCGACCGGAATGTAGACGGCCTCACCGACTTCCAGTGCCATGCCGATGCCGACGATATCGGCTTCCATGTAGTTGAGGCTAGTGGTCTCGAGATCGAAGCACAGCGAGGAACTCTTGCGCACGCGCTCGAGCCACTCATCCAGTTCGGCCTGTGTGGTGATGGCGCGATAGTTGCGCGCTTCACGCGGCGGCAGCACGTCAGGCGTCATGTCCTCGTCGCCTTCCACTTCAAGTACCGGCGTGGGCGCCGAGGCGGCCTTGTCCTTGCCAGCGGCAGGAGTCGCCACCGCCGCGATGCTGTCACCGAACAGATCTGTCGCGGCCACACCGCTGTCCTTCTCGTCGGCGTGCGGCGTGGCGGCCATGTCACCGCCTTCCTGCAGCTCCTTCAGCCACGCCCTGAATTCCATCTCTTTATACAGCTCGACCAGCGCAGCGGTGTCCGGCGCGGCAATCGCGAGATCATCCAGGCCGTGTTCCAGCTCGCAATCCAGCTTGATGGTGGCGAGGCGATAGGAGAGATAGGCCTCGTCGCGATGCGCTTCCATCTTCTTGGCCAGAGTCTTGGCGCCACGGAAGCTGAGCGTCTTGATGCGATCCAGATCGCCATAGATGGTGTCGAGACCGCCTTCCATGCCTTGCAGCAGGCCCAGTGCGGTCTTCTCGCCCACACCCGGTACGCCGGGAATGTTGTCGACCTTGTCACCCATCAGCGCCAGGAAATCGATGATCAGATTCGGCGGAATGCCGAACTTCTCGGTGACGCCGTCCACGTCCAGCGTCTCGTTCTTCATGGTGTTGACCAGCGTGATGTGCTCATTCACCAGCTGCGCCATGTCCTTGTCGCCGGTAGAGATGACGGCATCACGCCCGGCCTCGGTCGCCAGGCGCGCCAGGGTACCGATGACGTCATCCGCCTCGACACCCGTGACACACAGCAGCGGCAGTCCGAGAGCGCGCACGCAGGCATGCAACGGTTCAATCTGCAGACGCAGGTCATCCGGCATCGGCGGGCGCTGCGCCTTGTACTCGGCGTACATGTCATCGCGGAAGGTCTTGCCCTTGGCATCGAACACGACCGCCATGGGGCTATCCGGGTACTGGCGAATCAGGCTCTTGAGCATGTTGATCACCCCCTTCACGGCGCCGGTCGGCAGCCCTTTGGAGGTGGTCAGCGGCGGCAGGGCGTGAAAGGCGCGATAGAGATAGGAAGATCCATCGACGAGAACGATCGGCGTGGCGGCCATGAGCAGTCGCATCCGTAGGCTGAAAGGTGGGGCCGGGGTAAACGCCGGCGGCAATGCGCTCATGATACGCAAGGGCTGACGACACGCCCAGCCGCCATCCACCATCAACGACACGCAGGTGGGCTAGTGCAGCCGAGAGACGGGCGGCGTAAACTGCCTGCAACGGGAGCGCCTGATTGCCAGACGACAGGCAAACCTCCCTTCTGTACGTCAGCGCACAGGACTTTTGCGCTCAGGAGACATGCCATGCGCACGATTGCATCTTCCGCCACGCGTTCTACCTTGACACTGCCTCGCCTGCTGGCCGCCAGCCTGCTGGTGGCGGTCACCAGCCTGAGCGCACCACTGGCCGTGGCCGAGAGTGACGCCCCCAAGCCGCAGGTCACCAGCCGCCAGCAGGATGACCGCACGCTGCGTGAATATCGCGTCAACGGCCAGCTGTTCGCGATCGAGATCATCCCCAAGAGCGCGCCGTCCTTCTTCCTGCTCGACAGCGATGGCAACGGCAATTTCATCAAGTCCGGCGTAAAAAATGCAAGCCAGCTGCAGGTGCCGGGCTGGGCGCGTAAAAAATGATAAGCTCCAGTCAGTAATATGCCTGATGGCAGGCCTGATCCTGGCGGCCTGCCCTTGGGCGCAGTCTCACCTCTGCATCCCTACAATAATTCCTTCCGCTGCCCTGCACGCTCATGACGTGCAGGGCAGCGCTGGGACAGGCACATTCGGCGAGAGTCACAGATGGCAGTCTTTACCCCCCTGAGCCACGAGCAGGTCGCACAGTTTCTGGCAGAGTACGACGCAGGCACACTGACCTCCCTTGAGGATGTCGCGCACGGTACCGAGAACTCGACCTTCTTCGTCACCACGGATCGCCGTGAGATGGTGCTGACTCTCTTCGAACAGGGCGAGCACGATGAGCTGCCCTTCTTCGTCGAGTTGCTCGACTTCCTCGCCAATCACAAGCTGCCCGTACCGGGCCCACTGCATGACAACGACGGCCAGGCGCTCAAGATGCTGGCCGGCAAGCCTGCGCTACTCTTCCCGCGCATGCCGGGGCAGTGGCCTGTCGCACCCAATGTGGCTCAATGCACCGAGATTGGTGCCGCACTCGGCCGCATGCACGCCGTATCGCGCCACTTCACTGGCCAGCGCCCCAATACACGTGATCTGCACTGGATCAAGCCGATGCACCACAAGGTGCTCGCCTATCTGACACCGAGCGATCAGGCGTTGATGGCCGACGAGATAGATATCTGTGAAGAGGCCTTCAGTGGTGTTGATCTTCCACAGGGCACGCTGCACGGCGACCTGTTCCGCGATAACACCCTGTTTGATGGCGATCGCCTCGGCGGCATCATCGACTTCTACAACGGTTGCACTGGCGACCTGATCTTCGATCTGTCGATCGTGGTCAATGACTGGTGCTCCGGTGAAGATGGCCGCCTGGATGTCGCACGTCATGACGCCCTGCTCGGCGCCTATCTTGCAGAGCGCCCGATGAATGCCGACGAACGCCGCCTATGGCCGACGATGTTGCGCATGACTGCGCTGCGTTACTGGCTATCACGCCTGCTGGTGGTGTATGTCGATCCGCCTGCGCACAGCCTGACGCCGAAAGATCCGTCACAATATCGTCAGCTGCTGGGCCGTCGCATCGAAGAAGGCGTCCTGCCGCTGCCCGACGCAGCGCTACCGGTCTGATTCGAGACGGTGGACATTTCGACATTCCTCACGCTGTCACGCGTGAAAGCGATTGCCTGCAGCCTGTCAGCAGGCATAATGCGCCCCCTGAGCGCCCGCATTCCGTGCGGGCGTCCTTGTCTTCTCCGGCGCTGCCGCGCCCACACTCTTCACATGACGCGCTCACTTTATTGATGCGCCTTATCTCATGTGGATGCGGCGCTGTCGGGCTTATCTTCACGCCGTCCATCTCCGGAGACCGCGATGACCTCCTTTGCAGCCGAAGCACGCCGTACCTATAACATTGACCAATGGGGCAGCGGCTATTTCGACGTCGGTCAGGATGGCCTGACACTCGTCCGCCCTCAGGGCGAGCCGGGCACCCCCGCGTTGCCACTGATCTCGTTGATCCACAAGGCACGCGAGCAAGGCCTGCGCCTGCCGCTGCTGATCCGCTTTGCCGACATCCTGCATGACCGCGTCGAGCAGCTGTGTGCCGCCTTCGATGCCGCCATTGAGTCACGCGGCTATGGCTCAAGCTATACCGCGGTGTATCCCATCAAGGTCAATCAGCAGCGTCGCGTCGTCGAAGAGCTGCTGGCGACCAACGAGCGCTCACGCGGACGAGTCGGCCTGGAAGCCGGCAGCAAGCCGGAGCTGCTGGCGGTACTGGCGCTGTCGGACAACGGCCCGTCAGTGATCGTCTGCAACGGCTACAAGGACCGCGAATACGTGCGGTTGGCGCTGATGGGCGAAAAGCTCGGCCATCGCGTGCATCTGGTGGTCGAGAAGGCCAGCGAGCTTGAGCTGGTGCTGGAAGAGGCCGAGCGCCTGGGCGTGCGTCCACGCATCGGCCTGCGCGCCCGTCTGGCGACCATCGGCAAGGGCAACTGGCAGAATACCGGCGGCGAGAAATCCAAGTTCGGGCTGACCGCCAGCCAGATCATCGCGCTGGTCGAGCGTTTGCGCGAAGTCGATGCTCTAGACTGCCTCAAGCTGGTTCACTTCCACCTCGGCTCCCAGATCGCGGATATCAGTGATATCCAGCGCGGCCTGGCGGAATGTGCACGCTTCTACCAGGGCTTGCATGAGGCGGGTGCTGGTGTCGAGATCGTCGATGTCGGCGGTGGCCTGGGAGTCGACTACGAAGGAACGCATTCGGAAAGCGCCTGCTCGCTCAACTATTCCATGCGTGAGTACGCTGACTATGTGGTCGGTGCCTTCCATGCGGTCTGTGAAGCGCATGACTTGCCGCATCCGCACATCATCTCTGAATCCGGCCGCGCCCTGACGGCGCATCACGCCGTGCTGGTGACAGACGTGATCGGCGAGGAGCGTGTCGACCTGCCACTGCCGATTCGCCGTGAGGATGATCTGCAGATCGCTGCGCTGTGGGCTCAGGCCGATCGCCTCGATGGCCCGCTGGAGCCACGTGAGCTGGTCGAGATCTATCATGCTGTCGTGCATGCGCAGAAGCAGGTGCAGGAACGCTTCGTGATGGGCCTGGCGAGTATTGCCATTCGCGCCGAGGCCGAAGCCATCTACACCACGGTATGCCGTAGCCTCTCGACGCGCCTCGATGCTCGTCAGCGCTCGCACCGAATGGTGCTGGATGAGCTGAACGAGAAGCTGGCCGACAAGCTGTTCGTCAATTTCTCGCTGTTCCAGTCACTGCCGGACATCTGGGGCATCGAGCAGATCTTCCCGATTCTACCGCTGACAGGGCTGGATCGTGCGCCGACGCGCCGTGGCGTGATTCAGGACATCACCTGCGACAGCGATGGCCGTATCGACACCTACGTGGATGACCAGGGGCTTGATGCGACCCTGCCGCTGCCAGAGTGGAATGACGATGAAGAGAAGTTGCTGGGCTTCTTCATGGTCGGCGCCTATCAAGAGATTCTCGGTGATCTGCACAATCTGTTCGGTGATACCGACTCAGTGGATGCAAGCCTGGGCGAAGACGGCCAGTGGCAACTATCACATGCCATTCAGGGCGATAGCGTCGCGCAGGTACTGCGTTACGTGAACTTCGATCCGGATCACCTGGCAGTACGCCTGGCCCGTCAGCTGAAGGCCTCTGGCCTGAGTGTATTGGAACAGGCTGATCTGCTGGAAGACCTCAAGGCGGGCCTCGACGGCTATACCTACCTCGAGAGCTGAGCCGCAGCACTCAAGAACGGCCCTGCAAGTACCATGAAAAAAGCCCCTGCCGGGTAACCGGCAGGGGCTTTCGTGTTTTCGTACTGCCAGAGGGAAAACTGGCGAAACGAAGATCAGGCGACGCTACGCGTGCTCGAGGCTATGCGCAGCAGTTCACCGCTGCCGTCCGGTGCATCCAGTGCCAGTACCAGCGATTGCTCCGGATTCAGCTCACCGACTCCTTCCGGCGTGCCCGTCAGCACGACATCGCCGGGCAGCAGCGTGAAGCTGTGGCTGATCTCGCTGAGCAGGCGCGCCACGGGGAACAGCATCAGGCGGGTATCGGCAGTCTGGCGCTGCTCTCCATCAATGGCGAAGCGATAGCTGAGTGCCTGGAAATCAACGTCGTGCAGGGTGCCATCAGCGCTACGCCAGCGTGGCCCTTCCAGCGGTACGAAGACCGAAAGCGGACAACTACCATCAAAGGCCTTGGCCAGTTCCCACGGCTGGCCCTTGGCCTTGAGCTTGCTCTGGCGCTCGCGCAGGGTCAGGTCCAGCGCCAGACCCATGCCCGCCAGTGCTTCCAGTGCTTCTTCTTCACTGGCCTCACATAGCGGCTTGCCGATCAGCAGTGCCAGTTCCGCTTCGTAATGGTACTGACCACGACGACGCGACAGTGCCAGCGGCTTTTCGAGCTCGACCACGCTGGTGGCCGGCTTGATGAACAACAGTGGCTCACTGGGCACTTCATTGCCCAGCTCTTCTGCGTGCGCGGCATAGTTGCGACCGACGCATACCGCCTTGCCCAGATCATGAGCAAAGACTTGGCCATCAGTGAAACGAGGGGTGAAACGCTGAGCAAGCGGCATGCAGGACTCCTGTCAAATCATGAAGGTACACCGTTCTAGAGGCCTGCAATCTTACGCCGCCCCCACTACTGCCCACTACAGCACTATCGTCAGAGATTTCGTTGCCCCGGCGGAATCCTGGGTTCACTAGAACGGTTCGCTGGGGCAATTCACTCACGTGGCATTCTTTGCACTAGTGGCTGACATCGTCGGTGTGCTCGAGCGCATCCCAGCCCCCGTCATCACGATGGGCCAGAAACTCAGGCCGCGGACGCGAGGCGGCAAATGGCGCCTGCATCGCATTATCGACACGGTTATAGACGAAGAAGGCGTTACTGCGCGGATCTGGTGACATGTTGGCGTTGGAGCCATGCAGGGTGTTGCAGTCAAACATCAGCAGGCCACCGGCCGCGCCAGTCGGTGCTTCGATACCGCGCTCGGCGATCAACTCGCTCAATGCCTCGCGAGAGGGCACCCCCACCTTCTGCGCCTGCAAGGATGACTTGTGGTTGTCATCCGGCGTCTCACCGAGGCAGTGCACGAAGACTTCATGCGAGCCGGGGATCAGCATCAGCGGACCATTGAAGTGGTGATTGTCGGTCAGGATGATCGAGGCGCTGACGGCGCGCATTTCCGGCATGCCATCCTCGGCGTGCCACGTCTCGAAGTCCGAATGCCAGTTGAAGCCCTTGCCTTCAAAACCCGGCTTGTAGTTGATTCGAGACTGATGAACGTAGACCTCTCCGCCGAGAATCTGGCGCGCACGCCCGATCAGCCGTGGGTCTTCTGCCAGCTGACGGAAACGCTGCGAGAGAAAGTGCACAGCGAATATTGAACGTATCTCGTGGCTCTTGGGCTCAGTGATGGTGAAGTCACGGCCCTGCCACTCGTCATTGTCGAGCAGCGCTGCCAATTCGGCCTTGAGCGCCTCTACCTCGTCCGGGGCCAGTAATTCCGGCTCGAACAGAAAACCATCACGCTTGAAGCGCTTGAGCTGCTCGGCCCCCAGCGGACCTTCATCGGCGCGCGCATGCACGACTGGCTCACTGCGTGATTGCCACAGGTGCTGCGGCGGCTGGGCAAGACGTGTCGGGTAAGCATCCTCCGGGCTGTCTGAAGTGGAGGGATCAGAACCACGATCGCTGCCGGATTTATCCAGATAGGCTTCCGGCGCCTGATTGCGATCAGCGTCCACCTCGCGTGTCCCAAGACGCTGGCCGGTGGCAGAGGCTCTGACTGTCGCCTCTTCATTGGCTCGGGTTTGGCGAGCAGCGGTCTGGCGAGTGGCAGTGTCATGAAAAGCATTCGCATGTGAAGTCGTCATCTTGCTCTCCCTCAATGGACAAGGAACTGCATGGATGATGAAAATCCTGTGAATTCTCAACATTGCTACACGACGACCTAGGGTCCCGCCCGAGAACTTCAACCCCTGAATTCAGAAAATACTCATAGGCAAGCCATCTCATGCTGCGTGAGAAGATCATTGACCAGCGCACCAGCCCCATCAGTCTCGGCAAGCAGAAAAACATGAGCCAACCCTCGACACATGACTGACAATTTACCTCAGTCATCCTCCCTCGTGATTCCCGCCTGATACTCCCGCATATCCTGCCTGATCACGGCCCCACTCAAGCACCAGCCCCTTCTCCATATCAACAACCACCTTTCTAGTACTTCTCCTCATATCGCTTCGCCTTTTGCAAATTGCAGCGCTGCCTTGTTTTGCAAAAACACGTTAAGTGACTAAAAAACAACACTAATAAAATTGGCACACTTCCTGCCACTTATAAATACAGCAACACTACTGATAGACACATATCAGAGTACAAGAAACGGCGCGGGTCATGCGTCACACCAGGGGAAATTCCAGCATGTTAAAGCCACGTCTTTGTCTGGCCGCTTGCATGGCCACCATGCTGGGGGGCTGCGCGACGGTCGAACCGAAATTCGACAATATCGAGCCAGTCGTCGGGCCGCCAGTGACTTCGAACAATACGCCTTATAGCGAATGTCTGTCCTCATTGAGCCGTATGCAAGGCGCCAAAAACCTCCCGGTCATTGCGGTAGGACAGATAACGGACAAGACCGGTCAACGCAGTTATTCCACCGTGACAGAAAGTGCCGCCGTCACTCAGGGCGTATCTGAAATGTTGATCAGCGCTCTTTACAAGACACGCAAGGTACACCTGACCGAACGCCTTGATGTCCGCGTGCCACTAGCCGAACAGCAGCTCTTTGAGCAAAAGGCCATGGCCTATGCGCCACGCAAGCTAGCGGTATTACCCTCGAATTTCGTGATTCTAGGTGCACTTACCGAGCTTAATTACAACATTTCCAGTGGTGGGACACGGTTATTTGTCAGCGGTATTGGAGCGGGCCTGCGTACCGCCGTCATCAATGTCGGGCTGGATCTTCGCATGGTCGATATCCGCACCTTCCGCACCATCTATGTCACCAGTCTGCAGAAACAGGTGGTGGGTTATGAAGTCGAGGCAGGTATTTATCGCTTCTTCGGTAATCAGCTAATCGAGTTCGATTCTGGCGCAGTACGCAATGAACCACTGCAGCTGGGAGTGAGATCAGTCGTGGAGATGGGTGCCTACCAACTCCTGACTGAAGGCCTGGGACTTCCTGTTCCAGCAGGGGAAGATTGTCAGCTTCATCCGGGCCAGCATGTTGCTACTGACAAGAGCAACACACGTGAAGTCGCTACAACCGCTGTACCTGCAATATCAAGAACAGTACCCGCAGCATCAAGAGCAACACAATAAGTCAACATTCATGAGGAACATGACAATGACTACTTATAATAAGCTCGCAGTCGCTATCGGCCTCGCCAGTGGCATCATGATGGCAAGCCAGGCACAAGCATTTGATAACGTGAATTGGAATTGGGATGGCCAGGTCGATACCAACGTCGATATCGATGTCTACATCGATCCGGGCATCACTGATCCAGGTGGGCTGGTCATGGTGGAAAGCCTGCAGAAGCAGATTGGGGATGTCAGCTCTGAAGCCATCGTCAGCGATGTCAGCTATGGTGCCGCCGAGACGGGTACACCGAGCATCGACCTGCTCGATAGCACTAGCGCCAGCAGCTTCGCCGTTTCCGGTTCTCACTCAGGCAATCATGGCTCTGAGGCGAGTGCAGCAGCAGGCGCAGCGGCAGAAGCCAATGTCGATGTCTACATCAGCTATGCCGGCACCACGCCCAATCCAGATATCACCAAGCTTGAGTCTCTCGAGAATGCTGCCACTTCTGTGGGCAACAACATCTCGATAGACAGCGATGCCATGATCAACCTGCATAACGAGCAGTACCTGTCAGGAGATGGCTTCGGTCGTCACATGGGCTCTGCAAATGTCGATTCACTGGCCAAGGTTGACGATATTCTCAACCTGACCGTCGACAATGCAGCAACCTCAGTCGGCAATAACCTGTCGCTGACTCTGGATACTACAGGCATCGACAGCGCGCTGATCGGCGACAATACCCAGGTGAGCTTCGCCAACATCACCTCAACCGCCAAGGTCAGCAACATCACGCTCGGCCTGCCGCCAGTGGGTAGCTTCGATGGAGCCGTCGTCAGCAACGCTGCGACCTCGGTGGGCAACAACATGTCCGTCTCCGTGGGCCCCGTCACCCCGTAACCTGCCAGTAGTCCACCAACACACGCGGGGTGACCCGCGTGTGTTTCAGCACCTGAATCATGCTGACACTGAGGTAACACACCTCAAAAGGAGCACGACATGAATGCCTTCATGCGTATCAGCCTCGGGATTCTGGGCACTGGCTATCTGATGACGGGTATCGCCAGCGCAAACTCATTGATGGGCCCCTATCCCTATGACTTCCCCGCCCGCAGCGCAGAGACTGCGCTGATTCTCTACGAGAGCAAGAAGGCCGGTAGCCTTGGGGAAGGCACAAGTTCCAGTACCGATATCGACGATTACACCGTCTATACCGGCAGCAGCACCTCGATCGGCAACTGGCAACAGATCCAGCAGACGCTGAGTGATGGCTCCACTGGCACCATCGATGGCACGGCAGACCAGTCAGCCGATGCCAGCTCGCAAAGCGCCACGACGGACTTCACCAATACGACCACCACCAACATCTACTCTGACGACGAGGAAGAGACTCCCTGAGAATGTGCCATACGCTACCTAGAGACATCGGCGCCTCTCAATCACCAGATGCGTCGCGTCATGCATCAGGAGAGAGCTGGTCATTATTCCCGACACGGGACTGAGAACCCTGCCACTCGAGAGGAGGGACAAAAACCTACTAAAAACCGTCAAGCTCATTATCAACAACCGATTACGCTTGGATAAGGCACATAAAGCAGCACACACCGAAGACTCAACGATAAGAGTCCGCGTGCCTCATCCACGAGGCTGTCACGAGAACAGCCGTACAACAATGCTTTCACAGCGCATCCGCTCGCTGATGGGCTGTAGAAAGATAAGCAGGAAGGGAACATCACTCATGACCGCACTGAAGGCTCACCATCAGGCTGCACCGGCTGCCTCCGCACTGAACCTGGCTGCCGCCTCATCCATCATTCCCAGAGTCAGGGAATTATCGGCACCGCGGCGTCACGGTTTTGAGGGGTTCATCGGAGGCTCATCGGCCATGCAGACCCTCTATCACACCCTCATCCAGGTCGCCCATTCGGACGCCCCGATCTTCATTACTGGCGAAAGTGGCAGCGGCAAGGAGCTATGTGCGACAGCCATCCACCGCCACAGCCAGGTACGTGATGGCCCCTTCATCGCGGTCAATTGCGCAGCGATTCCAGCAGAGTTATTGGAGTCCCAACTATTCGGTCATGTGCGCGGCGCCTTCACTGGTGCTGTCAGTGCCCAGCAAGGACTCGCTGTCGCCGCCGACGGTGGCACCTTGTTTCTTGATGAAATAGCAGAGCTGCCGCTGCCGCTGCAGAGCAAACTGCTGCGTTTTTTACAAACGGGCCAAGTGATGCCAGTCGGTGCGACACGTACCACGGAGGTCAACTGCCGCATTGTCTGCGCCACCCACCAGGACCCTCGCCTGCTGGTCGACACGCACCGTTTCCGCGAAGACCTGTTCTATCGCCTGCACGTCATTCCGCTCAAGGTACCGCCTCTGCGTGAACGCGGTCAGGACATTCTGGAGATCGCCAAAGGCTTGCTGAATCGCATGGCGAGCCATGAGGGCAAGCACTTTACGCATCTCAGCGCATGCGCTGAGCAGAAGCTTCTGGCACATGATTGGCCAGGTAATGTGAGAGAACTGGAGAACAGCCTGCGGCGCGCCATTATTCTCAATGATGGTGAAGTGCTGACCGCCACGATGCTGGACCTACCAACACGCCATACAGCAGCTTGTCGGTATGAAACCGCGACACCGCCACAAGCACTCTCAGAGAACGACGCCCCGTGGTTGCGCCCGCTGTGGATGATGGAGCGTGATGCAATAGAAGCCGTCATCGAGGCCTGTGAAGGCAGTATTCCTCGCGCTGCTGCAATTCTGGAAATTGCGCCTTCGACCATCTATCGCAAGCGTCTTAGCTGGCTGGCTCAGCACCCGGAGGCCCCGATAGCACACTGAGGTTTCGGAGGTATCTCGACAGGAAATATCCTGTCATCCAGACACAAGAAAGCCACCCCGGAGGGTGGCTTTCTTGTTGGCTGCCAAATTCATCTTGCGACTTCATCAGCAAGCCAGAATTGGCTGGGGTACCAGGACTCGAACCTGGGAATGCCGATACCAAAAACCGGTGCCTTACCACTTGGCTATACCCCAATATGGTGGCCAGAGACGGAATCGAACCGCCGACACGGGGATTTTCAATCCCCTGCTCTACCAACTGAGCTATCTGGCCAACCTGAAGACACAAAAAAAGCCGCCAAGGCGACTTCTATATTGTGTGCTCTTCTTTCATCTACAAGTCTTGCAAACACAAGTGCTTGTAAAATGGTGCCGGCTAAAGGAGTCGAACCCTCGACCTACTGATTACAAGTCAGTTGCTCTACCAACTGAGCTAAGCCGGCACAAAGAACTCACAATATGAGTCTTCTTACTGCGCGTTGGCTGGCTGGGGTACCAGGACTCGAACCTGGGAATGCCGATACCAAAAACCGGTGCCTTACCACTTGGCTATACCCCAACACTTGGTGGCCAGAGACGGAATCGAACCGCCGACACGGGGATTTTCAATCCCCTGCTCTACCAACTGAGCTATCTGGCCCTTGCCAACGAGGACGTATTAAATAGAAAACCGTTCCCGACGTCAACCCTTGCTTATCAAGAATTTGGCGTCGATATGGGCATGCCCTTGCCCTCGACGGCAGGTCAGAGTTCGTGACCCTGACCACCTTGCGTTTCTCCCTTGGCGGCGGCGTCTGTCGGCACGAAACCTTCCGCTTGGTCCGTCTCTTCATTATCAAGGAAATGCTCCATCTGCTCCATCAGGTAGCGACGGCTATCAGCATCCATCATGTTCAGATGTTTTTCGTTGATCAGACGTGTCTGCAGTGTCTGCCACTCTTGCCATGCCTGCTTTGAGACATGCGACCAGATATCCTGTCCTTTCTCGCCCGGTAGCGGCGGAAAATCGAGGCCAGGCAGCTCTTGATCATACTTGCGGCAATGTACGGTGCGCATAGGTGACTCCGGCGGTGGTAAGTGATATCGGATAATTCAAGCCTGGCGACATGATGGCAGCAATGACAGTCTGCCGCAGGCAGCGATTTTCGCAATTGTAGCCATTCTCGCACGCCTCACGGCCATCCCCCCAGCCTCGACTGCCTTGATCGACTCTATCGCCGTAAAACCTCAACCAAGGCCAAAAAGATCACAGGTAAAGCGCGCAAGCAGCGCCTTGACCGGTGCAGGCAGGCCGACGGCATCAGGAGCCGCAGGATCAACAAAGCGCTGATCTACACCAGGCTCACAAACGCCTTCGACAACGCCCTCTGGCTTCAAACCTGCCTCGCCAAGCTGAACGGGCTGTGGAGTGATGGTCAGACGGAAATGGCTAAAGACATGCTCAAAGCTCGCCTGTGCTTCCGATAGATGCGCACCACGCGCATGCTGCGCAATCCAGTCACGCGCCGCGGCGCGATCCTCGACCAGTGGCGGTGCCCACAACCCTCCCCAGATACCCGTCGGCGGGCGTCGCTCCAGCAGCACACGCCCTTCGGTATCAAACACCAGCAACATTAGCGTCGCACGTTGCGGAATCGCCTTCTTGGGCTTGCTCTCGGGAAAGCGCTTTTCCTCACCACGTGCATGGGCGATACACACATCGCTGAAGGGGCAACGTCCACAATCAGGGCGACCACGGCTACACAGTGTCGCACCCAGATCCATGACTGCCTGTGTCCAATCCGGCAGACGAATCTCGGGCGTATAACGCTCTGCCAGCGCCCACAACTCTCTTTCGACCGCCGGACGTCCGGGCCAGCCTTCCACGGCATGTAGGCGCGCTAGTACGCGCTTGACGTTGCCATCGAGAATCGGAGCACGCTGTCCGGTACTGATACTGATGATCGCACCAGCGGTAGAGCGCCCGATACCCGGCAGCGTCGAGAGCGCTTCAACACTCTCGACGGGGAATTCGCCTGCGTGTTCACTCACGACCTGTTGCGCGGCCTTGTGCAGATTACGGGCACGGGCGTAGTAGCCCAAGCCCGTCCAAAGATGCAGGACATCGTCAATATTCGCGGCGGCCAGTGCCTGCACATCAGGGAAGCGCTCCATGAAGCGTGCGTAATACGGCAACACCGTCGTGACCTGAGTCTGCTGTAGCATGATTTCAGAGACCCAAACGCGATAGGGAGTGGTGTTCTCCTGCCAGGGCAGATGTTTACGGCCATGGACATCGAACCATTCAAACACTCGTGCCTGAACATCTTCAGGACTCAGAGCAATCTCGGCCACGCGTGGCGCAGCGGCAGTATCAGGACGCGCCATCGAAAACTTCCTATACAGATTCTTGGGTTCAGGCAGGACTCAAACAACAGCACGCCAGCCCCGAAGAGCTGGCGTGCTGTTGTCCTTCTCTACAAGCGCGGGTGTCGACTCAGTTGAACAGGCCTTGAATTGCACCTTTCAGCTTGTCGCTGGCGCCTTCGCCAAGCTTGTCGTCGATCTTCTTGCGGGTATCTTCATCCAGCTTTTCATCCAGCTTCTCGGACACCTTGCCGCCAGCCTTGCGCTTGGCCTCTTCCTTGGCAAGCTCCGCGGCGGCTGTCTGGAAGCCCTGATGATCAAATCCACACCACTCGCCCGGTTCGCCACTCAGACTTCCCTTGCACTGTACCGGGAAGCGCAGCTTGGTCAGGCGCGGATTGACCTTGCAGCCAGCCGCATCAGTGCCTTCAACAAAGCGTGCTGCCAGCGTGTAGTCAAAGGCATCGGTCGGCAGATTGAGCTGACCCTTGCCGTCCAGTGTAATGCCCGGAATCGCCAGTGCCAGATCCTGATTGCTGATCACGCCATTGGTGACCTTGAAACTGCCCTGGGCACGTTCCAGCGGCGTATTCGCCTTCCATTCACGCTCGGACTGCTTGCCACTGAGCGTTGCGACCGTCGTGCACATTTCCTTCGATACGTTGACGTCGAGCACCTCACCATTACGAATCTCGAAGTCCCCACGGCCATTCAGATTACGCTTGATGCTATCGAGTTGATTGGTGCTCGTGGTGTAGTCACCATTCAAGAAGAGACGACCGCGCAGGACTTCTTTCTGTTCCGGTGCCAACGCTTTGAGGAACGGCGCAATATCCAGATTGGCCAGCTTCTCGCTGAAGCTGATCGCCAGCGGTGTCTTGCGACTGTCGATACGCGCATTGGCGGCCAACGTACCGCTGTAGAGATTGGCCGTCAGACTATCCAGATTCTGCAGGCCCGGCTGGCCGGAAAGCTTGGCAGAGACCTTGGTCACCTCAAGACCAGAGGCGATCAGCGAGTTGATGTCGAGTTGCCCCTGTAGGCCCAAGGCTTTCAACAGCGAGACCGGCAGCAGCTCAGCAGCACTCTCGGCAGCGTATGCGGGCGTCACCAACGCAAGGCTCGCCGCCTTCTTCTCAGCTTTCGGTGGCAGATAGTCGTCGATATTGATCTTGTCGACATCCAGGTCGAAGGTGACTTTCGACGCATCGAAAGACGAACCCAGACGTCCGTTGATTGCAGTGTCATCCAGCGCGATGACCAGATTGGTCAACTGTACCTGGGACAGATCACCCTTGAGCGGACTGGAGAACGCCAGCGATGTGAGAGCACTCGACTTGGCAGTTTCTGGCGCAGTCATGCCAACGCGTGACATCCATTCCTTGGGTGATAACGGTGCCAACTGAAACTGACCGGTGTAGCTCAGCGCATCGCTGGTGACATCCTTGGCTTTCATCGCACCACTCAGGCGCAGATCGTTACCGGAGACCAGCAGCAGATCATCGATATTCGCGGTACCCGCCGCCAGATCAGCCTCGGCACCGAAGGTTGCCTTCAGGGGCAGCGCCTTGTCACCCAGGGTAGGCTGATCAAGAGTGGCATTCAGCTCTGCGCCTTCTGCACGATAGAGCTGCTTGGTGGTATCGAGCGTAAGAGTATCGATGTCCAGCGCGAATTTTTGATCTTTCTCGCCCAGTGCCGGCATGTTGGTCGTGGTATCCAGACTCACGCCGGTCAGCACGTGATGGCCTTCCTTGAGATCCAGCGCGACCTTGCCATCGAGACTGATGATGCTGTGCACCTGTGGCTCACGCCCCTCGGCCACGAACGACAGTTTCACAGGGAATGCCTTGGACGGGCTGACATCACTGGACGTCAGCGCCAGCTCGTCGAGTGTCATGTCCAGCCCACTGGCAGCATCCTGATAGGCAATCTGTCCATTGGTGACCTGAATCGAGGCGATATCAAGATTGACCGACATCCCCGCCGTTCCGTCCTTCACACTGCCTGCATCATCGGAGGTCGTATCAGCAGCCTTCTCATCCGCTATCGCAATGCCTGCACTCTTGGCCGGCGACAACGCCTTGTCGGCCGCACCACTCTCTGCAGCATCAGAGGCATGCTCAAGCAGGCTTTCCCAGTTGCCACGCCCCTTGGCATCGCGATTGAGCGCCAGCTTCAGGCCATCGAGGAAGACACCCTCGACCTCGACCTCCCCACTGAGCAGTGGCGCAAAGGAAACGCCGACTTCGGCGCGTTGGAATGAGGCAAAGGGTGCCTGATCACGCTGCTGCTCTGGCAACCAGGCCTGAGCGTCTTCGACACTGACGCCCAGGCGCGGATAGAAAGACCAGTCCAGGGGACCGTTCAAGGCCAACTCAAGCCCGGCCTGGTCCTTGACCGCCTGAACCAGTCGCGGCTTGAGGTCATTCGGATTGAGGAAGGTCGTGACATAGATCACCCCCGCCACGACTACCAACGCCAGTACGCCGACGATGGCCAGCAAGGCCCTGAACAGTGCTTTCATCTACATCCTCCCTTTGACACGATGAGAATATCTTCCCTGTCTTCACTCCAGAAGACAGTGATGGGTAAGGCAATCAGTGCGTGTTACGTCAACCAATGATGACACAGCCGGTGGACAGATCCTGCTGGTATCGGTTCCACATTCACCTGCTCGACCTTCATCTGTTTACCATCCCATCCTGGGCCAATACGAAACCGTCGCGTGCAGGATCACGTATATAGCCCAGTCGAGATATCAGTAGCTCGTCCGCCACCGTTAGTCCTTGGCACGGCACGACCAGCAGACGACCTGCTGCTGCAGCCTCCAGTGACATCAGTGCCATTAGACGTGTGCCAACGCCACGTCGCCGCGTAGCTTGCCGCACACAGCAGCGACTGATACTCCAGGACTCACCATCGTCCTCACAGAGTAGTGCACCGATATGGCGATCATTGAAGAAGGCACTGCAGAAGCGATGGCCAGCAGACAGGTTAGACTGAATGAAGTCATCCGGCGCTGCTGGAAGGCGCTCAAGTGGCGCTTCGTGGTAGATACGTGACAGATCGATGCGTACCTGCTCATCGGATTGCCAGCGCGCGTGATCGATCATCTGAAGAGTGACCGGCATGGTGAGATCCTCGCCCGCGATATGAATGCCCGCCATTGTAGCGGATGCCATGAACCTTTCTCTATAATGACTGGTCGGGCAGGCGGACTTGACGCCGCGCATGCCTGCGATCACTCGCGCCAGCCAGGCCTGTTGATCACGATTTCGATTGCGACATCACATGACAATAACCACATGATGCGCACTTCCCGGCCGGACTGGACACATGCCTAACACAATCCTAGGCCCAGACTGCGCCCTGATGTCATCAGACCAGAAGCCACTGATGCCGTCACCGACCGCTGGAGAGACATCATGGCAGAGCGTATCGCTGAAGTTCATCGCAACACCTCGGAAACCAAGATCCGGGTGCGTATCAATCTGGATGGCGAAGGCAAGCTGACCGCCAACACCGGTGTGCCCTTCCTTGAGCACATGATGGACCAGATCGCACGTCACGGCGTGATCGACATCGACGTCGATTGTGACGGCGACCTGCACATCGACGATCACCACACCGTCGAAGATATCGGCATCACACTCGGTCAGGCCTTTGCTCAGGCGCTGGGCAACAAGGCGGGCATTCGTCGTTATGGCCACGCCTACGTGCCGCTCGATGAGGCTCTATCACGCGTAGTGATCGACTTCTCCGGTCGTCCGGGCCTGTTCATGCAGTGCGAATTCACGCGCGGCAACATCGGTCGTTTCGATACCCAGCTGTTCTGGGAGTTCTTCCAGGGCTTCGTCAATCATGCCGGCGCCACGCTGCATATCGACAACCTCAAGGGCTTCAATGCTCACCATCAGGCCGAAACCATCTTCAAGGCCTTCGGTCGTGCCGTACGCATGGCGGTGGAAGAGGACGAGCGCATGGGTGGCCGTATCGCCTCCACCAAAGGCTCGCTGTAAGCGATAGAGGTGCGTATCAGTCGCCGTATTCGGCACTGGCACTCAATTCTTATACGCTGACAGTCCGCGTGAACATCCAGTGCCGGAGCTCGCTCCGGCCTTCGGGAGAAAGACATGACGATTGCCGTCATCGACTATGGCATGGGCAACCTGCACTCCGTCGCCAAGGCGCTTGAGCACGTGGCCGACGAGAATGTCGTGATCACCAGCGATCCACGTGCCATCCGTGGCGCGACCCGTGTCGTGCTACCGGGTCAGGGCGCTATTCGCGATTGCATGGGCGAACTTGAACGCGCCGAGCTACGTGGCCTGGTCGGCGAACTGCTGTCCAACCACAGCAAGCCGTTGCTGGGCATCTGTGTAGGTCAACAGATGCTGATGGAACGTAGCGAAGAGAACGGTGGCATTGATTGCCTCGGCTACCTCAAAGGCGCAGTGAAGCGTTTCGACGATAAGCAGCTAGATGAGCATGGCCAGCGTCTCAAGGTGCCGCACATGGGCTGGAACCATGTCAGCCACACGCAGGGACACGCCCTGTGGGACGGTATCGAGAACAACGCGCGTTTCTATTTCGTGCACAGTTATTACGTCTCCGCCAGCGAGCACGCACAAGTGTTCGGCACGACGCATTATGCCGGCGCTGAAGCGCATGTTGCCGTAGGTGAGGGCAGCATCTTCGCAGTGCAGTTCCACCCGGAGAAGAGCGCGGCCTCTGGCCTCAAGCTGCTCGAGAATTTTGTTCGCTGGCAGCCCTGACGCGCGAGTGCATCAGGTGAAAGCGCCAGGCCAGCGAGACACACGACATCTGCGTTTCGATACATCGACGACAATTCAGGCGCGCCATGAGGTGCGCCGAGAGGACACCCGACATGCTGGTAATCCCCGCGATCGATCTCAAGGACGGCCAATGCGTACGCCTGAAACAAGGCCGCATGGAAGATTCCACCAACTACGGTGATGACCCGCTGGCCATGGCTGCACGCTGGGTCGAGGCTGGTGGCCGCCGCCTGCATCTGGTCGATCTCAATGGCGCCTTTGAAGGCAAGCCGGTCAATGGCGATGCCGTGACCCGTATCGCCCGTGCCTATCCGGAGCTGCCGATCCAGATCGGGGGCGGCATTCGTGATGCCGCGACCATCGAGCACTATCTGGAAGCTGGTGTCAGTCAAGTCATCATCGGTACCAAGGCCGTGAAGGAACCCGCCTTCGTCGCCGAGATGTGCCGCGCCTTCCCCGGTCGCATCATTGTGGGCCTGGATGCCCGTGATGGCTTCGTGGCCACCGATGGCTGGGCAGAAGTCTCCACCATCAAGGCAACGGAACTGGCCAAGCGCTTCGCCAACGACGGCGTTTCCTCCATCGTCTATACCGATATTGCCCGCGACGGCATGATGCAGGGCGTCAACATCGACGCTACTGTCGCACTGGCTCTCGCCGGTGGCATTCCGGTGATCGCGTCTGGCGGCGTGACCAACCTGGACGATATCCGCGGACTGGCCGAAGTCGCTGACCAAGGCATTCTTGGCGCCATCACGGGTCGCGCCATCTATGAAGGCAGCCTGGATATCGCCGAAGCACAGGCGCTGTCTGATTCGATCACTGGCCGCAAGGCCTGAGGGGAGCGATTCATGGCACTCGCCAAACGCATCATCCCGTGTCTGGACGTAGACGCCGGGCGTGTCGTAAAAGGCGTCAATTTCGTTGGCATTCGTGATGCCGGTGACCCGGTTGAGGTCGCCAAGCGTTACAACGAGCAAGGTGCAGACGAGATCACCTTCCTCGATATCACCGCCAGCGTCGATAACCGTGGCACCACGGTCGACATGGTGTCGCGCATCGCCGGTGAGGTATTCATCCCGCTGACGGTCGGCGGTGGCATCCGCACCTGTGAAGATATTCGTACCATGCTGAATGCTGGCGCGGACAAGGTCTCCATCAACACGGCAGCCGTGTTCAACCCCGACTTCGTACGTGAAGCCGCCGAGCGTTTCGGTAGCCAGTGCATCGTGGTCGCCATTGACGCCAAGCGCGTCAGCGAAGACGGCGAGACACCGCGCTGGGAAATCTTCACCCACGGCGGCCGCAAGCCGACCGGACTCGATGCCGTCGAGTGGGCGAAGAAGATGGTCGAGCTGGGCGCCGGTGAGCTGCTGCTGACCAGCATGGATCGCGACGGCACCAAGGCCGGATTCGATCTCGGCGTAACGCGTGCCATCTCCGATGCCGTCAGCGTGCCCGTGATCGCATCCGGCGGCGTGGGTACGCTGGATCACCTGGTGGATGGCGTGCTCAAGGGTGGTGCAGATGCCGTCCTGGCTGCCAGCATCTTCCACTTTGCCGAGTACAGCATTCCCGAAGCCAAGGCCTACATGGCCGATCACGGCATCGAGATGCGCCTGTAGTCGGTACGATCGTCAGGCGATCCATACCCTGTTGCCGCATCACAACGCAAAACGCCGCCAACTCTCATGAGAGTTGGCGGCGTTTTGCCTATTTTCGATCATCAACAAGTCAGAACCTCAGGCGTAGCCGGCTTTCTCCAGCGGCTTGAGCGCCTGCACCAGTCGTTGCTCTGCCAACGCCATCACAGCCTTGACCAGATGTACTTCGCTTTCACGCGACAACACCCGCTCGCCGACCCACTGCGCCAGCTCAGCAAAGTCATGCTGATTTCCCAGACGCGACGCCGCCTTGTCGAGAAGCTCATGCTCACGACGGCGACCACGGGTCGGCACTTCAAGCTCTGCGAGCGTGGCATCACCGAAAGCAGCACTCACGAGTTCCAACTGAAACATGCGGTATTTAATCCACTTGCGCAGCCGATGAGAGGCCTCGACCTCGCGAGTTTTCACTACCTGCGTCGCAAGTGTGGCGATGCGTTCACGACTGAACACCAGCCCCATCTCAAGCTCTGCATATGTCAGCGGCGACTCACGCCAGGCGGCTTGCTCATGTGATAGCAGCCGCAGCAGCGGTGCATGCTCCAGTTCCGTCATTGGCTCGCCCAGCATCGCCGCCGTCAGCCCCGGTCTCAGCGCATCCAGCAGGCGCTGGCTGTGCACATCCACCCAGCCATAAGCACGCGTATGGGTCTTGCGCAGCATCTGCGCCTCGCGCGGGCCGGCCAATGCTCTGGCAATGTCGCGCGGTCGCATCTGCTGCTCACTGACCTCAGCTTTCCCCAGCGAAGCGCGCCGTAGCTGCCATCCACCACGCAGATACTTACAGTCAACACGCAGCGCATGAATGTCTTCGGCGCTCAGGACAGGCTGCTCCAGACGCGCCTGCATCCTCTTGAGTCGTGCAGTGATTACCCCCGCCAGCAAGTCTTCCGGTGACGCCTGCCCATGGCGTTCGCCGCTGACATTCTCGGCGCTGTCGCCCCGGTCCGCCGCGTGTTCAGTTGCAGAGCTTCCGGGCACCGGTTCCCCGGGTATCGAACTGTCGACCATTCAGACTCTCCCGCCGCAGATGCCAGTCGAACGTGCTGATGAGGTTCACCAGCACGAGAATAACCGCCAGCACGAGCCCATCGCTCACCCCGCACGCGGTCACTCCTGCAAGGATAGTCCGAGATTGCTGACATCTTCATTACGCCCTAACTGTTTAAGCGCACGCCAGTCATTACTCTCGAGACGCGGAACCTCGACACTTTCCAGTACGGTATCCTGAAAATCATGCTCATCTTCCATCAACGGGTGTTCACGAATAAGCGCCTCCAGTGCTTCCTGCTCCACCCCTTCTCCCGCCTGAAGGTCAATCAATGCGCGAACACCATCGGCAGAGAGACGGCTGACCTTGAGCGCAGCCTCGGACTCTTCACTGACCAGCACATCAATGCAGGCTGTCAGCGCCATGACGGCTTCCAAGGCACGGCGTGCACCAAAGCTCTCGTCAGCCTCATCAGGCTCAAAGACGGCAACCTTTTCCGCTTGCAGCGAGAAATCGATCTTCGCCTCCCGTACGCGGAGCTGCTCCCACACCAGGTCCAGCAACTTGCGTAACTCACGAGTGGCATCCAGCGCACTCGCAGTCCCATTGGCTTCAGCATAGAAACCGGCATTCGGCAGCAGACGCTCGGTCAGCGTTGCCATGAAGGCAGTACGACGAACAGGCGCAAGCGCATCGAGTCGGGAGCGGAAACCGGCAACAGGCTGGGTCATGAATTCTCTCTTATCTCATCAATATCGGTAACGGCATCTGCATCGCAGATGGCCGAACATATCAACAGGGTATCTCACTGCGCAGATAACCACGTGCGCTACATTGATCAGCACGGCTGATTCAGGGCCACAGACGGTCTCGTGGCACACGACCCACCGCATCGAACAGGATGCCCTCACTGCGAAGCTTCTCACGCTGGCGCACTGCACCTCCATGATCGGTCACCTTCAATGATGCGTTGATCACCCGATGCCAGGGAAGCTCATGCCCATCAGGTAGATGACGCATCGCTGACCCGACCATCCGAGCCGTCGCGCCTTCGGTCATCTTGGCAATTCGTCCATACGTGGTAATCCGCCCATCGGGAATCTGGGCAACTACGGTGTAGATCTGCTCCAACAGTTCAGCACGCATCGCGCTCTCCGCAGTCATGATCCATGTTGCCCGGGATACCTCAGGCCCAAACAAGGCAGCAAGCTTCAACCACTTGATTGCCAAGCAAATGACTAGCATGCCACTGACATATCACGGGTACCACGTTGCCTCTTTACGCTACCGATCGGCTCGCGCATGATGTTGTCATGCACCTCTACTTCATACATCAGGGCAAGATCCCTGCTCGCCCCGACACCTCGTCCGCCGGCATCCAGACGACACCGCATGGCTGGCAGGACCCGGTGCGCCTGAGTGATTGGCTAACCGGCATGGGCCACAGTCATAACAGTAGCTTCCCGATGGATGGCGAAGCCTTGCCCGGCATCGATGATTTCGAAGCGCTGGTGATTCTGGATGGCCCACAGCGACTGTCATTGTCGGAGGAAGCTCAGCCCGAGGCCATACGTCAGGCGCTACGCTTGCAACGTAAACTGGTTCGCCGTGCGCTCAACAGCAATCGGCCAGTATTGGGCATCGGGCTGGGAGCTCGCCTGATTGCCGAACAGCTAGGCGCTATCGTCTCGCCGGCGGTAGTGCCGCAACGCTGCTGGGTGTCGCTGGAACGCAGTGACAAGTGCCCGCTGAACCTGCCAGCAGAGTTCGAAGCGCTCGTATGGCATGAGGAAATCTGTGGACTGCCGGAGGACTGCGAGCTGCTCGCCAGCGGCGAACGTACGCCAGTCGCAGGCTTCTGTTGGGATGAGAGGCGCGTCATAGCGCTGAACTTTCACCCGAACCTGGATGCTGCAGCCACCTCTAGTCGCCTTGAGGAACACCCCGCCCCTACGCAAGGTCACGGGGTGCAATCGGGCGAGGAGCTACTCACGCAACCCCGGCGATTTGATCGTCAGGCGGCCCTGCTCGACCGCCTGATGCTGGAGTGGCTACGCCACTGAGGCGCGTGACTTGCCAAGGAAGCACAGCAACGTCCTCAACGCTGCCAGCGGTGGGTGGCACTCCACTCACGGGCGAAGGCGAGGCTATTATCCCAGTCGCCGACGTGCAGGAAGGTGCGCTCGTGCTTCTCGAGCTGATAACGATACATGGGGTCGTAGTATTCGCTGAGCAGTGGTGCCAACCAGGCCTCGTGGGCACTGGCATTCCCGCGCTTGTGCTCGCTGAAGGCGATGTCCTGCATGCGGACCAGCCGCGCCAGTCGCGCACTGCCCAGACGCTTGCGCAGGCGTAGCAGTGCCTGACGTAACTGACGCTGCATCAGTGCCCAGCCCAGGAAATCGCCGTAGTGGCGGCTATAGGTTGCCCACAGTCCTTGGATGTAATCCTTTTGAATCTGCACCAGACGCCAGTCGAGTGGCATCTCGACACGAATCAGCGGCGCTCGCTCCATCGCACGCCATGCCGTCAGTGGAATATTGACGCTACCGATGAAGCGCGACTCATCTTCCATCACGCTGGGAGCATCGTCCGCCAGCGCCAGCATGTCGGCCCCCATACGATGCTCGAAGTCGATCTGACTCGGCGCGGGGAACGGATGGCGACCAAAGGCAGAGCCCTTGTGGCGCGCACAGCCTTCCAGATCGATGCCGTTATCCAGCGCATGTATCAGCTCGGTCTTGGCACAGCCAGTCAGCCCGCCGACCAACAGCATCGGCGCGTGCTCAACCCGCTCATCAATCAGTCCGGTCAGTTGCTGACGCATGGCCTTCCAGCCGCCAGCGATTCGCGGTCGCTCGATACCGGCCTCCATCAACCATTGCTGGCTGAGCTGGGAACGCATGCCGCCGCGAAAACAGTAGAGGATGGCATCAGGGTGCTGCTCGACATGCTCGACCCAGGCGCGGACACGCGCTTTCTTGATACCGCCACTGACCAGCTGATGTCCCAGGTGCACTGCGGATTCTGGCCCAACCTGCTTGTATTGCAGCCCGACCCGATGGCGCTCTTCGTCATCCATCAGCGGCAGATTGACGGCACCCGGCAGGGCACCGGCAGCGAACTCGACCGGAGCACGCACGTCTATCAGCGGGCGGCCAGCGCGCAGCAGGTCACAGCTGGCCGCAACGGTGGGCAGGTTCATGGGCATCTCTCGACTTGCAGGCAGGAATGAGGCGATGACCGGCAGATGAAACGCAGGTGCATCAATATGCGACATTCTACCGCATGCGTGCGACGGCCCCCAGTCTTGCAGCTCACGCCAGCCCAAACCGAGCGTCTCACGCCAGCGGTGGCGTCAAGCGGATGCCCTGCCCCGGCCCCACGCCAGCAGGGCCAAACAGCTGGCAATCAGCACACTCAGCAGGTGCATCACCGTGTCCACGATGTGCATCAGCAACCGACTCGCGCAGCGCGGCAATCGCGGCTTCCGCAGTATGGAAGTAATGCTCGCGCCCGATTCGCTCAAGAAAGCCACCACGTTCCATCACTTCCAGCGCATATTTTCGGAAGCCACACATGCTGAGACTACCGCCGTTATCACGTAGCCGATGCTGCTCAATCTCCAGCATTTCAGCACCGGCAATATCAATGAAGTTACAGCCAGTGCCGAGCAGAATCACATGCTTGCCGTTATAGCGCGCCAGTTTGCTTTGCACATGATCTACCGCGCCGAAGAACAACGAGCCATCAATACGCAGAATCACCACTTCGCGACACTGGGAAAGCTGGTAACGCTCAGCATTACGCACCCCTAGCTCAGGATGCTCAGAGTCCGGAGCCATTTCCACCAGACGCGGGCGCGAGGTACGGTTGAGATAGAGCACCAGTGATACCAACACACCCGCGAAGATGGCGAATTCCAGTGGTAATAGCAGTGTGGAAAGAAAGGTGATGGTCAGAATCACTGCCTCTTCACGACTAACGGCCAGAATCTTGCGGATGTGGCTGAATTCGATCAGATTGGCGGCAATCACCATGATCAGGCCCGCCATCGCCGGCAGTGGCAGCCAGGCCGTCACATTGGGTACCAGCAGCAGCACCGCCAGCACGATCAGTGCCGCCACGATGACCGACAACGGCGTGCGCGCACCAGCATCATAGTTGGCGCCTGAACGCGTAAAAGAGCCGGAGCCCGCAAAGCATGAGAAGAAACTACCCACCAGATTTGATAGCCCCTGACCAATGAACTCCTGATTGCCATCAATCCGCTGATGCGATCGCACCCCAATGGCCCGCGCGATGGACACTGCCTCGATCAGCCCGAGCACGGCCAGCGCGAAAGCCGCCCCCCCTAGCGAGCGTAAGGTGTCAAAGCCTAGCGGTGGCAGAGAAAGCGGCGGCAGGCTGCCGGATAGCGCACCGACCATCGGGATCCCCGACCTACTGCCACCCAATAGCGCAGCAACACCACAGCCAACGGCCATCGCGATCAGCATCCACGGCAGGCGACGATTGAGGCGCCTTGCCAATACCGCCACCAATAGTGTGCTCACCCCTGTCGTCAGCGTGGCCCACGACGTCTCGCCGAGATGTCCGAGTAGCGCCCACCAGGTGCCGAGAAAGCTGGTGGCATTCCCTAGCTCAATGCCGAACAGGTGTTTGAGCTGACTGGTCGCGATCAACACTCCCGCGCCGGCGGTGAAGCCGATCACCACGGTATGCGAGATAAGATTGACCAGTGCCCCCATGCGCAACAGCCCCAGCGATAGCTGAATGACGCCCACCATGAAGGTCAATGCCAGTACCAACGGCAGGTATTCAGGGCTACCGGGCGTCGCCAGTGTCGAGACTGTGCCGAACACCACCATTGAGATTGCCGCTGCAGGGCCGCTGACCATATGGCGCGAACTCCCGAACAACCCAGCGATGATCGCCACGACAATAGCGGCGTACAAGCCATAGGCAGGCGGCAGACCGGCGATCAGCGCATAGGCGACGCCTTGTGGCAGCACCAGCACGGCACCACTCACACCCGCCAAAAGATCCGCGCGCGCATCTTTTGGCGACATGCCTTTTAGCCAACCAAGAAAGGGCAGCATGCGCGTCACGCGATAGGCCATCGCGTGACGCGCATCGCTAGACGGCGTAGGAGAAGAAGCGGGCAAGGAAGATCTCCATGGTGGCGCAGAAAAGAGGTCACTTGGAAGAATGACGCCACCGCAGGAGCACAGGTAGCATGTGGATGATGCCAGTGGTGGTAAGTTTATCGCTGAACGTACTGATGCAATAGGGATAGAGCAGGATTCGTCAGCGCTATATACGCGGCCTTTGGCAGCCCCCACCACCACATCCTCATCAACTAAACCGCCTCGGGCTGGTCATGCCGAGCGTGAGCAGTGACAATGCAGTCCCTGACACCGCCCCGGAGCCTGACGCCATGAGCGCCGATCATACGTCCGCAGACACAATGCCTACCGATACGACGACCGGCTATACACCGCCTCTCGAAACCACCGAAGAAGCGGCCATCGACGCCACGCGTCAGTGGGTAGAGACCCATATCGTCGCCGATAACCTGTGCCCGTTTGCTGCGCGTGAGATGGCACGCAACAGCATTCAGTACGCAGTGGTGCCTGGCGCAGGGCTTGAACGCTGTCTGCAGGCGCTTGGGGATGAACTCCTGAACCTCGACGCTCACCGCGAAGCTGAGACGACGCTGGTGATCTTCAAGGATGGCTTCCGCGACTTCGATACCTATCTGGAACTGCTGGATTACGCCGAGGCGCTGCTGGAAATGCAGGGCTATGAGGGCATCTATCAGCTGGCCAGCTTCCACCCCGACTATGTGTTCGAGGATACCGAGGAAGATGACGCGGCGAACTACACCAACCGCTCGCCCTACCCGATGCTGCACCTACTGCGCGAAAGCTCCGTCGAGGCTGCCATCAATGCCTACTCGGGCGATATCGAAGAAGTGCCTGCCCGCAATGAAACATTGATGCGCGAACGTGGTGTAGAGACACTGGTGACGCGTCTCAAGGCCTGCGCACATGCCAGTCAGAAGAAGGCTGCCGAACAGGGCTAGTGGTTTTCGCGTTCAGCTGTTCATTCAATTGTCTGTGCGCAGCATGCAACACGCAGCCCAACGTGAAAGGTTGTGACGTAAAAAGGCCAGCCTCACGGCTGGCCTTTTGCATTCTGTTAACCACTCACGACAAGTGCCCGCGATCAGGCGCTATTACAGTGCCTCCAGCGCTTGGGACAGTTTATCTACCGCAATCACCGTCATGCCCTTCGGCGCCTGCTTGGGTGCATTGCCCTTCGGAACGATAGCGCGAGTAAAGCCGTGCTTGGCGGCTTCTATGATGCGCTCCTGTCCACTCGGGACCGGGCGAATTTCGCCCGATAGTCCGACTTCCCCAAAGACAACCAGTTCACGCGGCAACGGACGATTCTGCAGGCTGGATACTACCGCACACAGCACCGCAAGATCGGCACTCGTTTCCAATACCTTGACCCCACCCACCACGTTGAGGAAGACATCCTGGTCACCGGTGAAGAGTCCGCCATGCTTGTTCAATACGGCCAATAGCATCGAGAGGCGATTGCCATCCAGGCCAACTGCCACACGGCGTGGATTGCCTAGTGCAGAGTCATCCAGCAGCGCCTGCACTTCGATCAGGATCGGCCGTGTGCCTTCCCAGACCACCATCACCAGACTGCCGGAGGCTTGCTCTTCATTGCGTGACAGGAAGATGGCACTGGGGTTCTTCACTTCTTTCAGGCCATGCTCAACCATGGCGAAAACGCCGAGCTCGTTGACGGCACCGAAGCGATTTTTCTGACCGCGCAAGGTACGAAAGCGCGAATCACCGTCACCTTCCAGCAATAGCGACGCATCAATCATGTGCTCCAGCACCTTGGGGCCGGCCAGTGAGCCATCCTTGGTGACATGCCCCACCAGCAGCAACACGGTATTGGTACGCTTGGCGAAACGAGTCAGTGCCGCTGCGGACTCGCGCACCTGTGAGACACCACCCGGTGCTGAAGAAAGATCCTCCATGTGCATGGTCTGAATAGAGTCGATGATCAGCACTTCAGGTTTCTCACGTTCAGCGGTCGCCAGAATAATCTCGACGCTTGTCTCTGCCAGCATCTTCAATCCCTGCATCGGCAACTGCAGACGATGAGCACGCATCGCGACCTGAGACAGCGACTCTTCACCGGTGACGTAGAGCGAACGCTTGTGCTGCGCTAGCTTGCAGGCGGTTTGCAACAGCAGTGTCGATTTGCCGGCCCCGGGATGCCCACCCAACAGCACTGCGGAACCCGGCACCAAACCACCACCCAGTACGCGATCGAACTCGCCAAAAGTAGAGGAGAAGCGGGGTACCTCAGAGAGCGACACGTTGGAGAGATCCGTCACATTGTCACTCAACGTACCCGCATAACCGCCGCGGCCTGTTGCAGTACGCGCAGCAGCTGCGCCACTGCTGCCTGCCGAAGGTGCAGCGCCGGGTAACACCGAGGGGCCGATCCGGATCTCCTGAAGAGTGTTCCATTCACGGCAGCCACTACACTGGCCCTGCCATTTGGAAGACTCGGCACCGCACTCGGTGCACACAAAAGCGCTCTTTGCTTTCGCCATGAGACAGTCCTGTCAGGAAGAAGTGAATCGAAGTCATGAGCTGACACGCCTTGCTCAGTTCCGACACTACGTGAACGGAACCGCCAGACACACGAAAGGCGGCTTACGCCGCCTTTCGTGTTTGCCTTGCAGACAAGCTGCTCAGGACGGGGTCACTGACGCTTGAGCTGCAAGGTTTCACCGTTCTGGAAGCGACGCTTCTGCGGGTCAACCAGCTCCAGTGTCTGAGCATCCAGACGCAGGAAGTAGTAAGTCTGACCTTCGCCAGACGGAGTCAGCTCATAGACCGTCGCATTTGCATCGGTCACGGTGCCAGACAGCACGTCCCACTGGCCTTCGTAATGCTCCGGTTCCGGCTGCTGCGGATGATCACGATAGGTAGCATCGAGACTGAAGGTGCGCTGATCTTGTGGAGCTGCTTCAGCGCCCTTGAGACGTACATCGAGATCAATGCCCGTGCAACGACGACACGGCAGGGTGCCCTTGTAGACGGCAACCTGCTCGCTGGCTGTCTCGGCGGCGGTGCTCTCAGCGGCACCATCATTGGTGGGGGCTGTTGACGCACACCCGGCGAGACCGGCCATCAGCGCGGCTCCCACCATCAGAGTCCTGATCTGCATTGAATCCTCCTTAAGGCGATAACCCGGTATCAACGTCGCTGATACCGGCCGCGAGCAGCCTCGCTGTAAAAACAGAGAGGCGAATCACAAGCTTCCGCGCTCAAGAATAGCGGGAATCGACCCTTGGAGGCCACCCCCGAAGGACACTGAACGCAATTATCGAACGCCATTCGCTATTCGATACCGCCTTCAGGCGTGGCGGTCGTGTCCATTATCCAGAAATGGATAGTCGGTGTAGCCCTTGGCCTTGCCGCCGTAGAAGGTATCCGGGTCCTGTTCGTTGAGTGGAACATCAAGGCGCATGCGTTCGACCAGATCAGGGTTGGCGATATAAGGGCGCCCCATGGCCACTGCGTCAGCGATGCCTTCCTGAATAATACGAGCGGCACTGTGACCGTCATAGTGGCCACAGAAGATCAGCGCGCCCTTCACTCGCGCGCGCAGCGCACGGCGGAAGTCGTCGGTGAACTTGACGTCGCCACCCGCCCAATCCGGCTCATTCACGTGCACATAGGCAATGCCGCGCCTGGAGAGCTGGTCAGACATGTAAAAGGCCATCTCTTCTGGCTCATCGTCGGTCAGCCCGAAGATCTCGATAAAGGGCGTCAAGCGAATGCCGGTACGCTTTGGACCGAACACCTCGGCAACGGCATCGACCACTTCCAGGGTCAGGCGGGCACGATTCTCTACAGAGCCGCCATACTCATCTGTGCGCTGGTTAGTGCCAGTCGCCATGAACTGATTAAGTAGGTAAGCGTTGGCGGCATGGACTTCGACCATGTCGAAGCCTGCACGCTTGGCACGCACGGCAGCCTTGCGATAGTCGTCGACAATGCCAGGGATCTCGTCAGTTTCCAGCGCGCGCGGGGTACTCGTAGGATGGCGGCCACTTGTGCCGTCATCGAACTCGACGAAGCACTGGGCACCGTCACCCTTGAGCGCACTCGGCGCAACAGGCTGCCGGCCATCCGGCTGCACCATCTCATGGGAGACGCGTCCTACATGCCACAGCTGTAGCGCCATGCGTCCACCCTTGGCATGCACGGCTTCGACGACACCCTTCCAACCGGCTTCCTGCTCATCAGTCCAGATGCCTGGGGTATACACATAGCCCTTGGCCGTCGGCGAGATGTTGGTCGCCTCACTGATGATCAAGCCTGCGCCGGCTCGCTGACCGTAATAGATTTCCTGCAACTTGCCCGGCACGCTATCCGGTGTACGAGCGCGAGTCAGCGGTGCCATCAAGATACGATTCGGCAATGTCAGATCACCAAGCGTTACAGGGCTGAACAGGCTTTCTGCCGTATTGGCTGTCGTCGTATTATCTGTCATCAGGTACTCCTTGAAATGCTGTCAAACCACTACCGGCCACATGACAGGCAGTGTTGATTTGCACCTGATATGCGGGGGGGTGATGCACGGTTCAAGTGTTCATCGCTGCATGTAAATAATGCTGCCATGGCAACAATGCCAAAAGCCGTACACGACGGTGCTGCCAACGCTTGTACCGCGGCGACTCAGCGGGCACCATGAAATGATTCCATGACAATGGTCATGCACTGTCACTAGCGGCGAGAAATCATGAGCAAGTACTGGAGCCCACAGGTCCACGACCTGACCCCCTATATCCCCGGCGAGCAACCGCGTGAGCAGCTGATCAAGCTGAACACCAACGAGAACCCGTATCCGCCGGCGCCCGCCGTGGAGCAGACGCTTCGTGAGTTCAATACCTCCGATCTGCGTCGTTATCCAGACCCGAGCTCCAGCTCGCTGCGCGCCGCTTTGGCAGACACCTTCCATGTGAGTGCCGATGAGGTCTTTGTCGGCAATGGTTCCGATGAAGTGCTCGCATTGGCCTTCCAGGCATTTTTCCGTCAGGACAAGCCTCTGTTGCTGCCGAGCATCAGCTACAGCTTCTACCCTGTCTACTGCCGCATGTATGGTATCCAGTCACGTAGTATCGCGCTGACCGACGACTGGGAAGTCGACCTGGAAGCCTTCGGTAATGACAACGGTGGCATCATCTTTGCCAACCCGAATGCACCAACCGGTCATGGGCACGGCCGTGCTGCGATCGCCGCATTGCTTGAACGCAATCCACACAGCGTCGTACTGGTTGATGAAGCCTACGTGGACTTCGGGGGCGAAAGTGCCGTACCGCTGATTCACCAGTATCCGAATCTCGTCGTGACAGGCACCTTCTCCAAATCACGTAGCCTGGCGGGCATTCGCCTCGGCTACGCGGTGGCATCACGCGAACTCATCGAAGGATTGGAGCGCATCAAGGATTCCTTCAACTCCTACCCGATTGACCGACTGGCTGAGCAGGTCGGTATCGCAGCGCTCAGCGACCCCGGCTATTTTGACGAATGCCGTACCCGTGTCATCACGACTCGCGAGCAGACCCGAGATCGTATGGCTGCACTAGGCTTTCAAGTATTGTCGTCACAAACCAACTTTGTGCTAGCGACACATCCTACTCATGATGCTGGTGAACTGTTCATCGGTCTGCGTGAGCGCGGCATTCTCGTTCGCCACTTCAATACCGATGCACTATGTGGCTATCTCCGCATCAGTATCGGTACCGACGCAGAAATGGACAGCCTGATCGAAGCTCTTGAAGATCTTTGTCGTTGAGCCTGCTTCATTGATCCTCTGTCATTGATCGACACCCATCGCCGACAACAAGACTCCCACGACAGAAGGCGCCCATACGGCGCCTTCTGTCGTTTAGCCCTCTGCAGGAATCTTCTCATGACGAATACATCCCGCATGCCATTGATGCACGTTCATCATGTGGCGCTGATCACGGCCAACTATGCGCAAGCCAAGCGCTTCTATCTTGACGTCATGGATGCCGAGGTCATCCATGAGGCATACCGTGAAGCACGTGATAGCTACAAGCTTGATCTACGTCTGCCGGGTGGCATTCAGCTGGAAGTGTTCTCCTTCCCCTCGCCTCCCGATCGCCCTAGCTATCCAGAGGCTTGTGGTCTCCGTCACCTGGCATTGGCAACAGCGGATATCGATACCTGTGTGTCACTGCTGATAAGCCGTGGTGCTTCTCCTGAGCCTATCCGTGTTGATGAATATACTGGAGCACGCTTCACCTTCCTGGCAGATCCGGATGGTACGCCGATCGAGCTCTATGAAGTCAGTGAGAAAATCACTTGAAGAAACAGTGCCGCATAAAACCAGAACGCCCCTGTCGCGGTGGCGACAGGGGCGCTTGAGAGATCTTGCTTCAGATATTTTCTGTATGTTTTTCTGCGCACAAAGAGAACCGCCCCTGTAGCAAGGCTACAGGGGCGGTTCAGTATAAGTGCCTGACGATGACCTACTCTCACATGGAGAAACTCCACACTACCATCGGCGCTAAGCGGTTTCACTTCCGAGTTCGGCATGGGATCGGGTGGTTCACGCTCGCTATGGTCGTCAGGCGAAACGGTGGCACCTTGCGGTACCTGAGTCTCAAGGCTTTCGGGCCTCGTGACTCGCAATATGAATCATGCTGAACGCTATGTCGGAGCTGTCTGACGCACACTGTCGTGTGTCGTAATCCCGGCGGTTTGCCGAAGCAAACCCCTTGGGTGTTATATGGTCAAGCCTCACGGGCAATTAGTACTGGTTAGCTCAACACATTGCTGTGCTTCCACACCCAGCCTATCAACCTTGTAGTCTTCAAGGGCCCTTCAGGAGGCGCAAGGCCTCAGGGAAGTCTCATCTTGAAGGGGGCTTCCCGCTTAGATGCTTTCAGCGGTTATCCCGTCCGAACGTAGCTACCGGGCAATGCCACTGGCGTGACAACCCGAACACCAGAGGTTCGTCCACTCCGGTCCTCTCGTACTAGGAGCAGCTCTTCTCAAACTTCCGACGCCCACGGCAGATAGGGACCGAACTGTCTCACGACGTTCTAAACCCAGCTCGCGTACCACTTTAAATGGCGAACAGCCATACCCTTGGGACCGACTTCAGCCCCAGGATGTGATGAGCCGACATCGAGGTGCCAAACACCGCCGTCGATGTGAACTCTTGGGCGGTATCAGCCTGTTATCCCCGGAGTACCTTTTATCCGTTGAGCGATGGCCCTTCCATACAGAACCACCGGATCACTAGAACCTACTTTCGTACCTGCTCGACGTGTCTGTCTCGCAGTCAAGCACCCTTATGCTCTTGCACTCAATGCACGATTTCCAACCGTGCTGAGGGTACCTTCGTGCTCCTCCGTTACTCTTTAGGAGGAGACCGCCCCAGTCAAACTACCCACCATACACTGTCCTCGATCCAGATAATGGACCTGAGTTAGAACGCCAATGATGTCAGGCTGGTTATTTCAAGGTTGGCTCCACCTGAGCTAGCGCCCAGGTTTCCAAGCCTCCCAGCTATCCTACACAGACAACATCAGCATCCAGTGTAAAGCTATAGTAAAGGTTCACGGGGTCTTTCCGTCTAGCCGCGGGTACACAGCATCTTCACTGCGATTTCAATTTCACTGAGTCTCGGGTGGAGACAGCGTGGCCATCATTACGCCATTCGTGCAGGTCGGAACTTACCCGACAAGGAATTTCGCTACCTTAGGACCGTTATAGTTACGGCCGCCGTTTACCGGGGCTTCGATCAAGAGCTTCGGACGAATCCTAACCCCATCAATTAACCTTCCGGCACCGGGCAGGCGTCACACCCTATACGTCCGCTTGCGCGTTTGCAGAGTGCTGTGTTTTTAATAAACAGTTGCAGCCACCTGGTATCTTCGACCGGTAAGAGCTTACGGAGCAAGTCCTTCACTCAAACCGGTGCACCTTCTCCCGAAGTTACGGTGCCATTTTGCCTAGTTCCTTCACCCGAGTTCTCTCAAGCGCCTTGGTATTCTCTACCTGACCACCTGTGTCGGTTTGGGGTACGGTCGCATATGATCTGAAGCTTAGAGGCTTTTCCTGGAAGCGTGGCATCGGCAACTTCCTGACCGTAGTCAGTTCGTCTCGCATCTCGACCTCAGAGGAACCGGATTTGCCTGATTCCTCGGCCTACATGCTTTCACCAGGACAACCAACGCCTGGCTCACCTAGCCTTCTTCGTCCCCCCATCGCAACCATATCCGGTACGGGAATATTAACCCGTTTCCCATCGACTACGCGTTTCCGCCTCGCCTTAGGGGCCGACTCACTCTGCTCCGATTAACGTAGAACAGAAAACCTTGGTCTTCCGGCGGGGGAGTTTTTCACTCCCCTTATCGTTACTCATGTCAGCATTCGCACTCGTGATACCTCCAGCAGACTTCTCAATCCACCTTCATTGGCTTACACGACGCTCCTCTACCGCTCATCCATAAGGATGAACCCGTAGCTTCGGTACCTGATTTAGCCCCGTTATATCTTCCGCGCAGGCCGACTCGACTAGTGAGCTATTACGCTTTCTTTAAAGGATGGCTGCTTCTAAGCCAACCTCCTAGCTGTCTGAGCCTTCCCACATCGTTTCCCACTTAATCAGGATTTTGGGACCTTAGCTGACGGTCTGGGTTGTTTCCCTTTTCACAACGGACGTTAGCACCCGCTGTGTGTCTCCCACACTGCATTCATCGGTATTCGGAGTTTGCGTCGGGTTGGTAAGTCGGGATGACCCCCTAGCCGAAACAGTGCTCTACCCCCGATGATGATATGTGAGGCGCTACCTAAATAGCTTTCGAGGAGAACCAGCTATCTCCGGGCTTGATTAGCCTTTCACTCCGATCCACAGCTCATCCCAGCATTTTTCAACATACTTGGGTTCGGGCCTCCAATTGATGTTACTCAATCTTCACCCTGGCCATGGATAGATCGCCCGGTTTCGGGTCTATACCCTGCGACTGGTCGCCCAGTTAAGACTCGCTTTCGCTACGCCTCCCCTAATCGGTTAAGCTCGCCACAGAATATAAGTCGCTGACCCATTATACAAAAGGTACGCGGTCACAGAACAAGTCTGCTCCCACTGCTTGTACGCATACGGTTTCAGGATCTATTTCACTCCCCTCGCCGGGGTTCTTTTCGCCTTTCCCTCACGGTACTGGTTCACTATCGGTCAGCCAGGAGTATTTAGCCTTGGAGGATGGTCCCCCCATGTTCAGTCAAGGTTTCTCGTGCCCCGACCTACTCGATTTCACGATACTCAGACTTCGACTACGGGACTATCACCCTGTATCGTCAGGCTTCCCAGCCTGTTCGTCTGTCAGTTGTATCGCTTAAGGGCTGGTCCCCGTTCGCTCGCCGCTACTTGGGGAATCTCGGTTGATTTCTTTTCCTCCGGGTACTTAGATGTTTCAGTTCCCCGGGTTTGCCTCTATAGGTTATGTATTGGCCTATAGATACTCACCTGATGGTGAGTGGGTTTCCCCATTCGGAAATCGTTGGGTCGCAGGGTATTTGCCACCTCGCCAACGCTTATCGCAGGCTATCACGTCCTTCATCGCCTCTGGCTGCCAAGGCATCCACCGTATGCGCTTAATCGCTTGACCATATAACCCCAAGGGGTCTGTCAAGGATTACGAATTGTCGAACAACTCCGACATATCGTTTGACGGACATATGCTTGGCGCACATATCCATCGTCAGCATGATTCACATTGTTAAAGAGCGGCTGTTCAGTGAACAGTGAGAAGTCACACAACCTTCACGAGGAAGGCGATATGCTTGTCACTGTGAACTGTCAGCGTTATCAGGTAGTAGAAGCGTGAACTGTCGTCTTTGTGGTGGAGCCAAGCGGGATCGAACCGCTGACCTCCTGCGTGCAAGGCAGGCGCTCTCCCAGCTGAGCTATGGCCCCTCAAAGTCGGCAAAACCGTGTCGACAAAAGCACGAAGCTTTTGGTGGGTCTGGGCAGATTTGAACTGCCGACCTCACCCTTATCAGGGGTGCGCTCTAACCAACTGAGCTACAGACCCGACACTACTACTCGATAAACTAACTTGATCAGGTAATTCGTTGTGAGCACTTGCCGCGAGCGATAAACAGTGTCGATAAGGAGGTGATCCAGCCGCAGGTTCCCCTACGGCTACCTTGTTACGACTTCACCCCAGTCATGAACCACACCGTGGTGATCGCCCTCCCGAAGGTTAGGCTAACCACTTCTGGTGCAGTCCACTCCCATGGTGTGACGGGCGGTGTGTACAAGGCCCGGGAACGTATTCACCGTGGCATTCTGATCCACGATTACTAGCGATTCCGACTTCATGGAGTCGAGTTGCAGACTCCAATCCGGACTGAGGCAAGCTTTATGGGATTGGCTCCACGTCGCCGTATTGCAACCCTTTGTACTTGCCATTGTAGCACGTGTGTAGCCCTACCCGTAAGGGCCATGATGACTTGACGTCGTCCCCACCTTCCTCCGGTTTGTCACCGGCAGTCTCCTTAGAGTTCCCGACATTACTCGCTGGCAAATAAGGATAGGGGTTGCGCTCGTTACGGGACTTAACCCAACATTTCACAACACGAGCTGACGACAGCCATGCAGCACCTGTCTCAGAGTTCCCGAAGGCACCAATCCATCTCTGGAAAGTCCTCTGGATGTCAAGGGTAGGTAAGGTTCTTCGCGTTGCATCGAATTAAACCACATGCTCCACCGCTTGTGCGGGCCCCCGTCAATTCATTTGAGTTTTAACCTTGCGGCCGTACTCCCCAGGCGGTCAACTTATTGCGTTAGCTGCGCCACTAAGTCCTCAAGGGACCCAACGGCTAGTTGACATCGTTTACGGCGTGGACTACCAGGGTATCTAATCCTGTTTGCTACCCACGCTTTCGCACCTCAGTGTCAGTATCAGTCCAGAAGGCCGCCTTCGCCACTGGTATTCCTCCCGATCTCTACGCATTTCACCGCTACACCGGGAATTCTACCTTCCTCTACTGTACTCTAGCCAAGCAGTTCCAGATGCCGTTCCCAGGTTGAGCCCGGGGCTTTCACACCTGGCTGACTTAGCCACCTACGCGCGCTTTACGCCCAGTAATTCCGATTAACGCTTGCACCCTCCGTATTACCGCGGCTGCTGGCACGGAGTTAGCCGGTGCTTCTTCTGCGAGTGATGTCCTTCCTCTAGAGTATTAGTCCAAAGGCTTTCTTCCTCGCTGAAAGTGCTTTACAACCCGAAGGCCTTCTTCACACACGCGGCATGGCTGGATCAGGCTTTCGCCCATTGTCCAATATTCCCCACTGCTGCCTCCCGTAGGAGTCTGGGCCGTGTCTCAGTCCCAGTGTGGCTGATCATCCTCTCAGACCAGCTACGGATCGTCGCCTTGGTGAGCCATTACCTCACCAACTAGCTAATCCGACATGGGCTCATCCGATAGCGCAAGGTCCGAAGATCCCCTGCTTTCTCCCGTAGGACGTATGCGGTATTAGCCTGAGTTTCCCCAGGTTGTCCCCCACTATCGGGCAGATTCCCATGCATTACTCACCCGTCCGCCGCTCGACGCCTTCTAGCAAGCTAGAATCGTTTCCGCTCGACTTGCATGTGTTAAGCCTGCCGCCAGCGTTCAATCTGAGCCATGATCAAACTCTTCAGTTGATAAGCTTGATAGTCTGTTAAGCAGACCAAACTTGGTTCAGAGTCAAACTTCTCGTGAGAGGCTTGCTCCGATATTTGGTGACCTTGTCACCACTCATCGGCAAGCGCTCACACGAATTACCTGATCAAATTTTTAAAGAGCGTCGCTGTTAAGCGAGGAGGCATATTCTACCAGGAACGCTTGGGAAGTCAAGCACTTGGTGATGAGTCAGTCGACTGCCTCTAAGCATCATCAAGTAGTGAGGGGCGATGCCCGTTCACGTGTTCCGTAAGGTGTGCGGCGTATTCTAGCGAATCTGCCGGGATTGTCAAGTGGAGTGTTTCGGAGAGATTTGAAAAACATCAATCGAAACAATCACCTGCACACCTCTTTCACCGCTGGTAACGCCCTGCGTCACCGGCAGCGGATGCGTACTTTACGCACCGAACTGGTTCAGCGCAAGGCCTTTTTGGCGGGAATGTCACATGAGCGTCAGATCGCGATGATTCTGCGCCATCGTGAGTCCGGCACCTGTCTTTGAGCGCTGAATTCGAGTCCCTAGTAACGCATTCGGCCCCGCCAATAAATGGCGGGGCCGAATAGCCAGACTATAAAGGTGCTACGTTTAGCGCGATACGGTCACTCGTGCATAACGCTTCTTACCGGCCTGAATAACGATGGCTGTATCAAACGGGGCCATATAAGACGGATCGATGACTTCACCATCTACCTTCACACGTCCATTCTTGAGCATGTCTTTGGCTTGAGCACTGTTATTCGCCAAGCCCGCGCGGTTAAGCACCGCAGCGATGGGCGCAACCTCTGCACCTTCCAGGCTAATCGACACTTCAGGCAGGTCGGCAGGCAGCTCACCTTCCGCCAACTGATTGCCACTGGAGAGATGAGCTGTAGCCGCCGCTTCCTCATCATGGAAGCGCGCGACCAACTCACGTGCCAGCTCCATCTTCACATCGCGCGGATTGGCACCTGCATCGATGCTTGCCATCAATGCTTTCACTTCATCCAATGGACGCAAGGACAGCAACTCGAAGTAACGCCAGATTAGCGCATCAGGCATGGAGACAATCTTGCTGAACATCTCGCCCGGGCGGTCATTGATGCCAATATAGTTGCCCAATGACTTGGACATCTTCTGCACGCCATCCAGGCCTTCGAGGATCGGCATGGTGATCACGACCTGCGGTTCCTGCCCGCGTTGGCGTTGCAGCTCACGCCCCATCAGCAGATTGAACTTCTGGTCAGTCCCCCCCAGCTCGATATCCGCTTCCAGTGCCACAGAGTCATAGCCCTGAATCAGGGGGTAGAGAAACTCATGGATCGAGATCGGCTGATTGCCGGTATAGCGCTTGTCGAAGTCATCACGCTCGAGCATTCGCGCAACGGTACTGGATGCCGCTAGCTCGATCATGTCACTGGCAGAGAGCTTGCTGATCCATTCGGAGTTGAAGGCGATGCGCGTCTTCTCGCGATCGAGAATCTTGAAGACCTGCTCTTGATAGGTCAGTGCATTGGCCTTGACGTCTGCCTCGGTCAGCGGCTTACGCGTCACACTCTTGCCTGTCGGGTCACCGATACGACCGGTGAAGTCACCAATGAGGAAGATGACCTCATGCCCGAGGTCTTGCAGCTGACGCAGCTTGTTGATCAGC
The DNA here is from genome assembly GCF_009796845.1 of Cobetia sp. L2A1. NCBI lineage: Bacteria > Pseudomonadati > Pseudomonadota > Gammaproteobacteria > Oceanospirillales > Halomonadaceae > Cobetia > Cobetia sp. L2A1. The sequence goes on along the minus strand of NZ_CP047025.1, from coordinate 193,783 downwards.
ACCGTATGGCCGAGATGGAGATCTGGCGCCGTCGGATCAAAGCCCGCCTTGACCCGAAGCTTGCGCCCAGACTCGAGTTTCCTGACCAACTCTTCCTCGACCAGCACCTCATCGGTGCCGCGCTTGATGATATCCAGCGCTTCGACTACTGACTTATCGCTCATCCTGCCCTCTCTGACCGTTGCTGCTCCCCCTGTAGCGGGGCATGTTGGCTGAGAATGTTAGCATGACGGGTATCTCATGCACCCCCTGCCCCCATGTTTCATGCTCGCAAGCTTCACGCCCCTATAGATCGGGAGATCTCTCAATGGCGCTTTACCTTGGCCTGATGACCGGCACCAGCCTCGACGGACTGGACATTGCTCTGCTCGAGATAGAGCCGCACACAATGGATAGAGAGCAGATCCACTTCATCGACGGCCTTGATCTGCCACTCCCTGCGACACTGCGTGAATGCTTGTGGCGATTGATGCATGACGATCAAGCACGCTTTTCTGATCTTGCCTTGGCGGAGCAGGAACTTGCAGAACTCGCCGCTAGCGCAATACGACAGCTTCTGACTCGACAGCAACTGACGCCAGCGGCTATCTGTGCGGTAGGTAGTCATGGCCAGACGATCGAGCATCGTCCGCACGGCTTTCACTCACAGCAAAAGGCTACGCCCTATACCTACCAATTGGATAATCCGAGCTTGCTGGCCGAGCTGTGCGGCATTGCTGTCGTCGGTGATTTCCGTCGACGTGATCTCGCCGCCGGCGGACAGGCCGCCCCACTGGCACCCGCCTTCCATGCGGCACTTTTCAGCCAGCCTGATCAGTGGCATGGATTACTGAACCTCGGCGGCATCGCCAATTTGACCTTGCTGCCACCTCAGCACTCAGGAGCGCCAGTGATTGGCTTTGACACCGGACCTGCCAATTGCCTGCTGGATGCCTGGCATGCTCGACATCATGGCACACCCATTGACCGCGATGGCCAATGGGCCGCCAGCGGACACGTTATCCCCGGGGTGCTTGAGCACCTGCTGGCAGCGGAGTATTTTGCCAAGCCACTCCCCAAGAGCACCGGCCGCGAAGACTTTCATCTTGGCTGGCTGGAGCAATACCTTTCAGGCAATGAAGCTCCCGCCGATGTGCAGGCCACACTATTGGCACTGACAGTGGAGAGCGTCGCGCGCAGTCTGGAGAAAACAGGCATACCTTTACCTGCCCTTACACCTTGTGGAGGCGGCGCACGCAACCTGGCATTGATCGCAGCGCTTGAGCAGCGCTTGGCACACGGCCCGCAATCAACGCGTATCACTTGCTGTGCAGAGCTGGGCTGGAATGCCGATCTGCTGGAAGCTGGCGCTTTTGCGTGGTTGGCAGCGCGTCGCGTGTTAGGTCGTTCAGGCAATCTACCCAGCGTGACAGGTGCGCGCGGCCTGCGAGTACTGGGCGGCATCTACGCACGTTAGTCGACTCATCGCACCTTGCACTTCAATACAGCGCCAGGACATACCGACCTGATGCAAGACTGCCGCTCCCTTTGCCTCGGGAGCGGCAGTCTTGCATCGGGCAACGTGTCGCTGCTGATCAACCTATTGACCCATCAATCATCGTCGTCTTGAAGCGAGAAACGACTCGCCGCATTCAAGACATCCAACTGAGCCTCCTGTGCACTGTCGGAATCGCCAAACTTGATCATCAGTCGCAAGTCGTTGGCAGAATCTGCATGTGCCAATGCAACCTCTTCAGTAATCAAGCCCTGCTGATGCAACGCATATAGCGATTTATCGAAGGTCATCATGCCCAGCTGTTGAGAGCGCTTCATGACGTCCTTGATCTCGACGACGGCACCCTTGCGAATCAAGTCCACGATCAAAGGTGAACGCAGCATCACTTCAATCGCAGGCACGCGTTGCGCACCGTCACCGCTTTTATGCGGCAGCAACTGCTGCGCCACAATCCCCTTTAGATTCAGCGACAGATCCATCCAGACTTGCTCATGACGCTCCTCGGGGAAGAAGTGAATAATGCGGTCCAATGCCTGATTCGCATTATTGGCATGCAACGTCGCCAGACACAGGTGACCTGTCTCGGCGAAGGTCAATGCGTGCTCCATGGTCTCGCGTGAACGAATCTCACCAATCATGATCACGTCGGGCGCCTGGCGAAGAGTATTGCGCAGCGCCACCTCAAAGGACTCAGTATCAATGCCCACTTCGCGCTGCGTCACAATGGAGCGCTGATGAGGGTGGATGTACTCAATCGGATCTTCGATACAAATGATGTGCCCGCTGGAAGTTTGATTTCGATGCTGAATCATCGCTGCCAGTGAGGTGGACTTACCGGCACCAGTACCGCCGACAAAGATCACCAATCCGCGCTTGGTCTCGGAAAGCCCCTTGATGATGTCGGGCAGCCGCAATTCTTCCAGACTCGGAATCGTCAACTGGATACGACGAATCACCATGCCCATCTGGCTACGCTGAAAGAAGGCACTGATTCTGAAGCGCCCGACCCCTGCCAGGCTGTGCGCAAAATTGGCTTCGCGCTCTTCTTCAAATCGTGTGCGCTGCATATCGCTCATGGGAGCAAGCACCAGCTCTCGCACCTGATCAACATCAAGCTTCTTGTCGCCCAGTGCGATCATGCGCCCATTGACCTTCATCTGAGGCGGCGTGCCGGTAGAGATGAAAAGGTCGGAGCTACCCTTGCTGACCATCAACTGCAGGAGTTCCTGCAGCCATTCATGAGGAGTCATGAGTCGTTTCCCGATGCACGCTGTTAAATCACTCTCAAATTACCGTCCCGCGAACAATGAACACCACGAGGATGCGTTCTGGGTCTGGCAACACCTACAGCATTTCGCGCCACCCTCTATGCATCCTATTCATCAGCTCAAGAGCCCTTTGGCTTTCGCCTGAGCCTCTTCTCTGGTCACCAGCCCTTCGGCTAGCAAACGACTCAACGCGGAGTCCAGTGTTTGCATACCTAGCGCGCCGCCGGTCTGAATGGAAGAATACATCTGCGCCACCTTATCCTCACGAATCAGGTTACGAATGGCAGGCGTTGCAAGCAGTATCTCGTGTGCTGCTACACGGCCACCACCCACTTTCTTGAGCAATGTCTGAGCGATAACCCCCTGCAGTGATTCGGAGAGCATCGAGCGCACCATCGACTTCTCATCGCCCGGGAAGACATCAATGATGCGGTCAACCGTCTTGGTTGCTGAGGTCGTATGCAGCGTACCGAACACCAAGTGGCCAGTCTCGGCAGCGGTCAGTGCAAGGCGGATAGTTTCCAGGTCCCGCAACTCACCCACCAGAATGACGTCAGGATCTTCTCGCAATGCCGAACGCAAGGCGGGTGCAAAACCATGAGTATCCCGGTGCACCTCACGTTGATTGATCAAGCAGCGCTTGGACTGATGCACAAACTCAACCGGATCCTCGATCGTCAGAATATGGTCGTATTTGTTCTCGTTGATATAGTCGACCATCGCCGCCAGCGTGGTCGACTTACCCGACCCCGTCGGCCCCGTGACCAGAATCAGTCCTCGAGGCAACATGCACATCTTGCGGAATACCTCGCCCAACCCCAGGTCTTCCATCGTTAACACTTCAGAGGGGATGGTACGGAAAACGGCACCGGCTCCACGCCCTTGATGAAAGGCGTTAACACGAAAGCGCGATACACCAGGCACCTCGAAGGAGAAATCGGTCTCGAGGAATTCTTCGAAATCACGACGCTGCTTGTCATTCATGATCTCGTAGATCAGCGACCGTACCTGCTTGTCATCCATGGACGGGACATTGATACGCCGTACATCACCATCGACACGTATCATCGGAGGCAGACCTGCCGACAGGTGCAGGTCCGAGGCGTTCTGCTTTGCCGAAAAAGCCAGCAATTCGGTAATATCCATGCATATCCCTCGCGAAGACCGAAGCTCTTGTAAAAACGCATCTTGTGTATGTGAACCGTTGACCATTCGGCAGATGACGCGATCATGGTGAAACCAGAACGCTCATCGTCTGATACTACAGCCGAAGCGCGTTGCGTCGTTGATCGTAACGATATTCCGTGAATTTCAGGAGCCGAGCCGCATGACCACAGTCCCTGATGATGAAGCTAGTGTTACTCAGTGTATCCTAGAGGCACGCATTCGACTGAAAAATGCATTACAGACATGTAAACGCAATACTGATGCCGCTCAGCTATTGGCCGTAAGCAAGACCAAGCCGGCTTCCTTGCTACGTGTTGCCTGGAATTCTGGACAACGCGCCTTTGGCGAAAATTATCTCCAGGAAGCGCTGGATAAGCAGCAGGCCCTGTCAGACCTGACAGATATCGAATGGCATTTCATTGGCCCGATCCAATCCAACAAGACCCGCGCCATTGCCGAACATTTCACCTGGGTACATACCGTAGAGCGTGACAAGATCGCTCGTCGACTGAGCGAGCAGCGCCCCGCAGCGAGTGATCCCTTGAATGTCTGCCTGCAGGTCAATGTCTCCGGAGAGGCCTCGAAGGCTGGTATCGCACCCGAGGAACTCATGGCACTGGCCGATATCGTCATGGCACTGCCTAATCTGAATCTACGTGGTCTGATGACCATTCCGGCCCCTTGTGGCCCTGATGCCAGTGAAGAAACGAAGCGCGCGCCCTTCCGCCAGCTACATGAGATGCTGAATCAGCTGCAAGCACGCTATCCTCAGGCTTGTATTGATACGCTCTCGATGGGCATGAGTGCTGACCTGGAAGCCGCCATCGACGAGGGCGCGACTCTAGTCCGTCTTGGTACGGCTATCTTTGGTGCGCGTGACTACTCCGCGACATCCTGACTCTCCATCGTATTCGTCTCGATGGCAGCCAGTGTTCTCGCAACCTCGAGGCTGGCATCACGCCTCAATGACGGCGCCTTTTCAAAGCCCCTAGCAACAGGAGCACTGCATGACTCGTCAGACTTCCTCAGCACCTCGCACGATTGCCTTCATCGGTGCAGGCAACATGGCCAGCGCTATCTTCGGTGGCATGATCGCGGCCGGCTATCCCGCTAGCCATATCATTGCAACGGCACGTTCCCGCGAGACGCTTGATGCACTCGAGAAGCGTTATGGTGTCAGCACCACGCAAGATAACGATGACGCCGTATCGCGCGCTGATGTCGTCGTCCTGGGCGTCAAACCACAGATGATGCATGACGTCTGCCAAGCACTTGTCGCTGCCGTTCAGACACGCAAGCCACTGATCGTGTCAGTCGCAGCGGGCATTACCTGCGAGAGTCTCGAGCGCTGGCTGGGCGGAGATCTCGCCATTATTCGCTGCATGCCGAATACACCTTCATTGGTCGGCGTTGGCGCCAGCGGCCTGTTCGCTACCGCTCAGGTGACAGAAGATCAGCGCGCCTTGATGGACGACATGCTGACGGCTGTCGGAGTCGTCGAATGGGTCGAGGACGAAGGCCTGCTGGAAGCGGTCACCGGTATTTCCGGTTCTGGCCCCGCCTATTTCTTCCTCTTCATCGAAGCCCTGGAGGCAGCAGGCATCGAACTGGGCCTGAGCACCGAGACGGCTCGGCGCCTTGCGATCCAGACGGCGCGAGGGGCATCAGAGATGGCCTTCACCAGTGAGCACGACCCCGCCGAGCTGCGCCGCCGCGTCTGCTCACCGAACGGCACCACCGAACGCGCGATCAACAGTTTCGAGAATGATGACTTGCGTGAGATCGTCGCGCGCGCTGCCAAGGCCTCCAGCGTACGTGCCGCGGAGATGGCCCGAGAGCTGGACCAATAACCCAACGCCAATGACTGGCAGCACGGAGATGAACACGCCATCATGCGCTGTTCATCTCTTGTTGGCATGCTATCGGTATAACGTGCGTAATTATCGTGCGTGCCCCTCAACTATCACCGTCTTAAGGAAAACCCCATGGGTGCTATGGGTAACATCGGACTTCAGCTGACTACCATCCTGCTGCAGCTGTTTGTCTACATACTGATGCTGCGCTTCTTGCTGCAGTTGTCGCGCGCAGATTTCTACAACCCGGTCACCCAGTCGGTGGTCAAGGCGACCAATCCGCTGGTGGCGCCGCTGCAGGGAATTTTGCGTCCGATGGGCCGCTTTGACATCGCGACACTCGCCGCAGCCTTCATCGTAGTCTGCCTGGTACTGGTCGCCATTGGCGCACTATTCGGTGGTGGCATGCTACCGGTGAGTTTCATTGCACTGACGGCACTGGGCACCATTCTCGATAGCATCATCAACATCTACTTCTTCGCACTGATCGCGATGATCATCCTGTCATGGGTCTCCCCCAAGGCGAATCATCCGGGTGCCATTCTCGTCCACCAGCTGGTCGATCCGATCATGAAGCCGGTGCGCAAGGTAATACCGTCCATCGGCATGCTCGACCTGTCGCCGATCTTCGTCTTCATCGCACTCAACCTGCTCGGCAGTCTTGTCAGTCGTACTCTGCCGTCACTAGGCATGCTGCGTAGCGCTTTCGGCTAAGACCTTCAGGTCAGACCTGCAAGCAAAACCCATCATCCAGATACACAAGCGCCCGCTACGGATTTCCGTTGCGGGCGCTTGTGTATCCGTATCTTCTCGCTGGCTCACGCTCGGGCAGCGCTGTGCTAGAGTAAGCCCTCGGCCGGAGCCTTCACTACTACGGTGCAAGAGACGCCCACAAGGCGCATCACCGCGCTTCGCGCCCCGGACACGGGCCATGCCCGAACACTCTTGCTGGACATGATGCTGGAAACCTTCACCACGATGCCTGATTCCCTGCCCCCGGATTCGGTCGGTCTGGTCACGCCTCAGACTGCCCACTTCGATACCCCGCTGGAGCTAGCCTGCGGCAGACGCCTCGAACAGTATTCGCTGGTCTACGAGACCTACGGCGAGCTGAACGCTGACGCCAGCAACGCTATCCTGGTCTGCCACGCTTTGACTGGCCATCACCACGCTGCCGGCTATCACAGTATGAGTGATCGCAAGCCTGGCTGGTGGGACGACTATATCGGCCCCGGCAAACCTATCGACACTGCACGCTTCTTTGTGATCTCGCTGAATAACATCGGCGGCTGCCATGGCAGCACCGGTCCCACCTCGATCAACCCCGACACCAATGCACAGTGGGGCCCCGACTTCCCGTTGATGACCGTGCCGGATTGGGTCGAGAGCCAGAAGCGCCTTGCCGAACGCCTTGGCATCACACGCTTCGCGGCGGTGGTCGGCGGTTCGCTAGGCGGTATGCAAGCCCTGCAGTGGACGCTGGACCACCCCGAGCGGGTCGGCCATGTCGCCATCGTTGCCTGCACGCCGAAACTCTCGGCGCAGAACATCGCCTTCAACGAGGTCGCGCGTCAGGCCATCCGCTCTGATCCTGAATTTCATGATGGCTGGTATGCGCGGATCAATGCCGTACCCAAGCGCGGTCTCAAGCTGGCTCGCATGGTGGGTCACATCACCTATCTTTCCGAGCATTCGATGGGCACCAAGTTCGGCCGCGACCTCCGTCAAGACCGTCTCAACTTCGGTTACGATGTCGACTTTCAGGTCGAGAGCTATCTACGCCACCAGGGTGATACCTTTTCTACTGCCTTCGACGCCAATACCTACCTATTGATGACCAAGGCACTGGATTACTTCGACCCTGCCGCGCGCGCCGACGACAATCTGGCTGCCGCCATGGCACCGATCAGCTGTCCGATACTTGTGGTCAGCTTTACGACCGATTGGCGCTTCGCACCCTCGCGCTCTCGCGAGCTGGTCAATGCCATGATTCATGCGGGGAAATCCGTCAGCTACGCGAACATTGATTCCCCCCACGGTCACGATGCCTTCCTGCTACCGGGTCAGCGCTACGAGACAGTGCTGGGCAACTTCCTGACGCGCGCACATGACCAGGCCCGCAGTGAATCGGCCGCACGTCGCACTAACGCGCAGGAGACTGCCCATGCGTAACGACCTCGCCCAGATTCACGACTGGATTCCAAACGGCGCGCGCGTACTCGATCTCGCCTGTGGCGACGGCACCTTACTGGCCTCATTGGCAGAACAGAAGCAGGTGTTCGGCTATGGACTCGAAATCGACCCACACAACATCAATGCCTGTGTCGCACGCGGCGTCAACGTCATCGAGCAGAACGTCGATGATGGATTGGCCAACTTTGCTGACGACACCTTTGATCGTGTGGTGATGTCTCAAGCATTGCAGGTGCTGAAGCGCCCGGACAAAGCACTGGAGGAGATGATGCGTGTCTCGCGAGAAGCCATCATCACCTTCCCCAACTTCGCTTACTGGCGCCATCGTCTACACCTTGGACTCAAGGGACGCATGCCCGTCTCCAAGTCACTCCCGCACGCTTGGTACGACACGCCCAACATCCATCTATCGACCTTTGCTGACTTCGAGCGCCTATGCCGTGACCAGGGCCTCAAGATCATCGATCGCGCGGTTGGCAATGGTGATCATGAGCCACACCGGGCGGCGACCTGGTGGCCGAATCTATTCGGTGAAGTCGCCATCTTCCGTGTCTGTCGCGACAACTTCGCACCGCTAGAGCGCTAGCTCTTTCCAGGCGCCCGCGCACTGCGCTTACCCGCCCCATCACAGAGGCCGGCAGGATCTTTCTGCCGGCCTCTGTGCGTCATTCCTCCACGGATTCTCTCGCCCCCTCATCCTTTCGCCCGTGAATTCTCATCGACGCCCATCCTCGACCGATAGTCCCGGGCTATCTCGGCGATGACAGACACTCACAACTAAAGTCTATATACTTTCAGGGTAAACGCAGCAGAGGATCGCGACCCGCACTTCCGGTGAAGATGCATCGCCATCCCTAGGAGAGAGCGCATGAACTTCCATACCCGCAAGTGGGTCAAGCCCGAAGATCTCAACCCCAACGGCACCCTGTTCGGTGGACGCCTACTGGCCTGGATAGACGAAGAAGCCGCCATCTACGCCATCGTTCAGCTAGGTACCTCCCGTGTGGTGACCAAGTTCATGTCGGAGATCAACTTCGTCTCCAGCGCACGCCAGGGCGACATCATCGAGCTAGGCATTACCGCCAGCGACTTCGGCCGCACCTCCATCTCACTGTGCGTCGAGATCCGCAACAAGATTACCCGCGAGCGCATTCTGACCATCGACCGTATCGTGCTTGTCAGTGTCGACGCCGACTTCAAGCCGGTCCCACATGAACGCACACGCATTACCTATATCGAAGACCGCTTCCGTGAACAGCCCGGCAGCAACGACAGCCAGGATGAGTCAATACCGCAAAAGGCCACTCGGCGTCGCGCAGAAAGCACGTCTACTGTCGAAATGCCCCCAACCGGCACTGATACTCAAAGCAACAGTTGAACGGTGAATAGGCGCCCCCTGGGAAGTATCGAACACCAGAGCGCCAGGACACGGCTCGTAAAGAACTGCATGCAACAAGAGAACCCAAAAGGCACCTCCACTGGAGGTGCCTTTTTCATGTCTGAGCATCGCCGATCAGATCAACATCTTATGCTCAACGAGCACTCAGTTAAGCAGAGGTCTCGCCCGCTTCACGCAAGCCCGCACAGGCATCATCCAGCACCACTCGCGCCGGCGTGAACCACACGAGATCATAGGCGGGGGCTGCACCGGCGCTTTCGGGCAAATAGTCTTCCAATCGCGTCAATGCCTGGCCATTGTCATCCCAAGCCACTGGCATCAGCGCTACGGATAATGCCTTTCCGTCCAGCCAGCGCGGCACACCGATATCACGACGAGCATGGCCACTGCCACAGACCAACAGCGCAGTGGCATCATTGGACGTCAATGCATCCAGGCGTTCTGCCATTTGCTGATCACGCGCCAACTGGCCACGCAACATCGCATCCAAGCGCTCTGGCGGCAGCAAACCACAATGCCCCTCATCAAGTGCCTCTCGCTGTAGACGCAGCACAGCTTCTGGCAAGGCCAGCACTGCCTGCCCGGGCGCCATGGCATCATGCATCTGTGTCGCTGACAGGCTGGCTGAAGAGAGAGGGATGCCGCTATCCAGCGTACTGCGCACCAGCGGCGCATAGTCAGTGAAGGTCCAGCGTTCATCCCATGCCAGCAGCTGCTTCAACTCTTCATCCGGAAGACCTGCCACGGCGAGCGAGGTACGGTTAACCAAAGACAGTGCTGCATCCTGAGTGGTATCGAGCATCTCCAGCGCCACACCGCCCAGCTGCTTGCGCGTCGCCAGTGCCTCGATCAACCAGCGTTCCAGTTGATGATGATCCGGATTGTCGTGATGCTCTCCCAGCAGCACCCGCGGATGTGTCTGACTCCAATCGACTAGCGCGCCCGGCGACAGGCGACGATTACCGTCGGCAACAAGGATGCTGCCGAGCAAGGGATGCGATGCCTTGGGATCATGCCAGGCAGGTAATGGTGGCAATGGCCCCACCGCACTCTGATCAGCTGCACGAGCAAGCGAGCTACCCAGCAGCGAAAGTCCGCCAGCAGACACCGCCATCCCCGCCAGCAATTGACGACGACTGATGCCGGAAGCGGTATCACGAGCAGAGCGATGAGAAGTCGAGCGATGAAATAGCGACATGAAGATGACCAGACGTGAAGGAAACGGTAAAACGCACAAGAAAACATACTGTCCCAGAATGATAACCGATGCGAGCCACTCCATGTCCGAAAGCCCACCATCACGCCGCTCAACGTTGCTTGGCTCGACACAGGAATGCCGGGCGCTGGAGTCCGTGCAGCAGATGCCGCAATTGATTCTGCCGTATCCTGAGCTGCCTGTCGGGCAGAGCTGCGCATTGCAACTTGAAGATGGCCGCGCGGCATTCCTGGTCATGCTGGAGGATGGACCGCACGCTTATCTGGACTGCTGCCCACATCACGGTAGCCGGCTGATTGCTGAGCGCGATGGGCATGGCAGTCAGCAAGACCCTTACATGGATGCCACCGGCGGGTTGATCCTGTGTCATCGTCACCAAGCCTGCTTCGAGCCTCAGCACGGCGTTTGCGTGAGCGGCCCCTGTCCAGGTGAGCAACTCGCCGCGCTACGCGTAGAGATACGACAGAGCGGCGACAGGCCCGAGAATAGCGAAGATCAGCACTATCTTATCTTGTGGGACGACAATAAGAGGGCTGATACGTAAAGAAGCCACGCCATCAAGCCTCGAGCACGCTCGAATGCAGTGGCAATGCTCGCGTCAATGCAATCTGCGCGCGCCACAATGGCTGCCCTATCCCCCCTTCGTAATGCGCTAGTTGAATCTGCATGCCTAGCGCTAATACTTCGACACCGGCCGCCTGCGCTTCAGCAAAAGCCTGTGCATAACCTGGATCAAGGTGCGCTGCTGGCGCGACATCCTCAATACCATCATGAGCAACGCAAAACACCAGCACGCAGCGATGACCCGCCCCCACCAACGCGGCCAGACTGGCCAGATGGCGACGCGCACGCACGCTGACCGAGTCCGGAAAGTAGCCGTGGCCATCTGCTTCACGCAGCGTCACCTGCTTGACCTCCAGATAAGTGGAGGCCGCACCGGCTTCTACCGGCCACATCAAGAAATCGAGCCGCGAGCGCTCCAGCGTTTCGCTACCCGCGGGCATCACCTCAACCTTCGCCTCGCGCTCGAGACGTGCAAAGCCTGCAAGCCCCCACTGCGTGAGCACCGCCAGATCGCCTGACCGCAATGCCGCCTCGACATGTGCATTGGCACGCCCTGTATGCACACTAAGCAACGCCTCACGTTGACCATGAATCCCTGGCGGATCGAGTGGCAGTCGAATCAGCTCCCATGTCCAGGCGAGTTTGCGTCTGGGGTTGTCGGAGGGCGACAGCCACACATCGCAGCCCTCCACACATACCTCTCGCATAGAGCCGGTATTCGGGCAATGTGCCGTGACCACCTCCCCGGCCCGCGGCCCTTCAAGCAACTCGACGTCAGCGAAGAAGCGCTTATAGCGGCGCAGTAGCCGCCCGCGATATAGCCCCTCCAGAATCATCAGGCCGCCCTCTTCATGCCAACATCCTCATGCCAACGCCCCGTCACACTGGGCAGCTCGGCGAGCGAGGAAACGCTCAAATCGTGCCAATGCTTCAACAAGCCGCGTTTCATCGGCCGTGAAAGCGATTCGCACATGGCGATGTCCTTCGGCTAACGCAAAGTCAGTGCCCGGTGTGATGGCGACATTTTCCTCTTCAAGAAACGCACGACAGAATGCTTCGCTGTCATCACTCAAGTGACTGATATCCAGCCAGACATAGAAGGCTCCTTGCGGTGGCACCAAGGGCGCCAACCCAAGCCGACCGAGGCCTTCGAGAAGCACCTCACGGCGCCCTTCAAGCACATGGCGACGGCGCTCAAGCTCTGCTTCACACTCCGGCGTGAATGCCGCTAGAGCGGCGTACTGTGCTGGCGTGGATGCGGCGAGGAAAACATTCTGCGCTAGCCGAGAAAGCGGCTCGACAGCAGCTTCCGGTGCAACCAGCCAGCCCAGCCGCCAGCCTGTCATGCCGAAATACTTCGAGAAACTGTTGATCACAAAGGCATCCGGACAGTCTGCCAATGCAGTATGCGACGCGACGCCGTAGGTCAGCCCCTGATAGATTTCATCCACCAGCAGATGCGCGCCACGCGCGCGGCACAAGTCACCCAGTTCTTCCAGCTGCGTCGGTGACAGCACATGGCCGGTCGGGTTGGAGGGCGATGCCACCATCACTGCGCGGGTATTGTCGCGCCAATATTCGTCGGCAAGCTCAGCGGTCAACTGCCAGCCACTCTCGGCATTGACTGGCACCACATCCAGTTGCGCATCAGCTAGTCCCATGAAGTGACGATTGCACGGATATGTGGGGTCTGCCATCAGTACGCTGTCACCGCGCTCAGCACATAGCAGCGTCGCCAATAGCAGCGCGCCGGAGGCTCCAGGAGTCACGATGATGCGCGACGGCGAGACCGTCACACCGTGGCGGCGCGCGTAATCGGCAGCAATCGCCTCACGCAATGCCGGCAGGCCACAGGCCGGGGTATAGCGCGTCTGACCCGCCGCCAGAGCAGCCTGACCAGCAGCGATGACTGGTGCGGGCGTGGGGAAGTCCGGCTCACCGACTTCAAGGTGAATAACATCATGGCCACAAGCTTCGCGCGCCTGCGCAGCTTCCAGTAATGTCATCACCCGAAAGGCGGCGACAGATTCGACACGGCGAGCAAACTGCATGACAACACTCCTCAAGGCTTGAGCCCCATTCTAGGCGCCGTCGCGCCCTTATTCCCACCCCTCATCAACACGAAAATCATCCGCTTTACCAAGGTCAGCACATCTCAACCATTACCGACTATCGTCGGAGAGGTGTTGCAAACTTGTCACTTTTACGCTAAATAAGCTGATCTTCTCGCGAGGGCAGCAGTCAGGACAGCCCCCTCGCCGTGGCCAAGGAGACAGCATATCAAGCTGTCGCTGGCCCAAGTCACCTGCGGAATGAGGCGGTCCCATGTCAGTAGCTGAAACAAAGCCGGAAGCGCTTAAGAAATTCACCCCCTATGAGCCGGCAGCGGGTGAAGAATACATGAATGAAAAGCAGCTGGAGCACTTCCGCCAGATCCTGCTGGACTGGAAACAGGAGCTGATGGAAGAGGTCGACCGGACCGTACGCCACCTGCAGGAAGATGCGAACAACTATGCTGACCCGGCGGACCGTGCCACTCAGGAAGAAGGCTTCAGCCTCGAACTGAGAACGCGTGATCGCGAACGCAAGCTGCTCAAGAAGATCAACGAGACCATCGATAATATCGATGAAGATGACTACGGGTTCTGCGACGCCTGTGGTGTCGAGATTGGCATTCGCCGCCTGGAAGCACGTCCGACCGCCACCCAGTGCGTCGACTGCAAGACCTTGGCCGAGCTGAAAGAAAAGCAGCTGGGCCGCTAAGCCCTGTTGCCGGAGTACCAGTGGTTCGCCACCGGTACGACTTCCCATACGGGCACCCTCCTCGGAGCGGTGCCCGTATGCGTTCGTCTTCTTTAAATAGCCAATCATGACGGATGCCGGAGCCCTCCCGATGTCTACCGCCTACCGTGGCCGTTTCGCTCCTACCCCTTCTGGCCCACTGCATGCTGGCTCTCTGCTCGCCGCTGTCGCCAGCTATCTCGATGCCCGCCACCACGGCGGCAACTGGTCAGTACGTCTCGAGGATGTCGACCCACCTCGCTGTCCATCCGGATCCGCCGATACCATCCTGCGTCAATTGGAGGCCTTTGGCCTTGAGTGGGACGCCAGTAACGATGCGCACGATATCATTCACGGCGTGCGCTATCAGAGCCGCCGCCATGACGCCTATGCAGCAGCACTTGAGCAGCTCAAGCTCGGTCGCGTCGTCTACCCCTGCGTCTGTTCACGCAAGCAATGGCGCGACTTTCCGCTGTATCCAGGCTGGTGTCGTACCCGCCGCACGCCACCTGCGGAAGCACATGCATGGCGACTCGACATTCGAGCAGCGGAACAATGGGGGGGGAATACCGCGATCGCAGGATGGGAGGATCGCCTGCAAGGTCACGTACAACTGGATCTCGCCACCCTTGGCGACGTGATACTCAAGCGTAGAGATGGCCTGTGGGCCTATCAGCTAGCCGTCATCGTGGATGATGCAGATCAAGGCATTACCGACGTGGTCCGCGGACTGGACCTGCTCGATAACAGCCCTTGGCAGCGCCTGCTTCAAGCGGCGCTCGGGCTTCCCATGCCGAGACTGACCCATCTCCCGTTGATCACGGCAGACAACGGCCAGAAGCTTTCCAAACAGAACCTGGCGCCTGCGCTGCCGGAATCACCGCACGCTATCCGCCAGCGGCTGCATCACACTCTGGAGCTACTCGGCCAAGATCCGCCGAGAGAGCTGGCAGGAGCCAGCCCCGAAGAACAATTAGGCCATGCCATCCCCCGCTGGTCACTCGCGGCCATCGGCAAGACGCCGACGCTGAGTGCGGCAACTCATCTCTGACAGCCGTGCCCTGAGACTCGCACTCTGAAGCTCGCACTCTGACAATCGTGCTCTGACAGCCACGATTGTCGGATTGCCTCCCCTGAGTGAACAAGACAGACTCAACAGGCAAGATTCACTCCCTCATACTTCTCATCAGGCGAGCGACCCCACTCAATGGCCCGGATTCTGATCGTCGAAAAGGAAGGTGCCACGCGCAATACATTGCAACATCTGCTGGAGCGCGAAGGGCATGGCGTCGTTCAGGCCAATGGACTTGAAGACGCGTTCACCCAGGTGCCGGCTGATTTTGCACTGGTGATCTGCGATATCGCACTGGCTGGTGAGCATGCCAAGCCCATCATTCAGGCAAGCTGCCCGGCACCAGTCATCCTGCTGGCAGACACACCAAGCCTGCATGCCGCCATTGCCAGCCTGAAATCCGGTGCCATTGACTACCTCACCAAGCCTTTTGATCAGGATGTCTTTACGCGTAGCGTTCGTGAGGCACTTGAACTGCCACGAGACGCTGCGCCACCGTCACCCTCCGTGATACCGCCCTCACTGCGGCCATCAGGCCATTGCGGAGCGACTGGCCAGCCCATAGAGATGATTGGCCACTGCCGCGCCATGCAGCAGGTCTACACACGCATACGCAAGGTCGCGCCCGCCAATGTCACCGTCCTGGTACTGGGCGAATCCGGCACTGGCAAGGAACTGGTCGCACGTGCAATTCATCGTCAGAGCGATCGTCATCAAGCGCCACTCATTTGTGTCAACTGTGCTGCCATACCCGAGACGCTGATCGAATCTGAGCTATTCGGACACGAGAAAGGCGCTTTCACCGGCGCGACCAGCTCGCGCACCGGCCTGATCGAGGCCGCAGATGGTGGCACGCTGTTCCTGGATGAAATCGGCGAGTTACCGCTGGACGCGCAGGCACGCTTGCTGCGTGTCCTTCAGGAGGGCGAGATTCGCCGTGTAGGGGCAATCGAGACTCGCTACGTGGATATACGCCTGATCGCGGCCACACATCGCAATCTGCATCAGCTATCCGGCACCGGTGAATTTCGTCTCGATCTCTACTATCGCCTCAATGTCATGGAGATTGATCTGCCTCCTCTGCGTGAACGCGGCGATGATGTGCTGGTACTGGCCGAACATCTACTTGATGGCATTGCACGCAAACATGGTCGTGATGGCATGCGCTTATCCCAGCGTGCACGACAGGAGATTCACCACTACGCATGGCCTGGCAATGTTCGTGAGCTGGAAAATGCTCTGGAGCGCGGCGTCATTCTCGCAGATCGGCGCATCATAGCCCCCGAGGACCTTGGGCTACGCGGCCCTTCAGGCTTGCCACCGGAGGCGTCTCGCCTCTCCCCCATGGTAAGTACTGATAGTGATGACGCTCGACAGAAAAGCACCGCGGCGACCTCCTCAACTACCGACATATCCACTTCCACTGGCAAACCGGCTGCGTCAACATCCTCGGAAGTGTCACGCAGCAACCTGGCGGTCGTCAGCGATGATAGCGAAGAGGAAGATTTGTCATTGGAAGATTATTTCCAGCATTTCGTGCTTGAGCATCAAGATCACATGAGCGAGACAGAACTGGCACGACGCCTCGGCATCAGTCGAAAAAACCTGTGGGAGCGACGCCAGCGCCTGGGCATTCCACGCAGAAAAGGTCGTCGCAGTACCCCACAGGCCTGAAACATGCACTCTTTTTCCAGCCCCCAGCTTTTGAGCGCGTCGTCGACTGAAATCGCCTTCGCACGGCTCATCAGTCTTGTCTCAGCAGGCTAGACGCACCATCTGGGTGCCTCTCCAGAGGCCAATTGCCGTCAGACGGCGCCAATTTTCGTTCCCGACTCAGCATCCTATCTTCGCATCGCTAGACTTTAGTGTCGGATCGCAGGCAAAAAACCGTGTTCAATCATTAGCTTGCAAGCAACTTCTTTAGACCTTCGCACCAATTGTTACCATCGACCCCAAACCATGACCCTATCCAGCGCAGTAATGGCCACGTCAGGTAACACCTCAGTTCGCTATACACCTCACGTCTCAGCTACCTATGTCTAAATGACTGAATTGCGAGTTTTTTTTAAGATGTGGCACATCCGATGCAACATTACGGTCAAGAAAAAGAACAACCGGAAATACGAAGCGCGTCCAACAAAAACAACATTGCGCAATGCTTCGAAAACCCTCGACACCAACAAGAACAATACCCGTCGAGCGAGTGACATTGATGATGATCTACATGCCTCAGCCAACCACGTTGGAAGATGGCAAGAGCCACAACAAGAACAAGCGGCCGCAGGTCATCATCCGCCGAACCAATAACAACAAGATATCGGCAGTCCGGAATCTATTGACCAGGACGCGACGAATCCGGCCTCGAGCGCCAACAAGAACAAGAAGCTCGACTCCCGGATCACCCCCGAAACAACAATAATTATCGGGGGGAGGCTATTCAGCCGTCGGTGAATGGAAGATTGTTTTGAATACGAGATGGTCACCGAACAGACAGCCAGATAACAATAATATGATCTGTCTGAATTGATTAGTGACTGTGGTCCGTATTCAGGGCGATGCGCCATCACGAAAAAGAACATCCGCTCAAGGATGCGTGTACTCTACCTGCAAGGGAGACCGAGTCATCGGTCTCCCTTTTTCCTTGCTAGAGAGGTAATTCTTTACCTTTCCGGCACCTTGAAGTGCAGAGTCGGCCCATATAGGCAGACCGGCGCTTTGCCAAGGTATCTGCCCTCAGCTACACTGGGCGGCCTGCCACGCACGAGTCGAATCGCTGCATGCTTAAAGGATTTACCCGCTTTCTACAACGCCCCGGTGACCGCTTGAAGACGCTTTTCAATGCAACTGACGCGCCCGCGGCCTCATTGCCCAGCCTGCGTGTGATTCCGCGGGATGAGCATCCCGTGTCCCGCCGCCAACTCAGCGAAAATGCGCTGAAGGTGCTCTATCGCCTGCAGAGTGGTGGCTATCAGGCCTATCTGGTCGGTGGCTGCATCCGTGATGCCTTGCTTGGTGAACGCCCAAAGGACTTTGACGTCGCGACTAGCGCCACGCCAGAACAAGTCCGCGAGCTGTTCCGCAATGCTCGCATCATCGGACGCCGCTTCCGCATCGTGCATGTACGCTTCGGACGCGAGGTGATTGAGGTCACTACCTTCCGCGGCAAGCCTGCCGATAGCACGCCGACTCAGCACACTCAGCAGTCGGAAGATGGCATGCTGCTGCGCGATAATGTCTGGGGCTCCATCGAGGAGGACGCGCTTCGCCGCGACTTCACGATCAACGCGCTTTACTACGACGTATCGGACTTCACGATCCACGACTGGGCGCATGGCGTGCGTGATATCGAAGCACGCATGATTCGCTTGATCGGTGATCCGGATACCCGCTATCGCGAAGACCCGGTACGCATGCTGCGTGCGGTGCGCTTTGCCGGCAAGCTAGATTTCGACATCGAAGAAGCGACTGCCGAGCCCATGTACGAGCAGGCCCCGCTGCTACTGCAGATTCCGCCAGCACGCATGTTCGAGGAAGTTCTCAAGCTGTTCATGTCGGGTTACGCACTGGAAACGTTCCATCTACTGCGTGAGTTTGGCCTGTTCCAGATGCTCTTCCCGGAAACAGAAGAGAGCTTTGCGCATTATTCCTGGTCCATGCCGCTCATCGAGAAGGCACTGGCCAGCACGGATGATCGCATTCGCGAAGATAAGCCAGTCACACCTGCCTTCCTGTATGCCGCACTGCTATGGCCAGGTGTCAAGGCACGGACTGACCAGCTGATCGAAAGTGGTCTGCCAGAAATTCCGGCAGCCCACCAAGCCTCTCAACAGGCTATCGCGCGTCAGCTCAACCATACTTCCATCCCGAAGCGCTTCAGCATTCCGATGCGCGAGATCTGGGATATGCAGGCCAAGCTGCCGCGTCGTCGTGGCAAGCGCGCCTTCCAGACTCGCGAGCATCCACGTTTCCGTGCCGCCTACGACTTCCTGTTACTGCGGGAATTTGCTGGCGAGATCGAACATGGACTGGGCAAGTGGTGGACCGACTTCCAGGAAGTCGACGCGCGCACTCAGGTCTCGATGATCGAGCTGGTCACCGATGAAGGCCCCGCAGGCAGCAAGCCGGTCGGCGTCAAACGTCGCGGCAAGCGCCGGCGCAATGGTCGCGGACAGGGCTAGGCAGTTGAGCAGGAAACCCGCATGATTTCGACTGCTCTGATCGGCCTGGGGGCCAATCTCGACAATCCGCGCGCTCAACTTGAGCGCGCACTTGAGGCCCTTGATCGGCTACCGCTGACTGACTGCACGCGATATTCGCGTCTTTATGCCAGCAAGCCGGTCGGCCCCCAGGATCAGCCCGACTACGTCAATGCCGTTGCCGAGCTGCATACCCACCTGTCTCCCCTCGCACTGCTGGATCAGCTGCAAGCACTTGAGCAGCAGCATCGTCGTGTGCGCCTACGCCATTGGGGACCACGGACGCTGGATCTTGATCTGCTATTGTTTGATGATCGCTCCATCGTCACTCCTCGCCTTGTCGTTCCCCACCCCGAAATGCTGAATCGTGGTTTCGTGATGCGCCCTCTTGCTGACTTGCTTGGTCCTCAGAAATTGTCTTCATTGAGCAATGAAAATCTCGAGATGCTGGCTCAGCGGGTTGAAGGTGACGACTTGCTCCCGCTCGGGCCTCAGGAGTAGAGTTTCGCCACTCTGTTACCGTTACGCCCACTTTAGGCTGCGCGGTAACACTTTCTGGTAACACCGGCCGTGCCACCATATGCCTGCTCCTCAGGCCTACTTGGTGATAGTGCCTGCTCGACGCCACGGGCAGGCGCGCTATACGCGCCGCAACGAGTACGCTTCCTGATGAAAAACGTCACCCTGAGCACCCTGCGCCGTCTCAAAGCTGATGGTGAGACGTTCAGTTGCCTCACCGCCTATGACGCCACCTTTGCCCACCTCGCCGGTGATGCCGGTATTGAAGTGCTACTGGTCGGCGATTCCCTCGGCATGGTCCTTCAGGGCCACACCAGCACCCTGCCTGTCACTATCGACGATATCTGCTATCACACGACAGCTGTCGCGCGTGGCAAGCAAGGCAGCCTGCTGATGGCCGATCTTCCCTTCATGAGCAACGCCAGCACCGATATCCTGCTCGACCACGCCGCTCGCTTGATGCGTGCTGGCGCAGAGATGGTCAAGGTGGAAGGTGAAGCATGGCTATCAGATGCGGTCACATCACTCGTCCAGCGTGGCGTGCCGGTCTGTGTGCATATGGGACTGACACCGCAGCATGTACATGCCTTCGGCGGCTATAAGGTGCAGGGGCGTGAAAATGCGCGAGCCGAACAGATCATCGCAGATGCCCGCACGCTAGAAGCTGCCGGTGCAGCCATCATTCTGCTCGAGTGTGTGCCTGCCGAGCTCGCACACCAGGTGCGTGACGCCGTCAGCGTACCTGTCATCGGCATCGGTGCTGGCGTCGACGTGGATGGCCAGATTCTGGTCATGCACGACATGCTCGACCTGACTACCGGCCGTAAGCCGCGCTTCGTCAAGAATTTCATGGCCGATGCCGGTAGCGTACAGGAGGCCTTCGCCGCCTATCATCAAGCCGTCAAGTCGCGCAGCTTCCCCGCACCGGAGCACGGCTTCTGATGGAGACTCTTACTCACGTCAGTGAACTGCGCGAACGTCTCATCACGGCGCGCCAGGCCGGACAGCGCATTGCGCTGGTGCCGACCATGGGCAATCTGCATGACGGCCATCTTTCCTTGGTTCGCGAAGCACGTCGTCATGCCGATCTGGTCGTCGCGAGCATCTTCGTCAATCCATTGCAGTTTGGCCCGGAGGAAGATCTCGACAGCTACCCACGGACGCTCGCGGCAGATCAGCGCGCGCTGACGTCTGAAGGCTGCGATCTACTCTTCGCGCCCACCACGAATGAGCTCTATCCAGCAGGGCGCGATGGGTTATCCAACCTACGGGTGCCTGGCGTTTCTGAGGGACTATGTGGCGGCAGGCGCCCGGGCCATTTTGATGGCGTGGCAACAGTCGTCAGCATTCTGTTCAATCTGGTACGTCCTGATGTCGCCTGTTTCGGAGAGAAGGATTTCCAGCAGCTCGCCGTGATTCGCAAGCTCAATCAAGACCTTCACTTGGGCATCAACGTCGTGGGGGTGCCCATCGTGCGTGCCGAGGATGGTCTGGCACTCTCATCACGCAATGGTTATCTGAGCACGGAAGAGCGTGAGGTCGCACCACGACTCAAACAGTGTCTCGATGCACTGAAGGTACAGCTGGAGCGTGGTGTCGAACCTGCGGCATCCTTGCGCATGGCGCTCGCCGCCATCAGCGAAAGTGGCTTCAAGCCGGATTATCTCGAATTGCGCCGCGCGTCAGATCTCGGCCCCATCACGGGTGACGGATGTGAAGCCATTATCCTGGCAGCCGCTCATCTAGGTCGTACACGCTTGCTCGACAACCTGAAGGTCGTCCTGCCGACAACCTGAAATATGCATAGACTGCGCTGTCTGCCTGCCAGTCAGCCATACTCATTTCATGGGTTGGCGGCGCTTTTCCTGGAGGAATACCGATGCAAGCCATCATGCTCAAGGCCAAGCTGCACATGGCCCGCGTGACTCATGCCGTACTCAACTACGAAGGATCCTGCGCCATTGATGGCGACCTGCTCGACATGGCGGGGGTCCGTGAGTACGAACAGATCCAGATCTACAACGTGGATAACGGCAAGCGCTTCACCACCTATGCCATTCGTGGCGAGGAAGGCTCGAAAATCATTTCCGTGAACGGCGCAGCCGCACATCAAGCCGATGTTGGTGATCGCGTGATCATCTGTGCCTTTGCCAATTACGCTGAAAGTGAACTGGCGTCTCACAAGCCTTCCATGGTCTATCTCATGGAAGGCAATGAGGTAAGTCACACAGCCAATGCCATTCCAGTTCAAATGGCCTGAAGCTCGACCGCCCTATCTGAGCCCCTCTTGACGCCAGCTCTGCTCAACAGCAGGGTTGGCGTTTTGCATTATGCTTACCTTGTCCGCTGACTGCGGCCCTCCCCCTCCTATCCAATCGTTTTCTCGACTAGAAAGATTGAGAACATCGCCTTCTCGCTGTGGCAAATGGCTGACATCTCGGAAGATCTTTGACGATTGCCGCATTGCACAACACTGCCTTATGCTGGAGTCTGATATCAGCAGGGCTGCATGATGCGTGCGCTATCTGTCCGCACCCATTGCAGCTCCTTGACTCAGATAGTCTCGCCAGAGCACAGGAGCATTCAGATGCAAGATGTGGTGATCGTAGCAGCCCGCCGTACCGCCGTTGGTGCTTTCAGCGGTAGCCTGGCCGGAATTTCCGCCGTGGACCTAGGCGTTCATGTCATAAAGGATATCCTCGCCAGTACTGGCGTCAGCGGTGATCAGGTCGATGAAGTCCTTCTCGGCCAGGTACTGACCGCCGGCTGTGGCCAGAATCCGGCACGTCAGACGGTCATCAAGGCAGGCCTGCCGGAAGGCGTACCGGCGATGACGATCAACAAGGTCTGTGGCTCCGGCCTCAAGGCACTGCATCTGGCAACTCAGGCCATTCGTTGTGGCGATGCCGACCTGATTCTGGCGGGCGGCCAGGAAAACATGTCCATGTCTCCACACCTGCTGCCCAACTCACGCAATGGGCAGCGCATGGGGGATTGGAAGGCGATTGACTCCATGGTTCACGATGGCCTGTGGGATGCCTTCAATGATATCCACATGGGTGTTACTGCCGAGAATCTGGCCGAGAAGTACGACATCAGCCGTGAAGCACAAGATGCTTTCGCCGCTGCCTCTCAGCAAAAAGCCTGCGCTGCCATTGAGGCCGGCCGATTCAAGAGCCAGATCGTTCCGGTCGAGATTCCGCAGCGCAAGGGAGATCCCGTCGTCTTCGATACCGACGAGAACCCGCGTGCGGGGACGACTGCTGAAAAGCTTGCCGCCATGCGTCCTGCCTTCAAGAAAGAAGGCACTGTCACCGCAGGTAACGCATCCTCACTGAACGATGGTGCGGCGGTGGTCATGCTGTGCTCTGCTGACAAGGCGCGCGAACTTGGCCTTACGCCTCTCGCGACCATCAAGGCCTATGCCAGCTCCGGCGTTGATCCGAAGATCATGGGCATTGGGCCGGCTCCGGCAACACGTCGCTGCCTCGAGAAAGCCGGCTGGAGCCTGGAAGACCTTGATCTGATTGAAGCCAATGAAGCCTTCGCAGCCCAGGCACTGTCCGTCAACAAGGAACTCGGCTGGGATATCGCCAAGGTCAACGTCAATGGCGGTGCAATTGCCCTCGGCCACCCGATTGGCGCCTCCGGCTGCCGTATTCTTGTCTCTCTCGTACACGAGATGATTGCGCGTGATGCCAAGAAAGGCCTGGCTACGTTGTGCATCGGTGGCGGCCAAGGTGTCGCGCTGGCCATCGAGCGCAGCTGATCGCCAAACAGTGAGCCACTCTCTCCTACCTTCACAGGATGTGGGAGGGAGATAAACAAAAACCCCGCCAGTATGACTGGCGGGGTTTTTTTGTGGGTACTCAGCTGCACAAGGTGTGCAACACAAGAAGCCCTACACAAGCCTTACTGGCTATCTGTCTGCTCAGCGAGCTTGGCTGCGGCCTGCTCGGCAGCAAACACTGCCTTCTCATCTTCACTGATCTCTTTCAGCGATAGCTTGACGCGATTACGGTTATCGATATCGAGCACCTTGACCACGACCTCATCACCCTCATTAAGATAATCGCGCACATTATTGACGCGTTCATCGACAATCTGTGAGATATGCAGCAGGCCATCGGTGCCCGGCATGAAGGTAATGAACGCGCCGAAATCAGCGATACGCACCACTTTACCCGCGTAAAGCTTGCCAATTTCGGCCTCGGCGATGATGCCTTCCACGAAATCTGCCGCCGCACGTGCCTGCGCCTTATGCTCAGCGTAGATGCGTACACTGCCGTCATCATCGAGATCGACGTTGGCGCCCGTCTCTTCACAGATCTTGCGGATGGTAGAACCACCCTTGCCGATCACGTCGCGCACCTTGGAGGGAGAAATCTTCAACGACAGCATCGCCGGCGCATTATCAGAGACATTATCGCGGCTCACGGCGAGCACATCGTTCATCTGGGCAAGGATGGTCAGGCGAGCTTCCAGCGCCTGCTCCAACGCCTGCTCCATGATCTCTTCGTCGATACCTTCGATCTTGATGTCCATCTGCAATGCCGTCACACCATGTGCGGTACCCGCGACCTTGAAGTCCATGTCACCCAGGTGATCCTCGTCACCCAGGATATCGGTCAATACAGCGACACCCTCCGCATCCTTGACCAAGCCCATGGCGATACCTGCCACCGGTGCCTTGAGTGGTACACCCGCATCCATCAGTGCCAGCGAAGCTCCACACACCGAGGCCATCGAACTTGAGCCATTGGACTCAGTGATCTCCGATACGACGCGAATGGCATAAGGGAAATCTTCCATCGAAGGCAGCATCGCCTCGATACCACGACGCGCCAGTCGACCATGACCGATCTCACGGCGCTTGGGCGAGCCAATGAAACCCGCCTCGCCCACACAGTAAGGCGGGAAGTTGTAATGCAGCATGAAGCGATCCTGCTTCTCGCCAGACAAGCCCTCGATCAACTGTGAATCACGCGTATTCCCGAGTGTGGCCGCCACGATGGCCTGGGTCTCACCGCGTGTGAATAGTGCCGAACCATGTACCTTCGGCAGCATACCAATCTCGATGTCCAGCGGACGCACGGTACGCGCATCACGCCCATCAATGCGCGGTTCACCGGAAATGACACGCTGACGCACGATACGCTTTTCCAGTGCCGCAAAGGCATTCATGATCGCAGCAGCTTCAAAGCGCGCGTCATGCTCATTGGCCAGCACTTCAATAGCGCGAGCCTTGAGTACTGCCAGAGCCTCCTGGCGCACCATCTTGTCGGTCAGGCGATACGCTTCGCCGATCTGTGCAGAAAAACCACGCTCCAGCGCCTCGACCAATACACTGTCAGGCATCTGTGCTACCCACGTCCACTTGGGACGGTTCACCTTGGCGGCAAACAACTCGATGGCAGTGATGGCCTTTTGCATCTCATGGTGGCCGAACAGCACTGCGCCCAACATTTCGTCTTCCAGCAGCTCATGTGCCGAAGACTCCACCATCAGTACCGCTTTTTCGGTCCCAGCGACGACCATGTCCAGTTCGGAGTGAGTCAGTTCAGAATGCCCCGGGTTCAGGAAGTAGCCGCGCTCCTCACTGAAACCAACACGCGCTGCCCCGACCGGGCCGGCAAACGGCACGCCCGAGATACTTAGTGCTGCTGAGGTGCCAATCAAGGCAGCGATATCTGGATCCACATTGCGCTCTGCTGACATCACCGTACAGACCACCTGAACTTCATTCATGAAGCCCTTCGGGAACAGGGGGCGCATTGGACGATCGATCAAACGCGACGTCAGTGTCTCTTTCTCGCTTGGCCGCCCTTCACGCTTGAGGAAGCTGCCAGGAATACGGCCAACCGCATAGGCCTTTTCTTGATAATGCACCGATAACGGAAAAAAGGATTGACCTGGCTTCGGAGACTTCTTGGCAACGACGGTGCACAACACGGAGGTGTTGCCCATGGTCACCATGACACTGCCAGTCGCCTGGCGCGCAATACGGCCAGTTTCGAGGGTGATGGTGTCATTACCGTACTGGAAGCTGTGAGTAACCGGATTCACGGCGCATGTCCTTTTCTGATAGTCATCGATGTCTGGCGCACATGGTAAAGCGTGGCGCAGGCAATGGAAAGCTGCCTCATCCCCCGCTGCATACGGGCTGTAGCGAAGAGAGCAGCATATAAGTTACCGGTCAGTGGACATGACATCCGGGCACAAAAAAACCGGCAACGCCCGCAGGCATTGCCGGTTTTCCTGTGCCCACCGGGGGCCCGCCATGCACCGAAATGCATGGCGGCAACATCGCCTATTAGCGACGCAGACCCAGACGCTGGATCAGAGCGGTATAACGCTCGAAGTCCTTGCGCTTGAGGTAGTCAAGCAGCTTGCGGCGCTGGTTGACCATGCGGATCAGACCACGACGGGAGTGGTGATCCTGCTTGTTGGCCTTGAAGTGACCCTGCAGGCCATCAATGTTGGCGCTCAGCAGAGCAACCTGAACTTCCGGGGAACCGGTGTCGTTCTCGCCACGGCCGAATTCAGTAACGATCTCAGCCTTCATCTCAGCGGTAAGTGCCATCTGTCTCTCCAGTAAGCAATATGCTTGATAGATAAGAAATGTCGAAGACCACGCATATTTGCAGTCTTCATGCGGCTTGCGGACGGGCCGCAATGAACGCTCACCCAGCCGCCGCTTCCACGGCAGTGCTGAGCAGTCGGCGAGGGGCAATAACACCCTCCGCCACAATCCGAACCAGCCCGAGCAGTTGCTGATCCCGATACACCCGAGCCACGGAGTCCACTTCAAGCGTTCCTGTCGCCGTCTCTGCCTGTTGACCGCGCAATATCAGCCACGCCATGTCGACACTGATGTCGAGACGCGGAAGATGATCGAGCAAGATATCTACAGGCAACAGAACACCTTCACGTGCCTGCTGATCCGCAAGCGCCTCAAGGCGCTCGAAGTCCAGCATGGCATCTCCCGTAAAGGGACCTGTCTTCAGACGACGCAGTACCGTGAGGTGAGCTCCACAGCCCAGCACCTCGCCGATATCCTCGGCCAGACTGCGTATATAGGTACCCTTGCTGACCGCCACTTCGATCTCGATGCCATCGGAGTGCCGTGCAAGAAGCGCCATATTGTAGATGGTAACGCGACGGACTGCACGCTCGATTTCAATGCCTTGGCGCGCCAGCTCATAGAGTGGACGGCCTTGGTGTTTGAGCGCGGAGTACATCGGCGGTACCTGATCGATCTCACCACGAAAACGGTCCAGTACGACCTCAAGCTCAGCATCCGTGACGTCGGGAATTTCCCGCTCGCGAATCACCGTGCCTTCGGCGTCTCCGGTATCCGTGTCCTGACCGAATTTGATTCGTGCTCGGTAGACCTTATCCGCCTCGAGTAAATGTGAGGAGAACTTGGTCGCCTCCCCAAAGCAGACTGGCAGCAAGCCAGTCGCCATGGGATCGAGCGTACCGGTATGACCGGCCTTCTGCGCCTGGTAGAGGCGACGGGCCTTCTGAAGCGCGTAATTGCTGGACATGCCCTTGGGCTTGTCCAGCAATAGAACGCCATCAATCGGCAAGCCGCGACGACGACGCGCCATCAGGCGTCCGGCGTGGTGCCCGAGGCACCATCTTCGTTGTCTTCATCACCACGCTCGACACTGCGTCTACGGTCATCTGCTACCGCATCGTTGATCAGTGAAGACAGGTGATGGCCACGAACAACGCTTTCATCGTAATGAAAGCGCAGCTCGGGCACGTGACGCAGCTCAATGGTGCGCGCAAGCTGAGAACGCAGGAAACCTGCCGCGCGCTTTAGCACGGCGAGGTTTTCCTTGATGCGTTCCGGACTGTCGTCACCCAGCAGAGTCACATAGACATCGGAATAGGACAGATCGCGGCTGACCTTGGCGGCGCTGACCGTCAACATGCCAAGGCGCGGGTCCTTGACCTCGCGCTGAATCAACAGCGCGAGTTCCTGCTGAATCTGGTCCGCTACGCGGTCAGTACGGCTGTATTCACGCATCCGTGATATCTCCTCGCAGGGACGCTATCAGAGAGTGCGCTCGACCTGGATCTGGTCGAACACCTCAATCTTGTCGCCCACTTGCACGTCGTTGTAGTTCTTGACGCCGATACCACATTCCATGCCATTGCGGACTTCGTTGACGTCATCCTTGAAGCGACGCAGAGATTCCAGCTCGCCTTCATAGATGACCACGTTGTCACGCAGTACACGGATGCGCTTGGAGCGATACATGTTGCCTTCGACGACCATACAACCAGCGATAGCGCCGATTTTCGGTGCCTTGAAGACATCGCGCACTTCCGCAATACCAACGATCTGCTCGCGGAATTCCGGAGCCAGCATGCCAGTCATGGCCAGCTTGACCTCATCGATCAGCTGGTAGATGACGCTGTAGTAGCGCAGATCCAGACCTTCACGCTCGACGATCTCACGGGCAGAGGCATCGGCACGAACGTTGAAGCCGACCAGGATGGCTTCAGAAGCCAGTGCCAGGTTGGCATCAGTACCGGCGATACCACCGACACCGGAAGAGACCACTGCGACCTTGACTTCGTCAGTAGACAGTTCTTCCAGCGCGCCACGAATGGCTTCCAGCGACCCCTGCACGTCTGCCTTGAGGACGATGTTGACCTTGGCCACTTCGTCCTGGCCCATCTGGGAGAACATGTTCTCCAGCTTGGCCTTCTGCTGACGCGCCAGGCGCACTTCACGGTACTTGCCTTGACGGAAGTTGGCGACTTCACGTGCCTTCTTCTCGTCCGGGACCACGGTGAATTCTTCACCGGCATCCGGAGTGCCACCCAGGCCTTGAATCTCGACCGGCATTGCCGGACCAACAGAATCGACCTGCTTGCCAAGCTCATTGATCAGCGCACGCACACGACCATAATGCAGGCCAGCGAGGACGATATCGCCTTTCTTCAGAGTACCGTTCTGGACCAGGACGGTCGCGACCGGGCCACGGCCCTTGTCGAGACGCGACTCAACCACAACGCCTTTACCTGGCGCAGACGGCACAGCCTGGAGCTCTAGCACTTCGGAGACCAGCAATACGGCTTCAAGCAGCGCATCGATGTTCTCACCGGTCTTGGCAGACACGTGGATGAACTGCGTGTCGCCGCCCCACTCTTCAGAGATGACGCCGTGCTGGGACAGCTCATTCTTGACGCGATCCGGATCAGCACCAGCCTTGTCGATCTTGTTGACAGCCACGACCAGCGGGACACCCGCGGCCTTGGCGTGCTCAACCGCCTCGATGGTCTGTGGCATCACGCCATCATCAGCAGCTACCACGAGGATAACGACATCAGTCGCCTTGGCACCGCGGGCACGCATGGCGGTGAACGCCGCGTGGCCCGGAGTGTCGAGGAAGGTGACGTTGCCATTGTCGTGTTCGACATGGTAAGCACCGATGTGCTGGGTGATACCCCCAGCCTCGCCGGTAGCGACCTTGGTGCGACGGATATAATCCAGCAACGAGGTCTTACCATGGTCAACGTGACCCATGACGGTGACGACAGGAGCGCGAGTAATTTTCTCGCCCTCGTAGGAGATGCCTTCGAGAACAGCTGTCTCGAGTGCGTCATCCTTGATCAGCTTGGGCGTATGGCCCATTTCTTCGACCACAAAGGTTGCGGTCTCCTGATCAATCGTCTGGTTGATAGTGACCGCAGCGCCCATGTTGAACATGGTCTTGATCACTTCAGCTGCCTTGACGGCCATCTTGTCCGCGAGATCCGCCACTGAGATTGACTCAGGGATGGAGACTTCACGCACAAAGGTCTGAACCGGCTTCGGCGGCTGACGGTTGCTATCGCGACCGCCACGACGACCACCGCGACGCTCAGCACGCTTGACCTTCTTGGTCCCGCCACGCTTGCGCTCACTACGGTCTTCACGGGCTTCACGACGATCACGCGACTCATCACGCGGCGCAGCCTTGGCGCGACGCGGTGCATCACCACGCGGCTCTTTCGGCGGCGCATTGACTTCCGGTGCAGCGGCGGCAGGCGCAGCAGCAGTCGGAGCCGGTGCGCTTTGACGCGGACGCTCGTCCCGACGCTCTTCGCGAGCCGGAGCAGCCGCAGGCTTCTCAGCCACAGCGGCGGCCGGTGCTTCAGCAGCGGCAGTAGCAGCCGGAGCATCAGTTGCCTGCTCTTCGCCATCTTTGACGTAGGTACGCTTCTTGCGCACCTGCACCTCGATGGACTTGCCACGACCGCCAGCCGTATTGATGCGCGACTTGGTCTTGCGGGTCAGGGTGATACGGTTTTTGGGTGCTGCCGGTGCAGCGCCACCGCCGTGACTCTTGGTGAGGTGATCAAGCAATTTCTTCTTGTCGACCTCAGACACGCCGTCGTTCTCTGACTTGTGCGCCAGACCGGCTTCATGCATCTGCTCTAGTAGACGGGCTGACTCGCGGCCCACCTTCTTGGCGAATTCTTTGACTGTCATTTCTGACATTACGACCCTCCTGAGCCCGTGACCTAGTTACTGTTCGCTTGCGAACCAGGGCGCGCGGGCGGTCATTATCAACGCCGCTGCTCGCTCTTCGTCGACACCTTCGATGTCTTTCAGATCATCGATGGCCTGCTCGGCAAGGTCTTCCATAGTGACAATACCCTTGCTGGCCAGGATGTATGCCAAGTGACTCTCCATGCCTTCCATGCTGAGCAGATCTTCGGCCGGCTGAGCGCCGTCCAGTTGCTCTTCGGTGGCGATGGCGAGATTCAGCATTTCATCCTTGGCCCGAGCGCGCAGCTCTTCGACCAGATTCTGGTCAAAGCCCTCAACCTCGAGCATTTCCTCGAGCGGGACATAGGCGATTTCCTCGAGAGAGGTGAAGCCCTCGTCCACCAGGACACGGGCTAGATCCTCTTCAATCTCGAGATGAGTGATGAAATATTCGACAAAGCTGTCGATTTCTTGCTCGCGTTTGCCTTCGGCTTCCGCCTCGGTCATGACGTTGAGCGACCAACCGGTCAGCTCACTGGCCAGACGTACGTTCTGACCGCTGCGACCAATGGCCTGAGCCAGATTGTCCGCGGCGACAGCGACATCCATGGAATGGGTGTCTTCGTCGACCAGAATGGACCCGACATCAGCCGGCGCCATGGCGTTGATGACCAATTGGGCAGGATTGTCATCCCACAGGATGATATCCACGCGTTCATTGCGTAGTTCATTGGATACTGCCTGCACGCGCGAACCGCGCATGCCGACACAGGCACCGATCGGATCGATGCGCTTGTCGTTGCTCTTGACCGCAATCTTGGCACGCGAGCCCGGATCACGAGCAGCGCCTTTGATCTCGATCAGCTGCTCGGCAATTTCCGGGACTTCGATCTTGAACAATTCGATGATCAGCTCAGGACGCGTACGCGACAGAATCAACTGAGAGCCACGAGCTTCAGAGTCAACCTTCCACAGTAGTGCACGAACACGCTCGTTCAAGCGGTAGCGCTCACCGTGAATCATCTCGCCACGCGGCAAGAAGCCTTCGGCGTTATCACCCAGATCGATGATCAAGCCATCACGTGTCGTTTTCTTGACAATGCCCGCAACCAGCTCACCTTCGCGCTCAGCATAAAGACGCACAACTTCTGCACGCTCTGCCTCACGCACCTTCTGCACGATCACCTGTTTGGCAGTCTGTGCAGCGATACGACCGAAAGCTTCGGATTCGATCTGCTTCTCGACCACAACACCTAGTGCCAACGGCTCTTCGCGCTGTTCCGCGATGCTGGCCTTGATCTCGTAATCAGGCGTCTCGAATTCATCATCCTCGACGACAGTCCAGCGACGGAAAGTCGCATAGTCACCGGTGACACGATCGATCTTGACGCGGATATCCGCCTCTTCCTGATCGAATCGCTTGCGTGAAGCCGAAGCCAATGCCGCCTCGACGGCCTCGAAAATCACATCCCGCGGCACGCCCTTCTCATTGGAGATGGCGTCTACGACCAGCAGAATCTCTTTGCTCATGACTTTGCCTCGCCAGAAACCTGTCCTTGCGCATCGACTCGAGCTCGCAAAGCGAGCGGTGTGCCGACAACGTCAGTTATTTGAACTGTGGCACGACGCGTGCCTGGTCGATGCTTTCAATGGGAAAGCAGTATTCTTCTTCATCGACCCGGATCACGACATCACCTTCTTCGGTGCCTGTCACCAGTCCTTGGAACTTGCGCTGGCCATCGAAGGCCTGGCGAAGTCGCAGTGCCACTACATGACCGATGTAGCGCTCATACTGATCAAGCGTGAACAGCGGACGATCCAGACCTGGAGAAGATACTTCAAGCTGGAACTGACCGGTGATTGGATCTTCGACATCCAGCACAGCACCTACCTGACGACTGACATTTGCACAGTTGTCCACGGTAATGCCATCGGCATGGTCGATATAGATCACCAGACGGGACTGCTTGCCTTGGGAGAGATAGTCGATACCCCAAAGCTCGAAGCCCAGGGCAGAGACTACTGGATCGATAAGCGCATTAAGCGCAGCGTCCTTGGTTGACACAGACGAGGCTCCTACAGCAGTTGCATCAGGCACCTGACCGGGAGTAGAGAAGAGAGCTAGGTGGCTGATTGGCACTGGTGCTAACAAAAAGCCCCTTCATAGGAAGGGGCCTTTCAAGAAACTTGGTAGCGGGGACCGGATTTGAACCGATGACCTTCGGGTTATGAGCCCGACGAGCTACCATACTGCTCCACCCCGCAACAATAGTCGAACGATTTTACTGTCACCAAAAAATTAGGTCAAGGAATGACATCTTTTCACGGTGCAATGTTACGTCCTGACTGCCAATCGGTCTAACAGATGGTGCCGAAGGGGGGACTTGAACCCCCACGACCATAAGGTCACTACCCCCTCAAGATAGCGTGTCTACCAATTCCACCACTTCGGCACGGGGGCGGGTATCGCCTGAGGCGTTACCCGGAAGAATTCAACCTATAACGCCTTGAATTCTCTAGAGTGCTGGTTGGTCTGCGTTGCCGCTTTCCTCAAGCACTGGCGACGCATTCTCCACACTTTCATCCGCGTCGTCAAGCGAAGGCAGTGAATTTTTCTGCTGCTCGATCACGGTAGCATCCGGAATACCGGCTTCCACTGACGGCTGGTTGTCGCCAGAGGCGAACCAGGCCAGCGTCAGGGAGGTCGCGAAAAAGCACGCGGCCAGAACACCCGTAAAGCGCGCAAGGAAATTACCGCTACCGCTGGACCCGAATACGGTCTGGGAAGCTCCCCCTCCACCGAAGGAAGCACCAGCTTCGGCTCCCTTGCCCTGCTGAAGAAGGACGAGCACGATCAACGCGACCGCGAGTACCACATGGACCATCAGAACGGCTACTTGCATGAGATTCAACCTGCAGACTGACAAATGGCTAGGAATTCGTCGGCCTGGAGCGAGGCACCGCCCACCAGACCGCCGTCGATATCCGGCTGCGCAAGCAGCTCGGTGGCATTGGCAGCTTTCATGCTACCGCCGTACAGCAATTGCATCGTATCAGCGAGCGATGCGGACCACCCTGCAAGGCGCGTGCGGATAGCCGCATGCACAGCCTGCGCTTGTTCCGGTGAAGCCGTACGCCCAGTACCGATAGCCCAGACAGGCTCATAAGCAACCACCAGACGCTGGCGCACTTCCGCAGAGAGCGCAGAGAACACTGCTTCAAGCTGACCCAGTACGACACGCTCCGTATCACCCGCTTCACGCTGCTCCAGCGTTTCACCAATGCACAATACTGGCGTGAGGCCAACGTCCAGCACAGCCTCGACACGCGCCAGTACAGCCGCATCATCCTCGCCGTACAGACTACGCCGCTCGGAGTGGCCCACCAGTACCAGCGACGCACCTACGTCCTTGAGCATTCGCCCACTGACTTCACCGGTAAAAGCGCCGGAACCAGCAGGGTTTAGTGTCTGGGCGCCGAGCATCACAGCGGCCGGCATACGCTCGCGCGCAACACTCAGGTAGGGGAAAGGCAGCGCCAGGGCGATCTGAACTCCCTGCGGGAGAGCCATTTCTTTTAGTGCACCAGCGAACTCGTCTATCAAGGCAAGGTCGCCATTCATCTTCCAATTACCGGCAATCAGCGGTGTACGCATGCGCTTCCCCCTTATGAGCAGTGCGAGGATGGTAATGGAGGCGCCACTCACTGACAACCTTGTCAGTCGCTGTCAAGCCCTGACAGTCCCTGCCAGCGCACCTTTGCGAAGGGCCAAAG
Source organism: Cobetia sp. L2A1 (assembly GCF_009796845.1). NCBI lineage: Bacteria > Pseudomonadati > Pseudomonadota > Gammaproteobacteria > Oceanospirillales > Halomonadaceae > Cobetia > Cobetia sp. L2A1. The sequence continues at coordinate 159,791 of NZ_CP047025.1, read as the reverse complement.
ACGACGACAGGCGCACTTGGCGCCTGTCATTTTGACCCTCTGTCGGTGCCCTATTACCGATATCATCGGCGGAGCACATTACAGCATCATCACATGCAGGATTTGACCGTTGCCGCGATCTGACCGGCCAGCGCCTCAACATCAAAGTGCGGGCGCCCTTCGACCATCACACGAATCAGCGGTTCGGTGCCACTGGGGCGCAACAGCACACGACCCTCATTGCCCAATGTCGCTTCGACCTCAGCCACGGAGGCCTGTACGGCATCCGCTGCCATCAACGCCTTGTTGTCGCAGCCCGGTGCAAGGCGCACATTGATCAGTGCCTGCGGGGCCTTCTCGAGACCTACCAGCAGCTCGCTGAGAGTGCACTCTTCGCGCGCCATGATCGCCAGCACTTGCAGCGCGGAGACGATACCGTCACCCGTACTCTGAATATGGCTACACACGATATGACCAGACGACTCGCCGCCCAATTGCCAACCATTGGCCTCAAGGCGCTCAATGACATAGCGATCACCAACCTTGGCACGTTCAAAGGGAATACCAAGACCTTCCAGCGCTGCCGCGAGGCCAAAGTTGGACATCAGCGTACCGACGACCCCTCCCCCCAATACGCCGCGCTCATGACGATCACGCGCGATCATGAACAGGATGTCGTCACCATCAATGACACGCCCATCGGCATCGACAAGAATCAAGCGGTCGCCGTCACCATCAAAGGCCACACCAAGATCGGCACCCTGCTCAATCACCGCCGCACGCAGTGCCTGCGGATGGGTTGAGCCGACACCCTGATTGATATTGAGACCATTGGGCTCGCCCCCAATCACACTGACATCAGCCCCTAGCTCTCTGAAGACATTGGGCGCGATGTGGTAGGTCGCACCATGCGCGCAATCCAACACCACTTTCATGCCGTACAGCCCAAGGCGCCCCGGCAGAGTGGATTTACAGAATTCGATATAGCGACCAGCAGCATCCTGAATGCGCGAGGCCTTACCGAGGCGATCCGGCCCGACGATCTCGATATCACGCTCAAGCTCGGCTTCAATCTCGGCTTCCAGCGCGTCATCCAGCTTGGTGCCGGCCGCCGAGAAGAACTTGATGCCATTGTCCGGATACGCATTGTGCGAGGCCGAAATCACGATGCCTGCGTCCGCACGGAAGGTGCGTGTAAGGTAAGCAATGCCGGGTGTCGGCATCGGACCGAGCAGGGAGACATCGACGCCTGCCGCAGAGAGGCCAGATTCCAGCGCCGACTCGAACATGTAGCCCGAGATACGCGTGTCCTTACCGATCAGAACCTTGCCGCGACCATGACGTGCAAAGACACGCCCCGCCGCCCAGCCCAGCTTGAGCATGAAGTCAGGCGTGATGGGGAATTCCCCAACCGTGCCGCGGATACCATCAGTACCAAAATAACGTCGACTCATTATTGCGTGCCTTCCTGTAGCACGGCCCAGGCCATGTCGACAGCGTCGACAGTCGGGGCCACGTCGTGAACGCGTAATAGCCGGGCTCCTTCACGAACGGCGAGCGCCGTCAGTGCCAGGTTGCCAGCCAGCCTATCCTCCACCGCACGCCCGAGGGCATTGCCGATCATGCTCTTGCGTGATGTGCCGATCAGCAGCGGGAGGTTGAATTCGTGTAACTGCGCCATGCGATGATACAGGCGCAGGTTATCTTCCAGTGACTTGCCAAAACCAAAGCCGGGGTCAAGCAGCAGGTGCTGGCGCGGAATTCCAGCGGCTTCACAGGCGATGATGCGAGTGGCGAGAAACTCGCTCACCTCATCCTCGATCGACTGCGCATAGTCGGTGTCCTGCTGCATGCTGCCCGGCTCACCACGCATGTGCATCAAGCAGACGGGCAGGCCGCTGGCGGCGGCGGCTTCGAGCGCACCTTCTCGGCGCAGCGCACGCACGTCATTGATCATGCCGGCACCCAACCTCGCCGTTTCGCGCATGACCTCGGGACTGCTGGTATCAACGCTCACCAGAGCGCCCAGCTCACTCACCAACCGCTCCACGACAGGACAGACACGATCCAGCTCCTCATCGATACTGACCGGCGTGGCACCAGGTCGGGTGGACTCGCCCCCGACATCAATCATTGCCGCGCCATCGAGCAGCATCTGCTCAGCATTGCGCAGTGCATTCCCTGCCGAAGTACTACGTCCGCCGTCAGAAAAAGAGTCTGGCGTGACATTGAGAATGCCCATCACACGCGGGCGAGAAAGGTCGAGCGGCCGGCCACCACAATCAAGCAGCGCAACGTGGCGCACCAAGGGCTCGTGAGATGGCAAAGCGGCTGAATTGGTCATGACTATCCATGCTGGCTAGTAGGGCTCACTCGCGATGTAACTGCCCTTCCAAGAGAGAAGCGGGCACCCACTTTAAAGAGCCAGCTCAACACGCGCAAGGCGTGGAATGCCCGCCACATGGGGCGTCAGCAGATGGCAACGCTATCCGCTCAGACATTTCACTATCGATACCTCAATTAACTGAGGTTGCTCAATGATAGTTATGAGCCATTCGACAGATCCCCCTTCTCATACCCTCAGCCAATTTTATAAGACTTGCAGCTCAATGCCTTATCGTAATCACCACAACACTCTCCAGCAGCCCCACACACAACAACGCCCAACCGGAGTTACCGATTGGGCGTTGTTGTGTGTCAGCAGCACAATTCAATCACTGCCTACCGAGGCCTATCTGCCAATGTCTCGCTCAGTGTCCGCTCGGGCCGCCTAGAGGATCAGAGGGACGACGACGTGCATCATCATCCTCGTCCTCGCTATCATCCTGTGGTGCTTCAGCCACAGGCTTCTCTAGCGCCACTGGTGTAGCTGAACCACCACTGCCACTGGACGGGTCTTCCCAATCCCTCGGTGGTTTCGGCGTAAGGCCCTTCATGATATCAGCCAACTGGCTTGCATCAATGGTTTCGTATGTCATCAGCGCTTCAGTCATGGCGTCGAGCTTGTCGCGATTCTCTTCAAGAATCTGCTGCGCCTTGGCATAACACTCGTCGATGATACGTCGCACTTCTTTATCGAGACGCGATGTGGTGTCGCCAGACTTCAGCTTGCCACCCCCCTGGCCCGAGCCGCCGAGGAACTGATGAGACTCGTCCTCGTCGTACATGATTGGGCCCATCTCACTGGAGAGGCCCCACTTGGCGACCATGTTGTGCGCCAGCTCAGTGGCACGCTTGATATCGTTGGAAGCCCCAGTGGTGACGCCATTCGGGCCCAATGTCATTTCTTCAGCGATACGGCCACCGAACAGTGAACAGATCTGACTGATGATCTGCTGGCGCGAGAAGCTGTAGCGATCTTCTTCCGGCAGGAACATCGTCACGCCCAGCGCACGGCCGCGAGGAATGATCGAAACCTTATAGACCGGATCATGCTCTGGCATCACCAGACCGATGATGGCATGGCCAGACTCGTGATAAGCCGTATTGCGCTTCTCTTTCTCGGACATGACCATCGATTTGCGCTCGGCGCCCATCATGATCTTGTCCTTGGCCAGCTCCAGCTCTTCCATGCTGACCAGACGCTTGTTGCGACGTGCCGCGAACAAGGCAGCCTCGTTGACGAGGTTAGCCAAATCAGCACCCGAGAAGCCTGGCGTACCGCGTGCAATATTGACCGGCACGACATCATCACCCATCGGCACCTTGCGCAGGTGAACGCCAAGGATATGCTCACGACCGCGAATATCCGGCAGGCCCACCATGACCTGGCGATCGAAGCGGCCCGGACGCAGCAGCGCCGGATCAAGCACGTCAGGGCGGTTGGTCGCAGCGATGACGATGATGCCATCGTTGGCCTCAAAGCCATCCATCTCGACCAGCAGCTGATTCAACGTCTGCTCGCGCTCATCATTCCCGCCGCCCATGCCAGAGCCACGCTGACGACCTACAGCATCAATCTCATCGATGAAGATGATACACGGCGCCTGCTTCTTGGCCTGCTCGAACATGTCACGGACACGGGAAGCACCCACGCCGACAAACATCTCGACAAAGTCAGAACCAGAAATGCTGAAGAACGGCACCTTGGCTTCACCGGCGATGGCCTTGGCAAGCAGAGTCTTACCTGTACCCGGCGGACCTATGAGCAACACGCCGCGTGGAATCTGACCGCCAAGGCGCTGAAACTTGCTGGGGTCCTTGAGGAAGTCGACTAGCTCCTCGACATCCTCCTTCGCCTCATCACAGCCCGCGACATCACCGAAGGTGGTCTTGATCTGGTCTTGACTCAGCAGCTTGGCCTTGGACTTGCCGAAGCTCATCGGCCCGCCCTTGCCTGCACCACCGCCCTGCATCTGGCGCATGAAGAACATGAAGATAGCCAGAATGATCAGGATCGGGAAGCTGGCGATCAACAGTCGTGTCCACAGCGACTGCTGTTCCGGCTTCTTGCCAATGACCTCGACCTTGTTGGACAGCAGGTCATCCATCAGCTTGGGATCGGACGCCGACGGCCGGATCGTGGTGAAGTTTGAGCCATCAGCTCGCTCACCCTCAATGGTGTAACCATCAATGGTCACACTTTTGATCCGGTCGTTCTGCACCTGCTGGACGAACTGTGAATAGTTCATCGCCTGCGGCGAGTTATCGACGCTGAAGTTGTTGAACACCGTCAGCAGGACTGCCGCGATGATCAACCAGAGAATCAGGTTCTTCGCCATGTCGTTCAAGGGGACACCCTCATTGCATGAATCTGTCTTGGCAAGCCGCGAAAACCGGACTGCCGTCTTGTGGTGGCCTGCCATGCTATCTGATCGTGCCTGCGAAGGTATCAACCGGCGCAACGCGCCGTTCTCCCCACCGAGCCACTCAAAGCTTGCCGTGCATTGTCTTGCTTACCTGCCAGTATCGGCATTGTTTTCCTATGCTACCGACCTGTCACCGGCCATCGTGCTCAAGACCATATTTTATCGACACTACACCAGATGGGGGCTGGCAACCATTGCTTAAAGGCCGACGTCAGACTATTCAGTCGATAGTCAGCCTGCATCGAAAATCAACTTGGTTCGATCCATACGCAATGAGGCCAGTATGGACAAGCATGTCATAGCCTGCCTGAACAGGCGATGAAGCCCCTATCAGACAGAAATAGACACCTGCACTTGATCACCTCTTGTAGCCCTGCCCCAGCAGATAGACCTCACGTGAGCGAGTACGCGAGGCATCAGGCTTGCGCGTGACCACCTTGTTGAAGCTGGTGCGCATGTCCTTCAGGTAGGCATCAAAGCCCTCGCCCTGGAATATCTTGACCAGGAAGCTGCCGCCCGGCTTTAGCGTCTGACGCGCTAGATCCAGCGCCAACTCGACCAGATACATTCCGGCGGGCTGGTCAATGGCATTCATGCCGCTCATGTTGGGCGCCATATCGGAAATCACCAGATCCACAGGGCGCTTGCCCAACGTGGCCAGAATAGACTCCAGCACAGCGTCTTCCGTGAAATCGCCCTGGATGAAGTTGACTCCCGCAAGCGCATCCATCTCGAGGATATCGGAGGCAATGACGACACCTTCTATACCCACACGATCTGCGGCAACTTGGCTCCAGCCACCCGGGGCTGCTCCAAGGTCGATGACCGTCGCACCCGGCTTGAGCAGGCGGTCCTTGTCATCAATTTCAATCAATTTATAGCTGGCGCGGGAACGATAACCGTCGGCCCAGCTACGCTGGACATAGGCATCATCGAAGTGTTCCTTCATCCAGCCAGCACTGCTCTTGCTGGGGAGAGCCACGTTATCACCTGGTATGTCGGGGGAAATCGAAAAAACTGGCGGGAAAATAGAGCGAGAAAAGCGTCAACACGAAAGGCGCGGCATCTGGGCCTACGGGTCGTGTCATGAGCGCCGTCATGGAGTAGAATGGCGGGTCCTGCGCGCGGTTCCGCCCGCGGGCACAGACATTGCCTGCGCAACAGACGGGTTCACACCCCCGGATTTCAAGCCCTGGAGTCGACCCTGTCTTTCGCTACGCACCCCGCTCCCATCGGACGCCAACAGGGAAACTTTACGATACCATGAGCTTGTCACAGGCACAAAAGAAAGCATTTCGCAGCATCGGGCACCATCTTGACCCGATCGTTACCGTTTCAGAGAACGGCCTCTCAGAGGGCGTAATGAATGAACTGGAACGCGCACTGCACGATCACGAGCTGATCAAACTCAAGCTGGCGATCAATGATCGCGAGGCCCGCGCTGAGGTGGCACGCCACCTGTGCAGCGAGTCCGGTGCGACACTGATTCAGAGTATCGGCAAGATTGCCTTGCTCTATCGCCGTAATCCGCAGGCCAAGCCGAAGCTATCCAACGTGCAGCGCTTCAACGAAAAGTGATCCATGACTGACCCTGTGCTGCCGCCATATTGGCCGCAGCATTTGGGCCATGGCTCTGGCTCGCAGCCAACGGTACTGCGGTACAAAAAACGCCGCCCTCATCGAGGGCGGCGTTTTTATTGCCTGCAAATACGCTTGCAGGGGTCCTGCTCAGATGTAATGCACTTCGGAGATTTCATATTCCACATTACCACCCGGTGTACGCACCATTACCACATCGCCTTCTTCCTTACCGATCAGCGCACGCGCGATCGGCGAGGTAACGGAGATCTTGCCATCCTTGATACTGGCTTCATCTTCGCCAACGATGCGATAGCGGACTTCGCTATCATCATCGAGATTCATCAGGACCACGGTGGTACCGAAAATCACCTTGCCCGTCTTCGGCAGCTTGGTGACATCGATGACCTGGCTAATCGACAACTTGCTTTCGATCTCTTGAATACGCCCTTCAATAAAGCCTTGCTGCTCACGCGCTGCGTGGTACTCGGCGTTCTCCTTGAGATCACCATGTTCACGCGCGACTGCGATGTCAGCGATGACCCGCGGGCGATCCGTGCCCTTGAGGCGCTCAAGTTCCTTGCGCAGGCGATCTTCGCCCTCAACGGTCATCGGACTTCTACTCATATCATGACTCCTGCATGCATATCCTGAAGACGACGGACCTTGACGTCGTTACCGTACGCAAGCGCCATGCACACAGCGTTGGCACCCGCCAACGTCGTGGCATAGGGTACCTTGTGCGATAGCGCAGTGCGGCGAATCACGGACGAGTCATTGATGGCCTGACGCCCCTCAGTGGTGTTGACGATGTAGGCGATCTCGCCGTTCTTGATCATATCGACGATATGCGGCCGCCCCTCGAACACCTTATTGACGGGTTCAACCTCGAGCCCGGCAGCGGCGATGACCTCTGCCGTGCCTCGGGTAGCACAAAGCGTAAAGCCTAATGTTACCAGAGAGCGAGCCACCTCGATAACGCCCGCCTTATCAAACTCACGCACGGACAGGAAGGCCTTGCGATCCCCCGTCAAGGCCGGGATGGCTTCACCAGCGCCCAGCTGCGCCTTGTAGAAAGCCTCGGCGAAGGTATCACCAGAGCCCATCACTTCACCAGTCGACTTCATTTCCGGTGACAGGATCGGGTCGACACCCGGGAACTTGGCGAACGGCAGCACCGCTTCCTTCACGCTGTAGAAGGTCGGCACGATTTCCTGGGTGAAGCCGATGTCTTCCAGCGTCTGACCTGCCATGCAGCGCGCCGCGATCTGCGCCAGCGACTTACCAATGCATTTTGAGACGAACGGCACGGTACGCGAAGCACGCGGATTGACTTCAATGACGTAAATCACGCCATCCTGCCACGCCAGCTGGACGTTCATCAAACCGACGACATTCAGCTCCAGCGCCATGCGCTTGACCTGCTCACGCATCTCTTCCTGCACGCCAGCCGGCAGTGAGTACGGCGGCAGTGCACAGGCCGAGTCACCGGAGTGAATACCCGCCTGTTCGATGTGCTGCATGATGGCACCGATCACGACCTGCTTGCCGTCGGAGACGGCATCGATATCGACCTCGATGGCAGCATTCAGGAAGTGATCCAACAGTACCGGCGAGTCATTGGACACCTTGACCGCGTGGGTCATGTAATTCTCGAGCTCAGAAGCCGAGTAGACGATTTCCATTGCACGGCCGCCCAGCACGTAGCTAGGACGTACCACCAGCGGATAGCCAATGACTTCTGCCTTGACGAAGGCTTCCTCGAAACTGCGTGCGGTGGCATTTTCCGGCTGAATCAGACCGAGCTTCTCGATCATCTGCTGGAAACGCTCACGATCTTCTGCACGGTCAATGGCATCCGGCGTGGTACCAATGATCGGCACACCCGCGGCTTCCAGTTCGCGCGCCAGCTTCAGCGGCGTCTGGCCGCCGAACTGTACGATGACACCGACCGGCTTCTCCTTGTCGGCGATTTCCAGCACGTCTTCAAGTGTCACAGGCTCGAAGTAGAGACGATCGGAGGTGTCGTAATCGGTGGACACGGTTTCCGGGTTGCAGTTGACCATGATGGTCTCGTAACCGTCTTCGCGCATGGCGATAGAGGCATGAACACAGCAATAGTCGAACTCGATACCTTGACCGATACGGTTGGGACCGCCCCCCAGCACCATGATCTTCTTCTTGTCGCTGACTTCAGCCTCACACTCCTCCTCGTAGGTGGAGTACATGTAGGCAGTATCAGAGGCGAACTCGGCAGCACAGGTGTCGACACGCTTGTAGACCGGACGCACACCCAGCTTCTGACGATGACGACGCAGCGCCTTCTCGGACACACCCATCAGGCGTGCCATGCGGGCATCGCTGAAACCCTTGCGCTTGAGGCGGTAGATGCGATCAGCATCAATGTCACCCAATGACAGACTGGCGATATCGCCTTCCGAGGCAACCAGATCAGCCAACTGCACCAGGAACCAACGATCGATATTGGTCAGGCGGAATATTTCTTCGATATCCAGCCCCGCACGCATGGCATCGGCGATATAGAAGATACGCTCGGCACCGGCAGCCTGAAGCTCGCCCTTGATGCGCGCCATGCTCTCGTCGCTGAAATCCTCGACGATGGGGTCGAGACCATCGACGCCAGTCTCCATGCCACGCAGCGCCTTCTGCAGGGATTCCTGGAAGGTACGACCGATGGCCATGACTTCGCCGACCGACTTCATCTGGGTGGTCAGACGGTCATTGGCCTGCGGGAACTTCTCGAAGGTGAAGCGCGGAATCTTGGTGACGACGTAATCGATGGACGGCTCGAAGGATGCTGGCGTCTTGCCACCAGTGATGTCGTTCTGCAGCTCATCCAGCGTGTAGCCGACGGCCAGCTTGGCGGCGATCCTGGCGATCGGGAAACCGGTCGCCTTGGAGGCCAGCGCCGAAGAACGTGACACACGCGGGTTCATCTCGATGACGACCATGCGGCCAGTGTCCGGACAGATGCCGAACTGGACGTTGGAGCCACCAGTCTCGACACCGATCTCACGCAGGACAGCCAGCGATGCATCACGCATCAACTGGTATTCCTTGTCCGTCAGCGTCTGCGCGGGTGCGACGGTGATGGAGTCGCCGGTGTGCACGCCCATCGGATCGAAGTTCTCGATGGCACACACGATGATACAGTTGTCGTTCTTGTCACGAACGACCTCCATCTCGTATTCCTTCCAGCCCAGCAACGATTCGTCGATCAACAACTCGCGCGTTGGCGACAGCTCGAAGCCGCGATGACAGATCTCCTCGAACTCCTCACGGTTGTAAGCAATGCCGCCACCGGAACCGCCCATGGTGAAGCTGGGACGAATGATGGACGGGAAGCCTAGCTCAGCCTGAATTTCCCAGGCTTCTTCCATGGAGTGAGCGACCTTGGCTTTCGGGCACGCCAGGCCGATCTTCTTCATCGCCTTATCAAAGCGATCGCGATCTTCGGCTTTATCGATGGTGTCGGCATTGGCACCGATCATCTCGACGCCAAACTTCTCGAGCACGCCTTCACTTTCCAGCGCCAACGCACAGTTCAGTGCGGTCTGGCCACCCATGGTCGGCAGAATGGCATCCGGACGCTCCTTCTCGATGATGCGCGCCACGGTTTCCCACGTGATCGGCTCAATGTAGGTCGCATCGGCCATTGACGGATCGGTCATGATGGTCGCCGGATTGGAGTTGACCAGGATGACTCGGTAACCCTCTTCGCGCAGGGCCTTGCAGGCCTGAGCGCCGGAGTAGTCAAATTCGCACGCCTGGCCGATAACGATGGGGCCGGCGCCGATGATCAGAATGCTTTTCAAGTCTGTACGTTTCGGCATGTCTCTTCCCACAATGATCTGGTGACTGAACTCAACGGTAAATCAGGCCGTATTGGCCTGCGATCGGCTCAGCGTCGCGCCTGCATCATGTCGATGAAACGATCGAACAGTGGCGCGACGTCCCGTGGGCCGGGACTGGCTTCCGGATGTCCCTGGAAACTGAAGGCCGGACGATCAGTACGCTCGATTCCTTGCAGGCTGCCGTCAAACAACGACTTGTGTGTCGCACGCAGACTGGCTGGCAGGCTGTCTTCATCAACCGCAAAGCCATGATTCTGGCTGGTGATCATCACGACGCCACTGTCGAGGTCTTGTACCGGGTGATTGGCACCATGGTGACCGTGTCCCATCTTGACGGTGGTCGCGCCAGAGGCCAGGGCCAACAGCTGATGACCCAGGCAGATACCGAACAGCGGCGTATCCGTCTCAAGCAGCGCACCAATAGCTTCGATGGCATAGTCACACGGCTCAGGATCACCCGGACCATTGGACAGGAAGATACCATCCGGCTTGAGCGCCAGCACATCAGCTGCAGGTGTCTGGGCCGGTACGACCGTCAGACGACAACCGCGCGATGCCAGCATACGCAGGATGTTGTGCTTCACACCGTAATCATAAGCGACCACATGGAAGGGGCGCTCGGACTCGCGGGTGTCGGCATAGCCAGCACCCAGCGTCCATTCACCTTCGTGCCACTCAAAGTGCTCGGTGCAGGAGACTTCCTTGGCCAGGTCCATGCCCTTTAGACCAGGGAAGGCGCGCGCCGCTTCCAGTGCACGCTCAACAGCACTTTCACCTTGCGCTGCATCACCCGCCAGAATGGCACCATTCAGCGAGCCCTTGGCTCGTAGAATGCGCGTCAGACGACGTGTGTCGATATCAGCGATACCGATGACATTCTCATCACGAAGATACTGATCAAGAGAGCGAGTGGAGCGGAAGCTACTGGCCATCAGTGGGAGGTCGCGAATCACCAGGCCTGCAGCAGCAACGTGATCGGACTCGTTGTCCTCATCATTGATGCCGGTATTACCGATATGGGGGTAGGTCAGGGTGACGATCTGTCGGGTATAGGAGGGGTCTGTCAGGATTTCCTGATATCCCGTCATGGCGGTATTGAACACCACTTCGCCACTGGTCTGCCCATCAGCGCCGATGGCGCTGCCGTGAAATACACTGCCATCTTCCAAGGCTAGTATCGCGGGTTTGATCAACGCAACGTCCTCCCCATAGTGTTCACTTTCCTGCCCGGAATTCGCGGTCGAACACCGGACATGCCGCTTCATTATCGTGCTCGACTTGCGCCAAGCCTGTGTCCCGCTGCCGGTCATCTGCTGCGCGCCTCGCGCCTGGCAGATGCAGCAAATTCAGGTTGCAAAAAAGCGGGACGAAACCGAAAAATCAGGTTTCATCCCGCTTGTTATCATTCTTCGGAATGCCTCTGGCCCGTGTGCGGCCAAATTGGATAGAGATTACCGGAATCTGGCGGTTCTGACCACCCCGAGGACGGAGTGGAAATAGGCGACAGCGCCCACTATACGGCCGTTTCGTCACCACGGTCAGGTTATCAGCATGAGCAATTCTCACACACCAGCCCGCACAACTCGTTGATGATGCCATTTAGTGACGCGATTACCGCTGAGACACACGTTCCATGATCATATCCTGACAGAGTCGACAGCTTTCAAAAAGCCACTGGTAACGCCTACTACCCTCACGATAGCAAGAGTGATCGCCATCAGTGACTACCGTGACGACAGCGCCGCGTCACGACTTGCTCGACGCTCACTTGAGGCCTAGCACGTCCTGCATGTCATAACGACCGACCTCACGGCCAGCCAGCCAGCCAGCGGCACGCGCAGCACCTTTGGCAAAGGTCATACGACTAGAGGCCTTGTGGGTTATCTCGATACGCTCACCTTCCGTCGCAAACATCACGGTATGTTCACCGACGATATCACCAGCCCGCACCGTGGAAAAACCGATCTCCTTGTCAGTACGTGGACCGCACTGGCCTTCACGCGCAAAGACACCGTGTGTCTCAAGATCCCGCCCGATGGCATGTGCTACCGCTTCTCCCATTGCCAGCGCAGTACCGGACGGTGCATCTACCTTGTGACGATGGTGGGCCTCGATGATCTCGATGTCATAGCCGGCATCGCCCAGCGCACGCGCCGCGGTCTCCAGCAGCTTGAGCGTCAAATTGACACCAGAGCTCATGTTGGCGGCAAAGACAAACGGCACGCTATCGCGATAGCTGTCGAGCTGCGCCAGCTGCTCAGGCGAAAAACCCGTGGTGCCGATCACCATGCGCTTGCCGTGCTCGGCACACAGCGCGAGGTTATCAAGCGTCACCTGTGGCATGGTGAAATCAATCACGACATCGATGTCGTCAATGACAGCCGCGAGCCCTTCGCTGGCCAGTACTCCCAGGCGTCCCTGCCCCGCTAACTCACCGATATCGACACCGGCCAGCGAGCTACCCGATTCGACCACACCCGCGGCCAGTGTCAGCTCGTCGACAGCGCCCACGGCCTCGACCAGCGTGCGTCCCATGCGTCCGGCGACGCCCATGATTGCGATACGGGTCATGCTGACTCCTGCATATTGTTGGCATTGATGGCGGTAGCACCCAGCAGGGCGCGCTCGCGCGTTCTGTCGCCGAGTATATCAGCCACCTGCCGCGTTGGCTGACGTCATCCATTGGGGAGGGTGTCACGCTAGAGTTTCACCCTGCTGGAGTGCATTATCATGGTGCGATGTCATCTTCTTCATCGCTCTGCCACGGGAGTCAGCATGCCTGCACCTGATCGCTCTGCTCATGTCTTCTGCCGTCGAATGTTCACTGCCGGCATCGCCACTGCCCTCGCTGGCCTGCTTGGCGCCTGCGGGGTGCATCCACAACCGTATTCACTGGCTGCCCCCGCGCAGATGGCAGGCAATGCGGAGGTTCAGTGGTGCGGCACACTGAAACTACCCGGCAAGTGGTTGGATAGCACCCCCGTCGGTGGACTCTCTGATATCGGCTGGGATCAAGATGAGTCATTGCTCTATGCCGTCTCGGATCGCGGCTGGCTACATCGCCTACGCCTCGCCTTTCGTCATGGCGAGCTGATCGGCGCCAAGGCGCTCAAGACCTACACACTGCGTGATGAAACCGATATCTCGTTGCGTGGGGCGCTCAGCGATGCCGAAGGTATGCAGCTACTGAACAACAACAATGGCCGCCGGGGTGATACGCGATTGGCCATCAGCTTCGAGCAGCAACCCCGCGTCGAGCAATTCCTGCCCAGTGGACTGGCAGTCAAGGAACCCATCTCACCCAATGGTGCGCGGGGAGCCGCACCGAACCATGGCATGGAAGCACTGACACTCCATCCGGAATACGGCCTCATGGCAGGCCTTGAATCGACACCTGAAGGCATGAGCGAAGGCACTACGCGACTCTTCACCATCGATGACAAGTACGAGTGGACCTACCCGCTCGCTGGCGACCATGGTTCCAGCCTGACCGCCATGGAAATGCTGCCGAATGGTGACCTGCTAATGCTGGAACGCGCCTTCTCGCCCCCCTTCCCGCTGGTCATCAGCTTGCGACGAGCACATATTGGCGATCCCGGCACTCAGGTCGAAGTGCGTACTATCGCTCGCCTCTCGAGTGGCGAGGGGTGGTCACTGGACAATTTCGAGGGCCTGACTCGCCTCGATGACAATCGCTTCCTGATGATTTCTGATGATAATTTCAGCTCTTTCCAGACAACGCTACTGAGCTGCTTTGCCGTCATCGAACCAGAGGCTGCCCATCAAGCGGATGATTCATAGCGCTAGGTTGGACACCATACATGCAAAAAAGCCCCGCCTCCTTTTATTCGGAGACGGGGCTTTTTCATGAGACTCGAAGGTGACTACCTACGGCTTCATGTCTTCGAAGAACTTCTTCACGCCATCGAAGAAGCTATTCTCTTTCGGCGAATGGCTCTTGCCGGTGCCACCCAGGCTCTGCTGGAACTGACGCAGAAGCTCTTTCTGCTCTTCATTGAGGCTGACAGGCGTTTCGATGACCACCTTGCACAGCAGATCACCTGCCGGGCCGCCACGGACGGGCTTGACGCCCTTGCCACGCAGACGGAACAACTTGCCCGTCTGTGTCTCGGGCGGAATCTTCAGCACGACACGTCCGTCAAGAGTTGGCACCTTGAGCTCACCACCCAACGACGCATCGACGAAGCTGATCGGTACTTCACACTGCAGATGGCGGCCATCGCGCTTGAAGATCTCGTGCTCACGCAAATTGACCTGCACGTAGAGATCGCCAGACGGACCACCATTGACACCACCTTCGCCTTCGCCATTCAAGCGAATGCGATCACCGGTATCAACACCCGGCGGGATCTTCACAGATAGCGTCTTGGACTCTTGCACGCGGCCTTCGCCATGGCACTTGCGGCACGGCACACTGATCTTCTCGCCACGCCCGTGACAGGTCGGGCAGGCCTGCTCAACCGCAAAGAAGCCCTGCTGCATGCGCACCTTGCCCATGCCGTGACAGGTCGGGCAGGTTTCCTTGCTGGAACCCGGCTCGGCACCGTCGCCATCACAGTGACCACACGCCGCGAGACGCGGCACGCGAATATCAACCGTGGTACCAGCAACAGCTGATTCCAGATCGATATCGAGGTTATAGCGCAGATCACTACCACGCTGCGGCGCATTCGGATTGCGACGACCACCGCCGCCCCCGAAGATGTCACCGAAGACATCACCAAACACATCACCGAAACCACCGGCTCCGGCACCACCACCGAAACCGCCGCCACCACCTGCCTGACCGTCGACACCGGCATGACCAAACTGGTCATAGGCGGCACGCTTGTCTGCATCGGACAGCACTTCATAGGCCTCGGAGACCTCTTGGAATTTCTCTGACGAACTCTCGTCGCCCGGGTTACGGTCAGGGTGAAGCTTCTGAGCCAGGCGCCGGTACGCCTTCTTGATGTCCTTGGTGTCGGCGCCACGCTCGACACCAAGCACTTCGTAATAATCACGCTTGGACATGGATCAGGTCCGCCTGGATTGCTGGCAGCCTTGGGCTGCCGATCTGTTCTGGAATTCCGGTTTGCACCGGTAGCTCGCGGTTAGCATCATGCGCAACCGATGCAAACAACAACGCGGGACGCCTTCATGAGGCTCCCGCGCTGTCATCAGACGTCTATCAAGAAATCACTCAGGACTTCTTGTCGTCGTTGACTTCCTCGTACTCGGCGTCAACCACGTCATCGTCCTGCTTCTGGCTGGACTCACCATCGGCTGCCTGCTCACCCTGAGCGCTCTGCTCAGCGTAGAGCTTCTGTGCCAGGTTACCGGAAGCTTCAGTCAGCGCATCCAGCTTGGCTTGGATCGCATCCTTGTCATCGCCCTTCAGCGCTTCTTCAAGCTCTGAAGTCGCCGTCTCGATAGCTTCCTTATCGCTGGCTTCTGCCTTGTCGCCGGCTTCGGTCAGTGTCTTCTTGGTCGCGTGAATCATGCCGTCGGCCTGATTGCGCAGCTGGACCATTTCCTCGAACTTCTTGTCTTCGTCCGCATTGGCCTCAGCATCACGCACCATCTGTTCGATCTCTTCATCGGACAGGCCGCTGGAGGATTTGATGACGATGGACTGTTCTTTACCCGTAGCCTTGTCCTTGGCGGACACATTCAAGATACCGTTGGCATCCAGATCGAAGGCGACTTCGATCTGCGGTACGCCACGCGGGGCCGGCGGGATATCAGCCAGATCAAAACGACCCAGTGACTTGTTCTGCGCAGCCTGCTTACGCTCACCCTGCAGCACGTGGATAGTCACCGCGCCCTGGTTGTCGTCGGCAGTAGAGAACACCTGAGACTTCTTGGTCGGGATGGTGGTGTTCTTCTCGATCAGCGGCGTCAACACACCACCCATCGTCTCGATGCCCAGCGTCAGCGGAGTCACGTCCAACAGCAGCACGTCCTTGACGTCGCCGCCCAATACGCCGCCCTGGATACCGGCGCCAACAGCAACCGCTTCATCCGGGTTAACGTCCTTGCGAGCTTCTTTACCGAAGAACTCTGCAACCTTGGCCTGCACCAGCGGCATACGTGTCTGACCACCGACCAGAATCACGTCGTCGATCTCGGCAGCCGTCAGGCCAGCATCAGCAAGAGCAGTCTGGCACGGCTTCAGAGAGCGAGCGACCAGCTCATCAACCAGAGATTCCAGCTTGGAGCGAGTCACCTTGACGTTCAGGTGCTTCGGTCCAGTGTTGTCAGCCGTGATGTACGGTAGATTGACATCAGTCTGCTGGGCACTGGACAGCTCGATCTTGGCCTTCTCAGAAGCTTCCTTCAGACGCTGCATGGCGAGGTTGTCGCCGGACAGGTCGATGCCGCTATCCGCCTTGAACTGAGCAACGATGTAGTTGATCAGGTGCATGTCGAAATCTTCACCGCCCAGGAAGGTGTCGCCATTGGTGGCCAACACTTCAAACTGGGTCTCGCC
Source organism: Cobetia sp. L2A1 (assembly GCF_009796845.1). Lineage (NCBI taxonomy): Bacteria > Pseudomonadati > Pseudomonadota > Gammaproteobacteria > Oceanospirillales > Halomonadaceae > Cobetia > Cobetia sp. L2A1. The sequence continues at coordinate 143,058 of NZ_CP047025.1, read as the reverse complement.
ATCGACATCAGCCACTTCGATGATGGAAATATCGAAGGTACCACCGCCCAGGTCATAGACAGCGATGGTCTTGTCACCGCGAGATTTGTCCATGCCATAAGCCAGCGCCGCTGCCGTCGGCTCATTGATGATGCGCTTGACTTCGAGACCCGCGATGCGACCGGCGTCCTTGGTTGCCTGACGCTGAGAATCGTTGAAGTAAGCCGGCACCGTAATGACGGCTTCGGTGACTTCTTCGCCGAGATAGTCTTCAGCAGTCTTCTTCATCTTCTTGAGGATTTCTGCACTGATCTGCGGCGGAGCCATGCGCTTGTCTTTCACCTGAACCCAAGCATCGCCATTGTCAGCTGCGACAATCTTGTACGGCACCATCTTGATGTCTTTCTGGACCACATCATCCTTGAACTTGCGACCGATCAGACGCTTGACCGCATAGAGAGTGTTCTCCGGATTGGTCACCGCCTGGCGCTTGGCTGACTGACCGACGAGGATCTCGTTGTCGTCGGTGTAGGCAACGATGGACGGCGTGGTACGGCCGCCTTCAGCGTTCTCGATAACCTTGGTCTTGTCGCCGTCGAGCACTGCCACACAAGAGTTGGTAGTACCCAAGTCAATACCGATGATGCGTCCCATAATCATATACCTCGAATCTGTTGCTAGCCTGAAAGATAAATCTGGATGTCGGTACCTTGTATCGGCACCTGAACTTGCTTCAATAGGTGGGGTCGCGTGTCAGGGTTTCAAGGGCCATCACTGTATTTTTACTTGCCCAATCTTCCCTCAGCCCCCACGGGGCGGGCATATGAACCTTTACATTCTTGCCATATGCCCGGCCTCCTACACTGCGCCTTAAGGCGCTTTGCTCACCGCTACCATGGCGGGGCGCACAAGACGACCGTTCAGGGTGTAGCCCTTCTGCATCACATCAATGACGCTATTCGGCTCGGCGTCAGGAGAGGGCACCATCGCGACCGCTTGATGATATTCCGGATTGAATGGTTCGCCATGCGGATCGAGCTGCTCAACACCGGATTTTGTCAGGGCATCCAGCTGCATTTTCAAGGTCATTTCAATGCCCTCGATGTGCGTCTTGGCAGCTTCGTCGCTACTCATGGATTCGAGCGCCTTTTCAAGCGAGTCGACCACCGGCAGCATTTCCTTGATGAACTTCTCCAGCGCGAACTTGCGTGCCTTCTCTGCTTCCTGCTCGGCACGACGACGTGAGTTCTGGGCATCGGCCGCGGCACGCAGCGCCTGATCCTTCGCTTCCTGTACGGCAAGCTCCAGCTCTTCAACCTGGGCCGCCAACATTTCGGCTTCCGGGTTGTCGACCAGGGTGCCTTCACTTTCGGAAATGATGTCGTCGGCATCCAGCATGTTGTCGATCACTTCACCTGCGGGTGTTTCTGGCTGCGGCTCGGCTTCGCGAGCGGCACGCTGAAGCTCTTCATCCATCGGGGTCTGCGGGTCCTGAGCCATGCTGATCTCCTGCGGGCCGACGTCTGTGCGCCATTGCCCTGATTCGCGGCCTGCCTGGATTGCCGCGAGAATACGCTGCGGCGAATCGTACGTGCAGACAGACCATGAGTTGCCTGAAAGAGCAGCAAGGCAAAGCCATTGCTGCCAACCAAAAGCTGTCTGGGCTTCTATATGGGGACAGCGACATGCTTCTCAAGCCTTGACCATCGCTTTTCTCTTTTGTGGGTATCTCGTGGATTGAAGGGCATCGAGGTGTGCTGTATAAAAAGCCATGTACACTGTATAGACATACTGTACGGCGACGCCGCAGCTTGCTCTCAATAATGAGTCCTGCATTGCGCGGCGCGCCCCCAGCGTCCCTTGGAGGTAGTCATGCTGCTACAGCTCGCCATTCACGACTTTGCCATTGTCGAGACACTGGAACTCGACTTCCGGTGCGGCATGACGGCCATTACTGGCGAAACCGGGGCCGGCAAGTCCATTCTGCTCGGTGCTCTTGGGCTGTGCCTGGGCGAGCGCGCCGATGCTGGCAGTGTGCGCCACGATGCTGAACGCGCCGATATCATTGCGCGCTTCGACATCAGCGGACTGACCGAGGCCCGCCAGTGGCTGGATGAGCGCGAGCTCGGCAGCGACGACTGCTTGCTCCGACGCGTCATCACGGCCAGCGGTCGCTCCAAGGCGTGGATCAATGGCACGCCCTGCACCATCAGCGATCTGCGTGAGCTAGGGGAGTGCTTGATCGATATCCACTCACAGCATGCTCACCACTCGCTACTCAAGGAAGAAACGCATCTACGTCAATTGGATGAGTACGCAGGCCTTCAGACTCAGGCAGCTCAGCTACGCGATGAATTCCGGCAGTGGCAAGACGCACATCGTCGGCTCAAGCGCATGAGCAATGACGGCGATGAGATACGTGCGCGCCGACAATTGCTGAGATATCAGGTAGAGGAGCTAGATGAGCTCGCCCTGAACGAGGGCGAGCTTGAAGCGCTTGAGCAGGAGCAGGAAACCCTGGCCAATGCCGAGCAGACGATCGAGGAAGCTCAGGCGGCCGTCGATTGCTGTGATCATGATGACGAGGGCGCACTGGTACGCATCAATCAGGCCGTTGCTCGTCTGGCGCATCTGCCGGGCAACGAGCGTGGCGCACTGGCCAGCGCTCTGGGCATGCTGGATGAAGCGCGCATCCAGATAGAAGAAGCGGCACGCGAACTGCACCGCTTCGTCGAAATCACCGAGCTGGATCCCGAGCGTCTCGCCTTTGTCGATGAACGCCTCGGACGCATTCACCAGATCGCCCGCAAGCATCATGTCATGCCGGACGAACTGCATGGCCTGCATCAACGTCTGAGCGAAGAGCTGGAGGGACTAGGTGGTGACGAGGAAGCCATTGAAGCGCTACGCGAGGAAGTCGCCAGTCGTCGTGATGCATGGAAGTCGCTGGCCGCAGAAGTCGGCGCTCGACGCACTGCCGCTGCACCTTCCCTTGCCAGCGACATTCAAGACCAGCTGGCTTTTCTCGGCATGGCCAAAGCCACCTTCGAAGTCGCCATTGAAGCGCGAGAGCGGCCGCAGCCGGAAGGCATGGAGCGCATCCACTTCCGTATCAGCGCCAACCCGGGGCAGCCGCCCCGCGCACTGGCCAAAGTGGCCTCCGGCGGTGAGCTATCACGTGTATCGCTAGCGATCCAGGTCGTCGCCGCAAGCCGCTCCACGATTCCCAGCCTGGTCTTCGATGAGGTGGATGTCGGCATCTCTGGTGCCACGGCTGAAATTGTCGGCCAGCTACTGCGCCGCCTCGGTGACAAGGGGCAGGTACTGACCGTTACCCACTTGCCGCAGGTCGCAGCACAGGCGCATCAACATCTGCATATTGAGAAGCAGGCCGAGGATAACAACACCCGTACCCACATGGAGCTACTGGACGAGAGCGGAAGAGTGCGCGAGCTGGCACGCATGCTAGGGGGCATTCATCTTTCGGAACAGACACTGGCACATGCACGTGAAATGCTGGGCGCTACCGACAGTCGCCACTAATCCGGCCAACCAGGTACCGCTTGAGCCAAACGGCTCAGTCCATTCGTCGCACGAGCCATCGTTCTTCAGACACACAGACGGCCACCCTTTTGGGGCGGCCGTCTGTGTGTCTATCTGGCATGTCAAACGTGCAGCTCGTCATCCCTGACCGCTATGCGCTAGCTGTCGCTCTTTGTGCCCTTGGGGCGCACATAGAGAACCAAGGCATGCTCGACCAATTCGTAACCGTGCTCCTCGACAATCTCACGCTGACGGCGCTCGATTTCAGGATCACAGAACTCTATGATCTCACCGCTGTCCAGACATACCATGTGGTCATGGTGTTCTTCCTGGGACAACTCGAAGACAGCATGGCCGCCATCGAAGTTGTGACGCATCACCAGTCCAGCGGTTTCGAACTGGGTGAGCACACGATATACCGTCGCCAGGCCAACATCTTCGCCGGCCTCCAGCAACGCTTTATACACGTCCTCGGCACTCAAATGTCGATCCATCGATTTCTCGAGGATCTGCAGGATCTTGACTCGCGGTAAGGTTACCTTGAGCCCCGCCTTACGCAGTTCATGGTTCTGATCGGCCATGCTGGGGTACTCTTCGCAGTCGCTTGATGTATCAGGTATGATCGGCCAAGGCAAAACGATAGGGAATCTTCAGGGCAAATGCAAAACTTGATCAAAACAGTCGCCTTTTGCAGCGCCCTGGCGCTGCTCTCCGGATGCAGCTACTTCGGCGTATACAAACGCGATCTGCCTCAGGGCAATCTGATAAAGCCGGAAATGGTCGAGCAATTGAAGCCGGGCATGAGTCGTGAGCAGGTCATCTACGTGATGGGCTCGCCACTGCTGACCGCTCCCTTCAATGAGTCTAGCTGGGACTATGTCTATCGGCTCAAGAAAGCTGACGGCGATATCATCAATAAGCGTGTGACGCTGACGTTCGATGGCGATGCACTCTCCACCATTACCCCGAGTGGCGAGATAGGCCAGGAAACCGTCATTGTGCCGGACCTGGACATCGACCCGCGCGCTGCACAGCCTAATCGTGCTGACAGCAAGGGAGGTGCAGCAGACCTCCCTGACGAACGCTGATCACTGACCCAGCAGCATTGGTATTGGCAGCACTAACGCATAGCAGGGCGCCCTTGGGCGCCCTGCTATGCGTTATATCGCTCTTTCCTCGCCTACGATGTCGTGCCCGCGGCCTTATCGGCCCGACGCTTACGCGCCAGCTTTGGGTCTGTGATCAGCGGGCGATACACCTCGACTCGGTCACCTGCCGTCACCACATGCTCATCCGGCTTGCGCAATGACTTGCCGAAAATGCCCAGATCCGCGGCGAGAAAGACATCAGCACCGAGCGTCGGAAAATACTGTTCCAGATGCGCCATGCGTACGGCGTCACGCGCCGTGGTACCGGGGGCAACCGCCAGCGATACGATTTTCTGCTTCTCGGGCAGCGCATACGCCACCTCGACCGTGATTCTGTCGCTCATGTCCGCTCCTTGTCTCGCACTTGCCCTACACTTGCCGCACACGCTTCCATACGGCCAACCTTAGCGCGCTCTTAGCGGTATATTTGATCAGCGCGGCGCGTGAAGGCATCAACCATCTGGCCCGCCACCTGACTGAACAACTTGCCGAATGCCATGCCGAGCAGGCGATTGCTGAACTCGAAGTCGAGCGCCAGCGAGACCTTGCAGGCATCATCTCCCAGCGATGTGAATAGCCAGCGCCCCTCAAGACGCTTGAAGGGGCCGTCCACCAGGCTTAGCTCTATGCGTTCCGGGGCGAACAGATCATTACGTGTCACGAAGCTTTGCTCCATGCCCGCTTTGGACAGGGTCAGCTTCCCCTTGAGGTGGGTCTCATCGCGTTCCAGCAATACTGCATTGCTGCAGCCGGACAGGAATTCGGGGTAACGCTCGAAATCATTGACCAGATCGAACATCGCCTGGGCCGAATGCCTTACCAGGGCAGACCGGTTGACCGTAGGCATCTAGCTCTCCGCTGACTTGGATACGCAGCATGCGTATCATGAACAATGGGCCGGCGCATGATGTGCCGTCTGGCCTTGAATGGTAACACGCCTCCCCCCATCCAATAGGATGCGCCGCAACCCCGTCGGGCAGCGGCAGGAGCAAACGACTGACGAGGCAACATGGGCAAGAAAAAGAAACCCGAACAGGGCGGCAACATGATCGCCCAGAACAAGAAGGCACGCCACGAGTACCATATCGAGGAAGTCTTCGAGGCGGGTCTGGTACTGGCGGGCTGGGAAGTCAAGGCGCTACGGGCCGGCAAGGGTCAGCTGACAGACACCTACATCGTGATCAAGAATGCTGAAGCCTGGCTGCTGGGCTGCCATATCCATCCGCTGGAGACCGTCAACACTCACGCAGTGGCCGACCCACAACGTACCCGCAAGCTGCTGCTGCACAAGAAACAGATTGCGCGCATCTTCTCGCGCACCCAGGACAAGGGACACACCTGTGTGCCAGTCAAGCTGTACTGGAAGAATGCGATAGTGAAGTGTGAAATCGCCTTGGTGGAAGGCAAGAAGATGCATGACAAGCGTGCCACCGAGAAAGATCGTGACTGGAATCGTCAGAAAGCCCGTATCCTGCGTGATCGATAATGGCGGCAAGAGGCTGTCGTCGTCGGCAAGCGCTTGTCAGGTCAGAAATTTTTCCTGAACGCTTGAACTGGCGTAGCACAGTCTCCACCTGTTATAGTGAACATGTTGTTGCAAGACAGTTATGGGGGCGTTCTGGCATTCGACGCTGGTGGCAAACCCTGAGGTGCATGCCGAGATCGTAACGTATCTCGTAAATAAAACGTTGCAAATTATATAGTCGCAAACGACGAAAACTACGCTCTAGCTGCATAAGCTGCTCATGATACCGTTGCGCCTGTTCAAGGTGGATTGAGAACGAGCCCGTATAAACAGGATCGTCCTGGTAGACGTCTCTAAAATCAGGGTTAAAACTCAGAGAATCGCATTGCTGTAGCCTGTCCATTGGCGATAGTCGTGTTAAACCAAATAATGAGACTACGCATGTAGAGCCGAAGGCGGAGTGCCGGCGGACACGGGTTCGACTCCCGTCGCCTCCACCATATCCGTTACAGAAAGGCCTCCCTTCGGGGAGGCCTTTCTGTTTTCAGACGAAAATTTCCTGCCAGCTCAAGCGCATTGAAAAGCAGCATGCATCACGTTGCGCTGCCACTCAGACGCTCATGGGTACGACGTACGCCAATCAATATCGGCGTACCGGTGTCGGGGTCTGGTATCAGACGACATTCGACGCCATACAGCTGGCGCACCAATGCTGGCGTCACCACCTCGGTCGGTGGCCCTTCGGCAATCACGCGACCCGCATGCATCGCGACCAGGTGATCGGCATATCGACAGGCACTGGCCAGGTCATGCACTACCATCACGATGGTCTTTTCCTCGACGTGAGCCAGCCGCTGTATCAACTCTAACACTTCGATCTGATGCCCAAGGTCCAGTGCCGACGTCGGCTCATCCAGCAAGAGCAGCGGCGTCTGCTGGGCCAGTGCCATGGCGATCCAGGCACGCTGGCGCTGCCCGCCTGACATCGAAGACAACTCACGTTCTGAGAGATTCTCGATATCAGCGGCCACCATGGCGGCCATCACGACGTCCTGATCCTGTTGCGACCACTGACTCAGCGTCCCTTGATGAGGCTGACGCCCGAAGCGCACCAGTTCATGCACGGTGACGCCCTCGGGGGAATGCGTCTCCTGAGGCAGCAGAGCGATCCGCCTCGCCACATCCCGGCGCTTGAGTCGCTGGATATCCTGGCCCTCCAACAACACGGCACCTGACTCCGGCAACTGCAGGCGAGCCAGCCCTGCCAACAATGTCGACTTGCCACAGCCATTGGGGCCAACGATAGCTGTGACCTTGCCGTCTGGCAGCGTCAGTGTCAGTCCATCGATGACCCTCACCCGCTGCTTGCGTGCGCCATACCCCAACGTCAATGCATCGGCTTGCAAGGATGACGCACGCGGTAGTGCAGGCACGCTGGCTTGCTGCCTGGGGGGGTAATGCCGAGTATTGGCGCTCATGGCGCGCTCTCCTGAAACGTCATTGGCCGCTGTGTCATGCTCGATCACGGCAACATGGCGACAGATCACTCCTGCCGTCATGGATGAGGGAATCTTGCGTGTCGATCAGCGAGGACTGCGCAGCAATATCCATAACAAGTAAGGGCTGCCGACCACCGCCATCACGATACCTACCGGTATCTCCAACGGTGATAGAAGCGTGCGCCCGGCCAGATCCGCCAACACCATGACGAGTGCGCCCGCCAATGCCGACGCCAGCAGTGGCACTCCCTTGTGGCGTGACAGGTAGCGGGCAATTTCAGGCCCCACCAGCGCTACCATGCCCACCGGCCCCGCCACTGCCACTGCCGCCGCCGTCAGTACGACAGACAGCCACAGAATCATCAGGCGCAGACGTGCGACAGGCAGCCCCAGCCCCGTTGCCACTCGGTCCGTGAAGCGAAGCGTGTTCAACCCTCGCCCCAGCCATAGCGCCAGCGGAAGCCCCACCAGCATGGCAATTCCCAGCCATATGACCGAAAAGGCATCACGAGCATTGAGGCTACCTACCGTCCACGGATAAGCATTGTTGGCCACATCAATGGAGACACGCGCCAGCATCAATTGGGTGCCAGCACCGAACAGGGCTCCGACACCAATGCCTGCAACAAGAAAACGATACCCTCGCGTACCGATGCCACCGGACAATCCGAAGGCGAGTGCCATCGCGACGACGGCACCGCTGAGCGCCATCGCAGGAGGTGCAAGGGTTGCCCCCAACCCCACCACCGAGGCAACGGCAAATGCCGTGGCACCATTATCGATCCCGATGATGCCCGGCGTTGCCAAGCGATTGCCGGCCAATGTCTGCATCAGGCATCCCGCAAGCGCGAAGGCGGCCCCCGTACCCATGCCTGCCAGCAGTCGGGGCAATCGCAGCTCCTGAACGACAAAGACCTGCATGAACTCCCCCACGCCGAAGATAGCCTTGAGCGCCGCCAGCGGATCAAGTCCTGCGCTGCCCAGTGTCAGCGACGCCACGCTGGCAATCAGCAGCGCTGCCAACAAACCGCAGGCCGCGAGAAGTGGGGCGCGATATATCAACAGCGAAACAGGCCCCCAGCGCCACCACAGAGTGCCGGCAGGAGCGCTCGTGGTGGCGCCGAAGGAAGTGGCCGCAGGTACCGACCAGCACATCGGAGATCTATCCATCATTTGTCTCAGGCATCGACGATTCCAGACATCTACAGCACAAGGAATCCGTCACATGAAGGGTCAGCAGCCAGCAGGCATCGCCATAGCGGATATCATTTCATAGCGTGGGCAAGCGCCGCGCGCGCACCACCGCAATCAACACCGGCGCGCCGAGCAGCGTGGTCAGCACGCCCAGCGGCAGTTCAGATGGCGGTACCACCAATCGCGAGATCACATCGGCCGTCAGCAGCATGGTCACGCCAAGCGGCATGCACAGCCATAACGTGCGCCGGATATCCGCACCACACAGGGCGCGCGCCACGTAGGGCACGGCCAGGCCGACGAATGCCACAGGGCCGGCCAGTGCCGTAGCGGCCCCGACGAGCAGCGCCACTACCAGTATCGTGACCTGCCGCACTCGCTCCGGCCGATGCCCAAGACCACTCGCCACCTGCTCACCCAGCACCAGCGCAGCCAGCGGGCGCGACACCCATAGCGTCAGCACGACCGCCAGCAGCAGGCTCGGCAGGCAGTGGTAGAGCGCACTCAACGAGCGGCCCGCCAAGCTGCCCACCACCCAAAAACGAATCTCGTCAGCGGCACGCTGATCGATCAGCAACACCAGCGAGGTCAAGGCGACCAGCAAGCTGGAAAGCGCTGCACCTGCCAGCACGAGACGCACCGGGTCCTGTCCAGCTCCACGTGCACGCACCGTGCTCATGACGACCAGACACCCCAGCAACGCGCCACTCTGAGCAACGATCACATGCATGCCTGCCGCTTGAACGCCCAGCAGCAACGCGATGGCGACCGCGAAGGATGCACCGGCACTGACACCCAGCAATCCCGGCTCAGCCAGCGGATTGCGAGCCACGACCTGCATCAACGCACCACCACAGGCCAACATCATGCCCACGACAATACCGATCAACGAACGCGGTGCGCGCAGCTCAGAGACGACAAAGCGTGCCTCCTCGCCACCCTGCCCCACCAGGACCTTCAGTGCCTGAACCGGACCCACCGGCCCAGCCCCCCACAGCAGGCTCGCGATGCAGGCCAGCAATGCGATCGCACAGGCCAGTGGCATCACCTGCCACAACGCAAAGCGCCCAGCGACGTTGCGAGTCGCTGGGGCCGCCGGCGTTGCTGAGCGACAAGGCATGGCTGTGCCAGAGCAGATTGCCGAGGTATGCGAGCGTGAAACCCTCTCGTCAGCCTGCATGCCTCCTCCTGCACACGTCATGCATCAAAAGGGAGTGCTGGGGGGAGACTGCAGCGTGCCACACGGAGTCTCGGCATGATGATGGCTCATCATTCACGCTCTTCTTCCTCACGTGCTCTGTCGATATCCTTCAGCAGCGCTTCAGCGGCCAGCGGACCGCTGGCGCTCGTCCATAACTGTCCATCCACGCCCACCAGCCCGTCGTGACTGGCAAGCTTCAGTCGCCGGAAAGTCGGCTGCGACGCCAGTGCCTCGATCGCCTCATCGGAGGTATGGTCCAACGTTGCGAGGAAGATGGTCTGAGCGTCGATGCGCGACAGGTTCTCGTCGCTCAATGGGTCAGAGTGCGGGCGCCCCGCCTTGACCAGATCACTGCCCACCAGCTGGTAACCACTGGCTGTCAGCAAGCCGGTGGCAAACAGCTGATCGGACATCACCAGCAATCCGCCCGGCATGCGACGCACCAGACTGGCCGTCTCTGGCACCGCCATCCGTGATTTGAGGCGTGCTGCGTGAGACTCGATCGCGGTCAGACGCTTCTCGAGTTCAGACGCGGCATCATCCCCCAATGCCTCAGCGTAGGTGCGGCTCTGCATCTTCCATGCGTCGGCCTTCAGCCCTCCAGCGACAGGCACGATGGTCGGCGCCAGTCGTGAGAACAGCTGATACTGAGTCAGATCCAGCCCGGGAGGCGCCAGAATCATGTCCGGCTTGAGTGCCACGACGGCTTCAATGTTGAACTCGCGCGGTGTACCAACAATGGCGATATTCGGCACCTGCGGCGCGATATAGGCCGCGACACCCTCTCCTCCGCGCGTCGTGATCGCCCCCAGCGGGCTGACCTGACTCGCTACCGCGACATCCAGTGCTCCCTCGTAGAGCGTCACGACACGCTCAGGCGAGCCCTCGATCTCCAGTTCGCCGTAGGCCGTCTCGACAGTGCGCGCTTCAGCAGACAACGAAGCGCCCAGCAGCAGTACGGCCAATGACGACAGCACGCTACCTCGACGACTTCCCATGAATTTGTCCATCAACTTCTCCATGAATCAGGCACTAAATTAGGGTTCGGCCGTCAGACATGAACAGCCAAGGGAAAATGAGCGAGAGCAGTCAGTCATGAGCGGCCACGTGGTTACCCCGCGTTGGAACAGGCAGACGAGGAAAATTCCCCAAGGGGTCCACTCGGCGCTGGCGGTAGTGGTATCACGGCAAATCAATTTCGCGAATAATAATCAGTCGCAATACTACCTGCTCTCTCTTCCCGCCACCACACCGAATTCTGTAGCGCTACAGCGCGTATTTACGGCCAAGAGAAAACGTCAAGCTTTCTCACAAACACGGCAAAGGGCTTGAACGATGCTCACGCCTACCGCACGCTATGGCACACAAATGTCTCTCGATAATGGTATTCAGGGTTGGGTTAGCACCAATCGCCCCGATAACTGTTGCATGGTGCGCGCGCAGGATGCTCGCGACGCCGCCTCACATCTGCCTGACAGATCCTCGCGTTACTGTTCAGACGTCAGCGTGATTCAGGTGCCCGCGTGCACCTGAAGCCCCTTGCGGAGCCTGCTCGACACATCACTTACCCACTCACCCAACAGGAGAAGCCATCTGTGGCGATTCCGACTCCCCTGCACTCTCCCCCCGTCCACGCTCCGTCTCAGGCTCGTGCGGCATTTTCCCCGCCTTGGCTTATGTACGGGCTGATGACGGTGCTCATGGTATTGAGTCTCGCGTTCAGCAGCCTCTCCCATGCGGCCGAATCCACCAGCACTGAAGCAGAGGCTTCCAGCTCTTCCTACGAGAGCCTGGCAACACTCCTGGAAGATCCAAGTCAGCGCGAAGCGCTGATTGAAGGTCTGCGTCAGCTGGATAGTCAGACGAGCGAGAAGGCAGTCGAGGTGGCTGGCTCGGAAGTCACCCTGAGTGAAGACTCTCCGTCACTGTCGCGTCAGCTGGCGACCATCAGCCAGGATCTGGTCGCTGATCTCTCCGCCACGCTGGATCGTGTACTCGATACGCTGAATGGCCTGGGCAGTGAAGATGCCGAATCGGTCGACTGGTCTTACTTCGGCGAAGAAGCCATCAGTCTTGGTCTGGTCGTCGTCTCGACCATCGCCCTGTTCCTGATACTGCGCCGGCTGGCACATCCGCTGTTCTCGAAAGTCAGTCAATGGTCGCTGGATGGTCAGCATCGTAGCCCGTTGCTGCGCACCATGATTGCCGTGGTGATTGCAGCAGTGGTCGATGTTGCCGTGATCGGTCTTGCCTTCCTGGGGGGCTATCTACTGGCGATCTTCGCCTATGGCGAACAGGGAGTGATTGGTCAGCGTGAGTCGATGTTCCTCAACGCCTATCTGGTCATCGAGCTGTTCAAGGCGCTGATGCGCATGCTGTTCTCGTCGGGCTATCAGGGACTGCGCCTCTTCCCGATGCGGGCCGAAGTCGCTCGTTACTGGAATCGCTCACTGGCCATGCTGGCCGGATTCATTGGCTACGGCATTCTTGTCGTGGTGCCGATGGTCAACAACAATCTTGCCACCGCCGTCGGCAGCTTCGTGAATCTGCTGATCATGGCAGTGACACTGATCTGGGCCATCGTGGTGATCTCGCGCAATCGCATCATCTTGCGCGACCGCCTGCTGAACCAGGCCCGGGAAACCCGCAATGGCCTCGTCGCCATCGGCTTGCGCATTCTGGCTCGCACCTGGCATCTGTTTGCACTGGCCTATTTCGTCACGCTGTTCGTGATTTCCCAGACGACCCCTGAGACCGCACTGCCCTTCATGATGGGGGCGACACTCAAGACACTGGTCGCGATCGGCGGGGGCATTCTGCTGTCCCAGGTACTCAGCCAGCTGATCGGTAAGCGCATTCAGGTGTCTGACAAGATGCGTGGCCAGCTGCCGCTGCTCGAGAAGCGCCTCAACTCCTACATCCCGACAGGGCTGCGTCTGATTCGCGCCCTCATCGTGATCGTGGTGGTCGGCATGGTGTTGAACACCTGGGGCATCGTGGCACTTGGCAGCTGGCTGGCGACTGACGCTGGCGCCCTGCTGCTGTCGCGCATCTTCCATGTGCTGTTCATTCTCGGCTTCGCCATCGTGCTGTGGGTCGGTGTCGCCAGCATGATCGAACACAAGCTCAACCCGGACACCGGCAAAGGCAAGCCGTCCTCACGCGTCGAAACCCTGCTGGCGTTGTTCCGCAATGCCATCGCCATCGCGATGATCATCTTCACAGCCATGATCGTGTTGTCCGAGATTGGTATCGATATCGCGCCATTGCTGGCCGGTGCCGGGGTATTGGGTCTGGCGATCGGTTTCGGTGCCCAGAAGATGGTGCAGGACATCATTACCGGGGTATTCATCCAGCTGGAGAATGCCATCAATACCGGTGACGTCGTCTCTGCCGGTGGTGTCACCGGTACCGCAGAACGCCTGACGATCCGCTCGGTCGGCATCCGTGATCTGTCCGGCACCTTCCATATCGTGCCGTTCTCCTCAGTGGATACCGTGTCCAACTACATGCGTGACTTCGCCTACCATGTCGGCGAATACGGCATCTCTTATCGCGAGAATGTCGATCATGCCATCGTGCATCTGCGTGCTGCCTTCGATGAGCTGCAGGCAGGGAAATATGGTCCCGAGATCCTCGAACCCGTTACGGTTGCCGGCGTTTCCTCGCTGGCTGACAGCTCCGTCAACATCCGCGTGATGATCAAGACCAGCCCGGGCAATCAGTGGGCGATCGGACGCGAGTACAACAAACTCGTGAAGCAGCACTTCGATGCCGCAGGCATCGAGATTCCGTTCCCGCACATGACGATGTACTTCGGTCAGGACAAGGACGGGGGTGCGCCGCCAGCCAACGTACGCACCATGAATTCTCCGTTCGTGATCGACGGGTCGGCAGCAGGTCAGCCGAAGACTCCCGAGCAGCGCGAAGCACTGCAGGCTCTCAAGAAGAGCGCTCAGGAGGAGGAGCCGCTGACTCGCCATACTGCAAGAGATGGCGATACGCTGGATGCCGACGAGCAGCGCATTCGTCAAACCACCCAACCGGATGTCGACGGCGACTCATAACTCGCCTGACACTTCCACTCACGCTGCAGGTGATCATGCATCGCCTGCAGCGCAGCAACAAAAACGCCCCCGAGCCATTGGCTCGGGGGCGTTTTTGTCATGAGGCCTAAAAAACATCACGGCATCACACGCACTGCAGCAAGCGCTGGCTCAGGAGCCAGTCCCCCACAGGCCGGACAGAGAGCTGAGCAGAGAAGAGCTGACGCCTTCACCACCCATGTAGCTCAGCATCACCGGTGCGAACTGGGAGACCATGCTGCTGTCCATGCCCAGCAGAGAGAAGGTGCTGTTCAGTGAGGAGGTGTCATCAACACCACTGACGGCACTGGCCAGAGAAGAAGCATTGCTGCTGCCGCTCAGGCTTGCCAGGTTGGACAGTGTGGAGAGCGAGCTGCTGCTGGTCAGGCTGGACAGTTGCGGGACTTCACTGGAGAGCTCAGAAGTGGCACTGGTGCCAAGCTGAGACTGCGCCAGAGACAGCATGGCAGCAGAACCGCCCAATGCTTGAGTCGGGGTCACACCCAGCTGAGACGTCAGGCTGGACATCAGGTCCGTTGCCGGCACGGTATCGCCAGTCTGGCTGCTCAGCATGCTGCTGGCCATGCTCATCATGGAGCTGCTGGAAGAAGAGGAAGTGCTGGCAGTGCTTGAGGAGTTGCTGTTACCAGTAGCGGCACAACCGGCAATAGACACAGCCAAAACAGAGGCGCCCATCAGGGCCAGGGACTTTTGCAACATGCAGACTCCATTATCTTTCAGGGGGGAAGAATCGAGGAATGCCACACCGGAGGGCGCGCCATTCAACTCAAGGAATCATCGCACGGACGAAATGCCCCAAGCCAGCGTCGCCAGATGGCTACTTTCGCGTCATCTTCACAAACGGGACACTTGGCGGTACAGCGCGCGTGGCAGATCACCAGCGGCCAAGACATCGAATGAATTGCCGTCTTGCACCGCCAGAGAGGCGATACACGGGCAAAAAGAAGGGTATCCCGTCACCTGAGAAGGTGAACATGGATACCCGGAGAGCAAGCGATAATCACCGGCCAGTGACCTGGCCGGTGCAATTTGTCACAACTAATTATAAATAAAGGAAAGAAAGTGCAATCTCTGGCCATGCAGCCAGAGGGCTCACATCAAGCATTGTCCTTGCTCGGTTGAGGCAATGCCGGCAGTGAGCGATCCAACAGCTCGACGCTCTGACGGTAGTAAAGCTGACTCTTGTTGTGCTCGCCAAGATTGGCGAACAAACGTGCAAGCTCAGCGCAGACAGTGCCGCTCGGACGCTGGCGCTGGCTAGCCTCGAAGTATTCCTGCGCCTTGCCCCAGCTGGCATTACGCAGTGCCAGACGGCCCAGCGACAGCAGCAGATCAGGATCATTCGGCCGCTCTTGCAGCCACTTCTCGGCATATACCAGCTGACGCGGTGCATCAACATCCAACAGGCCGTAACGCAATACCAGACGTGAATCCCAGCACTCCTTGAGAGAATGACGCAACAGGCGCTCTGCCAGACCTTCCTGGCCGCCAGCAATCAATGCCTCCGTATACAGCGCCACCAGATTCACATCGCTGCGCAGGTGGTCCGGCATGTCGGCCCACAGATTGCGCACACGCTCGATGTCTTCCGGATTGCGTGCTGCCTGCTGAATCAGTGCGACATAGGCACGTTGCTCCAGCTCCTTCTTCTCTTCCGGAGAGATCAAATCCTGCTTGTCCAGGCGCGGCAACAGACGGCGCAAGCCATCCCAGTCGTTGACGGCCAGATAAGCCTGCTTGAGCAGTTTCAAGACCTGCGGGTGCTCACTCAACTGCTTGTCGAGGCGTGTCAACGTCGCCAGCGCCTGTTCATGCTGCTGACGATCCAGCATCAATTGCGCCTGCACCAAGCCAACCGCGCTCTCAGAGCCCTGAGTCGATGCATGAGCACGTTTGAGTAGCGTATCCGCCTGATCGAAACGCCCTTGATAATGTGCAGCCAATGCAGCAGAGAGATAGTTGACCAGCGGTGTGCTGGAGTCTTCCGCGGAGTGCGTCAGAGAGCGTTCAGCACGCTTCCAGCGTCCTTCCGCCAGCGCGACCAGACCACGTTCGGTCTTGCGCGTGGCATTACGGTGACGGGTACGGCTGTTCCACACCTTGATGCGTGAGAACGGATGCGCAAAGCGCCCCAGCAGACGCAGACCGAAATGCAGTACCACGAAGGCAGCAAACAGCAGGATCAACCCGAACCAGAAGGACGTTTGCACGGAGGTATCGCCGACCCGAATCAACCAGTAACCCGGGAAGGCCTGCATCAGCTGACCGAACAAGGCACCAATGGCCAGCCCAATGATGATCAGTAGTATCAGGACTCTCATGCCTCACCACCTCCTGACTGTGCGCGACGCTCGATCAGCTCACGCAGCGTACTGAGAGAGGCGGAGATGTCGGGCAGCTCCGGACGGATGGTCTTGCCCTTGAGCTCTTCGAGCTTGGTGACAGCATTCTTAACACCATCAACCTTGGTGTCGTAGTAGCCGTTGACCAGTGTGACAGCCTTCTCGATCGCTGCCTGATAGAGCTTCGGTTCTTCCTTGAGCAGTGCCAACTGGGCCTGCTCAAGCACCAAGCGCACGTTCTGGCGCAGATAGGATTCCTGCTCTGGCGTGATCAGAGCTTCCAGTGCTTCGTCGTGACGACGCACGGTGACAAGG
Organism: Cobetia sp. L2A1; assembly: GCF_009796845.1. Lineage (NCBI taxonomy): Bacteria > Pseudomonadati > Pseudomonadota > Gammaproteobacteria > Oceanospirillales > Halomonadaceae > Cobetia > Cobetia sp. L2A1. Next base: position 126,266 of record NZ_CP047025.1, on the reverse strand, counting down.
TCCTTCAGCTCATTGCCGAAACGGGCCAGCTGTTTCTGCCAGCCACCGCTGGGGACAGACTCATTCTCGACCTTGGCAGCAATCTCGGCGACGTCCTGCTTGAGCGGCAGGCGAGCCAGCTGCTCCTGCTGCGCCAGTAACGCCAGGTAGATACCACTGCGATCGACGCGCGGCACGCTATCGAGGCTGGCAAGCTCGGACTGAATCGCCTTGCGTACCGGCAGCAGGGCCGGATTGTTGGCGGCGGCAATGCGCGCATCCGCATTCTCGAGCAGTGCATCGGCACCGTTCACGTCACGCTCCAGCTGCAGACGTTGATTCGCCAAGCGCAGCAGATACTCGGCTTCTGCGTAATGCCAGTCGCGTGCATCGGTCTGCTGGGACTTGCTCAACTCTTCCAGCACCTTGTTGAGTGCTTCTTCCGTGCCCTTGCTCTCACTGGACAGGCGCTTGTCGAGGTCGCTGACGCGAGACTCACTCTTCTCAAGTGTGCTCGACAAACCGTCGACCTTGCTGGACACCTGGCCGACCTGTTGGGTCACGCTCTCGCTGACCTGCTTGTCGATGCCCTGGGCACTCGGGATTGCATTGAGACGCTGCCAGCCAAACCAGGACAGCACCGCGACCACAATGGCCAACAGGATGACGAGAATCAGCGCGATGATACCGGTCGCACTCTTCTTCCCTTCCTTGGCGGCCGGAGGCATGGTGCCACCTGAACCTGTGCCACCTGAACCTGTGCCACCGCCCTTACCGGTATTTCCACTGCCGGATCCGCCGCCATTGTTACCGCCACTACTGACGGTACTGCTCTTGCTGGAAGTCACTGGGCTACTGTCCTTGCTGGACGGTTTGGGCTTGCTATCCGAACCCTTGGTAGCCGCCTTGCTACTGGACGCCTCCGCGGCCGTCGTGCTCCGCTCAGAGAAGGGTGATTTTTCGCCGGAAGGCGTCGAGGCGTTATCATCTGAAGTCTGGCTCACGGGAGTGGACTCACTGGCAGTGGAGGATGAGGATGAAGAGGAACTGCTGCCCTGTCCTTTCCCGCGTCCGCGACGGTTGCGCCCACCTCGCGAGCGACGCTCGCGCGGGGCATCAGCAGCCATAGAGGATGACGAGGAAGATGAGGACGAACGGGGAGCCTCGGCGCCAGGGCGGCCAGAGGCAGTGTCAGTGGCGTGATCGCCGGGAGAGGAAGTGGCATCTGATGCGCGAGCGGCAGCATCCTTGTCGCCAGGCCTGCCGGACGTGATGCCGGTAGGCCCACTATCTTCCTGATGGTGTTCTCGATTACTCATCTACGCTTGCCCTTTTCCGGATTCTTGGAAATCGATGGCCTCACGCGGGCCTGGCGCACTGGCGCCGGCCCCTCTCGCATGGCGAGTCATGTAACCGGGGTGCAGGCACGCAAGACAGCCTGCGTCAAAGCCCCGGGCGAGGCGTCCTCGGCGACGGTCACGCGCTCGAACCCATGAGCGCATGCCAATGTCGCCAAACGGTGGCTCGACACTATCAGTGGTTGGTGCAAGCTGCTTGCCGTGACAGACGTCAGGACCGTCTCGAGCAGTTCATTGCTAGTCACCACCATTGCATCATACGCGCCCGCCGCCAGACGGCCAGCCTGTTGAGGCGACAATGCCAACGCAACCCGTCGATACAGCGCAATTCGCGTCAACTGGGCACCGCGTGCTTCCAGCGTATCACCGAGTAGCGGGCGACCGCCTTCTCCAGCTGCCAATAGCCAGCGTTGTCCTTCAAGATGCTGCAAGGATGGCAATGATAGCAATGCTTCACTGGTCGTACCTACAGGCGCATCGGCTGCGGCGTGCACACCTCGCGTCGCGCGGGGCGGCACACGCACCCTGACACCGAGACGAGCATGCAGCACTTCAGCAGTGGCGGCCCCGACCGCATAGAAATTGATCCCTTGCGGCAGCTGAGGCCACCAGTCCTCAAGCCATTCCGCCAGGCAACTGGCGGCCTGCGGTGAAATGACCACCACGCCCTGAAACAGATCCGCATCAATGATGGCCTGACGGGTCGCTTGTGTCGCGGGCAGCGACTCGAGAGCCATCAGTTCAAGGCATTCCACCGTGCAACCGGCATCGACCAGCATGGCATCGAGCACAGCGCCACGTGAACCGGGCCGCGTCGTCAGGACTTCAGGGCGCAGTGCCGAGGCCTCGTCCACCGAAGCAGCATCGGCCTGAACAGCACCTCTAACCACGGGCTTCGCCATACACAGCCGCCAGAATCTCACCGGCTCCCTGCGCAAGCAGGTCTTTCGCAACAGCAACGCCCAATGCCTCAGGCGCATCTGCCGGCCCACGCGCTTCAGCCCGCAGGATAACAGTACCGTCGGGATTGCCGACCAAGGCACGCAACCACAACTGGCTTCCACCCTCTTCCAGCACGGCATAACCGCCGATCGGCACCTGACACCCTCCTTCAAGATGGGTATTCATGGCGCGTTCAGCCAGTACGCAACGACTGGAATCCTGGTGTGCCAGCGGTGCCAGCAACTCAAGAATCTCGGCATCCTGCAGATTGCACTCGATGCCCAGGGCGCCCTGCCCGCAGGCCGGCAGACAGATCTCAGCGGACATTTCATCCGTAATACGCGCATCCAGCTCAAGGCGCTGCAGACCGGAGGTGGCGAGAATGATGGCATCGAATTCACCGGCATCCAGCTTGCCGAGTCGCGTCTGCACGTTGCCGCGCAGGCTGAGGACTTCTAGATCCGGGCGTGCCGCCTTGGCCTGCAAGCCACGACGCAGACTCGAGGTTCCCAGACGTGCACCCTGCGGTAGCGCATCGAAATCGCCATGATCATTGGAGACGAAGGCATCGGTCGGCGAATGACGCTCAAGGATGACGGCCAGTCCCAGTGATTCAGGGAAGTGCATCGGCACATCTTTCATGGAATGCACGGCGATGTCGGCACGCCCGTCCAGCATGGCCTCTTCCAACTCTTTCACGAACAAGCCCTTGCCGCCAATCTTGGCCAGCGGCGTGTCAAGAATCTTGTCACCACGAGTAGACATGGGGACCAGTTCGACCGTCAGGCCCGGGTGAAGCGTTTCAAGGCGCGCCTTGACGTGTTCTGCTTGCCAAAGGGCCAGCAGACTCTTGCGGGTAGCGATACGCAGAATCTCACGACGAGCCACGGCATTCTCCTTGCATCAGCGCGTCTGTTGCGCGCCATTCAATTGAGACGTGACGGAAAGCCTCTCACCGCCACTTGATGTTCCTCATCATAAAGCGACTGATGCCCAAGGGGAAAATACCGACGTGATGCACTGACTTCATTGTGGACATTCAGCACCGTCATGAGGCCGTATCTTCCCGCGACACCCCCTCGCCCACGCGCTGGAGTCTGGTACACTCCAAGGTCAACGATACCGGCTGCGCGACCGTGCACCGGACGCCGAACTCTGGACATGTCACCACAATTCGAGATCCCGATGAGCGAATCTACCAATCAGTCCTGGGGCGGCCGCTTCAGCGAGCCAACCGATGCCTTCGTGGCCCGCTTTACCGCCTCCGTCGATTTTGATCAGCGCATGGCGCAGCACGACATTCGCGGCTCCATTGCTCATGCCACCATGTTGGCGGGCGTTGGCGTGCTGAGCGAAGAGGAATGCGACACCATCATCGCGGGACTGAAGGAAATCAGCGAAGAGATCGCGCGCGGTGAGTTCGAGTGGTCCGTGGCGCTGGAAGATGTGCACATGAACATCGAGGCACGTCTGACCGCCAAGATCGGCATCACCGGCAAGAAGCTGCACACCGGACGCTCGCGCAATGATCAGGTCGCCACCGACATCCGCCTGTATCTGCGCGATGAAATCGATGCCATCGACGCCGAACTGACGCGCCTGCGCGAAGGCATGCTGGGTCTGGCAGAGCAGGAAGCCGACACCATCATGCCGGGCTTCACCCACCTGCAGAGCGCTCAACCGGTCACCTTCGGCCACCACCTGCTGGCGTGGCAGGAAATGGTCGCGCGCGACCAGGACCGCCTCAAGGACTGCCGCGCACGCATGAACGTGCTGCCGCTGGGCGCCGCGGCGCTGGCAGGCACCACATTCCCGATTGATCGTCACGTGACCAGCGCACTGCTTGGTTTTGATCGTCCAACCGAGAATAGCCTCGACTCCGTCAGCGATCGTGACTTCGCCATCGAATTCACCAGCTTTGCCAGTCTGCTGATGATGCACCTGTCACGCATGAGCGAAGAGCTGGTGCTGTGGACCAGCGCCCAGTTCGATTTCATCGACCTGCCGGACCGCTTCTGTACTGGCTCCTCCATCATGCCGCAGAAGAAGAACCCGGACGTACCTGAGCTGGTTCGCGGCAAGACAGGTCGTGTCTACGGCCATCTGATGAGCCTGCTGACCCTGATGAAGTCCCAGCCACTGGCCTATAACAAGGACAATCAGGAAGACAAGGAGCCGCTGTTCGACACCGTCGATACCGTCCGTGGCTGCCTGCGCGCCTTCGCTGACATGATCCCGGCCATTCGCCCCAAATCTGCCAACATGTACGCCTCTGCCAGCAAGGGCTTCGCCACGGCGACAGATCTGGCGGATTATCTGGTGCGCAAGGGCGTCGCCTTCCGTGATGCCCACGAAATCGTCGGCAAGTCCGTGGCTTTCGGTATCGAGCAGGGCCGTGACCTGTCAGAGATGACACTCGAAGAGCTGCGCAAGTTCTCCGACACCATTGATGCTGACGTCTTCGACGTGCTGACGCTTGAAGGCTCCGTCTCCGCGCGCAACCACATCGGTGGCACCGCACCGAATCAGGTCCGTGCCGCAGCGCAGCGCGCCCGCGAGTCACTGGCCGCACACGCTTGATGCCCCAATTCCGGATCTGATAGGCGCTCACGAGCCCCTGTCAGATCCGAATCGACCTATTGCTGCCAGGAGGCCGCCCGATGCGTCATCTGATGAGCCAATCCGCCCGTCACACCCTACGCACCTTCGCAGCCTTGCTGCTGGGTGCAGGCCTGCTGGCCGGCTGTGGTCAGAAGGGTCCTTTATATCTACCAACAGATGCTGACGCTGGCGGTCAACGTGCCGAAGCGCCCGCCAGCGGCTCTTCCGACAGCACTGAGGGCGAGACACGCCAGTCTACTGCTGCGACCGAGGCTTCTGGCAACGGCGCCTGAGCCCCCTTATTCATCTCCGGCGGGTGATGCCCGCCGGCGCGACATCTTGCAGGCCGGATCATGGATCACTTCGTTTATCAGGATGGCGTGCTGCACGCCGAGGGCGTCCCGCTCGACACACTCGCCGAGCGCTTTGGCACTCCGTGCTACGTCTACAGTCGCGCCACGCTGACTCGCCACTTCAAGGCCTATCAAGAAGCACTGGGCGACCACCCGCACCTCATCTGCTACGCAGTGAAAGCCAACTCCAATCTGGCCGTGCTCAATGTACTGGCACGACTGGGTGCCGGCTTCGATATCGTTTCCAGAGGTGAGCTTGAGCGCGTCATCAAGGCCGGAGGCGATCCTGCCAAGGTCGTGTTCTCGGGCGTCGCCAAGCAGGCCGAGGAAATGGAGCGCGCGCTGGAGCTGGGTATCAAGTGCTTCAACGTCGAATCGCTGCCGGAGCTTGAGCGCCTCAATGCTGTCGCTGGTCGTCTTGGCCGTATCGCGCCGGTATCACTGCGCATCAACCCAGACGTCGATGCCGGTACTCACCCGTACATCTCCACTGGCCTCAAGGCCAACAAGTTCGGCATTCCGGTCGAGCAGGCGCTGGAAGTCTACGAGATCGCCACCGCCATGGAGCATGTTCAGGTCGTCGGTGCTGACTGTCATATCGGCTCTCAGCTGACAGAGCTGGCGCCGTTCCTCGACTCGCTTGAGCGCCTGTTGGTGCTGCTGGATCGTCTACGTGAGCGCGGCATCGTCATCGAACATCTGGATCTCGGGGGTGGCCTTGGTGTGCCCTATCAGAACGAGACCCCGCCAGAACCGTTTGCCTATGCCAGTGCCCTGCTGGAGCGCCTGGCGCGCTATGAGCATGGCAACGAGATGACACTGCTGTTCGAGCCGGGCCGCTCCATTGCCGCCAATGCCGGTGTGCTGTTGACGCGAGTGGAGTTTATCAAGCCAGGTGAAGAGAAGAACTTCGCCATCATCGATGCCGGTATGAATGATCTGATTCGTCCGTCGCTCTATCAGGCCTGGCAGAACATTGTCTCTGTCGATACCCGTAAGCCGCGCGAGTCCGCCAGCTATGATGTGGTCGGGCCGGTCTGCGAGACGGGCGACTTCCTCGGCAAGGACCGCGAGCTGGCCATCGCCCCGGGCGACCTGCTTGCCGTACGTTCTTCCGGTGCCTACGGCTTCGTGATGGCCTCGAGCTACAACAGCCGCTGCCGCCCCGCCGAGGTGATGGTCGATGGCACCGAGATGCATCTGGTGCGTCGTCGCGAACGCCTCGAAGAGCTCTGGACCGGCGAGCAGCTGCTGCCGGAAGGTGACGACTGATGCTGGTGCACTTCACCAAGATGCACGGGTTGGGCAATGACTTCATGGTCATTGACCTGATCTCGCAGCGCGGGCGCTTGCGCGATGCGGATATTCGCCGCCTGGCGCACCGCAACTTCGGCATTGGCTTCGATCAACTGTTGGTCGTCGAGCCGCCGCGTGATCCAGACATGGACTTCCGCTACCGCATCTACAATGCCGATGGCAGTGAAGTGGAAAACTGTGGCAATGGGGCGCGCTGCTTTGCGCGCTTCGTGCTCGATCAACGCCTGACAACTAAGCGCGAGATTCGTGTCGAGACAGCCGGTGGCCCGCTGACACTGGTCGTGGCCGATGATGGCCGCGTACGTGTCGATATGGGCGCACCACGATTTGCCCCCGAGGCGCTGCCTTTTGCGGCTGAATCCGATCTTCCAGTGCATACACTGGAAGTGGCTGGCGAGATACTCGAAATCGGTGTGGTCTCGATGGGCAATCCACATGCCGTCCTGATCGTGGACAGCGTCGAGAAAGCCCCTGTGTTATCGCTCGGCCCACTGATCGAGGCGCACCCGCGCTTCGCGAAGCGCGTCAATGCCGGCTTCATGGAGGTCGTCGCTCCACACGAGATACGTCTGCGTGTATTCGAGCGTGGCGTGGGGGAGACGCTGGCCTGCGGCACAGGTGCCTGTGCTGCCGTCGCCAACGGTATTCGTCGTGGCATGCTCGCCAGCCCAGTCAATGTGACACTGCCGGGTGGCACGCTGAGCATTGAATGGGCCGGCGAAGGTCATTCGGTCTTCATGACGGGCCCTGCCGAGACAGTCTTCGAAGGCCGCATCATCGTGTAAATCGCTGCCTGTTGATCTTCACTGCCGGACACGTGCCCGGCCGTCGTCCATACCGCCCGTCACCTGCAAGGAGAGCCGCATGGCCGAGTCACCCGTTTCACGTCGCCCGCGTACACTGGACCCGGAACGAGTGGCCGAATGGCTAGCCACGCATCCTGACTTCTTTGAAGGTCGTGAAGGGTTGTTGCAACAGATGCGACTGCCGCACCCGGAGGCACGTGGTGGCAGTGTCTCGTTGCTGGAGCGGCTAGTGCATGACCTGCGCGCGCGTACGCGACAGGCCGAAGAACGCCTTGGCGAATTGCTCGACACGGCTCGTGATAACGAAAGCCGCTACCAGCGCCTACGCCAGCTTGCCCTTGACCTGATGGATACCGAGTCCGATGACGCTCTGGCCGAAACGCTGGCCACCCGCCTCAGTGAACTCTTCGATATTACGGCCGTTTGCCTATGGCAACGTGATGCAGGCAGCGAGGTGCAGCCGCCGCGTCAGCCTCTCGACAACGCCCGCGCCGAACAATTCGAGCGTCTACTCAATGGCCGTGCCAGTCGTTGTCTCGCCATGCCACGCACCCGCTGGGAAGCACTGCTGCCAGACCACAGCTGGCCGCTGGGCGCAGACTGCGAGGATCTCGTCGACGTTACCCAGGCAGATGCCACGCGCGGCTCGGCAGTCATCGTGCGTCTGACGCGAGGGGAATGCCTGGGTTATCTGGTGGTCGCCAGCGCTGAAGCGGAGCAATTCCGCGTGGGGCTCGACACGCTATTTCCTGAATATCTTGGCGATGTGCTGGCCCGTTGCCTGGGTCGCGATAGCCTGTCGGGTCACCCGCGAAGCTCCAATGCACGTGATGATCAGGCCATACAATGAGCACGACTGACGGCGCTGACACACCTGAACATATCGCCGCCGAACAGGCGCTAGGCTCTATCTGTCAGCAGTTCCTCAGCTGGCTGGCAAGCGACAGCAGCCCTGCCACCGTCAGCGCCTATGCGCGCGATCTACAGGCACTGAGCGGCTTCATGCTGCGCCCTGGCCACACAGACGAAGCCTCTCTACCAACAGACTGGCGCGGCCTTGATGTCGCGACACTCCGCCGCTTTCTCGGCGCTGAGCGTACACGCGGCCTCGCACCGCGCACGCTGGCCCGTCGTCGCGCAGCGATCAGTCGCTTCTGCAGTTGGCTGGTCGATCAGGATATTCTGCCGCACAATCCCGCCAGCCTGGTTCAGACACCGCGCCTCCCTGATCACCTACCACGACCAGTCGACATCGATAGCCTGGCGCGTTTTCTCGACTGCCCGCATGACGGCACCCCGTTGGCACTGCGCGATCAAGCGATGCTGGAACTCTTGTACGGTGCAGGACTGCGCCTCTCTGAACTGGTCAGTCTCGACTTGAACATGCTGGAAACACGTCGTCTACGCGTACGCGGAAAAGGCGACAAGCCACGCCAGCTACCGATTGGCTCGCGGGCACGTCAGGCGCTGGATGCCTGGTTGCTGGTACGTGCTCAACTGGCCTCGCCAGATGAGCCAGCGCTGTTCGTCGGCCAGCAAGGGCGTCGTCTCGGGCAACGTGGCGTGCAGCTGCGATTGGTGACACAAGCCAAGGAGCGCGGTCTACCCGAGCACCTGCATCCACACCGTCTGCGACACTCCTTTGCCAGCCACCTGCTGGAATCCAGCGGCGACCTACGTGCGGTACAAGAGCTACTGGGCCATGCCCACCTCTCCACCACCCAGATCTATACCCGTCTCGACTGGCAGCAGTTGGCCAGCGCTTATGATCAAGCGCATCCTCGTGCACGCCGGCAACGACATGCCGAGACAGTGTCTGAGACTCGGCCTACCACGCCCGCGACTTCCCCTTCCCGAGAGGACAAACCCCAGTGACCCTCGCTACCCCAATACGCCTGACCGCGCTGACTTTCGATCTCGACGATACCCTGTGGGCGAATCGCCCAGTGATGGAGCGAGCGGAAGAGGAGCACTATGCCTGGCTGGATGGCGAGATCGGCCACGCGGCGAGCTTTCCGCTCGAAGAGTACACGCGACGACGTATGGCGCTAGGCCTTGAATACCCATTACGGCGCGGAGATTTTACCTGGCTGCGGCACGAAGCCATGCGGATCATGTTGCGCGATTTTGGGCACGATGATGACAAGGCGGCACACTGGTCGCAGGCGGCGATCGAACGCTTTCTAATGCTGCGCCATGAACTGACGCCTTTCCCGGAAGCCAACAGTATCCTTGAAGAACTGGCAGGTCACTTCCGGCTGGGGGCCATCACCAATGGCAATGTGGACCTCGCTCGATTGGCGCTGGATCACCATTTCGAATTCAGTATCGCTGCTGGCGAGTGGCTAGCCCCGAAACCCGATGCTCGCCCCTTCCTTGCAGCAATGGCGCGCCTTGGCAGCACTCCCTCCACGACTTTGCATGTGGGCGACTCGTGGAAGGAAGACGCTCTACCCGCGGTACGCCTTGGCATGCAGACCGCCTGGATCGATGTCAACGGTATCGGTGCACCACACCCGCTACCCGCGGGCGTACACGTCCTTTCGCATGTACGTGAGCTACCAGCACTGCTGACACGCCTGACCGGCCACACGTTCTCAAGCTGAGCATCATACAAGGACAACCATTCGACCTGACGTCTACTGGCGCATCTCCCCTGAAATGGTGCAATCTTCACCTTGTGTTACGCAACCTGACAGCACTGAAAACTGATACACAATTTAATTGTTGTACAACAATAGAGCTGGAGCCATATTGTATGTACAAGTTTTCAGCCTGATGCGCTCAGCGACGTGTGGGAAGCTTGAGTTGAAGCCCCAGCTGCTCCGCTTCATCCTTTGTCAGTGCCGGCAGGAGAGGACATCATGAGCATTCACCCCTTGCACCAGCGACACAATTCCCTACTTGCCTGGCAGCATTCCTCACGTCCTATTGAGCGCCGAGCGATGCCACGGCCCAGGCCCGATGATCCGGGCCCAATGGCACTACCACCGCCCAGCGCCTGGCATGGATTGGTCATCGGCACTGGACTTGCCCTGTTGTGCGCCGCGCTCGTGATCGCTGGGGTCTACAGTGCACGTGCCAGCATGCCAACGCATGGCCTGAAGGTGGCTGCTCCCGATGTCGTCAAACAGACATTCGTCACACAGCCTTCAAGGGCGAGCTTCTCATGGCAAACGCCATCGCACGTGATCGCGACTTCATCATCAGATACGGCCCACAAGGCCAGTCCTCGTAGCCTCTTCATGTAATCGAGGCGATACCGGTGCTCCAGACGAGCACGGCATCATGCAAAACGGCCACCCTAGGGTGGCCGTTTTTCTATCGACAACGGAATAGCGGCGGTGCGCCTGCTACCTTCATGAAGAGCATGTTATCGAAGCGTGAAAATCCCGAGGATCAGTCGTCGAAAGGATCTTCTACTGTCTCTGCATCGACAGCATCATTCACGCCATCCATGACAGACGGATCCGCCAGCCATTCGTCGAGCTTGGCATGCGCCTGCTCAACGCCATCGTATTTCAGCGATGAGAACAGCTGCACGGTAACGAGGTCTTCCCATTCTTTCAGGGCATGACGCACCTTCTGCAGACTGGCAGCCGCGGGGCCACGCTTCAGCTTGTCAGACTTGGTCAGCAGGATATGGACTGGCATCCGTGCCTCATTGGCCCAGCCCAGCATCATCTGATCGAACTCGGACAGCGGGTGACGCACATCCATCAACAGCACCAGACCGCGCAACGCCTGACGCTTGCGCAAGTAGTTGGACAGATGTGTCTGCCACTCCCGCTTCACCTTCTCCGGCACCTTGGCATAGCCGTAGCCCGGAAGATCCACCAGGTGACGACCGGTTTCACCGATGGTGAAGTAGTTGATCAGCTGAGTACGGCCAGGCGTCTTGGAGATACGCGCCAATGCCTTCTGGGAAGTCAGGGCGTTGATGGCGCTCGACTTGCCCGCGTTGGAGCGACCCGCAAAGGCAACCTCTGCGCCAACGTCGGTCGGACACTGAGCTAACGTCGCGGCACTGATCAAGAAGCGTGCCTGACGATAATGGAGCTTGTGGGTCGAAGTGGCTGATTCGGCCATGAGGATTCTGAATACCTGTTGAAGGCGGACGTCCCGCCCGCGCGACATCACGAGAGAGCAGAAGAAACGACCGGTGAAACGAAAAGAGCGCCGCAGGCCCTGTCATTACGTTGACAGGCAGACACACGGATATGCGTAGGCATTGAATCAGTGTGGCGCTGGGCTGGCGACAGGCACATTCACGCGCCCTGAGGGGATTCGCTATACTCCCGCTGTGGCAAGTGTCGCGATCATGATGGCTTAGTGTACCACTCTGCTCTCACAGCCTGCGAGATGTGCGGTGCACTTCCCGATAGATGAATATCACCATCACAGACACATGATGATGCATCCGGCCTCAGGCCCAGCCCAGTGACAGGGAGCAGTGAAATGTACAAGCTGATGAGATCATTGCAGAGACCCTCATGGCTGCTGAGCCTGATGCTGACAGCAGCTACCACGGGTATCGCTACCGAGGCTATCGCGGCTGACAACACTCCTGTCGCCGATGCCAGTGCCGGGCAGACCAAGACAGCCACCTGCGCGGCCTGTCATGGCATGCAGGGGATTTCCCCCGCGTCAGCTTTTCCTCATCTGGCCGGGCAGCAGGCACACTATCTACGCAAACAGATTGCAGATATCCGCGATGGCCGACGCTCTGTTCCTCAGATGGCAGGCACCACTGATAGCCTGAGCGATCAGGATATTGCCGACATTGCGGCCCATTATGCTGCTTTACCCGCCCACCAGGGCCAGGCCGAGCCTGAGGCTGCCGCAAAAGGCGAAGTGCTTTATCGCGCGGGGTCGCTGACCAAAGGCATCGCGGCATGTACCGCCTGCCATGGCCCACGGGGCAAGGGGCTTGATGCCGCTGGCTATCCCGCCCTGGCAGGACAATTTCCTCAGTACACCGTCGCTGCGCTACAGGCCTTCCGTGCTGGCACACGAGACAATGATCCCAATGCCATCATGAGCACCATTACAGCGCAGATGAGCGACAGCGACATGCAGCAGGTCGCTGAATACTTGCATGGGCTGCGCTGAGGCATCCACCGACACAGCTATTACGTACTTATCTTCGCTAGCGGCGAGCTCCCTCATCACTGGCGTTCATGCGCCGGTCAACCTTGTCCCGCTAGGCTGACACAACAGCGTTTGACACGTGTGCGGGCAGCAGTATCGACAGCAGCAGCCCGTGGCACGCATACTCGACGTATCGCTAATGTTTCCGAGTGTATTGCTCGGACATGTCTCAACTCGATGGAGATGTTCCATGATGTGGAAACCACTACTGACTCTGGTGGCGGGCCTTGGCCTGTCAGCAAGTGTTCTCGCGGCTGAAGCCGGCAAGGATTATCAGGTGCTCGATGAACCGGTAAAGACCGATGTACCCGCCGGTAATGTCGAAGTGGTTGAAGCCTTCTGGTATGGCTGCCCGCACTGCTACAAGCTGGAATCCAATCTGGAGCCGTGGGTAGCAGAGCTGCCGAGCGATGTAACCTTCAATCGCCTGCCCGCCACGATGGGCCAGGACTGGGTCAAGCACGCTTACGCGTTCTATACCGCGAAAGACCTGGGCATTCTCGACAAGACTCACAAGGCCTTCTTTGACGCCATCCACAAGGATGGTCAGCGCCTGACTGATCCGGACGACATCGCCAAGTTCTACAGCGATTATGGCGTCAGTGAAGAAGCCGCCAAGAAGTCTCTGACATCCTTCGGCGTGAAGAGCCAGGTCAATCAAGCCCACGCCCAGATGCGTGCCTACAAGATCATGGGCGTTCCAGCACTGGTCGTTGATGGTCGCTACGTCATCTCGCCAAGCACTGCTGGCTCACTGCCGAACATGATCAAGGTGGCTGACGAGCTGATTAAGCAAGTGCGTGAAGAAAAAGCCGGCAGCAAGGACGCCGCCTGATGGCATTGGCCGCTAATCCGGTGGCCGCCAGCTCAGTGGAGGACGCCGTATCAAATGACACGGCGTCCCCTCTGCGCATCCTGACCTTCAATATGCAGGTCGGTATCCATACCGCGGCGTGGCACCACTATGTCACCCGCGGTTGGCAGCACCTATTGCCGCATCCCAAGCGCCGCAGGCGCCTGGAGCTGATCGCCGGTGCTATCACGCCCTACGATATCGTGGGACTGCAGGAAGTGGATGGCGGTAGTTTTCGCTCCGGCAACGTCAATCAAGTCGATTCACTGGCTGATACAGCAGAGTTTCCATATCACTATCAGCAGCTCAATCGTAATCTTGGGCGCCTGGCACAGCATAGCAATGGCCTGTTGTCGCGCCTGCCGATCAGCCATCTTGAGGAGCACAGACTGCCTGGTACCCTACCGGGACGCGGGGCAATACATGCGCGCTTCGGTGATGGCGAACATGCGCTACACGTCTTCGTGACCCACCTGGCACTCGGTGCACGTATCCAGCGCAGACAACTCGATTATCTGGGTGAGCTGATCGCCCCCCTCAAGAATGTCATCGTGATGGGTGACCTGAACTGCACGCTAGCGCAACTCCGGCTACACAAGGATTTCTGTGAGGCGTTGGATTCACGCCCCAGCAAGGCTATCAATAGCTACCCTGCCTGGCAGCCAAGTCGTGGGCTTGACCACATCCTGGTTTCCTCCACGCTACGCCTCAGCCACCCCGGCACTCTGTCGCACCTTTTCTCCGATCACCTGCCGATGGCGGTGGAAGTGCATCTTCCAGCACCGTGCCGCAAGGCCATTGGGCTCATCTAACTCCTCTGCTCCCCCTTTTGAACACTCTACTCACTTATCTGATAGTTTTCTGATACTTGTGCTTCTGCTGTGACTCATACCCTCTCAATCCCCCGCAACAGCTCGCCCTACCGATCCTCTTTGATCGCTTTCTCTGTCCAATCAGCAACATCCTTCGCGCTAACCACTCACTATCTCCATGAAATATAAGGTAAAGCTTGCCTGTCAGACCAATGATCCATTTGTAGTTGCAGTCCCACTCGCTACTCTTGGCCTGTCTGAGACGTGGACTCATCGTGATCATGGTGGCAATGAAGGAATAGTGGAGCATGACAGTGCAGCCCCTACAGGTCGCCAGCGTGGAATAGCGTTGTCTACCAACCCCCATTCCCTCATTGCTGCTATCCGTCACTAGCCCCAACATGAGGAAAGCCTGAATTTAAGGGAACGGTGTTGAGCGGAGCACCACGTCGCCTGACAACAACAACGCCAACAAATACCACCTGCTACCCGCAGGCCAAGGGGATTCCATGTCTGCCACTGCCTCCACCCCCGGCTGGCTCACAGGGCTCGACCGCATGACCGAAGGCTTGGGACGTTGTGTATCCTGGCTGGTCGTTATCATGATGCTGGTCGAATTCGCTATCGTGATGCTGCGCTATGCCTTCAACGTCAACAGCATCCAGATGCAGGAATCCGTGATGTATATGCACGCGGCCGTCTTCCTGCTTGCCGCCAGCTATACCCTCAAGAATGACAATCATGTGCGGGTCGATATCTTTTATCAGCGCATGTCACACCGTGGAAAGTCGCTGGTCGATCTCGGCGGCACGCTCTTCCTGCTGTTTCCGGTAATGATATTCATCTTCCTCACGAGCTTCGGCTACGTGGGCGATTCCTGGCGAATTCACGAATCCTCGCCAGAGTCTGGCGGCCTACCGGGCGTCTATCTGCTGAAGACACTGCTTCCTGCCATTGCCGTGCTGATGCTGCTACAGGGCGTGGCTGAGGCTGGCCGCCATCTGCTGTTCCTGTGTGGCCGCCTGCCATCACCGCATGCGAGCGAAGACACCCCCGATCACGATGAGGAGCTGGTGTAATGCTCGATATCATGCCGCTGCTGCTATTCGTGTGTATTTGTGGAGTCCTGATGCTGGGCTATCCCGTGGCGTTGTCACTGGCAGGCACAGCACTGGCATTCGCTGGACTGGGAATGGGGATGGATGCCCTGGGAATCACGAACGGCGTCTTTGATGCCAGCTTCCTGTCGGCCATGCCCAATCGCCTTTATGGCACCATGACCAATCAGACCCTGCTAGCTGTCCCGCTGTTCGTATTGATGGGCGTCCTGCTGGAGAAGTCGAAAGTTGCCGAGACCCTACTGGATGCCATGGCGCTGATGTTCGGCTCCTTGCGTGGTGGGCTGGGCATCTCTGTCACCATCGTCGGCATGCTGCTCGCGGCCTCTACCGGTATCGTCGGTGCCACCGTCGTGACCATGGGCCTGCTGTCTCTGCCGACCATGCTCAAGCGTGGTTATGACCCATCACTGGCGACCGGTGCCATCTGTGCAACCGGTACGTTAGGACAGATCATTCCGCCCTCTATCGCACTGGTACTGCTGGGCGACGTGCTGTCTTCAGCCTACCAGCAGGCTCAGCTGTCGATGGGTATCTGGAGCCCGAAGACCGTGTCGGTGGGTGATCTCTTTATCGGTGCCCTGATCCCGGGCCTGATTCTGGTAGTCGCCTATATCGTCTATATCGCCATCGTCGCGTGGCTGAAGCCCGAGAAGGCGCCGGCTGTCGATCGTGACGCGCTGCTGGAAGAGCTTGGGCACACCGGCAGTATTGGCTTGTTGCTACTCAAGGGTCTGGTACCGCCGATCGTATTGATCGTCTGCGTACTGGGCTCGATTCTTGGCGGGCTGGCGACGCCGACAGAAGCTTCTGCCGTGGGCGCCTTCGGCGCACTCATGCTGGCGGTAGCCAATCGCAAGCTGAGCTTCCAGACCCTTACCGAAGTCGTTCGCTCCACGACGCATGTCACTTCGATGGTGTTCCTGATCTTGATCGGTGCGGCGCTATTCTCGCTGGTATTCCGCGGCTTTGGCGGCGAAGAAGTTGTTACCGAGATCTTCGAGAACATGCCTGGCGGTGTCATCGGGGCCACCCTCGTGGTCATGCTGGTGATCTTCCTGCTCGGCTTCATTCTCGACTTCATCGAAATCACCTTCGTGGTAGTGCCGATCGTCGGTCCAGTACTGCTGGCCATGGGACTCGACCCCATCTGGCTGGGGATCATGATCGCCATCAATCTACAGACGTCCTTCCTGACGCCACCCTTCGGCTTCGCGCTGTTCTACTTGCGAGGTGTGGCACCCAAGGAAGTGACGACAGGCCAGATCTACAAGGGTGTGATCCCATTCATCGTGATTCAGCTGTGCATGCTCGGCGCACTGGCGGTATTCCCGGGACTCGCGACCTGGCTACCGGCACAATTCTAGATCGATGACAAAAATGAAAAGCCGCCCCTTGGGCGGCCTATGAAAATGGCGGGCTTGCCCGCTGGCTGATGGGAGAGCCGTCATGCGGCTCATGCAGATGTGTCATATCCGGTGGCCGCTTGACGGCACACCTTCTGCCCACAAGTTGTCCACAAAAACAATCGGGCACTTCAAGGAGCACACCATGCAACTTAACAAGCTCGCCTTCGGTATCGCCGTTGGCACCATGACGGCCATGGGCACACTACCGGCAATCGCCAATGCTGCTGACACCTACAACTGGAAGATGGTCACCTCGTGGCCGAAGAACTTCCCCGGGGTAGGCCAAGGCCCTGAACGCCTTGCACGACTGGTCGATGAGATGTCCGATGGACGCCTCAAGATCAAGGTCTATGGCGCAGGACAACTAGTACCGGGTTTCGAGGTTCTCGATACCGTCTCATCCGGTACTGCGCAGATGGGCCACTCGGCGTCCTATTACTGGAAGGGCAAGGCACCGGAAGCACAGTTCTTCGCCGCAGTACCTTTCGGCATGACAGCGCAGGAAATGAATGCCTGGCTGCACTACGGTGGCGGTTTGGCGCTATGGAACGAGGTCTACGACAAGTTCGGCGTCGAAGTGATGGCGGGCGGGTCTTCCGGCGTCCAGATGGGCGGCTGGTTCAACAAGGAAATCAATTCCGTCGCTGACCTCGATGGCCTCAAGATGCGTATGCCGGGTCTTGGTGGCGATGTCATGCAGCAGATGGGTGTGGCTACCGTCAGCATGCCGGGCGGCGAAATCTTCACCTCTCTGCAATCTGGCGCCATTGATGCGACCGAGTGGATCGGGCCGTATAACGATCTGGCTTTCGGCCTCTATCAGGCAGCCAAGTACTACTACTATCCGGGCTGGCACGAGCCGACCGTCACCTTCGAAGCCATCGTCAACGACAAGGCCATGGCCGAGCTACCGGATGACCTGAAAGCCATCCTGCGCTCTGCAGTGCGTGACGTGAACCAAGACATGCTCGACGAGTACACCGCGCGTAATAACGATGCACTCGAGACATTGATCAACGAGCATAAGGTCGAGCTGCGTCGCTATCCGCAAGACGTACTGGACAAGGCTCGCGAGCTATCGCAGGGTGTCGTGAAGAAGCTTGGCGATTCCAACGAACTGGCGGGGCGCATCTATGAGTCCTACACCACCTTCGAAGGCAAGGTCGAGAAGTGGCACGAAGTGTCCGAGCAAGCCTATCTGAATGCGCGTAATCCGGAAGGCATCAAGTAAGACAGCAACAGACTAGGCCGGAGCGCCTCATGCGCCCTGGCCACCGTTCCAATGCTTGCAGCCGCTCCTTCGGGGGCGGCTTTTTTGTGGCTCCATGAAGCATCGACATGGGTGACGTATTGGTTGAGCCTCAGCTCTCGAGCAGGAAGGTTACCGGCCCATCATTGAGCAGCGATATCTGCATGTTGGCTCCGAAACGACCGGTCTCTATTCCAACGCCTAACACTGCACCGCGCAGACGTGCCTGCTCAATCAGATACGTGAAGAGACGCTCACCCTCGGCCGGCGGCGCAGCGGAAGAGAAGCTCGGTCGCATACCACTGCCGGTATCTGCTGCCAGCGTGAACTGAGAGACCAGCAACAGACTGCCACCGGCCTGCTGCACGTTGAGGTTCATCTTGTCCGCCTCATCAGCGAAGACCCGATAGTGCAGCAATTTGTGAAGCAGCTTGTCGGCGCGCGCCTCATCATCACCCTTTTCAATGCCCACCAGGACCAGCAGGCCGCTGTCGATAGCGCCAATGTTCTCGTTTTCTACCATCACCTCCGCCTGGGTGACGCGCTGGATCAACGCTCGCATACCGCTTGCTCCCTGAATAATGGATCGATCGCTCATGACTCACATGATCGGCTGAGCATATCAGACAAAAACACCCCATCGGCCGACGCCGGTGGGGTGTTTTTTATTGCGGTAACAGCAATCCTGAACGACAGGCATACCAGCCTGAATGGCACATACCAGCCTGAATGGCACATACCAGAGACGATATTCGTCAGTTGGCGAGACTCGGCAAGAACAGCGCAATCTGCGGGAACAGCATCAGCAACACGGTGGCCAGTAGCAGTAATGCGATAAACGGCGGCGTGCCACGAATGACGTCCATGTAGGGTTTTCGGAACACCGCCACCGCCGTGAAGATATCGCAGCCGAAGGGAGGCGTTGCCGAGCCAATTGCCGCCTGCAGCGTCACCAGCGTACCCACCAGTACCGGATCAAGCCCCGCTGCATCCACTGCCGGCGCAAACACGGGTGCCAGAATCAGAATCACCACGATGGGATCAACGAACATGCAGCCCACGAAATACGCGACGGCGATGACTGCCAACAGCGCCAACGCATGCTCCGACAGATAAGGGATATAGCCGCCGAGGATGGCATCCGGGATCTTGGCGAACGAAATCATCCACGAGAAGCCGGCACCCGCTGCGACGAGGATGAACACTACCGCCGTGATCAAACCAGTCGAGAAGGCCACGCTGGGCAGGTCTTTCAACGTCACGCCACGATAGATCAGCATTTCCAGAATCAGTGCGTAGATCACCGACACCGTCGCTGCCTCCGTAGGTGAAAACATCCCTGAATAGATACCCCCGATGATGATGACGGGAAAACCGGCGGGCAGGCTGGCGCGTTTGAGCGCCTTGATGCGCGCAGACCAGTCTGCCTTGGGCTGAGGCTCGATACCCAGCTTCCATGACTTCCACATGCAGTAAAGAGAGAACAGCACCAGAATCATCAGCCCGGGGCCAATACCGGCGATGAACAGGTCACCCACCGAGGTGCCGGTCGCGACACCGTAGATGATCATCCCGATGGAAGGCGGAATCAGCAGCGCGATATCCGAGGCATTGATGATCAGCGCAATGGTGAACTTGTCACTGTAGCCGGCCTCCAGCAGGCGAGGGCGCAGTGGCCGTCCCATCGCCACTACTGTTGCCTGGGTAGAGCCGGACACGGCACCAAATAGCGTACAGCCCAGTGCGGTCGTGACCGGCAGTCCGCCACGCCAATGACCCACGAAGCGCTCAACCACATCCAGCAAACGCTGTGCCGTTGAACCCTTGAGCATGATATCGGCTGCCAGGATGAACATCGGCACGGCCGTCAGTACTACCGGCTGCAAACCGCCGATCATCTGCTGGATTACCAGTTCAGGCTTGAGGAAGGGGAAGTCGGTGAACAGCAAAAAGAAAGTACCTACACTCAGCGGCACCATCATGGGCACCCCAAGTAGCAACAGCCCTACCATTACAAGCAGGATCCACATGGGCAGTTCCGTCCTTAGATCAGTTACGTCTTTGTTTTTAAAAGTGTTCGCTAAATGACAAGGTGCTAAAAGCCTCGCTGGCATGTCTGAGAACGAAAATGACAGACATGTCTGGCGAAGGTGCCTTACAAGGCACCGCTACCATCGGGCTCATCGTTATCATCGATTTCTGAGGTCTGCCAGGACAGCCAGGATCCACTGGCAAGCAGGTTACGCATGATCGCCATCAAGTACTGGAGCGCACCGAGCGCCAACCCGACAGGCACCACCGCATAGAGAATCGCCAGCGACCAACGCAGCGAGGGGGTAACGCGGCCCGATTTCGCCAGACTTTGGAGATACTCGACCGCTAGCCATGACAGGTACGCCAGCAGTGCGCAGGTAATCACCTGCCCCAGAATCAGTAGCGTCTTGCGCAGCCAAGGCGGCGCAAAGTCCAACAGCGCCGTCACGCGAATATGGCGACCAGCACGCGCACCGTAGCTGATCCCCAGAAAGGTCAGCCATAGCTGCAGAATCTGCATCAACTCCTCAGTGAAGGGCAGGCTGTGATTGAACACATTGCGCCCGATGACATTGGCGATGCTGGCCGTGGCCATGCCGAACACGCACAGTACGATCAACCAGCGCTCGACATGCGCCAGGCCGCGATCACTGCGCTCAAATAGTCCCGCCACACTCCGCAGTGATGCTGGCAAATGAGCCAGTGGGTCGGACGGCGCGCCTTGACCGTCTGCAGCAGTGCGAGAATCGGATGGAGACTGACTCATGGAGTGACTTCCTGTCGGCTTGGCTTACTGTTGATTGGGCCATCCATCGTCGAAAAGGCGACAATCCGGCTGATTTCACTAAAAATAAACGCATCGTTAGCGTTATTCGTTGGATGCATACAAAAGGGCACCATTATTTCCGTTTTTGGAAAACATGCTCTAACGTTATTAGAGACCATTGCTTGCATGACACCAGGAGCGTGATCGACATCTCAAGCGTGCCCAGCACGCAACGGTAAGCCATTAGCATCAGACAGCCATACCAATGGCTCCATCATTCATAATAATTTCTAATCACGTCATCCGATTTGGTAATTTTTTTATTATATTAAGGATGGCAATATTATCTAAACGATGCAAGCTGGACAGCGGGTGAGCAGTCAAGCCACCCGATGCTGATGGAAAAACAGACCAGGAGAACAAGATGACCATGCAGTGGACCCCGTCACCCGAACAACACCGCGAGACGACCCCATCACAGGTACCTGTTCGCCTTTCCGCCCTGATCAAGGGAATAGCACTAGCCTCCAGTCTCGGCGTATCAGCCTTCGTCTCTGCTGGCGTCCAAGCGGATACTTGGCGTTTTGCGCTGGAAGAGGTTTCCGGTAGCGTGCAGGACGCCTATGCCCAGGAGTTCAAAGAGCGTATCGAGAAGGCTTCAGACGGAGATATCGATGTCGAGATCTATCCCTATGGCGCTCTGGGCACCTCTTCCCAGCTCACTGAGCTGGTGCAGAGCGATGCCATCCAGCTGACTTTCGCCTCGCCTGGCCATCTGGCCTCGGTGATTCCGGAGGCCGGCGTCTTTACGCTGCACTTCCTGTTCTCTGACGATAATGCCGTCAACGAGAAGGTGCTGGGCAGCTCCAAGGCCATCGACATGCTGTCGGACGCCTATACCGAGCAGAATCTACAGCTGCTGGGCGTGATTCCGGAAGGCTGGATGGTTTGGACGGGCAACCGTGACATCGAGAAGCCAGCCGACATGGAAGGTTTCAAGATTCGTACCATGACCTCACCGATCCTGGTTGAGACCTATCGCGGCTACGGTGCCAACCCGACACCGCTACCGTATTCAGAAGTCTATTCCGGCTTGCAGCTGGGCCAGATCGATGGTCAGGTCAATCCCGTATTCGCCATTGAGGAAATGAGCTTCTACGAGGTTCAGGACTACATGATTCAGGCGAAACAGGCGCAGTTCATCACGACCCTGGTGGCCTCCAACGATTTCTATTCAGGATTGGATGACGACCAGCGTCAGATTCTGGACAAGGTGACCGACGAGATGCGCCCCTACATCTTCGAAAAGCAGGAGCAGTACAACGCGGAGCGCCTCGAGAAGATCAAGAAAGACAGCGATATCAAGGTCATAACGCTGACCGACAAGCAGCGTGATGCCTTCCGTCCGGCAGGCGAAAAAGGCTGGAAGGTCTTCCGCGAGCAAGCAGGGGAACGCGGCAGCAAGATTCTCGATACCTTGCAGGCTGATATCAAGACCGCTGAAGGCAAGTAAGCCGTACTCTCAGGCATGGCAACAGCCATGCCTGATGCGGCAAAAAGAACGCCCCGCTCGGAGATCCGAGCGGGGCGTTTTTCATGGTGTTTTTACGCGATGTCTTTTGCGCGACTCAGGCCAAGCAACAATTGCCCTAGCAACAATTGCCCTAGCAACAATTGCCCTCGCAACTATTGTCCCAGCAACTGAGCGCGGAAGTCGTCCTGCGCAGGGGCGTCCCCCAGCCAGATGCCAAACAGGCCATTGGCCAGTAACAATGAGTCACTCGTGAAGATGACCGTATCATTGAGCGCCAGCGTCAATGTCCCTCTTCCACCTCCGGCAGCCTGCCACTGCAGCGCATAGCGATCGCCCGGCACCACGTTGCGATAGGCAGCATTGAAACTCTTCAACGCCGCCTCGACAGCCGTAAAGTCACTTGTCGATAGATTCCTGCGCACGCCCTTGGTAGTCGCCTTGGCAAAGTCTTCAGCATCAATGGCGTGAAAATACTCCAGCACCAAACGCCGCGAGACATCATTCAAGGGCGCCGGGCGCGGACGCCGGGCATCCTGATAGTAGGCGCCCACATAGGCATCCCACACCATGTAGGTGAAGAGCCCAGTACCGATCAGCGTCATTGACTGACCACCGGGCGCGGCTATCTGATCAGCAAAGCTGACGCCCTTGATCTCGGCAGCCACTACCTGCGGACTCATGGCAGCCGTCAGACAAATCATCAGACTAGCCACTCGCAGTCGAGGCGGCAGCACGCGAAGCAGAGGCAAGCGGAACAGTGATGAAGGCATGGTTTTCACTCGTCAATGAAGCAACAGGATAGGAAACATCAACCACATCACACCGCGTCGTTTTGATACCGCGGCGGTGAGTTACCTATCACCACAGCGCATGGAAGTGATGCACAGGGCCGCGACCCTTGCCTACGCTGAGTTGATCCGATGCGCGCAAAGCGCCCAATAGCCATTCACGCGCTTCTTCCACGGCCTGTGGCAACGATCGCCCCTGAGCCAGACGCGTCGTAATGGCGGAGGACATTGAGCAACCGGTGCCATGCAGGTTATCGGTCTCAATACGCGGCGCGCACAGCCACTGCTCCCCCGCATCGCTGACCAGCAGGTCATCACATGCCTGTCCCTCAAGCGCCCCACCCTTGATCAATACCGCCTTCGCGCCTCTCGCGCGCAACTCACGTGCGGCCACTGGCATGTCACTGCGGCCAATCAGACGACGCTCTCCCAACAGTACCGCAGCCTCGTGCAGATTAGGCGTAATGATGTCTGCAAGCGGTACCAGATATTTGGCCACGGCGTTGATAGCCGCGTCATTGACCAATGCATCGCCGCTCTTGGCGACCAGAACCGGGTCTAGCACGATCCAGGGTGGCCGACGCTGGAGCAGACGATCCGCCAGCATTTCCGCGACCAGCGGGTCTGCAATCATGCCAATCTTGACGGCTCGGATATCAAGGTCATCGAGTACGGCATCCAGCTGCGCGGCAATGAACTCGCGCGATACGGCCTCTACACTGCGTACACCACAGGTATTCTGAGCGGTGAGCGCAGTGATCACACTGGCCCCGTAAGCGCCCAGTGCAGAGAATGTCTTGAGGTCGGCCTGAATACCAGCTCCTCCCGAAGGGTCAGAACCCGCAATCGTCAGGACGCACGGAATAAGCATGCAAGAAGCTCCCGGAAAATGGCATGGACATGCGACCAGCATACCCGAGCTGGACGGGGAAGAAAGCCACCATGATCGCTCTCATGCCGTGACCAGTGGAAGACTCACAGATGGATGAAGTCACAGATGGATGAAGTCACATCGCTACTGTCACTGGCATTGATCGCGCTCGCCAGTGCCACCTTGCTGCCCGGCGGATCAGAAGCAGCACTGGCCGGCCTCTGGTACCAAGGACACACACCATGGCTCCTGTGGGCTGCAGCCACGCTGGGCAATACTCTCGGCAGCCTGATCAACGTCGCAATGGGGCGCGGTGCACGGCGCCTGCGGACGAAGCGCTGGTTTCCGGTATCGCGTCGAGCATTGGCACGCGGCACGCTCTGGTATCGACGCTTCGGTGCCTGGAGTTTGCTGATCAGCTGGGCCCCCATCATCGGCGATCCGCTGACCGTGCTGGCGGGAGTCTTCCGACTTGCATGGTGGAAGAGCGTGGTATTGATCGTGATCGCCAAGGGCGCGCGCTATGCCCTGCTGCTGCTAGCAGCCGACCAATGGCTGAGCGGCTGGTGTGGCTAACACTGGCTGGCAGACCCAAGCGACCTCTATCAACACCGCGACATTCGCGTTAGCCGTGCTATGCTGACAACCACATGCTGCAGCGCACAATAAATGACGATATATCCCTATCGTCACCGCCAAGATGCTACGTGAAAGAGGCATCCGCGAAGGCAATACCCTACCGGGACTAGCGGCGCTGCCGGAGAGGAGAAGGTTTCATGCGTGATACATCCTGCGACTTCTGTGCCGACGCACTCAATATTCTGGTACTCCAGGGCGGCGGGGCATTGGGGGCATATCAGATAGGCGTATTCGAGGCGCTCACCGAGGCCGGCATTCAGCCTGACTGGGTCGTTGGCACGTCCGTCGGCGCCATCAATGGTGCACTGATCGCCGGTAATCCGGATGGCGAGCGCTTGCTCGCGCTGGAAAAATTCTGGTACGGCATTGCCCAACCCGCCACCAGCATGGGCGCGGCCTTCCACCCCTGGGAGCGCAGCGTTGCGCGCACCTCGGCGATGGTATTCGGCATTCCGGGATTCTTCCGCCCACGCCCACTGTGGACAGTGCCCTTGTGGCAGAGCTTCTTCGGCGAGCCTCCCAGCCTTTACGACACAGAGCCACTGGGCGATACGCTCAATCGATTGGTGGACTTCGAGCGTCTCGATGCCCGCCATCCTGAGAACGTGCGTCTGTCGGTAGGTGCGGTCAACATCGGCAGTGGTGCCCTGCGTTATTTCGATTCATCGCATGAAGCGCTGGACCATCGCCATATTCTCGCCAGTGGCGCACTACCACCCTCCTTCCCGCCGGTCTGGATCGATGGCGAGGCCTATTGGGACGGCGGCCTCTACTCCAATACGCCTGTCAGTTGGGTACTGGCTGAGCACCCACATGGAGAGACAGTGGTCAACTGCTACGTCATCGACCTGTGGAGCTCCGATGGCAAGGTGCCTGAGACTCTTCAGGAAGCTCAGCTGAGAGAGAAGGATATTCAGTACTCCAGCCGCGCCGGTGAGCACCTGAACCTGCTGGAAGAGAATCAGACGCTGCGCATGGGCATCGAGAATCTGGCGAATCATCTACCGGAAAGCCTGCGTCAGTTGCCGGAGATTCAGGAAATTCTCTCCATGACCCACAAGCCCTCCATCAATGTGGTGCGCTTGCTGGCGGCAGCGCGGCCCGGCGAAACCTCGCTCAAGGACATCGATTTCTCACGTGCGACCATCGATGCGCGCAGAGGCAGCGGCTATGCCGATATGCATGAAGTGCTCAGTCGCTGCAGTCAGTTTGCGCCGTTACCGTACAACATTGGCGTAGTCGTACGTAACTTCACCCGTAATGCCGAGGGTGAGCTGGTCAGCCTGTCGACGCAAGAAGCCAGCCATGTCGTCGGCGAGAGCGACGACGATCAGCCGGCTCAGGCCGTCGGGCGCTAATCGCCGAGGGATTCCCGTTCGTCGCGGCCGACCTGCCCAGACTATCCACACCCCCTTTTGCTTGCCACGGGGTGTGGATAACTCAGTCTCCACTTGGACTCTGCGCCGCCCCAAGACGTAGGCATTCCTCTGCCGTCAGCTCGCGCCACTCACCGATGGCCAGTCCCTCGAGTGTCAGCCCCGCGACCGATTCACGATGCAGCCACACCACACGATTGCCTAGTGTTCGCCACAGTCGCTTGACGTGATGATGGCGGCCCTCGTGCAGCGTCAGTCGTGCCTCGGCTGGTGCCAGAAACGCCAAAGTCGCCGGCAGGGTAGGCCGCGGATCATGCTCCAGCAATACGCCTTCCGCCACACACGCGATGGCACTGATTTGCTCAGTGTGTGACAACGGCTGCGCCAAGGCCATGCGATACCCCTTGGCGGGGCCCTCGAGGCCGGCATCACTGATACGTGATGACACATCGCCATCGTTGGTCAGCAATAGCGCGCCAGTCGTCGCGCGATCCAACCGACCGACATGATGAATCTCTGCCAGCCAGTCATCGTCTTCGCCGCGCGCCTTGAGTGAGGCACGCAGTACGTCAATGACAGTGGGATGCTCGGGGTCATGGCATGCAGTGACGATGCCGGCAGGCTTGTTGAGCAGCACATGACGCGGACGGCGCGCGACCTGCAAGCAAGCGCTCAACGCAGAGTCGCTCGCTGACAGATGAAGCGCATCGAAGGGCCCCACGTCATGCAGTGGGTCACGTATCGTCTGCCCGTTAACCTGCACCTGCCCTGCCGCCAGCGCCTGCAAGGCGAGGCGACGGTTCAGCTGCGGCTGACGCGTCAGCCAGCGATCCAGCCGCATCGATCAGTCCGCTGCCTTGAGTTGAGCTTCCATCTCTTCAAGCGCTTCCTGTGCCTCAAACCATTCGGCTTCGGCATCATCGAGACGACTCTTGATCTCCCCCTGGCTAGCCAACAGCTTCGTCAATTCAGTCTTGCGATCAGCCTCATACAACGTGGCATCCCCCAGCGCTTCTTCGACGGCATCCAGCTCACCTTGCGCCTTGCTCATCCTTTCCTCAGCCTTGTCGCTGACCTTCTTGAGCGGACGCAGTTTCTCGCGCAGTTCGGCTGCCAGACGACGGGCTTCCTTGCGGTCTGGCGTGCGCGTGCTATCGGCGCCTGCATCAGCATCCTTCTGGGCGCGCGCTTCACGGCGCTCGCCTTCGGCACGTGCCTTGAGCCAGGCGCGATAGTCGTCGAGATCACCATCAAAGGGCGTCACGCGGCCATCAGCAATGCACCAGAATTCATCGACACAAGCACGCAGCAGGTGACGATCGTGCGAAACGAGAATCACGGTGCCCTCGAAAGTTGCCAGCGCATCGGTCAGTGCCTCGCGCATGTCGAGGTCCAGATGGTTGGTCGGCTCATCGAGCAGCAGCAGATTGGGCTTCTGCCATGCAATCAACGACAGCGCCAGGCGTGCCTTCTCACCACCGGAGAACGACCCCACCAGGGCGTACACTTCATCGCCGTGGAAGCCGAAGCTGCCAAGGAAGGTACGCACTTCCAGCTCACCCGCCGTCGGCGATAGGCGCAGTATGTGATTGAACGGCGTCGAGGACAGATCAAGTCCATCCACCTGATGCTGGGCAAAGTAGCCAATCGCAAGATGCTCACCCGCAGTGCGCTGCCCCTCTACCAGATCAAGCTCACCGGTCAGCGCCTTGATCAGCGTCGACTTGCCGGCACCGTTGGGGCCAAGCAGACCAATCCGCTGGCCTGGCAGTAACGAGAAGCGCACACCGGAAAGCTGCGGTGGCTGATCGGGATAACCGATCACTGCGCGGTCCAGTCCTAGCAACGGATGTGAAATCTTGTCGGCGCACGGAATGGTGAAGTGGAATGGCGAATCGGCCTTGACCGCGGCCGTCTCTTCCATGCGTTCCAGCATCTTCATGCGGCTCTGGGCCTGACGTGCCTTGGTGGCCTTGGCCTTGAAACGCCGCACGAAGTCTTCGATCTCGGCGCGGCGCGCCATGGTCTTCTCGTGCTCAACCTGCTCTCGCACCAGTCGCTCGGAACGCGTGCGCTCGAAGCGGCTGTAGTTGCCCTTGTAGACGACCAGCTTGCGACGATCAAAGTGAATGATGTGATCACACACCGCATCGAGAAAGTCACGATCGTGCGAGATCAGCAGCAACGCACCAGGATAGCGAGCGAGCCACTGCTCAAGCCACAACAGCGCATCGAGATCCAGGTGGTTGGTGGGCTCATCCAGCAGCAGAAGATCTGACGGCGTGAAGAGTGTCCGCGCCAGATTGGCCCGCATCCGCCAGCCACCGGAGAAGGCCGCCAGCGGCTGGGTCAGCTGTGCCTGAGTGAAACCAAGGCCGACCAGCAATTGCTCAGCGCGAGCGCGAGCGGTATAGCCATCGAGCGTATCGAAATGAGCATGCAGCTCTGCCTGACGCTGGTGCTCCTCCTTTTCTTCTGCGGCTGCCAGCGCACGTTCTGTCTCACGTAGCGCATAATCACCATCGATGACGTAATCGACGATCGGTCGATCCAGTGCCTCGATTTCCTGCGCCATGTGCGCTACACGCACGCCGCCCGCCAGTGACACCGTGCCACTGTCCGGGATCAGCTCGCCGAGAATCAGGCCAAACAGGCTCGACTTGCCGGCACCGTTGGGGCCCACGATGCCCGCCTTGTGGCCGGCATGCAGCGTCAGGTCTGCTTCGTCGATCAGCGGTGCTCCGCCGCGTTGCAGGGCGAGCTGGCGCAGTGCAATCATGACAACCTCGATCAAGAATAAGGGACGTCGGCACCCTTCCTGTCATGCCCTGTGAGACACCTCTTGGAAGCTGCGCCAGACAACGAGCGCTACCCCTGACAGGGTTTTATCTACACAGACATATACCGAAAAGAGAGGACCGACTTGATGGGCGCACATTCTACCGGATTGTGGGACTACGCGCTGTCCCTCTACGCACAGCCGGCCCCTCCGGACCTGCCAACCACTCATTCCAGTCGCGTGGCATCACCCTGCGACGTGATGAGTGCCTGCCTGTTACTGCAAGACGAGGCTGGACTCGATGTCTGCGAGCTACTGTGGATCCACTGGTTAGCAGCACATGGCGTAGTACTGACCGCCTCCCCTACCCGCATGCTGGAGGGCGTACGTGATTGGCAGAGCTGGATGACCGGCATGCTGCGCGAGCGTCGCCAGCAGCTCAAGCAGGAACTTGTCAGTGCGGATGCGGCTATCGACTCTGCCGCCACTCAGCGTCTCGAACGCCTTTATCAACAGCTTAAAGCCTGCGAGCTCTCAGCTGAGCAGGAAGCACTCGCCCAACTGGAGGCCTTGAGCCCTGTCTTGCAGAACGTGACGCAGCGTTCCAGTCTGCGCACACCCTTTGCCAGCCTCGAAGATCCACTGCTGGCCTTTCAGCACTCACTGGCATTATTGAGCGGTCAAACACACCTCAACGAGGGTGATCTGCCAACGGCGCGCGCTTTACGTCTACTTGCATTGACGCACGTGCCTGCCATCAAGGCAGATGCGGAACTTGTGCGCGGCTGTTAGAGTCGGAGTAACACTAGGGCACGAGGATGGCCATATCATCCTGGTGCCCATCGTGCTTTTCGGGCCCGTCTCTGGCCCATCTCATCCTGAAGGAGTTTTCATGAAACAGCTGGTTAGTGCCGTCGCGCTCGGCGCCCTCCTGGTCACCCCGTTCAGCTTTGCCGCAGACAAGAGTCTCGCGAACGAGCAGGCACAGCTCAGCTATGGCATCGGTGCAACTCTGGGCAAGAGCCTCTCCCAGGACATCACCGACCTGGATCTGGATGCCTTCACTCAGGCTGTGCGTGATGTCTACGCGAAAGGCGACATGAAGATGAGCGATCAGGAAATTGCTGATGCGCTCTCCAAGTTCCAACAGAAGAAGATGGAAGAGCAGAAGAAGGTGGCCGAGCAGGAAGCCACGGACAACAAGGCTGCTGGCGACAAGTTCCTGGCGGATAACGCCAAGAAAGACGGCGTGAAAACGCTGGATTCCGGACTGCAGTACAAGGTATTGAAATCCGGTGAGGGTGACTCTCCGGCCGCGGAAGATACCGTCAAGGTGAATTACGAAGGCAAGCTGCTGGACGGCACAGTCTTCGACAGCTCCTATCAGCGCGGTGAGCCGGTCAGCTTCAAGGTCAACCAGGTCATCAAGGGCTGGCAGGAAGCACTGCAGGAAATGAGCGTCGGCGATACCTGGATGCTCTACATCCCGGCAGACCTCGCCTACGGCAAAGCCGGTACTGGCGGCCCGATCGGCCCGAACGAGACACTCTCCTTCAAGGTTGAGCTGCTAGACGTGACCAAGGCTGAAGCCAGCAAGTAAGACCGATCAGACAGTCATGTCTAATCTCGGTAACAGAAGAGCCGCCCTTGGGGCGGCTCTTCTTGTTTGGGGGACACCCTCACCAACACTTCACATCAACACTCGCTAATATCCGATGAATACTTGCACAGTAGTGTGGCAAAAACTGCCCAGCCAGCCTGTGGATAAATCTGTGGGAAAGCTATTGACCACAGGTTGATAATCAAGGGGTATAAACGCCAATGCGGCAGTGATGCCGCTTGGCTGCAAAGTGATCACTGACTTTCACTTATCGCATTGACTATCGTAACTTACTGTTTTAAAAGAATATAATAAATTCACTATTTCGACAGCTGCGTTGCAGATTCGACACTGCATGATTATCCACAAAATTTCCAACCGACCCTTGCCAACTTGTGGACAATGTGTATTTGCCATCGAATTCTGGTGAGAATCATACGCCTCACACGGTGACTGACAACGCCTCATAGATCAGCTACTCGTGGGTCTCGTTCAATACGCGTGTCAAGCCAGCCCGAATACCTGCGGCCCCGGGAGAAAACGGAATACGGTCGTAGATTCGACCCTCGCTTGAGACGAGATAAAGTGCGGCACCGTGATCAATGGTGTAACCCAGCGCTGAATCCGGTGCCTCGACACGTCGATAGCTGACACCGTAACGACGGGCGATCTCAGCCAGTGATTCATCGCTGCCGGTGACGCCGATGAAGCGCGGCCCGAAATGCCCCGTGTACTCTGCAAGGCGCGCAGGAGTGTCGCGCTCAGGGTCCAGCGAGATCATCACTGGCACAACACGGGCAGCAGTGGCAGGAGGTAGCTCTGCCATCACCTGACGCAAGGCCGCCAGCGTCATCGGACAGACATCCGGGCACTGGGTATAACCGAAGTAAAGTGCGACGACGGGCGTGGCTTCTGCCACCGTGGCTGCTTGCCCCATGCTGACCTCTGACAGACGGAAGTCACCCTCGCTCGACGTCAGGTGGATAGGACCACCGAGGCTTGCCCATGCCTGCATGCCAGCGACCGGCGCAAGATCACGCTGCGCCTGCTGCCAGGCCACGCCCGCTCCCACCAGTGCCGCGATACCGATGATGCCCAGTATCAACCAAGTCTTGGTCAGCGTTCTCTCGTCGTGCATGCCTTACTCCCGAATGACACACCCCTGATACCTGGATATCGGACACTCAAACGCCAGGATTCAGCGTCATTAGTCACTGCGCTCACTGGCAGAGCGCCCGTCACTGCGAAATAGCTGACTCACCGAGCTTTCGAGGTGCTCCGCGGTAGACGTCTGTGGATGGCTGTCAAAATCAAACCAACTACCGAGGCGTCCACGCTCAGTCGTGACAATCACCTGCGCCCGCCATGCCATGGTCGCACTGCTGCAGAATCCCAGTTGCCCTTCTCCGAGCCATTGCTGGCGCTCAGCACCCTGAGCATCAGTGCTCGTCAACATGCTGCGCTTGAGACCCATGTCCATATGGCGCCCGATGAAATCAACCTCCACTGCTTCTGGCGCCACGCCTTCGGTCACGACATGAATACCCAACGGTGTCAGCGGGCTGATATCACCCTCAAGCGAGAGCGTCACTCGCCCAAAACGGCCAAGCTCAGCACGGCAGGGGGAATGGCTTAACTCACAGGATTGATTGGGCGCAAACCAGGTGACCTTGCCATTACTACCGTCACGTACAAGGTAGTAGTCGATCAGATAGTACAGCGAGACCACGATAGTGATCAGCGTCACCACAATCAGCAGATTGAGCAGTGGCGGGCGGGCGTTATCTTCTTCGGCGCGATACATGGCAATTCCGATGACAATCCGGCGCATGGCCGGAAGAGAAAAAGAGATCGTCGCTGAGTACTGGCATCACTGAGCACACGGCGACATGCCAATACGACACATGAATGAATGCGGCGATATGTGTCTCATGGCAAGCTTATCAGGCTGATGGTTGGCATCCTGCACGTCTTATCCTACCTCCAGACGAGGAATCAGAATGGCAAGTGTACAGCAGGCGCTCGGCCCCCTCTTCCTCTTGATTGTTGTCGGGGCTCTGCTGGGCTGGAGGCGCTTCCCGGGTGAAGGCTTCTGGAATGAGATGGAGCGGATGATCTACTACATCCTGTTCCCCGCCATGCTGGTGTCTACGCTGGCACGTGCTGACATGGCAAGCGTACCGGTCATGTCGCTAGCCAGCGTGATGCTGGGCGCCATGCTGATATTCTCCGTGGTGCTATGGCTATGCTGGCGGCATGCACCCAACTGGCTGAACCGTCACCTGGGTGATGCAGCTTCCTTCACCTCGCTGTTTCAGGGCAGCATTCGCTTCAACAGCTATGTCGGTGTCGCCGGTGCCGCCGCACTGCACGGCGCAGCTGGTGCAACGGTCGCCGCCGTCGCGCTGGCATTGATGGTCCCTGCAGCCAATCTACTGTGCGTGATGGCCTTCATCGGGTCAGGCACTCTGGGAGAAGGCGGTCTGCTGCGCTCACTCAAGGCGCTGACTCGCAACCCTCTGGTGCTCGCGTGTCTGGCAGGTACCGCACTCAATCTGAGCGGAATCGGCCTTCCTGGCTGGAGTGGCGATGCCATCAGTCTGCTGGGACGAGCCGCGCTGCCACTGGGACTGGTCGCAGTGGGGGTCGCCCTTCGCCCTCGCGTGTTGATTACCAGCGGCAGCGTGGCGTGGTTGGCAAGCCTGCTCAAGCTGATGGCAATGCCAGCTCTGGTCGTCGCGTCATGTCAGCTGGTGGGACTGACGGGCATCGCGCGGGATGTCGCCATCCTGTTTGCCGCCCTGCCCACCGCGACGTCCGCCTATATCCTCGCCCGCCAGCTGGGCGGCAATGCCGAGCTGATGGCCGCGCTGATCACTGCCCAAACGCTACTGGCGATGCTGACACTGCCTTTCTGGCTGACCCTCTGACGCCATTCATTGAACTGGGCACAAGAAAAAGGGCATCCCCAAGATGAGGATGCCCAAGACCGTGACTAGCTTGATGAGGAGAAACACCGTAGCGGGGGCCTGACTCCGCCACTACGGATGGGCTTTCGCCCTGCGATGTCTGCCCGGACACCGCACAGACAAGATAATCATTCTCATTTGCTTTTGCAAGGCAAATGCGAAGAATTTCTATTTAAGTTTTATCTTGTGCAATAGCCGATGTGAATACCCGCAGCTCAGCGTGCAATTCGACCTCCAGCTCAGACAGTGCTTCGGCACGCGCCAGACCCTCGCGCTCTGCACGATAGAGATGTGGTGTCATGGTCAGCAGATCCCGAATCTGCTCATTGCTGGCCAACGACAGTCCTGCGTACAGATGTTCGACGTCGCTCTCACTCGTAAAGCCAGCGGCCTCGGCAGCACTCAACCCCGCCTCGCCACGCGCAGGTTTCAGCTCACGGTAGAGAATCTTGCGCAGTGCCAGCAGATGCTCAGCTCCCGCTTCCAGCAGCACGACGCGGCCACCGGGCTTCAGCACACGGGCGAATTCCTGCCAGACGGGAAAGCCGAAGGCGCAGATCACGACGTCGACGCAATCATCTTCCAGCGGCAGTGCCGCATTGGTACCGACCAGCCAGGCCGCATCACGGGACTGCCTGGCGGCTGCCAGCACCGCATGCTTGGAGATATCCAGACCTGCCGCTTCCAATATGATGCCTTCTTGCCCCGCCGCATGGGCGAGTTGACGCAAGTAATAGCCTTCACCACAGCCGGCATCCAATACTCCCAAGGACGCACCGCCCAGTGGTGTGTCCACGCTTTCCACCACGCGACGAGCCAACGCTTCGGCCAGCGGCAGGTAGCCGCCTAGAGCGAACAGCCGCTGCCGCGCCACGACCATCGCCTTGCTGTCACCGGGATCAAGGCTGCGCTTGCGCTGCACCGGCAACAGGTTGACATGCCCCTGACGGGCGATATCGAAACGATGCCCGTCGACACAACACCAGCTCTGGCCATCACGCGTCAGTGGCTGGGCATCCAGCGGGCAGATCAGTGCCGTCAGCGGTGTCATGGTCGGGAGATCAGCCGAATCGGCAATAGGCGTCGTCATGGTCAGCAACTCTCGGGACGAGGAAAGGAAGGAGCAAGGTCAGGTAATGCAAAAGGACGCAGCAAGTCCTCAGACGCAAGCGGCCACCCGAAGGCGGCCGCGATGCAGCGTCATGGTGACGACTGCCACTGCGCACAAGGCGCGATCGTCAGTCCTGCTTGACGAAGATCAGGTCCCAGACACCATGGCCGAGACGCTCACCGCGCTGCTCGAACTTGGTCAGCGGGCGGAAGTCAGGACGCGGCACATAGGGCGCGCTTTCTGCCGGTGCCGTGTTGGTAAAGCCCGGGGCCTCGGCCATTTCCTCTGCCATCGCTTCGGCGTAGTTGGCCCAGTCGGTGGCCATGTGGAAGTGACCTTCCGGCTTGAGCACACGACGCACCAACTCAACGAAAGCCGGCTGAACGATGCGACGCTTGTGGTGCTTCTTCTTCGGCCACGGATCAGGGAAGAACAGCTGGAAGGTATCTGCGCTACCCGCCGGCACACAATCGGCCAGCACTTCCAGTGCATCGTGACGATAGACACGCAAGTTGGTCAGGCCTTGCTTATCTGCTTCATCCAGCAACTTGCCGACACCCGGCGCATGAACTTCGATACCGATGAAGTCCGTCTCCGGATTGGCTTGTGCCTGCTCGCACAGCGACTTGCCCATACCGAAACCAACTTCGATGACCAGCGGCGCACGACGGCCGAAGAGGGCCTCGAGATCCAGTTCGCCTTGCTCGTGACGCAGGCCGAGACGCGGGAATATCTCGTCGAGACCGCGCGTCTGAGCCTGGGTCATACGGCCGCCGCGAATCACGTAACTCTTGATACCACGCTTACGGGCTACGGCTTCATCGGCCACGGAAGGCGTGCCTTGCGCAGCGGCATCTTGAGTCGCAGTGTCAGCATGAGTGGTGTCGGACGTAGCGTCCTGCGGCTTGGTGGTCTCGTCAGTCATGGGATCGTCTTGGTCTTTGCATGAAACGATGCCGGAGCATCGGGTTCGGATTCAGGAACGGAGATGTCATTGCTTCAGCCAGTGATCAGTCCAGCACCCGGTGAAGAAGCACGAGCGGTCAAGCGAGTCGGCATACGGCCGGCGAGGAAGGCGCCGCGACCCGAGATGACCGCCTGACGCATCGCATCAGCCATCATCAGCGGATGGCGCGCGTGAGCAATGGCACTGTTCATCAGCACGCCATCACAGCCCAGCTCCATCGCGAAGGCCGCTTCGGATGCCGTCCCCAGACCAGCATCGACCAGCACCGGCACATTGGCGCGCTCGATGATCAGCGATAGGGTGTGCGGGTTGAGGATGCCAAGGCCAGAGCCGATCAGCGAGCCCAGCGGCATGATGGCGCAGCAGCCGATCTCTTCGAGTTGACGAGCGACGATGGGGTCATCAGAGGTATACACCATCACGTCGAAGCCATCGGCGACCAGCTGTTCGGCAGCCTTGAGCGTCTCGACGACGTTGGGATACAGCGTGTCCTGGTCGCCCAACACTTCCAGCTTGACCAGATTGTGGCCATCGAGGAGTTCGCGGGCCAGCTTGCAGGTGCGTACCGCGTCACGTGCGTTGAAGCAGCCTGCGGTATTCGGCAGGAAGGTGTAACGGCTGGGAGACAGCACGTCGAGCAGGTTCGGCTCATCGCTGTTCTGTCCCAGATTGGTACGACGCACGGCAAAGGTGACGATTTCCGCGCCAGACGTCTCGATGGCCGAACGCGTCTCATCCATGTCCTTGTACTTGCCGGTACCGACCAGCAGGCGCGAGGAAAATTCGCGACCAGCGATAATCATTGGAGCATCCCCCGGCACCTGAGTCATGGCCTGATTCTGGGTGGCGTCACGCGGTGTCTGGGCAGAACTGTCTGTCATGATGACCTCATTGGGCTGGACGTGAAAAGGTGTCGTTCCGGTGGACAGGAAGGGTCAGCCGCCACCAATGGCATGCACGATCTCGATGCAATCGCCTTCCTGCAGGCAAGTGCCGGCGTGCTCACTACGTGGCACGATGTCTTCGTTGCACTCGACTGCCAGTCGTCGTCCCTCAAGACCGAGGCTCTCGACCAGTGCTGCAATGGTGGTGGTCTCTGCTACCACGTGAGCTTCACCGTTGAGCTGTATCTGCATGCTGTCGCTCCCACGAAAAGAGGCCGCTATTGTAGCGGCTTTGCATCGCCAGGCGTAAGCATTGGCGCACGGTGCCTGATGACCACCTCCATCTCTCATTGAAGGAAATACCTCTCATGCAGCGCAACGACTCACATTCTCGCCACTGGTGGCTGGCCATGGGCCTGGCCGGCATGTCTACCGTGGCCCTGGGCGCCTTTGCCAGTCACGGCCTGCGCGGCACTATCAGCCCCGACATGCTGCGCGTCTTCGAGACCGGTGTGCGCTACCAGATGTGGCACGTGTTGGCGGCAGTTGGCGTACTGGCGTGGCGCTCGGTACAGCCACTGCGTGGCCAGATGCTGACTCTGGGCCTCTGGGCGGCCGGAATGCTGCTGTTTTCCGGCTCGCTATATGCGCTGGCGACAACCTCGCGCACCCAACTGGGCATCATCACGCCTATCGGCGGCCTGCTATTGCTGGCGGGTTGGCTGAGCCTCGCCATTACCGGCTGGCGACAGCGCGGTAGCGAGGAAAAGACGCACAACAAACTCTAGGCAGCCCAGTATTCATCCGCCCACATCGCCTAGTCATCACGCTCGGGTAACGCATAGGTCGCAGTCACGATAGCGACGGGGTCCGTATCACCATGACTGAACAGCTCGACCTCGCCGACGGCCAGGCGCCGTCCCAGCTTGCGAATACGGGCGGTCGCCATCAAATCGCGATCCCCTCGCGCACGGCGCAGAAAGTGGATGTTGAGATCGCTGGTGACAGCCATCGGTTCCGGGCCTATTTCGCCTAAAATCGCGACGTAGAGGCATACGTCCGCCAGCGCCATCATCGCAGGGCCGGAGATGCTGCCACCGGGGCGAAGATGCTCATCCTCGATGGCCAGCCCCATGGTCGCCCACCCCTCACCGACGGCCTCGATGGTGCCCATTCGCTGGGGGAAGACATCATCGAGAAAGTCCTCGATCGCAGCAGCGTGCATGACGGGCATGGAGTACTCCTCGACAGAATTGCGATAGCCGGCATGGTGACGCCGTTGTCAGCGTGCATGACGGAGGATAGTGCCGCCAAGGCTAGCGCCAAATGCGAGATTCTGAAATATTCGCCGCGCAAAAAAGCACCACGCGGACTTGTGATTGCTTCTTCTCTGGCGTCGCTCTGACCTGCTCAGAACGGTTTCAACGGGCAAGTGCCCGACACACGAACGGCGACCCAAGAGTCGCCGTTCGTGTCAGTACCATCCCTGATCCCTGGGGATAGCATCTAGCGCCAAACTTCAAAAATGAACGTCAGAGAGATGCAGCAGCCATCGCGGTGGCTGCAGCATCAGCTACGTCAGCGCACCTGTTGCTTTTTCTCGAGACGGCGACGATGCAGGACCGGCTCGGTGTAACCACTCGGCTGAACGCGGCCCTTGAAGACCAGCTCGCTGGCAGCCTGGAAGGCAACCGAGCCCTCGAGGTCATCCGTCATCGGCCGGTAGCTGGCATCATCCGCGTTCTGGCGATCAACCACACCGGCCATACGCGCTAGCGTGTCCTGCACCAGTGCTGTATCGACAATGCCGTGATGCAGCCAGTTGGCAATGTGCTGACTGGAAATACGTAGTGTGGCGCGATCTTCCATCAGGCCGACATCATGAATATCCGGCACTTTGGAGCAACCTGTCCCGTGGTCAATCCAGCGCACTACATAGCCGAGAATCCCCTGAGCATTGTTATCCAACTCGGCCTGAATCTCCTCGGCACTCCACTGAGGGTTGGGCTCCAGCGGAATCGTCAGTAAGTCATCGAGGCTGGCACGCGGACGGCTGATCAGATCGTGCTGCACGTCCTTCACCGAGACCTGATGGTAGTGCAGTGCATGCAAGACGGCCGCAGTCGGCGACGGCACCCACGCCGTGTTGGCGCCAGCACGCGGATGGCCAATCTTCTGCTCTAGCATCGCGGCCATCAGATCTGGCATGGCCCACATGCCCTTGCCGATCTGCGCACGGCCACGCAGGCCACATTCCAGGCCGACATCCACGTTCCACTTCTCGTAGGCCTGAATCCACGCCGAGCCTTTCATATCGCCCTTGCGCAGCATCGGCCCTGCTTCCATCGACGTGTGAATCTCGTCACCGGTGCGGTCCAGGAACCCGGTATTGATGAAGGCCACGCGTGAACTGGCCGCCGCGATACAGCTCTTGAGGTTGACGGTAGTACGACGCTCTTCGTCCATGATGCCCATCTTGATCGTCGCGTTCGGCAGTCCGAGCAATGTCTCAACACGTGAGAACAACTCATCGGCGAAAGCGACTTCCTCAGGGCCATGCATCTTGGGCTTGACGATATAGACGGAGCCAGTGCGCGAGTTGCCGCGCTTCCCCTCGCCCTGAATATCATGGATGGCGATCAGACTTGTAAAGATGGCATCCATGATGCCTTCAGGTGCTTCGCTACCGTCGTCGAGCAGGATGGCCGGATTGGTCATCAGATGGCCCACGTTACGGATGAGCATCAACGAGCGACCGTGCAGCACACGCGGCTTGCCATCGGCACCGGTAAATTCACGGTCTGCATTCAGGCGACGCGTCATCGAGCGTCCGTTCTTCTCGATGGTCTCGGTCAGATCCCCCTTCATCAGGCCTAGCCAGTTGCGATAGACCACCACCTTGTCATCGGCGTCCACTGCGGCGACCGAGTCTTCGCAATCCATGATGGTGGAGAGCGCAGCCTCCATGATCAGGTCACTCACACCGGCAGGATCGGTCTTGCCGATCGCGTGCTCGGCATCAATGACCAGCTCTGCATGCAGGCCGTTGTGAGCAAAGATGATTGAGCCCGGTGCGGACTCTTCACCACGATAGCCGAGGAAACGTTCCGGTGATTTGAGGCTGAGGTCACGTCCTGCGACGCGTACCAGCAGATGACCATCGCGGATCGCGTAACCTTCACTGTCGTGATGGCTGCCACCCGCCAGTGGCGCAATGGTATCCAGCACCTGACGTGCATAGGCCACCACCTTGGCACCGCGCACCGGATTGTAGTCCTTGCCGCGCTCGGCGCCGTCGTCATCGCTTATCGCATCCGTGCCATAGAGCGCATCGTAGAGCGATCCCCAGCGCGCATTGGCGGCATTCAGCGCGTATCGGGCATTCATCACCGGCACGACCAATTGCGGCCCCGCCTGCTGACAGATCTCGCTGTCGACATTGGCCGTGGTGGCTTCGACAGTATTCGGCTCCGGCAGTAGATAACCGATCTCTTCCAGGAAGGCTTTATAAGCAGTGAGATCTACCTTACCCGGGTGCTCGCGGTGCCAGCGGTCAATCTCACCTTGCAGATTCTCGCGAATTTCCAGCAATTCGCGATTGCGCGGTGCCAACTCATGCAGCAGGGCATCTACGCCCGTCCAGAAGGCCGCGGGCGTAATACCGGTGCCCGGTAGCGCTTCCTGCTCGATAAAGCGATGCAGGCCGGCGTCAATGGCCAGGCGTTCAATATGGATGCGATCGGTCATGCGTGTGCTCTCCCTGGAAACAAATAGCTGGAAACGTGAAATTCGTGGAATCGGTCACCTGTGAAATAAGCCAGCTGTACAACGAATCAGCTGTCGAGCGTTTACAGATCACTTCACCATACCCGATGCCATGCCCTTCGAGAGGCCGGGTTTGACCAATGAACAAGAGGCTGAAACCGGATTGCTCATCGACAGAGGGTTTGCCGAGGCTGATGTCGCTCAGCAACGCGCGTGCCATACATGAAGAAACACTGTTCTTTTTATAGCTCGAAGCCGCGTCAGCCGCTAGCATGGCAACATAATGGAGATGACCATGCCCGATTTCAGTGAACTGCTCGACCACGGCCCTTTTATCCGCCTACCTGACATGCTGCCGGGCCAAACGTCCAGCCCACTGGAGCGCTACCTGAGCCATTACGGCCTGGATGCACTGCGCAACGAAGACATCACTGTCCATGCCGGACATCTGGATGCAGGCGGCTTCCAGCTATGGGCCCAGCTGTGGACACCCTCGAAGCCACGCGGCACCATTTTTGTGGTGCATGGCTACTTTGACCACCTCGCACTCTATCGCCATCTGCTGGCACATCTCCTGCAGCAAGGGTGGCAGGTGGCACTGTGGGATCTACCGGGTCACGGGCTGTCTTCCGGTGAGACAGCTTCGATTGACGATTTTGGTGACTACGTTGGCTGCCTGAAGGTCTTCCAGCAATATCTGGAAGCGCGCGATCTGGCGCCCCG
The DNA here is from genome assembly GCF_009796845.1 of Cobetia sp. L2A1. Lineage (NCBI taxonomy): Bacteria > Pseudomonadati > Pseudomonadota > Gammaproteobacteria > Oceanospirillales > Halomonadaceae > Cobetia > Cobetia sp. L2A1. Next base: position 85,512 of record NZ_CP047025.1, on the reverse strand, counting down.
CCCCTGGTTTGGGGTCGGCCAGAGTACCGGCGGTTCGGTGCTGGCCACCGATGCGCTGACACGCGGCATGGACTCACAGTGGCGCGGTATCGCGCTGCTCGCACCATTGGTGCGTCCCTATGGTTGGCCGCAGTCACGCTGGCTACACAGCATGGCGCGCCCCTTCATTGACTCCATTCCACGCAAGTATCGTGCGAATACCAATGACGCGGCCTTCTACGAATTCCTCAGCACCAATGATCCGCTCCAGGCTGATCGACTGGCGGTGAAATGGGTAACGGCAATGCGCGCGTGGATTCCACGCATACAGGCGCTACCGCCCTGCCAGCTACCCACGCTCATCCTGCAGGGTGAGCAGGATACAACTGTCGACTGGCAGTGGAACCTTGGGGTATTGGCCAGCAAATTTCCCAATGCGCGTATTTATCGCCATCCCGAAGCCCAGCATCATCTGGTCAACGAGGCGGAGCCGATTCGCACCGTACTCTTTACCGAACTGGATACCTTCCTTGATGCGCTGGCACCCCGTGCAACCAGCACGGAGGAGGACGCGAAGAGAAACAATGATCCGGGAGCTGCGACATGCAACACCTGAAGCGCTGGGAGTATCTACTGACCACGGGCGTGTTGCTTGGGCTGCTGACCGGCTGCATGGGACTGGATCAGGTACCGCGTGCCGAACGCGATCCGATCTATGGTCTCGGCCAGAGTGCCGCACGTCTGATTGCCGAGCAGCCATGGTCACCGCCGCTGGCGCAACAGGTGTTGCTGCTGGCACCGCCCAAGGTAGATGCCATGCTCGACACACAGCCCGGTGCGCTGAACGAGGCTTTAACCCGCGCCCTACTCTCGCTACAGGACGGCCCTCAGGTGCTTAACTGGAACAATGACCACTCGGGTATCGCCAGTCATCAATGGCGTCTCGAGACACTTCTTGAAGCCAGTGGCATCCCGCTGAAGCTGTCAGACCGCACACTCCAGTCTTATCAACTGACATTGACACTCGTGCGCAGTACCGGTGTCGAGCGTAACGAGATACGTACGTTGACGCTGAATGGTGCCTTCGATCAGGCCGCACTAGAGGCACTGGCAAGTACTCGGACAGCACCCTGATTCATCACTTCCTGCGCCGTCTCGCATCTGCTTCATTGCCATCGCCACTGCCCTCATTTTTCGGAGCCCCCATGACCACCGCCCGTCCCCGCCGCTTTCTTGCCCACCTCTATCAGGACGGACCGCATAACCCGTTCCCCGGCATCAAGGCGCTGGAGCGCAGGTTGGGCCATGCCTTGCCTTATCAGTATGGGTCCAACGAAGGCCTCGACATGCCACACCGTGAGTTAGGCGGGGCCCTTGGCAGTGCGCTGGCAGACCTCAGCCGTAGCTACGCCGATGCTGACGCATGGCAGCTGCGTCAACAACTGGCCGAACGCCTGAAGGTGCCTTTCGAGAGCCTGCTGGTGGATGCCGGTGCCGACAGTCTACTGGCGCTGATAATACGCGCCACCGTGACGGCGGGAGAGCGGGTCGTGACCAGTGCAGGTACCTATCCGACTCTCGCCTACTTCGCCCGCGCCCAAGGTGCCGAGGTGATCGAGGTGCCTTACTCGGAAACCTTTGCAGATGCGTCCCATGACGGACAACTGGCACCCGATCTTGCGGCGTTGGCCGCAGCCGCTCATGAACACGATGCACGCATCGTGTATCTGGCCAACCCGGACAACCCCAGCGGCCACCTGCACTCGGATGCGGCGGTTTGCGCCCTGCGCGATGCACTACCAGAGCACTGCAGCCTATTGCTGGACGAGGCCTATCATGACTTCCGAGACGATGCTGCCACAGCCGATAGCACGCCAATGGCTGCAACCTTCCGCCTGCGCACATTTTCCAAGGCCTACGGGCTCGCAGGCTTGCGACTCGGCTTCATGATCGCAGAGCCCGCCGATATCACCATCCTGCTCAAGATGCGGATTCACTACGCGGTCAGTGCGCCAGCGCTAGCGGCGGGCGAACTACTGATGACGCATCCCGAAGAAGCGGCGGCTCATGTCGCGAATGTCATCAAGGTGCGTGAACAACTGGCCGCGCATCTGCGCTCACTTGACGCAGAAGTCCTCTCGAGCGCAACCAACTTCATTTGCGTGCGTCTCAAGAATGCCGAGCTGGCCGCGCAGGTTCAGCAACAGCTGCTGGCTGAGGGCGTATTGATCAACCGTCCGCCGCATCCAGCTCTCGGCCACATACTGCGCATCTCGACGCTTGAGGACAGTTTGGTACCGGGCCGACTGGCACAGCTCGAACGTGCCGTTCAGGAACTCCCCACCCCATGAGCTTGACCAGCGGCATCGCTCGTGCGGCACTCAGCCTGACCATGCTAGGGGCTGCTGTCTGGCTAGTCCCTGCGCTGTGGTTTCGATTACCGGGACCGGAGGCGCTACGTATAAGCATCTCGGGGCTCGTGGCCGTATTGGCCCTACTTTGTGTCGTCGCACTGTGGTGGCCGTCAGCCAGTGCAATACGCTGGCGACTGGCAGGTGGCTATCTGATGCTACTGGTCGCCAGCGTCGCGTGGTGGCACAGCATCACCCCGCAAGCCGATCGCGATTGGGCACCTGAGGTCGAGCACCTGGTCGAGGGGCATGTGATCAAGGGCGGCATCAATACAAGTGGCATCAACAAGACACAGGGCGACATTCTGCATCTTGATCGGGTACGCAACTTCGAATGGCACACGGCACAGGACTTCACACCACATTGGGAGTCACGCGAATATCCACTGGACGAGCTGAGATCGGTCGATCTGCTCACCAGTCATTGGATGGGCCCGCAGATTGCTCACACGCTGGTCAGTTTCGGGTTTTCCGACGGACGCTACCTGACCTTCTCGGTGGAAATCCGCAAGGAGCGTGACGAACAGTTCTCAACGCTGGGCGGCATGTTCAAGCAGTATGAGCTGGCGGTGATTGCCGCAGAAGAAAGCGACATCGTGCGAGTGCGCAGCAATGTACGCGGCGAGGAGGTACATCTGTACCGGGTACAGATGCCACAGGCCATGATTCGCGAACTGCTGCTGGCATATGTGGATGAGTCCGAGGCATTGCACTCTCGACCTCATTTCTACAACACCGCTTTCAGCAACTGCACCACACTGGTCTACGCGATGATGACCCGCCTCACAGACGGCCTGCCACTGGACTATCGCCTGCTGCTCTCCGGCTATCTCCCCGAATATGTCGCAGATCAGGATGCCCTCAGTGATGTCGTACCCTTTGATGCACTGAAGGCCAGAAGCTTGATCAATCCCGCAGCACTGGCAGCAGACCAACAGTCCGCTGGCGACTTCTCACGCTTGATTCGCGAAGGCATTCCCGGCGCCGATCGACCATCTTTCTAGACGCGAACCCTGCTCGTGTCACGCAGAGCGTCGCTCTGGCCCAGTCCCGGGACGCGCAGGATCACGCCCCATCATGCGGTCCAGCTGACGATAGCCGATAGCTTCCATCAGTTGGGCTCGCTGCACTCCCTCCTGTGCAATCAGATCACTCAACGTCAGCGCGACACGTAGTACACGATGATAGGCGCGCGCAGAGAGATTCAGGCGCGACAGTACGCCGGCCAGCCATTGCCGTTCAGCATCATCGAGCTGACAGGCAGCCTCCAGGTCTGGCGTACTTAGATGTGCATTGAGGCCACCCCGTGCCAGCTGCCGCGCACGCGCCGCCAGAACTCGAGCGCGCACCACTTCAGAGCCTTCGCCGGGTGTCGCGGACGTCAACTCTTCGGCGGGTAGCCCCGGCACCTCGACCTGCAGATCGATGCGGTCCAACAGCGGGCCAGACAACCGCGCCTGATAGCGCTGAATCTGGCCCGGCGTGCAGCTGCAGTTACGACGGCTGTCCCCCAGGTAACCACAGGGACAGGGATTCATGGCCGCGACCAGCTGAAAACGTGCGGGAAAGCGACGTTGATGGCTGGCACGAGAAATCAAGATTCGACCGCTTTCAAGCGGCTCCCTCATTACCTCCAGCACTCCACGATCAAACTCCGCCAGTTCATCCAGAAACAACACGCCGTGATGAGCCAATGACACTTCTCCCGGACGTGGCTTGGAGCCACCACCGACTAGCGCCACCCCACTGGCAGTGTGATGCGGCGCGCGGAAAGGCCGCTGACCCCAGCGCTCCATGATCGGTAGACCACATACCGAACGCACGGCCGCCACCTCCAGTGCCTCGTTCTCACCCAACGGCGGCAAAATGCCCGACAGTCGACTGGCCAGCATCGTCTTGCCAGTACCCGGTGGACCTGCAAAAAGCAGGTTGTGGCCTTGAAGACCTACAATGTAGGCTGCCACCATCAACACACGCAGTAACAGAGCTAAGTCATGACCACCGAGCAGCCCAAAGCCCCAGCCATCAAGGCTTACAGCTACCTTCGCTTCTCCACACCAGAGCAGATGAAGGGTGACAGCTTCCGAAGACAGACCAAGCTAGCCAAAGACTTCGCCCAGAAGCTCGGCCTCACATTGGACGATCACAGCTTCCACGATCTAGGTATCTCCGCTTACCAAGGCAAGAACAGACAGACAGGCTCACTAGGGATCTTCCTCCGTGCTGTGGAGGACGAGATCATCGCTGAAGGCTCCTACCTGCTAGTGGAGTCACTCGACAGGATCTCCCGACAGTCAGCCCACAGAGCCGCCAGCGTCCTGAGCAGCATCTGCGAGATGGGTATCAACGTCGTGACCTTGTTCGATGGGAGGGTCTACAGCGCCGAGACCCTAGAGCAAGACCCAATGACCTTCATGATGGCTGTGCTCACCTTCCAGAGAGCCAACGAGGAGTCAGCCACCAAGGCCAAGCGGCTTCGCTCTGTGTGGGAGAGCAAGAGGAAGATGATCGCTGAGGGCAAGCCTGTACGCCTCACCTCTCGCGCTCCTCAGTGGCTCAAGCCATCCGATGACGGTGTGAGCTTCGACATCATCCCTGAGCGTGGCGAGGTGGTCAGGAACATCTTCAAGTGGACACTGGAAGGCACCGGCAAGCAGTCCATCGCTGCGAGGCTCAACAGGGAAGGCGCTCCGATCTTCGGTAGAGGGAAGCTGTGGCATACCAGCTACGTGAGTAAGATCCTCACCAACACTGCCACCTACGGAACACTCACTCCCTTCACCAGCCGTGCCGACAGGAAGGAACACAGGGAAGCCTGTGAGCCAATCGAGGGCTACTACCCAGCGGTGATCGATAGGGAGACCTTCGAGGCTGTCCAGATGCTCAAGGCCAGTGCTTCCCCGAGGAGAGGACGACATTCATCGTCACCAGTACAGAACATCGTTGGTGGCATAGCTGTCTGCCCTCTATGTGATAGCAGGATGATCAGGGTCACTAAGAACAAGGCCAAGGGATGGGTCTACCTCGTCTGCCACCGAGCCAAGCAAGGAGCTGGCTGCGTCTACAACGCTGTGAGAGTGGACATGGTCGAGCCTCTCATCCAAGACAACATCTCCTATATCGCTGCTCAGTGTCCTGTTGGTGATGACGACTTCGATAAGCGCTTCGATGACCTCACTGGGCAGCTCGAAGGTGTCGAGGGACTGATTCACAACATCGTAACCTCTATCGAGAATGGTCTTGATCCAAGCAAGTACCCCGCCATCGGTGAGCGTCTCACTGCCCTACAGGAGCAACAGGAAGCCCTCAAGGAAGAGATCGATCAGATGGGGCAACAAAGGATCAGCTTCAACAATGACGTGGCTCAGAGACGAGCACAGAAGCTAGTAGCAGCAGTGCAGGAGAACTGGGAGGACAAGGCGCAGATCAACACGCTCATGCGTGGGTGCTTCTCCAAGGTGGTCGTCAACTTCACTTCAGGGCTACTGGAGTTTCACTGGCAGCAAGGCGGTGAGGAAACCCTGATCGCTTACACCTTCCTTGATGAAAAATGGGTAGACCCTAGAGAAGCCTCACAGAAGTCACATGAGAGCCACATAGCCTAAGATGAACATACACTCATCGACGTACGTACAGCCCCTCACAAAGCCTGTGTAATCCACTGAGGGGCATGTATATCTATAGGCGCTGTCTCTGGGATGTGTTATCACAAAAATACATCTACCCACTGCTGTTCCCTGATGCAAAAAGCCATCCCTGCGAGTCGTCACAAGGATGGCCAGGATGTTAAGCGGATAGCCCTACTACTGCCGTTCTACAGCTGCCCTACTGCTCAGCCCTTCGCTGTCCTACAGGCACGCTTCACTGATGCCGTTGAGATGTCGAAGTGCTCTGCTGTGGCCTTGATGCTTGCGCTGTTCTCGCTACGCCACTGAGCCACCTGAGCGTCATCGATGGTCTTCTCTCTGCCCAGCGCTCGACCCTCAGTCCTCGCACGTTCGATCCCTGCCATCTGCCTCGCCTTGATGTTGCTCCTCTCCAGCTCAGCCATACCGGCGAGCATTGTCAGCATCATCTTTCCCATGGGCGTTGATAGATCGAAGCCTTCACGAGTCGAGATCACAGCGACTTCCTTCGCGGCCAGCGCTTCGACTGTCTCCAGCACATCGATGGTGTTACGGCCAAGGCGATCAATCGCATAGACCACGACGGTGTCACCCTTGCGCACGTACTGGAGGAGCTTGCTCAGCCCTTCACGTTGCTCTGCCTTGATCGCTCCCGAGGTTGCCTCATCGGTGAACCACGTATCGATCTTGTACTTCTCCTCGATGGAGGCTCGCTGTGTGGCTGTGGTCTGGTCGTCAGTGCTAACGCGCAGGTAGGCGATGGTTGCTGCCATGGTTGGTTACCTTCCTTGGTGGATCACAATCTATGGCTCAATACTATGGGTGGCTCATTGGCATGTCAAACACTATTGATCCATGATGATGGTAACTCCCCAGTGTAGCTCTCAGGGTGTACCTTTTGATCTATGCTGGCGGCAGGGCTGGCGGACGCGACGGACAGAGGGAACACGGCGAGGAGTAGCGAGGCTCTCGGCTTGGCTGGCTAGTGGCTAATCGAAGTCTTTTGTTCTTTTAGGAGAGGAGCAACGAGGCTGGCTGGCTGGAAACTTAGAAAATCCTAAGTTAGCAAGAGGAGCAGCAATGAGGCTGGCTAGTAGGAAATGTGGGAAATCCCATATTCGGTAGCGAGGGGAGCAACGAGGCTGGCTGGTGGCTACTGTGCATATTTGCATAGTTGGCAGTGAGGGAAGCAGCTCAAGGCTGGCGATGAACAAGCACAGTGTCAGGCCATGGGTGGGTGGCTAACGACGAACGAAGGCGGGGCTAACGGGGAAGCTGTGTGCGTTCACCCCCATAGATATCGGCTCAGAGATGTGCGCCAAAAAATAGGCCGGTGCCAACGGTGAGTGAGTCCGTAAGCATCCGACCTAGAGATGTTCGATGTGTTGTTCTGCTGGTGCTGCTGCGCTGATAAAAGGGCGGAAGACCATCAGTTTCTCCGAGCTGCTGCGCTGTGATGCCCGCCATCTGGGGCTAAGAGGCGTCGCTGTGTGAAATCCATGAGAGATCCTGGGCCTTCGCCTTGCCGATTGAGCGAGAGAGCGCGAGTGGTGAGCCTTCAAGGCCGTCTTGAGCCGAGGCTGTTGGCTGTCGCTGTGCTGTCGGTGCGTTGCCGGTGAGTGGTGGGATCACCCAATACCACCTTCCCTCGATGGAGCCTTTCTCTCTGGGCCGAGTGTCAGCCAAGCGAAGCGCTCACTGTTGGACTCACTGAGGGAGGCTCATGAGAGGTATATACATGGAGGGTGATACATCCCACAGAGGCACTAAGAGACAGCTAAGAGGTGAACTAACAGAGGGACTAGTAGAGGGGCTCATAGCTGTACCTATAGATAGGCAAACAGGGGGGGCTTTCTGTTTCCCCCATGAATGGGCACTAATCGCTAGCTCACGTCTCACGGGCGTCTCAGAGGTGGTCTCATAGGCGGTCTCAGCGTTGGCTCAGGAGTGGGTATGCATAGGGATGGTATCGTCCATAGCTAGCTCACAGAGGGGCACACAGGGAGGCTCACAGAGGGGCACAGCGGGAGAGGCGTAGCGCTCTTCTCCATGAATGGGCACGAATCGACAGCCACTGTTATGGCGCTGTGTGGAGCCATGAGAGTTGATCATCCTTACCTGCCCAATCACACCAGTCACGGCATACTGAAGCTCAGAGAGGCGCACAGCCCCTACTGCTTAATCTTGAGTATGAGCACTTCCAGTATTACTGTTCATGTATTTAGTTGCATGATCGCTGCGAGTCACAAAACTAGGACTATCTGGCCGATATGAACTGCCTAGCTCGCCACCCCAATATGTAGCAAATATTTCCAGCTTCTGGTGCAAGCGCGGATTATTATGCATCTGCCTACACTTAATTATATAATCCTTGGAAGCATGCCAGTCATGAATAATACTTCCACGCATATACTGGAATACAAACAACTCATCGATTATATCTTCAGACATAGCGACACACAGTAACTCCATATGATTCAGATACGTGTCCACCATGAATTCTTCTTCAATGTCACGGTTAGATCTGTCACTAACTTTATCTAGCAAGCAAGCTAGGTTCCTTCCCTTCTTGGCATCACGGTAAGCAGCTGCACACTTCAGGAAGGCTGGATCACTCTCAAGCCTATAGAGCACATCGAGGGTGGCTCTTTTCCTAGCCATCCTCCTCTGCCCCCTGAGCATTATCCAAACTCCCCAGAAAGCAAGGGCCGCAGACACAACCACTGCCAACGGCCCAAACTTAGATACGAAATCCATTAAGGTTTCGTGCTGTATAAGAGCCAGCAACTCTTGAAATTGTACTTCAGACACCTTTGCGTTCTTCGATAATGATAAACATACGTGACTCCTATTAGGTATTCTTAAGTAAATGTAGCTCACGTCTTACTTTTCCACAACTAAGGATCATCCTACTTCACTCGGCAGCCTCAGGTCTAACCATATATACCAACTTTTTTAGCAATGCTTACAACTTGTTGATTCAAAACGCTTCTCATGTAGGTCTCCAGACACATAACGCTAGCAGGTTGTGGCCGCCAGCCGCAGCAATTTCCAACGCACGCCGTGCCTGATGCTGGCCACGTACCTCGCTGAGGTCCGGCTCCGGCAATCGCGCCTGAGGGGTCACCGCACACACATGCGGCGTGATGCGCTCACGTCCGAGCAAGTGCGCCACCAGCTCCAGCAAGTGCCCTACTGCCAGCACTTCGAGTTTGTCTGCCAGCGCCGCTTCGTCCGCATTGGCCTTTGGCACCACCAGCGCGCGACCCGCTCTGCGACAGCATAGCGCTGCGGGTAGCACGCCCGTCACGGGGCGAATACTGCCATCCAATGCCAACTCACCAAGGCATTCAAGCTGTGCCACCGCTTCTTCAGGTATCTGCCCGGACGCCACCAGAATGCCGAGCGCGATCGGCAGATCAAAACGGCCGCCCTCCTTGGGTAGGTCAGCTGGTGCTAGATTGAGAGTGATGCGCCGTGCTGGAAACTCGAACCCCGCATTGAGCAGCGCACTGCGAACTCGCTCACGACTTTCTTTCACTGCGGTCTCCGGTAGCCCGACTATCGTCAGCCCCGGCAATCCATTCGAGAGGTGCACCTCAACCTGCACCTCTGGCGCCTCGAGACCGAGCGATGCTCGCGTGCGTAGCATGGCCAATGACATGAGCCTTCCCTTGCGTGATGCCGTCGCAACGTTGCGCGGCGAGAGCGAAGCAGGGCATGAGCCCTCCGAGATACCGGGACACTTGCATCACCCAGCCTCACAAGCATGGCAAAGCTCATGCTGATAGGAATCCTGTTGACTCAACGCTAGCCAACTCAGTGCATGACACACACCCAAGGCCTGCTTTCACCAGCGCCAAGCATGCCAAGCAGGCGACTTTCTCATGTGCATCACTCTGTATCGCTCATCGTTAACGTAAATCATCTTACGACTGTAAATATTGCAGTTACTCGATACGTAATGAATAATCCTCACAGGGATAACATTACATAAAGGGTAAATCATCATCGTTTCCAGTGCTTAAATAGCCGTCAACTCATCCCGATAACAGCCTGTCATATCGATGCACATGCTGAATTCGCAATCAGCACATCAATCGGATAGCAAAAACCAAAAATCAACGAAAGACCAAAATAGGCTTTCCCCACCGAAGAGCCCTACGCCCACTGGCCCAGCGCATGCGATGACATCAGTACTGCTAGCGACCAGATAGTGAAAAATGAGGCTTTCCTTCCCATGCAACTTTTCTCTCTACCGTGCGACGCTCGAACGCATTATTTGCCATATCGAGAAAATTCGGTGAGTTGCGAAGGAAAAATGCACCACGACAGTGCCTGCCACGGTATCTACTGGTATATTTGACCGGCTGATCTGACCGTATGGTCAGGTAAGCCGCCAAGCTGTCTCATGGAATGCCACTCAAGAGTGGCAGAGAAACGTCCAACCCACGGAAAGGGCCAGCCATTCAGGACAACTTCGGCTTGTTTCAGGAGTAATACCCATGCAAGACATGCTTGCCCCGCTGGCATCCTTTGCTGATGTCATTGGCATGCTGGGCACCACCTTGGTAGTCGGTGCCTTCTTCATGTTGCAGATAGGAAAACTCGATTCCCGCAGCCTGACCTATAATCTGATGAACCTGAGCGGTGCAGTCCTGCTGCTGCTCAGTCTGTGCATCAACTTCAATCTGGCGAGCTTTGTGATCGAGATTTTCTGGATTGTGGCTTCGATAGTGGGGCTAGTGCGCTGGAGGCTGAGTGCGCGTCCGCAAATTGCCTAGCGGAAGAGGCCATCCATGGATATGAAAAAAGCCGCCACACCTTGAGGTGTGGCGGCTTTTTTCATGCTGAACGTCTCGTGACGTACCCAAGCTATCAGGCGTCGCGCTGGCGCTCGACATCCGCAGCGTAGCTAGCACTTTCATCATCCGCAACAGACAACTGACTATCTTCATCTGCGGTGCTATCGGTGGCTACCAACCCCTGCTTTTCCAGCAGGGCTTCTAACGCAATGACCTGCTTTTCCAGCGACTCAACCCGACTACGGGTACGTGTCAGGACATCCATCATGATGTCGAAGTCTTCTCGCGACACCAGCTCCATACGATCAAAAGCACTACGCATCACGCCCTGCACAGACTTCTGCAGCTCCTCCGGACCATGAGAGGCATCCTGCAAGCGCTCACCAATTTGCTGGGCCATCCGACCGATGACGTCATTCTTGAACATGCTTCACCTCAGACGTTGCGTGTCGATCGCCCGATGCCGCCAGGGTCGACGCGATAAAAAAGGCACTCCTTCAGATATGGAGGCGCCGGCTCTTGCTACAAGGATACGCAACCCGCTCGCAAGTCGCATGTTCGTGACAAAGAACCTTTCCTCAACCCTCCTGCGAGATCGCCTTGCACCATATTAGCGCTACCCCCTACATCGAAAGGCGCAATAAAAGCACCAAAACAGTGCGCACTGAATGACATGCCTATTCAACCCTTTTTTCATTGGCTGAGTAGTGCGAGACGCTTTAGATGCAACTGAATGAGTTAAAAGGCCTTTTCATCAGATGGCACGTCTCCTGCGATGCACTTGGCAAGAGCAGGTTCTTCAGACAGATCATTTAGGTAGCGAACGGGGGCAGCACATGAAACTGATCACCGCCATCATCAAACCCTTCAAGTTGGACGACGTGCGTGAAGCGCTGGCAGATAACGGCGTACAAGGCATTACCGTCACCGAGGTGAAGGGCTTCGGTCGGCAAAAAGGGCATACCGAGCTCTATCGCGGCGCTGAATACGTCGTCGACTTCCTCCCCAAGGTCAAGATTGAAGTGGCAGTCGATGACAGCGATGCAGAGAAGGTGTTGGACGCCATTACCCAGGCGGCCAACAGCGGCAAGATTGGCGACGGCAAGCTGTTCGTGACTGCGCTGGATGATGTCATTCGTATCCGTACCGGTGAACGCGGCGCCGACGCTGTCTGACCCCCGCGCACAATAATAAAGGAGAATCCCGCATGAACGAGATCATCGAGGTCAAGTACGCACTTGATACCTTCTACTTCCTGGTCTGTGGCGCACTGGTGCTATGGATGGCTGCCGGCTTCGCCATGCTGGAAGCTGGCTTGGTACGCGCCAAGAACACCACGGAAATTCTGACCAAGAACGTGGCACTGTTTGCCATCGCCTGCACCATGTACATGGTCGTTGGCTATCACATCATGTACTCGAGCCCTGAAGGCGGTTTCTTGCCGAATCTGGGCTTCTTGATCGGCGCCGAGAATACTGCCGAGGAGGCCCTCGCTTCCGGTGGCGACATTTACTACAGCGCCCGCTCCGACTTCTTCTTCCAGGTCGTGTTCGTGGCGACCGCCATGTCCATCGTCTCCGGTGCCGTTGCTGAGCGCATGAAGCTGTGGGCCTTCCTGTTGTTCGCCGTGGTCATGACCGGATTCATCTACCCGGTGCAGGGCTACTGGACATGGGGCGGTGGTTTCCTGAGCGAGGCTGGTTTCAGCGACTTTGCAGGTTCCGGCATCGTGCACCTTGCAGGTGCCTCTGCTGCACTGGCTGGCGTCCTGCTGCTAGGCGCACGTCAAGGCAAGTACGGCAAGAATGGCGAGATCAATGCCATTCCGGGCTCCAATCTGCCACTGGCGACACTGGGTACCTTCATTCTGTGGCTGGGATGGTTGGGCTTCAATGGCGGCTCCGAGCTGGTACTGTCCAATATCGATGAGGCCAACGCGGTGGCCCAGGTCTTCGTCAACACCAATGCTGCTGCCTGTGGTGGTGTTATCGCCGCCCTGGTGCTCGCTCGCCTGTGGTTCCGCAAGGCGGATCTGACCATGGCCCTCAATGGTGCGCTGGCTGGCCTCGTCGCCATCACCGCTGGCCCGCTGACACCGAGCATTGGTGCAGCCACCCTGATCGGTGCCATTGGCGGCATCCTGGTCGTCTTCGCCATCGTCGGTCTCGACAAGCTGAAGATCGATGATCCGGTCGGTGCCATCTCCGTACACGGAGTCGTTGGCCTGTGGGGCCTGATGGCCGTGCCGCTGACCAATCCCGATGCCACCTTCTCTGCACAGCTGCTGGGCGCTGCTACCATCTTCGGTTGGGTATTCATCGCAAGCTTGGTGGTCTGGCTGGTCATCAAGATCACCATGGGGCTGCGCGTCACCGCAGAAGAAGAATACGAGGGTGTGGATCTGGCAGAATGTGGCATGGAGGCCTATCCGGAATTCACCTCCAGCCGCAAGTAACTCAGGATTGATACTTGAGCGCACCAAAAAGACTCCCGCCATATGGCGGGAGTCTTTTTTACTGATCGGATAAGCGGTGTATGCTTGATCCATAGGCTGGCGTGACGAACAGGTGTCGTCACCAGCACCATCACCAAGGAGAGACACGATGAAACTGGTCACTGCCATCATCAAGCCATTCAAGCTCGACGACGTGCGCGAGTCCCTGTCGGAGATCGGCGTGCAGGGTATCACCGTGACCGAGGTCAAGGGATTCGGCCGTCAGAAAGGGCACACTGAGCTATACCGTGGTGCCGAGTACGTTGTCGACTTTCTTCCCAAGGTAAAACTCGAAGTCGCGGTAGACGACACCATGATCGATACAGTCATCGAAGCCATCACCAATGTGGCCAATACTGGCAAAATTGGCGACGGCAAGATCTTCGTGTCACCGCTGGAACAGGTCATCCGCATCCGTACCGGCGAAACCGGCAAGGACGCTGTCTGATACCACGCTCCCAGAGCACATTTCCGTGCTCTGGGACTTCAAGACGCGGTGGATGCTTCAAGGCACGAAAAAACCGCAGGCCATTGGCCTGCGGTTTTTTTATCGCTATCGCTCAGATGACTTCCAGAACTTCACATCTCGGCGATCATCCATAGAGCATCATTTTTCAACAAAGGCACGTTCGATCACATAATCACCCGGCACGCCCATCTTCGGTGAGATGGCAAAGCCGCGGGTATCCAGCATCGCACTGATATCGTCGAGCATTGCCGGGCTACCGCAGATCATGGCGCGGTCACGCTTAGGATCCAACGGCGGTAGACCGATGTCCTCGAACAGCTTGCCGCTTTCTACCAGGTCAGTGATACGCCCCTGATTGCGGAATTCCTCACGCGTCACGGTCGGGTAGTAGATCAGTTTTTCCGCGATATCTTCGCCAAGATATTCGTGCTTCGGCAGCTCTTGCGCGATCACATCGGCATAAGCCAGTTCAGAGACGTGGCGCACACCATGCATCAGAATGATCTTGTTGTAGCGCTCATAGGTCTCCGGGTCCTGAATGACGCTCAGGAAGGGCGCAAGGCCCGTGCCGGTGGAGAACAGGTATAGGTTCTCACCCGGCAGCAGATCATCCAACACCAGCGTGCCTGTCGGCTTGCGAGACACCATGATCTGGTCGCCCGGCTTGAGGTGCTGCAGACGAGAGGTCAGCGGGCCGTCCTGCACCTTGATGGAGAAGAACTCCAGATGCTCTTCGTAATTCGGGCTGGCGATCGAGTAAGCGCGCATCAAGGGCTTGCCTTCGACTTCCAGACCGATCATCACAAACTGGCCGTTCTTGAAACGCAGGCTATCTTCACGCTGTGTGCGGAAGCTGAATAGCGAGTCGTTCCAATGATGGACGTCAATGACTTCTGATGTGGTCAGGCTACTCACTTGATGCCTCCCGGGGCGTTGCCCCTCAAATTCAATATTCTCTATTGGAATAAACAAATAACAGCTTATGACCCAATGAACTATGCGACGATTGTAGTCATTTCCGGGTTATGCGTTAAATGGTTTATCTGGATATAGGTTATCTATTCTATCAATATTGGTTGCGAATGAATCTTATTTCAACCTTGTGCCTGCAATAAACATCCTGTCGTGACGATTTTTCGCGTTGCGCCCGTCATCACTCCCCCTGCATCCATGCGCCATAGGAGGCCAAATGCGCTACAGCCTGCGTCAGCTGGCCGTCTTTGTCGCCGTAGCTCGCCACGACAACGTATCGTTGGCCGCCGAAAGCCTCGCCATGTCCCAGTCAGCCGCCAGCACATCACTGGCTGAGCTGGAACGCCAGTTCAATTGCCGACTGTTCGATCGCCTCGGCAAGCGGCTACGTCTGAATGGCTTGGGCCGCGAGCTACTCCCCAAGGCCATCGCGCTGCTGGATCAAGCAGAGGAACTTGAACAGTTACTCGGGCAACAGGATGCGACCGGCTCACTGGAAATTGGCGCCACACTGACCATCGGCAACTATCTCGCACCGCAGATCATCGGAAGTTTTCTGACTGACCACCCCGCAAGTCGCGTCGAGCTGCACGTACACAACACCCATCAGCTGATAGACAAGCTAGTGAACTTCGAGCTCGATATCGGCCTGATAGAAGGAGAGGTAGAACATCCGCTACTGGAGGAGGCGCACTGGGTCAGCGATAGACTGAGCATCTTCTGTGCACCTTCGCATCCGTTGGCACAGGGACTGACGCAGGGACTGTCCCAAGAGGGCATCACCCTGGACCGGTTACTCGCCGCACGCTGGATCATGCGAGAGCGAGGGTCTGGCACGCGCAGCACCTTTGAGCAGGCTCTGCGCCCTCACCTTGCTGGCCCCTCGACCAGTGTTGCTCAGCGACTCGACATCATGATGGAGCTGGAGCACACCGAGGCCATCAAGCGCGCCGTAGAAGCAGGGCTGGGTATCGGATGCATCTCACGTCTTGCCCTGCGTGACGCTTTTCATCGCGGCAGCCTGATCGAGCTTCCCACCCCTTGGTTAGCGCTGACTCGCGCCTATCGTTTCGTTCATCATCGTGACCGCTTCATTACTCAAGCCATGCGTGAGTTTGTCGCGAGCTGCCGAACACTGAGCGGCTCTGCCTCACGCAGCGACGAGATCGTGCTACCCAAGGTGCCGTGAAAACATGCACTCTGTCGAGAGTGACCACTTACACACAAAATACCGCCGGGCGATTTCCGACGGTATTTTGTGTATATTGCACTGGATGCTCAAACCCATCGCTTCACGCGTGGGACTCACCTTTCAGTATCAATTGGTAAGCGCACACTCTCTCTTGTACCCGATGATACTAGTGCCGAAGGCCGGAAAAGCGCGCCTTGATCTGGTCTGCACTCTCGTGGGAAAGATCCTTGTCGAGCGTCTCCGTCACCAACTTGGTCACTGGCTTGTCCAGCTTGTCGCGTAGTACTCCGAGGAAGCCGGGGGCAGCTGCAATGATCAATTCATCAAACTTGCCACTATTGGCAGTCTGCTTGAGATATTGGGCGACTTCCTTGGCAAAGAAAGCTTGATGTTTATCAGAGGTAGCGCCGTCGTCGCCGGTTTGGTGGAGACTGCCATGCCCACCGCTCGACTCGCCCTTGCCTCCGGTTCTCAAGTCACCAGTATGCTGGCGACTCTCTGGATGGACGAGGGTTTCCACCTCGATGATCTTGCCTGCGGTTCGTTCAAAAATCCGAGCGCGAGCGGCATCGGCAGCAACGATGTAAGTAACCATTTACACACTCCCTATCTCTTGCGAGGCGTTAGTGATGAAGCAGGTAACTACTTTATTTTTCATGTTCACAGCAAGACATGCTGCCGAGACAGCGCACATTCAACCCCGAGTGATATTTACTGCTCACCGACATGAGCGTCGCGTCTTCGGGACATGACGCCATTGGCGAAGTGCGTGCTAACATCCCCGCAACCGCAGATCTCAGCGATAAACGCACGCCGAGATACCATTCTGCATCGGCTTTTAGCCATCTTTCTATCTGCTGCACTCTTCCGGAGAACTTCCGATGCGTAATCTGCTGCTGATGCGCCGCCCGCTGCCACGCCGCGTGCTGGTCACTGCTCACCTCATGCTTCAGCTAGGCCTGCTGGCTAGCGCTGCTGGCTGGACCCTGCAGCACCTCACGCCGATAGGCCCCGACAACTCGTTGCTGGCCCAGTGGCCGGTACTGGCACAGGGTATCGGCGGCTTTCTGCTGGCCTTCGTGCTCACCCGCCTACTCTTCGAGTTGCTGATGTCACCTCACCACCTCATGAGCGTACGGGGTGCCGCGCCGACACTGGATGCTGCAGCACTGGTCACTCGCTCTACCTCGCGGCGTCCGGCCGTCCATGACAACGATGACAGCTGGGTCGGTCAGCCGCGCAGCGTCACCTGGCCGCGTGAGGGCAAGGAGATGCCCGCGGAGTCGCAGTCTTCCCCGGCATCCACCGCACCGCATACGGCAACTCCGGCCAAGCCTCAGGAGCCAAGCATGGGAAATGACGCCGAGCTGCCTACCACGGTCGCCGAGCAGCCTAGCCGCACCGAACCCAGTCTCTAACGGCTCATGCTATAAAAGAGGCGGCCAGTATGTGAGTCATCACTTACTGGCCGCCTCTTCAGCACAAAAAGCCCCACGTGATATTCACGTGGGGCTTTTTGGTTTTCAATCAGCACGACTCGCAAGCACAGCTGATGGCAGGTATGGCTGATTGGCCCTTCCCCTCCTGCTCTGCTCGTCTTGGCTCAGATCAGTGACCCAATATCTGACTGAGGAACAACTGGGTGCGCTCCGACTGAGGATTGTTGAAGAACGGCTCCGGTGCGTTCTCCTCAATGATCTGCCCTTGATCCATGAATATGACCCGGTCTGCCACGGTCTTGGCAAAGCCCATCTCGTGGGTCACACACAGCATGGTCATGCCCTCGTTGGCGAGCTCGACCATGACATCCAGCACTTCCTTGATCATCTCCGGATCCAGTGCGGAGGTCGGCTCATCGAACAGCATCACTTCCGGGCTTAGACACAGTGAGCGCGCAATCGCTACGCGCTGCTGCTGGCCACCCGATAACTGCCCTGGAAACTTGTGTGCCTGGTCCGCGATACGCACGCGCTCCAGGTACTGCATCGCTTCAGCCTCAGCCTCCTTGCGCGCACGCTTCTGCACCCATATCGGTGCCAGGCAGCAGTTCTCCAGCACGGTCAGGTGCGGAAACAGATTGAAGTGCTGAAACACCATGCCGACGTTGCGACGAATCGCCTCGATCTGCTTGATGTCCTGGGTCAGTGGCATGCCATTGACCACGATGTCACCTTCCTGATGCTCCTCGAGATGATTGATGCAGCGAATCATCGTCGACTTGCCTGAGCCTGACGGCCCACAGATGACGATACGCTCACCCTTGCGCACGCTCAGGTTGATATCACGCAGTACGTGGAAGTCGCCGTACCACTTGTTGAGCCCCTTGATTTCGATCATCGGGCGCTCGTGGTCTGTAGTGTTATCTCGAGATGCGGTTGTTGTCGTTGTCATGATAAGAATTCCTTGGCGCCGTGATCAGCGCTTCTTGTGACCGGTATGCAGCAGGTGCTCGAGATACTGGCTGTAGCGAGACATGCTGAAACAGAAGACCCAGAAGATAAGCGCCACGAAGGCATAACCTTCGATGGAATACCCCAGCCACTTGGGGTCAGCCAGACCGGCCTGCACGATGGCCAGCAGATCAAATAGTCCGATGATCAGTACCAGCGAGGTATCCTTGAACAGCGCGATAAAGGTATTCACGATGCCGGGAATCATCAGCTTTAGCGCCTGAGGCAATACGATCAACCCCATGTTGCGCCAATAGCCCATGCCCAGTGCCATACCGGCTTCACTCTGGCCCTTGGGAATCGCCTGCAGTCCACCACGCACCACCTCGGCCATATAGGCACTCTGGAACAGGGTGATGCCGATCAGTGCGCGCACCAGCTTGTCCAGATTGACCTCTCCCGGCACGAATAGCGGCAACATCACTGATGCCATGAACAGCACGGTGATGAGCGGTACGCCACGCCAGAACTCGATGAACACCACACAGATGCTCTTCACGATCGGCATATCGGAACGACGCCCCATTGCCAGAAGAATACCCAACGGCAATGCCCCCACGATACCGACGACCGCCAGTACCAGCGTCAGCATCAAACCACCCCACTCGTGGGTGCCCACTACCTCAAGCCCAAAGCTGCCACCATGTAGCAGGAAGAAGGCAATGAAGGGGAACACCGCCAACGTGGCGATGGCGACCAGTCCTTTGGCGGGCATTTTCGGAATTGCCAACCAGGCCATCAACACCGCAAAGATGGCAAAGACGATATCGACTCGCCAGGTCAGCTCTTCTGGATAAAAGCCATAGATGAACTGATCAAGACGTGCACTGATGAAGACCCAGCAGGCGCCTTCACCCGTGCAATCGGCACGTGTCGTTCCACTCCAGCTGGCATCGATCAGCGCCCATTGCACGCTGGGCACTATCAGCAAATAGACGAGATAGAGCGCGAACAGGGTAAACAGCGTATTGATTGGCCCAGCAAACAGATTGGTACGCAGCCAGGCAATCGCACCGATGCTATCGCTGGGTGCCGAGCGTGCATCGATCATTTTTTCGGTAACCCGTGAAAGGGGCTTTTCAATTGACATGGGCAGACCCTCAGCGCTCGACCAACGCCATGCGGGCGTTGAACCAGTTCATGAACATGGAGACCAGCAAGCTGATGGTCAGATATACCAGCATCGTCATGGCAATGACTTCGATGGCCTGACCGGTCTGATTGAGCGTAGTGCCGGCAAACACCGACACCAGGTCCGGATAACCAATGGCCGTCGCCAGTGACGAGTTCTTGATCAGGTTCAGATACTGGCTGGTCAGCGGCGGAATGATGACGCGCAGTGCCTGTGGGATGACCACCAGTCTCAACGTCATTCCATTGCTCAGTGATAGCGCGCGCGACACCTCCGTCTGACCATGAGGTACCGCCTCGATGCCGGAGCGCACGATTTCAGCGATGAAAGCAGCGGTATAGACCGACAGTGCCACCCAAAGCGCCAGGAACTCGGGCACGACGGTAATGCCGCCGCGGAAGTTGAAGCCCTTGAGTTCTGGCATTTCCCACGTCAACGGCATACCCATGACCACGTAGGCCAGCAGCGGTGCGCCAATGATCAGCCCCAACGAAATCCAACCTGCGGGCAAGCGCTGCCCGGTCTGTGCCTGACGCTGCCGATTCCAGTAGATGAAGACACCGCTGGTCACGATAGCCAGCGCAAGCACCGCCAACACGACGGAGAAACCTGCTCCCGCGATCGGCGCCGGCACATACAGCCCGCGCACATTGAGGAAGATAGCCTCGCCCAGCGACAGCGAGCCACGCGGGCTTGGCAGTGCCCGCAATACCGCGAAGTACCAGAAGAAGATCTGCAGTAGCAACGGAATGTTGCGGAAGATCTCGATATAGACCGCCGCCAGCTTGGAGATGAGCCAGTTGGGCGATAAACGGGCGACCCCCATGACGAAACCGATCACGGTCGCCGTAATCACGCCCAAGGCCGAGACAAGCAGGGTATTGAGCAGACCGACGATAAAGGTATCGCCATAGGTGGACTGCTCGGAATAGTCGATCAGGCTCTGCAGAATGCCAAAGCCTGCGGTGTTATCAAGGAAAGCAAAGCCAGTGGTGATACCACGACTTTCAAGATTGGTCAGGGTATTGCTGACGATCAATGCCAGCACGCCGAACACGCCTCCCAACATCAACAGCTGAAAGATCAGTGCTCGCTTGGCCGGGTCACGCCAGAAAGGCGGTTTGACCTTGGCTGGCGGGTGAGAAGCAGGGTGTGTCATACAGGCAATCTCCGCCGGAAAGCTATGTGACTTCTGCCTACTGCCCTGTCGAGCGGTAGATCAGTTATCTCTCAGCACTCGGTGAATGGTTCAAACGGTCACGATGGGTAAGTCAGGCGGGGCTTCAATGACACTGGCCAGGGAAGATAGCCTGATGGCCACCTCTCCCTGGCCAGCGTCCTTGCTCAGCCTGCTGCACAAGACAGAGAATCCGCTTTACCTAATGAAGCGAAGCTCAGTAGATCAGCGAATCGGCGGGGCGTACTGAATACCGCCATTGCTCCACAGTGCATTCAAACCACGCTCGATATTCAGCGCGGAGCCTGTACCCACATTGCGTTCAAACATTTCACCGTAGTTACCGACTTGCTTGATCACCTGATATGCCCAATCTGCTGATAGACCCATGGCCTCGCCATAGTTGCCATCGGCTCCGACCAAGCGGGCAATGTTCGGATTGCTATCGGCCTTCATGGATTCAACATTCTCGGACGTCAGGCCCATTTCTTCCGCGTTGATCTGAGCGAACAGGGTCCATTTCACGATGTTGAACCACTGATCATCACCCTGACTTACGACGGGGCCCAGCGGCTCCTTGGAAATGACTTCCGGTAGCACCATTGCGGCAGCCGGATCAGCAAGCTTGATACGCAGGGCATAAAGCTGGGACTGATCGGAAGTCAGTACGTCGCAACGGCCTGCCTCAAAGCCTTTGACGGTCTGATCGGAGGTATCGAAAACGACTGGCTCGAACTTCATGCCATTGAGGCGGAAATAGTCGGCCAGGTTCAGCTCGGTCGTGGTACCGGACTGGATGCAGATGGCTGCGCCATCCAGCTCCTTGGCGCTGGCGACACCGAGATCCTTGCTGACCATGAAGCCCTGGCCGTCATAATAGTTTACGCCGGCGAAGTTCAGGCCCAGTGAAGTATCGCGTGTAGCGGTCCAGGTGGTGTTGCGTGACAAGACATCGATCTCGCCGGACTGCAGTGCGGTGAAGCGCTCCTTGGCCGTCAGCGGTATATAACGCACCTTGCTGGCGTCGCCGAATACTGCAGCAGCCACACCACGGCATACATCGACATCGAGGCCCTGCCAGTTGCCAGCATCATCCGGTGCCGAGAAGCCCGGCAAGCCGGTACTGACGCCACACTGGACAAAACCCTTTTCCTTGACGCTATCCAGAGTCGCTGCGCTGGCGCCACTGGCTACAACGGTAGCCAGAAGGGCGGCGCTAACGATCAGCAGTGGCTTCTTATTGTTATGCATCATGAATCCCTCGCGTATGTCTGGGTTCCGCTCGAAAATCTTTCCGATACGGATGTGGTGCAATGCTATGCATGGCACCCCTCGACAATAGCAAGCTGCGTTCCAATTTCCGCCTATCGCGTAATTCACTACGTTCAACGCTTGAAAAACCACTAAAAGACAGTGAAAAAGGCCAAAGATGGTAAGAGAGGCCAAGGATAGTATGGCGTGCTTGGCGCGTAGATGGTGCCGTTATTCGGCATGTTCGCTTCATATCGGTGCAAAATAAAAACGGCCGTTTCATAATGAAACGGCCGCTTAGGTTTTCTTCTGGCTCTCAACAGGACAGCTGCGACCAATGTCTCAGCCTTCCCGCATCAACGCTGACTCATCCAGAAGCACTCAACATGCCGCTGAAAATCGATCATTTTTCCAGCAAGCGCTGCATGAAGGGCGGCAGTACCAACGCAGCGCGATGCCCTTCCACCGTGTAGAAATCGCGCGCGAACGTTGCCGCCGCCGCGTCTTCTTCACGGAAGGCTTTCACATCACATCCCTTGCCGGCGAGCGTGCAGCTCCACCAGCCGGACGGATACACCGGCTGCGGAAACGGTAGCGTGGCTACGCTATCAAAACCGGCCTCGCCCATATCATTACGTAGGTCCTTGATGATGGAGTCGGTGTGATACAGCGGCGATTCGCTCTGCTGCACCATCAGGCCGCCCTGCTTGAGGATACGGTGACAACGCTTGAGGAAGTCAGTCTTGAACAGACCTTCCGCCGGACCGACCGGGTCAGTAGAGTCAACGATCATCACGTCGATGCTTTCGTCCGGGCAATTGTCGACCCACTTCACGCCATCTTCAAACAACAGCTCAGCGCGCGGATCATCGTTGGAATCGACCAATGCCGGGAAGAACTTCTCAGAGGCACGTGTAACCGCTGGATCGATATCGATCTGCGTCACTTTCTCCACGCCCGGGTGCTTGAGCACCTCACGCAGCGTACCGCAGTCACCACCACCGATGATGACAACGCGCTTGGGTGCAGCATGGGCGAACAGCGCCGGGTGCGACATCATCTCGTGATAGAGGAAGTTGTCGCGATCGGTCAGCATCACGCAGCCGTCCAGCACCATCAAATTGCCGTAGGTCTCGGTGGCATAGACTTCGAGGTGCTGATAGGGAGTCTGCTCGTCATGCAGCTTGTGGCTGACCTTGAGCGAGAAGGCGCTGCCGTGGCGATCGAAGATTTCGGTAAACCAGGAGCCATCGAGACGTTCGGTCATGGGGACCCTCGCAATGGATATCGGGAATCGGGATATCGAGGTATGAATCGGGATGGTATCTAGTACATCAAGAACTAGAGCATCGAATGAGCCTTGCCGATAATGCATCAGCGTGGCGCAGGCGCTGCACCATAGCCAAAGACAGACGGAGTGGAAAGACCTGATGCATGACAATTACACGACAGCCATGCATAGGCGAGAGTTCAATTGAGGTGGGAAGTCTGCTTTACGCGCAGCAACCCCAGCACCAGACGA
Source organism: Cobetia sp. L2A1 (assembly GCF_009796845.1). Lineage (NCBI taxonomy): Bacteria > Pseudomonadati > Pseudomonadota > Gammaproteobacteria > Oceanospirillales > Halomonadaceae > Cobetia > Cobetia sp. L2A1. The sequence continues at coordinate 62,032 of NZ_CP047025.1, read as the reverse complement.
CCACTCAGATGCAAACCCAGCCCGACCAGAATGCCACCGAGATCAGCGACAGCATCCAACACTTCGGCGCCACGATAGGGAATCAAGAGCTGCAGACATTCGATGCCGACACCCAGCAACAGCAGTGCCGGCAGAATAATCAGGCTGGAAATTCCCGATAGCCGTGTCATCAGCGCGAGTAGAACAAAAGCCGAGAAATGCTGCAGCTTATCCCACGGGAAGGTCTGCTCCGGATGCGGCTCGCCCGGAGAGAGCGTGCCGAAAAGGATCAGCAACAGGCATAGCAGCGCCACGAACGCCCAGCCACGGCGAGGAACGAGGCGCTGCTCGGCTGATGTCACGTCAGCTGCGTGCCAACGGAGTGGCATTGGCAATGTCGTCCTGATGATACGCGGGGCTCAGCTCGTGCAGTGCGTCCATCAAGGCATTGACGTTACCGGGATCGGTAAACTGACTGATGCCGTGGCCCAGGTTGAAGATGTGGCCCGGGCCCTGACCGTAACTGTCGAGAATACGGCCGACTTCGGCGCGGATAGCCGCCGGTGAACCGAACAGTGCGTTGGGATCAAGATTGCCCTGCAGTGCCACACGATGGCCGACGCGCGCGCGGGCGCTGGACATTTCGGTAGTCCAATCGAGACCGACAGCATCACAGCCACTGGCCGCGATATGCTCGAGCCACTGACCACCATTCTTGGTGAACAGAATCACCGGTACACGGTTGCCTTCGCTGTCCGGCTTGAGACCAGCAACGATCTGCTCCATATAACGCAGTGAGAACTCGAGATAGGCCGGCGTGGACAACGTGCCACCCCAGGTATCAAAGATCTGCACGGCTTGAGCACCGGCGGCGATCTGAGCATTCAGATAGTCAGTGACGGCCTGTGCAAGCATATCGAGCAGCTGATGCATGGCTTCCGGGTTGGAATACATCAGCCCCTTCACATGGCGGAAATCCTTGCTGGCACCGCCCTCTACCATATAGGTCGCCAGCGTCCACGGACTACCGGAAAAACCGATCAACGGCACGCGACCATTCAACTCACGACGAATCGTGGACACTGCGCGCATGACGTAATCGAGGTCACGCTCGACATTGGGCAAGCTCAGTGCCTCGATTTCCGCTGCGGTACGCACCGTCTTGCGGAATTTCGGCCCTTCGCCAGTCTCGAAGTAAAGACCCAAGCCCATCGCATCCGGAATCGTCAGGATGTCGGAGAACAGGATGGCGGCATCGAGCGGGAAGCGCTCCAACGGTTGCAGCGTTACCTCGCAGGCACGCGCGGTGTCCATGCACAGGTCCATGAAACCACCGGCCTGACCACGGAGTTCACGGTACTCCGGCAGGTAGCGTCCAGCCTGGCGCATCATCCAGACAGGTGTACGGTCGACGGGCTGACGGGCCAGCGCACGCAGGAAGCGATCATTCTTCAGGGTCATCGGAATCACACATCAGCTCGGGAATGTAGAAGCATTCTATCAGAGCCTGAGCAAAATCCCGCCAATCGCCATGATGCATCAAATGTATTGGCATTCGTGCAAATTCCCCTCTCACGTCACGTTACGTAACCCCTGATGCGCCGAACACCCCCATTGTCGTGATAGCGGCAACAACGCTTTTCCTTACAGGGCGATGAGTCGGGCGCTTCAGACTGGTAAACTCCCCGCATGACTGCATGCTGTCTGCCGAATGCCTCGCACCACCGCCAGCGCACTTCGAGATAACAGCATGCCCGCGCTTTTTTAGCCCGACACATGCTCGGGCGTTCGAGGTGAACAGTGACTATTCGATTCATCGCCGCCTCGCGGCTGCCAACGCCCTGGGCGACCTTCACCATGCATGGTTTCGAAGACGAGACCACCGGCAAGGACCACATCGCGCTGACACTGGGCGAGATCGATGATGGCGCGCCAGTGCTCGCCCGCGTGCATTCGGAATGTCTGACAGGCGATGCCCTCTTCTCCATGCGCTGTGACTGCGGCTATCAGCTGCAGGAAGCGCTCAAGCGCATCGCCGCCGAAGGCCGCGGCGTGCTGCTCTACCTCCGCCAGGAAGGGCGCGGTATAGGGCTGCTCAACAAGATTCGCGCCTACGAACTGCAGGATGGTGGTGCTGATACCGTTGAAGCCAACGAGCGACTGGGGTTCGGTGCCGACATGCGCCGCTACGATATCTGCGTACCGATGCTTGAGCACCTAGGCGTTCACACGCTCAAGCTGATGACCAATAACCCGCGCAAGGTGGATGCCCTCACCCGTGATGGCGTCACTATCAGCGAGCGTCAACCCATCACCACAGGCCTGAACCCGCATAACGAGCAATATCTTTCCACCAAGGCTGACAAACTGGGCCACATGATGGCGCTGGATGACTTCACTCAGGCCAGTGACGTGGATATCGAGCGTCGCAACTAGTCCTAAGAGCCTCGGCGGCCAAGACTAGCGCTAGTGAAGGCAAAGACTCTTGGCCTCAGAGTTATCAACCTCGTTATCAACCTCCCGCGCCGTTCATTTCTGGATAAGTGGCCGATCGTCGTGTCGGCTGCTTATGCACTAAGCCACAATGGCGTTAGCACGATGCCATACGTGACTCATCGCGACAGCATTGCCTTGACAAGATAGCCAACAGAGTTCGCAAGATGGCCATGCGTGAAATGACGCCGTCACTCGAGGAGGAGTAATCTAGAGGTGAACCCGCGCCGGAGGCCGTGCCATGCGCAACGATTCGTTATCGTCTTCTTCTTTATCCACACCCCCATCGCCGCCTTCTGATCAGAGGGACGACGGCGATTCACAGCCTGCCCTCTATACTCATCTTGAAGAATGGCTGCACAGCGCCAGTCATGGCATCGGTGCCGTGATGGGGTTGATCGGCATGATCGTGCTCATCGTGATGGCCAGTCTGGCGACAGAAGCTGATCCGTGGAAGATTGTCAGCGTCAGCCTCTACGGTGTCACGCTGGTGGTGCTTTATGCCGCCTCGACGCTCTATCACGGCATTCGTCATCCACGTCTCAAGTATGCTTTTCAGCTAGTGGATCACTGCGCCATCTATTTGCTGATCGCCGGCACCTACACACCTTTCTTGCTGGTCAATCTGCGCGGTCCTACCGGCTGGACGCTGTTTGCCATCATCTGGTCTCTCGCGCTCGGCGGCATCTTTCTCAAGCTGCGCTGGCCAGAGCGTTTCAGCACTCTACGCGTCACCGTCTATCTATTGATGGGGTGGCTGATCGTATTTGCCTCACCCATGCTGGTGGATCAGCTTTCCGAAAACGGGCTGATCCTGCTGGTCGCTGGAGGGATTACCTATACGTTAGGCGTGATCTTCTTCCTGATGACGCAGCTGCGCTATCACCATGCGATCTGGCATCTGTTCGTGCTCGGTGGCAGCACCTGCCACTTCTTTGCCATCTATACCGGTGTACTGCCTTACACCGTCTGAGCACTTCACTGGGCAGAAGTAGTCTATCGCGGTGACTTCTGCCCTGACCTACTTCTGCTCAGATCTGCTTCTGCCCAGTGTTATTCCTGCCCGCTAGCCCCTCCCCTACCTTCCACCGTCGGCGTCGACCTGATGATTTTCTGCGCACTATTCTTGCTCTGTGAAAATCGGCAAGCGATAGCGTGTGCCTCGTCCAACGCCATAACTTTCCAATACCTGCTTGGCCGTCAGGTCTGCCAGATCACGCGCTGCGGTGGGATCAGAGGTTGCGACCAACGCACGATATTCCGCACGACCTATGCCTTCTTCGTCATCGCGCTCCAATAGCGTCAGTACCAATTCACGCTGACGTGAGTTCAGCGGTGTACGTGCATGCTGCAGCCATAGCCGTTCAGAACGTTGTACACGTTGATAATGGAAGGAGGTACGTCGCCCTCCCTCACGCAGCCGGGCCATCCACCACTGTACCCAGGCATTCATATCGCCGGGCAATTCCTCTACCGCCTCACCATTCAGGGCGCGATCCAGCATCGGTGGCAACTGACGTCCGCTGGCAGATTCATCCGGCTTGCCAAAACAGTGCTGTTCCAGCTCACGCAGCGCATCTTGATGTTCAAGCACTACTGCGAACAATGACTGACGACGCCAACACAGCTGCTCCAACGCCTCCCCGCCGAGCTGCTCACCAACCTTTCCTGACCATTCGCTTTGCTGTTGTAGCGCACCCAGCGCATCAATGCGGGTTAGCCAGCGCATCAATAACAGGCGTCCGATCAAACCATTGCCTATTGCCAGCGGTGATAGTGCCTGCCAGTGCGCATGCAGCAAGAGAGCATTCAAGACACCCGGGTTATCCACATCCGGCTCTTCTGCTGTCAAACGCGCCCAAAAGGCAGCGAGCTCTTCTTCTAGCTCTTGTGGCGTGGTCGCCGGCGCGCGATAGCGCAAACGCTTGATCCCATAGCGCCCACTGACAGCCTCATAGGCCCCGGCACGCCATGCGCCCAACTGCTGGCCACTGCTGCGCGGTAGAAAAGGGCCCAGTCGTCGATGCCACTCCAATACCTGCTCTTGCTGTAACGGCTGAAAGGCAGTGCGAACAACCTCAAGCGTGACATCAGCAAATACGTCAACACCGGGTGACTGTCCGCGAGGACTCTCCTGCTGCCCGGTCTCCAGTCCCAGTGCTTGATACAGCGCATCACGCAATGCTGCGCGACTGAGCACTACACCAGACAGCTGGGCACTGGATTCCATCTCTTCGCTGAGCAAGGTCGCCTCAAGGCGCAGGCGCTGTCGCGGGTAAAGGTGCTGCCCTTGAGCCACCAACGGAGACATGACTGCCTGCGTCGCCGCCAGCGGCCCCAGCAGAGCCATGACCGTCAATCGACCCTGCGGCCAGTCGTCCTGCTGCCATATCCACATAAGTTGTTATCTCCATTGATCTTTTTCCAGGTGATGATAACAAAAGATGCGCAACAAAACACTTTACGCTTCATATTTAGATACGAAAAAAGCAATAAATGGAATCATGGAGTGCACTTTAACCCGCGGCATGTCAGACAAAGCAATCTCATCCTTCAATTGCATGATTCTTCTCGCTTATCTCCTGATGAAACCCTTCTCTATGCATGCCGACAACCGAGATGGATCAATTAATACGCATCGATGCACAAACACCGCATTTACGAATCAAATAAAGAGTCAAAACTGGTAAATAAGCGCATCAAATGGCCTTTCCTATGCCATTCTGTCTCTACTCTCTCCCTCTTTCTTTCCCTTTCCATTTCCGGAAGCTCTCTTCGCCCCAACGAAAAAGATGGTGGGCGTCATGAAATGCTCGACATCGCGGTAAGTACGGCCACGTCATCCGCACGGGCCACTCATTTCATCCATAATCCTGGCTACACATTGCATTCATACGGCCAACAAGCCTCTCTACGGACTAAAAACGAAAAAGGCGCCATCCTGATATCAGGATGGCGCCTTGGCGCTTCAGCGGCCTTCTAGAGCCATTTCATTCACTCAATACTGCGTCGTCGTGTCACTAGGTAATGTTATCCCTCATTCTCGGCGCACAGAGGCTGGCATCAAGCCTTCTGCCGCTCACTGGCCGCCAGGGCTTCACGCTGTCGTGCACGCTCACATGCCGGACGCGCTAGCGCCTCTGACGCCCATTTTTCCAGCATTTCAGGTATCGGCTGACCTGCTTTCTGTGCCCACCCCAGCGTCTGCGCCAAGAAGAGGTCAGCAAGGGTGAATTCATCACCCAGTAGCCAGCCACGTCCGTCAAAACGACGCGACAAAGCCGCCAACGCTCGCTGAAACTCCCACTGTGCCGTCTGCTTCACTGCATCACAACGCTGCTCTTCCGGCAGGGCAAAGGTGTGCTTGGCCAGCGTCCACAACGGCTGCTCGAGCTCGGTAGTAAGGAAGCTGAGCCACTGATCAAGCTGTGCCTGCCCGGCCAGCGATGGCGGCATCAAGCGGCCTTCACGAGCGGCCAAGTAACGGCAAATGGCGCTTGACTCAAACAGCGTCACTTCATCGTCCACCAATGCGGGCGCCTTGCCGTCCGGGTGAATCGCCAGATACTCAGGGCTACGTCCTTCTCCCGCCTTCAAATCGAGACTGTGTACCTGATACTCGAGGCCCAACTCCTCAAGCGTCCAGGCAACACGTAGTGAGCGGGAGTTGGGATAGCTGTAAAGGGTCGTCAACATGGCAAAAATGACTCCAGAAAGATGGATGGCGAACCGGACCATGAATAGCACAAGACATCTCACAGAAAAGTGCATCAGGAGACATCAAAAGAGCGAAACCTAGCATGGTGTGATATGGATTGGCTGGCCAGAAAAGTCGCACCCACTGGACAGAAACCTTCGGAATACGGACGTAAAAAAGCGCCTGTGGACAACTCGATGTCTCGAGTCATCCACAGGCGCTTCAGTATCACTCGAACAAGCACTCAGCGAGCGAGGCGTGCCTCGATACTGGCGCGAATACCGGCAGCATCCAACCCACAGTCACGTAGTAACTCAGCAGGCTTGCCATGCTCAACGAAACTGTCCGACAGCCCCAACAGCAACATGGGCTGTGCCAAGCCTGCATTGAGGTATAGCTCGGCCACACCTGTACCAGCACCACCGGCGATGGCATTTTCTTCGACAGTCACGACCAGATCATGTCCCTCGGCAATATCCAGCAGCGCCTCACGGTCCAACGGCTTTATCGAGCGCAGGTTGAAGTGGGTCGCATTCAGTGCCTCAGCTACCTCGGTAACAGGCATATTCATGCTGCCGATCGCTACAATCGCTACCCGTACGTCAGGATTACCGACGATACGCCGACGATATTCGCCACGCCCGATCGGCAGTGGCTCAAGATCATGCCCCGTTGCCACACCAGGTCCAGTACCACGCGGATAACGTACTGCCGCTGGCCCCGGATATGCTAGCGCCGCACTCAACATCCCACGGCACTCTGCCTCATCCGCGGGTGCCATCAGCACTAGCTCCGGCACACAGCGCAGGAAGGAGAGATCGAGACTGCCGTGGTGAGTCGGGCCGTCTTCACCAACCAGTCCAGCACGATCAATCGCGAAGGTGACATCCAGCTTCTGCACCGCCACGTCATGAATCAGCTGATCGTAGCCACGCTGCAGGAAGGTGGAGTAAATCGCCACGACGGGCTTCATACCTTCACAAGCCATTCCTGCCGCAACCGTCACCGCGTGCTGCTCAGCGATGGCGACATCGTAGTAACGCTCTGGGTATTCCTTCGAGAAGCGCACCAGGTCCGAGCCTTCACGCATCGCTGGCGTCACGCCAATGATACGTGGATCGGCAGCCGCGGCATCGCACAACCAGTTACCGAACACGCTGCAGTACTTCTGCGGTTTCGCAATAGGCGCATCGGTGACGGCAGGCGCTTCCCGGGCGACGTCCAGTGGTGCTTTCTCGAGCTTGGTGATGGCGTGATAACCAATCGGGTCCTGCTCGGCAGGAATGAAGCCTTTGCCCTTGCGGGTGACCACATGCAAGAACTGCGGCCCTTCCAGGTCGCGCATGTTGTGCAGCGTCTGCACCAGCGCAGGCAGGTCATGCCCATCGATGGGGCCGATATAGTTGAAGCCCATCTCTTCAAACAATGTTGCCGGACTAATGAAGCCCTTCATGTGCTCTTCGGTGCGCTTGGCAAACTCAAGCGCGCCTGGCAGATGCGATAGCACCTTCTTGCCGTTGGCTCGCATCTGGGTATACGGCTTACTCGCCAGAATACGTGCCAGATAACTGGCCATCCCACCGACATTCTCCGAGATCGACATCTCATTGTCGTTGAGCACCACCAGAAGATTGGCCTTGACGTGCCCTGCGTGCGCCAGTGCCTCAAATGCCATGCCGGCCGTCAATGCACCATCACCGATAACGGCACAGGCACGCCGTTTCTCGCCTGCAGTGCGGGCGCCCAGCGCCATGCCGAGCGCGGCACTGATTGAGGTACTGGAGTGGCCGACCCCGAAGGTATCGAATTCGCTTTCGGCACGCTTGGGGAAGGCCGATAGGCCACCGTACTGACGCATGCTATGCATGGCCTCACGGCGACCCGTCAGAATCTTGTGCGGATAAGCTTGATGCCCCACATCCCATACCAAACGATCATGCGGCGTTTCCAACGCATGATGGAGCGCTACCGTCAGCTCGACCACACCAAGGCCGGCACCGAAGTGTCCACCCGTGCAGCCAACGCTATAGAGCAGGTAGGCACGCAATTCATCCGCAAGTTGGCGCAGCTGTGCCACGCTCAGCGTTCGCAAGGCCGATGGGGTCTCTACAGCATCAAGCAGTGGCGTCGCGGGGCGCGCCTGAGGTATCTCGTCAAACAGCTTCATAGGCGTCAGGAATCAGTGGTCTCGCTCGATCATGTAGCGCGCCAGCACCGCGAGTGGCGCAGCGGCCTCTCCCAACGGTGCCAGAGCATCCAGGGCCTCGTCCAACAGCTGGCCAGCACGCTCTTGAGCGCCTTCGAGCCCGAGCAGCGAGGGATAGGTCGGCTTGTCACGTGCGGCGTCCGCGCCGGCAGTCTTGCCTAGCGTCGCGGTATCGCCGGTCACATCCAGAATGTCATCCTGAATCTGGAAGGCAAGGCCAATGGCAGCAGCGTAGCGGTCAAGTGCCACCAGACGCGAATCCTGTTCTTGCACTGCGACCAGTCCGCCTAGACGAACAGCTGCGCGGATCAACGCTCCAGTCTTGTAAGCATGCATCCTTGATAGCGCTTCAACTTCGCGGAACTGCCCCACGGCCTCGAGATCCAGCGCCTGACCAGCGACCATGCCGCGACGGCCAGAAGCTTCGGCGAGCGTACGCACCAGCGCAGGCATTCTCACGTGCCCTGAGTCAGCCATCACTTCAAAGGCCAACGTCAGCAAGGCATCACCGGCCAAGATGGCAGTCGCCTCGTCAAAAGCACGATGCACCGTCGGACGACCACGACGAAGATCATCATCGTCCATGGCCGGCAGGTCATCATGGACCAGTGAATACGCATGCACCAGTTCCAATGCAGCGGCAGCGGCATCCAGCGCGGCGCGCCCAGCGATATCCTCGTCACTACCCAGCGCACGGCCCGCTGCGTACAGCAGCACGGGTCGCAGACGCTTGCCACCACCCAATACGCTATACCGCATGGCCTCTTCGAGGCGCTCACTCACGGCGCCACTGACCGGCGTCAGCAGCGTCTCAAGCACAGCCTCGCTGCGTGCCTGTCCTGAACGGATCAGCTCACTCGCCTGCAAATCGGATGACGAGACCTCTGGATTCACTATACCTGACGTCACCAGTCCTTCTCCTCATCTGCATCACCCGACGCGCTGGCCGAGGTTTCAGGTGCGGCGAATGCTGCCGGCACTAGTGCGCCCTCGGGTCCCTCTATCAGCGCCTGCAACCGCAGCTCGGCACTATCGAGACGCTGCTGCGCTTCGCGCGCCAGACGCACCCCGTCCTCGAAAGCGCCAAGCGACGCTTCCAGCGACATGTCGCCAGTTTCGAGCAGCGTCACCAACCCTTCAAGACGGGCAAGGGTGGCGGCGAAATCCTGCGGCGCTTCCTGTTCGGCCATGAGTGCTCTCGCTCATCGGACCGGGCGGGCCCGGTGTGTCTGTGTGAGGTGCCAGTATAACCTGATGGGCTTCGCGACGCTGCCCACTCGGCACTTACGAATAACAGCAAGTAACCCATACCAAACTGCGGCTTTTTCATACCGACCACACGGACATTTCATCCGAAGGCCCCGCTGGCTGTGATATTCTTTGCTCCCCTGTTGACAGCACGCCCGCTGTTTTTCTGGCGTTTCCTCGAGGCGTGACACGCCAGCAGGTCACGAAAAAAGACCAAACGAACAGAAACGCCGGCATGACCGGCGAGAGGGTTGATTCGACAATGGCCAAGACGTCTCTGGACAAGAGCAAGATCAAGATCCTATTGCTCGAGGGTGTCCACCAGTCCGCGGTAGATAACTTCCTGAATGCAGGCTACACCAATATCGAGCTGCTTCAGACCTCGCTTGCCGAGGATGACCTGATCGAGAGAATCCGCGATGTGCACTTCATCGGCATTCGCTCTCGCACCCAGCTCAATGAGCGCGTGATCAACGCTGCCGAAAAGCTGACCGCCATCGGCTGCTTCTGTATCGGCACCAACCAGGTCGATCTGGAAGCTGCACTCAAGCGAGGCATCCCGGTATTCAATGCGCCTTTCTCCAACACCCGCTCCGTTGCTGAGCTGGTACTGGCCGAAGCCATCATGCTGATGCGTGGCGTACCGGAGAAGAGTGCCAAGGCCCATCGTGGCCTGTGGATGAAGACGGCCAAGAACAGCCATGAAGTGCGCGGCAAGACGCTAGGTATCGTTGGCTATGGCAGCATCGGTTCTCAGCTGTCAGTACTCAGCGAATCACTGGGCCTCGATGTCATCTATTACGATGCTGTCACCAAGCTCGGCATGGGTAATGCTCGCCAGGTTGCCAGTATGGAAGAGCTCCTCGCACGCGCTGATATTGTCACACTGCACGTGCCCGAGATCCCCTCTACCAAGTGGATGATGGGCAAGCAGCAGTTCGCGCTGATGAAGCAGAACAGCGTCTTCATCAATGCGGCTCGCGGCTCTACCGTAGTCATTGAAGATCTCGCAGAAGTTCTTGCCAGCGGTAAGCTGCTGGGCGCTGCCATCGACGTCTTCCCGGTCGAACCGAAAGGTAACGGGGAAGAGTTCGTGTCTCCGCTGCGCGAATTCGACAATGTCATCCTGACTCCGCATGTCGGTGGCTCCACCATGGAAGCCCAGGAAAACATCGGCGTCGAAGTGGCTGAGAAACTGGTGACTTACTCCGATAACGGCACCACTGTTGGCTCGGTCAACTTCCCTGAAGTCGCCCTGCCAGCTCATCCGGAAAAACATCGCCTGCTGCACATTCACGACAACGTGCCGGGCGTGCTATCTCGTATCAATCAGGTATTGTCCGACGAAGGCATCAACATCTCTGGCCAGTACCTGCAGACCAATAATACGGTCGGCTATGTGGTCATTGATGTCGACAAGGCATACGGCAAGAAGGCGCTTGAAGCACTGAAAACTGTCGACCATACCTTGCGTATTCGCACACTCTACTCGGAAGCAGATTTCGAGGGTTGATCGTAGCACTATGCGAAAAACTAAAAACGCCGCAGTCATTTGACTGCGGCGTTTTTTTTGACGGAAACAGACTGAAAGAGGCTGCACACATGATGTTTCACGTGGAACATCAATGTCAAAGACTGAATCTTATTACTTTAAAATCAGCTAGTTAAATCAATTTATCTATCTGAAAGCCGTGTGCCACCGACAGCCCAGTTTTCAGCTTCTACTTCCTGAAGGACAACCCATACCGCCTCTTCTCGAACTCCGAGCACGCGCACCGTCTCTCGCGTTAGCGCCTCTACCAGCTCACGCTTCTGCTCTTCGCTTTTTCCACTGATGAATTCTGCACGAATCATTGGCATCGTTTGCCCCCGTAAGAAATGGTCTGTAATTGTGGATTCAATGCTCGCGACGGGATTGTTTCACGTGAAACATTTTGCTTCATCGTAGTGACCCAAGCGCTTCATCAACACTTGCTCACACTCTGATAAAATCTCGCTTCGATACGCATGAAGAAGCGATACAAGCCATTGTTATAAAAGAAATAAGGTAAATCACTCATGCTTTTTCCTACGCGCCTGAATACGTGAATGTTCCACGTGAAACATGCCAATTCAAGCGTAGACCGCATTGCCCAAGAGTACCTGATGAACACGACCTGTCAGAGTCATCCCTAGCAGGGGCGTATTGTGTCCCGCACTCAACAGCGTATCGCTACCTACCGTCCAGCAGCACTGCGGATCAATAATCGCGAGATCACAGCACTCCCCCTCTTGCAGTCTGCCCCCTTCCAGGCCAAAGCGACGCGCGCTAAAAGTCAGTGATTCAATCAATCGAGGCATACTAAGCATGCCTGCATTCACCAGTGCCAAGCCCAGTGGCAACATGGTTTCCAGACTCGTCATGCCCGGTTCGGAAACCGCAAAAGGCGCACACTTGGCTGCTGCCTCGTGAGGCAGATGGTCGCTGACAATGGCATCAATGGTGCCATCGGCAACACCAGCACGTAGCGCATCTCTATCCTTGGCACTCCGCAACGGCGGCTCTAGATGGAAGTTGGCGTTAAAACCTTCTAACTGCTCGTCAGTCCAATGCAGCTGAGCCATCGAGACATCTGCTGTGATATCCAGCCCACGCGCCTTGGCATCACGTATCAATGCTACCGCGCGTGCACTTGAGAGCAGTGAGACATGGGCACGTACGCCGGTCTGCTCAATCAACAGCAACCACTGGGTCAGTGCAATCGTCTCGGCAGACTCAGGAATACCTGCCAGGCCCAGCCGTGAAGCAATAGCTCCTTCATGCGCGCAGCCATGCCCGGCCAGAGTGGCCTCCTGGGCCTGAAACACCACCGTGATATCAAAGGTATGCGCATACTCAAGACAGCGGCGCAGCACACCAAGGTCGCGCACAGGCTTGCGTAGATTGGTCAGGGCGACACAGCCAGCAGACTTGAGTGCTGCCATGTTGGCCAATAGATCACCTTCAAGTCCTTGTGTCAGAGCCCCCAATGGAGCAAGCCTGACGCCAGCTACATCGCGAGCACGGTCGAGTAGTGTCCGTACGTGCGAGGCACTATCGAGTACAGGGCTGGTATCTGGTCTCGGCAGGATAGTGGCATAGCCTCCAGCGAGTGCTGCTGCTGACTCGCTCACCAGACTGCCCTTGTAGCGAGGCCCCGGATCACGCAAATGAGCACCGAGATCGACGAAGGCCGGCGTGATCCACTTGCCGGTGAGGTCTTGCTGCTGCTCAGCAACGAAGCCTAGTGGTGCTGCGCCAATGGCGACCAGGCGGCCGCCCTCAAGATGCAGGTCATGTTGGCCATCACGGCCGCTGCTCGGGTCAATCACCCGGGCATTGATCAGGCTGTGCTTCATGCGCCAGCTCCTCGTGTACGTTCATCCCTGCGCTCAGCACGCGCTTTCATCTGACCCGACACTGCCATCGATAACACCGCCATGCGGACGGCTATGCCATTGGTGACCTGGTCGAGGATCAACGAACGTGGACCATCCGCAACCGCCGATTCAATTTCAACACCGCGATTGATAGGCCCAGGATGCATCACTACCGCCTCTGGATGGGCGTGTGCGAGGCTTTCGCGTGTCAAACCATAGCGACGGTAGTATTCGGACTCAGAGGGCAATAGCGCACCATCCATGCGCTCTTTCTGTAATCGAAGCATGATGACGACATCAACATCCTTGAGCCCTGCCTCAAGCTCGGTAAACACACGACAGCCTAGCGTTTCAATACCCACCGGTAACAGTGTCTGCGGTGCCACCACTCGTACCTCGGCAGCGCCGAGCGTATTGAGTGCCAGAATCTGCGAGCGAGCAACACGTGAGTGCAGGATGTCGCCCACGATCGCCACTCGCAGGTTGGCGAATTCTCCCTTGTGGCGACGAATGGTCAACATGTCGAGCATCGCCTGAGTCGGATGTGCATGACGACCATCCCCTGCATTGATGATCGCCACGTTCGGCGTAATCTGGCTGGCGATGAAATGCGCTGCACCGGAGTCACCGTGGCGCACCACGAAAGCATCCGCCTGCATGGCTTCCAGATTGACCAGCGTATCCATCAATGACTCACCCTTGGCAGCCGAAGAGGTATTGATGTCCAGATTGAGTACATCCGCGGATAGACGCTTGGCCGCGAGCTCGAACGTCGCGCGGGTACGTGTCGAATTCTCAAAGAACAGGTTTGCGACTGTACGCCCACGCAACAGCGGGACCTTCTTGACCTCGGCATCGCCGATACCGCGAAAGTGATCGGCGGTGTCCAGAATTTCGGTCAGGATACTGCGTGGCAAGCCCTCGATATCGAGAAAGTGACGCAGGCGTCCCTGATGATCGAGCTGCACCTGTGCTGGCGAGGCAGCACGTGCCTGGGGACTGGCTTGAGAGAGATCCAACAGATTCATGTAGCGCCCTCCCCAGTATCCACCAGTGTCAGACGAAGGTTCTGCGGACCTTCCAGCTTGATACGCTTACCTGGCGCTAGCGCTAGACTTGCTCCCAGAGCGTCCGGTTGTACCGGTAGCTCACGTCCCGGCAATTCCAGAAGGCAGGCAAGAAGCACGCGACGCGGACGCCCGTAGTCGAAGAGCTCATTGAGTGCGGCGCGTACAGTGCGACCACTCATCAGCACATCGTCGACCAGCAGCAAGTCACGATTCTCGATATCCGGCAGTTGCGACCCCTGCCCCGCATCCGGCAAGCCTTTGTGGCCGAAATCATCACGCCAGAAGCCAATGTCCAATGTCGCCAGCGGAGCTGACAATCCCAATCGCTCGCGCAGTGCCTGTGCGACCCATACGCCCCCGGTATGAATACCCACCGGAATCAGACGCTCACGGTCAATCTCGCGACGCTCGAATAACAACTCGAGCTCTTCCGTCATGGCCTCAAGCAAGGCCTGCACATCGGGCAACGCATCGTACTCGTCACGCACCTCAGGTTCCTGCATGGGTATCGCTTCCTCTTTTCCCTGCCGGGCAGCGGCAGACAGACAAAAAAAACCCGCTTCCTGAAAGGAAACGGGTGAGATATTCAGTAACCGACAAGATTGCTTTCGCCTCGCTGGTTGGCAAACCAGCTCTCGAGAATCACTTGAGCGGCCAATCCGTCGACACCATCATCTCGATAGTTGCCACGGTGGCCTCGCTCACGCGCAAGACTCTTCGCAGCCTTGGTGGAACCACGCTCATCCCACATTTCCAGCGGTTTTCCATAACGGCCATACAGTCGCTTGCCGAACTTGCGGGCGCGACTGCACATCAGGGTCTCGCTACCATCCAATTCCAGCGGCAAGCCGACAACGAACAGGTCAGGCTGCCACTCATCAATCAGGCGGGTGACGACATTCCAGTCGGGGATGCCATCACGCACATGCAAAGGTACCAACGGTGAAGCCGTCCCCAGCATTTCAGTGCCTACCGCGACACCGACACGACGTGTGCCGAAATCAAATGCCAATGCCGTGCGGCTTGTTACCCTTTCAGCCATGCCCAATCTCCCGCGACATCAGACTCATGTCGACACCGAGTTTTCGCGCGGCCGCATCAAGACGTGAGTCACTATCTGCATCAAAGAGGATGCCGCTATCGCCTTCGACGATCAGCCAGCTATTTTCTTTCAATTCATTGGTCAGCTGATCAGGCTCCCAGCCGGCACACCCCAGGCATACCATGAAATCTTCGGGACCCTTGTTGCCCGCAATGGCCTTGAGGATATCCAGCGAAGTGGTCAACGCCAGTTCCTCAGTCACCTGCAGACTGGAGTCCCATTCTTCCGCCTGACCGCGATGCAGAATAAAGCCACGATCTTTATGCACTGGGCCGCCGTAATAGACAACATCGTCGAGGCATTCGCAGCTATCGGCAGTAATTTCCAGCTGTTCGAACAGGCCACGCATGGTCAGCTTGATCGGCTTGTTGACGATCACACCGAGCGTGCCTTTTTCGTCGTGATCACAGAGATAGCTGAGCGAGCCGGAAAAATTATCATCATCGAGATGCGGCATCGCCAGCAGGAAATAGTCTCGCAGACTTTGCATGGTCCTCCCGAGGCGTCAGGGCGCGCCAGAATCGTTACCGGAGCCGAACCGCCAGATGCGAGTGATGGTCAGGCGACTCATCCCCTTGAGGCTCTCATCGAAGGGAGCGTAGGGTGCCGCGCCATACACCGTGTCCAATGCAGCCTGGTCGAGTTCGGCATGTCCTGAAGATTGTAACACTTCCGCGTACTCAAGCTGACCGTTGGGTAGTATGACCGCTCGGATGCGCAATTCACCGCTCAGGTTGGCAGGTGCAGGGTAGTGAAGATTGCCAAATGACTGAACAGTGCCGGTCCAGTCATTGATATAACGAGCTCGTGCTGAGGCCCGCGCGGCCTTGCGTGATGCCAACTCACCCACAACTTCGCGCGTCTGACCGGATGCCTGAGCCCGGGCCAGCACATCGTCCTGCTCGCGGGCCTCCTGTTCACGGTCCGGCGTGTCAGGCAACAACTCCGAGTGCGCCACTTGCTGCGGTGAATCCGTCTGCGTAGTGATCACTTCAGGGATATATTGAGGCAGCACCAGTGATGCCATCGCAGCCTCAGTCACCTCAGGTTGCGGTGCTTCCGCAGGCACGGACGCAGCCTCACCCTGTTGTGGTGGCACAGGCGTCTTCGGCCCGGCATGGGCTATCGCCTCACGACCACTACCACTGGCCTGCTGAGCTTGCTCGGCGATCACATCGCTCTTGACTGCGGCGCTAGTGGCCTCGCTCACCAACGTGACATCCAACATGACGGGCGGTGGTAGCGGCTGGGCTTGTGGCGGTATCAACAATCCACTCTCCAGTAGCCACCAGCCAACTCCCACATGGATGGCCAGTGCTGCACCCCAGGCCACGACACGACGATGCACGCGCGTCACCGGCACATAGGTGATCGGGTCGGTGACGCCATGAAGCGGCTCCCACCATCCGCCGGGTGCTGCCATGCCCTGTACTCCCTGTCAGCGAATCAACTTGCAGCGATCCTCGGCATCCCTGCCGATCACTGCTAACTCTCCATGCCATACCATGGCAGCTCAGCGGCAATCAGCTACGCGTGTCCAGGCGTGTCTCGATGGCATCCATCAGCAGGCCCGCAATGTCCGTGCCGCGCTGATGATCAATCTCGCGCACACAGGTCGGGCTGGTGACGTTGATCTCGGTGATGTAATCACCGATCACATCCAGTCCGACAAACATCAACCCTAGCGACTTCACCACTGGCTTGACCTGCTCCACCAACCAATAATCACGCGCCGTCAGCTCACGCGACTCACCGCGGCCGCCTGCGGCCAGATTGCCGCGAGTCTCGCCCGCACTGGGAATCCGCGCCAGACCGAAGGGGACGGGTTCGCCGTCAATCAGCAGGATGCGTGTATCGCCGGCACTGATTTCCGGCACATAGCGCTGAGCCATGATCTGACGCTTGCCGCGCAGCGTCAGCTGCTCGATCACTGACCCGAGATTCCGGCCGTCTTCAGCGACGTGGAAGATACCGCTGCCACCCATACCATCCAGTGGCTTGAAAATGACGTTGCCATGCTCGGCATGGAAGGCACGCAGCACCTTGTCGTTGGCCGACACCGTCGTCGGTGGAATGCACTCCGGGAACTGCTGCGCGAACAGCTTCTCGTTGCACATCAGTAACGCAGCCGTCGGGTTGACCACCAGTACACCTTCACGCTCTGCAAAGCCCAGCAGATGGACAGCATTCAAGAAGTGTTCGTCGACGGGCGGATCCTTGCGCATCAGGATCACGTCCAGCTCCGCCAGCGGGGTCGCAACGACGTCGCCCAGGCGATAGAAGGCATCGGGGTCATGGAAGACTTCCAGGTCACGCATCCGCCCCATGGCTCGGCCATTCTCGAGATAGAGATCTTCCTGCTCGAGGTAGTGAAGCGACCAGCCACGCTGAGTGGCGGCCCACATCATGGCGAGAGTGGTGTCCTTCTTGTAGGTAACGGTGGACATCGGGTCCATGACCACACCGATCTTGAGCTTACGAGCTGTCATCGAGGCAACCTTATGACGACACTGCCGACATCCATCCGCCGACAGTGATGAAAACGGGAGTCTTGCACCACCTCACGAACATCGGAACGAGGCGGTAGAAGCGATATGACAAGTATGCAGCAGCACTTCGTTGCTCACCACTGGCGAGAAGGGCAATGACATCTCACGCTGTGTTGCCGGGATATCAACAATCCATCCCTTGCCGCTCTCTGCAGGAGAAAGCCAGCTTCTAACGCGGCAGATCGCCAAAGCGCTGCTGCAACAAGGTAAGCGCAACGACAGGCGCTGTCTCGGTACGCAGGATACGCGGCCCCAGCCCCAACACCTGACACCCTGCCGTAGCCGCTTCCGCTACCTCGTCTGCCGTAAAGCCGCCCTCCGGGCCGATCAACAGACTGGCTTGGGTGACTCCCCCTGCAGTCTCGGCTGCATCAAGCGCTTCTGCCCCGCCCGGTTGCAAGATCAACTTGAGTGACTCATCTCGCACGGACAACCACTCCGTCATCGAGATGGGGGGGTGCACGACCGGCACGACGCTGCGCCCGCACTGCTCGCAGGCACTCGCCGCGACTCCTTGCCAGTGCGCCAGCTTCTTGTCGGCGCGCTCCCCCTTGAGCTTTACATCACCACGCGCGGTGTACAGCGGTGTTATTGCTGCCACACCCAGCTCGCAGGCCTTCTGAATTGCATAATCCATGCGATCGCCCTTGGAGATCGCCTGACCGAGATGCACCGCCAGCGGTGACTCCCGATCGTTGGGCACGGTCTCGACGACCCGCACGCTCACTCCCTTGCGCGTGACTTCCTCCAGCGTTACCCGTATTTCCTGCCCCTGGCCATCAAACAACTGCGCTTCACTGCCTACCTTGGCACGTAATACTAGCCCGAGATGGCGCGCAGGCCCTTCAGGGAGCGCAAAGGAAGCACCAGCGCTGACATTGAGGTCGAGTTCAGGGCAATGCAGACGAATGGCCATGGGCAAAGTCTCGTGGCAGTCAGGGGCGAGGGAAGCACGCCAATAAAAAGAGAGATGGGGAACACAGGCCGGCATTGTGGCCAAAAACGCAGCGACGGGCCACTGGGGCCCGTCGCTGGAAGTACTATCTACCGCCGTACTCACATGATCAGTGAGCGGTAGCCTCGGCACCCTGCTGCTGCGCTTCACGCTGCTTGCGCTGCGCGTACATGGCTTCGAAGTTGACCGGCGCCAGCATCAGCGGAGGGAAGCTGCCACGGTTGACCAGGTTGTCGATGGCTTCACGAGCATACGGGAACAGCACATTAGGGCAGAAGGCACCCAAGGTATGATCCAGCTGCTCAGCAGACAGGCCTGCAATGCGGAACAGACCAGCTTGCTCGACTTCCGCCAGAAACGCGGTGGTCTGGTCTTCGCCGTTGGTGACCTGTGCCGTGACCTTGATGGACACTTCGAACAGCTCTTCGCCGACCTGCTTATGTTCGGTATCCAGCTCCAGGCCCACTTTCGGCTGGAACGGCTGGGAGAAGACTGCCGGTGAATTCGGTGCTTCGAAGGACACGTCCTTCACGTAGATGCGCTGCAGAGCAAACTGGAGCTGATCCTGAGCCGGTTGATCGCCCGCTGCAGCCTGTGCGTTCTGTTCTTCAGCCATGAGACATATCCTTGAATTTTCGGAGAATTATTTTTGACTGCACGCCTGCTTCCAGCAGACCTGCAGGCTCGCCGGGGTACTCGAACCAGTGTACTTAGCGAGTCACGACCGGCAGGCTATCGGCTTGCCACTGGCCCATGCCGCCCTTGAGCTTGACGGCTTGCTTGAAGCCGTCCTTCTCAAGACGCGCCACCAGCGGGCCAGCCGTCTGGCCATGCTTGCAGACAACGATCACCGGACGCTCCTTGTACTTGTCCAGCGGCGTGGTCGCGCTGGTCAGTTGAGCACTGGGAACGTTGACGGCACCGGCAATGTGACCGGCCTTGAATTCCTTGCTGTCGCGGATGTCGATGAAGACACCCTCTTCGCGATTGACCAGTCGCGTGGCCTCGCTGACGCTGACACCGTGATTGCCACGCATGGTCTCCATGACAATAAGGGCGACCAGCAAGGCGACAAAGGCGCCGACCAGCAAAGGATGATTCTGCGCGAACTGAAGCAGCTGTTCGATCATGAGACGGGCTAACTCCGCTGTGACGTGCATGCCAGCGCGTACGCGGCAAAGGAAATAGACCGCTACCTGAGGTAACGGAGCCAGCATTATACATGACAGGCCCAGTCGTGAATGCCCGCAGGATGGCATCTAAAAGGCGTATCTACGCGACACTTCAAAGATGGCTGGATACCTTTATCCCAGCATGCGCAATGATAGTGCTATCCAATCCCTCCGATACACTACCAGCACTTGCACTTGGCCCCTCCCCACCTCTCTAATAGGGGGCAGTACGAGCAGGTAGTTTTATCACCACATGACTCATCAGTAGACGATTGATCGCGAGATGGTTGGCCAATCGATGAATCATGGCTAAAGAATGGCCGTACGACATGACACCTCCGTGATCTATCGTCGGCAATGTCATTCTGGCCCCTGCTCCCCCAAGATTCATTCGTCATTACAGCGAGGAAGTCATGGCAGCTCAAGCACAAGGTCCCCGTCCCGTCGCCCTTATCATCCTGGATGGCTATGGCCACAGCGAGGAAGTGAAGGACAACGCCATTCTTGCCGCCAATACGCCGGTGATGGACCGCCTGCGTCGCGACTATCCCAGCGAGCTGATCCACACCGACGGTAGCTTCGTCGGCCTGCCGGATGGCCAGATGGGAAATTCAGAAGTGGGTCACATGAATCTCGGTGCCGGCCGCATCGTGTATCAGGACTTCACGCGCATCACCAAGGCAGTCCGCGAGAATGCGCTGAAGGACAATGCCGTACTGACTGCGCCCATCGATGCCGCCATCGAAGCCGGCCATGCCGTGCACCTGATCGGCCTGCTGTCGCCAGGTGGCGTGCACGCCCACGAAGACCACATCCTCGCCATGGCCGACATGGCCGCCGAGCGTGGCGCGCGTCGCATCTACATTCATGCCATCACCGATGGCCGTGATACCGCCCCCAAGAGTGCCGAAGCCTCCATCGCTCGCGCTGACGAGCACCTCGCTGGCCTGGGCCTGGAAGACGGTCGCGTCGCGACACTGATCGGACGCTACTTCGCGCTGGATCGCGACAACCGCTGGGACCGCGTCGAACAGGCCTATCGCCTGATCGCCGAAGGCCAGGGTCAGCATGAGGCTACCACTGGTGTCGAAGGCCTGGCTGCTGCCTACGAGCGCGACGAGACCGATGAATTCGTCACCGCCACGCGTATCGGGGATTCCGTCGCCATGCAGGATGGCGATGCCGCCATCTTCATGAATTTCCGTGCTGACCGTGCCCGTGAGCTGACACGTGCCTTCGTCGAACCAGAGTTTGCAGGCTTCGAGCGCACGCCGTCCAAGCTGGCTCATGAAGGCCTGGTGATGCTGACGCGTTACGCTGCCGACATTCCAGCACCCTCAGCTTTCCCGCCGTCTGATCTCCACAACACCCTCGGTGAGGTAGTCTCGGACCGCGGTCTGACGCAGCTGCGTATCGCCGAAACCGAGAAGTACGCTCACGTCACCTTCTTCTTCTCGGGTGGCCGTGAAGATGAGTTCCCGGGTGAAACGCGCATTCTCGTACCCTCTCCTCAAGAGGTGAAAACCTACGACGAGAAACCGGAAATGAGCGCCGAAGAGGTCACCGACAAGCTGGTGGAGGCCATCGAGTCTGGCACCTTTGACCTGATCGTCTGCAACTACGCCAACGGCGATATGGTCGGTCACACCGGTAAATTCGATGCCGCCGTCAAGGCTGTCGAGTTCCTGGATATCTGCGTAGGCCGTGTCGTGGAAGCGCTGGAGAAGGTGGGAGGCGAATGCCTGATCACTGCTGATCACGGTAATGCTGAACAGATGGTGCATCCGGAAACGGGCAACCCGCAGACGGCGCACACGACCTTTGAAGTGCCGCTGATCTACATCACCCAACGCGATGCCAGTCTGGCTGCCGAAGGGCGCCTGTGTGACCTCGCCCCGACGCTGCTCACCATGATGGGGCAATCTGTCCCTGAAGACATGGACGGCAATGTACTGGTCGATTATGCCAGTGCCTGATAGCGCCTTGCATGGCGCGCCAAACAGCGCGTCACGCGCCTTGCCCTGCTCGCGCCATACGTCCGAGCAGGGCAGTCGCTCCCGAATATTCAAACGCCGGAGCCACGTCTCCGGCGTTGTGTTGTCTGCCTGTCTGCTTGTGCTGGCACCGCTACCCGTGGCCAACGCACTGGCCGCTGATGATAGCACTACACTGACTCAGCAAAAGCAGACCTCTCAGGCAGACTTGAAACGCCTCAAAGGCGAAATAACAGCCATGCAGGGCGAGCTGAAAGCCACTGCAGCGCGACGCAGCGACACGCGCAATGGTTTGGAGAAAATCGAGCGTCAACTCAATGACACTCGCCAGCAGACCGGCAAGCTCGAAGACGAGCGCGACGATATCAAGCAGCAACTGGTCTCGCTCACCCAGCAGCGCGAAACCCTGAGTCGGCAGCAAACGGCTCAGAAGGCGGCCGTCGCGGAAGAGATGGCAGCACTTTATCGCCTTGGGCGTCAGCCAGAGTTGAAGCTGCTGCTCAATCAGGACGATCCGGCACGCCTCGAGCGTTTGCAGGTCTATCTGAATCACTTGAGCGCTTCACGTCGTCAAGCGCTGGAACGACTGGCACAGCTAAATGACTCGCTCGCGAAGACGCGCAGCGAACTTATTGCCCGTCAGACACGTCTCACGGATGTACAGCAAGGGCTTGAGCGCCAGGCAAAGACCCTGATTGCCCAGCAGAACGAGCGCGCAGCGCTATTGCGGACACTGGACGCGCGTTACGCCAGTCACGAAGCCAGAATTGCGGAACTGGATCAAGATCGCGCGCATGCCAATCAGATGATCCAGACGCTCGAGAAGCGCCTGAAGACGATCAGGAGTGCGCCGCCGCCCAAGACGCGTATTACGCGCGCCATGGGCAAGATGGAGTGGCCAGCACCGGGGAAAGTCATCTCGGCTTACGGTGGCGGTGAAGGCGTCAATCGTGACGGGGTGCTGATTCAGGCCACCCAGGGGACAGCAGTGACGGCGCCACATGCCGGTCGCGTGGTATTTGCCGACTGGATGCGTGGCTACGGCAATCTGCTGATCATCGATCACGGCGACAACGTGCTGACCCTCTACGCACACTTGGCCAGCTTCAGCGTGGGCCCGGGAGATAGCCTGTCGCGTGGCCAGCAACTGGGTAGTGTCGGCAGTAGTGGTGGCCGCGATGGCTCGGCACTCTATTTTGAAGTGCGTCGTGCCGGGCAGCCCGTCAATCCTCAGCGCTGGCTCTCCAGTCGTTGACATGATGAACGGGGCTGATGAGCCCATTGTTACGCTAGTCGCCAAGCACACAGGCACGCTATGCTCGCAGTTAGCCTATCACTACGGGCACCTTGCTCTATCTCACCTTCTGGCGCGCCTCCCAGTCTGTCATCACTCCAGGCCCGCCAACGCGCTCCAGTATCCGTCGAGAAGGAAATCGCATGTCTGCATCGTCGCTACTCCGCCCTGCCCCGCGTCGCCTGCGTCAACTGGCGGCCGGCGTGCCTCTGAGCCTTGCCCTGCTGGGCGGCGGACTGCCGGCCATGGCAGAAGAGGCGCCACGTGAGATAGCCCCGACTCAAGCCGAAGGCCTGCCACTGGATGAGCTACGCACCTTTGCCGAAGTGTTCGAGCGCATCAAGCGCACTTACGTCGATGAGGTCGACGACCGTACGCTATTGAAAAATGCCATGCGCGGCATGCTGGAGGGGCTGGATCCGCATTCCGCCTATCTGGACCAGCAGGACTGGCAGGATTTACGCGAGAATACTGACGGTGAATTCGGTGGTATCGGAATCGAAGTCGGGATGGAGGATGACGGTCAGCTGACGATCATCGCACCGATTGACGACACTCCCGCCTCACGGGCCGGCATATTGCCACGTGATGTCATTCTCAAGATCGACAATACACCACTGGACGGCCTGTCGATGACCGAGGCCGTGAAACTGATGCGCGGCGATATCGGCTCACGCATTCGCCTGCTGATTCTTTCCGAAGGGGCCGACATGCCACATGAGGTGGTACTGGAGCGCGCCATCATCAAAAGCAGCAGTGTTAACCAGCGCCTGCTGGACCCCGGTTATGGCTACCTACGCATCAGTCAGTTCCAGAGCGCCACGGGCGATGAAGCCCGCAGTGCACTGGCACAGCTACGCAAGGATAACGATGCAGTTCCGCTCAAGGGGCTGGTGCTGGATTTACGCAACAACCCGGGAGGCTTGTTGTCAGCAGCGGTGGAAATCAGTGACCTGTTCCTGTCCAGCGGCCGTATCGTCTATACCCAAGGCCGCCTGCCTGACAGCGAGCTATCTTTCTCTGCCAAGACCGATACACCGGCAGGCAATATACCGCTGGTCGTACTGATCAATGGCGGTACTGCCTCGGCGGCAGAGATTGTCTCCGGCGCTCTGCAAGACCAGCATCGCGGCATCATCATGGGCACCGATAGCTTCGGCAAGGGCTCGGTCCAGACCGTCATGCCGCTGGGCAACGGTGATGGTCTCAAGCTGACCACTGCGCTTTACTTCACGCCCAGCGGCCGCTCCATTCAGGCCGAAGGTATCCGACCGGATGTCGAGGTCGTGCGCGGACGACTGGAGCGCGATACGCGCCGTGATTTCAGCGTGCGAGAAGCTGATCTCGACGGTCGTCTCGATAATGCCAATGCCGTAAAACAAGCTGCGCAGAGCAAAGCACCCGATAGCCCAGTAGTCGCCGAAAGCGACTATCAGCTAGGCGAAGCACTCAATCTGCTCAAGGGCATGAACGTGCTGGGCCGAAGTGCAGCGCTCAAGGCAGTGGTACCCAATCAGTAAGTGCATGAGTTTCAGCTGTCTCCAGCATAGCTTGCCATGCTGAGCAGCCATAACGAAACGGCCCCGACAATTGTCGGGGCCGTTTCGTTACAGAAGAAAAATGTCATCACACTGCCCGCACACGGCACGCACATGAATGGTAAGTGAGCACTCACAACCCTCAAGACTTGCAGCTGTCAGGAAGTTCGCCACGCTCTCCCATCGCCTGACGCATCAATATCCGCTTCAGCTCGGCGCGGCCATCGACCCACCCCAGCCCCAGATTACGGATCAAACGCACGCCCGGTTGACGACTGCCAAACAGTAACCGAAAACCATCCATCAACTTCAGCATCAGCGCATTGTCACTACGCCGACGGCGGCTATAGCGCTTGAGCCAGCGCTCATCTCCCAATGCCACACCGCGCCGATGGCCGGCCACCAGCTCCTCCGCCAGCACCGCAGCATCCATGAGCCCAAGATTGACACCCTGGCCGGCCAACGGATGAATGGCATGTGCGGCGTCTCCAACCAGCGCCAACCCCGGCAGCACATAGTCTTCAGCATGACGCTGATGGAGCGGAAAGCTGAAACGCTCAGCCGCCCACTCCACCTCGCCCAGCTGATTCTCAACCGCCGCCCGTAGCTCGGCACAGAAGCCTTGATCAGGTAGCGCTTGTAGGCGGCCAGCCTCCTCTGGAGTGGTTGACCATACGATGGAGCAATAGCGCTGCGCGGCAGATGCCTGGCCTGCAGGCTGCGCCAATTCTTCATTCACGGCCAATGGCAGGAAAGCCAACGGACCCATCGGCAAGAAGCGCTGACGCGCGACCGCCTGGTGCGGTAGCGCAGTGCGCACTGTCGTCACAAGCGCGACCTGACCAGTATCGTGTTCTCGCGTGGCGATACCCGCAAGCTCACGCAGCCCTGAGCGCGCACCATCTGCCGCCACCACTAGCGCGGCACTGACGCATTCACCATCGCTCAGCGTCAGACTGACAGCTTCAGCCCCCTCAAGTTGGTAAGCATTCACTCTCGACATTGCTCCCGAGCGCGGTAATTCCAAACCACTGACTCGGACGCCGTAGCGACGCGTAATGGTGGGGCAACCCTCAATCGCTTGCTCCAGCGCAGCCAAAGTGACGCGATTCTCAGCGATATGCCCCAGTAGCGGCACACCGCTTTCGTCGGCACTGAAACGAATCTCGCCATTCCCTTCAGCATCCCAGACCTGCATGCCGGTGTAAGGCATCAACCGACTAGCGGCCACGGTCGGCCAAACACCGAGCCCTGTCAAAAGCTGCTGCGAGACCGGTGTCAGCGCACTGACCCGCGGTTCAGGTGCCGAGTCAGCTTGCCAGCTGGCGGGAGATTCACGACCTTCGATCAGCATGACACGCAGACCCGCCTGCCCCAGCAGCAATGCTAACGTGGCACCGACGATACCGGCACCGACAATGGCGACATCTGCATCTCGCGCTGGACCCGCTATCCGATTGTCCTTCATGCTTGTTTCCTCGTGGAATAACCGCGTTCCGCGCTGACGTGACGTTCGCCATCAACAGCATTGACAGTGATCACTCACTATCGCTACTCCGCTTTAATGGCATGGCAATATCGTCGTCTTAACGCTCAACACCCATCGAGCGCCTGGCCAACAATCGCTTGAGAGGTGAGATTAGATTAAGCCCGATGAGACCCGCTGCGCGTGCATGCCCCAGCCAGTGACTATCAACGCCAAACAGGCGGATCAAGCCATCACTGAACAGCACCACGTTATCGCGGTCGTCACTGCGTCGTGTCTCGAAGTCGCCCAGCACACTACTGGCCCCGGCGACTTCACCGCGCGCCTGGCCGGCCTCGATCGCGGCGACCAGATCCGTCACACCGCGTAGAGCCAGATTGAAGCCCTGCCCCGCCACCGGGTGGAGCGAATGCGCAGCATTGCCGAGTACCGCCAAGCCTGGACGAGTGCCTTCACTGGCGCGTACCAGTGACAGCGGATACGCATGGCGCTGACCGACACAGCGAAAACGCCCAGCACGCTCACCGAAGGCACGTTGCAACGCATGCAGAAAATCGCTGTCCGGTAGCGACATCAAGGTGTCGGTATTCTCAGGAGAACGCGTCCAGACCAGCTCCATGCGTCGCCCCGC
This sequence comes from Cobetia sp. L2A1, assembly GCF_009796845.1. NCBI lineage: Bacteria > Pseudomonadati > Pseudomonadota > Gammaproteobacteria > Oceanospirillales > Halomonadaceae > Cobetia > Cobetia sp. L2A1. The sequence continues at coordinate 35,219 of NZ_CP047025.1, read as the reverse complement.
CAATGGCAGCAACGCCATGGGACCATCGCTGGTAAAACGCTCATACGCCACACCCTGATGCGGCTGACTCATCTCTACCGTGGTGATCAGTGCATGCTGTCCATAGGGCTGCGCTTCGCTATGGATGCCAAGGCGCTCCTTGAGGCCTGAGCGGCCACCATCGGCGAGCACCGTCAATCCAGCATCAAGCAAACGGCCATCGTCGAGCGTCAACTGATGCCCGTTGGCAGTAACGGCTATCTCCGAAACCCGCGCGGGGCAGTACCAGACCAATGGCAATTCAGCTAAACGACGATGCAGCACCTGACCCATCCAGGCATTCGGGATGACATGACCCAGCGCCGGCATGCCAAGCTCTTCAGCGCGCATGCGAGTCGCTCCAAGATGCCCGCGCTCACTGACATGGATGGTGCGAATAGGCGTGGCATGTTCCTGCATGCTTTCCCACAGCCCAAAGGCGGTGAAGCGCTGTCGCGAGCCAGCAGCAATCGCGCTGGCTCGCGCATCAAAGCTGGGCTGAAATCGTGTCATGTCTGCGGCAGACGGCAGCTCATTTGCCTCCACCACCGCTACGCGCAGCGGTGCGCGATCTGAGCCCCCCTTAGAATGACACTCCATGAGGGGGGCCAATGCACAGGCCAGGCTCGCGCCGACCAGGCCTCCGCCAATGATCACGATGTCGAAGTGTTCTGCCTGCTGCCCAGCACCGACAGCGATATCAGCCGGATGACCTGCCTCGCGCTCGCTCATTGCATCAGGCTCCTTCGCGCATCAAGGCCTCAATGGCCGCAACGGATTTGGGTACACCATGACTCAGCACCTCGTGACCCTCGGCCGTCACCACCACATCGTCCTCGATACGAATGCCAATTCCGCGATACTCGAGGGGAATATCTGCCTCGTCGGGAATATAAAGGCCCGGCTCAATCGTCAACACCATGCCCGGGATCAGCGGACGCGGCTCGCCATTCTCGCGGTAGCTGCCCACATCATGCACATCCAGCCCCAGCCAATGGGAGGTGGAATGCAGGTAAAAGCGGCGATAGGCCTCATCACTGATCAGTCCCTCGACATCACCCGCCAGTAGTCCCAGCTCGATCAACCCCATCGTCAGGTCATGGACTACCTGTTGATGGATACCCACTAGTGTCGCGCCCGGGACTACCGCGGCGACGGCCCGCTCTTGTGCGTGAAGCACGACTTCGTAGAGGAGACGCTGCGGTTCACTGAAACGACCATTTACCGGGAAGGTACGCGTGATATCGCCGGCATATAGCGCGAACTCGGCACCCGCATCAATCAGCACCAGCTCACCGTCCATCAGTGGTGCGCGGTTCTCGATGTAATGCAGTACGCACGCATTCACCCCTCCACCGACAATGCTGGTATAGGCCGGCGCGGGAGCGCCCTGCCACTGGAATTCATGCTCGATGTCGGCTTGCAGATGGTATTCGTGAAGACCCGCACGGCTACTCTGCATGGCCCGTACATGAGCACGTGCCGAGATCTCGGCGGCATGACGCATCAGGGCGATTTCACGCGCGTCCTTGATCAAGCGCTGCTCATGCAGCAACGGTGCGAGATCCTCAAACGCACGCGGCGGACGCGCCCCGCGACGCACGCCGGCGGCCAGCTCTTCGCGCAGCGACTGCGCCAGTACTAGCGCTTCATCATCTTCAAAGAGCACGTAAAGACGCTCACGACCGTCCAATAGCCCTGCCAGCACTTCATCACGCGCATCATTGGTGAAGGCTTGATCGAAGCCAGCATCAGCGACTGCGCCCTCTGCACCGATACGAATGCCCGTCCAGGCCTCTGCCAGCGGATCTTTTTCCTGACAGAACAACACACTTTCACCCTCAGCACGGCCAGGCAGCAGCAGTAGCACTGCTTCAGGTTCAGGCCAGCCGCTCAGATAGTGAAAGTCACTGTTCTGGCGAAAAGCGAATTCGCTGTCGCGGTTGCGCTGAGCAAGACCAGACGATAACACCATCGCGGCCGCACCTTGCGGGAGCTGTGCTATCAGGCGCTGACGGCGGGCGTGAAAGTCCTCCGCCGTCAGCGCGGCAGGGGCGGTCAGGATGGCAGGGGCAGTCATGGCAATCTCCGTCGAGAACCCGCCGGGCGTGGCCCAGTCGAGTCACATAATGGCAAGATATCAATAGATGGGGTCAGCGGTCCCGTAAAGCCAGACCGCTGACACAACAGAGGCTTAGTGCGTGTCCTGCCGGGAACTCATGCCGAGGCTACCTTCAAGTCCCCCTTCCGGCAGTTGGTCATCACTCGGCTTTTCGACATCAGGCTTGCCCGGGTGCTGCTCGGTATAGAGCAGCAATGCGGCCATGCGTACATGATCAGCCAGCGCGAAAAGATCCGCCTCGTCTTCCGCGTTGTCGTCATCGAGATCAATGCCATTTTCCAGCCCTGCCGAGATGGACTCGACATCGCCCAAGGCATCCTTGAGTGCTCGACTCCAGCCCTCGCGAGCTTCGCCATCGACGCCAGACAGCTCTTCCTGGAAGCCAAGTGTCCACTCACGCAGGCTCTGGGCACGCTCAGCCAGCGAGAACATCTCATCTGGCAGCAGTGGCTCGAAGCTCATCTCGCTGGCAGCCAGACGCTCCTGGTTGCGGGTACGCCAGACAAGGAAGGCCTCGCCGGCTTCCCGCGTAGCGGGCTGTTCGACGCCAAGCGAAGCACACACACGGTTCAGCCAGTCTTCGGCGCTGATGTCATCCAGCGCCAATGCGGCGACTAGCTGGCCATCAAGGAAGGAAGGGTTGTTCAGGCTGCCGTGAACCAGAAAATGGTCCGCAATGAGAGAGAAGTCGAAGGTGTCGTTGATGATCGCCATGGCGAGGTTCCGTTGAGTCAGTGAGCAAGGAATGTGGGCAGAATACCAGCCGAGCCAGGATGTCCATATTGAGTACAGGGACTACGTGCATCGCTGGGCATGTAGAATGAGCACGAAGCCTGAGAGTAGCCGCGCTACGTAGCGCGTTGACCCTCTAGAAGCGGCTCTCTATAGTGGCTCGAGAATGCCCCCATCTTACCGCACTGGCCCTCCTTCTGGCTTGCCGTCCTCGCTGCGACGGTTACGCGCAGTCAGCAGGACGCCGCCGTCAATCCGGACGACGTCGGACATGGCCCGAGAGGACTGACATGAGCGAACCCGCCAAGCCCCGCAATACCACCGAGATCAGCCTGCTCGGCCGCAGCTATACCATCAGCTGTCAGCCCGGAGAGGAAGATGGCCTGACCCGTGCGGCGGCCTACCTGGATCTCGCCATGCAGGGCATCCAGCAACGTGGCAATACCATCAGTGCCGACAAGGTCGCGTTGATGGCAGCACTCAACATCTCTCACGAGCTGATCAATAGTCGTGACAGTGAGCGTGCGCTGCAAAATGACTTTGAGACACGCCTTTCCGCGCTCGACCGTCAGCTCGATGCCGCCCTTAGTCAGCTGCCTGCGGACTAAGCTCAGCGCGTTGCTGAACGAAAAAACTCTTCAGAATCAAATAGCTGATTTTCATAAAGGCCAGAATAGTCTGGGCAGGATTAGTCCTTGGGCCAGCAGGCGGGGTTTGGTAGACTGAAGGGGTTCTCTGGGGTGTACGTCAGTTGCCGATGTCCCTCGAGCTTATAAGCTATTCCCAGGGAGTCCACTGTGCAGCGCTGTGTGCATGTCCGTGCGTCGGAACGCCTAATGTGTTGCGCGGGACTACCCACCTTGAACCGCTAGGTTCAGGGCCCCCGGTAACAACGGCATCTTGGAGAACCCTGCCTGACGGAGGTTGTCAGGCATGCGCAAACCCCCAGCGGTATACGCTGCACCTGCGAGCCACTGCTCGCCCTCTCTTTCCTCTTCTGCATTCGACACGACTCTCTGGCCCTTGCCAGCGGAGCTGAGTCATCCCGATGCTGATCGTCGCGCGTTGCGTCGAGTACTACGCCAACGACGCCGCCATCTATCGCTGCGCGAACGTCGTAGCGCGGAACACGCACTCTTCCGCCAGCTGAGACGCCTGCCTGAACTGATGCGCGCACGGGCCGTTGCCCTTTACCTGCCTAACGATGGCGAGATGGACGCGACGCTTCTCTGTCAGTGGCTGATACGACGTGGCGCACATGTCTACCTGCCGGTATTACGCCCTTTCGCAGAGAATTCACTGTGGTTTGTGCGCTATGACAGCAGCACACCATTAGTAAGGAATCGCTTCGGTATCGCTGAGCCTGATACGCGTTTTGGCGCACACAAACGTCGCCGACTACCGGCATGGGCGCTGGATGTGGTGCTGATGCCGTTAGTCGGCTTCGATGCTGGCGGTGCACGCATCGGGATGGGCGGTGGCTTCTATGATCGCAGCTTCGCTTTCACTCGGCGGCCAGGGCCGCGGCCACAATTGATCGGGCTGGCGCATCATTGTCAGAAGGTACCGACCTTGCCGGTGCAGTCATGGGATGTGCCACTGGACGCGATCGTGAGTGATCGTGAGATAGTTCGGCCATCCAGTTGAGCTCAATTCAGAAAGGATATGGCAGAAAGCGAGAGAGTAAAGCACGGGTAGGTAACACCGTTCTAAAGCACTATCACCGAAACACCACTGCCGCCAGAGAGGCGGCAGCGCAGGATTCAGGAACCCATCACAGTCTGGGCGTAGCCAGTCGCGACAACACCAATCCCGAAGATAAATACCAGGGCCATGACCAGGTCGGGCTTACGTTTCATGAGAGCGGACTTCTTTTTATATCGTCAGTGGCTTTCGCGTGACGGTTGTCGATGACTGTCATCCTGACAGTGCCCAGATGATAGGCATCTGATCCCAGCATGACAATCGCCAAGCGACCGTTTGAATGAACGTTTTTCCACGCTGCCTTCTGCATGCAACAGCCAATGCTGGCAAGGGCTGAAGAAAAAACACTGTTCTTTATCACTCCCGCTGATTACAACAGGATTTTCCGCGCCATTACTGACGAACTCGCATGAAAAAGCCCCTGCCTCCCCAAAAGAGAACAGGGGCTTTTTTGTCGTGGGGTTTAGCCAATCATGGCCAGGTCATTACCACTCAGGACAGAATACTTACGCAAGGAACAAGCGATAAGCGGGATTATCGCTCTCTTTCCAGAAGCGATACCCAATCTCGGTAAAGTATTCCTCCACCCGCTCGCGATCTCCGTCTGGCACCTGCATGCCAATCAGAACACGGCCATGTGAAGCACCATGATTACGATAATGGAATAGCGAAATATTCCAATCTGCCGGCAAGTGGGTCAGGAAGTTCATCAACGCTCCCGGACGCTCCGGGAATTCAAAACGATAGACCTCTTCCGGCAAGGTGCTTGAGGTACGGCCGCCGACCAGATGGCGAGTATGCAACTTGGCCAATTCGTTATCGGTCAAATCCTCGACCGCATAACCTGACTCACGCAGCTTCGCGACGACTGCAGCACGGTCTTCGCCACCCGGTTTGACCTGCACGCCGACAAAGACATGCGCTTCGTCAGGGTTGGCATAGCGGTAGTTGAACTCGGTCACCATCCGCTTGCCGATCACTTTACAGAACTGCTTGTAGGCGCCCGGGCGCTCCGGCAGCGTCACTGCGAGAATGGCCTCGCGCTGCTCGCCCAGTTCGGTGCGCTCGGCAATATGCTGCAGACGATCAAAGTTGGTATTGGCACCGGAGTTGATGCAGATCAGCGTCTGGCCTTCTACTCCCGTCTGCTGCACGTACTTCTTGAGGCCGGCCAGTGAAAGCGCACCGCTGGTTTCGGAGACAGCACGCGTATCCTCGAAGATGTCCTTGACCGCCGCACATATCTCGTCAGTGTTGACGGTAATCACGTCATCCACGGTGTGGCGGATGATCTCGAACGGCGCCTCGCCAATCTGGGCGACCGCGACACCTTCTGCAAAGACACCCACCTGATCCAGAATGACACGTTCGCCCGCTTCCATCGCGGCTTTCAGGCAGGCGGCATCTTCCGCCTCGACACCAATGATGCGAATGTCAGGACGCAGATACTTCGCATAGGCTGCGATGCCAGCAATCAAACCGCCGCCACCGACCGGTACGAAAATCGCGTCGATATGACCGGGATGCTGACGCAGAATCTCCATGCCCACCGTCCCCTGGCCGGCGATCACATCGGGGTCGTCAAAGGGCGGAATGAAGGTATAGCCATGCTCATCAATGAGCGTGCGCGCGTGCGCCAACGCCTCAGGGAAAGCATCACCCTTTAGAATGACACGGGCACCACGTTCACGCACCGCCTGCACCTTGATCTCGGGTGTGACGCGCGGCATCACGATGACAGCCTTGACGCCCATCAGCTTGGCCGCCATCGCCAGGCCCTGGGCATGGTTGCCCGCCGATGCTGCAATCACGCCACAGGCCTTCTGCTCTTCTGTCAGCATGGCCATCTTGTTGTAAGCGCCACGAATCTTGAAGGAATAGACGGGCTGCAGATCTTCCCGCTTGATGAAGATATTGTTGCCGAAACGGCGGGATAGCAAAGGTGCCGGCGAGAGCGGTGTTTCATGAGCGGCTTCGTAAACACGAGCCGACAGGATCTTCTTGACGTAGTGTTCGAGCATTATAGAAATATCCTGATGTGTCACAGCGTGGGCCGCATAGGCACGACCTAACCCCCATTGTTATCAGACCGCTAGCGAGAGCGTCCAGCGCCATCGTGACGTTTACCGTTATAATGTGGTGTTTTCTGGCGTTGCGCTACGTGTTCATCATGCAAGGTGATGGTACGTCGCTGCCCTGCTACGCCGTTGATGCCGACTGATCCATCTCCACCAACCCGAGGTATGACATGACCCAGGATGAGCTGAAGCAGGCCGTGGCCCGCGCTGCCCTTGACGAGATTCGCCCGCTGCTGAACCGCGACACCATCATTGGCGTCGGTACTGGCTCTACTGCCAACCTGTTCATCGATGCCTTGGCCGAAGTGCGCCATGACTTCGCCGGTGCCGTCGCCAGTTCCGAAGCCACGGCTCAGCGTCTGAAAAGCCACGGCATTGATGTCTTCGAGCTCAACCATGTCGGCACGGTGCCGGTCTATGTCGATGGGGCTGACGAGATTGATCCTCGCCTGGCGATGATCAAGGGCGGCGGCGCAGCACTGACTCGCGAGAAAATCGTTGCCGCCTGTGCCGAACGCTTTGTCTGCATCGCCGATGGCTCCAAGCAGGTCGATATTCTCGGTGGCTTCCCACTGCCGGTCGAGGTCATCCCGATGGCGCGCTCTTATGTCGCGCGTGAACTGGTCAAGCTGGGCGCTGATCCGGTCTACCGTGATGGTGTGCTGACTGACAACGGTAACCGTATCCTCGACTGCTACAACTTCCTCATCGAAGATCCGATCGCCATGGAAGCACGCATCAATGCCATCGTCGGTGTCGTCACCAATGGCCTGTTTGCCGCGCGCGGCGCTGACGTGCTGCTCGTAGGGCGCGAAAACGGTGTCGAGCGCATCACTGCCTAAGGAGACTCGCATGATGACTTCGCTTCTCAAACGCAGCATGCGCATGGCGAAGCTGGCACTGCTGGCCAGTGCAGTAATGAGCCCAGCACTGATGGCCGACTGCAATCTGCCCATCAGTACGCCAGTCACCGTGACACTCGCTAATGGCGTCAAGGTACTGCTCAAGCCAGACCACAGCTGGGAATACCAGCTGGATGCGCCCGATACCGCAGCGTCGCAAGTCACCTCCGGCAACACGATACCAACCTCGGCGGCCATTCCGGTCACTGCGGCCGTTGCACCTGTCGGTAGCGCCTCTGTCGGTAGTACTCCTGTCGACAGTGCATCAGTCCGTCGTGGCGGCGACTCGTCAGACAGCATCGCTGTTTCATCGAGTGCCAGACAGGCTCAGCCCGCTTCGCGCCTTAACGACAGTGCACTGGCCAACCCTCAGTTATTGAGCGAAGGCCATCGTGATGGTCTGGTGGCTCGCCTTGCCGAGGTGAACGTGGAAGATGATGAGGCCGTGCTGCGATTCGAGCTCGACAATACCGCGGGACAGAGCATCATTGGTGTGCAGGCCAAGCTGCGCCTCTATGCTGATGATGGGCGCCTGCTGGCGACGCGCGAGGTACCGCTGTGGGTCGGTGAGTATCGCTTGCCGCAGACCTATCTGCGCCCCAGCCAGACACGTGACAGTCGCGAGGTACGCGTCACGGTCCCCGAAGGAGAATGGAGTCACAAGTTGGTACGTGTCGAGGTGACTGAGGTCGAATTCCGCTAGCTGTCTCTTGGTATCGCCCGCGCGTCAGCAAGGCATTCGTGGGACGTAAAACGCAAAGAAAACGGGAAGCCCGATAGGGCTTCCCGTTTTTCATACTGATTCAATAGCATCATCAGAACATGACGCTGCGATCAGAACTTATAGTTGATGCTGAAGTAGTTGCCGAAACCAGTGGTGTCCTGACGAACGCCGGTCGCCGTCGAGCCATCGGTGAAGAAGGCCATGTTGTTGTAGTACTTCAGGCCATAACCGAGTGCGATTCGCTGGGTGTGATAATAGATGCCGTTGAACCACTCCATGCTGTTGACGCTACGACCATCTGCGCCGCCCACCTCGTCGGCCTTAAACTTGTAATCCAGATAACCCTGATAGGCGATGAAGCTGCCATCCTCGAAGTTGACGAACGGCTTGAACCAGTTGGTGGACGCCATATAGCCGTCCCACTTTTTCTCGTCTTCACCGCCGTAGTTCTCACGCACATAACGCGCGTACAGATTGAAGCCCATCTTGCCGAACCAAGGCACCTGCACATCGCTGCCCAGACCGACATAGTGCTCCCATAGGCCACTTCCCACACCATTCTCATCTCTCGCGTTATCACCGATATTGGTGACGGTAGCGATATACAACTCCTGAACAGGGCCGAATGACAGGTCATAGCCAGTCATGGCGTCCAATGAGAAACGTGGGGCCAGCTTGGCGAAGAAATTATCGTTGCCACTCTGGTCATCGGATCCATCATCGAAGATGTCGAAGAAATCGACATAGCCGTAGAGGTCCACGATGCCCGAGCGGCCACCGAATTCCATTTCCAGATAGGTATCTTCGCTATTGCGGTAGGGCAGACGATTATCTTCGCTGCGCATCAGGTTGAAGGTCAGCCACTTGTAATCATTGGCGTGGATATCGCCGTTGAAATCGGTGGCCTGCGCTGGCGCGGCAGCGGTCAGGAGGGTAGTGGCAGCCAGAGCGCTGGCTGCAACGGTCTTGAGCATAGTCATCGCGAAATGATCCTGTCTTTAAGAGTTCGACTGTTCACAATTGTTGTGGTTATTGCCCGCTGAGCGGGTCTTGTCACTATCAATCTGTCCGAGCATGCGAAGGGGGAAATATTCGCCAGGCCCAATCTGGAAAGGCGGCGATGTTAGCACTTCCTCGCAAAAGCGACAGACCGACGTTTGGGGAATCAACAGCTCGCCAGCACAGAAAATGTGAGTGATTTCACATCTCTGTTGACCAGCACGCCCTTCTCCCCAGCTGCCGTCCATCCTCGGGGGACATGGACGGCAGCCTGGCGGTCAGGCCGCCAGTGCCAGAAAGAAGCCCGCGATCGCCGCTGACATCAGATTCGATAATGTCCCCGCCAACACTGCCTTGAGGCCCAGGCTCGCGATCTCCTTGCGCCGTGTCGGGGCCAGACTGCCAAGACCACCTAGCAGAATGGCGATAGAGGACAGATTGGCAAACCCGCATAGCGCGAAGGACAGCACAGCCATGGTGTAGGGCGTCATGATTGCCCCAGTCGCTGCAACAAGGGTGTCACCGCTGAGATAGGGCGCGAGATTGATGTAGGCAACGAACTCATTCACGACCAGCTTCTGACCGATGAAGGAGCCGGCCAGTGTGGCTTCGCTCCACGGCACACCCAGCAGGAAGGCTAGCGGCGAGAACAACCAGCCGAGAATCATGTCGAGGCTCAAGCTGTCCATGCCAAACCAACCACCGACACCCCCGAGGATACCGTTGATCAGACCGATCAAGGCAATGAAGGCCAGCAGCATGGCACCGACATTGGCCGCCAATTTCAGGCCGGAAGAGGCGCCAGAGGCCGCAGCATCCAACACATTGGAGGGGGCATCATCATCCTGGAGCGAGGCATCTGCTACTGCAATCGAGTCATCCGGCTTTTCTGTTTCTGGAAATAGCAGCTTGGCAAACAGCAGGCCACCCGGTGCGGCCATGAAAGAGGCTGCGACCAGATATTCCATCGGAATGCCCAGTGCTGCGTAGCCACCCAATACGGAACCCGCTACCGAAGCCAGACCACCACACATCACGGCGAATAGCTCCGAGCGCGTCATGCTGGCCAGATACGGCTTGACCACCAACGGCGCTTCCGTCTGCCCAACGAAGATATTGGCGGTCGCGGACAGTGATTCCGTTCGCGAGGTGCCCAATACGCGCTGCAAGCCACCGCCCAGCAGACGTATCACCCACTGCATGATGCCGAGGTAATACAGAACGGCGATCAGCGACGAGAAGAAGATGATGATGGGCAGCACCTTGATCGCGAAGATGAAGCCGACACCACTGCCGGGGTTTGCCAAGCTTCCAAACAGGAAGCTGATGCCCTGATCGGCATAGTTGACTACCTGACTGACAGCACCGGAGACCGACGCCAGGACATCCTTGCCAAAGGATGTGTAGAGCACGAAAGCACCGATGATCAGCTGAATGGCAAAGGCGCCACCCACAGTACGAAGCCGAATGGCACGTCGATTCGACGACAACGCCACGGCGATGAGGATGAGCGATGCCATCCCGACCAGACTCATGAGGGGATTCATTGGAAGGATCCTGAATGTTCTTGTGGTTGTTATGGGAAATGCTATGCAGTACGACATCTGCCACGCATTATCTCAACGGATGTCAGTGTTAGTCTGCATTCTCAACATGTTCAAAAAGTCACATACTGACCAAATAGTCAATACGTACGTTTGAACACGTTGTGCCTTGCCATGCAGCGTCTTCGTGAGAACCTTGTCTTGGGTTTACAGGTTCTCCCCGCATGTCAGTGGTTTATCCTCTCTGCATGTCTCAATGCGTGACTCGACAGCGCCACGCTTCGGCCAACGCTTCATCATCGTTATCGGCAAAAAAGGACACTGCCGCATGAACAATCACAGCGCTGTACGCCTCGATCGTCTGCAGGCCATCCTGCGTGAAGGTAGCCCTCTACCACTGAGTGACGCAGCACAGTCATGTGGTGTCTCGGAGATGACCATTCGCCGTGATGTGGCCCACAGCAACGGCCTGTTGGAGATCCTTGGCGGCCGCCTGCTACTGGCCGAGGCATCCGCCGGTAGCGTCTATCGCCTGGATCGTGAAATCGATGCCAGTGCTCCCATAAAGCAAGCGCTATGCCAGCGACTGGCGAGTCATATCAAAGATGGCGACACGCTGTATGTCGATTGCGGCACGACGCTGGTCCATTTGGCAGCGGCGCTGAACCGCCAGCAGACGCTGACACTCGTGACCTGTGCGCTGAATGTCGCCAATGCGGTTGGCCATCTACCCGGCGTTCGATTGGTCATGCTCGGCGGTCTATTTCATTCCGCCACCCAGTCCTTTACCGCGACCGACATGTCGGAGACGATACGTCGTCTCGGTATCAACAAGGCGTTTATTTCAGCGGGGGGCGTGCATGCCAGCCGTGGTGTCAGCTGCTTCCACTTTCATGAAGTGGCTGCCAAGCAGGCGGCACTGGAAAGCGCCATGCAGCGTTTCCTGATCGTCGATGCACGCAAGTTTGAAATGGTACGGCCTGCCTTTATCGCACCACTCAGCGACTTCGATGTGGTGATCAGCAATCGCCATCCCGCCGCGCAGGATTGCCTGAATGGCCTGGACCCCGAATGGGGTGTGGCAGCCGAGTTGATTGAGTGCCCTGCACACACCACTTGATTGGCGCTTGAGCGCCAATCAAGTGGTGAATACCGTGCATGTAGGACATCACAAGGGCGGGACGTGAACCGGAACGTAAAAGCGCCGCACGATTGTGCGGCGCTTTTATCTTGACCAAACGGTTAGCGCACCGTTTGCGTGCGCTCAGCGACTCAGCCTGGTAGCAGAATAGCGATCTGTGCCAGCGAGTCTGACAGCGCGCCACGATTGCGCGCGACTACCTGACGAGCCGCTTCTCCGACCTGCTTACGGTACACGTCATCCGCGAGCAGCGCTGACACGGCAACGGCAAGCGCCTCACTGTCCGCCACTACCTGCAAAGCCCCTTCACCCGCCATCACCTCGGCAATCTCACTGAAGTTAGCCAATGACTGACCGCTCAACAGCGGTAGCCCAAGCGCAGCAGGTTCCAGCATATTGTGGCCACCAACGGGCACCAGACTGCCGCCAATAAAAGCGACATCACTGGCGGCGTATAATGTGAGCAACTCGCCCAGCGTATCACCGACCAATACTGACAGCGCCGGATCGCTTAGCGCGACCATCTCTGACGTACGTTCAGCATGCATGTCGCTGCGACGCAGACACGTTTCTTCCCGCAGCTGACACCATGCCTGGCTCTGAGCCGTCACCGCCTCGAAGCGCTGCGGATGCCGTGGCACCAGCAATAACAATGCATCAGGATGCTGCGCTCGCACTGCCGCATGTGCCGTCAGTATCTGCGCATCTTCACCATCATGGGTGGAGGCCGCGATCCAGATCATGCGCCCTCCGCACTGCGCGTGCAGTGCCTGCCCCGCCGCGACGACGACTGAAGAAATCTCGACCTCAAACTTGAGTGAGCCCACTGCAACACCACGTGCAGCCGGCAATCCAAGCGCAATGAATCGTTCCAGATCCTCCGGTGCCTTTGCGCCTAGCCAGCTGACATTCGCCAGACAGTCGCGCATGACGCTCGCGACCTTGCGATAGCGATTGAAAGCCCGTGGCGATAACCGTCCATTGACGACGCCCAATGGCACTTCCTCTCTGGCGCAAGCCGCTATCAGATTCGGCCATAGCTCGGTTTCCACCAGGATGGCGAGCGCCGGTCGTAGCCGCGCCACAAAGCGCCGCGCAGTGCATGGGAAGTCCAGTGGTAGATAATGATGGCGGGCAGGGGCTAGTTCGGCACTGCCTTCAGGGCTGTGCAAAAGGCGAGCAGCCTGCGCCGCACCCGTGGCCGTCATGGTGGTCACCACCAGCGGTCGCTTGGGATATCGACGCCGTAGCGTTTCGACCAGGCTCGTGACCATCACCACCTCACCCAAGGAGGCAGCATGCAGCCAGATCGGACATTCAAGCTCAGGTGTCGTGGCAGGCGTCGCGGGGATGATACCCAACCGCTCGCAACGTGGATGATGATCATCATGTTCGCGCCAGACCCGCTGCCAGATCAACGGCGACAGCAGGATAAGCGCGGCGCTATAGAGACCGCGGGCAAGGCTCACACCTAATCCTCGCGATCAAGAATAGTGGCAATCATCGCGGTAGTAGATACACCATCCTCAAAACCGAGTACGCGCACCTCTCCGCCATTGGCGATCACCGCCTCACCTCCGGCGATTTCCTCAGGAAGATAGTCCCCCCCCTTGACCAACACATCGGGAAGTACGGCCTCGATCAAGCGGGCCGGCGTATCTTCTGCAAAGGGTACGACCCAGGCAACTGCGCCCAGGCCTGCCAGTACCTGCATGCGACGCATTATCGGGTTGATAGGGCGTGTCGGACCCTTGAGGCGTGCCACGGAGGCGTCATCATTGACAGCGACGATCAAGCGATCCCCAAGGCGGGCTGCTTCCTGCAGATACGCTACGTGACCAGCATGCAGAATATCGAAGCAGCCATTGGTCATCACCACCCGCTCACCGCGGGCCTGTGCAGCACGCACGGCCGGAATCAACGTGTGCTCCTGAATCGCGCCAAACTCTGCCAGCTTGTCGCCGTGCAGCGCGGTGTATAATTCAGCCACTGATAGCGTTGCGGTCCCCGGCTTGGCGACGACAAGACCCGCCGCCAGATTGGCCAGCATCACGGCCTCCGGGAAGGCGTGGCCAGCGGCAAGCGCTAGCCCGAGCACACCAATCACGGTATCGCCGGCGCCGGTCACGTCGTAAACCTCACGCGCATGCGTCGGCAAATGCAGCGGTACATAACCTTCACGAATCAGGGTCATGCCCTTCTCGCTACGCGTGACCAGCAGAGCTTCAAGCTCCAGCTCGGCACGCAGCGCCTCGCCCTTCTCGGCCAACTCTTCATCACTGCGGCACGGCCCGACGATGGTCTCGAACTCGGTCAGGTTGGGCGTGATGATGCTGGCACCGCGATAGCGCGAGAAATCACTGCCCTTGGGATCGACGAGCACGCGCTTGCCAGCAGCTCGCGCGGCGGCAATCAGTACCTCGACCTGATTCAGCGTGCCCTTGCCATAGTCGGAAAGAATCATCACACCACTGGCGCCCAGCTCAGCCTCAACGTGGCGGACCAGCTCGCTGGTGTCCACCTCGTGCAGCGGCTCCTCGAAATCGAGGCGCAGCAGCTGCTGGTTACGACTCATCACACGTAACTTGGTAATCGTCGGTACGCTGTCGCTGGTTTGGAAACGCGTGATGACATTGGCGTTTTCCAACGCGCGGGTCAGGATATCGGCATTGTCGTCCCGACCCACCACCCCAGCCAGCGTGGCATGCGCGCCCAATGAGGCAATGTTGAGTGCAACGTTGGCAGCACCGCCGGGGCGGTCTTCGCTTTCGTTGACACGTACCACCGGTACCGGCGCTTCCGGCGAGATACGCGAAGTGCCGCCGTGCCAGTAGCGATCCAGCATCACATCACCCACGACCAGCAGGCGAGCCTGTTCCAGCGCAGTCAGATCAAGCTTCATCAGGCGTCTCCGCGTGCAGAGGGGGAATCAGTAGTGGGAGGCTCAACAACAACCTCGCTCGAAGCGTCTATTGAGACATTGGCAGCCGGTAGTCGTTCGCAGCTTTGCTCACGCACGATGCCGTCAGTGTCCGCCAGCAGCTCGGTCAGCCGAGCAATGACATCCTCGGCACGAATCAAGCTCATGGCGTCCTCATGGCGCACACGCTGCCCCCAGCTGATCTCATCCATACGCTTGTGCAAGTACGTCTCCACTGCATCGGGATAGCGATTGGCCACCAGATGCTGCCAGCAGTACGGCGCAGCGCGCTCAGGATTGGTCGTGGCATACAGGCCGATCACCGGCGTGTTCAAGGCGTTGCCCATATGCACGGGGCCGGAATCTGGTGCAATCACCGCCACGGCACGATCAATCAGTGCCAGCAGCCCCTTCAGCGAGGTAGCGCCGATGGCATCAATGACGGCCCCCTCGCTCACCATTGCCTTGATGCGCGCACCCATTTCACGCTCTTGCGGGCTACCGCCGCCCGTCATCACGCTGCGAATGCCGTACTGCTGCCAGGCGTGATCCACCACCGCGGCATAGCCCTCGGCCGACCAATTACGGAAGTTGCGCAAGCGCGGATTGGCACACGGACTGATCACCAGATAAGGCGTTTCACCGGTGACGCGCACGGCCTCGACATAGGCCTCATCAGGCACGTTGAGGCGCCAATCAAGGCGACAGTCTTCCACGCCCAACGCACGGGCGAAGTCCATGAACGACTCCAGCACATGAGCACGCTCACGCGGGGCCAGCTGGTGTGAGGTAAAGAGGTACTGCCAGTCCTTGGCGCGCGCACGGTCGTAACCGATACGTACCTTGGCCTTGAGCCCCAGCGACAAGGCACTGGCACGCAACGCCTGCTGCATGTGCAGCAGCACATCAAAGTGCGTGTCCTTGAGCTGACGCCAGATGGCACGCATACCGGCAAACCCTGTGGACTTGTCATAGACCACGAACTCGACCCCGGAAAGGCCGGACAGTAGACTGTGCTCCCCCTTGCCGACGATCCAGGTGATGCGGGCCTCAGGCCACTGGCGCTGCAAGGCGCGCACCGTTGGCACAAGATTGCAGACATCGCCGAGTGCGGAGAGCCTGAGCACGCAGATATGGGCGGGCTGGGCTGGGAGAGGATGCTTCATGCGGATGGCAGTGTTCCGAAATGAGAATGCCCACATTCTATATGATGGCGAAACAGCGCCACAAATGACGCCGGACTGGTTCACGCCATCGTTCTGGCGTAAACACGCCGCCGTGACCGGTGAAGCGCCAGGGCGCGGTGCAAGTCTGTTCCTCGATATTTGTCGTTTACCCACCGAATTACGTACAGAGCCAGCGCTAGTATCAGCGGGCCAACAGTGGGCACTGCGTCCTTATCGGCGTGGCGGGCTGGTCGCGAAGATTGCCAGTCGTCGCTACTTCTATACTGGATTGGAGCGGACGCGTGCCTTTGCCGAGCTGCGTCTGACGGAGCGTCTCTATCGTCAGGGTCTGCCCGTGCCAGAGCCCGTCGGTGCCTGTGTCTGGCGCCATGGACTGACCTACGAAGCGGCGCTGATCACGGTACTGATTCCCGGCGCCCACGCCTTTGCAGATGACCTGATCGCCTTGCAGGCACAGCCACCATCTGGCGACGAGCCTCTACCCGATGCCTTGCTGACTCTGCTCGACACGACAGGGAGTGCCATTCGCGCCGTGCACGATGCGGGCCTTGAGCATGTCGATCTCAACGCGCGCAATCTGTTGGTGGATGAGAGCGGACGCGTCTATGTCATCGATCTCGATCGCTGCCAGTTGCATGCCGAGGCAGCGCAGGACGCGCGCTGGCGCGAAGACAATCTTTCACGTCTTGGCCGCTCACTGGCACGCTTCTGTCCGCAGCATCACGCCGTTTGCCTGGCACGTATTCGCGCCGCTTATCACTCTGCTGACCAGAACTCTGCCGACCAGCCAGTCCCTTGAGACCGACCTTGAGACCGAGCGCGTCATGTCCGAGATTGCCACGAATGAGACCGTCATGAATTCAACCGACGAGACCCAGTCCGCCATGAACCCCGATCACGCGAGCACGTCCAGCAGCCACAAGATCACTGGCTGCGTCATCACGCTCAATGAAGCGCATAACATCGAAGATTGCCTGCGCTCGTTGGCACAGGTCTGCGATGAACTGATCGTGGTCGACTCAGGCTCCACGGATACGACCTGTGAACTGGCGCGCCATATGGGTGCCACGGTGATAGACCAGCCCTACCTGGGCGATGGGCCGCAGAAGAATGTCGGTCCGGCTCGGGCCAGCCACCGCTGGGTGCTGTCATTGGATGCCGACGAGCGCCTCACCGAGGGAGCTGTCGTGGCCATCCGCGAGCTTTCACTGGATAGCACGCCACATGATGGCTTCGCACTGCGCCGCCGTAACTTCATCGGTTCACGCTGGGTACGTCATGCCGGCTGGTATCCCGATTATTGTCTGCGCCTTTATGACCGCGAGAAGATCGCCTTTCGTGACTCCCGTCAGCACAGCTCGGTGCAGTCCATCAATCCCTGTGAGCTGGATGCAGACCTGGAACATTACAGCTTTGCCAATCTCGGTGAGCTATTCGTCAAGGCCAGTGGCCGCTTCTCGAATCGCGCCGCCAAGATCATGTATCAAAAAGGAAAACGCGCCAACGCCTTCACACCCTTCCTGCATGGCAGCAATGCCTTTATGCGCAAGTTCGTCTTCCAGGCGGGCTTCCGCGATGGCGTGGATGGCTTCTCGGTGGCACTGTCCGCCAGCGTCAACGCCTATCTGAAATACGCCAAATTGCTCGAATTCCAGCGCGATGCCAAGGTGCGTGAAGCCGAAGACTTCAACAAGGTATGGTGACCATGACGGCTATCACCAAGCATGAAACAGCGTCTGTTTCACGCCCGCTGCACGTACGTCACGTCAATCTGGCGCGTGGCTTTCGTGGCGGTGAGCGTCAGACGCTCAACCTGATCGCGGATCTGGCACGACGCGCCAAGCCCAGCGCAAGCGGCGAAGCCGGCGCGCCGATCCGCCAGTCACTGGTCTGCCTGCAGGACTCGCCTTTGATCAGCGAACTGGCGGCGCTTGAGCTATCCGTCACGGTGGAGGTGATCGAGATCAGCGGGCGCTTCAGGGGCCACTTCGGTCAACCACGTGCTGATATCGTGCATGCTCACGAAGCCAAGGCGGTGCACTGGGCGTGGCTGCATCAGCGCCTGACAGGCACGCCTTATCTGCTGACACGTCGCGTACCGCAACCAGTGAAGGACAAGGCGTTCAATCGGCTGACCTATCGCGCTGCAGCCTGCCGTGTGGCGATTTCTTCGGTCATTGAATCACACCTTCGTGAGCGTCACTGGGGTGAAACAGCCTTGATCCCCAGCACCCTCGCTCACCTGCCCAGCGATACAGATGCGGTGGCTCAACTGCGAGAACGCTTCGGTAATATTGCGAAGGCAGAGACGCAGGTCGTCGGCCATGTAGGGGCTCTGGTGGATCGCCATAAGGGGCAGCGATTACTGATTGAGGCAGCCCGTCTGCTACGTGAGAGTCACCCGCAGCTGCTGTTCGTGTGCCTGGGGGCTGGTGAAGACGAGGCAGCCTTCAAGGCGGAAAGCGCAGATCTGGATAACCTGATTTGGGAGGGCTTTCACACCAATGTCGGTGACTATCTCGAGGCTTTCGATCTCTTTGCCTTCCCGTCACGTAATGAGGGACTGGGCTCCATTCTGCTCGACGTGATGGATCATGGCGTCCCCGTCATCGCGAGCAACGTGGATGGTATTCCCGATATCGTGCATGACGACCAGACTGGCGTACTGGTACCCGGTGGAGATGCCGATGCACTGGCAGCCGCCATTGCCAGCCTGGCCGCAGATGCTCCCCGCCGCGAGCGACTGGTGAACTGTGCACGCGAGGATCTGACGCGCTTCACGCCCTGTGCCATGGGCAAGGCCTATCTTGCACTCTATCGACGACTGGCCCGCGTTTGATAAGAGATTCGAGCCATACTTGAGAGTATGCCAAGACACAAAAAAGCCTTGTTTCATGTGAGATGTTTCACATGAAACAAGGCTTTTTCATTTTTTAACACCATGATTTTCTTAAAAATTACTGCATGAAGACATGAATTTCTTGAAAGGGCTCAATCCTCGAGCTCCCGCAGGTCTGGCCATCCTTCATCAAGGCCGAGATCAGGATGTGTCTTCGGGTCCAGCGGACCGGCCTCACTTTCTGGCCGGCATCCCTGCAGCGCTTCACTGAGAAGACGTAAGGCCTCATCACCTTGCGCACCTGCCGTCACCTTGTCCCAGAACTCGCGATGCACCGCCTTCACCACGACTGGTACGCTGGGGACGCCCACCTGCTGAGCCATCGCCAGTCGATGCAGGCCACGATTGATCTTGAGCAATCGCCCCTCACGCGAGACTGCCACGCCCATCTCGTCCTTGGTGATACCCTGACGGAAACCATTGCGCGACATGTCCTGCAGGTAGCCACGATAGCACTGCAGATACCCCAGGATACGCGCCTCACTATCAAGCAATAACCCATCGCGGGGGGATGACCACGGCTTGCCCGCTTCCAGTAGCGCTTTCAGACGCTGGTAACGGTCAATCACCGTGAGGTCATCACCATGCACGATCAAATCACGCATCAGCTGTGAACGTGAGCCGTGGCGGAAGGCTCCACGGCGCAGGTCCCATTCACCATCCCAGATAAAGGCCGTCGATGACGGTCGCGCGCGCTTGTCACGCCCGAAATTGACGTCACGCACCAACTCACGTGGATTCACCCAGACTGTCAGTGCTTCCTGCCCCAGCACGGACTCCACCGCATGTCGTGGCAGCCCACGTTGCTCCAGTCCTGCATGACGAGCGCGTGATGCCTGCCAACGCGACAACCACCAGCGACTGAACGGCAGAATCAAGCGCCGCTCACACCAGGCGCGTACCGCTTCAATACGCTGGGCACGTTTCATGGCACCACGCATGCGCGGATGGATGAGCTCATCTGTCGTACGATTGTGCTGCGAACTCACCGGCAGTCCTCGTCAGGATTGTGTAACGTCTTCACGATTGCCGCGTTTCATGGCGGTCATCGGCGAGCGTAATCGCTGCCAGTATCCGTTCCGGCGCTATGTGATTGAGACAGTTGGTATGCCCAAGCGGACACACTCGCTTGAAGCACGGCGAACATTCCAATGCTAGCCAATGAATCTCACGATCAGCCGTGAGTGGCGGCGTGTAATGCGGCGATGACGAGCCATAGATGCCCTGAATACGCGCCCCAACAGCAGCGGCGACATGCATCAATCCTGAGTCATTGCTGACCACTTCCTGACACTCAGCGATCAAATCCACCGCATCCGCCAGCCGCGTCTTGCCGCACAGGTTATAGACGCCGGAAAGTCCTTGGGCAATCTCCTCACCCGCCACGACATCCTTGGGTCCACCGAAGATACGCACCTCGGCACCTGCTTGGGTCAATGACTCGGCCAGTGCGCGAAAATGTGCCAATGGCCACTGCTTGGCCGGGCCATACTCTGCCCCCGGCATCATGCCGATAATGGCCTTGGGTGGTGCCACTAGCCCCAGTTCCTCGCGCAAGCGCGCCTGGTTGACACTATCCGTCTTCAGGTGTGGCTCGAGGATATTGGCCGGCGGGTTGGCCTCGGCAACCGGCAAACCCAATGAAGTGAAGCGCTTGACGGTCTGGTCGAGCACCGTCTTGTCGAGCTTGCGACACTCGGTGAGCAGGCCGTAACGCTGCTCACCGGTAAAGCCGACCCGCACAGGAATACGTGCGAAGAACGGTACCAGCGCCGACTTCCACGAGCGTGGCAGCACGATGGCACGATCAAAACGTCCGCGCAGCGAACGGCCCAGCTGCCAACGGGCCGTGAGCGCGAAATCACCATGCCCTGCCGGTAGCGCCAAGATCTCAGCGACCTCTGGCATACGCTCAATGATTGGCTGCGACCACGCCGGTGCCAGCACACTGATACGGCATTCAGGCGACTGATGTTTCAGCGTCATGAACAGGCTCTGTGCCATCACCATGTCGCCAACCCAGCTGGGGCCGACGACCAGAATGCGTTCGCCGGCACCCTCGCGTAGCTTGTTCATGCCCTGCTCCTTTTTCTACATCACTGCCTGACAGGCAGCATCGCCGGAAAATCCGACGACGCGCGTGCAACGGTCACCTCAACGATTCAGCCATTCGAGATAAGCGTGTGTGCCCTGTGCAACCGTCTTGAACTCAACGTTGCAGCCAGCCTTGCGCAGCTTGCCGATATCAGCACGCGTGTAGCTCTGATAGCGACCCTTGAGGTTCTCCGGGAAGTCGATGAACTCGATCTCGCCCTTCTCGTAGAAGTTGATCACCGTCTCTGCGATCGCCTTGAACGGTTCAGCGCGCCCCGTACCCAGATTGAAGATACCAGAAGCTTCCGGGTGATCGAGGAACCACAGGTTCACATCGACCACATCACCGACATAGACGAAATCACGGCTCTGCATGCCAGCTTCATAGCCGTCATAGGCACCGAACAGCTTGGGGTTCTCACCTGCCGTCACCTGGGTGTGATGGTGATAGGCCACACTGGCCATCTTGCCCTTGTGCTGTTCACGCGGGCCGTAGACGTTGAAGTAGCGGAAACCCACCACCTGAGTAGTCAGGCTGTCCCAGCGTGAACGCACGTGCTGATCGAACAGCAACTTGGAGTAGCCATAGACATTCAGCGGGCCCTCGAATTCCGGCGTTTCCTTGAAGACCTGGCTGTCGCCATAGGTCGCCGCGGAGCTGGCGTACAACAGTGGGATCTGATTGGCCTCACAGAAATTGAGTAATACCTTGGAGTACTCGAAGTTATTTTCGAGCATGAATTGGCCATCCCACTCGGTGGTATCCGAGCATGCGCCTTCATGGAAGATCGCCTCGATCTTCGGAAGCTCGGCGTATTCGCCCATCAAGCTCGACTGCACACGAATCAGGAAATCATCCTTGTCGAGGTAGTCGGCGATGGTCAGGTCCGCCAGATTGACGAACTTGGTACCGTCACTCAGGTCATCCACTACCAGAATATCGGTACGGCCACGGTCGTTGAGTGCCTTGACGAGATTGGCACCGATGAAACCTGCGCCTCCAGTAACGACGATCATGTTGAACTCCCAGAGCCTGTAAAGGCTTGTACGGAATGCGGTCGCGAGTAGATGCGACACAGCGAAAAATGAAAATGGCACACACTCGGTTTCACGTGCGGCCTATAACCAGATAAGCGGGGATTGTATACTCGGCAGTTCTCGAATTCATGGGCCAACGGGCTTCACCAATGACACAGCCAGACGTGAAAACCTTCCAGGGCCTGATTCTGGCCCTGCAGCAATACTGGGCCGAGCAGGGTTGCATCATCATGCAACCTTTGGATATGGAGGTCGGTGCCGGTACTTTCCACCCGGCAACCTTCCTACGCTCCATCGGACCTGAAACCTGGAACGCTGCCTATGTGCAGCCTTCCCGCCGTCCTACCGACGGCCGCTATGGCGAAAATCCCAATCGCCTGCAGCATTATTATCAGTTCCAGGTGGTGATGAAGCCGTCACCGATCAACCTGCAGGAGCTCTACCTGGGCTCTCTGGCGCGTCTGGGCATCGATCCGCTGGTCCACGACATCCGTTTTGTCGAGGACAACTGGGAGTCCCCGACGCTTGGCGCCTGGGGTCTCGGCTGGGAAATGTGGCTCAACGGCATGGAGGTGACGCAGTTCACTTACTTCCAGCAGGCAGGTGGCATCGAATGCTTCCCGGTCACCGGCGAACTGACCTACGGCCTCGAGCGTATCGCGATGTACCTGCAGGACGTAGACAGTGTCTACGACCTGATCTGGACGACCGCACCAGATGGCTCGGTCGTCACCTATGGCGACGTCTTCCTGCAAAATGAGAAGGAGCAGTCTGCCTATAACTTCGAGCACGCCGCCGTGCCGGAGCTGTTCGCTTCCTTCGATCACAGCGAAAACGAGTGCCAAAAGCTGCTAGCCGCCAACCTACCGCTGCCGGCTTACGAGCAGGTACTGAAGGCATCACATACCTTCAATCTGCTGGATGCCCGCCATGCTATCTCGGTCACCGAGCGACAGCGCTACATTCTGCGCGTACGTACCCTGGCTCGCGATGTGGCACACGCGTATTACGCATCTCGCAAGGCCGCCGGCTTCCCGCTCGCTCCGAAGGCGTTGCGTGATGAACTGCTGGCTGCCGATGACACCACTACCGAGGGAGACGCGTAAGCATGGCCACCGTGAATACCCTGCTGATCGAACTGGGCTGCGAAGAATTGCCGCCGAGTGCCATCGACGCACTTGCTGAAAGCCTGGCCAATGGCCTGGCGGATGGCCTGCGTGCCGCGGAAGTCTCTTTCGGCCAAGTTCGTGCCTACGCGACCCCGCGCCGTCTTGCAGTGATGATCGAATCACTGGCCGAGCGCCAACCGGACCGCGAGATCGAGAAGCGCGGTCCGGCCAAGGCCGCCGCCTTCAAGGATGGCGAGCCAACTCGTGCCGTTCAGGGCTTCGCTCGCTCCTGCGGTGTGGACGTCAGTGACCTGATCGAGCTGGAAACCGACAAGGGCACCTGGCTCGGCTATCGCCATATCCAGCCGGGCGAACATCTCTCCGCCCTGCTGCCGGCCATGCTGGAGCAGGTCGTCGCACGCCTGCCGGTGCCGAAGAACATGCGCTGGGGAGCCTCACGCATTGAATTCTCACGCCCGGTGCACTGGCTGGTCGCGCTGTACGGCAGCGACGTGATCGACGCCAGTGTGCTCGGCCTCGACTCCGGTCGCACCACCTTCGGTCACCGCTTCCACGCGCCGCAGGCCATCACGCTGGCGCACGCCGAGGACTACCTCGATGCGCTGGAAAATGCCCGCGTACTGGCCAATCGTGAGGTGCGCCGTGAGCGTATCCGCGAGCAGGTTCAGGCCGAAGCAGAAGTCTATGGCGCCAATGCCGTCATCGACGAAGTCTTGCTCAATGAGGTCAGTGGCCTGGTGGAGTGGCCAGTGGCGCTGACCGGCACCTTCGATGAGCGCTTCCTTGAAGTGCCGGCGGAGTGCCTGATCTCCTCCATGAAGGCCAACCAGAAATACTTCCACCTGCTGAACGATGACGGCAAGCTCATGCCCGCCTTCATCACCGTCGCCAATATCGAGAGTAAAGATCCCGACCAGGTCATCTCCGGTAACGAGAAGGTCATACGTCCGCGCCTAGGCGATGCCGCCTTCTTCTACGAGACGGACCTGCGCACCACACTGGAATCACGTCGCGAGAAGCTCGAGAGCGTCGTCTTCCAGCAGAAGCTGGGCAGCATGGCCGAGAAGGCACGTCGTAGCGAAGCGGTAGCACGCCATATCGCTGAGCGCATCGGTGCCGATGCCGAGCACGCGGCACGTGCGGCACAGCTGGCCAAGACCGACCTGGTCACCGAGATGGTGCTGGAATTCCCTGAACTGCAGGGCATCATGGGGCACTACTACGCGCTCCACGATGGCGAAGATGCCACCGTCGCCCTGGCGCTTGAAGAACAGTATCTGCCGCGCTTTGCAGGCGATGCCATCCCGAAGAGCAAAGTCGGTATGGCCGTCGCTTTGGCCGATCGTCTCGATACCCTCACCGGTATCTTCGGGATCGGTCAGCGTCCCACCGGCGCCAAGGACCCGTTCGCCTTGCGACGCGCCACCATCGGCGTGCTCAACATCCTGATCAAGGGTGAGCTGGAACTCGACCTGCGCGAGCTGCTGACTGTCAGCGCCGAGCAGCATCGTGACCTGCCCAAGGCGGATGGCCTAGTCGATGATGTGCTCGAGTACATGCTTGATCGCTTCCGCGCCTGGGCAGGCGAAGAAGACATGGGGGCCGAGCTGTATCTGGCCGTGCGCACCCTGAAGGTCAGTAATCCGCTGGACTTCGCACGTCGTCTACGTGCTGTACATGCCTTCGGTAAGCGCCCTGAAGCTGCTGCACTCGCGGCGGCCAACAAGCGTGTTTCCAACATCCTCGCCAAAGCCGAGCATGATGGTCGTACCGTAGTGGACGCGAGCCTGTTGAGCGAGGCAGCCGAGCGTGAATTGGCTGAAGCGCTCAATGCCCGCCATGCCGAGGTCGCGCCACTGTTTGCAGAAGCACGTTATCAGGAAGCGCTCGATGCACTGGCCAACCTGCGTGTGCCGGTCGATGCCTTCTTTGACCAGGTAATGGTCAATGCTGACGATGAGGCAGTGCGAGCCAATCGTCTGGCCATGCTCGCCAGCCTGCAAGGCCTGTTCATGGGTGTGGCGGACATCAGTCTGCTGACGCAGTAACAGCACCGCCAAGCCTGAGGCTCGCGATTGATCGATTCTCGCACCTCAAGTGAGTCAGAGTCAGCATGAACACAGAAAGCCCCGCCACGGCGGGGTTTTCTGTGTCTTAGGCTCAATGACTTATGGCGTTGCGTGACAGGATTTAACGCAAGTAATCACCAAAGTCACAAATTCTGCCTTGATACACTACCTAGGTCGCACTAGAATCCAGTATAGAAACAGTGTTCGAGAAATGCGGCAGCATGTCGCAGCGAAGTCCATATCTCCAAACACTCGGCGCCATTTGCCTGTTTACCCGTGTGAGCGTCATGTTGTGACCACGGTCACGACTTTTCCTCAAGGCAAAGCGGCGACACCCTGACAAGCAGCCCGGCTGACGCCCCTGACTGCCCTGATGCGAAGAATTGACCATGCGCAAACTAATCGTGCTCGACCGCGACGGAGTCATCAACGAAGACTCCGACGCCTTCGTCAAGAACGCTGAAGAGTGGATCGAATACCCTACCTCCATCAAGGCTATCGCACGTCTGACACGTGCCGGGTATACCGTCGCCGTGGCGACCAATCAGTCCGGTATCGCACGTGGTCATTTTGGGCACCGTGAGCTCGACGACATGCACGCCAAAATGATTCAGCTGGTGAAAGCTGCAGGCGGCGATATTGCTCACATCGCCTACTGCCCACACGGCCCGGATGATGGCTGCGATTGCCGCAAGCCTGAGCCAGGCCTGCTGCACCAGATTCAGGATGCACTACAGATTCCTGATTTCGATGGTGCATGGATGCTGGGTGACAGCCTGCGTGATCTCGTGGCGGGCCAGAAGGCCGGCTGTCGCGCTGCGTTGGTCATGACGGGCAAGGGACAGAAGACGCTTGCGGACGGCGAAGGCTTGAAGGATGTGCTGGTGGTTGCCAATCTAGCCGACTTCACCAACCGTTTACTGGATGGCGAACTCAATCATGCGCCCTCCGAGGGCGAACCGGGAAAGTCCCTACGCAGCTGCAATGGCTGTGAGGCTGCTGCCGAGAGTTATCTCTGACGCTATTCGGAGTTGCTCATGACATACGCCAGAGATGCGTATCTCTCTGACCATCGGCGTCAATATGCTACCCTTCAGGCATGAAACTGGGCAGGAAATGTCTGCCCTTCCCTCTTCCTCATGCTTGGAGGTTTTGCATGCCACTATTGGATAGCTTCACTGTCGACCACACCATCATGAAGGCCCCTGCCGTGCGTGTGGCCAAGAAGATGGGCACTCCCAAGGGCGACAACATCACTGTCTTCGATCTGCGCTTCTGCGTGCCAAACGAAGAGATTCTCTCTGAAAAAGGCATTCACACGCTCGAGCACCTGTTCGCGGGCTTCATGCGCGAGCATCTCAACGGTGATGGCGTCGAAATCATCGATATCTCGCCGATGGGCTGCCGTACCGGCTTTTACATGAGCCTGATCGGTGAGCCACAGGAATCACGCGTTGCGGCTGCCTGGTCTGCTGCCATGCAAGATGTACTCGATGTTACTCGTCAGGAAGAAATTCCTGAGCTCAACATCTATCAATGTGGCACCGCTCAGATGCACTCTCTGGAAGAAGCCAAGCAGATCGCCAGCAATATTCTGTCGCGCGATATTGGTGTGAACCTGAATGAAGAATTGAAGCTGGACGAAGGCTTCCTGAATCAAGCGCATTGAATCTGTCATCTTGAATGACCTGCCAGGTTTGATAGGTTGAGTCTGGCCTCCAAAGACTGTCGTGATATAAATAACGGCACCAAGAGGCTCCACTTTCCCGTCGCGCCCTTCGCATACGTTCTTGCGAAATAAACCCCGCTTTCTGATCAAGAAAGACGGGGTTTTTCTTTGCGATATTTCCTGAATATCTCAAGTGTGACTATGCTATGGCAGCACGCCTCCCAAGCCTCTCCTCTATGCGTTCATTATCTGGACTCCCTCATGTCAGATGAAGCCAACCACGCTTTCGATTTTTCCAACTTTCTATCTGCCAAAGCCTCATGGCCAACTCCCGCAGTCTTGGAGACTTATCCATGTCGTGATGGCAGTCATCTCGGATGTCGACACTATGCGGCAACATCTGAAACGGAATCTGAGACACAATTGGCGCCTGGAGAGAGCCATATCCTTATTGTTCATGGTTCCAGCAGTGACAGTCGCTATCTCGCCTGTCTCGCCATGCAACTTGCTGACAGCGGGTACCATGTCCACACACCAGATCTGCGTGGTCATGGGCCTGTACCAGCACGCAGAGGGGACATCGATCATGCTCTGCAGCTCGAGGAAGACCTTGAGGATCTGATCAAATCCTTGGCATTGCCATCCAGCGCTTCGATATACCTTGCAGGTCATTCTGCCGGTGGTGGGCTGACGCTTCGTTCTTCTGTGGCGATACTTGAACGTCATCCAACCGCAAATCAGCTTGCGGGAGTCATCCTTTTAGCTCCGTACCTGCACCATATGGCGACCAATAACAGACGTGAATCAACATGGGCATCACCCAAGATCGCGCGCATGCTGCTATGTAGTCTGCTGGATAAGCTCAATATCCATCGACTGGATAATCTTGTCGTATTGAAATTCAATATCCCTGAACAATATCGTGATTCAAACACGACGGCAGCTTACTCGTGGCGCATGATGACAGGACTCAACCCGAAAGATTATCAACGAGACCTGAAGATACTTTTTGAGCACGACATTCCGTTATTGGCACTTATCGGAGAACACGATGAGGCCTTCATTGCAGAGCGCCTGGGCGACTGCCTGTCTCCCCATCACCATTCCGCTCAGATAGAGATACTTTCAGACATCGACCATCTAGGCATTGCGACGGCACACATCACCGGCACGCACATCTGCAACTGGTTAGCAGAACGCTGAGCCAGAAGCGGTATTCAGTCTGCACACTAAAACGGCCCCTGATCAATGATCAGAGGCCGTTTCATGTATGACTAGCTCAAGCTCGCGATATTACACGTCGAGGTTCGCCACCAGCGCGAAGCGTTCGATGAAATCACGGCGCGGCTCGACCTCATCCCCCATCAGGGTGTTGAACATCATGTCTGCGCTCACTGCATCTTCGATGGTGACGCGTAGCATGCGACGATGTTCCGGATCCATCGTAGTTTCCCACAACTGCCCCGGATTCATCTCACCCAAACCTTTGTAGCGTTGGATGCTGAAGCCGCGCGCCGCTTCCTTCATTAGCCAGTCGAGCGCTTCGTAGAAGGTCACAACGTCTTTCTTGCGCTCACCACGTGAGACAAAGCTACCTTCTTCCAGTAATCCATTGAGCATCGAACCCAGTTCACTCAGCTCACGATAATCGGCGGATTTGAAGAAGTCGATATCCCACAGATAGTCACTGGTGACACCGTGCGCCGTCAATGTTACTGCCGGCAGGTAGAGATCACGCTCAGTATCGTGACTGATGCTGAAGTCGTAATGCGGACCACCTTCATAGGCAATCAGCTCGTCCATCTCAACCTGCAGACCATTGATCCAGCTCTGCACCTGCGCTTCATCAGCCAGTGCCGCCTCATCGATGTGCGATGCATGCACGATTTTACGCAGCACAGCAGAAGGATATACACGCGCCAGACGATCTATACGCTTCATCACGCCGCGATACTGGCTAACAAGCGTCTCTAGCTGAGTACCACCGATACCCGGCGCCTCGCCATTCACGTGCAGTTTGCCGCCATCGAGTGCGGTGGCCGTCAGATAATCCTGTAGCGCCTGCTCGTCCTTCAAATACTGCTCATGCTTGCCGCGCTTGATCTTATAAAGCGGCGGCTGAGCGATGAAGATATGACCACGCTCGATCAGCTCTGGCATTTGACGGAAGAAGAAGGTCAACAGCAAGGTGCGAATATGCGAACCATCGACGTCGGCATCCGTCATGATGATGACGGAGTGATAACGTAGCTTATCCGGATTGAACTCTTCGCGCCCGATGCCACAGCCCAAGGCGGTGATCAGCGTGCCAACCTCGACAGAGGACAACATCTTGTCGAAGCGCGCCTTCTCGACGTTGAGGATCTTGCCCTTCAACGGCAGGATCGCCTGAGTACGACGATCGCGCCCCTGCTTAGCGGAGCCACCGGCTGAATCACCCTCGACCAGGTACAGTTCAGAGAGGCTAGGATCTTTTTCCTGACAATCCGCCAACTTGCCCGGCAAACCCGCAATATCCAGCGCGCCCTTGCGGCGCGTCATGTCCCGCGCCTTACGGGCGGCTTCACGTGCACGCGCCGCATCCAGCATCTTGTTGACGATGATTTTGGCTTCGCTGGGCTTCTCGATCAGGTACTCGGAGAATAACCGACCCATTTCCTGCTCGACAGCCGTCTTGACCTCAGAAGAAACCAGCTTGTCTTTAGTCTGCGAGGAGAACTTCGGATCCGGTACTTTGACCGAGATGATGGCCGTCAGGCCTTCACGAGCATCATCGCCAGTGGTGCCGACCTTGGACTTCTTCAGCAAACCTTCCGCTTCAATATAGCTATTGAGAGTACGCGTCAGCGCAGCACGGAAACCTGCCAAGTGAGCCCCGCCATCACGCTGCGGAATATTATTGGTATAGCAGAAGATATTCTCGGAAAAACCGTCATTCCACTGCATTGCCACTTCTACGCAGATACCATCCTCACGCTCCATCTCGAAATGGAATACGGGATTAAGTGGCGTCTTGTTGGTGTTGATATGATTGACGAATGCTTTGAGTCCGCCTTCATAATGGAATAGCTCTTCCTTGCCACTGCGCTCATCGAGTAAACGAATCGCCACACCAGAATTCAAGAAGGACAACTCACGCAGGCGCTTGGCCAGAATATCGTAATGGAACTCAATATTGGCGAAGGTCCTGTCTGAAGGCTTGAAGCGAACCAGGGTACCGGTTTTCTCAGTCTTGCCCACGACGCCAAGTGGTGCCTGCGGCACGCCGTGACGATATATCTGCTCGTGAACATCACCCTGACGCCAGATGGTCAGCTTGAGTTCTTCAGACAGTGCATTGACGACTGAAACACCTACACCGTGCAAACCACCGGAAACCTTGTAGGAGTTATCGTCAAACTTACCTCCGGCATGCAGTACCGTCATGATGACTTCGGCAGCACTGACACCTTCTTCTTCATGAATCTCGGTCGGTACACCACGGCCGTTATCGCTAACGGAAACCGACTCGTCAACGTGGATGACCACCCGGACTTCGCTACAGTGCCCTGCCAGCGCCTCGTCGATGGAATTATCCACCAGCTCGAACACCATGTGATGCAGCCCCGTACCATCATCGGTATCACCGATGTACATACCGGGACGCTTGCGTACGGCATCCAGGCCCTTGAGGACCTTGATGCTCGTTGAGTCGTAAGCCTGTTCGCTCATTGGCTTCTCCGTCGTGAAATCATTCCGTGTGCAGTCGCCCGTGTTCCACGTGAAACATTCTGATATCCGTATTTGGCAGCCACACCCGATTCAATGCTTCGGGTTCGACGCAGGTCACGAAGACTTGGCAGTCGAGGCCAGCCAAAAGCTGGCAGAATAGACGGCGATGTTCGCCATCCAGTTCCGCCGGCAGATCGTCGATCAGATAGACACAGGTACGTCCGTTCATTTCTTCGAGCAATCGCCCCTGAGCAAGCTTGAGAGCGCTGACAACCAGCTTCTGCTGGCCGCGTGACAGCACTTCGACCGCAGGCCGGCGCCCTAGACGAATCCGCAGGTCAGCGCGCTGCGGCCCCGTCTGGGTAAATCCCATATGGCTATCACTGTCACGGCCGGCGGCAAGTACCTCACCCAGTGGCCGCTTGGCGTCCCAGCCACGCTGGTAGCGCAGGGTTAGCTCAGGTAATTCAATCAACTCGGCAAGCGTGGCCTGAAACAGTGGTGCCAGCGCTTGCATGTATTCCATGCGCAGGGCATCGAGACGTTCGCTCCAGTGAGCAAACTCACGATCCCAGACGTTCAGTGCTTGAGCGTCCATCTTACCATGCCTGAGCAGCGCGTTCCGATGTTTGAGCGCGCGTCGCACACGCCGCCAGACATCGAAAAAGTCATGTTTCACGTGAAACACTCCCCAGTCTAGAAACTCGCGCCGTGCCGAAGGTGAGCCTTCCAGTAACCGAAACGCATCTGGGTTAATCAATTGCAATGGCAACGCCTGAGCAAGCTGTGCGACGCGCTCGACTTTCTCGCCATCCAGTCGCATCTCCAGACCATCAGCCGCCTGATCTCGTCGCACGCCCAGAGGCCGAGGTGGCTCTCCCGCCAGACGCCCAAACAAAGTCATACCCGCCGTGTCATGGGCGATCGCATGCTTAAGCTTATGGGTACGAAAAGAGCGCGCCAATCCAAGCACATGGATACCTTCCAGCAGGCTCGACTTGCCACTGCCATTGGCACCACTTACCAGATTAATTCCTCGCCCTGGCACCATGTCGACAGGCACCAGATTACGTAAATTCTGGAATTGCAGACGTTCAAGTGCCATGGAGAGGCCTCGGTGTGGACTGAAAATTTGGCAACGAGAATAACTCGTAGTGCTAACACGACAACACCCGTGATCGTCGATTGAGAAGATCACGGGTGTTGTCATTTACCGTCGCGAAACATAGCTAACGCCGGCAGCGCTTTTATGACTCAACCTACTGTTATATATAAGAAAAAATATAATTACAGGCGCATTGGCATGACTACGTAACGCGCATCACCACCACCCGGTTCCTCCAGAAGTGCCGAGCTATTGCCATCGGAAAGCGTTAGCTGCACACGGTCTGAATCCAGCACGCCTAGCACATCAATCAGATAACCGACGTTAAAGCCAATTTCCAGACCCGCTCCCTGATAATCGAGGCTGATGTTCTCCTCGGCCTCTTCCTGCTCCGGGTTATTAGCCAGCACACGCAAATTACCTGCTTCAAGATGCAAGCGTACACCGCGGTACTTCTCATTGGAGAGTATCGCGGTACGCGACAGTACCTGACGCAACTCAGCACGCTCAGCAATAATGACCTTATCGCCACCACGCGGCACAACACGCTCGTAATCCGGGAATTTCCCGTCAACCAGCTTGGAAGTGAAGGTGAAGTCACCCGTCTGGGCACGGACATGCGTACCACTCACGGTCAGGGTCATCGGCTCATTGCTGCCATCCAGCAAACGCGCCAGCTCCAGAATGCCCTTGCGCGGAATAATCAGCTTCTGGGATTCACTGACATTAATATCAGCCGCCTGCTCGCAGACTGCCAGGCGATGACCATCGGTCGCTACAGTGCGCACAATATTGCTGGTCAACTCGAGCAGCATACCGTTGAGATAATAGCGAACATCCTGCTGCGCCATCGCAAAGGAGGTTGCGTCGATCAGATGCTTGAGCGTGCCACGCGGCAGGCTGATGGTGACATCGCCCTGGCCATCGTCGATATTTGGAAATTCTGCGACCGGCAGCGTCGAGAGGGTAAAGCGAGAGCGGCCACTGCGCAGGATCGCGCGACCTTCTTCCAGTGCCAGCGTGATCTCACTGCCGTCTGGCAGCGACTTGCAGATATCCATCAGCTTTCGCGCAGGCACAGTGGCGGAGCCTGGCTCATCAACACGACTTGGTGCGACGCGGCCAATCAGCTCGACCTCGAGATCGGTACCGGTCAGTGATAGTTGCTGATCGGAAACTTCGAGCAATACATTGGATAACACGGGCAAGGTCTGACGACGCTCAACCACACCCGCCACCAGGGACAGCGGGCGTAGCAGGGCTTCACGCGAAATGGCAAATTTCATGGAGA
This sequence comes from Cobetia sp. L2A1, assembly GCF_009796845.1. Taxonomy (NCBI): domain Bacteria; kingdom Pseudomonadati; phylum Pseudomonadota; class Gammaproteobacteria; order Oceanospirillales; family Halomonadaceae; genus Cobetia; species Cobetia sp. L2A1. The sequence continues at coordinate 2,142 of NZ_CP047025.1, read as the reverse complement.
CTCCACTCTCTGGAAACGGGGTAAGTGCTCGCGGCTATAGCCGCGAGCTCTCAAAAAATTTAAGGCCGGCATGAGGACACAAAGCCCAATGCGCGACGTATCAAGTCGGTGATTGTCGCCAACCCATCCCGTCGCTGCAATTCGATCAGCTGGTCAACAGACGCAGCAGATTCTTGTAGTCCTCGCGGATATCGGCATTCTCTTCGCGAAGCGAAGCGACTTTGCGACAGGCATGCAGCACTGTGGTGTGATCCCGGCCACCAAAAGCATCACCAATTTCCGGCAAACTATGGTTGGTCAGTTCCTTGGCAAGCGCCATGGCGACCTGACGAGGACGTGCGACCGAGCGCGAACGTCGCTTGGAATGGAGATCAGAAATCTTGATCTTGTAATACTCCGCGACTGTACGCTGGATGTTGTCCACACCCACCTGCTTATCCTGGAGTGCCAGTAGATCTTTCAGCGACTCGCGAATGAAATCCTGAGTAATCACGCGCCCCATGAAGTGGGAGTCGGCGATGACCTTTTTCAAGGCACCCTCCAACTCACGCACATTGGAGCGTATCTTCTGAGCAATAAAGAAGGCTGCATCGTGCGGTAGATCAACCTTGGCCTGATCGGCCTTCTTCATCAGGATAGCCACGCGCGTCTCGAGTTCAGGCGGCTCGATAGCGACGGTCAGCCCCCAGCCGAAGCGGGATTTGAGTCGCTCTTCGACACCATTGATCTCTTTCGGATAGCGATCCGAAGTCAGGATCATCTGCTGACCACCTTCAAGTAGCGCATTGAAGGTGTGGAAGAACTCCTCCTGCGAGCGCTCCTTGCCAGCGAAGAACTGAATGTCATCGATCAGCAGCGCATCGACTGAACGATAGAAGCGCTTGAAATCATTGATGGCATTGAGCTGCAGCGCCTTGACCATATCGGCCACGAATCGCTCTGAATGCAGGTAAACAACCTTGGCATTCTCGCCGCCCTGCTTGGCAAGGTGATTGCCTACCGCATGCATCAGGTGCGTTTTACCCAGCCCCACGCCGCCATAGAGGAACAGCGGGTTATAAGCGCCGCCAGGATTCTCTGAAACCTGACGTGAAGCCGCACGAGCCAGCTGGTTCGACTTACCTTCAACAAAGGTTTCGAAGGTGAAGTTCGGATTCAAACCATTGGAGTGCTTGAGACTGCCTTCGACCTGCACTTGGCGTGCATTACGACGCGGTGCCCTATCGCGCAAGCCATCACCTGCCATTTCACGCTCTTCGCCATAGTTACCCCGCGGAGGGGTGTGAACGTGAGGCGAGCGCGGGCTCGGCATCTGACCTGGCGCTTGTGCCTGAGCAGTTGATGCAGGCGCGGAAGTCCCTTCCGGCCGAGGATTGGACACCGTGCGTCGACTGCCGACGCTGATCTCGACCTTGGGCGGCTTGCCCGGTGCCAGCTCACGCAGCAGTTCGTGGATACGCTTGAGGTACTTGTCATTGACCCAGTCCCGTACGAAGCGGTTGGGTGCGAGTAGGCACAGCTCTCCGCTGTTACCTTCTTCAGCCTGCAGGGGGCGAACCCAAGTGTTGAACTGCTGTGAATTCAGCTCGTCCTGCAGGGCGTCAAGACATTGTTGCCAAAGTGCGAGCGACACGCGACCTCACATCCAGTTGTCGAAGGGGGCGGTCATTGTATAGCTCAAGACTCAAGTTATCCACACGGCATCTGTCTCATTAGCTGTTGTGGACAACACGGATATCGAGATCTCTCTTGCACTGGGAAAGACTGGGTAGCAATACCTGAGAGCTCAGGCGCCTGGAACAAGTCACAACTTATGCACACAGCCATGCACAGGCTAATGTCAGGATTCTTGCTGCTTATCGTCAGAGATACTCTACTGACAGGAGATTGAGAGAACTTCGAGGAAACAGGTTATCCACAGAAAACATCACCTTCTATAGTCATGAGATATTCAGAACGACTGCTTTTTTGTCATGGCGTGGATAATGCTAAAAACCCGCCACGCATCGGGCTCAGCGCTGTACTCATACTCAGGCTGCACCAAGGTTATCCACTGGCCTTTTTAGCCTGGATGACGAGAGGATCGCTTGTCAGCATCAATCGCGGAAGTGGTACAAAGATCTCTGCCCTGATTCCTGACAG